>NZ_JACSPS010000009.1 GCF_014837035.1 Kaistella pullorum | reverse complement strand
AGCACGGATTTCCAATGCTGAATTAATTACAAAAACGGATTTTGGACCGGCGGAAGGTAGTATGGGCGGTAACGTTTTGGCGCTTGGCGCAGTGGCGGATTTCGGAGCACTAAACTGTCAATACACCACAAAAGTTGATGCGAGGTAGAATGTTTAATTAACCACGTCACCCGCCATTGAGCCAAACGCCTGTTGGCAACTGGTGTTCATTCATTCATCTGATTTTCCATTGTTTTTTTAAAATAATCTTCAAATATAACTATCATCTCATTTCTATGTTGTTCGCATAAATCCCAATTCCATTTTTGATTTTCAAAGATTAAAGCTGATTTCAATGAATCTAATCTCTTCTTTTCAAAAAATGATGTGCGTTTTTCGGCAAAACTTTTATTGGAATACTCAGAGTTCATACCAACTGCCAATAAAACCAAATTACCAAAATCATCTAGACGTTTCTTTTTTTCATCCTCAGAGAGAGTTTCGTTCTCGTCCCAAAGTGTGTTTTCGTCATACTCTCTTCTGTTTTGTGGAAAAATATGCTCAACAGAATTTTTCTTGGTCATTCGGTAATTTTTCCAATCTTCGCCTTTTTCAATTGCTCTTAAATACCATAGTATAAAGTCTGTTTTGTAAAACCAATAACTCCAAAAAGCAGTGCCACTTGGTTTTCTTAAGGCATCAATATTGGCTTTAAAAATATTCAATTCATTTTCAATCAAATTCCAGCTCCTTAAACTCAAATCTTCTGAAAGTTCAGAGCAAAACATTAGGTTGTCGAGTTTTAAAAGGTATTTGTAAAGATTCTCTGAATTGTCTTCTTGTAAAGTTTTGTATAAAAATGGAGTAAGCCAATATAAAGTGGTTATCTGTTGAGAGTGATAAAGCATACTTTGCAAAAGAGCAAAACCTTCATTGCTTAATGGCTCTTTTCGTTGCAGTACCTTTTTGTTTTGATATAACCTTTTAATCAGGTGAATTTCCTGATTTGCTTCTTTTTCAATCCACTTGATAACGTGTTTGTCGAAATTAATTCGAAGCTTCAATAGTAATTCAATAAAGGCTTTTACTTTGGTTTCGCTGAGGTAATAGGGATAAAAATGGTTTTCAAATGTTTCAATCAATTTCTTTTCGTTGACCTCTGCAACTTTATCGGTAGTAAACCCTTCGTATTTGTTTTTAAAAATAAAAATTCTTAAAGCATGTTGCAGAAACATTGGAAAACTAATGATACTTCTCACTTTGCCCGAATCGTAGTCGTACTCTTCATTATCTTCTTTTAAATCATATTTGTCCCACCCAAGTATTTCGCTTAAATGCTTGTCTTCATAATCTGATGTTGATTTGGCAATCCGATTCATAATGTCGGAAGGCAAACCAATTTCCACATCTTCCTCTGTTTCTTTTTGAGTTATATCGCCCCATTTGAAACCGCATACATCTTTTATATTCTTTTCAATATAATTGTCCATAATGGAACAAGCTTCCCAAATCTGACCGTATTTTCTTTTTTCATCATCGGGTATGTATTGAATAAGTTTCGATTTTATTATTTCATGGTGTTGAAGCTGAACGCCCCTGTTGTTTAATACCTCAAAAAGTCGGTTCTCGTCAATTCCTGCTGGCATTTCGGTTTCAATAAAAGCAACTCTCTCAAAAAGAAATTTTGTTAATTTTTGCTTAAACTCATTGATGTTTCCTCTTTCATCGGCATTTAAAAATGTTTGTATAGTTTTTTGTGCCTGTGTGATTCCTTCAAGTTGTAATTTTTCTTCTTTTGATAGTTGAGAATAATTATCGGGATTGGTAAAATATTGATTGGCAAAATCTCTGATGGCAAATGAAAGCCTTTTTACATAAACCTGATTAATATGAGCGTAGGCAAAAGCTTCTAACTCATTTTTCAACTCGTAACTTAATAACCAAAGAGTGGTGAACCGCTGCTGCCCGTCTATTAAGTCGTATTTACTTTGATTGCTAATAATCATGGTACCACCCAAGAAATAATAATTATCGGGTGTTTTGATGGCTCGTTCCAAATCTTCGAGCAAAGTAGTAACCTGGTCTTCGCCCCATACATACAATCTTTGGTAAAGCGGAATGGAATAAAAGCGTTCGTTTTCAACTACGTCTTTCAATGTAATCAAATCCGACTTTATGGATAAATTGCGGGTAACTATTAAGTCTTCAATCATAACTTTATCCACTCTTTTAATGCTTTTAAACTTGTTTGGTCTTCTTTGTTGTAATATTTAAGCAAGGCTCTTTTGTAGTTACTTCTTACGGTATAAATTATTTGTCCATTTTCTTTTACCAGTGGAATGGTTTCGTCTCTGAATACCGTATCGTTGGTGTTTTCCATTATAAAATCAAACACTTGTTCGGGAATAAAAGCCTGCGAAATAATATCGAGCAAATTTTGCTTTTTATCTCTTAAAATTCGGATGGCAGTTTTATCATAAATACTGCTCAATTCAACTCGATACACGCCAATATAATAATCGAGATGTTTGGCAAAATTGTCAATGTGTTTCGATTCAAACTTGTCGTAATACAAAACCATACACAAGCGATATAATGATGTCAAGTACTCCGACATTCCGCTATTAATATAAACGGCTTTATAAAATTCCCTGAACTTAAACAATTCGCTTTTTTGTGAATGTTCGGTATGAAACAGAAAATGATATATTGCCGCATATCGCTCGGAATAGAGAAAAAACCCAATTCCTTTTTCTATGGGTTGTCGCAAGGCAAAAGGATAATTGATGGCGTGCGATTTTAATGCTATGGGCGAAGTGTCGAGCAAAATGCCGTTATTCTCATCGTATCGAATAGCGTGGGCTATTTTGTTTTTTACCGTGGGGAAAATCTGAACCTGATTCTTTATTTCTGGATCACGGGTTTTCTTTTGAAATTCCTGCAATACATCGTCTTGCGATTCGTACCAAACATTGCTTCCTTTCCACGAGCGACCACGCCAAATTATCTGATTGAACAGATAGTTTAAAAACTGATTGGTATTATTGGCATCCCATTGCTTTGCAAAAGCCACTTGCTTACCTTCTTCTTCACTGAGTTCACGAAGGTGAAACGATTTCAGATAATCGGCTGCTCCCAATTTTACACCACGGTTGTTTTGAGTTTCGAAAAACGAAAAAGCATCGTCTTGCCGGTTGGTTATTATTACCGAAAAAGCCAAATCGGAAACAACTGTGTTCCAATTATTCTGCAACCATTCGGTTTTATAGTCATTCACAAAGTTTTTTACATCTACAATGTTCTTCTTTGAAATGGGCGAATTGAAAAAGAACTGAATTTTATCGGTATGTGTTGCCAAAATACTTTGTCCGTTGTTGGCAATTTTGTCTAAAATAAGCAGTGAAGTAAGCCTTTGTTGACCGTCAATAATTTCGTAACCACCATTTTGACAAAAAAACAAAATACTTCCCATGTAGTATGGCTGCCCGCTATTATGTTCGATGTGGTATTGCAAGTCGTTAATAAGGGTTTCTACCTTATCGGAATTCCACACGTAAGGTCGTTGATAGTCAGGAATTTTTATAGAATAGCCACCATCAAAAGCAAATATGCTCCTAAACAAGGCGGTACCAGCTACAATTTTATTTTCTATAATCTCCATTGCTTTACAATGTCACTTATGTTTGTTTATAGTTCGGAGGTCTTATTACACTTGTTGCCAACGGTTGGGTATTTCTGTTGGCGGGGATTATTATAACTGGTTTTTGTAAATATAACATAAAGAATAACTACCGAAAATCTTTATGATGTAAACTTCGACCCCGCTAATAGAAATACCATGTTGTGCGGCGTTTTACTATTCAACTTTACTGTATTCATAAACCATCTTTTGATTTGTTATACCACCATATTGAATAAGTATAATTTTATTCTTCTCTAGTCTAATTTTATAAGTTTCAATGAATTTGCACCTGTCTTGGTCTGCTCCAATCTTGTCTATGAATAAACTCCCTTTTTTTGAATAAATAATTCCTTGCTGATTTTTATTGTTGAAAGACCATAAATCTGCAGTTATAAAACCATTAGGTTGAAATTTTATTATAATGTTGCTCGGTGTCCGAGGTTCATTAATAACTTTACTTAAGTTGCGCGTTGCTTCGTAGGCACTTGTTTGGCGATATTCAGAATTTATGTCAATACTTCGCAACACTTCAGGATTAAAGAGTGTAATGTTTTTGAATTCAAGATTTGAGGGAAAACAAACACCGCAAGAAATTGTGGTAATCACTAAAAATATTGATATAGTTAATTTCATTTTCTGATGACAATTGTTTTGAATCCGAATTTTCATAAATGACGCACAACGTCCGGCGTATATGGAGGGTTGCGGCTGCTGCCCCAGATCTTCGTACAAAAACCGCACTTTAAACTTAGCGAAAATTCTGATACAAAAGCAGACTTCCGCAATCCGCCATATACGATGTTACCGCCCGTACGCGCGAGGAACATAATACCGGAGCGACTTAGTGATCACGAAATGCCGGAACCCGTTGTCCTGCTCTCGGAAAAAGCCCGGATTTCCAATGCTGAATTAATTACAAAAACGGATTTTGGACCGGCGGAAGGTAGTATGGGCGGTAACGGTCACGCATAATGACTAGTGCCGTAAACTTAAGATAAATATTCTTAGAGAACGCAAATTTGATTTACTTGAGTAGCCTCTGACGAGGCAAAAAGTAGGCATTGTCATTATGCAATGTTACTGGCTGGCTTTACTATTTTCCCAGCAAGAGATACAAAGTGTAATTTCATTGTCCGCAATTCTTTTTAATCTCGTTGGATCAAATTCCATATTACATTGCTGGTCATATTCATAAAGCAACCATAGCGAAATATTGTTACGCTCAATACCCAACTTTTGTAGTGCCCCATTTTTGAGTTCAATTAAATCTATGAAGAAATTTACAAAGTCAAAATAGTGTCCATTTTCTTCACTTTCATAAATCCAACTTGTATAAATTTTATCTTCAAAGTTAATTGGTTGAACTTCAAATATTGAACTTAAAGCATTGAATTTCTCTAAATTTTCTTCGAATGTTATTTGTAGTCTATAGCTAGTTTTCATATTGATGTTTTGTTGCCATGCGAAAGCTTGCCAGTAACGTCCGGCGTATATGGAGGGTTGCGGCTACTGCCCAAAATTTCCCTACTAAAACCGTACTTTAAACTTAGCGAAAATTCTAATACAAAAGCAGACTTCCGCAATCCGCCATATACGATGTTACCGCCCGTACGCGCGAGGAAAATAATACCGGGGCGACTTAGTGATCACGAAATGCCGGAACGCGTTGTCATGCTCTCGGAAAAAGCACGGATTTCCAATGCTGAATTAATTACAAAAACGGATTTTGGACCGGCGGAAG
>NZ_JACSPS010000008.1 GCF_014837035.1 Kaistella pullorum | reverse complement strand
GTATCTTTGCAGTCCCAAATCGAGAGAAGGGGGAGCGCAGAAGAGCATTATTTTTAAGGGCGAAAATGTTGATAGATAAGGGTTTAGAAGTTTCTAAATTTTTTTCAAAAAACATTTTGTCAGTTCAAAAATAGTTTATACTTTTGCAGTCCCAATTCGAAAGAAGACAGGAGCGGAGATGAGCACTGAGACGGTGAGTGAGATTTGAGATTTTAAAATCTTTTAAAGAGTTTAAAAAAAATCAAAAAACATTTTGCCGGAAAGAAAAACGTTGTATCTTTGCAGTCCCAAATCGAGAGAGACGGGAGCGAAGCAGAACGGACAGGTTAACATAAAGCGGAGGGTTAAAGCTTACGAAAAAAAGTTTTAAAATTTTCTCCAAAATATTTTGCCAGTTAAAAAATAGTTCATACTTTTGCACTCGCAATTCGGAAGCAGCATGACAGATAAAGCATGCGACCGGAGTTAAAGCGAGAAGAATAGAGATCATTGACATACAAATAACAACCAAAAAGTAAGGAAAAACTAAAGCGTCAATTAACTTTTTTTTGAGTAAGGGCAAACAAACATACAATGGAGAGTTTGATCCTGGCTCAGGATGAACGCTAGCGGGAGGCCTAACACATGCAAGCCGAGCGGTAGAAGTCCTTCGGGACTTTGAGAGCGGCGTACGGGTGCGTAACACGTGTGCAACCTACCTTTATCTGGGGAATAGCCTTTCGAAAGGAAGATTAACACCCCATAATATAATGATTGGCATCAATTATTATTGAAAACTCCGGTGGATAGAGATGGGCACGCGCAAGATTAGATAGTTGGTGAGGTAACGGCTCACCAAGTCTGTGATCTTTAGGGGTCCTGAGAGGGAGATCCCCCACACTGGTACTGAGACACGGACCAGACTCCTACGGGAGGCAGCAGTGAGGAATATTGGACAATGGGTGAAAGCCTGATCCAGCCATCCCGCGTGAAGGATGACGGTCCTATGGATTGTAAACTTCTTTTGTACAGGAATAAACCTACTCTCGTGAGAGTAGCTGAAGGTACTGTACGAATAAGCACCGGCTAACTCCGTGCCAGCAGCCGCGGTAATACGGAGGGTGCAAGCGTTATCCGGATTTATTGGGTTTAAAGGGTCCGTAGGCGGGCCTGTAAGTCAGTGGTGAAATCTCATAGCTTAACTATGAAACTGCCATTGATACTGCAGGTCTTGAGTAAATTTGAAGTGGCTGGAATAAGTAGTGTAGCGGTGAAATGCATAGATATTACTTAGAACACCAATTGCGAAGGCAGGTCACTAAGATTTAACTGACGCTGATGGACGAAAGCGTGGGTAGCGAACAGGATTAGATACCCTGGTAGTCCACGCCGTAAACGATGCTAACTCGTTTTTGGATCTTCGGATTCAGAGACCAAGCGAAAGTGATAAGTTAGCCACCTGGGGAGTACGTTCGCAAGAATGAAACTCAAAGGAATTGACGGGGGCCCGCACAAGCGGTGGATTATGTGGTTTAATTCGATGATACGCGAGGAACCTTACCAAGACTTAAATGGGAAATGACAGGTTTGGAAACAGACCCTTCTTCGGACATTTTTCAAGGTGCTGCATGGTTGTCGTCAGCTCGTGCCGTGAGGTGTTAGGTTAAGTCCTGCAACGAGCGCAACCCCTGTCACTAGTTGCCATCATTCAGTTGGGGACTCTAGTGAGACTGCCTACGCAAGTAGAGAGGAAGGTGGGGATGACGTCAAATCATCACGGCCCTTACGTCTTGGGCCACACACGTAATACAATGGCCGGTACAGAGGGCAGCTACCTAGCGATAGGATGCGAATCTCGAAAGCCGGTCTCAGTTCGGATTGGAGTCTGCAACTCGACTCTATGAAGCTGGAATCGCTAGTAATCGCGCATCAGCCATGGCGCGGTGAATACGTTCCCGGGCCTTGTACACACCGCCCGTCAAGCCATGGAAGTTTGGGGTACCTGAAGTCGGTGACCGTAAAAGGAGCTGCCTAGGGTAAAACAAGTAACTAGGGCTAAGTCGTAACAAGGTAGCCGTACCGGAAGGTGCGGCTGGAACATCTCATTTTTGAGTCTCGTCGTTTAGGCGAGAATAAACAAACAAGATACTTAAATGTATCACGCATCTGCTTAAAGAAAAAGATGCTTTAGTTTTTACTTTTGGTTATTATTTAAAAATACACCCACTAGAAATTAGTATTAGGGAGGAGATACAAGAGCCAGGAGGCAAGAATCAAGACAGTAGAAGTCTTGTATCTAGCATCTTGAATCTAAAAGTCTAACAAGACAGTCTCGTAGCTCAGCTGGTTAGAGCGCTACACTGATAATGTAGAGGTCGGCAGTTCGAGCCTGCCCGAGACTACTAATGACAAGACGGGAGACAAAAAGACGAGAGAAATGAGACCATTTATAAGTCTCAAATCTCAAATCTGAAAATCTCGAGTCTGACCTAGAGGGGAATTAGCTCAGCTGGCTAGAGCGCCTGCCTTGCACGCAGGAGGTCAAGGGTTCGACTCCCTTATTCTCCACAAAGTTGCCTTAAAAAGCGACGAGAACAGAAGATATTTACATTAAGATTGAAGAATTATGCCCTTAGGAGGCGAAACGGCTTAAGAAATTAAGAAGTTTGATAGGATCGGGACCTATATTATTCACGTATTACCACTTTAGTTTAAAAGTGACGGATAGAGCCAAAAACAATATCTGTTTATTAAAGAAGTAATAAGAAAATTGATCATTGACATTAACGGTAAGAACATCACAAAGAAAAAACCGAGCACCTGTGGGTGCGGAGTTTAAAAAATAAGAAGGTCAGCGCGGTTGCGTTGGCTGGATAAAACTAAACTAGACTAATTTTATTATTAGGAAAGAAATCGTTAAGGGCGTATGGCGGATGCCTAGGCTTTCAGAGGCGAAGAAGGACGTGGTAAGCTGCGAAAAGCTCGGGGGATTGGCACACACGAATTGATCCCGAGATGTCCGAATGGGGCAACCCAATACATTGAAGATGTATTACTCTAAATTTATTTAGAGAGCAAACCCGGAGAACTGAAACATCTAAGTACCCGGAGGAAAAGAAATCGAAGAGATTCCGTAAGTAGTGGCGAGCGAAAGCGGATTAGCCCAAAAGCTTTTATATGTTTAATAGAATGTTCTGGAAAGAACAGCCATAGAGGGTGATAGCCCCGTATATGAAAGGCATACATAAGTGATAAATGAGTAGGGCGGGACACGTGAAATCCTGTCTGAATATGGGGGGACCATCCTCCAAGGCTAAATACTCCTGAAAGACCGATAGTGAACAAGTACTGTGAAGGAAAGGTGAAAAGCACTTCGAATAGAAGGGTGAAAGAGAACCTGAAACCGTACGCCTACAAGCGGTCGGAGCCCACAAGTTGGGTGACGGCGTGCCTTTTGCATAATGAGCCTACGAGTTAATTTTACTAGCGAGCTTAAGCACTTCAGGTGCGGAGGCGGAGCGAAAGCGAGTCTGAATAGGGCGCATAGTTAGTAGGATTAGACGCGAAACCTTGTGATCTACCCATGGGCAGGTTGAAGCTTTGGTAACACAAAGTGGAGGACCGAACCGGTTGACGTTGAAAAGTCTTCGGATGACTTGTGGGTAGGGGTGAAAGGCCAATCAAACTGGGAGATAGCTCGTACTCCCCGAAATGCATTTAGGTGCAGCGTCGATGTTAAGTTTATTAGAGGTAGAGCTACTGATTGGATGCGGGGGAGTCAAATCCTACCAATTCCTGACAAACTCCGAATGCTAATAAATGTTCGTCGGCAGTGAGGGCATGGGTGCTAAGGTCCATGTCCGAGAGGGAAAGAACCCGGACCAACAGCTAAGGTCCCCAAATCTATACTAAGTTGAAATAACGCGGTTGAACTGCATTGACAGCTAGGATGTTGGCTTGGAAGCAGCCATTCATTTAAAGAGTGCGTAACAGCTCACTAGTCGAGCGGTTCGGCATGGATAATAATCGGGCATAAGTATAGTACCGAAGCTATGGATTTATAACTTTTGAGTTATATCTGGTAGGGGAGCATTCTGTTTGCACAGAAGCCACATCGTGAGGTGTGGTGGAGCGTACAGAAAAGAAAATGTAGGCATAAGTAACGATAAAGCGGGCGAGAAACCCGCTCACCGAAAGACTAAGGTTTCCTCAGCCATGCTAATCAGCTGAGGGTTAGTCGGGACCTAACGCGAACCCGAAAGGGGAAGTGGATGGACAATGGGTTAATATTCCCATACTTGCTCACACTAAAAAGGGGACGGAGTGACGTAGCTACTGGAGACTGACGGAATAGTCAAGACCTAGCCTTCGGGCGAAGTTGTTGTAGTGAACTCGCTTCCAAGAAAAGCCGAAGTGAAGCAACCCGTACCAAAACCGACACAGGTAGTCGAGGAGAGAATCCTAAGGTGCTAGAGTGAATCATGGTTAAGGAACTAGGCAAAATAGTCTCGTAACTTCGGAAGAAGAGACGCCAGCCGCAAGGCTGGCCGCAGTGAAGAGGCCCAGGCGACTGTTTATCAAAAACACAGGACTCTGCAAAATCGAAAGATGAAGTATAGGGTCTGACACCTGCCCGGTGCTGGAAGGTTAAGGAAGGTTGTTAGCAGCAATGCGAAGCAATTGACTGAAGCCCCAGTAAACGGCGGCCGTAACTATAACGGTCCTAAGGTAGCGAAATTCCTTGTCGGGTAAGTTCCGACCTGCACGAATGGTGTAACGATCTGGGCACTGTCTCAACCATGAGCTCTGTGAAATTGTAGTATCGGTGAAGATGCCGATTACCCGCAATGGGACGAAAAGACCCTGTGAACCTTTACTATAACTTCGTATTGACTTTGAATAAACAATGTGTAGGATAGGTGGGAGACTTTGAAGCGGGCACGCCAGTGTCTGTGGAGTCAACGTTGAAATACCACCCTTTGTTTATTTGGAGCCTAATCCCGGCTTGTTCGGGAGACATTGCGTGGTGGGTAGTTTGACTGGGGTGGTCGCCTCCAAAAGAGTAACGGAGGCTTTCAAAGGTACCCTCAGCACGCTTGGTAACCGTGCGTAGAGTGTAATGGCATAAGGGTGCTTGACTGTGAGACCTACAAGTCGATCAGGTGCGAAAGCAGGACATAGTGATCCGGTGGTTCCGTATGGAAGGGCCATCGCTCATAGGATAAAAGGTACTCCGGGGATAACAGGCTAGTCTCCCCCAAGAGCTCACATCGACGGGGAGGTTCGGCACCTCGATGTCGGCTCGTCACATCCTGGGGCTGGAGAAGGTCCCAAGGGTTGGGCTGTTCGCCCATTAAAGTGGCACGCGAGCTGGGTTCAGAACGTCGTGAGACAGTTCGGTCTCTATCTATTGCGGGCGTTAGATGTTTGAGAGGGCTTGAATCTAGTACGAGAGGACCGATTTGAACAAACCTCTGGTGTATCAGTTGTACCGCCAGGTGCACCGCTGAGTAGCTACGTTTGGTAAGGATAAGCACTGAAAGCATATAAGTGCGAAACCTGCCTCAAGATGAGACATCTTTTAAGGGTCGTTGGAGATGACAACGTTGATAGGCTATAGGTGTAAAGACAGTAATGTCATAGCCGAGTAGTACTAATTACCCGTAGATTTATAGCCTAATAAGGTACCGCTCCACAGCGTGCGTAAAGGTTTTTTCTTTGTGAACGTTTTTATCGATTTTTTAACTGGAAGTTAGAAATGAGATGTTAGACTTTAGATTTAATCTAACTTCTAAGGTCTAAGATCTAAACTCTCTATTTAAATAACATATACTGTACATCCTTTTGTACAAAACAGCCTTTAGGGTGGTTTTAGCAGAGGGGCTCACCTGTTCCCATTCCGAACACAGAAGTTAAGCCCTCTAGCGCCGATGGTACTGCGAAAGCGGGAGAGTAGGTCGCCGCCAGTTTTTTTTAATCCGCCTCGGCGGGACACAGTCCTCAATCATTTAGTTGATTGGGGATTTTTTT
>NZ_JACSPS010000007.1 GCF_014837035.1 Kaistella pullorum | reverse complement strand
TTCGCTAAGTTTAAAGTCCGGTTTTTGTACGGAGATCTGGGGCAGCAGCCGCAACCCTCCATATACGCCGGACGTTAGCGGTCAGCTTAAAACGAAATAACATAGACAGACAATGGTTATAGACTTCAAAGAAATACCACAAGCAAATGGTGGTGACGGACTTCAAGACACCTTTGAACTTTTTTCAAGGGATTTTTTTGAAATTCTCGGCTACGAAATTTTACAACACCCAGACAGAGGAGCAGACGGAAAGAAGGATTTGATAATCCAAGAAACAAGAGTAGGTGTTTCGGGGACAACTAAAATCAAATGGTTAGTTAGTTGCAAGCATTATGCACACACTGGCAAATCTGTGTCAGACACAGACGAGCCAAATATACTTGACCGTATTTCAGTTCATAATTGTGACGGATTTATTGGTTTTTATTCCACTTTACCAGCGACTTCATTGGGTAAAAATTTTGACGGACTCAAAGCCAAAACAAACATTCAAAATTTTGACAGAGAACACATTGAAAAGATATTACTTGAATCGCCTCAAGGTTTAAAATTAGCCAGTAGATATTTCCCGATAAGTTTTGAAAAGTATAGAACAGAAAACCCTAAACCAGCTAAAATATTTTCTGACGAACCGACTATCAATTGTGAATATTGTAATAAAAACCTCTTAGAAGGCGGCACAGGTATCTTTGTTACGTTAAGAAAGTTTACTGACTTTTAAGCAAAAGTTGTAACTAAAAATCCATATGAAGAAGCATACTTCAGCTGTAAAGGACATTGCGATACTATTTTAAAAAATAAGTATTTACAAAAGGGAGATTACATAGACGAATGGATTGACATTTCAGATTATTTGACACCGACAGGTTATATTAAAAAGGCAATGGCTTGGATGAATGGAATGAATATAGACAACGAAAAACTTGAAAAGAATGCTTTTGACAAGTTGAAAAAACTATTCTTAAATTGTTTTCCATACATTTCACGTGAACAAACAACGGAAGAAAAAGAAAGAATTAAAATGTATTTGCAAAATGGGTGGGACGACCTTTTATAGAAGAAAGCCGAACCGCTAACACGGGTTTTGCGTCAGGCGGGGTGACGTGCAAACTTGGAGCTTTGTGCTTCTATTCAAGTGTAGTGCAGGTTGACAGTTTTGTGCTCCGAAACCCGCCCGAACGCAAAGCCCGAAAACGTTAGCTGTAATGCAACAAAAATCTCGTCAAGTAACATGTAATTGAAATTTTATTATTCTCTGAAAAAATTAGGAATGAATTAAAAATTTTAAAACGTTCCTAACGATGTGTTAGCATTAAAAACTCAAAATACTTGAACTTATTTATGAATGAAAATGTACAAATAATTTTAATTATTCTTTCTTCCATACTTTTAATTAGTTGGACAATTTTTGACGGTCTAAAATTAGGTCGAAAAATCAAACGCAAAAAAGCAGGTGATAAAAAAGATGAAATCAAAGCACTTAGAAATTACGGGAGCGAAAATATGCTAATAAGCTCATTAGAAATTATCGGTAGTTTTTTGAAGAAAATATTTTAAAAAGCACTACAGCTAACAGTGTATTTGCAAAAAACGGGGTTAACGGTTTCTTTGAGAATTTATTTAATAAAACACGCAAAAATGCTTTTCATCTTTCAATTTTCGCTAATTTAGAAATCTGAAAAAGCATTTTGCTTCGGGCGATTTTTCTTTCCACATTTGGTTTGCAGTAGCCCGTTCTTCGCAAATACTTTTACGTTAGCTGTTATCGCACAAAATCATCATACCAAATGAATTTTAAAGAGAAGGAAACTGTAAACTTTAGAGATAACTGGGGATATTTAAGCATAGTAACTGTAGGTCCTGCTTTTCAAATTTCGACTCTGAATCTCAAAAGTACTATTTCAGAATTCTTAAAAACTAAATATTTTATTTGGAATTATGAAAGTGAGCCTACCGGTCAAAATGTGATTGTAACACAGGGGAATGGTGAAAAGACTGAATATTCAAACGAAAAATTTTATGGTTTTTATGAAACTGAAAAGTTAGAATATATTGACTTTAAGAGTATTGATTTCAAAACTTTCGAAAAAAATATAGAACAGACCATTTTGCAAGAAACTAATGCTGAATTCTTAAAGAAATGTTCACAGACACTTCAACGCTTTAATCCTAATTCTCTTTTCTTTTTTTTGAATCCGTCTGAAAACAAAATTCCTAAAATTGTGAAAGATTGGCCAATTTACACGTACTTCTATTCATATTTAATTATTGAACTTGAGAATAATGAAATAAGTCTTGTAGAATTTGGACTTGACTAAACAGCGACAATAGCTAACAGTGTATTTCTATTAGCGGGGTTGAAGTTTACATCATAAAGATTTTCGCTAGTTGTTTATTTCGTTATATTTACAAATATCAGTTATAATAAGCCCCGCCAACAGAAATACCCAACCGTTAGCAGGCATATTAATAACGACAAATGGACGACAAAGAAATCGAAGCAATAAAATTACACGTAGCGGGTGCGACAGTTCGACACACGCCCCCCTTTGACGACTTAAAATCGTTTAAGAACGACTTTGAATTGTCGAGAGACTTCCTCGACAAATGGGTGATTCCCTTTTTTATGAATATTGGTCATTTCTCTGGACACCTAGACACAAAATGGATTGACAGTTTAAAGCGGATTAAGTGTGAAATCACTCCTGAGATTATTGAGCAGAATCTTGGCGATTTCAATTGGCGAACAAGGCAAACGGGCGCTTATTTTTCAGCCCTTACCAATCAAACACAGTTCATCGACATTATTGGAACACATTTATTGAAGAGTGAAGTTTCCTATGCAGGTGGCGCGTATTGCGAGGTGTTTGCTTCTTTCAATCTGCCGAAATGTATTGATTATCTAAATCTATACCTTGATTATTATCTAACAAAGCCTGACTTGTGGTTTGACCAGAAAGATGCGATGGAAGCAATTATGTATCTTGACAAAATCAACTCAACAAATAATATTGACAGACATAGAAGTAACTGGATACAATTTATAAAAAACAAACCAAATTGGCCCGAAGAAATCACGACTGACAATCTCGAGAAACGATTACAGGTAATAGAAACCGTGAAGAAATACGCCTGCTAACAGGGGGTTTGCGATAGCGGGGTTCCGTGCTTCGCAGACACATTTGTGGAAGGTGGAAGTTAATTTCTCCGAACGAAGTTTAGTGCTAAAACTCCCCGCCATCGCAAACCCCCAAAACGTTATCTGCAATCCGATTTCCAATATTGCGTTTATGAAAATCATTGAAATTTTAACCTATAAAATTCCCAAAACAAATCTACTAAATAGGGTTTTAAATTTTTTTGCTCCATTTATCCTTGTTCCATTTGCCCTAATTATGTTAATTATTGTAATTCCAATTATGTGGATTTATGAGAAAATTAAAACAAATATAATTGGAATAAAACCAACTGAAAATTACAAAACCGAAAATGTTTTATTCAGTGATGGAAATTTCCATATAATAAAAGAATATTATGATCCTGTTGATGAATCTAAAGAAAATGAACCATTATATGTATTCTTTTGGAATCTTGCAGAATACGACGATGAATTTTTGATTTTTAAAATCAGAGATGAAAAAAGAATTACGGAATTAAATGATTGCTATATTACCGATTTTGAATTTAAATCTGCAAATAATATTATTCTGCAAAAACTGAGCGTGGAAAACAACGAAGTAAAAACATATTTAATTAATTTGAATACAGAAAATGGTAAAGTCGAATTTCTCAGTGAAATTGGAAATTTCATCTTAACAAAATTTGATAAAAAGAAAAATTCAATAATTGGTTATAATAATGTAGATAAAATTGAAATTAAGTTAGAAAATAATTCGCACTGCAGATAACAAAGTATTTCTATTAGCGGGTTGAAGTTTCCATCATAAAGATATTCGCTAGTTGTTCATTTTGTTATATTTAGCAAAACCAATTATAATAAGCCCCGCCAACAGAAATACCCAACCGTTACCTGTGATCTTATAAACCCTTTATGAAAAACACATTTTTAATTCTTTTATTTACGATTATCTATTCCCAGAGTTTTTTCTCTCAAACGGTAAACATGGATAATTACGAAATTTATCTGGGAGATAAATTGATTGGAAAATCAGATTTTCTTAAAAACGCTCAGAATATACCGACAGATAAATCGCAAAAACTTGAATTTAGACCTATAACTGATGGAATCAAAACTGCTTACTATTTAAATGGGAGTATTTTTTCAAAAGGTGAAATTAAAAATCAAAGGGAAAATGGATTTTGGGAATTTTGGCATCCTAACGGTCAAAAAGCCCGTGAAGGGAACTTTATTGATGGGAAACAAAACGGAACTCACAAATATTGGTATGATAACGGACAGTTAAGAGGAATTGGTAATTGGGAAAATGGAATATATGAGGGAACGTGGGAAATTTATAATGCAAGTGGTTCTGAAAAAACCATTCAAAATTATAAAAACGGAAAACTCGTTGAATAAAAAGACCACAGGTAACAAGGTATTTCTATTAGCGGGTTGCAGTTTACATCATAAAGATTTTCGCAATTTGTTCATTTTTTTTATATTTATAAAAACCAGTTATAATAATCCCCGCCAACAGAAATACCCAACCGTTACCGCCCATACTACCTTCCGCCGGTCCAAAATCCGTTTTTGTAATTAATTCAGCATTGGAAATCCGGGCTTTTTCCGAGAGCATGACAACGGGTTCCGGCATTTCGTGATCACTAAGTCGCCCCGGTATTATGTTTCTCGCGCTTACGGGCGATAACATCGTATATGGCGGATTGCGGAAGTCTGCTTTTGTATCAGAATTTTCGCTAAGTTTTAAGTCCGGTTTTTGTACGAAGATCTGGGGCAGCCGCCGCAACCCTCCATATACGCCGGACGTTACCGCCCATACTACCTTCGGCCGGTCCAAAATCCGTTTTTGTAATTAATTCAGCATTGGAAATCCGTGCTTTTTCCGAGAGCAGGACAACGGGTTCCGGCATTTCGTGATCACTAAGTCGCTCCGGTATTATGTTCCTCGCGCGTACGGGCGGTAACATCGTATATGGCGGATTGCGGAAGTCTGCTTTTGTATCAGAATTTTCGCTAAGTTTAAAGTCCGGATTTTGTACGAAGATCTGGGGCAGCCGCCGCAACCCTCCATATACGCCGGACGTTACCGCCCATACTACCTTCCGCCGGTCCAAGATCCGTTTTTGTAATTAATTCAGTATTGGAAATCCGGGCTTTTTCCGAGAGCAGGACAACGGGTTCCGGCATTTCGTGATCACTAAGTCGCTCCGGTATTATGTTCCTCGCGCGTACGGGCGGTAACATCGTATATGGCGGATTGCGGAAGTCTGCTTTTGTATCAGAATTTTCGCTAAGTTTAAAGTCCGGATTTTGTACGAAGATCTGGGGCAGCAGCCGCAACCCTCCATATACGCCGGACGTTAGCACCAATTTTAAATGACGACACCGAAAAAATATGTTCGACTTTTTTAAGAAAAATAAAATAAAACTACCAGACAATTATAAAGACCTTATAAACGAGAAGGATTATTCTATTTTTTTAGATAAATGTTTGACAGTTTTGAAAGGACTAAATGTAAATGTAATAAGTTTAGACGATGGAGACATTGTATATGAAAATAAGGACGGTGAAGAAGCACATTTTTACTTGGACAACATACTCCGAAAATATGTTATGCTTAACTCAGGCGAGAGAGAACAAGAAATAGAAAGACATTTTAAACAACTCCAAGACAAGTCAGACGCATACGAATACTTTTCAAAGATTTTGAATATGCAAAGCAATTTTTAAAGGTTGTTGTTAAGCCAATAGAAATGCTTGACAATTACTATGAATTTGTTAACAGACTTGACTTTCCAAACTTAGTAACATTCTTAATTTTTGACTTTGAAGAGCAATTTCATTACATAAGAAAGGAAAATGCCTCATTATGGCAGGTTGACGAAAATGACTTGTTTGAAATAGCACTTGAAAATCTTGGAAGCGAAGAAATGGAAGCAAAGGAATATACATTTGGCGACAAGTTTACGGTTTACATATTGTTTAGTGGTGACTTCTCTGCACCTTTCACTCTGCTCATAGACAAATATTTAGAATTTTCAATTGGAACATACGGAACACTGCTTGCAATCCCGACAAAAGGAACAGTTTTTTTACACCCAATTGAAACAAAAGATGTATTGGACTTGACAGAAATACTGCACCCAGAAATTGAAAAGTTTTATCACGAAGACCCAGGAAATATATCACTTGACTTTTATTGGTTCTACAACGGACAGTTTGATATATTTAAGAAAGAGTATCACGACAACCAACAAGTGACAATAACTTTACCTAAAAAACTTGAACAACTATACAAAGGAGAATAGAAAAACTGTTGCTAACAGCCGTTTTGCAAAAGCGGGGGTTTCGTGCTTTTATGACAGTGAAATGCTAAATTCAAGCTTTGTGCATCTAATGAAGTTTAGTGCTAAAAATCCCCGCCTTCGCAAAGCGGCAAAACGTTATATGCCATTTTAAACCGAGCGCATGAACATTAACGACAGAGAAATAATTACAGTAAAATATACGACTGAACAAAACTGGATTAAGAACGTTCCTCAGTCAAACTGGCTTTGCATTCTGGTTGACAACGACAGACAAAGAAATTATTTGGACGAAGTAATATCCAAAATAATTAATAATGATGTTTGTTATGTCTGCACGGTTGGACAAAGTTGTGAAAAGACGCACGACTTAATGGACGAAGAAATTGTCTTTAGAGAAGTTGACATTGAAAAACTATACTTGCCAAATCATCATATTATGACCACTTGGCACACCGACTTTGATGAAGGAATTTGGTTTGCAATATTTGCGGCTCATCATGAGGAGGTATCAATTGACAAAATAGTTGTTTTGGACATGACTGACGGGAACGAACTTAATAGAATTGATAAAATATTGACCGACTTAAAAGTAAATAGATAGAAAAACGGCATATAACACAGTATTTCTATTAGCGGGGTTGACGTTTACATCATAAAGATTTTCGCTAATTGGTCCTTTACTATATTTACAAAAAGAAGTTATAAAAAATCCCCGCCAACAGAAATACCCAACCGTTACCAGCAAGCGTAAACAAAAACCCGCACAAAATTATGCCTGACAAATCTGAAAAAGAAAGACGCAAAATTATTG
>NZ_JACSPS010000006.1 GCF_014837035.1 Kaistella pullorum | reverse complement strand
GATTGCGGAAGTCTGCTTTTGTATCAGAATTTTCGCTAAGTTTAAAGTCCGGTTTTTGTACGAAGATCTGGGGCAGCCGCCGCAACCCTCCATATACGCCGGACGTTAGTGGTAATTTTATGAAGACGACCTACATACAATTTGACGCACCAAAAAACGACAGGCATTCTGTAAAACATGGACTGATAAAAAGTTCGTTGAAAAAAGCATTGGTAGGTATTTTGACATCGATTATTCCCAAAGCAAATCCCGACTTTGAAGGCAAAATAGATGAAGTGCAATATTGGCTTGTAGAATGTGACAATGAAACTGGAATACCAGAACGTGAAATTGGTTTAGACAAGGAAGGGCGAGTAATATTAAAAATGCCACACAAAGACAATTCTGGCTATTGGACTGACAACAATTTATTACTGAATGAATTCAAAGAGCATTTTAATGTTTCCGAAATTAGCAGGGAGAGTTTTGAGCAAAGCTGGGAGTTGTTCGACAAAATATCAAACTTTGAAATTGAAATTACGGACTTTCAAACACTAACAAGTGGTGCAGACGGTGGACACATATACTTGACGAGTGAAATTAACTATAAAGGACAACTTAGAAAATTGGTAATTTACTTCGCTGACAAATCAGACGAACAAAAAGTAAAGACAAAAGATAAATTAAAATTAAACGGACGACTGCTTGATGAAGGAATACAACAATCATTATCGCTGCTTGACACGAAACTAATTGACTGATGGAAAGAAAAACTACCACTAACAGCACATTTGCAATAGGCGGGGTTTCGTGCTCTGCAGACAGTTTTGTGGTTAAAGAAAGTTTAGCTCTTCGAATGAGCATTTGTGCTGTAAAGCCCGCCCATCGCAAATCTGCAAAACGTTAGCGGTCATGCTATGACGACCGTGCTGACACCAAAAGACTGACAAAAAACAGTGACCGTTACTAAAGTAAAATATAAAGATTGGGAGTTTGAAGTTGACCGTGACTTGACACGGCAGACTTATAACAGCGTTTCAGTAAGTGGGGCTGACAGTTGTGTTTGTAACGACTGTAAAAACTATGTTGCTTATCGTGACAAAGTTTTCCCTGACGAAATCAAGCGATTTTTTGACGACTTAGGAATTGATTACAAAAAAGAAGTAGAAATCATATCCTTTGAGACATTGCCTGACGGACTTCATCACATTGGAGGTTGGCTTCATTTTAAGGGACGAGTATTAACTGGCAAGGACTACAGAGTTCCTCTTCCTTCTGGAGGACACACCTTTGATTTGACTGCGATAAATGACACGTTTTCTATCGGCTTTGCAGTTGGTAAGGACTTAGCACATTTTGCCGACAAGACAGGTTTAGTTCAAATAGAGTTTATGACTTACATTCCTTGGGTAATTGACAAATCACTTGAGACAACATAATTTATGCAAACATACGAGAACGGAAAAGAAGCACGAACCGCTAACAGCACCTACCCAAAAGGCGGGATTTCGTGTTCCAAAGACAGTTTTGTGGTTAATCAAACATTAGTTTTTCAAATCAAGTTTTGTGGTAAAAGTCCCGCCCTTCGGGTAGCTGCAAAACGTTGGCGGTAATGATATATTATTCTGACTAACATTTATATACCTTAACCGGAAAATTTTTTCTTATGGGAATTTTACCGAAAACAAAACCGGCAGAGATCATTGACAATTTCAAATTGGAACAACTCTACAATCACGAGTTTGAAAACAGCAGATTTTTTAAAGTTGTATTTGCAGATAATGAAAATACAACTATTCAACTGTCATCAAAAACGTTTATGCAAATAAAATATTTGCCATCGCGAAATGATATTGAAGGCTTGGATATCATTAAAATTATCGGGGGGAAAGAATCCCAGAAAATATCATTTTCAAAATTCAACTTTGCGCAGCTTGAGTTGTTTTTAAATTTTATTCACGATCTAGATTTAAGCACAGTTGCTGAAAGAAGACTAAAGCTAGCGGATAATTCGCTAGACATTCTCGATGATGAAACAAAAAAGAAAATAGCCACATTATTGCAAGGCGCGGACGGCGCAGACGTAATACAACAGTTACTGGACAACGACATTGTTACCAGTCAGGATATCGTCAATACTGGATATCGAAAAAATCAGCTTAATCTCTTTTACCGCTTATTAAACGAGGAAGGTTATATTCAAGATTATAAAAAAGAAGAGAGCGTTGCGGGCCTTGTGACTGACTTAGAGACAAAAGGCATAAAACCAAATTCGAAAGATGAAATTGCTTGGCAATACTTCTTTAATAAAAATCCATGGATTTTTGGTTATGGGCTTGACTATCGTTATCAGAATATACTTCAAAAAGAATTTGCAGCTTCGGATACAGATGGAGCTGGGAAGGAACAGGTTAATGGTGATTTTTTAATTGGTGACAATTATTTCACTACGTTTGTCGAACTTAAAACACCAGAAACAGAGATATTTGTAAATGCACCAAGTGGAAAAAACCGTTCGGGTAGTTGGTGTTTGTCGAATAAACTGGTTTATGCCGTTTCTCAAATTCTAGAGCAAAAGGCTGCTGGTCAACTCAAACTTGAAAAAGAACCATATAATCACTTAGAAGAAAAAATTACGCAAAAAGGTTATGACTCAAAATGCATTTTACTAATAGGGAATTTAGAAAAAGAGATCGAGAAATCGGCAGACACACCAAAAATCAAAGAGATTAAAAGGAAAACATTTGAACTTTTTCGCAGAGATTCTAGAAATGTGGAAATTCTAACATTTGACGAACTTTATATGCGAGCGTATTACATTTGCCACAAAGAAAAATACAATCACTAGCGCCAACAGCAAGCAAAAATAATTGGCGAGTTTTCAGGCAGTTAGAGCTTAATTTTGACGAAGAATATTTTATCTTGCTGACAGTACACGGTTCGCTTTCATCGGCAACTATTCCAGCTCGCAACCGCAATGCTAAAAATAAGAAGATGTTAACAGCGAAATATATTGACACAAGTGAAGAATTAGATATAACAAACATTGATAATCCAAGAGAGACTATCGATAAAGAAAGAATATGTTGTAAATTCTGTAATGGACGAGTTTCCATAAAACATGGTCTATTACGGGCGAAGCATTTCTTTCACATTAATGTATGTACGTCAGATTTTGAAAGACATCCTGAAAGTCCACAACATAATTTAGGAAAAGTAATAATTGCAAATCATATTAAAACTAATTGGGAAGAATATGGCTCTGCAAACATTAAATTTGAATATATAATCCCTGAAATAAAAAGAATAGCGGATATTGCAATGGTTTTTCCAAGCGGATGGGTTGTTGTCCATGAAATACAACTTGCGTCAATAACAACTGAACATCTTGAAAACAGAACAAATGATTATAGAAAACTTGGAATTGAGACAATTTGGTGGCTTGGTAAAAGTGCGGATACCAAAACAAATCAAGAATGGTCTATTAAGAGATTTGGATTCTCCTTATCTATTGACTATACAATACTTGACGCCGAGGTTAAGAGTTTACAAAAAGGTAAGACGCTTTGACGAATTTACAGGAAGAGGATTTGATAATATTGAATGGGTTCCTATTTCAAATTTTAAGACAACAGAAGGAAGCGAGCACGAATATGTTCCTTGGCGTTCCACTATTTGGAATATTTCGATTTATAGAAGCCTTGAAATTTGGAAAAAAATACCTTCAAAAAAAATATTTGATAGTGTCGGGGACCTAACAATATATGGAAAGAGAAGTATAAATGGAAAATTAGGAAATGGTAATAATAAATATTTTAAAAAGGATATAAATGGTAATTGGGTTTTTATTAAATGGAAAAACTATAAAAATGACGAATTTTTCACTCCATTAACAGAAGAAGCAATTTTAAAATGTAAAGAACGGGCAATGCTATATAACACTGCCGCTAACAAGGTATCTATTAGCGCGGTCGAACTTATACAAAATGAAGAATCAAAATAACCCTTATTTAGCATTTCTAAGAAACCATCCTTTAGTAAGATAGAATAAAATCTTTATATAAGTTTCATACTATGAACCATAGTCAAAGCCGTTTCCAATCAGAATTAATCGATTCATGTATTTCTGAAGATTTTATTTTAAAACTAACATCTGATTTGCGACATCATACCTGTAATTTACAATGCCTCCTGAGATTATTAACTCAACTACTTCATCTATAATCGGCAGTGGCACCACAAACCATTCGCGTGGGGTAATGCGCTTTTTATTTTCGTCGTAAAGATCAATATTGAGGCAGCAATCTCCAAAGAAACGGTGCAATAAATTTTCGAAGTTATGGGTATTGAGGTTGAAGCATTTGTACGTCGCAATTATTTCAACATCTGAAAAGAGATATGTTGCCTGGCTGTCCGCATTTTTTACACGGTCTTTCACGGAATTTGTAGAAAACCCGATCTTATACAAATCTTTAATCTGACTTATTTTTGGATTAGGCGATTTGGACTTCAGTACATAAATCCAACCGCTTTTTACATCTTCTTCATCAATTAAGCGTGCTTTTTTTTGCAGGTCATCTTCGATATTTTCAAGTGTATCCGTAATTAATTTTCCTTTCTGCTGGACCAATCTACCAAGAGAACGGAACAGTAAATTTGAGGATGTACCATTTTCGAATACTGTAACTGTTCGACCGTCTATACGTTCGGCCGTTCCAGATGGTGAAGTCATAATTTTCTTCTCCAGATCAGCTGATTCCAAATAAAGCATCATACCGTCTGCAAGATAAAATTTCCCAATCTGTAAATTTTCTTGTGAAAAGTCGAAATTCCTGAGTTTTCTTTTTCCTTCTTTTAATTCTTTATGAATTTTTCGGAACATCTCTTCATATTTCGCAAATTCCTTTTCTTTCATTGGCTGCCGTTGAGCAATGAAATCTGATTTGGCTCTTTCTCCCGGTTTTGGTGTATGGGTGAATGAAAATATGGAGTTGTCAGCATCTGTTTCGAGCAGACCTAAATCGTCATCTTCCAGGATATCATCAAGTGTTATTTCCTCCATTGCCACTTCACCGAGAAGGTTGTAACGGTCAAAAGGTTTCAGGATTTTTTTGTGCGCCTCATTGGAACGGAATGCTTTAAGTTTAGACAGCAAGCCGTATTCGGACATTGAGCTGGTGGATGGTTCCCGACCATTTTTCTCGTAGAACTGATTGATTTCCATAAAAACGTCAGTCAGGCGGTCTTCATCGGTCTTGATTATGGATTTCTTTTCTTTAAAATCCAATAAGCCGAATTCGTCATCATCAAAAATATCGTCTAAACTTTTAGGCATTTTGCTGTCTTTGTCTTTTTGCTTCTCTTAAAAATATAATGGCTTCGGCCATACGAACTTCTTTTTGGTCAAATGACTGCAAGCTTGGCTCTTCCCCTGTTTTCGCTCTGAACTCCTTAATTTTGGGCCATAGGAGAATAGCCTCCTGTTCCGTCATTTCAATCTTAATCGCAGTTATGGTGTCCTGAATCGCTTTCAACATTCTGGTTGTTACACTTTTGGAGAGGATCTCGAATGCACGTTGGAACGGGTTAATCGAATCAATCAAATCAATATGAATATCATCAATATTTACAAAACTTCCAGCCATCCTGATGAACTTCTTGCCACCCTGTTCCTCAACGGTTCCCGCTTTTATCACTGAATCCACTACTACATACTGTCGTACCGCTTCGACTTCTTCGTCATTTAAGTCCGGATATACTTCACGGATGATCTTTGGAATCAACACTGTATTGATGGTTTCGGGTTCCAGATTTCCAGGCATGGCTTTGAGCATGGTATCATCCTGCAAAATTCGGGCTTTTAAGTCATTGATATCGCTTTCGATAATGTCTTTGGCTCTCTGTGAAGTCGGCAGCTTAAATCCTTCGATATGTAAGGTGCCATTATTGTCATCAAATTCATCATCATTTTCGTCGTCATCATCATTCTTCTTCGGTTTAAATTTGAAGTTGGGCGCGAGAACCTGCTCCATTAACAATGAGGCCGTGATCGCCTTCAGCATATTGTTAACTGCCACTTTCACGTCGTCGTCCTCAGCTTCCGGAGAAGCAATCAGGTTGGTAAACTGTGCATGGGTTTTGTTTGAACTGTCGCGCGTTGCCCTACCAATGATCTGAATAATTTCGGTTAAAGAGCCTCGGTAGCCAATGGTTAATGCATGTTCGCAGAAAGGCCAGTCGAAGCCTTCTTTCGCCATTCCCAGCGCAATAATCATATCGATATCTTCAGGACTACTGACGCCCCTTAAATAAGCAACTACTTTATCTCTGGAACGCGGATCATCATTTACCAAATCTGCCACTTTCAGGATTCTACCGGAGCGTTTACTTTTGATGTACATGATCTTGGTTTCATCGTCCTGGTATTCCATTTCGCCCAAACAGTCGATGATATGATTCACTTCCTCGTATTTCTGCTTTGAACTTTCTGCAGAATTAACAGAAGGAATATGAATGATGGTTTTTTTGTCTTCATCAAGAATTTCTTCTAGTGCTGATAAGCCGGTTTCAGGATTTGGTTTATAATATCGGCCCATATAAAAATGGTAGCCAATCCCTAACGATTTCAGGAACTCATATCCATTGAGCTGCTGGTAGTAATTGTAGGTGATTTTCGTAAATTTTGCTTCATCTTCAGGCATGAGAACCGGAACACTATCTCCACGAAAATAGGATCCTGTCATGGCGACCAGATGGGCGGTAGATTTTACCATAATATTTCTGATCACTTCGCCCAATCTATTCTCTCCATCAGCAGAAACATGGTGGAATTCGTCAATCGCTAAAAGTGTATCGTTCAAGTCTGTTGGCTGAATCCCTTCAAATGCAAAACGCAGGGTTGCGTGGGTGCAGATTAAAATTCTTTCATCACTTTCCAGAAAACTGATAAATGCCTTCACTTTGCTTTTATCGCTGCCGGGAGTACAAAGATTGTATTTGAGGTTAGGTTCCCAATTGGCAAAAAAACCATGGCTCACCAGATCAGTAGGACTGAAAGATGCGCCAATGGACCGTTCTGGAACTGCAACGATTACTTTCTTAATGCCCTGATTGATCAACTTATCTAAACCAATAAACATCAACGCTCGAGATTTACCGGAAGCTGGTGGCGCTTTCAGAAGCAGGTATTTTGCGGTACGCCCTTCGTAAGCCTTCTGCTGCATTTCGCGCATGCCGAGCTCATTGATCTTTTTGCTTTGTCCTGTCTGTGCATACTGGACTTCTACCAGATTAATCGGTTTCAGGTATTCGGGATGATGAATTTCTTTTTTCAACACGGTCTTTTTTTCTTTTTTGGAAGATGGAATCATTACTGAAAAGTTAACACTGTCGTACTCAATCTTACCAAGCAATAGATTGATGGTGTCAGAAGAAAGACTGTGACCTTTGGTATCCAGGTTAACCGGGAATTTATCTCCGTTGATCACCACTCCCTTCAATTCTATCAGCATCCGTGGGCTGTCGGGATTGTAGCCGCCCTGAAGGAGTAAGTACGTTTTAGGTTTCAGTTTGTCGTACTGGCCTTTGGCATTTTTATGAAAAAGCTTTTGTAAGTAGTGATCGGACAATTCGCGGTATTCCACGTTTTTTGAACCGCTGCGCATCTCGTGAAGGTATTCGTTTTTTATGGGCAGGTAGAGCCAGTTTTCGCTGGTAAGGCCAAGTTCGTTTATTTTGTTCTGAAGATCCGAGGCGTATGTCATGTGTTTTTTGTGTTTAGGAATGTCTAAAGTTTATCTAAAAAATCGGGATCTTTTATCTTGTGATTATCGTTTAGTTGATTGACATACAGTGTATTATGAAAATAGACTAACTAAAAGTTTGTCTAAAGTTTAATTAAAAGATGTCTAAAGTAAATCTAAAAAAGTTCAAGAACTCCAAATGTAAGCTGAAAGAATCCTCTTATTACTGAGTTGGTATTAGTTAAAAAAACTGAATGCTAAATTCTTTGCTTACATTATTGGCCTGTTTAGTGTAAACAAACTCATTTGTATTCCAAAACCGATGACAAAATTTAAATGATCCGCTGCACAGGACTCACGATTTTGTTGCTCCCACTGATTCCTTACTGTTATATGCTATTTGATAAGCCTGTCTATACTTGAGAATACTTTATACGTATTATTTTCGAAACACATTCGTCCGAGAATGATCGCGGGGTGAATATTATGGCTACTTGCCAGCTGCGCAATTACTTTATCACTTAAGGGAAATTCATATTTTTTAAATTCTTTCCAAACAGCAGCATCAATTAAGCTGTTTCTTGCAAAAATATCAGCTTCTTCTTCATATACCGTTACTACCTTATCATCTAAGTCCAGGAATTTAAGATCGCGGTTTTCGCTAAGATGTAAGAAAACATGACCAAGTTCATGAAATAAAGTAAACGCCAGGTTGTCAAGACGATTATATCTACAAGTCAAGATAATTGCCGGGTTTTTGTCGCTCCAAAATGAATACCCATCCACAGGCGTTTTCGTAAATTTTTCGAGGATTATCAGTTTAATCCCGTGGTCAGCCAAAACTGATTTCACACGCTGTTTAAGATTGTGATTCTCCAGAAAACACTGGTTCAGT
Organism: Kaistella pullorum; assembly: GCF_014837035.1. Classification (GTDB taxonomy): domain Bacteria; phylum Bacteroidota; class Bacteroidia; order Flavobacteriales; family Weeksellaceae; genus Kaistella; species Kaistella rhinocerotis. The sequence goes on along the minus strand of NZ_JACSPS010000006.1, from coordinate 13,198 downwards.
TCATCAATTAATGACTGTTGACCGTCTTTAAAATTTTCGACCTCCACTAAAGAGGCTTCATATTCAGCCAAAGCACTCCAGGAAAACAAGTTTTTCTCATCTACGGTTAACTTCTGGGATTTTCTGTAAAACGAAAATTTTCTTTCCGCAAACTGGTTAATCAGATCGTCGACCGACTGCACTTTAAAAATCGTAAATATCTGCTGGATGTTCTTTTCGATATCATCGGACAGATACCCCAATTTTTTAAACATATTTACCGGAACATAATTTTTAATGATGCTCCAGACTTCAATATTCTGAACTTTTTTCACATTCTTCTCCTTAATTCTTGCTAAATCTAGGTCATGCTGTACCTGGAACTTCAGCCAAAAATCTGCGGGTATGCCCAGCGCTTTTTCCAATACCAATGCAGTATCTGCGGTAACGGGTCTTTTGCCCTTAATAATTTCGTTAAGGAATGTAGAACTCACCCCCAGAAGGTGGGCCAATTCCTTTTGGTTCAAATCATCACGTGCCTCCAACTCATCTGCAATCAAAATTCCCGGATGTGTTGCCTGATAAGGAACTGCTCCCGGGTTTGCTGTTTTTGTTGTCATTGCTTACAATTTTGTTTTTTTATTGATAATGATTGCTCAATTCAGCGATCGAACAAATGGTAATGGTATCGGGTTCCTGGCCTTCAGTGGAAGTGTAAAACTCAATTCTGAATTTACCATCCACCCGTACCGACTGTCTTCCGTTGAAATTGGTAAGTACTTCGTAGTTCATGCTGTTCATTACAAACAGATCTTCAACACGCGAAACGGCTTTCAGTATGTCTATTTTCTGTTTGTATTTTCTGATGACCTGCGGCTGAAACCTGTGTTTTTTATTTTTGGTTTTGCCCTGTTCATACAATTCGAGAAGATAATCTTCCATAAATTCAATCTGCATTATTAAGATTTTGAGCGGTGAAATGTAATGCAAAGATATACAATTATTCACTTATAAAGTGAATTTAAAGATGAGATTGTGTTTGCGCTAAGTTTGCAATTTCAATTGTAACGCCGAGTATACTTTTAGTTACAATATTGCAATCCATATAATATCGAGTGGTTTTGAGCGGATCATCCAATTCAAAATTATTAGGAATACTTTTGAAATTGACTAAATCATATGAGTTGTGACCGTCACTTTTGTTGAATGGTAGAAGAACTTGAAACGAAAATATTGAATAATATATTTTGAATATATAAGATGGAAGTTTGTCACTGTCTCCCTTTCGTTCCAGCAAGTACGCTTGTGTATTGAAAATATATTCCTCGCAATTTTGACTGAAATATAAAGGTAAAATTGCATTGCTTTTAATAACTTCATTTGTTTCATCTTGGAGCCACTCAAATGTTTTCTCAAATATTTCAAAATGTTTCTTATTAATCAATGAAAGAGCCATCTTTACTAAACATTTATAAATAGATAATGGTATAAAAGGATCTGTTTCCAAAAACAACTTACCACCTTCTGTACTTATTAAGCCTTCATCAATCCCAATTAAATCGAAATGGTTCTCATTTCGTTCCAGTCTGATATTGTTTTTTTTATAGGTGGGGAATTTTTTTTGTCCCTTCACGCCATAAATATTATGAAATATTTTTATAAAATTTGCAAACTCATTTTCTATTGTTCTGCCAAATTTTTCGTTGCACCGATCACATTCGTCATTTGCCAACAAATATTTATTACCAATAAACTGCGGAAAAAGATGTGATTCATTATTGAAACTCACCTCCGGATGCTTTTTCTTGCAAAATTTACAGTGATCTTTTTCTCCGGTTTTACTTTTTCTGGATATACTTTCTAAATCACAAAAATATATCGGCCTATAGTTTTCCCTAATCCATTGTGAGTCTTCTATTAATTGCAATTTCGAAATCATTTTCTTTTCCTGCTTTTCTTCGCCTTCTCAAACAGCGTATCCTTTTTTGTCATTTCATCATACTTCTTGAAAAGATTTTCTAATCTTTCAATATCACTCACATGTAGTACTAAGCGATAAAATCTTTCGAGGGGTGGTATTTCTTTGATCAATGTTATCAGTGTTAGATTGTAGTATTTAAAACTCATCAAACCAGAGTTTGTTTAAAATTTCATTTTCCTTAATAATTATCGTAAAACTCCTGATTTACTATTTCCCCACCTAATTCCGCATTATATACCAATTTTGTAGTGGGATCCAAACTGTATTCATTTCTACCTTTATGTTTTGCAAAAGCGGAGATTTTGTTATTTTCAGATACCATTAATTTAATGACAACTTGCTCAAAATCATCATAAATAAATACCGGTTTGTCAATTTCCAGAGAATTATATATGCTTTCTATATTACTCATTTGATGTTTTTAAATAATACCAAAATTAAATTTCATTTTTCTTTTTCTTCCCCTTCTTCACCTTGCCCCACAACGTATCCTTCTTCGTCATTTCATCGTACATTTTGAAAAGGTACTCCAGGCGTTCGGCATCGCTGGTGAAGGGCGCGAGGCGGTAGCATCTTTCTATGGCTTCGTCGAGTTCGCGGTGGGCGTTCTTCAGGTCTTTGGGCATGGTATCGGGATTGTAGAGCCAAGCCATGGTTTTTTGAGGGAATTTTGCGCGCTCATCTAAAATGGCAAAAACATACTGGTTAATGATTTCTTTCTGTTTGGTTGGAATTTCTGGGAATGGAAAAGTATTGTAGCAAAGAGTGTTGGAATATTGCATATCTGTTTTTAATCTTCCAGCAATTGCTCTAATCCATACCATGTGAATTTTCGAACTTAAAACACCGAAAATCCAGGTCTCAGAAGTATAAATAACTCTAACTGCGTTGGAGACAATATTTGACTTATCAAAATAGCCTATGGGAAGGTATTCGCGCCTTTCTGATCCTGTTTGTGGAATCAGTAAAAAATCTTCCTCTCTATGCTTGTTTTCATCAAAAAAATAAGGAATTTTCGCTTTGTTTTGGGTTGCAACTTTAGTGCTCTGTTTCCTAAAGTCCGCTACTTTCCCAAATCTTCCTTTAAATGAGGATATGTTATGTGCATCTTCTAAATTTTCATCAGTAACATAAATGCAGTACCTATCTATAGAATGCATGAATTCATATGCACCTATATATTTTTTAATAAATTTTTCCGCATCCGGTTCCGCCTGTAATATCTCTTCCCTTTCGGAATTATCTAAAAGCAAGTTTCCATTATCTCCAGGAGAACTACCTTTAATCATTTCTGGGAAAGCAGAAAGAGGTGTATTTCTAGGGTACACTAAATTGTTTGGCGCATTAATCAAGTATGGGTTGATATTGGTGGATACAATCTGTAAATTCTCCGAAAACAATACTTTTTTTTCGTTGCTAGCCATCCTTATTCCAACAATAATAACTGCCACACCAGCGTTACCTTTTGCATTATTTTGCCATTTAAAGGATTGATGTGCAAAAAATATTTCTTGATTTCTACTCAGAATGTATGGAAATAACAAACTAACTTGTTCGCCTTGGGTTATTGAGTTGGTAGAAACAAAGGCGTACTTTTGTTGTGGGGATTTTATATAATTGGTTGCCTTGATAAACCAAATTACAATATAATCAAGTTTTTTATAATTTGGTATGTAAGACACAACTGTCGCTAAGTCATTTTTTTGGTCAATATTTTGCCGACTGTAACCCAAGTACGGCGGATTTCCAATAATGTAAATTTCATCATTTTCTTCTTTTGAACAGGCTTTCTCCCAATCCAGAGTTGCGGCATTGCCCTGAGTAATTTTCCCGGATTCCTTCAGCGGCAAAATTGGATCGGTCTGGCCGAAACCTTCTAGTTGGTCTACAAAGACCTTGTTCATCTGGTGCTCTGCCAGCCAAAGGGAGAGAATGGCCACTTCGTGCGCAAAATCCTTAATCTCAATTCCGTAGAACTGAGAAAGGTGAATCTGGGGATAGTAGATTTTTGCCTGTTTGCCGCCAAAATTAATCTTCTGCTGGGTTGGCGGTATTGCAACAGTATCGCCCTTGCCAGAGAAATTCATTTTGGTCTGGGCGGTGATTGGCGTGTCTGCAAACTCATTTTCGAGGTCAATAAGCTGCTGAATAATTTTTATTTCAAGCAAACGAAGTTCCTTGTAGGTAATGATGAGGAAGTTTCCGCTGCCACAGGCGGGATCAAAAAACTTAATGTCGGATAAACGGGTTAACAGCTTCTCCAGGTTTTTAGCGTTATCTCTGTTTTTTTCAAACTCTTCATACAGCTCATCGAGGAAAAGCGGTTTGATGAGTTTCAGGATATTGGGTACGGAGGTGTAATGCATTCCCAAACCGGACCGCTCTTCGGGATCGGCCACTGCCTGAATCATGGAACCGAAGATATCGGGATTAATTTCGTCCCAGTTCAGGTTGCCGCAATCGAGGAGAATATCCCGTGATTTCTTGGAGAATTTTGGGATTTTAATTTCGTCTTTGAAAAGTCCACCATTTACATACGGGAAATCTTTTACTGCAGAGGGATGTGTGGATTTCCGGGAGTTGAGTTTCGCGAACAGGTCTTTGAAAAAAACATCCAGATCAGAGCCGTTTTCGGTGGTATTATTGGCCATTGCATCCGTAAACATGCCCTCATTTTCAAAGATGCCAGTGTCTTCCGCAAAGAAACAGAACAACAAACGCGAGAGCAAGATGTTCAGACTGTGGCTGTCACCTTTGTAAAGCTCAGGATTATCCTGAACCACAATATCGTAAAAACGGGCGAGCGCATAGGAAGCTTCGCGGTCTGCCTTATTGTCGTTGGTTGATTTATAGATTTCGGCACCGGTAATGGGCACGAAAAAATCGCGGTATTTTGGGAGGTCGGTTATTGGAAACTCGCGGTTGACTTTTGTGCGCAAATCCTTCGCAACAACATTTTTGTAGTCGGTAAGGAAGATGATGCGGGGATTTTCTTTCAGAATTCTGGGATCCTGAGAAAGTTCTTCGACCTCAAAAAGCATATTGCCGGTTTGCCCTTCTTTAAAGAAAATTTTGCCTTTGTAAAGGATTTCGCCCGCTACTTTGGATCTGTTGAAATCGCCTTTTTTTAGCCGGGAAACTGAAGCCTTTGGAAGGCCAAAAGCGAGGAGAAAGTCGTAGATAAATTCGGTCGGATTGAGATTCTGAGTCAGGTGTTCGAGGTGGTGTTCGGTTTCTTTGGAGGTCATATTTGTGTTTAGTAAAAGTAATTTTTCTTTTTTGCGATTTTGTTCAAAACAGCAAGCAGTTTCATGAAATCAGGTTCCTGGTCGAGGATTTTCGATTTTATTTCATTTTGACCATCATGACTCACATATGGATATTCATTACTTCCAATGACAATTTTGCTGGTTTTCCTGTTATTGTACCTAACTTCCAACTCCCATTGTGTACCATCGCAGACATCGTTATTTTCGTATTTTCTTTTCCATTCTGGTACCCTAATTTCATTAAGTGAATCTATTAATTCTCTCTTTAGCTCCGGAGCTAAAATGGATGTGGGTGTTGGCAATTTATTTAAGTGATCGAACCGGCTTTTAGCAATAGTATAAAAATTTTCAGTAATTCTTATTTCATTACATCCATCAGGATACCCTCCTATACTGAACATCAAATATTCCAAAGTTTTTATCCGAACTGTCATGAATTCAAAGATATGTATTATAATGAAAAATTTTAAAGTAAAATAGGTTGCACTTGTGTAACCACATTTTGACTAAAGAAAATTTTAAAATTTTAATCTGTCAACTATAGTAAAATATACAGAGTTAAAAAGCGCATTCAGAATCTCAAATTGATTATTCTTAGATTGTATTACCACCAATGCACAATTAGATATTCATGAAAAACTTATAAATATCTCCGCGAAGGAATTTTATAGAGACAAAAGAAAAGGGTTTTTAAGCATGTGATGATAATGGATTATTGCTGTCTTTTGAAATGGTTGATAGGAAAATCCGCTCATTCTTCTGATCTGCCAGAACGTTTTTAAATTCTATATTAACTATAACTCATTTATGCAATTAGTCATTAATGCTTTTATTACTTACTGCTATTTATTATTCTGTACACAGTTGCTTTATGCACGTTGAAAAGCAGCGCAAGTTCCACGGCAGATTTACCACCTGCATATAACTGCACGATTTCCTGAACTTGGATCTGTTTCAGTTTAGGGCGCCTGCCTCCTACTCTACCCTGACCTTTTGCATACTCCAAACCTTTTATCGTTCGTTCTTTGAGCATACTTCTTTCAAACTCTGCAAAAACTCCCACCATCTGCATCATCATTTTTCCGGCGGACGTGGTTGTATCGATCGATTCCGTAAGACTTCTGAAACCTGCCCCCCTACTCTCAATTTGCTCCATAATAAAAAGCAGATCTTTCAATGAGCGCGATAACCTATCAAGTTTCCACACAACAATTGTATCTCCTTTTCGAACATAATGCAGCAGTTCCTGAAGTTTCGGCCTCTCCCATCGGCCACCGGAAATTGTTTCTTCAAAGATTGTTTCGCATCCAATATTCTTCAGTGCCTCAATCTGGCTTGCATTATCTTGTAGCTGCGTTGAAACCCGTGCGTACCCTATTAACATAAACCAAGATTTATTTCAGCAATTTACAAACAAGTCTCGAATATCGCACAAACGTATCGCAAATTTATTTTATTTTGCGATACATTATTGCGACCTTAAAAAGCGTCATTTTTGTTAATCCGGAAAATAGTCGCATAATTGAACGTTATTGCAACCCTAAGATTTTTCTTTTTTGCGCAACTTTTTCTTAAAAAAGCGTCTGTAAAAAAGTTGAATGTTTTTTCCGACTATATAAATAAAATTAAGATCAAATAAAAGATGGTTAGCCTTGGCTAACGCCTTATTATCTTTTAAATAATTATAGTATTAAAAATACTTATAATATTAGTAGACCGAAAAAAACCCTTTAAACGTATTGCTATTGCCGTATTGAACAATTTATAGAAGAAATTGGATGGGGGTAACGGGTATTTTGAGTGGGGGTAATAGAGAAATCGAATGGGGGTAACAGAACTTTCGGTGGGGGTAAAAGCACTTTTAGTGGGAGTAATAAGGAAATTGGATGGGGGTAATATTGGTTAGTAACTTTCGATGGGGATAATAATATGCTGAGGACATTCGGTGGGGGTAACATTGTTAGGAACATTCAGTGGGGGTAATAGTCCTTCTATGGGTATTCCGTGACCGGGATCGCCCTGACGCTAAACATAACGCACAATATGATAAAAGCATTTATTCATCAGTCTACACAACAGCTATAGAATTCCTTGCCGTCATCCATTTGGCAATAGCAACGATTTATAGAACTTAGCCCCGGACATCCAGTGGGGGTAATAGGGTCTATAGGTTTAATTCAATACATTTATCGACAAACCACTTGAGATAATCTGCGCCGACTATATTTACATCTAGGCGGCTGCGTGTCACTGTGCTCATCTTCTCATAGCCATATTCCTTCATTTTGGCCTCAATATAAACCATCTGCTTATCATTCAGTTTACGCGACTTCTTAATGTATTTTAAGGCATTCTTTCCCCTATAGTCATCAATGCTCTGATATTCGATGACCGCAGCGTTATTTGTCTCATAGAGAGAAAATACAATACTATCTTCTACAATCTTATAACCGAAAGATATATTCCCTATTTCATTCAGTTTCTTCTGTATGCCGTCGAGGAATACAGTGAGCTTGGATTTTTTGGAATAATGACTGGCCAGCGATAAGTCATCGATGAACTTCTGGATTTTTATATTACCCCCATTCATTTTCCCTAATTTCTTTTTCAAATACAGATATACATTAAGAGGCATCGTCGAGGGTGTAGAGAATAAGATACTTCTGTACACCTTTGAGTATCCATCGATATTGTTAAGTAGCATCTTGGCCGTTGCTTTCGAAATATAAAAGCGAATATAGTTCTGCCCTTTGTTGAAAATAGGTGTCTCAATGAAATTGGTAATTAAATACTCCTCTCCCACATTAGATTTGACGGTATGGTTTCCCAGCGCTTTCAGGATCTTTAGCTGCTCGTGAAAAACGCTGTTATCTTTAACTTTAATATTACCATTATCATTCAGCGCTTTGGTTGGGATAATCATTTGGAACATGCTGAAATTGTCGGCAAAATAACTTTCTTCTATTACCGCCAGTTTCTTTCCCGACTCCAACAACCGGCGTTTCTCTATCTCCTCCATTCTAATGTCCTGTAGTGAAACAAACCGGCCGTCACGTTCCATCAAGTCATTAGATATAATGTCTTTCGTTTCATCCACGGAGAGCTTATGAACCTGCGTTGATTTAAGCATCTCCATCATCACGAAAATGATTCGATGCCCGAAAATATTGATCCTTTTCAATGGTTCTAAGCCTCCCAAGAAATCAATCAGTTCGTTCGGATACAGCGTTACCAGCTGCGCTTCGTAGCTGTCGAAGGTTTTTGTTATGCCCGTATTTTTATCTTGCGCTTTCATTAGGATTTCTTTAGAAATGGTCGGAAAGAAAATTCTGTCACTGGATTATCTTTGTCAAATATACAGTGATAATCGGTCGTCTTGGTGTTTGCGTAATAAGTGTTTTTATCAATAAATACTTTGATCCAAAGCCAGTTCTGCAATGTCGCCGCTAACTTGCTTGGGGTATATACTTTGTGGTAATACGCCGTCTTTTTAGTGTCCGAAAAATATACGACACAAAAGAAGCCTTCACTTTCTCTTGTTTTCATATTATTTTTATTAAATTTGAAGTAGGAAAAAACATAGAAATATGTTTAGGGCGTCTGATTTTTTCAGGTGCCCTTTTTTATTATAATTCACCATATTTGGCTTTGAGTGCGCCGATCATTTCATTCATAAAATCTTCCTTCGTAAAGGCACCCAACACATTACCACTCTTGGTATAAATATAATCATAGATAAACTCCACATCATTTGCCGTCAGGCTGAAAGAAGTCCTTACCCGATTATTCAGTTCTGTACCTTTCATTACACGGCCTCTACGCGTTGGGATCATGCCCGACGGACGCTTTTTCAGTCGCTGCCCTGTCTGACGCAGTAAGTCCACCCCTTCTTTCACGACATCCGAAGCCGTAAACTGAAAAAACTCTGGATCCTGCTGCCTTTTTTCAAATTCCAGCGCACGGATATAATTCATATTTTCAGCCTCAGACGAAAACGAGAAATTATAGTTCTTCGGCTTTACCTTCTCTACTTTTTTCTGTTCCATTTTAGGTTCTGCAGGTTCTGGGCTCGGTAACACTCCTGTTTTTCTCTGCATTTTTTGGAATGCATCCTGCAGTTTTAGAGACTGTCCACTACTCTCTTTTTTCTTACCGAAGTTGCTTAACACAGATGGTTTCATATCATTTTTACTTTTAATTCTTTTACCAAGTTCTTGTAATCCTTGCTTGCACGACTCTTACTATCAATCTGGAAAATAGTCTTACCTTCTTTGATAGCTTTCTTAATATTAATATCCTGACGGATAAATGTTTTGAGCAGATAATCCTTTGTAAATTCATTCTCCAGGAAGTCATTATAATAGGCCCGGAAGTCACTGGAGTTCACCAACACAGCATTGAAAAAGAATCCAAGATATTCGAAGTTTAGATTATGGCGTTCCCGGAGATTCAACAGTGAAGGAATTAACGAAGTAATTCCCGCCAACGAATATTCATCATCCTTAATTGGACTCAAAACATAGTCCGACGCACATACGGCCACTTCTCCCAAAGTCAGTCCTTCGCTCAATGGCTTCGGTGGACAGTCAATCAGTACATAATCAAAGAAATTTTCCAGCAGTGCCAGACTTTCCTTTAAAGCGTACCGCCCCAATTTATAACTTTCCAGCTGTTCGGAGCCGGCCAGCACATATATATTATTGTGTTCACCTTTCTGTGTGAACTCAAGGCCTTCTTTCTGCTCCAGAAAGTCCACCACTGTATATGGAGTATCATCATCAAGCTTATACCCAAGCGACAGATTCTTCTGACTGTCAAAATCAATGACCAGCACTTTCCTTCCTTTCTTAGCGAAGCCGGCTGCCAGGTGAATGGTTGTAGTTGTTTTACCTACTCCACCCTTTTGGGTTAAAACTGATATCACTTTTGTGCTCATGTTTCATTTACATTTTGAACGGTAAAGATAATGTTTTTAGGCAAATAGTTCATTCTTTAATTATTCGTTTAGTTAATTATTTAATAGTTTTTTGTACTGCACTTCTGTTTAGTACGGTTTAGTGACGTTTTCACACTACTTATATATTAACCAATCTTTATGTAATTGTGTATTTGTGATATTATCCTTTTAGTTAATTATGAAATAAAGACACGGATTTAAAGATCCGTGTCTTTGCAATTATTTAATATCATTTAAAACGGTGAAGTCTTCGGCGGTATAATGTTCCTGAGGTTCTTTGTCTTTATTCCAGAAATTGTTTAATTGGTACTCGAGCGCATTTTTCAAAGCACTTTCGTAGACCCATTGCGGAACTTTGATGGTATAGTTCGTTCCACCGTCCTCATTTTGCGTTCCGGTAACATCTTGAATTTTACTGTTGGGCAAAAATAGCCAGATCTCATATGTCCGGTCTAAACTCTTTAACTTGGCGCGTACAGAAACTTTTGCAGATTTCTCACCAGATTCGTAAAGCGCCGTAGAGATTGCCACTAACTTTTCCGTGGTCGGATTTTGCATTTCCACCAATTTTGTTTTCCAAAATTCATCATCGACGGAGAGAGTATTGCCATCAATCTTAGTAACGGAGAGAGGCAGGAAAAAAGATTCATTTTTCCCTGTTTCCTCAACAAACGCTGAAATCAGCACTGCCTGATTTGTTCGTTTTTTTTCTGTAAAGGATGTGAACGTCTTCATAATGAAATGATTTTGTGGGTTAAATATATTGATCTAAAAGCAATATTTAAAATGGAGCCTGTTATTTGTTTAGTTCTTTAGTTAATTGATTAATTAGTATAATGTGTATTTAGGTTTTTAGTATAGTGTTACATTCAATCGGTTCGGAGTCATCGCTCATGCGGGAGATACAGTACGTTATTTTCAAACCAAATTTCACACTCGTAAATACTGGGGACTTCCCGATGCTTGTGATGAATAATAATAATGTTCCGATTTCCGTCTTCTAACTTAATTTGAAATAGAGAGTTTGGCAGACGTAGAAATTTCCAGACCTGAAAAGGTTCTGCAATAACTTCAGGTTTACTTTCCATTAGCAAAATGAATTCCGCCATCCAAAACGCATGATTGCACTGCAGGAAATGATGTAGGGTAGTGGTAAGGTATATTGTCACGGTATTTAATTAGTTAATTATTCTTTTATGAGATTTATACTGATAAGCCATTATGTTATTATTTATTTATTAGTTTATGTATTTATTTGGTAATGAGGACACGTTTTTTTCTTTTAATTGATAGAGTTTCTGAAGTGATCGCGAAAACTTTCCGGGGAATGTGAAGCTTATCGGAAATGTCAAAGAACGCTCTGCTGTTGTCTTTATTCGTTTAATGGAGGTGTGTCTTTCTTTGCTAAATGAACATAAAAAGGGAAGAGTGACTAAAACTGTAATGAAATGAAAGCCCGAAATGAATTTGCCCGCACGGCCTGGGTGGGTTTGTCAGCAGGAAACGGCTGACGGATTCCCAAATTCATTTTTTTAGGAGAACAGCCCTTTTTAGTTTTGCATACAGAAAAAACACCGGAAATAGGAGGGAAGAAAAGTAGTCGGTAGAATATTTACAAAGTAATAAAATTTCGTGATTTGCGATTGAAGAACTATCCAAATAGGTTTATGAATTTAATGCAATATTACACACGCTATTGACAGAATTTACATCACTACAAAAAAAACTAATGAAATGATTTAGTGTTCCAAATTTGATTATCTTTATTTCTCAAAATCAGAACATTATGATTTGGTCTGCAAAACTAATAAAGCATAGAGAGGACAATCGAATTGGTGTTGTTTTTGAAAACGATCAGAAGCTGATCCGCCGCATAAAAATGATCAGTGGCGCAAGGTGGAGCCAGCAGAAAAAGCTTTGGCACATTCCGGATACTTTGGAGAACCGAAAACGCTTTAAAATAATGCAGAAACAGGATCTGGAACTTTCACCCCAAGGCCGCGAACACCTTGCTAAATTTGATCAGTGGCTTTCTGCCAAAAGGTACAGCCCAAACACCATTAAAACCTATTTGGAGGCACTCCGTTCTTTTTTATTTTTTTTCAAAGAAAAAGATATTGCCGAAATTACAAATGATGATGTTCTTTACTTTAATACTAAACACATTTTAAAAAATAATTTTTCAGCTTCTTACCAAAACCAAATTACAAGCGCCGTAAAACTGTACTTTAAAACTGTTCGTGACACTAAAATTGATATTGAAAAAATTCACAGGCCAAAAAAACCCAAACTTTTGCCGAATGTTTTGAGTAAAGAAGAGGTGAAAAACATTCTAGAAGTACATTCCAATGTGAAACACAAGACCATGCTATGCTTAATTTACAGTTGTGGTCTGCGCTGCAGCGAATTACTTCATTTAAGACCAATGGACATTGATTCTAAACGAAATATAGTTCTGATAAAGCAGGGGAAAGGTAAAAAGGACAGAATTACGCCATTATCTCCGAAGATATTGAATTTGCTGCGGATGTATTATCAGCTATACAAACCCAAAACCTATTTATTCGAAGGCAAGGAAGCTGGCACGGTCTATTCTCCCAGAAGCCTTCAGAGTGTTTTGAAGCATGCCTTAGAAAAATGCAACATACAAAAGCCTGTAACCTTACATTGGCTGCGGCACAGCTACGCCACCCATTTGCTGGAAAGCGGAACGGATTTGCGCTATATTCAGGAGTTATTGGGGCATAACAGCAGCAGAACCACAGAGATTTACACGCATGTAAGCACAAAAAGTTTACAGCAGATAAAAAGTCCGTTTGATGACTTGTAAAGAAATAAAATATATCTTAGTGCGCATAAAATAAGTCTCACAAAAATCAGACAAATCCCTACAAAATCCGTTGTATTTGTCTGACGGAGTCAGACATATAAACAAGTTACCGCCCATACTACCTTCCGCCGGTCCAAGATCCGTTTTTGTAATTAATTCAGTATTGGAAATCCGGGCTTTTT
>NZ_JACSPS010000005.1 GCF_014837035.1 Kaistella pullorum | reverse complement strand
GCTAAGTTTAAAGTCCGGATTTTGTACGGAGATCTGGGGCAGCAGCCGCAACCCTCCATATACGCCGGACGTTATCTACAATTTTACAACCATAATTTTTAAAATGAGATTAGCATTTTTTTTGACAATTATACTTCTCGTTTCTGGTTGTTCCAAAAAGCAAAATGACGACGGCTCAAAACTATTGGTGCATAACAATTATTTTAGCGTTTCTGAAAATAATAGAAAATTAGACAGTATTAAAAACAATCTACAATCAGATTCATTGGAAATAATTGAAATACATAAAGACAAAAGATACAACGATGACTATCATATTGGAGCGATTCATTTTATGATTTCTGACAGTTCTAAATCATACTATTTAATCAATTATCTAGAAAATCCTGTTCTAATGTGTGGAAATTTGACAGCATTTTCTAGAGAGGATTCAATTAAAATAGTTAAAAAAAATATTTTAAAAATTCAGAAAAGCACTGCAATTAAGACGAATGATATCATTCAAATTTTAAAAAAATACAAAGCAAATATTGTCAATAATTCACAGATCCCTTTACAAATTACATTCGCTTTAAAAAATGATACGCTTAAAGGAAATGCAATTTATAACATCATAAATTTTATGGAAAATAATAAAATGTCGGTGTACGAAATTAGGACAATGAATGAACAGGAACGAGAAAAAATTAGTAAATAAAAACTGTAGATAACAAGATATTTCTACAAGCGGGTACGAAGTTTTCATCGAAGACTTTAGCGGTTAATTAAGTTTTTAGCAAGTAGAAAGTTTTCGTATTTTTAGCCCGCCTGCAGAAATACCCAACCGTTACCAGCAATACGTCTAAAAACGCAAAAAACGAAAAATAGAAAAATTAAATGAAAAAGATTCTCTTAATGCTTTTTGTGATTTTACAATTCAGTTGTAATAAAGTTTCACATAATAAATTAGGTATAGATAACGCAAAAAAAGAACTTGAAAGTGCATTAAAAGACACAACAAAAATATCTATTCTTGATAATAATGAACTTTTAATTAAAGAAGAAAATACAGCTATAAAAGTAGCTGAACCAATATTATTTGAAATTTATGGAAGATCAAAAATTGAAGGTGAAAAACCATACGAAGCGTATTTGATAAAAAATTATTGGGTAATTAATGGAACTGTAGACAGATATTCTTTTGGTGGAGCTTTTTCAATTATTATTGACGCAAGAAACTCAAAAGTTATTAACGTAATCCATTATAAATAAAATAAGTACTGCTGGTAACAAGATATTTCTACAAGCGGGTATGCTGCTTTCATCGAAGATTTTAGCGATCAATTAAGATTTTAGCAAGTAGAAAGTTTTCGTGTTTTTATCCCGCCTGCAGAAATACCCAACCGTTACTTGCAAGCTCACCAAAATTGCGCAGAAAAATCATGACTGAAATTAAACTACAAACTGAAATTTCCGCAGATATTGAAAGATGTTTCGATCTTGCACGAGATGTCGACGCGCATAAATTATCTACATCAAAAACTAAGGAAATCGCCGTTGCTGGAAGAACTTCGGGACTTTGTGAAAAAGGAGATAAAATTACGTGGGAAGCAGTTCATTTTGGAATCAAACAAAGGTTAAGTGTTGAAATCGTGGAAATGCAACGACCAATTTTTTTCGAAGATAAAATGACAAAAGGTGCATTTAAAAGTATGAACCATAAACATAATTTTAAAGAAGCAAATGGAAAAACAATTATGTCTGACCATTTTCAATATGAAGTTCCATTTGGCTTAATCGGAAGTTTCTTTGATAAACTTATACTTAGAAATTATATGATCAAATTTTTAAAAACAAGAAATCAAGTATTGAAAAGTATAGCGGAAAAAGAGCCAGCAAGTAACATTGCATAGCCGCAATGCCTGCTTTTTAGCTTCGTCAGAGGCTACTCAGGTAAATCAAATTTACGTTCTCTAAGAATATTTATCTTAAGTTTACGGCACTGACGGCTATGCGTGACCGTTAGCACCAATTTTAGAACGACACCCAATGACAAGACAAGGACTTATTTCAACATTAACAATTTGTTTAATTATCGGTTGTTCTGAAAATAAAATTGAGAATTGGCGACAAATTTATATTAAGCAAGAAAAAAGTAGAATAACAACTATTCAAAACCATTTTGAGTATCGGTCATCTAGATATTCTTTAATTTCTTCGGACTCGACTTTTGAAACATTTAATAAAAATCATCAAAAATTGGGAACGAACAATACACACTTTTATAAATATAATCTTGAAGGAAAATTAATAGAAGAAGAATATTGTATGAGAACTTGCAAAAAGCCAGCAAAAGAAATTTATTATTATGACAACTTAAAAAGACTTGAAAAAACTAAAGTTGTAGTTTCTGAAAATAAAGAATGGATTTCCGCAAGATACTTTTACAATAATGACAACTTATTAATTAAAAAAATTATTGGAAGTAATTCCACTCCAACGACTGAAAAATATTCATATGATAGATTAAATCGTATGACAACAGTAACAAAAGAAGAATTTAATAACAATGTAAGTAAATGGTTGACAACTGTTGATTCTCTTTTCTATGACAATGAAAATAATCTCATTTTAAAAAAGAAAAATCATATCGGAGAAGATTTGTTGACAATTTCAAAATATAGTTATCAAAACAAATTGCTTATCACAGAAAAAGACACTACGATTACTAAATTAAAAGGTTATTTACCGACACCAGAAACAAGTTATCACGCATATTATTTTAGAACAGATTACAAATACAACTCGGACAGAAAAATAATTGAAAAAATAACGACAAAACCGGACTATAAAACTCCAGCGTTTAAAGTCACATATGAATACAAATAAAAAAAACTGGTGCTAACAAGGGTTTTGCAATAGTGGGGCGAAACTGCAAAGTTCAACGGTAGTTCTTCGGTTCAACTGTTGTACAAAATTGAAGATTTGTGCTTCGATTGCCCCACCATCGCAAAGCCCTGAAACGTTACCAGCAAGGCTAAACAACGACACGACAATGATGAAACATTTAACGACAATACTATTTCTACTGACCTTAACTACAACTTTTGGACAGACGGTTTACGAACCGCAAATTCTAATTCTTGCACCAAACGTGACAAAATACGAAAAGGCGTTTGACAAAGAAGTTACGAATTATAACAAGGAAATAAAGAAGCGTACAAATACTTCAGAACAGGAACAAGTCCTTAATTCACCTGACTTTAAAAAGCAACCGGAAAACATTCAAATTATCACCAAAAGCGAAATAGAGTTTTCTAAAGACCTTGACTTTTTCAAACAAGCAAGTTTTATCTCCGAACAATTTTTGGCATATCGTTTCTTTGAAAAATTCCCTAAACTATTAATAAAACTTAAAGACGCTAAAAGTAATGGCACATTGGACGACTTGAAAACACAATCCGAAAAGGAAAAACTTCAATACGTTTTAAACTTCGCTTCAATTGAACTATACACAGAAAACAAAATTAACTATGCAAAAATTGCGGTTAAGCTTTATGACAACGTTTCAAATTCAATACTTCTAGACAAAATATACATTGGCGATTGGAATAACCCAGGTTTTGAATTTGCTTGTGAGGACAAAACAATTAATTGCACTTTAAATAATGCTTTATCTCAAGCACTGGGAGAAGTTATTTATACAATTGCATCAAATAGCCCTACATTAAAAAGAGAAAAACAATTACAGCAAGAAAGATTTGATGTTTTAATGAATAGCTATTTCAATAAACCGTTCGACAAGCAATCAGTTAAAAATATTATTTCGCCTATAGACAGCAACATCAATATCGACATTGCTTATCAAGCACTATTTAACAACGACAAAAGTAAATTTGTTGCATTTTTTTTAGAGCAAGTTTCCGCACAAGACTTCAAGACATTAAAAGACAACAAAAAGGATAAGAATGTAAATATCATTTCAAGTAAAGACATAAAAGATGAAGGATTTTTAGACGACATTCCCAAAACATACGGGTATATCGTTAATGGTTTGAAGTACAAAGACAAATGGTATTATGAAAAATCCAACGTAACATACTTTGAAGCAAAGACATTAAATGATGGTCAACAAAAATTCTTTAATAACCTACAACAATGGAATTTCTTCAAAGATAATTCAACGGAATTTAGCCCTGACTTTTGGGAAACAAAATTGTTTAAAAAAGTACCCGACCTTAGACAAGACCCCGACTGGGAGAAATATGGAGAATCCATTTGGAAGACAGATGAAATAAACAATCGACCTTACATCGGCTTATATGAAATGGTTGCAGACCAACTCCGAAAAGAAAGTGAAGAGTTTGCAAGCAAAAAAGAAAAGGAAATTATTGACAAATATATTTCTCCTCTTGCGGACAAATTGAAAACTCAAAACAGCTATGAAATTGTTTCTATAAAACAAATGTCGAAGGACTTTTTGTTAGTCTATCCCACAGACTTAAAAGCCATTCTTTGCCCTATAAAAGTTAAAGAAAAAGGCAAGGATATGTTTATTCGTTACTTTGTTCTTTTACCCCAAGACAACAATTACAAGATTTACGAATGGACGTATCTTAATCCTAACAATTTCAAAAACTCTCAAATGGGGCCAAGTTTTATGGACCAAATAAATACGTTGACAGTATGGAATTTTTCATTCGACAAACTTGATGACAGCAAATTTTGGACTGAATATGTTTTATTAAAATCGGGCGACACATATAAATACTTAACCGAAGTAAAATGACAAGACACGAAGGACAAAGCCCAGCTGGTAACAGCACATTTGCAATAGGCGGGGTTTCGTGCTCCGCAGACAGTTTAGTGGTAGCCGAAAGTTTTGTGCTCTGCATAAACATTAGTGGTAAAAATCCCGCCCATCGCAAATCTGCAAAACGTTACCAGCGATTTTAATGACGACACGAACAATCATATTACTTACAATTTTGACAACCTTTCTTTTAGGTTGTAATTCGACTGTTGACCAACAAAAAGCAGACAAACAGTTAAGAGATAACCTTTCTGGTGAATGGGAAATAATTATTGAAGAAGAAAACTCCACGGATGACTATCCACCTCCCTTGTTTTATTTTCCTCAAGGAATGACAGTTTCCAATGACAGTATTGAGTTTTATTTAGGATTTTTCAAGGAAGATAGAGACAATATAACAGGTAAGAGAACACGACTGTATTTAGGAAATGTTGTTCCTTACAAAACCGACAAAGATAGTGTTTTTATCAAAAATCCTTTAACAGACAAATGGGAGTTCAAATGGAGATTTGTAAGCAGAAAAAATGACACGTTAAAACTTGCGATTAACGACACTACTGTTATTCAATTTAAAAAGCTCAATTACAATCTTGACACTTTACCCGACTTTGACCAAATCATATATTCCAGCTCTGGATGTTATGGTTCTTGCCCAATAATTGATGTTTCAATTTCCAAAGACGGTGCTGTTTTATTTCAAGGAGAAGGCTATGTTAAATCGCTTGGATTTTATTCAGGCAAACTTGGCACCAAGACAAAAAATTACATTTTCAATAAATTCAGACGAGCCAGCCCATTAAAACTACAGGACAACTACTCCGTTGGTCATACTGATGACCAGTCTTTGACAACATCATATATTCAAAATGGAAAAATAGTCAAGACAATTCACGACTATGGAATGGCAGGGACAAATGAATTGATTTGGGCTTATATTCCAATATCTAACATTCATACCACCACTAAGCTTGACAGTTTACCACTAGACGAACCCTTTTATCCAAAGCTTCATTATTTTACTTTTAAAAAGGACGGCGTGATATTGCCACTTGAAAAGTCTGAAAGTTTCTATCTGTGGACAGAACTTAAAAAATCAGAACAGACTGACTTGAAATTCATATCAAAATACAAACTCACTTTTAGCGGTAACTACACATATTGGGGACCTGACCCAAATGAAGCGAGACAACATAAGTATGAAATAAAATCTGTAACTACAGACGGTCAATTCTTTAAATTTGAGTTTAAAAACGAGCAGGCAATAACTTATAATTTGGGATACAATTTTATTGACCGCAACTTTGAACCGACTGACTTTAGAAAACCAAACGAATGGGAAGAATAGAAAGAAAAACCGCTGGTAACACGGGTTTTGCGTTCAGGCGGGGTGACGTGCACACTTGGAGTATTGTGCTTCTATTCAAGTTCTGTGCAAGTTGACAGCTTTTGTGCTCCGAAACCCGCCCGAACGCAAAGCCCGAAAACGTTAGCCACAATTTTATGAAATCTACACTCAAACTAATAACATTTTTAATATTTGCATGTTTTTTATTTTTTAATTGCAAAAGCGTAAGTAGAGATTTAAAATGCAAAGATTTTGAAAACGGAACTTTCGAATTTCAAGATGAAATTTTAGACAAAAAATATGTTATAATTCGGAAGAATGAAAATCAAATTGAACAAGTCTATGATTTAAAGACCAACAAAATGGAATCAGAATCGGGCAGAGTCATGAAAATTTCTTGGGTAAATAATTGCGAATATAGTGCAATGCTTGATACAATTAAAAGCACCAAATATGATGATTTAGACTTACAAATGATTTCAGCTGGAGGATTAAATAACAAAATCATTAAGATTGAAAAAAACTGTGCAACAACGGAGACAAGTATTGGAAACTTTAAGAAGAATTTTGTAATCTGTAAAAAACCGGAATAAAAAACTAAAATGAAAAACTGCGGCTAACACGGTATTTCTATTAGCGGGGTTGAAGTTTACATCATCAAGATTTTCGCTAGTTGTTCTTTTTGTGATATTTATAGAAACAAGTTATCATAATCCCCGCCAAAAGAAATACCCAACCGTTAGCCGTCATTGTAAAAAAACAGAAACTTAATGAATATCATTTTTTTAAAACTTATAGGTGCCCATTTTTTAATAACTATTATTACAATTATGGTTATGAGTTTAGCTATAAATGATTTAACTTTTTTTTCAGTAATTATTTTTAGCTGTATTTTATATTTTGTTAGCGGTTATAAACTCACAAATGAAAAATCTAATTGGAAAAATTATTTTGGTGTTTTTGCAATTGGAATTGTTCTGTGGATTATTTGTTTTGGGGTATCTCCCGATTCTACAAATTATAAAAGAAATACGGAAGCTGGATTATGGTTTTTCTACAAACTATATGTGATGGTAAATTCTCCTTTAAATTTCATTGATACTGTGAATGAGCCATACAACTTAAGACGAGAACTTTTAATACTTTTCTTGACTCCAATTACAATTAGTGTTTTCCAATATTTAGGAGGCAGATTAAAAAGTCGGAAATTTGAATAACAACGTCGGCTAATAACTAAGCTTTCGTCTTGTCCGCAGGACACGAGATGAAAGCCCGTTGAACGGAAGCTCCGGGAGCTTTTTTGGCCGTCTATGGAGTTTTCGATTTTAGGATTTAGGGTAACAAAGCAGTTTTTTGGAATGACTGCTTTTTTTATGGCATTAGATAGCCTTTTTGATTACCATATTAAACCCATGACATACAGTTAGTTTACGTGTTATATATCGTTGGTTTTTTTCAATTCGAAGGCAGCAAACTTTAATAATTACAACTACTTTGGAGTGATAGAAAGTTCAAGGTCCTTCCCGTCAATATCAATTTCTTCATCCGCAATAATCCGGTCCATAATTTCATTTACATCGTAGCCTTTCTTTCGTAAGAAAAGAAAATACCGGATATGTTTATTGCTTAGTGTATTACTCTCTATGTAATATATCCCTTTGGGATTACAACCAATATATTTGGTAAATTCATACAGGTTTTCCTTAATGCCGAAAATTTTTCGAATTTTTAAACTCATCTCTGACTGATCTAAAAATAGTATAGAAATCGCGAAGCCAGATCTGAAAAACTTTCCGAGTGTAATTTTCTTTGATTGAGGAGATTACCTTCTTCATTTCTACAAATCTTAACCAAAGGTAAAAAATATTCATTAAATTGAGGTTCCACTAACTTTGAATAAATGAAAAGGAGTTTTGCGAGTTGGTTTCTCATTCTTATTTTAGGCGCTAATGGCCTGCATGGGCAGAATACCATTGAAAGCGAGCAGGGAGAATACTTTATTAAGATTGATCAGAAATATGTGAATGCATTGGGAAGCTTAAACCAAAGTAGCGAACAGTTCGAACACAGCCTGGATCTCTCTACTTACCGAAATCGTTTTGCATTCCTGGACGCCAATACCGCACTGAGCATTGACTACAACGACATTACCTATACCTACGTAAAGAAGTTTCTGCAATACCGCTGGTACCCCAAGATTATAGGACTGTCGGTTTATTATTTTCCTTTGTTTGAAAGCAAACTGGATCGGTATGGCGTTCCGCGCGAACTGAAGTATCTCGCCGTAGTAGAAAGCGCTCTAAACCCGAGAGCTGGCAGTTGGGCAGGGGCGAGTGGACTTTGGCAGTTTATGCCCGCCACCGGCGCACAATACGGGCTGCGTAAGAACCAGTACGTAAACACTTTTTATGATCCGGTGAGCAATGCGGATGCAGGCGCAAGATACCTGCGCGATTTGTACAAAATGTACAAAGATTGGAACCTTGCCATATCTGCATATAATTGCGGGCCTGGTAATGTAAACAAAGCCATACGGCGAGGAGGAACCAAAAATTACTGGCAGCTCCGGAAATATTTGCCCAAAGAAACCCAGGCGTACGTACCGAGTTTTATTGCCGTTAATTATATTTTTAATTTTTACAGGGAGCATCAAATGAAACCGCAGTACTTTAGATACAGTTTCTTCGATCTAAAGATGATCCGGATGGAAAAAGACACTACCTTTAGAGAACTGGGCAAACAATTTAATTATGCTTTCTTGAAATTTGCCAATCCGCAGTTTGTGAGCGATGTGATTCCAAGAGGGAGTATTGTCTACGTAAAGCAGGGCGGTTAATGTGCGCATTTTGAATAGATATAAGCACAATGTAGCTAATTACAATCGTTTAAAAATCGCATATATGCCTGCCCCGCAGCACCTTACATACAATTCATTTTATGTCGGAGTTGCGTATATTTGAGAGTTATATGCCATTTTAAACAAAACCCGTATATGAAAAGAAAACTACTAACTATAATATTTTTTTTAACTACAATTTTAACTTTTGCGCAAACAGAAATGTTTGTAAACACAGAACAATTAAATATCCGATCTGGAGCAGGAAGTAAATATGAAGTCATTGGTAAACTTTCAAGAAATGAAAAAATTACGGCCATTTCAACGGAAGGAAAATGGACTGAAATAAAACTTGATAACGGAACGAAAGGATTCGTTTCAACCAAATTTTTGAGTGATACAAACGAAATTTCTAAAAAAGAAAAAAGTAGCAATTGGCCAATAATTCTAATTATTGGGGGAATAATATTGTTTTCACTTTTTAAAAAATCTAATAAAGGTGGAAGTTCTAATTCAAGTAGAATGGAAACGATTAAGCAACCTAAAATTGCAAAACTAAAACTTTATATGTGTTCTAAATGTGGCGATACAGTAAAACAAATTTCATCACCGAAAAATACAACAACTTGCCACAATAAACATTTTCATAGTTGGATTGAAATTGCAATCGTTGGAGATAATAACTATCAATGCAGTAAATGTGGAGTAACTTTACAAACTGAAAACTCACCTAAAAACACCACAACTTGTATAAATAATCACTTTCACAGTTGGACTAAATTATAATTATGAAACCAAATATTTTCGACATTGCAACAAAAGAACTAAATCAAGATGCTTTCATAACTTGGCTTTTGAAATTTGCTGACCCAAAATATCAGTCCGCCAATCAAAAACTAAATACGTGTGGAAAAACTTTCGTTACGCAATTAATAAAAAAACAACTTTCAACATTTGACGAACAAATAAACAAAGTTGAAGCAGGAAGACAATGGGAAAACATTGATGTTTGGGCTGAAATAAATGAAAAATATCTAATAATAATTGAAGATAAGATAAATTCCTCTCATCATTCAAACCAATTATCTCGCTATAAAGAGAACGCAGAAAAATGGTGTAAGAATAATAATTACAAAGAACCGATTTGTATCTATTTGAAGACAGGAAATGAAAGTCAAAGTAGATTATCTCAAATTGAAAAGAACGGTTATTCAATTTTTAGCAGATTAGATTTTATTAATCTACTTAATGAATTTAAAGACATTAATAACGATATTTTCATCGACTTTTACGAAAGACTTAAAAGAATTGAAAAATCCAATAATGAATTTGAAAATAAAATTATCAAAGATTGGAATGGTAATGATTGGCAAGGTTTTTTTCAATTTCTCGAAAAAGAAATCCCAATTGAAAATTGGGATTATGTGAATAATGCAAGCGGTGGCTTTTGGAATGCAGTTCTAAATTGGGACTATTGGAATATTTATCCTGCATACATTCAGCTTGAAGAGGGAAAATTATGTTTTAAAATTTCGACTGACCCAAATGAACTTGACTTGCCAGAAAATCTAACACGTGGCGAAATACGAAATCACTTGCATAAATTAATAATGAATCAAGCCAAAAATTCTGGTTTCGAGAATATAAAGCGACCAACCAGATTTGGAAATGGAAATTATATGACAGTCGCCATTGTTAATAGAGAGGATTGGTTAGGAAAAGAAAATGAAACAATTGACAAAGAGAATATCGTAAAAACGTTAACTGAATATGTAAATTTCTTGAGAACTATAATTGTTGAACCGCAAAAAAACGTCATATAACATCGGTTTTGCAATAGTGCGGGATTTTCGCCAAGTTTAAAGATTTTAGATGTTCCGAAGTTTAGTTTATAATAGAAAGATTTGTCATATAAATCCGCACCATCGCAAAGCTGCAAAACGTTAGCAGAAAGTATATAAAACCCGGAAAAAAAAGAATATGATTAAAAAATTTATTTTAAGTTTAGTATTTATGATACCGCTACTAATGCATTCACAAAACATTTCGTTAGATAAGCTTATTGATTTAAGATCAAAATCGAGTTCGGAAATTGTAGCTTTTATGGACGGGAGAAATTGGAAAACTATTGAGAATGAGTCAAACGATGAAGGTTCACTCCAATCACAAAAGATTGTTTTCGCTTATGATTTTAACGAACAAACTGACACTGCATCATCATTTATAATTTTTGCTTTGTTTCCAGATCTAAAGCAAGCACAAACAATCGAAATACAAATCACGGATAAATCAATATTTCAAATATTTTTAGATCGAATTAAAGAATTTAATCCGACATTTTCAAACTTTTTCTTCGACAGAAATCACACAAAAACAGTTTTACAAACAGAGGATAATACATTTGTACTCAATTACATTGATGGCTTATATTATATTAGTATTATGGAAACTCCAATGTACAATCAAATTATGATTAATTAAAATGAAAATAAATTTGCGAATGCTAACCGTAGCACTACTGTTTATTTCAAATTTTGCTATCAGTCAAAATAAAGAAATTTTCAGACTTCAACCGATAATAAAAAAGAACATTGATGGATTTGAAACTGAAGGTTGCCGATTTACTCAAAACAAAATGTCAAAAGACCTTATTCTATTAATAAGCTATAATGGATATGTTGCTGTTCAGATAAATAATAAAATTCTAATTTCTGATTATTCTTACAATAATGCCACTGACAAGACCACATTTATTGGTAATGAAGTTAGTGGCTATATTGAATTGAACGACTTAGGAACGTTTGACAAATATTCTTCTCTTAATAAAGGTATACTGACAATTATTTATAAAGGAATTCGGCGACAAATCCCAATTCATGGAACGTGTGATGAATACTAAAATATTTTTTATAGAATACCTTCTGCTAACAGCGGTAGACCTTGTTGACTCTACGATATATAATAAATCCCGCTCTCGCGGGATTTATACTTAATTAATCGCATTTTCTCTCGCTGGAACAATCGTAACAGTTGCCGATTCACCTGTGCTGGCCGTCGCCGTTATCTTCATCGAAAGATTTACTATGTTTAGATTGGCACCGGAAATTTGAGCTACTTGATCACCTATTGTTTCCCAGAGTTCATGATTTCTTTCGAATACTTTGGTTCCGGGGGATATGTTTTCTGTGTAAGTTCGTGTAACATGCATTGCTGAACTTGTAGTTGTTATATCATAATTTAACTCATAAGTAATCGACGTAATCGTTGAGTTCCCACCCGCAAGAACCCTAAACTTTCTTTTAAATCCTTGCTGGTATACCCTCCAGCTACCTGTCGGACTTGGAACGCGAAATTTTATAGCACCTTCGGTACTCACATTATCATCAAAATAAATAGGTGGGGAAACACTTATATTGAAAGTTTTAACTGCGCTCTCATTTCCAAATTCATCTCTGACCTGAATATTATAGGTGTAATTTCCAGCAGCTAATGGATTTACATTCAAAAGTATTGATCCATTTGTACCCAGCGCATAATTTACATACGCGCTTTGCGTATTTTGAATTCCATTCAAATTAGAGTTGGAAGCAGATGAAATCCATGTTCTATACTGAATAGTAGTGTTGGGATTTGATGGTGATTTATTGATTATGCCTGAAAACGCCATTGGGGTATTGACCGAAATATTCATTGGGCTAAAACTTAAATTTTCGATAGTGATCGTTCGAGCCTGGATGTTTTGCTGTATTTCATAATCTCTGCTAATTGTACTGTTCTTAATAGAGTAGGTGAGTTTGCCCTGGCCTGCTGCATTAGTAGATAGTGACGTTGTAAAGCTTTCTATATTATTTAGAGGATACCATGTGCCTAGAGACGCGGGCACGCCATTCAGTTTTACCTGCCCCGAATAATTATTAAATCGGATTTGATAACCCGTAGTAGATTGTCCCGAACCCGGCACAATTTTCAGCAGATACTGTGTCTCATCACCTTGGTATATCGGTCCGGTACCACCATCGAAAGTGTGAGTGAAATCTGAGACAGCATAAGGCATTGAAAATAGTTCTTCCTTGGATGCGCCCTTGTCGTTTTTTACACTGATTTTCAGTTCATGTGTGCCGCTGATATTTCCTGTGTACTGAAAAACGTTATTTTCCACGGCAAAGGTATACTCCTGGTTTGGCTGTAGAACTTCATTGTTGAGTTTCAGGACGCCATTCAAATTGGTTGTAAACTTGAAAACCGTTTTAACTGTACTGAAATCGTAGTTGGGAACAATATTGAACTTTAGCTGGTTTTCTTCACCTATTGCTTTTTCAATGAAATCTTCATCCCGCTCTATTGTAAACCCGAACTGCCCACCGTTGTTATTATCCCATTCTCCGTCCTCGCGGCACGAATTGAACACAAATAAAAAAAGCACTGAACAGATTAAAAAAAATATCTTTTTCATAGCTCTAGATTTTAATTTATATAATATTTAAGACCACCGAACAGGGCAAAATTGGATTTTGAAAAATCACTCTTCAGATCGTAAAACTGGGTGTAGTTCGCTAATAGTGAAAAGCGCCGGGCGAAAGCAAATTCAACTTCCGCGCTGCCGGAAAGCCCGAATATAAAATTCTCAACGGACACCGGGAATTCTGCGCTGTATTTAGGATCTTTAGTGTTTCCTTTGTTCACGGTTTCGTACGCAGCATAACCACCTAACCACCCGTTTAAATATACGGGAGCGAGCCCTTCGTAGCTGTATCCAGCATTCACGTTCAAGCCATATTTCTGGTAGGGTAGGATCTGCTCATCCATATAGGTTACTTCATAATCTTGATAAAACCCTTCGACCTTACCCAGAAATCCTGCATCTCCAAAAACCTTACTGTACCCGGTCTTGACCATGAAGCCGCCTTTAAGATCCCCTTGGTCCAAAATGTAGCCGTATTCTGCATGTACTGCAGACTGGCCTTTTCTTCTTCCCTGTGCCGGCACCAGCATGCAGAAGCAAAGTGCAAACAGTATTAAAGCATTTCTTTTCATGTTCATTTTCCTTTTAGTTACTATTTTACATATTCAGCTCCTACTATATACTTCGGTTTAATGTCCAACGAAAGCGTACGCTCCCCATCAACTTCTGTCATGATGAACATCAGATTCTTATTGTCTGCAATGGTGAATTTATCGAAGACATAAACCAGTTTCTGATTTGATTTTTTAGCGATTGATTCCGGTTGGATGGCGTAGACCGGTGTAAACACTTTTTCTTCGGCCTCGATCTGCCGGTTTTTTACCTGAATAGGACTTGTGATAAACGAGACGCTTTCTACGTCATAATTAATGTTGGTTCGGTTGGCCACCTCAATCAGCACGTACACCTTTCCCTCGCCTACATATACTCCTTTGACGTAGCCTTCGATGCCACGCACCACCGATGAATTCCGGTTTTTTATCCACCCTGCCTTAGCCTGGAGCCGCTGTGCTGTAGCTTCGTGTTTAGGGGGTTCTACAATTTCCGGAAGGGGCGGCGTTGTTTCCGCTGCTTGCTCTGGCACAACAGGGATCGATGTACTATTGCTCTTTGGAACTGATTTTTTAATCGTTTTTTTGACTGGTTTCTTATATACTTTACGTTTGCTTTGCTGCGCGTAGGAAAGTACGCTGAGCACCATGCAAATTAATATCAGTTGCTTTTTCATACTAATTATAGTTAACGATGATACATTCTACATTTGAAGTAAGCTGGATACGGTTGTCGGGCTGCCTACCTATAGCCCCAGAGACACTCCCCACGATTCCGCCAACTACAGGAATGCGGCTGGTCTCACTCAGTACACGACTTTCCACATTCGAGGCCGCATTATGACTACTTCCTGCAATTGGTAACCCCGCCATGCCATCTGAACCAAACAGTTTCAGACGTGCGGGTATAATCTTGCTCTTGATTTTCACGGTAGAAAAATCTACAATCAGACGGTTATTCTGTTCCGCTGCGACACCGGTAACAATCTGACCTTTGGGTGCGGCCACACCTCCTATATTGGTAGGCTCAAGCAGAACAAATGAAAGGGTGCGACCTGACTGAAAGTATCCTTTAGAGAGTAACTTTGCTCGAATTTGTTTTCCGTCTGTGATATCGCGCGGCGCAGGAGTGTCGCCAAATTCACGTATTGAGTAAACAGGTTCCGACCCTTCGGGGAAATCATTCTTCGATGAGCCAGTTTTGGAGGATGAACTCCTGGCAGGTACGCTGCGTATTTCAGTATAACCGATCGAATTATTCTTCGGTTCTTCCGTCTGCCACATGGAGTAGTCGCCATAAGTGGACTGACTGCTGTAACCCCCGCCTTGACGCGGCGCACTGAAGTTTTTCACATAATTCGGCTCCGTATATAACGGCTCTGCATATCCTACTTCGGCAGCGCCATCCATATTTTCAATTTCGTGGCTTGCTTCAGAACTGCCGAACAGATCATCCAATGCCGTATTCAAATTGATGCTGTCCTTTTTACCGAGTTGGTTTGCTTCGGTGCGGCTGTTGTATTTCTGTGCTTCCTTTGCGTCGGGATTCGAAATCTCGTCCACGCGCTGGATACTGTCGCCATTATTAAGCATGTACACACCGCCCAACAACATCACCGCGATTATACTGGCAATGCTATAAACCAAGATCTTGCGCCGCTCTTCACCCGTTTTGTTATCCCAAAATTCTTTCAACCTTTCCATCATCTTACTTCTATTGTGGGGTTAATCTGCTCTCTTCTCAAACTGTCCTGCAGAGCAACCGCTTCATCTGAAGGTTTGCTGACACGGTACAGGCTTTCTGTAAAATTGGTGATCAGATATCCAAAAGGATTGTACGGATAATTAATGTTCACCTTAGTCATACGAAGTTGCACATCGGCCTGAAAATAGTCTTCTGCGGAGCCGTTGATCCTCTTCACAAGCACCGAGAAATTCACAGTGGGGTTTCCGTCGATATCATCTATTTGCCAGGTGTTCGGCAGGATCTCAGATTTTTGTATCAGTCCATTAATCGACAAAAAGTTAGAGTAGTAGCCTTTATTATCTTTATCTTTAATCAATTTGGTAGGTTGCTCGCCCACCAGCCACAGGACGTTCTCTTTCTTTTCTTTAATTGAATATTGGTCGAGATCGTAAAACTGTTTGGTGAAGTAGTCTGCATTTGCCTTGATGACTTTTACTTTATCTGCTTTCTGCGAAACCAAACTGAGCGGAATAAGGTCTCCCTGATTGTTCACCGTGAATATTTTGCTCGTACTGTCAGCATAGATTACGAGTGCCAGATACAGGATGGCTGCGATTGACATAATACTGACCGCCACCACGCCCCAGACAACGCGGCTGTTCTTTTTCAGTTCTGCATAAAGATCTTTCCCTACCGTAATTTCAGCTTTTTCTGTTTTCATAATCTTTAACTAAAATATCCACGTATCTCTTTGGTGACCATTGCAAACAATCCCAGTTTGACCAGGAACGACAGCAGCAACGCACCCACCGTATAAGCGAAGATGAGCCCAAGATCCGTTTCGTATCCTATATCCGACATCTGCAGGTTTACTTTGCTCTGAATGAAACTGTAAATGATTTCTGAGAACTTCATAATGCCTGTATAGCCAATACCAAGCACGAATAGCCCAATATAAATCTTCACCCACCGCGAAAACATATCTTCAAATCCTTTGGTTGTGGACAATGCCACGGCAAAAGGAAATATTACCTTGAACAACTGAATCAGGAAAATCCGCTGAATCAGATACATTCCCACAACTGCCATATCCAAGACAGTCAGAATTTGCTTTGTGAATGTCATCAGACCCGTCGTTAGATACAGTGGAATCAGCGACAGATAAAATCCTATATAATCCAAACCGCTGTACTGATCTGCAATCTTATCCAGTTCCAATAGGTATTTCTTCAAGCTATCGTCCTGCAAAGGCTGTTGGCTTGCCACTGATACATCTACAGAGGCAAACATCGTTTCGATGGCATTGACCACCCAATCACTCCCAATGATCAGCAAACCATATCCGATGACATTCATGATGCCGCCAATTTTTGGTGCTTCAGAATTCTCACCAGTCTGCAAAAAGTTCCCGATGACTTTAAACATGAGCAGGGCGGCCGCCAAAGATTTTGCTCCAATAATGGTAAAGGAGAAAATTTTAGTTTGCGAAATCACCTGATTCAGTTCTGTAAGCCACGAGTAATCCATCAATAAGAAAGCTTAATCAGCTTGACGCTGAGTTTCGCATTTGCGCTTTTCACTTTATTGTACTCATTCTCGAGCAAGGTGATGCGCTCACTGTCGCTCATTTTGAACATGCCGTTGTTCAGCAGTGCCTGTACCGTTTTGATGCTGCCCGATATCTGCGACAACTGCGTACCAATACTGCTCACATCTATTTTCCCGGCTCGGGCTTTCTGCAAAATTTTGTTGGAATTGCTGATCGCCTGCTTTTGCAGATTGATGATGTTTTGCAGCTGTCCCATTTGCTGGATATAGCCGTTCACCTTATTGTATTTGTCCTGGGCGTCCTTCATCAGCTGATAAGATTTCTCCAACTGTTTGATCTGCGCGGCCGACTGCGTTATTTGTTTAGCCATCTGATGGTTGGCACCGGCATCCACTACAGCCATCTGCGCAAACGTATAGGATCCTACCATTAGGCTGAATGCTAAGATTAAACTTTTCATATTATCCCTTTTTTATGTATTTGTCGATTGCTTCTTCCATATCACGGGTTTCCTCGTAAATGTTCATTAGCTGTTCATTCTGCGCGCCTTCAGTTTGGTACGCCCAGAACACCTTTTCCGGGACTTCAAGACGATAAACCTGATGCTGATTGCCCCGCATTACGAAGATTTCCGAGTATTTGTTTTTACCTTCAAAATCTGAGGTAAGAGAACTCATTTGATGAAAAGCATGTTCGCTCATTCCAAAGCGTTCTTTCAGTGCTGTATAGTCTTTTGCGTGCAGCACATATAGCACTTGTGTATTTTCAATGATGGTTTTTGCGATCTGGCCAAATTCACCGCTTTCTGGGAGTTGACTAACCGCCTGTAGCACAATCCCGATGGCTCCGTTTTGCTTTCGCACCGCCTGAAAGAAATATTCGATTTTTTCAAGCACTCCTTTAAATTTAAACTGCTTGGCCACTTCATCAAAGAAGATATATCCCCGCGTGGATTTGTCCTTCCAAACAGTTTCATTTATCACTGACGAAATGAGTTGCAGCATGATGGACAGCAGCAGCGGATTATCCTTGACTTCATCCAGTTCAAAAACAATAATCTTTTTATCTTTCAAGCGAACAAGATTTTCATTGCTTTCGTCGGCATACAGGAAATCGTAGATGCCGCCAGGCTCAAACTCGCTCATAGCAAAAAGGAATTCCTCTATATTGAAGAATTCTTTTCTGATATTCAGTTCGGCCAAAAGCGTGTCTTTATGCTCTCGAACGGCTTCAATAAACTTCAGTAAACTCTGTGCTCCACCTTGTTCATAGTAGGCTTCAATAATCTTTCGAAGTGCGGTCTTTTCATTCTCGGATGCACGCGTATCTCTTTTGTAGTGGGTAATCAGGAATTCGGTCAAATCCTCAATCTTCGAGGCGCTTAGTTTATCACCTTGCAGGTCAAACGGATTTAAACCGATAGCAGTTCCTTCACGGTAATGGATGAAAGCGGTATCCTCCGGATACAAAGCTGCGAGCTTGCGGTATGAACCACCCAGATCTACGAGTACCATCCGTGCATTTTCTTCATAATACTGTCGGAAAAGATGGTTGGCAAAAAATGATTTTCCGTACCCGGTAGGAGCGAAGATCATAAAGTTTCGTGCCCGAACATATTTCTTTTCCTCGTCCCAAGTATCAACGGTCACCGGAATATTGGCTATTCTAGAATTCAGCAGTACGCCCTGAGCATCGTTTTTATAGTTTGTGCAGTTGTTTATAAAAAGCGTAGCAAGACTCAAATGACCGTAAAACATCTGCTGATCTGAAAAATTCCCAGAGAATAGGTAAAATGAGTTGCAGTACACAGAGTTTAAAAAGTTGCCGATGGGCTGCCGTGTCTTTATATCCACAGATTTAAATTTCTCTGTGATCTGATTGCGACGGCTTTTAATTTCAGCCTCATTATCACCGTAGAAAAGGACATTAATATGTGTCCGGACGAGCCGCTCACTGTCAATATCCGCGGCAATTTCATCAATGAGGACGCCAAGCTTACCAGCGTTTACTTTATTCTGCGGATCGAATGTGGAAGATTTCTTCAGCAGATCATGCCTGCGCCGGAGTTCTGCCAACTGTTTCTGATTATCTTCAAAATAAATAATCTGGTTATAAACATGGTCAAACGGCAATTCAAAACCTAACAGATCTCCAATGTTTTGGTAAAACTTATATTTCGCTGTGCTGAAATTTCTGTCTGACTGAAGTTCCGGAAAGCTTTCGGGCATATGCTCTTCATCACGCGTACAAATTGCCCCCAGCAATCGGTCACCAATTTGGATATAGCCACTTTTTAAAATACGGTCCGTTACAAAGTCGTTCTGAAAATTATTGAAATAGTAATCATAGTAATCCACCATTTCGCCAGCTTCAAAAGAACGTATCTGAAAAGCCCTGCCACTGTTAATCCTGCCACCATTCAAAAAATTAACTGCTTGTTCTACCGTGTTTATAAAAACATTAATACGGTCGTCAAATCTTTCAAACTTCTTTCTGTTCAACCGTTTAAACGGATTGGTTATTTTGGTAGTGAACGTATCTCCCGGAGGCAGAACAAAGAAAATATGGCATTTGTGAGCAAGGAACGGCCTATCCTTAAAGTGTTGTTTGGTTTCGCGTTGCAGGTAATTACCATCAGGTAAATGTCTGGTATCAAATTCTGCTTCCTGAAATATGTCCTGTTTCAAGAAAACGGCGCCGCCTGGCATATCCTTCAAGGCACGGTTCCACAGGTCATTAATCGCCTGATAGTCTTCTTGTCCCAACGAATATCTTTCTGCCAACTGCACTACGTATCCCATCGCGAAGACGCCGTTTGTGCCTACGACCTTATTGTTTTCGATATGTAAAAACAGATTATTCATCGTCCGAAAACCTTTCAGGTAATTTTTCGTCAAAAAGCCATTCCTTAACAGAATGGTTGTTGGCCAGGAGGAGCGAGGTGAAATAAGTCACGGCAATAACCGCAGTTACCAGAACTACTTTCTGCACACTGATGCCCCCAAGAAAGGTGAGCAGCGCAAGCACAGAAATGACGGTGGTAGCAATAAAACCCGTAACATTAAGTCCGTATATCGTGGGTTTTTGGCGGTATCCTTTTAGATTTTTTACCTTCCTCATGGCGCCAAGGAATTACTAATTACACACTTATACTTCCCACGTAGTTTACCAGTCCAACCACGGCACCGAGAATGGCCGCGAAAATGACAATATTGGTTACGCCTTTTTTCCAGTCACCATTGTCTTTCACGAAGTGGCCGAGATTTACGAAGATGACTACAATGAAAATGCTGACGGCGACATAGGGGAAAATGCCTTTGATTTCGTTTGCCAGCTGTTGCGCGGGGCCTCTTAAGTTGATACTTTGAGCATAAGTCAGCGAGTAAAATAACGTTAAGAAACCGGAGAGTTTTAATTTCAGATTTTCCATATGCGATATCTTATATCCCAAATATAGAAATCTTTTTCCTAAAATACGCTACTTTTCAATCACTGATTATGTTAAAAGTTAAACTAGAGATCTTGCTTCCGAAATTATTCTGTAAAAATGAGTTTCTAGCATTTTTTGTGTGATAACACGCTGGTTATCTATGCTTTGAAATTCAACTTTCGGTTGAGTGATATTTACGATTTCATTTTTGCCATCCGCCAGAAACGCAAACTGCCCCACGGCCAACCGATTGAATTCACTTGCGCGGTGCTTATGAACTTCACGCTCGCCGGTGGTGGTGGAAGTCTCACCCCAGGCCAGCAGATTACCGTCGCTTCCTTTACGCGAAACCGACTTAGTTTTGATGTTTACCAATTCAAAATAACTTTCATAAAACTTAGAAGTTTCTGAATCGTTTGATTTACCAAAGAACTGAGTAGAAAGATTGGCCACAATTTCCCGGAAACCATCGCGGCCATATTGCACGACACCCTGAACAAAATCCTGGGCACAGTAGATTACTGCAACCCCAAACGAACGCATGGTGGCGGGGATTTGGGCCATATTGAGTAATTGAATCGTCGGTGCTTCATCCAACATAATAAACCCCGGCTTCCGGTTGCGCACCATCATTTGTTTGGAAATGGAATGAATTACTGCGGCATTTATAGGACTTAAGAAATCCGCCGACTTAGGTTCATTAATGACAGACACTACCAAATCGACTTCTTTAGCGTTTATATTAAAGTTAAAGTCGTTCGCACTTAATACATAGAAAGCTTCGGGAAATGCCATTTTGCGAAGCCCGTTGGCCAAAGTCGAAATGACGGAAGCTGTCTGACGAGCGGAGGCCAATCCCAGAATGAAAGTGCTCGCCTGAAGAGCCACACGTTCGTTTGAAGTAAGAAAGCTTTTTAGCTTAGCAAATTCATTACGTGCGTCATCGGCTGAACTGCCCTCAATATTTTGTATGCTGAAATCCACTCCCAGGATGAAAGCAATAACATGGGGCAGGGTACAATATTCTTTATGGTCGAAGGAAAATTTTAGAATTACACCGGACAACAATGATGATGCACTGTCTTTAAAAAAATCGTCTCCTTTGCCTACACCGTTTTTAATCAGGTTATCCATCAGTACTTTTACAATCTGATTGACATCTTTTTCGCCGCTTATATACTCCGGTGCTATCGGATTCACACGGCTGCTAATTGTCGGATGATGCAGTGCTATAGCTTTAAGTCTTTCTTTAAATATGGGCCCCGCCAGCTCCGTAAGTTCACCGTCTTTATAATCATAGATGATTCCCGCAAAACCAGCCTTGCCAAAATGCCGCATAATATTATAAAGCACTGATACCGTTTTCCCGGAACCTGCTGCTCCAAACACTGCCACACCACGCTGTATTCCCCTAATTATTTTTCTGCCTTGTGACGTTTGAAATTCTACATCCCAGACAGGATCTGCTGGTCTTTCGTAAGTCCACATATAAATCAGTGCGGTGATGATTGCAGCAGGAACCACTAAATAAAATACTATCAATTTGTAAGTGAGCATCTGACCAGCAAATACGATTAACGCAAGGCCAACCATCAGGAATACAAACTGTACTGCTCGGTTGCGCGATTTTAAAGCAATAGTCAGCAATATGCTGAGCAGCGAAATTGACGCTATAATAATCAGCCAATTCCTTAATGTGATTTCAAAAATTTTCATCCTAATACCCTTTTGAAGTATCCGTAATCTTCGCTATGGCGGACCTTACTGTTTGCGTTGCCAACTGCAGCGGTGTTTTCGGGATAGATAACGGCACCCGGAAGCCAAGTTCACGACTCACTGCATTCCGTACGTCTAACTTCTGTAATTCTTCCGCCCCGGATGCTTTATATAGTTCATCCCTAACAGGCTTACTTAATACCGATACTGCTTTGGTTGCATGTCGTGTCCGAGTATTTTTGCCGGTCCTGAGTTTTTTCTGCTCGTTAAACTTCTCATAGCTATCTCGACGCTCATATTTGAATCGTTCATCGAAACTCTGTTCTATTTTCTTGAAAAAAGAATCTCTATCAAATCCGACCTGTGCGATTTTTCCTGCCATTCTTGAATTCCGATGGTGAGCTAGGGGCGATATTGACCCCTTATACCGAGCATTCGGGCAGTTATCGTATCTTGAAACAACAACGTGGACGTGGTACTGCTGACCACCTTTTTTAAGTCCCTCACGCACGATTTCGCCGGTTGTCCTATCGGTATGAAGTTGCGCCTTCAGCAGTGCGATTTTTTCACGGTCAGGCTTATCTTCGGCTTCTAGTTTTTTGATTTCCCTTTGTGCCTTTCTGTTTTCGATGACCCATTTATCATTGCCTTTATAGGTTCGCTTTTCTTCCACCTTAGCTATCCAGACCAAGTCCTTTTCAGTCATCTTTCGAACAGACAGATCCCGCCCCAATTCGGCCGCTTTCTGTTCCCGTATCTCTTGATATTTTTGTGCGTACCCAGGATCCTTTCTGTCGATTTTCATCTCTGCCAATTCTTTTCTGGTTTCGCTGTTGATCTGCTTTTCCTCTTTCTGTGTTGGCAGATTTCCGGGATTGTTGTAAACCTTTCGATTAAAATTTTGTGCATAGTCCCGCATTACATCCTTTGTATACTCACGGAGACATTGATGCATTAAATCATTCCGCATAATCTCCAATTGCTTTGCGCCGCTTTCACTTTGAGACAAAAGCTGAGTTTCTTTTTCTCCGATACCTGCCGCTTTTAATTCCGCGCCCACGATCTCATTAAGCTGTTGCAGTTCATCCTTGCTGGGCGAAATATTAAGGATGAAAAACTTACTTTCCCGTTCTTTGGCTCTTGACGAAACATTTGCATCAATCAGATCGGTAGCGCTATTCTGGTTCAGGAAAACCTCCTGCTCATTATCATCCTGACTGAAAAACAGGTTCTGCAGCTCAATCTGTTTATCGAAATCGCTGAGCGCCTGGTTTTCTATATCCTCCATAAACTCCTCGTACTCTCTCTCGCGGGAAGTGTTTTCTTTGTCCAGATATTCGGTCACCGCCTTGCAACTCTGAGAGATATCCGGATCGTGTCTTGTGAATGAAATATGCATTATTTAAAAATATCCTCGTAGTCCTGAACTGATAATACTGCTTTGTAACTTTTCGAAAAAGCACCACTTTCGAACTTGAATTTGTTTTTAATGGAATTCAGCTGCTCACTCAGCGCTTCATTGATTTGCTCAATTTCCCGGTGGCTTTCCCATACTTCTTTAATTTCATTTTGTAGTTTTTGCTTATCCTGCTCAGCCAAAACATTAGTAGTACGATCAGAACTCTCTGTAGGTTTCTGTCCATAGCCACTCTTTACATTCGTGGTCAAAAATTCCTTAAGAAGATTGTGCGTATCCAAAATTTTAGTGAAATAAAATTTATCCAAATGTCCCAACCTTTTGTGAACTGCATCGGTTCTTTTTTCATTTGAGGCCAGTCCGTTTTCCAACGCTTTCTTTAATTCCACTAAAGAATTAACCTCTGAATTTCCGGTCATGTTCGCGTTGATTAGGTAGGAAATTACTTCATCATAACTCGGCAAATTCAATTCATTCTTCAAGATTCTGAGGTTCTCACCATTTTTCATCGAGACCCGGATCATCGAACTCTGTTTACTCATTTGTATAATAATTTTTTAAATTTACTAACTGATTGTCAGTTAAATACATCAATTACGCATACATTTATGTATAACAAACTACGTCTAATTAAATCGTATTCAATTGATATGCAGAACGTTGTCTAATTTAGACACGTTCCCTCTTGCTTTCCTAATTTTACCGCGACGTTTCGTCGCCATCGCATGCGCAGCAAAAATCAATAGTCGGAAAAAACATCTGATTGAAGCGTTAAATTACAAAGTAGGGCTTAAAGAAACAAGCCTGAAATTAGGATTTTGATTTTCAGAGCTGCTTTGTTCCGTTAGATAAATTTTTATGCGGAACGCAAAAAACCCCTCACTTTTTGTGAAGGGTTTTGGTTTAAAATTGCTCCAGATATTTCTTCGCTTTTTTGGAATGTATGAACGCGCTTTTAATATTTTCAATTCGGTTTTCTTTGTTCGTATCGGACCAACCTTTGAGATAACGGATGGAGTTTAATAGTTCACTTGTGATTCCATATTGCAATGCCAGCAGCATGGATCCCATTTCTGCAATCAGTTCTTCAAAGGAATATTTTTCTTTATTATTAAATCCGTCATGAAGGTTTCGGTTCAATCTTTTTTCATGGCCGGTCCAATGAATGGTTTCATGAAATAAAGTGGTGTAAAACTTATCTTCAGAAATAAAATGCTTTCTGAGTGGCATTTTTATAATATCCAAAATAGGGGAGTAACTACCGTGTGCGGTCTGTAAATATTCTATCTTTAAAGATCTCTGCGCTTGGAGGTCGTTAATAAATCTCTCGCAGTTATTGCGTTCAGTGAAATCAAGTTCCTCCGGTTCGTCTATAGCAATATCTAAATTTAGTTCTTCCAGATTTTCGATCTGATTCGAATTGAAAACTACATAATTTCTGACTACCGGCACTTTTAGTAAATGTTCCAGATCGGCCGGTGTCATCTGTTTTACTTGTTCCAATGAGTAGATTTTTGAAGTCTCTTTATGTTTGTACACGAAGGTGAAAAATTCAATTACGACACCTTTAGAACCTTTCCGTAGTTTACCGCCAGCTTTGGAGATGGAATTGAATGTTGCATATAAACTACCGGTGAAACCGTGAGTCAACGTGTCGATGTACAAGGCGAGCAAATTAAAGCCTTTGTATACATTTTGAGTGAACAAGTTACGCGGAGCATGAAACTTATAATTGGTATATATTTCCCAATCCTGAGCTTTCACCTTATCGAGATTTTCGAGGATACGGGTGATAAATTTGTCTTGACCTTTGATGGTCTGGCTTGCATTACGTTTGGTGGTTTTTGGGGCTGTTGCATTCATAATAAAACATTTAATTAGTTATTTAGGTAATTATTTCTTTATGTATTTATTTGGTAATGAGGACATGTTTTTTTCTTTTAATTGAAGGAATTTCTGAAGTGACCGGGAAAACTTCCGGGGAAATTGTGAAGCTTATCGGAAATGTCAAAGAACGCTCTGCTGTTGTCTTTATTCGTTTAATTGAGGTGTCTTTTTCTTTGCTAAATGACCATAAAAAGGGAAGGGCGACTAAAACTGGAATAGAATGAAAGCCCGAAATGAATTTGCCCGCAGGGCTTGGGTGGGTTTGTCAGCAGGAAAAGGCTGACGGATTCCCAAATTCATTTTTTTAGGAGAACAGCCCTTTTTAATTTTGCATACAGAAAAACACCGGAAATCGAATGAAGCTCAGCTGCAGCGTTCTACGGTTCCGCAAGCTTTCACATCCCGTGGAAAGTTCCGGTCACAAGAAACTCTTCAAAAAATATAAATTCCATTGAAAGGGATGGCTGCCGCAAGGCAAGGCGGCTGGGAATTTTTTACGGAGATCGTGAGCTTTTAGCCGGATACTTTTTAGCTGCAGCAGGGCGAAGGCTAATGTGTATCAGGCGTCAAGAAAGCGAAAGGAGCTCCTGTAAAACACAACCGAAGTGCTGGGCTATGAAGTGATAAGCGGAGTGGTGCAGGGCTTCGGTTGTGCGAGATTTTTTGGCAAAGATCAGGGAATCCTGCACTTTGGTATTTTGTGCCTTATGGTCGGGAAAAACATTAGATTCGAAGGCTCAAAGCCAGTATGTTTACGCAATAAGTTTATATCCGCCCAAATTATTGTCCGTTTGTAATATTTTGTTTATTAATGCTGTGCACGGAATTTGTAAGCGACAAATCAGTACTTTTACTTTTATAAATAAAGCAAACTATTATAATACATATACAACCAGTATCGGTTGGCTTTGTATAACTTAGTGATACATATAAGCGAGTTACCAGCAAGCGTAAACAAAAACCCGCACAAAATTATGCCTGACAAATCTGAAAAAGAAAGACGCAAAATTATTG
>NZ_JACSPS010000004.1 GCF_014837035.1 Kaistella pullorum | reverse complement strand
TAGGTCGCCGCCAGTTTTTTTTAATCCGCCTCGGCGGGACACAGTCCTCAATCATTTAGTTGATTGGGGATTTTTTTTATGCAAAAGTGAGAGAACCGTAGAATGCTTTACCCTAAAATAATTAAAAATTAACAGTATAAATTGCAAATAAGTTTGCAATCTTTAGCCAAAAAAAGACTTTTGAGCAGTCCTGGCAAAAGTCATTTTTTGTGTTTAATAAGGAATCCAAAAGTTTATCGTCTCGGTGGAGGCGGGGATGTGTCAGTTTTCTTTTCGGAAGGTTTGATTTCGCTTTCAATTTTTTGCGCAAGTTCTGTTCCCCATTCCTGGCCAACCAACATGCTTTCCTGCAAGATCACGGGCATCTTTGTAGTCATTTCTTTTCCGGTGCTGCTCTTGTAAAATGTAGTTAGGTCATCAATTTCCTTCT
This sequence comes from Kaistella pullorum, assembly GCF_014837035.1. Taxonomy (GTDB): domain Bacteria; phylum Bacteroidota; class Bacteroidia; order Flavobacteriales; family Weeksellaceae; genus Kaistella; species Kaistella rhinocerotis. The sequence goes on along the minus strand of NZ_JACSPS010000004.1, from coordinate 196,735 downwards.
CGGTAAAATTTTTGGAATATATAGGTACAATTCTTTTGATTAAATCCTTATAGTCGACCAGCGATGTGGCTTTGTCCCAATACGCCGCAGGAATGTCAGGGTATTGTTTCCTGTAATTAGAAATGAATAATTCATAGGAGATTTTCATGTTTTGTGTCGTGCCCATGGTTTCAAGCAACTCAATGACTTTTTGATCTTTGCTGGTTTGTGCATTTACCAAACCTCCAAATGCAAATAAGCTGGCGACAATGATTATTTTCTTCATCTTTTAATTTACTTCAAATTTTCTTTCGTTAATGAGTTCGGCTATAGCCAACATATCGTCACCAATCAATCGGTCATCTTCCAGTTTTGGTACTTTTGAACGGATCAGGCCAAATGCATCCTCTACAAAGCGTGAACACTTTGCCGGCCTCCTAAACTCCAGCCCTTGAGCTGCGAACATAAGCTCGACTGACAAAATATTTACTAAATTGCCTAATACCTGATTGAATTTTCTTCCGGAAATACTTCCCATCGACACATGATCTTCCTGTCCCAAACTAGTGGGTATAGAATCCGCAGAAGCCGGAAAACATAGTGTCTTGTTCTCAGTAACCAGAGCCGCCGATGTATATTGCGGAATCATAAAACCGGAGTTAAGCCCCGTGCTTGCTGTAAGTAACCTCGGGAGGCCAAATTTACCCTCCAAGAGAAGGTAGCTTCGTCTATCTGAGATGTTTCCGAGTTCCGCGCCGGCCAAGGTGCAGTAATCGAGCGGTAAGGCCAGTAATTGCCCGTGAAAGTTTCCACCGGAAATCGATTCTTCTGCGCTCAACACGATCGGGTTATCTGTTACTGAATTCAGTTCTGTAATTGCGAGTGCTTTTAAATGTTCGTATGCATTCCGGCTGGCGCCATGAACTTGGGGTACACAGCGCATCGAGTACGGATCCTGCACCCGGTTACAGTTCAAGTGCGCCTCCAAATTTTCCGAATTCCCCAAAAACATTCGCATTCTTGCCGCTACTTTTTTGCTGCCGTCAAAAGGCCGGATGTCATGCAACTCCTCTCTGAAAGGACTGGCCGAGCCCTGATATGCTTCCAGACTCATTGCAGCAGCTAAATCTGCCAAATCGAGTAAATATTCGAACTTGTCAAGGCCTAAAATGGCATGCGCCAGTATAAATTGAGTCCCATTGATCAGTCCAAGGCCTTCTTTAGGACCCAATTTCAGCTTTTCGAGTCCATTTTCTGCTAAGACCTCACCGGTTTCTAAAATTTGGTTTTTCCACCAAACCTTACCAAGACCGAGCAGCGGCAGCACAAGATGAGCTAACGGAGCTAGATCGCCCGACGCGCCTACGGAACCTTGTTCAGGTACAACAGGTATAATATCTTTTTCAAGCATCAGGATAAGACGCTCGATTACCTCAAGAGAAACACCGGAAAAACCTTTTGAAAGTGCATGGACTTTTGCTATCATCATGATCGCCGAGAGTTCTTTCGCGATTGGCTTCCCTACGCCTACGGCGTGAGAGATAATCAGGTTGTGCTGAAGCTGCGCGGTTTCCTCTTCCGAAATTTTCACATCACATAGTGGCCCAAACCCTGTATTGATACCATACACGGTGCGGTTTGATTCTACGATCTGCCGAACATTGTTTTGTGACTGTAAAATTTGTGATCTTGCTATATCGTCCAGCTTCGCGCTTGACGGATCTCTAAGAATATCGAAAATATCAGAAATAGTAAACTGGTCTCTGCCGTAAATTTTCATTTAAATACAATTTAGGCTAAAAGTACAGATTTTAATCAGCCTAAAAAAATCGAATTAAAAGCAGATTCGAGCATTATACTCAAGTGTTTTTTTCCTTATTACTGCCAGATCACCGGTATATTTTCGAAAACTACAGGTACGGGATTTGAGAAATTATCGCGCGGATAGATGTAAAGAGCAAGCGAGCGGATTGTCGGTAGATAACTGTTTTGTTTTTTGAAAAGTACGCCACCGCGGTAGGCGGTTTTTGGCAATACTTCATTGGCGACAATTCTTCCGTTCGGAGCAATATACATTTGCGTTGTTAGGTGTTGATTTCCTTTGGGATCTACCATCAGGGCGCGTTCACACTGCAGTGACCTGAGGGTAGGACCAACATTTGTATATAAGAAATTGACTTCCACGGTGCCGTCTTTTTTTGAGCCGATGACTTGGGTAACGTCAAACCGGATATTTTCAAAAGTGACACTTCGGATGGCCTGGTTAACGTTCAGCGCATTTTTATAATACTGAACCTGACGGCTAAGTTCCTTGATTTCGAGTTCATGCTGCCGCAGCTGGTTTGTAGGATCGGCGGACTGTGCACAGAATATTTGTACACACAAAAATGCAGGCAACATCAATTTAGTTCTCATGGTTATAGCTTTTTTAATTTTTAAAGACAAAAATGCAGTCTGTCTATAAAAATCGCTCAAAAATAACGATATCCACGACGCAAAAAACTTGCGAAAACACCCTAACAGATGTCAGAGAATTTGTGATTTTTTGATGATATCCACGTAGCCTAAAACAATTAGTAAGGTTTGCAGTTCTACTGTTTTGCCTATTTTTGTATAATGAATCCGAACCTCGAACTTCAGCTGAAAACTTTGCCCTCAGAACCCGGCGTTTATCGGTATTTTGATAAAAATGATCAGCTGCTTTATGTCGGTAAAGCTAAAAATCTGAAGAAGCGGGTGCTGTCTTACTTTAATAAAAATCTGCCCGGTTACCGAACCAGGATTATGGTTTCAAAGATTTTTCGTCTGGAAACTACGATCGTTCCGAGTGAATATGATGCATTGCTACTTGAAAACAATCTGATCAAGGAACATCAGCCTTTCTATAATGTAATGCTGAAGGATGATAAATCTTATCCCTGGATTTGCATTAAAAATGAGGATTTCCCCCGAATATTCCTTACTAGGACGATGATCAAGGACGGATCAGAATATTTCGGACCCTATGCGCGTGTGCGTCCTGCGAAAGTTTTACTGGATACTATTAAACATATCTATAAACTCAGGACCTGTACGCTGAACCTTGCCCCGGAAAAAATAGCAGAGGGAAAATATAAAGTCTGTCTCGAATTTCACATCAAAAATTGCCAGGGACCGTGCGAAATGCAGGAGTCCAAGGAAGATTACGACCAAAAAATAGATGCGATCAGAGGAATCATCAAAGGTGATTTCCGTAAAGCCAAGGAATATTTGGTGGCTCAGATGATCAATTATGCACAGAATCTTCAGTTTGAAGATGCGCATATCGTGAAGGAAAGGCTTGATTTGCTCGAAAACTACCAGCACAAGCATACGGTTGTGAATCCTTCGATAAATGACGTTGATGTGTTCGGGATGACAAGTGATGAGACAGCTGCGTACGTGAACTATTTTAAGATTCAGAACGGTAATATAATTCAAAGTTTTACGACTGAGATCAAGAAAGTGCTTGAAGAAAGCGATGAAGACATTCTGGAAGAAGCGATGATTGAGATCCGCCAAAAATTCAGTTCAGATTCCAAAGAAATCCTGTTGCCATTTCATCTTGGTCTTGAAATTCCGAATGTGAAACTGATCGTCCCTAAAGTCGGCGACAAAAAACGTATCGTTGAACTTTCGGAAAAAAATGCCAAAGAGTACCGCATAGAAAAACTAAAAGCTGTACAGATCGTAGATCCGGAGCGACACACAAACCGCATCATGGCCGAAATGCAGAAACTCCTGCGAATGCCCGTGGAGCCGCGTCATATTGAAGGTTTTGACAACTCAAATATTCAAGGTACGAATCCCGTTTCAGCTTGTGTAGTGTTTAAAAACGGCAAGCCAAGCAAAGCAGATTACAGGATTTTTCATCCGAAAACTGTGGAAGGCGCCAATGATTTTGCGACGATGGAAGAAGTGATTCACCGCCGCTACCGCCGACTTTTGGACGAAGGTGCGCCATTGCCACAACTTATCTTGATTGATGGTGGAAAAGGCCAGCTTTCATCTGCCGTGAAAAGTTTAAAACTACTCGGACTGTACGGCAAGATCACCATAATCGGTATTGCAAAAAGGCTTGAAGAAATCTATTTTCCGGAAGATCCCATTCCCCTCTACCTCGATAAAAAATCGGAAACGTTAAAGATTTTGCAGCGTGTGAGGGATGAATCTCACCGGTTTGGGGTCAAGCATCACCGAACGCGCAGAAAAAACTCAACAATCAAAACCGAACTGGAAGAAATACCGGGCATTGGTGAAAAAGCGGTTGACTTACTTTTAAGCAAACTCAAATCTGTAAAACGCGTCAAAGAATCCTCACGCGAAACGCTGGAAGAAATACTGGGGAAAAATCGTGGTGGATTGGTTTGGGAATATTTTAATTCAAATCTTTAGAAGGAATCTGTCTGAAAACTTCCCGGCTAAACGAACCGTCAGCAGTTGCTTTTTCAATCACAATATTGCTTTCTTCCGTATATCCCAACGTTTTGCTCCCATCCTGAAGTTGTACACGGAACACTCCTTTTCTAGTCGATTCCCGGAATATCGCATACGGAACAGAGTTTTTCGGATTCGCGAGGATGAACTCAGTTTCGGAAATGATAATCCTGTTTAGTGTTGAACTGCCATTGCTGTAGGTTTGGGCGGAATTTTTTAGTGCGGGAGCACTTTCTTCACTCTTTGCGGTAGTCTTGCCGGAATTTACCTCCTGCACCACACCCACGGGTGCAGCGCTTGTGCCGGAATTTCTTGCAACTGGGTTGTATGCGGGGAAAATATTTGTTGCAGCTGAAAGCGCATCTTGGTAGCCGGCTTCATATTCTTTTATATTTGAACGGCCTTCGAAAGTTCCGACTGATTTTCCCTTACAGTCATTGAAGCTTACCATTAATTTATTTTTAAGTAGGCTGCTGATGTTTTCTACATCTGCCTGAAGTACGCTACAAGGATCCGAAGCAGCGTCCGCAGGCCAGGATTGCCGATGCGTACCTAAAACCGTATAACCTTTTGCCTGAAGTTTTGCACTCAGCAATGAATTCAAGCCAAATTTGTCATTTGCAAAATCTTTTGTGTCTGTAAGTGTGATATAGCGGAAGTCTGAGATTTGTTGCCCGAAAACTACAGCCGAAAGTAAGATCAGTACGGGAAATAATATGCGTTTCATTGTGCGTGTTTTAGAATTTTTTAGTTCCTGAAGTCGCCCATATCCAGTTTCAGGGAGAAGAAATTCGAATAGAAATTAGATCCGCCAATTCCCGAATTGGTGATGGCATAATCCAGCGTCAAACCCTGATATTTGATGCCAATACCGGCGCTGGGCTGAAAAGAAACCTTACGCTTTAGATCTTCAATATCCGTGATGGTCTGAAACCTGTTCACGCCCAAACGCACAAAAATCATATCCTGAAAACGGAGCTCCGCACCTGCGTACGGCGTGATGCTCGCAAAATCGGTTGAAATCATCGCGGCGGTCTTTGCAAAATCAACATTTAGACCCGCTTCAGGTGTGAGTTCGAGGTCGCGGTTGATTTCATAATTGCGGCTGATTCCGAGATTGAGCTTGGGCATAGTGATCTCGAGTTTGTCAGCGGGCGCGGGATTAAACTCTTCACCATTTACTACGGTGGAAAGTTCACCCTGATTTACCGTCCAAAAATTTACAGTAGTGGTTGCATCGCGCAGCATAGCACCATAGTTCCAGCCGTTATCCGCATTATAAAGCACACCGACATCAAAGCCAAAACCGTAGCCACTCGCGAATTTCCCTACATTGCGGTAAACCAGTTTTGCGTTAACACCCACCGCTAAACGGTGGTCGCCGCCCGGCCTGAATGCATAGGAAAGCAATGCTGCGTAATCAGACTGTGAAAAACTGGTGATTTTATCGTAATCTATATTGCCTTCGGAATCGATAAGCTGCGTGGTATTCAGAATATTGTCTACACCAAGCCTTACAATGGAAATGGCAAACACGCCGGCATTGTTATCCAATGGTTTTGCAAAGGCAAGATAATCGTATTTGGCAATCGATTCAAAATATTCCGCATGCATCGCGGCGCCCTGCCAGTCGCGGTCTATATCGATCAGTCCTGCCGGATTCCACATTGGTGAATATACGTCACCCTGATTTGAAATCACTGCGCCACCCATTGCCAGACCGCGTGCTCCGGCTCCGATACTCAGAAATTCGTTCGAATATTTACGAACAATTTGTGACTGCGATAAGCCAGCGCAAAATAGGAGTGAAAGGAGAAGTATTTTTTTCATCAAATGTCGAGCTTTTTAGTACCTGCGGTTCTGCGTGCTTTCCACACACCGTTGGCGATTATGACACCTATCATAATAACCGAAGCAATGTAGAAAACCGGATTCATCTGCTCAGATTCTCCAAAGATAAAGAATGCGAGGATAATTCCGTAAACAGGCTCCAGATTGATGGTGAGAACCAGCGTAAACGGCGAAATATATTTCATCAGGCTCACCGATTCCAGCATCGGGTAGGCTGTAAAAACCCCTGCCAGCAATATAAGTAACGCCAAATCACGGTAACTTATTTCACCCACCTGTGAAATTTGACCTGTAAATATGTAGAATATGCTAAGAATCAAAAAACCGGCAAAAATCTCGTAAAAAATAATGTTTCCGGAACTGGTTTTACCATAAATCTTCCCGTTGAATACCTGAAAGATGGTTCCGAATAACGCCGTGAGAACTCCGAAAAATATTCCCTCCTTATAATGTAATTCTGTCTTGAAAATCAGTGTCATACAGATCACGATCACGATGCCGATTATCACCTCCGAAATGTCTATTTTCCGTTTAAAGATCACAGGTTCCAGAATAGACGTGAACAAAGTGGACAGCGAAAGACAGCTGAGCGCTATGGACACATTAGAAACTTTGATGGAATGGAAGAAAAACAGCCAGTGAAAACCCATGAAACCCCCAATCATGATGAGCTGCAGGAGCAACCGGCGGGGCACGCGTAAACTTTGGCCTTTAAAAACACGGAAAAAAAGGAACAGGAAAAGCGAGGCGAAAAACATTCGGTAGAAAACCAAAACCTGAGCATTGGTCTCAATAAGTTTTCCTAAAATGGCTGTAAAACCCCATAAAAAAACGATCAGATGCAACCTGAACAGTGCAGAATTTTTGTAAGCAGCCTCCATAGAAATTTCAAAGTTGCGCAAATTTACAAATCGCTTTCGTATTTACGGTTTTATTTGATGGGCTGTTACCAAAACAAAAAAACCCCAAAAATCTGTGAGGACTTTTGGGGCTTTCAAATAATAAACTATTAAAAAAATAAACTAGGAACGGAACTTTAAAATAAAATTCATGAAACTATCTAGGATTTCTGTTAATGTAACGCAGGTTCGCTGCAAATATTTTGCCTTAAAAATTATTTTATGTTAAATATTTCATAATAATTTTCTGATACCCAGTGTACTTACAGCGCTCCTTATTTCACGCTTCAAATTTTTACCAAAATATCTATCTTTAGGGCAAATTAAAGAAATGGATTTGGAATTTAATAAGAACGAAGATCAGAATAAACTCAAACTATCGGACCTGAACCGCCTGCTTGCCGACGTGAAGAAAGGTGGCGGCGAAAAACGCCTGCAGAAGCAACGCGATGAAGGAAAACTGACCGCGCGTGAACGGATAGATTATCTGCTCGACAAAAATTCTGAATCCATTGAAATCGGCGCGCTGGCCGGCTATGAAATGTACGAAGAGCACGGCGGCTGCCCCGGAGGTGGAGTGGTTGTCGTGATGGGTTATGTTTCCGGTCGTCAGTGCCTGGTTGTGGCCAATGATGCTTCGGTAAAAGCAGGTGCATGGTTCCCGAGTACTGCCAAGAAAAATCTTCGGGCGCAGGAGATTTCAATAGAAAACCGACTTCCGATTATCTATTTGGTTGATTCTGCCGGCGTTTACCTCCCGATGCAGGACGAAATTTTTCCCGATAAAGAACATTTTGGACGAATTTTCCGTAACAATGCCAAAATGAGTGCGATGGGAATAATCCAGATCTCTGCGGTGATGGGAAGTTGCGTCGCAGGTGGCGCCTATCTTCCGATTATGAGTGATGAAGCAATGATCGTGGACAAGACGGGTTCCATCTTCCTGGCCGGTAGTTATCTTGTAAAAGCCGCGATCGGCGAAAATATCGACAATGAAACCTTGGGTGGTGCGACAACACACTGCGAAATCTCCGGCGTTACGGATTATAAGGCTAAAAATGACAAAGATGCGCTCGACCGCATTAAAACGATAATGAAATCTGTAGGGACTTACGATAAAGCGGGTTTTGACCGTATTGAAAGTTTCCCACCTAAACAAAATATTGCTGATATTTTCGGGCATATGCCGGCTTCCAGAGCGGACCAATATGACACTTATAACATTATTAAATGCCTTGTCGATAATTCTGAATTTGATGAGTATAAGCCCGATTACGGCAAGACAATTATCTGCGCCACGGCTAGAATTGACGGTTGGAGCGTAGGAATTGTGGCGAACCAGCGTAAACTTGTGAAAAGCGGCAAAGGCGAGATGCAGTTTGGCGGCGTGATTTATTCAGATTCCGCAGACAAAGCCACACGCTTTATCGCGAATTGCAACCAGCGCAAGATTCCGCTGTTATTCCTGCAGGATGTAACCGGTTTTATGGTCGGATCCAAATCCGAGCATGGCGGCATCATCAAAGACGGTGCAAAAATGGTTAACGCCGTGGCCAACTCTGTGGTGCCTAAATTTACGGTGGTGACCGGGAATTCTTACGGTGCCGGAAACTATGCAATGTGCGGCAAAGCCTATGATCCGCGGCTGATCGTGGCTTGGCCGTGGAGTGAAATTGCGGTGATGGGCGGCAACCAGGCTGCGAAAGTTTTAGCCCAAATCCAGGAATCTACTTTAAAGAAGCAAGGCAAAGAAATTACGGAAGAAGAGCATCAGGAAATCCTCGATACCATTTCAAAACGTTATAAAAAACAGACGGAACCTACGTATGCAGCTGCCAGACTTTGGACGGACGCTATCATCAATCCGGTGGATACACGTACATGGATCTCTATGGGAATAGAGGCCGCGGATCATGCACCGATAACAGAAAAGTTCAATCTGGGTGTCATCCAGGTTTGATTTAGAGACCTTTTTAAAAATAAAATCCACCGAAAATCAGATTTCCGGTGGATTTTTCATTAAAATAATAAACTATGAGGTCTTTTATGCTTTCACAAACTGAAGTTCACCTGCAATCTTCACTTCATCAGAAACCATCACGCCGCCAGTTTCAAGCGCTGCGTTCCAGTTTAGTCCGAAATCTTTACGGTTAATTTTTCCTTCGAAAGAGAATCCTGCTTTCGTTTGCCCCCACGGATCCACATTAGTTCCGCCAAAATCTACATCCAAAGTGATTGGTTTAGAGACACCATTGATGGTAAGCGTTCCGGATCCGTTATTTGTAAGGGAATCGCTTTCAAAAGTGATCTGCGGGAATTCTTCGGTGTTGAAAAATTCTGCGCTCTTGAGGTGATTGTCACGGTCTGTATTATTTGTGTTGATTGATGCTGTATCAACGGTAGCTTTCACTTTTACGTTTTTGAAAGTGTCGTCTTCCGCATCAAGTTCCACGTTGAAATCTTTGAATTCACCTTTCACGTTAGAGATCATCATGTGTCTTACTTTGAAGGTGATTTCACTGTGTGCCGGGTCTAAGTTCCATTTTGTTGTCATAATATTTTATTTGTTTGGTTAGTATTAAACTTTATGATGCAAATTTAGAAGTATCTTACATCGTACGCATTGATCTACGATAATAAATGCAAATTGTGCTGTTAGAAGAGCTGTATTTTAATATTTAAAGTTATTAAGTCGACCCCGCTCAATTTCAGACCGGTACGGCCACGCGAATTTGTAAAAGTCGTTTGCTTTTTTGAAATTCCGTAAACATATCTTAAATTTACTGCACAGCCCCGCTGTAACAAGTTTGAAAAAGAACCGACTTAACAATAAATTAAAAAATTTGATATGAAGAAAATTACGATAAGCGCTCTTGCTTTTTCGGGAATTGTATTGCTTAATTCTTGCGGCACTGCCAAAACAGCAGATGCTTCGGCTACTGAAAACCAAACGGTAGCTACAGAAACCAAAACCGAAGTTCCGGAAGAAGGTCTGAACCTTGATTATATGGACAAATCGGTTCGTCCACAGGACGATTTTTTCAGCTATGTGAACGGAAACTGGGTGAAAACGGCGGAAATTCCTTCGGACAAAGCCTCTTGGGGAAGTTTTAATGCGCTTCGCGAAGATGTAGATGTAGCTTCGCTTGAAATTCTGAATAAAATTTTGTCTGACCAGTTTGCAGCAGGCTCTGAGGGTCAGAAAATCCAGGCTTTGTACGGAACTTTCATGAACTGGGACAAGCGCAATGCAGACGGAATCAATCCAATCAAAGCTGATCTTGAGAAAATCGACAGGATAAAAACTGTTGCTGACCTTCAAAAATACATGATCGACGCCACAAAAACCGGTGATAATCCGCTTTATGCGTGGAGAGTGGGGCCCGATTTGAAAAACTCCAAGATGAACGCGGTTTATTTCGGTGGACCAAGTTTAGGTCTCGGCCGCGACTATTACCAGAAAGAAAGTGCATCGAACAGTGCCACGCTTGCTGAGTACAAAAACTATCTGGCCCAACTCTACACCGTTTTAGGTTATAAAAACGCTGATCAAACGGCACAGCGCGTCGTAGCTTTTGAAAAGCAACTCGCGCAGAACCTCCTTACGAATGAGCAGAACCGTGACGCGAACCTAAGATACAATCCTAAAAACGTTTCCGAACTGCCGTCATTGGTTAAAAGCATCAACCTTCCAAATTATCTGAAATCGGTAGGCGTTGATACAGACAAAGTGATTGTTAGCGAGATTAAATATCTGCAGAACATGGACAGTTGGATGAATGCACGTACGCTGCCGTTGATCAAAGAATATTTGAAAGCAAGAATGGTTTCAAGCAACGCTACCAACCTGAGCAAGGAACTTGATGATATCAACTTCAACTTTTATTCAAAATACCTTCAGGGCCAGAAAGAGCAACGTTCTATGGATAAGCGTGGACTCGGTGTAGTGAACGGTACTTTGGGTGAAGCATTTGGTAAATTATACGTTGAAAAATATTTCCCGGCCGGGGCAAAAGAGCAGATGGAAACTTATATCAGCTACCTCAAGAAAGGTTTTGAGCATCACATCGCTAACCTCGACTGGATGTCGCCTGAGACCAAAGTGAAAGCACAGGAAAAACTCTCGAAATTCAGCGTGAAGATCGCGTATCCTGACACCTGGAAAGACTATTCGAAACTTCAGCTTACCGCACCTGCGGACGGAGGTACGTATTATACCAACCTTCAGAAAGTGACCGAATGGCAATACGCCAAAAACCTCGATAAAGTAGGCAAACCGGTTGATAAGACAGAGTGGGGAATGTCTCCGCAGACCGTAAACGCATACTACAGCGGTTCCAATAACGAAATCGTGTTCCCTGCAGCCATCCTGCAGCCACCGTTCTTCAATTTCAAAGCAGATCCTGCGGTGAATTTTGGCGGAATAGGTGCAGTAATCGGTCACGAGATCTCTCACGGTTTTGATGATTCAGGTTCGCGTTTTGACGGCGATGGAAACCTCAACAACTGGTGGACGGATGCAGACAGAAAGAATTTCGATGCCAAAGTAGGTCAGCTTGCAGATCAGTACAGCAAGTATGAGCCGGTGAAAGGCAGCTTCATCAATGGTAAATTCACGAGTGGTGAAAACATCGGTGATTTAGGTGGTGTTGCGGTGGCTTACACAGCATTGCAGATGTACCTGAAAGATCACGGAGATCCGGGTCTGATCAGTGGATTCACGCAGGATCAGCGATTTTTCATGAGCTGGGCAACCGTTTGGAGAACCAAATCTACAGAGCAGTATATGGTGAATCAGGTGAAGACAGATCCGCACTCGCCGGGCTACTTCCGCGCGTTCGGGCCGCTGGTAAATCAGGATTCGTTCTACAAAGCGTTCGATGTGAAGCCGGGCGATAAGCTTTACAAAGCACCGGAAGAAAGAATCAAAATCTGGTAAAACAACAAAGTCACTCAAATTTAATTTGGGTGATTTTTTTTGGGGCGTGTCCCGCACATCCGCTTTCGCGGCTGCGCGGGCCGCGCTTTCCGCTGTATCCCCGGCACGCTGGCGCGCGCCGGGAGATGCCGCTGCAATCGCTCACGCGGTGCTGTATCCGTAACAAAGTATTACAACCGAAACCTCGTGGAGCAAAAGCTTGTCAAGGTTATTTTAAGCAAAGAAATAAATGTAAAATCAAAAACGGTAACCTAAATTCAGACCCGCATCCGCAAGAACCGGCAGTAAAGAATCGGGATGCAGAAAATCGGCACCCACATCACCGTAAACGTCAACAGTGAATCTTTCTTTAATCACAAACTTGTACCCAATTCCTGCCAGCAAACCCGCTTCATCGTACATTCCCACGCGGTGCGTCACGCTTGGGTCCGAAGACGGAAAATGTTCGTCACGGTTGTACATGAAAGAAAGTTGCAGAAAGAACTTGCTGAAATCCTGATTTTTCTGCACGTACCAGCGCCCGAAAGTCTTCAGGAAAATCCTGTTTTGCGTGTCGTCCGACAGTTTATACAAACCTGTGCCGGCATGTACTCCCGCAGAAAAATGGTGTGTCAGCCTCCGCTCGTAGCTTATTTCGGGAATTTTAAGAAGATTGGTTTTAAGTTCATTCTTTTGCGCGATAATTGCAGAGGGGAAAAGGAAAATTAAAGACAAAAGGAATTTCATAATTTTTTATTCTGCTTAAATTTAAACCGATTTTAAATGCAAACCGTAAAAACTCCACCAAATATCGAGCGAAACCTCATCATCGAAAATCCGGAAACCCGAAACTTCCTGGCGGATGCTTACTTCACGGAATCAGCTGAAAAAATGCCGCTCGTCATTTTCGCACATGGCTACAAAGGCTACAAAGACTGGGGCGCGTGGGATCTGATGGCCAAAAGATTCGCTGAGGCCGGTTTTTTCTTTGTGAAATTCAATTTTTCGCACAACGGCACTACTTTAGAAAATCCAACAGCGTTTGATGATCTTGAAGCTTTCGGCAACAACAATTTCAGCAAAGAAATGCTCGATTATGATGCCGTTTTAAACCATTTCAGTAAACGTGCAGAGATCAATCCGGAAAGAATCGCGGTTATCGGTCACAGCCGCGGGGGCGGCATTACGCTCATCAAAGCCTGTGAAGATGAACGCATCAAAGCGGTGATTTCACTTGCAGGCGTGAGCCATTTCGGTTACCGTTTTCCCTCGGGCGACCGCATGGAAGAGTGGAAGAATTCGGGCGTGATGTATTCGGAGAATGCCCGCACCAAACAGCAGATGCCGCACTACTATCAGTTTTACGAAGATTACCGCACGAACGAGCAGCGTTTTTCGGTTCAGTATGCTGCGCAACATTTAGATAAGCCTTTGCTGATCGTGCAGGGCAGCAATGATGATGCGGTGAAAGACAAAGAAGCTTTCCTGCTTAGCGAGTGGTGCAAAAATTCGCAGCTTGAAATTTTAGAAGGTGCCAATCATACGTTCGGTGCTTCAGAACCATGGAAAGACAAAGAACTTCCGTCACATCTAAGCCGCGCAACCTCTTTGATGACTGAATTTTTTAAACAAAATCTATGATCCCTGCCGTGGATATGCCCGGATTTAATTTTGATTAAAGTATTTTTGAACTCATTTAAAAAAAACAGACAAAAATGGATTTATTTGCCGCTTTAGAACTGCCCAATTTTGCCGAGCCGCAGATCTGGATCAGTTTACTCACCCTCACATTTCTGGAGATAGTTTTGGGGGTGGATAATATCATCTTCATTTCGATCATCTCAGACAAGCTTCCGAAAGAGAAACAGCGTTTCGCGCGAAATCTGGGCCTCGCATTTGCGATGATTTTCCGTGTAATTCTTTTGCTGATGATCAACTGGATCATTTCGCTCAAAGATCCGGTGCTGACACTCGGTTGGTTCAATGAGCCGGGCACAGATTTGCCGCTCGCGCTGAGCTGGAAAGACATTATTCTCCTGTTAGGAGGAATTTTCCTGATCGGTAAAAGTACTTTCGAAATTCACGACAAAATGCAGCTTCACAGCGACGTTCCAAAATCGAAAAGTACTGCGTCTTCACTGCTGACCCTCGTAATCGTGCAAATCATACTCATCGATATGGTATTCTCACTTGATTCTATTCTCACCGCAGTGGGACTGGTTGACAATGTAATGCTGATGATCATCGCGGTAGTGATTTCGATCGGTATCATGATGGCTTTTGCTGGCCCGATTTCAAAGGTTATCAATAAATATCCGAGTTTGCAGATGCTCGCGCTGTCATTCCTTGTAGTAATCGGGGTGATGCTTGTAGCTGAAGGTATCCACCAGCACGTGAGCAAAAACATCATCTACTCGTGTCTTGCGTTTAGCCTGATCGTAGAATTGCTGAACATCCGCGTGAGGAACAATCAGCAGAAGAAATACCTAAAGCTGAATCCGGATCTTAACAAAGATCTGAGTCTGAAGCAGGATGAAGAGTAAAAAATAAGGAGCGAAATTTATCGCTCCTTATTTTATCGCTTTTTGTTCGATATCCTTTAAGATCTTATTAAGGTTTCTTACCGCGAGAGATCGGGCGGAGTAATTAAAATGCGGACCTTTTTCTTTGTTTCTGTCTGCATTTACCGTGTTGTTTTCACCATAATAGCCTGTGTTGTAGGATTTGCCGTCTATCGAAACTTCCGAACTTGCCTTCTGTGAATATATTTTGTTTAAAGTCTTCAAGTCATAAATCTCCAGCAATGCAAACGCTTCGTTTTTACTGTATTCGAGCGGCTGCGACAGTTCCACAGCAGAAATTTGATCACTTACTTTCACCGTTCGGATGTTGACTAGATAATCGAAATCTGAATTGATTTTTAAATTTTGCAACTGTTCCAAATCCGGAATAAAAGAGATTTTTGAAGGTAAAAGATTGTCTGACTTTGCTTGATCGACGAAGACCGCGTTACCTTTACTTAGTGTTTCAAATGTTCTTAAAACCTTTTTATTCAGTTTTTCCCTTTCCGAAGAATCCAAATCCAAATATAGATTATTGATCAGAAATTTTTTGTTCTGCGTAAAGACAAGCGCACTGCTTAAACCCTGATAATCTCTTTTAACGGGCACGTAGCAACTCTGCAATAAGTTTAGGGTCATCAAGAATAACAGTATTCTTTTCATCGAGCTATTTATTTAAAACCTTCCAGGCTTCATAAATATCATTTCTTATAAGCAATTCCCGCGCTTCCGAATGAACGTTTTCGTCTGCAGTAAAGTTTCCTTCCGGAAGTTTTTCTACGTTCGCCAGCATCCCCAGGTCGTTGCCTGTGAAAACTTTTGAATTGCGGATGTTTTCCGGCAGTTGATCAAAGCCAATTCCTTTGGTCACCAGGGGTTTCGGAACTTCAAAAAGGTTTTCCACATTGTTTCTCGAGTACCAGTTTCCGCCCAACCTTGCGACCAAATCAAGCTTTTTCTGGTCCAGATTTCCATCATCATTCAGATATTCTTCCCGAAGATGAATTTTTATGACCTCGCAAATCACCAGATTTCCGGCGCCGCCTTCGCTTCCAAGTGGTTTTACTTCCAGGACCTTACATTCCAGATTTACCGGACATTCTTCGATAAGTTTGGGCTGAACAAGATCTGCATCTTTCATCGTCAGTCCTGATTTTACAAACTCGTTTACATCCTTCTCATATTCCGTAGATGCCAGCGAAATCTGCTGTACGATGTTGTAATTTACGATTCCAATGACCACTTCCGGAACCTGCAAAACATTTTCTAAAGTGTGTTTGGTCGTATTGTCACGAACTCTTCGCGCCGGAGAGAATATCACAACCGGCGGATTGGAACTGAATAAATTAAAAAAACTGAATGGACTTAAATTTACATTTCCTTTCGGATCGACCGTTGAAGCCAATGCAATGGGCCGTGGCGCAATGGCCGTTTGCAGCAGCGTTTGTAGCTGAAGGTTATTTAAGTCACTGGGAGATATTGTTTTCATATACTTTTATATTCGACCACTAAGTCACGTGGTTTTTCTGCAGTGGATATTAACACATAAGTCACATTAGGACTTTTTAATTACGGATCGGCTTACTATTTAAGCGTATGTACATGCACATGAACTAAATTACGCACTCTAAGTAAAAACTAATGTGGTAAAAAGTAACTTTAAGGACTACTTCGCCGGTAAAATAGTTCCCGTCACTTCGCCAAATCCCACACGAATCCCGTCTTTTTCCGCATAACCACGCATGATAACAGTGTCGTGGTCTTCAATGAATTTTCTTTCCTGACCGTCATTCAGCTTTAATGGATTCTGTCCGCGCCAGGTTAATTCGAGCATGGAGCCGAAAGATTTCGGGTCCTCACCCGAGATTGTTCCCGATGCATACATGTCACCAACTTCCACGTTGCAGCCGTTTACGGTGTGATGGGCGAGTTGCTGGGCCATATTCCAGTACATATATTTGTAATTGCTTTCAGAAATCAGACATTCTGTACCTTTTTCAGGTTGAAGATAAACCTGTAAGTTAATGTCAAAATTTTTGTTGCCGCTGAACTTTAAATAATCTAAAACAGCCGGCTCCTGCACGGGAGATTCGGTTCTGAAAGGTTCCAAGGCTTCCAGCGTTACGACCCACGGCGATACCGAACTGCCAAAATTTTTCCCGAGGAATGGTCCGAGTGGTACATATTCCCAACTTTGGATGTCGCGCGCTGACCAATCGTTGAACAGAACCATCCCGAATATCGTATCTTCAGCTTCTTCGGTGGAAATGCTGTCGCCCATTTCAGTGTTTTTGTTGACGATGAAAGCCATTTCAAGCTCGAAATCGAGTTGCTTTGAAGGTCCGAAAGTTGGCAAGTCCATATCCGGCGCCTTTGTCTGACCTTTTGGACGGATGATTTCTGTGCCCGAAACAACGATAGATGAGGCGCGGCCGTGATAGCCTACCGGAAGGTGTTTCCAGTTGGGTAACAGTGCAGTTGCGGGATCGCGAAACATTTTCCCCACGTTGGTGGCATGTTCGATGCTGCTGTAGAAATCGGTGTAGTTCGGCACATGCACAGGCATCATCATTTTCACTTTATCCAGATCGAAGAAACAGTCTTCCTTGGTTTTTTCGTCATTCGCGAGTTTTGAATCGTCGCTCAGCAGCTCCTGGAGTTTCACGCGTACCGCATTGGTCACGGGTTTGCCGAGCTCGATAAACTCGTTCAGCGTGTAAGCTTCAAAAACATTCTCGTTAATACCTTCTACTTCGTCGAAGTAGCCATAATCGTAAAGCGTAGCCAGATCAACTACGATATCACCAATCCTGGTGCAGCAGGCGATATATTCCTGATCGAAAACCGCAACGCCAAAAGGGATATTATGAATTGAAAAATCGGAGTCGGGAGCGTAATTTACAAATGATTTCATGTGATTTATTTTAAAGAAAAGGCCCAAAGTTTAAATTGATTTTTAGACTTTGAACCTTCATAATTAATATGTTAGAGCTTATTTTTTATTAAGTGCACTTTCTTCGATCCATCTCTCTTTGGTATTGACATCGATGAGATACAGCACTTTTTTCTGTTTTGTAAGCATCAGCGTTTTGGTCACAGGCAAGCCAATTTTCTGTCCTTCGAGTTTATCAGCGCGAAGTGAAATTATGTTGTCTCGGGACCGCACAATATCGCCGGTGAAAACGTTTGAAGAACTTTTGCCGGTCTGTTTATCATCAAAAACTTCCACATACGTTGCTAAATTTCCATTAATGCTGATGAAACTTCTTTCCGTGTGATCGTCAAAATCCTTTATCAACACAAATTTTGAATTGTCAAGATTTACGTTTTTCAGGTTTTTATTGATGCCGCGGCGCTCCTCCAGCTGATCCAGTACCGCGCTGATGGTGCCATACTGCGCTTTCAGTCCTAAACCTGAAAGTACAAATAGCAATATTAAAAGTGTCTTCCTCATTTGTATTGTTTTTAGCGTTTTTATTTAATGCTAAAGGTTTCCTCTGCGTTCCTGTTCTTTCTCCAGTGCTTCAAATAAAGCCTTGAAATTGCCGGCTCCGAAGCTTTGTGCGCCATGTCTTTCGATGATTTCGAAGAAAAGGGTGGGGCGGTCTTCCACGGGTTTTGTGAAAATCTGCAGCAGATATCCTTCCTCATCACAATCAATTAAGATCCCTAAATCGGATAGTTTTTTGAGATCTTCATCGATTGTTCCTACACGTTCGGGAACCATTTCATAATAAGAGTTTGGTGGCGCAGGTAAAAATTCAATGCCTCTTGCCTTCAGTTCAGTTACGGTTTTTATGATGTCCTTTGTAGCTACGGCGATATGCTGCACGCCTTCACCTTCGTAAAAATCAAGATATTCTTCCACCTGAGACTTTCTTTTTCCTTCTGCAGGCTCATTGATCGGGAATTTTGCGAAACCGTTTCCGTTGCTCATTACTTTGCTCATCAAAGCCGAATATTCGGTGTTGATCTGTTTGTCATCAAAACTAAGGATGTTCACGAAGCCCATCACCTTCTCGTACCATTCTACGGTCGGTATCATGCGGTTCCAGTCGACGTTTCCTACGCAGTGGTCCACATAAAGAAGTCCGACATCCGTTGGATTGTATTCGCTCACCCATTTTTGGTAGCCGGGCATGAATTCTCCGCGGTAATTTTTCCTTTCGATGAACATATGCACCGTCTCGCCGTAGGTATAAATACCTGACATGCGAACTTCGCCGTGCTCATCGGTTAAAGTTAAAGGTTCAAGATATGGTTTTCCGCCACGCTTGGTAGTTTCTTCAAAGGCAGAATATGCATCATCTACCCAAAGCGCCAAAACTTTTACGCCATCACCGTGCTTCTTCTGGTGCTCGCAGATTGGAGAAGAAGAATTTAGCCCAGACGTGAAAACTAACCTTATTTTCCCCTGCTGTACCACATAAGAAGCTCTGTCGCGCACGCCCGTTTCAGGACCGGCATATGCTACGGATTGAAAACCGAACGCAGTCTTGTAAAAATGTGCAGCCTGCTTGGCATTGCCTACATAAAACTCGATATAATCTGTTCCGTTGATGGGTAGAAAGTTCTCAGCCTTTGCTATTTTTTCGGCGAATGTAAGTGTTGACATTTTTTCTTTAATTATTAAATATTGATACTGCTAATCTACAATTTTTTTAAAAAATAATTGCTGCGCCCTTTTCGCAGATGGCTTTCGCAGTTTAGCCTGAATGAAAGAGTGTATAATGAAAAAAATCCCGACGTTGAAGTCGGGATTTTGTTGTTTTTAAAGGCATTTAAACCTTTCGAAAGTTGCTTTTTCAAGCATTTCACGGTCATCGGGATGTGAGATTTCGATGAGTGCGTTGGCTCTCTGTCTCAAGCTTTTTCCGTACAGATACGCCGTTCCGAATTCGGTTACAACATAATGGATATGGCCTCTGGTCGTCACTACGCCGGCGCCGGGTTTTAGATAAGGAACGATCCGTGGGACGCCTTTTTTGGTTCTTGAGGAAATCGCGATGATTGGTTTCCCTCCTTCAGCCAAAGCCGCACCCCGCATAAAATCCATCTGTCCGCCGATCCCGCTGAACTGGAATGTCCCGATAGAATCTGCACAAACCTGGCCTGTAAGGTCAATTTCAATGGCAGAATTTATAGCTACCATATTCTTGTTCTTCATGATGTTGATCGGGTAATTCACATGTTCCACATCCATGAAGGCGAAAGAAGGATTATCGTCGATATAATCGTATAATTTTCTGGTGCCGAAGGCAAAACTCGTGATCGTACGGTTGCTGTGCGTACCTTTATATTTATTGGTGATGATGTCATTGGCAACCAGGTCTACGATGCCGTCGCTGATCATTTCGGTATGGATGCCAAGATCTTTGTGGTTGTGAAGACATTTCAACACGGCATCTGGAATTGTGCCGATTCCCATCTGAAGCGTAGCGCGGTCATCAATCAGTTGTGCAACATTGTTGCCGATCAGAAGTTCTTCCTGGCCCACTTTCGCGCCATAATCTACCGTGAGGAGTTCTTCTTCGTGCCACACCATTTTGTGGATCTTGCTGTGGTGAATCATGCCGTCGCCATGTGTTCGGGGCATTCTTGGGTTCACCTGCGCGATGATGATCTTTGCGGTATCTACAGCGCTCCGGGCAACGTCAACGGAAGTTCCGAGTGTGCAGTAGCCGTGCTGGTCTGGTGGTGAAACGGTGATCATCGCGACATCGATCGGTAAGATGCCTTTCTTAAAAAGCAGCGGAATCTCACTTAAAAAAACAGGGACGAAATCTCCCTGTTCTGAGTTCACAGCCGATCTCACCGGAGTAGAGACGAAAAGTGAATTGATATAGAAACTGTCTTTATATTGTGGCTTGGCGATTTCTACCGTTCCCTGCTGGGTGATCGAGACGAATTCTACACCGCTCAGACGGCTGGCCTGGCGGCCGAGTTCGTCAATCAAATGGTTTGGGGTGCAGGCACTGCCGTGGGAAAAAATCCTGTCGCCGCTTTTGATGAGAGATACCGCCTCTTCGGCGCTTACATATTGAACCATAACTAGTATTTACTTTGATTATACTCCAAAAATACTCAATTCCCTTTACACCCCTGATGAGGAATGTCATTTTTGAATAAAATCATTAAAAAAATAAATTTCGCGTTTCAAAAATCTCTTACTTTGCTCTAAATGAAGCTTTAAATCTTTAAAATTCAAAATGATGAACACAACCATTAGAAATTCTACGCTTTACGGTATTCCGGCGATGTTGCTGGTCTTACCTTTAGTGGCGATGCAGTTTACAAAAGAAGTGAACTGGACGGTTTCCGATTTTGTAATCGGCGGAATACTGCTTTTCGGCACTGCCGGAATCATTGATTTTGTGCTTAGAAAGGTGAAGAGCCGCCGAAACCGCATCATACTCAGTGTGAGTGTGCTGCTGGTTCTTATGCTGATCTGGGCAGAACTGGCCGTCGGGCTTTTTGGGACGCCATTCGCCGGCAGTTAGATTTTAATCAAAAGAAAGCTGCTCCGAAGTTTCGGGGCGGCTTGTTTATGTTTAAAATGTTCGCAAACCTATTCCTGTGAACGGTCTTCCAGATGATTGTCCATTGTGTCCAGCCACGAAGTTTTGTACGTAGGATCTTCCACTTTCAGTGCTTCCTCAGTTAATTTCAAAGGTCTGAAAGGATCCACCATCACCGCATATTCTTCCGTAAATTTTTTCCCGATACTGCGTTCCATTGCGCCGGGATGAGGTCCGTGAACAATTCCGCCCGGATGCAGCGTAAAGTCCATTAAATCTATATGGTTTCGGCTCATGAAATCACCTTCGGTGTAAAAAAGCACTTCGTCTGAATCGATATTGGAGTGGTTGTAAGGTGCCGGAATGGCCAGCGGATGGTAATCGTACATTCTCGCCACAAAGGAGCAAACCACGAAATTGTGCGCCTCGAAAGTCTGGTGAATCGGCGGCGGCAGGTGAACGCGTCCCGTGATTGGTTCAAAATTTTTAATATTAAATTTAAACGGGTAAAAATAGCCGTCCCAGCCCACAACGTCGAATGGATGCGTGGCGTAGATGAAATCCCAGATTTGGTTCTCCTTTTTTACTTTGATTAAGAAATCGCCCTTTTGGTCGATAGGTTCCACGAAAGTCGGTGTCTCAATATCGCGCTCACAAAATGGTGAATGTTCCAGTAATTGCCCAAATTCATTCCTGTAACGCTTCGGCGTGTAGATTGGCGAATGACTTTCAACGATCATGAAGACGTTGTTCTCGCTGAAAAGTTCGAGCTGATAAATGGTGCCGCGCGGAATGATGAGGTAATCTCCGACAGAAAACTCGAGGTTTCCGACAAAAGTTTTTAAGATTCCGGTGCCTTCGTGCACGAAAAGCATTTCATCACATTCGGCATTTTTGTAGAAATATTCTGTTGATATGCGTGGTTTTGCGAGACCCATTTTCAGGTCGTTATTGAGCATGAGGATTTTGCGGCTATCCAGAAAATCGTCTTCGGGCGTCACATTCATGCCTTTGAACATTCTTGGCGTTACGTTTTTCGCAACCGCAATCTTTGGTGTTACATCTTTCGGTTCACTGATCGATTTTATCTGTGTCGGCCGATGGATATGATACAGCAAAGATGAGATTCCGTGAAAACCTTCGGTGCCGAAAAGCTGTTCGTAGTAGAATTTGTCGTCTTCAGATTTAAAAACGGTATGTCTTTTCTGCGGAATTTTCCCGGAATGATGGTATCTCATGTTCTGAACTTTTCTTGATAGTAAAATTAATATTTTTTTTCAGCTTTAAAGATTTATGTAAAAGACCGGTGAAACCTTTAGCCAAAAGAAAATTACGCTTTACCGATTCGCCCCAAATGGGTATTGTGGAAACTGTCTGGAAATTTCAATCCGTAACCGAGGATCCTGTCAAAAGCCGAATGCGTAAACAAAATGATTCCTGCAACTTCCAAATTGTGAATATTTAAATATTTGCCCAAAACAAAACATAGAACTCCGGACGCAAAGTGATGGAAGATATTGTAGGAAACAGCGCCAACGCGATTTCCCGCCGCGTAGCCCAGCATTGAAATATCCGGCATGAAAAAAAAGGCAAGAAACCACCACCAGGAAATTCCGGTTTGGTGAAATGCAAAGATGCCGATGAGGAAAAGTGCGGTATATTCGGCTTTCAGAAGTGTTTTCATAGATCGTTTTTGGCGATGTGTCGGGGAAATTGAGTGTATGTTACCTAAATCCCGCGCTGCGGCAGACGCTCCGGCCCTTACCATCTTGGTTAAGGTGATTTTCTGTATCTTTGCCCTCGAAATTTAAAAAGATTAAATATTTAACCGCACTCAATACGGAGTGCCAAAGACGAACAGATTTTATGAATGCTCCACAAGCAATTATTGAAACAATTCAATTAAAGGATGGTAGAGAGATTACCATCGAGACAGGAAAACTGGCCAAGCAGGCCAACGGATCTGTAGTAGTAAGAATGGGCGGAACGATGCTTCTGGCAACCGTTGTAGCCAACAAAGACGCAAGCCCGGGCGTGGATTTCCTTCCACTGACGGTAGATTACAGAGAGAAATTCTATTCAGGAGGTAAAATCCCCGGAAACTTTTTCCGTAGAGAAGCCAGACCATCTGACGAGGAAATTTTAACGATGAGACTGGTAGACCGCGTTTTGCGTCCGCTTTTCCCGGATGATTTCCACGCGGAAGTTCAGGTGATGATTTCCCTGATTTCTTACGATAAAGAGTGTATGCCTGAAGCACTGGCTGGTTTAGCTGCTTCTGCTGCCATCGCAATTACCGACATCCCTTTCAACGGGCCAATGTCTGAGGTTACTGTTGCGAGAATCGACGGGCAACTTGTTGTTAACCCAAGCAGAGAAAATTTAGAAAAAGCTGATCTGAACATTCTTGTAGGTGCTACCAAAGATTCTATCGTAATGGTAGAAGGTGTGATGGACGAGATAACCGAGGAGGAAATGATCGAGGCCATCAAGTTTGCACATGAAGAGATTAAGGTGCAGGTTGAAGCTCAGGAAAGACTTGCTGAAAGAGTAGGCAAATCTTTACCAAAAAGAGAATACAGCCACGAAAACCACGACGAAGAAATTCGTGAGAAGGTGTGGAAAGAGACTTTCGATAAAGTTTATGAGGTGGCCAAAACCCCGTCTGCAAAAGAAGAAAGACATGAAAACTTCAAGGCAGTTCTTGAGGAGTTCTTAGCTCAATATTCAGAGGAAGAACTGGAAACAGTGAAGCCATTCGCAAAAATCTATTTCCACGATGTGGAAAAAGAAGCGATGCGTCAGATGATCCTTAACGAAAAAATCCGTCTGGATGGCCGTACACCGGAAACCATCCGTCCGATCTGGTCAGAGATCGATTATCTGCCGGGTGCTCACGGTTCTGCCGTGTTTACAAGAGGTGAAACTCAGTCTTTAACAGCAGTAACTTTAGGTTCAGTTAAAGATGCCAACATGGTAGATTCAGTTGCGATTAATTACGACGAGAAATTCTTCCTTCACTATAACTTCCCGCCGTTCTCAACGGGTGAGGCAAGACCTTTAAGAGGAACATCAAGAAGAGAAGTTGGTCACGGTAACCTGGCACAGCGCGCACTTTCCAAAATAATTCCTGCAGAAAACCCTTACACGATCCGTATCGTTTCTGATATTCTAGAATCTAACGGTTCATCTTCAATGGCAACGGTTTGCGCCGGTACATTGGCCTTAATGGATGCAGGTGTACAGATAACAAAACCGGTTTCCGGAATTGCGATGGGATTGGTAACTGATCCTGAATCAGGTAAATTTACCGTACTTTCAGATATCCTGGGAGACGAAGATCACCTGGGAGATATGGACTTTAAAGTAACCGGAACGGCAGATGGAATCACGGCTTGCCAGATGGATATCAAGATCCAGGGACTTTCTATGGACATCATGGAAACCGCTTTGAAGCAAGCGAGAGAAGGCCGTCTTCATATCCTTGGCGAAATGCTGAAAACCATTGATGCACCGAGAACTGATGTGAAACCACACGCTCCGAAAATGGAAGTACTTGAGATTCCTAAGGAATTTATCGGTGCGGTTATCGGGCCTGGCGGAAAGATTATCCAGCAGATGCAGAAAGATTTCGATACGGTTATCGCGATTGAGGAAATCGGTGAGATCGGAAGAATTGAAATTTCCGGCGTTAGCAGAGAGAATATCAACGCGACCATTGCAGCCATCAACGAAATCACTTTCGTACCGACTGTAGGCGAAGTTTACAACGGTAGAGTAGTGAAAGTAATGGATTTCGGTGCTTTCGTAGCAATTGCTAAGGGTACTGAAGGTCTTCTTCACATCTCAGAAATCGAATGGGCAAGACTTGACAAAGTTCCTTACAACGAAGGCGACATGGTGGAAGTGAAATTCATGGGTTATGATGACCGTAAGAAAATGAAACTTTCACGCAAAGTACTTCTTGAAAGACCTCCAAGACCGGAACGTAAGGAAGGCGAGGGCGATAACCGCGAAAACCGCGGCCCAAGAAACGACCGCAGAGACGGTGGTGACAGAAGACCGGGTGGGAACAACAGAGGCGGTAACGACAGACCACAGCACAGTGGGCGCCAAACCGAGAAACCAGCGGGCGAAGACACCTTCAAGCCATTGAATGAAAGTGAACATACAGATGATGTGAAGCCGGAAGGATTTTAATTCTGAATGTATATAAGTACGGAACCACCTCGATTTGAGGTGGTTTTTTTGTACCCCGAATTGCATTCGGGGTGACGCATATTCGACTCCTTCGGAGTCGCGGGATGTGTGCAAGCCGTATGCTGTGATGCGCTTACGCTGCGTTACAGGTAGTCCGTACTCCCCCTTTCTCCGCGAACGGGATTCGGGGTGATGCACGTTCGACTCCTTCGGAGTCGCGCGATGTCCTCCCACGCCCACCACGCCGAACTCCGGAGGAGTTCACTTTCCTTAACCCCACACAAGCGAAGCGCCGTGCGGGGATTACGAGCCTCGGGGCCACGCTCCCACGTCACACCACCCACACCGAACTCCGTAGGAGTTCAATTATCAACCCAAAACCATTTGATGTCGTCCTCGATTTCTGCGTCTTTCCATAAACGGTGAATCTCTTCCTGGAAACTTTCGTTTCTGTGATGGGACTGTTGATTTTTGATATAGTTGATCAGCATATCTTTCACCCTGATGGAGTAGGTGAACGCACAATATTTAATGCCCCACCCGCGAAAATCCGGGAAAAGCCCGGATTGTTTCATCCATTTCGAGGAAGCCACTTTAATATCCTTCACAAGATCAGCCAGGGCGACAGACGGATGCAGGTCAAAAAGGATGTGCACGTGTTCTTCCATCCCGTTAATGCGGTAGAGAACACAGTTTTTGTTTTTAAGAATAGCCCAGATGTAGCGGTACAGTTCCGGGGCCTGGCTTAACGGAATTGTTTTACCGCTTGCTTTAGTACGGAAAACGAGGTGATACAGAATTCGGGTGTAAGCCATAGCGAAAATTTCTGCTTATTGTGATGGAACCACCTTGAGGGACGCTATCGATACAGAACAACCTTGACAAGGTTAAAAGCCGTGATCAGCTGGCTGAGTTTCGGAAGGTTCGCCACATTGCGCGCGTACTTTTGATTGTGATGCCATCTTGTTGTGTTTTAGGTTGTTGAGAAGTTAATGTAGAAATTATTTCGGAATGGGTGAGGTTTTTTTGTTGGTTGGGGAAAAAAAGTCCGAAGTGGGGGACTTCGGAGGTTGTGATTTATTAAAGGTTGTTTTCTTTGTAGTGGGCGCAAAGGGGGAGACTTTGGGCAGCGGGGCTCCGAAGACTTTTGCGCACCGGGGTATAGCTTATAAAGTAGCTTATAATTCCAGTTTAGTCTGTTTACCATTATGTCTTATATTATTAATTGAAGTAATAATGTAAGATTTGTTTTCGTAAGCCTTTGCAATTTGATTAAATTCCTGGGTTATTTCTAAATCAACAAGCATCACGTCCCCAAAACCAAAGTAGATGTCATTTCTTTTTACACGTTCAAAAAAATGGTGGTCCTTAATTATCGCAGATATTTTATGACCTAATTTTGTTAGAAATTGCCACTTGTTTTTTTCATCAAAGACAATCTTGAAAATACTTAAAGGCTCATTTTTCTTTATAATGACTCTTTTGCCATCAGCAATTAGTTGCATGATTTCTTCATTCGAATCCAGTCGATTGTCTGACATTTTTCTAAACATGCTATTTGGTATCTCGATTTGTTTTTCATTTAGTTCACTAACAAATTTTAACCCAGTTACATCTTTATCACCGTCTAACGCGTTAAAAGTATTGTTTATAGTTAAATTCACGACGGGATTATTAAATATAATGTCACCCGATTTACTATTAATTACTTTAATTTCACCACTATTATTTTTAATGATGGTTTGATTATCTTTAGTATTTTCGATTTCTGCAGGCTTTTCTCCACGCAAGAATTTTTTGATAGAGAGTAGGTCAGAAATAGCAGAAATAACTGTGCCCGCAAATTCAATGTTGTTTTTTTGTAGTATTGTAAATACGGTATCTCTAACTGTTTGCTCAGCAAAGATTGCAAAAAGAATTTCAAAACTTCCTTCATCGAAAGTTTTTACTTTTAATTGCAATGGCTGTTCAGGTTGAAGTTCCTTATTGATTTCATTAACAATGATGTTGAAATTGCTTATTGTTTCTGCTAAAATTCTAGCATCAATTTCATGGTTTTTACCTTGAAATACTACTTCAAATTCGTTTTTTTTAATTTCAATCATTTTTCGGAAATGTGTTTGTGATTTTGCAGTTGGCACTTGGGAGCGTGAATAGTTGCCAAGGAAAATTTCTAAAGGTCGAAAAAGGCGGTGTTCTAAAAGCCGCGATTTTCTTATAGACAGCGTTTTTAATTTAAAGTATAAATGACTTTTAAGGAGAGGGACGGTATATACGTATCCGTAAAGAAATTATTATCATCAATTGGTAAATTGGTTATATTAGAACCATTAACAATTACACTTTTGCCTTCGAATTGTTTTAAATATTCTCGCGGTTGTCTGAATGAAAGCATTTCGTAAGTTACTGCCATTTGTACGTTTTCACCAAAAGTGTATCCTATGCCAAGACCGCCATCTAACTTCTGGTTAAATAAGCCTGAGCCTCCCAAAGCCGAATTAAAAGTAACTAGATTTATAGTTGCTACTATATTGAGTCCACGTGGAACAAAATACGGATTACCAGTAGGTGTGCCATCAGCGCCTAATTTTCTGTAATAGCTTCCCCCAAACCAACCATTTAAAATTGGAAAGGAAACTGATGTTGACAATAGAAACGAAATGTTTGCGCTTCTCTCTAAAACCAGAGTAGTATCAATAGGTGAAATTCTTGCCTCATAAAGCGTTTTGTGGGCTCTGTTAAAACCCATTGAAATTCCAAATTTGATTCCCTTAGTTTTTATATTCCCCATTTGGTCAGCTTCACTCTTTGTGATTTCCTTTGTACCTTCAATTTGGCTATTGCAATAACTATACATTAATGTCATTGCAGCAAGAAATAATAATTTTTTCATCGTGTTGATTGTTAAATGTTTATACCAACAAATCTAATATTATTTTTGATGTATTTAACAATTTTTTAAATTGCAGTTAATCTGTAAAAAGCTTCATAGAATTTTAGCGTACAGCTGAACTGTACGCTCAAAGAATATAATTTGAATTTTTTAATGCTCTTATACCAGCTTAAAACTTCCCCACAAACCATCGCTTTTAAAGACGTCATCGCCTACATCGACCAACATTACCATTTCACACCCACAAAATTCAGCAACGGAAATACGGTGAATGAAGCGGGTGAAAATAACGGTTCGTGCAAGGTTTTCTCTTTTGCAAAGCTGAAAGGGCTTAACGAAGAGGAAGCGCTGGCGCTGTTCGGGGAGTTCTACCGGACGGATGTGCTGAAAAATCCTGAGGGTAAAGACCACCAGAACATCCGTAACTTTATGCAATCGGGCTGGGGCGGGATCGCTTTTGAAGGTGAGGTGCTGGCAGAGAAGGGCTAAAGTGCCAAGGGTGTTTGGCTTAATTCTTGAAACCTTACCGGAAAATAAATTATTATGAATCCTACACTCTTAAGAAAGGTCCTGATGTGGGTAGCGCCCATCGCTATCGGTTATGTGATGAAAAAATACGAAGCGAAAAGAGCTAAGAAAACTCAGGAAAAAGCACTGGCGCAAAACGCACATGCATAAAGAAATTCCGTCTCACTTAATGGGACGGAATTTCTTTTTAAATATCGAAGCTTGTGGCTTCGCGGTATTCTTTCAGCAGATTCTCAAAGACTTTTTCTACCGGCAGTATTTCGTCAATTAAAGCCGAAACCTGCCCAATCTCGAGTTCGCCTTCCTCCAGATCACCTTCGAACATTCCGCGTTTTGCGCGCGCACGGCCGAGCGTTTGTTTTAGAGCGTCGGCATCACGGCCTGTTTCGTAAAGCTTTTCAAGGTCGTGGAAGAACTTGTTCTTTACCAGTCTTACGGGCGCGAGTTCTTTAAGCGTGAGCTGCGTGTCGCCTTCGTTGAGGGTGATGACTTTGTTTTTCCAGTCGGTATGTGAACTTGCTTCTTCGGTGGCTGCGAAACGCGAACCGATCTGAACGCCGTCGGCACCCAGAATCATCGCGGCTTTCATCTGCGAACCGAGTGCAATTCCACCCGCGGCAATCAGTGGTTTCGAGATATGTTTTTTAACGTTTGGGATCAGGCAGAAAGTCGTGGTTTCGTCGCGGCCGTTGTGCCCGCCGGCTTCAAAACCTTCGGCAACAATTGCGTCAACACCCGCGTCTTCGCATTTCATTGCAAACTTAGTGGAAGAAACCACGTGCGCTACTTTGAGGCCTTCTTTCTGAAGAGTTTCTGTGTAGGTTTTTGGGTTTCCGGCGGAGGTGAAAACAATCTTCACGCCTTCTTCCAGGATTATTTTAATGACTTCATCCAGGTTAGGATAGAGCATCGGAATGTTCACGCCAAATGGTTTATCAGTCGCGGCTTTACACTTGCGGATGTTTTCGCGCAAAATATCGGGATACATGCTGCCGGCACCGATGAGTCCGAGACCGCCATTGTTGGAAACCGCGGAGGCGAGACGCCAGCCTGAATGCCAGATCATGCCGCCCTGAATGATGGGATATTTGATTTCGAAGAGTTGAGTGATGGTATTGGTCATGGGGGTAAAATTAAAGAAAAAAGAGGCAGGATAAAAGGATGAAGTGTAAAGGATGAAGATGATGGATGGAGGATGGAGGATGGAGGAGAGTGTGACAAAAGGTTTGGGTTTGCTTCTCCGCCGCGGCGGATCGCAAGGACGCTTGTTAAAGGGGGATCGCAAGGATGCAAAAAAAATCTCCGCGGGAAGCGGAGATTGTGTTTTAGTTTGAGGCGGTAGTCTTGCGCCAGTCTGTTTTGAAGGTGCAGGTTTTGTACCGGTCGTTGATCGAGATGAAGACGTTTGGCAGTCTTTCTTTCACCCATTGCTCTACCATTTCATTCTTCTTCTTGTTGAGCGCCATCTGCTTGATGCGGTCGTAGTCGGTGTTGATGTCGAGCTGGTGTGCCGCGATGACGTCATCAACCTTGATGATTGAAACCACTTTACGGTCACGTTCTGTATCCTGGAAAACATCGGTGATGTCGCCTTTGTTTAGACCCGCGATCTGATAAGACAGGGTAGGCGGAAGGTTCAGCTTCTCGATACGGTCTGAGCCGTCCTGCGAAGTGACGATGCCCGCGTTGAACTTGGTCTGTTTGTCGTCTGAAAAACGGTAAGCAGCTTCCTTGAAGGTAAGCTTTCCTTCCATTATCAAAGTACGGATGCTGTCGAGTTCTTTGCGTGCAGTGGCGATTTCGTCAGCATTTGGTTCTGCTTTTAGCAGGATATGGCGTGCATCGTACATCCGGCCGCTCTTCTTCACGAGCTGGATGAGGTGATAGCCAAATTCTGATTCTACAGGCTCTGAAAGCTCGCCTTCCTGAAGATTGAGCGCTGCGGCCTCGAACGGTTTTACCATCTTGCCACGTGCGATATTGGTGTAAAGTCCACCGTTGGATGCTGAGCCGGGATCATCAGAATAAATTCTGGCCTGGCTTTCGAAAGATTCGCCACCTTCGATGTCTTTTTTGATTTTATTCAGACGCGCAATGATCTCGTTTTTGTGATCGTCTGTCAGTTTTGGGTACATCGTGATCTGCGAAAGGCTTACTTCATCTTTTACTTCCGGCAGCTGAAATTTGTACATATTGAAGAAATCGGTAACCTCGTTCGGCGTTACATCCGCCTTATCGGTGATGCGCTGAAACTTCATCTGGCCGTAGTAATTATCGGTATCGATTTTCTCAATGGCATTTTTCATTTCATAAGACGTGCGGAACTTGTACGTGGTGAGCATCGTTTTTTCGTCTGGAAACTGGCCAAGGATTTGCGTATACTTTTGGTTTGCCTGCTCCTTGATCGCCTGAGAACGGTTTTCGATAAGCGTATCACGTTTCGCTTCGTAAATAAGGAGTTTGTTGCTGATAATGCTTTCCACGAACTCGCATTTGTCTGCTACCTGTGCGCCCTGCTGTTTTGCGAAGTTTGCCTGGTCTTCAATGTCTGATTCCAGAATAATTTCGTCTCCCACTACCACCGCGATGCCGTCTACCAGGTCGCCGGTTTTCAGCTGTGCACTGATGTTGATGCTGAAAAAGCTGAGGATGAATGTGGTGAGAAGAACGAATTTTATGTGTCTGTTCATTATCTGTTTATTTTTACGATTTGCAAAATTATCAATCTGGCCGACATAACCTGCATGTTTTGTTATAATTATTTCTTAAAGTTCTTTTCAAGGTCGGCTCTGAAAGCGGGTTCTATTACGATTTTGGTTTTTGCCTTTTGCGTGGCGATGATCTCTCGAAGTTTTTCTTCGGTCACGGCATCTTTCAGCATTTCGGCAGATTCTGCTTCCGTCATCTGCATCGGCGGCAAAATATTGTCGATTGCAATCACCAGATCGCGCTCAGCCATTTTAGTCTGATGGATTCCGGTTTTGAAAGGGACTTTGTACTTGGTGAAGACATCAGCATCTTCAGACATTTCGCCTTTCTCAAAATGTACCAAGATCTGCTTTTTGTCATTCAGCTTGCCGTAATATTTCCCGTTCAGCGCGTCCCAGTTCTTTGGCGTTTTAATCTCTTTCGCAATTTCTTTTGTCAGCTTAGGGTCTGCAATGATCGCCACGCGGCCTTCGGCACGGTTGCCCCACATGTAGCGGGATTTGTTTCGGTTGTAGTTCTCGGTAAGCCACTGCGGGTTTTTTGCAATTTCTTCGCTGATGTATTTTGAGAAAATATAATCCGAGTAGAGACCGCGTTTGTAGTCGTCAAGTTCTGCCTTGATGTTTTTCTGCGTGGCGAAATTTTCGCTGTAGTAGCCCAGAAGATGTCCGTGCTGTACACTTTCGAGCGCTTCACCCCAAATGGCAGGAGACATTTTCTCAGCTTCGGATTTTTGGTCGCCAATCAGTGTCTTGATGTCCCCAACGGTGGTCTTTCGGCTCCCGGTAGCGTATAAAACGGTATTGTCTTTGGCCGCAGCAAAGGCCTGGTAGGATTTTTTTGCCTGCTGATATTCTGGGAACTCTTTGTACGAAGGGTCTGCCTTCAGGTAAGCGATCATCGCATCCTGAAGTTTTTCGCCGTAAAGTGTAGCGTTCATGTCTTTGATGAAAAAGTCGCGGTTTTTTTCAGTCAGCGTGTAGGGCTCAACATTATAAATATTAAAAACAAAATATTTGTCGCCAAAAAGTACAGGTTCAGGCGTATAATAGCCAGATTTCTGCCCTTTGAACAAGTTGTAAATCTCCGCAGGAAGCGTAGGTGAACCCATCACCACGCCGCCGCTTTCCTTCTCGTGTTCAGAAGCGCCGTAAAGTTTCGCGACTTCGCGAAAAGATTTACCGGCATTAAGGTCCGTGTAAATCTTGTTTTTTGTGGTTTCGTAATTTTCGTCTTTCGGGATAGAAAGTGTGCCGAAAATCATGTAGCCCAAGCTTGGCCGTGAACTTAAAACTTTAGCGAAAGCCACATAGCCGGGCGTGTCAATCAACTTAGTATAGCTGTTGTTCGGCAGGTTTTTAAGTTCGTCGTAAAGGTTAATGTCAACACTTCCGGGTTTGACAAAGATAGCCGCCGGATTTCCTTTGGTGTACTTCTTCACCGCCTCATCCATCGCTATTTTACCCGATTTTACATCGCTGTAGATATGCTGATAATTGTTTTTATCGCCTTCCGTTTTTTGGATGATGAAAATCTGCACCTCCTTTTCAGTAAGGTTGTCTTTCATATAACCATTCAGCACAGGATCAATCACTTGCTTTGGATAGAAAAACTTTTCACGCAGTTCACCTTCTTTCTCCACCATCTTTTCACGAAAAGCCATCGTGGTGTCGGCCTTCTTTTCCGCGGCGAACTGCTGAAGAAGAATAAAGTCTTCAGTAGAAGCCAGCGTCTTTTCTACGCCGGTGTTTTGCAGACCGTACTGGTATTCTTTCTTGAAGTTGGCCAGCGAAATACTGTCTTTCCCGATAATCATGTACTGGGCCTGCAATGCAAGTCCCACCATTAAAGTAAAACCAAATGAAAATATTTTTTTCATACTATGTTGCGATATTGTGCTTATGATTTGTTTAAAGATTTCAAATGAAACCGGCAGTTAGACTTCCACTTCAAACGAAGTCAATTCTTTGAACTCCTGAATTCTGCCATTCATTTCTTCTTCCGTCACTTCCTGAAGTTTTTCGGTTCCGAATTTTTCTACGGTGAACGACGCCATCGCAGAACCCACGATCAGCGCAGACTTCATCGTTTCGAAACTGAAATCGCCTTTTTTCGCGAGGTAAGACGCAAAACCGCCAGCAAAAGTGTCTCCCGCACCGGTAGGATCGAAAACCTCTTCAAGCAAAAGTGCCGGAATTGCGAAAACTTTACCCGCATGGAAAAGTAGTGCGCCATGTTCACCTTTTTTGATGATCACATATTCCGGACCCATCGCGTGGATTTTTTTAGCTGCTTTGATCAATGAATATTCACCTGAAAGTTGGCGCGCTTCTTCGTCGTTGATGGTGATGACATCGGTTTTTGCGATCATCTGCATCAAAACGTCCCAGGCTGTATCCATCCAGAAATTCATCGTGTCGAGAATCACCAGTTTTGGCTTTTGGTTCATTTTTTCTAAAACTGAAAGCTGAACACCCGGATGAAGGTTTCCAAGCATAAGAATTTCCGCATCCTGCATGGAATCCGGAATCTTAGGGTCAAAATTTTCAAGTACATTCACTTCAGTCGCAAGGGTGTCGCGGGAGTTCAGATCGTTGTGGTATTTGCCGCTCCAGAAGAAGGTTTTACCGTCTTTCACGATTTCTATTCCTTCGATATTTACGCCACGGTTTGTCAGCATATCGAGATCAGATTGCGGAAAATCTCCTCCAACTACCGACACAATACCCGATTTTACATTCAGAATAGAAGCTGCGATGCCTATATAAGTTGCGGCGCCGCCTAAAATTTTGTCAGTTTTCCCGAATGGTGTTTCAATGGCGTCAAAAGCGACGGATCCTACGACTAAAAGTTTCATATATATTTATTATTATTTCGAATTATGGGAACTTATCGGTTACCTCCACTCAAAAGTATCGATAAGGTGTTGAAGGTCTTTTTTGATATAATCTACGGCTGGCGCCAGTGAATCTGGCTTTGGCCTGGAATTGAAATATAAGTTGGCGGTAACATAATGTCGCGTAGAATCGGTCACGAAAAACTGCACGTTGGACGCAGTAGGACCTTTCAGTTCATAAAAATTACCGAAGACCTTTCGTTCCGGATAGCTGAAAGATTTGGTGTCGATCGCGCTTGCTTTTATGGTGTGCTCGTAAACCATTTTCTCGGACTCCTTGATGTGCAGTGCGAAATCATTTTTCACCGGGAAATAGGTGATAAAGACTTTGGCCTTCATTTCCGGGTAAGAAATGTAATACCAACATTCATTTTTGGCATTTTCAATTTTGGCAAAAGCCGAATGCTCAAATGAAAACCCACACGGCGAGCTGTACCGAGTATATTTGGCTGCAGGATATTCTAACCGAAGTTCACCGCTGGGTTTCGGTTTCGCATCCTCTGCGCACGAAATGGTGAAAAGTCCCAGTAAAGTGATAATTAGGTTTTTAAACATCGCGCAAAAGTACGAATTTGGTTTGAGATTTCGGCGGGGAGTTGTGTGGTGTAAAGTCTGAAGCAAAGCAGTTTTAAAAAGCAGAATTTAGGAACCCTCTTTAGGTGTTTATCAATCATTTAATTCCGAGAATCCCTAAATTCTATTTTTAAAAAATCAGTTTGAGGAACAACTGCTTTAGACATTAGACTGCGATTTAATCTTTGGGTTAAATGGTTGTCAGATAATTTTCAAGTGGTTTCGGGAATGATTTTCCGTGTGATCCTTCTAGTGAAATTGCCGTAAAACCGCCTTCCGAAGCAAACTCCAGAAACAGTTTTTCGTCGTCTGGCGAGACCTTATAGATATGAATCGTTAATTTTTTATGCGTAAGCTGATGTGTAACGGTTTTTTGATGGGAAATATTATCCTTAAAGTCGTCTCTTATTTCGTTTGGGAATTCGTACAGTTTCTTCCAGATAAAATCATCGCCGCGCTGGCGAATCAAAAAGTTGCCGGCAAACTCTACAAAATAGTAAGTAAGTTCCAGGTCGCTTACTTTCGTCCGCTTACTTTTTACTGGAAACTTCGTAGTCAGGCCCAAATTATAGGCCAGGCAATCTGTTTGCAACGGACATTCATCACATTTCGGATTTCTTGGCCGGCAAACTTCGGAGCCTAAGTCCATCATCGCTTCGTTAAAGTGTCCCGGTTCGTTCTTCGGCATCATCATCAGCGCCAGTTCGGAAAAGTAATTGAAGGCTTTTGAGGACGAACTATCAAAATCATCAGCAAAAATTCGCGACAATACGCGGTAAAAATTTCCGTCCACCGCTGGTAATACCGCACCAAAACAGATGCTCAAAATGGCTGCCGCCGTGTATTTCCCAATACCGCGCAACTTGAGAATATCTTCATATGCTGACGGAAAGTTGCCGCCGTAGTCATTCATGATCTGCTGCGCAGCTTTGTGTATGTTGATGGCGCGCGAATAGTAGCCGAGACCTTTCCAGTACAGGATGACTTCATCACTTTCAGCGTCAGCCAGTGTCTGCACATCCGGAAAGCGTGTGATGAAATTGTTATAATGATTCAAACCCTGCGAAATGCGTGTTTGCTGGAAGATGATTTCGCAGATCCAGATCTTGTAAGGATCACGCGTATTGCGAAACGGTAAATCTCTGCCGTGCGTTCTGTACCATGCCAAGAGTTTCTCACCAACGTGAAGAAAATCAGCATTTTGTTTTTTACTTGTCAAAAAATGTTGTTATATTTGCACACCAAAAATATAAATAAATAAAGGAAATGACAAAGGCAGAATTGGTGAGCACCATCTCAAATAAATTGGGTACTGAAAAGAATGAAACTCAGAAAGTTGTGGAGGCGTTCATGCAGGAAATCAGAACTTCAATGTACAATGGGGATAATGTTTATTTAAGAGGTTTCGGTTCATTCGTAATTAAGACCAGAGCAGCAAAAACGGGAAGAAATATTTCAAAAAATACGGCAATCGAGATCCCGGCTCACAATATTCCGGCTTTTAAACCTTCAAAAACTTTCGTAGAGAAAGTAAAAACTAAAGTAGCAGTAAAATAATAAACGATAAAATATAAGTTACAAACTAAAAATTTTTAAATTATGCCAAGCGGAAAGAAAAGAAAGAGACACAAGGTTGCTACTCACAAAAGAAAGAAAAGAAGAAGAGCGAACAGACACAAGAAAAAGTAATCAATTCGCGATCTACCATATAACAATATAGTTGGTGTTTTTATTTTTATAAAATTTCACCGACTATATTTTTGTTTAAGCCAAAATTTTCCGCCGTGGAAAAACTGACATGAAAAAGAGCAAAATGCTCTGTTTTTTGTTTTTTAAATACTTTGTAATCCACGGCTATATCAGGCTTTAGCTATAATAAAAATCGTACGGTTTTGAAGTAAATTGGTCCGCCGAAATCCTGGCCGGCACTTTGGAATCTTATTTATTCCTCGGTAATACAATGAAGAAAGAATTAATCATATCGCATGAAGATGAAAAATCAAAAATAGCACTGCTCGAAGACGGGCGGCTGTTTGAACTGCATGAGCAGGAAGATAAAAGCGACTTTGTGGTGGGCGATCTGTTCATCGGCAGAGTGAAAAAACTTGCGCCAAACCTGAATGCGGCTTTCGTAAGCATTGGCTACGAAAAAGACGCGTTCCTACACTATCAGGACCTCGGACCGCAGTTCCTGACGTATAAAAAATTTCTGAAGGACACTGTTTCTAAAAAACAGTCGACTTCATCCCTAAAGAATTTCGATATCCAGCCTGAAATTCACAAAAATGGCCTTATCGATAAAGTTGTCGCCAAAGATGACAGCGTAATTCTCCAGATCACTAAAGAACCGATTTCTACCAAAGGTCCGCGAATTTCTACACAGATTTCGCTTACCGGACGTTTTCTGGTTTTGATTCCGTTCGACAAAAGTGTCTCGATCTCAAAGAAAATAGCGAGCGCGGAAGAACGTGAGCGTCTCAGAACCTTGATTGAAAGCATTAAGCCTGAAGGTTTTGGTGTAATCATCCGCACAGTTGCTGAAGGTAAAAAGGTGGCGGAGTTGCACAATGACATGAACCAGCTGGTTCAGAAATGGGAAACCGCTTTCCGTAATCTTCAGAAAAACAAAGTTCCAAGCCGCGTGTTGAGCGAGGAAGATAAAGCCTCCGCGATCCTTCGTGATAATTTCAATGCAGATTTCGTATCGATCATTTGTGATGATGAGCAGATGGTTCAGGACATGCGTTCATACCTTGAAGTGATCGCGCCGGAACGCAAAAATATCGTGCAGTTCTACGATAAACCCATTCCTTTGATGGAATATTACAACGTAGAAAAGCAGCTTAAACAAAGCTTCGGAAAACACGTAAATATCCCCAGTTCTAAAGGCGCGTACCTCGTTATCGAGCATACAGAAGCACTTCACGTGGTAGATGTAAACTCCGGTAACAATATTTCATCCGGCAACTCTGCGAGCAGAGAACATGCGCTGAATGTCAACAAAATGGCCGCGACAGAAATTGCACGTCAGCTTCGCCTGCGCGATATGGGCGGAATCATCGTCATAGATTTCATCGACATGATCAATGCAGACCACCGCCGCGATCTCTACGAACACCTGAAAAGCGAGATGAGCCGCGACAAGGCACGGCACAAGATCTTGCCGCCAAGCAAATTTGGCCTCATTCAGCTTACGAGACAGCGCACGCGTCCTGAAAACATCATTGAAACCAAAGAGGAGAACCCGAACGCTGCGGGCGAAATCTTAGCGCCAATCGTGGTAGTGGAAAGGATGGAAGAAATGATCCGCAATATCATTCAGAAAGAGAAAGGAAAGATTTTCCTTCATGTGCATCCGTTTGTGGAAGCCTATCTTACCAAAGGGATCATGAGCATCCAGGCAAAATGGTACGTGAAATACAAAAAATGGGTGACCATCATTCCGCGTGACTCATTTAAATATTTGGAATATAAAATCATCAATGCACAAAAGCAGGAGCTGGTGAGCTATTCCAATTAAAGAAATTCTAAAGAAAGAACCCTGAGAAGTGGTTCTTTTTTTTGTTTTAAATTGTTACAAATGGTTGATTGAAACGACACATCAGCGGTTAGAAAAAATTTAATACTTCCATTTATGATGAAAACATTTTACCTTTTTTTCATTGCACTGCTCGTGCCTTTCAGTTTAAATGCGCAGCAAAATTCTCCGAAGCCTACGCCTGCAAATGAATTCTTTACCACCACTGCGGACGGTACGAAATTATTCACAAAAGTTTCCGGAAACGGAGATTATTGCATCTATGTGCACGGTGGTCCGGGCATGTGGAGCCGTTCTTTTGAGGATTTGAAAGGCAAAACGCTCGAAAGCAAGCTAAAGATGGTGTATTACGACCAGCGCGGCAGCGGCAGGTCTGGCGCAGCGTCAAACGGTGATTATTCCGTGGCGAAAATGGTGGATGATATTGAGACCATTCGAAGCAAACTAGGTGCTGAAAAAGTATATTTAATGGCACATTCATTCGGCGGAATCATTGCGGCGAGCTACGCCAAACGTTATCCCGAGCATCTTAAAGGTCTGATTTTGGTCAATTCGACGCTCTATCTTAACAATTCTGTAGAAAGTCAGGTTGCGTATGCAAACTCGCTCACAGGCAGCAAAATTCAAATTCAAGATGGTCAGCATATGCCGGCCCTTGGTGAGGCGATGGGAAAACTTAGCGAAAAAAACCTTCTGTATAAATTACTTACAGACAGTGAAGAAAGTTTCGCGGCATTAAATAAAATCGACGCCGAACGCCCCGAGGAAAACGGTTTCCGGAATAATGTGTGGTCTATTAATGAATATTACGGCGATTTCACGAAGCTTACACCCGATATCAAAATTCCGGTCCTGGTTATTTCGGGCAAAAAAGATTGGGCAGTGGGGCCTGAACATTATAAATTATTTAAATTCCCGAATCAGACGGTTTCAGAAATTGATGGCGGCCATCTGATTTATTTTGAAAAGAATGATGAATTCCGCAAGCAGGTTTTCAAATTTATCAACTCAAAATGAGTCGTGAGTGTGACTCATCATGAAGTTTTAACTTTCCTTTAAAACTTTTTCGGGGCGTCTTTGCCTATATTTGAGGTATGGAAACGTTCGGAAGAGATTTGGTGAAAAGAATTCAAGCTGCCGAGTTGCCGGGCGAAAATGCGCACGCAATTTATTCGCCGCCTTACCGTCCGCTTTATTCTTACGGTGAGATTCTTACTAAAAACCCCAAGTTTGCCGCTGTAAACATACTGCTGTACCTTAAAGATTCGCAATGGTATTTTCCGCTGATTGTGCGTACAGAGAACGAGCGCGACCGGCACAGCGGCCAAATCTCGCTGCCGGGAGGTAAAAAAGAGTCTGACGATGAAGATTTCGCCCATACTGCAAAACGCGAAACCTGCGAAGAAGTGGGCGTTGAGCAGCATTATATCCGGGTCATCCGCGAGATGTCGCCAATCTATATTCCGCCCAGCAATTTTTATGTGAAACCCTACGTGTCTTACACCAAACGGAATCCCGAGTTTTTTCTGCAGCAAAGCGAGGCGACTGAACTCATTGAATTTCCGGTAGATTCGCTGCTGAACATAGCCGGAAAGCCTCAGATGAGGATTCTTCCCGGTTCGCGGGGTGTCGCGGTCCCGGTGATAGAGTTCAACGGGTATCTTATCTGGGGCGCAAC
Source organism: Kaistella pullorum (assembly GCF_014837035.1). Classification (GTDB taxonomy): domain Bacteria; phylum Bacteroidota; class Bacteroidia; order Flavobacteriales; family Weeksellaceae; genus Kaistella; species Kaistella rhinocerotis. The sequence continues at coordinate 156,539 of NZ_JACSPS010000004.1, read as the reverse complement.
CTCAATGATTCTGAGCGAATTCAGCAATCTGATGAAAAATTTGTAAATTCGCACACTGTTTTAAACTGATAATGGCGAAGAAAAATATTTTCACGGACGCGTTTGGAACCTTCTATTTTCTCAAAAGACTGATCATTTTCATCCTGGGACTGGTTTCTTACCGGCGCTTCAACGGCTTCAACAAGCTGAAGATTTCCGGTGCGGAAAATCTGGTGGATCTTCCCGATGCCAACGTGCTTTTCGTGTCTAATCACCAAACCTATTTCGCCGATGTGGCGGCAATGTATCATGCTTTTTGCGCGGTGAATAACGGTTATCTTAATACCATTAAAAATCCGGTTTACCTTTTAAACCCAAAAGTAGATTTTTACTATGTAGCCGCCGAAGAGACCATGAATAAAGGTCTGATGACCAAAATCTTCAAACTCGCCGGTGCGGTCACCGTAAAACGTACCTGGCGTGCAGAAGGTGCGAACGTAAACCGAATGGTGGACCTCACGGAGGTTGAAAACATTATGAAAGCGCTGGATAACGGCTGGGTAATCACTTTTCCGCAGGGAACCACATCCGCATTCGCGCAGGGAAGGAAAGGAACAGCCAAACTCGTAAAGAACCAAAGGCCAATTGTCATCCCAATTAAAATTAACGGTTTCCGCCGTGCATTTGACAAAAAAGGCCTGCGTGTAAAAGTTACAGGCGTAAAGCCTACGATGGAGTTTAAAAAACCGCTTGACATAGATTACGACAATGATGACGCGCAAACCATCCTGAATAAGATAATGGTTGCCATAGAACAAACCGAGGATTTCAACCTTCTTCATGGCTACGATCAGGAGCTAAAAGCCCAAAAATCTGAAGAGACTTTACCTAACTAAAATCAGCTTATGAAAAAATTCATCGCAGTCTTTGTGCTTGTGCTGCTTGCGGCGTGTACTACGCAGAAGAAATATGTAGATTTCGATTACAGCTATTCGCGCAGTGGCGGTCTGCTTCCGGTTTATGAAAATCTTTGGGTTAAGGGAACTTCCGCACATTATATCTACGAACGCCAGGGTAAAAAGGTTAAAAAAGACTTTAAACTCACCCAAAACGACCTGCAGAATATCGAAACTGCGCTTTCCGACAACCGTTTCCGCATGATTGAGGAAGATTACAACAAAGTATATGACCGTGTGGCAACGGCCATCATCGTAAAGAAAGGCGCTAATTCGGGCAGTAAATCTGATGCCTCACTTATCCGCGAGAAAGATCAGGACCGCTGGAATAAGGTGGTGGCAGTATTCGAAAACATCATTAAAACCAATGTAGCGGGCGAATCCCGATAAGATATGAGGGATTCTTCAGGTACAGATAATGCAGATTTTCGGACACGGGCCGTGATTTTATGTTCTGATCCTTCAATTTCAATTCTTGCGCAGCAGATTTTCAGGACTAATGACATCAATGCCGCCTGGGTCTCGAATGACACCAGAAACGGGAGCGACTTTCTCATACTTTCGACCGGCGATATCAACACAGCCGCCGCTTTCAAACCGACAATTGCGATGATAGGTTCCGGTTTTACGGACCAAAATTGGCAATCTCTTCCAGAAAATATCACGCCTGGCGGAATTCTAATTTATCCGCAGGTTTTAGAGAACGGAATTCCCGAGACATCGGTCTTTTTCCGGAAACTGCCTTTTGAAATAGCAGATTATCAGATGAAAAGCAATGAAATAACCATAAACACAGACTTTGGCGAGCTATCACTCGGAAATCTAAAGGAGGATGTTGCGCGTGATCTTCGCGGTTTGCAGCTTTTCTGTTCGCAGTTTGGCATCATGGAAGAAGATTTCTTTGCTACTCTGGCAGAACTTTACTAAAGCTTAAAAAATTTAAATAAAAAAAAGCAATCCGTTTCGGGATTGCTTTATCTTTTTAGTGCGAAAGATTACTTTCTCAAGCCTAATTCAGCGATAATCGCACGGTATCTGTTGATGTCTTTTTTCTTCAGATAATCCAGCAATGCTTTTCTTTTACCTACCAACGCTACAAGAGAACGCTCCGTTGCGTAGTCTTTGTGGTTCGCTTTCAGGTGCTGGGATAGATGGTTGATTCTGTACGTGAAAAGAGCCACTTGCCCTTCCGCGCTTCCGGTGTCGGCATCAGACTTACCGTGTTTTGCGAAGATTTCTTTCTTCTTGTCAGTTGTTAAGTACATTCCAATATTATTTAATGATTATTATGTAACGGGTGCAAAAGTACAACTATTCAGATAAACTCGCAATTGTTATTTAAATAATTATTGCTGAATGTTTTATAAACGTTAAAAAAATCTTAAAAATTTAATTAAAATTAAAGGTATTGGCTGTATTTTTGCAACGCAACAAATGATGAAACATTTCTACCTTTTTTCGTTGTCTTTTGGCGTTCTTGCCCTTTTTACCGCCTGCCAGGTGCAGGCGCAGGATGTCACCCGCGAAAAGTCTGCGAAATTAAAAACCGTACTATATTTTAACCCCACAGTTTATCCGGAAATCGAAGAGGTGAAAGAGCCCACATATGCTGCTTTTTTTGAGGCAGTAGGTGAGCGGGTAACCCGAAACCGGAATTATAAGATGATGCGTGTAGAAACCGCATTTGATTTTGATTCTGTTCAAATCCCCGATCTTGTACAGTATTGCGAGATGAATACGGCGGCGTTTGCGGTAGTTCCTAAAGTGAAGTTCTTCAAGGTCGGCTTTGGTAAATACGTTTTCTCAAATCAGGTAATCGTAAGCTTGAAACTTTATGATTCCACGGGTAAGCTCGTCGCTGAAAGCGATTATGATACGTACAAGAAGAAAGCGCGAATGCTTGGTTCCGCCGAAAACAGCATCAAAATCGGTACAGAAGGCGCATTGAAACTAATCGGGCAGCATCTTCGGAAGCGTAAAAACACTTCAATTTCTTTCTCTGATCATTAATCTCAAGTTCATCCTTGACTGCCATTCTTTATACCTAAGAATTTTGGCTATTTTTGCATGGTCAGAAACCAGAAACTTTGGATACACAAGAACTTATTTTCAACCCTGCCGATATCGCTGAGACCCTCAGTGAACTTCCCGTGAAAGAGCGGGTATTGGCGTTTCTGAAAGTTCCGAAGCAGTACAAAGCTGACGTTTTCTCACACCTTGAGCCTGATTTTCAGGAAGAAACCATCCGTAATATCGGTAGCAAAGATGTTTCCGAAATCCTGAACGCCATGACACCCGATGACCGGACGGCCTTGTTTGAGGATTTTCCGGATGAACTCATTAAATATTCAATCAACCACCTCAATCCCCAGGAAAGAAGGATCGCGCTGAAACTGCTTGGCTATGATGCAGACTCCATTGCGAGGCTGATGACGCCTTATTACATTCAGATCAGGAAAGAATGGACGGTGAAGCGTTGTCTGCAGCAGATAAAGAAAGTAGGGAAGAGGATGGAAACCATGAACCACCTTTATGTAGTGGACGAGAGAAACCAGCTGATAGACGATATCGCAATTGGTTCCCTGCTTCTGGCGGAAGAAGATACCCTGATTTCTGAACTTACCGATAATCATTTTGTGGCGATTACCACCACGACCTCAAAGGAGGACGCAGTGCAGTATTTTGAAAAATATGACCGTACGGCTCTCCCGATTGTTACCGAAGCCGGCGTTTTAGTCGGAATAGTGACAATTGATGATATCTTAGACCAGATCGAGCAGCAAAACACCGAAGACATCCAGAAATTTGGTGGTATGGAGGCTTTGGATGAGCCCTACCGCCAAACTCACTGGTTTGAGATGATCCGAAAGCGTGGGTTTTGGCTGATTTTGCTTTTTTTCTTCCAGCTTCTTACGGCTTCGGCGATGAGCTTTTTTGAGGACGAAATCCAAAAAGCCGTGGTCCTGACGCTTTTTGTTCCCTTAATTATTTCAAGTGGCGGAAATACCGGCTCACAGGCAGCAACACTGATTATCCGTGCGATGGCACTGCAGGAAATCACGGTGAAAGATTGGTGGATTGTCATTAAAAAAGAACTTGTGACCGGACTTTTTCTGGGCGGAGTATTAGGTATCCTTGGATTCCTGCGCATTATGCTTTGGCAATTCATGGGTTGGTTCGATTATGGCGAATATTGGTCGTTCATCGGAGTCAGCGTTGGACTTTCACTGATGATGATCGTGATTTGGGGTACGCTTTCGGGATCCATGGTACCGTTTGTACTTAAAAAATTCAATCTCGACCCGGCCACTTCGTCGGCACCCTTTGTGGCTACACTGGTAGATGTTACCGGACTCGTCATTTACTTCTCTCTGGCCGGTTTGTTACTGAGCGGCAGATTGTTGTAAATTGCTTTCATGAAAATCATCTCGCTTGTTCCGAGCATTACTGAAGCACTCCTTGATCTTGGTTTAAAGAGTCCTGACCTTGTCGGTCGTACAAAATTCTGCATTCATCCGGAAGATAAGGTTTGTGGCGTACCGATTATCGGAGGCACCAAAAATCTGAATATCGGGAAAATAAAGTCGTTGAAACCTGATCTCATCATTGCAAATAAAGAAGAAAATGAGAAGGACCAGATTGAGGAATTAGAAAAGGACTTTAAAGTTTTGATGACGAATATTTCTACGCTCGAAGACAATTATTATTTGCTTAAAACCCTTGGAAATATTCTGAATGAAAGTGAACGTGCGCAACATTTCAATACAAAAATCAACGAAATTTTTGACGGAATCAGTCCGGTTTCCGAAAGAACCTGCGCTTATTTAATTTGGCAAAATCCTTATATGACGGTAGGTAGCGACACTTTTATCCACGAGATTCTGCAGCGGCTTGGATTTAAAAATCTTTTTGCAAACCGAAAACGTTACCCAATTGTGGATGTCGAAGAACTCCAGGAAACCGATTGTATTTTTCTGTCTTCGGAACCGTATCCATTTAAACAAAAACATGCGGATGAACTACAAAAACAGCTTCCGCAATCGCGGATCATTCTGGTTGATGGTGAAGCATTCTCGTGGTATGGGACGCATCTGGCCAAATGTGAAAGTTATTTTCAGGAACTGCTTCAAGAATGTAATTAAAAAAGGCTTCAAAAGAAGCCTTTGATCTTATCCGATTTTTGCCATTTCAGATTTTATTTTGTCCTGTAAACTGTCTGAAGCTTTCACCAGCGGTAATCTTAAATGATTTTTAATGATGCCTTTTTCCGCCAAAACGGTCTTTATACCGGCCGGATTGCCTTCTGCAAAAATCAGTCGGGTGATTTCTACTAATTTATTGTGAATCTCGTACGCTTCTTTTACCTTAACGTCAAAAGCTAGCTGAACCATCGTAGAAAACTCTTTCGGATAGCCTTGCCCAATCACCGAGATCACACCGTTCCCTCCCGCTAAAGTGACCGGTAAAGTGAATTCGTCATCACCGGAAACCAATTCGAAATTCTGTGGTTTTTGTCTTAAAATATCGAAATATTGCAGGATGTTGGGCGCTGCTTCTTTGATCATGATCAGGTTCGGGAATTCTTCTGCCAGCCTTAGTGTAGTTGACGCCTCAATGTTTTGTCCGGTTCTGCCCGGTACATTGTAAATGATGATTTTCTTTCCTGTGCCTGCCAAAACTTTATAATGCTGGTAAAGCCCTTCCTGGCTGGGTTTGTTGTAATATGGCGACACAGAGAGTACAGCCTCAAATGCCGAAAGATCAGCTTCTTCGATCTGTTTTTTTACTTCCATTGTGTTGTTACCTCCGATTCCCAAAACAAGCGGCACACGACCGCTATTTGCTTTGATGATATGAGAGATGACCTGCTCTTTTTCCTCGCCAGAAAGTGTGGCTGCTTCGGCAGTTGTTCCCAAAACTACCAGATAGTTGGTTCCATTTTCAATATTGTAATCTACCAATTTCGTCAGCGAATCGAAATCAACAGTCAAATCTTCGTTAAATGGCGTAACCAGTGCTACACCCACTCCTTTTAATATGCTCATTGTTTTGTAATTAGTTCTTCAAAAATACAAAATTAAACGCGAGAATTTTGAGATATGAGGTAACGTTTGTATTCATATCTTTATATTTGCAAAAACAGATTTGCATCTAATGAAACATAGAATTCTGCTTCTTATTTCTGCTTTTACGCTTCTTGCTGCGTGCCGTGCGCCGCTGAATGTAAGCCAGGTAGAAACCCGAAAAAATATTGCGCTGACCGCAGACCTGCCTGAAAACGAAATTTTCAAGAAGGTGATTGAACCTTACAAGATGGAGGTGGAAGGCAAGATGAATACAAAAATTTCCCACACTTCGGTGGACCTTAATAAACAGGGCGACAACAGTAATCTTGGCAATCTGCTCGCAGATTATACGCTGCAGGGCGCGGATGCCTGGGCGAAAAGTAATGGCATTGCCGGTGGTGTAGACGCGGCCGTCATCAATATCGGGGGTATACGTTCGACAATTGGAGCCGGCGATATCCTTACCCGACACGTCTACGAGGTGATGCCTTTTGAAAATGAAGTGGTGATCGTGAAACTGAAAGGTTCGGACCTGGAAGGACTGTTTGAATATTATTTAAAAACACAAAAAAACAACCCGGTGGCGCAAATCTATATCGAGACTGATAATGGCGCTGTCACCAAAAAACTTATCAACGGCAAAGAAATAGTGGCGTCAAAAGATTATTACATCGCCACATCCGATTATTTGGCGCTCGGCGGTGACAATATGAATTTTTTCGGTAAAGGAGAGATGATTTCCACCGGTATCCGCCTGCGTGAGCTGTTTCTGGAAAAGTTTCAGGCCAACCCGGAAATCGTACCGCCAACTGATATCCGCTTAAATTTTAAAAACAAAAAAGATAGAACTGATGGATAGAAAGAAATTTCTTAAAACAATCGGTGGAGGTTCATTGGCGCTTGCGATGACGCCAAATTTGCTTTTTGGGCAAGGCCTTGATTTGCTTGCAGAAAAATCAGAATATAAATTAACGATTCTTCATACCAATGATCAGCACAGCCGAATTGAACCGTTCGACTCGAGCTACAGTAAAAACCCGAACCAAGGTGGTTTTGCGCGAAGAGCTTCACTTATCCAGAAGATCCGTCAGGAAGAACCGAACGTTCTTCTGCTGGATTCGGGCGATATTTTTCAGGGAACACCCTATTTTAATTTTTTCGGCGGTGAACTTGAATTTAAACTGATGTCCATGATGGGCTATGATGCCGCTACGATGGGTAACCACGACTTTGACAACGGTCTGGAAGGTTTTAAAAATGTGCGTCCTCACGCTAAATTTCCGTTCATCTGTTCAAACTATGATTTTTCGGATACTATTCTTGAGGGCCAGACGGAACCATACCGGATTTTCAATAAAGACGGCATCAGAGTAGGGATTTTCGGATTGGGAATTGAGCTTGCAGGCCTAGTTGGCAAGAAAAGCTATGGCGAAACAGAATATTTGGATCCAATCGAAATGGCGCAGGAATATTCAGAATTGCTTCGGAAGGACAAAAAATGTGATTTGGTAATCTGCCTGTCGCATCTGGGGTTTGATTATGGCGAAAATTCCAAAAAAGTTTCGGATAAGGTTTTAGCCGTAAACACTTCGGATATTGACCTGATTTTAGGCGGTCATACCCACACGTTTTTACCGGAACCACAACGTTTCAGAAACAGTTCGGGTAAAGAAGTGATTGTGAATCAGGTGGGTTGGGCCGGTTTGCTTTTAGGAAGAATTGACTTCCACTTCGATAAAAATAAAGCAATTAAAAATATTTCCTGGCGAAACCAAGTTATAGATGATAAGATTATGGCTTAATTGAGCATTTAAAACTCACTTCAGCTTTTATAAATACCGCAAAACCACTGATGAAAAAAATACTACCGTTTCTGCTGCTGATTGTTTCAATTCAAATTTCGGCGCAGGTCATCTCTTCAAGTCGTTGGACAGACCTCTTTTCATACGGAAATGTCCTCACAGTGCGAGAAGACAACGGAAAACTTATTGCTGCGACAGAAAACGGAATCTTTTTTTACACGCCTTCAAGCGGTGAGATCACGAAGCTTTCTAAAGCTAATGGCTTGCATGAAGTGAAAATTTCAGCGTTCGACTACAACCCGGAGACTAAAATCGGTCTTGTAGGTTACCGCAACGGTTCTTTGGATGTCATCTCTCCGGACGGTATCACCTATGTGGTAGATATTCCGCTGGCGACCGGGTATAATGGCGATAAAAAAATCAATCACATATCCATCACCGGTAATCTTGCGGTGGTTTCTGTGGGTTACGGCGTATCTGTCTTCAGGCTTGACCGCAAAGAATTTGGTGATTCAGCCTTTTTTACAAACAGCAGCGGTGTTTACGAAGCGTCCCGCGAAGCAGTCATCAAAGACAATACGGTGTATGCCGCGACTGCTACTGGCCTGAAATCACACGAGATCAATACCACTTTTGCCATTTATTCGACCTGGACTAATGTTGCAGCCGGAAATATGACACAACTCGCAAATGGCGGTGTGATTGCATTTTCGGATGCCAACAGCGTGAGATATGGTTCAGGAACTTCATTCAGTGCTATTCCGCAAAGTTTTGCAGCGATTCGTGATGTAACCGTAACCGCGGAAAACATCATCGTGACAGACAATGCGGCAATATCAGTTTTTGGGAATAATGGAACCTTCATTAAAACTTATCAGGCCGGCGAGACCCTCAATACAGGCTTTTTCTCACAGGGAAATATTTATGCAGGTACGCAAAGTTCAGGAATTAAAACTGAAAGCGGCGATCTGATAAAACCGGATGGTCCCTACAACAATACTGCATATAAAATCAACCTGCAGAAGGACAAGATTTGGTTATCAACAGGTAACCGTACCAACCGATTCAATGATGCTGCACCGCATCCTCTTAATCTTGGTTTTTATCACTACACCGGCTCGGAATGGGTTTATCCGTCATATTTCAAGACAAGCGGAATGCTTTTCAACGTGATGGATGTGGCCGCAAACCCCGCAGATACCGACGAAGTTTTTTTCACGAACTTCATTCCGTCTGGTAGCCAGGGAGTTTATAAGATGAAATATAATGCTTCTGCTAAAGATTATGAATTTGTAAATGTTTACAAAACAGGTCAGGATGTTTATTTTAACAGGCCTATGGGACTTGTTTTTGATGACAAAAACAATCTATACGGGTCGATTGCTTTCCTAACACTTGAAAATCCGGCTGGATCCGCAGGTTTGATGTCGTATGACCGTGCTGCTGATGCATTCAGATATAAAAGTCTTAAAATAAGCGCGGCCGTGCAAAAACCGATCATATCCGAAGGTTTGATCTGGATTCCGTTACCACGTGTAAATGGCATTACTGCAACAGATTACAAAGGCACCACGTCGGTAAATGACGATGAGGTTTTCGTGGTAGGAGTAAATAATGGTTTACCTTCCAATTCTGAAGGCGTCTTATCCGTAGCGATTGACAAAACGGGTGATGCATGGATTGGTACTGATAATGGCTTGCGCGTACTTTCATCGGCAGCTTCAAACATCAGAAACAGCCCGGCGGTGGAACCTGTGATCATCGAAGAAAACGGCTTGGGTGAAGAATTATTCCGTGACAGTGGCGTGCTGCAAATTGAGGTAGATTCCGGTAATCAAAAATGGGTTTCAATCAATGGTGGTGGGGTTTTTTACCTAAGTTCTACTGGCGAACAGACCATCAAACATTTCACCAAAGAAAATTCTCCATTACCGAATAACAGCGTTACCGATATTAAAGTTGACAATAAAACCGGGAAGGTATATTTCGTAACCCTTGACGGTGTGATGGTTTACCAGGGCGATGTACTGGATGTTACCGAAAATTTTGGCGACGTATTGGTATATCCAAATCCCGTAGTTTATTCGAAATACAAAGGCAACGTTCGCATCCGCGGCTTGGCTGAAAAAACCAACATCAGGATAACCGATGCAGCCGGAAATCTTGTTCACCAGGCGGTTTCTCGCGGAGGTTATTATGAATGGAATCTGAACAACCACCGTGGTGTACGTGTGGCTTCCGGCATCTACTTCGTGTTGATGACCAATGCGGACGGAACTGATACTGCCACAGCGAAAATTGCTGTCGTGAACTGATGCAGAATGTCAACTGCTTTCTCCTCTCTTATGTGAAATTTGGCGATAACGATGCGATCCTGCACTGTTTTTCAGAGGAGTCGGGATACCAGAGTTTTTTCGCGAAAGGATTGTATAGCTCCCGGAACAAAAAGAAAGCATATCTCTTTCCGTTAAACCGACTCAGTATCACCATTCTGGCAAAGAAAACCGGCGGTGGCATGCCGAATGTCAGCAAAATAGAAATGCTCGAACGGGATTACGATTTCAGCGATGTAAAGACAAACACGGTTTTGCTGTTTGTATCAGATTTTCTCAATCAGGTTTTGCGCGACGAAACTCACCGAAATTCAGCATTCTTTGAGATTCAAACGTTTTTAAGGGAGCTCTACAAGGGAAATGCCGGATCTTATCCTGCATTTATATTCAAAATCCTCGCCCAGCAAGGCCTTTCTCCACTTCCCAGTAATGGGCACTTTCTCGATCCGGAAGCCGGTAATTTCAGCATTGAACAATCCCATTCATTCTTTGATGAAGAAATATCGGCGGTTTGGAAGCATTTCACAGAAGCGGAAGATATCTACAGCGTAACTCTCAAAAGATCACTCCGCCGGCAGTTTCTGGATTCTGTGATGCTGTATTATAAGCTGCACTTCGCGGGTTTTACTGTCCCGAACTCATTAGACATCATTCAGCAGATCTACGAATAAAAAAAAGTTCCCGCAGGAACTTTTTTATGTAATATGATATCGAAGTATTATCTTTCTTCAGCAACCGGCGTTGTTTTGTACACCTGGAAGTTGAACACGAAACTTCTGTTACGGTAAGAAAATCCGGTATAGTTATAATGTGGGTCACGTGCGAATGCAGCCCTTGAGGGTACGATAATCACACCCTGCAGGTTATAGCTGCTCTCGTCCGGAATGTTAAACGCCTGGAATTTTTTTAATGCTTCCTGGAATCCTTCGATTTCATAAAAGCTGCGTTGCTTAGCTATCTCGCTAGTAGCATTCTGCAAAACCGATTTTTTCACGTAATAGTATGCTGGATCTACCTCTGGAAGGCCTGATCCCGCAATTGTATTTTTAAATCCGGATGGGGAACTGAAAGCTATCTTGTTGTCCGTATTTGTAGCGACATAAGTGGTAGTATTGCTCATCAACCGGATGATATCATATTGCCCGATCGGTGTTCCGTCTGTGGGTTGAACGCCGGGTCTCATCACATAAATCACGCCTGAAGGCAGTTTTACAGGGTTCAGGTCAGCAAGTTTTACATTCACCGTATCTGTGGCAACGTAAGGCTTTATATTTCCTTTGGCATCCAGGTAGTGTGTATCAAGAAAAGCGGTAGCCGCCTGGTCATCATAAGAGTTTTGGGTCTCGATGCTGACCTCTTCCACCGTTTCCACGCCTTCATCTTTCCGGCAGGAGTTCAGGGCAAGAGTTGCTATGGCGATACCGAGGAATATTTTTTTCATTTTTAAAGAATATCGTTAAATTGCTAAAATTTTAATCCAGCAAAAGTATAAATAAATTATGAGAATCGATAAATTTTTATGGTGTGTAAGGTTCTACAAAACACGCAGTATAGCTGCAGACGAAATAAAAAAGAACCGCGTATCCATTGCAGGTACTACCGTAAAATCTTCCCGCGAAGTGGTACCCGGAAACATCATTAAAGTAAGGAAAAACCAGATCGATTACCAGATTGCAGTACTGAGTATCCCGAAAAGCAGGGTAGGGCCAAAGCTTGTTCCGCTCTACATCGCCGATAAAACCGAAAAGGAACAATATGAAATCCTGAAACTCCGAAACCTGAACCAGGACTATTACCGCAACCGTGGCGAAGGCCGCCCAACCAAGAAAGACCGCCGCAGCATGGATGATTTCATTGAAAACGACACGGAAACGACCGGCGAAGATTCAGATTGGGATATGTTTTTCACCGGAATTGATGACGGGGACGATTAAACCAGCGCCCAAATCTCGTCTGCAACCTGCTCCGGGTCTTTCCCGTCTGTCGTAATGGTGAATTTAGCCTTAGAATAGTACACATTCCGCTCAAAAAGATGTTTTGCGATAAACTCGGGCAGGTCTTCAGGATTGAGGTGCGCAATTAGCGGCCTTTTATCCATTTGCGGGGAAAGGCGCGTAACCAGTGTCCCGACGGACGCGCGCAGGAAGAAACTTTCGGTCAACTGGTTGATGGTTTCCATATTATCATAAAAGCATGGTGTACCTCCTCCCAGACTCAAAATCCCTGCTGAATGTTTGTTCAGAAGCTGATGCAGCGTTTCTCTTTCTTGCTTCCGGAAGTAGATTTCGCCTTTTTTGGCAAAGATTTCAGGGATCGTCATTTTGTTTTTCAAAGAAATTTCTCTGTCGAGGTCAATTATTTTTAATTGTAGTTTTTGGCTCAAAACTTTGGCAACGTGAGATTTACCACTTCCCATGTATCCGACGAGTGTAATTATCATCTTTGAATTTTATACAAATTACTAAAAAAATTTTGAGATTTTAAAAAAACACCTATCTTTGCACCACTTTAAAACACAGCATTCCTGCCGATTATTCGAGCATAATGACTGTATTAGTAAAGTGGCCGACTCGGTAGCTCAGCTGGTAGAGCAATACACTTTTAATGTATGGGTCCTGGGTTCGAATCCCAGCCGGGTCACAACTAAAATTCCGTCTCGCATATCAAAGACGAGACGGAATTTTTTTGCCTGCGTGGTGAAATTGGTAGACACGCCATCTTGAGGGGGTGGTTTCCTACGGATGTGCTGGTTCGAGTCCAGTCGCAGGCACCATTAAAATTTTAAATATTGAATTTTAAATTTTAAATTAATAATTTTTGTTTTTCATGTTTCGGCATGTATAATCTAAATTTTATAGTTTAAAATCCATGATTTCAATGACTCGGTAGCTCAGCTGGTAGAGCAATACACTTTTAATGTATGGGTCCTGGGTTCGAATCCCAGCCGGGTCACTACTTACTCCTCGGAGTAGTTTTTTTCATATTAATATTTTGTGATTTGGTGATCAGAAGTCTTCTCTATCGGGGAGACTTTTGGCGTTTTTAGGGGTCTCAGTCGAGGTGTAAATTGTCAATCAGACGTACATCACCTACGAAAACTACCAAGAATGCCCTGTAGCTTCGGTCTTTGTAGAAAAAATCGGTTTGCTGCAATGTTTCTTCGTCAGCGATCTCAAAATATTCGAGCTGCATGTCTTTTTCCGCATCGAAAATTGCCTTCACGCGTCTGTTGATTTCCGGAACCGTAATAATCCGAAACCAATCATTTACTTTGTTTAAAGTCTCAAATATAAGTTTCGCCGCCGCACGCTGATCGGCTGTTAACCGTTGGTTGCGAGAACTCATCGCCAGACCGTTTTCTTCGCGGTGAATACCTACACCATGAATCGAAATTTGTGGATTGACCTGCGCCGCGAGTTTTTTCACGATCGCGAGCTGCTGATAATCTTTATCTCCAAAATAGGCGTTATCCGGTTTTACTTGCCTGAAAAGTTCTTCCACCACCGTCCCGACGCCATTAAAATGACCCGGACGGAATTTGCCTTCCATCTCATTTTCAAGTCCTCCAAAATCGTAGTTTTTCGTTGCCAATCCCTCCGGATACAGATCAGCGATCTCCGGCAGATAGACCGCATCCACAAAACCTGACTCTCGGAGGAGCTGCAAATCACTTTCCACATCGCGCGGATATTTTTCCAGGTCCTCGGGATTATTAAATTGTGTTGGATTTACAAAAATGGACGAAATCACAAGGTCATTTTCTTTTCTTGCCGCAGCGTAAAGCGAGATATGTCCAGCGTGCAACGCACCCATTGTAGGCGCGAAACCAATCTTCAGACCCATTTCTTTGTTTCGCTCCACGAAAGCTTCAATATCTTTTTTACGTTTGATAATTCGCATGGCCTTATAATTTTTGTAAAAGTAACCATTTCCACAAAAAATGCTTTATTGATAACGGAATTTTTACTCTTCAAAACCTGCATTGCCACAACATTTATTAAAATTTGTTAATTAAAAATTATTCGTTTAAAATTTCGTAATTTTGCGCAACAGAATTTTCTGCCTATATCTTAGAACAACGATTGAATTTATGTCGAATCAAAAAATATTGTACGTTACCACAGAAATGTTTCCGTATCAGGAAGATAGCAACATCGGGACTACGGTAAACAAAATGTCGCTGAAAATGCACCAACAAGGCCACGATGTACGTGTTTTCATGCCTAGATTTGGGCAAATAAGCGAACGTAAATTTCAGTTGCACGAGGTGATCCGCCTTTCCGGCATGAATATCATTATCAATGACCTTGATCAGCCACTCATCATCAAAGTAGCCTCTTTGCCGGGTGAGCGTCTTCAGGTTTATTTCATTGATAATGATGAGTATTTCAAGAGAAAACAGTTTTATCTTGACGACAACAGCGAGCCTTTTTCAGATAACGATGAACGCGCAATCTTCTTTGCACGTGGAGTGATAGAGACCATCAAAAAACTCAACTGGGTGCCGGATGTGATTCATCTGAATGGCTGGATGGCGTCTTTCGTGCCGCTTTATCTGAAGACTTTCTATAAGAACGATGCCTATTTTAAAGATACCAAGATCATTCTATCGGTTTACAACGAAGATGATGCGCCACTGGACGCGTCTGTGGAGCAAAAACTGAAATTTGACAATATTAAGTCACTAAATGCGTTTAGCAATCCTAGTTTCAGACAGTTTGTTATAGAGAGCATGAATCATGTAGACGTAGTAGTGAAAGGCGATGAGTTTCTTCAGGATGGTCTGGAAGAGGCTTTCAACAGCAGTACTGCGCAGAAATTCGACTATTTGGAGGCGGATTCTATCGAGAAATTATACTAAAAAAAATCAACTTTACTTTAATGATAAAAAAATTCACAAAGTTGCTGAATATTGTAGCGTCACTGCTAATAGGAAGCTTAATTTTATGGAATTGCGAACCCGATGCTGATCAGCTCGGGTCTCAGTTTTTTCAGAATGGTGCCACCGGAAACGAAGATTATTTTGACGTGATCGCGTACAATGTATTCAACGGTACACCCGGCGTGCTGAACAGCGATTCTATCCGTACGGATGCTACGAGGCTCCAGAGCGCAACATTAGGCGCGTTCCGTGAGCCCCAGTTTGGGCTTCAAAAATCCAGTTACGTGTCTCAGGTAAGACTTTCGGCGTATAGCCCTGATTTCGGGACAAACCCGGTACTGGATTCCGCAGTGCTTGTAATTAAACCGCTTTATGCTTCAGATTCTGTGCGTACTACTACACAGGAAGATTATATCTATCCAGACGGCGCACTGCCAGCCAAAAAAGTGGTAAACACATATCCGATATTAAAATATGGCCAGACCAAACTAAACGGTAAAACGATCTTTAATATTAAAGTTCAGGAAGTAACGCAGTTTCTATTCGCTAATACAGACGCCGCCTACTCAAATAAAGAGGTGTCTACCGGTTCTGTCATCGGAGGCCGTGCTTTCAATGGTGACATCAGCTCGGTTAAAATTACGCGTGATTCGGATAATTCTGAACTTTTCAACCGGGACGCTAATCTCCGCATCCCATTGGATTCTACATTTTTTCAGAATAAGATCATTAAAGCCAGCGCCGCAGATTTGGCAGATGCTGCTTCTTTTATCCGTTATTTCCGCGGCGTAAAGCTTTCGGTAGATGAGAATGACGGTTATCTTTTCAATTTCGACCCGAACTCTGTTACCATAAACCTGTATTACAAAAAAAATAAGACGGCAACAACTACAGGTGAACGCGAAGCCGCGACATTCGCACTGGATTTAGGTGCTGCAAACGCACATTTCAACCAAATTACTTTTGATCGTACCAATACGCCTTCTGCAGCAATCGTTCAACCACAGAATATGATAGATGGCGAGCCAACTGTCTTCGCACAGGGCATGGGTGGGCCGGGAGTTGGTCTAAAAATCCGCGCCAGTGATATTGCAGTACTTCGTGATATGTTCAACAACGAGAAAATCGGGATTGTATCTGCGAAGCTTCGTTTGTATACAGATGTGAGTGCATGGAATAATAATTTTAAGAAACCGAATTATTTCGTGGTGAAACAGCAGGGATTAGATACCTTCCTGGAGGATATGACGACGCTTGCGTACGCACCGAATTTCAGTCTTGTAAAAGGTTTTGATTTAGACAAAAATCCTGCTCACTATGATATTGCGATAACGCAAACTTTAAAGAATATCATCGAGAAAAATGTAGAGCCGAAAGATCTTATAATTAATGTCGGCACTTATACTACTGATGCGTCAGGAGGATTGGCGGGTCTTGTTCAGCCTGCATTCGCTCAAACTTACAATACCAGAGCTTATACACCGAACCGTGTAGTTTTGGTAGGTACACGTCCGGGAGATGATCGCGGAGCTAAACTTGTCGTTACCTACGGCAAAAAATAAATTTTTCATTCATTCAAAAAAAATTAAGTAATATGTGTGGTATTGTAGGATATACAGGTTTTCAGGACGCCTATGAAGTGGTGATAAACGGTTTGCGCCGATTGGAATACCGTGGCTATGACAGTGCTGGTATTGTGCTCGACGGTAAGGAGGATCATCTTTTTCAGGTTGCAAAAACCAAAGGTAAAGTAGATGATTTGGTAGCTATTTCAGGAAATCTTGTTGGGAAAGCTAACGTAGGTATGGGCCACACCCGCTGGGCCACGCACGGGGTGCCGAGTGACAGAAATTCTCACCCACATCTTTCAAATAACGGAAAGATTGCATTGGTACATAACGGGATCATCGAGAACTATGATACCATCAAAATAATGCTGACGGAAAAAGGTTTTACATTCCAGTCCGAAACTGATACTGAAATCCTGGTAAACCTGATTCAGTATTTCATGGACACCAATCCTGAAACAGATTTTCCTGAGGCTGTGCGTTTTGCTTTGAATGAAGTATATGGCGCATATGCGATCACCGTGATGCATGATGATTATCCGGGACTATTGGTGGTTGCCAGACTTGGTTCACCGCTTGCGATCGGTCTTGGAAACAAGGAATTTTTCATCGCTTCGGATGCGAGTCCATTTGTGGAATTCACCAAGGAGGCTGTGTATCTTGAAGAAGGCCACATGGCTACCATTTCGCTTGAAAATGGTGTTGACATCAGAAATATTCAGGATAACCTGAAGATAGTTCCGGCAGTTCAAGAACTTAAAATGAGCCTTGAGCAGATTGAAAAGGGTGGTTATGAGCATTTTATGCTTAAAGAAATATTTGAGCAGCCGAAATCTATCCACGATACACTGCGCGGACGTCTTTTGGTAGACGAAGGCATTATCAAGATGGCCGGAATCTGGGATCACCTTGAAAGAATCAATCAGGCGCAGAAAATTACAATTATCGCATGTGGGACTTCATGGCATGCGGGACTTATCGGTGAATACCTGATCGAAGAATTTGCAAGGATACCGGTAGAAGTAGAATATGCTTCGGAATTCCGCTACAGAAATCCGATTATTACCGAAAAAGATGTGGTGATCGCCATTTCTCAGTCAGGTGAAACAGCCGATACCATGGCGGCTATAAAAATGGCTAAAGAAAAAGGTGCATTTATATATGGTATCTGTAATGTGGTAGACTCATCCATCGCGAGGGTTACTGACGCGGGATCTTATACCCACGCAGGACCGGAAATTGGTGTGGCTTCTACAAAAGCATTTACGGCACAACTTACCATCCTTTCTCTTATCGCACTGAAGCTTGGTAAACACAACGGACATCTGAGCAGCCAGGAATTCATGAAACTGATTACTGAACTGGATGCACTGCCTAAAAAGATCGAAGAAGTTCTGGAACAAACCCACGAAATCACGAAGGAAATCGCGAAGCAGTTTGTGGATGCGCAAAACTTCCTTTATTTAGGTCGTGGATACAACTTCCCGGCGGCACTTGAAGGTGCTTTGAAGCTTAAAGAAATTTCCTACATCCACGCTGAAGGTTATCCGGCAGCAGAGATGAAGCACGGCCCGATCGCATTGATCGACGAAAACATGCCGATTGTGATCATTGCGCCAAAACAGGGGCATTACGATAAGATCGTAAGTAACGTTCAGGAAATCAAAGCCAGAAAAGGAAAAGTGATCGCGGTGGTGAACCAGGGCGATACGCAGGTTGCGCAAATGGCAGACTATGTGATTGAATTCCCGGAAACGTCGGAATGTTTCTCACCGATCGTGGCGTCCGTACCTTTACAGCTTTTAGCATATTACATCGCGGTATATCGCGGAGCGAATGTTGACCAGCCGCGAAACCTTGCAAAATCAGTAACTGTAGAATAAAAAAATGCTGGCTGTAAAATAATAATTTCAATTTTACGTTCTGCAAAAAAATCTTCGAACTCATTCCGAAAAATTATATATTTACCGCTTAATTTTTAAAAGTAGCATGAAAAGAGTATTTCTCATATTATTATCGGCATCTGTAATCATTTCCTGTTCCAAACGTGGCAATTCCACGGCTGGGAAGCCCGGCCAGAAGGGTGAACTGGTACCAAAAGGAAAGTCTAAGTCCTT
Source organism: Kaistella pullorum (assembly GCF_014837035.1). Classification (GTDB taxonomy): domain Bacteria; phylum Bacteroidota; class Bacteroidia; order Flavobacteriales; family Weeksellaceae; genus Kaistella; species Kaistella rhinocerotis. The sequence continues at coordinate 137,836 of NZ_JACSPS010000004.1, read as the reverse complement.
TGTGGCGGAGCGTCCTTACGGCATGGTTTCTATCCCGGCGGGTTCTTACGTGATGGGTCTTGCAGATCAGGACTTCACCAATACGCCGGAGAAAGCTACACTAAAGACGGTAACCGTTTCTTCGTTCTTTATGGATGAAACCGAAATTACCAATGCAGAGTATCGCGTATTCATCAATTATGTGAGAGATTCTATCGCACGTACATTGCTGGCTGAAGCTGCCGGAGACGGTGGTTCTGATGGCGATGGAACTTCAATAGGTGATTTTGCTTATCTGTCTAAAAAAGCGGGCGAAGAGAAAACCGCTTATCAGGAGTTTATGGAATCTCAGGGCGGACGAGATGGCTATGATGAATCTAAAAAACTGGACTGGAGCGTGCCACTCAGATGGCAAACTTCTGACTATCCGGATGCACAGTATGCGGAGGTGTTAGAGTCTATGTACATCCCACCCGCAGAGAGAATCAATAACGAAAGAATCATTGACAGTAGAAAACTTATGTATGCCTACAATTGGGAAGACATAGAATCTGCAGTGAAAGATAAATCCAGAGGTGCAAAATATCTGAAGAGAGAAAGTATCGCAGTTTATCCGGATACTACGGTTTGGATCAGAGACTTCAATTATGCTTATAACGAGCCTCTTTATGATGGCTATTTCTGGCACAGCGCTTACAAAAACTATCCTGTAGTGGGCGTTACCTGGGATCAGGCCAGAGCTTACTGTAACTTTAAATCTAAATTAAAGTCAGATTACAACGAATCTCTAAAAAAGAAAAAGCAAAAACCGATGGCCTTCCGTCTTCCTACCGAAGCAGAATGGGAATATGCCGCGAGAGGTGGACGTGAAAACGCTACTTACCCTTGGGGCGGGCCTTATCTTCAGGATGACCGTGGTTGCTACCTGGCCAACTTCAAACCAAAGCGTGGTAATTATATTGAAGACGAGAAAAAGGGTACTTACACTTACACAGCGCCTGTAAAATCGTTTACAAAGAATGGTTTCGGTCTTTATGACATGGCAGGTAACGTAGCAGAATGGACGGAATCTCCATACAATAACGCAACTTACCAGTTTGCATCTACCCTGAACCCACATTTATCAAACCAGGCTTATCGTGAAGTTCGTAAATCTGTACGGGGTGGTTCATGGAAAGATGTAGGTTATTTGCTGATGAATGGTGCGAGGGATTATGAGAGGAAAGATTCTGCACGAAGCTACATCGGTTTCCGAACGGTACAGGACATTCCGGAAGGAACTGCAAAATTTAAGAAAAGAACAAATTAAAAAACAAAAACTATAACGAAATCATTAACTATTAAACTTCCCTCACCATGTTTAAATCTAAAGAAGCTATATACAATTTTATCTATTCATTCGGTGCTGCAATTGTAATCATCGGCGCACTCTTCAAACTTACACACTGGAGCATTGGTCCACTCACAGGTAACGTAACCTTGGCCATCGGACTTATCACAGAGGCGATTATTTTCATCATATTCGCATTCGATGCCCCTAAAACGGAAGAATCTTACGCGTGGGAAAACGTTTATCCTGAGCTACTTGATCGTGAGGCGTCGCCAAACCCAAGACATTCTACTGCAGGTATTCAGTTAGCTGAAGTAAAGGAACTTGAAGTGTCTCTGTCAGATAAGCTGGATAAGATGCTTGAAGATGCAAAACTTGATGTGACACTTTTCGAAAGACTAAGAACAGGTATCGACAAATTTTCGAATTCAGTTGACCAAATCAACCAAACAGTTGATGTTACGGGCTCAACTCAGCGTTACAATGATCAGCTGGTTTTGGCGGCAAGTCACCTTGAGAGCATGAATGCGCTTTATGCATTACAACTAGAGCATGGTCAGTCGCAAGCTGAATACAGCAAAAAATATGTTGAGGATATGCAGAAATCTGCGGCACACTCTGAAAGATTTAACGAAGAGTTGGCTGGCCTTACTTCTAACCTGAACAGTTTGAACCGTGTCTATGGCGGTATGCTTAGCGCAATGAAGTCTTAATTTTCCACCATTTTTTATATTTAAAATTTTAAATTATTTAACAAAATTTACTGAAAATGGCACAAGGAAAACAGACGCCTCGTCAGAAGATGATCAACCTGATGTATCTGGTTTTCATCGCGATGCTTGCGATGACGATCGATCAGGAAATCATCAGATCCTACAATGATACCAATCAGACGCTTACCGATACAAGAATTCTTGTAGAGAAGAAAAACGATGATATTTTCGAGAAAACCCTCGAAGCAAAAGCAGCAAATACGCCGGATACTTATACTAAACCGTTACAGGATTATAAAGGTCTGAAAGAAAGAGCGAATGACCTGGTTGCGTTTATCGAAGGTCTCAAAACCACATTGAAGCAGGAAGCAGAATATGTGGACGGAATTGATGTAGGCGATAACTTCGCCGCCTTGAACAATACAGAGCCTTCCTCTAAAATGTTCTTTAACGGCGCAGATGAAAACAATCCATCAAAATCTTCCGCTGATTTGAAAGCCAAAATGGCATCATTACAATCTTACATTTCTCAGACATTCGGTAGCAATAGCGACATGGCTCACGTAGTCAATCGTGCTAAAACTACTTTAGCAACAGAATTCCCAAAAGGTCAGACTATCAAAAACAAAAACTGGATTCAGTATAAGTTTTACGGTCAACCGCTTATTGCCGCACTTTCAAATCTTGAAGTCATTCAGTCCGAAGCAAGAAATCTTCAGTCTGATGCCTTGATGACGATGCTTCAGGAAAAAGTGGACGCAGATATCAAATTCGATGCTTATCAGGCTATCGTATCTGCACCTACATCAGTTGTACTTGGTGAAAACGTTCAGGCAAAAGTGGCAATCGGAAACTACTCAAGCAACGTTCCGGGCTTGTCAATGCCGGGTCTTACGATGAGCAATGGTCAGGGAGTTGCGAACCTTTCAACAGGTGCACTTGGTCAAAAACAGTTTAGCGGTAATATTTCATTCACCGATGTTAACGGAAAAGTAATTACGCTTCCGTACAGCCACACTTACAACGTAGTTGCAGGTTCCAAGGAAGTTGCATTTGAAAGCGGAGCTTTGCTTTCTGCGGATAAGATGCAGGTATTGTATCGGGGCTTACCAAACCCTATTTCCGGTTCAATCTTAGGAGCAGATAATTCACAAACCAGTTTATCAGCTTCCGGAGCTTCAGTTTCAAAAACAGGAGGTGGAACCTGGGTTGTAACACCTGGAGGTGGAGCTACAAGTACGCTGACGATTTCCGGTAGAGGCCCGAAAGGCGAATCTATCTCTAAAGCATTTACTTTCAGAATTAAAAATGTACCGCCACCGGTAGGTCTTATCCAGGGTAAATCCGTAGTGTCAATGCCGGCAAGTTCTATCCCGAACCAAAAAGTGAGCGCGGATATGCCAGACTTTGATTTCCCTGTAAGCTTCACGGTGAACAGTTTCATGTTCAAAGTACCTGGAAGGGCGGCAATGCAGGTTTCTGGTAATTCGATGAGTTCCGTAGCTGCTTTAACGAAGAATCTACGTTCAGGAGACATCGCATACGTATTTAATATCAACGCAACTGCGACAGGACTTGGAGGCCAGACATTGAAGCAAATTCCGCCTGTTGTAATAAACGTACAGTAGTTTGCGTTGTAGTAATATCTAGTTTTTTATTAAAAGATTAAAATGAAAAAGGTCATTTTCTTATTTCTTTCAGTCGGTTTTCTGCAGGTGCAGGCACAGGTCAAAAGAAATTCTGCCAATACGAACACGCAATCAACTCAGGCTGCACAGGAACCTGCCGCTCCGGTAGTGGATACTTCGTCTGATGAGCAGGAAGCAGGCAGCGCACCAGCGGATGCGCCGGTACGTTCCATGTCTATTCTAAATGCGAAGTCCCCGGAAGCTTTTCGTGAGTATCGCGAATCCGGTATGATCCAGCAGGGAGATTCTATGGTGTCTGTTCGTAACACACCGTTGAAATATGGCTTTATCGAAGATAAAGACATCCTGAAAAGCATGGTGGTATGGGAAATCATTGATATGAATGATAAGATCAACCAACCTTTCTATCATAATGAAGATGGACTGGTTTCTCAAAATAAATCACTCTATCAGCTGTTGTTTGATGCGATCAATGATGGCCGCATCACTGAGGTTTATGATGACGAAATGTTCCAGACACGTCTGAGCCCTGATGCTATTGCTGCGAGAATTAAAAATGAGGTGATGAGTGATGCGGGTATCGACAGACTGAATGAATCCGGAACACTTACAGAAGAGGAAAAGCGTGAATTTACCAATGTGTACGAGACCAAAACGGAAAATGTAAAGGTTTTAAAGATCAAAGGTATGTGGTATATCGACAGAAGAGACAGCCAGATGAAATATCGTCTCCTGGGTATTGCTGCGATGGGTCAGGATCCGTCGACAATGGGTCAGTTCGGTCCGGACGGGCAGCCAATTGCGTCAAAAGATGAGCTAATTGATCTTTTCTGGGTGTATTATCCGGACGCACGTGAAGTTTTGGCCAATTCGGTAGTATTCAACAACAAAAACCTTTCTTCGGATATTACTTTTGATGACATCCTGAATGCGAGACGTTTCTCAACGGTTATTTATAAATCCGATAATGGATTGGGTAACGGTGTGATCAAAGATTATATCCCGCGTGATGCCGATGCTCAGCTTGAAGAAAGCGAGCGAATCAAAGCGCAGATCCTGCAGATGGAAAACGATATGTGGAATTACTAATCCACAACATAATTTGATTAAACCTGAGTATCTTTGCTCAGGTTTTTTTTATTTAATTATGTCACAGGTAGATTATATTATAGTAGGGGGCGGCTATGCCGGATATTTTTTCGCACATCAACTTATTTCCGCGGGTAAGTCCTTTTTGTTGTTTTCAGACGAGAAGCCGGGCGCTTCTGAAGTCTCGGCTGGAATCATCAATCCTGTAGTCCTGAAGAGGTTTACCACTTTCTGGCTTGCTCCGGAGCAAATCTCTTTTCTGGAGAAAACTTTAGTTGAAATCGAAAAGTACACCGGCAGGAACTATTTAATAAAAGAAAACATCCGACGTATTTTTCATGACGAAGCTGAAAGAGTCCTGTGGCTGAAGAAAGCGGAAACACCGGAACTTCAACCATTTTTAGATAAAGAAATAAGTACGGTTGACAATATAGAAAATCCATTTGGCGCAGGTTCCGTAAGAAACTCCGCGCGACTGGATGTAAAGGCTTTTTTTGAAGATTTTAAAATATATTTGGCTGGAAATAAACATTTGCGTCAGGAAATATTTAAACATGAAGAACTTGAGACTAACACCTATCATGATATCAGCTTTAAGAATATCGTCTTCTGCGAAGGAATGGGCGTTCAGCAGAATCCCTATTTCAAAGATATTCCCGTACTTCCAAACAAAGGACATCATCTCAAAGTAAGACTTTCCGATCCTTTAGATCATCAATTTACAATCAAGAAAAAGCACTTCCTGTTTCCACTTTTAGGTGATTTGTATTATTATGGCGGAACTTATGACCGATTTGAAACCGGAAATGGAATAAATGATTCCGCTGTTTCGCAACTTAAAAACGGACTCGCTGAATTCTATACAAATGATTTTGAAGTTGCCGCGGTGAATTACGGCTGGCGACCCACCGTGAAAGACCGGCGACCAATCCTCGGCCGTCATCGGGAAAAGCCAAACTTTTTTGTTTTCAACGGACTTGGCGCGCGCGGAATTCTTAATGGCTGCTATTTCAGCAAAGAACTGTTTGAATTTATTGAAAACGGCAAGCCGCTGATGCCCGAGGTCGATTTGAAAAGATTCCAATAAAAAAATCCTGAAAAAAACTTTCAGGACTTTAGCAGAGAGGAAGGGATTCGAACCCTCGATACAGTTACCCATATACTACCTTTCCAGGGTAGCTCCTTCAACCACTCGGACACCTCTCTAAATTGAAGACTGCAAAAATAGATTTTTTTGCGCACATTGCAAAGTCTTTAAGACTAAATAATGCGTCGCTAATGATGCTCCAGTGACACTTCACCGCACAGACTTTTGTTAAAGTTTTCTGCAAAACTGCCTTCGTAAGAAGGATTTTCGAGCAGATGCATCGCTTTTGTAATCGCGCATTCGGCTGTCATGTCATGGCCGCTGATCGCGCCGACCTTTGTAAAGACATTGGAGTTGGTATATTTTCCGAACGATACCCCACCGGAAACACATTGCGATACCACCACGATTTCTGTTCCACGCTCGCGCAGCAACTGTAATATCTGTTCAGTTTTTGTTGTGTTGAAAATCGTACCCGACCCGAATACCTGCAGGATCAGAACCTTCATACTTGGGATCTCGGCAAAATGTTCGAGATGCATTCCCGGAAAGATCCGCCAGAAAAGCACATCCTGTGAAAGGTGAGTGTCCACGTTAAAATCTGCATCACGAGAGGGCCTAAGTAAAAAATCTTTCTCAATGTTCAGATGCACGCCAGACTGTCCTAAAATAGGGTAGTTCGGACTTTGATATGCGTCAAAGTATTCGGCAGAATATTTCAAAGTTCGGTTTCCGCGCAGCAGTTTATACTCAAAGTAGATCGTAACTTCCTGTATTACCGCTTCGTCATTTTCATACAGACTGGCATAATAGAGACTTGTCAGCAGGTTTTCTTTGGCATCGGTGCGCAGGTCGCCAATCGGAAGTTGGGATCCGGTCAAAATCACGGGTTTGCGCAGGTTTTTAAGCATGAAACTCAGTGCAGAGGCGGTGTAAGACATGGTGTCAGTGCCGTGCAGGATCAGGAAGCCGTCAAAGTTCTCGTAATTCTTTCCGATATAGGTCGCGATTTTTTTCCATTCTTTCGGGCCCATGTCCGATGAATCCAGCGGTTTGCGGAACGGATGTACGGTGATCTCGCATTCAATGAGGTTCATTTCCGGCATCCGGTCAAAAACATGGCTGAAATTGAACGCGCGCAGGCTTCCGGTTTCGTAATCTTTTTCCATACCGATGGTGCCGCCGGTGTAGATCAGAAGAACTTTTCTTTTCATAGATCCAAAAATACGCTATTTACTTAGATTTCCGATGTTCCTTTGGGCGCCTTTATCCGTCTTCCACTCCCGCTTTTTTGCTGCGCTGCGCTGCGCAAAAAGAGCTCCGTTCAAGCCGGGGCGCGGGATATCTTCTAATAAGGAGTGCGGTTTTGTGGATGTAAGTAATTATGCTGTTTAGCACTCTTTTCGGCGCTCGCTTCGCTCGCGCCACCACAAAATTTCATTATTTTTGGTGCATGAATCACGAACACGCCTTCCATTACATCAAACAGTTCCTTACCGACGAGCGGCTTGCCAAAATCGAGCATTACGCGCCCGAAAGTTCAGATTTCGTCTTGCCCGTGATGGAAGATATTTTTCAGTTCCGCAATGCGGCGGCTATTGTACGGTCGGTGGAAGCGTGTGGTTTTCATAAGATCGTGGCAATGGAAAGCGAGAACCAATTCAACCCGAACCTTCGTGTTACGAAAGGCGCGGAAACATGGGTGGAAGTAGAGAAGCTGCCACACAATCTGGAAAGTTTAAAACAAATTAAAAACCGGGGCTATAAAATTCTGGCGGTTTCGCCGGAAAACAATGCGACAATGCTGCCGGATTACGAAATCAAAGAACCTGTAGCTTTGGTTTTCGGGACCGAAAAAGAAGGTGTGACGGAAGAAATACTGGAATTTGCTGATGAAACTTTGGCAATTCCGATGTATGGATTTACACGGAGTTTCAACGTTTCGGTGGCTGCCGCGATTTGTTTTTATGAGTTGAAACAAAAGCTCATAAAATCCGGGCTTGATTATAAATTATCTGAAGAAAAACTTTGGCAGATGAAACTGCGATGGGCAGTAAATTCTATCGCGAGTGGCCCGCAGATTTTAGAGAAATATCAGCGCGAACAGATTACATCATCTTAAAATAGTTCCACGCAGCGACAAAAACGCCGGCCGTTTCGGTTCTGAGTCTTTGATTTCCGAGAGAGACCGCTCTGATTCCGCATTCTGCTAAAAGCTGGATTTCTTTATCTGAAAAATCGCCTTCCGGACCAATTAAAAATGTGATGTTTTTTCCCGGATTTATTTCGTGCAAATCAATTCTTTCCAGATTTTCGTTGCAGTGCGCCACAAATGTCGTTTTGGGATCGAGCGTTTTTATGAAATCTGAGAACCTTACCAAATCATTCACCACCGGAAAATGAAACCTCAGACTTTGTTTTGACGCAGCGATACTTTGCTTTCTGAGTTTATCGATGTTCAGATTTTTTCTTTCTGTTTTTTCAGTTTGAATCAGACTGACTTCTGAAACCGCCATTTCTGTGGCCTTTTCGAGGAAAAACTCAATTCTGTCGATGTTTTTTGTCGGTGCGATCGCAATATGAAGGTAGGTTGAAAATTTCGGCAGGTTTTCCCTGATATCACTCGTGTCTAATGAAATTTTCTTGCCTTCAAAAGCCAAATTTCCTTTTGCAAGATTCCCTTTTCCGTCGGTGACGAAGATTTCCTCGCCATCACGCATACGCAGCACTTTTGAGATGTGGGTTTGCTCCTCATCATTAATCTTTACTTCCGGAAATATTTCGCCATAAAACAGTTTCATATCTGCTAATCTTTTGTTTTGAAACTTTCTTCAATATCGTACCGTGCTGTTGCAGATACCGAAAGGTCAGCGAATTCACCTTTATCGAATTTCAGTTTGGCAACCATCGCAATCATTGCTGCATTATCGGTTGTATATTCGAATTTCGGGATGTAGATGTTCCAACCAAGCTTCTCTGCATTCTGCTGCATAGCTTCCCGAAGGCCTGAATTGGCGGAAACACCGCCAGCGATGGCTACTTCATTGATGTTTAAATCCTTCGCAGCCTTTTCTACTTTAAGCATCAAAATCTCAATAATAGATTTCTGCACGGAAGCACATAGATCAGCCAGATTTTCCGTTATAAACTCCGGGTTTTTCTTCACCTCTTTTTGGATAAAGTACAATACAGATGTTTTTATTCCGCTGAAGGAATAGTTGTAGTTTTCAAGCCGCGGTTTATTGAATTTGAAAGCATCGGCGTTACCGGTTTTTGCAAGTTGGTCAACGATTGGTCCGGCCGGGTAATCGAGTCCGAATATCTTCCCGATCTTATCAAATGCTTCACCTGCCGCGTCGTCGATCGTTTTGCCGATGATTTCCATGTCGAAATAGTCGCGCACCAGCACTATCATCGTATGTCCGCCCGAAACCGTTAAACATAGAAAAGGAAACTCCGGCGATTTCTCATTGGCATCATCGATGAAATGTGCTAAAATATGGGCCTGCAAATGATTGACTTCAATCAACGGCACACCAAGACTCATCGAAAGCGATTTTGCGAAGGAAGTTCCCACAAGCAGCGAACCTAAGAGCCCGGGACCACGTGTGAAACCAACAGCCGAAATATCTTTTTGTTGTATATTTGCTTTGTTCACGGCTTTGTGAACAACGGGGATAATGTTTTGCTGATGCGCGCGCGAGGCCAGCTCCGGAACTACGCCGCCATATTCATTATGGATTGCCTGGCTGGCTGCGATGTTCGACAGAATTTTATTTCCTTTAATGATGGCCGCCGAGGTATCGTCACAAGATGATTCGATGCCTAAAATTATTGATTCGCTCATAAGAATGGCAAATTTAGATAATAATAACGATAACAAAGAGAAGAAATCGGTAGCCGAAAACATCGGCGACTCCGTGCAGAAGGGCGTAGACAACCTGCAGAATACCGTAAAGGATGCTACCCAACTGGCCTCCGATGCGATAAAGCATCCGATAGATACAGCCGGCGAATTCGTAGGGCAGGCCGCAAAGGATGTTACCAGCTACAAGTGGTGGGCAAAACTTCTGCTCGTTATTTTTTGGGTCGCACTTTTCATCATTACTTCCGTTCTTGTACTTATCAGTTTGCCTTCCACTAAAAACTGGGCGGCACAGAAGGTGATCGCCAAACTGAATAAAGACCTTAATTCCCAAATGTCTTTTGAAAGCGTAGATGTCAACTATTTCGGCGACATCCACATTCATAAAGTCGGGATCAAAGACCATAAAAATTTTCAGTTTCTGAAAGCGGAGGAGCTTTATGCAGATTCAGATTGGTTTTCGATTATCAGCAACTCGCGGAATATGCAGTTCCAGTCTTTGTCACTGAAGAAAATGGATCTGAAAGTGATTACATACAAAGGAGACAGCATCTCGAATTTTGTGCGTTTCGTGGATTTGTTTAATACGCCCACGCCCACTACTCCGCGCCGCGAACCTTTCCAGCTGAAATCGCGCGTATATATTACAGATTCTAAGGTTTCAATCATCAACCAAAATACAGGTGGCGAGGCGGGAAAATGGCTCACGGCAGAAAATCTTAACCTTATTGTACCCGAACTGCGGGTAAACGGCTCGAACGTATTTGCACAGATCAACAATCTTCGTTTCACCACGGAGCGCTGGGGAAAAAAGCATTATGTAGATACTTTCGCCGCGGATCTGGCATTGACCAAGCGTTTTCTTTCACTTAAAGACCTTACGCTGAATACGGATAATTCGCTCCTGCAAGGCGATATTAAATTTAATCTGAACAACGGATCGTGGGCAGATTTTGCTGATCGCGTGCGCTGGGATCTTTCATTGAAGCCCGGAAGCCAGATCAGTGGTTATGACATAAGTTATTTCGTTACCAATTGGGATAATTATAAACCAATCAATATCTCAGGTAATATGACGGGCCCGCTAAACCGTTTTTATCTGAATGATTTCCTTGTGAGAAATCAGCGGGTGAATATCCGTACCAATACGATGAAGGTAGCCAACATCCTAAAAGGTAATTTCCAGATTGAGACCAACACACTGGCCACCGATTTCACGTATAAAGACCTGAAAGCGATGATGCCGACCTTCATTTCCACAAAAATGAAAAATTTCGCCGATGATTTTGGCAGGTTAAAATACAACGGTGCCGTGCGTGTAACTCCGAAACAGGTGTACGTGCCTAATGCGAGACTGATCACAGGCATCGGACAGGCGAAAATAAGTAATTTCTACCTCGATGATTTCAGTACAAATGTGCCGAAATATCGCGGCTACGCGGAAGTAAACGATCTGAACACAACAGTTATCACCAAAATGCCGCAGGTCGGACTGATTTCCGGCAAATTTAATCTGCAGGGCCAAAGTTTCGATGTGAATACGATGAAAATCCGCACCCGTTCTCAAATCTCGAAGATTGAGATCATGAACCGCGAGATTAATAATGTTTTTCTTGACGGCGTGCTGGATCACCGTACTTATAAAGGTTTGGTAACGCTGAATGACGATCAGGCCAAAGGTACTGTCAATGGATTTATCGATTTTAAAACGAGTAGGCTGGCCGCGGACGTGAAGGCTGATGTGAAATATTTAAATCTTAATTATTTCACCGGAGGTTCCGGGAATCAGATTGTGAGCGGTTTTGTTGACGGCAAAATCTCGATGACAAATCTGAACGACCTAAATCTGGATGCGGATCTTCGGAACGTGAATTTCGCCAGCGGTAACCAAAACTACGGAATTCCGAACGCAAGCGTGAAAGCGTATGTGCAGAACGGAAACCGCATTGTATCAGTAGATGCGCCGGGTGCCGTGCGCGGGCAAATTTCCGGCCGTTACAATCTTGCAGACCTTACAGGAATGATACAGAACGGTCTCGGAAAGATTTTGGTGGGTCCGCCACCGCGTAAAATCTACCGCGGACAGTATTTCACCATGGATTTTGCGGTGAGCCAGGGTTTGGTGAATTATTTTGAGCCTAATCTTGAAATTCCGCGCGGGACCTCGGTTTATGGTTCTTTTGATGGTACATCAAATAATTTGATTTTAAATGTTGACGCACAGACATTGAAATATGTGATGACCAAAAAGCAGGAAATCACCGAGGCAGACCGCGCTCTGGCTGCTTCCAATCCGGCCTACCGCATTACGGATCGCGACAGAGTTACAAAAGACAGCGCAATGGTCGACAGTCTGATGGTGCGTATCAATACAGCAAATCTTGACGAACAGATATTTGCGAGAATTGGTAGGGTAGAGTACAACACGAATATCTTAAAAGACATCACCCTGAGCGGGCGGAACGAAAATAATCAGGTGCTGCACATCGCGGCTTCATTCAGACATGGGTCCCCCGAAGATGAAGTGAAGCAGACCATGAAGCAGTATGCCGTAAATCTGAACCAATCTACCAATGCCGCCGGTGACTATGTGTTCCGCTTTGAACCTACCGCCGTGAAATTCAATGATGTGGAATGGAACGTGGATACCAGCGCCGCAATGAATCACTCAATAACCTACAGGCGGCAGGCTGGTGATTTCCTTGTGCAGAATCTGCGGCTCTACTCAGACAGCAGCGAACTGTTGCTAAGCAACGCGGTCTTTAAGTCTGCGAAAGATTTTTCGGCCGCGGGCGAAGTGCGGAATCTGGACATCGCGAAAGTATTTGCGCTGATGAACACAGACAACAGCATGGCGATGCAGGGCACAGCGAACGGTACTTTTGACATCAAAATGAACCGTAACAATCTGCAGCCGCTGATCGATCTGAATATTACCGATATCATGATGAATGGTAATGACATGGGCAATGTGGTGATTTCGGCGAAACAAAGTACTGTTCCTAATGTTTTCGATGTCGAGGCACGTGTCGTATCAGCGGGAATCATTGGAAATAATTCACTTTTCCTTTCGGGAACCATTAATAATAATACTTCGTCGCCAACGATGGATGTTACGGCCAACCTCAATGATTTTGACCTCGCTTTCGCACAGGAATTCGTGAAAGGTGTGTTCGGCAATCTGCGCGGAAAAGCCTCGGGTGACCTGAAGATTTCGGGTGCATTGGCTAACCTTGATTACAGTGGTGACATCGCGGTGAAGGATTTTGGTTTAAAACTGAATTTCACAGGCGTAGATTATTCGCTGGACGATACGGTGATTTCGCTTTCCCGCGGACTTGCCATCCTCAATGACATCGGTGTGAAAGACGGCCGCGGCAACTCAAGTGGCTCGATTTCCGGGGCGATTCAGTTTCAAACGCTTTCATCGATGGGTGTCAACCTTGTGATGCGTGCGGATAATCTAATGCTTCTAAACACAACTCAAAAAGATAACGACCTCTTTTGGGGCCGTGTGTATGGTTCGGGAACACTCTATGTTGACGGGCCGGTTTCAGCGCTGAACATCTCCACACCTGAGATGACTGCTCTGAACAACAGCGTATTTACATTTAATTCTAATTCCACTTCAAATGTGGAGGAATTTAAGATGCTACGCTTCCTAAAACGTGATGATTCCGGGATCGTAACTGCCGAGGAGAGACCGCGTTCGAGCGCAAACATAAACGTTGATTTCACCATTTCATTAGACCGCGGCACAACCGTGAATGTGCTTGTAGGCGATGATATCGGTGATATTACCGTTCGTGGTGTAGCGGAAAAATTAAGATTCAGAATGGCTCGTACGGGAACCATCGCGATGAACGGCGATTATTTTGTGGACAGCGGGACTTTTGTGTCAAAAGCCATCCTCAACCGTACCTTCCAAATTACCAAAAACAGCAGCATACGCTGGGACGGTGATGCTATGTCGCCCGAGCTGGATATAAATGCAACCTACCTCCGCACGGTGAGCAACGCCGGCGCATATCTGAATATGGGAAGCCTGCAGCCGATCAATGTTCTTCTTTCTACGAAGATCACACAGACCCTGAACAATCCTAAGATTGAACTTGGCGTATCTGCACAGGACGTTTCGAGCAGTCTGCGTGAAACTTTAGCCGAGAAAATGAGCAATGAGGATGAAAAAATCATTCAGTTTGGATCGGTGTTGGTGATGAACAGTTTCAATGTGGGGAATTCGGCTTTCGATATCAATCTGGGAAATACGCTGGAGACATCCGGCTACAATATGCTTTTCAAGCAACTTGGATCCGTTCTTAACCAAATCAGCAATGAGTTTCAGGTGGATTTGAATTATTTGAAAGGTGACACCAATTCAAACAGTGGCGACCGGGCCAATGCGAGTGTAAGTTTCGCACTTTCACCGCGCGTCACGGTGAAAACCGGCCTGGGAATACCGATCACAAAAAGCGAAAATACCAATGTAGATTATCTTTCGGGCGAGGGTATTATAGAATATGACTGGTCTAAGAAAAATGACGGAACGCGTTTGCTTAGGGCTTATTCAAAACCTACCAATATCGGGCTGAACGGTGCGGGAGCTGCAAATGCGGGTGCTAATCAAAGCTATGGAGTTGGGGTTGTGTACAGTAAAAGTTTCAATACAATCTTTAAAAGGAAACAGAAAAGTAAAAAAGCCGTGCAGGAAACTGGCGATACTAAAAACGATTCCTCTATAAAAGATACGTTAAAATAGGGATATCCTAGCTAATACATAATAAAGCGTTAAAAGTTGTTAAAAAGAAATGAAATTTTTTAGTATTAATATTTATTTGTAAATTTGCAAAATTATTAATCGAAAATTATCAATCTTACAATATTTAACAATGAACTATCAGTTAGACGAAATAGATAAAAAAATCCTGGATTTTTTAGTTGAAAATACCCGTATGCCTTTCACAGAAATCGCTAAGCAAATGGAGGTTTCAGCGGGTACAATTCACGTGCGTGTAAAAAAGATGGAAGATGCCGGAATTATTTTAGGCTCTTCGCTTAATATCGATTACGCAAAACTTGATTATCATTTTACCGCATTTATCGGCATTCTGCTTACAAAAAGTAACCGAACACAGGAAGTTTTAAAGGAACTTACTACCATTCCGAACGTAATCGAGGCCAGCGTGATCTCCGGAAAGTATAACATTTTCTGTAAAGTCCGTGCGAAAAATACCGAAGATGCAAAGCGAATTATCTATCAGATCGATGATATCCAGGACGTGATGCGTACAGAAAGTATGATCTCGATGCAGGAATACATGTCTGATAAAAACCGTCTGATCGACGCTGTTTCTATCTAAATTACATTGACAATCTTATTACATGCGAAACTTTTGATGCCTATCAAAAGTTTCGTTATTTTTACACTATGAATGACGAATTTGCGGACGAAAGCCCAAAAAAGGACATAGGTTTCCTGCTTTCACTCGCAGCACTGCTGCTTTTCAGCCTGATGGGTGCAGGTATTGATTTTGATGAGTATCTACAGAAAGCCGAACTTGGGATTCCTGATTTTTATTTTGTACTGATCTTTTTAACCGATCTTCTCATGATCGTCGGGCTTGCGCTCATTTTCATGTATCGTAAGATAGGCGCCTATCTTTTCCCGGCTGTCGTTGTACTGCATTTTCTGCTGCACAACTATTATCTCAGCACATTTCTGTACACGGATGTGACCAATCTCTTCCTGTACATAACGGTTGGATTACTGGCCTTCATCCCGAAATGGAAATTTTTCAAATAAAATCATGTTTTCTAAAGCCTGCGAATACGCCATAAAAGCTGCCATCTATATCGCGCAGCAAAGCCAGCAGCAACGTACCGTGAATGTGAAGGATGTATCGCTTTCGATCGATGCACCTGTAGCTTTCACAGCCAAGATTTTGCAGGTTCTGTGTCGTGGCGGTATTTTACAGTCAGTGCGCGGAAAGCAGGGGGGATTTTTCTTCGACACTGAAAAGCAGGCGAGACATCGGATCTTTGATGTGGTACGGCTAATCGATGGTGACGGTCTTTTTACTAAGTGTGGCCTCGGTTTACATCACTGTTCAGGTGAAAATCCCTGTCCGGTTCATGATGATTTCAAAGTTGTGCGCGAGAAACTCTTTGAAATGACGCAGAAGCACACTTTTAAGGATCTGGCTGCACAAACCGAAAACGGCCTGGCCTGGCTACGTAATTAACCCTAAAAATTCATGTCAAAAATCACTTCTTTAATCCTCTAAAATATAATAGGATAAATTTGTCCGAATTAAAAAGTATGTGTAAATTTGCTCTATAATTATTAAACCACATACAATGCTGACCCAAGAAAAAACCATAGGCGATTACGTTGCAGAAAATTTCAGAACTGCGCAGATCTTTAAAAAATACCATATCGACTTTTGTTGTAAAGGTGGCCGCACGATCGAAGAGGCCTGCGAAAACAAAAAAGTAGAACCGGAAACGCTCTACCGCGAACTTGAAGAAATTTCCACCCAAAAATCTGAAGATATCGACTTTACGTCCTGGCCGCTGGACCTGCTTGCAGATTACGTTGAGAAAACACATCACCGCTATGTGGAGGAAAAGACGGCGATGCTGATTCCGTACCTCAACAAGCTTTGCAAAGTGCATGGTGACAGACATCCGGAGTTGTTTGAGATCAACAGACTTTTCCTCGAAAGCGCGCAGGATTTAGGAGCCCACATGAAAAAAGAGGAACTTATCCTGTTCCCGTTCATCCGTAAAATGGTGGCAGCAAAACGCAGCGGAGAAGTACTAGTTCAACCGCATTTCGGAACTGTAGAGAATCCCGTTGCGATGATGAAAGACGAACACGAGGCTGAAGGAGACCGTTTCGAAAAGATTTCTGAACTTACGAACGGATACCAATTCCCGGTGGACGCTTGCGGTACATATCAGGTAACCTTCCGTATGCTTGAAGATTTTGAGAACGATCTTCATAAACATATTCACCTTGAAAACAACATTCTGTTCCCGAAAGCGATTGAGCTTGAAAAGACATTCTAAGTTATTTTTTTAATTGTTTAATTTGACGAAACCGTTTCAGCATTACAGTTGGAACGGTTTTTTAGTTGGTAGAAACATCGTCGCTGCCGTATGTTAATTTACCGTCATGCACTTTTGCCGGTGAAGTATAAGGGTGCTCAGTGGCTTTACCTTCAGACATAATGTGTAAAACTTTCCAGCCCTGCGCTTTCAGATAATCTGAAACCAGCGAACGGTGACAGCGCCACCAAACCGCTTCGGAACACATCATCGCTGTTGGTTTATCGTCGGCCAGTAATTTTAGGCTTTCGGCCCCGCTTTCAAAAGTTTCCGTCTCCATATAGTCTGCATACGCCTGAAACGATTTGTTGCGCCACGCCGTGTTTTTGGAGGTTTTCAATTGTTTTCGCCGTCCGCCGAGATCTTCCAGATAAACATATTCGACGTCGTTTTCGTTTAAATTTTTCCGGAGTTGTTCCTGATCAAAGTGAGGTAACTTCCGCGAGCCCGGCATTTTGCGGATGTCGGCTAGTACTTTGATGCCGAAAGAATTAAGCAAGGCTAAGAACTCCTCAAATGATCTCGTGGAATGTCCGATAGTATAAACGGTATTTTTGTCCATATACCTTAAGATTGATTGCAGTAAAGCTAGCACTAAAATTTTTGGCGCGATCAGGCACAAAAAAAGCACGCCAAAAAAGACGTGCTTTATTTTCAAAAATAAATGGAATTATCTTGCCATAATTTTTTTCACTGCGTTTTTCACCGCTTCAGCGTCAATATTGTACTTTTTCATCAGTTCCGCAGGCGTAGCAGATTCACCGAAAGTATCATTTACCGCCACGAATTCCTGAATTGTAGGTCTTTTACGGGCGAGCATTCCGGCAACAGACTCGCCTAAACCGCCTAAATAATTGTGTTCTTCAGCGGTTACGATCTTACCGGTTTTTTTCACTGATTTCAGTATGATTTCTTCGTCCAGTGGTTTGATTGTGTGAATGTTGATCACTTCGCATGATATGCCTTCTTTCTCAAGTTCGTCAGCTGCTACCAAAGATTCCCAAACCAAATGCCCGGTAGCGACGATGGTCACGTCTGTTCCTTCCTGCAGCATAATTCCCTTACCGATTTCAAACGGCATATCTTCCGGAATGAAAACCGGAACCACCGGACGGCCGAATCTCAGATAAACCGGGCCCTCAAAATCGGCGATTGCTAAAGTTGCAGCTTTGGTCTGGTTATAGTCGCAAGTGTTAATAACCGTCATTCCCGGAAGCATCTTCATCATCCCGATATCTTCCAAAACCTGGTGCGTCGCGCCGTCTTCACCTAATGTAAGGCCTGCATGCGAAGCACAGATCTTCACGTTTTTGTTTGAATAGGCGATTGACTGACGAATCTGGTCATAAACTCTGGATGTAGAAAAGTTGGCGAACGTCCCCGTGAACGGAATTTTTCCGTTGATGGTAAGTCCGGCCGCGATGCCCATCATGTTTGCTTCTGCAATACCGACCTGGATGAATCTTTCGGGTGCTTTCTCGATGAATTTTTCCATTTTAAGCGAGCCGATGAGGTCTGCGCAAAGGGCAACGACGTTTGGGTTTTTATCAGCCAGTTCAGCTAAACCGGCGCCAAATCCGCTTCGTGTATCTTTTTTTTCTGTGTATGTATATTTCATTTGATTCTTGGTTGTTTTCCGGATTTTCTCCGGATGTTTGATGTAGGAGAGGTCTTCTGAATGATAATCTTTCTACAGCCCGACCTGAGCGGAGCTCTTTTTATCTGATGGCGAAGCCGGCAGGTAAAAAAGCGGGAGCGGAGGGCGGAAATGTCTGCCCAAAAAAAATTAGTAATCCGCCGGTGCTTCCAGGTAAAGTTGCTTGATACCCAGTGCAAGTTGCTCATCGTTCGGCGCTTTCCCGTGCCAAGCGTGTGAGCCCATCATATAATCAATTCCAAAGCCCATTTCCGTATTGAGGATGATCACGACAGGTTTTCCGTTGCCGGTCTCAGATTTTGCTTTTTCCAGGATTGCTATTACGGCCTCCATATCGTTGCCGTTTTTCTCGTTCAAAACCTTCCAGCCGAAAGCTTCGAGTTTTGCATGTAAATCTCCTAAACTTAAAACATCATCTACATCTCCGTCAATCTGGCGGTTGTTGTAATCGATCGTGGAGATCAGATTATCAACTTTGTTATGAGCAGCGAACATCAGGGCTTCCCAAATCTGGCCTTCCTGCAGTTCTCCGTCGCCATGAAGCGTATAGACAAGCGACTTGTCGCCATCCATTTTCTTTGCGAGCGCCGCACCTACAGCTACCGAAAGTCCCTGCCCCAGCGATCCGGAAGCAACGCGCACACCCGGCAGACCTTCATGGGTAGTAGGGTGACCCTGAAGTCTTGTGTTGAGTTTTCGGAAAGTCTTAAGTTCCTCTACCGGAAAAAACCCGAAACGTGCGAGAGTGGAATAGAAAACCGGTGAAATATGCCCGTTTGAAAGGAAAAAAAGATCTTCATCTTTTCCTTCCATAGTGAACGGAAGCTTATAATTCATCACTTTTCCGTAGAGGGCGGTAAAGTATTCGGTACAGCCCAAACTTCCACCGGGATGACCGGAATTCACTGCGTGTACCATTCGAATAATGTCCCTTCTAATCTGTGTTGCAAGAGATTTCAGCTCTTCAATACTTTTGCTCATTATGTATGATTTGTTTGGAGGCGAATTTACGAATTTTAGTGCGTTTAAGCGGCAGTTTTAGACTGATAAATTCCAGTTCCGCGGGATATTTTGAATCTACCGGGCGGCGCGTGAAAACTCCGTCAAAAATCATTAAATTTGCGCACATTCAAACTTAGCCATTATCCAATTGCTTACTATGACTTCACAACAGATCCGCCAGCAGTTTTTAGATTTTTTCAAGGCAAAAAATCATCTTATCGTGCCATCTGCCCCTATCGTGCTCAAAGATGATCCCACGCTGATGTTCTCGAACAGCGGGATGACGCAGTTTAAAGATTATTTTTTGGGTTATAAGGAACCAAAAGCACCACGGATCGCTGATACGCAAAAATGTCTGCGTGTTTCCGGTAAGCATAATGATCTGGATGATGTAGGTCGTGATACGTATCACCACACGATGTTTGAAATGCTGGGCAACTGGTCTTTTGGCGATTATTTCAAGAAAGATGCAATTGATTTTGCCTGGGAGCTTCTTACGGAAGTTTATAAAATTCCGAAAGAGGATCTTTATGTGACTATTTTTGAAGGCGATGCCTCAGAAGATCTTGCGCGCGACCAGGATGCGTATGATTTCTGGAAAAAACATGTAGACGAAAGCCGTATCATCAACGGCAATAAAAAAGATAATTTCTGGGAAATGGGTGAGAGCGGACCATGCGGACCGTGCTCAGAAATTCACGTGGACCTTCGTACTGAAGAGGAAAAAAAGTCGGTTTCAGCGCTCGAACTCGTGAATAATGATCACCCACAGGTAGTGGAAATCTGGAATTTGGTTTTCATGGAATTTAACCGGAAAGCAGACGGGACACTCGAAAAACTTCCGGCACAGCACGTGGATACCGGAATGGGTTTCGAACGTCTGTGTATGGCACTTCAGCGAAAGACTTCCAATTATGACACCGATGTTTTCACGCCGCTGATTGAAAAGGTAGAGCAACTTTCAGGACTTAGATATACCGGAATTCTGGCTGACGAAAAAGATATCGCGATCCGTGTGGTTGTAGATCATATCCGTGCGGTGGCATTTGCCATTGCCGATGGACAGCTGCCTTCGAACGGCGGCGCGGGCTATGTGATCCGCCGGATACTGCGTCGCGCAATCTCTTATTCCTACCGTTTTTTAGGAATGAAAGAAGCGTTTTTATTCGAGTTGGTGGCTGTGCTTAGTAACGAGATGGGCGGTTTCTTCCCGGAACTCAGCCGTCAGCAGAAACTCGTGACTGAGGTAATAAAAGAGGAAGAAATCTCGTTTTTGAAAACGATTGAATTGGGCCTGAAAAGGATTGATTTAGTCATTAATGATACCCTTTCGAAAAGTGAAAAGTCGCTTCCGGGCGCGGCGGTTTTTGAACTTTACGATACTTACGGTTTTCCTGCAGACCTTTCAAGGATCATCGCGGAAGAAAAAGGTTTGACCGTGGACGAAGCAGGCTTTAATGAAGAAATGGCGAAGCAGAAAGAACGCTCGAAAAAATCGTCGGCGCAGAAAGTTTACGATTGGGTAATACTGGAGGAAAAAGAGCAACAGTTCGTAGGTTATGACCAAACGGAAACCGAAACCTACATCACGCGATACCGAAAAATTGAAAATAAAGACGGTGAATATTACCAAATTGTATTGTCTAAAAGTCCGTTTTATCCGGAAGGTGGCGGCCAGGTAGGCGATAAAGGTCTGTTGGTTCCAAGTTATGCTGAAGGATTTAACATTGCGAAACCTGAACTTTATTTCAGTGCAGATTTAAACGTTTCAGAAGATTTAATAGAAATCCTTGAAACCAAAAAAGAAAATAACCTGATTATTTCACTGATAAAAGATTTGCCTAAAGATGCCGGCGCTGTTTTTTATGCGAAAGTAAATACGGGCGAGCGTCGCAATACCCAGGCAAACCACTCAGTGACGCATCTTCTTCACGAAGCGCTGAGAGAAGTTTTAGGAACGCATGTAGAGCAAAAAGGTTCGTTTGTAGGACCGGAATATCTGCGTTTCGACTTTTCGCACTTTGCCAAACTTAGCGAGGATGAATTGAAACTGGTAGAGCAGAAGGTGAATCAAAAAATAAAGGAAAATATTGCGCTGGAGGAATACCGCGATATTCCGGTTGCGGAAGCAATGGCGAAAGGTGCAATGGCCCTTTTCGGCGAGAAATATGGTGACACCGTTCGTATGATACAATTTGGAAGTTCAAAAGAACTTTGCGGCGGTACACACGTGAAATCTACCGGCGAGATTGGGCATTTCAAAATTGTTTCCGAATCTTCTACAGCCGCGGGAATCCGTCGTATCGAAGCGATTTCCGGAGATAAATCTGCGGAATATTTCCAGAATCTTGAGCTGCAGCTCAGCGAAATCTCACAACTTCTGAAATCTAAAGACCTTGTAAAATCGGTTGAGAAATTAATTTCGGAGAATTCGGCATTAAAAGCAGAAATCGAATCACTCAAAAAAGAAAAGGCGCAGGGCGAAACGGCCACCTGGAAAAACGACTTTATAGAAAAAGGTGACCATAAACGTTTGGTGAAGAAAGCCTCACTGGAAGCCGGAAGTGTAAAAGACATCGTGTTTCAGCTTAAAAAAGAGGTGCCGAGTTCAATCATTATCATTATTTCAGACGCCGGAGATAAACCGATGATCACGGTGGGTGTTTCTTCAGACCTTGAAAGTACATACCATGCCGGAAATATTGTAAAAGAACTGGCCAAAGAGATACAGGGCGGCGGCGGCGGTAATCCGGGGTTTGCCACAGCCGGAGGTAAAAACCTGGCGGGCATTGATGCCGCTTACCAGAAAGCTTTGGAAATTTAAAGAAATCAATACTTACAGTAATAAAAAAATCCCGGACAGACATGCTGTTCGGGATTTCCGTGTTAATATGAATTGGTGATCGAAATTATTCTCTGTTTCCGCCGCCTCTTGCAACCAAGGCGATGATTACGATAAGAACCAGCGCACCGATTACCCAAACCAGTGGGTTGCTCATCCACGCTGCGCCGCCTTTGTCTACATCTACATCCACATTCAGGTCGGCAGCTCCTTCCTGAGCCTTAACTAAAATGGTGGCAAAATTTGCAATGATTGCCAATGTAAAAAACTGGATTTTCGTAAGTAGGTTAGCGCGTGTCATAATTTTATTTTTTTAAATGTTATGAACTGAGATATTCTAAAAGCGTACCAAAATTGGGTGATGTGATTTTTTTGAATATCTAATTTTAAATAAAAAATGCCGCAACCAAAGAGGTTACGGCCATATTTGAATTTTGATTATTTTTTTCTTCCTTTAAGGATAAATACCACAGCAGTGACCAAAATCAATGCACCAACAACCAAAAGCAGCGGGTTGCTCATGAAACTTTCGGCTCCGGGACCTTTGCCCTGGTCTTCGGCTTCTACCGAGAAATCGGCGCCACGTTCCTGTGCGGTTAGCACTAGAGAAGTGAATGTAAGAAAAAGTGAAACTGCGAAAAATTTTATCTTGGTGAGTAGGTCTGTACGTATCATAGCTTTATTTTTTTATGTTATAAAGCGATACTTTCTAAAACTGTACCAAATATTTTTTCCGGGAAGATTAAAAAGGGCGTTAAAGATGGTGTTCCATCATATAGTCATTCATCACGAAACCTTTTCCGATGTCAATAACGGCTTCACCATATACTCTAAAACCCTGGGAATCGTAGATTTTCTTTGCCGGATTGTTCTTGTTCACATTCAATATGATCCGTTGGTCGCCAAACTCCGAAACTCTTGCTTTTAAAAATGAAATGGAAGCTTTTCCGAGGCCTTTCCCAATAACTTCCGGAACCAGATATAAGCGGTGAAGTTTCGTGGTATTCGATTCATAATGCAGTTCAAATCCCATAAATCCAACCGCGTTTCCTTCGAAAATAATAATGTAATATTGATATTCAAAGGTTTGAAGTTGGTTGATAAGTTCTGATTCTGAATACATCTCAGCAAGCATATAATCGATCTGTTCCGCAGAAAGGATCTCGCGGTATGCGCTGCGCCAGGATCTTTCCGCGAGATACTGAATCAGTGCCACTTCTTTTTCGCTTGCTTTTTGAAATATAATATCCATGCTGATTATTGAAGTTCAAACAGTGTGATCTCAGGCTCTATACCCACGCGACCCGGAAAACCGATTACGCCGAAACCGCGGTTTACGTAAAGATATTTACCTTCACTTTCATACAGGTCCGCCCATTTTTTGTAGCGGTACTGAACCGGTGACCAGCGCACATTCTTCAGGTCGAGTCCGAATTGCATGCCGTGTGTGTGGCCGGAAAGCGTCAACTGTACATTGGCCGGATGTTTTTTCACGATTTCATCAAAATGCGTCGGATCATGGCTCATCAGGATCTTCACAGCTGAAACTGGGATTCCCGCCACGGCTTTATTGAGGTCGCCATATTGCGGAAAAGGCTTTATTCCCCAGTTCTCAACGCCCAAAAGATAGATTTTTTCCTCTCCACGCTGAATTACGCGGTGTTCGTTTCTTAAAAGTTCAAAACCTGCCTGCTGCTGAAGTTCGGTAAGAAACGGAATATTACGGTCTTTATCGGCCTGGGTGCGCCATTTTGCGTAATCGCCGTAATCGTGGTTTCCGAGCACGGAGAATTTGCCGTCTTTGGCTTTTATTTCAGCAAACATTTTTACGAAAGGCTCAAATTCCTGTGCATAATTATTCACCATATCGCCCGTAAACAAGACCATATCTGCGTCTTGCGCTTTTATCAGATCGATCGCAGGCTGCAGTTTGGCGGGATTAAAGAAACTTCCCGCGTGAATATCGGAAATTTGGATAATCTTATAACCTTTAAAAACATCGGGTAAACCTGCAATTTTCAGTTTTACTTTCCGCACGCGGTGCCGGTATTTTCCGAACGCAATACCATCAATAATAAGAATCGAAAAAACGCCCGCGATAGCCAGTCCCGTTAAACTCATGAACTTTCGGCGTTCAGGATAATAAGTCTCGGGCTGTGCAAAGAAGGTAAACAGGTATCTGAAAAACCGCGAAATATCTTCTATGAACAGAAAGAAAACCACGAAGAGTTTCGGCAATATAAATATTAAGAAGAGCGAAGCGACGATCTGTACGCGGTGATGATCACGGTCTTCCCGCCGAAAGCTCATCACTTCAAAAATGAAGTACGCGTAGGTAAGAATTGTGATGATCCAATATGCGGTGCGCAGCCAGGGATTCGAAACCACTGTTCGGAATGCCTGATATACGTAAAACTCCAGCAAAAATGTGATGCCGGTGATGATGAGGATGTTTTTCTGCATTTGTCTTCATTAAAAAAGCACAAACTGAAATGGTTTTGTGCTTTTATTTCTTAAAAACTTAAATCTTAATTAGGGAAACCTGTACACCAGCGCGTTGATGTTCATTCCTGCGCCCACAGACGCAAATACGATCGTTCCTTTTTCTTTAAATGAATGTCCTTTCATCTCACCTTTGATGATAAGGTCAAACATGGTAGGAATTGTCGCAACGGATGAATTTCCTAACTGTTGGATGGTCATCGGCGCAATCGCGTGATCATAGTTAGTGATGCCGTATAGTTTAAAAAGTCTAGAAATCATCGCATAATCCATCTTCGCGTTGGCCTGATGAATCAGGATCTTATCAATATCTTCAATGCTAAGTCCAGCCTGGTCAATGGTTTCTTTTATGGCAATCGGAACATTTTTCAGCGCATATTCGTAAATTTTACGGCCATGCATCCTGATGTAGAGGGGTTTACGGTCTTCGTCCTGTTTCAGAGAAGGCGCATTTTCCAGATACTGAAGTTCAGAATCGTTATCACAAAGTGTTGAATCAGCGATAATCCCGACATTTTCGTCGTCTGTTGCTTTTACCACCACAGCGCCGGCGCCGTCTGCAAAAATCATCTTGTTACGGTCATAGGCGTCAGTTACACGGCTTAGCGTTTCAGACCCTATTACTAGGATAAGTTTGGCTTTTTTAGCCTTGATAAGTGTATCCGCCATGATCATTGCTTCTACCCAGCCCGGGCAACCGAAGATCATATCGTAATTTACACATTTGCGGTTTCTGATGCCCAGTTTGTTTTTCACGCGGGCAGACATTGAAGGCATAAAATTCGTCATGCCATTTTTGTCAACTTCGCCAAAGTTGCTGGCGTAGATAATGTAATCCAGATCTTCCTGATCAATTCCCGCGTCATAAATGGCCTCTTTGGCCGCGCGGAAACCGAGGTCTGAATTAAACTCATCATCTTCCAGATAACGGCGGTCTTCAATCTCGGTGATTTCTACAAACTTCTGGATGATTTCTTCTACCGGTTTGTCTATTTTATCGCCTTCATCCGTATAAAAAACGGAATCCATAAAATGGTCGCGCCCGATAATTTTTGTTGGAATATAACTTCCGGAGCCTATAATGATAGTGTTCGGCATTTTTTAAATTGAAAAATTTAAAGCAAAGTTAATGATTAATATTGTATCATCAAGAAGCAAAATTATTATTAAATTTGCTCGGGATTACTACAAAATTAAATATGAAAATAAGTGCATCTACAAAGGGTTTGATCATCGCGGTTCTCACCGTATTATTCGCCTTCGGTGTTTATTTTCTTTTTTTGGCGAAACGCAACTACTACCTTGTAGATAATCCGACGGACAATACCTATTATTTCATTCTGAATAATGGCCGCGAGAACACCATTACCGCCGGCCAAAACTTTAAGGTTGATCTTAAAAAAGGCCGGAACCATGTAAAGGTTCTTGATGACAAGCGGAATTTGCTGTATGATTCCGCATTTGAGGTGAAAAAAGAACGCGGATTACTGAACATTGCACATGAGGATTATTATATCAATGAGCAGTTTTATGGTTATGGGCTTAATAAAGATTCGCTTATAGCTGCCCGAAAAGCCACTGTCATCGACAATAAAAACTACCTGAACGAACCAAAACTGATGAACAGGCTTTACAGCGAAGATTTTTATTATAATGTCGATGAAGATTATGACAAGGTGATAAAAAACGTACAGAAAATAGAATCACGTACCAAGATTTTCCGCAAAGACGACTTTCTTATTTACTATAAAGAGTACTATAATTTTTAAATAAAAGATTTTGAGCCAGATAAAACCATATAATACCGAAGCCGGCAAAAAACGCGAAGTAGAGGAGATGTTTGATAACATCGCCCCAAAATACGACCTGCTGAACCATGTGCTTTCGATGAAAATCGATGTTTTATGGCGCAACACGCTTGTGAAATGGATGAATGCAGACAAGCCGAAGCTCGTGCTTGATGTTGCCACGGGAACCGGCGATCTCGCTATTGCGGTTCAAAAGGGTACCGGCGCAGAGGTCGTAGGCTTAGATCTTTCACAGCAGATGCTGAATGTAGGTATCGAAAAAATTAAAAAAGCGAATCTCACCGAAGCTATTTCGATGCAGAAAGGTGATGCGGAAAACCTGCCGTTTGAAAGCAATAAATTCGATGCGGTTTGCGTTGCATTTGGAGTTCGGAATTTCGAAAACCTGGAGAAAGGCCTGGCTGAACTTAGCCGTGTGGTGAAAGAGAAAAAAAGCGTCTATATTTTGGAATTTTCGAAAGTTGAAGGCTTTCTGGGTCCTTTTTATATGTTTTATTTTAAGAATATCCTGCCGCTCATCGGGCGTCTGGTTTCCAAAGATAACCGCGCTTACACGTACCTGCCGGACTCGGTGAATGCGTTTCCGTTCGGTGAAAAGATGAAAAACATACTTTTGAACAGTGGTTTCAGTAAAGTAGAGTATAAAAAACTTAGTCTGGGCATTGCGACTATTTATAAGGCAACCAAATAATATGCGGAAAATATTTTCAAAGCTTAATGTTCTTACAGCCATTTCAGTTGCCACGCTCAGCAGTGCGCAACTTTTCCGCAATAAGGACCGGATGGACAACCTTGAAGGATTTGATAACCAAAAATTCAGCTATGGCTTTTATCTCGCAGGCAACAATTTCGATTACAAACTGGTTTTGGACCCCAAATTCGGGATGGACGGACAGAAAAATCTTGTGCAAAGCAAATCCACGTACAGTTTCGGCGCGGGCCTTATCGGTAAACTGCGCCTGAATGAAAATTTTGACCTTAGATTTGAACCCGGGCTGCAGTTTGTTGAAAGAGAACTTTATTTTGATACACAGGCTAATGACCGGTTTGCTGCAGGCACCAACTCCAACCCGCCGTTTACGCCTCGTGTTTTGAGCGATGCGGATAAACTCCGAACTATAAAATCTACCTACGTAGATCTACCATTACTTATTGAGATCCACGGTGACCGTTGGTATAATTCCCGACCTTACGCCGCGGCAGGTGTAAACTGGATGCTGAATTTGCAGTCAAATTCCAACGCAGCAGATGATAATTCGCAGGGCCTTTTCCGTTCCACTTCGAGCAATTTCGCGTGGTCAGCCGAGATCGGTATGCAGTTTTATTTCAGCAGATTCAAGCTTACACCGGGTTTCCGAGGCACCTTCATGATCAATGACGAAATGGTTCCCGACAATGCCGATACGCCACCGTATTGGACGCCGGCGATCGTAAGCGCGAAAAGCCGAGCTTTCATGTTTGTGCTGAAGTTTGAGTAAATACTCCTGACTTACTGTCGGACGTTGAAACACAGCACTTCGCCTGTTGCTTACGCTAAGATATTCTTAAAATAAGCGTCAGTATTACCCAAAATTTCCTACTTTTGCTAACAGTTAGAATAAATTGAACCTGAAAAATGCTGAAGGACCTTGAAAATAATTTTTCGGAATTAGAGAAAAAGATTCTAAGCATTAGCAAAAGCTACAAGAGTATCAGCGAGAAGTATTCAGAACTCTCAAAAGAACATGAGGAACTGAAAAACAGATACGATGAAGAGCGGAAAAAAAATCAGGTATTGGCAGAAGAACAGAAAAATATAAAACTTTACTCAGCAATCAGCGGAAATCCAGATCACAACAGGCTGATGAAAAACCACATCAACCGTCTGATAAAGGAAGTAGACCAATGCATTGCCGAACTTCAGAATAGCGGCTTATAAATGGAAGTAAGAAGAATAACCATCAACATTGCCGGGAGAACCTACCCGCTGAATGTGCCGTCTGCGGAAGAAGAAACCCTTAGAAAAGTAGGAAAGCAGATCGAGGGTATGATTAAAGATTTTGAGCAAAACTTCGATGTAAGGGATAAACAGGATGCGTTGGCAATGTGCGCCCTTAAACTGGGAACCAACGCTGAAGTGATGGCCCTAAGCAACGAAAAAAATATGAACGCGGCCAGCGAGCGGATCCAGGAGATCAGCAAACTGCTGGACGCAGTGGAAGAGTAGATTTTTCTCTTCCCTACAACCGACTGCCTACAATAGTTCTAACACATTAAGGTAAACTCAACGCTAAACAATTACCGGACGAAAGTTCACTTGATGGCGCGCCGGCCTGCCCGGATTACAGAAAGTGAAAATCAGTTCAAATCGTGTTGATTAGGAGTTTACTCTAAATCACTGAATTATTGTAGGCTTTTTTATGCCTTATTTGCAAACTGATTTTTTTAAATATGAACATTATTAAAACTAAACATATATGATAACAACCATTATTGTCGGCATCGTCTGCCTCATCGGAGGTGCGTTGGCAGGGATACTTTTCTCGAAAAGTTCTCTTAATGCCAAGGCGAAATTCATCATCGATGATGCACGCAAAAACGCCGAAAACCTTATAGAAAAAGCAAATGTGCAGGCAGAATCTGTGCGCAAGGAAAAGCAGCTTCAGGCAAAGGAAAAATTTCTTGAACTGAAATCCCAACACGATGCCGATATCCAGACACGTGAGCGAAAGATGCAGGAAGCGGAGAAACGTACGAAAGACAAAGAAAACAAGCTGAACGACGAACTGAGCAAAACCGGAAAACTGGAGAAAGAGCTTGAACGTAAGATCGCTGACTACAACAAGAAGCAGGAAGTAATCGAGAGAAAACAGCAGGAACTCGATGTAGCGACTGCCCAAAAAGTTGAGATGCTTGAAAAAGTAGCCAACTATTCTGCCGAAGAAGCCAGAAACGAACTGGTGGAAGCGATGAAATCTGAAGCCAAGACCCGTGCGCAGGCTCATGTTCAAAGCATTATGGAAGAAGCCACGCTCAATGCAAAGCAGGAAGCTAAGAAAATTGTAATTCAAACAATCCAGAGAATCGGTACCGAACAGGCGATAGAAAACTCTGTGTCTGTATTTAATATTGAATCTGATGAGGTGAAAGGCCGCATTATTGGTCGGGAAGGTAGAAATATCCGTGCTTTGGAAGCTGCAACAGGTGTTGAGATCATAGTAGATGATACGCCGGAGGCGATCCTGCTTTCATGTTTCGATCCTGTAAGAAGAGAGATCGCAAGACTTTCACTCCACAGATTGGTAACTGACGGAAGAATTCACCCGGCAAGAATCGAAGAAGTTGTTGAAAAAACAAAGAAACAGATCGAGGAAGAAATCATTGAAGTTGGTAAACGTACCGTAATCGATCTTGGTGTTCACGGGCTTCATCCGGAATTGGTGAAAATTGTCGGACGAATGAAATTCCGTTCATCTTATGGCCAGAACCTTCTTCAGCACTCGCGTGAGGTAGCGAATATCGCAGCAACAATGGCGGCTGAACTTGGTTTAAATGTAAAATTAGCGAAGAGAGCAGGACTTCTGCACGATATCGGTAAAGTTCCGGAGCAGGAATCGGAACTTCCACATGCACTTCTTGGTATGCAGTGGGCAGAACGTTACGGCGAAAATGCAGAGGTTGTAAACGCAATTGGTGCGCACCACGATGAGGTGGAAATGACTTCTCTTTTGTCGCCGATCATCCAGGTGGCAGATGCTATTTCGGGAGCGAGACCGGGCGCCAGACGTCAGGTTTTAGAGTCCTACATCCAAAGACTGAAAGACCTTGAAGCTGCTGCTTTGAGTTTTGACGGTGTTTCAAGTGCCTACGCAATCCAGGCCGGACGTGAGCTTCGTGTAATGGTAGAAAGCGGCCGTGTGAATGATGACCAGTCTTCACAACTGTCTTACGACATTTCAGAAAAAATTCAGAATGAACTTACCTACCCGGGCCAGGTGCGCGTCACCGTGATCCGTGAGACAAGGTCAGTTAATATTGCGAGATAATTTTTAAGAAATCAAGATAAACTCTCTTCCCACAAGAAGGGAGTTTTTCAAATAACTGCAAATGATGATGCCCTGAAAGTTTTAACAAATCAACACTAAAAAACTTTCTTTATTTATTATTAATAAGACTATTTTTGAACTATGAAAAAAGTATTTTACTTAAGAACTTGCGATACCTGCCTGAAAATCATTAAAAAATATAACCTGAAAGATTGGGAGATGCGCGAGATTAAAATAAATCCGGTCACAGAGGAAGAACTAGATGAGATGTACAAATTGGCCGGCTCTTACGAAGCACTTTTCAGCAAAAAATCTAACCAGATCAAACTTCGCGAGATCAATCCGAAGACTTTGCAGGAAGCAGATTACCGCGAACTGATCCTGGATCATTATACTTTTCTGAAACGTCCGGTTTTCATTACAGACAAAGAAATATTCATTGGAAGCGAAAAGAAGAACCTCGATGCGCTGCGCGGATTCTTTGCTG
This sequence comes from Kaistella pullorum, assembly GCF_014837035.1. Taxonomy (GTDB): domain Bacteria; phylum Bacteroidota; class Bacteroidia; order Flavobacteriales; family Weeksellaceae; genus Kaistella; species Kaistella rhinocerotis. Next base: position 106,691 of record NZ_JACSPS010000004.1, on the reverse strand, counting down.
AACTCAATGGTTAATATATGACAAATTTTCAGGTTTGAATTTTTAATTTAGCTTTTTAAAAGTCATAATGACTTGAACAGCAGTATATTTATGAAAAAATGTCCGCCAAAGTGAGCGGGCATTTTTTTTGTGTTTAAGGAAGCAGATAAGTTGAAGTTTAACCTTAAAAATTTAAAGCAATGTCTAACCTAATCAGAAGAAACAGTTTTTTCGATGATTTCATCACCAAAGATTTATTCGATTTTGCGACACCAAGATTCCAGAAGACTGACTTCACACTTCCTTCCGTAAACGTAAAAGAACATGAAGCCGGCTTCGAGATCCAGGTAGCAGCGCCGGGAATCAAGAAAGAGGATTTCAAAATCAATCTTGAAAGAAATGTGCTCACTATCTCGAGCGAAAGACAGTCTGAAAACGAAGAAAAAGATAATAACGGGGCTTTCACACGCCGCGAGTTCAATTACAGTTCATTCTCGCGTTCATTCACACTGCCGGAGGTTGTAGAAGCGGATAGGATAGAGGCGTCTTATGAAGACGGCATCCTGAAAATTGATGTCCCGAAAAAAGAGGTGACCATGCAGAACGTGAAAACCATCGAAATAAAATAATTGGAGTTATTGATTTGAAATGCAAAAAAAGTCGGCTGGAAATCTTTCCAGCCGACTTTTTATTTAATATCATAACTTAAACAAAAGGAAGTTTCACCACTTTCGCCGGCACGCTTTTATTCCGGATCTTCACGAAAATATCAGTTCCAATCTTGAAATGTGGTTTGTCAACATATGCCAACCCGATTCCGATATTTTTCATCGGACTCATCGTCCCCGAAGTCACCGTCCCGATCTTGTTGCCCTCCGCATCTTCGAGCTCGTAGCCATGCCGCGGAATTGCGCGTTCCTGCATCTCAAAACCCACGAGTTTTTTGGTTACGCCTTCTTCTTTCTGTTTCGCGAATAATTCTTTATCTACAAAATCTTTGTCAAATTTCGTAATCCAGCCTAAACCGGCCTCAAGCGGCGACGTAGTATCATCGATATCATTTCCGTACAGGCAAAAACCTTTTTCCAGTCGCAGTGTGTCGCGCGAGGCAAGTCCACATGGCAAAAGACCAAACTCGGCGCCGGCTTCCGTCAGTGCAATCCAAATTTTTTCGGCACTTGCATTTTCAAAGTAAATTTCGAAACCGCCACTGCCCGTGTAACCAGTGTTAGAGATCATCACATCACTCACGCCAGCCACATTGCCTTCAGTGAAATGATAATAAGGAAGCTCAGAAAGATTGGTATCCGTAAGTTTTTGCAATGTTTCAGCCGCTTTCGGACCTTGGATCGCAATCAATGACAGCTCATCGGACCTGTTCGTGAGTGTCGCGTTATATTTTTCATTGTGCTTCGTAAGGTGTTCCCAGTCTTTTTCAATGTTCGAAGCATTTACCACCACAAAATACTTTTCGTCAGCCATCTTGTAGATGATCACATCGTCCACTATGCCGCCATTTCCGTTGGGAAAGCAAGTGTACTGAGCCTTTCCGGTCTCCAGGTTGTCAACATTATTTGTAGTCACATATTGCAGCAGGTCTTTGGCCGCGGCACCTTCTACCAGGAACTGGCCCATGTGCGAAACGTCAAAAATTCCAACTTTCTCGCGCACCGCAAAGTGCTCTTCGGTCACACCGCTGTATTGCACAGGCATGTCAAATCCTGCAAAAGGAACCATCTTCGCACCCAGCGAAACATGTTTGTCAAATAAGGCCGTTTTATTCATTGTTCAGATTTTTATATTTTTTTGGAGCCCGAAATTTTTTTCATCTCCTGAAGTCTGCGCCGGCTTTCCATTTTATCCCAGTCACCGCTTGCGCGCCGCCGGGGGATGCCATTGCAATCCGGGCTAAAAGTTCAGGCATTTTCCCCTCACCCAGGCGTTCGTGGAGATTTAGAGGTGATGTTTATATTCGTTCAGGATGATTTTGAACCATTCCGTGAAGTTTTCCGGGTTTGCCGCCATCTCAGCATCCAGATTTTCCATGGAGATGTACCGAATTTCAGACACTTCCTCACTGTTGAAATCTATTTCACCATCATATTTTCCGGTGAACACATGGTCCAGCTCATGTTCCCACAAGTCCTGGCCGACGTCCGCTTTATACGTAAAATGGAATTTTTCTGTAAGTTCCGCTTCTATTCCAAGTTCTTCCTGTAACCTGCGTTTTGCGCCTTCTTCGTACGTTTCGTCGATCCGCGGATGAGAACATACAGCGTTGGTCCATTGACCCGGCGAATGATATTTTCCGTCAGCTCTCTTCTGTAACAGCATTTCACCATTCTCATTAAACAAAAATACCGAAAACGCGCGGTGCAAAATACCGTTTTGGTGCGCCTGCATCTTTTCCATCACGCCTAAAACTTCGTCGTTCCTGGAAACTAAAACTACCTGTTCTTCCATCCTTACAAAATTAAGGTTTATAAAGCGGATGCTCAAATTTTAATACCAAATCTTACCACTTGGTGCATAGCATGTTAATAAGAAATACTGCCGGTAACCAACGAAATGTTGTAATTTTGCCCCTTCCTAAAAATTTTCCGATGGAGTTAGAATACAAAGATCACCTAAGCCCAATGCTGAAAGGCCATATCAAGAATTACCTGATTGATATTGACGGTACCATTACAGACGATATTCCTAATGAAGAACCTGAACGCATGGTGACATGTGAACCTTATCCCGATGCTTTGGAAACCATCAACCGCTGGTATGATCAGGGTCACATCATTTGTTTCTTTACTTCAAGAACTGAAGATTTAAAGCAAATTACGGTAGATTGGCTCGATAAACACGGATTCAGATACCACAGCGTTCTGTGCGGGAAACCGCGAGGTGGCAACTATCACTGGATAGATAATCATCTCGTGAGGGCAACACGCTACAAGGGAAAATTCACGGATATGGTTGAAAAGCAGGTGACAATTGAAGTATTTAAAGACTAAAGCAGAAGCATGAAGATATTAGCAAACGACGGATTAGACCGTTCTGGCGTTGAGGCGCTTACTCAAAAAGGATTTGAAGTAATTACAACCAACGTTCCACAGGAATTCCTTGCAGATTTCATCAATGAACACCGAATCCGTACTCTGTTGGTGCGCAGTGCAACGAAGGTGCGCAAAGAACTCATTGACGCGTGTCCTACTTTAGAAATCATCGGACGTGGCGGTGTGGGTATGGATAATATTGATGTAGATTACGCGCGCTCCAAAAATATTCACGTGATCAACACGCCAGCAGCTTCTTCGGAATCTGTTGCCGAACTTGTTTTTGCTCATTTGTTTTCGGGCGTTCGATTTTTGCATGATTCTAACCGAAAAATGCCGCTTGTTGGCGACACCAATTTTAGCCAGCTTAAGAAATCTTATGAACGCGGTATCGAACTTCGCGGTAAGACAATTGGAATCATCGGCATGGGAAGAATTGGTCAGGAGGTTGCGAAAATCGCTTTAGGTTTGGGAATGCGCGTGATCGCTGCGGACAGTAATGTAGGCCGCGCAAGCATTAAGCTTACTTTTTACAACAACCAGTTTATCAATGTAGATATCGAAACAGAGCCGCTTGACGGTGTACTGCAGCACGCAGATTTTATCACGCTTCACGTTCCTTCACAGGAAAATGGTTACGTGATTGGTGAACGTGAAATTGCGCTGATGAAAGACGGCGCAGCGATTATCAATTGCTCGCGGGGTGGTGTGATTGATGAAGAAGCTTTAGTTTCCGCGCTGGATGCGGGAAAAATTTCATTTGCAGGACTCGATGTGTTCGCCAATGAACCTGTGCCGGCAAAGAATATCTTAAGTCATCCTAAAATATCACTTACGCCACACACCGGTGCCTCTACGCTCGAGGCGCAGGACAGGATAGGTCTGTCACTCGCTGCCCAGATTTGCAGCATCCTACAGATACAGTAAAATAAAAGCCCATTCCGGTCAGGAGTGGGCTTATCTTTTCATTTTTTAAATATTACAAACCGGAATTTCTGTTTCTCAAGAGGTCGCGGATCTCCATGAGCAATTCCTGATCTTTTGTAATTGTTGTTGCCACTTCCTCATCTGTTTCGGCCGGTTTCACCACTTTGTTGGCAATTTTAATCAACCAGAAAAGTACGAGTGCGATACATAAAAAGCTAATGACTGCAGACAGGAAATTTCCGTAAGTTACGCCGTGCCAACTGAGTTGCGCGATGTTTTTAGCACCTACTGCATCCAAAGCGGGATTCAGCAGCAGCGGGGTGATGACATCTTCTACCAGTGAAGAAACAATTTTGCCAAATGCTGCGCCAATGATCACACCCACCGCCAGATCAATCACATTACCTTTAAAAGCAAAGGTCTTAAACTCCTGGATAAATTTCATAATCTTAGTTTTTTAGTCCTATAAATGTAACAAAATATTGCGTCACAAAAATATAATCATATTAAAATTGTCGCACGTCTAATATTTTTATACTTTTATTTTAAACTAACAACTGATGAAAATTTTTAACTCCTCCCAAATCCGGAAGGCAGATGCCTATACTATTGCGCATGAACCTGTGACCGAACTTAAATTAATGGAACGCGCCGCTGAGGCGTGCGCAAAATGGCTGGAGGACGAGATTCCGAGGGAAACTGTTTTTTACATCTTCTGTGGGTCCGGAAACAACGGCGGCGATGGACTTGCACTTGCGCGTCTTCTTTGTCACAACGGTTTATCAACCCACGTTTTCGTTGGTGAAAGTAATGAACAAGCGTCTGAGGCCCGTTCCGTCAATTTTCAGCGGCTCGCGGAGCATCCCGAGATCGCGGTTCATCAGTTGGAAGACGCAGTCGAATTAGATTTTGAGGCAAATTCAGTACTGGTCGACGCGCTTTTTGGTACCGGCTTGAACCGTGAAATTGATGGGAAATATGCCGAGTTAATTAATTTTTTAAATGAACTCCCGTTCCGCCGAATATCAATCGATGTTCCGTCTGGCCTGTTTGCAGACCGATTGATTAAGGAAAATGCCACGGTTTTCACGGCGCACGATACGCTGAGTTTTCAGTTTTGGAAGCAATCTTTCCTGCATCCTGAGACCGGCGCTTTCTGCGGAAATGTCCACATCCTTGATATCGGTTTACACAAAAATTTTGTCGAGTCCGAGCCTTCTAACCGTTTCGTGACGGATGATGCGGTGATATTTCAGCTGTATAAACCACGGTCACCATTTACACATAAAGGAAAGCTGGGTAAAACCAGAATTATCGCCGGAAGCTATGGAAAGATGGGTGCCGCAGTTCTCGCTGTGAAGGCCGCGGTACATTGCGGAAGCGGCTTGACTGTGATTGAAGCACCGGAATGCGGGAATGAGATTCTGCAGACCTCCTGTCCCGAAGCAATGTTTGAGCTTAATGGTGACCAATATGCGACGGCTTTCCTGATAAATGAGAATGAAAGTGTAGGAGTTGGTCCAGGACTGGGTACGAATCCCGACACAGCCAAAGCTTTCCTGAAGTTTTTGCAGGATTGCACCCAACCAATGGTTATAGACGCAGATGCATTAAATATCATCGCATCAAACCCGGATTCCTTAAAAATGATTCCAAAAGATTCAATACTCACACCGCATCCGAAAGAATTCGAAAGGCTGTTTGGCTCCACTGCAAATTCTTATGAAAGGGTAGATTTAGCCCAAAAAATGGCGGCAGAACTCGGTGTCACTATTGTCTTAAAGGATCATTTCACCCAAATTTGTTTGCCTGATGGTTCAGTTTATTATAATACCACTGGAAACGCAGGAATGGCAAAGGGCGGTAGCGGCGATGTATTACTCGGAATTATAACGTCGTTGCTCGCACAAAAATATGAGCCGGCTCAGGCGGCAATCTTTGGTGTCTGGCTGCATGGCAAAGCCGGTGATTTTGCTATGCAAAAATCATCTGTGGAGGCCATGCTGCCTACAGACTTAATCTCAGAACTAGGTTCGGTATTTAAATGTTTAAGTGAAAAGAAAGGGCAAATTCACTAAATGATTCCTGCACTATTCCGGTTTTTCGTTCTCCGCTTCGGTAATGCGGTTGTTTTTAGAATACCACATAATGAAGAATCCGGCTAACATGAATGGCAACGAAAGTATCTGTCCCGTATTCAGACCGGCAAATTGAATGAATTCATCGCCCTGCGGCTCTTTCAGGAACTCCACGAAGAAACGTACTGCCCACAGGATAATGAAGAAGAGCCCGAAAAGCCAGCCTTGCTGATATTTCCTCTTTGTGTATCTGTATAGAACCCAAAGCAGTATAAAAAGTAAGAAATAGCCGGTAGCCTCGAAAAGCTGTGTTGGGTAACGCGGTACGATCGCTCCATATTCGGAACTTTGCTGCGGGAAGAGGATGGCAAACGCAGATCCTTCCGGCGCAGGTTTTCCGATGATTTCAGAATTAAAAAAGTTTCCGATCCTTACGAAAGCACCTCCTAAAGCAACTACAATCCCTATTCTGTCATACACCCAGAACGGATTTTTCCTGATTACTTTGTAAGCGTAATATAATGTTGTGAAGATCAATGCGATGGTGGCTCCGTGGCTCGCAAGTCCCGCAAATCCTGTAAATTTAAGTTCAGGTTTGGTTTGAATAGGTAAAAAAACTGACCAAAAATCTTCTTTAAACAATTCTGGCTGATAAAAAATAACATGCCCTAATCTGGCACCCAGAATAGTTCCAACCAGTGTCCACGTGAAAAGTGGCTCCACATATTTAAGGTTGACATTGTCAATTTTGTAGATTTTTGACATTATCACATAACCCAGACCGAATGCCAGCACAAACATGAGGCTGTAATAATGCAGCGTGAACGGTCCTAAATTAATGCCCGTCTCGGGGTCCCAGGTAGTGTATAAAAATGTGAGCATCATTGATTATGTACTTTTTAATGTTTATTTAATTTAATTTTTTGGTGGCACCGGATCGTAACCTTCGCCTCCCCACGGATGGCAGCGTGCAATACGCTTCGCGCCGAGCCAAAATCCTTTTATCGGGCCGTGTATGCGCAATGCATCGAGCATATAATGCGAACAGGTGGGCTCATAGCGGCAGTTTTTTGGTAAAAGTGGAGACAGGAACCACTGGTAAAATTTGATAAGTAAAACCAGCGGAAGTGTAACGATTTTATTCAGCATTGCCTTGCAAAAGTACTTAAATAGTTTAATTTTGTTTGCAGTTTGGGCCGAAAGTTGCGCCACGCCTTTACCTTTAAAATCCCGAAATTTATTTTGAATTCAAACATTCCGCTTGCCGAACAGATGAGGCCGAAGACTTTAGATGAAGTTCTCGGTCAGGAGCATTTAACCGGAAAAAACGGCACCGTGCGAAAGATGCTTGAGAATGATACGCTTACTTCGCTCATTTTTTGGGGTCCACCGGGCACGGGAAAGACAACTTTAGCGGAAATCATCTCAGAGCAGAGCGGACGGAAGTTTTTCAAGCTTTCCGCCGTGTCCAGTGGGGTCAAAGATGTGCGCGAAGTGATCGATACGGCAAAACAGCAGAACTTATTTTCGGGAAAATCGCCGATTCTATTCATTGATGAGATTCACCGGTTCAACAAGTCGCAGCAGGATTCGCTACTTCACGCAGTGGAAAAAGGTTGGATCGTATTGATCGGCGCCACAACCGAGAATCCTAGTTTCGAAGTGGTTTCGGCACTTTTATCCCGTTCGCAGGTCTATGTTTTAAAGGCTTTAAGTTTTGAAAAACTGGAAGAACTTACAGAACTTTCCCTTAATAATTACAATTCTATCCACGGCACCGATTTTAAGATAACGGAAAAAGAAGCGTTCATTCAGTACTCCGGCGGTGATGCACGCAAACTGATCAATGCGGTGGAAAATGTACTTAATAATTTTAAAAGTTTAAAAAATACAGCCATTACCAACGCCAAAGTTCTCGAAGTCTTACAGGAAAATATGGCTTTGTACGACAAAAACGGCGAGCAGCACTACGATATCATCTCGGCCTTTATCAAATCTATGCGCGGCTCTGACCCGAACGCGGCAGTTTACTGGCTCGCAAGAATGCTGGCCGGTGGCGAAGACATCAAATTCATCGCGCGGCGGATGTTGATCCTGGCATCCGAAGACATCGGACTTGCAAACCCGAACGCGTTGGCCGTTGCAAACAGTTGTTTTCAGGCGGTAAATGTAATCGGAAACCCGGAATCGAGGATTATTTTGAGTCAGACGGCGGTTTACCTTGCTGTTTCGCCCAAATCTAACTCCACTTACACCGCAATAAATGAAGCGATGGCTTTCGTGAAAAAGACCGGTAATCTTCCCGTTCCTTTGCATCTCCGCAACGCCCCAACGAAACTGATGAAGGATATGGATTATGGCAAAGATTACGCATACGCGCATTCTCACGAAGGAAACTTCGTAAATCTGGAGTTTCTTCCGGATGAAATTGCAGGTACGGCTTTCTATTCGCCCGGTAACAATTCTACAGAGAATAAGATCCGCGACGAGTTGGCCAAAAAGTGGAAAGGAAAATATTAAAAGACGCGGGCAGTATTTATATTTACTGCCCGCTTTTTTGTGACAGGTTATTCAGATTTAAAAATTTCTGAACGCTCCGAGATTCCATTATTGTTAAATGCTTCGATTTGGAAATAGTATGCATCCGTGCGGTCTGCGCCGGTGAAGAAATACTCGTTTTTGCCATTAACCATAATGCTTCCGTAGAGTTTATCGGGTGTTTTTCCGAAGTAAATTACGTATCCGTCCGCATCTGGGTTTTGCTGCCATTTCATCCAGATGCTGCGGCGTTCTCCAAATTTTTTCGGATCTGCGCGTAAGGGAACAAAGTTTTCAACCTTACCCGGCTTTTCACCACCGCCTTTACCGAACACCCGAAATCCACTGAGTGCAAATTTGCCGGTAGGCATCTTCACGTTTTCCATTTTCAAGTAGCGCGCTTTGGCTGGTTTTTCAAGTTCGATATAATCATGCGGAACGTCGGTGGTGTTTTTACTTTTATCGATTAAAACCTTCCATTTTTTGCCGTCATCAGAACTCAAAACACGGTACTGATGCATTTTGCCAAGTGTTTTACCTTTAAATTCTGCATCCTGATCTGCGTAATTGATTTGGATCGCATTAATGGTTGAGATTTCACCCAGATCGGTTAGGAACCATTCATTTGCGCCCGCAGATTTGGCTGACCAGTACGTTTTGATGTCTTCATCCACGGCATAATTGGGTAAATATCCGCCAAGTGTTGATGAAACCTGAACGGGTTTATTGTAGTTCAGTAACATCCAGCCCGGAAATAGACCTTTCGTAAAATCTTTGCCCTGCGCGTACTGCGGCAGCAATGTAGGGTAGTCGCCGTACGCGGTGTTTGCGTACATCACGTCATCTTTATCAAAACCGGCCGGCCAGATACCGAGCCTGCGTTCAAAGTTGTTTTTTGTTGAAATGAAAATGGTAGAAACATGCCAGTAGTTGCCGAAGTTATCCTGAAAAGTCGCGCCGTGGCCCGCACCGCGTGCAAAACCGCCGGGTTTATAGGAGAACGGATTGTGCTGCTGGTATTCGTAACCTTCAAGCGGATTTTTAGATACGTAAACTCCGTCTGCATACCCGCTGAATTCGGTGGCGGGCGCGCCGTACTGCATGTAATATTTACCGTTGTGTTTTGTTACCCAGGCGCCTTCCACAAAAGGTTGCAGGAAAACATTGTCATTGTATTCGCCAAATCTTTCCCATCCGTGATCTTCTGGTTTCAGCTTTATAATAGGCTTTACGAATCCTTCAGACTGCAGGGTTTTCATCTTGACTTCTGTGCCAAGCAGTGGCCACTCATTGCTCGAACCCCAGTAAAGAAACAGTTTATTGGTGTCTTCATCATAATGAAAAGCCGGGTCCCAGGCGCCCACTTTCAGCGTATCTACCGCAATTTCCCATTTGTTGTTGACCGGATCTGTTGATTTCCATATCGGAAAATCTGATTCCCAGGTAGAGCCGTAAACGTAAAGCGTATCCTTCATTGCCCAGGCCGCGGGCGCGTTCAGGTCGTGGATATATTTATCGTCGCGCAGGAACTTCCGCGATACAAATTTCCAGTCGAGCATATTATCGCTGTGCCAGTAACCTTCCTGATTAGTGGAAAACAGATAGAGTTTTTTCTTAAAATTCACGATTACAGGATCCGCTGTAGCGCGGTGTTTCCCCTGTTTTGAAAATACGTCAAAAGGTGTGTAGCCGTAATCGATGTTGATCGGGTTGCAATAGGTTTTCTGCTGTGCAGCTCCGAATGTCATTAAAAACATTAAAATAAAAGAAAGCGCAATTCTGGAATTCATAATTAAGAATTTGGGTACAGTAAAGTTAGTGTTAATTGGCTTTTAGAAAAATGAGCACACAAAAAATCCGCACAACAAACTGCACGGACTTCCTTGATTATGAAAAAAAAACTTGCTTTTATGCTTTTACTTCCGCATTGATTCCTTGGCTCATCTGCATTGAAGACAGAGAAATAGCGGGCATCGCGTAGATATGTGACTTGGCGCGGAGCTCTACAATTTTCTTGATATAGTTGAGATCTTTAGCTTCCTCAATTGTCATATCTTTAAATTCATAGATGTTCACAGCACCGTTTTGGGCGAAAGACTTCTTTACTTCCAAAAGCTCTTCATCACTTCGAACTTCTACGCTTGTGATCAGTTTATCCTGATTTGCAGCAGGACGCGATTCTTTTAATCCAAGTACTGTTCTCCAAAATGCCTGCTTTTGTGCGCGCGGGCTGGCAGGATTGGTTTTGTAAATAATGTAATCTTCATTTCTGATTCCGGTTCTTTCCAAAGATTCGGATACATTTTTTGCCTTTTCCTGGCTTTCGAATAATCCAACTACAGTTAGGTTCATCATTAAATATTTTTTAGTGTTATTTTCGATGCAAATTTAAGTATTAATAATACCTAATTTTGTTAAATATTTAAACATTAACATAAACTTGACAAAAATCATGTAAATAATTGTGATATGTGTAATTGCGTTTTTTAGAGGTTTAATATTTAAATAAAGTAATAGATTTGCGGGATGAATATCGTTTTAGCTTCTACATCCACGCTGTTTGGCGGGAATTATCTGGAATATCTGGAAAATGAAATAAGATCATTGTTTGCAGGATGCGAGGAGATCATATTTATACCGTTCGCAAGACCCGGCGGAATTTCACATGACGATTATACCCAAAAAGTCGCCGAATTTTTTGGAAAGCTCGGCATCCGCGTGAAAGGACTTCATACTTTTGAAGGTATGGTCGAAGCACTCAATTCCGCTCAAGGCTATTTTACAGGTGGTGGAAATACTTTTCTGTTGGTTAAAATGTTGCATGAGCTGAAGCTGATGGATGTACTGAAAATGAATATTGAAACAGGCAAACCATACTTAGGATGTAGTGCAGGCTCCAATATTGGCGGTCTGAATATGAAAACGACGAACGATATGCCAATTGTTTATCCGCCGACCTTTGACTGTATGGCGCTGGTACCGTTTAATATCAATCCGCATTATTTGGATCCAAGCCCTCATCTGAAACACAACGGCGAGACACGCGAAACGCGGATTAAAGAGTTTTTGACTCAGAATGAAACCAAAGTTGTAGGCTTACGCGAAGGAAACTGGATCCGCAGGAACGGTAATTCCATTACTGTGCAGGGATCTGAAATGACCAGGATTTTCGAAAATGGCAAGGAACCTTACGAAATAGAACCTGGCACTACATTATAGATTTAGTCTATCCAATTTTGCCGGATGAGGTCCATTAGAAATGATGGGCACCGGATTACTTTTCCGGTCTCAGATGATAGAAAAAAGAGGGTGGTTTTGGCTTCAGTGATCTTTACTTTAGAACTGTTATAAATTTCGTATTCGAACTCTATCCTTACGCCTGGAATCTTTTTGATGTAAGTGTTGATTTCCAGAAGTTCGTCATATCGCGCGGGTTTCAGATACTTAATGTTAAACTCTGACACAGGCAACCAAATTCCCTGATTTTCAATCTCGTCATATGACATCCCGAGTTCCCGGAAGAGCTCCACGCGGGCCACTTCAAGGTACTCCGCATAGTTGCCATAATAGACGTATTTCATGGGGTCAGTTTCGCCGTAACGTACTCTTAATGAATGTGTTGTGTGAATCATGGTGTACTTTTAAATGAAGCATACAAATATATTTTTTAATAACCAATAGCGCAATAATTTTTTTTTGAGGTTTTAATATGAGATATTTGTCTTCCCATAAAAACCAAACACCGCCAGCTTGAAAACTGGAGAAAAATATGAACGAAAATTTACCACTTATTTGGGAACGATGTCTGCAGTTTATGAGGGATAACCTCAGTGCTGCAGAGGACAATACGGATCTTAAAAAACTTGAAAATTCGTTCGATTTACTCTTTGATAATGTACGCCCGGTGTCACTCATCAGCAACAATCTTACGTTGCTTGTACCCAGTGATTTTTACAAGGAATATATAGAAGATAACTATCTGACTCTGTTATCTGCGGCCCTGCGCAAAAATATTGGTAAAGGTGTGAAGCTTTGGTATTCTGTAATGGAAAATAAGCCTGCAGGTCAGGAAGCGCCAATCACTGTGAATGTGAAAGGCAAAAGTATACCGGCACCAAAATTACAGCCTACGGCTCCGGCAGCATTTTCTTCGAATCTCATCAATCCATTTGCGGATCAGGGTGCGAGGAAAATGAACATTGATTCAAACCTTAAAGCTGATTTCTCATTTGACAATTACGTGGAAGGTGAGAGTAATAAGTTTGCATCTACTGTAGCCAGATCTATCGCGAAAAGACCGGGTGCCACTGCATTTAACCCACTGTTTTTATACGGAGGTTATGGTGTCGGTAAAACGCACTTAGGACATGCTGTAGGTCTTGAGGTGAAGAATTCCTTTCCTGATAAAGTAGTGCTTTATCTGTCTTCGGAAAAATTCATTCAGCAGTTTGTAACTGCGGCAAAGTCTCATAAACAGACAGAATTTGCGAATTTTTACCAAATGGTTGACGTACTGATCATCGATGATATCCAGTTTTTGTCCGGTAAGAAATCCACGCAGGACAGCTTCTTCCATATTTTCGACTATCTTCACCAAAATGGCAAACAGATCATCCTTACTTCTGATAAAGCGCCGGTGGATATCCTTGATATTCAGGACCGAATTGTTTCCCGTTTCAAATGGGGGCTTTCTGCGGAGATCAAATCACCGGATTTCGATACCAGACGTAAGATTATCGTAGATAAACTGAGTCGCGACGGAATAGTACTTACCGAAGATATGCTCGATTTCCTTGCATCCGAAGTGAAAACTAATGTTCGTGAACTGATCGGTGTTATCAATTCCGTCATCGCTTATTCCACGGTATATAAGTCAGAACTTAGCCTTGAATTATTAAAGGAAACCATTAACAAGATCGCTGCGAACCAGAAAAAGGTCATCAACATCCCTTATATTCAGGAAGTTGTCTGCGAATATTTCGGGATTCAGCGCGAGCAGCTTTTATCGAAAACCAGAAAGCGCGAAATTGCACTGCCGAGACAACTTGCGATGTATTTTGCAAAGGAACTTACGAACGCTACGTTTACAAAAATCGGTGAAGAAATGGGCGGAAAGGACCATTCTACTGTGATGTATGCCTGCGATACGATAAAAGATGTGTCGAAGATTGATAAGGAAGTGAAAAAGTACGTCAGGGAACTTTCAGAAAAAATCAAGCAGTAAAACGCTGCAAAATATATAAAGTAAAAGAAGGAATTTTGTTGATTCCTTCTTTTTATTTTAAATTGGGTCGAACTTTAAATTTTAAATACGTCAAATGAAAATACTCATGGTATGTTTGGGGAATATATGCAGGAGCCCGCTTGCGGAAGGAATTCTAAAGTCAAAACTGCCGCAGGATTTCATTATCGATTCAGCCGGAACCATTTCACTTCACGAAGGTGAAAATCCGGATAAACGCGCAGTGGCGACAGCGAAAAATCATAGCGTGGATATTTCTAAACAACGTTCGCGACCAATTACCACAAAGGATTTTGAAGTTTTCGATAAGATTTACTGCATGGATCTGAGTGTGATGGAAGATGTAATTTCCCTGGCCAAAGATGACATTCATCGTGAGAAAGTATCGCTGTTTTTGGAAGAAGCGATGATTCCGGGCAACAATTATGAGGTTTTTGATCCATATTGGAGTGAGATGGATGGTTTCGAACGGGTTTACAAATTGCTCGACGAGGCTTCGGAAAATATTAAAATTAAACTTACTTCAAATTCTTAAAAGATCCTGCCATGTTATTTTTAATTCCAGCTTACCTTTCCGAAAACTCGCCGCAAGATTTTTTTGCGCCAGTTATCAAAGAATACATCTTAAAAACGGACTATTTCTTTGTTGAAAACGAAAAGACCGCGCGCAAAATTATCAAGTTTTTTGCACCGGAGAAGAAGCAGGCAGATTTGAAGTTGTTCTTACTCGACAAATATTCGGAAAATTCAGATTTAAAGGAAGCGCAGACACTGATGAAAAACGGTCAGGATTTCGGATTACTTTCTGAAGCGGGTTTGCCCTGTATTGCCGATCCGGGAAACCTGATGGTGAAATGGTGCCATGAAAATTCGGTGAAAGTGGTACCGGTGAACGGACCTTCGTCGATAATCCTGGCATTGATTGGAAGTGGTTTCAATGGGCAGGAATTCACGTTCCATGGTTATTTGCCGATCGATAAATCCGAGAAAAAATCAAAAATACAATGGCTTGAATCTCAGGTGCAAAAGACCGGTTATTCGCAGATTTTCATGGAAACGCCTTATCGCAACAACCAGCTTTTTGAAGATTTATGCCAATTCCTTTCGCCACAGTCAAAACTTTGCATCGCCGCAAATATTAATGATCCGATTGACGAATTCATTAAGACAAAAACCATAAAAGACTGGCGGAAAAATAAACCCGAACTGCATAAAATCCCCGCAGTTTTCGTCCTTGGGAAATAAGTTTAACATCCATTAACGGCCGCTTTGCACCAATCTTGTAACTGTCTGCACTAAAAAATAAACAGTTATGCAGAACAAGAAATCAGCGGGCGTATGGCTCGACCAGACTCAGGCATTTATCGCGATTAACCATGACGGACGTGAAGTTTCCGATTTCCATCTTGTAGATTCCGTCACAGCGGTTATCCAACAGGGAAACTCGAACGAAAATACAGGCAACAATGCCGAAATTACAAACCGACACAAGTTCTTTAAGAATATCCTTGAAAAACTGACGAATACCGACGAGCTGTTTCTTACGGGAACCGGTACCATTCAGGAAGAATTTAAATCTTATCTTCTTGAAACCGCACCTTTCAAAAACACCAAAGTTACACTCGGTACTTCGCAGCAAATGAGCGAAGAACAGGTTTTGGAGGAAGTGAAAAAGCATTTCGGATCATAAAAAATGGCGCTTAAATAAAGCGCCTATCTATTTTTTATAATGATAAGAATATCCGTCGGCCGTATGGTCGCCAAGATAAAGGTTTGATGCGTCTATGCCGTCGACAAAAACGTCAGGATAATTTGAAAAATCAATAAAGAGTTTTTCAGCATGTTCGGTAGGCGTCACTTCTTTGATGATGCTATAGCTGCCGTCGCTCACGGTTGCATCATTCTCCTTTACGGTGTAGGTGTAGTTATCTGTAAAAGTGATCGTGAGCTGTACACCGGTGTTTTCGGGAGTATCGTTTATGTTTCCGGTTCCGCCGGTGGTGGAAGCCCAGTTCCAGGTTCCCACAAACTGCTCGTTTGACAGTTCATCTTCCCGTGTACCGCACGCTACAGCAACCGAAAGAAGGGATAGACCAACGAAAAGTGCACTTAATTTTTTCATGAAATTCAATTTAAAGCGTAAAATTACAATTTTTTATGCCTGTTTAGATTGGATGTGTTCAGGGATTGGGATGAGAAGAATCATTAAATGCCAAGAAGTTGCGACAACATTTGATCTCTATAAAAAAGACGCACGGTTTGTGCGTCTTGAAGTATTATTAATGGAAAATCTTATCCGATTTCTACGCCGTTTTCTACTTTTTCGTCAGGTGTTACGAAAGACAGTTTTCCGTCTGGTTTTGTCGTCAGCAGCAACATTCCCTGGGATTCGATACCGCGGATTTTTCTCGGTGCAAGATTCAGTAAAATCATCACCTGTTTTCCGATGCATTCTTCCGGCGTGAAGCTTTCAGCGATTCCGGAAACTACTGTTCGTACGTCAACGCCTGTATCTACGGTGAATTTTAGCAATTTATCTGCTTTTTCCACTTTTTCAGCGGTAAGGATCGTCGCTGTTCTTAAATCTATTTTGGTGAAATCATCAAACTGAATTTCGTCTTTCATGGGATTGGCTTTTGGATTGGTTTTTTTGTTGGATTGTTTCGTGTTTTCCAGTTTCTGAATCTGGAATTCAATGGTTTCATCTTCAATCTTCGAAAACAGTAATTCCGCCGGATTGATCTGGTGACCGGTTATAATAAGGATTTTCTCGTCAGCGATTTCTTTCCAGTTGAGTTGGGAAACATTAAACATTTTCAGTAATTTTTCTGAACTGAAAGGCATAAACGGTTCTGAAATCTGCGCTAAACCAACCGCAATCTGGGCGGCTACAAAAAGTGAGTTTGCTGCTTTTTCAGGATTGTCTTTGATGGTTTTCCAGGGTTCTTCAGTCTGAAGATACTGGTTCCCGAATCTTGCCAGATTCATCATCGCAGAAAGCGCGTTTCTGAATTCATAATTTTCCAGGAAGTTTTCAACTTCAGTCGCGGCCTTTGTAATTTCTGCGAGTTCCGGAGCATTTACATTGCCTTCAGGAACAATTCCGTCATAATATTTGTGAATCAATACGGCAACTCTGTTGATAAAGTTTCCGAAGATTCCTACGAGTTCTGAGTTATTTTTGGTCTGGAAATCTTTCCAGGTGAAATTATTGTCCTTGGTTTCCGGTGCGGAAGAAAGTAACGCGTAACGCAGAACATCCTGCTGTCCCGGGAATTCTTCCACATATTCGTGCGCCCAGACTGCCCAGTTTCTGGAAGTTGAAATTTTATCGTTCTCAAGATTTAAAAACTCGAAAGCGGGCACATTCGCAGGCATGTTGTAATCGCCGTGCGCTTTCATCATCGCCGGAAAAATAATGCAGTGGAAAACGATGTTGTCTTTTCCAATGAAGTGTACAAGGTCTGAATTCTCGCTCTGCCAGTAATCTTTCCAGTCTTTTCCGTTCTTTTCAGCCCATTCCTGCGTGAACGAGATATAGCCGATGGGCGCATCAAACCAAACATAAAGTACCTTTCCTTCGGCATTCGGCAAAGGAACGGGAACACCCCAATTGAGGTCTCTGGTCATTGCGCGAGGTTTCAAACCGTCATTCAGCCACGATTTTACCTGTCCGTAAACATTCGGTTTCCAGTCGTTTTTGTGACCTTCGATGATCCATTCATTTAAGAAAGTTTCATATTCGTTCAGTGGCAAATACCAGTTCTTCGTTTCTTTCAGCACGGGAATATTTCCGCTCAGCATCGATTTAGGGTTGATCAATTCTGATGGCGAAAGTGTAGAGCCGCATTTTTCGCATTGATCACCGTATGCATTTTCGTTACTGCAATTCGGGCAGGTACCTACAATATATCTGTCAGCGAGAAATTCGTTGGCCTGCTCATCGAAATACTGTTCAGAAACTTCTTCAATGAACTTATTCTTATTGTATAGTGTCTTGAAAAAATCCTGGCTGACTTCATAATGCTTTTTCGAGGTCGTGCGGGAGTATTCATCAAAGGAGATCCCAAGATCGGTAAAAGATTTTTTAATGATTTCATGGTATTTATCCACGATATCCTGCGGGGTAACTCCTTCTTTTTTCGCGCGGATGGTAATAGGAATTCCGTGTTCATCAGATCCGCAGATAAACGCGACATCTTTGCCCAGTCTGCGCTGAAATCTTGCATATACATCCGCCGGAATATAAACACCGGCCAAATGCCCGATGTGTACCGGCCCGTTGGCGTAGGGCAGTGCCGCAGTAATCAATTTTCTGTCTCGCATTATGCTATTCTCAATTTTCGGCAAAGATAAGATTTTAAGCGTTCTGTTTTGGGCTCATTTCAAGTAAAAGGAGGTACGAAAATGTCCCTGGAGCTTAATTTGGGACATATTAAAGCTAAACAAATGTTTAACTTTATCTTAAAATCGGTATGGGTATAAGAGGCATTCCTGTTTTTGAAATTATTGATAATCAGCGAAATAAAAAATGCCATGCATATAATATATGATAATAATCACTAATTATTAACATAAATTATAAATTTTTAGTAATATTTATAATTTTAAGTAAATTGCAAGTCTTCTAACCATGAAGAACGGATATCTTGAATATTAATCCTTAAATATTATTTTTGTGAGAAACTATACGAAAGTTTTGAAAATTGCGCCGGCATTTCTATTGGCAGGCTCAATTCTACAGGCACAAACAACGGACACGCTACGGACAGCAGAAATTGAGCAGGTTGTACTGATTGGCTACGGTTCGCAAAAGAAGGAAGACCTTACGGGTTCTATTTCTTCTCTTACGGCTAAAGATTTCAACGTAGGTTCTACGTCTGCTGACCAGCTTATCCAGGGCAAGGCACCAGGTGTTAACATCACCAGTAACGGCGGTAATCCGGGTGCAGGTTCTACAATCAGGATTCGTGGCGGTGCTTCGCTATCAGCACTAAACGATCCGCTGATCGTAATTGACGGTGTCCCGATGGATTATAGAGGGATCTCTGGTGCCGCAAATCCATTGGCGCTCATCAATCCAAATGATATTGAGTCTTTCAGTATTCTTAAAGATGCCTCCTCAGCGGCGATCTATGGTAACCGTGCTTCAAATGGTGTAATATTGATTACCACCAAAAAAGGTACATCCGGCAGATTCAAAGTAGATTTTTCTACGATGGCCAGTGCTTCAACCAGAATGGGTGACCAAAAGGTGTTGAGCGCCGACGAATTCCGAAATTACGTGCAGGCAAATGCAACTCAGCCAAAGTATCTGGGTCTTTTAGGTAATGCGGACACAAACTGGCAGGATGAGATTTATCAGACCGCCTGGGGAACCGACAACAATCTTGCGCTTTCAGGTGGTATCAAAGGTTTACCTTACCGTCTTTCATTAGGTTACAATGAGCAAAACGGTATCGTTCGCACCAATGAATTCCGCAGAACGTCTATTGGTTTAAATTTAACACCGAAATTATTCGACAGACACCTGTCAATCAATGCCAACCTAAAAGGTTCATTGACAGAAAACCGCTTCAATGCAGGCGTAATCGGTGCTGCCCAGCTGATGGATCCTACTCAGCCAGTTTATGATTCTTCACCGCGTGGAAACAGCGTAGGTAATTATTGGGAATGGTTCCTGCCTACAGGCGGTCTTAACGTAAATGGTACCGCAAACCCGGTAGCTTCTCTGGAAGGTCGTCGTGATGTTTCATCAGTTCAGCGTGGTATTGCAAGTTTGCAGTTGGATTATAAGTTCCACTTTTTACCTGATCTTCATTTCAACGTGAACGCAGGTTATGATTATCAGAAAGGTACGGGGGCAGTAACCGAATATCCGAATTACCGCGCCACCTATTTCACTTTGGGCTCACGCAGAGATTATACTCAGGAAAAAACCAATAAACTACTGGAAACGTTTTTTAATTACGTGAAGACTGTAGATGCGATAAATACCAAAATGGACTTAGTGGCAGGGTACTCTTACCAGAAGTTCAACAACCAGGTTCCGGGTGTACTGACTTATTTTGGTGATCCATCGCAGAATGCGACAGATAAACCAAGAGACACAAATGAAAATTTGGTTTTATTGAGTTTCTATGGACGTGGAATCTTTACTATCGCCGATAAGTATATCCTAAACGGATCTGTAAGACGTGACGGTTCATCAAGATTTTACAACGGTATTGATACCAAAAACAACTGGGGAACATTCTATGCAGCTTCAGGTGCGTGGAAAATTATAAATGAAGATTTCCTTGCAGATTCCAAAGTGTTCTCGGACTTAAAACTCCGTGCAGGATACGGCCAAACGGGGCAACAGGAAGTTGGAGGGTACTATAACTCTTTCCCTTCTTACGGCCTTTCGAACCCGGGAGCACAGTACGGATTTGGCGAGCAGTATTATTATATGTACCGCCCAACGCAGTATAATGATAAGTTGACATGGGAAACAACAAATACTGTTAATGCAGGTCTTGATTTTGGCTTTGCCAATAACCGAATTACAGGTTCATTCGACTGGTTCAAGAAATTTACGTCTAAGCTTCAGGGACAGGTTGCAGTACCGGCAGGTGAATTCAGTAATCAAAATATCAGAAACATTGGAGAGATGGAAACTGACGGTCTGGAATTCCTGATTAATATAGTACCTGTGAAAACAGATGATTTTACATGGGACTTCAGTTTCAATGCTGCCATGTACAATCCGGTCATCACGAACCTCGCGGACGTTGCAGAAGGATATTTTATACCTACAGGCGGTATTTCCGGTGGTATCGGTAATACGGTGCAGGCTCATCAGGAAGGCAATACACCTTTCGGTTTCCTTGTTTACCAGCAGGTTTATGATAACGCTGGTAAGCCGCTGGAAGGAGTTTACGTGGACAGAGACGGTGATGGCGCTATCACGCAGGCGGATAAATACTTTTACAAGTCTACCACGCCGGATGCAACGTTTGGTTTCTCTACGAAATTCAATTACAAAAACTGGGATTTCTCCACTTCACTTCGTGCAGTAGTTGGAAACTATGTTTACAACAACTTCGCATCACAGTCGAACGTTCAGAGCATCGCTACCAATGATTATTTACAGAATATCTCCAGCGTAGCAGCATCTTATGGCTTCAAAAACGTTCAGTACTGGAGTGATATCTTCATCGAAGACGCATCTTTCCTCAGAATGGATAATATCTCATTAGGCTACAATTTCGGTAGTGTCTTGGGAGACAAGAGCAACCTTCGCGTGTACGGTATGGCGCAGAACGTATTTGTAATTACAGATTACACCGGTGTAGATCCAGAAATCTTTGGCAATATCGATAATGGTTTCTACCAAAGACCTAAAGTGTATTCATTAGGTTTAAACTTTCAATTTTAATATTTTACGAAAATGAAAAATTTCAGAATAACAAGAAATACTATTGCAGCTGCACTTCTGGGACTTACGCTTACCGTATCTTCCTGTGTGGATGATCTGCGGCAGGAACCCGTAACGGAGGTTACCGGTGCGCTATTATATAAGGACTTTTCGAATTATAAAAGTCTTCTCGCAAAACTTTACGGCGGTCTTGCCCTTGGCGGACAGGACAGCGGTGACGGAAATGGTGACATCGCGGGTATCGACGGTGGATTCTCAATCTACACACGTTTGCTTTACACGATGCAGGTTATTACAACAGATGAAGCGGTGATTGGCTGGAATGACGGCTCACTGCACGAATTCCACAAAATGATCTGGACGCCTGCAAATGAATTCAGCAACGCAATGTATTTCCGTCTTTACACAGAGATCGCGTATTGCAATGAATTCATTAAAAATACCACAGATGAAAAGCTTAGCCAAAACGGAATCACCGGTGAAAACCTGAATGAGGCCAAGGCAATGCGTGCGGAAGCCAAATTCCTCCGTGCACAGGCCTATTATCACCTGCTTGATATGTTCGGAAATGTTCCTTTCGTAGACGAAACTACATTTGGTACCGTTCCAAAGCAAATCTCAAGACCTGAAGTTTTTGCTTATGTTGAAAATCAACTCAAGGAAGCAGAAGCTGAGCTGAAAGCACCAAGAACCAATGAATATGGCAGACTGGACAAAGCTGCAGCCTGGACTTTGATGGCCAGACTTTATCTTAATGCTAAAGTTTACACAGGAACAGAAAGAAACGCAGACGTAATCGCTTATTGTGATAAAGTGATCAACGCCGGTTATTCTCTGAAAAACAAAGTGATTCAGGTTCCGGACCCAACGAATCCGAACAATACGATTGCTAAAGACATCAGCTACGAGAGTCTTTTCCTTGCAGACAACCACGTTGCAAATCCTGAGAATATTTTTTCAGTGGTTTATGACGGCCAGAGAACACAGACCAACGGTGGAACGACGTACCTGGTACATGCAGCGATCGGTGGATCTATGGATCCGAAAGATTTCGGTGTGAATGGTGGCTGGGGCGGTCTCAGAACTACAAAAGCCTTCGTTCAGAAATTCGAACCAAATGATAAGCGTGGCCGTTTCTATACTGCCGGGCAGACATTGGAAATAGAAGATTTAGGAAACTTCAATGACGGCTATGCATTCATCAAATACAAAAACCTGAAAAGTGACGGGTCGGCCGGAAGCCATGAAAACTGGGTAGAAACTGACCTTCCGATGTACCGTCTAGCAGATGTGTATCTTATGTATGCTGAAGCCAACCTGCGTGGTGGTGGCGGTAGCGCTGCTACAGCTTTAGGTTATGTAAATGCTTTGCGTGCCCGTGCGGGAGCCTCTACAGTTTCGGTTCTGAATCTGGACTTTATTCTTGATGAGAGATCGCGCGAGCTGTCTTGGGAAATGACGCGCCGTACAGACCTTATCCGTTTCGGTAAATTCACTTCTTCATCTTACCTGTGGCCATGGAAAGGAAACGTAAAGAACGGAACTTCAGTGCCGGAATACAGAAACCTATTCCCAATTCCAACCAACGATTTGGTAGTGAACCCGAATCTTACACAAAACCCTGGATATTAATCTAATATTTTAAGAGACAATGAAAAATAATATTTTTAATCACTTATTCGTGATGTTTGCGATGTTGCTGGGGCTTTCCTCATGCCAGGATCGCGAGATTATTACGATCAATCCGGAGTCGTCGCCGATACTGATCGATCTCTCGGCGGAAACACTTTTCCTTGATGCAAATTTTCCATCAAATCCCGCGCTTACCGTTACCTGGAGCAGAGCAACGTTTGATGTGCCGGTTGAAACGAAATACCGTGTAGAGATCAGTGCTAATGATAAATTTGATGATGCACTGGAACTTACTTCCACAACGCGTTCTCAGAATTATGCTTCTTTTACCGCTGCAGACCTGAACTCAGCCGCTAAAAAGATTGGTTTTGTGCCGGATGTAGCACAGAAGATGTACTTCCGCGTGGTTTCTTTCATCGGAACCGACGATTTTGTACAGAGTTCTAATGTCACCAGCCTGATGGTTACGCCGTATGCATCAGCACCGATCTATGATTTTGTTGACCTATACCTCGTGGGTGATGCAACCGCCGGTGGTTGGGACAATTTAGCTACAAACAATAATCTTTTCCCGCTGCTGAAAAGTACGGAAGCAGGTAAATACACATTTACTGGCTATTTCAAAGCAGGTGGTTTCAAGATGATTAAAGTGAAAGGCTCATGGGATGATCAGTTCGGTTTGGGTGCTGCACCAGGGCTTCTTAGCTCAGACGGTGGCTCGGGCAACATTCCGGTAGCTGCTGACGGATACTATACGCTTACCGTAGACACTGCTGACCTTACGTATACATTCGTTCCGGCTACAGTTCCTGCTACAACGTACAGCAATATCTCAATCATCGGAACCGTGAACGGAAACTGGGATACAGATACACAGCTTACGCAGTCTACATTTGACCCACATGTTTGGACGGCTTTCAATGTTACATTGAACGCTGGTGAATTCAAATTCAGAGCAAACAATGCCTGGGATACGAGCTGGGGAACAAATGCCGAATTCTTCGGTACAGCATCACCGGGTGGTGCGAATATTCCGCTTGCGGCAGAATGGACTTATGACATTTATTTTAATGATGCTACAGGCGCTTATACACTGATTCCGGTGAAATAAGGGCAGGCTAATAAATTTAATCAGATCTTATGAAAAATATATTTAAAACCCTGATGGTGCTTTGTCTGCCATTAATACTTCTCACGGCCTGCAGAAATGATGCTGACAGAGACTGGGCTTCTCCGGAAGCGTCTTTCACGCTGCACAATACTGTTCCCGGGGTGTCTGTTCTTTATCCGTCGATGGATAACAACCCATATATCCTTACGTGGGAACCTTCAACCGGTGCATCTACGTATTCGGTAGTGGTTTCCGCTACGGAAGATTTTGCTAAGAAGTCAGTTTTAGGAACTTCAGATAAAACTACGCTTCGCACAACGATTGGTGAGCTGAATACAGCAATGCTGCAGGTGGGCGTAAAGCCATACTCACTTCAAACGGTTTATATCCGCGTTGAAACCGGATCCGCAGTTTCTAATGCGATTGCATTTTCTGTGACGCCTTACCCGTCGGCTGTTCCTGTTATTACTAAACCTACCGCAGGTGAATCTGTTGTACTTGACGCTGCAAGCCCGCTTGCAACCGCAACTGTAGTAACCTGGACAGATTATGCTTACGGTGTGAACGTATCGTATAATGTAGAGATCGCGAAGAAAGGTTCTACAGACTTCGTTTCTACGGGTACGGTAACGGACCTGAAGGAATTGGCATGGACAAAC
The DNA here is from genome assembly GCF_014837035.1 of Kaistella pullorum. Lineage (GTDB taxonomy): Bacteria > Bacteroidota > Bacteroidia > Flavobacteriales > Weeksellaceae > Kaistella > Kaistella rhinocerotis. Next base: position 82,058 of record NZ_JACSPS010000004.1, on the reverse strand, counting down.
TTTGCCCTTAACAATGCGGTTATCGGATTAAACTTACCGGTTGGTGTTGCTTCAGAAGTGGACGTGCGCGTAACAGCGAGCACTACTTCTACAGGTGGTACCATTACGAAAACTTCTGAGGTGGTTACATTCAAAGTAACGCCTTTCCAACCTGCGTTTGTAGATTTCTACATAGTAGGTGGCGGATCAGCAGTAGGCTGGAATGCTTCTGCAGCTCAAAAGCTTAACAGAAACAATGAGATATCTGAAATTTACACCTATCTGGAAAGTAACGGTTCTTTCCGTTTCTTAGGTCAGCAAGACTGGAGTCCAATTAACTACAGCCTTAACGCGCCGGGAATGAATGAGGGTTACAAGTACTTCAATACCTGGTCTGCAAACCTGGAGCCTGACGGATCTGAAAACATGAAGTTTACAGGAAATTCAGGTATGTACAAGATCACGATTGACCAAAACTCACGTGATATCAAAGTAACGCCTTCATCTGTACCTACATTGCCAACCAACGTATATTTGGTAGGATCTATCCAGGGCTGGAACGCTGGTGCAGCAATTCCGATGACCCAGGTGGGTGACGGTGTTTATGAGCACGTAATTGCTATTGGAGATGATGCTGCTTTCAAATTCCTCGGACAGCAAGACTGGTCTGGACAGGAGTGGGGCAACATGCATTCAGCCGGAACCTCAGGATATCTGGGACCAAATGGCGACAATGGCGACATCAAATTCAATGGTGGCGGCAATATGTACAAAATCACCGCTAACATTAAACTGGGAACTTATACGGTGACACCGCAATAGTTTTCCTTTAACACTTACATTTATTTAAAACTGTTGCCTTCGGGCAGCAGTTTTTTTATCTAAATGTTGCACATCCACGCACAGGCCGCCCAATTTCTCATTATACCGTTTCTGTGTGCCATTATATCATTTCTGCAGCCCGATATACCATTCCTGCACCTCACTATACCATTTCTGCATATCTACTGATAAATCCCGTCTGGCGGAATTTGCGTAAACACCGCGTTGAAAAACCTTTTTAGGACGCGAAAAACTTTGTTTTGAGGCGCATTTTCTCTAAATTTATTGATTCGAAAATTATCGTATGAAAAATATAAAAATATCTGCGCTTTTCCTGTTGATGGGAAGTTTCGCACTCAACGCACAGTCTGTTAAATCGCCCGACGGAAAATTTGAAATGAATTTTCAGTTGAAGAGCGGCGTTCCTTTTTACAACCTTACATACCAGGGAAAAACCGTGGTTGAAGATTCAAAATTAGGGTTAAGACTTTTGCGTGATGGCGACATTCAGTTTGCCTCAGAAATCGAAAATAAAGACCAGAAAGGTAAAAACCTCGACAGCGGATTTACTAAAACTGCCGAAAAGTTCGATTCCAAAAATGAAACTTGGGATCCGATTATGGGTGAGAAAAAATCCTATATTAACCATTATAACGAATTGGCGGTTACCCTAAATCAGGATGAAAACGACAGACATATTGTGCTGAAATTCCGTTTGTTCAATGACGGATTAGGTTTCAGATACGAATTTCCGGAGCAGAAAAACCTAAACTATTTCATCATCAGAGAAGAAGATTCCGAAATTGATCTTCCAACCGATATGAAAGCGTGGTGGCTTGCAGGCGATTACGATTCGCAGGAATACCAAACGCAGACAACAAATCTTTCTGAGATTCCTGCAAAATGGCCAACTTCTTATGACGGAAATGCGTCGCAGACTTTAATTAAAAATGCTGTCCAGACGCCTTTAATGCTGAAAAAAGAAGGCAAAGACCAATTGTATGTAAATATCGCGGAAGCAGCGGTAATCAATTATCCGGCTTCAAATCTTGAACTGGATGCGGCAAATTTTAAGTTCAAAACCCATTTAACGCCGGATTCTCAGGGTGCGAAAGGCTATATCCAAACACCTGCGGTTTCGCCGTGGAGAACGATCATCGTTTCGCCAAAAGCGGAAGAAGTACTCGCTTCAAAAATGATTTTCAACCTGAACGAACCGACCGAATACAAGGACACTTCGTACATCAAACCCACAAAATATATGGGGGTTTGGTGGGAAATGATCATCGGAAAATCGAACTGGTCGTATTCTACCGCGAACAATGTTCACATCGGAAAAACCGATTTTTCTAAACTGACGCCCAACGGAAAACACGCAGCCAACAACACCAAGGTGAAAGAATATATCGACTTCGCCTCGGCACACGGTTTTGATGCGCTGCTTATTGAAGGCTGGAATGTGGGCTGGGAAGACTGGTTCGGGCACAGCAAAGAATTTGTTTTCGATTTCATCACGCCTTATCCGGATTTCGACATTAAAATGCTGAATGATTATGCCCATTCCAAAGGCATGAAACTTATGATGCACCACGAAACTTCCGGCTCTGCAACCAATTACGAAAGATGGGCTGACAAGGCTTTTCAACTCATGAACAAATATGATTATCCTTCGGTGAAAACGGGCTATGTAGGAAATATTATTCCCCGTGGCGAACATCATTATTCGCAGTGGACGATCAATCATTATCTGAGAATTGCCGAAAAAGCAAATGAGTATAAAATCATGGTAAACTCGCACGAATCTGTTCGTCCAACGGGTTTAAGCCGTACATATCCGAACTGGATTGCTGCTGAAGCCGCGCGCGGAACAGAGTTCGAAGCTTTTGGCGGAAACAATCCGGATCATCAGACCATTCTTCCCTTCACCAGATTTATGGGCGGACCGATGGATTATACGCCGGGAATCTTCCAGACCAAACTCGATTATTATTTCCCGGGCGACACAAGATTCGTGAAAACTACGCTTGTGAAGCAAATGGCATTATATGTTGTGATGTATTCTCCGCTGCAGATGGCGGCAGATTTACCGGAAAACTACGCGAAACATTTAGACGCTTTCCAGTTCATCAAGGACGTTGCGGTAGATTGGGATGATACCAAAATTCTTTCGGCAGAACCTGGCGATTATATCCACACAGCCAGAAAAGCAAAAGGTAAGGATGAATGGTATGTTGGCGGAATTACGGATGAAAATGCCCGAAACTATACTGTAGATTTCTCCTTCCTGCCAAAAGGTAAGAAGTACGAAGCCACTGTATATGCCGACGGTGATGATGCTGATTATATCAACAATCCGCAATCATACAAAATCTATAAGAAAACGGTCACCAGCAAATCGAAACTGCCGATGAAACTTGCAAGAAGTGGTGGTTACGCCATTTCGGTGAAGGCCGTGAAGTAAACTTTTCAGGAGCCTAATCCCGCTGTCCGCTGTATCTTTTGTTCCGCTGCGCTGCACAAAGGAATGCCGCTTCCATCGGGGCTAGTAGAGCTTTGTGAACATTGGCGCTCGCTTCGCTCGCGCCCAACCAATAATCAACCAACCTTGTCAGGACTCAATCCCTGGCAAGGTTTTTAAAGAAAAAAAATGAAAAAACTCTCAGTACTTTTTCTGTTCATTTCCTTATTCGGTTTTGCCCAGATCCAGAAAGTGGAACCTGCCTTTTGGTGGAAAGGAATGAAAAATCCGGAACTCCAGATTTTGGTGTATGGAAAAGATATTTCAAAATATTCTGTGGAATTATCCGATAATATTCAGGTTAAAGATCTCACGAAAACCGAAAACCGGAATTACGTTTTCATCACGGTGAATACCGATGAAATCAATACTTCATCCTTCAAAATCAATTTTAAGGAAAAAAACAGAACGCGCTATTCCTACACGTACGAACTCAAAAACCGCAAGCCGGGTTCCGCTGACAGAAATTCGTTCACTTCGAAAGATGTGATGTATCTCATCATGCCGGATCGCTTTGCAAACGGTGACCCTTCGAATGATTCTCAGAAAAATCTGGCAGACAAACTGGACCGCAATGCGGCGAACGGCAGACACGGCGGCGATTTACGCGGCATCATCAACAATCTTGATTATCTGAAAAATCTTGGCGCAACTGCACTTTGGTTGACGCCGGCCAACGAAGACAACGAAAAACAGACTTCGTATCACGGTTACGCGCAGACCGATTTATACAAAATTGACGGCCGCTACGGAACCAACGAAGAATATCTTGAACTTTCGCGCGAACTTCAGAAACGCGGCATGATGCTCATTCAGGATTATGTGACGAATCACTGGGGCATTTCGCACTGGCTCATTCAGGATTTACCAACCAGAGACTGGATTCATCAGTTCGCGGATGGTGAAGGAAAGTACGGTTTCAAACGTTCCAACTACAGAACCACTTCACAGTTCGACACCAATGTTGCTGAAATCGACAGACAGGAAGCATTAAACGGCTGGTTCGATACCACGATGCCCGACTTAAATCAGAGCAATCCTTTGGTTTTAAAATATCTGACCCAAAACGCCATTTGGTGGATTGAATATGCTGAACTCGGCGGTTTGCGTGTTGATACATATCCTTACAACGACAAAGTAGCGATGGCGAAGTGGGCAAAAGCAATTACCGATGAATATCCGAAATTCAATATTGTGGGCGAAGCCTGGATGTACAATCCTGCACATGTTTCTTACTGGCAGAAAGATTCCAAAATAGGTGAGATTGATGGCTACAACTCGAATCTTCCGTCTGTGATGGATTTTACGCTGTACACCGATCTTCCCTCAGCTTTAAAAGAAGAAGAGAGCTGGGACAAAGGGATGATCAAGATTTACAATTCATTTGGCAACGATTTCCTTTATCCAGACATCAATAATATATTGGTCTTCTTCGAAAACCACGATACGGAAAGGTTTAATGAAATCTTCAACGGCGATTCGCGTTACTACAAAATGGCTTTAGCTTTGATTTCCACCGTGCGCGGAATACCGCAGATTTATTACGGCTCTGAGATTGGGATGAGAGGTGAAAAATCGAAGGGCGACGCCGATATCCGACGTGATTTTCCAGGTGGCTGGAAAGGAGATCCACAAAATGCTTTCAACTCTGAAACTCGTACTGCCGAGCAGAAAGAATTTCATGATTTCACGCAGAAAGTCTTGAATTGGAGAAAAGGCAAAGACGTGATCCACAACGGGAAAACCAAGCACTATATGCCCAAAGAAAAGGTGTATGTGTATTTCCGATACAATGAAAGCGAGAAAGTAATGGTGGTGATCAACAACAATGAAAAAGACCAAACTTTTGACCTCACCCGCTTTGCGGAATCCTTAAATGGAGTTTCTGCCGGAAAAGATGTGATCTCAGGCAGGGATTTTACGATATATTCCACAGGTAAACTGACCGTTCCAGCGAAATCTTCACTAATTTTAGATTTGAAATAATTCAAATTTAAACCAGTAACCATGAAAAAACTTGTTTCTCTTTTCGTATTGATATGCGCTTTTATATTTTCAAATTCGCTTTCTGCACAGAAAAAAGGCTTCTATGAAAATGTTCAGAAGAAAAATGTCAGCAAAGTCTTAGACGACCTGAATCTTTTTGCGGCACAGGCTGATTATAAAAACTATTTCGAGCTTTTCGCAGAAGAATCCATTTACATTGGCACGGAAGCCGGCGAGGTATGGAACAAAGAGGAATTTATGGCTTGGTCTAAACCTTATTTTGACCGTGGAAAAGCCTGGAATTTCACGTCTTTAAAAAGAAATATTTATTTCAGCAAAGACGGTACTTACGCCTGGTTTGATGAACTTTTAGATACGCAGATGAAAATCTGCCGCGGCTCCGGCGTGCTGGAGAAAATCGGTGGGAAATGGAAAATCCGTCAGTACGTGCTGTCGGTAACCGTTCCGAACGATGTGGTGGATGAGGTGACGAAAATCAAGGCACCATTGGAAGACCGCGTGATTTCTGAACTAAAAACGAAAAAATAACAGATCTTTACTTTAAAATAAACATTTAAAATGTCAAGAAGAATAAAACCGCAACTGAAACTTGCCCAAATCATCAACATGAGCATGGGTTTTCTGGGAATACAGATGGCATTTGGCCTTCAAAACGGAAATGCCAGCCGCATCCTGCAAAACTTTGGTGCAGATGTGCATCACTTATCATGGTTCTGGCTGGTAGCGCCTTTCACAGGGCTCATCGTGCAGCCAATCATCGGTCACATGGGCGATCACACCTGGTCTGAAAAATGGGGCCGTAGAAAGCCTTTTTTCCTCATCGGGGCACTGCTTACGGCTGTAGGTCTGGTTTTCCTTCCAAATTCAGCCTCGGTAGGCGTTATGATGGCGAGTGGAGTTTTACTTTTTGCTGTTTTGTTCCTTGCGTTGATGGATGCGTCGATCAACGTGGCGATGGAGCCTTTCCGTGCGTTGGTGGGTGACATGTTGCCGAAAAGCCAGGGAACCGTTGGTTTTTCTGTTCAAACGATTTTGATTGGAATTGGTGCCGTAATCGGATCAAATATGCCGGCTTGGCTTACACAGCTTGGTGTTTCAAATGTTGCCGCTGAAGGTTTCGTACCCGATTCTGTGATTTACTCGTTCTACATTGGTGCCGCTGTACTTTTGCTGACGATCCTTTACACGATTTTTACCACGAAAGAATATTCACCGGATGACTTTGCTGATTTTTCTGAAGAAGAACCACACGAAGTGACACCGCGTTTCACCGATATCTTTAAAGATTTCGCCAACATTCCACCATTGATGAAAAGTTTGGGCGTGGTGCAGTTTTTCTCTTGGTTTGCACTATTCACCATGTGGGTATATACAACCAGTGCCGTTGCAACGCACCATTTCGGACTCTTACCTGACGATGCAAAATCCGCTGAATTCAATAATGCCGGTAACCTTGTCGGCGAACTTTTCGGATATTATAACCTTTTCGCGATTGGTTTCGCTTTCCTGCTGATACCTTTAGCAAAAAGAATCGGCAAAAAGCAGACACATGCACTGGCACTTTTCTGCGGAGGTCTGGGTTTGATTTCGTTGTATTTTATCGAAAATACAGCGTTGCTTTGGTTGCCGATGGTCGGGATTGGTTTTGCCTGGGCCAGTATTTTGGCAATGCCTTATGCCATGCTGATTAACGCAATTCCGTTGAAAAAAATGGGTGTGTACATGGGGATTTTTAATTTCTTCATCGTGCTTCCGCAAATCATAAACGGAATCATCGGCGGACCTGTTGTCCACAGTCTTTTCGGAAATTACGCCATCGGTTACGTAGTTGCAGGTGGTGTGGCGATGATCATCGCAGCCTTTATTTCCCTTACACTAAAAGGTGTTGGAAAAGATGACGATGCCGAATCAATTGAAGCCAGCGCAACGGTTGAGAAATACGCTTAATGAGTAATCGATTGTGAAGTTTAAAGTCCGTCAATTCACTTTGACGGATTTTTTTATGAACCGCTTCAGGCGAACTTAACCTAAATCAACACTATACAGCTTTCATTCACCTAAATTTGTAACCATAAATCTTCAGAAAATGAAAACAGTATATCACAACGCAGACACACGTGGCTACGCCGATCACGGTTGGCTGAAATCTTACCACAGTTTCAGTTTCGCCAATTATTATAATCCTGAACGGATGAATTTTGGCGTATTGAGAGTACTAAATGACGATCAGGTTGCTTCCGGCATGGGTTTCGGGAAACATCCGCACCGCGACATGGAAATTATCTCCATTCCCCTTGAAGGTGATCTGGAGCATCAGGATTCAATGGGGACTTCGGCGGTTATCCGCAAAGGTGAAATTCAGGTGATGAGCGCCGGAACCGGTGTGCAGCATAGTGAATTTAACCGAAACAAAGACCAACTTGTAAAATTCCTGCAGATTTGGGTAATCCCAAATAAGATGAATGTCGCGCCGCGCTACGACAAGATCAGCATCAGAGAAAATGAAAAGCTGAATGGTTTCCAACAGATCCTTTCACCCAATCCGGATGATGAAGGCGTTTGGATCCATCAGGATGCCTGGTTTTATCTGGCTAAATTTGAAAAAGGCAATTCTAATGAATATCATTTGAACCGCCCGGAAAATGGAGTTTATGTTTTTGTGCTGAAAGGTTCGGTAAAAATTGGTGACCAAGTTCTGGAAACCAGAGATGGATATGGCATTTGGGAGGTAGAATCTTTCACACTGGAGGCCACGGAAGATGCAGAGATTTTACTGATGGAAGTTCCTATGCAACTGCCACAGTAACCCCATACTGAGCTCCTAATATTTAAAGAAAAAGCGGAAAAGTGATTTTCCGCTTTATCTTTTTTAGACTTAAATTTTTATTTCTTAATCAGCGAAAACGCTTTGCTTCCGAGTTTAAAAATGGGAAGCGCGATAAGTCCGCCAATAATTCCGGCTAAAGCTTCTTTGATGATAGAATTAAGGTTTGGAAGGAAATGATGGTGCATCCATTCGATATTATGAACAAAGATGCCACCGGCAACAAGAATTAATGCGATCGTACCTACCACACCTAAACCTTTTATCACCCAAGGCAAAGCATTCACAAGAAAGTTTCCAAGCGAAACCAGCGGACCTTTTTCCGTGCTGGATTTTTTGATGAGTTTGTAGCCGGCATCGTCCATCCGCACAATTAAAGCAACAATTCCATATACGCCTATCGTAGCAATAATCGCCACGATGGAAACGGTTACAACTTCTACCAGAAACGGATTAAACTGCGATTTTAGCGCCTCATAACCCACTTTTGCTGACGCCAACGCTATGATTACAATTTCAAGGGAAAGGATAAAATCGGTGGTCACGGCGGATTTTATCTTAGATTTTTCAAGGTCGGTGCCGCTTTCTGTAGTCTCACTGGCCTCATCGATTACTTCCTTTCCTTTTTTATTACGGTGAAATAAATATTCGATAATTTTTTCAATTCCTTCGTAAGCCAGATAAAATCCACCAAAAATCAGAATGATTGTGATAGCGGGCTCGTACAGCCATTCCAGCAAAAAAACTGCGGGAACAATGATGAGTTTATTCACAAAAGAACCTTTCATGATCTTCATCAATACCGGAATTTCACGCGATTCCAAAAAGCCTGTAGCCTTCTCGGCGTTTACTGCCAGGTCGTCGCCAAGGATCCCCGCGGTTTTCTGGGTTGCTAATTTTGCTGTTACTGCCACATCATCCATCAGCGCAGCTATGTCGTCTAAAATCGCAAAAAAACCTGAAGCCATATATATTGTTTCTTATTGGTAGGGAGCAAAAATAATGATTTAAGTTGTTAACGCACGCGCCTTTTTTCGAAAGCATTTTGATAATTATCTGGCGTCAGGGTTTTATTAATCATTTAAAAATCCTATTTTCGCAGAACAAATTTTTTACACTTGGAACCGCGTATATTACATCTTCCACAAAAGAAATTCCAAACCTTTGGAGGTGCAACTTACGCTGAAAAATACTAGAAAAGCCGATGGTCCGAATGACTGTCGGCTTTTTTTATGAACTTGTTTGACCAAAAATTCACACATATTATAATGAGCAATACCTATAAATCAGCCGGCGTAGACAAAGAAGAAGGTTACAAAACCGTCGATAAGATCAAGAAAGCAGTAGCCGGCACGCACAATGCGAATGTGCTGAACAACCTCGGAAGTTTCGGTGCTTTATACGAAATCGCAGGTTATAAAAATCCGGTCTTGGTTTCCGGAACGGACGGTGTCGGAACAAAGTTGAAAGTGGCACTCGATTCGAAAAAATACGGCTCCATCGGCGTCGACTGTTTCGCGATGTGTGCCAATGATATCCTTTGTCATGGCGCGAAACCTCTTTTTTTCCTGGATTATCTGGCATGCGGAAAACTTGATTCTGAAATCGCCGCGGAAATCGTTTTGGGAATGGTGGAAGCCTGTAAAGACAACAATTGCGCATTAATTGGTGGCGAAACGGCCGAAATGCCAGGCATGTACCAACCTGGAGATTATGATGTAGCCGGATTTTGCGTGGGTATTGTTGAAAAAGAGGAAATCATTGACGGTTCAAAAGTAGCGGCTGGTCACAAGTTGATCGCACTGCCAAGTTCCGGATTTCACAGCAACGGTTTTTCATTGGTGAGAAAAATTTTCCCGGATTTCAATGAAGAATTTGAAGGTAAACCTTTATACGAAACGCTTTTGGTTCCGACACGTTTGTATTACAAACCAATTCATAAATTACTCGAAGAAGTTGAGATAGACGGAATCGCACACATCACCGGTGGTGGACTTATCGAAAATGTGCCGCGAATGATTCCGCAAGGTTTAGGCGCTAAAATCGATACCTCGAAAATTCAGATTCCATCTATTATGCTTGAACTTGAAAAACGCGGAAAAATTGCGCGTAAAGAAATGTACGGAACATTCAATATGGGTGTCGGAATGGTTCTCGCGGTAGATGCCAACCACGCTCCGAAAGTTTTGGATCTTCTTGATGATGCTTACGAAATTGGCGAGATCGTGAAGTCCGAAAATCAAATTGAACTGTTTTAAATTATTGCTGAAAGCAAACGGAATATGAAGCAGATTTGTGTTTTGGTATCAGGTTCAGGAAGCAATCTTCAGCGAATCATTGATGCGACCATAAGCGGCGAAATAAAAAACGCTGAGGTTAATCTGGTAATTGCCGACCGCGATTGCTATGCGCTGAAACGTGCTGCAAATCATGAAATTAGAACACTGCTTATCCCGCGCGGGAAAGGCTTTTCTGCAAAACTTTCTGAAGCAGTTTCCACAGATACCGATCTTGTTGTTTTAGCCGGTTTTCTGTCGATTTTGAATAATGAGTTCTGCGAAAAATTTAAAGGAAAAATTATCAATATTCACCCGGCACTTTTACCAAAATTTGGCGGTAAAGGAATGTGGGGAAATCATGTACATGAAGCCGTGCTGAAGGCGGGCGAAAAAAAATCAGGTGCTACGGTGCATTATGTGACTTCAGGAATTGACGAAGGCGAAATAATCCTGCAGAAGTCATTTGACATCACATCAAATGATTCAGTGGAAAACATTTCGGCTAAAGTCCACGAAATCGAACATGAAATTTTTCCAAAAGCCATCGATCAAATTTTGAATAATACCGGGAAAATTGCTTTCATTACAGATCTTCACATGTTGGAGAAAAACGTTGAAAAGAAAGGAATTAAGACTGTTCAGAATTGGAAAACAGTTTTGGAAGATGCAAGAAATCGTGGTATTTCGAGTATAGTTTTTGGCGGTGATCTAGGCGAAAAGGAAGCTTTGAAAATTTTAGAAGAAGATATCATAGGTTTTTACTGTCAGGTCATCCTCGGCAATCACGATAAAATAAAGCATCTCGACAAATTCTTTCCGCAAGCGAAAGGAAAGGAGGAGTTATTCTACACAACAATAATTGCAGGAGCCGATGGCATTTTTCTCGATACATCATCATACAAATTAAGTGAGGAGCAGCAAACATTTCTTCAAGAATGGCTTACAAATGCCAACAATCCTGTTATATTTATCCATCATCCTGTCCTGGGCGACGGTAGTTGGATGGATAAAGAACATCCTTTGAAAAACCGCGAAAAAGTACAGGAAATTTTAAAAGAAAGCGGCAAAAACATCACCTTGATTTCCGGGCATTATCATCATTTCCACGATGAAACGACCGGCAGTATCCGTCAGATTATTGCGCCGGCGGTTTCTTATCAGATTTTGAAGCAGAAAGATTATAAAGCAGATAAGAAGTCATTTGGTTACCTGATTCTGGACTTCACTAAACCGCAACTTGAAGTTGAACAGGTGTTGTTTTCGGTTTAAATAGAAATTAATCACCACAAGCAGATATTATAAAAAGCAAAACGTAAAATGAACAAGAAGCGAGTATTAATCAGCGTCTCCGACAAGACAAACCTTATAGATTTTGCCAGGTTTTTGGAAAGCCAGGAATACGAACTCATCTCCACCGGGGGAACTTTTAAACATCTTAAAGATGCCGGCCTGAATCCAATTCAGATTGATGAAGTAACCGGTTTCCCCGAAATGCTGGACGGCCGTGTAAAAACGCTACACCCAAAAGTGCACGGCGGATTATTGGCAGTGAGAAACAGCGAAGAGCACATGAAAACCGTACAGGAGCATGAAATCGGTTTGATTGACATGGTAATCGTGAATCTTTATCCGTTTTTTGAAAATGCCAATTCTGACATTTCTTTAGATGAAAAAGTGGAATTCATTGACATCGGCGGACCTTCCATGCTCCGTTCCGCGGCCAAAAACTTTACCTCAGTGACTGTCATTACACAGGTTGAGGACTACGAATTGATTCAAAATGAAATCGCTGAAACCGGCAACTCTAAACTTGAAACCCGTAAAAAGTTAGCCGGAAAAGTGTTCAATCTTACTTCTGCGTACGATGCGGCGATTTCAAAAATTCTTCTTGAGGAAGATTATCCACAGTATCTTAATGCTTCCTACCGGAAGGTTTTAGATTTGCGTTACGGCGAAAATCCGCATCAAACTGCAGCTTACTACGTTTCTACAACCGGCAGCGGCGCGATGAAAGATTTCGATATTCTGGGCGGAAAAGAATTGTCTTTCAATAATCTTCGCGACATGGATCTGTGCTGGAAGGTGGTAAACGAATTCAAAGATGAAATGGCCTGTTGTGCCGTGAAACATTCCACGCCATGCGGTGTTGCGATCGGAACTTCAGCGCTTGAGACGTACACGAAAACTTTCGAATGTGATCCGGTTTCAATTTTCGGCGGAATCATCGGGATGAATTTCAAAGTAGATGCGGTGACAGCTGAAGAACTAAACAAGACTTTCCTGGAAATCGTGATGGCACCGGATTTTGATGCTGACGCTTTGGAAATTTTAAAGAAGAAGAAAAATTTAAGAATCATCAAAATCAACCATCCCGTTTCAGATGCTCAAACTTGGGTGAAAGTGGATGGCGGAATTTTGGTTCAGGATAACGATAATCAGTTTTCAGAGGACATAAAAACGGTCACGAAAACGGCTCCGAGCAACGAACAGCAAAAAGCATTACTGTTCGCACAACGCGTCGTAAAATACGTAAAATCGAATGCTATTGTGGTCTCAAATGGCGATCAGGCCTTAGGAATTGGCGGTGGCCAGGTAAACAGGATCTGGGCAACGCAGCAGGCGATCGAACGCGCAAAAGAAAAATTTTCGGGTGAATTGGTTTTAGCTTCTGATGCCTTTTTCCCATTCCGTGATGTTGTTGATTTCTGCGCACAGCAGGGCATTAAAGCAATTATCCAGCCGGGTGGCAGCGTGCGTGATGCTGATAGCATAGAGGCGGCCGATGAACACGGAATTCCGATGATGTTTACCGGAATGCGGCACTTTTTGCATTGAGTAAAAAAGACGACGGATTAGCACGTGCTTTTGGTTCTTTTTTGACGCTCAGATGCGCAAACTTTACCATAATCGCCACTAATTTGTACACTCAATTCACTAAATTTGAAACATTCAAATCATAAGCTATAAACAATGAGAATACTGATAGTAGGGAATGGCGGACGTGAATCTGCCATCGCGATGAAACTGAAAAACGACAAAAGGATTTCCAAGATGTACTTTGCGAAAGGTACGGTAACCACTGCCCAGCTCGGCCAAAATGTATACGAGGACAGCGTGATCGACCTGCGCGATTTTGCCATCAAGGAAAGAATTGACCTTACAATCGTAGGTCCGGAAGCACCGCTTGTCGATGGAATCGTAGACGAATTCAAAAAGCACAACCTTGCTATTTTTGGCCCGGAAAAGCGGGCCGCCGAATTGGAAGGAAGTAAGGCATTTTCGAAGAAATTCATGCAGTCATACAATATCAAAACGGCCAAGGCTGTGGTTTTTGATGCTTATCAGGATGCGATTGATTATGTGCGAAAAGAGAAATTCCCACTCGTTATCAAAGCCAGCGGACTTGCAGGTGGAAAAGGTGTCGTGATCGCTGAAAGCCTGGAAGAAGCGGAATCTACAATCCATAAATTCATGATCCAACGAATCTATGGTGATGCCGGCATTCAGTTGGTGATCGAGGAATATCTGAAAGGTTTTGAGGCCTCTGTGATTGCATTTTCGAACGGAACCAAGCTTTTCCCATGTATCGCGGCGAAAGATTATAAGAAAGCCGGTAACGGTGACAAAGGGCCGAACACAGGCGGTATGGGCAGCGTGGCGCCAAGCCCGGAGTTCACGGCAGAGCATTTCCGCGATTTTGAGGAAAACATCATGAATCCTACCCTCAGCGGACTCAACAAACAGAACATACACTTCAAAGGTTTCATTTTCTTCGGCCTGATGGTCACTGAAAAAGGTACTTTTCTGCTTGAATACAACATGAGAATGGGCGATCCGGAAACGCAGGTGATTCTGCCGCTTCTGGAAAATGAACTTTTCGATGTCATTACAGACTGTATCGAGGGAAAAGAAGTGGAACTTCGTTTTAAAAATGAAAAAGCAGTTTGCCTCGTGATGTGTTCGGGCGGTTATCCGCGCAAAATCGAGACCGGATATGAGATCCGTAATCTGGAGAAAGTGAAACACAGCGATGTGCTTTTCGCCGGCGCACGGCAGGTGGGCGACCGGATCCTGACTTCGGGTGGACGGGTGCTCAGCGTAGTGGCAACGGGCGACAGCTATGAAGACGCGCGCAAAAAAGTCTATGAAGACGCCAAGAGCATTAGTTTTGACTACGAGTTTTACCGCGAAGACATTGGCAAATTTTAAACAGAAAAGCGTGATCTCTCACGCTTTATTTTTTTAGGAGCTTTTTCCCGCTTTCCATTGCAATCTTTTTTGGCGGCTTCGGTTGCCTCAGCCACCAAAAAAGGATTTCCATTGCAATCGGGGCTAGGGAAGAGAGGCAAAAAATACGATTTACAATAAAAAGAAGGCACATTCATCAGTTAATAATTTATCAAAAACAATTAAATAAAAAATGCAGCACGGCATCATCCTCCTCGATTTCGGATCACAGTACAACCAGCTTATCGCGCGGCGTATCCGCGAGCTTGGCGTTTATTCCGAAGTTTTGCCCTTCAATACACCACTCGCAGACATTCTCGAGCGGAAGCCTTCCGGTATTATTCTTTCCGGCGGACCAAGCTCCGTGAATGTGGAAAACGCAAGGCTTGTCGAGAGAAGTTTATTCGAGCAGGAAATTCCTGTTTTAGGAATCTGTTATGGCATGCAGCTTTTGACCCACATGCTGGGTGGAAAAGTAAAGAAAGGCAACAAAGGCGAATACGGTAAAGCAACCCTCGAAATTATCAAATCAAGTGCCTTGCTTTCGGGCGTGGGCCGTTTTTCAACCGTGTGGATGAGCCATTTTGATGAGGTGCAGGAAGTACCGGCAGGTTTCGCGATCAATGCACAGACAGATGTGATCTCATCGGTTTCCGATGAAAAGAAAAAGATCTACGGCGTACAGTTTCATCCTGAGGTTTCACACACCGAGGAAGGTGCACGCATGATCGAAAATTTCGTCTTCGGGATTTGTAAAGCCCCGAAAAACTGGAAACTCACGAACTATATTGACAAAACGGTTGCTGAAATCAAAGAAAAAGTGGGCGACCAAAAGGTAATCCTTGGACTTTCCGGCGGCGTGGATTCTTCAGTTGCAGCGGTACTTATTCACAAAGCAATTGGCGATCAGCTTCAGTGCATCTTCGTGGACACGGGTCTTTTGAGAAAGGATGAAGCGGAAAAAGTGATGACAAATTATGGCGAACATTTCCAGCTAAAGATAAAACTTATCGACGCAAAACGCCGGTTCATGTCAAAGCTCGAAGGAGTCGCTGATCCGGAGGAAAAACGTAAAATCATTGGAAATGAGTTTGTAGCGGTCTTCGATGAAGAATCGCACAAAATTGAAGGCGCAAAATTTCTCGCACAGGGAACCATTTATCCCGATGTCATCGAAAGCCAGTCTGTAAAAGGACCTTCTGCGGTTATAAAATCACATCACAATGTGGGCGGACTGCCGGAAGAAATGGATTTTAAACTGCTGGAACCGCTTCGCGAACTATTCAAAGATGAAGTGAGGAAAGTAGGTGAGGAACTTGGCATCCCGCACCATCTTGTGCATCGCCATCCGTTCCCCGGTCCGGGGCTGGGCATTCGGATCTTGGGTGAAGTTTCAGAGGAAAAAGTAGAGATACTGCAGCAAGCAGATGATATCTTCATTGAGGAATTGTACAAAAACAATCTCTATGAGCAGGTTTCGCAGGCTTTTGTTGTTTTACTTCCTGTGAAATCCGTCGGCGTGATGGGCGATGAAAGGACTTACGAGTACACCGCAGTTGTCCGCTCCGCAAATACCATCGATTTCATGACGGCGACTTTCAGCAAGTTCCCATGGGAATTTCTGGAAAAAGTTTCGAACCGAATAATCAATGAAGTTCGCGGTATCAACCGTGTGACTTACGATATTTCAAGCAAACCGCCTGCTACTATTGAGTGGGAATAATAAGATAATGCCTCTTCGGAGGCATTTTTTATTCTGTACTAATCCCAAATTTCTGCATCCTGATTTCAGTGTAGGGCTTTTCAAATTTCAGCGTATCGGGATATTGAAAATGCTGCTTTGTATTTTTAGCAAAATTGAAACGCAGCATGAAAGGAACTTTTTCATAGGTGTTTCCGAGTAAAACCGCGGTTGAGTCCTTTGCCCAATAGGCCTCTTCAATCCTGAAAGAAGGTCCGAAAAATGCGATCTGTTTCGCGGTTTTTGTCTTTAAATCTACCAAGACCACCTGTTGGTCGGCTTCAAAGCTGGCACTGCCGTCTTTAGCTAAAATCCAATGGTAACTGTCGAAATCCAGGTATGCGGTTTTGCCTGTATTAAATACAAGGAAAGGTTTATAAATTTCATTGAAGCCTTTCTGATTCAGCGCAATCACATTGCTCGGACTGTACGTTATTGCACTGGTTTCGGTGAGTCTGAATTTATCTTTCGTGAACTCCGGATTGTCTGCCTGATAGTAACTCAGCCATTGAACGAGCGCAGAATCCAGCGGTTTTACGACCGGTTGCCTGGTCGGAATTGTCTCTGCCACGCTGTTTTCCAGCCCTTTTTCTTTCTTGTCGGTACAGGCAAAAAGAATGAAAAACAGAAATGCGGAAAAGACTCGGTTCATCTGTCGAAATTACAAAATATTTAATCCTGCCAAAAAACATATCTTTGCCGAATGGAAAAACTGACGTTCGCGGACTTTGATCTACCTGAAAAAATCCTTGATGTATTAGCTGATTCTGAACTTTTTGAGCCGACGCCAATTCAGGAAAAATCGTTGAAACCTATACTTTCAGGTCGTGACGTGATGGGAATCGCACAGACGGGTACAGGTAAAACACTTGCGTATTTGCTACCGGTGCTCAAGATGTGGAAGTACAGCAAGAGCGGAAACCCCACCGTGCTTATTCTGGTTCCGACACGCGAATTAGTAGTGCAGGTTACAGATGTGGTGAAAAATCTAACGCAAAATCTCACGGCACGCGTGCTGGGAATTTACGGCGGTGTGAACATCAATACTCAGAAATTGCTTTTCAACGAAGGTTGTGATATTCTTGTTGGAACTCCCGGACGAATCATGGACTTAGCGATTGACAATGCGATTTCATTAAAAGAGGTGCAGAAATTAGTGGTGGATGAGTTTGATGAAATGCTGAACTTAGGTTTTAAGATGCAGCTCACTACCATTTTCACTATGATGAGGGAAAAGCGGCAGAATATTCTGTTTTCAGCAACGATGACGGAAGCTGTAGATGCCGTTTTGGATGAATATTTTGCGTCACCTATTGAAATTTCGTTAGCCAAATCCGGTACGCCGCTTGATAAGATTGAGCAAATTGGGTTTAAAGTCCAGAATTTTAACACCAAGATTAATTTGCTTGAATTTTTGCTGAAATCGGATGATGAAATGTCTAAAGTTCTGGTTTTCTGTAACAATAAGAAGAACGCGGATTATCTTTTCACCAAAGTTGATGAAATGTTCCCGGGCGAATTTGATGTAATTCATTCAAACAAATCCCAGAATTACCGTCTCAATGCGATGCGAAATTTCGAGGATCAGCAGCTGCGCGGATTGATTACTACCGATATCATGGCGCGTGGTCTCGATATTTCAGATATTACCCACGTTGTCAATTTTGAAATCCCTGAAGTTCCAGAACAGTATATTCACCGCATCGGACGTACCGGCCGTGCCGATAAGGACGGAAAAGCGCTTTCGTTTTTTACAGAAAAAGAGGAAATCAATTTACTTGAAATAGAGGTTTTGATGGATAAATCCCTGGCCTTGCAGGATTTTCCGGCTGACGTAAAAATAAATCCCGTAAAGATCGCATCTGAAAAAGATGAGGTGATTATGAAAATCGCGCATACCGTAAAACTCGAAGAGGGCGGTGGTGCATTTCATGAGAAAAAAGACAAAAACAAAAAAGTCAACTGGGGTGGACCCACAAAACGGAACCCACCAAAAACCAAACCCGGTAACCGTGCCCAGGCTAAGGCAAAATCAAAGGCGAAACGAAAAAAGTAGTCTCGAAATTTTTTTGCTATTTCCAGAATTGGTCGTCGTACTCGGGCTCTTTCAGAACAGGATGCGGCAGCTCCAACAGCTCCCGAAGTTGCTTGTCTGTGGCTTGTCTCTCAATTTCCGGAAAAATCTGGCGTTCCTCCTTCCGGATGTGAACTTCCAGTAAATCCCTGAAACCTTGTATTTCTGCGATATCGCTGAATCCGCGTGCTACCATCTCACGCATTATGTTATGTTCCGTCAGTGCTTCTGAAATCAGCGGATGTTTTTCACCTAAAATATTGAAGATTGTTTCCTCTTCCTCGGCAAAATGCGGTGCCAGATTGTGATTAAAAAATATAGAAATATACCGCGCCATTCGGCCTGCACCGATGTTTTTTACAATTCCCTGTTTCAGTTTCCAGCATAGCAGAAGTCCAAAATGGTGATCACGGCTGAGTTGCACCAGTGCTTCATGTCTTTTCATAATTTTCTATTTAATGTGCGGAGCCATCTGTGTGGCCCATATTTTATAACCTTCAGGCGTAAGATGCAGCTGGTCATCCAGGAAAAGTTCCTTTCGTGCTTCCCCGTTACTATTGGTCATTGGTTTCACAATATCGATATAAGCCGCGTTTGGTTTAAGCTCCATAAATTTACGAATCATCTTGTTCGTAGCGGTGAATTTAGGCCACAAGTGTTTTCGGCTTGGTGAAAGCTTGATTGAAATGTACGAAACAGGGACATTCGGATGGTATCTTCGCACTTCGGCGTAGAAATGCTTAAAGCGGTTAAAGACTTCGCGAGGTTTTAGATTTTCATTTGCAGCAAAATCATTTTCACCGCAATAAATAATGATCTGACTGGGTTTATAAGGTTGCAGCAGTTCTTTTGAATAAAAATTCAGATCAAAAAGACTTGATCCTCCGAAACCACGATTGATAAATGTCTTTCCCGGAAAATAATCAGCCACATCTTTCCACATAGTAAATGAAGAGCTGCCGACCAAAAGTATCGCATCCTCCGGCGCGCGCATTTCTCTGTCGGCCTTCTTAAATTTTTCGATGTCGTCCCAAAAAGCTGGCTTCGTCTGCGAAAAAAGGGCCTGCGAAAGAATGAGAAAGGTAAGTATAGTGAATAGTTTCTTCATTTTATTTGCTTTAAAACTTAAATTTAAGCAAAAAAAATCCCCGGAATTGTACACCGGGGATTAAAAAAAAGATATTTCACCTTACTGACTTGTCTGTGCCGTTACGTAGATGCGCGCCATATCATTGTTTATATTGTCACAATTGCTGCTGTTTCCACCATAAACAATTTGCGTATATCCCGATGTAACTACGGGCAGATTTCTTCCGTAAACTTCCACATTGTGTGTGCCGACAGGAAGATCATTAAAGATACCGGCAAGATTAAACTTTCGCCAGCTGCAGACGTAGGTAGTGCTCGTTGTATAATATTTGCTCGCTAGTTTTAGTTGTCCGTTAACGAAGATCCCAATTGCAAACTGAAATTTTTGGTCGGTTGTTAAGCTGTTATTTACCTGCACCATACCTTCTGTGATTACATAGTTGGTATTGGTCGCTTTGGTGATTGTCACGGTGGTACCTGCATTCAGTTTGGTCCAGCCTGTTGTGGAATCATTTAAATTGAACAACGGAACCGTAGTCGGGAAGGTACTGACAGCCGTACTTGCTGTAGAATTTCCGTTAAAATTTTCAGTTTGCTTAATGATTGCCAAACCATCACTTACCGCGAAATTGCGGTTCCATTTTCCTGCAGCCCAAAAATTTGATTGCCCGGTATTGGTATTTTGAACCAATAAACCTCTCACAGGACTCGGAATCGTACTGTTATCTGTACTGCCTGTAAGTGCAACCTGCGGCAATAAAATGCCGTGACGGTCATCCTTAATATCGAGCACCGCACTGGAATGTGGCGTAGTGCCCAGCGCAGGATTGGTAGTGATGAGAACCTGCGCATTATATCCGGTAATCATGGCAGCGATAAATAAAGTGGTAATTGTTGCTTTCATGATTAAAAAACATAAGGTTGGTTAACGAAAATCGTACTGCTGATGGCCGATTCGAAAGCACTAATGGTATTGCATGACGACGATGTATTTGGCGCGCCGTAAGTAACAGTGAGACCACTTATCGCAGGCGCTTCGATATTACGGATTGCAAATTTCACCGTGTGGTTTCCTACAGTGAGATTGTTCGCCACGCCATAAATCATAAACTGCCGGAACGCACATGAGGAGGCAAAGTCGAGGAACATCGGTTTCACATCGATCAGTTTGTCATCCACAAAAAAGCCGATGGTAGAGGTAATACCACCAGTAGCTGAACTTCCGTTATTGGCTTGGTACATACCGTTGATGTTCATCAGCACCTGATTTTGCGCGCGGTCCACTACGATGTTTTTAGTAATCGATGATATTACAGTCCATTGAGATGTATTGATCGTCTCACCATATGCATGCGCACTGTAACCTAAAAACTGTGAACTTGTGAAAGTATATCCGGTGCTGGATGTTGCTGAGTAATATTTAACCTGATTGAGCAAATTGGCCTGATTAAGGTCTGAAAAGAAGTAATCCCACCGGCTCCCGTTCCAGAAATAATATCCTTCATTGCCGGAATCACTTGTGTTGGTATTATAAATTATCAGGGATTCCTTAGGATTCGAAACGGATGTAACATCGGTTTTGCTTAAAAGCGCAACCTTCGGAAAACTTACTCCTTTATTGTTTGCGCTGATATCCAGCGCGGCAGAAGCATGTGGCGTGCGTGTGTTAATTCCCACCTGCGCGGACAGTAGTGTGCACCCGAATGCCAGGAGTGAAATGTATAAATTTTTCATAATTTGTGTGTGTTTAAGGTCTTTCTGAAATTTGAATGCTCATCAGCGATTTATCCATCAGCGGACTCAGGTTGCTGCAGGATGCATGCTTAGCACCAAAAGTGATGCTTTGAGTACTGATCTCGGTAACACGTAAAGTCTCCCGAAGTTCAATAAGGTGGTTTCCTGTGGATAAATTGCTCACATTGAAATAGACATTGAAGTCATTGTACAGGCATGATTGCTTTCCCGTGATCATGAAATTACGCACGCCGCTTAGTTTAGAATCAACGAAAAGGGCGACAGAGTAGGACATGAAAGTGTTTTCATAAGCAGCAGAATTTATCTGTGCGATACCGCTTCCGGAAATTGAAACTGTGTTCTGCCCGGAATAGAGCGATATTGTTTTGCTGAGCCCCGGGATCAGCTGCCAGTCGTGCGCTGACGGGCTTTCACCCATCGTGTAAGAAACGCCGGTTATCGGTGAACTATCGTTCACACCTCCGGTGGAAATCGCGCTCTCCGATCTTACGATCCCCAGGTATTTAAAAATATTTGTAGTATCGAGAATCGGGTTCCATTTGTTGTTTTGCCAAAAGTAGAAACCTTTACCGGTCATGGTATTCGTGTTGTAAACCAGCAGAGACGAGGCCGGAGAAGAGACCGGAGCCGCGTTGTTCAGATTGGGAATAGAAATATTTGGTAGTAATACTCCTTTGTTGGTTGCAGCAATTTTTAGTACCTCAGAGTTGTCAAAAGTGGTGACATTGGTGCCTATGCCGACCTGCGCATGGCATAGCGCAACTTTTACCAGGAACCCCAGTAGTAGATTTTTTTTCATCAGTCGTGTTTTGTGTTAGCACAAATATACGACTAAATATGAAAGCGCAAACTAGGTCAATTCACCTTAATAAAAGAGTGAATACACCTTTCAACATTAATGTTAAAAAGTACCGGGCAGTAGATTTAAAAAAAAAAACGCTACTGAGTTCTCAGTAGCGTTATCAGATAAATCCTTTTGAAGACTAATTTAGTATCTGTAATACTCAGGTTTGAAAGGTCCTTCCACCTCCACACCGATGTATTTTGCCTGCGCTGGCGTGAGAACTTCAAGCTCTACGCCTAGCTTCTTCAGGTGAAGTGCTGCAACCTTCTCGTCAAGATGCTTCGGAAGAGTGTACACTTCGTTTTTGTAAGCAGACGCGTTCGTCCAAAGTTCGATTTGTGCTAACGTTTGGTTGCTGAATGAGTTACTCATCACGAAACTTGGGTGACCTGTTGCACAGCCAAGGTTTACAAGCCGTCCTTCTGCCAGAATGATGATTTCTTTGCCATCGATATTGTAAACATCAACCTGGGGCTTTACCTCATATTTGGTGTCACCATAGTTTTCATTCAGCCAGGCCATATCAATCTCATTATCGAAGTGACCGATATTACACACAATGGTTTTATCTTTCATCTTCTTAAAGTGTGCGCCCTGTACGATATTGAAGTTTCCGGTCGTTGTAATGATGATATCTGCTGTTTCTACCACAGTATCGAGTCTTTTTACTTCAAAGCCTTCCATAGCTGCCTGAAGTGCACAGATCGGATCAACTTCGGTTACGGTAACGATTGAGCCCGCTCCGCGGAACGAAGCTGCCGTACCTTTACCTACATCGCCGTAGCCGCAAACTACCACACGCTTACCTGCCAGCATTACGTCCGTCGCACGGCGTATTGCATCTACCGCAGATTCTCTACAGCCGTATTTATTGTCAAATTTAGATTTCGTTACAGAGTCATTTACATTGATCGCCGGCATCACCAAAGTACCGTTCGCCATTCTTTCGTAAAGTCTGTGAACACCTGTAGTAGTCTCTTCAGAAAGACCTTTGATGTCTTTTGTAAGTTCAGGATATTTGTCAAAAACCATATTGGTAAGGTCGCCGCCATCATCCAAAATCAGATTTAACGGTTTTCTGTCTTCACCGAAAAATATGGTTTGTTCGATGCACCATTCAAATTCTTCTTCATTCATTCCTTTCCAAGCGTAAACCGGAATTCCTGCGGCCGCAATTGCAGCAGCTGCATGATCCTGTGTAGAGAAAATATTGCATGAAGACCAGGTAACGTCAGCTCCGAGTGCAACCAATGTCTCGATAAGTACAGCCGTCTGAATAGTCATGTGAAGGCAGCCCGCGATACGTGCGCCTTTCAAAGGCTGCGATGGACCGTATTCTTCACGGATAGCCATCAGTCCGGGCATTTCTGCTTCTGCAAGCATTATTTCCTTACGTCCCCATTCTGCGAGGGAAATGTCTTTTACTTTATAAGGTAAATATTGTGTTTGTGTGCTCATCTAAATAAAAAATTTTTGCAAATGTACGAAATTCTGCTTGTTTAAATTCAGCTTAGGATCAGGCGAAATAGGAGTTATATCCGGCTGCTACTTACGAATTGTCCATTTTTTCTGTTCTAAATAATTGCTAAATTTGGCAATAATCAATTACACATGCCTCTTTACCGAGATTTCTCCGATCATAATGCGACTATTTTACTCTGGAAATATGATGAACCGGAGGAGCTGGATGCAGAAAAACTTCTGGAAGAGGAGAATTTCGAGAAAGTAAAAGATTACCACCCGGTGAAGTTGAAAGAAATTTTACTCGTACGCAAAATCCTGCAAACTGTTCTTCCCGGCTATAAAATTCTATATGACGGCCGCATACCTTATTTGGAACCGCGCGATTTCGAAATTTCCATCACTCACTCGTTTCCATATGCTGCACTTGCGATTGCCAAAGAGAATATCGGGATCGATATTGAACCATTTAATGATAAAATTGCACGCATACAGCACAAGTTTTTAAATGAAAATGAAAGTAAATTCATCGAAAAGGGACGGGAAGTGCCTTACCTTACGGTGATCTGGTCAGTAAAAGAAAGTCTCTACAAGATCCACCATTCCAAATATTGGTCGCTGAAGAAACATTATGAAGTAAAGCCTTTCAGGCTAGATTTTCCATACAATATCCTGTGCCGCGTGCATGACGAAAACGTATCAGACCTTTTCAAAGCGCGTGTAGAATTCTTTGAAAATTACTGCTTTACAATTGTTGACTGAACGTCCGGATCCAGGTGCTCCGCTACTTTTCGCTGTTCCCGTGCTACCTCATAGATGAGTTCCAGCACTTCCTGCAGGTTACGAAGTTCCGTCAGATGGGTAATCCTGTTCGGATCACGACGGTCTGTGATATCGTAATCGCGGATTTCTTTTTTACGTTTCTCAAGCAGTTTTTGTACGGAATCTCCCGGCTGCAGACGGCTTTCACTTATTATTTCATCTTTAAGTTCTTTCTTAGCTAAAATAAGTGTGGTTCGCAGCAATTCAGCGGAAATTTTAGTCATCCAGCTGCGGAAATCGATTTCGGGATACTCACGGCCGCTTTTCGAATACTGCGAAAGCGAGGCAATATAAGCCGTAAGCAATTGTGCGGTATTCACGAACTGGTGAATATGCTCCATCTTTTTCTGTTGGTTTTTCGGATCCGAAAGCATTCGCTGAAAACTGTCAGAAAGGTTCGCAAGGTCAATTACGGCATTCTTCCGGCTAAGTTTGTAATCCTCAACACCAATTTTTTTATTCATCAGCACATCCATCACAGAGCGGAAATATCGGAGATTACTTTTTGCTGATTTTTTCATCAAGCCGAGATTCTGCGTGTGTTCCCAAACAGGGAAGACAAAATAGGAAACCGCAAAAGCCACGATTCCGGCGATTGCCGTATCCGTAATGCGGTCTTTGAATAACAGATTAATATTCCCCGGATTCAGAAAATTAAAAGTGAGGAAAACGTAGATCGTCATGAACAGTACAGCCCAGAAATACTGTGCTTTTAAAAAACTGAAACACAGGATCATGCTGAGCATAAGCACGGCAAATAAAATTGAACTGTTATCAACTAAATGCAGCAGTCCGTACGCTGCAAACGCGCCTACTACTGTACCATAAAGCCGCAGAAGATTACGGTGTTTGGTGGTGGAATATGCGGGTCTCATGATCGCCAAAATGGTTATGAGCACCCAATATGAGCGTCCAATCCCGAGAAAACTGATACTTGAAATAAAATACCCCAAAAGCAGTGCGATCGTGACCCGCAGCGCATGCCGAAAATGCGAAGATTTAAGCGAAATATTTCCCACTAAAAGTTTTAGGTTGATTTTTTCCTCATCCGGGACAAATTTATTCAAATCAAGGCCTGTGGAAAGGCTTTTCGCAAGTTTTTGGTTTTGTGTAAAGACCCTGTACATCGTGCTGATATCTTCTGAAACGCCCGTAATCCGTACCAAGATCAGTCTCAGAATCATGAAGTTTTCTAAAGTAGACGCGTTCAGTTTTCTGTTTCTAAGGTCGAAATATTGATCATAAATGCGGTCAAGTTCTGTATCCAAATTGGTGACAGGACGCGCTTTCGTGCCGCTCTGCAAAGCAATTCCGATATTTTCCAGCTCATCTGCGAGCCCCGATAGATACGCACTTAGAGATTCCAGAAATCCGCTGTCATCAAAACTGTCATGAATCTTTCGGTAGTCACTTTCTGAAGTCATCAGTTTTTCGTGCAGATCGATGGAATTCAGGAACATAAGCATCAAAAGACGGCTCGTGGTGGTAGATTCATTGACGATCTTCCGTGTTTTAAAAACCGTTTCTCGGGTATCTTCCTGCAGGTTTTTTATTTTAACCTGTTGGGCGATTACCTGAAGATTCAGATCATCATAATCAGGGTTTTTGGCGTAATATTTTGACTTAATTTTTAAATAGTTCCCGAGTTCCACGTAGTTTTCACCAATCATCTGGCTGGCGAGTTTGTAAGGTTGGATTTTCGAAACTATCAGAAATACAATTAGATAGCAAATTCCACCGGCTAAAAATGTCAGCGAACTCTTTATCACTCCGCTATCACTGAGATGGCCGTCTGCAAAAATGGCGAGGACGACCAGTGAGAGTGAGCCGATTGCCGCGAAACGCTGACCGTAAACCCCGATCATTGAGAAAAATAAACCGAAAAGGAGCAGCTCCAGATAAACCAAAGGCGTAATACCCTGCAGTAAACTGGCGATCACGGCAACCACCGAAAATATACCGATTGCCATGATGAGAGCATTTCGGCGGCGGATGAAGGGTCCGGGTTGGTCTGTAAGACCTACAAAACTGGTTGCGAGCGGAAACAGGAAATATTCCTGCAGTAAACCGAAGTGCGCTAAAATGATACTTGGAACCACAATCGCCAGCGTAATCCGAACCGCAGAGTAAATATACTGGCTGGAGGCGAATTTTTTCAGTTCTGTGGCGTAATTCATTGTGCTAATTTAAGGGTATTTTACCATATAAAGCCCCATTAGAAGGTGCTTGGATTGGGAATAAAGCTGGTTACAAAAAAACGTGGCGCTGCAATTTTTGTGCTAATGTTTGAGGATTTATGATGTGCTGTTCGTAATTGTATCTGTGTTTCGAAATCTATTTTCAGCTTTGAAGATATATTTAATAAAAAAGCGGCCCCATTTACGGAGCCGCTGTATTTAAATAAAACACTGATTAACTTAATAATCGCTGTTTGAAGATTCTTCGCCGATGTTCCAGGTCAGACCGAAACGCAGGGTATTATCCAATGCTGAATTTACTTTAGAAGTATTGATGAGGTAAGACATATCAAGTCCGAATGACTGATACTTCAAACCTACACCCACGGTTGCAAACTGACGTGCTCCCTGCTCTTCGCTTTCGTGGAAGTAACCGCCACGCACGGCAAAAGCATTGTCGTATTCATATTCTACCGCACCACTGAACATGGTGCTTTTCTCGTTGTTGAATGATTTTCCGATACCTTCAATCACGCCTACATTTGGTACCACGCCATTTTCAGGTCCCGGAACAAGAAGTTTGGAGGCCTCGAAACTTAATCCTACACGGTTCAGGTCATCTACGAAAAGGTCATAACCTGCACCCAGTCTCGCCATGGTAGGAAGATAAGATCTCGATGCATCGTCGCCCGTATAGTCGAGTCGGGGACCAAGGTTCTGGATTGAGAAACCTGCACGCGCACGACCTTCAAAATCGTTGATGCTGGTATGTTTTTCAGACTGGAAATATCCGGAAACATCTACCGCGAAACTGTTCGCCGGCTTCAGTGTGTTGTCGGAACCAAGTCCGCCGCCCAAATCTGAACGGATGAAACGGCCGGTAACTGCCATCGAGTAATAATCTGAAAGCTTCAGACCATACGCCACGTCAATTGAAAACTCATTGGGCTTTGAAATACCTGCAGATTCCGGAACATTGCCACGAAGTTCGGTAAGTGCAACTTCGCCCATATTGAAGTAATAAAGACTCGCAGAGATGGTAGATCTTTCTTCTTCACCTAAAAACTGATGGTAAGCACCGTAAAGAAGGAAGACATCATTGGTCAGTTTTCCCATGTAGGGTGTGTAGTTGACACCTACTGCCGCAGTAGTTTTGCTGAATGGGTATTTTGCCGCGTTCCAAAACTGGGAAAAAGCGTCAGTGGTTGTAGCTACCCCCTGGTCACCCATACCGCCAGAGCGTGCATCCGGTGAAATTCTGAGAAATGGTGCACCCGTAAGAACAATATTGCTTTGTGAATAAGCCATCATGCTCATGCCCAGACCCAAACCTAAAAATAGTTTTTTACCTAATGTCATAAAGTTTTTTTTATCGTTTAATATTCTATTTCAATAATACCATTTTTTCGACTGCAGTTGCGCTTCCTTTGCATTTATCCTGATTTTGGCTGCGTGCAAATATCTTAAAAATGTATGTCCCTTTACCTACTGCATCGCCGAAATCATCCAGTCCGTCCCACTCGATCGCGGTGCGCGGCGTGCGGTAACCCTGGAAAAACGGTTCTGCCGTCACTGTGCTGCTGATGGTTTTCACCAGTTTACCGGTGATCGTATAGATCTGTACATTCACATCCAACATATCATCACAGTTGTGTTCAAACTGAACATAAGTCTTGCTCGTAAAAGGATTTGGCCAGTTCAGAGGCTTGTTTATTATCAAATTCTGATTCACCTCGTCTTTTACTACAAAATTTAACGTCCCTGTAGTAGAATTATTGTTGATATCCCAAACTTTGAACTGTAACTGATGCGGACCCGGCGCAAGATTACGGAACGGATAGCTTACATTGCCCTTTTGGTAATCTTTTAATGTTGGGTTTGTACAGCCGTTTCCGTCACCTGAGAAGTAAAAATCATTCAGTACGACTGTATCTATAATCTTTCCGTCCAAAATCACAGTAATGTCATGCCCGATACCGGAACCAGTAGAATTGACGCCTTTATCGTCTGTGACGCATGCAAGCAACATCGGATTCTGGTCTGTAATACCACCATCAGCAAAATTGGTGTTGTTCATGAAAAGCTGAATCTTCGGCGCTTCAGTGTCATTGATGCCATCCGGATTGATTCCGCCTACTTTTTGAACCTGATTATTAAAGACATCTAATTTCTTATTGTCTGCATAAACCAGTATTCTGCCGTCACCGTTTTCATAATTAATATCTTTTGGAACATAAAATTCAACCGTAAACTCACCGTTTACAGCCAAACCGGATGACTTCACGATCGGTCCGCTTTCTTCCGTATAGTTTAACAGAGGATTCATCTTCGGCATGTTATCGTTGTTCAAGGTCTTTTTGTTGATTCTTTTATCAAATATATTGATTGCAACGCGACCATTAAAACTTGTATCAATACCGCCTCCGGCCTTACTTATGTGACCTTTAACTTTCACAAAATCCAATGCACGCAACTGTCCGGGGACCGGTGATTCTACTTCATCGATTACAAGCAGCCTTTTAGGTCTGCTGAGTTTGGTAGCCGGGTCGCCAAGAAGATTTACGCGCAGATGATCTTCATTTGGGCCTTTTTCAAATTTAGCCTTTAAAAATGCATCACCCAGATTAATAAAATCGTCGTTAACAAGCTCGAACATGTGCTTCGTGAAAATGGTAGTGAAACTTTCACCATAGCCAACGCCAATTGCTCGGCTGGAAGTAATCATGATCGCTGCACCACCTTGCTTCGATTTCATGACCTGCTCACCGGCAGAAAAGGTGGAAGGTTCGTCCCAAAGTGTGAATTCACATGTTATAGTAGATACCAAAGGAAACCTTGAATATACATTGTTCCAGTTGTTGAACTGTTGAATTTCATCAATTGAAAGTACACGTTCCTGTGCCCAACCGTTGATGCCGCCATGTCCGAAGTAGAACATATAAAGACTGTTGCCCATATCATTCGAGATGGCCTGATTGACTTGCGGATAACGCTGGCCACCTGCTGATGTTTGCGCCTGGAATGCATCCAGATAAAGTTTGCGGATGTTGTATTCGGGAATTTTATTTACATAATTGGTAACCACTGGCGGCCCGCTTGGCGTATTTACGGTGATAGATCCGGTCTCCATGCTTGCTTTGAGGATTGCGTCATTCATCGTGTTGTGGAACGGAACTACATTATCTGCATCATCATCCACTACAAAATCGAGTTTCATGCGCCACTCGCCAAACGGTGTAGATTGTCCTGGTAGTGCGTTATTGTACGCAAGTGCTTTGTCAATGAGGAGTTTAGCTTCAGCAACATTGGCGGCCGGTAATCTGCCGACCGGAAAATCGGGTAAAATATTCGCAAGAGACACTGTGCCGGCAGCCTGCGGTTTGGTCATCGCGAAATAGTCATCCGTTACGTAAGACTGTTCGTAGTTATTACTTCTCTCACTTTGATAGGACGGAATAATATCAGACCCGGGATTATTTTTGCCTTTGAAATCATAGGAAGTATCACCGAGTATGAACATATATATTAGGTTACCTTTTGATTTTAATTGAGTCGCAAAATCGCGAATTGCGGTGATATCTTTTCCGCCACTGCTGAATTCGTTGTAGATTTTGTTTACATCTACCACCGCCACGTTGTATTTGTCCTGATAGTAGTTGGCCAGCCGCTGGGCCTGCCCCATCATCTCCGGCACGGTGATCATCAGGTAATCAATATTTTGCAGTGCCGCCAAATCCTGATTTTCAATTCTTCCAACAAATGCCGGGGCAAAGGCATCTTCTGCCTTGAAAGCTACAAACTCATTCACGAACGTGTCGCTGTTCGCCAGGTAACCAAAGGTAAACAGCGTACTGCTGCCAGATTTATTGACTTTCCGTTTTGCGTTGGTAATATCCGAAACCTGCCAAACCTGTTCGATAGCTGAAGCATCCGCAATGCCGAATGTGTATCGTGTACCAGTGTTCTCCGCGATGGCGTAGCTTCGGAAATTGAACTGCGAATTGCGGTATTTTAAATCCTCTTTATACTGCACCTCAGCATAATCGAAGTAGAATTTTCCGTTGGGGTTGCTAGACACCGTAGGGTTGTACGTAAATGTGAGCTGCGTTCCCTCCAGGTTGGTCATTGTGCCCGCACTGCCGCCCTGAAGCGGGTAAAGGATCTCGACATAATCTTTCGCATCGGTTTGAATGGTAGTGGTGCTGCCAGGCTTGTTGTTCAGACTTATTTCAATTTTATTACCCGCAGACTGATAACCTACAACGCGCGTCCGGAATCTGATGTCGTCTGTAGGTAAAATGGCTGATTTTGTGTTGAAAGTAATTGTCTTTAGGTCATTGAAGGCATCGCCAGTCCAGTTACGGCCTACCTTCATCAGGTTAAATTTTTCTTCATCAATGTACTGATACTCATCATAGCGCGTGATGACATCTGTAGTTACCGATTGATCATCAGCCTGTACCCGTTTTCCCGGACCGATATCGAAATTGATAAAATAATAGGCGAAATCTTCGTAGATATTCTGCACATGCGCAGCTGTATCTAGCCGGGTTTCTGTTCGCCGGTTGCCCGTTCCGTTTCCGGGGCTCTGATAAATATTATAACCAATCGGTCCCTGGGCATAAAAAAGAGCAAAATCCTGATCGTTCCATGCGCCGTCATCTTCTCCTACGACTTGAATGGCATTTTCCTGCAGGGCTGCGTAGCGGGTATCCAGATTATGCTCAGGAAGCATTACACCGCCATTACCGTAGATTCGGAAATTTTTAGGATTGATAGTAGAAGGATTAATACCGTTATCCCGCAAAAACTGTGATGTGATCTTGAAAATTCCGGATTTATCGACTTTGATTTTATAGAAATTTCCTGATTTCAGCGGGTTCTCCGTGCTGCCTACCAGGTTATTCCCCGGTGCCCGTCCCTGTGGATTTTTGGCAACAGAATTTACATCAAATGAAACCAGCCGGAAAAGGTTTCCTGACTCATTTTTTAGCAATGAGACCCGTATCAGGCCATGTTGTTCACCAGTGTATGGGTTTGCGAACGTTCCTGTTTCTGCTTTTTCAGTGCCCGGAATGTTATTCGGATTGAGATCGTAAAGGTCTTTAGCGGAAACTTTTTCCCAGATCAGATTTGAAACCGTTCGACCGGTGTTCGCTGACTTTTCATTCACTCTAATAAACAGGCTTCCTTCTTCATAAGCCAAACCTTCATTTTTGATTGCGGGAATCGTAACCTGGCTCGTGCCATAATCGATAACTTCAGTGCCTGACCATTCAATTTTATAAGACTGCGCAGATGCAGAACCTATCATAAAAAAAAGAGAGAAGATAGTAAATATGCGTATCATTTGGTTTTAAGTTTCGCGGTTACAAATTAAACGAAAAATAATATAATATAATATGACGCAATAAAATTAAAATGTAGGCGTTTTGCAGGAAATCAATATCATTTAATTTGATTAATTAAATAATTTCTATTTTCTTTGTACCCTGAAAATTATCTATGTAAACTATGAATAAACTGAAGTTGTTCACGATATTAATGTTTTGTTCTACACTTATCCTTATGAGTTGCGGCGGTGGCAACAGTAAGAAAGGTGGCGGAACAAAGCGTTTCACCAGTAAAACCGGCTGGAAACCCAACGACCAAAAAGGCTGGTTCTTTACCGGAAAACAGCAAAAACAGAAAGGTTGGCCAGGAATGGTTTACGTAGAAGGCGGTACCTTCACCATGGGTCTTGTGAAAGATGACGTGATGCATGACTGGAACAACACGCCGCGCCGTATGCAGGTAAGTGCCTTTTTCATCGGTGAAACTGAAATCACCAACTATGAATACCGCGAATACGTTACCTGGTTAAAATTTGTTTTTCCACCGTCTGACCCTAGCTTTAAAGAAATCTACAAAGGTGCTTTGCCAGATACACTTGTTTGGAATAATGAGCTTTCGCGAAATGATTTTGCTGAAACCTATTTCCGCCGTCCTGAATACGATTATTATCCTGTTGTAGGGGTTTCGTGGTTACAGGCGTCTCGCTACTGCGACTGGTTGACAGACCGTGCGAATGAGAAGGCGCTGATGGAGCAGGGTGTAATCTCGAAAGATTTTTACACGAATGATGCTAATAACCAAGGTGCGAACTCATTTAACCTTGATAAATTCAAAGCGAATGATCCGGAACTTGAAGCGTACATCAATACACAGCGTCTTCAGCAACGTTCGGGCATCAAGACGAGCAATCAGCGAATCTTAGCGGCAAACAGAAATGCTGCTGCAGGCGTAGTTGAAAAATTCCGTCTTCCAACTGAGGTTGAGTGGGAGTTTGCAGCACTGGGCATGCAAAAAGAACGCGAGTACAACCTTTATAAAAATAAAGAGCCACAAATCGAGGAGCTTAAAGGTAAAAAAGGCCGTGACCGCGGTATGTATCTTGAAAACTTCAAGCAGGGGCGGGGAGATTACTCCGGTGTTGCAGGTTGGAAAAATGACGGTTCACCTACAACGGCGGACGTAAAACAATACCCTTCCAACAATCTTGGAATCTATGGGATGTTCGGCAACGTTGCTGAATGGACTGCGGATGTGTACCGCCCGATCATTGATGATGAAGCAAGCGATTTCAACTATTACCGTGGAAATGTAGCGCAGGAAGTTGCAAGAAATGCTGACGGTACATTTAAAAAAGTAGAAGCGGCAAAATATGACACCTTAGCGGACGGCCGATTGGTTTACCGTGGATTGCCTGGTCAGTATGAGCGTGAAACCGTGGCAGATTACCGAAACTATCGTGACGGTGACTTCCAGTCTTCTCTGGACGCAGGTTATGGACGTGCGGAAGACAGTACTACTGCGGGATACAACATGTACAACTCTGAACGTAAAAGATTCATCGTAGATGGTCGCGGGCGTGTTGTGATGCAGAAAGATCCAATTGCACGTACGACAAGGATTTCGAATGAAGTCCGCGTCATCAAAGGTGGTTCTTGGCTTGACGGTGCTTATTGGCTCGATCCGGGTCAGCGTCGCTACAGAGACGAAGCCAAAGCGTATGGCTGGGTTGGTTTCCGTGTTGCGCAGGATGCTAAATCTGCCGGTAAGGGACGAACAAAACGTTAATTTAATTAAAAACATATTTAAAATCCTTTTGCTTACCGCAGAAGGATTTTTATTTTTGCGGTTATGAATGCAGCTATTTTTTATCCCGTTTTTTTGAAGGCAAACGGCGTGACCATTGACAGCCGGAAAGTAAAAACAGGAGACGTTTTTTTCGCTTTTTCGGGTGAAAGTTTTGATGCAGCGACGCTGGCCGAGGATGCGGTAAATCGCGGTGCAGTGGCAGTCATTGTGGAAAACGAAGCATTCGCTAACGCTTCCAGACAAATTTTTTACGTTCCATCGACGCTTGAATTTTTGCAGGAATTAGCGTCATACCACCGTCAGCAGCTGGATATACCGGTCATCGCGCTCACTGGCAGCAACGGGAAGACCACTACGAAGGAAATAATTCACGCTGTTCTTTCGCAAAAGTATAATGTACAGTTTACTCAGGGTAATCTGAATAATCATATCGGTGTACCGCTCACGCTGCTTTCTATCAATAAAACGCATGAAATGGCTGTAGTAGAGATGGGTGCAAACCATCAGAAAGAAATCGAGTTTCTGTGTGGCATTGCGAAACCTACAATTGGCTATATCACCAATTTCGGGAAAGCACATCTCGAAGGTTTCGGTGGGGTAGAAGGTGTGATCAAAGGAAAATCGGAGCTGTATGAATACCTTCAACAGAACGACGGCAAAATACTCCTAAATGAGAACGACCAGATTCAACTTGAAAAAACAGCCGGTTATCCGCACCTTATCACGTTTGGAAGAGAAAGTTCAGATTATTTTTTTAATGAAATCAATGAGCAGAATTTCGTTGGTCTGAATTACAAAGCCGAAAATGCACTTTCACGTTTGACCGGAGCTTATAACTTCACTAACCTGTGCGCCGCCGCGAGTTTAGGTTTCAATTTCGGATTGAATTTTACTCAAATCAAGACTGCGATCGAAAATTATCAACCGCAGAACATGCGCTCGCAAATCATGCAGAAAGCGGGCAAGACGCTTGTGTTAGATACCTATAATGCGAATCCGAGTTCTATGACAGAAGCTCTGAAGAATTTCAGCAATTTTGAAGGCTCAAAGACCGTCATCATGGGCGATATGCTCGAACTTGGAGCGGAATCGGATACCGAACACGCGTCCATCCTGCGTGAGGCGGAATCTTTGGGTTTCGAGGAAATAATTACCGTAGGAGAAAACTTTAAGAAAATAAACAATATTTCACAGGCGTATTCAAATGCTGCGGAATTCATTGAAATGCTGCGCCAGAATCCGCTAACATCGAAAAATATACTTCTGAAAGCCTCGCGCGGAATTGCGCTGGAGGCAGTTCTGGATTATATCTAAATATACTTAATGCTGAGCCCAGAAATCATTTAGAATCAATTTGATATTTTTAAAGGTTTGTGGTAAAACGTCGCGTGAAATGGCGTCGCTGTCTTTCCAGCAAACTTCCGAGATGCCTTCTTCAAGCTGGGGAACGGGTTTTTCGTTACCCACGTAACGCATTCGGAACCAATAAGTTGTTTTTAAGATTTTCTCGCCGTTGCGTTCGGTGTAGATGTGAAATGTATTGTTCAGAAATTCTTCCAGAATTATTTCTTTCAGCCCTGTTTCTTCCTCTATTTCCCTTACAGCAGCCTGTTCCAGCGATTCTCCTATCTCAATCTTACCTTTAGGCAAATCCCATCTGCCCAGTCGGCGTATAAACAGCACCTCGTTTTTCTGGTTGATCACCACGCCGCCGGCCGCTTCGATCACTTTGAACATATGCGTGAAGTCTTCCCAAATTTCCTCGATGTTTTCGCCATAAACATTAAGCTCTGGGCAAGAGGTGTTCTGAAGCAGGTCAACCGCAATCTCGAGTGTTGCAAATCCTTCGAACCTCAGTTTCTTTTCGATGTCCTCCGGGTACTTACTTAGTGTAAGTTTTTTTTCGTTCACAAAAACTTTATACATTTGCAACGGTATTTTAATCTTGCAAAAATATAAAAAATGAAGTTAGAAGGACGTAAAATAATCGTAAATAAATCCTCAGAACAATTGGTACAGATGCTTAAAAACCCGGCTGATTACCGTGATCTGATGCCGGATTCTCTGCAAAGTTTTGAAGCGCGCGAAGATGGTTTTAAATTCAGCCTGAAAGGTATGCCTGAAATTGCACTGAAAATTTCAGAGGTCTCTGACCGTGAAGTGGTGCTGAAATCAGCGGCATCCAATCTTGATTTTGAGCTGAAAGGAACGATGAATCCGATAGCTGAGAACCAAACGGAAGTTCAGTTGCTGTTCGACGGAAAATTCAATCCGTTCATTAAGATGATGGTGGAGAAACCGCTGCAAAATTTCATCAACTCCCTTTCAGACAGTTTGGAAAAGCTTTAATTGAAAGAAAAAATAGAAGCCCCGAAATCTTTCGGGGCTTTTTTTATGCTATTCGGTGGTGTAGTCTGCAAATGCTTCTTCGAGGCTTCCAAATTTGTCTTTAAATTCTGCGATAGGCGAATCCTGAATGATGTTTCCCTTGTGCAGTAAAATAACGCGTGAGCACAGCGCTTCTACCTCCTGCATCACGTGGGTTGAGAGAATCACGGTCTTCTCGCGCCCAATCTCTTTTATTACATTGCGTATTTCCACGATCTGATTGGGATCCAGTCCGTTTGTGGGTTCATCGAGGATCAAAAGTTCCGGTGAATGTAAAATCGCCTGCGCAAGGCCGACGCGTTGGCGGTAACCTTTGGAAAGCTGTGATATTTTCTTGGTTTTTTCCGGCGTAATACCCACAAGTTCAATCACCTCCTCAATTCTGGCTTTGGACACGCCGTGAATTTCTGCTACAAAAGTGAGATATTCTTTCACGTACATCTCGGCATAAAGCGGATTATTTTCCGGCAGAAATCCCATTTTACTTTTGGTTTCCAAAGAATGCTGGCTGATGTTTTTGCCTTCGAAAAAGATTTCGCCTTCATCAATTTTCAGTGCGCCTACAATCGATTTCATCAGGGTGGATTTTCCGGCCCCGTTCGGCCCGAGCAACCCAACGATCTCGCTTTTGCCGATTTTTAAACTGACGTTATTCAAGGCTGTTTGTGTTCCGAATTTTTTGGTGAGACTGTTTATCTGCAGCGACATATTTTCAAATGTTGAAGTGCAAATCTACATTAATTTGAAGAAAAAAGTAGTGATAAACGCTGCGAAGCTGTCGCTTTATCTTTAAATTCAGTTAGAAAAAATACATTTTGGGATGACTTATTTAAACAAAAAAAGACCGAGAAAAATCTCAGTCTATTTTTTAAGTGAGCGCGCCAGGATTCGAACCTGGGACCGGCCCTACTAAAAATCGGGATGCTCTATGCAATTTCGGATCAATTCCCTGATTTTCTTTTTGCTTTTCCAAGATTTTATCTGGAGTTCCCTCCGGTATGCTGAGCTTTTGTTTTCAAAACTCTCAAAATACACGACAAACAGTCCTTCGCTTTTGCTGTAAAACCCTTGTGATTTGAAAGATGTCGGCGCAATCTTTCTTTAAGCTCCTCACCCGTATGACCGATATAAAATTGATCGAGAGATTTGGAGTATAAAATGTAACAGAAATACATTTTGGAGTTGATTTAATTAAACAAAAAAGACTGAGAAAAATCTCAGTCAATTTTTAAGTGAGCGCGCCAGGATTCGAACCTGGGACCGTCTGCTTAGAAGGCAGATGCTCTATCCAGCTGAGCTACGCACCCGTTCTGTGTTTTTCTCGAACCTTCAGGACCGTTCCGATTATAATCGGAATGCTCTATCCAGCTGAGCTACGCACCCTTAGCGGGTAAAAAAAAATTCCCGAAGGAACTTTTTGTGATAAAAAATGTCGGGGCGGCAGGATTCGAACCTGCGACCTCCTGGTCCCAAACCAGGCGCGATGACCGGACTACGCTACGCCCCGAATATTTTCTGGTTGTTGCGGAGAGTAAGGGATTCGAACCCTTGGTACCGTTTCCAGTACGCATGTTTAGCAAACATGTCCTTTCGGCCTCTCAGGCAACTCTCCAAAAATGCAATATTTTGAATGACCTTCTGTTCTGTAATTGCGAGTGCAAATATAGAATACTTTCCAACATTAACCAAAATTTTTTACGTAATTTATTTTGTATTTTTGAGTCTGAATCTGCAATAAAAAATTGAAAATGCGTAAACCATTATATGTCATAGGATTAGCCATATTGATAAATTCATGCGCTTCCACCAAACCGGTGAAACAATCATCCACAAATACAAAAACAAACCAGCCAACCAAGACTGCCACCCCGAAAACGCCGCAACCGGCAGCGGCAAAACCCACAATTAAATCTGAAAGTGGCTATGATTTCTATAAGGTAAATATTGCTGACGCATCAAAAAACGATAACACCATCAGTTATGGCTCTATCGTATCGGCAAACCCTAATGGATACAAAGTCGTAAAGTCTTTTTTTCCCGCAGTCGCGCAGAATTTCCGTCAGAAATATATCATTTTGCATTATACGGCTTTGGACGATGACAAATCAGTTACAGTCCTTACACAGCAGTCTGTGAGTTCGCATTACTTGGTGAACAGCCACAGCGACCGTGAAATCTACCAGT
Source organism: Kaistella pullorum (assembly GCF_014837035.1). Lineage (GTDB taxonomy): Bacteria > Bacteroidota > Bacteroidia > Flavobacteriales > Weeksellaceae > Kaistella > Kaistella rhinocerotis. Next base: position 43,727 of record NZ_JACSPS010000004.1, on the reverse strand, counting down.
TAGTGGATGAAAACAAAAGGTCTTACCACGCGGGTGTGAGTTCTTGGCGTAATGACACTTCGCTGAACGACACTTCAATCGGCATTGAGATTGTGAACGCGGGTTACAAAGTAGATTCTAGCGGTATCAAGATTTTTCCGGAATTTGACAACCATCAGATAAAAAAAGTCGGGGCATTGGTAAAGGATATTGCAGACCGATATATGATACCACCAACCAATATTTTGGCACATTCAGATATTGCTCCGACAAGGAAGCAGGATCCCGGCCCGAAATTTCCATGGAAGCAGCTTTATGAGGACTATCAGATCGGGATGTGGTACGATGCGCCTGTTAAGGATGGTTTCTTGAGTCAGACAACACCGGAAAATTTCGCAATGCAGTCGGGAAATTCAGAATTTATTTACAGTTACCAGTTGGCACTTAAAAAACTCGGTTACGGTTTAGAAGCCTCCGGACGTGTAGATGATGCCACAAAGAAAACAATCGAGGCATTTCAGTATCACTTCCGTCCTGAGAACTACGATGGCGTAATGGACGCGGAATCCTGGGCGATTTTGCAGGCACTCAATCAAAAATATGCTGCAAAGTAACAGCTATCAGAATTTAAATCGATAGGGGACGATTTTATTCGTCCTTTTTTATAATATCCCTTATTTTGGCCTTAATTCTTTCATCAAACAAATGTAATCTCATTTAAATATGGAAAACTTCAGATATGAGACTGACCTGCTGGGCACGCTACAGGTTCCGGCAGACGCATATTACGGCGTGCAGACACAGCGCGCTATAGATAATTTTAAGATTTCCGGGCAGCTTCTCTCGTCTTATCCGCATTTTATCCACGCGCTGGCAATGGTAAAAAAGGCGGCCGCGAAAACCAATTATGAACTTGGTTTGCTGGACGAAGAGATGAACAGCCTTATTGGCGAAACCTGCGATGAGATCATGGCCGGCCAATTGCACGACCAGTTTCCGATTGATATGATCCAGGGCGGAGCCGGAACATCAGTCAATATGAATGCGAATGAGGTTATTGCTAACCGCGTGCTCGAAAAGCGTGGCAAAGTGAAAGGCGATTACCAGTTTTGTTCGCCGAATGATCAGGTTAATCTCTCTCAATCTACCAATGATGCGTATCCTACGGCTATAAAAATGGCTTTGCTTAATATGAATTCTGAACTGGTAGAGAAGCTGCGCAAAACGATTTCGGCATTCCGTGCGAAAGGAGTTGAATTCTCCGATGTGATTAAAATGGGTCGTACACAACTTCAGGATGCGGTTCCTATGACGCTCGGGCAGGAGTTTGAAGCGTATGCGGCAACACTTGAAGAAGATATTTCAAAGCTGAACAGCAATGCTAAACTTTTCGTGGAAATCAATATGGGTGCTACTGCGATTGGTACGGGCCTCAATGCGCCTCCCGGGTACGCGCGTCTGTGTGCGAAAAATTTAGCGAAGATTTCGGGTTATCCAATTGTTTCCGCACCGAACCTGGTTGAGGCAACGCCCGATACCGGTTCTTACGTGATTTATTCGTCTGCCATGAAGCGTTTGGCAGTGAAACTTTCGAAGATTTGTAATGATCTCCGCTTGCTTTCTTCCGGACCGCGGGCAGGTTTGTTTGAGATCAATCTGCCGCCTATGCAGCCGGGCTCGTCAATTATGCCTGGGAAAGTGAATCCCGTGATACCCGAAGTGGTGAACCAGGTTTGTTTTAAAGTAATAGGGAATGATCTTACGGTTACTTTTGCCGCAGAAGCCGGGCAGCTACAGCTAAATGTGATGGAGCCTGTCCTTTCGCATTCCATTATGGAAAGCATTAATTTTTTGGGCAACGCACTTGATACGCTACGCGAAAAATGCATTACTGGAATTACGGCAAACCGCGAAGTTTGTCTATATATGGTGAAGCACAGCATCGGGATTGTAACCGCGCTGAATCCGTATATCGGTTACAAAAATTCCACTGAAATCGCTAAGGAAGCCCTTGAAACGGGCAAAAGTGTCTATAACCTGGTATTGGAAAAAGGGATTCTTTCCCAGGAAAAACTAGATGAGATTTTGGATCCAGCCAATATGCTGAAGCCTCATAACCTCTAAATAATTTACCCGAGAATTCGAAACGACGTATAAACGGCGGCACGCACAATGACGAACACACAGGCATTCAGAACAGTTAAGGCAACAGATTCACTCGGTTATACTTATGAAACCGTAGAAAACGACAAGAACGGCGTACGTATTTACACTCTGGAAAACGGACTGAAAGTCTACCTGGCGCAAAATACCGACGCACCAAAAATACAGACGTACATACCGGTAAGGACGGGCAGTAACAACGACCCGGCTGATAATACCGGGCTTGCGCATTATCTCGAACATATGATGTTCAAAGGAACATCGAGACTCGGAACCACTAACTGGGCTAAGGAAAAACCATTATTGGATGAAATTTCGAACCTGTACGAACAGCATAAAGCCGAACAAAATCCGGAAAAGAAAAAGGAAATCTACCGAAAAATAGATGATATTTCGCAGGAAGCCGCCAAATACGCTATCGCGAATGAGTACGATAAGGCCATTTCCTCGCTGGGCGCATCGGGCACGAACGCGCATACCTGGCTTGATGAGACGGTTTATAAGAACAACATTCCGAATAACGAACTTGAAAAATGGCTGAAGATTGAGCGTGAACGTTTTTCGGAAGTCGTGTTGAGGCTGTTCCATACCGAGCTTGAATCGGTTTACGAAGAATTCAACCGTGCGCAGGATAATGACATGCGGTTGGTGCATTATGAACTAATGGACGCGCTTTTTCCCAAGCATCCAAACGGGCAGCAGACCACAATCGGGAAGCCGGATCATCTGAAAAACCCGTCAATGGTGGCAATCCATTCGTATTTTAATACGTATTACGTACCGAATAACTATGCTTTGGTTTTGGTAGGCGATTTAGATTTTGAAAATACTATACAACTTGTCGATCAATATTTTGGCACTTTTAAGTTTAAAGAGTTGCCCGCAAAAACGTCGGTTACTGAAGAACCGATGACGGAAATCGTTGAGCGAACTGTGAAAAGTGCGTCGGCTACGCGTATGCAACTCGCCTGGAGAACAGATTCATACGGAACGCCGAATGCCAGGCTTGCAGAAATAACAGCCAATCTGTTAAGCAATTCCGGTGAATCAGGCCTGATTGATTTAAATATAAATCAGAGCCAGAAAGCGCTGCGTGCCATGGCATATGCGTCGGCATTTAAAAATTACGGCAGCTTCTCGATGGTCGTCATTCCAAAGAGTGGGCAGACGCTGGATGAGGCCAAAAATCTTCTGCTGGAACAGATTGAAAACATAAAAAAAGGCAATTTTGAAGAATGGCTCATTCCAGCGATCGTGAATGACATGAAAATTCACCGCATGAAGTCTTTCGAAACAGCGGATGGCCTTGCAACAGCGCTTTATGGGGCATACATCCATGACAGATCATGGGCTGAGGAGCTGAATGAGATCGCGGCATTTGAAAAGATTTCGAAGGCTGATGTAGTAGAATTTGCCAATGAGTTTTTTAAAGATAACTACGTAGTCATACGTAAAGAAAAAGGCGAGAATGACAAGCTTGTGCGTGTAGAAAATCCCGGTATCACGCCTATAAAACTCAATAAAGAATCGCAGTCACCATTCTTACAGTCAATTTTAGACCAGAAATCAGACGAAATCCAACCTGAATTTGTCGATTACCAAAAAGTGATAAAAACAGAGTGGGTAAGTGGCAAAAAGGTAAGTTTTGTTACCAATAGCTACAATGATGTAGCCCAGGTTTTTTTCATCTATCTATTCGGCACAGATCACGACAGGGAACTCTCACTGGCGACGCAGGTGCTGCATTATCTTGGCACGGATGAACTTTCGGCGGAAGACCTAAAACGGGAGTTGTTCAAACTGGGTATTACCAATGATTTCCGAATCTTACAGGATCAGCTTACCATTTCTCTGGCCGGACTCGAAGAAAATATGCCCGCGGCGATTTCGCTTCTGAAGCACTGGATGCAAAACGCACAGCCTGACCAACAGGTTTATGAAGAAAACGTGCAGACCATTCTGGAAAGCCGTGAAGTTGCCAAAAAAGACAAAGGCCGCATCATGACCGCGCTTACCAATTATGCTAAATACGGCCGCGAGTCCAGATTCCGTGATGTACTTTCGGAGGAGCGTTTGAAGCAAATCAAATCGGCAGACATGACGCAGAAAATCCAGGATTTGCTGCTTATGCCTTATCAAATCTTTTTTTACGGTAATGATTTTGAAAAATTTCAGAAATATGTAGAAGTCTTCATCGAAGAGGAAACCATCGAAATCCCGCCTAGGAAGGTATACCCTGAACCTGCAGCCGAAGGAATCGTTTACTTCACGCCGTATGATATGGTGCAGACCGAAATGAGCCGTGTGGCAAAAGCCGGCAATGTAAACCTGAAGAATATGGGTAAAATAAACGTTTTCAACGAATATTTTGGCCGCGGACTGTCGTCCATCGTTTTCCAGGAAATCCGCGAAAGCAAAAGTCTGGCCTATTCAGCGTATGTGTATTACGCGCCCGCTTCGGAAATTGGCAGACCAGATTATGTCACCACTTACATTGGAACTCAGGTTGATAAACTGGCGCAGGCCATCGATTCAATGGATGAACTCATGACTGTTTTCCCCGAAGTTCCGGCCCAGTTTGAAAATGCGAGAACAGCAGCGCTGAAGCAGATCGCCGCGGGCAGAATCAACAGGACAACCCTTTTTTTTAATCTTTTGAATCTGCAGAAATTAGGTGTAGATTATGATGTGCGTAAGGATCTGTATGCGGAAATCAGTTCGCTTAGCCTTTCAGATGTAGCGCAGTTTTACAACGAACACATGAGACCATTAAAGTTTAATACGGCGCTTATCGGCAAAAAAGAAAATCTGGATATGGCTGCGCTTGCGAAACTCGGCACATTGAAGGAATTAAGCCTGCAAGAGATTTTCGGATATTAGACCTTTAGCCATTAAGATCGTGAAAAGAAATCGTTTATGACTTTTTTAAATGACTTATGTTGATTTAACTAGTTAATTTTTGGGTGAAATAACGGCAGATAATTACGCGAGATTTACGAAGTTTGCTATTCCAAATCTGATCACCATAACCATGAAAACTACAAAACTCCGGCATTTGCCGGAGTTTTGGTTTTAAGTAAAATGTATGGTCTATTTCACGACCTTCATTTCGTTGATCAGCCATTTGGCATCCGCATATTTATCGATGATGAACAGAATATACTTCGTGTCCACCATGATGTTACGGCTGAAACGCGGATCAAAGTTGATGTCGCTCATCGTGCCCTCCCACTGACGGTCAAAATTCAGTCCGATAAGGTTTCCGTTCGCATCCAGCGCCGGGCTTCCGGAGTTTCCGCCCGTTGTGTGGTTGGTCGCCGTGAAATTCACAGGAACGTCGCCGGTTTTGTCCTTGTATATCCCGTAATCTTTCGTGTTGTAAAGATCAATGAGTTTTTTCGGTACATCAAATTCATAATCGCCAGGCACATATTTCTCCATGATCCCTGAAAGATGCGTTTGATATCCGTAATAAACCGCATCACGCGGATTTGAACCTTTAATTTGACCGTAGGTTACACGCAAAGTAGAGTTCGCATCCGGGAAAAACTTGCGGTCTTTGTCCGTTTCCATCTGCTGTGCCATGAATTTTTTCTGTAGCACGTCAATCTGGTCCTGTAGGGGTGCAAACTTGCTTTCTGAAGTTGCCATATACGTTTCGCGCATTCCGGCAGCCAACTGTATGATCGGATCATTTTTTAAAGCTTTCATAAGCTCCGCAGAATTTGCAAAAACTTTATTGATATCCGCAGATGCAGTGGCTCCGTCCAGTGCATGACGCCCGGTGACAACCGAATTTTTTGACCAGTTTTCAATTGCGGTCAGGTTTTTATTTTCATCAGCAAACTGATCGAAATTGGCAGGTAAAAATGCTTTCGGCGTTTTATTGGCGTAGAGAGCCAGCAGTTTGGCCGTCACTTTTGCATCCAGTTCCGCATCATAGTCTTTGTAGAAGGACTGAAGTCGGTTTGTAAATGAAGTTTTGGTTTTTTCGTCCATCTTTCCCGCCTCTACATTCTGCATGAAGTTGAGATAAAGATTTGCCAAGGTCAGTGTTTCGGCGTTACGTATTACTTCGCTGTAGTAGGCGCGGTTCAGCGCATAAGGCGCCTGCTCCGTGTACAGACGGTTCAGCTCATCAATGGTTGGTTTTATCTGCGCGTTTTTAGCGACTAAGCTTTGCTCGTACTGTTTCTTTTTTCCTACAGCATCAGATTTTTTCAAGCCTTCCACCTCGCCAATCCATTTTTTCCAGTAATTAGCCACAGAAGCATATTTTGAAGCATATTTAATGCGCGTTTCGGCATCTGCACGCATTTTTTCGTCTAAAGTTTTCAGTGCCACTTCACGTACTGAGATCATCGCAGGATCGGTATCCGTCATTACTTTTTCTACCGCAATTGCCGGAAGGTATTCCGTAGTTCTGCCCGGGAAGCCGAATACGAACGTGAAATCGTTCTCGTTTTTATCTTTAATGGAAACAGGTAAAAAATGTTTTGGCTTGTAAGGTACATTGTCTTTCGAATATTCCGCGGGCCTGTTGTTTTTGTCCGCATAGATTCTGAACATCGAAAAATCGCCCGTGTGGCGCGGCCAAACCCAGTTGTCGGTGTCTGAACCGAACTTGCCGATGCTGGAAGGCGGGGCACCCACCAATCTCACATCCTTATAAGTATCGATTACGTAAGCATAATATTTATTGCCATAATACATCGGTCTGATCACCACTTTCTGCCACGGCTCCAGTTTGAATGTCGCTTTTACACGCTCGGTATTTTTATCAATAAGTGCTTGCGCCGCCGGCGCGTCAAGATCTTTCGTTCCTGCAAGCACCTGGTCTGTCACTTCTTTGATATCTGCAATGAAATCTACGGTTACACCCGGATTCGGAAGTTCACCCGACATGTTTTTTGCCCAAAAACCATCCGTCAGATAGTCATTCTGCACGCTCGAATGCTTTTGAATTTGCCCGTATCCGCAGTGGTGATTGGTAAGTAAAAGTCCCTGTGGTGAGATGATTTCTGCAGTACAGCCACCGTTAAACTGCACGACAGCGTCTTTAATGCTTGGTTTCGATGGATCAAATATCTGTTTAGCGGAAATCTTCATTCCCAAATCCTTCATTTCCTTCTCATTCAGTTCGGTCGGAATCCACATTCCGCCATACTGCTGGCCAAATGCCATCACAGCGGGAAAAATTATTGCAGCAAGCAATAGATGTTTTCTGTTCATTCTAGTAAAATTTGGTCTAAAAATAGAGATTTTTAGGCGAATAAAAAAAGCACGCAACTGCCATGGGACAATAAGCTTGAATTGTGGAAGAGGGACTGCAAGTGCGCCCGATCGCTGTAGGTTCGCGTGGCATTACTTTTGACGTGCTGAGATTTGACATTAAACATTGAAAATATGCTATTATTAGCTGAGCAGCTACTTTGGTTATTCCTGCTTGCGATACCCATTGCCTGCATTGCCTGGACGGTAACACACGAAGAAATATTCCGGGAACCGCGGGAATACTGCGTGAAGCGTTCGCAGGAAAGTGAGAAACTTTATCAGCGCAAATTTTTCTATCTGTTCACGTGCGAATACTGTTTCAGCCACTACGTAACGGCGTTTTTTCTGATTGTTACTAAATATAGGCTGCTTTTCGATGACTGGCGGGGCTATCTGATTTCATTCTTTGCACTGGTGTTTTTGGCTAACGTTTACATGAGTCTTTTTGCGCTGCTTAGGCAGAATCTAAAGGTTGAAAAATTGGAAGCCAAATTAAAAGACAACGAGTGGCATGAAGTGAAGGAAGAGATAGAAGCGGAGAAAAAATAATGGACTTTTAGTTTTAAACAATAAAAATAAAGATATGGACAACACGGAAAGACTTGAAAAGTACGAGTATGATGATTACACGGTAGTTACCAACTTCGAAACTTACGAACAGGCTGAAGAGTACGCACGCCAGCATAATTCTGAACTTATTGAAGTCGGTTTCACGGACGGTTCAGACAACCCGATGCCTGACACGACGGGTAATTTAATCGCAGAGCGTAGAACTTTTAAAGTTGGCCTCGATAAAGAATATCAGGTTTATTACTCGCAGGATGAAGGATTTCAGGCGATGGCCGAGCAGGTTTTGGAAGAACTGAAGAAAAAAGAAGACGACGATACGCCTGAAGATTGGCTTGCAGACCAAAACATTGCGCCACGGGACCGCATCATCATCATTAAAAACGGCGAAGTTAACACAGTGACCACGCGTGAAAGAATCAAATTTTTAATGCGCGGAAGCCTGTACGAACTTGCTGTGAAAGTTCCGAAGACCGACTAAGGACGAAGTAGGCAATCTCGTTTTTTAAAATTTTTTTCAACTCATAAATTCCGCAAAACCGCTTCCGGAGCTTTGCGGTTTTTGCTGTTTAGAATTACTGTTTTTAAAGCAAAATTGCGTGGTACGGGTTCTGTTATTAATTAGAAGTCGATCCAGAGTAGCATTTAGCTTAAAATTAAATATATTTGAAGAAGCAAGCCTGAAGCTTCTTTTCTCATGTAAAACCTTTCCCAAAACGCGCCTATTATGGACAAAGTGCTGCCATTCTCCCTTTTTACGGACCATGATGTTTATCTGTTTCGCGAGGGCAAACATTTCAGGCTTTACGACAAATTCGGGGCACATACAATTGAACATGACGGCGTAAAAGGCTCCTATTTTGCGGTCTGGGCACCCAATGCCGAGGAAGTATCCGTGATAGGGACGTTCAACAACTGGAACAGCGAATCGCACAAACTTTTACCGAGATGGGATGGTTCCGGAATTTGGGAAGGTTTCATCGCCCATATTGCTTGGGGAAACCTTTATAAATACGCGATTCGTAGCAATAGGGATGTGCTTCTCGAAAAAGGCGATCCGTTTGCTTTGGCCTGGGAGCAGAACGTGCAGGCTGCATCCGTGGTTTCCACCACATGGTTTGACTGGAAAGACCGGGAATGGATGCGTAAGAGGAAGAAGAACAACAGTCTGAAATCGCCCATTTCGGTGTACGAAATGCACTTGGCTTCCTGGATGCGCGGCACCACGGACCCCGAAAGATTCTTCAGCTACCGCGAAATAGCCGAGCGCCTGGTGCCTTACCTCAGGGAGATGAACTTTACGCATGTAGAATTCATGCCTGTGATGGAATACCCTTATGACCCGAGCTGGGGCTATCAGGTCACTGGTTTTTACGCTGCTACTTCGCGCTTTGGTTCACCACAGGATCTGATGTATTTAATTAACGAGCTTCACCGCCATGAAATCGGCATAATCCTCGATTGGGTACCGTCTCATTTTCCTGGCGACGCAAACGGGCTGCATTATTTTGACGGGACTTACCTTTATGAACACGAGGATCCGCGCAAAGGATTTCATCCCGAATGGAAATCGCATATTTTTAATTACGGCCGACCGGAAGTAAGGTCATTTTTAATTTCAAATGCCATGTTTTGGCTGGACCGTTATCATGCGGACGGCCTCCGCGTGGATGCGGTAACATCGATGCTGCATCTTGATTATGCTCGGAATGAGGGCGAATGGGAGCCCAATGCCGAAGGTGGGAATGTCAACCTAGAAGCATTGAAGTTCCTGCAGGATTTTAATACCGCGGTTTATAAGGGATTTCCGGACGTGATGACTATCGCCGAAGAGAGTTCAGACTTTCCGATGCTTACAAAACCTGTGCATGACGGCGGTGTAGGTTTCGGGATGAAATGGATGATGGGCTGGATGCATGATACTTTAAAATATTTCAAGGAAGACCCGCTCTTCCGAAAATATGAGCACAACAAGATCACCTTTTCGTCCATGTACGTGTACAACGAAAATTACATGATGCCGCTTTCTCACGATGAGGTTGTGCATGGAAAATCGAGCCTGATCTACAAGATGCCGGGCGACGAGTGGCAGAAATTTGCAAATCTCCGTGCACTTTACACCTACATGTACACGCATCCGGGCGCAAAACTGCTTTTCATGGGTGGCGAATTCGGCCAGACCGGCGAATGGAATTTTACACGCTCGCTTGATTGGCATCTTCTTGAACATTCGGTTCACAAAGGTCTGCAGGAGTACGTAAAAGAACTGAACAGGCTGTACAGAACCGAAACTTCGCTGTATGAAAATCAGTTTGACAGAAGTGGTTTTGAATGGGTGGAAGCGAACGATGACAACAATTCTGTATTCGTTTATTTAAGAAAGGGCAGTGCGGAAAATGACATGACGATGATCGTCTTGAACCTGACTCCGCGCGTTTTCGATTATAAAATAGGAGTTGATGAAGGCACGAACTGGGAAGTGATCTTGAACTCCGATGACAAAAAGTTTGGTGGAAGTGGAGTTTTTCCCGAAATTTTAGATGAAGAAGATGACGAATGGATGTACAGACCAAATTCATTGGTTCTAAGGTTGCCACCATTGGCCGGCGTGGTCTTAAAGCAGAAAAAATAGTTTAAGCCCACATTTTGGTCTAAATAAAAAATTTTTAAATCTGGCCCTATGAAGATAATCAATCTTTCGATGGAGTGTTATCCGGTTGCTAAGGTCGGCGGCCTGGCAGATGTGGTAGGCGCTTTACCAAAGTATTTGAATAAGATTGAAGGAATATCAGCTTGCGTCGTGATGCCTTTTTATGACCGTAGTTTTGTGCATCAGCATGAATTTGAAATCGTTTTTGAAGGACAGATTCGTCAGAACTACCAGCATTTCAACGTCCAAGTACTCAAAGAAAAGAACGATGTCCTGGGATTTGAACTATTCCTTGTCAAAGTTCCGGGGCTTCTAGACCGTGAAAATCCTTATGGCTATTGGGATGAAAGTCAGCAGTTCCTGGCGTTTCAGCACGCTGTGCTGCATTGGCTGACCGCGCAGCAAATTCGCCCCGATATTCTGCATTGCCATGATTATCACACCGGTCTCGTACCTTTCATGATTGAAAACTGCCCGGAATTCGGCTTTTTGCAAGGTGTGAAAACCATCGGCACCATTCACAACGGCGAGTATCAGGGACAGATGAAATGGGAAATGGCCGATTATTTCCCGTGGTACCGCAGTGAAAATGCCGGATTGCTCGATTGGGACGGCGTCATCAATCCGCTTGCAGCGATGATCAAATGCTGCCACGCTTTCAATGCGGTTTCGGAAGGATATCTGCACGAACTTTTTCAGCATTTTCGGGGTCTTGAGCGCCTGGTACAACAGGAACATGCTAAGGCTTTCGGCATTATCAACGGGATTGATACAGAAGTCTGGGATCCGGCAACCGATGAGTTTCTGGACTTTAATTTTAATAATGAAAATGCACTCCAAGGTAAATCTGAAAATAAAAAAGCGCTTTGTCACGCTTATGGTCTGAATCCTGACTTGCCTCTGTTCAGTTTTATCGGTCGCTTTGCCGGTGAAAAAGGCGCAGACCTTTTGCCGGAAATTGTGGCGAAGGCAATACAAAGTACCGGGGGCGCGCTGAATATCATGATTCTTGGTTCCGGCGACAAGCGGATCGAGTTTGAACTTACAGAACTGAATAAGACGTTTGACAATCTCGCACTTGAACTCGGCTACAAAGAATATCTTTCGCATAAGATCTATGCGGGCGCTGACTTCCTGCTGATGCCTTCACGGGTGGAGCCCTGTGGCCTGAACCAAATGTATGCGATGCGGTACGGCACCGTACCGGTTGTGCGCTACACCGGAGGTCTTCGTGATACCGTGAATGATATATCACGCGGCGGCAGCGGACTTAATTTTGGAAGTGCAACCGCTGAAGACGTGACTCACGCGATCCACCGGGCGCTTCACATTTATTACGAGCCCGGCATGATGGGTGATTTGGTGCATTCCAACATGAAATTCGATTTTTCCTGGGACAGCTCTGCCTTACGTTATCTGGATTTGTACCGGCGGTAGGAAAGCTTTTCACTGATTTTCTCCTAGGTATTAATTTCTTCAATTTTTATTACAGATCTCTCCGCGAAACTGCGCAGTTTCTGCATTTCGGTGCGCGCTTTCCTTTGGCCAAAGAGTGACGCCAAATAGGTGAGTACCAACAGAAAAACCGTGATGAAAGATGCAGTGAGTGCCCACGGGAAATCATCGCTGCCGATTTGTCGTTCAACAAACCAAATGGTAATGAAGACCATCCAAAGGATTGAAAGTACAAAATAGATGAACATAAAGAAAGTCCAGACCGCCGAACTTGGCCCGAAAATACCACGGACTGTCGTGATATTTTCGCCGTCTTCACGCTCGGCGCGCAGCGCTAAATTTGGTTTCCAGTAATCATTTTCTGTTGTCTTTACGGTGATTATGGCGGTTTCGGAATTAATCACACCCGAAAATTCATCTGAGTTTTCCCCAAGGAAGTTTCGCAGGTACGCTGTGTATTGCTGCGGACTGATATCCGTATACATCTTGAAACGCGGCCGCGAACGGATGCTGTCGAGCGTAGATTCCTCAATTTTCATCTCGGTAGGGAATGGGATCGATCAGTTTTATTGAAAAATCAAATTGCTGTCCCTTACGGTCAACTTTCAGTGTCAATCGTGTCCCGTCCGGTGCTTTCAGCAATTGATTGATTTGTGGCAGTGTCATATTCCCGACTTTCTGATTGTTTATCCGGAGCAGTTTATCGCCTTTCAGCAGGCCGGCCTCACTGCACGGCGAATCATTACGGCAACCCGCGACGGAATATTTCGGTCTGAGGACAAAATTATAGCGGAACCCTTCACGGGCGTCATACACTTTGATGCCGTCCGGATCGCTGCCTTTCTTGGTGGTTTCTACGCGCACAAGATCACTTTCCCAGGTTGCGCCATCGTGCTGTATGTCAAGCCCGGTTTTATTTATCTGAAAAAGATCGTTAAAATGCCGGTTCTTTTTAAGTAAAATCCTGCTTCCGGGATAATCAAATATCACTGTAAAACGCCGTAAAATCTCACTGCCGACAGAACCTTTGCGATCCGGCACAAGTTTCAGATTTTGGATTGAATATTCGTCTGGCATGGCCGCAATGGGTTTTTCAAAGGTAAATTCGCCCAGATACAGCCTGTGGATCCGGCTTCTTTTACCAAAGATATCACCATTGAAGCCCTGTCCGAGATAATCGTAAATGTTCGGTCGGTTGTACACAAAATTATCGATTAGTTTTGGGAATAGCCATACGGCGTCACTGTTACCGAGGTCTATGAGCATTTTAGAATCCCTCTTCTCGTCTTTCTGTTCTATACCAGCCGTGATGTATGGTTTATTACCTTCAATAGACAGCGGAAACTCCGTGAATTTTTTAAATTTTCCTGCGCTTGCGGTACTTTTCGGAAAGACTGTCAGTTTTTTAGCCATAAAATCTATCTGCACCGCATGATTCGCAAAAAACTGATAGCCGATGATACCATGCACCGGAATTCCCACGTGCGAGGAAAAATTGATGCTCTCATCCAGGATGATGAAAACTGTATGTTTTGGATCGCTGAAACCTTTGCCGATGGTCATTGTATTATTGTCGGAGCGCAAACCTTCAATATTTTTGGTTTCACCAAGGCCTGAAAATTTTATTTTTTCGATATCGTTGAAATTTACCTCGCGTTCGTCAAGGCTGAACAAAATCGTTTCATTCACACCCGAGTCGAGCAGGAAAGTGAGATCTACGCCATTGATCTGTACCGGTATGAAGATCAGATTATTGATAAATTTAAACGGAATTGTCGCTTTCTTACCGCCTGCAAGACCAAAACCCTGCTGCGAGTGAAGTAGGGTGGTGACCAACATAAAAATAGAAACGAAAAATTTCATTATTTGAAGTTACAATTTTTTGCCTTTCTGCAACGGTATTTCATGAAAAAGCAGGGGGTGTGGAGCTTTAAATATTATAAATTTGTGATATGCAAAACCACGAAAAAAGCGAAAAGTTCCGGCAGATCGTCGAGAATAAATTCCAAATCTACAATTCACTCTTCATGAGTTTACCTTATGATAAGATGAGCAATATAGGTATGTTGCTGCCTTTTTTGTATGAAGAGAGCAAGGCCGGCTATGAGAAAGGGAAGACGCCGGAAGAGATCGTCGAAGAATTTTTTGCCAGCCATACAAGTCTTGAAAGCGAAGAGCAGAAAACGGAGCTTCTTTTCAAGATCATACAGTATATCGAGCGGCAGGTGGTACTTTTTGACAGTATTGAAGATGCCTCGTTTGCTGAGCTGCATCCCGCGGGTGAAAGCGGCACATTGCTCAATCTTTATGACCGTGCCGTACAGCAGGATCTTCTTGCCGCGGTACGGGAAAAAATGAAAGATTTCGGTGTGCGCGTGGTTTTTACAGCGCATCCCACGCAGTTCTATCCCAGTTCTGTGCAGCGGATCCTTCATGATTTGCGTTCCGCTATTATGAAAGATTCAGTAACAGAAATAGATATGCTTTTGCAGCAGCTGGGGAAAACACCTTTCCTGAACCGCGAAAAACCTACGCCCTTTGACGAAGCATTAAGCATCATTTTCTATCTGAGGTATGTTTATTATGATTCGCTGGGAGAACTTTACGCACAAATAAAATACCGGTTTGCTGACAAAGATTTCACTCCGCCACATGATATTTTACAACTGGGGTTCTGGCCGGGCGGCGACCGTGATGGAAACCCTTTCGTGACTGCCGAAACTACACTGAAAGTAGCTGATGAACTGTATTCTTCAGTGCTTAAATCCTATTATGAACATCTGAAAAAGCTGAGACGAAGGTTAAGTTTCAGTGGCGTTTCAGAACTTCTGGCGGCACTGAGCGATGAACTTTACGACGCGATTTTCCGGGAACAGACCATCACTTCAGACCGGATTTTAATGACCGTCAGCGAAGCACAGCAAATTTTACTTCAAAAACACAACGGCCTTTTCAAAGATCTTCTCGATGATTTTGAGGACAGGGTAAAGATTTTCGGAACCCATTTTGCGACACTTGATATACGTCAGGACAGCCGCGTGCACCAAAGCGTGATTGACGAAATCATTAATAAAAAGTCAGGAATGGAGTTCGAAAACATCTCCACAGAAGAAAAACTGCAATGGCTTCTGGAAACGGACACGGTTTTAGATCCTGAAGATTTTGAAGACGTAACGCGGGATACACTCAGAAACATCAGAAACATTAAAGCAATCCAAAAAAAAAATGGCCAGCGCGGACTGAGCCGCTATATCATCTCCAATTCTGACCAGATAAAAGATGTACTGAATGTTTTTGGACTTTTCCGCCTTTGCGGTTACAGCGAAGACGAAATAAATATAGATATCGTTCCGCTTTTTGAGACGATGGAAGGTCTTGATGCAGGCGAGGATGTGATGCGGCAACTTTATGCCCTTCCCGTTTACAGGAAACACCTAGAGCGCCGCGGAAATCAACAGACGATTATGCTCGGTTTTTCAGACGGCACCAAAGACGGCGGCTATCTGAAGGCCAACTGGGAAATTTACGAGACGAAAGAACAGCTTACGAAAGCAGCTGATGAGAAGGGAATCCGTGTAATTTTCTTCGACGGACGCGGCGGCCCACCCGCGCGGGGCGGTGGAAAAACGCACGATTTTTACGCGTCGCAGGGTAAAACGATCGCGAATAACAAAATAGAGATTACCATTCAGGGACAGACAATCACCAGCGTCTTCGGGAATAAGGACCAGGCGAAGTTTAATTTTGAGCAGCTGCTCACGGCCGGTATCGAAAACGATGTCTTTAAAAATACCAAAAAAGATTTAACCGAGGCAGAAAGGAAACTTATCGAAGAACTGGCGGAAATCAGCTTTGAAAAGTATTCCCAACTTAAAGCGCACCCGATGTTTGTGCCGTATCTGCAGGAAATGAGCACGCTTGAATATTACGGGAAAACCAATATCGGCAGCCGCCCGACCAAAAGGGCCGGAAGCAGTGAGCTGAAGTTCGAAGATCTGCGCGCGATTCCGTTTGTGGGTTCGTGGAGCCAGCTGAAACAGAATGTTCCGGGGTTTTTCGGTTTTGGGTTTGCGGTGAATGAACTTAAGAAACAGGGAAGATTTGATGAGGTGAAGGCGCTTTATAAAGGTTCGGATTTCTTCAAAACGTTGGTTTTAAATTCGATGATGAGTATGAATAAATCTTATTTTCCGCTCACGTACTACATGAAAAACAACGAAAAATTCGGTGATTTCTGGACGGTCATTTTCGATGAGTACACGCTTTCGCGCGACCTGATGCTCGAACTCAGCGGTTTCAGGATGCTGATGGAGGAAGAACCGCTTTCAAGGAAATCTGTGAAAATCCGCGAAAAGATAGTGTTGCCGCTGCTAAGTATCCAGCAATTCGCGCTGATGAAAATCCAGAAAGGTGAAGGCAACCGAGATGTGTATGAAAAACTGGTGATGCGCTCGCTGTTTGGAAATATTAATGCCAGCCGGAATTCGGCTTAAAAAAATTAATCCCATGAAATCATCCAACGAACGCGTTTTCAAGATGTCTTTCGCCAGCGTCTATCCGCATTACGTCGCAAAAGCAGAGAAGAAGAACCGCACCAAAGCGGAGCTCGACCAAATTATCTTTTGGCTGACGGGTTATGATGAAGCCGCGCAAAAAAGTATTTTGGCTGACAAAACCAATTTTGAGGATTTCTTCGGCAACGCACCACAATTAAACCCTAATGTTTCGAAAATCACCGGTGTGATCTGTGGCTGCCGGGTGGAGGAAATAGAAGATCCGCTGATGCAGAAAATCCGTTATCTCGACAAGTTGGTTGATGAACTTGCCAAAGGCAAACCAATGGAGAAAATATTAAGAAACTGATTTTTAAAAGTTATAAGTTGAGTTTTTGTAATAAGTTTAAAATCAGAGTTTTAGGTTGTTTATTTTGAATTTTCGTATATTAAGGTCGCTTAGGCAGTTTCAAAAGCTTTAAAAAAGCGGAAAATACAGTTCAAAAATTTACGACATATGAAAATAGGTTTACTCGGATTCGGAAAGACAGGAAAGGCCGTCGCGGCCGTGATTTTACAAAACAAAGAATTCTCGCTGGAGTGGGTTTACAGAAGAACGCCACATCTTGAAGGACGCAATGTGCCGGAATTTCTGGGAATTGAATCTGACCATCCGGGCCGTGTATATTCAGCCGAAACCATCGGGATGTCGGCTTTGCTTGCTCAGCATCCGGTGGATCTGATCATCGATTTCTCCTCAGAAACCGGAATTTATACCTATGGTGAAGCGGCTGCCGAACTTGGTGTAAAAATTATCAGTGCCGTGTCGCATTATAGTGAGAATGAAAAAGAACTTTTGAAAAAACTGGCCGAAAAAACAGTTGTTTTTTGGAGTCCAAACATCACTTTAGGCGTGAATTATCTGCTGTTTGCCGCGCAGTTTCTGAAGAAAATAGCACCGTGGGTGGATATAGAAATTAACGAGGAGCACTTTAAGGAAAAAGTGGGTACATCGGGAACAGCAGTAAAGCTTGCCAAAGCGCTTGAACTTCCGGAAGAAGAAATCAACTCTGTAAGAGCGGGCGGTATTGTAGGTAAGCATGAAGTGATATTCGGCTTTCCGTTTCAGACAGTGAGGCTGATTCACGAATCCATTTCGCGCGAGGCGTTTGGAAACGGCGTGGTTTTCGTGGCACAAAACATTAAGGACCGGGCTGCGGGACTTTATAAATTTGAAGATATCCTACTTCCTTATTTTTCAACGGAGCAAAACTAAATTCTGATCAACATTACGAGTTAAAAAACAAAGACCCTCATGCGAGGGTCTTTCAATTTAGTTTTTAATTATTTTTTCGATGTATTCTTTGGCATCGGTTTTTACTTTAAGAAAGTAAACGCCTTTTGCCACACCTTCGAGCGTGTTCGTCTTTTCGGTTGGCAGCGACTTAATCTTGCGGCCAAGTGTGTCATAAAGTTCAATTGATTTTATTTTTTCGTCCGTCTGTACGCTGAATATGCTCGAGACCGGATTCGGATATACTTTCAACGTTGATTTTACGCCAACGTCGCCTGCCGCCAATAGTGCATCATTCAGGGTTTCGGAAAAGTTCAGGATTCCATAGCCCATTTGGGGTGTAGTAGATGGATATAGTGAGGCGTTTTCGCGGAGCAGTAAACGCAGAAAGTCGTGAGGTTTCGTGGGTTGTGCCTGAAGCAGACATGCCACGCCGCCCGCCGCCAAAGGTGTGGCGAAAGAGGTGCCGCTGCTGGTCGTTGCATTGTTGTTGTATGCCATCGCGGTGCCGGTTCCGCGTGCACTGGCATCGGGTTTTACCACGCCTACAGCATTAGGGCCATACGAGGAGAAACCTGAGCTGGTATTTGTGGAGGTCACCGCGCCTATGGTAAATACTTTCGGGTTGTCAGCCGGAGTGATGATGTATTTCCACGCATTTTGGCCTTCGTTGCCGGCGGCGTTCAGCACAAAAATCCCTTTTTCTGTGGCGATCTGGGCGGTTCTGGCGATAAATGAGGTCTGTCCATCCATGTCGGAGTAAAGTAAATTGTAGCGGCTGTCATCGAAATCATAATAGCCTAGTGAGCTTGAAATCACGTCAACGCCTTTGCGGTCGGCTTCTTCAGCAGCCTCAGTCCAGTAAATTAGTTCTTCAGGATATTCATCGGCCGCATCTTCGGTTGCATACAGGTAAAAATCGGCATCAGGTGCGGAGCCTACATATTGGTTTTGGATAAAGCCGGCGATGACGCCCAAACAGTAAGAACCGTGATTATTTAGCGAAGTGCTGTATATATCCGTGTTTTTGCTGATGAAATTGTACCCGCCTTTGATCTGACCGTTATTCCGGATCCTGGCGTAGGTGCTGCCGGTATTCACGGTCGGAAAGCCGGTGTCGATCACCGCAATGGTGACGCCTGTTCCGGTATATCCGGCGATGTGCAGTGGACGAAGGTTGATTTGGTTGATTTGTGAAAGTCCGATGCCGTAATTGAAATCAGTTTTGCCGACGGTATTATTAAATTCTTCAAATTTATTTACACGCGCCGGATTTTTGCCACCGTTGGGATGCTTGATAAACCTTTCGACAGACTGTACGTAAGTTTGCGCCTGAAGCGTGGCAATCTGTGCAGGTGTCGCGTTCACGGCGACGCCGTTCATCCATTTTGAATAATCAGTTACTGTAAAACCAAGGTTGCGTACATTCTGTATATAAGTCTGTTCAATCGGGGCATCCTGATCATTGAGTGGGATGCTGAGCCGCGCGCGTCTGTCCAGAGACTTTTGCGTGAGTTCGGTAAGGGGGTTTGCATAAAATGCAGCTTTGTTCGGCTTGTCTTTGAAGTAAACAAAAACAAGTTCCGTCTGCGCACTGATAATTAAAAACAGAAACAAAGCGAAAACGGATAAATATTTTTTCATTTGGAAGGAGTTATTAATCTTTCACAAAAATAGATAAAAGCGTATAAAAAATTGTTTTTGCTTTAAGGTTAATTTCAATTAATTCAATGGAAACTTTTAATCATTGATGTTTTAAGAAACGATGTTTTTAAACTTTCAATGTATAAATAAAGAAATTGAGCAGCGAAAACAGCTTGTTTTAATATTTTCCGGTCGAAGTTTAATTTCTTAATTTTGGGATAAATATTTTATATGAAGAAAATACAGATGGTGGACTTGCAGAGTCAGTACTATAAGATAAAGGCAGATGTAGATAACGCGATGCTGGCTGTGATGAATTCCGCGGCATTTATAAACGGACCTGAAGTAAAATCATTCCAAAATGAACTGGAACAGTACCTGGATGTGAAGCACGTTATTCCGTGTGCCAACGGTACAGATGCACTACAGATTGCACTGATGGCGCTGGATCTGAAAGAAGGCGACGAGGTGATAACGGCAGATTTTACTTTTGCCGCCACCGTGGAAGTGATTCACCTTCTTAAACTTAAATCAGTGCTGGTTGATGTAGATTACGATACTTTCACGATAGATACAGAGAAACTGAAAGCCGCGATTACGCCGCGCACGAAAGCCATTATTCCGGTGCATCTTTTCGGCCAGTGCGCAAACATGGAAGAAGTCCTGAAAATTGCAAAACAACACAATCTGCATGTGATCGAGGACAATGCTCAGGCAATCGGCGCTGATTTTACATTTTCGGATAGCACCGTGAAAAAATCCGGTACGATGGGAACAATCGGCACTACTTCCTTTTTCCCCTCTAAAAATCTGGGTTGCTATGGTGATGGCGGTGCACTATTCACCAATGATGATGAACTAGCGCACAAAATCCGCGGAATTGCCAATCACGGTATGTATGAGCGTTATTACCACGATGAGGTGGGTGTAAATTCACGTCTTGACAGTTTGCAGGCCACAGTTTTAAGAAAAAAACTTCCGCTGCTCGACACGTACAATGAAGCTCGCCGCAAGGCAGCAGATTTCTATGATGAAGCTTTTGCAAACCAACCCGGAATCCTTATCCCGAAACGGGCAGATTATACCAGCCATGTTTTCCACCAGTATACGCTGAGGATTCTGGACGGTAAACGTAATGAGTTGCAGGCGTTCCTTACCGAGAAAGAAATTCCCGCGATGATTTATTATCCGGTGGCGCTGAGAAAGCAGAAGGCCTATTTTCAGGAAAGCAACGACGAAGACTTTAAAAATACAGACAGACTTTTGAATGAAGTGATTTCGCTGCCGATGCACACCGAACTCGATGAAGAGCAGCAGAAATATATCACCGATGCCGTGCTCGAATTTTTAGGTAACAGTCAGCAGTAGCGCGCGCTCCAATAACGGTCTTAGACTTCTGTGACTTCATACAACCCAATATTCACCGAATGAAAAAATTTCCTTTACCGGAAAACGAGGAGGAGCGCCTCGAGAAACTGAGTCTGCACAACCTGCTGGATCTCGGAAAATATCCGGACCTCGATGTTTTGGCTCAAAGTGCCGCCTTGCTCACGGACTGTCCTGCATCGCTCATCGCAGTGATGGAGCGGGATACACAGACCGTACAGAGCTGTGTAGGAGTGGATTTCAGTTTTGTGGACCGTCAGAACACCGTCTGCCAATATGCCGTAGCCAGCGGAGAACCTGTAATCATCAATGATACACTGCAGGACGAGCGGTCATCTTCCAATCAATTAATTCTGGAAGGAGGGGTACGCTTTTACGCCGGCATTCCGCTGAAAGATGAGGAGGGATATGTGCTGGGAACGTTATGTGTGATAGATTTTAAGCCTAAAAACCTTCCGCAAAACCAAATAGACGGACTTACCAAAATGGGAGAAGCCGTGTCGCGCATCCTTCTGGCTAAGCGGCGATATGCCCTGGCCGACTATTTCGAGCAACTTTTCATTGTCACCAATAATATCATCTGCGTACTTGATAACGATTTCAATATAAAGATCGTAAATAAATCCTTCGAGCGCAATTTGGGACTTCCGCTCAACAGTGCGGTCGGGGAAAAATTCTGTGATGTGATGAATGAGGCAGATCCCTCGCTTTCGCTTCATTCCGGCATGTTTGCAGACAAAGACGAATATTCTTTCCGCTCAAATAGAGCGCATGAAAGTGGGGATGTTTCGGTAATTGAATGGAGCATAAAACGCAATCCGAAACAAAAGGAAATCTTTTGCTTTGGCCGCAACATTACGGTGATCATCGAAGAGAAGCAAAAACTTCTTCGGTCTGAGCGCCGTTTCCGGTCTTTCTTCGAGAGCGGAATTGGCCTGATGAGCATGCATGATATGGATGGAAATATCCTGGCTGTAAACCAGCGCGGGCGCGAAACGCTCAATTATACCGAAGAAGAAGCGGTAAAACTTAACCTGAAAGACCTCGTGCCGGTTCCAAGCCAAGGCTTCCTTCAGGCCTATTTGCAAAGGATTGCGACCGAAAAGGAAGATTCAGGACTGATGGAACTGCGCTCCAAGGACGGGCAGGATCACATCTGGATGTATCATAATGTACTCGAAATCAATGAAGAAGGTCAACCTTATGTCATCAGCACCGCGCTGAATGTGACGGAAAGGATTTCGATGGAAAAAGACCTTATCTATACCAAAAAAATCCTTGAACAGACGAGTTCCGTGGCGCAGGTTGGCGGTTGGGAGGTCAATCTTGTACAGAATAAAGTCTTCTGGTCTGACGCGACGAAGAAAATTCATGAAGTGGAACGGGACTTTGAACCTGATTTTGAAAGCGCCTTGGGCTTCTATGGGCCGGAAAGTGAAGAGCGGATGCGTGACCTTTTCAGCCGTGCGGTAAATGAGGGAATTTCTTACGATGAAGAACTTGAGTTGCAGCAAAAGAATGGCGAAAAAATCTGGGTGCGCGTTATCGGTATCCCGGAATTTGATGAGGGTATTTGCAAGAAGGTCTTTGGAATCATTCAGAATATAGACCAGCCGAAAAAGACGTATTTGGAACTGGCCAAGAAAGAGGCTATGCTGCAGTCTTTCATCAGCGATGTGCCCGTGGCTGCGGCGATGCTTGATAAGGATCTCAAATTCCTGGCGGTGAGTCAGTGCTGGCTCGAAGAATTTTCATTGAACGCTGACGATATCATCGGAAAGACGATTTTCGAAGCCTCACCTTCAATTCCCGAATACAGGATTCGTATTTACATGGACGCACTGCAGGGCAAATCTTTCAAAGCAGAAGAACTGCTTCTGCCGGTTCCGAATAAGGAGGCGCTGCAGCGCTACAACATGGAGGTGAGCCCCTGGTATCTCTCGGAAGACGAAATCGGCGGTATGATAGTTTCAGCGCAGAATGTCACAGAGCGCGTGAAAACAACGCTGGAGCTGAAGAATGCAAAGGAAATGGCCGACCTCGCAAGTCGTGCTAAATCTGAATTCCTGGCCAATATGAGCCACGAAATACGCACACCGCTCAACGGCGTTATCGGGTTTTCGGATCTGTTGCTGAAGACGCCGCTGAACGAGATGCAGACTCAGTATCTGAACTACATCAACGAGTCCGGAGAAACTTTGCTTAACATCATTAATGACATCCTCGACTTTTCAAAGATCGAATCGGGCAAGATGGAACTTGTGATAGAGCAAAGCTATGTTTATGAGATGGTGAGCCAGGTGATGAATGTGATTCTTTATCAGTCTCAGAAGAAAAATCTGGAACTTTTGATGAATATCGAGCCGGGTCTGCCTGAAATCCTCTTCATCGATGAATCGCGCATCAAGCAAATCCTTATCAACCTGTTGGGTAATGCAGTGAAGTTTACATCTGAAGGCGAGATTGAACTTAAGGTTACAAAGCTGCAGCAGGATGACAAAAACATAAAACTGCGCTTTTCCGTACGTGATACCGGTATCGGGATCCCGCTGGATAAACAGCAGCGCATATTTGATGCCTTCACACAGGAAGACAGTTCCGTTAGCAAAAAGTATGGCGGCACCGGCCTCGGACTTACCATTTCAAATAATATCCTGCAGTATATGAACAGTACACTGTCCCTTACCAGCACGCCCGGTAAAGGTTCGGAGTTCTTTTTCGATATTGAGGTGCCGTACGAAGAAAGTGACGAAAATGATGGCGAAGATATTTCAGATTTAGGTATAAACAGGGTGCTGATCGTAGATGATAACGCGAACAACCGTATGATCCTGCAACATATGCTCGCCTACAAAAATATCGAGTCCCGTCTTGCGGCAAACGGGATGGAAGCCCTGCAGCTGATAATGGCGGGCGAACATTTCGATATAATCCTGATGGACTACCATATGCCGGTAATCTCGGGGCTGGAAACCATCGACAAGATCCGTGCGCTGTACAGCCGCCAGGATGATGTCTCGCCTTTGGTTGTGCTTCATACGTCTTCGGAGGAACATGAAGTGGTAAACACTTTTCGCAAAAATGAAAACAGTTTCTGTCTGTTAAAACCTATCAAATCACGAGACCTGTACATGACGCTTAAACAGGCTGTGAAACAGACCGAACGCAAAGCTGTGACGTCTGACGTGGAAGCACGTTCAAGACCTTCAATAACGGGGCTGAAAGTTTTATTGGTTGATGACAATCCGGTCAATATGGTGCTGAACAACAAAATGATGCAGTCTTTGGTCCCTGATGCTGTCTTTACGGAAGCCGTGGATGGCCAGAAAGCCCTTGAATACTGCCGTACCAATACATATGACCTTATTTTAATGGATGTACAGATGCCGCTGATGGACGGTATCGAGGCCACGAAACAGATCAGGCTGTTACCAAACGGTAAAGACATGGTCATCATCGGTGTGACGGCCGGAAATGTAAAGGGCGAAAAAGAAAAGTGTCTGGCCGCGGGCATGGATGATTTCCTTACAAAGCCCCTGCGCAGCGCAGATCTCATGGAAGCCCTGAAGAAGCATCTTTTCACTGAAAATGATGAATCAGAAGGTATCACCAATCCTGAGCTGTATCTCGACATTAAACATCTTGAGCAGCAGGTGGGTGATGATGCTGAATTCCGGGAAGTATTCCTCACACTCGTCATACAGCAGCTGGAGGTTTCGCGAAAAGAACTCGCCGAAGCGATTGACAGAAACGATTTGGCAGAGATGAAAAGGCTTTTACATAAACTAAAAGGGACAAGTGGTACCTCAGGTTTGTTTAATCTGGCTGATACCGCGGCGAAGTGGGAAAACAGGATGGAGCGTAACCCCGATCTGGATGCCCTGCGAAACGAAATAAACAGCGCCATTGGCACAGGCTTGGCACTCGTAAATAAATTGATTGACTAAAAAATTGTTTTTAAATGCCGATATTGATTGCTGAAGATGATGAATTAATTTTGAAAACCATTGAGCATAAGCTGCTGAAGGAAGGGTATGAGGTCATTCTTACACGCAACGGCCAGGATGCGATCAACACGATCCTTTCAACCGAGGTGGACATCGTAATCACTGATATTATGATGCCTTTCGCCTCCGGCATTGAGATCCTTTCCGCTGTGAAAACTGCGGGTAAAGACATTCCTGTCATCATGCTGTCGAGCATGGGGCAGGAGGATGTAATCCTCAATGCTTTTGATCTTGGCGCCGCGGATTTTATCGTCAAACCTTTCAGCCCTAATGAACTGATGCTTCGCGTGAAAAGAATTGCCGCGAGAATGTAATACCTGTCTACTTGAGTACTTCCCTTCATATTTTAATCGTTACGTTTATTGTTCTGCTGGTGGTGATCGCCTTGCTGATCCTCGCAGTGTTGCTCTACGCGTTTTATGGTTACAGATATTTCCAGCGTGCTGATGCCTGGTCTGAAGTCATCGGGCAGGAGGTTGTACAATCCATCGTAAGCGGTGAGGTGGCTGAGAACGAGGCCATCGACCGGCTGAGCAGGAAACCGTCTTTCCGGATGTATTTCCTTGAAAAGCTGGTGAATGCGGAAGGTAAATTCTCCGGGATGGCCGGAAGCGTGATCCGCCGGATATTTTCAGAATATCATCTGGAGAAAGAAGCGCTGCAAAAACTTAAGCAAAAGAAACTTTTTCTTATTGCCGGCGGAATCCAGGAGCTTACCGCGATGCGCGCCGAAAAAGCACTGCCCGAAATTTCAAAATTCCTTAATCACAGTTCGCCACAGGTCTATCAGGAAGCGCAGTATGCGCAGGTAACGTTTCGGGGATTTGAAGGTTTGCGCTTTCTGGGTTCCGCCAAAGGTGTACTTTCCGATTGGCAACAGCTCCGCCTTTTAAATTCAGTCGCCTCCGTTCCGCCAGATGGGACTGAACTGGTGCGCAGTTGGCTTCAGAGTGAGAATGCGTCCGTGGTCATATTTACTTTAAGGCTTATACGGAAATTTCAATTGCTTACTATTTATCCCGAACTGCTTATCTTACTGCGGCATGAATCTGAGCAGGTTCGGATCCAGACCGTGCAGACTCTCCAGGCGCTGGAAAACGATACCACACTCGAAGAACTTGAAGATACTTTTTTGAGCCAACCCCACGAAGTGCAGGTTGAAATCCTTAATGTACTGAAGAAAATGGGCGATGTGCGCGCCAAAGACTTCCTTTTTCAGCAACTTCACGGGCACATAGCCCCGGCCGTGAGGATCAAGGCTGCTGAAGCTATTCATTCACTTGGCATGAAACACGAACTGACACAAATCACAGATGACGAAAATACCTCCGAAGAACTTATTTTTATAATTAAACATGCATTGCAGGAAAGGAAATGACGGAATTTTCACATATCATCTTTGAAGTTGTCATCTGGTTTTTTCTGCTTTACGGAGCAGCCGTCCTTGTGGTTTACACCTGGATGGGGATGTATGCGCTTGGCGCTGTACTGCGCTATAAACGCGAGAATACTTTTACCGATTACAGCATCGTCGCCTCCAATCCGAACGCACCCGTCTTCAGTATCATAGCGCCGGCCTACAATGAAGGAATGACCATTGTAGAAAACGTGCGTTCACTCTTGTCGCTGTATTACCATAATCTCGAGATCATCATTGTGAACGACGGCAGCAAGGATGATTCAATGCAGAAACTCATCGAAGCTTATGAGCTTGAATCCGTCACTTTCTTCATTCAGGGACAAATTCCGACTTCCGAGGTGAAAGCGATTTACAAAAGTAAAAATCCGGCGTTCAGAAAACTGCTGGTCGTGGATAAATTTAACGGCGGAAAAGCAGACGCGCTGAATGTAGGTGTGAATGTTTCGGGCGGAGAATATTTGGTCTGCATCGACGTAGACTGTATCCTGGAGCAGGATGCGATCTTGAAACTAGCCAAACCTTTCCTCGAACAAACCGATAAAAAGCTGATTGCCTGCGGCGGTGTCATCCGTCTGGCGAATAACTGTAAGATTGAAAACGGTAAAGTAGTTGAGGTCAATCTTCCGCGGACACTCATTGGCAAAAGCCAGGTTTTGGAGTATATCCGTGCTTTTGTACTGGGACGTATGGCTTGGTCACGTGCATCGGGACTTATCTTAATTTCAGGAGCTTTTGGCGTCTTTGACCGAAAGATTGTGCTTAAGGTCGGCGGATACGACAGAAAAACCGTTGGTGAAGACATGGAACTCGTGGTGCGCATGAGAAAGTACATGGAAGAGCGCAAAGAGCCTTATGAGGTAATCAACATCCCGGATCCACTATGCTGGACGGAAGCGCCAGAAACCAAGGAAATCCTTACAAAGCAGCGAAACCGCTGGATGCGCGGTACCATGGAAACCCTATGGAAGCACCGCCGTATGATATTCAATCCACGGTATGGGAAACTCGGCATGGTAAGTTTGCCGTACTGGCTTTTTTTCGAATTCTTAGGCCCGCTGATTGAGTTTGCCGGATACATCGTCTTTATCGTATTTGTACTGCTGGGAATTGTTAACTGGCCCTTTTTCCTGATACTTTTTGCCCTTGTCATTTCATCAGGATTTCTTTATTCATTTTATGCGATTCTGGTGGATGTGGTAAGCCGCCAGGTTTACACAAGGCCGAAAGATTTTGTTTCGCTGATCGGGACAGCTTTGCTGGAACCGTTTTCTTTCCATCCCACGATCGTGAAAGCCAGTGTGAAAGGCTTCGTTGATTATTTTAAGAAGTCGCATTCGTGGGGCGAGATGACGAGGCAGGGTTTCAATGTGGATACACGAAATCTTCCGTTTGGCAAAAGAATCTGGATCATTCTGCAGCAAGGCCTGCGGAGTTACGGTTCCGTGGCTGCACTGCTTTTTGGCTTGTTCATGCTTGGAGTAACGGCTGAAGCCTTGTGGTACCGGTATCTTTACCCAGAAAATTACACCAACCAGATTACCCTCAGCCTTTTCCGCACCAATACGCTCTTCATGCTGCGTTTCATTTTCGGGTTTGGACTCATTTATCTGCTTGTTTATCTCATTAAAGCGGCGTGGGCACGTACATTAGCGGTTTGGGGTCTCGCGGCTGTGGTCATCTTCCAGTTTGTGCTGTTTACCTATTTTGCGGAGTCCCATAACTTGCTTGGTGCCGATATTCAGTATTATACTAAAGTAGAACTTCAGCAAACCCTTGAAGCAAGCGGAATGCTTAATTTTAAAAATACCGCATTGGCCATTTTGATGGTCCTGTTGTTTCTGCCTCCTTTCTGGATCGTGGCACGGCGTCCGTTCCGGCATTATGCAGCCGGAATCGCAATTTTGTTTATTGGATTAATGGCTTTCTTAGTGCCGAAACATCCTAAAGATCAAACGCACACATCAGAATTTGAAGAAAGTGCATCCAAAAGCAAGTGGGATTATTTTTTAAGTTCAAATGTCGATGATTTTATCGGCCAGCATCCTGAATTGGCCGCACTTACCGGTGAATCTAATGATTTCGGAAACACCGCAGCGATGCTTAATCCCGATTTTCCTTTCCTCAAGAAAGAAAACACCAGAGATTTCCTCGGTTCCTATATGAACAAGGCGGAGCAACCACCGAATCTTGTACTCGTTATTCTGGAAGGAATGGGACATGCCTACACCTCACCGCAAGGATATATCGGCAACTTTACGCCTTTTATTGATTCTCTCAGCCAGAAAAGTCTTTACTGGGAAAACGCGTTGAGTACAGCGGGACGAACATTTGGTGCGGTGCCGTCACTCACGGGTTCACTGCCTTTCGGTAAAAGTGGCTTCCTTGAAATCGATCAGACGCCGGAACACTTTAATTTGTATAACGTGCTGAAAAGTAACGGCTTTGATACGGGTTTTTTCTACGGCGGCCAAGAAACTTTTGACAAGATGGACCGATACCTAAAGTACAGTAAGGTGGACAAAATAGTTGGGGAAGGAATGTACAGGGGAAATTACCAGAAGTTGCCCGCGCAAAACGGCGAAAGCTGGGGTTATGATGATGGTTCTGTTTACCGGAAGTTACTCGCAGACCAGCCGCTGCAGAGTAGGCCCTATTTTAATACGGTTCTTACGCTAAGTTCGCACAGTCCGTTTCTTATCAATAACGAAGCGAAATACCGCCGTATATTTTCAGAGCTGCTGAATTCCGGTAAATTGACTGCAGAGCAGCACAGCTGGGCGAGTATGCACCAGAAACAACTCATCGCCACGCTCTACACCGATGATGCACTGCGAGGATTTTTCGCACAGTATAAAAACCGCCCCGATTTTACCAACACCATTTTTATCGTGACGGGCGATCACAGTATGCCTGAAATCACCCTTCAGAGCAGGATTGACCGATATCGCGTACCACTGATGATCTATTCGCCGCTGCTAAAGCAGGCAAAAACCTTCAGAAAGATTGCGAGTCACTTCGATGTGGCGCCAACACTTCTGGCATTCTACCGGGAGAATTATAAACTGCACACACCGAACACGGTGACCTGGGTAGGTAACGGCTTTACCGAAGATTTGGACAGATCAGCTGCGGGTGTTCCAATAAAGAAGAGTAAGGATATGCTGAATAACTATGTTTACGGGGGATATCACCTCGAGGGTAATTCGCTGTATCAGCTTACGAACATGAACGAAGACGCAGTGACGGATCCCGGTAAGAAGAAGGAGGTGGAAAGTAAGTTCAGTGACTTTAAGGCAAGAAACGCACGTTTTATTTCCAGCCAAAAGCTGATGCCGGACAGTGTGAAGGCCAACTTTTTTAAAGGTTTTAAATAATCAGTTTCCTGACCGAAATTCCAATTATTCAAAATAAATAATACCGTAGTGAACCAACGTCGCCGGCGTCATCACTATTTGGAATTTACTTGTTTAAATTAATTACAAAACGCATTCCTATCTGTGGCTTTATTTACATGTGTATCGCGAGAACGCAAATCTTCAGCAGATATATTGAAGTAAGTAAAAAGAACAAATCGTCCGGTATTTCTTGGTTAGAACAGTTTCGTGTAACCTAAAGAAACATCAAGTTGATTTCCTCTGGTTTCCGGCCGGTACTCCTGGTTGAACCAGGTAGCACCTACCGAAAACAGGTTGGTCTTCTTTACCGAAAAATTATAATCGGCGCCAAGCTTGAAGGTCTTCAGCTTATAGGTGTCATCATTCAGCAGGTTGTTCCTGTTATCATCCGGACTGATACCGGTTCCGGCCTGTACCGAGAAATAATCCTGAGCACCTTTGGTATAATAACGCGCCGTAGCCGTGTAAGAGTGCGAAATGTTGCTGCTGTCCGGCGTGATGTAGGTACGCAGGTTGAACCACCAGTTCTTATAATATTTACCGATTGCCGCGGTGTACAGCAAGATATTTTCGCTGAAATAAAGCTGACGGTAACCGATTTCGGCTTCAAAGCTTTTTGGTAGGTTTGCATTCAGCGATGCACCCGTTCTGTATTTAGGAAAAATACCTACGTCACCTGAAAATCCGGCACCCAGATATAGATAGAAGGTCGGTGAAATCCTCGGATAGGCTTCAAGTTCGACCTGCGTGCCGCTTTCACCGAATTTATACGCGTAATTGCCTTTGAGGATAACTGAACCCAGCTTTGTCGCACGCTTATAGCTTAGGCCGGCCGTGTGCCAGTCCTGATCGAACTGTGTATCAAAATGCGTGAATCCGTAAGAAATACCCACGGAGTTTTTTGCGGTGAGGCTCTGCAGCTGAATCAACATGGCCCTCGCTTCGGCATTTTCCGGGTTAAATTCAAGAATTTTGGTGATTGCGGTCTGTGAAGCGTCAAATTGATCCGCACTGTTGTGGATCTTCGCTTTCAGCATCCATAATGCTTCAGATTTTGGATTATATTGAAGTCCTTTCTCCAGAATTTCGAGTGCTTTCGCATAATTATCATTCCAGTATTCGAGTGACGCATAAGCCAGGTAGAAATCTTCGTCCCTAACTTCTTTCTGCTCTAAACCCTGAAAAACCTCACGCGCCGCCGCCACATTCTTGTCCCACGTGTAGAGCCTACCCAAAAAGATGGAAATATCAGTATAATCAGGTGACTGATTTAGCGCCTGTTTTGCAAGCTCGACCGCTGCCGGATAGTTTTTGTTTTCAAAAGCTTCATTCCGCGCCCTGGTAAACAATTCGTCGGACGAAAGTTCCTGCGCTGACAGGGCGGTGTATAAAAGTATAAAGATGAACGATAACAATATTTTTCTCATAGATAGCTGTGAATAGCGAATAACGATTGATAGAACTGGTGTGCAAATATATTGAAGATTTCTTTCACAGATTCGTGCTCAACTTTAATATTTGGGATCACACGGCGTCCGTTTGTGTCGGCGTGCCTTTCTGCACCCGCGTTTTTGTATATTTGCGGAAATACCTATTTATGGCAATTCTCGTTACAGGCGGCCTCGGCTATATCGGTTCTCACACCGTTGTGGAACTTTTGAACAATAATTTTGAAGTCGTCATCGTGGATGACCTTTCCAATTCGGAAAAATTCATATTAGACAATATTGAGGAAGTGACGGGCAAAAGACCCTATTTCTTTCCTTTCGACCTGAAGCGTAAGGAACTGCTGGCGCAGGTTTTTGATGCATTTGATATTACAGGCTGCATTAATTTCGCGGCCTTCAAAGCCGTAGGTGAGAGCCAGGAAAAACCGCTTGATTATTATGAGAACAATCTGTTCTCGCTCATCAACATCCTGCAGGAATTTAAACAGAGAAATATCTCCAATTTCATCTTCAGTTCGTCATGTACCGTATACGGGCAGGCCGACCAAATGCCGATTGAGGAAAGTACGCCGCTTAAAACTCCCGAATCGTCTTACGGCAAAACCAAGCAAATGGGCGAAGAGATACTTAAGGATTTTGCCGTTGCACACCATAAAAAAATTGCGCTGCTAAGATACTTCAACCCGATTGGTGCACATCCGAGCGCGCTGCTGGGTGAATTACCGATCGGTGTACCGAACAATCTGGTGCCGTACGTAACGCAAACTGCAGCGGGCATCCGTGAGAAACTCAATATTTGGGGAAATGACTACCCAACCGAAGACGGCACTGCCATCCGCGACTATATATACGTGGTAGATCTGGCGAAAGCCCACGTGAAAGCTTTGCAGAAGCTTATGGCCTCAGATGAAGAAACCGTCATCGATATCTTCAACCTCGGGACCGGCAGAGGTTCATCCGTTCTTGAGGTTGTGGAAGCGTACGAACGCGCAAATAATGTTGCTGTTCCCTACCAAATCTGCGAAAGAAGGGCAGGTGACATCACGATTGCTTACGCCAACGCCGATAAAGCGGAACGCGAGTTGGGCTGGAAAGCCGATACTACGCTCGAAGAAGCGCTACGCACAACGTGGGAATGGCAGAAGTATCTGGAGAGCAGAGGGTAGATGTGAGATGTGAGATGTTAGATGGGAGATGTGAGATGTGAGATGTCATTATAAAAATAAATCCTGAAAAATTAATTTCAGGATTTGTTTTTTGTTGGAATCAGGACACTACATTGGTCCCTGCGGTTCATCGTCGCCTGAGGAATTACTGTTGATGTCTTTTTTGCGTTTTGGCTGATCCACTTTTTCACCCTGCTTGAAGCGGTAGGTAAGTGACAGGTTAAAGGACCTTGGATTCCAGCGCATCAGTGATTCTCTTTCGAAATCATTACCGAAGCTGGTGACCTCACGGCCACGCGTTCCGAAGATATCCTGAATGTTGAAGGCTACGGTTCCGTTGCCTTTCCAGATTGTTTTGTTTGCACCGAAGTTCAGTACGTACATTGGCTTGGTCACGTTTGAAGCAGTCTTTTCACCTCCTCTGTAGAAGCCCTGAACCTGCATGCTGAAAGTTTTGTCAACCTTGAAGCTGTTCGTAAGTCTGAAACGTGTTGAGAAGCCGTCGCCCTCAAAAGACTGTGGCGCGACCATTGTGGCGGCATTGAAGTATTCGCCCTCAGATTTGTAACCGAACAGATCGGCACTTGCCATCACTTTCCACCACGGAAGTAAATCAGCTGTTAGATTTAAATCCAAACCATACTGCGTCTCACTTCCTACGTTGTACGGACGCGTAATCAATACATTTGAACCCGGCGCCTCGCTGGTTACTACAAACTGCGTTTCATCCTGTGTTGCGCGGTAGTAAAGCGTTGGATTGATCGTGAATTTTTTCTTCTGAATCGCGTAACCCAATTCGAATGAATCGATATATTCAGGATTCAGATCCGGATTACCCTGGAAACGGTTCTGGCGGTTAGCCAAAGAGGTTGGGTAGGGAATCAGGAACCATGAACGCGGACGGTTGATCCGGCGTGAATAGTTCAATAAAAGCTGGTCGTTGGTACTTCCCAGATCGTAACTTAAGAATACACTTGGGAAGAAACCGGTGTAGTTTTTATCCGTTCTTGAAGTTTTATCGCCGTTCAGACTCAGGTAATCAATGCCGATATCAGAATTTTCGGCACGCAAACCAATCTGGTATCCCAGCTTGTCGATCTTGCTTTTAAACTGAGCATATACGGCGTTTATCGTTTCGCTGTACACTGTGTTTCCGCTATAATCTGCCGCAGTCTGATAAATCAGATCATCGTCAGTCAATGTATTCAAGAAACTGTAATCATTGTTGTTGTGATCTATCCGGTAACCTGCTTCAATCTTTGAAGCCTCGCCAACCGGAAGTTCATAATCAACCTTTCCGATTACAGATTTGTTGACGGTCTTGCTGTCTCCTGTAGAACCGTTCACAAACACGTTGTCAGCATACTCGCGGGAATCTTCATTGTTTTTATTGTCGCTTTTCTGAAGACTTAATGATAGGTAGAGGTTGTGGCCGGCATCATTAAACTTATGATCCAAACCTAAATCCCCCTGCAGGGATAGGTTGCGGCTGTTACCCAGTGCGTCTGTCTGCGTAAAATACTGGAAGACCCGCGCTGCGTTGAAATTGGTATTGTCGATGGTATTCTGGTTTTCGCTTTGGAAACCACGAATCATACCCGATAGGTTAAAAGCTGTTTTCTCTGAAAGATCAACGGTGAAACCTGCGTTAGCGTTATAGTTTTTGTTCTGACTTTTATTTAATGAGTTCTGCTCAAAGAAATACGTCGTAGCACCGGATGTAGGATCGAAGTAGCGTGTATCATTGTCATTTCGGCCTTCACTTTCGCGGTATCCGCCGCCACCGTTCAAGAACCAGGTCCAGCTGCCTTTTTTCCAGCTGAGGTTCGTGTTCAGGTTTGTACTTGGCAACCAACCGAGACTTCCGGTTACGCTGCCGTTGAAGCCCATTCCTTTGGTTTTCTTCAGGATGATATTTAAGATACCTGCGGTTCCGCTGGCTTCAAATTTTGAGGATGGGTTGGTAATCACCTCGATTCTTTCAATCTGGTCTGCCGGGATAGACTGCAGGGCATTTGCGCCGCTGTCGATACCCAACAACGCGGAGGGCTTGCCATTAATTAAAAATCTTACGTTGCTATTGCCACGCATAGATACGGTACCGTCTGTTTCCACGGAAACCGAGGGTACATTGGTGAGCACATCCTGCAGGTTTCCGCCTTTGCTGATAATGTCGGTGGAAGGATCATAGACTTTCTTATCGAGTTCTACACGGTAAGGTTTTACGGCTGCGGCGGTTATTACCACACCCTGTATATCCTGTGTTCTGCCGTTTGTCGCAGAAGATTCCGCTTCAATGGTAAGTACACCCAAATTTCCGGCGGCAGTGATTTCTTTTGTCAGTACAGATTTCTTATAGTCTATCGCTTCAATGGTGATATCATAAGTTCCGGGTACCAGTGCAAGGCTGTAGGCTCCTTTTTCGTCGGTAAGTGCCGCGTCGCTGAACATTTTATTCGTCTTGTGGCTGAAGGTTACCGAAGCATAAGGCACCGCGGCGTTTTGGCGGTCGGCGATGATTCCCGAAACATTTACTTTCTGCTGTGCAAATGCAAGGCTGGCCGCGCCAAGCACAAAAGTTAAACCGAGGGTCTTTCGGCGGATCATTGATGAAATCTCAATCTTGTTTGTCATAATAATAGTTTACAATAGTACTGATGCCTTTTCAGGGCAATAGTTAAATAAATGCTTGTTTAAAATTTTGTTAATACAGAACCTCTATGCGCTAGTATGCTGATTATCTGATATCCCGGCTATCGAGCCAGCGCTGATAATCTTTTGCATTTTTTTCATGTTCCACATCGCTGGCGGTGAAACGGTGCAGGCCAGGTCTGTCGGGATCCGCGGCCATGAAAATATAGCTGTTCTTTTCCGCGTTCAGCACCGCATCCACCGAATTTTTATCTGTGATGCATATTGGGCCCGGCGGAATTCCGGCATTTGCGTAGGTGTTGTATGGTGAAGGATGCGAAAGATGTTTGTAGAGCACTCTTTTTATCGGCGTGGTGAAATTGCTTTCTTTATTGATTGCATAGATCACGGTGGGGTCACTCTGCAGTTTCATTCCTTTGCGGTAACGGTTCAGATATAGTCCGGCAATAGTCTTCTGCTCGTCCGGTCTGCCACCCGATTCTTTGTACACGATGGAGGCCAGCGCGTAGATTTGGTTTCGGGTAAGTCCGCTGGCTTTTTCTTTGGCTATGCGTTCGGCGGTCCAGAAATCCCTGTAAATTCCGTCAAATTTATCGAAGAATTCCTGAGGGGTCACGGTCCAGAAAAAGTTGTAGGTATCGATGAAGAAATATTTCTTAAGGTCTTCGGCATCACGGTAGCCTTTTTCTTGCGCTATTTTATCGAGATCTTTCGCGAAACGCAGAGAATCCAACTCGGTTTTGCGGCTTACGCGGCCTACCATCTGGTACACATCGCCGAAATCAATGATGCGGAAAGTGTCTTCCGTCTGGTTTCCGGCTTTGATCATATTCACAAGGTCGGTATTGCTCGCGCCTTTTTCTATTTTGTACCGGCCGGCTTTAAAGAAATTATTAAGGTTTTTGTCTAAAGCGACCTCTTTGAACTGCTCAGCATCCTGCAGATGCGGGGCGAGCGAATCCATGATGCTTTCGAAACCTGCCGAATGAGGTATCAGTACGAAGCCTTCTTCCTTTACGTTATTTCCATACAGTTTCTGATAATATCTGAAACCGATGACACTCCCGATTAACAGGATTATTACCATCACAGATGACAGAATTTTAGTTCCGCTTTTCATGTATTGTCTGAATTTTATTGTACCGTTATCTCACCTTTAAAAACCTGTTCTGCCGGGCCTTCGAGCCAAATATTTTTAAATGAATCGCCATCTCTCCCGGCGTACACCTTCAGGTTTCCACCCAAAACCATTACTTTCACTTCACTGGCGTCTTTGTCTTTTAAAAAAGTAAGTGCCGCCGCCGTGGCGCCCGTACCGCAGCTGAAAGTCTCATCTTCAACCCCACGTTCATAGGTGCGGACCGCGATTTCATTTTCGGAAATCTGTTCGGCAAAGTTTACGTTGATTCCTTCCCTGCTGTAAGTCGCAGAATTCCGGATTTTGTTACCATTATTATAGACATCGAAGTTCTGAAGATCGCTTATCCAGCTCACCAGATGAGGCGAACCGGTATTGAGGGTGTGACCGTCAGCAGCTTCATAGATCCTGTCAACATCAATCATTTTAAGTTTTACAATACCATTCCGGATATAGGCTTCGTGTGTGCCGTCGATGGCTTCAAATGTTGTCCGGCCCGCGATGATTCCGAGAAATTCAGCAAAGGCCACGATGCAGCGGCCGCCGTTTCCGCACATGGTACTCTCGCTGCCGTCTGAATTGAAATAGACCATTTTGAAATCTGCGGTTTCGTGATTTTCGAGTAAGATGAGTCCGTCACCACCGATCCCGAATCGCCTGTCGCAGAGTTTTGCTACCAGTGCTTTGTTTTTCGGAAACTGAAGATTACGGTTGTCGATCATCACAAAATCGTTGCCGGTTCCCTGGTATTTGTAGAATTCCATAGCAGTATTAAAGTTTTTTTGAGGGCTGCAAAATTACGTTTTAAAATGTGCTGTACGCACAAAAAAAGGGCCGAAAACTTCAACCCTTTGTTTCTAAATTATAGTTTACCGCGAACCACGCGTGCCGGCCGGTAAGTTCTGCTTTGCCGATTCCCTGATTACGGGAGCTGCAGGTGCAGACTGCGTTTGCGGAGCAGTGTTTCGGAAACCGCGCTGGCTTTGTGCCGCCTGAGCGGGAGTCTGTGTGCGTGTCGTGGTAGTGGCGCGAAGACTTTCTTTGCGTGCAGTAGTTTGGCTTGCACTGTTTGGCGCTCTAAAGCCCTGGTTCGCTGTGTTACGTGTCCGGACATTAGCTGCCGGTGAGCTCTGCACCGTTCCGCTGTTTCTGAATGTAGCAGAGTTTGTATTTCCGCTGTTTCCCGCTCCGGCTTGTCTTACTACATAGATTTTCGTGTTGTTTCGGCCTACATAATAGGGAACGCCATTATCATAATAATAATTCATGTTGTCGCGGTAGTAGTAACCGTCGTTTCCGTAATATCCGCCGGAACCATAATAGGACGAAGGCGCGTAATAATATCCGTTACTGTAGTACGGGTCACCATACCTGCTGTTGTCTGCGTAGCCATCCTGATAGGCCACGCAGGAAGTGAGGCCTGCGAAACCGATTATCATCGCTACTATTTTTATTGAATTTTTCATTTTATTTTAAATTAAATTATTTTAAACTTCTGTACCATTCCCGATACCCGATGATGGCCATTACCGTAAAAACCAAATACTGTACCGAAGTAATACCCAGGCCTTTATGCAGCATCATGGGTATGCATATGAGGTCTCCAACGATCCAGAAAATCCAGTTTTCAATCCGTCTTTTTGCCATCAGCCACATCCCGACGAGGAAAATTGCAGTGGTGAAGACATCCAACCAGTTGGCCCAGTCGAGGTGGTCTAGTCCTAAGATTACTTTTTCGGCAGAAAGTTGGGTGTCAAGTAAAGGTTTGTAGTAATAAACTGCGGTGACCAATATCAGACTGATGACAAACAGGAGGCTGCATAGCAGCCATTCGCGTCTGGTGGTGCGCGAAACCTCGACATGGACGTGATCATCGGAACTTCTGGCCCATAAAACCCAGCCATATACGCTCATCACCGTGTAATAGAAGTTGATCAGCATGTCGCCCAGCAGGCCGAATTTAAATAAAATATACACATACAGTACGGTGGAAACAATACCCGTAGGGTAGACCCAGATGTTTTTGCGGATCGAGAAATACACACTCAGCAGCCCGAAGAAAGTGGCGGTGAATTCCAGGATGATCTGGTAGGTATGGTAAGATTCGTAAGGCTTTATAAACAGCGTATGCAGATCCATGGGTCAAAGATAGATAAATGAACAAAAAAAGAGTGACCGGGGAGCTGCTAAATGGAAACATTCAAACGGTTTCCTTTTAAAGTGCATCAGGATATACACAGGTCTAAATTCAACAATTCGTTATGATATTCAGAAATTTAGCTGTTTTATAAATTTTATCGGAAAAGAAAGTGTCGGAAAACAGTTAATCATTGGCAAATTTTTATATTTTTGGAAATCTTAAAAACGAAAAAATGTCGAATCTCTGGAGAACAAAACCTCTCAACCAGCTCATGGCGGAAGCCGATGAATCTGAGCACGGGCTGAAGAAAACCTTATCCTCACTCTCACTTGTAGCCTTAGGCATCGGCGCTATCATCGGTGCCGGCCTATTCTCAATCACAGGAATGGCTGCGGCGAACTACGCCGGGCCCGGCATCATGATTTCCTTCATTATCGCGGCCCTGGGCTGTGCTTTTGCGGGTCTGTGCTATGCTGAGTTTGCCTCGATGATCCCGGTAGCGGGAAGTGCCTATACGTACTCTTACGCCACCATGGGCGAATTCATCGCGTGGATCATCGGCTGGGATCTGGTTCTTGAATATGCGGTGGGCGCTGCAACCGTGGCATCGAGCTGGAGTGGATACCTCGGGAAGTTTTTCCATTCCTTCGGCGTCGCTTTACCCGAAACACTGATGACCACCCCGTTTGACATCACTGCGAGCGGAGCGAGCGGCATCATCAACCTGCCTGCCATCTTCATCGTGCTGGTCATGTCGCTGATCCTGATCAAAGGCACCAGCGAATCTGCAGGCGTAAACGGTGCAATCGTGGTCCTGAAAGTAGCCATTGTACTTATCTTCATCATTGTAGGATTTAAATATGTAAAGCCTGAAAACCTTACCCCGCTTATCCCTGAAAACACAGGTAAGTTTGGCGAGTACGGCTGGTCCGGAATCATAAGGGCCGCGGCGGTCGTCTTCTTCGCCTATATAGGCTTCGACGCGGTTTCTACGGCTGCGCAGGAAACTAAAAATCCGAAGAAAGCAATGCCGATCGGTATTATGGGATCACTGCTGATCTGTACAGTACTCTATATCATCTTCGCTTATGTGATGGTAGGTGTTGTACATTACAAAGCTTTCACCGCCGGAGGCGGTTCAGACCATTTGGCACCGGTAGCTATCGCGATCGATGCGATGGGCGAGGTAGTGAACGGAGCAGTAGTTCCTGCCTATCCGTGG
This sequence comes from Kaistella pullorum, assembly GCF_014837035.1. Lineage (GTDB taxonomy): Bacteria > Bacteroidota > Bacteroidia > Flavobacteriales > Weeksellaceae > Kaistella > Kaistella rhinocerotis. The sequence goes on along the minus strand of NZ_JACSPS010000004.1, from coordinate 4,234 downwards.
CTGAATACATCGATCATTCTGGCAATCCTTTTAGGTTATGCGTCCGTAATTCTTGTGATGCTTATGGGCCAGAGCCGCGTTTTCTACTCGATGAGTAAAGACGGTCTGCTGCCGAAAGTTTTCAGCGAAGTTCATCCGAAATACCGCACACCCTGGAAATCCAACCTTTTCTTCCTGGTTTTCGTGAGTCTGTTCGCCGCCTTCATTCCGGGCAGAGTAGTGGGTGAGATGACCAGTATCGGTACGCTGTTCGCATTCATCCTCGTGTGTGTGGGCGTACTTGTCCTCAGAAAAACCCAGCCCGATGCACCACGTGCGTTCCGTACGCCTTTGGTGCCGCTGGTTCCGGTTCTGGGTATTCTCGTATGTTTCGGGATGATGGCGTTCCTGCCGTTTGACACCTGGATCCGTTTGGTTTGCTGGATGATGATCGGCCTTGATGTGTACCTGTTCCGCGGGATCAAAAACTCTTTCCTTGGCAAGGCCAATAACACTACAGACAGCCCGAAAAACTATACGGTAACGGCTATTTCCGGTTTCGGGCTCACCGTGACGCTGGCAGTTTTGGCCTACCTGCATCATCAGAATGCGGAAACCGATGACAGCGGTCTGATTATGTTCTCGGTCTTTATGATCGTGGTTCACGCCGTTCTGTACGGATACTATTATTTTAAATTTAAAAAGTAAATGAGGGCCCTGCGTTTTGTGGGGCTTTTTTGTGAGTGAGTGATTGAGTGTTTGAGTTGTTAAGTAATTGAGTTGTTGAGTGCGTTTGCTTTGCAAACGGGTTTGCTTCTCCGCCGCGGCGGATCGCAATGACAAAGTTATTGCAGACGGGTTTGCTTTAGTGCGCGCGATGACAAAAACGGAGTGGAGCGAAATATTTATTAAAAATTAAGATAAAGTGAGGGGTAAGTTGCAGTTTTTAATCATCATCTTCATGTCCAGTTATCTGTATGGGCAGACCGTGGCGTTTGAAACTTTATTAAAAGACAACATCTCAATCCGTGCGCTGCAGATCTACGGCGGAAAGGTTTGGTATGCCGGCACCGATTCTAAATTTGGCTACGTGAGCCTGAGAGATACGGCTGACCGGAAACAGATTCGGGTGGCCGATGAGAAACTGGAGTTCCGCACATTAGCCCAAAGCAGCAAACATTTTGAACTGATCAATATCCTGAGTCCGGCGTATTTATTTAAAATTCACAAAAAGACCTTAAAGGTATCGCTTTTTATGACCGACCGAAAGAAGTCGGCATTTTTTGATGCTTTTATGTATGACCGTCATCACCGCGGACTGGCGATAAGCGATCCTGATGAGAACGGACGTGCTAATCCGATCATATTGCTGCCTGTAGGAAATTACCAGTCCGGCGTTGCAAAAATAGATTTCCCTACCTACTTTCCGGGCGAGGCGCATTTCGCTGCCAGCAATTCTAATATCGCGATGAAAGGCAGCCGGGTGTGGATTGCCAGCGGTGGGTCCAGAGCGCGTATTTTCACATTTCAGTGGAATAAGCCTACGAAGTGGCAAGCTTTCGAAACACCCTTCATTCAGGGCACATCTTCGCAGGGTATCTATTCAATCGACTTTTATGATGAAAAATTCGGAATCGCGGTGGGGGGAGATTACACGAAACAGACAGAAAACATCAACAATATCGCCACGACGCATGACGGTGGTAAGACCTGGCAGATTCAGGCTTCTGGAAAAAATGGCGGTTACAAGACCTGCGTGAAATTCAGACCCGGATCAAAAGGCCGGGAAATTCTCGCGGTAGGGGACCGGAACATTGAGTTTTCAAATGATTCCGGGAAAACGTGGACCACGGTTTCGGAGGAAAAAGGACTGTATATCTGTGAATGGATCGATCGCAACACCGTGGTTTTAGCCGGCAAAAACAGGATCGTGAAAATGAGACTCATTTAGTGCGGTTTTCTTAAAAAATCATGTACTTCCCTAACCAGTCAGGCCTGCCCACAAGTATGTTGCGGCAAACTGCTGCGTGGCATCAAGCTCATTCTTAGATTTAAATTTCAGACAGGCTGCGATTAAAAGCCAGCCGGCAGACAGACCGGCGGGGAAAGTCCATTCCTGCCCGGGTGCAGACGAGCCTTCACTTATATCGAGCTCAAGTCTTGACATTATGTTTAACGGAACGGAGGTACTGTTCAGATCTACCGTCAGGGCAAGGAGGGTGAGTCTGCCGGAAGTGCTGTTTTTGGGTGGCATGATTTGTTCTTTCCATTTAATTTCGGGTAGGATAACCTTCATTTCAGAGACGGACTGTATGACGAACTCGGGGAAAAAATTGGTGCAGCTCTGCCATTCAGTTTTTGGATTAAAACTGAAGCCGGCAAGTGCCTGCGGATTGCTGAACGTGGGATTGTCTGTGCTGGTGCCGCTGCTCTGCGCTGTCAGTGTTTTCCGTATCCGGGCGCGGTGGCGGGCAGCAAAATATTGCAGGGCGGGGATGCCCATCTCATGCAATAAGCGGAGGCGGAAGATTTTTTCGCGGTTGCTGACGAGGCCAAACGTCCGGGAAGAATCTTTGGTGCGCTGAGACTGTTTCACTCGGTTGGTTATGGCGCGGGCAAACACGCGGTCGCCGTCATTTACAAAAACAATATTGCCAATTGCCCCACTCAGATTCCCGTTTTTCTTTATATTTGCCATATCAATCCAGCGTATAAGGTTAACGTTTTATGAACCTCGCTGCAAATCATTTTCTTCCTGACCTTCAATGGGTTCCGTCCGTTAAAGATACAACATTAAAGCATTGTTTCCGCATTGAATCTCTAATAATTTATTGCATAAATATTGCACTTATATTGGACTTATATTGCAGATAGCCCGAAGGAAATTAAGGGATGCGCCGAGGATTGAAGCAAGGGACAGGTACCAAAAACGGACTTTCGGCAGCCGCCCGGGCATTCATCCACAATTTTCAGACTTCTGGGCATATATTTCCTGACTTTATTTACCTTTAATCAGACAATTCTGTATGCCATGAGATGGAAAGCCAGACTGATCAAACATCATCATACTGACCGTATCGCTGTAGAATTCGAACGGGATGCGGAACTGATCCGAAGAATCAAGCTGCTTGATGATGCCCGCTGGAATCCTCAGAAAAAATATTGGCATCTGCCGGATACGGCGGAGAACAGGGAAAGATTTAAGCTGATCCCAAAACAGGACACTGAGCCCTCAGCAGAAGGGCAGGAGCATCTGGTGAAATTCGGCCGCTGGCTTTCTGCCAAACGGTACAGTGCGAGCACCATCGATACCTATAAACAGGCCTTAAGAGTTTTTCTGGTATATTACCGCAAGAAAGAGGTTGGTGCACTGACGAACGCCGATGTGCTCGACTTTAATAATGATTATATCCTGAAGAAAAATCTCTCGGCGTCTTACCAGAATCAGGTGACCAATGCGATAAAACTGTATTTCAGGACGGTGCTTGATACACAGATTGAAACCGATAAAATTGACCGCCCCAAGAAGCCTAAAACATTACCGAACGTTTTGAGTAAAGAAGAGGTGAAAAATATCCTGGAGGCTCACTATAACATCAAGCATAAAACGATGCTGTGCCTTATCTACAGCTGCGGATTGAGGCGGAGTGAGCTGCTTCACCTGAAACCAGAGGATATAGATTCGCAGAGGAACGTGGTACTCATCAGGCAATCTAAAGGCCGCAAAGACAGAATTACGCCGCTTTCGGCTAAAGTACTGGATCTGCTGCGGCAATATTACATAGCGTACCGGCCACAAACGTGGCTTTTTGAGGGGCAACGTTCGGGAGAACAATACAGTGAGCAAAGTCTGCAGCGCGTTTTGAAACTGGCTTTGGAAAAAGCAAAGGTCACTAAACCTGTGACACTGCACTGGCTTCGGCACAGCTACGCTACGCATCTGTTGGAGAGCGGCACTGATCTGCGGTATATCCAGGAACTGCTGGGACACAGCAGCAGCAGGACCACCGAGATTTATACGCACGTGAGTATGAAAAGTCTGCAGCAAATAAAAAGTCCGTTTGATGATTTGTAAGTGTTTTTTCTCTATTTTTATCAAACGAATAATGTATTGTTTTTTTATACCTATACGCCGCGTGTATGTTGGCTTTGTATAACTTAGTGATACATATAAGCGAGTTACCGCCCATACTACCTTCCGCCGGTCCAAAATCCGTTTTTGTAATTAATTCAGCATTGGAAATCCGGGCTTTTT
>NZ_JACSPS010000003.1 GCF_014837035.1 Kaistella pullorum | reverse complement strand
TAGGTCGCCGCCAGTTTTTTTTAATCCGCCTCGGCGGGACACAGTCCTCAATCATTTAGTTGATTGGGGATTTTTTTGTTTTAAATGCACTCAACTGTAACTCCACATGCGGATACTCGCGGCGGGCGTATCACTAAACCCTTACTTCAACGCGGACTATGGTACTGTCTCGTCATCTGTGACGAGTAGAGAGTAGGGCGCTGCCAGTTTTTTTAATCCGCCTCGGCGGGACATCGTCATCAATCATTTAGTTGATTGGGGATTTTTTTTGCGCAAAAGCCAAGTAATGCATTGTTGTAGACTGATTTCGATCCGTCTGGTGCACGCAGAGAATGATTGTCTATATAATCTAATGACTTCTCAACTTTAAAGCGTAAAGGTCTTAACAGATTCGAACAGCTGGTGGATCGTGTAGGGACCGATGCAGGCTATTATTAATTTAGTGATACGCTCTATAGTAACGCTAACTCTTTAAAACAAGCATATGTTGGGTTTCAATGGAACGCAAGAGAGGAGACACGTTTAAATATACATAGATATTATTCCCGAAGAACCATTTAAAGATTGCAAATGATTCATTTGTAAATTAACTAACCCTCTAGCGGCGGTGGCGATCTATAGATTGAACGCAAAGATTCCACATGCAGGTCTTATCCAATGCACTACGATGCGTCGTAATCAACTAAAAAATGCTTCAGTCACTCGAAGCATATTATTTTATTTAAAAACTGTCGAAGGCTCAAATCTTTTCCATTTCAGCGGTTTTGTTCTCCTCTGACATTTCAGCCAGCTTTTTACGGTATAGCTTTTCCGTACTCCATTTGGCATGCTTAGAAGGTTCAATCTTGTAGCCTTTTTTATTTGAATAAACCTTAGTGAATTCCGCGCCGAAAAATATAAGCATACAAGAATAATTAATCCATAACATAATCAGAATCACGGTTCCCGCCTTACCGAACGCCGATTCCGGTTTGAATTCTGCAAAATAAAAACTTAGGAGAAATTTACCGATCGTGAACAGTATTGCCGTGAGCGTAGCACCGGCCCAGACTGATCTCCAACCGATTTCGGCATCCGGAAGTACTTTAAACATAAACGCGAATACCACCATTACAAGGAAAAAACCAATCGCGAAGTTTACAACTTCCACCAGGTAATAGGTTTCCAATCCAAACTGGGCTGCGATGAAATTATTAAATAAACTTATAAGTGATGACAGGACCATCGTAATCATCAGCAGGAAACCTATAACCAGAATCATCCCGAGCGAGTTTGCACGGTCCAAAATGAGTTTTATAAATGCTTTCTTTGGTGCTGCCTCAACATCCCACAAATAATTAAGCGACTTCTGTAACTGAAAGAAAATGGTGGTTGCACCAAATACCAAGGAAAATATTCCGACGATTTTCATGAAGATGTTTTCCTTATCAATCAGTGCACCAGCGATCATCTCTTCGATGCTGTCGGCAACACTTTCTCCCATCATTCCGCCTATTTGTGCACTGATTTGTCCTTGAATAGCTTCCTGACCGAAAAAGTAGCCAGCAATCCAGATGATGATAATTAATAAGCCGGGAATCGAAAAAATAGAGTAGTAAGCCAGGCTCGCAGAATCTTTTCCGGCCGGTGAATCGTTCCACTCTTTATAGGTTTCTTTCAGGGTTTCCCAGTAGAATTTTAACTTTTTCATCACGTAAAATATTTAATTAAAACGGATAGCCAATCGCAATATTTAGTATAAGGTTATCTCGCCGCCAGTTTCGGTCCCCGAAATCTATCCTGTCAAACGTCCATCGGTCATCTTCCTCAAAATAGGGAACGCGCAGCGGCATCGCTAAATCAAGTCGTAGGAGTAAAATATTAAAATCAAGTCGCAAGCCAACACCGGCTCCCACTGCGATTTCTTTTACAAATTCTTTTGAAAACTTACCGCCTGGCCTTTCAGGATCTTCGTTCACCAGCCAAACATTGCCCGCATCCGCAAATACCGCGGCGTTTAAGAATTTGTATAGGTTTGCACGGTATTCAGCATTCAGTTCGAGCTTAATGTCACCGGACTGGTCGAAGAAAAATGAGGCGTTTTGCACGGTCGGGTCGTAGCTGCCAGGTCCTAATGTTCTGGCACGAAATGCCCGAATACTGTTGCTGCCACCTACAAAAAACTGCTTGACATAGGGAATCGTAGTCGAATTTCCGTACGGATAACCAATTCCTGCGATAATTCGGCTTGCGAAGCTGCTTTTATCACCTACTTTCCGGTAGTAGCGGAAGTCGTGTTCCATTTTCGCATATTGACTGAACGGAATATTAAACAGTTCTTTCTGATTGCCGGCTTTTGCATCGGCGCCGCTCAGTATTCCGGCCAAAGTGCCTGCGAGATCCACACTGCCCTTATAATACATCGTGTTTTTTTTCGGCAACATCGTGTTGGTGTACGTATAAGTATACGTTGGGCCGAAAATCAATTGTTTGTCTATTACGCGCTGCAGCGAAGGATTAGGCATAATACCGTTGGCCGGATCACCTTTTATTTGTTGCAGATATTTATCCGAAACATTTTGCGGTGCTACTACAGTTACATCCAGAACCTTCAAATTATGCTCTTTGCGCTCATTTTCTTTCCAGAGATAGCCGAATGATCCGGTGAAATTGTGAAGCGTGTAAAGCTGGGTTCGGCTCAAATATTCATAGCCGATGTCAAAATTGGTACGCGGTACATACGCACTGGAAGATCTGAATCTGAATGGCGCCACGATGCGAGGTATGGAGAGTTGTGCATTGGTACCCACCCGAATGATGTTATTGGCATCTTTCGGGCCACCAATCTGTACGTCAAAAGCACCGTAAACACTCGCTTTTAGTTGTTCGGCTCCTTTAAAAAGATTTCGGTGCGTCCAGTTCAGATTCACTTCGCCGCCAGTGTAATTGGCTGAACTTGTTTTACCTAATGTTTCGAGCCGGAGCGACTGAAACGGCCGCGGCGTGAGTAGATAATACGCATCAAACTGATTATTCAGAGAGTCTGAAACTACAAATTCGTTTTTTACAAATTTAAAAACACCTAAACTGATCAGCCTGTTCAGCGAAAGGTTGTGGTCTTTACGGTTGTACAGATCACCTTTGCTGAAATATAGTGCACGGTTGAAAATTCTCGAATTGAATTTTTTCTCAGGATCCACGATATATAAATCGTCCTGAACTTCCACCGAATCCGTTGCATAAGGAATTCCGTACTTCCCAACCTTCACATCATCGATATTATAATCTGGAAATACGATGGTTTTATTGATGGTGAACGGTTCTTTGGCAAGTTGCGGCGTATTATTCTTAAGTTTTACGAACAGTTCCACCTTTGGTTCTTTCAATACGGTACTGTCTGCCTGAACAATGATATTGTCTGGGCTGAAATAATAAAACCCACGGTTTTTAAGATGCTCATCAATTCGTTCACGTTCGGCTTTTATAACGTCTAAATCAAATGGGTTACCCGCTTTTAAAAGACTTTCCGATTTGATGGACTGAATTTCGCTGTTGATCACCGTAGAATCTACCGGGAAATTTACATTACTGATCAGGTAACGTGCACCCGGCGTAAGTGTGTATATTACTTTTGCTTTTTTGTTTTTAGAAATCGTGTCTGATGTTGCGCGCGCATTGAAGAAGCCTTTGTTTTCCGAATAGTTTACGATAATGTCTTCATTAAATTTACGGTCAACATCGCCCAGCAGAACGGGTTTTTCGCCAATTCTGTATTTCAGCCAATGTCTTAGACCTTTATCCTTTTTAGGTTCTTTCGTAATATTATAGATGTAAAGCTGCGGCCGCAGACCTAAAAAAGAGGAATTCGGTTTTGGTCTCAACTGATCTTCAAGCGCTTCTGCAAGATTTGATTTTTCTTTTTTGCTAAGCGTATCATTTTTAATGTTTACTTCCGCTCCTGTGTACAAAAGCTGGCCTTCCTGTAAAAACTTTGTGTTACTGCACGAATTCAGGACCAACATCGCAGCCATGGAAGCGCCGAAATAATGTTTCAGTTTTAATTTAGTCATTTTTTTCAAGGCGTTTTTGATTTTTGATCTCACGGTTTCGTTTCATCTGGTCGAAAATATCGCGGAATTTGTCATAATCGAGTGTTATGATGAAGCCTACACCGGTTTCTATCACTTGTCCCTGCAATGCGACCTGGTAATCATTTTTCCGGTATGCGCGCAGCATATATCGGCCATCGCGCGACAGTTTATAATCGAGTGTTACGTCTCCGGCGATATTGGTCATCTGCTCATTTGCACGTGCATCTCCTTCAAGTCCGAAATTGTTTCCAACCGTAACCGTCAGTCGGTCATCAAGCAATGTTTTGCTCAATGCAACATTAAGGTCAGTGCGTTCGTTCCGGTTTCCGGAAGAATAATCTTCTGTGGATTCAAGGTCAAAATTCAGTTCTACACCACCAATAAGGTCCTTCGCCAGATTATTTAGCTGTTCAGAAAGGATGCGGCTGACACTTTGTTTAGCCAAAGTAGTGGCAGAAATACCCGTATCGCTCTGGAAAGGGTTTTCACCGATGAACCTGTTCAGCAGGAGCAGCGCAAAAACCTGCTTGTTGAGTTCTGCCTCTTCACGGCGGAGCTGCTCAAGTTTGGTTTTTGTATTATCAAGTACAGTCGCTGAAACCGAACTGTTCTGTTCATCAGTAGTAATGTCGAATGTAATAATTGGCTTCATCAGTTCACCTTTCATGATGAGCAGGGTGTTAAACGGGATGCGCTGTTTGTACTGGTTCAGTTCGGAACCGGACGCGCCCGTTAGCTGTTGCTGCAAAAGGTCAAGCGGCGCCGCATTGGTTTTGTAGACAGCGGTGATGTCCAGATTTGCACTCGTAGGTTCGCCGGTCCACGTGATCGTGCTGCCTTTTTGTATCTCAAACTTGCGGCGAAGAAGGCTTACAGACATTTCGTATGCGCCCTGATCTACTTCGTAAACGCCTACAAGCGTTGTCTTACCCGAAGGATCAATGCCTCCCGTAAGTTCTGCGTCACCTTGAAGTTTCACGAAATCACCATTTGCCTTATCGATCAGGAGTGAGATTTTCGCTTCTTTAGTGACTGAAATATTTACATTCACGTCCAAACCTTTGATGTCACTTTGGTTGGTAAGTGAATCGGCTTTAATGGTTTCCTGCAGTGCAATCAAATCCTGGTCGATAAATTCTACAATTCCTTCACGGTCCTGAAGCTGTGGAGAAGAAGTTGGTAGCACAAAAGTAAAATCGGTAACGTCGGTTACGCTAAGGTTTCCGTCCACCTGCGGCAGATCAAGGTTTCCGCGCACTGCCAGATCAGCATTTACGGCCAGAACACCATACATGATCTGATCGTTATTTTTTTCAGAATCGACAACTTTGAAATCCGTCGCATTCAGATCCAAATTAAATGCGAAGTCCCTGTAGGTCTGCGTCAATATCGCACCATCGATTATAAAGTCGTTCCCCGAGTCATCTTTGATGGTAAAATTATTAAAGTCGATTCCGCGGCTGGTGAAACTTATTTCGTCATTGATGTTTCTAAACTTACTGCCAAGCTGCGTGATACCCAAGCCGACATCATTGAACTTAATTCCTCCAAGTATTTTTGGTGCTGAAGTAGTTCCGTTTATGCGGAGATTTCCCGAAAGGTAGCCTTCAGCATCTTCCATCGCGTTCATCGAAAGTCCCTGTACCGTTTTCATCTGCATCCGGTTCAGATCAAGATTCATGTCAATATTGCCCGTCGAAGAATTGAAAGTTCCGGTAATCCGCGCATCATTGTCGAAGCCGGACAGGGCGGCGTCTGCCCTGATAATATTGGTTCCCGCACTGTTTGCTTTTAAATCAAGGTTTCCGACAGGATTTCCATACACAAAGAGATCGGTCACATCAATATCCGCGTCAAACGTCATGTTTTTCTGTAGGTTGCGGAGTTGCGCAGTACCGTTGATATTTCCTTTGGCTAATAGCGAATCTTTCCTTACTAGTTCTGTGATAGTCTCTATTTTAAAGTCTGTGATGTTAACATTCAGCGGGCTGTTTGGAGAATTGGTTTGAGACTGTAGCAGGATTTGGCTGCCCTCATTGGAAATGCCGAAATTATTCGCTACAATGCCACCACGGCCAATCTGCAGATAATTGTTTGGCGTAACCTGCCAGTTTGTATAGTTCAAAGTCAAACCGTCGGGATTGAGGTGAATACGCGTCAGCTCACCCATTTTTTCAACATTTCCCGCAATAAGAAACTTGTTCTGATCTTTTTCGTCCTTCGTGGAGGCAGTGTAGGTAATCACATTATCGCGGACATCACCTGTGAGACCTACTTTTTTTAAGGCGATACTTTCATTGTTAAATTCGGCAAGGTGAACATCATACACCAGCGCGTCGCCCTGATTGTTCACATTTAAAATTCCGTCCCGAATTACATTTTCACCATAAGTGACTTGCGGAATTTGGCCGTTCAGCTGAATTTGCCTTGTATCTGCATCATAATTTCCCGTAATGGTAATAGGCTCAAAAGCAGTGAGTTCGGGCACGAACCGTCGCAGCAGATTATCGTCTTTTACTTTTGCGTTAAAATTAAAATATTGGTTCGGATCTATTCGGGCTGTGTTAGATCCGGGCTTTTGAAACTCATAATACTGATTGATCGTTTGCTGCAGCGAGCCGAAAATCTGCGTCAGTTTGTATTTACCCGTGAGTTCCACATCCGCCACCTGGGAAAGCAGTTCAATCCGGTTGCTGTCTGCTGTAGATACCGCTGTGAGCATCACTTCTTCAATTGGGAATACATCCTTTGTATCTGAAATCGCGAAATTCTTCAGATGAAGAAATCCATTCGGCGCATCCGGATTCAAGCTTGTAAAATCAGCATCCAGGTTTCCTGCCAGGATCATTTGATCACTGTAGAACCCTAATTTATTAAGATCAAGTTTCTGGATGGAACCATTCACCTTCACGGTTGGATTTTTTTCATTGTAAACACCGGAAGCGAGCAGTTTCAGATTGGCGTTCGGATCTTTTGAATCCAGATTTAGCCTGTATGCCCCGCGGTTTATTTTTCCAGCTAACGCCATATTACAGTAGGTGTAACCGTTATAATACACAGATCCGATGTTACCTTTAATGTCGGCTATCGCAGATTTTGGTTCAAAACCCTGTCCTTTCACCGAAATTTGTCCTGTAATTCCCTGTAAATCTTTATTCTGGATTATTCTACCGATCTGCAGATTCTGCAGGTTAGCCAAAACATCGTACCGCTCCTGATTTTTACGCCGCATGTCCACTGAGCCGCGCACCGCGGCATTTCCAAGTGTAGACGTTAGCCGCAGATTTGTATTGAGAAGCTGCGTGGTTCCTTTTGCGGTACCGGCGATCTTAAATTGCGATGGCAGCGAAATATTTGAAGGAATCGTGTTTTTCGGAACAAGATTGAAAACGGTTTTAGCAGATGACGAAAAATCACGGATATTAAGGTCGTAAGCCAAATTTTCCGGTGACATCGCATTCCTGATGGTTCCTGAAGCATTAATGCGCAACTGGTCCAGTCCCGAAAGTTGCAGCGTTTGAATGTTCAGATCATTGATGGTTCCGCGCAGCCTTGTATTTAAATTTAATGTAGCATTCGGATATTTATTGAAAGGCGCGGTATTTCTAAGCTGAGGAGCGAAAAGTAAGACATCGGCGAAACCTATTTTAGAGTTCTCAATATCCGCGGCTATCTTCACCGAGCCCGGATTTGCAGAAAGTTGCTGTATAGAATTATAGTTCAGCACAATTTCATCCCGAAGCGTCGTGCGGGGAGTCTGCAGATAGAGATCTTTCAGATACGCCTGTTCGTTATTATAGACAAAATCTGTATTGAATTTTTGAATGTGGAGCCCGCGGCTTTCTTTAATCTCAGCTGAATTTACGGTGCCGGCGAACGTTTCGTCCAACATTTTAAAGTTTCTGAGTTCAAGATTCAGTTTGGAGAAATTGAGATGATTAAAATCCATTCCGCTTCGCGTACGTGCTGCAGCGGTATTGTCGTACGCCAGTTTCACATCATCAAACTGCAGTTTCCCGAGCTGCAACGCAAGTGGCTTTTGGGATTCTGAAGTTTTAGTTTGATTGTTTGTGGAAGAACTGTTCGCGGGCGAAAATAGTTTCGCGTCAATGTTGGCACCACGAAGTAGGATATTATCAATTCCGAAACGGTTATTTTCAAGGTCCAGTTGGTTAATTTTGGTATCAAGCTCCTTGAAGATAATTTTCGCGAAGGTCCTGGAGTTGTCATCGCCGTAATCAATATTGAAATTGGTGAATTTAATTCGGTTCAGACCGATTTTCATCGGCTTTTGCTGATTCAGAGAATCTACTTTTTCCTCTACTTTCCCCGCCACTTCTTCGAGCAAATCCTGCTTAAGTTTAAGCCGTAAACCATCCATCACAATATTATTGGCGGCGTAAGAATTATTCTGCAGGTCAAAAGTGCGAATTCTGGTATCGAATGATTTGAAATAGAGCGCAATGTCGTTTCGTGCCTGATTGTCTATGAAAGTGACCCGGATATCGCGAAGTTTGATCTTATCTAGCGAGATGATGAATGGTTTCGATTCACTTTCTTCTGAATCTTTCGTGGCGAAAGCATCGATGATATAGTCGAAATTAAAGCGACCGTCTTTTTCGCGCACCACATTTGCCGTTACACCTTCGAGATCTATTGAGGTAAGGTCTGCAGTGCTTTTCAGAAGTTTCGGAATATTAAGACCCACATCCAGCTTCCGTGCGAAAAGCAGCGTATCTACAGTCTGGCCCTGCAGATAAAGATTTTCCATCACCAAACTGTTCGGAAAACCCACGTGTACGCGATCCAGAGTGACTTTTGTATGGATTTTTTCTTCGAGGTAATTTACCAGTTTTCCTTTAGCAAAATTTTGAACACCCGGCAACTGTAAACTCAGAATGAGCAGAATGACGAGCATCAGCAGTGATCCGAGGAAAATGCCGGTATATTTAAGCGTTTTTTTTAAAACTTTCATGGATATTGGTATTGGACGCCTTACAAAAATACATTTTCTTAAAAAATAAGCAGTTACGGATCTGTTAAATGGCAGTTTTCAGCCAAATCCGGGTCTTTATACCAAATTTTTATATTAGTTTTTTATTCATAAAATAAAATTTTCCCATTCTAAACCTATTATATTTGTAAAAAAAGTACGGATGAATATTTTAATCGTAAACGGTCCAAACCTTAATCTTTTAGGCACCCGAGAGCCTGAAATATATGGCAGCGAACCGATGGACAGCTATCTGCAAAATCTTCGCCAAGAGTACGGCGACACTCAAATTTATTTCTTTCAGAGCAACATTGAGGGTGAGATTATAAACAGGATTCAGCTCGACGATTTTGATGCACTGATCATCAATCCGGGTGCGTACACCCACTATTCCTATGCTATTGCAGACTGTTTAAAGAACATTTCGAAACCCGTGATCGAGGTGCACATCAGCAATATCTACAAACGGGAAGAATTCCGGCAAAAGTCTGTCACAGCCGCGCATTCTCTCGGAGTTATCAGCGGTTTCGGACTTTCGGGCTACCGTTTGGCACTGATAAGTCTTAGAGCAATTCATTAAAAAAGCATTTACAAATTGAAAGCTACAAAAATATGAGGGCTCAAAAAGTCGAATCTGCCGCGCAAATCTCCGAATTCCTTTCTTTTCCGGCGAAGCTTTACAAAGATGATCCCCACTATATCCAACCGTTAAATAACGATGTTGAAGCGGTTTTTGATTCTAAAAAGAACAAATTTTTCCGCTTCGGTGAGTGCGAACGCTTTCTTTTTCTTAATGATAACAATGAAACTGTGGGCCGTGTAGCGGTTTTCGTCAACCGAAAATACCGCAATGAGCAGCCGACCGGTGGTTTTGGTTTTTTTGATTGTATCAATGATCAGCAAACTGCCGATTTTATATTTGATTTTTGCCGGAATTGGCACCAGCAACGTGGCATGGAAGCGATGGATGGCCCGATAAACTTTGGCGAACGCGATAAATTCTGGGGTTTACTTATCGAGGGATTCAGTGAACCGCTTTATGGGATGAACTATAACGCGCCTTATTATCAGCAGCTTTTTGAGAATTTTGGCTTTCAGATTTACTTCAATCAACTCTGTTTTGGGCGCAAAGTGCACGATCCTGTTGCGCAGAATTTCCTGGAAATGCACGCGCGCGTGAAACGAAACCCTGCAATCTCCGCCCAGCGGATGAAAGTCCGCAACCTCGAAAAGTATGCGGCGGATTTCACTGAAGTTTACAACCGCGCCTGGGCGCAACATGGAGGAGGAAAGGAGATTTCAAAAACGCAGACGCTGAAACTTTTCAATACTTTAAAGCCCGTTATCAACGAGCATATCTCGTGGTTTGTGTACGAAAATGAAAAGCCAATCGCAATGTGGATGAATATTCCGGACCTGAATCAATGGTTTAAATACACCGGTTCAGAATTCGGTATTTGGCAAAAAATCAAGTTTCTTGTCGTTAAAAAATTTAAAAAGAACACGAAAATGGTCGGGCTCGTTTTTGGTATTGTACCCGAGTGGCAGCGCAAAGGAATTGACGGTTTCATGATTTGGGAAGGAACAAAACATTTTCGCCGCACCACAGATTTTGAAGATTATGAGATGCAGTGGATAGGCGACTTCAATCCCAAAATGATCAAGATTGCCGAAAATCTCGAAACTATGGTTACGCGAAAACTCGCGACTTACCGCTATCTTTTTGACCGGACGAAACCTTTCGAACGTCACCGGAGGCTTTAAAGCAGATTATTCCGCAAATTTCACGTCACGAATGTTGAGATAATAAGTAACGTTTCCTTTCCAGTGATTTTCTTCTGCCGTGAAGGCAATATCAAATGTTTTGGTGCGGAAGTCATCTGCAAATTTGCCCAGCTTGAAACCTACACATTCGATGTTTCGGCCTGTTGACTCCTGTCTAATATAGAATTTCAGGTGACAGTTGTCTTTGCCCATTGTTTTCACGTATCCCGCGACGCGCTGGTTTTTCAGTGCTAAAATGGGTTTCATGTTATTCGGGCCGAAAGGGGCAAGTTTACGGTGAAAATTAAAGAAGTCTTTGTTCAGATCGTCCACGTGAACGTCAGAATCGATGGTCAGGCAAGGCTCTTTTTGATGTTCCTGAATTTTTTGTGAGACTACTTCTTCAAACTTCTGCCGGAAGAGATCAAATTTATCCTTTTCCATCGAAAGTCCTGCTGCCGCGGGATGTCCACCGAATTTAAGGAAGAACTCCGAACAGTTTTCGAGCGCATCATGCACGTCAAAATCGGCCACTGAACGCGCGGAGGCTACCATTTCGCCATTGTTGCCGTCTGTGAAAACCAACGTCGGTTTATAATAAGTTTCGGTAAGGCGTGAAGCCACAATTCCGATCACACCTTTATTCCATCCGGCGCCATAAACGACGGTGGTGTAATTTTTTTCCTGCTGTGTCTCTTCAATCTGGAGCAAAGCTTCAGTGGTACTGCTCATATCCATCTCGCGGCGAGAGTCATTCAGCGTGACGATGTCGTTTACTATTTGGTGTGCCTGTTTAAGGTTATCGGAAACCATCAGTTCCACGGCTGCCTTTCCATGCGAAATTCGGCCGGCGGCATTTATTTTCGGTGCAATTTCAAATACGATGTTCGAGATTTCGAACGTAGCCAGTTTTTCTTCGGGGATGAGCAACCTTAGACCTAAATTCCTGGCTTTCCTTAAGATTTTTAAACCTTGCTTGGCCAAAACGCGGTTCTCGCCGGTCATTGAAACGATGTCTGCAGCGATAGATATGGCTAGTAGATCGGTGAGTTCGAAGAGTTCAGCTTCCGGGAGTTTATAAATGGTATTAAGTCCCTGGCACAGTTTGAAACCCACGCCACAACCGGAAAGTTCTTTAAAAGGGTAGCGGCAGTCTTTGCGTTTGGGATCAAGAACTGCCACGGCATCCGGAATTTCTTCGCCGGGCAAGTGATGGTCACAAATGATGAAATCTACATCCTGCGTTTTGGCATATTCTATTTTATCAATCGCCTTGATGCCACAATCCAGTGCGATTATCAGCGAGAACCCATTGTTTTTGGCATAATCTATTCCTTCCAGTGAGATTCCGTAGCCTTCGATATTACGGTCCGGAATATAAAAATCGAGATATTTTTTGTCGACAATCTTACTTAAATACAAATACATGAGCGCCACAGCAGTGGTTCCGTCTACATCATAATCTCCGTAAACCATTATCTTTTCGCCATTTTCAATAGCGGTTGCCACACGGTCTACAGCGAGTTGCATATCCTTCATCAAAAAAGGATTGTGGATGTCGTTTAAATTGGGCTTGAAGAATTCTCTGGCTTTCTGGTAATTGTCTATACCACGGATTACGAGGATTTTGGATTCGAAGCTTCCAAATCCCAGTGATGAGCTGATTGCATCTACAATTTCTTCATCTGGCTCCTGCTTGTAAATCCATTTTTGACTCATAGTTACAAAAATACAAAAAGTTTGGTAGAGAAATTTTTATGTTTAAACATAAAAAAACCGCTCGGGTAATGAGCGGTCTTCATTTTTAAGAATAATACTGTTCCTGTAATTCTTTTACTTTCTTGTCTGCCAGATATTCATCGTAAGACATTTCGCGGTCAATGATTCCTTTTGGTGTAAGTTCCACGATCCTGTTACAAACGGTCTGCAGCATTTCGTGGTCATGTGACGCGAGAAGGATGTTACCTTTAAAGTTTGTCAAAGAGTTGTTTAGTGTAGTAATACTTTCAAGATCCAGGTGGTTCGTCGGTTCATCAAGCACAAGTACATTGGCCTTCTGAAGCATCATGCGGGAAAACATGCAACGCATCTTTTCGCCTCCGGACAGCACTTTGCAGGATTTCAGTGCTTCATCACCGGAGAAAAGCATCTTTCCGAGGAAGCCGCGCATGTATTCTTCGTGTCTTTCCTCGTCGTTTTTGGTGTACTGTCTCAGCCAATCAACAAGATTTATGTCTTCCTGGAAAAAGGTAGTGTTATCGAGCGGCATGTAAGATTGCGTGGTAGTGATGCCCCACGTGAAGTTGCCTTTATCTGCAGCAGATTTGCCCATCAGTACTTCAAAGAATTCGCTGATTGCCAAACTGTTTTTAGACAATATGGCCACCTTGTCATTTTTCTTAAGATTAAGGTCAATGTTTGAGAACAATAACTCGCCGTCCTTTGTTTTCTCTAAACCTTTAACCTCCAGAATTTGATCTCCCGCTTCACGTTCGGTATCAAAAATAATAGCCGGATAACGTCTGGACGTTGGTTTGATGTCTTCAATATTAAGTTTGTCGATCATTTTCTTACGTGCGGTAGCCTGCTTAGCTTTTGCAACGTTGGATGAAAACCGCGCGATAAAGTCCTGAAGTTCCTTCTTCTTTTCTTCCGCTTTCTTATTTGCCTGCTGACGCTGGCGTGTAGCGAGTTGCGATGCCTGGTACCAGAAAGAATAGTTACCGGTATAAAGGTTCAGTTTAGAATAATCGAGGTCAGCGATATGTGTACAAACCGTGTCGAGGAAGTGTCTGTCGTGCGATACCACGATGACGGTATTCTCATAATCTGCCAGGAAGTCTTCAAGCCATGAGATTGTTTCGATATCCAAGTCGTTGGTAGGTTCGTCGAGAATCAGTACATCCGGTGTACCGAAAAGAGCCTGTGCGAGCAAAACTTTTACTTTATTTTGGTTTTCAAGCTCACCCATCAACTGGTAGTGCATCTCGTCTTTGATCCCAACGTTTGAAAGCATGGTCATCGCATCGGATTCCGAGTTCCAACCGCCCATCTCATCATATATTACACCGAGTTCTCCTGCTTTGATGCCATCTGCATCGGAGAAATCTTCCTTGGCGTAAAGAGCATCCATCTCCTCCTTTATATCAAATAGTTTTTGGTTTCCACGAAGCACAGTTTCAAGAACGGTGAATTTATCATACGCGAAGTGGTCCTGCTCCAGGACAGACATTCTTTTTCCGGGCTCAAGGCTTACGCTTCCGGTGGTAGGATCCTGTTCGCCGGTAAGGATTTTGAGAAATGTAGATTTTCCGGCACCATTTGCACCAATTATACCGTAGCAGTTACCTTTTGTAAACATGATGTTTACGTCGTCAAAAAGTACCCGTTTGCCAAATTGCAATGATAGGTTAGATACTGTTAGCATATACTTTTGTAAATTTGGTGCAAAATTACGAAAACTTATCGGCTTAAGCAGGCTGTTTTAGAAAGGTCTGCTAGAATTGGTTTTCAGATGAAATGTTAAGAAAAATTCAGTTAAAATATTATAACATTAACATTTTGTCAAATCATGTTTAAATATTGAGATGAAAATAGAAAAATCAGTTACCATATTAAACCGGCGTGCCAGATTTGAGTATGAGATTTTGGAAGAAATCGAAGCAGGGATGGTACTTACGGGCACCGAAATAAAATCCCTGAGGTCATCGAAAGCAAGCATCACAGAGTCATTTTGTCAGTTTATTGAAGGTGAACTCTATATCATTAATATGATGATTGATGAGTACAAATTAGGCACATTTTATAACCACAAAACAAAAAGGGAACGGAAGTTGCTGTTGCACAAAACAGAATTGAAAAAATTCGAAAAGAAGTTAAAAGATGTTGGTAACACCATTATTCCTTTAAAACTCTACATAAATAACAGCGGAAAAGCTAAGGTTCTGATAGCGCTCGCACGGGGTAAAAAACTCTTCGACAAACGGGAGACTATAAAAGACAGAGAAAACAAACGTAATCTGGACAGGATATTAAAGAAAAGTTAAAATTTCGCTGTAATAACTTGGACTATACGGAAAATTTATATTTAATTTGCAATATCAATTATTTAATCATTTAATTCTATGAAAAATCTAAAATTAGGAATTTCAGCATTGGCACTTACTGTGGCCACTACTGTATTCGCTCAGACGACCAGTAACCCGTGGCTTATCGGTGTTGGTGCTCACGGAGTAAATCATGCTGCAGCGGGTGGAAACGCGGGTGATGTATTTGCTACAGCATTTGGTGGCGGAGACGGGGGAGAATTGTACAATATCAACAATTTTACTATCGTTCCACCATTGTCTAAACTTACTGTGGCAAGAAACATTAACAGACTTCTTGTTGTAGATTGGCAGACTTCTGTTGGTAATGTTGATAACAAGAAAATTGGCATGGGGAAAGAATTTTTCCTAATGACAGGTCTTGGTCTTCAATTTAAATTTAACGGTCTTTGGGATGAAGAATCTTGGTTTGACCCTTACTTAAGAGTTGGTGCTAATTACTTGAGACATGACTATACAGGTGTAAACTTCCCGCTTACTGATACAAACGGTCAGGTAGTCAACGGATTCTCTGATAATGATCCAAGTTCAATGAGAAGAGCTGATCATTTTGCTCTTGCTACAGGTATCGGATCAAACTTCTGGATTACTAAGAACTTCGGTTTAGGTGTTCAGGGAGATTATGTTTCTACACCAGTAGATAATTCTGCTCTTGCAAACTTCTGGCAAGCTTCTGCATCATTGTTATTCCGTTTTGGTAACACAGACAGAGACAAAGATGGTATTTTAGATAAGGATGATTTATGTCCAGATACTCCAGGTTTAGCTGAATTCCAAGGTTGCCCAGATACAGACGGTGATGGAGTTCCAGATAAAGACGATCAGTGCCCAGATGTTGCTGGTCCGGTTGAGAACAACGGATGCCCTTGGCCAGATACTGACGGTGACGGTGTAGTAGACAAAGATGATGCTTGTCCTGAAGTTGCAGGTCCAGCTGAAAACAATGGATGCCCTTGGCCAGATACTGACGGTGACGGAATCCTTGACAAAGATGATGCTTGTCCTACCGTTCCTGGTCTAGCTCAGTACAACGGTTGCCCTAAACCTCAAGAAGCTTGGGCTGATGATGCAACTAAAGCACTTGATAATATTCTTTTCAACTTTGACAAAGCTACGATTAGACCAGAGTCTAAAGAAAAACTTGACAATGCTGCTCAAATCATCAAAGACTCTCAGGGTAGATTCATGATCATCGGTCATACAGACAAAAAAGGTTCAGATTCTTATAACTTGAAACTTTCTCAAAGAAGAGCTGCAGCTGTAGTAGATGCACTTGAAGCAAGAGGAGTAAGCAACACATCACTGAAATCTATCGGTGTAGGTGAGCAAGATGCTACAGTTCCTGAAACTGCTTCTAACGCTGAGAGATTGAAAGATAGAAAAGTGGTTGTTAAGCCTGCTGACGAAGCGACTTGGGAATCAATGAAAAAGAGAGATTACTAAGAAGTAACTTTCATCTATAAAAATGCACCTCCGAATTTTCGGAGGTGTTTTTTTTATGTCTGAATTTATTTACTTTTGCATCCAACTTTAAACAAAACTATGGGACGCGCATTCGAATATAGAAAAGCCTCAAAAATGGCCCGTTGGGACAAAATGGCAAAGACGTTTTCTAAAATAGGTAAGGATATCGCACTTGCGGTGAAAGCCGGTGGTCCCGACCCGGAAGCAAATCCCGCTCTGCGCCGCTGCATTCAGAATGCAAAAGGGGCAAACATGCCCAAAGACAATGTAGAGCGCGCTATAAAGAAGGCAAGTGGAGCAGAGGCAGAAAACTATGAGGAAGTAACTTATGAAGGTTACGGACAGGGCGGCGTGGCTTTTTTTGTAGAATGTACTACAAACAACACCACGCGTACCGTTGCAAACGTTCGTGCGATTTTCAATAAGTTTGACGGTAATCTCGGTAAAAATGGTGAACTGACCTTTATATTCGATCGCAAAGGTATTTTCACAATTGATCGCAGCCTCATCAAAATGGAGTGGGATGAGTTCGAAATGGAAATGATCGACGGCGGAGCCGAAGACATTGAAAGTGATGAAGAAGAAGTAATGATCACCTCAGCCTATGAAGATTTCGGAGCCGTGGCGCATAAGCTTGAAGAACTCGGAATCGAAGCGAAATCTGCCGAACTGCAGCGAATTGCCAACATCACCAAAGAAGTCTCACAAGACCAGTTTAAAGCCAACATGAAGATGCTGGAGCGCTTTGAGGACGATGACGATGTGCAGAACGTCTATCACAATATGGAAATCACAGACGAATTGCTGGAATCACTTTAAATTTTTAGTTTTTACAAAAACTGGCTTTATCGGTGAAGCAGAATATCTTCTACGTCATTCATACGGTTCATCACGCTTCGGGCGTATGAGCAGTGCGGATAAACTTTCCAGTTGTTGTCTCTTGCATACTTCAGCGCCTCCTCGATGAGATATTTCCCCATTCCACGGCCTTCGAACTGGCGGTGAACCAATACGTAAGAAATTACCATTCTGTCCTGCTCAGGAAAAATTGTGTAGGTCAATCTTCCAACCTCTTCCGCGTCGTTGCTAAGCGTGATTACTCCGCCATTGCCTGACTTTTCATTGTGATAATTCATATATTTATTCTTTAGAAACTTAAAGGTAAAGATTTTTTTTAAACTTAAATTCAGCCCAAATGAAAGTCACGCTAAAGCGCATCAACAACGATTATCTGTTTGAAGGATCCAATGCTGCCGGTGCAAAAATTTTACTTGATAACACTTCAGAACCCAATTCCAATGGCGTTTCTCCGATGGAATCTGTGCTGATGGCAGTGGCAGCGTGCAGCGGAATTGATATCGTATCTATACTGAAAAAGCAGCGTCAGACCATTACCTCATTTTCGGCAGAAATTGAAGGTGAACGCATAGTTCTAGATGAAGCTAAACCGTTTAAAAAGATAGAAGTTCGTTTCCATCTCGAAGGCGAAATAGATCTAAATAAAGCCCGCCGCGCTGCGCAGCTTTCTTTTGACAAATACTGCTCCGTATCGAAGACATTCGAGCCTAATGTGGAGGTCACGTATCATATTTCGGTAAATGAGCAAAGCTAAAAAAAGCCAGACATTATTTTTAAAACAGGCAGTTTGAATAATGTTTGGCTCTGATTTATAAACGCTTTATAAAGTTAAAAGCTACGAGGCTTTGGGTTTTAAAAGTTTAGCTACGGTTGCGGTCCAGCCTGTTTGGTGTGACGCCCCGATTCCCTTGCCGTTGTCTCCGTTAAAATATTCGTGAAACATGATGTAATCTTTGAAATTTTCATCATGATTGAGTAAATTATTTCCGCCATTGAAGGGTCGCTCGCCCTTTCCGTCCCGAAGGAAAATCGAACATAGGCGCTTGCTGATGTTATCGGACACAAATTCAAGATTTCTCATTTCGCCACTGTTGGCCGGAAATTCTATCTGCAGACTTTCCTGGTAGTAATAGTGGTAGCGCTGCAAACTCTCAACAATCAGAAAATTAATCGGGAACCAAATCGGCCCACGCCAGTTGCTGTTACCGCCAAACATCCGGCTGTCGCTTTCCGCAGGCGTATATTTCACCACGAAATCTTTGCCGTCTACTGTAAAGTTGTACGGATTTTCTTCGTAAACTTTAGACATCGAACGAATTCCGAAGTCGGACAGAAACTCATTTTCGTCCACCATTCTCGAAAGTACGCGTTTCAGCCGTGTTTTGCGCAGGATGCTCATCAGATGTTTTCCTCCACGGCCTTCTACTTCCCAGTGCGAAACAAGGTTCGCCAGTTCGGGTTTGTTCTTTAGGATCCAATCCATGCGCGTGCGGAAATTGGGCAGCTTCTCGAGCGTTTCGTGGTCTATGATTTCTACTGCGAACATCGGGATAAGACCAACGATGCTCCGCAGTTTTAATGAAACAGAATCGCCGTCATTCAGCTGCAGCACGTCATAGAAAAAGCCGTCTTCCTCATTCCATAAACCACCTTTTTTTCCGCCGATATTTTCCATGGCCTTGGCGATGTACAGATAATGTTCGAAAAATTTGATCGCCATATCCTCGTAAACCGGATTGTAAAGGGCAAGCTCCATCGAAATCCGCATCATATTCAGCGCAAACATCGCCATCCAGCTAGTGCCGTCAGCCTGCTCCAGGTGATCGCCGTTCTTGAACTGCATATTTCGGTCAAAAGCGCCGATATTATCAAGACCTAAAAAGCCGCCGCCGAAGACATTGTTCCCGTTTTTATCCTTGCGGTTCACCCACCACGTAAAGTTGAGCAGCAACTTTTGAAAAACGCTTTCTAGAAACTGAATGTCAGGTTTGCCGTTATATTTTTCGTCTATTTTATACACGCGGAAAGTTGACCACGCGTGAACAGGCGGGTTTACGTCGCTGAAATCCCATTCATACGCCGGTAGCTGCCCGTTTGGGTGCATGTACCATTCTTTGGTGAGCAGTTTCAGCTGATCTTTGGAGAAGGCTGGATCTATGATGGCAAACGGAACGCAGTGAAATGCCAAATCCCACGTAGCAAACCACGGATATTCCCATTTATCAGGCATCGAGATGATGTCTTTGTTCTGCATATGCTCCCAGCCGGTATTTCTTACAAAATGGTCGAAATCACGCGGCGCGGGATATTTTGGGTCGCCCTTGAGCCATTTAGAAACATTGTAATTATAGAATTGCTTGTTCCAAAGCAGTCCGGCAAGTGCCTGACGCTGGATATTCCTTTCTTCGGCCGATTCTATGTCACATTGTACGTAAGCATAATATTCGTCTGCATCTGCTTTTTTTGACTTGAAAACGTCGTCGAAATTAAAGAATGCCTCTTCCATATCATGCGGGCTCAGCCGAAAATCAAACGTCCTGCTCTCACCCGCATCCAGCTCTGCATTGATGACGAAAGCTGCTTTCGTTCCTGTTTTTTCAGGATTTACTGCAACTGCATTTCGATGAATTAAATATTCATTAATTCCGTCTTTGAAATATTGGGCTTCAGACATGTGGTGTTCTGAGAACTTGTGCGGATTGGTTTCATTATCGCAGAAGACGTCTTCAACACCGATATCTTTTGAATAGAAGAATTTAAAATCAACTGATTCATGTTGAATTTCAACTTTCCCGTCAGTATCTGCTTTAAACTGAGGTTTGTAAGTGTCGTTGCCCCAAGCCCAGTTATTTCTGAACCAAACAGTGGGGATCACTGTCAGCGGCGCGCGTCTGTTGCTGCGGTTTACCGCCGTAAGCCGGATGGCGATATCATCATGATTAATTTTGGCGTATTCTATAAACAGGTCAAAATATTCATTATTCTGAAAAATCCCTGTGTCGGTAATCTCAAATTCCGGCTCCCGTTTAGACCTGCTTGCATTCACGGAGACCAGCTGTTCATACGGAAATCTGTTAATCGGATATTTATATACCATTTTCATGTAGCAATGCGAGGGTGTATTATCGAGATAATAGAATATTTCCTTCACATCTTCGCCGTGGTTCCCTTCGTAGTTGCTCAATCCGAAAAACCTTTCTTTCAGTATTTCATCGGCACCGTTCCAAAACGAAAAGGCGAAGCAAAGCAACTGTTTGTCATCGCAGATACCCGCAATCCCATCCTCATTCCAGCGGTAGGCGCGGCTCATCGCATCGCGGTAAGTGGTGTAACCCCAGGCATCACCGTTACTGCTGTAGTCTTCGCGCACCGTACCCCATTGTCTGTTACTTACGTATGGCCCCCATTTTTTCCAGCTGTCATCGGCCATTCGCTTCTGTATTGCGGTCATAAAACTGTTTTTTGAGCTGCGAAATTAGCAATTTTTAAATTTGGCCACCGCTTGTACATTCGGAAAAATCATCTACTTTTGCAGCAGACTTCGTTCATTTACATATTGAAAATGTTATCAAGAAAGGTGGAGAGATTAGACTCTGTGAAGCCTTGGCAACCCTTCGTACGCGAAGAAGGTGCTACATTCTATCCCACAGCCGGGTACAGATAACGCGAATACATTTTACCTTTTCTGGTAGCATTTTCAGTTTTATTATTTTAAAAAAATTGAAAATGCGTTCAAATAATAAGCTTTTTTCCGAACTCAGTAATAGAATCCTTGTCCTTGATGGCGCGATGGGAACTATGCTTCAGCGTTATAATTTTACCGATGAAGATTATCGTGGCGAAAGGTTCAAAGAGTGGCCGCATTCATTAAAAGGAAATAATGACCTTTTGTCCCTTACGCAGCCGCAGGCCATAGAAGCGGTTCACCGCCAATATCTTGAGGCAGGCGCAGATATCATTGAGACCAATACATTTTCAGGTACCACCATAGCCATGGCCGATTATCACATGGAAGACCTAGTCTATGAACTGAATTATGAGTCCGCAAGAATTGCCAGAAAAGTTTGCGACGAATTTTCCCAAAAAACTCCTTCTCAGCCGCGTTTTGTGGCAGGTTCTATTGGACCAACAAATAAAACCGCGAGTTTAAGTCCTGATGTGGATGATCCCGGTTTTCGCGCGGTAACCTTCGATGAACTTCGTGTGGCGTACAAACAACAGGCGGAAGCACTATTAGACGGCGGTGCTGATATCTTACTTGTCGAAACTGTTTTTGATACATTAAACGCAAAGGCCGCGCTGTTCGCAATCGCCGAAATTAAAGAAGAACGTGGCGTCGAAATTCCCGTGATGCTTTCGGGCACAATAACAGATGCTTCGGGCCGCACCCTTAGTGGACAAACTGCTGAAGCTTTTTTAATTTCGGTTTCGCACAGCGATCTTCTCAGTGTGGGCTTTAATTGTGCACTTGGCGCAAAACAACTCACGCCTTACCTTGAATCGCTGGCTGCAAATTCAGATTTCTGTATTTCGGCTTATCCGAACGCCGGCCTGCCGAATGCCTTTGGGCAATATGACGAATCGCCTGAGGATATGGCTGCACAAATCAGGGAATATCTCGAAAAAGGTCTCGTCAACATCATCGGGGGCTGCTGCGGAACCACGCCCGAACATATTGCCGCTATCGCTGATCTGGCGAGAAATTATCAGCCGAGAAAAATTGAATTATCCACTGAACTGTATAAGTAATTTGTTATCAATTTCTTACAATAATGTTTTTAGCAGCTATGCTGCATTTAAATATAAAATGAAACATCTTAAACTTTCTGGGCTCGAGCCATTAAATATAAATTCAGAATCCAATTTTATCAATGTGGGCGAACGAACCAATGTTGCAGGTTCGAAGAAATTTCTTAGGCTGATCAAGGATGGTAATTTTTCCGAAGCGCTTGAAATTGCACGACATCAAGTAGAAAATGGAGCACAGATCCTTGATGTGAATTTTGATGACGGACTTCTCGATGGTAAATACTGTATGGTAAAATTCCTGAATTTGATTGCTGCCGAGCCCGATATTGCCCGAGTCCCGATCATGATAGATTCTTCTAAGTGGGAAATCCTTGAAGCCGGTCTTCAGGTTGTTCAGGGCAAGTCGGTGGTCAATTCGATCAGTCTGAAAGAAGGTGCGGAAGAATTTAAAAGGCAGGCGAGGTCGGTGCGGAGATACGGTGCGGCCGTGGTGGTGATGGCTTTCGATGAGGTTGGTCAGGCAGACAACTTTTCGCGAAGAATTGAGATTGCTAAGCGTTCCTATGATATTTTGGTGAAAGAAGTGGGTTTCCCGGCTGAAGATATCATCTTCGACCTTAATATTTTCCCTGTCGCGACCGGCATGCAGGAGCACCGCCGTAATGCGCTTGATTTCATCGGGGCTTCCAAATGGGTACGTGAAAATCTGCCATACGTCTCGGTTTCTGGCGGTGTTTCAAATGTGTCGTTTTCATTCCGTGGAAACAATGCAGTGCGCGAGGCAATGCACACGGTTTTTCTCTATCACGCCATACAGGCCGGTATGAATATCGGTATTGTGAATCCGGCGATGTTGGACGTATATGACGAAATTCCGAAAAATTTACTTGAATTGGTGGAAGATGTTATTTTAGACAGGCGGCCAGATGCAACCGAAAGACTTTTGGAATATTCGGAAAAGAACAGATCGGGCAAAAAAGAAATCGCCGAAGATCTCTCGTGGCGAAATGCGCCGCTGCAAGACCGGATCACCCACGCATTGGTAAAAGGAATAGACCGATTCATCATAGAAGATGTAGAACAGGCGCGGAGGCAGACCGCTCGGCCACTTGATGTGATTGAGATCAACCTGATGACAGGAATGGGCGTGGTAGGCGACCTCTTCGGCAGCGGAAAAATGTTTCTGCCACAAGTGGTGAAATCTGCACGCGTAATGAAAAAAGCGGTGGCGTACCTGCAGCCATTTATCGAAGCGCAAAAAGACATTTCGAAGCCCGCCAACGGAAAAATTGTGATGGCTACTGTGAAAGGCGATGTGCATGATATCGGTAAAAATATAGTTTCCGTCGTACTTGCGTGTAACAACTATGAAATTATCGATTTGGGCGTAATGGTGCCAGCCCAGAAAATTATTCAAACTGCAGTTGACCTGAAAGCCGATGCAATAGGACTTAGCGGTCTCATCACGCCGAGTTTGGATGAGATGGTACATATCGCTGCTGAACTTCACCGGCAGAACCTCGATATTCCATTACTAATTGGTGGCGCTACCACTTCTAAGGCACACACCGCGGTAAAAATCGACCCAAAATGTGAGAGTGCCGTGATACATGTTAATGATGCCTCGCGCGCAGTTGGCGTAGTGAGTACTTTGCTTAGCGACAAAAGTGGCCAGTACAAAATTGACCTAAAGACCGAGTACGCAGATTTCCGGGAAAAGTTTCTGGAAAGGCAGGTGGAAAAAGCGTATGTATCTCTGGATGAAGCACGTAAAAATAAATTTAAAATTGACTGGAAACTTGAAAGTATTCATCCGCCGCGAAAATTGGGCGTTCAGGTGATTGACGACCAGGTTTTAAGTGAGATTGCCGAATTCATAGATTGGTCACCGTTTTTCCGGAGTTGGGAATTACACGGCAAATATCCGGAAATTTTGGATGATGAGGTCGTTGGTCGGGAAGCTACAGAAGTGTTTCAGGACGCGCAGCAAATGCTCCGGCAGATTATTACTGAAAAGTCGCTAAAAGCCAAAGGTGTCATCGGTATCTTTAAAGCAAACGCGGTGCACGATGACGACATTGCTGTGTACGATAAAAATGGAAGTCAAATTTCAACTTTTCATACACTCCGTCAGCAAGTAAAGCGTTCTGCGGGTAAAGAATATTATGCACTTGCCGATTTCATCGCGCCCGAAACATCTGGTGTACAGGATTATATCGGATGCTTTGCCGTAACGACGGGTTTCGGGACCGAAGAGTTGGTGCAGAAATATAAGAACAGTCACGATGATTATAATGCGATCATGGCGAAGGCATTATCTGACCGGTTGGCTGAAGCATTTGCAGAGTTTCTTCATCAAAAAGTTCGCACTGAAATCTGGGGTTACGCTTCTGACGAATATCTCCGGAATGAGGATCTGATTGCCGAAAAATATCGTGGCATTCGGCCTGCACCCGGTTATCCGGCCTGTCCCGATCATCTCGAAAAACTCACCATCTGGCAGTTGCTTAATGTAAAAGAAAATATTGGTCTTGAACTGACCGAAAGTCTCGCAATGTTTCCTACGGCGGCTGTTTCAGGGTATTATTTGGCAAACCCGCACGCGAAATATTTCGGTGTCGGGAAAATTACCGAAGACCAACTCGCCGATTATGCGAAACGTAAGAATGTAGATATTGATTTTGCCCGGAAATGGCTTCGTCCGAACCTGAATGAGTAGATGCCGGAAATCCTGCGTGAGCGATTGCAGTGGAAATCCCGCAGGCACCGCCGAGGAATTGAAACGGAAAGCGCGGTTCTGAGCGAGGGCGCAGGCCCGAGCGAAGAACACGCCTAAATAATCAAAATAATTAATGAAAATAACCGAACACATAGAAAAAGCGCAGGGCAAAACCTTGTTTTCACTCGAGATTGTACCGCCGCCAAAGGGCACCGGCATTGAAGATCTTTATAAAAACATAGATCCGCTGATGGAATTCAAGCCGCAATTCATCGATGTGACGACTTCCCGTGAAGAATATATTTATCTCGATAAAGGAAACGGACTGATGGAACGGAAAATCACGCGTATGCGGCCGGGCACACTGGGGATTTGCGCTTCCATACAACACAAATACAGTGTAGATACCGTTCCGCACGTGCTTTGTGGCGGTTTTTCGCAGGAAGAAACCGAGTATTTACTTGTTGACTGTATGTATCTTGGCCTTGAGAATGTGATGGCATTGCGCGGCGATGCGATGAAAGGCGAGAACCACTTTGTACCAACTGCGGGCGGCCACCGGAATTCGGTGGATCTTGTGCGGCAGATTGATAATTTAGGAAGAGGGAAGTTTCTGCATGATGAAAGTGCCTGCAGCGAAAGGAGTAAATTCTGCATCGGTGTGGCCGGATATCCCGAAAAACACATTGAAGCGCCATCGATGAAAAATGATCTGAAATGGCTGAAGCAGAAGGTGGATGCGGGTGCAGATTACGTGGTGACGCAGATGTTTTTCGACAATAAAAAGTATTTCGAATTTGTGCGTCAGGCGCGTGAAATGGGAATCAGCGTTCCTATAATTCCCGGCATCAAGCCGATCGCGACGAAATCTCACCTGCAGATGCTGCCGAAAGTTTTCAAAATTGATTTGCCGGAAGATTTGATTTCGCAGGTTGAAAATGCTAAAAACAATGCGGCTGTGCAACAGATCGGTATTGAATGGACGGTGAACCAATGCCGTGAACTTCGCGAGTTCGGCGTGCCGGTGCTGCATTTTTATTCGATGGGAAAAAGCGATAATATCAAAAAAATCGCGGCTGAGCTGTTCTAATAAAAAAGCGAAGATCATTTCTTCGCTTTTATATTTAATTATTTAAAAAGTTGTTCAGTTTTATCAGATCCGCCTCTGAAGTAAGCTTGATTTTATTCGTTTTGATGAAATTTGAAAGTTCGGCTTCACGTTCCGGAAAACTCGGTATCAGGTCTTTTGTATTTTTAGGAATTCTAATCAAACCTGTTTCGGTTTTGATAAAATAGGCCGGCTTCAGTAACTCGAATCTCGCGGGAGTTCCGGGAATCATAGAGTTAGGTGCAGGAACAGCATCGTGGAACTTTGTTATCACCTTTTTGAGCAGACGGTTTTTTCCGCCTGAAAGTTCGAAAAAGTAACCTGCATTCTCATCATGTGTATTGACCAAAACCAGTTTTTCGCCGCTGTTTTCGAAAATGAATTTAGGATAAGATTCTTCGCGCGGAATTTCAAAAACATCTGTATTAACCAATATTTCTACCGTATCCAAAAAACTGTTGTAGCGAATCGGCACAGAGGCTGAGGTGTCGCCTACACGAGCAGGCAGAAATGTTCTGTTGTAATACGGTATGCCCTCAATATCGCTATACTTTATCTTTTGTTTACCGTTGTTTACTTCGTCGATTAGTTTAGTCCACTTGGCTTGTCTGGCGACCTCGCCAACGGTAATTTGTTGTGCCTGAAGGGATACGGACACCGCAAAAAGACTGATTATTGTGTAAATTGTTTTCATCTTTTTTAAAAAATCGGTATTAAAGGTATTGCAAATATACATTATGTGTGAATATGATAAATGTCTTTGCAGATATTATTATTAAAAATGCAAAATTTATGCTTTGTCTAAACTGTTATACTTGCGCATCAGGTTTTCATACATATTTTGCGGAAGCATCCATTTAAGCGGAACACCTATTTTTTGACCGAATTTCCCAAAATAGAAATGTGCTTTCCAACGGTTTGAAGCCAGCAATTTCTCAATATAACGGGCTACTTCCAATGGTTCTGTGCCTTGGTCAACGTGCGAATTCATCAACGCGTAAACTTTATCGAAAGTCGTGCGGTAGGGTTCGCTGACATTTGTTTTGACGCGGTTTTCGGCAATGTTGGTTTTAATGTCACCCAAATGCAGCGTGCAGGCATCGATATTCCAAGGCGAAATTTCGTAGCGGATCGCCTCGGTGACCTTATCGAGGGCAGATTTAGAAGCTGAATAGAATCCGCGGAAAGGCAAGCCCATCTCAGAACCGATGCTTGAAATGTTAATTATTTTACCGCTTCGCTGCCCACGCATTATCGGCAGTACCGCACTCATCATCTGCACAGCGCCAACCAGATTCAGGTTGAACAGTTTCAGGATTTCTTCTTTCGACGAATCTTCTACCGGACCTACCATTCCCATTCCGGCATTGTTGATCAGTACATCAATGCGCCCCGATTTGCTTAAGACTTCCTGAACTGCCTTTTCTACCGCTTCGGCCATGGTGATGTCTGTCGGAATTGTAGTGAAGTAGGGAGATTCTACATTTTTTCGGCTCAAACCAAAAACCTGATGCCCATTTTTGCCAAAGTATTCAGCAAGTACGAAACCGATTCCGGAAGATGTTCCGGTGATTACAATTGTCATCTTATTTAAATATTACTCAGTTAGATACGAGAAATCCTTCCAAAAATCAGGATATGATTTCTCTACCACCTCAGGATTTTCGATTGTTAACGGCTTTAATAGACTGAACGGCGCGAAACTCATGGCCATCCGGTGATCATTGTATGTTTTAATGGAAATCGGCTCGGCGGGACTGAAGAAATGTACAGAGCAGATTTCCGCATCAGTAATCTCAGTTGCACAGCCAATTTTAAATAGTTCATTCTGAAGCGCGACAAGCCTGTCTGTTTCTTTTATTTTTAAGGTTGAAAGACCACAGATCTCAAATGGAATCTGAAGCGCGGCAGCTGTGACACAGATCGTTTGCGCAATGTCTGGCGCGTCGCGCAGATCCAGTTTTATCTTTTTAGGCAATTCAAATGAAGTTTCCGGATAAAGTGAAATCTTCGATTCTGCACCTTCCGAAATGGTGTTAACACCAAAACATTCCCAGTAGATTTCGCGCAGAACGGAGTCGCCCTGTAATGAAAACGGCTTGAAACAGCGTAGATTAAGGCTTTCTCGTGAGATTGCCGCCACAGAATAAAAGTACGATGCAGAGCTCCAATCACTTTCCACCACGAATGGTGCGGACGAGAGATTGGCGGGATCAAACCCCGCAAAAATCTTTATCGTATCGCCTTCCCATTCATTTGGAATCTCAAGTGTTCTGAGGATTTTCAAAGTCATTTCAAGATAAGGTCTGGAAGTGACTTCGCCCTGGAGTTTTATTTGCAAACCGTTGTGAAGTTTTGCACCGATGAGCATCAGTGAGGTGATAAACTGGCTGGATACGTTTGCGGGAATAGAAACGGTGCTTTTGGTAAGCTTTTTTCCGGTTATTTTTAATGGCGGAAAGCCTTCATTTTCCAGATACTGAATTTCCGCTCCCAATGTTCGAAGCGCATCGACAAGAAATTTTATGGGACGCTGCTTCATGCGCTCAGAGCCGGTCAGCGTAACGGTTCTGCCTTCAGCAATTGCGAAATACGAGGTGAGGAAGCGCATCGCCGTGCCGGCATGATGCACATCGATGATTTCAGAATCGCTTTCCAGCGCTTTTTGTAGCAACTGTGTGTCTTCAGAATTCGAAAGGTTCTGGATCCGGAGATTTCCGAAGAGCTTCTGCAAAATGAACAAACGATTCGAAATGCTTTTCGAACCGCTTATTTCAATGGTTTTATTGGCTGCAATTGTGGTTTTGTCTAAAAACATTTAATTATAAATATGAACGCATTCCTAAAGTTCAGCATCTGGTATTTCTCCGAAAAGTCTGCGAATCAGCTACTTTAGTTTGTCGTTGTTCTGATGACGGTCGAAATCTCGTTCGGTTTTTTTCTTCATCTTATTGTCGAAAGCCTGCTGCAGGTCGGTGCCGGTTTGGTTTGCCAGACATAAAGTGACGAACAGCACATCTGCGAGTTCTTCACCTAGATCTTTGGTTCTGTCGCTGTCTTTTTCGCTTTGTTCGCCATATTTACGGGCGATGATCCGGGCCACTTCGCCTACTTCCTCAGTCAGCATGGCCATATTGGTGAGCTCGTTAAAGTAACGGACACCGATAGTTTTAATCCATTCGTCTACCTGTTGCTGAAGATTGGTGATTTCCATTGTTCGGTAAACTTGGTTATTCGTAAGCGCCTATCGTAGGAGGATTCTTTCTGGCAACTCCGGCGATATCTGTCGGAAAACCGGCGAGATTCGCACCTTTACCTTTTGCCGGTGAATCGTCTTTTACCCTTAAATTCATTTTGTGGGTGAAATAATTCTGGAATTTCGGGTCTTCATTTTTAATGTTGGTCCCGTCAACAGTATAACCTGCGTCATTACCGTATTTGAGAAGGTTGTTTTGGAAAACCATCGCGAAAGTCTGTCCCGACGTCTGTTTGAACACGATCGCGTTTTCTTTTTCCGTGTAAATGATTGAATTCCGGATATTCAGCGTCAGCGGCCCGTTCTCGAGCGTCGCTCCGTTTTGGTATTCATTCGTGGCATAGATGCCAAGCGCCGGCATGGCGGAGTTCAGATTCCAGTAATTGGCGATGGTCGCGTGCGTGATGTTGTACGTTCCGCCTTTAAAAATACCTATCGCTGCTTCACCAAAATTGTTCATTACCAGATTCGATGTACTGATGTTCGACTTTACCGCGAAAATACCGTACTCCTCGAAAGTATGGATGATCGTATTGCTGATGTTTGCCTGGGTTTCCGTCATTTCGAGTCCGCGTATTCCGCCAAAAAGCTTCGCATAGTTCATGTTGAGTTTAGCTCCGCTCCCGAACTGGATTCCTTTCCAGTTTTTCGGAATGGTATCGTAGCGCGTGTCATTGCGGTCACCACGGAAGATCACTTCACTGTTGAGCTGGCCATTCACATTGAGTGTTGCGTTTTCAGAAATCTTTAATCCACCGTTCTTAAAGAAATAGACTTTCGTGCCCTGTTCTATGTTTAATGTTTTGCCGTCTCCGAGCGTCAGGTCACCAAAGATGATTTTAGCTTTTTCGTTATTCCAGGTGGTATTTTGCGTCAGAATATTTGGGTTCGTTTCATTTTGAATGAAAAATTCAGCATCCTGAACAACCGAAAAGAGGGTAACATGCTGATTTCCTGCCGGCGACTGTATTTGGATACGGTCTTCCGCGATCGCTTCAGTTGCATTGGCAACGGGCGCAATTTCTACGAAAACATACAAACTGTCTTTTTTTCTTAAAGCCACATTGTTGAATTCAGTGCCTGATTTTCCGTCAAGATTGATCCGATAAGGAGATGTGGCGCCGGTTTCAAGACTGATTTTAGGAATCATAACGTCTTTGTCTTCATCATTATAGATTTTCACGGCATAGGTTTCCGATCTCACCTGATTGTAAACTGTATCAAGAAAGAGCGTATCGGCCGAAAAACGCAGCAGTTGGGAAGGGTTTTCGAAGCTAATATCGTCGCGGTTACAGGCTGTGGCAGTGAGCATCAGCCAAAAAGCACCGGCAAAAAGAAATAGGAATTTATTCATCGAAATTTGTACGTTGTATTGTTTTCAAATTTAACTAAAATTGTGGAACGGAAAAATAGCGAAAAATTCCGTAGGAGTTTTTGCGAATTACGAAAATATTTGTACTTTTGCGGTCTAAAAAATTAGCGGAGGAAAATCCATTACTACTTCTGAAGCAAAACTTTAATTTTTACTTTAAAATTTTTAATTATGAAAAACGGAATCCACCCGGAAAATTATAGACTTGTTGTTTTCAAAGATATGAGTAATGACGAGATGTTCCTTTGCAAATCTACAGCTGATACGAGAGACACCATCGAGTATGAAGGACAGGAATACCCTTTGATCAAGATGGAAATCTCTTCTACATCTCACCCTTTCTACACTGGAAAAGTGAAATTGGTAGATACCGCAGGTAGAGTAGATAAATTCATGAGCAAATACAAAAAATTCTCAAAATAATCTTTGAGGATACAGAGAATACAAAGTCTTTCAGGTTGCTGAAGGACTTTTTTTTATTGTAAATTTGGGATGCGATGGTGAAAATCATTCCACTTTCTTAACACTTAACTTCAATTCAAAATCTAAAATCGTACGTATGCAGCTTGTTTTTTCTGATGCCCAGTTTTGGGGAGATTTTTTACCGCTAACATTCACAAGACCTGTTGCAGAGATGCGTTGCGGGATCCTCACATTTTCCGAGAGGTGGCAAAAACTGTTGGATTCAGCCCAAATTTCTTACATCACGGAAGACTTTCTTCAGGAAAAATTTCAAAAACCCGAAAAAGTAGAAAGCCTGTTTCTTGTTCCAAATTTTCTTCCTACCGAAAAGGTTTTAGGTCAGATAAAGGATTTGAAAACGGGCGAAGCGCTGGTATACGATAATGAACTGCTGGCTGTAAGAATCAATATGGACAATTTTTCGTTGAACCAAATTGAAAAAATGACCGATATCGAGGAAAAACTCACGTTCTTCAAACAGCCCACCGATTTATTCTCTTTCAATGAGGAAGCGATAAATTTTGATTTTGACTTGCTCACAAAAGGCCGAAAATCTGCGGAACTTTCCGAAACGAATGGTTTTTTAGGGAATAAACAGGATTTATTCATCGAAGAAAGCGCGGCTGTGGAGTTTTCAACCTTAAATACAAAAACCGGAAAAATCTATATCGGTAAAGATGCTGAAGTGATGGAAGGCTGCAACCTACGCGGCCCGATTGCACTTTGTGAAGGTTCGAAATTCAATTTAGGTTCTAAAATTTACGGTGCAACTACCGTCGGACCGCATTCTAAAGTAGGCGGTGAGGTGACTAACATTGTGATTTTTGGATATTCAAACAAGGGTCATGACGGTTTCGTGGGCAATTCTGTGATCGGCGAGTGGTGTAATCTGGGCGCTGATACCAATTCATCCAACCTTAAGAACAATTATGCAGAAGTAAAACTTTGGAATTACAGAACTAAAAGATTTGCAAACACCGGGCTACAGTTCGCCGGACTGATAATGGGCGATCATTCAAAATCCGCGATCAACACTCAGTTTAATACCGGAACTGTGGTTGGTGTTGCGGCGAATATTTTCAAAAGCGGCTTCCCGCCAAACCTGATCGACAGTTTTTCTTGGGGCGGAATGAAAGGTGATGAAAAATTCAAATTAGAAAAAGCGTATGAAGTTGCGGAACTGGCGATGGCACGCAGAAAAGTTCCATTTACAGAAGAAGACAGAGAGATTCTGAAACATATTTACATTAATTTCTGATTTGTCTTTTCGCTGAATTTTACATTATCAAATTTTTAAATTCCCACATTTTCAAATTTCTTATCTTTGCACCTTCAATTTTTCTCACTTAAACCGTTTATAGCATGCAACTGTACAACACTTTAAGCGCAGAAGAAAGAGCCCGTCTTATTGATGAAGCCGGTAAGCAACGCCTTACTTTGTCTTTCTATGCGTACGCCAAAATCTCAGATCCCAAAAAGTTTCGCGACGAACTCTTTATAGCCTGGAATGCACTTGATGCGCTCGGCCGTATTTACGTTGCTCACGAAGGAATTAATGCTCAGATGAGTATTCCTGCCGAAAACCTCGAAGCTTTCCGCGAAACTTTGGAAGTGTACGATTTCATGAAAGGCATCCGGCTGAATGAAGCTGTAGAGCACGATGACCACTCGTTTTTAAAACTTACGATAAAGGTTCGTAACAAGATTGTTGCAGACGGTTTGAATGATGAGACTTTCGATGTGACCAACAAAGGAATTCACTTGAAGGCCAAGGAATTCAATACTTTACTCGAAGATCCGAACACAATTGTGGTTGATTTCCGCAATCATTATGAAAGTGAAGTAGGGCATTTCAAAGGCGCGATAACGCCTGATGTAGAGACGTTCCGGGAAAGTTTACCAATCATCAATGATAAACTGCAGGATTTCAAAGAAGATAAAAACCTGCTGATGTACTGTACGGGCGGGATCCGCTGCGAAAAAGCCAGTGCGTATTTCAAACATCAGGGTTTTAAAAATGTCTTTCAGCTTGAAGGCGGCATCATCGAATATGCGAGACAGGTAAAAGAAGAAAATATAGAAAGTAAATTCATCGGTAAAAATTTCGTTTTTGATCACAGGTTGGGCGAAAGGATTACGGATGATATCGTTTCACAGTGCCACCAGTGCGGAAAACCGTGCGATAATCATACAAATTGCTTCAATGACGCGTGTCATTTGCTCTTTATTCAGTGTGACGAATGCAAAGCTGCGATGGAAAACTGCTGTTCTCCAAAATGTCTTGAAACCATTCATTTGCCGCTCGAGGAACAGGCAAAACTTCGAAAAGGTCTGCAGGTAGGTAATAAGATTTTCCGCAAAGGTAAATCTGATGACTTGAAGTTCAAGAAATCTGGTGAACTGCTAGATAAACCTTTAGCAAAGGCGGTTACAAAGAATATCCGGCAAAAAATTTCGGTGAAAAAAATGCTGATTGGCAAAGCTGAACATTATTATCCTAAGTCGAAAGTCGCTCAGTTTCTGCTTGGAGACGGCGAAGTTTCTGTAGGTGATAAAATTTTAATTTCCGGACCCACAACCGGTGAGCAGGAGATGGTTTTAAATGAACTTTTTGCGAACGGAAACGCTTGCGAAACAGCGAAAGCAGGCGATCAAATAACGTTTCCTTTGCCATTCAGAGTTCGTCTTTCCGATAAGTTGTTAAAGATTTTAAATTAAAATGACGGCTTCAGGAAAAATGGAGTTGATGTCACCAGCCGGTGATTTCACTTCGATGCAGGCTGCTTTGGACAACGGTGCAGATTCCGTTTATTTCGGTGTAGAACAGCTGAACATGCGCGCACGGGCGTCGATGAATTTTACAATCGATGACTTACCGGAAATTGCCAGAAGATGTTCGGAGAAAGGAGTTCGAACGTATCTAACTTTAAATACGATCATCTACGATCACGATTTATCTTTAATCAAAACACTTTTAGATAAAGCAAAGGCCGCCAACCTTACGGCTGTAATTGCCATGGATCAAGCTGTAATTTCGTACGCTCGACAGATTGGGATGGAGGTTCACATTTCCACCCAGATCAACGTCACCAACATCGAAACCGTGAAATTTTATGCGCTGTTTGCTGATACGATTGTGATGAGCCGCGAGCTCAGCATTACTCAAATAAAAAAAATCTGCGACCAAATCGTTAAAGATGATGTACGCGGACCTTCCGGAAACCTTGTTGAGGTGGAAATTTTTGGTCACGGTGCCTTATGCATGGCGGTTTCGGGGAAATGTTATTTAAGTTTACATTCTCATAATTCATCGGCGAACAGAGGCGCCTGCAAACAGAACTGCCGAAAAAAGTACACAGTTATCGATCAGGAGACGGGTTTTGAGATAGAACTCGACAACGAATATATGATGTCGCCGAAAGACCTGTGTACCATCAGTTTCCTCGATCAGGTGGTTGAATCAGGAGTAAAAGTTCTGAAAATTGAAGGTCGCGGCCGCGCACCGGAATACGTAGCGACTGTTACCAAAAGTTACCGAGAAGCGATCGACGCCATCTTCGACGGAACCTACTCTCCCGAAAAAGTGGCTGACTGGATGGCTAGGCTTGAAATCGTGTACAACCGTGGTTTCTGGTCTGGTTATTATTTAGGTCAGGAACTCGGCGAATGGTCTGAAACCTCGGGTTCAAGTGCGACGCCGAAGAAAGTGTACATCGGAAAAGGCCGCCACTTTTATCCAAAATCAAATGTGGCTGAATTCTTAATTGAAGCGTACGACCTCGCGGTAGGCGACAGAGTTTTAATCCAGGGACCGACTACGGGTTCGCAGGAAATGCTACTTGAATCAATGATCGTCGATCAAAAACCTGCCGCAGAAAAAGCTTCAAAGACTGATGTCATCACTTTCAAAACAGATTTTCGTGTGCGACCTTCGGACAAACTCTACAAAATTGTAGAGAATAACTGATGGTGATCGTGACCTTGCAGCGCGAAAAGTGCATTGGCTGTAACTACTGCGCAGAATTTGCGCCGGAATTCTTCCGGATGTCCAAAAAAGACGGTAAATCTGTGTTGCTGAAAACACTCGATAAAAAGGGTTTTTATACGTTCAAAACGCCTAATCATGAAGCTTTTGACCCCTGTGAAAAGGCTGCAAAAGCCTGTCCGGTGAAAATAATTTCGGTAAAAGCGATATAAAATGACCAAAGCTTACATCAGAATAAAATACCGACAAAAGCGTGCGATGCTCTCGCAGCAGGACGTAGCGGAATTGTCCCGGAAGATTTTTGAAAATTTCAGTAAGTACTTTGAGCTAACTGAAGGTCAGAATATTCACTGTTTTCTTACAGCATACTCTAAGGAGGAAGTACAGACTGAACTTTTCATTGAATATTTCAGGACCTCTAACTGTAGGATTTTCGTTCCGAAAGTCGTGGGTGAGAAGATGATCGCGGTAGAACTGTTAGCGCAAACCCTGTTAGTTCCGAATAAATGGGGGATTCCTGAACCGGAAACTAACACTGAAATTAAAGGTGTAGAATATGATCTCGTAATCGTTCCTTTAATGTACGCAGACCGGTTTGGCAACCGGGTGGGTTACGGCAAAGGATTTTATGATCATTTTTTTGCCGATATTAATCCGCAAGCCAAGAAAGTGGGAGTCAATTTCTTTCCGCCGGATGAAATTATCGATGATGTATGGCATGAAGATATCCCGCTGGATTATCTTGTGACGCCTACCGCGGTGCTGTCATTTGGCACCGGTGCATCAAAGTTTACAAAGTAAAACTTGAATTCTTTTTTGAATTTTACAGGCGAAGGACGAAGGATATATTCCGCATTTTTAGAGAAAATTCCAAGCTTTCGGTTGCTGTCATCAAAATATTCGACATCAAACTTCGCAAAATCCAGTGTGTCAGAACCCACGATACGCTTATTCACAGCTAAATTGCCCACTTTGGCTGATGCTACATTCAGGCTGTCGAGTTCTGCGAGCAAAGGTGCGAGCTTGGTAGAGTCAGGATTTGCAAAATATCTCTGCATCTGTGCGTAGATCACTGAATCTATCTCTGTATCACGGTTTCCCGAGGTGTAGAGCGTGGAAAGATCAAGCAATTCCTGAATTTTCTGCTTTGTGATAAAAGAAATCGCCTGAGCGCTGTCCATCTTATTTGCCGGATAAGAGACTTTGTTGGTGTTGTTCCGGATTTTTTCCAGGTCAGACGGACCTTTAGTTTCCTTATTACATGAATAAAGTGTCGCGAGCAACAGAATAAGGCTGTAAAATAATCTATTTGTTTTCTTCATTGGTGCCGATTTTAAATTTAATCATCACTATTTTCCCGGATTGATTGGTCTGTGTATCAATCACTTCAAGGTTTTCCAGGGAGGTTGACGGTAATGTTACGAGATTGATGTACCGCTGTTTATCCATTGTTTCGACGCCATAAAACTGATTGTCGAAAACCTGATAAATCAGCGCATTGTCGCTGATCAAATAGTTCAAACTTACCCGTTTCTTTTTCAAGTCTGTTATAGATTTCGAATAATAAAAGAGCATGATCGCGTAGTCGTTGGGCTTCAATTCGATGTTTTCCGCTTCCGGCGCCGTTTCCAGATTACGCTGTATGGTGTCCGTTCGGTAATAAGGAGACGAAACAACCATCGTAAGGTCCTTTGATTTTGTGGTGTACACAAAAGGTTCATTCGGTTTCGCGGAATAGAGGATTGGTGATTCATTTTCTTTCAGGATCTGCACCTGTAGTTCCGCATTGATTTTCGAATTGCGGTCAGCATCGATGAAGCTGTAATAATATTTTTTACTGAACAATTCGTCTTTAAATATAAGAAGACCTACAGCCACCGCAAGCAATACTGAAATGCCAAGCCAAACGTACTTTTTGATCACCGTAAAAGCAGACTTGGAATCCTGCGTGTCGTAAGTTTCGAGCGAAGAGGTATTTTGTTTAATTACTTGATTATCAGTATTTGATTTTTGTAAAATATCGTTTTCATCAGTTTCTGAACTGCTGGTGGGCAGTCTTTTTTCCTCATTTGTCTGCGCGATGCGGGAATCAGAACTTGCTTCAGGAATTAAATCTCCAGTAGAACTATTTTCTACTGCTTCTTCTCTTTCCTGTAACACTTCGTCTGCGAAAAGATGATTCTTTTTAAAGTCGTACCACGAGGCGTATCCTGCATAAACAGAGAGCAAATTGAGCATATCGATACGCGGAAGCTTAGTTACAGGTGAGGTTTTGAAATAGGTATAGAAAGTCTTCTCACTGATGTTTCCTTTCGCGATTTTACGCAGATCCTCCTGAAAATAAATAATGTCAATCCCTTTCCACTTAGAAATTTCTTCAAAGGACGGGCTGTGATTTTCCAAATATCGGCTTTCAACCTCCTTTTTGAGTTGTTCAAAATGTAAAATATCTAAATGGCTCAATGTAGTCGTTTTATTTAATGTCCTGATTTACAGGTGTTGTATTTTGTAAAACAGCTTTACAAAGGTATTACAATTAATTTGCGCATACAAATTTATTATCCGTTCTACCTTTGTCCTGTTCAAATAGAGATACTTGAACGGATTTTTAAAAGAAACAAAAACAATTAAATTTATTTATTATGAAAAAGTCATTCTTCGTAGCTGCTATCGCTGCTGTTGCTCTTGTAGCTTGTAACAAATCTGAAACTGTAGAAACTGCTAACGGTGTTGATTCAGCTGCTGCTGCTGCTGTAGATTCTTCAGCTGTTGTTGCTGATTCTGCTGCTTCTGTAGTTGATTCTGCTGCTGCTGTAACTGTTGACGCTGCTGCTGATGCTGCTTCTGCAACTACTGCTGCTGGTGCTGATGCTGCTAAAGATGCTGCTAAAGCTGCTGGAGATGCTGCAACTGGTGCTGCTGACGCTGCTAAAGATGCTGCTAAAGAAGCTAAAGATGCTGTAAACAAATAATCAGCATTATTTACACAAACAAACCGCTCGTGCTTTCAGCATGAGCGGTTTTTTTTATGGCCTCACCTGAAGTTTTTGTCTGCTGATCTCATAGGCCGTGATTGCTACGGCATTGCTGAGATTCAACGAATCGATACTGCCGGACATCGGTATCAATGTATTCCTCCCGATTTTTTCCCAAAATTCGCTCAAGCCCGAATGTTCTGTACCGAAAACCATTGCGCAGCGTGCTGTCAACTCTTCTGCAAAGAGATCGCCCGCGTCTGCTGACATCATCGTGGTGTAAATATTAAACTTATTCCGCTCTAAAAACTGAACAGCACTTTCGTTTGTTGCAGCAAAAACATTCATCCCAAACAGACAGCCAACGCTGGACCTGATCACATTGGGATTGTAGAAATCTACTTTCGGATCTGTAATCACGAGTCCATCAATTCCGAAAGCTTCACAGCTTCGCAATATCGCACCGAGATTTCCTGGTTTTTCTATTCCTTCCAAAATAATGACGGCTGAATCCGGTTTGGGTTGGAAATCCTCAAGCAAAGCATTCTTTGTCTGATAAATGCCGATGATTCCTTCGGATGTCCCGCGGTAGGCGAGTTTTTCGTAAACTTTTTCGGACACGAAATGTACTTTTCCCTGCGGTATCGCGGCTTTGAAAATACCTTCGCAGATATAGAACTCCTCACTTTCAAAACCAAACTGCTGCGCTCTCGTATTTTCCTGCTGGCCTTCCACAGCAAACAACCCCGATTTTTTGCGGAAACGGTTATCACTCAAAAGCCGTGTAACGTGCTTGATTTTCTCATTTTGCAGACTCTCAATCATTGGTAGGTTGGCTTTCATCATTTTGATAATCGATTTCTTCTACGTTTGCACGTTCAAGTAGCGCTCCGGGCAAATTTTTCTTTGGTTTTATGCCCAGTTGACGCAGTTTTTCGGCGGAACGTACCAGGTTTCCGTTGCCCGAAGCCAGTTTTTTCATCGCATTTTCATAATCTACCTTCGCACCGTCCATTTTTTTGCCGATGCTCAGTAAATCAGATACGAATCCTTCAAATTTATCATAAAGCGCTGCGGCCTGCCGTGCGATCTCTTCTGCATTTTGGCTTTGGTCTGCACGTTTCCAAACATCAGAAATAAGTTTAAGGTAGGCAATCAAGTTCGTCGGACTTAGCAGAATCACGTGTTTATGGTAGGCGTAATTCCAAAGTTGCTGATCATATTGCACAGCGGTAAGGAAGGCCGGC
The DNA here is from genome assembly GCF_014837035.1 of Kaistella pullorum. GTDB lineage: Bacteria > Bacteroidota > Bacteroidia > Flavobacteriales > Weeksellaceae > Kaistella > Kaistella rhinocerotis. Next base: position 367,752 of record NZ_JACSPS010000003.1, on the reverse strand, counting down.
TCCACGGGGATGAACATGATGGTGAAATCTAATGCTTCCTTCAGATTATCATACCGCTTCAGCGCCAGCGTATCAATATGTTTTTTGATGGCGGCTACGTGAAGATTGAGATTTTGCTTCCGTTCTTCTTCGGTTTCCGCAGAACACATCCTTTCGTAAGCGTTCAGCGAGACTTTAGAGTCGATGATAACGATTTGGTTTCCGGGAAGTTTCAGCACAAAATCGGGTCTTTGGTTTTCGCCGGTTTCAGTCTTAATATTGTATTGGGAGAAATATTCACGGTCTTTGCAAAGTCCTGAATCTTCCAGAATTCTTTCGAGAATCATCTCGCCCCAGTTGCCCTGCGTTTTAGTCTGACCTTTCAATGCCGTTGCCAGATTATTGGCTTCCTGGCTTACTTTCGTAGTCTGCTCCATCATCATTTTGATGGTGCTATTTAACGAGTGACGCTCGCGGGCTTCGTTATCATAGACTTCATTGACGCGTTTTTTAAAAGTTTCCAGATTTTCACCTAACGGTTTCAGCAGCGTGTCAAGGTTTTCCTTGTTGGCTTCGGTGAATCTTTTTGATTTCTCTTCAAGAATCTCATTGGCTAAATTTTTAAATTCACTCTTCGCCATTTCCTGAATTTTCACAATCTCGGATTTCTGATTGTCCAAAAGTTGTTGCAAACTTTCATTTTGGGCAGAAAGTTGGGATTTTATCGAAATCAGGTTTTGTTTTTCATCAAGCAAACTGCGGATTTCTGTGCTTTGTTTTTGGTTAAGTTCCTGCTGTTCGGCAATCTTCTGATTCTGAGAATTGTTTTCTGCCGAAATTTTCGCTATCTCATTCTTCAGCTGATTCAGGATTTCCGTCTGTTCGCTGTTGGTTTTCTTTTCTGATTGGTACTGGTTTTCCAACACGCTGATTTTCATTGCCGAATTTTGGAAATCGGAACTGGTTCTGATAAAGTTATTGTTTAGTTCATCGAACATTTTTCGCGGAACATGGGCAGATTTCAGAATAAAATATAAAATAACAGTGCCCAGAATTGCACCCACGACCAGTCCGATAAGCAGAGATGTAGTTTCCATGTTTCAAAAATAGGAAGAAAAAAAGTGATTTGAAGCATCCTTTTCAAAGTCTCAGACTATTGTGGCAGACAGTATTTCGATATTTTTATGAACGTCACTGCTTTCGCAGGATTTTAATTTTTTCAGGATGTTTTCAGGTGTTTTTTCGGAAACGATAATGTTTCTGGCTACCAAAGTCGCTGCGTTGTCGATCATCCTAATTAATGAAGGCCGAATTATCTGAATGGAATTCGAAAGAATAAAAGCGCTTGCCCACGACGTGTCGCGCGCTTTCGAAATCGCAAAATCGAGCATCACATTGTCCTGCCCATTTGAAAGTTCATCGATTATGCTAACCGGATAACAGATTTTGTTCAGCGAATCCTGAACATTTTGGCTAATGGCTGCAATCACGTTATTGATAGTGTTGAAGTCATTTTTCAGCGGCGTGATCCTACGGTAAGGCATTACAGAAGCCGCCGAAACTCCCAGATCCAGATTGATATGCGCATTGATGCCAAGAAGAATGTGCTGCATGATCAGCAGGTCCTTATTTTTAGCTGCTTCGAACGCGGTGAACCACGCGTTGGTGCATTTTCTTCCGTGACGGTAATTTTCAAAAGCCTCCAGGTAGCGGCTGGCAAAAGCAACATCCAGCCGCTCCATCCGCGGCCCGTCTTCGAATTTATTCTTTTTAATGCCGTGCGCTACGGCTGCAGTCATACATTTGTAAGTGGAGGCGAAATAGCCCGCAGGGTTTTTTGTCACTTTGCTCCAGGCAATAATATCGTCGAGTCGCTGCAGGACTTCGTCAATGTTGGTCGGGGTTTTCATCAGTTTGTGTTTGAAGGTAAAATTAAAGTTTTTCCGCACATGAAACAGCTTTAAATTTAATTTAAAGATTCCGCACATTGTCATTATGAATAGTTCTGAAAAATAAGTCAAGTATTTAATACTGAAGAAGATTTAATAAAATATGGCCGGATCTTCATACAGAAGATTCTTTTCTGATCGGGGGTGGAGGGACGTTTAGTAAGTGCTTAGTTCTGTCAGAAAACGGGCGCGAAATATGAAAAACAATTTGTTTGTCAAATGAATTATCAGAAGTGATCTGCAGTTTATTTGCCCTTAACATAACCAAAAAAAACGCTCCCAAATCTGGGAGCGCTGTCTTGTGCCCGGAACAGGACTCGAACCTGCAAGCTTGTGGGCACCCGCACCTGAAACGAGCGTGTCTACCAATTTCACCATCCGGGCTAAAGGAGTGCAAATATAATTTTTTTAGTTCAACACAAGGTGATATTTCTGCTTATTTTTCAGCGTCCGGCGGATTAATGATTTTCAGACGCATCTCCTTTAGGTCAAAGATGTCATGTTCGCTCATCAGATGGATGGTCATATTTTCAAATGACAAAGGTGCGCCATCCACAACCTCAAGAAGGTTGCTGCCACTGATCTTTCTACCGTCGAGCAGAATTGCCATGCCGGAACCTACTGCTTCCATTTTATCGCGGTGAATCAGCAACGCTGTATTTTCTTCGAGGCCCACGCCCAAGATCGTGGGGTTACTCACCACAATCTCAAAAAGCCGTGCTATTCGACCACGTTCGATGAAATGTGTGTCAAATATAATATTGTTGACCAAACCGAGTCCGGTGGCGGTCTGCACTTCACCTTTGTACGCGGCATCATCGCTGTTTCCCTCAATGATCATACTGTTTGATGCAGCGGCAGCGCCTGCGGAAGTTCCTGCATACATGAAATCAGGATCTTTGAGTTTTTCCAGCAGCATTGTGTAGAATTCGGTGCCGCCCAGGATGGAGGTAAGCGCAAGCTGGGTTCCGCCGGTCACAAAAATAGCGTCAGCTTCTTTCAGACGACGCAGGCTGGTGGGCTTTTCCGCGTCTTCTCTGGTGCGGATCATCAGCACGCCGCAATTATCAGCTCCGGCTTTGTGGAATGTCTTCAGATATTCCTTCCCCATTTCTTCCGGAATGGTAGATGCAGATGTAATGATCTCAATCCGCGACCGCTTTTTGTGCTTTGTTTCATCTACAAAACGCTGCAAAATGCTGAGGTCTGAAAAAGGATCCGTATTTCCGTTTTTGTCTTCGGCGCCGCCAATCACCAGAATTTTTCCTTTCATATTGAACTTTATTTTATTCTTTATCTAGTCGATTCTTTAAAATAAATTGTTGCTAAAATTCCTGTACAATCTTGGTCACATTTTGATAGTTGTCGCTTAAGGCTACCACCAGATCGCTGGTTCTTGCAATGGAAAGTGCATGTCTTATTGCGTCTTCCTCATCCGGAATCAGTTCATAGCCAGCGCAGCGCTTTCCTTTTTTCATTCCCTCAATCATTAATGAATTCATTTCTGCGAGTTCGCGGCCACGAAGACTGTGTTCCTGTCTTACGATGATATGGTCGAACATATTAGCAGCTATCCGTGCAAGCTCGATTATATCCTCATTACGCCGGTCACCGACTGCCGCGACAATGCCAATTTTCCTTCGCTGCGAGCTGTGGCAGAAATAATCCTGAAGAGCTGTTAACCCGTGTGGATTGTGTGCGTAATCTACCAACACCTCAAAATCCCGCACTTTGAAAAAGTTCATTCGGCCGGGTGTAAGTTCGGGACAGGGCGAGAAATTCCGTAGCGCGGAACTGATCTGTTTGGCTGTAAAACCGTAAGCGAAAGCACCAGCGGCCGCAGCCAAAATATTAGCTGTCATGCACCGGGAGGTTCCATTGAGTGTCAATGGAAATTCACTGAGCGTTCCCAGCACATTTTCTTCATCATCTTTTTGTATAATAATCCTGTCATCAGAAACGAATGCGGCCAGACCACCATTCGCAAGGTGTTTCAGTATTTCGGAATGATCTGCGTCTAAGGAAAAATAGGCGATGTTGCACGAAAGTGTTTTTGAAATATTGAGACAGTGAATATCTTCTGCATTTATGACCGCCCAGCCCTCGGGTTTTACATTGCGTACGACGGTAGCCTTTACTTCCGCAAGTTCTTCGAGTGTATTGATGTTTTTAAGACCTAAATGATCCGCTGCAATGTTGGTCAGAATGCCTACATCGCAAAAATCAAACGCTAACCCCGAACGCAATAAGCCACCACGGGCCGTTTCGAGCACGGCAAAGTCGACCATGGGGTCGCTTAGAACCAGTGAAGCGCTGGTTGGACCAGAACAGTCGCCGGCCGCAATTTGAAAATCACCGATGTAAATGCCGTCTGTTGTTGTATACCCCACCATGTGTCCACAACTTTTGGCGATATACCTGAGAAGTCGGGTAGTGGTAGTTTTACCGTTGGTTCCTGTGACAGCGAAAACCGGAATACGTCCGTTTGATTCACCGGGAAAAAGCATGTCGACAATTGCCGCGGCTACTTTCCCGGGATTTTCATTGGAAGGGGAAAGATGCATCCGCAGGCCCGGCGCCGCATTCACTTCTATTACCGCACCACCGTTTTCTGTAAGTGGAGTGTGTAGGTCTTTTGCGACCAAATCAATACCGCAGATATCAAGTCCAATGATGGCAGCGATGCGTTCCGCCATAAAAACATTAGCGGGATGCACTTCTGCAGTCACATCTGTCGCTGTACCTCCGGTACTCAGGTTTGCAGTGGATTTTAGAACCAGGGTCTCGCCCGGTAGCAGTACGGTTTCAAGCGATAAATTATTTTTTTTAAGCAGATTCTCTGTATCACAATCGAGGGTGATTTTGGTCAGCAGTGCTTCGTGGCCATCTCCGCGTCCGGGTTCTTTGTTTATTTCTTCGATAAGTTCGGAAATGGTATTCGTTCCGTTACCAACCACGTGCGCAGGTTGCCTCATGGACGCCGCGACGAGTTTACCACCGATGACAAGCAAACGGTGATCGTGACCCACGATGTAATTTTCAACCAAAACTTCACTACTGAATTTCTGTGCATGTTGAAATGCTTCCTCTGCCATTTCAATACTCTCAATTGCTACGGTGACACCTTTTCCCTGGTTTGCATCAAGCGGTTTGATGACAATTGGGAAACCTATTTCTTTAGCGGCGTCCTGCAATTCGGGAAATGATTTGCAAACAATCCCGCGTGGAACGGGAATCTGCGCTTTTTGCAACAAAATTTTAGTCTCAAACTTGTCATCCGCTGTTTCGGTGGCGATACATCCTGTGTCACCAGTAATGGTCGCACGGATGATTTTCTGCTTCTTACCGAATCCAAGTCTGATCTTTGAACGTTCATTCAGCCGTTGCCAGGGAATTCCGCGCCGTTCAGCCTCTTCAATAATGCTTAGTGTACTTGGGCCCAGGCCAGTCTTATGTTTTGCCTGTTCATAAAAATTCGGAGAAGGTACCAGTGGACTTTCAGTCTGCAAACCTTCGGTATCCGGGACCGAAAAATCTTCATCAGAATTTATATTTTCTAAGGCAGCTTCGTACTCGCTTAGATCAGGCGGTTGCCTGTTTTTGCCATTCATAGTTTATTGTTTTTAATGTGTTGCAGCAGGCTTTTTTGTCGATATCCTGAAATTGCCCGCATCAAAACAAATGCCATGAAATCACTCGTAATCAAGTCAAAAGTTTTACTTAAAGTGCTCAACTGCTGATTAAAAGAATTCAAAAACATAAAAAGAAAGCGCAAATACCCGGAGGCATCTGCGCTTATAAGTTTGTAAATGTACATTGAAGAATGATCAGTTTTTTATCCTTAAAAATTCTTTAGCCAATTCAATCATCTTTGGCTCGCCAGTGTACTTTCCGTGCTCGTCTGAAAGCTTGACAGTAGGAATCCAGTCGCCGGTTACAGATTTTGCGGCGGTAAGTTTCATCACGATATTCATCGGCTTCAAACCGACATCATTGGTCAAATTGGTTCCAATCCCAAATGAGATTCCGATTTTTCCGCGGCAGGCTGCTGTGATTTCGGAGACTTTTTCAAGGTTCAACCCATCTGAAAATATGATGAATTTAAATAATGGATCTATCCCATGTTTCCGGTAGTGGGCAATTGTCTTGTTTGCAAATTCAATCGGGTCACCGCTGTCATGTCGAACCCCGTCGAAAAGCTTCGCGAATTTTTTGTCGAACTGTTCGAAGAAGACGTCCGTGGTGTACGTATCAGACAGGGCTACACCTAAATCTCCCCGGTAAACATCCACCCAATGCTCCAGTGAGATTGCGTTCGCCATCTTGAAACCATATTCAGCGGCGTGGAACATAAACCATTCATGTGCATGGGTTCCGATGGGTTTTACGCCATATTTCATCGCAAAGTGAACGTTCGATGAACCGATGAAACCCGATGTTTTATCTCGCGTAAGAACGTCCATTACAAGATTGTGTACCTGATAAGAATGTCTGCGGCGCGTGCCAAATTCAGCAAAACTGACACCTAGACCTTCGAGTTTCCGTGCTTTTTCTAATGTCTTGGCGATCACGGCGTCATCGTTTTCGCGTTCGAGGGCATTCATTACATAATGAAGTTCCGAGATCAAAGCCAGTAGTGGCACTTCCCAAAGAATGGCGCGGTACCATTCTCCTTCAACCGTCACCTCAATGTCATTGCCGTCTTGTGAGATCTGAACTTCGCGCGGATCGTAATGGTAGCCACCAAGGAAATCGAGGTAGGGCAGATCGAGATACGGACATGTGACGCGCAGATATTCTTTTTCTTCTTTCGAAAGTTTCAGTTCGGCCATGGCATCTACCGATTTGCGGAGTTCCTGAGCAAAATTTTCGGGGAAGTAGTGCTTTCCACGGTTGATGAACCGGTATTGCACGCGTTCATTCGGGAAGAGTTTCACGACCGCATTCTGCATCGTGAATTTGTAAAAATCGTTGTCTAGGATTGATTTCAGGGTGCTAAGGCTCATGTCAGGCTTCTTTAGTAACAAATTTAAGACTTTAGACAGTAAAAAATCGCCCTTGTAGCAAAGGCGATTTTATGCTGTGATTTATTGATCTTTTATTTACCAAGGTAAGAGTTGTACATCCAAACCTCTTTTTCCTGCTCTGTGATGTAGTCGCTCATTTGTGAATTGGTACCTTCGTCACCTGCTTTTTCGGTGTAATCGAGGATGTCACGCTGTCGGTCAATAATTATCTTGAATGAGGCGAGAATGTTTTCGACACATTTGGCTGCATCTGAAACTTCGCGACTTTCTTTGATTGTTGACATCGCAAGATAATCACTGTAATTGTGGTTTGGAGTTGCGCCAAGCGTAAGGATTCTTTCTGCAATCTCGTCGATCTTCAACACTAAGTTGTTATAAAGTTCCTCAAATTTTGGATGAAGTGTGAAAAACTGGTTTCCTTTGATGTTCCAATGGGCTCCGCGGGTATTCTGGTAAAACACCGAATATTCTGCGAGCAACACATTTAATTTTTCCGCGATTTGTTGGGCATCATTTTCATTAAGCCCAATGATTTTAGTATTATTCATAATATTTACTATTTATTTCAAAGGTACAAGTTGCCGAAAGTCGTTCAAAAGCTGTGCCTTTTCTGCTAAATGCAAATAACTGCGTTAGTGTTTGATGAATTTAAATGATTTCAGTGCGTCCGCAGTTTTTATGGAGATTACGTAAGTTGCTGACGGCAGCGCCCGTACATCAATCTGTTTCGATTTTGTAGTGAGGAGTAGCTTGCCGCTGAGGTCGAAAATATAGATGTTTTCGATCTGTATCTGGCTGGTTTTGATGTTCAGATAATCGCTGGTAGGATTTGGGTAGATGATGAGGTCCTTCAGCACTTCCTCTGTTGCTAGCTGTTTCATAAGGGTGACCGGCTCGCGGAAGAAAGAAATTTCGAGGATTTCCTTAGGCAGTTTTTCGAAATAGTAGGCCTCGCAAGTGTACTTCGTATAATCTGATTCTTCTGTTTTACTGATAAAATAGCTTTGCGTGGTTTGTGGCGTTTTTTCTTCTAAATTCTTATACCACGAAAACTGATATTCAGGACCTGAAAGCGATTGCGGAATAGACGCGCTTCCTCCAAGTGGCGCGGCCAGGGTTTGAGCTTCGTCGTACCGCTGAGGCGAATAGGTGAAATCTGTCACCGGATTTTCCTTTAAAACAAAATCTTTGATTTCCTGCTTGCTGAATCTGTTGTTTTCAAGGAATGTAAGTGCAGGAATTCCGTCCGGAATAGTGCCGGAAAGCTGATTTCCGGTAAGGGAAAGCATCTGCAGGCTTTTATTTTGGAGCAAAACCGCCGGGAAAGTTCCCTCGATAAGGTTGTTGTCCAGATAGAGTTGGGTAAGTTTTTTTAATGGTGTCAGCGATGCAAAATCACCGGAAAGTTTATTGGAAGAGAGATTAAGATGGATTAGATTCGTAAGCTGCGCCAATTCGGCCGGGAAGGTTTCAATCTGGTTATTGGAGAGTGAAAGCCACTCAAGACTTTTCAGGGATGTAAGCGTGGTGGCATAATTTGAACTGAAGAGATTCGCGGAAACATCCAGTGATGTAAGCGGCAAAGTGGAAATTTCCGTGGGAATTCTGGTGAGTTTGTTGCCTGAAAGATTCAGTTCTGTGACATTATTCAATGAAGACAATGCTGAAAAGTTCTGCGAAATACTGTTGTTGCTGAGATTTAAGGATTTTAAAGCTGTCAGTGCAGTGATTTTGAAGGGAACTGCCGTGAGACCAACGGCGGAGAGATCCAAGACTTCAAGCTTTTTAAAATTTTCAATAAAACTGCCGACATCATTAAAGACAAAGAAATTGTTGCCCAAAGAAATTTCGGTAAGATTCAAAAGTGGAGTAATGGCCGCAGAAGGATCGCCGGTGAGGCGGTTATTGCTGATGTCAAGACGTGTCAGATTGCCCAGCCCGGAAATAGAATTCGAAACTTCGCCGGTGAGTTGGTTTGAACTCAAATCGAGCCGTTCCAGCTTGGAAAACGTGCTGAAGTAAATGGGAAAAGCGCCTTTCAGTGCGTTACCGCGAAGGTTGATCTCAATCACGTTCCCGTTGCGGATTTTGATGCCGTACCAGTAACGCGGGTCTTTTTCAAGGTCCCAGGTTTGGCTCCATCCTGAGCCGGAAGTGCTGTTGTAGATGTTTACCAGCGCGGTTCGTTCGGCAAATGAGATACTGTATTTTTGGGCAAAAAAGAGCTGAGAAAAGAATAAAAGGAGTAAAATTTTCTTCACCGGATTCGTGTTTTGTAAGATTGCAAATATAAACATAAGTTGATTTCAATGACGGAAATTTGCATATTTGCCTAATGACGAAGTATTTATATATACTAATGCTGTGTTTTACGGCAATCACCGGGTTTTATTTTTTTTTGAGTTGGGCGCAACTGCCACCGGGACAACGGTATATTTACCCGATTGATGATGTTTATATCCACTTGGCTTTGGCCAGAAATTTCGCTGAACTCGGCGTTTGGAGCGTGAATATTTCTGGGTTCGACAGTGCTTCGTCATCTATATTATATACGCTGCTGCTTGCGGGTCTCATCAGGCTGTTCGGAGACTGGGAATATTATCCGTTATTGCTGAATGTTGTATTCGGATATCTCACGGTCTATTCTGTTTACAGATATTACAAAGATTTCTACGGTTCTACGGAACTGAAGTGGGCTGCCGCATTAATTTTGTTCTTTCCTTTGTTATATGTCATGGTTTTGATCGGGATGGAGCATACGATACATATGTTTCTGATGGTTTTGGCTGTGTATTTCATTCACCGGAATGTAAAGTCAGATTTTAGATGCAAAGATTTCTTGCTGCTGCTTACCGTAACTTTTTTTCTGTCGATGGTCAGGTTCGAAAGTATGTTCTTTACTGTTTCACTGGCATTCGCGCTTTTTCTGAGGAAAAATTATTTAAAGGGAACATTGATTTTGGTTGCAGGGTTTATTGCCATCGTGGTTTTCGGAATTATTTCTGTGCAAAACGGGGGTTTCTTTTTTCCGAATTCGGTGATGGTAAAAGGGAGTTATCCGGCCGAAGACCATATTTTCATGAGCATGTGGCAACTATTCGAAAACGGAATTTTACTTAATGTCAGCTTCTATAAATGTCTCTTCTTTCCATTAGTGATTATAGCGGTTTATCTTTTTGAAAAATACCGCGCAGCGCGATTAAAAAATCTGTTAAACGAAACGCTGCTCATCGTGGTGGTTCTTACAAGTGTTCTGCATGCGTTATTCGCGGTGCTGATGTATCGGTATGAGAATTATTTAATGATTTCACTGCTGCTGATTTGTATCCCAATTATCACACATTTGCATGAAAAATACAGGAAAACAGAACTGAACAAAAGCCTTTTAAAAATACTGACGCTGGGTAGTATTACTGCAATTGTACTCATATCTATATATCGTTTTGGCTATCATCATTTGCCGTTAACCTATATGAGTAAAGGTATAAACAGCCAGCAGGTGGAAATGTCGAGATTTTTGGGTAAATATTATAAAGGAGAAAAAATAGTGGCCAATGACATAGGCGCCATTTCGTACTTCAGTGGTGTGCAGTTGCTGGATATTGTGGGGCTTGGAAGCACCGATATTGCAGAGGAAATCGTACGGAATAAACATCTTTCTGCAGAAGAAAATGCATTTAAAAACAAAAAATTCATCGTGGAATACGCAGCAAAAAACAAATTTAAGGTAGCAGTGATCTACCCTGAATGGTTTCCCGGCGGTGTGCCCGATGAATGGATCCCGGTAGCAACTTGGAAAATCCCCGAACCTTATGGGCCCGCGCGGCAACGCATTGTCTTTTACGCATTAAGGTCCGAAGAAGAAGCATCGCTGAGGAAAAACCTGATGGAATTTGATAGGAATCCGAACGTTAAACAGGAGTTTTTGAATAAAGTGACAAAATAAGTGGCATATATTGCATAAATAATTATAAATCAGTGTTTGCAGGTTTAAAATTATTCCCTACTTTTGCACCCTAAAATAAAAAGCAATTAAATGCCTACTATTCAACAATTAGTTAGAAAAGGAAGAGTCGCACTTACCAAGAAGAGTAAATCGGCTGCCCTTGATTCCTGTCCACAAAGACGAGGTGTATGTACCAGAGTATATACTACCACCCCGAAGAAACCTAACTCTGCACTTAGAAAAGTTGCAAGGGTAAGACTTTCTAACGGGAAAGAAGTCAACGCTTATATCCCGGGCGAAGGACATAATCTTCAAGAGCACTCGATAGTATTGGTACGCGGAGGAAGGGTGAAAGACCTACCGGGAGTACGTTATCACATTGTTCGTGGAGCTTTGGATACCGCAGGAGTAAACGGAAGAACTCAGAGAAGATCCAAGTACGGAGCTAAGAGACCAAAACCAGGTCAGGCAGCTGCAGCACCTGCTAAAGGCAAGAAAAAGTAATCATTAAATTTTAAAGAAACGAAACAATGAGAAAGACGAAAGCGAAAAAAAGACCGTTGTTACCGGATCCTAAGTTTAATGATCAGCTGGTAACAAGATTCGTAAATAACCTGATGCTTGACGGTAAGAAGTCAATCGCATTCAAAATTTTCTATGATGCATTAGATATCGTAGAAAGCAAAAAAGGAGAGAACGAAAAAACTTCTCTTGAAATCTGGAAAGATGCCCTTACCAACGTAATGCCACACGTAGAAGTACGTTCACGCAGAATCGGTGGTGCAAACTTCCAGATCCCAATGCCAATTCGTGCTGACAGAAAAATCTCTATGGCGATGAAGTGGTTAATCAAATATTCTAAAGCTAGAAACGATAAATCAATGGCTCAGAAATTGGCTGCTGAAGTTATCGCTGCTGCAAAAGAAGAAGGTGCTGCTTACAAAAAGAAAACAGACACTCACAGAATGGCTGAAGCAAACAAAGCATTTTCACACTTTAAATTCTAATCTGAAATGGCAAGAGATCTTACCCTTACAAGAAATATTGGTATCGCTGCTCACATTGATGCAGGGAAAACCACCACGACAGAAAGAATTCTATTTTATTCCGGAAAAAACCACAAAATCGGTGAAACTCACGAAGGCGGTGCTACAACTGACTGGATGGAGCAGGAAGCTGAAAGAGGGATTACCATTACATCTGCAGCAGTAACTGTAGACTGGAAATTCCCTACCGAGCAAGGTAAAGCACTTCCGGATGCGAAAAACTATCACTTCAACATCATCGATACACCGGGACACGTTGACTTTACCGTAGAGGTAAACCGTTCTCTTCGTGTACTGGATGGTCTTGTATTCCTTTTCTCTGCAGTAGACGGGGTAGAACCTCAGTCTGAAACCAACTGGAGACTTGCGGACAACTATAAAGTTGCACGTATGGGCTTTGTAAACAAGATGGACCGTCAGGGAGCTGACTTCCTGAACGTTTGTAAGCAGGTGAAAGAAATGCTTGGATCCAATGCAGTTCCAATCGTATTGCCAATTGGTGATGAAGCAGACTTCAAAGGAGTTGTAGACTTGGTGAAAAACCGTGCTATTGTATGGCATGATGAGAACCACGGTTCTACTTTTGATATTGTGGAAATCCCGGCTAACATGGCTGACGAAGTGAAGCAGTTCAGAGCACAGTTGATCGAAGAGATCGCGGCGTATGATGAGAACCTTCTTGAGAAATTCATGGAAGATGAAAACTCTATCACTGAAGAAGAAATTCACGCTGCACTTAGAGCTGCAACTTTGGATATGAGTATCATTCCAATGACTTGTGGTTCTTCATTCAAAAACAAAGGTGTACAGTTCATGCTTGACGCTGTTTGCCGTTACCTTCCTTCACCAATGGATAAGGAGGCAATCGACGGAACAGACCCAAGAACAGACGAGCCTATCTCTAGAAAGCCATCAGTGGCTGAGCCTTTCGCGGCACTAGCGTTTAAGATTGCAACCGATCCTTTCGTAGGTAGACTTGCATTCTTCAGAGCTTATTCAGGAAGACTTGATGCAGGTTCTTATGTATTGAACACAAGATCAAACAGCAAAGAAAGAATCTCACGTATCTTCCAGATGCATGCGAACAAGCAAGAGCCAATCGAGTACATCGAGGCTGGAGATATCGGTGCGGCTGTTGGATTTAAGTCTATCAAGACTGGTGATACACTTTGTGACGAAAAACACCCAATCGTACTTGAATCTATGGTTTTCCCGGATCCGGTAATCGGTATCGCGGTAGAGCCTAAGACGAAAGCTGACCAGGATAAAATGGGTAACGCTTTGGCTAAATTGGCTGAAGAAGATCCTACTTTCCAGGTTAAGACTGACGAAGCTTCAGGACAGACCATCATCTCAGGTATGGGTGAACTTCACCTCGACATCATTGTTGACCGTATGAGAAGAGAGTTCAAGGTTGAAGTAAACCAGGGACAACCTCAGGTAGAGTACAAAGAAAACCTTACAATGTCTGCAAACCACAGAGAAGTTTACAAAAAACAATCAGGTGGACGTGGTAAATTTGCTGATATCGTGTTCGAATTGGCTCCGGCTGATGACAACAAGCCAGGTCTTGAATTCATCAATGAGATCAAAGGTGGTAACATTCCGAAAGAATTTATTCCAGCTGTAGAAAAAGGTTTCAAAGAAGCGATGAAGAACGGTCCTTTGGCAGGTTTCGAAATCGAAGGTATCAAAGTGACATTGAAAGACGGATCTTTCCACCCGGTGGATTCAGATGCACTTTCATTCGAACTTGCTGCTAAGATGGGCTTCAAGGAAGCTGGTAAGAAAGCCAAGCCGGTGATCATGGAACCGATCATGAAAATCGAAGTGGTAACGCCGGAAGAATACATGGGAGATATCGTAGGTGACCTTAACAAACGTAGAGGAACCATCAACGGTATGGACGATAGAAACAACGCGAAAGTAATTAAAGGATTCGTTCCACTTTCAGAGATGTTCGGATATGTAACTACACTTAGAACACTTTCTTCTGGTAGAGCTACATCTTCTATGGAATTCGAGAAATACGAAGCAGCTCCTTCTAACGTTGCTGAATCTGTAATCGAAAAATCAAGAGGGTAATCTTTAAATCTAAATTAAAATGTCACAAAGAATCAGAATAAAATTAAAATCTTACGATTACAGTTTAGTAGACAAGTCTGCTGAGAAAATCGTAAGAACGGTAAAAGCAACCGGTGCGGTAGTAAACGGCCCGATTCCTTTGCCAACGAACAAAAGAATCTTCACAGTTCTTCGTTCACCTCACGTAAACAAGAAGGCAAGAGAGCAGTTCCAGCTTTCAGCTCACAAGAGGCTGATGGATATCTACTCTTCATCTTCTAAAACTGTAGATGCCCTAATGAAATTAGAGCTTCCTTCAGGAGTTGATGTAGAAATTAAAGTGTGATTTTGGCGGCTTGCTTTTAGGCAATCGCTATTAGCTATCAGCCAGAAGCCACTTTGCTATGATAGAAATCCCTTTTCGAAAGAAGAGGGATTTTTTTTGGCTTAGGAGCAACAAGATATTTGCTGTTTGCGAAATCCCGTCCCGCTTTGCACTGCAATCTTTTTTGGGCGCGGCGCCAGCCGCGCCCAAAAAAGGATTTCCGTTGCAATCGGGGCTAAAAGTCAGGTATCTCTTCTTTTCGTAAGTAGGTGAAATTATTTATGGATTTTAAATAACTTTATTCTAAAATTTAAAACCATGAAACCATTCAAACTGCTTATTCCCATATTGCTCACATTTTCTTTCTTGGCTACAGCACAAACGCACAGATTCATTTACGCATTTCAGTTTAAAAGCGATTCTCTGGCAAAAGAGTTCCGCGAAGAGAATATGGTGCTAGATGTAAACCCACAGGACGTGAAATTCTATCCGTACATGTATGCCGAAAACGATTCCCTGAACAAAGTGCGCGACTATAAGAATATCATTTGGGATGACAGTGTTCCCACGCTCTCGCGCAAACGAAACTCGAACGAGAACGTAAGTTATTTTTTCAGCGGCGATTATTTCAGTATTACCACAGCAGATCCGGTCATCTGGCGGCTTACTGAAGAGACAAAGAGATCGGCCGACTATACCTTGCAAAAAGCCACAACCAAATTTGGCGGCAGAAACTGGACGGCCTGGTTCAGCAAGGATGTTGTAGTGCCCGAAGGTCCGTATAAATTCCGTGGTTTGCCCGGACTTATCTTTGAGTTGTATGATGACCGTGATCAGTTTAGGTTTTCACTGGTTAAAAGTCAGAAGTTCAAAGACACCTATGATACTTCAGGCTTTCTGGAGTCGTTTGCCGGCAAGAAGCCTTTGGCAATTAGCGAAAAAGTCTGGGTAGCCAAGCAACTGGAGCAGTACAATAATCCCCTGCGGCAGTTTAAGGAGGCCTTTAAAAACAATACCGATCCAAGCGCGAAGTTTATGTATGGCGGCACGCAGGTGACCAGTCTGGACCAGTTCAAAACCATGTCGGATGATGCGCAGGCAAGGATGCGGCGGGAGAATAATCCGATAGAGCTCAGTAAGGCAATCCGTTACCCGCAACCTAAGTGATTATGCTCCAAAATGGCGCGTGAAAGCGGACGGAATTTCAGATTTCGTAAAGATTGATAGCAGTACCTCAGGATTTTTCTGAGGTATTTTCATACTGTGCTGATTTTCAAAATATTTTTGCCACAGTGTTTGTCATTTCAGAAAATCTTCATACATTTGCACACTCAATTTAGGGAAGAAGTATGCCTATTTCAAACGTAGAAATCACCTCGCCCTGTGTTGAATACAGAGAACACATATAATATATATAAATAATGTCAGGTATTATTGGTAAAAAAATCGGGATGACTTCCCTGTTCGACGAGAACGGCAAAAATATGCCGTGCACCGTTATTCAGGCTGGTCCTTGCTCGGTTTTACAGGTCAGAACCTTAGAAAAAGATGGGTACAAATCTGCTCAGCTTGGTTTCGATGACAAGAGTGAAAAGAACGTTGGTAAAGCGTTAGCCGGCCATTTCAAAAAGGCTGGTTCTGCTCCTAAAGCTAAATTGGTAGAATTCTATCATGAATTCGTAGACAAATTAAGCGTAGGAGATGAAGTGAAAGTTGATCTGTTCGCAGAAGGCGAATATGTAGACGTAACAGGAACTTCAAAAGGTAAAGGTTTCCAGGGGGTTGTGAAAAGACACAACTTCGGTGGGGTAATGCAGGCAACCCATGGTCAGCACAACAGATTGAGAGCCCCAGGTTCCATCGGTGCAGGATCAGACCCGTCAAGAGTATTCAAAGGGATGCGTATGGCAGGTAGAATGGGTGGTAAGCAGGTTACTGTACAAAACCTTCAGGTGTTAAAAGTAGATCAAGAGCAAAATCTTTTAGTAGTAAAAGGTGCTGTTCCGGGAGCGAAAAATTCTTATGTAATTATCAGAAAATGGAACTAACAGTATTTAATACATCAGGAAAAGAAACCGGAAGAACAGTTGAGCTAGACGAAGCAATCTTCGGCATTGAGCCTAACCAGCATGCGGTTTACTTAGAAGTGAAGCAATATCTTGCCGCTCAGCGTCAGGGGACACATAAATCTAAAGAAAGAAGCGAGATTACAGCTTCTACGAGAAAGCTTAAAAAACAGAAAGGATCCGGATCTGCGAGATATGGTGACATCAAGTCCCCAACTTTCAAAGGTGGAGGTAGAGTTTTTGGTCCAAAACCAAGAGACTACAGATTCAAACTGAACAAAGCTTTGAAGAGACTGGCTAAGAAGTCTGTTCTTTCTCAGAAAATGAGAGATAATTCTATCAAAGTTCTGGACGCGATCAACTTCGATGCGCCTAAGACTAAAGAATTTATCAACTTGAACAATGCATTAGGTTTCGAAGGTAAAAAATCTCTGTATATTTTGCCTGAAGCTAACAAAAATGTATACTTATCATCACGTAACTTGCCTAAGACTAAGGTGTTGACTTACAACGAGATCAGCTCTTACGATTTGGTACACGCAGGTGAGATTGTATTTTTGGAAGGTGCTATCGAAAAATTTCAGGAAAACTTAAGAAAATAAATCATGTCTATTATCATTAAACCTATCATTTCAGAAAAAGCAAACTACCTTACGGATTTGAGAGGCGCTTATTCTTTCTTCGTAGACACGAAGGCGAATAAAATCCAGATCAAGAAGGCGGTAGAAGCTGCTTACGGTGTGAAAGTGGCAGACGTAAGAACCATGATTTACGCTCCGAAAGTTTCAGCTAAGCACACCAAGAAAGGCTTGCAGATTGGTAAGACCAACAAATTGAAGAAAGCCGTTGTTTCCCTTGCAGAAGGTGAAGTGATCGATATCTTCGCAGTATAAATAAAGCATAAGCTTAAAGCTTTGCAAAGAGCTTCCCGGCTTACCGCATACAGCTTAAAGCAATTTAATAATTATAATCAATAGTAATGTCTGTTAGAAAATTAAAACCTATCACCCCGGGACAGAGATTCAGAGTTGTAAATAACTTTGAGGAAATTACTACCAACAAGCCAGAGAAATCTCTAACAGTTGGTATTAGTAAGTCAGGTGGTCGTAACAATACTGGTAAAATGACCATGCGTTACACCGGAGGTGGACACAAACAAAAATACAGAATTATCGACTTCAAGAGAAATAAATTCGATGTTGAGGCAACGGTAAAATCTGTAGAATACGATCCGAACAGAACTGCTTTCATCGCACTTTTAGAGTACGCAGACGGAGAGAAGAGATACATCATCGCTCCGAACGGTATCAAAGTAGACCAGAAAGTAATCTCTGCGGAAACAGCGGAACCTAATGTAGGTAACGCAATGAAGTTGAAGAACATCCCATTGGGTACTGTAGTATCTTGCATCGAGCTTCGTCCAGGTCAGGGTGCGGTAATGGCAAGAAGCGCAGGATCTTCAGCTCAGTTAACTTCAAGAGACGGTAAATATGCAATCGTGAAATTGCCTTCAGGAGAATCAAGAATGATCCTTACTGAGTGTATGGCTATGATTGGATCTGTATCTAACGGCGATCACCAGCTTACAGTTTCTGGTAAAGCAGGTAGAAGCAGATGGTTAGGCAGAAGACCTAGAACAAGACCGGTAGTAATGAACCCAGTAGATCACCCAATGGGAGGTGGTGAAGGACGTTCATCTGGTGGTCACCCAAGATCTAGAAACGGTATGCCATCGAAAGGTTACAAAACAAGAAAGAAAAACAAAGCGTCTAACCGATTTATCGTATCTAAAAGAAAATAATCATGGCAAGATCACTTAAGAAAGGACCTTTCATTCATCATACTTTAGATAAGAAGGTTCAGGCAAATATAGAAGCCAATAAAAAGACAGTAATTAAAACTTGGTCCAGAGCATCAATGATCTCCCCGGACTTCGTAGGACAAACCATCGCAGTACACAACGGTAAATCTTTTATCCCTGTATACGTTACTGAAAACATGGTAGGTCACAAGTTAGGCGAATTTTCTCCGACAAGATCTTTCAGAGGTCACGGTGGTAACAAAAATAAAGGAGGTAGATAATCATGGGATCAAGAAAAAGAGAAAGTGCATTAGCACGTAAAATAGCAAACCAGGATGTGGCAAAATCGTTACATAATGATTGCCCGTCTTCTCCGAGAAAAATGAGATTGGTAGCTGATATCATCCGTGGTGTAGAGGTAGAAAAAGCTTTATCCATCCTGAAGTACTCTAAGAAAGACGCTTCAAACAAGTTGGAAAAAGTACTTCTTTCTGCAATGGCCAACTGGCAGACCAAAAACGAAGGTGCAGATATCGAAGAAGCTAACCTGATCGTGAAAGAAGTTTTCGTGGACAGCGCAAGACAGCTGAAAAGACTGAGACCGGCACCACAGGGTAGAGGTCACAGAATCCGCAAGAGATCAAACCACATCACGCTAATTTTAGGTACTAAAGACAACAAATAATCAAGGTATGGGACAGAAGACAAATCCAATTGGTAACAGATTAGGTATCATCAGAGGATGGGATTCGAACTGGTTTGGTGGCAAAAACTACGGCGACAGAATCGCTGAAGACTACAAGATCAGAAGATACCTTGAAGCAAGATTATCTAAAGGTGGTATTTCAAGAATCTATATTGAAAGAACCCTGAAATTAGTTACAGTGACAATCACTACTGCAAGACCGGGACTTATCATCGGGAAAGGCGGCCAGGAGGTTGACAAACTGAAAGAAGAGTTGAAAAAGATCACTGATAAAGACATCCAGATCAACATTTTCGAAATCAAAAGACCAGAGCTTGACGCAGTATTGGTTGCAGACAGCATCGCAAAACAGATAGAAAACCGTATTTCCTACAGAAGAGCTGTGAAAATGGCAATTCAGTCTACCATGAGAATGGGTGCAGAAGGAATCAAAGTAATGATCAGCGGCCGTCTGAACGGAGCTGAGATGGCAAGAAGCGAGTCTTTCAAAGACGGAAGAATCCCATTGTCAACTTTCCGTGCAGATATCGATTATCATATCGGTGAAGCACTTACACAGTACGGTAAACTTGGTGTAAAAGTTTGGATCATGAAAGGTGAGGTTTATGGTAAAAGAGACCTTAGCCCACTGGTAGGACAACAGAAAAAAGGAGCACCTTCAGGAAGAGGCGACAGAAATGATCGTAATGACAGAGGAGACAGAGGTGGCGACAGAAGACCAAGAAGAAACAACAACAACTAAAATTTTAGATATAAATTTTGAATTTTAAATCACCGTTACTTTTTTAAAATCTGAAATCTAAAATCTGAAATCTAAAATCTAAAATTTAAGACAATGTTACAACCAAGAAGAACCAAATTCCGTAAAGTTCACAAGATGAAGATGAAGGGAGTGGCCCAAAGAGGGAACCAACTCGCTTACGGAACTTTTGGGATCAAAGCAACAGAAGGTGCTTGGATCACTGCAAGACAAATTGAAGCAGCGCGTATTGCTGCTACAAGATATATGAAAAGAGAAGGTCAGCTATGGATCAAAATCTTCCCGGATAAGCCTATTACCAAGAAACCAGCCGAAGTACGTATGGGTAAAGGTAAAGGTGCTGTGGAATATTGGGTATCTGTAGTGAAGCCAGGTAAGATAATGTTCGAAGTTGGAGGGGTTCCTTATGAAGTAGCAAAAGAAGCATTGCGTCTTGCTGCACAGAAGTTACCGGTAGTTACCAAGTTTGTAGTCGCTAACGATTTTGTTCAACCTCAATAATTTTTTAAAGAAATGAAAAAAGCTGACATCAAAAATCTAAGCGCTGAGGATATTCAGAACAAATTGACTGAAGTAAAGGCAGATTTTAACAAAATGAAATTAGCCCACGCTATCAGCCCGATTGAAAATCCTATCCAGATCCGTGATATGAGAAAGACAATCGCAAGACTGGAAACTGAACTAACACTAAAACAACAATAAGAATTTCATTTTATCATGGATAGAAATCTAAGAAAAGAAAGAATCGGAATTGTTTCCAGCAATAAAATGGAAAAGACCATTGTTGTAAGTGAAACTACCAGAGTAAAACACCCAATGTACGGTAAATTCGTCCTTAAGACGAAAAAATATACCGCTCATGACGAGAACAATGAGTGTACTGAAGGCGATACAGTATTGATTACTGAAACAAGACCTTTAAGTAAAAGTAAGAGATGGAGATTAGTAAGAATCATTGAAAAAGCTAAGTAATGTTACAAACCGAATCAAGATTAAAAGTTGCTGATAACACAGGTGCCAAAGAAGTACTGGTTATCAGAGTTCTGGGAGGAACCAGAAGAAGATATGCTTCAGTTGGTGATAAGATCGTAGTTACTATCAAAGATTCTACACCACAGGGTAACGCAAAGAAAGGAACAGTTTCCAAAGCTGTTGTAGTAAGAACGAAAAAAGCAGTAAGAAGAAAAGATGGTTCATACATCAAGTTCGACGACAATGCTTGCGTACTTCTGAACGCAACCGGCGAAATGAGAGGAACACGTGTTTTCGGACCTGTTGCCCGTGAACTGAGAGATAAAGAATACATGAAAGTCATTTCATTAGCTCCTGAAGTACTTTAATTTTAAAATTTACAAAAATGACAAAGTTAAAAATCAGAAGAGGAGATAACGTAATCATCACTACCGGTAAGAAAGAAATTAAAGGTAAGACGGGTGAAGTTATTGAAGTGATCCGTAAGGAAGGCAAAGACGCCAGAGTGATCGTTGCAGGTTTGAATATCGTTAAAAAACATACTAAACCTTCAGCTGGTAACCCACAGGGCGGAATTGTAGAGAAAGAAGCATCGATCCATATTTCCAACGTAATGCTTGTTGACAAAAATGGTAAAGCTACCAAAACTGGAAGCAAAGTAGAAGGTGATAAGAAAGTGAGAGTGGCTAAGTCAACCGGTGAAACTTTATAAATAAACAACGATGGAATATACAGTAAGACCAAAGAAAAACTATAAAGAGAAGATCGTTCCGGCAATGATGGAAGAATTTGGGTACAAATCTGTGATGCAGGTACCTAAATTAGAGAAGATCGTTATTTCACAAGGTTTGGGTGCAGCTACTGCTGACAAGAAAATTGTGGATTATGCAGTAGAAGAACTTACCGCAATCACTGGCCAAAAAGCTGTTGGTACTATCTCTAAGAAAGATGAGGCAGCTTTCAAACTTAGAAAAGGTATGCCGGTAGGAGCAAGAGTTACTCTTAGAGCTGATAAAATGTATGAGTTCTTAGACAGACTTACTTCTTCAGCTTTGCCGCGAATCAGAGATTTCTCTGGTATCAAGGCAGAAGGTTTTGACGGTAGAGGAAATTACAACTTAGGAATCACTGAGCAGATCATTTTCCCAGAGATCGTAATCGACAAGGTAAAGAAAATCCAGGGGATGGACATTACTTTCGTTACTACAGCAAAAACCGACAAAGAAGCAAAAGCATTATTAACGCATTTTGGTATGCCTTTTAAAAAGAACTAAAAATGGCTAAAGAATCAATGAAAGCGCGCGAGCGCAAAAGAGAAGCTACAGTAGCTAAATATGCTGAGAAAAGAAAAGCTTTGAAAGAAGCCGGAGATTACGAAGCACTGCAGAAGCTGCCAAAAGACGCTTCACCGGTAAGACTGCACAACCGTTGCAAACTTACAGGAAGACCAAGAGGTTACATGAGAACCTTCGGTATTTCCAGAGTAATGTTCCGTGAGATGGCTAACCAAGGTCTTATCCCGGGCGTTAAAAAAGCTAGTTGGTAATACATTTAGAACAATCGAGATAGTAAAGTTGATTGTTAGAATCAAGAGCCAAGAAGCAAGAGCCAGGATGTAAGTCTTGAATCTTGTGTCTCGGTTCTTGAATCTTAATCAAAACTAACTATCATAAACCAATAATTTAAATAGAAAAATGGTAACAGATCCAATTTCAGATTTCCTAACCAGAGTAAGGAACGCACAAAGCGCAGGCCACAAAGTGGTGGATATTCCTGCATCGAAAATCAAAAAGGAGATTACAAAAATTTTGTTTGAACAAGGCTACATCCTGAACTATAAGTTTGAGGACAGCGCTGTTCAGGGAAACATCAAAATCGCTTTAAAGTACGACAAAACAACCAGCAAACCTGCCATCAAGAGCATCCAGAGAGCTTCAAGACCAGGTCTTCGCCAGTACAAAGGTTCTGAGGAACTGCCAAGAGTACTGAACGGTTTGGGTATCGCGATCGTATCTACATCACGTGGTGTGATGACAGATAAGAAAGCACGTCAGGAAAAAGTGGGTGGAGAAGTAATCTGCTATGTTTATTAATTTTTAATCAAAGGAAAATGTCAAGAATTGGTAAAGCAATTATAGAAATTCCCGCTAACGTTACCGTAACTGAAAAAGACGGACTGGTAACTGTGAAAGGCCCAAAAGGTGAACTTACACAGCAATTAGCCGAAGGAATTACGCTAAAACAGGAAGACGGCGTGCTTACACTAGACCGCGCGTCTGAAGCTAAACAGCACAAAGCATTACACGGTCTGAACAGAGCGTTGATCAATAACATGGTTCAAGGTACATCTGAAGGATGGACAAAGAAACTTGAACTGGTAGGGGTAGGTTACAGAGCTTCTAACCAGGGGAACCGTTTAGAAATGGCTCTAGGATTCTCTCACGGTATCGTGATGGACCTCCCAAAAGAAATTATAGTAGAAACTTTATCTGAAAAAGGTAAAAACCCTATTATTACATTAACATCACACGATAAACAACTTCTGGGTATGGTGGCTGCAAAGATCAGATCTTTCCGTAAGCCTGAGCCGTACAAAGGAAAAGGTGTAAGATTCGTAGGAGAAATTGTAAGACGTAAAGCTGGTAAATCTGCTTAATTTTTAAAAACTTAAGAAAATGGCACTAAGCAAAGTAGAAAAGAGAAATAGAATTAAGAGAAGAGTAAGAGGAAAGATTTCCGGCTCTTCAGAATTACCACGTCTGTCTGTTTACAAAAGTAACAAAGAAATTTACGCTCAGTTAATCGACGATAAAGAAGGTAAAACTTTAGCATCAGCTTCATCCAGAAGCCTTAATGCTACAGGTACAAAAGTAGAGATCTCTGCAGAGGTAGGTAAAGCAATCGCTGAAAAAGCTAAAGCTGCAGGAATTGAAAATATAGTGTTCGACAGAAACGGATTCGTTTACCACGGTAGAGTGAAAGCTCTAGCAGACGGAGCCAGAGAAGGCGGATTAAAATTCTAATCAATAAATTTCGGATAATATGTTAGGACTAGATAATATAGAAAAAGTAAAACCGGGAGGATTAGAACTTAAAGATCGTCTCGTAGCTGTGAACAGAGTAACGAAAGTTACTAAAGGTGGACGTGCTTTCGGATTCTCTGCCATCGTGGTAGTAGGTGACGAAGCAGGTACCGTAGGTTTCGGACTTGGTAAATCTAAGGAAGTTGCTTCTGCTATCGCTAAAGCGGTGGAAGATGCTAAGAAAAACTTAGTAAAAGTTCCGGTAATCAACCATACAATCCCTCACCAGTCTTCAGCAAGATACGGTGGTGCAGATATCTTCCTTCGTCCAGCTTCTCACGGTACCGGGCTTATCGCCGGTGGTGCTGTAAGAGCGGTATTGGAGTCTGCAGGTGTACACGATATTCTTTCAAAGTCTAAAGGTTCATCTAACCCGCACAACGTAGTGAAAGCTACTTTCAAAGCATTGTTAGACATCAGAAGACCTGAAGATATCGCTAAACTGAGAGGAGTTTCATTAAGTAAAGTGTTTAACGGTTAATATTAAAACAATGGCAAAAATTCAGGTAAAACAAGTAAAGAGCGCTATTGGTAGAACTAAAACCCAAAAAAGAACGCTTGAAGCATTAGGATTGAAGAAACTTCACCAAGTTGTAGAACATGACGACAGCCCGGCGATCCTTGGGATGGTACAGGCCGTAAGTCACTTAGTGGAAGTTCAAAAATAAGAAAATAGGTAAGGGACAGGAGACTCTCGCAGATTGTCTCCACTCTCTAATCTTAAACTCTCAAATCTAAAACATAATGAATTTAAATAATATCAGACCGGCATCAGGTTCTACTCACAATTCCAAAAGACTTGGTAGAGGCCAGGGAAGTGGAAAAGGCGGTACTTCAGCTAAAGGTCATAAAGGACAGAAGGCAAGAGCAGGTTACTCTCAGAAAATCGGTTTCGAAGGTGGACAGATGCCTTTGCAAAGAAGATTGCCTAAATTCGGTTTCAATAACGTAAACAGAAAAGAGTACAGAGCAATTAACATAGATACCATTCAGCTTTTGGCAGATGCAAAAGGCATCACCGAGATTACTAAAGACATTTTAGTAGAAAACGGATTGGCTAAGAAAAGCGAAATCGTGAAAATCATGGGTAGAGGCGAATTGAAAACAGGTGTTTCAGTTTCTGCACACAAATTCACAAAATCTGCTGAAGAAGCAATCGCTAAAGCAGGAGGTAAAGCAATTACTCTTTAATCTACACGAATGAAAGAATTTATACAAACACTGAAAAACATCTGGAGCTTAAAGGAACTTAGAGACAAAATACTCTTCACCTTAGGTTTAGTCCTAGTGTATAGATTCGCATCTTATATTTCCCTACCCGCCATCAACATGGCCGAGGTGGGGAATCTTTTGGATCATTACCAGAACCAGGGTGGCAACAAGCAGGGAGCAGGTCTTCTTGGGTTGCTTTCTTCGTTTACGGGAGGTGCATTCAGCCGGGCGTCTATCATGGCACTCGGTATTATGCCTTATATCTCCGCATCAATCATCGTACAGCTGATGGGTATGGCAATTCCATATCTTCAGAAGCTGCAGAAAGATGGCGAGAGCGGTAGAAATACATTGAACCAAATTACAAGATGGTTAACCATTGCAGTATGTTTAGTACAGGCTCCTTCTTACCTTACATCGATCACGCAGATGTTCCTGCCGCACGCACAGTTCGGCTCGGCATATTACGTGCACCCGGAATCTATTATGTTCTGGCTGCCGAGTATCGTGATCTTGGTAGCAGGTTCTGTATTCGCAATGTGGTTGGGTGAAAAGATTACGGACAAAGGTATCGGTAACGGTATTTCCATCCTTATTATGGTGGGTATCCTTGCAGACCTTCCGGGCGCGTTTATTCAGGAAGTAGCAACACAGACAGGTAAAGGCGGATTGGGAACTATTATGATCCTTATCGAAGTTCTTTTCTGGATGTTGGTGGTGCTTTTAGCAATCATACTCTCGGTAGCTGTAAGAAAAATTCCAATTCAGTACGTAAGCCGTGCGCAGGCACGTGGCGGAGCAAACAGAAACTTAATGCAGGGCGCCAGACAGTGGATCCCACTTAAGGTAAATGCATCCGGTGTAATGCCGATCATTTTCGCGCAGGCGCTGATGTTTGTACCTGGGCTTTTAACTAAAGTAGATGAGTCTAACTCATTCCTCGCAGGTTTCAAAGACGTTTTCAGCTGGCAATACAACGTGCTTTTTGCAGTGTTAATTATCATCTTCTCGTTCTTCTATACTGCAATTACCATTCCGGTGAACCAGATGGCAGACGATCTGAAGCGTAACGGCGGGCTGATTCCGAAAGTGAGACCGGGGAAAGAAACAGCTGATTATCTGGATGATATTCTCTCGAAAATTACTTTGCCAGGCTCAATATTTTTAGCTATCTTTGCAGTCCTTCCGGCAATAGTGCACGGAGCGTTTGTTCAGACGGATAGATTTGCCCTGTTTTTTGGGGGCACATCGCTGTTAATTATGGTTGGGGTTATCCTCGATACGGTTCAACAAATCAATACGTATTTGCTGAATCATCATTATGACGGACTGATGCAATCGAAACTATCCAGAACAACAAACCCATAATTCGTAAATGGCAAAACAGAAACATATTGAACAGGACGGCGTGATTACCGAAGCACTTTCGAACGCGCAGTTCCGTGTTGAACTTGAAAATGGGCATATTCTTATTGCCCATATTTCTGGTAAGATGCGTATGCACTACATCAAGCTTTTACCTGGTGATAAGGTAAAGCTTGAACTTTCTCCTTATGATTTATCAAAAGGCAGAATCACATTCAGATACTAGTCTAGGAGAGATCTATAGATTACTATATAGAAAACAGGATAAAACCAGTGCGGTTTTATTGATCATTTAAATATTTAAACAAAAGGGGGTGAAGTACTTTGAAATTCATCTAACCGTTGGAAAATTAACTCAAAACAAATGAAAGTTAGAGCATCTATCAAAAAAAGAAGTGCTGATTGCAAGATCGTTCGTCGTAAGGGCGTTCTCTTTGTGATCAACAAAAAGAACCCAAAATTTAAACAAAGACAAGGCTAAAATTAAATTATGGCGAGAATTTCCGGTATTGATTTACCAAAAAACAAAAGAGGCGTTATCGGCTTAACTTACATCTACGGAATCGGAAGAAGCACTTCGTCCGAAATCCTGAAAGCAGCCGGCATCAGCGAAGACAAGAAAGTCAACGAATGGAATGACGATGAATTGGCATTGATCAGAAACTACATCACTGAAAACATCAAAGTAGAAGGTGAGTTGCGTTCTGAAACCCAACTGAACATCAAGCGATTGATGGACATTGGTTGCCAACGAGGAATACGTCACAGACTGGGATTACCTTTAAGAGGCCAAAGAACTAAAAACAATTCTAGAACCCGTAAAGGAAAGAGAAAAACTGTTGCTAACAAGAAAAAAGCAAGTAAATAATCTTTAGAATTATTAAATAATGGCAAAACAAACAAAAGTTGTTAAAAAAAGAAAAGTAAAAGTTGAAGCGATTGGTGAAGCACACATCCAGGCGACTTTCAACAATATTATTATTTCTTTGACGAATAAAAGCGGAGAAGTTATCTCTTGGGCATCTGCCGGAAAAATGGGGTTCAGAGGTTCTAAAAAGAATACTCCTTTTGCAGCTCAGATGGCTGCTGAAAATTGCTCTCAGGTAGCACATGATGCTGGCCTTAGAAGAGTAAGAGTTTTTGTAAAAGGTCCTGGCGCGGGTAGAGAATCTGCGATCAGAACCATTCACAATTCAGGAATTGAAGTTAGCGAGATCATTGATGTGACTCCAATGCCACACAACGGATGTAGACCACCAAAAAGAAGAAGAGTATAATCTGGAATTTTAAATTTTGTGATTTTTAAATTTTGAATGTTTTCATTTTTAAATCTAAAATCTAAAATCTAGAATCTAAAATCTTAATAAGAAATATGGCAAGATATATTGGACCAAAAACAAAGATTGCAAGAAAATTTGGAGCTGCAATCTACGGAGATGACAAAAACTTCGAGAAAAGAAAAAACCAACCACCGGGACAACACGGTGTGAATAAAAGAAGAGGATCAAAGAAGTCTGAGTACGCTGTTCAGCTAATGGAAAAGCAGAAAGCAAAATACACCTATGGTATTTTGGAAAGACAATTTGCAAACCTATATGAAAAAGCGCAAAGAGCAAAAGGCGTTACAGGTGAAGTTCTTTTACAGCTTTGTGAGTCTAGATTAGACAACGTGGTGTACAGACTTGGTTTTGCTAAAACCAGAGCAGGTGCACGTCAGTTGGTTTCTCACAGACACATCACTGTAAACGGAGAATTGGTGAACATCCCTTCATATTTGCTTAAGGCAGGTGATGTAGTAGCGATCAGAGAGAAATCTAAATCTCTAGGTGTTATTGCAGATTCATTGGCTTACAAAGCAAATTACGAGTGGTTACAGTTCAACGACGAGAAGAAAGAAGGTACTTTCGTGTCTGCACCGGAGAGAATCCAGATCCCGGAAGACATCAAAGAACAGCTGATCGTCGAACTTTACTCTAAATAATTTTTCAAATTTTTGCTCAACCCCCAATTATATGGCAATTTTAACATTTATTAAACCCGATAAGGTAATCCTGCTAAACTCCGATGATTTCAAAGGTAAATTTGAATTCAGACCGTTGGAGCCAGGCTTCGGATTAACGATCGGTAATGCTTTGAGAAGGGTATTACTCTCTTCTCTGGAAGGATATGCTATCTCATCTATAAAAATAGAAGGCGTAGAGCACGAATTTTCAACTATTCCCGGCATCATTGAAGACGTTACAGAAATTATTCTGAACCTGAAACAATTGAGACTTAAAGCTAAATCTGAATCAGCAACCGCTGAGACCGTAACGGCTAAAGTATCCGGACAAACTACTGTAACTGCAGGTGACTTAGGAAAATCTATCCAGGGCTTCGATATCCTGAACCCTGAACTGGTGATCTGTAACCTGAACAAAGAGGTGAAGTTTGAAATGACTTTCAACATCGAGAAAGGACGCGGGTATGTTCCATCGGAGCAGAATAAGTCTGGCAGCGCGCCAATCGGCACCATCGCTATCGACTCGATCTTTACACCGATCAAAAAAGTACAGTACAGCATTGAGAATTACCGTGTAGAGCAAAAAACAGACTACGAGAAACTCGTTTTGGATATTGAAACTGATGGCTCTATCAGCCCTCAGAATGCTTTGACAGAAGCTTCTAAGATATTGATTTATCATTTCATGTTGTTCTCTGATGAGAGAATCACATTAGAAACAGAAGCGGTGAAAGCATCCATCCAGTACGACGAAGAAACCTTGCATACAAGACAGCTCCTTAAATCTAAATTAACAGATATGGATCTTTCTGTAAGAGCGTTAAACTGCCTGAAAGCTGCGGAAGTGGAAACATTGGGCGAGCTGGTTTCTTATACAAAGTCTGATTTGATGAAATTCAGAAATTTCGGTAAAAAATCATTAACAGAATTAGAAGAATTAGTGCATGCAAAAGGTCTTAACTTCGGTTTCGACGTTGCTAAATATAAATTAGACGCTGATAAATAAAAAACAATGAGACACGGTAAAAAATTCAATCACTTAGGAAGAACGTCGTCGCACAGAAGCGCAATGCTTTCCAATATGGCGTGTTCCCTAATTGAGCATAAAAGAATCAACACTACGGTTGCTAAGGCTAAAGCGTTGAGAGTTTTTGTTGAGCCTATCCTCACCAAAGCAAAAGAAGATACTACGCACAACAGAAGAACAGTTTTTTCTTACCTGCAAAGCAAAGAAGCGGTTACTGAATTATTCAGAACAGTTGCTCCTAAGATTGCAGAGAGAAACGGTGGTTACACAAGAATCATCAAAACTGGTTTCCGTCCCGGTGACGCTGCAGATACTGCAATGATCGAGCTTGTAGATTTCAATGATATCTACAACCCGAACGCGGAAGAGAAGAAAACAACAAGAAGAAGCAGAAGAGGTTCTTCAGCAGCCAAAGCAGAAACCGTAACGGCAGAAGCTCCGGCAAAAGAAGAAACAAAGTCTGAAGAAACTACCGGCGAAGCCGCAGAATCTTCAGATCACAAAACTGACTAATCCTCAGTTTTATAATTCCCCAAAAAAGCCACTCAATTTATTTTGAGTGGCTTTTTTATATTTTATATTTAAAGTTGAATTCTTCGTCTCGAGAATAATTCAACTACTCAACAACTCAAACACTCAACCACACTCCACCTCCAAACTCTACGGTCTTTAAATCTGTAAAATCTCAATAACTCAATTACTCTCAACTCAATTACTCCCAAACTCTCCAACTCCTACTGTCCTCTCGCTTTCTTCAGCCTGATCACGTTATCGCCCTGCGTGATCGTCACGCTGTCATTCTTCACCGCAATTTCAAAATCGTAATTTCCGTACAGACTGTCAGATTTTAGCGGAGCCGAAATGGTTTTATTATTGCTGCGGATGCTGATGCTCTTGTCAGCGTCA
Organism: Kaistella pullorum; assembly: GCF_014837035.1. Classification (GTDB taxonomy): domain Bacteria; phylum Bacteroidota; class Bacteroidia; order Flavobacteriales; family Weeksellaceae; genus Kaistella; species Kaistella rhinocerotis. Next base: position 337,516 of record NZ_JACSPS010000003.1, on the reverse strand, counting down.
TTATTTTTAAATGTTACAAGAGCCGAAGAACCGTCTTCAGCAACATACCGAAGGGTTTCATCTTCATTTTTGGCATCAGCAGAGGTGTTTTGTTGCTCTACCACGCCTTTGTTGCCATTTTCAGATTTACCGCACGAGGTCGCTATTGTCGCTGCGATAGCTATACCAATTAAAAAGGTCTTTTTCATAATTTAATTTTTGCATTTCATTTAAAAGTATCTACTAATTTAAGGAAAAGAAACAGACCGAAAAGCAGTGAAGAGGTTATCTGGTTAATTTAACAACATTTCATCCTGCTTTTTTACGCGCGCAGTCTAGCAGTTTAAAATAACGGCCAAAGCCCATTTAGAACTGTGGTATTCTATGCTTTGATGCATATAATTTCCGCCCGCGAATCCCGAAAAATACGAGTATTTTAACTAAATTTGTAAGAACATTTTTAAAGTTTAAAAAACATCAATATGAGTTACATTTCTTACATCGAGGCCCGGCAGATTCTAGATTCTCGCGGTAATCCTACAATCGAAGTTGACGTATTCACCGAAAGTGGCGCCATGGGCCGTGCCGCAGTACCATCCGGTGCTTCTACCGGTGAACATGAAGCGGTAGAACTTCGTGACGGTGGCTCAGATTACCTTGGTAAAGGCGTGATGAAGGCCGTAGAAAATGTAAGAGAGATCATCGCTCCCGAGCTTGTGGGCATGCCGGTTTATGACCAAAATTATATCGATCAGATTATGATCGATCTGGATGGTACCAAAAACAAAGGAAATCTTGGTGCAAACGCGATCCTTGGTGTTTCTTTAGCGGCTGCAAAAGCTGCTGCGACCGAGCTCAGAATGCCACTTTACAAATATGTGGGCGGTGTCAATGCAAACACACTTCCTGTTCCGATGATGAACGTAATCAACGGAGGTTCACATTCAGATGCGCCCATCGCTTTCCAGGAATTCATGGTGATGCCGGTAAAAGCTGATTCTTTCTCGCACGCTTTAAGAAAAGGTACTGAAATCTTCCACAGCCTGAAAAAAATCCTTCACGATCGTGGACTTTCCACTGCAGTAGGCGATGAAGGTGGTTTCGCACCAACTTTCACCGGAACGGAAGATGCTTTGGATACATTGCTTCAGGCCATCGAAAAAGCAGGTTACAAGCCGGGCGACGACATCATGATCGCGCTTGACTGTGCTGCTTCCGAATTTTACAAAAACGGAATTTACGATTACACGAAATTCCAAACTCCTGATTCTGCTAAATTCAGCAGCAGCGAGCAGGTTTCTTATTTAGCAGAATTGGCTTCAAAATATCCGATCATTTCCATTGAAGACGGTATGCACGAAGACGATTGGGCAGGTTGGAAAGAACTTACCGATAAGATCGGCGACCGTGTTCAGCTTGTTGGTGATGATTTGTTCGTAACCAATGTGGAGAGACTCTCCAGAGGTGTAAAAGAAGGTATTGCGAATTCAATCCTTGTGAAAGTAAACCAGATCGGTTCATTATCTGAAACGATGGACGCGGTACAGATGGCTCAGCACAACCGTTACACCTCGGTAATGTCTCACCGTTCGGGTGAAACCGAAGATTCTACCATTGCAGATCTTGCGGTAGCAATGAACTGCGGTCAGATTAAGACTGGTTCTGCTTCCCGTTCAGACCGTATGGCAAAATACAACCAACTTCTTCGTATAGAAGAGGCCTTAGGTGAAAGCGCATACTTCCCGGGATTAGATGCATTTAAAATAAACCGTTAATAGAAAATAAATATCAGGATGAGCTCCCGCGGGCTTGTCCTTTTATTTTAATAATTATAAATTCGTAAAAAAATAAATTAAAATGTCAGATAATAAAGTAGTACTCAACTACGACGGAAATTCCTTTGAATACCCGATTGTAGATAGCACCATCGGTGACAGAGGAATTGATATTTCTAAACTTAGAGACCAAACCGGTCTTATCACACTCGATCTTGGTTACAAAAATACAGGCGCAACCCTCAGCGACATCACTTATCTTGATGGCGACAACGGTGAACTTTACTACCGCGGCTATCCGATTGAGCAGATCGCGGAGAAATCAAACTTCAGCGAAGTAATGTACCTTTTGCTGCACGGCGAACTTCCAACCCAGGATCAGTTTTTAAAATTCGAAGGTGGAATTAAAAAATACAACTACGTCGCAGACGAAATGAAGAAAATCCTGGACGTATTCCCACGTTCAGCGCATCCTATGGGCGTACTTTCTTCCCTTACATCAGCACTTACAGCATTCAACCCGAAAGCTGTGAATGTAAATTCAAAAGAGGAAATGGATGAGGCGGCAGAGATGCTTTTGGCTAAATTCTCTCACCTTTGTGCTTGGACTTACCGTAAAAAACTCGGTCTTTCTATCAACCACGGCGATAATAACCTGAACTATGTAGAGAACTTCTACAAGATGTGTTTCCGTCGTCCGAATATGGATTTCGAATTGGATCCGGTTGTGGTCGGTGCATTGGATAAATTGTTGATCCTTCACGCAGATCACGAGCAAAACTGTTCTACTTCTACCGTAAGAATGGTTGGATCAGCTCACACAGGACTTTTCGCTTCAGTCTCAGCAGGTATTTCGGCACTTTGGGGCCCACTTCACGGTGGTGCCAACCAGGCAGTGATCGAAATGCTTGAAATGATCGAGCAGGATGGAGGCGACGTTGCTAAATATGTTGAGAAAGCTAAGAATAAAGACGATAACTTCCGTTTGATGGGCTTCGGACACCGCGTTTACAAAAACTTCGATCCACGTGCTACCATCATCAAGAAAGCGGCAGATGACATCCTTACAGCACTTGGAATTGAGGACAAAGCGTTGGATATCGCGATGCAGCTTGAAAGAGTAGCGCTTGAAGACGAGTATTTCGTAAGCCGTAAACTCTATCCAAACGTAGATTTCTACTCCGGAATCATTTACAGAGCGTTAGGAATCCCAACTGAAATGTTCACCGTAATGTTCGCATTGGGTAGACTTCCGGGCTGGATCTCTCAATGGAAAGAAATGCGTTTGCACAACGACCCGATCGGCCGTCCAAGACAGGTTTACCAGGGCGCGCAAAAACGTGATTATGTAGACCTAAGCGCAAGATAAATTTTGCAAATTTTTATACCATCCCTTTCGGTTTTTATCGGAAGGGATTTTTTTTTGGGCGCCATTTCCGGCTGTCGCTACTCGCTTCCCGGCGCCTGGCGTCGCCGGGAGAGCTCAAACAGGCCGCTCCATCCGGGGCGCGGGCACCGCAACGTACAAAAGTGGATTCACAACCGCACGACATGCATCCGCACGCGCAGGAAATGCTTCCGCAAGTGAAAGAAATGGTTCCGCAAGTGAAAGAAATGGTTCCGCAACCGCAGGAAATGGTTCCGCAACTGCAACAAATGGTTCCGCAAGTGCAGGAAATGGTTCCGCAAGTGCAGGAAATGGCAACGCAATAATGCGGGGCCATTTCTGTTGTTGATTATTCGACAACTGAACTTAATTTGCTTTAATAAATTCAAAAATATCTTATAAAATTAGCAATAAAATAAAATTTAATGAGAGTTGTAAGGCTATACACTCATCCCTGCATCAATGCAGCTGCACAAAAACTGAAAATTTCAGTATCTTAACACGCAGAAAGTTCAGCTTTAAAAGGAAAACCGCGATTTCAAGGTTGTGGCAATTTTCGGCAAATGTTGGCTTTCTGAGCACACGTTCAAATAAAATTTAATGTTCCGAACCTTACACAGAAAATGGCTCGCGCTGGGCCTCATCACGCTGCTGGGCCTCAATTTCCTGGCTGTTTATATCCTTAATCAAAGCATTGAGAACCGCAAACTTCTCGCACACGCTTCAGCAGAATTAAAAGAATCGCTCCAACAGAAGGATCTGCAGAGCGACCTCATCATTTCGGCCATATTCACGTTGGATGTAGTGGTGATTTTGGTGGTGCTCTACCTCCTCGTGAAGACACTTATAAAGAAAATGAAAACTCAATCAAACTAAGATGAAACTCAAAAATTATATCGCTGGCCAGTGGATCGAAGGGTCAGGTGAAGAAATTCCATTATATAACGCCGTAAATGGCGAGCTTGTCGCAGTTTCCGACACTTCCGGCCTCGATTTTCAGCACGCATTAGATTACGGAAGAACTGTAGGTTACAAAAACCTGTCATCCATGACTTTCTATGACCGTGGCGAAATGCTGAAAAAAGTTGCGCTTTATCTTCTCGAAAGAAAGAAGAAATATTACGAACTTTCCTATAAAACAGGCGCCACACACGCTGATTCGTGGGTTGATATCGAAGGCGGTTTCGGTACTTTTTTCACCTATTCCGGCCTGGCGAAAAGGATGCTTCCCAACACGCCGTTTTGGGTGGATGGCGACACGCAAAAGATTTCTGCGAACGGAACTTTCCTCGGCACGCATATTCTTACGCCCAGCGAAGGTGTTTCTGTACAGATCAACGCTTACAATTTTCCGGTGTGGGGAATGATGGAGAAATTATCAACTTCACTGCTTGCCGGCGTACCAAGTGTGGTGAAACCTGCATCAGCGGGTTCGTATCTTACGAGCGCCGTATTTGCGGATATGATCGAAAGCGGGATTCTCCCCGAAGGTGCCCTTCAGCTCGTGTGCGGTGAACCAGGAAATATTCTGGATTATGTTCAGGATGGAGATTCCGTTTTGTTCACCGGTTCTGCAGCTACCGGCAGAAAATTGAAATCTTTACCTTCCGTTTCCAGGAATTCTGTGCGTTTCAACATGGAAGCTGACTCACTTAACGCTTCCATTTTGGGATTGGATGCCAAACCGGGCACACCGGAATTCGATCTGTTCATCAGGGAAGTTCGTAATGAGATGACCACAAAAGCCGGCCAGAAATGTACCGCCATCCGCAGAATTATCGTTCCGGAAAATCTTGTTGGTGATGTTCAGAATGCTTTAAGCAAAGCTTTAGACCAAACAAAAATCGGGAATCCATTAAACCGCGAAACCCGTATGGGCTCCATCGTTGGTAAAAAAGAAATGGAAGTTCTGCAGGAGAAAATCAAGCTTCTGAAAGCAGAGACAGAACTTGTTTACGATGGTAAACACGAACTCGTGGATGCTGATTATGAGAGCGGCGCCTTCATGTCGCCAAAAGTTTTCTACAACGATAAACCTTTTGAGAAAAATTGCTCTCACGAAGTCGAAGCTTTCGGTCCCGTTTCGACGATCATGCCTTACAATGACGCTTACGAAGCTGCAGCCTTGGCAAAACGCGGCAAAGGAAGTCTTGTCGGCTCTATCGTTTCGCACGATGAAAAATTTGTGGCTGAAACTTCCTGGAAGATGGCTTCCTCTCACGGACGGATTTTCGTCTTGAACCGAGATAACGCGAAAGAATCTACCGGCCACGGGTCGCCGTTACCCACTTTGATGCACGGTGGTCCCGGAAGAGCCGGAGGTGGCGAAGAAATGGGCGGTTTGAACGGGCTCCATTTCTTCCTTCAGAAAACTGCAATTCAGGGTTCGCCGGATATTCTGACGGCGATCACAAAAATCTACCAGCAAGGAGCCGATAAAAAATATTCGGATAAGCATCCATTCAATAAATATTTTGAAGAAGTTGAAATCGGCGATTCTCTTGAAACTGCCGGTAGAACTGTTACAGAAGCTGACATCGTCAACTTCTCGAATGTTTCCTGGGATCATTTCTACGCGCATACCGATGCTACAAGTTTGAACGGAACTATCTTCGACAAAACCGTGGCGCATGGCTATTTCATTCTTTCAGCAGCTGCCGGTTTATTTGTTTCGGGCAAAAAAGGTCCTGTTATCGCGAACTATGGATTGGAGAATGCAAGTTTCTTCAAGCCTGTTTACGCCGGTGACACAATTACGGTTTATTTGACGGCGAAAGAAAAGATTAATAAAGGCGTAAAAGGCAGAAATATTCCGTCCGGTGTTGTGAAGTGGCTGGTGGAAGTGGTGAATCAGCGGGATGAAATTGTATGCGTTGCTACCATTTTAACACTTGTTGCTAAACAATCACCTTTCATTCAGCTGCACGCAAAATCTATCCAAAAAATGCTGAACGGCTTGACGGAAAATTCTGAAAGAAAATTCGGAATGATGTCACCTCAATTGATGGTGGAACATTTGGAAGAGGTATTGCGTAACGGTTTTGGTGCTTTGGAGCCTTCTGACTTTCCTGAAATTCCGGCTGAAAAATTGGAACTGCTTCAGGACTGGATTTACACCGATCAAAAAATCAGACCAGGCGCAAAATATCCGCTTTTAAAAGATGGTGAAGAGCCGCAACTTCGATATAAAAATTTAACGGAAGCCAAAGAAAAACTTTTGGAAACTTTAAAAGAATTCCTGATTTATTACCGTGAAAATCCGCAAGCAGAACATTTTCATCCGCGTTTCGGAATGCTGAACAAAGAAATGATGGAACTGTTCCACAGAAAGCATTTTACGCACCATTTCGAGCAGTTTAATCTGATTTAATTTACCGAGATAACATCATATTAAAATGACTTTCGGAGAAAAAGTTGTAGAATTTAACAGGAATTTAAAGTATACAGGAACTCTTCCAAAAGATTTTCAGGTGATGAACCCGTTTCTCGACAATCCCGAGACTTTGGTGGTGATGCAGCAATTCTATGAAAAATTCTACCATGATCATCGAGGCAGAAAATTCATCATCGGAATCAATCCCAGCCGCCATGGAGCGGGAGTGACTGGTGTTCCTTTTACCGATACCAAAAGACTGGAAAACGCCTGCGGAATAAAGATGGAATCAGCGCGAACGCATGAAGTTTCTTCTGTTTTCATCTATGATATGATCGAAGCTTTTGGCGGCGCGGAACAGTTTTACAGTGAATTTTATATCAATTCACCTTTCCCGTTGGCCATCACCAGACATACCAAAAACGGCATTTATCTGAATGCCAATTATTATGATGACAAAAAACTTTTTGGATGTGTGGAGGATTTTATGGTAGAGTCTTTAAAGAAACATATTGACTTGGGATTGGACACTTCAGAAGTTTTTGTGCTCGGCGTGAAGAATGCCGCTTTTTTAAAGAAAATCAACGACCGCGAAAAGCTGTTCGGTAAAATGACGGTTTTGGAACATCCACGATATATTCAGCAGTATAAAAGCAAGGAAAAAGAACTCTACATAGACAAATATTTAATTGCCTTAAATAAAAAATAATGAACAACGGATTCGTAAATACAGCAATCAAAAATCAAATTTCCGAAATCACTTTCGGTACCGAAAAGAGCAACGCTTTACCCGGTGAAATCCTGGAAAAACTGGCCCAAACGATTCTTTCTGAAGGCGCAAAACCTGAGGTAAAAGCCATTCTTTTAAAATCAACCGGGGAAAAAGCGTTCTGTGCAGGTGCAAGTTTCGATGAACTGCTCTCCATTGAAGAACTGGAAACTTCTAAAAATTTCTTTGGCGGTTTTGCAAAAGTCCTTAATGCGATGAGAAAGTGCGGAAAATTAGTCATCGTGCGCGTTCAGGGAAAAACCACCGGCGGCGGCGTAGGAATCGCGTGTGCAGCAGATTACTGTTTTGCCACCAACGATGCAGCGATGGCTTTAACGGAATTGAATTTAGGTATCGGACCTTTCGTTATCGGGCCGTATGTGGAGCGCAAAATCGGTAAGTCAGCGTACACGGCAATGTCTGTCGATGCCGATTTCCGAACTGCGAAATGGTGTGAAAAGCACGATGTCTATCATTCTGTTTCGGCTAATATCCTCGCGATGGACGAGCAGATTGAGATGTTCCTCAGTAAACTTTCAGCAAGAAGTGCCGAGGCTTTGGCTTTGATTAAAAAAGTTTCCTGGGAAGGAACGGAGCATTTTGATGACCTTATGCCGGAGCGTATTCACATGAGCGCAAGTCTGATTCTGAAAGATTCAGCCAAGAAAAATATAGAAAGTATTAAAGAAAGACTTCGCGCAAAATAATTGGATAAATGCCGGAAATTTCTAAAACTGTTCTCGTTCTGGGCGCCAATTCCGATGTCGCCAAACAGTGTATTTTGCAGTACACCGAGAAAGGCTTTACGGTTTTGGCAGCTTCGCGTGATTTAATTTCACTTCAATATTTTATCAAAAAAAATCATCTGGAAAATAGGGTTCAGGTGATTTTCTTTGATGCTTCCGATTTTTCGTCTCATCAGAAATTTTATAATGATCTTTCTGTAAAACCGCATATCGTTGTTTACGCAGCCGGATTTTTAAGACAGAATAGTGAAGCAGTTAATAATTTTGACGATGCGTTCCAGATGATGGAAGTGAATTATGCCGGCGCAGTTTCAATTTTAAATATTATTGCCAATGATCTTACAAATAGAAATCTTGAAAGAATCATCGGTTTGTCCTCGCTTTCCGGAGTTCGCGGAAGAAAAAGCAATTATATATATGGAAGCACAAAAGCGGCTTTTACAACTTATCTTTCGGGCTTGCGTCAGGATTTAAGTTCTAGAAATATTGTCGTCAATGTAATCGTGAGCGGTTATATCGATACCAAAATCAATGAAGGTTTATCGCTGAATAAATCTCTGATGATGCAGCCCGATTATGTTGCTCAACATATCGTCAATGCGGGGAATTCTTTCACTATAGTTCCGAACTGGAAATGGAAAATCATTTACTGGATTCTGAAATTTTCACCCGAATTTCTGGTGGCGAAACTGCCTTAAAATATTTATAAAAAAAGAGGAAGCTAAACTTCCTCTATTTATGATTGTAATGTAGAATTAATCTTTCAGTTTCAATTTCAATTCAAGCTCATCCAACTGTTCCTCAGCAATCGCCGCAGGCGCATCAATCATCACATCTCTTCCGGAATTGTTTTTCGGGAATGCGATATAATCGCGGATCACTTCATTACCGTCAAGAATCGCAACCAAACGGTCGAAACCTAATGCCAAGCCAGCGTGTGGCGGCGCACCATACTGGAAAGCGTTCATCAGGAATCCGAATTGTGCTTCTGCGTCTTCTTTTGTAAATCCTAATAAATTGAACATTTTGGCCTGCAAATCTTTATCGAAAATTCTTACGGAACCACCGCCGATTTCATTTCCGTTCAGGATAAGGTCGTAAGCGTTCGCTCTGGCTTTTCCGGGGTCGGTTTCCAGTAAATGTATATCTTCCGGTTTTGGAGACGTGAAAGGATGGTGCATTGCGTGAAATCTTCCCGTTTCTTCGTCCCATTCCAACAGTGGGAAATCGATGACCCAAAGCGGCGCAAATTCATCGCCTTTTCTTAATCCCAAACGATTTCCAAGCTCCATTCTCAAGGCAGAAAGCTGGGTTCTTACTTTATTTTCGTTTCCGGACATCAGCAGGATTAAATCTCCCTCTTTTGCCCCGAATTTTCCTGCGATTTTCTTTAAATCATCTTCGTTGTAGAATTTATTTACCGAAGAAGTTATGACACCGTCATTTTGATATTTTACCCAAATCATTCCGGAAGCGCCAATCTGTGGACGTTTTACCCAATCGATAAGTTCATCGATTTGCTTTCTGGTGTAATCTGCCGCGCCTTCTACATTGATTCCGACAACCAGTTCTGCATCATCGAAAATCTTGAAGTCTTTTCCTTTCACTAAATCTTTTACTTCCACGAACTCCATTCCGAAACGGATGTCCGGTTTGTCATTTCCGTATTTTCTCATGGCATCTGCGAAAGTCATTCTCGGGAATTTTCCAAAGTCTTTTCCTGTGATGTCTTTCAGTAAAGTTGCGGTCATTCCTTCGAAGATTTCCAGAACATCTTCCTGCTCTACGAAAGCCATCTCGCAATCGATTTGGGTAAATTCCGGCTGTCTGTCAGCTCTTAAATCCTCATCACGGAAGCATTTCACGATCTGGAAATAACGGTCCATTCCGCCAATCATCAGCAATTGCTTGAAAGTTTGCGGAGACTGCGGCAATGCATAAAACTGCCCCGGATTCATTCGGCTCGGCACCACGAAATCTCTCGCTCCTTCGGGCGTAGATTTGATGAGAACCGGTGTTTCAACCTCAATGAAACTCTGGTCAGAGAGGTAATTTCTTACTTTCTGCGCCATTTTATGACGGAAAATCAACTTGTCTTTTACCGGATTTCTGCGGATGTCGAGGTAACGGTATTTCATTCGAAGCTCTTCGCCACCGTCGGTTTCATCTTCAATGGTAAATGGCGGAAGCTGAGATTCATTTAAAACAATAAGTTTTTCAACTAAGATCTCGATTTCTCCGGTCAGGATGTTCGGGTTTTTGCTCGCTCTTTCAATCACTTTTCCTTCTATCTGAATCACGAATTCGCGACCCAATTTTTTAGCCTCTTCAATCAATTCGGCAGAAGAACGGTCCTGATCGAAGACCAGCTGCGTAATTCCGTAACGGTCCCGGAGATCAATCCACATCATAAAACCTTTGTCCCGAATGGTCTGAACCCAACCGGAAAGGGTTACATTTTCATTGATGTTTTTAAGCGTGAGCTCTCCGTTGGTATGCGTTCGGAACATGTTTTAAGCGTTTTTTAATGATGAATTTTTCGATTGCAAAGATAAGTCATTTGGCCTAAAGTTCACTTGCATCTGGAGACTGTCAACGGGATTATTTGAGTAGTTTTGGGCAAAATTTTTAAATTTAATTATGAATAAAATATTGTCTCTCGCCTTCTTAATCCTTTTTTCTCCTAACATTTTCAGCCAGCAAATCACGGCAAAAGTTATTGGTGTAAAAGACGGCGATACCATGGAGATACTTTTCGAAAACAAACCGTTGATTGTACGTCTTGCACACATTGATACGCCCGAGAAAAAGCAACCATACGGTCAGAAAGCCAAACAGTTTGCGGCTGATTTCTGTTTCGGAAAAACCGTAAAAGTGGTTGGCGAAGGCAAACGCGACAGGAATGGCCGCCTCATTGCCGAGATTTTTTATAAAAATCAGAATTTGGGGAAAGAACTTGTGCGCAACGGCCTCGCCTGGCATTTTAAGAGATATTCCAAAAGTTCGAACTATGCCGCACTCGAAACGGTAGCGCGAAAGAAAAAAATAGGTTTGTGGAAGGATAAATCGCCCGTGGCACCGTGGGATTTCCGAAAGAAGAAAAGGCGGCCGGTGAGAACTTTATGATATTTTAATAGTCTGATTTTGGCATATTTCGCTAACTTTGAGTTAAATCATTAACCAAAAACAGATAAAATTTATGGGAAAAGGAGATCAGAAATCCAGACGCGGCAAAGTGACCGCCGGAAGCTATGGTAAACGACGACCGCGAAAAGCCAATTCCGTAAAGAAGATTCCGGTAACGGTAATGGATGAAAACGAAAACGAAAAATCTAAAGTTGCCGTACGGCAGGAGGTAGGTTATCCGGATGATAAATCTGAAAATGCAGATCCGCCAACGGACGTAAAACCCAAGGCTGCGAAACCTAAAACAGCAGACAAGCCTAAACCGAAAAAAACCGAAGAATAACTCTTCGGTTTTTTTTATTTCTTTAAAAATTTACCGGCCGCCCAGTATATTGCCGAGAATTCCGCCAAGTCCGCCCTGGCTGGATTTCCCGGAATTGCCGCCACCCAAAACACCGCCAAGGATATCATTAAGCGGGTTTCCCGAAGACTGATTGCCTCCGCCACCAAGTACACTTCCTAAAATATCGTTCAGTGGATTTGAAGGTTCGGCTTGCGCCTGGCTTTGCGCGCCACCGAGGATTCCACCCAGTAAATCACCAAGACCACCGCCGGAAGAGACTCCGCCTGATTGTTTTTGTTTGCCGATATATCCCATGATAACTGGTGCAAGCATCGCGAGTACCGGACCGATCTTGTCCATCGAAATGCCGGTTTTTTGTGACAGCTGGTTCTCTACCTGGTTTTTCTGGCCGCCAAAAACGTGATCGAGAATTGATCCGCCTTCCTGCTGACGCGCTTCAGCCTGCGCAGGATCATTCAGGATGCTTCCGTCATGGTCTTTATCCAGCGCGTTGTTTAAAGCTTCAGCCTCGTTGGGGTCATCCTGGGATTTTTTTCTTAAATAAGAAATTACCAGTGGTGCAGCTACAGCGAGTAGTGCAATCACCTGGTTTTTGTCGATGCCGAATTTGTTTTCGGCTTGCGAAGCCACCTGGTTTCCGGCGCTGCCTGTGATTAAATCGATTAAGCTCATGATTTGGTTTTAAATTAGACTTCAATCTGCACCAAAAACCATTCCGACAATTATAGACCGCAAATCGGTGCTTTGTTAACGCGCTTTGATCTCGCCCTCCGTCAGACCCTTACTTTTCAGTATTTTGATGTACTCTTCGGAACTTTTCACCATCCACGTCACTGCTTCCGGTGCTGTCCGTTCTTCAACTGTAAATTCTAAGATGCCAACGTTATCGGTCATCCAGGGAAGCAGATAATATCGCAAGCCGCCCTTGTATGATTTGGCATCTTCAAAATTCTTAGCTGCGGGTATTTCCGAGACGATTTTATACGTAAAAAGATAAAACAAAGGTATTAAAACACAAACCGGCGCAAACTGAGCGATGCGGTTTTGATTTCGAAAACTTGAAAGTCCAAGCCCGATTGACAAAGCGAAAATATAGTTGAAAGGCAGGAAAAAGACGTAGTTGTCGGTCACCGCGTAAAAAGTTGCAAAGCCGTATATCAAAACCGCTGCTGCCGAAATCACCCAAAAGAGTTTAAGGTTAGTTCGGAAAAGCATGATGATACCAAATATTCCGGCAACTGTGAAGAAATTGAAATTATACAGGAGATATCCGAACGCTTTGACAAAATCTTTAAGATAGGTGACGAAATCTTTTTTAAATGTGTCGGAAACCCATGTTTTGTCACCGGATTTAAAGATGCTTTCAGCGGGAAGATTTTGGCTGGAATTCAACCAAATCATCAGCGCAAAACTGAGGATAGGCAGTAGAAGTGAAATCAATGCAGCGCGACTGTGGTTTTTAAAATACAAAAGCATCAGCAGCACTGACGGAATAAAAAATATATTCTGAATATGTGCCCATACGCTCACCGAAAGGAAAAATGCAGCGAGCACCATATTAGTTTCACGGTTTTTTTCGACCAGGAATACTTTGATGAGGTAATGCAACAGCAGCGAAATCCACACCATATTAAAAGTGTACACTTCCACAATTTCTGCATTGCGCCAAAAAGTGAAACTGAAACCGAACACGAAAGCCGCGACTACGGAAACCCAATCTTTTTTTGTAAGCAGATGTACGGTTTTGTACACCATCATCACCACAAAAGCACCCGCAACAATCACGAGATAACGGCTTACCAAAATTGCATCGAGGTTGGTGATGTTTTTAATAAAGATGGCTGCATTGCTGTACAGAAAGTGCGAGGTGGGCGTGGCTCTTTTTATAAAAACACCGAGTTCCGTATCCAAAACAAGCGGCATACAGTCGCCAAACGGCACCTTGCTGAAAGAACCGAGGACGTAGATCAGCAGAAAAATAAGGAAAATCAGCGCCGGATTCCGGTATTTCTCCATAAGTGCTTAATTTTTGAAAATCGGCACATTCGAACAGGCTTCGCCGAACATCAGCGATTTCGCAATTGGTTTCAGTCTTTCAACCAACTCGATGTAGGCGTTTTCTGGGATGTTCTCATCGGAACAGCCTTTTACCAAAATTCTTTTACCAGACATTTCAGAAAAATCGTACTGCTGAATCGCGTCGTGCATTAAGACCATTTCAAGATCTTCACGGCTGCCGTACACAATTTTTCGGGCGCTTTCCGTAATTTTTGCGGTTAGCAGGAAGTAAGCCCACAGGGGAACAATTGCTTCCGCAGAATTAAAGATGTAAACGTAACTATTGCTGAATTCTTCCGCAGAAATGGCGGCTACTTTTTCGCGGAAATCTTTCTCTTTTAAAATGATTCCTTCCCACAAAAAATCCTTTAAATCGATGCCGATTCTTTTTCCTTTTGGCAGCAGTTTTTCGAGGTCAAAATTCACCAAACCGCTGTCGGCTACTTTATTTTTTATTTCAAATCCGTCGGACATTTTATTTATCTTTGACAACAAAAATACGCTAATTCCAGCGAACTAAAAATCCCTGCTTTTGGATAAAAACATCGACCTTCACTGTGATCTTACCGCCTATCTTATTCAGGATCGTGCGGCCATAGATGGTGACATACGGTGTTCGCTGCCGAAACTTCTTGAAGGCAACGTCGCGATGCAGGTGATGGCCTTTTATTCCGGTACGGAAAAGGGAAGTGTTGATTATGCAAAACGACAGCTTCAGATATATAAAGATTTAGTAAATCTTCCTGAGTTTTTCGAAATCGACCCATCGGATATTCTACTTCAACAAGGTAAAGTTGGAATTATTTCCGCAATTGAAAATGCTTCCGGGCTTTGTGAAGAAGATATGCCTATTGATAAGGCTTTCGAGAATTTTGATTTGCTGAATGACAACGCACATCTGATGTATGTGGGACTCACCCATCATTTAGAAAACCGTTTTGGCGGCGGAAATTTCACGGAAGCAGGTTTAAAAGGGGATGGCAAACTTCTGATTGAATATTTAAATAACCGAAAAATTGCCGTTGACCTTTCACATACCAGCGACAAACTAGCCTTCGATATACTGAATCTCATTGACGGTAAAAACTTAAATATTCCAGTTATCGCAAGTCATTCGAATATGCGCGCCGTCTTTAACCACAACCGAAATCTGCCCGATGAATTGGTGCAGGAAATTGTCAGACGTGGCGGACTGATCGGGTTGAATTTGGTGAAAAGCTTCATCAATCCTGAAGATCCAGATTATCTTTACCGACATATTGAGCACGCTGTGAAATTAGGCGCAGAAAACCACCTTTGTTTTGGCGCTGATTTCTTTGATGATAAATCACATCCGGATCAGTCGAGATATCCTTTTTTCTTTGACGAGTACGGAAATTCTACTGCTTACAGCAAAATCAATGAGAAGATTACAGATCTTTTTTCCGAAGATTTTAAGAATAAAGTAAGTCAGGAAAACGTTCTGAACTATTTTAACAGATTGTACAAAAATTAATATTTAGCGACTTGAAATACTACATCATTGCCGGCGAAGCCTCGGGAGACTTACACGCCTCCAACCTCATGAAATCTTTGAAACAAAAAGATTTGGCTGCGGAATTCCGCTTTTGGGGCGGTGATCTGATGGCGGATGTGGCAGGTTTTCAACCCGTAAAACATTACAAAGATCTCGCTTTCATGGGATTTTTGGAAGTGGCGAAAAACATCCGGACAATTCTGAAAAACATCCGGTTTTGCAAAGATGACCTTAAAGCATATAAACCCGATGTGTTGATTTTGGTAGATTATCCGGGCTTTAATCTAAGGATTGCAGAATTTGCAAAAAGTCTCGGAATCAAGGTCGTGTATTATATTTCGCCGCAACTTTGGGCCTGGAAAGAGGGCCGCGTAAAAAAGATCCGCGCTTTCGTAGATGAGATGCTCGTGATTTTACCATTTGAGAAAGATTTCTACAAAGGTCACAGCGTGGATGCTCATTTTGTGGGCCACCCGCTGCTAGATGCGATTTCAAATCTTCCTCCGGTTGATTCAGATGAGTTCAAAATGGAAAACGGTTTAAATTCCAAAGAAATCATCGCCTTACTGCCGGGTTCGCGTGAGCAGGAAGTGACGAAGATGCTGGAACTGATGCTTTCGGTGAGGCCTTATTTTAAAGAGTATCAGTTTGTAATTGCGGGCGCGCCTAGTTTGCCACGGTCTTTTTACCAAAGATATGTTGACGAAAACGTGCATTTCGTTTCAAACAAGACTTACGATCTGTTGAGGTGTTCCTCTGCGGCACTCGTCACATCGGGTACGGCGACGCTGGAAACGGCGCTGCTTAATGTGCCGCAGGTCGTGTGTTACCGCAGCAGCCAGGTTTCCTATGAGATCGCGAAGCGCGTGGTGAAAAACATTAAATACATCTCGCTCGTTAACCTGATAATGGATCGCGAGATTGTGACGGAACTTATTCAGAAAGAACTGAAGACGGACAGATTAAAGCACGAGCTTGAGAATATTTTGCACGGTGAAAACCGTGAAAGAATGCTGACACAATATTCAGAACTTCGACACAAACTGGGCGGCAGCGGTGCGAGTGAAAGAGCTGCGGATATTATTGTGAATGGGTGATTTTACGGTTTGCAGCGGGTGATTTTAAAGTAAATTTATCTGAAAAACACCCTTGCACAAGCAGCCGCTCCTCATTCTCTGTATCAGTTTCAGTCTCGGGATCGCGCTGCAGGATTTCGCGGAATTTCGTGCGGCCACTGTTTATGCACTTCTGGTCATTGGTTTCATAAGTCTTTCCAGCTTTTTCCTGAATCACTTCTATCTGCGCACGCTCAGACATGCATCGCTCATTTTCCTCTTTTTTACACTCGGCATTTTCGCGCACGCCACAAACTCTGACAAGACCGATTTTCCGCATGTTTTGGGGACTGCAGAAGCGGTTTTTAAGCTTTCACGGAAGCTAAACTCGAATGAGAAAAACAGGCGCTACGAGATAGAGATTTGGCAGGATTCGGTTAAGATTAAAAGTGTCCTCTCAGTTCCAAAAGAACAGCCTGAACTCGATTTTCGACATTACTACAAGACGGAACTTTATATTTCGCGACTCGAAAAGCCTTACAGCGATTTCCAGTTTGATTATGCCAAATACATGTCGCGGCAGCAGATTTTTTTTCGCGCATTTGCAAGTAATCAGATCGCCGCCGCGGAGCGGGATGACCTCGCTTTCGCAGAAAAAATCAGGCAAAAAAGGCTGGAAATTTTGCGCAATATTGATGCTCAGGCATACAGCAAACGGGCAAGAGAATTCACGAAAGGGATTATTCTGGCAGACAGGACAGAGATGGACGCGGGCACGGTGCAGGATTTCAGCAAATCCGGACTTACGCATATCCTCGCGATTTCGGGTTCGCACATGGCGGTAATATTCTGGTTAATTTTACTGGTTTTGAATCCAATTTTTCCGCCACGCTTCCGTAATGTGAAGATTATTATTTCCCTCGTGCTGATCTGGAGTTTTGCCATATTTATCGGTTACGGAAGTTCAGTAGTTCGCAGCTGCATCATGATTTCAGCGTATTACTGTTACGTCCTGCTTCAGCGGAAACCCGATTTTCTGCATGCGATGGCGTTGGCAGCTTTTATTATATTGATTTATGACTCGCATCAGCTTTATGATGTAGGTTTCCAGCTCAGTTTTCTGGCCGTATTCGGGATATTTTGGTTTAACAAACCGGTTTTGAGATACCTTCCGAATCCTAAAAATGATTTCCAGAACTTTTTAGTCAATATTGTTTCAATAAGTTTTGCCGCACAGGTCGCTACGTTACCGCTTGTCATCTATTATTTCCATCAATATTCATTCGTTTCGCTGCCTGCTAATCTGCTGATCATTCCGTTTTCTCAAATATTGATTGTTTTTTCTCTCTTAATGACGTTCCTCGCTGCTTTTGGCGTTAATTCTAATTGGCTGGCTGCGGTATTTGATGCATTTGTAAATGTAACTTTAAAGATAATCCATCATTTCGCTGAAGTAGATTTTGCCTTTAATACGATGATACCGATGTCATTTCCGGAAGTGGTTGTCGCGCTGGTCTGTGTCTATCTGTTGAAATTTGTCATTGTGAAATTCAGTATCAAAAACAGTTTAAGGCTGATTTATTTTTTATTGATATTCGTTTCGCTGCGCGGTTTGCTCAATTATAAATCTTCCCAGATCAATGAAATTTTGGAGCACAGATATTTAAAGGAAAACATTATTTCTGTAAAGACTGGAAAACACGTGCTTTTTATCATGAGTAACAACGCCGATAGAGAGAAGGTGCAGAAATATGTGATGGAACCGTATCTCACCTCCCGCAGAACGCAGAATTATATCATCAAGATTTTACCGGCGGAAGTGAAAAAGGTGACAATTGGCGACAGGACTTACCATTTTGAGCGGAAGCGCTAAGCTGTTTTCAGGACGTTTGAGTATTTAAAATCTTATTTAGAAAGATTACAAACTAAACTATTCTGATATTTCTCATCTGCTTATACCTGCTCAATTTTCTAACTTTGGGAAAATTCAAATTTAAACAATTATTATGGCAGGATTAACGAGTTCTACGATTGGTAGAAAGTATGCAATGGCATTGTCTGCGATGTTTTTGCTGATCTTCCTCATTATGCACCTCACGGTGAATTTTCTTTCAGTTTTCGGTCCTGATGCGTTCAATACAGCGTCAGATTTCATGGGTTACAATCCACTGATTCAGTTTATTATGCAGCCGGTTTTGGGTTTCGCGGTGATCTTTCACTTTGTGATGGGTTTCATCCTTGAAATCAGGAACCGTAACGCAAGACCTACAAAATATGCCGTAAATAACGGTGCTGCAAACTCCACATGGACGTCGCGCAACATGATCATTTCCGGTTTGGTAGTATTGGCATTCCTTGGTCTTCACATGTACGATTTTTGGTGGCATGAGATCAATTTCAAGTACATCGAGCGCAATGAAGTTGATAACCTTAGATATTGGGGCGAACTTCACGAGCGATTTGCAAACCCGGTAAGAGTGGTTTTCTATGTGGTGTCTTTTGTACTTCTTGGTCTTCACCTGGCGCACGGTTTCCAGTCGTCATTCCAGTCTATCGGCGCACGTCACCCGAAGTACACACCGACTATAAAATCCCTCGGGAAATGGTATTCAATCCTTATTCCTGCAGGTTTTATCTTCATCGCATTATTTCATTTTCTAACTCAATAATTTAAGTTTTAAAGGTTAATTTAAAATTTAGTATTTAAAATTTAAAAATCTTCAAATGAGCAAATTAGATGCAAAAATTCCACACGGACCTCTAGCCGAAAAGTGGACAAATCATAAAAATCATATGAATCTTGTTGCGCCGAATAACCGCGACAAGATTGATATCATTGTTGTAGGGACAGGTTTGGCAGGTGGTTCAGCTGCGGCTACACTTGCAGAACAGGGCTACAACGTAAAAGCGTTCTGCTACCAGGATTCTCCAAGACGTGCGCACTCTATCGCGGCACAGGGAGGTATCAATGCAGCAAAAAATTATCAGGGTGACGGTGACTCAACGTACCGTTTATTCTACGATACCATAAAAGGTGGTGACTACCGTGCGAGAGAGGCGAATGTTTACCGTCTTGCTGAGGTTTCTGCCAATATCATTGACCAATGTGTTGCGCAGGGCGTGCCTTTTGGTAGAGATTACGGCGGCCAGCTTGATAACCGTTCATTCGGTGGTGTACAGGTTAAAAGAACTTTCTACGCCAAAGGACAGACAGGTCAGCAGTTGCTTTTAGGCGCTTACTCCGCAATGAGCCGCCAGATTGGTAAAGGCCGTATCAAGATGTACAACCGTCACGAAATGCTTGAACTGGTAATTGTAGACGGGAAAGCACGTGGCATTATCGCAAGAAACCTTGTAACCGGTGAAATCGAAAGACATTCGGCCCACGCCGTGGTGATCGCTTCCGGCGGTTATGGAAATGTTTATTTCCTTTCAACGAATGCGATGGGATCGAACGTTTCTGCAGCATGGAAAATCCATAAAAAAGGAGCCTATTTCGCAAACCCGTGCTACGTACAGATTCACCCAACTTGTATACCGGTTCACGGAACTCAGCAGTCTAAACTGACGCTTATGTCTGAATCTTTAAGAAACTCAGGAAGAATCTGGGTTCCTAAGAAAATAGAAGATGCAGTGGCGATTAGAGAAGGCAAACTTCGTCCGGAAAACATTAAAGAAGAAGACAGAGATTACTATTTGGAAAGAAGATATCCGGCTTTCGGGAACTTAGTTCCGCGTGATGTAGCTTCCAGAGCCGCCAAAGAAAGATGTGACGCTGGTTTTGGTATCGAAAACAATGACACAAAAGAAGGTGTTTATCTGGATTTCTCTACCGAAATCATGAAGAAAGGTAAGGAAGCAGCGCTGGAACTGAATATCCACAATCCGTCCGAACAGATGATTTACGATCTGGGTAAGGCCTGGGTTGAAGAAAAGTACGGTAACCTTTTCGTAATGTACGAGAAGATCACAGCCGATAACCCGTACGTTACACCGATGAAGATTTATCCGGCAGTACATTACACGATGGGTGGCGTTTGGGTTGATTATAATTTGCAGTCTACCATTCCGGGATGTTTCGTCTTGGGTGAAGCCAATTTCTCTGATCACGGTGCGAACAGACTAGGAGCTTCCGCGCTGATGCAGGGTCTGGCAGACGGTTATTTCGTGTTGCCGTATACCATTGCAGATTATCTTTCTGCAGACATCCGAACAGGGGCGATTCCAACTTCAAGCCCGGAATTTGAGCAGGCAGAAAATGAGGTGAGAAAACAGATCGATTTCTTCATCAACAACAACGGAAAACATTCTGTAGATTATTTCCACAAAAAACTAGGTCACATCATGTGGAACAAGGTGGGGATGGGCCGTACACCGGAAGGTTTGCAGGAAGCCATCAAAGAGATTGAAGAAGTACGCGCAGAGTTCTGGCGTGATGTGAAGGTACCTGGAACCAATGATGAAATGAACATGGAGCTTGAAAAAGCGCTGCGTGTTGCAGATTTTCTTGAACTGGGTCAGCTGATGGCAATTGATGCGCTGAAACGTGAAGAATCTTGCGGCGGACATTTCCGTTGGGATCACGCAACGCCTGAAGGTGAAGCCGAAAGAGACGATGAGAACTTTAAGTATGTTGCAGCCTGGGAATATCAGGGTGCCGACATCAATCAGGAGGTATTGCACAAAGAGGAACTCATCTATGAGAACATCGAAGTGAAAACAAGAAGTTATAAATAATCTCCAAAAATTTAATATAAAATGAGTGCAAAAAAAGGATTAAACCTGACTCTGAAAATTTGGAGACAGAAAAACAATAAATCAAAAGGACAGTTTGAGACTTATAAGATCTCGGACGTGTCTACCGATTCTTCTTTTCTTGAGATGCTTGATATGCTCAATGAAAACCTGATCAACGAAGGGATAGAACCTATTGCATTTGACCACGATTGCCGTGAGGGAATCTGTGGAATGTGCTCGCTTTACATCAATGGCCGTGCGCACGGACCCGATACCGGTATCACGACGTGCCAGTTGCATATGCGTATGTTCAAAGATGGCGAAACCATCCACATCGAGCCGTGGAGAAGCGCAGCTTTTCCTGTAATCAAAGATTTGGTGGTAGACAGAAGCGCGTTTGACCGTATCATGGCTGCCGGCGGCTTTATTTCCGTGAACACTTCCGGTAACACACTTGACGCTAACGCGATTCCGGTGCCGAAGGAAGATGCTGACAAAGCCATGGATGCAGCTGCATGTATCTCTTGCGGAGCTTGTGTGGCAACATGTAAGAACGGTTCTGCAATGCTTTTCGTAGGAGCTAAGGTTTCTCAGTACGCGCTGTTGCCGCAAGGCCGTGTGGAAGCGAAGAGAAGGGTTCTGAACATGGTAAAAGCTATGGACGAGGAAGGTTTCGGAAACTGCTCGAACATCGGTGCCTGCGAAGTTGAATGTCCAAAGGGAATTTCACTTGAAAATATCGCCCGCATGAACCGCGAGTATATGTCGGCTCATTTAGACCGCGGATAACATTACATTATAATTTAAAATCCGTCTCCAAAATCTGGAGGCGGATTTTTTTATTTAAATGTTTCAGGTAAAGCCTGATTGTTTTAATTAAATATTTAAAATATCATTAAAGAAAACGCTCACTGCTGTTAAACTTTGACAAAAAATCAGCGAAACTTTTATCGGTCGCTATTAAAGTTTATTTTTGTGGGAATAAAAATTTAATATTTTAGAATGAACAAATATTTTTTAATGCTCTTCGCGGCTTTCTTCGCGATGTCATGTTCGAAAAAAGTGGAGGTAAAAGGAAATTTTGCCGGCGGCTCACCTTTGGAAAGAATTGAATTTATTGAAGCTTCCGGTATCGCCACGCTGCCCCTGGTAAACCTGGGTGTTGACAGCAAAGGAAGTTTTTCGGGCAGTTTTGAAGCGCCGAAAAACGGTATGTACGTGATGACTTACGCCGGAAAGAACGCCATGATCTATCTGAAAGGTGGACAGGAACTTAATATTTCGGGTGCCGCGGCTAACTTCCCGCAGCAGTTCACGATCACCGGAGATGCAAAGAAAAATAACGATTTCCTTCGCGAAGTGCAGAAATCCATTCAAAACTATACTTCAAAACTGAATGTGGGCGAACTGGTAACTAAGAAAGAAGCCGATTTCATAACTTCAGTGAAGAAAATTCACGCTGACCTTGACCAGCAAATCGATGCCGCTGCAAAGCAGACTTTAGCTGATTCGGAGGTGAAGCAGTGGAAAAAGGATGAGCTGAATGCGAGCGTACTCGGACTAATGACGCAATATGAAAGCAGCCATCCGCAGGCGACGCAAAACCCATCTTACAAGGCTTCCAAAGCTTTCCGCGATGCTGAAGCTACATTTGCGAAAGACCACAAGCGTATGCTCGAAAGTCAGCCGCTTTACAGAAATTATCTGTTGTCCAGAATGAGCCCTGATTTCCAGAAATTTGCTGAGAAAAACAGCGGAAACGGTACGGCGCTTTCGTCGGAACTGTTTGCGAAATTTTTAGATACGCAAAAAGATACAGACCAACTTACGAAGGATTATCTGCTTGCGTACGTCCTCAGCAGCAGCGATATTGCGCCGGGCGTTACCCCGGAAAACGCCGCTAAAATCTCCACGATCATCAAAGATAAAATCAAAGATTCGGCAATAAAGAAAGACCTTGAGAAAATTCAGTTCGTAATCTCCGGTCCGAAGATCGGTGAAGCTGCGCCTGCGCCAAAATTGGTAAAAGCGGACGGAAGTGCTTTTAAACTGTCTGACGCGAAAGCTAAGCCGACGCTTGTGATGTTCTACGCATCATGGAATCCTTACATCGCGGAAGGTACTGTGCCTGTCCTGCGTGAAGTGGCGAATTTCTATAAATCTAAACTTGATTTTACATTCATAAATCTGGATGATACCAAAGACCAGTTCGCAAAGACCAGCAAAGCAATGCTGAGCGGAATCACAGCCAATAATGTGTATGGTGAAAACGGTCTGCAGTCTGACGTGGCGAAAGATTACGGAATTTATGGCTTCAAGATGCCTTCTTTCATCTTAATTGACAAAAACGGCAAGATCGCGAGCCGCTTTTTCTTCAATTTGGGAGATCCGGATTTGATTACAGCACTTGATAAACTTACAGGTCTGCAGGCGCCGAGGGTTCAGGAACCCCAAATTCAGTTAGAAAACGAATTCATTTCACCATCTTCACCTGATGATCTGCCCGGATCGAAATAACAAATGAATTTCATTCAAAGTTAACCTGCTAATTGTAGCAGGTTTTTTTATCTTTAAATTTGATTATGGATGCACCACTACTTATTTCCAAAAACATTCTTATTCCCATGGCGGTTTACGGCTTCGTTTTTACCTTTATTACAATTACTTTCGATGTTACTCCATTTAACATACCTGCTTCTTTCGGCAGTTTCCTTACTTATTTAGCGGTTATGTGCAGTTTTGTGACGGTTATTGTTTTGATCATTGATGTGTTTAGAAATAATTTGCAGTCGCGATATCTTTGGACGCTCGGGTTTCTTGTAAGCGGCTGTTTTGCCGGGCTTTATTATCTGCTGAAACGCGACCGATTGATTCCGCAGGCTTAAACATAAAAACATTAGTAAAAAAAAATCCCTCGCCCTCTGTGAAACCCTGTGTCTCGGTGGTAAAAATTTTAAAACCACACAGCGACAAAGAACAATTTTAAACTAAATAAGAAAGTTCATAGAGACCGCGCCCTCTCTGAAAACTTTGTACCTCCGTGGTTAAAAAATACTTTTTATGAAAAACAGAGCCTTTTATTTTAAAGCCTTACTTTTGTGCTCATTTTATTATTAGATGCGGAAAAACAAAAAAAACATAGTAATCGAGAACATCAAAATGCATGGTGCCGGCGCCAAAGGCGTTGCCATCGGCAGAACGGAGGAAGGAAAAACGGTACTGGTAACCGGCGCAGTGCCCGGTGATACGGTAAACGCTCGGGTAAAAAAATCAAAATCAAAGTACTTCGAGGCAGAAGCCATAGAGATTGTCGAAAAATCTCCGCACCGTGTCGAGCCGCGATGCGTGCATTTCGGCGTTTGTGGCGGCTGCAAATGGCAGAATCTGTCTTACGAAAAACAACTCTACATCAAGCAGGACGAGGTGTACAATCATATCAAAAGAATCGGCGGTTTTGAAGATTTTGAAACTTTGCCTATTCTCGGCAGCAGTGAACAGTATTTTTACCGCAATAAAATGGAATTTTCTTTCTCAAATGCTCGCTGGCTGACCCAATACGAAATAAGTTCGGAAGAAAATTTTGGCAACCGGAACGCGCTCGGATTTCACATTCCGGGGATGTGGAGTAAGATCTTAGATTTGAAGGAGTGCTGGCTGCAGGAAGACCCGAGCAACTACATCCGCCTTGCGGTGAACCAGTATGCGGTGGCAAACGGTCTTGAGTTTTTCGACGTGAAAGAACAGACCGGCTTTCTGCGCACGCTGATGCTTAGACAAAATTCTAAAGGTGAATGGATGGTCCTGTTTCAGCTTTTCCGCGATCAGCAGGAAGACCGCGTAAAACTGTTCGATTTTTTGCTTAAAGAATTCCCGCAAATCAAAACTCTGGTTTACTGCATCAATTCAAAACAAAACGATTCAATCTACGATCAGCACGTCGTTACGTACTTTGGCGAGGGTTTTTTAATGGAAGAAATGGATGGGCTTCAATTTAAAATCGGTCCGAAATCGTTTTTCCAGACCAATTATAAACAGGCGCTCGAACTTTACCGTAAAACTCTCGATTTTGCCGATTTGAAAGGCGATGAAGTGGTGTACGATCTTTATACTGGCACCGGAACTATCGCGCAGTATGTCGCTAAGAAAGCCAAACAGGTAATCGGCATAGAGTCTGTGCAGGAGGCCATCAATGCGGCGAAAGAGCACGCAAAACTGAATGGGCTTGATAACTGCACGTTCTACTGCGGTGACATGAAAGATATTTTCAATGATGAATTCCTCGCGAATCATCCGAAAGCCGACGTGCTGATCACAGACCCGCCGCGCGACGGTATGCACCAGAAAGTGGTGGAGCAGATTCTCAACCTGGCGCCTGAAAAAATTGTTTATGTGAGCTGCAACTCCGCTACACAGGCCCGCGACATGGCGTTGATGAAAGATCATTACCGTCTGGTGAAGATTTTGCCGGTTGACATGTTCCCGCAAACGCATCATGTGGAAAATATCGCGCTTTTAGTAAAGATTTAGCTTAAATTTGGTCTATGAAAATGCTGCGTTTCCTGCTGATTTCGGTTCTGATGTTTTCGCTGTTCTCTTGCGGCAGCGACGATGATATCTGCCTCAGTGGTGAAGCGACGCCGCGCATGAAGCTTAAATTCAAAACAAAATCTTCAGGGAAACTCCGGACGCTCGATTCGCTTTTCGTCAATGTTGATTACGGCAACGGGCCGGTTTCGGTGATTGCGGCGACAGTGAAAACCGACTCCGTGCTGATTCCGCTTCGTGTGGATGATGCCAGTTCCACGACGATATATGCAGGCCTTTCCCGGGCTACAGTGAATTCTCAAATAAAGTTTGAATATACCACCAAATCCGAATACGTGTCACCCGCGTGCGGAATCAAACGCGTGTACGAAAATGTGAATGCGCAGACTGAAGTGGCGAACGAAATAATAGGTACCGAACAGAACCAAACGAACATCACAGATGAATCGAAAACTCATTTTTTCCTTCTTTTTTAGTTTGCTTTGGGTTTTTTCATCGGCTCAGCAAGTGCAGGACACATTGGTTGCCAAATGGAAATATGAACCCAATTTTATGGTTGGTATTGATGTGCTGAACGGCAGTTTGGCTGCATTCGGTGACCGCAAACTCTTTCAGGGATTCATTTCATCAAGGGTTTCGCGGAATATTCATGCGGTTGCTGACGTGGGTTTCGAAAAGAATATTTATCAAAAAAATGGCTACGACGCAGTTGCGAACGGACCATTTTTAAAGTTGGGCGGTTTCTATATGCTTGCCCAGGACCGTGACAATGCTTTGAACGGTTTTTATGGCGGTGCTAAAGCTGCGGCTTCGTTTTACAGTCAGGAATATTACGCGGTACCAGTCCGCGGATTTGGTGGCAGTGATACTTCCGCGTCTTTTCCGGCTTCTTCGCAAAGTTCATACTGGCTTGAAGGTGTAGTAGGAGGACGTGTCCAGCTTTTTGAATCATCTTTTTACATCGATGTCAATGTTCAGCCGCGCTACTTACTTTTTTCCTCTACCCAAGAGGATATTCAACCGATGATTGTACCTGGTTTCGGGCGCAGTTCCTCTAAATTCAACATAGGTTTTTCCTGGAATATTGCGTACAGTTTTTAGGTAACATTAAAATCGTATGCAAAGAATAATTTCCCACAATTTATTGGGGGAAAATCGGCGTGCGTTCTGTTAATATCCTTAATTCAATTAAATATAATTCATAAAGCAGAAATTTTTAATTAAAATTCAACAATATTTTTATAGTTTGAATATCGATATTATGCTGTGACGGGCAAATTTGTGTGTTTTTTATTTTGACAGCGGGCAAAAAAAAATTACTTTTGGGATAGTTTTAAAAATAAATTTTAGTCTTATGAAGAGAATTTTTACCTCTTTACTTTGCGGATTGATGTCCACGGCTGCATTAGCACAATGGAGTCCGACGTCTATGCAGGGTGAGAAAATCCGAACGACGTCAAACGTCAAGAGTTATTATTCGCTTGATCTCGATGCCATGAGAGCCAAGCTGGCTAACGCACAGGAAACTGGACGTAATGCTGTTGCTGTAGAAATAAACCTGCCTACACTGAACGGTAAGATCGAGCGTTTTGCGGTTTACAGTGCGCCGGTAGTGGTGAAATCATTGGCTGACCGGTACCAGTTAGGTTCATATATCGGTCAGGGTATTGATGATCCTACTGCTTTTGTACGCTTCAGCGTGGCACCGAATGACTTCCAGTCTATGATCGTACGAAACGGTGTTTACGAATTCGTAGAGCCGCAGAACAAGGAAAAGTCTGTTTACGGTGTGTTGCCAAAATCAAAC
Source organism: Kaistella pullorum (assembly GCF_014837035.1). Classification (GTDB taxonomy): domain Bacteria; phylum Bacteroidota; class Bacteroidia; order Flavobacteriales; family Weeksellaceae; genus Kaistella; species Kaistella rhinocerotis. Next base: position 310,279 of record NZ_JACSPS010000003.1, on the reverse strand, counting down.
AAGACAGATGGCGACAAAGCGTTTGTTTGCTCTACCAGCGAAACTCCATTGTCTAAAGCTCAGATGGATAAGATGTACATGAGCGGAAAGACGTTCACTAACAATCCAGCTGATTTCAACAAAGCCTCTGACAAGAAATTCCGCACAATGCGTTTGGCGATGACTACCAACGGTGAATATACCATCTTCCACGGAGGTGTTGCCGGTGCGTTGGCCGCTATCAATGCTACGATCACAAGATGTAACGGTATCTTTGAAATGGATTTTGGTTTGCGTCTGATCCTTCAGGATTTCCCTGCGCTTATCTATACTGATCCTAATACTGATCCATATTCCACAAGTTTGAGCAGCTGGAATCTTGCTGCACAAAAAGCCATCACAGCTGTTGCAGGCGAAGCTAACTACGATATCGGACACATGTTCGGTGCATCCGGAGGTGGCGGAAACGCAGGTTGTATCGGTTGTGTGTGTATCAGCCCGCCACTTAATTCTTCTGGGGTTCCTACCGGTAACGGTAAAGGTTCCGGTATCACTTCACCTGCAGACGGTATCCCTCAGGGTGATAACTTCGACATCGATTATGTAGCGCACGAAATCGGTCACCAGATCGGTGCTAACCACACATTCTCAATGAGCCTTGAAGGTACTGGCCAGAATGTGGAGCCAGGTTCAGGATCTACGATCATGGGTTATGCTGGTATCACCGGTTCAACTGATGTTCAGCCGCATTCTGATCCTTATTTCCACATCAATTCGATCGTTCAGGTTCAGACAAACCTTACAAATAAGACTTGCGATATCGAAACTGCAGTGGCAAACAACCCACCTGTAATTACGGCATTGCCAGACGTTACGATCCCGAAAAGTACTGCTTTCGTTCTTACAGCTCAGGCTACAGATGCGGAAGGCGACCCGATGACTTACACTTGGGAGGAGGTAGATAATGCATCAACTGCAACTACGATCTCAAATTTAGGTACACTTACGAACGGTCCTACCTTCAGATCATGGACTCCAACTACAAGCCCTACAAGATATTTCCCTAAGCTTTCTACTGTACTTGCAGGAAATCTTAAGAATAACGCAGATTGGGAAGCAGTTTCTACTGTTGCCAGAGTTCAGAACTTCAAGGTTACTGTAAGAGACAATAATGCTGACGTTACACAAAAGCAAACTCAAAGTGCTAACCAAAAGGTAACTGTAAGTGCAAACGGGCCATTTAAAATTACTTCTACAAAAGTTTACAACAACGCGCCAGGTCCATTGACTTGGGATGTAGTAGGAACCAATGCTGCGCCTTTCAACGTAGCTAACGTAAAAATAGATTACACAACGGACAATGGCGCAACATGGACATTATTGAGTGCTTCTACACCTAATGACGGGTCAGAAGACTTCTCATTCGCTACGTTCCCAACCAATACAGCGCTAAAAGTAAGAATCTCTGCGATCGGTAACGTATTCTATGCGGTAGCTCCGGTTACAGTTTCTGCAATCGTAGCATGTGATGGTACAGCTCCTGCAGGTCTAACTGTTTCTACAGTGACTACAGTAGGTGCAACCGTAACGTGGGATCCGGTAGCGTCTGCAACTTATGTGGTACGATACAAGAAAACATCTGATGCTACATGGAATACAGTTCCTGTAACGACTAATACATACACTATTACCGATCTTGAAGAAGGTGTTGCTTATGATGTTCAGGTAGCTGCAGTTTGCTCGGGAACCACCGGTTCTTTCACGTCTACTACAAGCTTCACTACACAAATGCTTGCATACTGTACTTTGACGTCTACAAATGCGTCTGATGAGTATATCTCTAAGGTTCAGGTGACTGCAGAAGGTGCTTTAGGCATGACCAGCAACTCCGGTGCATCTACCTACACGAACTATTCTACAGATCCTGCAAGACTTGTGAATCTGGCTAAAGGTACAGCAAACAACACCATTACAGTAACTAAAGCCTGGACCGGTACACAGTACAACGAAGCTGTAACTGTATGGATTGACTTTGACCGTAGCGGAACTTATGACAATGACGAAATAGTGATGTCAACTTCAGCAGACAAACTGAACCCTGTCTCTGATACATTCTCAGTACCTGCAGATGCTTACACCGGTGACAAAACCGTTGGTATGCGTGTCGCGATGCGTTTCAGCACACCACAAACTACTCCTTGCGGTTCTTACACGTATGGTGAAGTAGAAGATTATGCAGTGAAAATCTCAGCTACACTGGGTGTGAATGATAATGTGAAAGCTAACGCAGTACAGGTTTATCCAAACCCTGCGATTGATCTTCTTAACGTTACTAAAGTTTCAGACAGAGCAAACTACACCATCTACAACATGGCTGGTCAGGCAGTTTCTAAAGGAAAAGTAATCGGTAACAAAGTTCAGGTTTCTCAATTAGCTAAAGGTGTTTATACCATCTCCGTGAACAACGAAGGTGAAGTAAGCCAGGTGAAATTCATCAAAAAATAAATCTGATTTTTTAATCAACTGAATCCCCGGAATACCACCGGGGATTTTTTTTGTTTAAATGTACCTTGATGACCGGCTATTTTAACCAACTTTAACCCTGACAACTAGACAATAAGCGAACAACTGTACAAAAAATCAGTTATTTTTGTCAGCTATATGAAGAAGCTTCTGCTGCTGACTGCAGTTTTATTTTTAAATTTTTTAAAGGCACAGTATTTTTCCGGTGAAATCATCATACGAGACAACTCTGTGTTCTATCTCAATCAGGTGTATGTCACCAATCTCACTTCCCAAAGTACCGTTTACACAGACCATTTCGGCACATTTAAAATTCCCGCAAAACCGGGAGATGTAATCCGTTTTACCTCGATTGTTACAGACCGGAAAGATGTAAAGGTTACCGAAACGGACCTTCAGAACAGCGACAATTTCGTGGAACTCAAGATTGCGTACTACGACATTCAGGAGGTGGTCATCAGTAAATTCAAACCCACGGGTAACCTTCGCAAAGATGTCTCATCATTGAAAACCGGTGATAAACTCATTGCGCTGCAGCAAATGATCGGTTTGCCGGAGCCCAAAGGTGATGGTACACCGTCTGAACTTCCGGTCGCGGGTTTGTCGGGAGGTGGACTTACCTTCAGTCTTGAAAGTATCTATGACATCCTCTCGGGTGAGCGCAAGAAAAAGGAGAGAGCGGAGCAGTATGAACGGATGAATACCGCGATCGCAAAAATTAAAAAATACTACGGCACCGAATATTTCACATCTTTAAAAATACCGGAGCATCTCGTAGATAACTTCCTTCAGTTTGTTTACACCTCAGAAACCCTGACTCCCTACGTGCAGACCGGAAATTTCGAAGTGATGGCCGTTTATATCGAAAAATATCTGCCCATCTATCAGCGCAGATTGCGGAACTCGAGTTTAATGGAAACGAAATAGCAGACTATCTGTTTAAAAGGGTTTAGAAAATAATTTGGTTGCGGCGACACGCGGCGGGGGAAGTGTTTTTACACTTTTATTTACGCATAGTTTCAGCCATTTTTATCTATTTTTGCACGGTTTTGATTTATAAAAAATGGGTAAAAATAAGCAGGCACGTTTCGACGAGAACAGAATTCTTCCAAACGTTTTTCAGCCGACAAGAGAAGAGGCTATAAATGGCTATTATTTAAAAGGAAAATGGCGCTCCGAAGTCTTTAAAAATGACAATCCGGTGGTTCTGGAACTGGGTTGCGGAAAGGGCGAATATTCTGTAGGTCTAGCGAAAGCCTTTCCGGACAAAAACTTTATCGGTGTTGACATCAAAGGTGCGCGCTTCTGGTTCGGAGCCAAAGAAGCGGTAGAGAAGAATCTTTCAAACGTGGCGTTTTTGCGTACACAGATCGAGCTTATCGACGGTTTTTTTGATAAAGATGAGGTAGACGAAATCTGGATTACATTTCCGGATCCGCAGATCAAATACCGCCGAACAAAGCACCGGATGACACATCCCGAATTCCTTGAACGTTACAAAAAGATCCTGAAACCAGACGGCATCATGCACCTGAAAACCGACTCGGAGTTTCTGCATGGCTATACTTTAGGTTTGCTTCAAGGTCTTGGCCATGAGATCATTTCCGCCCATCATGATATTTACGGCGCGCCGGAGTACGACCCGGAGACGCCGCTGCTGAGGGAAATAAAGACTTATTACGAAGGATTGTTCTCTGCGAAAGGGAAAACGATCACTTATATTAAATTTAAGATCAAATAGAGCGGAATCACGATTGGTCTGGCTTCATAAAAAGTATCAATCACGATCGCTCGAAAAATTTAAACAAAAAAAGCTCAGAAATAAATCTGAGCTTTTCTTTATTCAAGATAAAATCTTATTCTGCAGCATTGTCGAAATCTGCATCAGCATCAGCTGATACTTTTTCGCCTTCTTCTTTAGATTTTTCTTTGTCTGCTTTTCTCTGAGACAAACCGTCTTTGATAGAATCTGAAACTACGCTCAGGATCATATCGATAGACTTAGAAGCATCATCATTTCCTGGGATTACGTAATCTACTTTACGTGGATCTGAGTTTGTATCTACGATACCGAACACAGGGATACCCAATTTTTTAGCTTCAGTTACTGCGATGTGTTCTCTCATGATATCAACAACGAAGATTGCCGATGGAAGACGCACCATGTCTGAAATAGAACCTAAGTTTTTCTCCAGGTTAGCACGCTGACGGTCAACCTGAAGTCTTTCTTTTTTAGATAAAGTTTCGAAAGTACCGTCTTTCTTCATTTTATCAATCTGGTTCATTTTCTTTACAGCCTTACGGATGGTAACGAAGTTCGTCAGCATACCGCCTGGCCATCTTTCCGTGATATAAGGCATATTAAGGTCAGCAGCGTGTTTTGCCACTACTTCTTTCGCCTGCTTTTTAGTAGCTACGAAAAGAACTTTTTTGCCTGCAGAAGTGATTTTTTCCAAAGCTGAACAAGCTTCGTCCAATTTCACTGCTGTTTTATGTAAGTCTACGATGTGAATACCGTTTTTCTCCATGAAGATGTATGGAGCCATATTTGGGTTCCACTTACGGGTCATGTGACCGAAGTGTACGCCTGCCTCTAAAAGGTCTTTAACATTTGCTTTTGCCATGTCGCTTTTTTGTTTTTAGTTTACGTTCCGCTATTCTGCAAACAACAATTTCTTTAGATGGGAGAAATGTTTGGGTGCTAAACTAAACGGGGCATTTTTGATTAGATAATAGAGCCAAGAGCCGAGAACCAAGATGTCCAAACATAGTCTTGAATCTTGTGTCTTGTATCTTGAATCTTGTGAATTAACGTTTTGAGAACTGGAATCTCTTTCTTGCTTTTTTCTGACCCGGTTTCTTTCTTTCTACCATTCTTGCATCTCTGGTAAGAAGACCGTGTGGCTTAAGCAATAATCTGAATTCTTCGTTGATCTCGCAAAGAGCGCGTGATACACCAAGTCTGATGGCTTCTGCCTGACCTGTAATACCGCCACCGAAAACATTTACGGTAACGTCATACTGACCTGCAGTTTCTGTTAACAAGAAAGGCTGGTTTACTTTGTATACCAAAACATCAGTACCGAAGTATTCCTTAGAATCTTTTTTGTTAATAGTAATAACGCCTGAGCCTGGTTTCACATAAACTCTTGCAACAGAAGTTTTTCTTCTTCCGATTTTGTGAACTACTGACATATTAATTATTTGATTTCGTTAATATTAATAACTTTTGGCTGCTGAGCTTCGTGCTTGTGCTCTGTTCCTTCATACAGATAAAGGTTAGAGAAAAGGATAGATCCCAGTCTATTTTTTGGAAGCATACCTTTTACAGATTTTTCCAATACTTTCAGGGAGTCTTTCTTCTGAAGTTCGAGTGCAGTCATAGACTTCTGACCACCAGGGTAACCTGTATGCCAGATGTAAGTCTTGTCAGCCCACTTGTTTCCGGAAAGGGTAATCTTTCCAGCATTCAAAACGATCACGTTATCTCCGCAGTCTGCGTGAGGCGTAAAATTCGTCTTGTGCTTTCCTCTCAAAATCTTTGCAACCTTCGAAGCCAGTCGGCCAAGAGGCTGTCCTTCAGCGTCTACCACAACCCATTCTTTATTAGCGGTAGCTTTGTTAGCTGAAACGGTTTTGTAACTTAATGTATTCACACTTTTTCGTTTACGGTTAAACATAATTTTCCCTTAAAAAGGGTGTGCAAAGGTAGAGATTTTATTTGAAACTGGAAATACTTGTTTAAAGATTTCGTAAGGATTTGAAAATCTTTGGTTTGATGACATTCAGGATGCTTGATTTTATTTAAAATCGGGCTGTTCCGGATCACTTTTCACTCAAAGATTTCTCCGCGCAAAAATACTTCGTCAAACAAAACCAGATTTTAATTACATTTGGAATTTACATTCAAATGATGAAAACTAGACTTTTGCGCCTGTCGGTTCTAATGCTTGCATTCACCATGACCTCGTGTGACCAAATTCTAGATAACTACTGGGATCGTAAAGCGCAGGAGCAGTACGTTTCACCATATAAAGGCATCTACAAAGGAACTTATAGCGGCGACGAAGTGGGCACGATCACCATAGAAGTGGCCAAAAGCGGCAACACGTCCCTCACCAAAACATCTCAGTTCGGTACTGATGATTCTTTTTCGTCCGGCAAGGTGATGGATGACGGCTCGCTGTACTCGGTAAGATTGCAGTCGGGTTTTACGCTGCTCGGAAACCTGAATACAAAATCCGGCACCTGGAAAATGGGTGAATGGAATGGTAACTGGTCTGTGCTGAAGCAGTAAAGAACCCATAAATTGACAGGTTTTTTATGGCAATGACGTTGGAATAATTTATTTCCTTAAAGATTTTGCCCGCCGGAAGCTCGCCAGAACATAATAGGCCACGAACACCATCGAAAACCGGATGATCGCCGGCACCGCCAGTTCAGCATCGAAAATGAAAATACCCGCGATCAGAAGAACCGTCATTAATATAAATGAAATTCCAAGCTTCTGTATCAGCGTAAATTGTTCGTCATCCAGATAATAGGCCATTCCCCACGCCGCGCCGAATGCGATGCCATAGTACAAGTCCAGTGGCCAGCCCTCACTGCCCAGCAGGAAATAGTTGATTAAAAAACTTACCACCGTTCCGGCCAGAAAATAGAGTAGTGCGCGCTGCATAAAGTAGGATTTGTGCAAAAATAATTATTTTCGGCGTAAAGCTGTTTCAGTGATATTTGTTTAGTTAATAATACTTGTATGACTGCCTTATTGAATGGCTGGACGAAACCTACATTTTACAGCTGCAATAACGCTCATGTCTGCAACAGGTACAACCTTCTCATTAAAAACAAAAAACCGGCATTTGTGCCGGTTTCAGATTGAAAACTATTTCAGTATAACCTTCTGTGTTTCCTGTTTTTTGCCTGTATCAGTTTTTAGCAAATATACACCCTTTGGTTGCCCTGTGATGTTGATTTCCGTGCTGACTGAATTGGGATTAAGTTTTTTTACGAGTTTCCCAGTTATATCATAAATCTCCGCACTATTAATTTTGTCTTTAGCCCTTAGAGTGAAAATTCCGCTGGTTGGATTCGGAAAAATCTGAGTTTCTTTACTTACCGTAATTTCGTTAGATTGCAGAAATACAGACGATGATTTTAGAAGCCCGAACCTCATCTCCCCGAAAGCCGCTCTGCTGGAAGTGAGCAGGTAGCCGAAATTATCCATCATAATAGCGTTGAGGTCGGCCGATACGCCGCTATTGGTCTGTACAAAATAGTCGGTATATTCGGTACTCTGACTTGTGTATTTTCTCATAATGCCCTGGCATGGGGTTCCGCAAATGGTCATAGCATACACCTGATCCGTGGCGTCGATGTATTTTATGTTTGGATAATAGAGATTTAGCACAATCCAGGTATTAGATACAGGCTCATAGCGAGACAGGACGGCAGAGGCGCTCCCGTTATTCTGGTAAGAGTGGGAAGCGTACACTTTGCCAACAGAATCGACCACGATTTTTACTACAGGGTAGGTTGACCTGAGTTTTCCCACTTCGGACCAGCTTCCTGCGTTGAGCCGGTATACGCAGTAGTATCCAAAACTGTTTGTAAATTCGCCAGCCACATACAGGCTGTTATTCCTCACAAACAGGGTTGTAATTCTACCGTTAAAGTTTCCCGAATCTACCTGCGTCCAGTTGCTGCCGTTCCATTTTGCGATGTAATAAGTCTGGCCGTTACTTGTATTCACAAAGATACCTGAGGCGTAAACATTGGTGCCGTCTGTCACGATATCATTAATTTTGTTTTGGGATTCCAAATTTCCCAATTGACTCCATGAACTTCCGTCATATTTTGCAATATAATATCGGTTTGACGCGTTTTTAAACTCTCCGGATATGTACAGATTGTTGGCGGCATCATTGATTATTTTTTCGATCATTCCGTTTCCGCCAAAATTCCCAACGTCTTCCCAATCCATGTAATTGTACCGAGCGACGTAAGATTTTCCATTTGGCGTGAGGCCGTATGAGAAACTGCCGGCGACATACAGCTTATTAGTCGTGTCCACGGTCCCCGTGTAAATCAGCCCGTTCATTTCGGGATCGCCGACTACAGTCCAAGTCTGTGAGTTCAGTAAATTAATAGCTACCAGAGCTATGCCTGCAAGAATAGATTTTGTTTTCATTTGTGAGTGATTTGTGTGTTAGAAATATATCTCCTCAAATATCATCTTAAAAGAAATAGCTCGGATACCCCATTTTGGGTATTTATAAATTCCAAAAGAAATTGATGCAAAGTTGCTTTCTTGAATATTTACATCTACGCTCGAATGCCGCTAATCCTATTGTAGTTGTAATTAACTTGAGCTGATAGTGGAATTTTTTAACTCGGCCCGTTATAATTTTAACGTTGTTTTTTTATATCTTCTGTAAGACAAAAAATTGCGCGCAGAAAGTTCGGCGGGCAAATGTTTTCAAAAATCATCGAACCTTTTTTTTTTATCACTTTACCCATGCATAAGACATTGTCTATTATGTTCCGACGGTCGCGCTATTTGGGTTAAAGGTGCCGTTCTGCTGTGAACCATTCCAGTCCAGTGAGATGGTGGCATTGCTTCCGCCTGGCGTGCCTTCCGAGATATCCCAGGTGGCATTTACCGCACCGCCTGGCGCTTTGGCAATTCCCTCAGAAACTCTGGCCGAAAATGTATCCGGAGTACCGGAGTTGGCAACGGTGAGGGATTGTAGTGGTTTGCCGTTCGTATTGGCAAGGAAACCGCCCCGCGTGCGGCGCTCAGATGCTGCACATTTACCGTGCCGGTGCCGTTGGTCACCATATATTGCGACGGACCGCCGTTGGCCAATTGCGCAGCAGGCCCAAGATTGACGGAGTTGGCATTGAGGGTAATGTTTGCACCCAGGTTAAGGTTGCCGCCGATGTTCAGATTACCGGAAGAAAGCTTCAGTGGCGAATTCACTCAGGTTGCCGGCATAGGCGGGAGTATCTGCAACAACGGTAAACCCTTTAGGTACATTTACAGGATCCGTAAAGCCCGGCACGTCGCCCGCATTCCAGTTGGAAGGGTTGCTCCCATTACTGTTCACAGAGTTGTTAAAGGTGTAGTCTCTCTTGAATTTATACAAATTCTTCGCGCTTTCTGTCACGAAATAAAGGCTGTCGCCTAAAGTGAAGAACTTCTTTGGTTTTGAAGAGTTGGAGATGGTGCACGTCTATAAGTCGCGCCGTATTTCCCACCGTGCCGTCGCTGCGCCAGACTTCCATATTGTCGGCCACCTGATTAGAAAAATAAATCACCATCTGGTCAAAGTCCTTATAATAGGCCGCTCCCTGATACAAAGCAAAACTGGGACGGTTTGTATTTTTGGTGGATTGAATACGGCCAGGGCGCATAAGAGATAGATCTTTTTCACTGTAGTAGTTTAATGGATGGAAATAAAAAAACAGTAGTCACTAATTATAAATTATGATTTATACCAAACTAATAAGTTATTACCTTTGTGGTTGTCTGATTTCCCACCGTTCCAACAGATTTTACAGGATATTGGTCAGCATTGTATTCGTAAGTCCATGTTTTATTCGTAGTATTTCCGTTCTGTCCTAAGGCGCTTAACGGGTTATTTTCGTTGACCTGAATGAGGTTCCAAACCAAGCCTTCGAGATTGAAAATCTTGTTCAAACCGGTAATATTCCTATGGATGTTTTTCTTGGAATCATAGGTGTAGGTTATTTCACTGGCTACACCGTTATAAACAGTTTCTTCCTTTACAATATTACCTGCGGACATGGTGTAGCGTTTTGCTGTCACACCACCTATTTTACCCTCTACGGTTCCATCAGAATTATAAGTATATTCGGTGGTTCCTGTTTTAATCAGCTTATCGCCGCTGTAGACCTAATCCACGTTGCTGTATGGATTAAATGCACTTCCTATAAAGCTTTCTATCTTGGTGATATTGTCGCCGGTATAAGTAAATTTCACTTTGCTTACATCAAACTGTGGACTGATATTGATTTCTTTCAGCTTTGTTCCGTCGTAGGTATAGGTTACCTCCACCATAGTAGAGGATCCGGCTCTCGTACTGGTTGTTTTTTTGGGTAATATTCCCGTATTCGCTGGAGTACTGACTTGCTCCTCCTCCGAGCGGTTACACGAAGTTAGCAGTACTCCTGATAGCAGGATTGTAAACAATGAACAGATTAAATTTTTCATAATGTTAATTTTATTAGGTTGTTAATGTGAAAGGGATTATTCTTTCCTATTTCTTAATCACTTTGCCTGAGGCCATCACATTTCCGGAATTATTTTTCACCTGATAAAGGTAAACACCGGGTTTGACTGCTGCCGGGCTCAGCATATTGGTGCCTTTCACCAAAGCATGGCTGCCCACCATTTTGCCTGTCATATCGTAGAACTGTACGGTGGCTTTATCCTCTGCAGTAATGGTAAGTACCTCCCTGAACGGATTCGGATATACGGAGATGTTCTTTTTCACAGGGTCGGCGGTTCCGAGCGCACCGAGATTCATTACCGCGAATGGAGAAAAACTGGTGATGCCGCTTCCGGTAATGGTGTAAGGATTGCTGCCGCTCACCGCGCCGGAGTTTTCCGCCGTCCAAACGCCGTTTACAAAATGTCCGACGGTCGCATTGTTTGGGTTAAAGGTGCCGTTTTGTTGTGAAGCATTCCATCCTAATGAAATTGTGGCATTGCTTCCGCCTGGCGTGCCTTCCGAGATATCCCAGGTGGCATTCACCGCACCGCCTGGCGCGTTCGCAATTCCTTCGGAGACTTTCACTGAAAACGTATCGGAAGTTCCGGAGTTCGCCAGCGTTACAGGATTGTAGTGGTTGGCTGTCCCAACCGGCAGGTTTACGGTTCCTCTTCCGGCATCTATATTTTCAATATTGACGGTTCCGGTCCCGTTCGTGACGATATAATTGGTGGTGTTGCCACCGGTTATCACAGATGAGTTTCCTTTGAGGTTTAAATTACTGTTATTAACATTAATTCTGTTATTCAGATTTGAAATTCCGAAGATGTTTAAATTTCCTGACTCTATATTCAATGGCGAGGAAATATTGAGGTTTCGCGCGTAGGCATTACCGTTTATTTTCGGAGTTAAACCGGTCGGAATGATGGTTTCATCAACACTGTTGGGAACAACTTTCGAATTCCAGTTCTCCGGATTCGTCCATAAATTGTCTCCTAAACTGTTTGAAAATGTATAATCTCCTTTGTATTCGAAAAGGCGGGATACATAGTTAACCGTTGCAAAGAAATAAAGTTTTCCGTTCAGAATAAAAAAGTTTCGGGGATCCCCGTTGTTATACGTTACAGGATCGATGTTTTTCACCATTTTCGTGGTTTCCTGTATTCCGTCGGTTCGCCAGATCTCACGGTCGGTAATGTAGTTGGCATCGGTAACCCCAAAGTTGAACCAAAACGAATCCTGATAGAGCGCGGTGGTGTAAATGGACATCGTTCCGGTGATATAGGGATATACAGCTTCTGTCAACGTCTGCAGTTTTGGGGTTAGGCGCTGCATATAAAATTTGGACTCACCTGATTTCGTGTAAATTAAATACGCCGTGTTGTCATTGGCTTCAAAATAAACTACACTCTGCCCTGCGGGAATTTCCTTTTCAATGACTCCCTGGTCTGTGCAGTACAGAATATAGTCTTTGGTCTGCCCATTCCTTGAATTGGTTGTTTTCACGTAAAAGCCGCCGGCATTCTTTTCCCCGGTAACCCTTAAAAAGTCCGTTAGAGAATCTACCGAAAGATCATACTCAAATTTTATGGTACCTGCTGTATCTAAGCTGTAAAGTCCCACAACCTGATTGATAATAGCCTTAAAAAACATTTTATTGGCAGTGGAACCATAAATATCAAAAGCCTGGCTGATGGTGACCCCACTTGGATTCTGATAATCTACGAAGATACTGACACTCTGCCCGTCGTACCGGTACATCCTTAACCCTGATGTAATGTATAAACTGCCGTTGAATACATGATGCAGCCCTTTATTCAGAGTCATTTGCTGTATAGATACACTCCCGCCGGGGTTTCCGTCCGTTTTCCAAAGTTCCTGATTAGGTTTTCCGGCCGGAACTTTCAGGTAGTGAAACATCCCGTTGATTTCCTGGCTGTAAGGATTTTGCGGGTTACCCAATCCATAGCCTGCATCCATATGCCGGATATTAAATGACTTGCCTTCATCAATTTTAATGGTGTTGGCTGCAGTGCCATCGGTTCTCCAAAGTTCATATAACCCGGTCGCCTTGTTTTCGAAAGTAAAATACATCCAGCTTTCGGCCGCTTTAAAATCTCTGATTCCCGAATAGGAAGTCGCATCGTAACCTTGTGTAACGGTTGCAGAAAGATTTTTTACCACCTTCGTTCCGGCAGCCGTTCCGTCGGTAACCATCAAAGGCAATGGGTTTGCGGTAGATCCCCTTCCCTGATAAAAAAGACGGTTTTGCCAAACTTCCCCCTCTTTGTCGATAATCCTGATGGGCGGTATCAATCCGGAACTGGTAGAAGTGATTTCTGTAAACTGAGCATTCCCGAAACAGAATACTGCAGAAAACACCACAAGTAATAATTTTTTCATTTCGGTGATTTTTTTTAAGAATTTAGTCTTAAAAGTACACTACCGAAATTTTTTTCGCCTACCCTGTTTTGGGTATTTATCTATATAAAAACCTCAAGAATTTCCTCAGCTTTCACTTTCCCAAAATAATTTTCGATGGGCACCGTCTGAAATAAGGTATAGAGGGAGTCTTTGTCGTGTTTTTGGCCAATGAGTTGGTTCTCGAACTCTTCGATGGGTTTCGCCGCAAAGAAGTCGCCGAAAATTTTGGCTTTTTCGATGCTGCCTTTTACCACATCCAGATGCACTTCTATGAAGCCTGCCGGAATTTTTAAACCTTTCTTGAAGTTGTAATTCGGCGAGAACCCGAAATTCCAGTCCCATGTCTCATACTTCTCCTTTACTAATTTTTCTATTCCTGCGATATCTTCCGCTGTGAGCTGATATCTTTCCGCAGATGGATTGTTTTTAAGAATTTCAGCTGTCAGCAATTCTTTCAGTTCATTAGTACTCAATGGAGTCGGAAGGTGATCGATGAGGTTGGTCACGCGCGAACGAGTGGATTTAGTGGCTTTATCAACGAATTTTAATGGATTTACGGTCAAGGCTTTTGCTAAAATTTCCATTTCAGAATCCAGAAGGATGGTACCGTGCTGAATCATTTTGCCTTGGCGCGCCAATTTCGCATTACCACTGAACTTTCTGCCGTCTACCAAAAGGTCATTCCGGCCTTGAAGTACTGCGGGAACGCCCAAGTTGTTCAATACGGCCAGGACCGGTTTCGTAAAGACCGAAAAATCCATGAAGTCATACTGTCCCAAAAGCGTGTGAAATGAAAAGTTCAAATTCCCCAGGTCGTGGTAAACGGTTCCTCCACCGGACATGCGGCGCACAACTTTAATGTTGTTTTCACGTACATAATCAGCATCAATCTCAGCCAATGTGTTTTGAAATTTACCTACGATAATGGATGGTGCATTCACATAAAGCAAAAACAGATCCTCCTCCGGAAACCGGCTCAGCAGAAACTCTTCTGTGGCGATATTGAAGTAAGCATCATTCGATGGTGAATCTATTATGTACATAAATAAAAATTTGCCGCAAAATTACGGCAAATTCATTTGACATGATGATTTATAAAAACAGTAAATTATCAGTTCACCATCTTCTTACTAATGGTAACGCCATCGGCAGTAGTGATTCTAAAGATCAAAACCTGATTGACCTGACCTAATGGTAAACGCAACTCTCTTGCATGGATGTTCCTTGCATTTGCTACAAGTCTTCCGTTCATGTCGTACACTTCCACAAGTTCTAAATTCATCTCAGAAGATCTGATTACTGCTTCTCCGTTTTGTTTAAATAATAAAATTCCATTGCCCGCCGCCGAATCGTTGGCCGACAACACACCGTTCGAATAAACGATTTCAAACCGCGTACTGTACGCACCTGCTTCTGAACTGAAACTGTAGGGCGACTGCTGCAGATTATGCGTGGTTCCGTTCTGTTTGTCCTTTATGTAAACAGCCTGTCCATTAGCGAAAATTCCGTCTTTTTCAGCTAAAGTAATCGTGTAAATACTGGCTGTGAGCGTCCGGAAATGAAGCGGTACAATATCCGATGTCTGGAACGGTGCGCGACCCTGGATGATATATTCGGAATCATTCACCCACGAGGTAAGCGCGGTAGTACCATCGCCAAGATATTTACCGTCTGTCCGGTCAACACCATTGTCTGCCGAATCCATATACGCAATAAGCGTTTGACCAAAGGTCCCGGCTGTATTCGTCACATTTAGCCAAATCCTGCTTCTGTCCTCAGCAGCGGTAGAGCGGAAGAATTGGTTTCCGTTATCCGCAAGTCGCATTGCATTATTAAAATTAAGCTGTCCGGTAACACCCGCTTTTTTCTGTACTAAGAATCCCTGTCCCACTTGTATTATTCCATTCGGTTTTTCTGCTGGTATATTAGGGTCAGAACTTGGCACGGCTGTTCCACCTGCTGTAGTATATGTTGCATAATAAGCGGTTGTAATGCCCGGGTCGGGTGTGTTGTTTCGCCGCCTCCAGAAATAAAGTGTACCCTCTATCTCGTTCTGGTTCGTGCTGAGCAGGTCATCTGCCTTTATGGTAGAGGCATACGGATTTGCAATCATATTAAAGCCTTGACCAGCACCGCTTAGCGGAGTCTTCACACGCCCGTTCGTGGGTGTGCCGGAAAAAACGCCTGTCCATATTTGAGGTGGGGTAGTAGTGCTGTAGGATACATGGTTATTACGCATCCTGATCAAAAATGCCTGTCCCGGACTGAAGTATGTATTTGAAGGCGTCACATTATTGAACACGTTTGTAGCCGTATTGTATATATAAAAACGGTCTGAAAGTGTTTGAGGAGAAAACTGCTGCAGCGTTTGGTTACCATACAGCGGGGATCCCCACATTGTGTAGTCGAGTCTGTAAAGTGGCGAACTGTTCCTCTTCACGGCAATAATACCGTGATTCACCTCATCTTCTGTCTGGACGAGATTTGTATTATTTTCCATTGTAAGGGTAGCTCCCGGCGATACGTTCAGCGAGCCCGTTAGCAGGATGTTTTTTCCGGCCGATACTGTTACTTTTGCATTATTGGCCACGGTAAGCCGACATGCAAGCAGGTCATTAGCGGTAATCAGGTCATTCAGGATTACAGCTTCTGTGCGTACATCAGGTATACCGTTGGTCCAACCCGTGTCAGTAAAAGTCGATGTTTTTGTGTCTACGATAATAGTATTTGTATACGCCAAGCCACAGTTGGCGTTTCCTATTACGGCCCTAAAATATGTCTTACCGGTAATTATTCCGGCCATTTGGCCAATAAGCTTTGTGGAGTTGCTGTCGATTCGTTCGTAATTACTGAAATCCTCAAAATAAGATTTTTGCCAGTAAAGAACACTTTCATTGTTTCCGCTGAGCGTAATATCATCTGGTGGATATGAGGCGCACGCGACGGTATTGGGAATGGATATAGTGCCCGCTTTTACGCCGGGTAATATCGTTACCGTAGCTGAGTTATCCGTTGCAATACCGTTGGCATCTTTCACAGTAAGCGAATAGGTGCGCGGCCCTCCGGCTGTGGCTGCAGGTGCAGTTGCGGTAGATCCGGTTCCCAGACCATCGGACCATTGATAAGTGAATGGCATATCGCCGCCGGTAACCTGCGCTGACAACAGCGCTTCCTGACCTTCACAATAGTTTCCACCACCAATGACCTCAACCATATAAGGTCCGCCTTTAATTCCTGTGAAGTAAGATATTTCTCCGCTAGGCAGTGCAGCCCCTGCGGCGGTAAGTGTTAGGTTCTCTAAGGGTGCAAAACGTTTCCACGGATTGGTTTGCTGGTCGAAATTTCCAATCAGCTGTGCTGCGGCCATCGTATTTTCCGGTACAAGCAATTCGGTTGTCAGATAATTTGCCGTCACGGTCGCGACAGTGTTTGTCATTCCTTCCGGTTGAATTTTCCAATACCTGCTGATATAGTTTTCATGGCTGTGATTGTCAGGATGAATGTCATCTGCCAATGAAACATTAAGCAACGCCCCGGGTATAAAAGTCCCTGACGTGATTTTCACTCTTATTGGGCTGTACCCTGGTGTAGCGGAAAGATCTCCAACAGGGAAGAAGTATTCGCCAATGCTTGTGAACGGTCTTCTGACCATCCCCGCGCCATCTGCCGCTATCATTGCCGGAATATCAAATGTTCCCTGTACCGCTTTGTCACTCAAAGTAAGATTATTGGAACCGAGAACCACGACGCCTTTGGTGAGATTCAGTGTACCACCAATGGTGATGTCTTTATTTAAAATGACATTGTTTTTAGGCTTATTGACAACGAGATCGTTAAATAGGATGTCGGAGCTGCCGCTGATCACCTGGTTTTCTTCGCCTGTAAGTCGGATTGTTGTTCCACCCAGACCTACTGTGTTATTAAACGTCAGATTTCCACGCACGTTCAGATCAGCAGGAACTACTGTTCCTGTTCCTGAAAATACAAGGTTGTAATAGGCTGCGAAGGATGCACCATTGGGAACCGGCATCGTCTGATTGGTTCCTGAAAACTCTACGGTGTTGGGCGTCAGGCCAAACAAAATCGTTCCTCCGTTCGTAAACGCTCCGTTAATTTTTGCGTAATTGTTTTCCAGTGCGCGCAGAGAGGCGCTTGCTGCAACTTCAAGATTGTTGAATTCGGTGCTTCCGGCCATTGTTGCATCTGCTGACATAAAAACAACTTTAGCATCACCAGAACCTGAATTGAACGTTCCGTTATTGATCCAGGCTCCTTCTCCTCCAAATATTTGAAGTGTCGCGGTATTTGGACTGTTTACGACGCCGCCCGGCTGAATGATCAGGTTTTTTGCCAGTGAGAAACCCTTCTCTAATAAAGTCGGGTTATTAACCGTAGTTCTGGCATCGGGAATGTACAAAGTTCTAGATTGGGAAGGCGTTGCGTTAGGTGTCCAGTTGGCCGCCGTAATCCAGGAGTCGCTCACCGAGCCATTCCAGACAAGAACAAGGGGATCCGTTCCTGTACCTTCTAAATATTCATCCAGTGTAATAAATACTTTTCCGAATGTGCTTTGAAAGTAAAGCCCAATATTCGCATTACTGATTTCAACCCAATTTTCAGTCGGATTAAAATTGGATCTGCCTTGCTCGACTTCGGCAGTTTCAGTCTTAGCCCAGTATACCAGTTTCGGTTCACTGTTTCCGTTAAGCTCAGAGTCCAAGTAATGTTGACGGATCACTGCTTTTGTATTTTGTGCACCCGTTTGTATGATGTCATAGTATCTTTGTATGGCACCTGCACGCCAGTTAGGAGCGGTGCCAATCATTACCTTGGCACTCATTGAGCTTGGAAGTGTTCCAGAGTTGGTAAAAAGTATTGATGAATCAGGATGCCCGAAGGTGTAAAGAACATTAAAGGCAAAACTGTTTCGCGTAATGATACCGGTTACATCTCCAACTCCTGCGTTTGTTGCTTCAGGGCCCATCGTAAGGGTGTAAGTTCCCATATCTAATGAGCCTTTAGTTGCTGAAGGATTCGCATTGGGAAGGCTTAAGATCCCATTTACAGTAAGATTTCCGCTTGCGTTGGTCCCTGCGGCAGATCTTAGACTGACGTTGGTGTACGTTCCGGGTACTAAGGTTTGGGCCGTCGCTGGTGCATTCATGGTCAGCGTACCGGTTCCTGTAAATGTTTTTCCGGAAGGGAAGGGTGTTGCTGACGTATTCTGTGTGAGAAGTTCGCCAATTATGCTGATGGATGAAAGATTACCGGAAAGTACGTTTGTTCCAAGATTTACCTGCTGGCTAAGACCTACACTCAGTGACCCGTTAACTGAAATGTTGCCGAAGATGTCAACAGTATTGGAATTTGTGGCCGAAAACGGTACGGAAAAATTATTCAAAAGGTTTGTTGTTCCCTGAGTTGTTTGGTCAAGGCTTATTGTTTTTGTGCCCGTGCCTGTAATCGTAAGATTAGATGCACTGCTGCCGCGGAGACCTCCGGAAACGGTGTTGTTTACTGTGCCGCCGATGGTAAGCGTATTGCTTTTTATTGAAAGTTTACCTGCGCTGAGAGTGAGAGGGCCGTTCACTGTAAGATTACCGTCCATGTCTGCGTTGCCATGAACTACGAAATCCTGCGCCACACCCTGAAAATTAGCAAAATTACTAACTGGATTAGCTGAAACAGTGATGTCGTCAAGTGCAAATTCGTCTGCCGCTCCCGCTGTTACCGTGTTACCTGTCCATTTAAAATAATAATATTCGTTAGGGTTTATATTAAGACCTGTCACCGTAACCACCCGGTAACTTGCTTTCCACGAAGGTGCTTCGTCTGCTGTGGCAGGTGAAGTAACATTGAGTTGGCTCACGTTCGTGAATGTGCTGTTGTCTGCCGAGTGACTGAAATTGAAGCTGGACGAGCCAGGCTGGTCATTGTAGATGTACACTTTATAACCGATGCTCAGCGATGTGATGGGTGCTGACGTTTGGTTTTGCATTCTCAGCGTCATGGAGCCGGAATTGAAGTCATTGGCCGTAGGTTGTACCCCAAGGGCCGCATTGTTTGTCGCAACATTATAGGCATAGATCCCTCCCGCGGACACACCACCGTTGCTGCTGCCGCGTCCAAAACCGGGGTTGGTATTAACACCACCTAAAGGTAAATTGCCGTCGGCAAGACCCATCACTGACCACGAATTGGAATTCAGTTTACCTGTAACCGGGGTTCTGTCAAAACCGCTTCCAACGAACCGGTCTAGATTCACGCCGCTCACAGTGGTGTCAAAATCAATCCTGTGCAAATTGTTCATGCTCAGGATCTGCCAGCCCAGGGTCGCATTGAGCGTCCGCTGCTCGCCACGTGCTGGTGATGTAATTCGATAATTAGATGTTGGTCCAGCTCCGTTAAATGTAAAGACCGCAACGTGGTAGAGGGTATTGGGATTTAGATTCGATACATCCACCGAAGTACCGCTACCCGAATACACGACAAAATTTCCCGTTCCGGTCTGCGATCCAGATCCGAAAATAGGGTTGGCCGTATAATCTGTGCCGTCAGTCGGTGCTGAATTTACCTCAGTCACTGCACTCATTACCACCAAGCTGTTTGCTTTGATGGGAATGGTCCAGTCTATCGTAAAACCTGAGGCGGTAACATTTCTGAAAGTTACTTTAGAGGCTGGAGAAGTTGGTTCTGTAGCCGGTACCGAAAATTCGTCAGCGCCCATATCCGGAGATGTGGTGCTACGAGCCTGTTGGTCAATGTCTATAGTTACAGCAGGTAATGCCTGCCCTTTGTTATCTAACTCGGGATTATTTGCAGGTAGCAGGTGAAGGTCATCAATCCCAGTATAGGCAGGTAGAACATTCAGTGAATTTTGGTCTTTCCCGGTGGCATTTCGCCAGTTTGCGAGGGTTGTCTGCTGTCCTCCTAAAAATCCAACAGTATGCGCACGGTAATTATTATAATTAATCGCTGTAAAAGCATTTGCAGCAACCTCTGAGTAAAGCGCGTAGCTTTGCGTTGTAGAACTGTTCGTAAATATGTTATTGCGGACATCAAAGCCGGAGCCGCCTGCAATATAGAGTGCAGATGACCATCCGACCTGTGGCGTGTTCATGGCTACCGTATTATGGTAAATTTTTGTTCCGGTACCATTGGTGATGTAGATGCCGTGGGCAGAATTAGTAGAACCTCCGTTACTCGCAATATTACCGATGAAATTGTTTGCCAGAGAAACACCTGTCGAGGCTGCTGAAATATTAACTTCAATGCCATAAATGGGGCCGCCCTGCTCATTGCGGACGTTACTGATCTTATTCTCCGTTACTTCAACCTGACTGCTCGATCCGCCGATACTGATGACGCGTCCCCGGTAAGATCCGGTTGTCTTGAAATCCTCAAAAATATTTTTTCTGATAAAGATCTGGCTTCCGTTTTCTACATAAAGACCAAGCTGACTGTTTGAACTGCTTGTATTTGCAAAACCGGTTAAACGGTTATCCGCGATAGTGACATTCGCGGCGTTCGAAATCTGTACAGGTACATTGGGTTTCTGCGCGTCAATGCTACTTCCCATCTGGTTACCGCTTATGGTGATATTGGATGTTTTGAGGCTGCTATTGTCACTGCCGTTCACTATAATTCCTTGCCTTACATTGATGAATTCATTACTACTAAAGGTGAGACTGTTATGTGCTGCTGTAGCCATGCCGCCACCCAGCTGATTATTACTCCCAATTGCATTGTTTCCTACAAATACGCCCGACAACTGAATGCCCGGTTGGTTTCTGTTCTGCACCTGCAGTCTGGTGTGGCTGATGCGTACGTTACTGGCATTATTAGTTCCTGTTGAGGAGATCCAAACGGCAGTTCTGGCTACATATTCTACTCCGTCATTGTTACTTATCGTAAGATTTCGCGAGGTTCCACCGTTTACGTTTGAGCCGTCTATGATAATATTATCCGCACCTTCGAGGTGAAATACGGCAGGGACACCCGTATAATCGTTGATGTTTACAGCGGAAACGGTGACATCCTTTCCTGTATTTGGCTTGATGCGCAAGGTATTTGAGGAACTTGTACCGGCAAACTGCAATATTTTAATTGGAAAACTCTCACCTGTCGTATTGTTGTAATTGTCATCATTCAGCAGGAAGGTTACTGGGCCACTTACACCCACTGTGTTGATTCGGTTAATTGCCGCTGTAATCGTGTTGAAAGGCGCGGGCTGGGACTTGCCGATGATATATGTGCCGGAAAGTGCCTGTGAAAAACAGAGTGCCGACAAAAAAGCGAGAACAACAAATAGTATTTTCTTCATAACGGATGTAAAATGGTTGGGAAAAATGGAAACAGGGATTTTTGCAATACAGCTATTTCGTTCGCAGCCGCTGTCTGTAATGTGTCAAAAGAATAATTCCGGTGCCAGCGAGGCCCAGCAGTGGTAGATAATCGTTTATAGGAGTAGGAAGCGGATCATCCTCCTCGAGATCTCCGTCTGAATCGTCATCTCCGGGACCGGAATAGGCTTCCGTCGGTTTTTCATAAAATGCTTCATCACTATTTTCACTTTCGCTGAAACGGTTTTGCGCAAAGGCAGTACCCGCCGAAAAGCAAATGATAAGGAGCGCGTAAATGCCTTTATGCATACAATAATACTTTGCGCAAAGATATGATTTTTAAAAATATACGGGTGATTTAACGTGTCTATCCTAATGATTTTCATTGAATACATTCTAATGGTTTTTGGGTATAGGTAAGCTATCGTATTAAGAGATAAAGTATCATTTCAGATCTATTAAAACATAGGGGGTAAAGCGCTCTGTTTAATCACAACAATGGGTTGCTGTATTAATCGGTATTTTTCTGCACTTGGTCGTTTGTCTGTAACCGTTATTCATCATGAAAGTAACCGTGTAAAAACGGTAAAAGCTGGTGCCGCGATTTTGTAATTTTGATAGTAAACACAAATGAGATGAAAAAATATTTACGCGGTATTTTAAGGTTTAGTGCATTCTTTAGTTTGATGTTTTCTATGAACTTCAGCGGCCAGATTCTATTCAGTAATCCGATAACAGGAACAAATCCGAGCACGGCCAATCCCTACACCGCCGGACAGACTGTTGCGGCAAATATCACAGTTTCCGGAATTGGCCGGGGAAGTGGTATATCAGCAAGTAATGCGAATGACAGATATAACGCCTCAGGTTGGAACAGTACCTTGTTGGATGCCAATGATTATTTTGAGTTCACTCTGACGCCCAATCCTGGTTTTAAAATAAATTTCAGTGGTTTTGCTTATACTGCACAGTCTTCCGGCACTGGTCCTGTATCGTTTGCAATCCGCTCAAGCTTAGATAGTTTTACATCGGACTTAGGTACGCCCTCAGCGGCTGGTGGAACTATTAGTTTAAGCGCTCCCATATTTCAGAATATTACAGCGGCTCTTACCTTTAGGGTTTACGGATGGGGAGCTTCTGCTGGTGGTGGTACATTTAGTATTAATGATTTTGCATTTAACGGAACCGTTTTATCGACCGTAAAGAAGCCGGAGCCCAGTGGTTTTCCTTCATCCTTCAGCTGTTCAGCCAGCAACAGCAACTCTATTCAGCTATCATGGGCAGATGCAGCAGGTACCATACCGCCGGATGGATATCTGGTAAAATGGAGTAGTACGTCATATTCAGTCATCACAGATCCGGTTGACGGTAATCCTGTTGCTAATGGCGCGGGCGTCCAAAATGTAAGTCAGGGCATCCAAAATTTTTTATCGTCTTCTCTCGCACCAGCCACCACCTACTATTTTAAAATATGGTCTTACACAAATTCTGGAAGCGACATTGATTATAAACTTATTGGTGAACCGCAGGCGAGTTGTACAACACTGTCACCACCTTGTAATTATAGTGAAGATTTTGCAAGCATCCCCACTACACCAAACCCCGACCAATACCTTTCCCGGTCATGGACAGGAAGTGGAGGAACCTGGAGTGCGGTAAATGCCAGAACTGATCAGATGCTCAACGGCAAAGCGATTACTTATAACGGAAATGGCAGCCTAGCGGGTCCAACATCATCAAACGGTGTAGGAAATTTCAGTTTCAACTTCGTGAAAGCTTTTGCTAATTCAAATTCTCGAACTATACAAGTCTGGGTTAATGGAATGCAAGTAGGATCGGACATTACCGTAAATCCTTCGAGTGATAATGTTCAGAATTATGCTATCGATGTAAATCTGCCCGGAAATATTCAGTTTGAACTTAGAACAATTGGTGCTCAGATAAAAATTGATGATGTCACCTGGACTTGTTTCACCGGTACCCCGCAGCCTAATATCACCATACAGGGAAATTCAATCACCATCCCGAATGGTGACTCGACGCCCACGACAGCTGACGGCACTGATTTCGGAACAATGATAGGAGGAACCGATATTGAAAGAACTTTTGAAATCCGAAATGCAGGTTCCGCCACATTAAATCTGACCAATCCCGCCGTAACCGTGCTCAGCGGAGCTCAAGATTTTACTGTTTCCGCACAACCCGCGTCCGCCAGTGTGAACGCTTTTTCCAATACCTCCTTCAAAGTAAAATTCAACAGTACCGTGCCCGGAACCCACACGGAAACTGTGCAAATCGCCAGTGACGATCCGGATACACCACTTTATACATTTCAGGTAAAAGCAGTTGTGACCCAGCCGGTAATAAACATTGATAAAACTTCCCTGAGTGGATTTGCGTATGCTTTTGCACAGGGTCCATCTGCGCTGCAGAGTTTTAAGGTGAACGGAAACAATCTTGCGGCTGCCATCACCGTCTCTGCATCGGCTAACTGGGAAATTTCGACCAACCAAGCCTATGACAATAACAATGTGGCGCCGTGGACGACGGTGGTTCTGAGCAAAAACCAGAGCGGTGCCGTAACTGACAAAACTATATATGTCCGTCTAAAAGACGGTTTACCTGTAGGCACCTATACCGGAACGGTGACACTGAGCTCAACGTCCGCGGTGGACAAAACTGTTTCTCTCACGGGCTCCGTAACGCCAGGCCTGGCAAAGATAAAAGTGTTGGGCAACGGATCTTCAATCGCTAATGGCAGCAGCATGCCGAGCGGGCTGAATAATACGCTCTTCGCAACGCAGAATATCGGCAACAGCCAGACAAAATCCTTCGAAATATTAAATCTGGGCGGTGCGCCGCTTACTATAAATTCAGTTTCGATCTCGGGGGCGGACGCAACTGCGTTTTCTGTCGCAGGAGCACCGCCACCTAATACTGTTTTAAGTCAGAATCAGTCTGTATCGTTCAGTATTATTTTTAAACCCACCTCGATTGGGACAAAAGATGCCACTGTGACAATTACCAACAATGATCAGGCTTCGAACCCGTTTACTTTTGCCCTCCGCGGCGGCGCTGTGTATTGCAGTTCACCCGGTGAAATCATTATTGCGCAGCAGGATTTTGAAACGTTACCTTCTGACAATGAATTGATTTTCACTAAAGAAAACATTGGTGCCATTCCGCCCGGCACCTCTTCCGATTTTTCTTCCGGCAAAAGTGGAAGCAATGACGCGCCGAAAGTCAATAATCTGTTCTCGCATGGTTCACGCGGTTACCGGATCCAAGGGGCTGATCCCGTGGGTGAAACAGCTTCAGGGATCAGGTTTACTTTCGGTCCGGTGAATACTTCTGCGTACACTGACGTTTCGGTAAGTCTAAAAGTTGCAGGCTTTTCTCTTGGAAGTAAAAGCAACGGAATGGACAGCAAGAATCAGGATCCGGGGCCGGATATTTTAGATGCAGACAAAATCGATTTTGTCTTGGTTGAAATCAGTCCCGACGGGGGAGCTAACTGGTATCCTCAGGCAAAAATCGTCTCCAATGATATGAATGTAGCGTGGAGTTTTAACAGTGAGAGAACCGGTGACGCAATGCGTCTTTATCAAAGCAATCAGAACCTGACCTATTTTAAATCTTCCGAAGCCGGAACGAAATGCAGTGCGTTGGAAATCACGGGAATTCCTCAGGTAAATTCTTTGCTGGTACGGGTTACCGCACAGAATAATGCCGTCAATGAATCCTGGATTATTGATGACATCCGCATTACCAGTTCGGGATTAAAACCTAAAGTGTGGAATGGAGCATCATGGTTGCCTTCAGCTCCTCAGCCAACAGACAGGGCAGTAATCAATGGTATTTTTGAAACTGCAGCGAACGCCGATCTACAGGTTTGCCAGTGCGAAATAAACAGTAGCGGCAAACTGATTGTGAAAGAAAATACATCGTTTACTGTCACCGATTTCATTATAAATGACGGCGAAATCATCGTGGAAAGTGGTGCGGGTCTCGTGCAATTAAATGATGGCGGTGTAAACAGTGGTACAGGAACATTTACGGCGGAAAGAAAAATCAATCTTTCCGTGCCGATTCCGCCACAAACGGACCGAAACCAGTACAACTTCGTCATATCACCGGTCGAGGGCGTGAACCTAAAAAACGGGATTTACAGTGGTATCACTCCTCCTCACGTGCTCTATCATAACCAATCAAATAACCATTTCTATGAATCCACTGGAGCCTATATCCCCGGACGGGCACTGGCTGTGAAAGAGCCTGTTTATTCTCAGGTTGCCAATTCGGTTACAGAAGTGAAAGCAGTCTTTAAGGGTGTGCCGGTAAACGGGATTTCTGTGGGAGGAACGCCGTTAATTTTCAATGCGGTGAACAGTGCGCCCGGGGTTACTTTTCCGTCTGCTATGGTGCGAGGGTATAATCTGATAGGAAATCCGTACCCATCCAATATTGACTTGGTGGCATTCTACAATTTAAATGGTGGTGATTCCAGTGGTTTGAGTTCAACCTTTTATTTTTGGGACAGCACAGCCAATAACAGGTACGCTCAGGAAGGTTCGGGTTATGACGGATTGGCTTACGCACAATTTAATGCAGTAAGTCTTACGCCCACAAAAGCCCAGGGTGATCCGGGTACATCGACGCAGCTTTTTCCCACACGTTACGTACCGATGGCGCAGGGATTTATGGCACGGGTATACCCAGCGTCTAAAACACTGGTCTTCAGTAACAGTATCCGTACGGCAAATAGCGGAATAGGATTTTTCGGTAAGTCTGCCCCGGAAATGAACCGTTTCTGGCTCAATATGGTTTCACCGGGCGGACTTTCTTCAAACATAGCCGTGGTCTATTTTGAGGAGGGCAATAACGGCTTTGCTGCGGACGATTCACCCGTGATGGGCGGTTCAGAGGTTGTTTACACTTTCGCGGGGACCGAAAAAGTATCTATTAATGGACGACGTGAATTTTCGGATGCCGACGCGGTGCTGCTGGGTAGTACGCACTTTGCCGAGGGGCAGTATAAGCTTGTACTTGATAAAACGGAAGGCATCTTTGCAAACGGCCAGCACATCTTTTTAAAAGATACTGTGACCGGAAGCCTCACCAATCTTTCAGAAAATCCTTATGTATTTGATGCAGAAAAAGGTGAAACTGAAGGAAGATTCCAGATTGTTTACCGTGAAGAGCGGGTACTGACGGCAGAAAGTGAAGATTCAGGTTTATTGGTTTACCGTGATGGTGAATGTTATTGGTTAAAATCAATTAAGGAAGTTTCGGAAGTCTTTATCTACGACCTGAGCGGTAGACTCACAGGACATCTAAAGCCCAACTCCCGCAGTGTCAGAATAGATACGCAAGAACTTCTTAAAGGTATCTATATTCTTAAAATAGTTCGCAACGGCGAAATAATTTCACGAAAGATTGTAAAATAATTTAGGGCGATTATAATAAATTCAGACCAATTCTTTTCAGGGCAATATTTTATGCAGTAGTGCTTAAAGCGCAAGTCCTGGACTATCCTATATGTTTAATATTAACTGGAATTTGAGAAGCTTTAAATATCACAAAAAGCGGCCTTGAACAACAGGGTTGTTTTTATAATACCACATCCAAATGATGCCTTTGTTAACAATAATTTAATATTCAATCAAAAAATATGTCCTATAATATCAATTTGAGAAATTAATAACGATGAATAAAAATTGTTATCAAATATAAAACACATGTTATTTTTACGTAATTCTCAATAATTAGTTAAATTATTACACAAAAAGCTATATTATGCAATTCATAGGACGATTTATTTAATAATTTGGTTCGTGAAATAACATTTATTATCTTTGCACTCGCTTAGCGGATTAGGGGGCTTCTTTGCTAAGTAAACACAAAACATTAAAGAACTTTACGATTATGGCAGTTTTACCTGAGTGAAATACTCGGGCAGGAAAAGGCTTGTCGGGTTTTGAAAAAATGTTTTGTGTGTAAAGAAAACATTAAACCAAAACATGATGAGAAACATTTTTACTGTTTGTGCCCTTCCGCGTGCACACAAATTAGCGATTATGCTCATAATCCTAATTCTATCTTCAACTAATTTTTATGGACAGTACACCTTAGCAAAATGGTACAGTGCTGACTTTTCACCTGCTGTTTCCTACAGTCAGGTTCAGGCGGAATTAATCAAAGCTAATAATGTTACGATCAATGAAGTCTTTGAAAATCCAGACTCTCACTTTTACAAAACTGACAAATGGCCCACTCCGCAGCAGTCTTTCACTGCAGATAAATATGTCGAATTTAAGATTTCTGCAAAGGCTGGCTACAAAATTAATGTGGACAGTTTTAATTTTGAGGGCCGCGCAAATGGTGCGGATGGGCAAAAATTAAAAGTAAGGTACTCTAAAGAAAGTGATTTTTCTAATGCTAAGGATCTTACTGATGAAGCTACTTCCGGGACTTTTAAAAATTACAATTTAAGATTTCCCGTTAACACCGTAGTGAACCAGAACGAAACTTTATACGTTCGGCTTTATATTTATAATACGAATCAGTTCTTCTATATCCGTCATAATCAAAGTGGTAGCATAGGCCCGGAATTTAAAGGTACAATTTCATATCAGAATATTTTGAAGCCGTCAGCGCAGGATGACAGAACGGGAACCGTGAAAAATGTTTCCGTGAATGTAGATGTGCTGGCTAATGATGATTATTTTTTCTCAGGCCCACTTACAGCGATTACCGTTTCAGGCGCACCGAAGAATGGAACCGCGAGAGCAAACGGAACTTCAGACATCATCTATACCCCAAATACAGGCTTCACCGGTTACGACAGTTTCGCATACACCCTTACCAATTCCGAGGGTGTTTCAAACATCGCAAAAGTTTCAGTACAGGTAGTGGCGCCTGGCGTGGGAACAGCGACGCCTATTGTACGGTGGAATAAAAAAGATCTGTCTTCAAAAAATTATACAGCGGCAGTGCAGGGCAGTACAATACTTTTAATGGGCTCTAATGCCACCTTTACTTCTGAGAGCGATGATAGTAATGGCTTGAGATTTAATTACAACGGTACTCATACCAACCCTAGAGAATTCAACGGTTCATATAATACTTCAAAATATTTTCAATTGAGCTTAAGTGCAACTGATACTCAATCAATAGCCCATTTAAATGCTTTTGTGATGAAGTATAGAAGTACAGGAGATGGGAAAATAACTGTAAAGTATTCTAAAAATTCTGATTTTAGCGGAAAGGTCGGCACTTTAATAGATAACGGGGCTTACTCTAGTAACTGGACTGATAAAAAAGCTGATTTTCCATCCGGCTCAGTACTTTTTCCAGGTGAATCTCTGTACATAAGAGTATACGTATATAATACAGATCAGTCTACCTTCTTCATCAAGTTTGAGGAGAATGGTGAAGTAGGACCTGCGATTTTGGGAACCGTCGCCAAGATGGCACCGGAATCCTGCACTGTAGGTTCTGCATCAGATTCGCCTACAGTCTGTGTAAATTCTGCAATTACTCCTATAACACATTCCACAAGTGGAGCAACAGGTATTGGTAGCGCATCAGGTCTTCCAGCAGGTGTTACTGCTGTTTGGAAAGATAATAAAATCACGATCAGCGGTACACCAACAGTGTCAGGAACTTTCAATTACAGTATTCCTCTGCTGTCCTCTTGCGGTGACGTGCAAGCAACGGGAACTATCACTGTAGTTCCAGCAACGGTCGCAGGTACAGTATCTTCCAATATTCCGGAAATCTGTGTGGGTCCAAACGCTGCATTTAAATTTGCGATTCTTAAATTACAGGATAATGTAGGAAATGTCCTGCGGTGGGAATATTCATTTGATAATTTTGCCGGAGGGCCTGTTGTAAATGTTAATTCATACGCAACGGAAATTACAGCAGAATTTACTGAGATTAAATCCTATTATTACCGTGCAGTAGTACAGAATGGTTCATGTGCAGTTGAATATTCAAATGTTGTCAGAATAGACGTTGTCGGTGCAGTAGGCTTGCCTGGTACCATTGCCGGAAACGATACATTATGTGCGGGACAGACAGCTGTTTACAGCATTGCAGCAGTGCCCAATGCAACAAGCTATCAGTGGTTTGTAGACATTGCTAAAGGTTGGGAAATTATAAGCGGACAGGGTACTACTACTGTTACTGTAAAAGCAGGAAATGGCAGCGGTAATATTGCGGTAGATGCTAAAAACAGCTGCAGTACCGGTTTTGCATATGACGGACAGGGGTACAGGTACATCACCGTAAAAGAGATTCTTCAACCTTCAGTACTTATTTCCAGCCCAAATACCACCATCTGCCAGGGCACGAAAGTGACTTTCACTGCGTCTCCTGTTAACGGTGGCAGCACACCTGCGTACCAGTGGTTTGTGAACGGTGTGGCAGTTGCGGGCCAAACGGCAGCAACTTTCGAAACCAAAGAACTGAAAAACGGGGATAAGGTCAGCGTGAAACTTACTCCTTCCCCGCAGCAGTGCGTCTCGCTGGAACCTGTGGTTTCAAATGTTCTTACAATGGCTGAGGAAACAAGCGTTTACGAAAACGGTAAATGGAGCAAAGAGATCCCGACCGCTGAAAATCAACTTTCGGCTGAAATTCGCGAAGCTTATTCTACAGCAAACGGTGCGGTATCTGCGTGTTCGGTACACCTTGTAGGTTCCGCAATTGTTACTGTGGTACCAAAGAATCCTTTAATTGTTTATAATAATATTAATCTTGACGCGGGTACGAAACTAACCGTTGAAAGTGACGCCAATCTAATTCAGGTGAATGATAGTGCACCCGCAAATACCGGAAATATTACGGTTTTACGCGATTTGAAAATTAAGCCTAAAAGTGCCGAATACAATTACTTCGGTTCTCCGGTGACCTTTGCAGCGGGACAGAGCATGAAAACAATATATCCGGGCATCACTTATGTTCTTTATCACAACGAAGCCAATAACTACTTCTACAATTCTTCAGGTGCTAACGTGCCGGGTCGCGGTCTTG
This sequence comes from Kaistella pullorum, assembly GCF_014837035.1. Lineage (GTDB taxonomy): Bacteria > Bacteroidota > Bacteroidia > Flavobacteriales > Weeksellaceae > Kaistella > Kaistella rhinocerotis. Next base: position 279,735 of record NZ_JACSPS010000003.1, on the reverse strand, counting down.
CCGTGAAAGAGCCGTTATTCACAGCTGAAACTCCGAATGGGGCGTACGATATTACTGCTACCTTTATCGGTGTACCACAAAACGGAATTATAAATTTCGGTTTGGCAAACAGCAATACTGCAACTAGCAGCCATCTGGGATACAACCTTGTGGGTAATCCATATCCTTCCAACATCGATCTGCAGGCTCTGTACGAGCTCAACAAAGGTGAAATCGCTGCAGAACCGGCGATCAGTACAAGCTTTTATTTTTGGGACAGCACAGCAAACAATGTGTATGTACAGCAAGGTTCAAGCTACGGTGGCCAGGCTTATGGTGTGTTCAATGCGAAATCGGGCAGTACAGGTATGGGTATTCCGGCTGCCGGACCTAAAGAAGGTCTTACGTCACGTAAAGTACCGAAAAGCGAAATAACGGTTGGCCAGGGCTTTATGGTAAAAGCACTGAAGAAGAATGCGACACTTCAATTCAATAACTCCATCCGTACCGACAAAAACAGTGGTGTGAAATTCATTGGTGCCCGGGCAGAAGAAGCTGTTGATGACCGTTATTGGCTGTCTGTTACTACGCCGGGCAATCTCAGCAGCACCCTGGCTGTTGTATATTTCGATGGCGGAACTGACGCAGTCGGTGCCGAAGATTCGGAAGCGAGAGGCGGATCTGACGAAGTTTTCAGTCATGTATCCGGTAAGAATATCGCTATTAACGGTAAAAGTACATTTGCTGACACTGATGTGGTGGCGATCGGAACAAGACATTTCGCCGCAGGCCTTCACACAATTGCCCTTGAAAAAGCAGAAGGTATCTTCGCCTCGGGCCAGCAGATTTACCTAAAAGATAAAATTACCGGTGCGGTGACGAATTTAAGCCAGGGCAACTATACTTTTGAAGCTCAGGCGGGTGAAAGTACCGGACGTTTCGAACTGGTATATAAACCGGGCGGCGTGCTCGCAACAGATGCTTCAGCAAAAGAGGAAGTGCAGGTATACCGTGCCGCCGACAACTTCGTAGTGAAAGCGCCGAAACGTATTACCTCACTTGAGATTTACGACATGTCGGGAAGGCTGGTTCGTGCATTTAAGCCCAATTCTGCAGAAGCTGTTGTGAATGGAAGCGAGCTTGCAAACGGTGTTTACCTGATGAACATCAAACAAGGTGAGGAGCAAACGGTGAAAAAAATCGTAAAATAATGGTGTAACTTATTAAAGTCCTGGTTTCATTTGAACCGGGACTTTTTTTTAGTCGTGAATATAATGTCAAATGGATTACCCACTCATATTTCTAGCGGACTGATTTATTAAATTCCCGGGGCGAAGCGCAACGATCTGAACTAGAAAAAAAATGTAATGGGTTTGTTTAATGTTTTATAGCCGTTTAAGGTTGGGAATTTCATTTAATATAGCACGTTAGCATAATGTCTATTTTACCACTCTCAGCTTCACTCGCAGCGTAGCTTTCTTTTAAAGCTGATGAACTGCAAAAACCTGATTTCCAGTACAAATTATCATGGTATATGTTTTATTACTTATATTTGCACCAACACACAAATGATGATTATCAATCGAACTTAAACACACGAAATGAATAATCATTTACTCTCCTGGTCCCGCATGATGAACCTGTGCATGTGCGCAGTTTGCGGTAAGTCTTCACTCAACGCCAATCACCTGATCGGTCGTGCTTAATTTTCATTACAAAACACAAATACCGTATAAGAAAGCCTCTGCTGCACCGATCCGTCGGTCAAAGCGGAATCTTCCTGTTCAACGATAATACACAATGAAAAATTTTTATTCGATAATATTCATATTTTCTTTTTTTATAATGCAGGCGCAAACGTACTGCACACCTGGAACAAGAAATGTCGATCCTATCACGATGGTGAAGTTAGTCGGCGAATTAGCGCCTGGACTTAATCACTCGACTGGAGGTGGAAATTTGTCTTATTATTTTCACAACGACGTTGTTGTTCCTACTGTATATCCTGGCGGGACCTATACGTTTGTCCTTGCAGCGAACGGTAATGGGAGACATTTCGCAGTAGTTTGGATTGATTTTAATAATGATGGGGACTTTACAGACACTGGAGAATTTGTAGGACGATGGGTAGGATCTGTAAGTAGCTCATCAGCTCCGAATACAGTTTCTTTTAATGTTTCAATTCCAAGTGCTTCTGCCCAGGGAACATATCGGATGCGTGTTTTGTGGCAGTATAATCTAAGCACGAATAACGATTATTATAATAATAGTCCCTGTACCGGTGATGCTTGGGGACAGACGCGTGATTATCGGGTTAAAGTTGCGGCGGCGTGTTCGGGCGCACCCGCGGGCGGAACAACAGTCTTAAGCTCTTCCACCGGAACACCCTCATCTACATTCACTGCAACCGTTACAGGTGACACGAACGCCACCGGTCTAAGTTACCAGTGGCAATATGCATCAAGTACAGGCGCGCCATGGATTGATATTGTGGGTGCAACGGGCGCCAGTGCAGTCATCACCGCCATATCTTCTCCAGGTGTTTCTTACTATCGCAGAAGGATTACTTGCTCAGGTCAAAATTCGTACTCGTCGGTTGTGACTTATACCACGCTATACTGTCGTCCTGATATAGGAACTGCAGAGGCTGGGACTAACTATATAAAAATGGTAAAGTTTCTCGGTACTATGCACGATACGGAACAAACTTCTACGTTTTCTACAAATCCTAAGGGTTACCAGGATTTCACAGGCAGCTCAAATAAAAGCATACAGGCCCAGGGTAACGGCGTCAATTTATATGTTGAAAATGCGTTTCGTGGAATGGTACGCGCGTGGGTTGACTGGAACCGGGATGGAAGCTTCGATGTCGCTACGGAGGAAGTATATACGTCAGCTGGTACGAGTATAATTTCCACAACATTTGGATTTATTATTCCGGCCGGCGCCAATCCGGGCAACTATGTTATTCGTTTACGGATGAACAGTAGTGACGGAAGTACTTCTATTGGTCCTTGTGGGAATATTAACTATTCGGGCGAGACCGAAGATTATTCATTTACTGTCGTTGCAAACTGCTTCGCTACCATAACTTCAGTTTCAAATCAGATAAGGACAGGACCCGGCACTGTAACATTTGAGGCAGTACCATCCGCATCTTCAACCAAGGTGCATTGGTACAGTTCCCTTACCGGTGGTACTCCACTGGCGGAAACAAATGTCGTAAGCGGTAAATCGGCATATACAACGACAGTGAATAGCACCACTGTGTTTTACGTTGCCGCCTGGAACGGTAGCTGCGAATCTTTGATACGCACTCCTGTCCGTGCTGTAGTGAGGCCGGTTCCTGAGATCACATTTACACCGGCTGCACCCACTTCATGCGGCAGTAATTCGACCGTAAAGATTTCTGCGAGCGGCCAGGATGAAACAGTGTACTTTGTCGAGGAATATTTTGAGAATGGCTTAGGAAAGTTTACTCAGGAAATATTAAGACCAAATACAACTACTATCGATAATAAAACAAAATGGCAAACCCGGCAAAGTATATTTAAGCCAAATGAGAAAGTGTGGTTTCCTGCGATTGCTTCCGGTACTGCCGGCAACAGCTTTGCAATGGCAACATCAGACGTGGGTGCTGATGCTAATAATAATAGTTATACGATTAGTAATGCACTCGTTTCGCCAACAGTAAATACGCTCGGTTATTCAAGTCTCACACTTTCATTCAGGATGTATTTTTCAAAATACTCAAATGACGACGTGGCGGATGCCTCCGATTACGTAGCCCTAGAAGTAAATACTGGCGGAAGTACATGGAACGAAGTTATAAGATATACAAAAGATGTGGGGTTCGGTACTCAGTTTGAGCTCAAAACAATTGATATGTCCTCCTATCAGAGCTCAAATTTAAAATTCAGATTTCGCTACTACGCTGCGTGGAAAGATGGCGTAGCAATCGATGACATTGAATTTTTTGGAGTGAAGCCACTTACAACCACCTTTGCATGGACAACGAGTGCCCCGATTGATGTTTATACAGATGCAGCAGCAACGATTCCATATAACAATGCTCCTACCACAACGGTATATATGAATCCTTCGATGAATCAGAAAGAAACTACTGCCAACTGGACAATCAATGCTACTGCATCACTTAGCAATGGAACCACCGCGACGGGCAGCGTCATAATAGAAAATAAGAACAAAGTCTGGAATGCTGCCACTGACAAGTGGAATTCAAACACATGGAAACCTGTCGGCGTGGTACCTACCAGCGCAGACTGTGTGTATATAAAGACGCCGGTTAGGATTGAACCTTTTACCCAGGCATTCGCAAAAGAGGTTTATGTTGAAAATACCGGCAAACTAAAGATTGAAGGTGAAGGTTCATTAAGCATTAAAGATGCATTGGTTAATAAGGGAATCGCCGAAAACGTTGTCATAGAATCCGATGCCAGCCTCATCCAGGTAAACGAGGGCAATACCGTCAATGTCGGAAACATTACCGCCAAACGTACGGTGAATGTTTCCGCCGGGCGGCAACAGTACAATTACCTCATTTCACCGCTCGAAGGGCAGTTCTTAAAAACTGTTTATCCCGGAATTGAATACGTGCTGTACCACAATGAAGCCAACAATTTCTTCTATAATTCCACCGGTGCGTATATCAAAGGTCGTGCACTGGCAGTGAAAGAACCAAAATTGAGTGCTTTACCGGACCAAAAGGCGACTTCGGTGACCGCTACTTTTACTGGCTATCCAACCAACGGTGCATTTACGTATAACCTTGTAAACTCCAATCCCTCGAATATAAACCGCGGCTATAATCTTGTGGGTAATCCATATCCGTCTAATATGGATTTAAGCCAGTTTTATCATATCAATAGCGCGAGTGGCAACATCAGCAATTCTTTTAACTTGTGGGACAACCGCGCGAACAGCCAGACCGTGCAGTTGGGAGACAAGTATGAAGGGCAGGCCTATGCCGTTTTTCACGCGACCACGCCGCCGGGTGAAGGAACCGGAACGCTGGCTACCGGCGATAAAGATATGGCTGGTACAGTACGTCCTACGCGCTATATAAAAATGGGCCAGGGCTTTATGGTAAAGACACGGGTAAATAATCAGGCACTTATATTTAACAATACCGTGCGGACAGATAAAGACGGTTCCGCGTACTTTGGACGTACTCCCGGGGATTCCGTAAACTTTGACAGATTCTGGCTTAATATGATCACGCCAACCAGTCTGCGTTCTGATATGGCTGTAGTGTATTTTGTAGGTGGAACCAATGGTTTCAGCAGTGATGACGCGGCCTCGCTGGGCGGATCAGACGAACTGTATTCACGGGTGGATGACAGGAAAGTAAATATCAACGGACGCAGTATATTTACCGATGAGGATGTGGTGCCTCTCGGTACACGCCATTTCACGACAGGCGAGTACCGCATCGAACTGGCGGGTACGGATGGTATTTTCAGCTCTGCGCAGCCTGTTTATCTCAAAGATAAATTGACAAGCGCTATCACCAACCTAAGCGAATCCGCCTACAGCTTTGCGGCTGAAGCAGGCGAAAGTACCGGCAGATTTGAAATTGTTTATAAACCGGGTGGCACGCTCGCAACGGATGCAGGCCTGAAAGAATCGGTTGTCGTATACCGCGACAAAAATGATTTCCATATCAGATCTGACAAAAGAAATATCACCGGACTTCAACTGTTCGACAGCAGCGGCAGGCTTGTATATTCGGCGAAGCCAAATGCTGCTGAAACTTTAATAGATGCAAACCCGTTGCCTAATGGGGTGTATTTTCTGAGGATTGAGCGCGGTTTTGACGTGGTGAGTAAGAAAATTATCCGATAAAAAAAACTTAACCGCGAAGTTCTATACCGTCCGGGTTTTTGCACCTGGATGGTTTTTTTTATGATTTAATTGCTTAGATTCATCTGCTTGTTGTATTGCGGTCACAAGCTTTGGAATTGCCTCCTAGACGATTTGGAATTTATCTTTTAACAGGTTGGAACGCGTCTAAAAATTCCGCGCGTTTGCAAGGTCTCCTTCATTTAAGTTTTTGAATCCATCTTCACGCAATTCGCCGCATCTACTGCTGTTCAACATATCGTAAATCTGAGTTGTAAGTTAATTTTTTCTCTTTCCCTACCCGTGCCGAAAGGAAAATTTTGCTAATTTTACTTAGTATTTATACATTTTCGCCTTAATTATTTTCTCAGGAAACTCTTTTATTCCTACATCCAGACAGGTTCGGCTTAAATCCATCATTAAGCCATTGTAACAGTATTGAAAGTCCATTAATTTATTAGACTTTTATTGGACTTATATTGGACCTATATTAGAGCTGGGTCGAGTATGCCCTGAGTTTGACCTGTCCATGGAATAACTATACAGATTAATATATAAATCCTGATTGTGCTATACTAACAGCACTGTCTTAACTATACAACTGTATTTACAGCGATAAGATTTTGGTTGTAGCTCTTCCATCTTTTGGTTAGTTGCCCTGATTTTAGATATCCCTTTTTACGTCCTTAAGTTTAACCGTATTTCGACGGGAAAGAAAACTGGCTTGGGTCTTACAGAATTTAATTTGAAGTTTCCCTCTGGCAGGGGTTCACTGAGCGTCCTTGCGTACAGTTGTTTTATTTATTCACCAGAGTTCCAGGCTGGCGAATGGGCTTCCGCTCTTACAACTTTATATATCTGTAGGCAAATAAGTCTCTTCCTCTTTCCTCAATTTTCAGTGCAAAGCGAGCACGAAAACTATCGCTAATTATTTATAAGTAGCGGAAACCAATTAGAACATTAATACGATAATAGGTGATTTAACATCTTTTAACCTCTTTTGCATCGCTATATTTGAGTGCGCACTTAGGGGCATCTTTCGGAGCGCGAAACACAAACACACAATGATGAAAAAATTTTATTTCCTGCTCGTGCAGATAGCTTTGCTGTTGTGCATTTTTCTGGGCGCCCCATTACTTTTATCGCAAACAACTACTAGCGTCGCAGGTCTCAGACAGGCACCAAATAAAATTGATGAGAAACGCTTCAGTAAATCCTCACCACAGAATGGCAGATCCGCAGAACTAAGAAAAAATCTTGCCACTTATAAAGGTAAGATACCGGCCGGAATACAAAAAAAGACAGCCGAAACTGCAACTATTTTAAGTGCTAAATCCTTTTCAGAAAACATTCATACCGTTGCTAATAGAAGTAGATTGAAAAGTATCGACAGCGGACGGAATATTACAGCACGAATTACAGCTATCGACATTCCAGACACCCCTCGGATAAAAACTGACCTGTTTAAAGATACGCTCAGTAACCAACCTTCCCCAATAGCATTAATGAAAGGGCAAGTGGAGGACTTACCTAGACGGGATGCCTCTTCTAAACATTTCAAAAACGCAGACGGCAGTTATACCGCACTTATCGGAGTGACGCCTCTACACTATAAAAAGGCGGGGAAATGGGAAGACATCGATACTAAAATTACTAAAACAACTTCCGGTGAATATTCTTATGCGAATACGACCAATTTAATGGAATCCTATTTTGGCAGTTCAGCCCACCAGGGAATATTGTCTAAGACAAAAGAAGGTGCCGTGAAAGAATTTCTGAATACCAAAATGTATTGGGAGGTGAACGGCAAAGAAGTGGGAACTGTTTACAGTGCAAACTCCCAAATTTCTGTAAAAGGTAATGGAGCGTATTACAACAATATGTACGGCGATATCTCCGCTGAATTTTTAATTGAAACCGGGAAGAGAAAACTGAATTATATTATTCCACACAAAGAAGCGTTGGGGAATGTTCCTTTGAATGCAAGCTTTTTAGTATTTTCAGAGGATTTGGTTTTACCAAATGGTTGGACACACAGCATTACAGCACGAGGAATTACAATTGCAGATGCAAGCGGAAAGGTGGTTTACCTTTATAGTAATCCCGTTTCTTTGGATATGACAAAAACTAACGAAGAAGAAAACACGATTTTTGAAACCTTCCTGAATAGCGGTATTTTAACAATAAAAACAAAAGTAAAAGCAACTTGGATACTAAATAATGAACGACAGTTTCCCGTTAGCATTGACCCAACGGTTATTGTAGAGCCAGACAATACTCCGTGGCATACCGGGGAAACGCGTTTTAATGGTACTGAAAATTCAGGTGACTTGTTTGTTGGAAAAGTCAATAATTTTAACAATAACATTGCGGGCTTCGCAAGATTCAACTTAAGTACAATCCCTATCGGAGCGACCGTAAATTCAGTTATTGGATATATAAATCGATTCGGGCAAACTGGTACAATTAACGCCGCTTCGACGTGGCAGTTCAGAAATTCTGGTGATCCGCTTACAACTTTTGGTATTTATGCTACTATGACCACTCCCCTGTCTACATCTGTGGGTAATCTCGGAACTAATGGTCTCAAAAGTAACAGCTTCAATGCAACAGGTATCGCATATGTTCAAAACGCTATTGCAAATGGTTTTGTGGCAGTTGGCGTTTATCCTACGGGAACCTGGAATACTACCTCATACGTTGGCTTTGACGGATACGCATATACGACTTGTCCTAGTCTATTAATTGACTATACACCTTCTTCATGTTCCGCTCCGACAAATTTAAACGTAGATACCATCACTTCGACTACAGCACGATTTACATGGAACGCGCCAAGTTCTGTACCGGAAAATGGATATGATTATTATTATAATACGACAGGAGTTGCCCCAATTGCATCAACAACACCAAGCGGATCTGTTGGAGCAGGTGTAACAACAGTGACACCAACTCCGCCTCTTAGTCCTAACACTGCTTATCACTTTTGGGTAAGATCAAATTGCAGTACTTCTTCGAAAAGCGTTTGGGCTCCCGGCGGCTATTTCAATACGAATCCGTCTCAAGCTTGTTTCCAGGGCGATGGGCAAATCAGAGGAACGGTGGAAAACGGTTTAGGTGTACGAACCTCAGCTACTCAACGAATCGCCGATGATTTCATCGTACCTGCAGGAGAAACTTTTAGTTTAAGCCATATTTCCTTAGAAGCTTTATCATCAACTGCAATAACAAATGTAACCATCAGAGTCAGAGCGAATAACAATGGCTCGCCGGGTGCGGTTTTAGACACGGTGTGGAATAATGCGGCACCCACGGCTTCGAACCAATATACCACTTTTTTCAGTACTTTAAATGTTTATCACCTTAATTTTACTTTACCAACAGTATTTACTTATCCCGCCGGAACTTACTGGTTAGAGGTGACAATGACAAACAGTGGTGATAATGCAAATATTTATTGGCGCGCAACTTCTACCGGAACAACGGGAGCAGTTGCTCAATTTAGTCCTAACAATGGTGTAACGTGGGCGCAAAATACTAACGGATATGATATGGTTTTCTTTGTTGCAGGAACATGTACGACGTGTACACCTGTAACCGTTTCTGCAAGTAAAACTTTGGTCTGCGCAAATGAAGCTATAACCCTTACTGCCAACAGCAGCGATCCAAGTTATTCTTACCATTGGTATCTGGGTTGGGATGAAACGACGCAAACCTATCAAACGGACTTAGGTACGGGTGCTACAAAAAATCAAACGGTAACTCAGTCAACAACGTATTGGGTTGTGGCAACCAGTCCAACCGGATGTAGAAAATACACTTATGTTACCGTCGCAGTCACACCTGCACCTACGTTGATAGTTATGGATCCGGTGAACGCCATCACTTGTTCGAATGAAGCGAGCCAGATCAGTGTGGTAAGTGGTGGTATTATCCCGGAAACAATCTTAAATGAAACTTTTGATCCGATAACAAATCCATGGATTACCAGCACAACTATAACAGGTACCGATACAGATGCCGCACAATGGCATATATACAATGATGGCGATACAGATTGGGGCGGTAATGAAGTATTTCACAGCAATGATAACAGTTCTTTTGTGATGGTGGATAGTAATCTCTCAGGATATTTCAATGATGAAATGGAAACCAGCCTTATTTCGCCACCGTTGAGTTTCTTAGATTATAACTCTGCGAGTACAAATATCACATTTACCTTTTATCATTATTTTAGACAGTTTACCAGTAGTGATGCATATGTTGAAATTACAACCGATGGTGTGAACTGGAAACAACTCAGACACTATACTACCTTGGTGGGAGCAAGGAATAACTTTGCATTGGAAACCATTAATTTGAATGCTTACAAAGGCTTACCTTATGTGCAGGTTCGGTTTAGATATCACGCATTTAATGATTGGTATTGGGCAGTTGACAACATCAATATTACCGGTACCAATCCTTTGCCAACTACTGTTACATGGTCACCTACAACCGGTTTGTGGAGAGATGCAGCGAAAACGGTTGCGTATAATGGCACTCAAGCAACGACGCTTTATGCATCTCCTGCTTCTACAACCACATACACCGTCTCTGCCAAAACCGCAGCCGGCTGTCCATCCACACAAACCGTAGTAGTGACAAAAGGTGATACCGACTGGAGCGGAACCACCACAAACTGGAATACGGCATCCAATTGGGAAGGAAACACCGTTCCCACTGCAGACCACTGCGTAAATATTCCGAGCAGTACTGTTAAGCCGGTAATTTCTGTCAGTACTGAGGCCCACGCCAAAAATCTTACCATACAGCCCGGCGGTTCTCTCGATATCGAAGGGAACCTTACGGTGCAGGATTTTGTTAAAAACCTTGGTGACAAGCGGGCGCTGATATTATCTTCCGATGCTAATCTACTGCAGCTAAATACAACCGCAGCCAATTCCGGAGAAATTACAGCACATCGGGAAATCACCATCAAAGACAACAACCAGTACAACTACCTTATTTCACCTTTGGTTGATTCAAACCTTAAAACAAACATCTACGAAAACAAGACGACCGGTGTTTTAAGTTCGTCTCAGTTCACGCTTTACCATAATGAAGTGAATAATAAATTCTATGCGTCCTCAGGTGCTTATATTAGAGGTCGGGGTCTCGCTGTGAAAGAGCCTTCAGCCTCGGTAGTTCCACCCGGCGGAAAGATTTATGCTCATTTCACAGGGGTTCCAATGAATGGGGACTTTACCTACACGCTGGCGAATTCTGGTACTCCTACTACAGGCTATAACCTGATTGGTAATCCCTATCCGTCAAATATTGATATTAAAAAACTATACGATGATTCTCCAGGCCAGATAAGCGAAAACTTTGAGTTCTGGGATAATCTTGCCAATGCAATTACCGTTCAGCAGGGTTCTGAATATAAAGGGGCAGCCTATGCAATTTTTAATGCCGCTACGGGTACGTACGGAGTGGGTAATCCGGCGCCTGGCAATAAGGACGTAGATCCGGATAATCCCGCGAGTCCGGCTGGCTCTAAAATTCCGAACCATATTGTAAAAGTAGGTCAGGGATTCATGGTGAGAGCGATAGGTGCCGGGGTTCTGAATTTTAAAAATACACAGCGAACCAAAGATCAGACAGATTCTAATTTTTACGGAAGAAAGCAGACCGTTATTACAGATGACAGGTACTGGTTGCAGCTAACGACACCATCAGATATGGTCATTAGCAATGCAATCGTATATTTTGATAGTGGTAATAATGAATTTTCAAAAGATGACAGTAAGGAAACCGGCACCTCTGATGCATTATTCACCTACGCGGGAACAGAGAAGGTAGTGATTAATGGTCGGAATAAATTTAACATTGATGATATTTTAGATATTGGAACTCGAAATTACACAGCGGGAATTAATAAAATTGCGCTCGGCAGAAAAGAAGGTATTTTTGCCACCAGCCAGCCCATTTACCTCAAAGACAACCAGACCGGCGCCATCACCAACCTAAGCGAGGGCGCCTACACCTTTATGGCGCAGGGGGGGGAGAGTACGGGAAGGTTCGAGATCGTTTACAAGCCTGGTGGCGTGCTGGCTACCGATGCAGCGGTGAAAGAAGATGTCGTGGTGTACCGTGACGGACAGGATTTTGTAGTAAAGGCGCAGAGAGATCCTGTCTCCTCAGTTGAGATTTTTGATGCCGCTGGGCGAATGGTTCGCCGTGTGGAACCCAACAGCACTGTTGAGCGCCTCGATTTTTCTGCGATAGTAAACGGCACCTACATTCTTAAGATTGACCAGAAAAGTAAAATTACCGTTAAGAAAGTCATTAAATAAAAATTGCCGTAAACTTTACAATATTAATATCTTTGCACAAACAATAATAATGATGAGGTTTATTTACCTGTACTTTATATTTTTCGCGATCCTAGTACCTGCCCAGCAGAGTACAAACCGGTTTGAACAGGAGGAGTATAATTCTGACGTAATGGAGGACGCGAAACCAGAAGAGGCACTGCCTGACGTTGCGGCGAGTAGTCCCGGTGATCCAGCTGATCCTACACCAATTGACGATTACCTCCCTTTGCTTGTCATCGCCGGCATCGGGCTTATTGCCTGGAAAGTCCGCAAACGTGGAGTAACACTTTGATTGATCTGAAAATATAATTTGTGTGACAGTCGCATTTGAGCTCATTTAGCCAAACGGGCAGTTTTTAAAACTTCACTTACGTTTAAATCAACTTTTGAATTCTCACACGACACAACAGGGTAACTAGTTTTCTGTATTCTGTGCGATATCTAATATTTTTAATGGATTACTATCAGCATTATCTACTAGCTTAGGTATATTACAAAGCTTTCGGAAAACTTGGCCTAAATATTTCCATATTTGCCGGAAAAAGTTAAATTAGCGGCTCGATAATGTGTAAATTTGCAGTAAGCGATTGGTCGCGCTGGTCGCCTGCTTTTCTTTCTCAAAAATAATATTCCAAACACACATGAGTTTTCGCAAGAATCTGAAGAAAAAAATATACAGCGGAGACAACTTTATGAATATCTCGGATGTGCGCTATCTGCCGCGTTGGGTAATTCTCGCAATCGACCTTTTTTTCATTTCATGCGCCATTTTTTTCTCCTGTTATCTTATTGAGAGACTGAGCTTCAATTCAACCAGGGTTTTTAATAACCGTTTATACGTATACGCTCTGATCATGGGCATCAGCGTGTTTTTCATGTATATTTTCCGTACGTATTCGGGGATTATCAGACATTCAACTTTTATTGACCTTTTTAAACTTTTCCTCGCTACTTTCTGCACGACGGTGGCGGTTGGGTTCATCAGTTTTACCTACTATTTTCTCACCGGCGAACGGATGATCTACATGTCGGTACCGTTTTTGGCCATATTTTTTGCGACATCGTTCATGCTGCTGTTTTTGCTGAGATTATTCGTAAAAGAATTTTTTCACCTGGTACGAGAAGTTCGCCGCAGCACGCTCAGAAAGCGCATTCTGGTCGTAGGGATCGATGAACAGTCAGTAGCAGTGGCACGCGCGATTCTGGACAATCCCTCGTTGCCCTATTACGTAGCCGGCTTTATCACACAGCGGCACGATTACCACAGCGCAAAACTTCTTGGGCGACCTATTTTAAACCGTGACAAATTGGAAAGAAACAGCAAGGATGATTTGCTGATTGACGGCGTGCTGCTCATCAAGGAAATGATGAGCAAGGAGGAGATGAACTCTTGGGTGAATCTTTTCCTGGAAAAAGACCTGCAGGTTCTGAAGGCGCCCTCTGTACAGAAATTGCGCACCAGTGACATGGAAGGATCGATACGGTCACTGCAGATCGAGGATTTGCTGAACCGCAAGCCGATACGCATTGAGAACGATGAACTAAGGACCCGTCATTTCGACAAAGCGGTTTTGATCACGGGTGGAGCCGGCTCTATCGGCAGTGAAATTGTACGTCAGGTCGCTGCGCTGGAACCAAAACTGATTGTTGTGCTTGATCAGGCCGAAACTCCGTTGTATGAAATCGAGATCGAGATGCGCAGCAAATTCCCGTTGATACAGTTTAAATTTGTGCTCGCTGATATTTCGAACCGTCACAGAATTGAGCCACTTTTCCAGAAGTATAATTTTTCGATGGTCTATCACGCCGCGGCCTACAAGCACGTGCCACTGATCGAAGAAAATCCGCACGAAGCCATACTTGTCAATATTCTCGGGACTAAAAATCTCGCAACGCTCGCTTGCCAGTACAAAGCAAACCATTTTGTAATGGTTTCTACCGATAAGGCCGTTAAACCAACAAACGTGATGGGCGCCTCAAAACGTGCGGCAGAACTCTTTGTGCAGGCGCTGCAAAACACCCCGGCTAACGAGACAAAGTTTATCACCACGCGTTTTGGAAATGTTTTGGGGTCAAACGGTTCCGTTATTCCACATTTCAAAAAGCAAATAGAAGCAGGTGGTCCTATTACCATCACGCACCCCGATATTGTGCGCTATTTCATGACGATTCCGGAGGCGTGCGATCTTGTGCTGCAGGCTGGAACCATGGGTCATGGAGGTGAAATATTTGTTTTCGATATGGGCGAACCGGTGAAAATTCTCGATCTTGCCACCCGCATGATCAAGCTTTCGGGCTATGAGCCTCACATTGATATCAAGATAATCTACACAGGCCTGAGACCTGGCGAAAAGCTTTATGAAGAACTTCTGAGCGATGACGCGACCACCTTGCCGACACACCACGAAAAAATCCTGATTTCCAAGGATCCCGACATGCTCTTTGACGAAATTGAGAGCCTTACAAACCAGATAATCCGTGCAGCGCTGCGCCGGGAGAAGGTGGAGGTAGTGCAATTGCTGAAAAGCATCGTGCCTGAATTCAAGAGCAACAATTCAATTTACGAGGTCTTGGATAAGTAAAGTAGAATCGTATATTTGTAAAATTCAAATTTTTAAATGTCTATAATGAATAAAAATCTGTTTATTCTTTTCATATCCGCAATATTCACGCTTAGCTCATGTAAGACGGCTGAAAAGCCAAACGAGCTGAAATATATGCAGAATGCAGAGGCAATCGCAGAAGCTGCGGCCAACAATAATCCGGTGACTATTCAGAAAGGCGATGAACTCTCGATATTTGTTTCCGCCAAAAACATGGAGGCAGTTCGGCCTTTCAATCAAAACTATTATAATATCCAAACACCCACTTCGGTAGCTACCAATAATTCTGAAAAGGAATATCTTGTTAATTCTGAAGGCGATATTGATTTCCCCGTAATCGGAAAAATTGCAGCAGGTGGAAAGACGCTCGAAGCTTTCAGGGAAGATATTACTACACACATAAAAACGTATGTAAAAGACCCCACGGTGACAGTGCGTCTGACGAATTTCCGTGTAACGGTTCTGGGTGAAGTAAACCGCCCGGGTCAGTTTAAAATATCAGATGCTGAAACCACGCTGCTGAATGCGCTGGGTTTAGCAGGAGACCTTACTGTTTACGGAAAACGCGATAACATATTGGTAGTACGAAATAACGACGGTAAACTTTCTAAGGAGTATATCAATCTTCTTGATGCGGGTTTTGTGAACTCCCCGTATTATAATTTAAAGCAGGGCGACGTGATTTATGTATCGCCGAACCAGACCAAGGAAAAGCTTTCGCGTCAGGACCCCAACACTAATTTATACCTCGCTATTGCAGGCACTGTAATCGGTTTAGCAGGTATTTTTATCACTATTTTTAAGAACTAATTTTTTAACCGGCGATTAATGAGTCAGAACGTAAATACTGAAGTTTCGACTTCAGGAGATGTGGATATAAATGAATTGGTTAAACCCTATGTACGCCGGTGGTGGTGGTTTGCACTTTCTGTGTTAGCTGTTTTGTGCCTTGCATTTTTTTACCTGAAGATCACCGCACCAAGTTATAAAATCAACTCGTCTGTTTTAATTAAAGATGCCAAAAAATCACCCGGAAGCCTTGGGATGCTTTCTGATATTTCGGGTTTTGGAAACATGGGTACCAGCAGTATCGAAAATGAGCTGGAGGTATTCAAGTCGAAAAAACTGATGACGGATGTTGTCGAAGCACTCGGCATCCAAACTACGCTTAAATCTGAAAAAAACTTCCGAAAAACTGAGCTGTATGGTGAAACCGCGCCAATCATTATACAGGTCGTGAATGAAAAGGAATATGAAGACCCTATTAAAGATGAAGTACATCTTAAAATTTCAGGCGATAAAATAGAACTTTCTTCTGAAGATTTCCCTGCGAACATAAGCACCACTTATAATAAAACGATCAGCCTTCCTTACGCCAATATTATTATCCGTAAAAACCCAAAAGTTAACCTTCAGAAAACGAAGGATCTTGGCGACCTATCATTTTCATATACAACACGTGACCAAAAAGTAACTGAGTTGCAGAAAGCACTTGAAGTTGACCTGGCCGACAAAGACGGGACGATCATTACGCTGGCCATGAAAAGCGAAAATCGGGAGAAAGGTAAAAATATCATTAACGGTCTTGTAGTGTCATACAATAATGATGCGATGGAAGACAAGAACTCCGAATCACGAAAGACAAAGGACTTTATTGATGAGCGTATCTCTCTGATAGCCGATGAGCTGGGCGAAGTAGAATCTCAGAAAGAGAATTTCAAAAGGGCCAATAACATAACTGATATCCCGATAGAAACGCAGATCAATCTTGGAAAATCTGCACAGCTGCGCCAGCAATCGCTGGAAACTGCGACACAGCTCAGCCTGACAAATGATTTATTGGCCTATATGCAGAAAGCAGGGGCAAACCAGACGTTGCCACAGGGCATTGGACTGACGAATCCGGCTGCTGCCGCGAGTATCAACGCCTATAATCAACTCGTACTTGAGCGAAACACCCTGCAGGAATCTGCAACACCACAAAACCCCGTGGTTGCTGACCTTACGAAACAAATAAATAATTTGCGCAGCTCTGTACTTGATAACTTATCGAAACACAGGGTAGCACTGCAGATTGCACTTTCAGACGTGCAGGGTGAAGAAAACCGCATTACTTCTAAAATTTCGAAAGTACCGGCACAGGAAAAAATGTTCCGCAGCATAGAGCGCCAGCAACAACTAAAGGAAAACCTTTATCTTCTATTGCTCGAAAAGCGTGAAGAAACCGCTATCAATCTGGCTATTACGGCGCCGAAGGCAAGAATTGTAGATTATGCTTATGCTTCAGACAAACCGGTTTCACCAAAGAAAATGTTTGTGATGCTGGCGGCCCTGGTATTTGGTTTGGCAATACCTTTCGCCTTTATTTATCTGCGCGAACTGTTTAATACCAAAATCCATTCAAAACACGATCTTGAAAAACTTACCACGGCGCCTGTCATCGGAGAAGTTCCGAGTGTGGAACGTGGCGGAAGCGACATCGTGAAAGTGAACGACCTTTCGCCAATGGCTGAGGCATTCCGTATTTTGCTGACCAATTTGAACTTTATGCTGCCAAAAACGGGTAATGGAAAAGTGATTTTCGTTTCATCAACGATAAAAGGTGAGGGTAAGACATTCATCTCAGTCAATTTGGCACTTACACTGGCTTCACCTAAGCATAAAGTTATCGTGATCGGTGCAGACATCAGAAACCCGCAGCTTCAGCGCTACGATACGAGCAAAAAAGGCTCTGACGGTCTTACGGAGTTTTTATACAATGAGCATGAAACTACGGCGGACATTGTACATACTTCGCCGTTCAATCAACATCTCGATATTATTTACTCAGGAAGTATACCGCCGAATCCTGCTGAGTTACTTTCAAACGGGCGTTATCAGCTTTTAATTTCACAGTTGCAGCAGGTGTACGATTTTATAATTGTAGATACCGCACCGCTGATGCTAGTGACAGATACGCTGCTGTCGGCTGATATGGCTGATGCCACCGTATATGTTACCAGATCCGGATATACTGAGAAAGCACTGATTGAATTTGCCAACAAGCAGATCACTTCGTCTAAGATCAAGAATGCTGCATTTGTAGTGAATGACGTATCGAAAGAACATTTCGGGTATGGCAACAAGTACGGATACGGCTATAGCAACGAGCAGAGAACTTTCTGGCAGAGACTGAAAGATAAGTTTTAACCGGCGTACGGCTCCCGCACATCACAGATCCCAGTTGGTCGCATGGTTTACAATAATAAAGTTTTACTGAAAGGTTTTTTCTGGAGCGGACTCGACAAAGGGGGTTTTGTTGTGCTCCAGCTTATTATGGAACTGGTGCTGGCGAGGCTTCTGTTACCAAAAGATTACGGTGTCATAGGAATCGTGCTGGTGTTCATTTCACTCGCAATCACACTGTCGGAAGGCGGTTTTTCCAATGCACTGATCCATAAACAGGATCGTACAGAAACCGATTTTTCCACGGTATTCTATATTAATATTGGGATAGCAGCATTTCTTTACCTCGTCATCTTTGTTACCGCACCTTATATCGAAGCCGTTTTTGGCATTGCAGACCTCGCACTTATCCTGCGTATTGTCTCCTTAAGTATAATTTTTAATGCTTCCATCCTGGTACATAAGGCAAAACTGAGTATTGCGATGGATTTTAAGCTTCAGGCAAAACTATCGGTTCTGGCTGTTGCAGTATCCGGATGTTTAGGGATTGTGCTGGCTTACCGCGGCTGGGGCGTCTGGGCACTCGTCTGGCAGAATCTCTCGATGGCTCTGCTGAACGCCTTGTTCTTTTGGGTGGGCTATCGTTGGTTACCCCAAAATGTGTTTTCTTTTGAAGCTTTGAAGAAATTGTTTTCGTTTGGCTCCAAAATAATGCTGTCCGCCGTGATTCAGGCCTTTTATTTCAATGCGTATCCGCTTTTTATCGGACGTGTCCTCGGTACGGGAAATCTTGGTTTATATTCGAAAAGTACTCAGTTCACCCAAATGCCATCAAATGTGATGACGACAATTGCGCAACGTGTATTATTTCCGTTTTTTGCAACGCATCAGAATGATGACCAGAAAATTTTTGAACTTAATCAGCTCTACACTACAATTTGCTGTATCATCTTTTTTCCATTCTTTTTCATCATGGCAACTGTAGCAGAACCTTTGGTATTGCTGCTTTTCTCCGAAACATGGATCAAGATGGCACCACTTTTCATTTTGCTGTGCCTGGCCTATAGTTTTTATCCGCTGATCGTCAATAATATGATGATGTTTCAGATCAAGAAT
The DNA here is from genome assembly GCF_014837035.1 of Kaistella pullorum. GTDB lineage: Bacteria > Bacteroidota > Bacteroidia > Flavobacteriales > Weeksellaceae > Kaistella > Kaistella rhinocerotis. The sequence goes on along the minus strand of NZ_JACSPS010000003.1, from coordinate 260,651 downwards.
AAAACCGGTTTGTTTTTGAAAATTGAAATCCTGACCAAGATTATCGGTGTAGCTATTTTAGTGTTGACCTTAAAGCACGGAATCATCGCAGTAGGATACGGGTTGCTGGTGCAGCAGCTCATACAGTTCCTCATTACCTCTTATTTTGTACAAACGGTCTTGCGCAAAGATATTTTGGCTCAACTTCGTGTAATCTTACCGTTCGCGGTATTTGCAGTTTTGCTCTTTTTAGGTGTTCGAAGTGCAGGTTTAATGCTTGAGTTAGGTTTTTTATCCAAGCTTTTTTCAGGCATAATAATCTCCGTTATCGCATACGGACTGTTTTATCTGATGTTTTACAGAAGCGTTTTTCATCAACTTATTTCAATGATTAAAAAATAACTACGTTGGCTTACCTGATACTTATTTTCTTTCTGCATTTCTTTATCGGACAGTTCATTGAATTGTCGCGGAATAAGTGGGTAGCCTATATCTTCAATACGATTCTTCTGGCGACCGTATTCTTCTTTGTACTGGGTGTGCGTGATACGGCGGATAAGATCTTTTTCGAATGGTTTTATGATAACGATTGGGAAAAGATCGATCCTATGTTTATATTCCTGAGCCGTGTGATGAATTCTTTCGGATATGATTATCATGCCTTCTATCAGTTACATCTGGTGATTTACACTTTAAGTTTTTATTTTTTTATTTCACGATATACCAAGAATATCTTTTACGTATTTCTGGTTTTCTTTGTTCTGTATTATGTGCCTTATGTAAACCAGATTCGCTACTATCTCGGCTTTCCTTTCTTCCTGTTGTCAATACATTACATCGTGGGTAACCGCAAACTGGTTTGGGGCATTGTATTCGGGGCACTGGCAATATTGTCACATTCCGCAATTACTTTACTGTATGGCTTTCTGTTGATGTATTATCTGGTTCCCGGCAAAAAGTTTTTCCGTGTTGCGCTGCTCAGTTCCGGCGTTGCATTTCTTTTGGTAATGGTGCTTTTCCAGATGGGTATTGTGCAGCAAATTGAACATTTTGGTGATTACTTCGACAAAGAAATGACCAGCTCCGTTTTGGGAGGCGTATTCAACTCCTTGCCGTATTTTATGTATATTTTTTATCTATATTTTCTTGATATCAAATACCGCAGGAAAAATCCGGACTTTGCAGAAGATAAGAAATACCTTCTTTTAAGCAAGTTTTCGTTTTTCACTATTGTGTTTATTCCTGCATCTTTTTTCGTGCAGGTGCTGGGACACCGGTATGTTTTTCCGTTCCTTATCGTTTGGATGATTTATTTTCTGTATATGATCCGAGATGAGGCGCCGCGCCGCAAGTTTGTTCATTTCTTCGTTGCCGGTCTTGTACATCTTTTTGTAGGGTATATGATGTATGTCCTACCACACAGTATCTTGGGAGAGTCTTTCTACGAACAGGAATTAATCAGGGCTTTAAAATCGGTTAAATACATTAAATCTTTATCATTCTGATGTCGCACCGCACTATTTCATTCATCATTGTAACTTACAAGTCACAGCGGGACCTTCCGGGTGCTTTTGATTCTATTTGTCAGTTTTTAGATATTGATAAAGAAAGTCTCGAAGTGATCGTGGTTGATAATAGTCCCGAACCGGAAGCTGCTGAAACCCGCACAATCACAGAGAATCATCCGCTTGCGGGGATAGTCAGCCTTAAATACATCAGAAACACTAAAAATCTTGGTTACGGACAAGGTAATAATGTCGGGATTGAGGCTTCGCGGGGAGATCTCATTTGCATTATGAATCCCGATGTCTGTTTTCGTGAACCTTTGCTGAAAGATGTGTTAAAACATTTCCAAGATAATAAACTGGGACTGTTAGGTTTTAAACAATTGGGCGGAATGAACTATTCTTTTTATATCAAACCCGAATACCGTAATTCCATATATGGTTTTACCACGAAAATCCTGAACAGATTAGACCTATTTTTTCCGAAATACTGCTACCTTTCAGGTGCATTCTTTTTTGTAGATAAGTCAAAATTCAAAGAAGTGGGGATGTTTGATGAGAATATCTTCATGTATTTTGAAGAACCAGATATCGCAAACCGGCTGCAAAATGGGGGCTATAAAATCAGATTTAACAGCGGAAAATCTTATTTACATTTAGTGGAAGACCGCGTTTCATGGCAGGGAACAAGCTTTCACCGTGAAATGGAGTCGCTGATCTACTACCGTGAAAAATATAAAATAAACACACACAAATATTATAATATGATGAAAAATGAGGTGAAAATAAAATCGCTTGTTGCAAGCCTTCTCGGAGATAAGGTCAGAAGTCATAAATTTGTGCAGGAACGGCAGATGATCGAAGACTTTGAAGGACCAAGCAAACAGGTTAGCAAATGATGAATAAAATTATAGCAGTTGGTACCACTACCCAAAATAACAAATGGGTAAACGGCCAGTCGATGATGTTTCAGCTGTTTGTTGATCATTTACCACAACACCGTATAAAGCCTGTTATTGTAGATTTCGGACTTTCAATTTCTAAAAATTCAAACCAAACCCGCGTGTCGGGCAAAGCAAGTTTGGTAAAAGTGCTCGATAACATCACGGTGGTAGCAAAGTTTGTGAAAGCGCTTGCACTTCATCCGAAAGCACCGGTTTATATTAACACCTCGCAGACCAGCGTAGGCTTCATGCGGGATTTTGTTCTTATTAATCTCGCATCACGTGCTGGTCGCAAGATAATTGCACACCAGTTTGGAGCTAACTATGAGCAGTATTACTCCGAACAAACCCCCGCGCGGCAAAAACTTATAAACAAAACATTGTTAAAGACAGCCAGAGTTATTGTAGAAGGCGATTTTACGAAAGAGCAGTTTTCATTTCTTCCCGGATATGAAGACAAGGTGGCTATAGTTCCGAATGGATTGCCTGAAAAGATAGATTCTTCTAGCATTTTACCGAAACAGATTTCAGCTAAAGAACCGGTCGAAATGTTTTATATAAGCAATATGATTGAATCCAAGGGGTTTTGGGATGTACTTAAAGCCTTTGAGATTTTGGTTGACGAAAGAAAACGCAATGTAAAAATTGCTTTTTCCGGTAAATTTTACGGCGCAACCGAAGATAAAACATACCAAACGCCTGAAGACGCTAAAAAAGCCTTTTTAGACAGGACGGAAAAATACCGAAAATCCGGACTTTTAACATATCATGCTAACGGTCTTTACGGATCAGACAAAGCTGAAGCCTTTATTAAAGCAAATTTTTTTCTGCTTCCGAGCTACTATATAAATGAGGGGCAACCTGCGTCGGTTCTGGAAGCTCTTGCTTACGGATGCGTCCCAATCACTACCAGATATCGTGTAATTCCGATGATGGTAAATGAACAGAATGGTGCATTTGTTAATCCCCAATCGCCCATAGAAATTGCAGATGCAGTGGAAATGTTCATGGATAACCCTCAAAAGTATCAGCAGCATTCTGAAGCTGCGATTCGCGATTACAAAGAAAAATTTACCGCTGAAAGATATATTGAGAAACTTTTAACCTATTTTTAAATATAAAATATGGAGATCAAAGATAAAACGCTGCTTATTACCGGCGGTACCGGCTCATTTGGGACCGCTGTCCTAAGAAAATTTATAGATACAGATCATTTCAGGGAAATCCGGATCTTTTCGAGAGACGAAAAAAAGCAGGATGATATGCGAAACCAGTTCAACAGTGACAAACTGAAATTCTATATTGGTGATGTGCGGGATTTTAGCAGTGTGGAGCCAGCGACCCGAAATGTTGATTATATTTTTCATGCGGCAGCGCTAAAACAGGTTCCAAGCTGTGAATTTTTCCCGATGCAGGCCGTAAAGACAAATGTAGAAGGAACACAGAACGTGATAGAAGCTGCGGTACGGAATAAGGTGAAGAAAGTGATCTGTCTAAGTACCGATAAAGCGGCTTATCCTATAAATGCTATGGGTATTTCCAAAGCGATGATGGAAAAGGTGGCTGTAGCTGCATCGCGCAGCGCAGGTGAAACGGTGGTTTGTCTTACCCGCTATGGAAATGTAATGGGTTCCAGGGGTTCCGTTATTCCTCTGTTCATCAAGCAGATAAAAAGTGGGCAGCCGATCACCATCACAGATCCCGGTATGACCCGGTTCCTGATGTCCCTCGAAGAAGCGGTAAACTTGGTTCTATTTGCATTTGAACATGGAAATCCCGGAGATTTGTTCGTCAATAAAGCGCCGGCCGGCCGAATTGGTGATCTTGCGAAAGCACTTCTTGAAATGTTTAAGGCAAACAATCAGATAAAAATCATAGGCACGCGGCACGGAGAAAAATTGTATGAAACGCTTTGCACCAGAGAAGAGATGCAGAAAGCCGAAGACATGGGAGATTTCTACAGGATACCTGCCGATAACCGTGATCTCAATTATGCAAAATATTTCTCTGAGGGAGAAAATGAAACAGCTTTCATCGAAGATTATCATTCTCACAATACCCAGCGTGAGGATGTAGAAGGTATGAAACAGCTTTTCCTTAAATTACCCATTATCCGCAAGGAAATTTTAGGTGAAAACGTAGAGCAATACCCGGACTAAGAAGCAGAAAAATATCCGCGAACTTTAAATATGATTATAGGAAGGGGTTTAATAGCCAGCATATTCGCACAGTACGACGAAGATGATTTATTGATCTTCGCCTCGGGTGTGTCAAACTCTCTTGAGGTGCGTGCTGCGGAGTTTGAGCGGGAGAAATCGCTACTTATAAATTCGCTGAATTCGTACTCGGATAAAAAAATTATTTACTTCTCCACCTGCAGCATCTGTGATCCGTCGAAACAGGAAAGTCCCTACGTTTTGCATAAGCTCGCCATGGAAAAACTTATTGACGGGCACGCGGAACGTTCTATCATTCTCCGTATCGGAAATGTGGTAGGGCATGGGGGAAATCCGAACACGCTGTTTAATTTTCTTTCAAACTGTATCCGAAATGACCTGCATTTTACTTTACATTCCAAAGCAGGCAGAATCCTGATAGACGCTGCGCATATCGCCTCTTTTTTTGATGAAGTCAACTCACAGAATAGCAAAGCGCTGATCAGTGTCTCGTATCCGTATCAGTTTTCGCTGTTTGAAATTGTGAACGCTTTAGAGCAGTTTTATGGGAAAAAGGCCAATTTTACTTCAAAAGAGGAGGGCGACAGATATGATATCGAGTTTTCTGACGAAGTGATTTCGTATTTTAAAGACATTTCTCCCGCAGATTATCTCCAGGGGTTGGTACAGAGATATGCGCCTGCACATTAAGGAATAATTGGGCTGGTACTCAATTTTTGGGAAGTAACTGATTTTTTCAGAATCTTATTCTTTTCTACACCAAAATCTATCAGGTTAGTTGAATTATCCTTTGATCCTTCCAGTACTATCCGCAGCGTATCAATACTCTCCGCGGCACCCATGGTTTTATTGCCGGTAATGCGGTTATTCGCAGAATTCCCCGAAATATTTATAATATTCTGCTTCCTGTTCTGCAGGTTGTTTACCGCGAAGAAATTTCCGGTCACTTCATTCCCCTCAGCATTATTCAATACAACATTGTTGAAGTGTTGCTCGAAATAATTGTTATGAATGAAATTATTTGTCGCGCCATTTATTACGATACCGTCGCCGATCTTGTAAGCAGAGGCATCATCCTCATTCCGGGCCGGCGGCAGCATATGGGTGATGTTGTTCTCAATCATATTATTATTGATGAAATTCGCATATGAATTACCTTCGATAATGATACCTGAGGAATTGTTGCGTATTTCACTGTTATTTACATAAGTGCTTGTAGAAGTTTTACCAATCTGTATGCCCACACGGTTGTTTTTAATGAAGCTATTGGTGATGAAGTTATAATAACTTGAAGAAACCTCTATTCCCGCCCACAGAAATCCATCGATCGTACAGTTGTCAATCCGGTTTCGAAGTCCTAGAATCTTAATACCCACACTTCGTGGATTGTTAAGCGTAAGATTTTTCCACTCAAATGGGTTTTTGCCGTAATCCGGGCCGTAGATTGTCAGATTACGGATTGAATTGTAATGATTGTAAATGTCAGTTTCGCTTTTATTATCTTCCAAAACAATCGCTTCATGCTGAGTTGATTTTACCTGAATTACCGTAGTTCCTGGTGCTTCGCCTTCCAGGCTTATGTATTTATTGAGATTGATAGGCTTAGTAATGCTGTATGTACCAGCCGGGATTTTCAAGGTGGCATGCTGCTTTCGGGCAGAATATTTATTTTTGATTTGGCTTAGGGCGGCTGCGAACTGCGCATCTGCACTTCCGCCTGGAAAATCCTTTAAATTAACAGCTTGTGCTGAGGTAAATCCATACCAAAACAACGCTATAACAGTAAGTATATATTTCATAAGAAAATCAATTTTTTATGTGAAATATACCTAAAAATTTATTATTAATCATACTTTTGTGAGAACTATGAAAAAACTGAAATTAGCGACAATATTAGGTACACGTCCGGAGATAATCAGGCTGGCAGAGTGCATCAAAAAATGTGATATCTATTTCGAACATATACTAGTTCACACAGGTCAGAATTATGATTATGAACTCAATGAACTTTTTTTCGAGGACTTGGGTCTCCGCAAACCGGATTATTTTCTGAATGTGGCGGGCGAGCATTTGGGTGAAACGATAGGAAATGTAATTGCGAAGTCTTACGAGATCTTATCGAAAGAGGTGCCGGATGCGCTTTTAGTCTTAGGTGATACCAACAGTGTTCTAAGTACCATTGCTGCAAAAAGGCTAAAGATCCCAATCTTTCATATGGAAGCCGGAAACAGGTGCTTTGACCAGAATGTTCCGGAAGAAATCAACAGAAAGATTTCTGACCATATTTCTGACATCAATCTCACTTATACTGAAAATTCGCGCAGATATTTGCTGAGCGAAGGATTTCGGAAAGATCACGTTTTCGTTACGGGTTCACCGCTGCGCGAAGTTTTGGATAAATATGCTTCAAATATTGAGTCGAGTTCTGTGATGGAAAAATTGGGCCTCAGCGAAAACCAATATATTGTAGTGAGTGCACACCGCGAAGAAAATATAGATTTGGCTGACCATTTTAAACTTTTGTCTCAGTCTCTGAATACGATCGCTGAAAAATATGGAATGCCTGTTATATTTTCAACACATCCGCGCACAAAGAAAAGAATTGAAAAAGACGCCATAAAGTTTCATCCGTTGATACAGAATGTTCCGCCACTTGGTTTTTTTGATTATGTTAAACTTCAGCAAAAGTCGTTTATTGTCCTTTCAGACAGCGGTACTATTAGCGAAGAATCTGCAATGATGGGCTTTCCTGCAGTAAGTATCCGTACCAGTACGGAAAGACCTGAGGCTGTAGATGCCGGAAGCATTGTTTTAGGCGGTATTTCAGCGGAGCAGATGATTAATGCAATTGAAGTTGCAAGAGGATTGTTTGATGATGATATTGTGCTTCCGTTCGAATATGAGGTGACAAATTCCTCAACCCGAGTGATCAAGGCGATCCAAAGTTATACAGCAATCATTAATAAGGTAACCTGGGACAAGAAATGAAAAAAGTGCTTGTAATTGGAATTAAAGGTATGGCCGGCCATATGCTTTTTACGCGTTTGCCAGCAATCGGTAATTATGACGTTCACGGAATTGCCCGGAATGTTTCACCGCAGCCAAAAATATATAATGTGGATGTAAGTGACACGGTTGCACTTGAAAAGATAGTTCGCGAAAATACCTTTGATTATATCATCAACTGTATCGGAATCTTAAATAAAGACGCAGAAGATTATCCGGATAAAGCAATCTGGTTCAATAGTTTTTTTCCGCACTTTTTGGAAAGACTTACCGCAGGAACAGCAACGAAAGTAATACATATCAGCACGGACTGTGTCTTTAATGGTAAGCGTGGCGGTTACACTGAAAATGATGTTAAGGATGGAATAGGTTTTTATGCGCAGTCAAAAGCGCTTGGTGAACTTGATAATCCGAAGGATCTCACAATCCGGACGTCCATAATCGGACCGGAGATCAATGATAAAGGTATCGGGCTATTCCATTGGTTCATGTCCCAACCCGCAAATGCAGAACTCAAAGGATTTTCAGCTGCGTACTGGTCTGGTCTCACAACATTGGAGCTATCCAATGCAATCCACGAAGCGATTACTCAAAATTTATCAGGGCTGATTGAAGTAGCACCACGCGAAAAGATAGACAAATACTCCCTGCTTCAGTTGTTTAATGAAATATTCAGAGGTGGCGAGATGAAAATCATTTCAGACAGTTCTTATTCTGTAGATAAAAGTCTTACTTCTATCAGGACCGATTTCCGTTACTCGGCACCTGATTACAGACAAATGCTTAATGATTTGCGCCGATGGATAGATGCTAACCCGATCTATAAATATTAATGAAGATATTGGTGATCAGTCAGTACTTCTGGCCGGAAAATTTTAAGATCAATGACCTTTGCTTAGGTCTGCGGGAGAAGGGGCATGATGTAGAAGTACTTACCGGTATCCCAAATTACCCCAGCGGACAGTTCGCTGAAGGATATGATTTTTTTAGGAATAATGATGAGGTCTGGAATGGAATAAAAATTCATCGCGCACGCTTGGTGGCGCGGGGAAGCGGTGCGCTTAAACTCATCCTGAATTACTTGTCATTCGCTTTTTTTGCCTCGGCCAAAGGCCGGAAACTCCCGAAAGAATTTGATTGCATCCTGGTATATGAGCCATCTCCCATCACCGTAGGTATACCCGCGGTCTTCATTGGCAGGAAGCAAAAAATACCCATCCTTTTTTGGGTTCAGGATCTTTGGCCTGAAAGTCTCTCGGCTGCAGGTAATATTCATAATAAAACTTTGCTCAAAACTTTTGATGTGATTACTAAATGGATTTACAAAAATTCAACAAAAGTGCTGGTTCAGTCAGAGGGGTTCAGAAGCTATATCCAGGCTCAAGGAGTAGCGAATGAGAAGATTATTTTCTATCCGAATTCCACCGAAAACTTTTATGTCCCTACGGCAGCGGACCCCGTACTTAAAAGTAAATTACCCGATGGATTTCTTATAACTTTCGCGGGAAATTTTGGTGAAAGCCAGTCTCTCCACACCATTCTTCACGCCGCGCTGGAGCTGAAAAACCAGGGTTTTGATGAGATCAAGTTCGTTTTTTTAGGCGATGGACGAATGAAAACTACAATGGTAGATTTCATAAATAATAATGGTCTGGAAGATACTGTACACTTACTGGGAGCTTATCCCGCCGAGGAGATGCCTAAATATTTTGGTTGTTCAGACGTTCTGATATCTTCTTTAAAGAAAGACCGGATCTTTTCACTAACTATACCTTCTAAAATCCAGTCTTATTTAGCCAGTGGAAAACCTATTTTGGCATCCATGGATGGGGAAGGTGCAAGGATAATCGAGGAAGCGCAGGCGGGACTTTCCTCGCCGGCAGAAGATGTGAAATCACTAACATCAAATATCATCGAACTATATAAACTGTCAGATATTGAGCGTCGACAAATGGCAAATAACGCACGCTGCTATTTTGAGCAGCATTTCGAACGAAATACGCTTCTTGATAAACTCATAGAAATCTTTCACCGGGAGGTGGCTAAATTTAATAAAAATTGAAAGTTATAATAATTACCCAGGAAGATTCTTTCGCGGTGCCCGAAAATATTCAGCGGATCATTTCGCTTGATTTTGTCATCGTACAGAAAATTGTGAATATTGACTCGTCATTTAGTCTGGTCAACCAGAAGAAGCTTTTTGTGGAGGGATTTGGCGTAGCGCAGGCCGCAAAAATGGGCTTTAAAGTGGTTAGCAACAAAGTTACCAATCTACTGGATTCTGCTTTGTCTTATAAATTGCCTGTCAAACCCAAAAGTCTGGAAAGTGTCGCCCGTAAAAACAGTATTGAATACGAGGTAATTACCAATCCGAATGATGAAAATTTCCTGGCTAATCTGGAAAATTTAAAACCGGACATCATTGTGTCTTACTCCGCTCCTGTGGTGTTCCGGAAGAAATTGCTCAACGTGGCGCCCCTTGGATGCATAAATCTGCATTGCTCCTTTTTACCTCATTTTGCAGGGGTTATGCCAAGCTTCTGGACTCTGTACAAAAAGCAGAAATCTACAGGTGTCACCGTGCATTATATGGATTCAAAAATAGATAACGGTAAGATTTTAGGTCAGAAAGAAGTTCCGATTTCGAAAGATGAAACCATATTTTCATTGATTTTAAAAACGAAAAAGATTGGTGGTGAGGTGATGTGCGAAGTCCTTGAAAAACTACATACGGGAACTATTATTGCGCAGGAAAACAATCCGGGGGAAGGTTCGTATTTTTCATGGCCGAAAGTGGAAGATTTCAAAGATTTTAAAAACCAGGGAGGCAGATTGATATGAAAAAGTACGCTGTTTTAGGGATGGATGTGGAAGAATGGTACCATCTCGATTATTTCCTTGATAAAGAATGTGATACCTCTCAAAGTACACTAGATGGACTTCAGATCTATCTGGATATTCTGGGAAAATATAATATTAAGACTACTTTTTTCGTAGTGGGCGAAATCGTAGAAAAACTCGCGCCTGCACTAAAGAAGATCGTCGCGGACGGACATGAAATCGCTTTGCACTCCTATCATCACCGCCGACCGCTGCTGATGACCGCTGAAGAGTTCGAAGAAGATACTATAAAATCTGTCGCAGCATTCAAGGAGCATTTAAACTATGATGTAAAAGGATTCCGTGCGCCCTGTTTCAGTTTAGACCGTGAAAGGCTCGAAATTTTGCGCAAACTTGGATTGACTTATGACGCGAGCAAGATCAACTTCAATAATCATGAGTTGTATGGCGATCTTGATGTAGCTGATTTTGAACAGCTTGCTGATGATATTTACCGTATTGACGGCTTTTATGAATTTGAAACCACTACCGTAAATGTCCGCAATAAAAATATTCCGGTATCTGGAGGCGGCTATATCAGGATATTACCGTGGATGCTGACAAAATATTTGATGTCTAAATTGCTTAATGCGCAGAAAAATTATTTTTTCTATATTCACCCCTTTGAATTTTCAAGAAATTATAATATTAAAGAACCTGAAGGAACAGGTTTATTGACGAAATTTAGATTCAGACGTGGTAGAAAATCGGTTGAGACCAAAATACACCGGCTAATAAAAATTTTACAACGGAATGATTACCAGTTTGTTCGCTTTGAAGATCTGGTGGAAAAGCATAACAGTGCTATATGAGGATATTAATTACAGGTGCATCAGGATTTGTCGGCAGAAATTTAAAACATCTTTTTGAGCAGGAAGGTGTGGAGATTCGTACGCTTTCCGTTCGGGAAGCGGGTTGGCAACTGGATGACACTTGTGATGCACTTGTACATCTTGCCGGAATCGAGAAAGATTCAGGTACAGTAGATTCGGAAGAAGAGTACTTCAAAGTCAACGCTTATCTTACGGAAGAAGTTTTCAAGGCGTTTCTGAAGTCAGACATCAGGGATTTTATCTTCATAAGCAGCATTAAAGCAGTCGTAGACAGTTCAGATCATATTGTAACCGAACAGACGCCTGCAAAACCGGTAACGCCGTATGGCAAATCAAAGCTCTTGGCCGAAGAACTGTTGTCGAAAATATCACTGCCGGCTGGAAAAAGATTATTTATTTTAAGACCTTGCCTTATTCACGGACCGGGTGATACGGGCAATCTGAAGACACTTTACAAGATCGCTGAGAAAGGCATTCCTTATCCATTTGCTGCAATAGAGAACCGGCGTTCTTATCTTGCAATTGATAATTTACGGTCTGTCATTCAGCAACTTATTCAAAATCCTGATTTGTCATCCTCAACATTTAATGTAAGCGATGACGAACCTATTTCTACGGCGTCGCTTGTAGATTTAATGTATAAGACACTGCACAAAAGTCCGCGTTCACTGAATATTCCTGCAGGCCTGATAAAAAGCATCACTAAGGTTTTTTCGGCCGTAGGTTTAGACCTGGTGGAGGAAAAGATTGGGAAACTCACTTCAAATCTTGAAGTTTCCAACGCAAAAATAAAATCCGCCCTCGGTATCGACAAACTGCCTCTTTCAGCTGAAGAAGGTCTTATCAAAACCATTAAAAGCTTTAAGAAATAATGGAGTATATCATCGTGACCATCTTGCTTGTTCTTTTGATGTTGGCTTATTTCAAGATCGCCGATAAATACAATATCATTGATAAACCCAACCATCGCAGCGCGCATTCAGAAGTGACGATCCGTGGTGGCGGTATCGTATTTCCGGCGGCCTTTCTGCTGTTCTTTGCAACGGTGCTTTCCGCACGGTGGGTTGGCCATCCTGAATATGTGCAGCTTTTTGGTACATATGATTACAGGCTTTTCGGCACCGGATTATTGCTTATTTGTGCCATCAGTTTTATTGATGACATTCTGGATCTGTCCACCCGCATCAGAATTATCTTTCATATTGCATCTGTCACTTTTCTGCTGTTCTTTGTAGATGCCTTTGTGGTGCTGCCACTTTGGGCAATTCCAATGGTGTATATTCTGATCATAGGCATCCTTAATGCTTACAACTTTGTGGACGGAATCAACGGGATTACAGGTCTTTACAGTTTGGGAGTCCTGGCTGCGCTTTTCTATGTGAACGAAAATGTAGTCGATTTTGTGACTCCGGCATTTATTATCTATCCGGCCATTGCGTGCCTCGTTTTTCTTTTCTTCAATTTCCGCAAAAAAGCCCGCTGCTTTATGGGTGACATCGGCAGCATGGGTATCGCATTCTGGATTACTGCGTTGCTGGCACTGTTAATCATAAAAACCAGTGATTTCAAATGGATCCTGTTTCTGGCAGTTTATGGTGTAGAAGTGATCGCTACAATTCTGGAAAGACTTAAACTGAGAGAAAATATTTTCAAAGCGCACCGCCGGCATCTTTATCAGCTTTATGCAAACGAAAAAAAAGTTTCACACCTTGCGGTAAGTGGCGTTTATGCCTCTGTTCAGGTTCTGATCAATATCTTTGTCATCGGGTCACAATCCACTAGCGCCGTCCTGGCTGTATGGATATTGCTGCCTCTGGTTGCGATCTATTTTTATTTAAAATATTCAGTTAAAAAGCAGATTACCGTGCTTTAATTTAAATTACAGATACGGTAGATTTTTTAATTTTTCGGATGCCAAAACTCAATTTTAATCTTATATTTATACGGGAAGTACAATCCCAATGATTTTTAATGGTTGAGAATAAGAAAATAGCCATCCTGGGCTACGGACATATAGGGAAGAAACATGCCGAAATGGTACTGCAGGTTGAAGGTTGTGAGCTGATAGCGCTTATTGACCCTAAATTTGCCACAGAATCTATTCTTAATTTGCCGGATGTACCCACATTTCTCAGCCTTGAAGATTTTTTGAAAAGCGGCCTGTCGGCTGATATCGTCGCCGTTTGTACACCAAACGGTCTTCATTTCGAGCAGGCAAAAGAGCTGATCGAAAATGGTTGCCATGTAATCATCGAAAAGCCAATTGCGTTGTGTTCAGAGGAAGCACTCCAACTTCAAAAACTCGCTGCTGAATATAACGTGCATGTTTTTCCGGTGATGCAAAACCGTTTTTCGCCGCCTGCAGTGTGGCTGAAAGAGATCATGAATGCAAATGTTCTGGGCAAAATTTACATGGTACAGGTTTCGTGTTTTTGGAACAGGAACGAGCATTATTATGCCAAAGGTTCGTGGCGCGGAACGAAAAATCTCGATGGTGGAACATTATACACACAGTTTTCGCATTATCTGGATATCATGTACTGGCTTTTTGGCGATATCTCAAATATTAAGTCAAAGTTTGCAGATTTCAATCACGAAGATCTTACAGAATTTGAAGACAGCGGAATCATTACCTTCGATTTCGTGTCGGGTGGAATGGGAAGTTTTACTTTTTCAACTTCTACATACCATGAAAATCTCGAAAGTTCACTTACCGTGCTGGCCGAGTTTGGCTCCATAAAGATTGGTGGGCAGTATATGAATGAGGTTCAGAAATGCCTGATCCGTGATTACGAAGCGCCAATACTGCCCGAAACCAGTGGTGCGAATGACTATGGTACTTTCAAAGGGTCGGCACAGAATCACCATCATTTATACCAGAATGTTATCGAGTTTTTGCGCGATGGGAAGACAATTCAAACCACAACTGACGACAGCGTGAAAGTCTTGAAAATCATTGAAAAAATATACGCCTCAACCGAATGATATGAAAATAACAGAAACACCTCTTAAAGACTGCTATATTATAGAACCAACCGTGATAGAAGACGAACGCGGCTACTTTTATGAAAAATTCAACGAAGCTAAATTTGAACAGCTCACCGGTCTCAACGGACATTTTGTGCAGGACAATATTTCAAAGTCGTCGCACGGCGTGCTGCGCGGCATTCACTTACAGAAGGGCCAACATGCACAGGCAAAGCTCGTATCGTGCCTTGAAGGTAAGGTTTACGATGTGGCGGTAGATTTAAGGAAAGATTCGGCTACGTTTGGGAAATGGTTCGGGCTTGAACTAACACCCGAAAACAAGATGCAGCTGTATGTGCCGCGCGGCTTTGGCCATGGATTTTCAGTGTTGAGTGATACCGCAATTTTTAGCTACAAATGCGATAATTTTTATAACAAAGACTCGGAAGGTAGCGTGATCTGGAACGACCCCGATCTGAACATCGACTGGAAACTGGCACCTGAAGATATCCTCCTGTCTGAAAAAGACCGGACTCTGCCTGCATTTTCATCCCAGAATTTTTAAAACAACATTCCGAAATTCATTCATTAAATGAAAACCATTATCATCACCGGCGGTGCCGGATTCATAGGTTCGCACGTCGTTCGAGAGTTCGTGAAGAACAATCCCGACAAAAAAATCATCAACCTCGATGCTTTGACCTACGCCGGAAACCTTGAAAATTTAAAAGACATCGAAAACGAACCCAATTACGTTTTCGAAAAAGCCGATATCACAAAAGTTGACGAACTTCGAACTGTTTTCGAAAGACACAATCCGGAGGCTGTGTTGCATCTCGCAGCAGAAAGCCATGTGGACCGAAGCATCACAGATCCAAACGCGTTCATCAATACCAACGTAAACGGAACCGCGAACCTGCTCAATCTTTGCCGCGAATTCTGGACCTTAAATCCGGACCACCAGCACGGAAATTTCCCTGATGAAACGCGTAAAAATCTGTTTTATCACGTTTCGACGGATGAGGTGTACGGAAGTTTGGGCGAAACAGGTTTCTTTTTAGAAACTACCGCTTACGATCCACAATCGCCGTATTCAGCGAGTAAAGCGGCGTCCGACCATTTGGTGCGCGCTTATGGAAACACGTACGGAATGCCGTTTATCGTATCGAACTGTTCTAATAATTATGGTCCGAATCACTTTCCGGAAAAACTGATTCCGCTTTGTATTTCAAACATATTAAACGGAAAACCGCTGCCAATCTATGGTGACGGAAAATATACCCGCGACTGGCTTTTTGTAATTGATCACGCCAAAGCCATCCATCAGATCTTCTTTGAGGCAAAAACCGGCGAAACCTACAATATCGGTGGCTTTAATGAATGGCAGAATATTGATTTGGTGAAAGAACTCATCAAGCAGATGGATGAAAAACTCGGCAACCCTGCCGGTCATTCAGAAAAGCTGATTACCTACGTGAAAGACAGACCAGGACACGATAAGCGCTATGCAATCGATGCATCCAAACTTAACAAAGAACTCGGCTGGTTTCCGTCTGTAACATTTGAACAGGGTCTTGCAAAAACAATTGACTGGTTCTTAGAAAACAACGAATGGTTGGAGAATGTGACTTCGGGAGATTATCAGAAATATTACGATCAACAATACAACTAATGAAAGGAATTATCCTCGCCGGCGGCTCCGGCACCAGACTATATCCGTTAACCATCGCGGTCAGCAAGCAACTCATGCCGGTTTATGACAAACCGATGATTTACTATCCGCTTTCTACTTTGCTTCTGGCAGGTATCAAAGATATCCTGATTATCACCACACCGCATGACCAGGAAGGTTTTATAAAACTTTTGGGCGACGGTTCGGCAATCGGTTGCAATATTCAGTACAAAGTGCAACCGAGCCCGGACGGACTGGCACAGGCTTTTATCTTGGGTGAAGAATTCATCGGTGATGATTCTGTGGCGCTTGTCTTGGGCGATAATATCTTTTACGGTGCGGGTTTGCCGAAGTTGTTGGCGTCAAAAACCAACGTTGTAGGCGGTTGCGTTTTCGCGTATCAGGTTTCAGATCCTGAAAGATATGGAGTGGTGGAATTTGACGAGAATTTCAAAGCGGTGTCAATTGAGGAAAAACCGGCAGAACCAAAATCGAATTATGCTGTTCCCGGACTTTATTTTTACGATAATTCCGTGGTTGAAATCGCGAAAAATCTTGAACCTTCACCACGTGGGGAACTCGAGATTACGGATGTTAACAGAATTTATCTGGAAAAAGGGCAGCTGGAAGTTGGCGTTATGTCGCGCGGAACCGCATGGCTCGATACCGGAACATTCGATTCGCTGCACGAAGCTTCAGAATTTGTGAAAGTTCTGGAGAAAAGACAGGGCTTCAAGATCTCCTGTATTGAAGAGATCGCTTACAGCAAAGGTTTAATTAATAAAGAACAGTTGTTCGAGTCTGCCAAGAAATACGGTAAAAGCGGCTACGGCGACTATCTGAAAGCGCTGGTATAAATGCTTTATAATTAAATAATTATGAAGACTTTGGGTGGTGACCTAAAGTCTTTTTTTTATTCCTAAATTTGCACCCATCAAAATTGCTGGTCCCGCCAGTATGCATTCTATAAATTATGAGAACGAAATCAACAGGAAAAAAGAAAATAAACATCGTCACACTGGGCTGCTCCAAAAACGTGTACGATTCCGAAGTGCTGATGGGCCAGCTCCAGGCGAACGGAAAAGAAGTGGTGCACGAAGACCGCGGCGACATTGTGGTGATTAACACCTGCGGATTTATAGATAATGCCAAGGAAGAATCTATCAACACGATCCTTGATTTTGTTGAAGCCAAAAACCGCGGCGAAGTAGAAAAAGTTTTCGTTACGGGATGTCTTTCAGAGCGTTACAAACCGGATTTGGTGCGTGAAATTCCGGATGTTGACCAGTATTTCGGCACGCGTGATCTTCCGATTTTACTTAAACATTTAGGTGCAGATTATAAGCATGAATTGGTCGGCGAAAGGCTTACTACCACGCCGAAACATTACGCCTACCTTAAGATTGCCGAAGGTTGTGACCGCCCGTGCTCGTTCTGTGCGATCCCGCTGATGCGAGGAAAGAACATCTCAACACCGATTGAAAATCTTGTCATTGAAGCCGAAAAACTGGCTAAAAAAGGCGTGAAAGAATTGATTTTAATCGCGCAGGACCTGACGTATTACGGGCTTGACATCTATAAAAAACGTGCACTCGGAGATTTGCTTCTGAGATTAGTGAAAGTAGAAGGAATCGAGTGGATCAGGCTTCATTATGCTTTCCCAACGGGTTTTCCGGAAGATGTACTGGAAATCATTAAAAATGAACCAAAAGTCTGTAACTATATCGATATTCCGCTGCAGCATATCAATTCAGATATCCTGAAAGCAATGAAACGTGGAACTTCACATGAAAAGACGAATGCGCTTTTAGATAAATTCCGCGAGAAAGTGCCGGATATGGCGATCAGAACAACACTTATCGTTGGTTTTCCGGGTGAGACTGAAGAACGTTTCCAGGAACTGAAAGAGTGGGTCAGAACACAGCGTTTCGACCGTTTAGGCTGTTTTACCTACTCGCATGAAGAAAATACCACAGCTTACGAACTGGTGGATGATGTGCCGCAGGAAGTGAAAGAAGCGCGTGTAGAAGAGATCATGGAGCTGCAATCTCAGATTTCATGGCAGAAGAACCAGGAAAAGGTAGGGAAGACATTCCGCTGTATTTTCGACCGTAAAGAAGGAAACTATTTTGTAGGCCGAACTGAATTCGATTCTCCGGATGTTGATAATACAGTACTCGTCTCAGCGGAAAATACCTATTTAAGTATTGGTGAATTTGCCAATATCAAGATTACATCTGCTGAAGAGTTTGATCTTTACGGCGAGGTTGTTGGCTAATTGGGGTGCAGAATTGTCATTATTTGCGCAAAATTTTCGTTTAAATACAAAATTTTCACACAATAACTCCGGAGAATATCCGGAGTTATTTTTATTTACGTAAGGGTTTGATCTTTAAGTAGTTAATTGATGATTTTCGCTTAACTATGCGCTTAACTGTTAATTTTGTTAACATTTAACACATGGTTTTAACATAAATTAAGAAAGACTGTGGTTTCCCGTCAATAAACGGTTTAGAAGGTTTCTTAACAAAATTTTAAGAAATGCTTAACGGACTTTAACCTATCAATTGTTGCAAAAGTGGTTTAAGGAATAAATTTGCAGAGTCAAAACCAATAAAAATAATTCAACATGATGAAAAGAGGATTACTCCTAATCATAGCGATGATTTCAACACTTGGTATTTATTCTTTCAACAAGTATAATGCCAATGATGCCAAAACAAGTTTTGCATCGTTCTACCACGATAAGTTTAACGGTAGGAAAACAGCAAGCGGAGAAATTTTCAATAACAGAAAGCTTACCGCCGCGCACAGAACGCTCCCTTTCGGAACCATTGTAGAAGTTACAAACCTCCGTACGGGCAAAAGCATCGAAGTAAAGATCAACGACCGTGGGCCGTTTCATTCTTCCAGAGCTTTAGATCTTTCAAAAGCAGCGTTCGATTCAATAGGCAACACCTCCAGAGGCACCATGCCGGTTGAATATGAAATAGTCGACTAAATTTACCCAAGTTTAAAATCAAAAGCCGGTTCCGTAATTTACGAAACCGGCTTTTGACGTTTTATACGGCGATTATTTCGCTTTGATATTGATTTCTGACACGGCAAGCTTGGTAAGGTCAGAATCACAGGTTTTTTCCTCTGAAAGGGTCTCTTTAAGGAGTTGCAGCGCTTCTTTCTCGCCCAATAGCTTCGCATATGTCGCCATTGTACCGTAAGACGCTATTTCGTAGTGTTCCACCTTCTGTGCCGCGGCAATGATGGCTGCATCGCGCACCGCGCCTGGTTCAGTCTCTTTCATGATGCTTTCGGCCTCTTTTATCAGTCCGTCCATCGCATCACACTTTTCTGCTTTAGCTTTTTCGCCAAGTGCTTTAAAAGCGCCTTCAAGCCGCGTGATCTGGTTTTCAGTTTCAGTTAGATGTTTGTTAATGGATTCCTGAAGCTTCGGGGAAGTAGCGTTTTTAGCCATTTTGGGTAAAGCTTTCGTGAGTGCTTTTTCAGCCCAATAAAGGTCTTTTAGACCATCCACTAAGAATTCACGTAAGCTGTCAGCAGCATCACTTGCAGGTTTTACCTGCGAACTTGCAGTCTTTGCCATAATAGTATTTTTTTTAAATTAATGTTGTCTGATAAACAAATCTGGTGCCACTATCCTCTGATAATGAATCTGATACGACCGTTAGAGGTCAAAATATCTTGCGACGGTAACAAACTTTTTAAGCATAAAAAAGTTTGCTGTTTGACGCAGAAAAAAACACTCCAAAAAATAGAGTGCTTTTTATATTTAAATGAATACAGTTAATCTCCCGTTTCAGAATGCGGTGCGTCCACGGGTTTTGATTGGGAGGAACCTTTCTGCCGCAGGTATATGGACATTACCACAATTCCAAAAATCGAAAGAAATTCGCTTTGCCAGTTCTGGAAAGATTCAAACCATAACCTCGAGCCCAAAAGATATTCACTCAGTTTTTCAGGCGGATTTCCCAACAGAACATTCTCGGTATTGGCGTCTTTAATACTTCCATACACATGAAGTGCAAAAGACAGTATAAAAAGGATCATTAGTGAAATCGTGAGCGAATTCTCGTACAGTTTCAGCCAAATTCCACCTTTTCTTACCGGCCACGGTGCATCTTTTCGGTTTGGTGAAGGTTCGCGGTCAACTTCGTTTTCCCCATCCAGTTTTTTCGATTCTGATGATCCTTTCTGGCGGAGAAATATTGTGAACCAAACATAAAGCGCCATCTGCAGGAATTCACTTTCCCAATTCTCAAACGTGGCTTCAATGAAATGTCCCGAAGCTAAATATTGCGTGAAAGTCTCCGGCGAGCCTCCCCAATCTGCGATTTCTTTGTTATGCTCCTGAAAACCAAAGTACATTTGACCGGCCATCGCAAATACGAAAAGTGCAAAAAACACGATGGCCAGGCTATTTTGCCAGATGAATTTTTTCATCACAATTTTTGTTCGAAATAATCCGTCAGTTGATGGTTTGCGTAGCGCCGTTGACGGAATTTAGCTTTAGACTTTCACGCTTGAAGACCTCTTTACGCAAATTGGTGCTTGAAAAACGGTGATTCCGTTCGTTATAATAAAGTTTGATGTTTTTCTTTTCACAAAAATCGCGGCCGGTAAAATCTTTGTCTTTGTACTCCACGCCAATTATACGCACGTCGATTGGGTAGAGTTTCAGAATATCTTCAAGGTCTTTTTCGGTGGTATAAGGAACAATTTCATCCACGTATTTGCAGCCTTTCAGCTGGATATAACGTTCCACAACGGTCTGTGTAGGTTTGTTTTTTTCAGGTCTGTCAATTGTAGGATCGGTTTGAAGACCCACGATGAGATAGTCACACTGTTGCTTAGCTTCCGCAAGCATACGTACATGACCCGCGTGCAGCAGATCAAAACAGCTGAAAGTGATGCCGATTATTTTTTTTGAAGTGTCCATTTTAGTGATTTTTTAATGTTTTTAGTAATAGGCCGATGTGCCGGCAAGTTCATCCTGATGCTTTAAGATTGCAGCCATATATTCTTCATTAGGAATGCGGTTCCCAGCCAGGTCGAAATCAAAGATTCCGGAATTGTGATAGTGTTGCAAATTATCCCAATCGGGTCTGTCGGTCACCGGATACAGGCAGATTCCGTGAAAATCAATGCCTTTTTCATGTGCTATTCGACATTCGTTGGCAATTTCTTCGAGCCACATGCCTCTGCCTTCCCCAAAGTGTCCGGTTTCTGAGAGAAACATCGGTTTGCGGTAGCGTTCGTAAGCCGAAAGCAGCAGTTCATGCAGGGGTGTGCGGTCCGGGTTCGGCCAGCATAAACTTTCGCCTTCACCTTTCCACTGGCAGTTCCAGTAATAATTAAAGCCTAAGATTTCAAGATATTCATCTTTCCCGCCTAATTCCGGACAAAGTCTGCCGCCGATGATATCCATGGCTTCAAACTGATATTCGTTTTTCCGGATCAGGTGTTCAGGCTCATCACCGTTGCAGTGAATCTTTACTAAGGGTTCTACCATCACGATCTTACAGTCTGGTAGGATTTCCTTTAATGCTTCAATTCCTGAAATTGCTGCTCTGCAAAGATGATACTTAATGTCCCAACCGCTATGCACTGCGTAGGGAACTGTTCCACGGTCTTCCCCGGAAAACCAGGAAAGAAAACTGATCTCGTTTACGGGCACCACTAGGAGCGGATCTGATGCATTCTTTCTGTAAAATTCAGCAAATGCACGGCAAAGTCCCACGAAACGAGGTGCAAACTGTGGATGTGTGGGGAAAAGACCGTCCGGATATCCGAAATGAATCAAATCCCAGATGACCTGCATCCCCAGTTTCTGAGCTGCGTTCAAACGTTGTAAAACTTCAGAAAAATCATATTCATACGGCATTTTTTCCACTTGGCTCCAGCAGATTCCTTCGCGAACAGTTTTGATATCAAGCTCCTGCAGCAGGCGGAAATCTTCTTCAACGCGTAAGTCATGCTGGGTTTCTTTAAGCAGATTCACACGAACGCCGTGGCGGTTGATGTGATCAGCACATTCAAAACCTCCGATGAGATAGCTTTTAAAAAGTGGTTCCTGCAACATGATGTTCCAGATTTTTGGTTTCCAGTGAAGAGAATAAATCCAAAGCATTCTTAAATGCCTGATCCATGTTGAAATATTTGTAGTTTGCCAATCTGCCAACAAAGTAAACGTCTGTAAGTTTGTCTGCTTCCTCCTTATATTTTTCGTAGATCAGCTGATTTTTTTCATTAGGTACAGGGTAGTACGGCTCGCCTTCATCCACTGTAAACTCCTTTACAATGCTGGTTTTCTTGGACTTCTGATTTCCGAAATGTTTATATTCAACAATTCTTGTGAATTCTACTTCATTACCCGGATAATTTACGACGCTACATTCCTGGAAATATTCCTGATCCAAATGTTCGGTTACGAAATTTATCGAACGATACTCGAGTTTTTCCAATTCAGTTTTAAACTCAAAAAAGCGGTCAACAGGGCCGGTGTAGAACAATTTTTCATAACCCCGATACTGATCTTTCACATCAAAATAATCTGTATTCAGCAAAACAGTGATATTCGGATGGTCAAGCATCTTTTCAAAGATTTTCGTGTAGCCGCCCTTAGGCAAAGCCTGAAACTCGTCGGAAAAATAGCGGTCGTCATAATTGGTACGCACCGGAATTCTCTCGAGAACCGAGGCGTGAAGTTCTGCAGGATATTTATCCCACTGCTTTTTGGTGTAATGTTTAAACATTTTCTCATAAAGTACTGGACCTACACGGTTCAGAACAGCTTCCTCACCATTTTTAGCAGGAGAAAATTCTACACGGTTTTCGTCAAGCCACTTTTTCATTTCCTCTTCTGAGGTGATGTTGGTGCCGAATAATGTATTTACGGTCGTGATATTTACAGGTATTGGAACTGTTTTGTCATCCACTCTGGCGACCACACGATGTTCCCACGGATACCATTCACCAAATTGATTTATATATTGCCAAACGTCCTGTTCGTTGGTATGGAAAAGATGAGCGCCGTATTTCGAGGTCAGAATGCCATTTTCGTCGTAATAGTCATAACAGTTACCCGCAATGTGATCACGTTTTTCGATTATCAGAACTTTTTTTCCGATGCTGGCGTAACGCTCCGCAAGTGTAGCCCCGGAGATGCCCGCTCCTACGATCAAAATATCTACCTCTGTCATGCGGTTGCTTTTTGGATGATTGAACTCATTTGCGCCGCAGTTGCGTCCCACGATGTTTTTTCCAGAATCTGGCCATACTCAGAAAGATCTCTTTCCGGAGCTTCCGAGATTGCTTTTGCGAAATCTTCTGCATCATCGATCAGTGCGATACAGTTGCTGTAATCGCGCATTACATCGCGAACTTTTGTTGAAATAATCGGTTTATACGCCGACATATATTCCAGTGTTTTGGTAGGGCTGATGTATTTGGTAGAATCATTTAAGGCGAAAGGCATCATCGCCACATCGAAGAAGTGAAGGTACTGTGGTAGTTCTTCGTAACTCTTCATGCCGAGGTAATGGATGTTTTCCGCGCGTGGGAGATCGTGGTCTTCGATTTTGCATAATGGCCCAATCATTACAAATGACGTATCCGGGCATTTTGCGGCAGTTTCTTTAAGCAAGTCAAGGTCAATCCGCTCATCAATCACTCCGTAATAACCCACAATTGGGGTTGGTATATCTTTCAGGTCATCCGGAAGGGAAATTTCTGTACTGTTTTCGCTGGCGAAATGCTCAATATCTACGGAACTTGGGAAACAGAAGACGTTGTGGTGTTTTTGTTTTTTAGATTCATAAAGCGATTTTCCGCCAGTATAGACGATATCTGCAGCTGCCAAAAGTTGTTTTTCCTGCGAAATAAGTTCGGCTGAAGCACCTTTAAACAATGAAAGTTCATCCATACAGTCGTAAACCACGGTTTCAAAGTCCAGATACTCCAACACAGGAACAAAGGCAGGAGAGTAGAACCAACCTACTGGAAAAGTCTGTTTTTTAAGATGTTTTTTTAAGAAAGTACCGATAGATTTGATGCTTTGTACCGGTGGGCGGAAAACGTGAATATTCGGCGTAATCTCCCGGACTTCAAGTGGTGAGTTGCCATTCAGCCTTGTAGGTTGTGGTTCTTCCACAACCAGGATTCTGTAATCTTTAGCCAAACGGCTGATAATGTGTTGAGGTCTCTGGTAAACGAAATCCCAACGGAGATGACAGAATACTATCATGTCATATTCGGGATTCGCTTTTGGTTTAGGTGCGTGCGTTTCCATAATGCTACTGTTTTTTTTAATGTTATTAACCGCCCGCTTAGAGTTTCCTATTTCATCCAAAATTATTCTGAACCTATAGCATTCAGAATCTGGTGGGAACGAAAATATTTAAAGAAATAAGCGGGAATTAATCCAAACTAAATATCCGATGGGAAACAAATACTTCAGTTCGGATTCTTAATTTAAACCGTATCAAACGACGTACCAACATGTTGATAATAACACATAACGTATTATGTATTAACAAATATTTATAATATTGCGTTTATGCGTATATTATAATGCGATTTAGCTGATTTGAACCTTATCCTAAATAAAGGAGCCTGTAAAGGTGGAAAATTTTTAGCGAAAACCCGTTACGGCGTCAATTCCAGAAGAATCGGACAATGATCGGAATGAAAAACCTCTTTTAAGATAACAGAGCGTGATAGTTTTGGCTCCAGGGTTTTCGAAACGAAATGATAATCAAGCCGCCAGCCTTTGTTGCGCTCACGCGAGTTCTGCCGGTAGCTCCACCACGTATAATAGTGGGGTTGATCGTTGAAATACCGGAAAGAGTCGGTCATTTCGCATTCTTCAATGAACTTCGACATCCATTCCCGCTCAATCGGTAAGAATCCGGAGGCGTTTTTCAAACCTTCAGGATTGTGGATATCAATAGGCTTATGGCAAATGTTGAAATCGCCACATATAATAAGGTTTGGAATGGTTTTCTTTAAATTTTTAATGTAAGCTAAAAAATCGTAGCAGAACTCCATCTTGAAATCGAGCCGTTCGATATTGCTGGCCGACGGAACATAGACCGAAATGACCGAAAAATCTTCAAAATCTGCACGCATTATCCTGCCTTCAGAATCATAATGTTCTATGCCACAACCGTATTCTACGTGAATCGGTTCTTGTTTGGAAGCGATTCCTACGCCCGAATAGCCTTTTTTCTGCGCGCAGTGCCAGTAACTTTTGTAGCCCACTTTTTCAAGCGCCTCAATGTCGATCTGGTCGTTGCCTGCCTTGCTTTCCTGAATGCAGACAATATCCGGATCGGCCTGCTGAAGCCAGCCCACAAAATTTTTGGTAAATGCGGCGCGGATGCCGTTTACATTGTAGGAAATGATTTTCATGTTGGTTTTTATTGAGCTACAAAAATAACGATTGAAGTTTGCTCTGGTAGTATCTGGCCACAAAAAAGGCGGAAAAAATCATTGATTTTTTCCGCCTCGCAACCCAAATTAAATAAACTATGAAAAAAACTATTTGGGTTCTAAGATACTGATGGGGATGATCATCTCTTCAAGCGAGATCCCGCCATGCTGATAGGTTTCCTTATAATAATTCACAAAGTGGTTGTAATTCTTCGGATAGGCCAAAAACGTATTGTTCTTCGCGAAAATATATTTTGAACTCAGGTTTCCTTTCGGTAAAAACAGTTTTTCAGGGTTCGAAATGGCCCAGACATCGTTGTTTTCGTACGTAAGGCTACGCCCGGTTTTGTAACGGATGTTGGTAGATGTTTCGCGGTCACCGACTACTTTGCTCGGTTTTTTGACGTAAATCGTGCCGTGATCCGTGGTGATGGCGAGTTTAAAACCATTTTCAGCAGCCTGTTTTATAAGTTTAATCAGCGACGAATTCTCGAACCAGTTGTACGTAAGTGAACGGAAGGTTTTGTCATCACGGATCAGTTGATTTACGATTACGTTGTCGGTTTTGGCATGTGAAAGTATATCGATAAAGTTGTAAACAATTACAAGTAAATCGTTGTTTTTGTGCTGATTAAAATCGTCTAAGATCTTACGTTCAAAATCCGCATTCAGAATTTTAAGGTACTTCATAGACTTGCCCGAAAGGCCTAAGCGTTTCATCTGGTCTTCCAGGAAGTCGCGTTCATGCTCATTTTTGTTGCCTTCTTCGTTGTCATTAAACCAAAACTGCGGAAATCTTTTTTCAATTTCTGAAGGCAAAAGTCCGGCAAAGAAGGAGTTTCGCGCATACTGCGTAGCTGTCGGCAGAATGCTGAAATAGTAATCCTCAGATGTTTTGTTGTAAAATTTAGTAAAAAGAGGTTCGATGACTTTCCACTGGTCGTAGCGCAGATTGTCGATCATCAGCAGAAGCACCTTGTCTTTTTCGACTTCAGGTTTTATTTTGTCCTTGAAGAGCGTATGGCTCATTATCGGCTTATCATTGCTCTGAAGCCATTCTTCGTAGTTGTTTTCAATGAATTTTGAAAACTGGATGTTGGCTTCCTCTTTTTGAGATTGCAGCAAATCTGCAAATTCATTATCGAAAACCTTGTCGAATTTCACTTCCCAGTTCAGGATTTTCTTGTAATACTCCGCCCAATCCTGAAATGTTTTCATGTAAGACAGTTCCATAGAAAGGTTGCGGAATTCCTGCTGATACTCCAGAATGGTTTTTTGTTCAACAAGAGTGTCTTCCTGCAGGTTTTTCTTCAGTGAAAGCAAAACCTGGTTTGGATTTACAGGTTTCAGGATATAATCTGCAATCTGCGAACCGATGGCCTGCTCCATAATTTGTTCTTCCTCATTTTTCGTTACCATCACAATCTTTATTGCCGAATCGATGTTTTTAATCATCGGTATGGCTTCCAGACCCGCAATTCCGGGCATGTTCTCATCGAGCAGTGCGAGCTGAAAATTTTCTTTTTCGATCATTTCCAGCGCTTCGTTTACATTGTTTACGGGTGAAACTTTGTATCCTTTATTTTCGAGAAAGACAATATGAGGCTTTAGTAAATCTACTTCATCATCAATCCATATCAATTTTGCCATAAAGTTGTTTAAATTTTTTTTATTAATTACTTAAAGTATTTGATAATTTACTTTAAAGTTTTCAAAAATACAAACAAAGATTCCCAAGTTTAATTTAAAAGCAGTTAAAATTCCGTTAAATAAATAGCTCATATTCCGGCCGCTCGCAAAACTGAATTCTGCATTATTATCAGTATTTTTGAAGCCGCTATCAGGCGGATAATCAAGCTGAAAATATGACGAATAAACTCAAGATAATCAACGATCCGGTTTACGGATTTATTAAAATTCCTTATGAAATTTTGTATGATGTAATAGAGCATCCTTTTTTTCAGCGCTTACGCAGGATTTCACAAACCGGCTTATTAAATCTCATTTTTCCAGGCGCAACCCACACGCGTTTCCATCACGCATTGGGCGCGATGCATTTGATGTTTACCGCTATCGAAACGCTGAAACTGAAAGGCGTGGAGATTTCCAAAACTGAAGAAAAATCGGCGATGCTGGCTATTCTGCTGCATGATATCGGGCACGGACCGTTTTCGCACGCGCTTGAAAATATGCTGATGGACAGTTGGCATCACGAAAAACTATCGCTGTTGCTGATGGATAAACTGAATTCTGAGTTTAATGGCGAACTTTCAATGGCAATTGAAATGTTTAAAGGTAAATATCACCGGAAATTCTTCAATCAGTTGATTTCCTCGCAGCTCGATGTTGACAGGCTCGACTATCTGAAGCGCGACAGTTTCTATACCGGCGTTTCTGAAGGCAATGTGAATACGCAGCGCATTATTTCGATGATGAATGTGGCTGATGACGAGTTGGTCATCGATGCAAAAGGGATTTATTCGATCGAAAATTTCCTTACAGCCCGGATGTTCATGTACTGGCAGGTTTATTATCACAAAACCTCGGCGTTGGCGGAGCATCTTTTGGTTAAGATTTTATCGCGCGCAAAAGCTTTGGTTCAGCAGGGTATAGATTTGTCAGCCTCAGAAAACCTAAATTATTTTCTACACCGAAACCAGTCTGCAGAGGCAACAGACGAGGATATCGCGCGCTTTACAGAACTTGACGATACTGATATTATCCAGGCGATGAAGAACTGGACGCGGCATGATGATCTGCTGCTGAGCTATCTGTGCAAATGCGTGATCGGCCGCAGTTTTCCGCGCACCATTATTTCTTCACAGCGTTTTTCCGAAAATTTCATCAAAGATAAAATTGAACGGACAAACGCCGTTTTCAATACTGAAAAGGGCGCGCAACTGGTTGACCAGATCTCAATAAGCCTGCTTCCGTACAACACTGAGCGTCAACCGATTTATTTGCTGCAAAAAGACGGCAGTAAGATAACTTTGGAAAAATCAGAAAACCAGATCCTCTCATCAGCGATCAATGAGCTGAACACCAAGTATATTCTTGCCTTTCCAAGAGAAATTTAGGCGTGCGTGCCGGCGTTAAAAAATATTGGCAATAATTGGGATTTTCCTATCTTTGCACGATATGGAGTTTACCGCATCGCAGATTGCAGCATTCATTGACGGAAAGATCATTGGCGACGAAAATGCCATCATTACGGGTGTTTCGCCAATTGAAAGCTGTGAGCCCGGCCACCTTTCGTTTATTGCACAAGAGCGGTTTTCCGGTTTTATAAAAAGTGCAAAATGCTCGGTACTTATCGTATCAGAGCGCCTTCTTACTGAGACAAATTACCCGGTTACCATCATTGCTGTAGAAGATGCGTATCTGTCTTTTCAGGTACTGATGAACCTGTACAAAGAGATGCAGGGTCGCAGAAGTGGCATAGAGCAGGGTGCAGTTTTTCACGAAACTTCCAGTGTAGGTGAAAATGTCTATGTTGGTGCCTTCACCTGTGTTTCTGAAAACGTGAAAATCGGTGATGAGAGCCAAATTTACCCACATGTATACATTGGTAAGAATGTAAAAATCGGCAAAAACTGTATCATCTACAGTGGCGTAAGGATTTACGATTACTGCGTGGTAGGTGATGACTGTGTGATCCATTCAAATACCGTTATCGGTTCAGACGGCTTTGGTTTCCAACCTACCAAAGACGGTTACCAAAAAATTCCACAACTTGGCAATGTAGTCTTGGGTGACCATGTGGAAATTGGTTCAAACTGCAGTATTGACCGCGGAACCATCGGCTCCACAATTATTGGCAAAGGCACCAAGATAGACAACCTTATCCAGATCGCGCATAATGTGAAGATCGGTGAAAATAATGTGATTGCAGCTCAGGCCGGCATTGCAGGCTCTACCATCATCGGAGACTGGAACCAGATTGGTGGCCAGGTCGGTGTTGTAGGTCATATCCAGATTGGTAACCAGGTAAAGATCCAGGCACAGAGCGGTGTGAATTCCAGCGCAAAAGACGGCGAAGTGCTTTATGGATCGCCAGCGATCAACGCCAGCGAATACAGACGAAACTACGTGCATTTCCGCAACTTTACAGAGATTGTGAAACGCATCAGCAAACTTGAAGAAAATTCAAAAAATATTGACGACCGTGAGTGATAAACAAAAAACGCTAAAACAGGAAGTTTCGCTTTGCGGAATCGGGCTCCATACAGGTAGAGAAGTTACCCTTACCATAAAACCGGCGAAAGAAAATACCGGCTTTGTATTTGTACGTACCGATCTTGAAGGAAAACCGCAGGTTGAAGCCGATGTAAATTACGTTACCACCACCGAACGTGGCACTACACTTGAGAAACTTGGCGTACGCATTCATACCTGTGAACACCTGCTGGCTGCACTGGTAGGTTGTGATATCGATAATGCATTCCTTGAGATGAACAGCGCTGAACCTCCGATCATGGATGGTTCTGCTAAATTTTTCGTGGAAGCCATCGAAAAAGCGGGCGTCGAGGAACAGAAAATGGACCGCGAGTATCTGATAGTGAAAGAAGTCTTGAATTATGTAGATCCGGTTACTGGCTCGGAAATTACAATTATACCATCCGAAACCTATGAGGTGACGACGATGGTAGATTTCGGAACAAAGGTTTTGGGGACGCAGAATGCGACACTTAAAGATATTTCAGAATTTAAAGAAGAAATTTCTTCCGCACGAACCTTCAGTTTCCTCCACGAACTCGAAATGTTGCTGGATGCAGGTCTCATCAAAGGTGGCGACATCTCCAACGCGATTGTTTACGTAGATAAAGAACTGACTCCGGAAACGGGCGAAAAACTTAAAAAAGCCTTCGGAAAAGACGACATCGCGATTCGTCCGAACGGAATTTTAGATAACCTGACATTAAATTACCCCAACGAAGCTGCCCGTCACAAATTACTCGATGTAATCGGTGATTTGGCGCTTGTAGGAGTTAAGATTAAAGGTAAAGTGATTGCAAACAAGCCCGGGCACTTTGTGAACACGCAGTTTGCAAAAAAACTGAACCGCCAGTGGAAACTCCAGAAAAAGAAAAATGTACCTGATATCGACATCAGCAAAGAACCGGTTTACGATATCAACGGAATCATGCGCCTGATGCCTCACCGTCCGCCATTCTTATTGATTGACAAGGTGTTGGAGCTTTCAGATTCGCATGTGGTCGGCCTTAAGAATGTCACGATGAACGAACCGTTCTTCGTTGGTCATTTTCCTAAAGAGCCTGTGATGCCCGGTGTTTTGCAGGTGGAAGCACTTGCACAAACGGGTGGTATTCTGGTTCTTGCCAGCGTTCCGGATCCTGAGAATTATTCAACCTACTTCATTAAGATCGATAAGGTAAAATTCAAGAAGAAAGTAGTGCCGGGCGATACGATGGTCTTTAAGATTGAACTCATTTCGCCAATCCGACGCGGAATTGTACACATGCAGGGCTATGGCTACGTGGGAGACAGCATCGTGGTAGAAGCTGAATTAATGGCTCAGGTGGCTAAAAATAAAGTGGACTAAATGGTACATCAGTTAGCCGCCGTAGACAAACGCGCACAGATCAAGAAAAACGTAATCGTAGAACCGTTTACCACGATTGCGGGCGATGTAGAGATCGGCGAAGGCACCTGGATCGGGCCGAATGTGACGATTATGGACGGTGCAAGGATTGGTAAAAACTGCCGGATTTTTCCCGGAACCGTGATCTCAGCTATCCCGCAGGACCTGAAATTTGACGGTGAAGATACGCAGGTAATCATCGGTGATAATACGACAATCCGCGAATGTGTCACAGTAAACCGTGGCACGAAAGCGCTCGGCTATACAAAACTTGGCCGCGACTGTCTCATCATGGCCACTTCGCACATTGCGCACGACTGTGTAATCGGGAACGGTGTAATCATCGTAAACGGCTGCGGAATCGCGGGTCATGTAGAAATTGGTGATTATACCGTGATGGGAGGGCTTTCAGCAGTTCATCAGTTCGGAAAAATTGGTAAACATGTGATGATTTCGGGTGGAACGCTTGTGCGAAAAGATATTCCGCCTTATGTGAAAGTTGCGCGCGAACCGATGACCTATGCCGGAATCAATTCCGTAGGCTTACGCAGACGTGGTTTTACCAACGATAAAATATTCGAAATCCAGAAAATATACCGCGCCATTTTTCAGATGAAAATGAATGTGTCGCAGGCGAGCAGCTATATTGAGAAAGAAATGCTTCCAACCGTGGAACGCGATGAAATTCTGGAATTTATCAGAAATTCACCCCGCGGAATCGTGAAAGGATACGGAACGGGTAAGGAGTAGAAGGGTTCACAGTTCAATCTTTTAAACTAAATCAGACTCCAACTGCCGACAAATTAAAACATTAAAAAATTATATTTAAAAATAAATGGCGACAAGCAACGATATCAAAAAAGGAATGTGCATCGAGTTCAGCAATGATATTTTTAAAATCATTGAATTCCTTCACGTAAAACCGGGTAAAGGACCTGCATTCGTGAGAACCAAAATGAAATCGGTAACCAACGGAAAAGTGCTTGAAAATACTTTTTCTGCCGGTCATAAAATAGATGAGGTGAAAGTGATCACCCGAAAATTCCAGTATCTGTATGATGACGAAAACGGTTTCCACTTCATGAATAATGACGATTTTTCTCAGATTTATCTTAATAAAGACATGATCGAGAATTCACAGTTCATGAAGCCGGGCGAAGAGGTGACAATCATCCTTAAAGAAGCTGATGAATCGCCACTTTCTGCTGAAATCCCGCCAACAGTGTATCTTGATGTTATCGAAGCTGATCCGGGAGTGAAAGGCAACACCGCAACCAACGCGCTGAAAAACGCGATCGTGGAAACAGGTGCACGCATCATGGTACCGCTTTTCATCGAAGCTGGAGACAAGATCAAAGTAAACACAGAAGAAGGCTCTTACCTCGAAAGAGTAAAATAACCTGCCCGAACTAACCCATAGAACCTGAAAAATGACTTTCAATCAGCCTCAAACATTAAAATCAATTACAGACCTCGTTGGTGCGCGCTACGTGGGAGAGGCAGATTTTGCGGTTTTCGGCACCAATGAGATTCACAGGGTTCGCGCGGGTGATATCGTATTCGTCAATCATCCGAAATATTACGACAAAGCCCTTAACTCTGCGGCTACGGTAATCTTGATCGATCGTGAGGTGGCTTGTCCGCAGGGAAAAGCTTTGATCATTTCTGATGATCCGTTTCGTGATTTTAATCTGATCAATACGCATTTTACCCGGATTTACAACTTTGCCGAACAGCTTCACGATATTGAAGTCGGCGATGACAGCCAAATTCATCCAAGTGTGGTGATTGGAAATGATGTAAAAATCGGAAAGAACTGTATTATTTTTCCAAATGTGGTCCTAGGCGACCGAACGGTGATTGGTGATAATGTCATCATCCAAAGCGGGACCGTTTTAGGCGGCGACGCTTTCTATTACAGAAAACTTAACGGCAATTTCGACAGACTTATATCCGTCGGAAATGTAGTGATTGAGGATAATGTTGAAATTGGAAACAACTGCACAATTGACCGTGGTGTGACCGATTCTACGGTGATTGGCGAAGGTTCTGTTTTAGACAACCAAATACAGATCGGCCACGACACCATTATCGGGAAAAAGGTGCTTATCGCATCGCAAACCGGTATCGCGGGCTGCTGCATCATCGAAGATGAGGTGACAATCTGGGGGCAGGTAGGTATGGCATCCGGCGTGCGCGTGGAAAAAGGAACTGTGCTTTTGGCAAAATGTGGCGTAAACCGCGATCTGAAAAAAGGAACCTATTTCGGCCCGATCGCAGAAGAATTCAAGCAGTATCTTAGAAAGGAGGTAAAACTCAAGAATTTATAAAATGAAAAAACTAACACTCCTTTTCTTGATTGGTTCATTTTCAATGCTTTTTTCTCAGAGAAAGGAGCTTGATGCAAAGCTCGTCACCTGGGAAAATGATACTGTGAATGTGAAGCTGAGGGTAGTAACCAATATGTTCTGGCCGGATCTACTCAATGAACTATCACTTAATGAGAAGCTCACAAAAATCAACGCCACTGGGAAAACCGAGAAAGTGCGCGCCACTACTGTGAAAAGTCTTCTTTTTACTGATTTTAAGAATAATGAGAGAAGATTCGAGAACATACTGCCCGGTAGAAGCAGGCTTTACGAAGTTATTTACGATGGCAAGATAAAATGGTACCGCGACTACTATCCGCACGGGTATGATGGTTCTGTGCAGATGACCGATATTTTCGTAAATGAAGAAGGTAAAAGAGAGAATGTAGGACTTTTTAACAGTATGAAGAAAAAACTCGCCATCATTACCGCGGCACAACCATCGCTGGCACCGGACATCGAACAAATGAAAGTTGACAGGGAGGGCGTACTGAGTATTCTGAAGAAGTATGAAGAGTTGTAACTTTGTAGTGTTCAGGAAGTATAATTGAATTAATTAAAAATATAAAAAACATAAACATGTCAGTATTAGTAAACAAAGATTCTAAAGTAGTTGTACAGGGTTTTACCGGTAACGAAGGAACTTTCCATGCACAGCAGATGATTGAGTACGGAACCAACGTAGTAGGTGGTGTAACCCCTGGAAAAGGCGGTTCTGAGCACCTTGGGAAGCCAGTGTTCAACACTGTGGCAGATGCTGTAGAAAAAGCAGGAGCGAACGTTTCTATTATTTTTGTACCGCCTGCATTTGCTGCTGACGCTATTATGGAAGCTGCAGATTCGGGTATCAAAGTAATCGTGTGTATCACAGAGGGTATTCCGGTGGAAGATATGGTGAAGGTGAAAGCATACATCGCAGACCGCGAAACACGCCTCATCGGGCCAAACTGCCCGGGTATCATCACTTCTGATGAAGCCAAGATCGGTATCATGCCAGGATTTGTTTTCAAAAAAGGTAAAGTAGGTATCGTTTCGAAATCGGGAACTTTAACTTACGAAGCAGCTGATCAGGTTGTGAAAGCCGGCTTCGGTGTTTCTACAGCGATCGGAATCGGTGGTGACCCAATCATCGGAACTACGACAAAAGAAGCATTGGAACTTTTCATCAACGATCCGGAAACTGAGGCCGTAGTAATGATTGGTGAAATCGGTGGAAACCTGGAGGCGGAAGCTGCAAGATGGTACAAAGAAAGCGGTTCTACGAAGCCTGTTGTAGGTTTCATCGCAGGTCAGACTGCGCCAAAAGGCCGTACAATGGGCCACGCAGGTGCTATCGTAGGTGGTGATGAAGATACTGCACAGGCGAAAATGGCCATCATGCGCGAAAACGGGATTAACGTAGTAGATTCTCCGGCGGAGATCGGTTCTACCGTTGCCAAGGTTTTAGGCTAAAAACACACAAACACAAATATGAAAAAACTACTAATCAGTTCAGCACTCTGCGCAGCTACTTTTGTGGCCGCGCAGATTGATTTACGCAGCACGCGTTTCGGCCTCACAGCCGGCGGTACGTATTCGCGGGTGACCAACGCGCACAATCCTTCGGGTCCTATTTATTCGGGTTTTGGAGGAGTCTTGGCACTTATTCCGGTAGACAGCAGTGACCAGTTTTACCTACAGCCCGGCATTGAATATCTGGGTGCCGGCGAAACAGGTAAGGACAAAGATGCAGAAGCTTATCCGGGCTATGACGCGGTATATGCTAATAACTACATCAGTGTACCGGTCTATTTTAAGGCCTATCTTTCTGAAGCTGAAACCGAATTTTTTGCGATGGCCGGTCCGAAATTTAATTTTCTGATGAGCCAAAATATCAAGAATGCACCACAACGCTATACCGTAGAAGGTGAGGGCGAGGTGAACGGAAAAGCTTCGTCTTTCAATTTTGCGCTGGGCATTGGAGTTGGATTTTCGCTAAAGCGTCAGTTTGAAATCACCAGCCGTTACGATTTCGGACTCAGCAATACCTACAAAGGTCTGATGAGCGAAAACGGCAGCGACCCGAATATTTCGAAACGCAAGACCGAGCAGGTCTTCAGCCTTGGTCTGAGTTATATTTTTCAGTAAATAAAAACTTAAATATTTACAAAAATCCCATCAATTGAGTTTGATGGGATTTTTTACGGCCACTAAATTTTTCTGCAGTTATCTATTTTTTTTCTGCATTGTAATATTTATCGAAAAGAAGAGAGTAAATGTTACTCAAGTTTTTTTTATCCACCGGAGATCTTTCAATTGCAGGAAGATAATTAAAGAAAACCACCGAACTTTTTTGCGCATCATAAATCATCGCGTAGGTAGAAGTTGTGGCTTTTATAGGAACGGGTGTATATATACCCATCGTTAGAATTCCTACTCCAATTCCTTTCACAATCTGATTGCCGTAATTGTTCTTTCTTCGCGCAAAACCGGAATTAATTACAAAGAGGGCAAACCGCTGATTTTCGCTTTTAACCACCGAGTCCATTAAAGCTGTCGTTTTCACAGCTTCTAATTTATTGACTTTCCG
Source organism: Kaistella pullorum (assembly GCF_014837035.1). GTDB lineage: Bacteria > Bacteroidota > Bacteroidia > Flavobacteriales > Weeksellaceae > Kaistella > Kaistella rhinocerotis. The sequence continues at coordinate 224,701 of NZ_JACSPS010000003.1, read as the reverse complement.
GATTTCACTCACGGTCTTAAGCAAGTCATTTTCCAGACGCATTTTAAGTTTCTGCTCGGTAACATCTAATCTTTTGCTGACCTTCGGGTGGCCTGAATTTTTTATGATTGAATCTAAAATCACCGTAGAAACGTGGGATAGCGAATCATTCAGTTTAGCCTGATTTCCTTTTTCAATAAGATTGATGAACGAAATTGGTTCGTGGTATGAAATATTTTTAACTTCTGCAGGACTGACGTCCTTGTCTGTAAGAAGCGTGGTAGCACATGAGTTTAACAATAAAACGCCCAGCGCAATTAGGAAATATTTTTTCATAAAGAATTAAATGTGTGAAGCTGCCAATTCAGCCAAATTACAGAAAATAATTCCATCAATCGAAAAAAAAATACCTGCGTGATTAAAATCATTTAGCTCCTGATCCACTTCCATATCTCCTTCGCGCTCGCTTTGTTTCCGTACATCAGAATACCGACGCGGTAAATTTTCGCGGCAATATAGATCATGAGCAGCGTCGAAACTACCAGTAATATCATTGAAAGTGCGATCTGCCACGCCGGTACGCCAAACGGAATACGCGCGATCATCGCCACCGGCGACGTGAAAGGAATTATCGAAAGCCAGAAACCCAGCGGCCCTTCCGGATTGTTCATAATCGTGAAACTGCCGTACATGCCGAGCATGAGCGGCACGATGGCAAACAGCGTAAACTGCTGCGTCTCGGTTTCATTGTCCACCGCCGAACCAATTGCCGCATACATCGAGCTGTAAAAGATGTAGCCCAACAGGAAAAACACGATGAAAACGAAGATAATCAGCGCAAAATTCATGTCAAGAAGGATATGCGAGATCTCACCCGCAACCTGTTTAAAATCGAATTTTTCCATCGCCGCCGCAGATTCGGCACCTACTGGGAGGTCTTTCTGCATAGTGGCAAAGCCTGTATTCAGCGTTATCGCACCTAAAACCGACATGGTAATCCAAATGCTGAACTGTGTAAGTGCGACCAGTGTCACACCGAGGATTTTGCCCATCATCAGTTCAAAAGGCTTCACCGATGAGATGATGATTTCTACCACGCGGTTGTTTTTTTCCTCGAGAACGCTGCGCATCACACGCACACCGTAGATGATGATGAACATGAAGACGGCGTACATCAATACCATGCTGAGGCCGGAACGCACACCAAAATCGAGGTCGGTATCTGCCTGTTTCTTATCTACCACATTTTCGGTTTTCAGCGCGAAACTTTTGTCGAGATTCACGATCTGATCCTGCGAAATGCCGAGCGTCTTTATTTTTTCCTGTTTGATGACTTCCGTTAAATCTTTCGTCACACGCTGTTTCGTATCCATGCCGATTTTCTTGTTGAGCAGCAGTTTGGTGTTGTTCTGCAGGTTTTCAAAATCATTCTCCTGCAGCTCGGGAATGATCAGCAACCCTTCGATTCCTTCCATATCTTTCAGCGTGGAACTGAGTGCCCGCTCATTCTCCTTAGGTACGAAAACATATTTTACAGACTCGTCGCTTTTAAGTTTAGATACGAAAAGGCCACTTTTATCGATGACGTTGAAGGTGCTTGAACTTTCGTTAGCTTTGAACATAAATGCGATCAGCACACCAAAACCAATCATGAGCACCGGCGCCAGCAGCGTCAGGATGATGAAGGATTTTTTCTTGACCTGCGTAAGATATTCGCGTTTTGTGATGAGGAAAATATTTTTCATTTCAAATTTCAATAATTATTAAATGCTTGCCGCTCTTTCTTTTACTCCGATTCCGCCAAATGCAATCAGCCATCCGCTACCTCCTTGCTACGGCATTGATGAAAACTTCGTTCATGCTCGGAATTTTCTCATCAAACGTGCGGATTTTTCCGATTTTCATCAGTTCATTCAAAAGCAAATTCTGCTCATTACCGGTTTTAAGGTCGAATGAAACAAGGTTGTTGCGCTCCGTGAAATTGTTCACTTCAAATTGAGACTTAAAAATTTCAAGATCTTCCATATTCACTTCGCTCAGCGTTACGCCGAATATATTTTTCTTAAACTGTTCACGCACATCGAAGACTTTACCGTCAAGTACTTTCTTCGCATGGTCGATCAATGCCACAGAATCGCACATTTCTTCCACACTTTCCATGCGGTGCGTGGAAAGGATGATCGTGGTGCCATTATTTTTCAGGTTGAGTATTTCGTCTTTGATCAGATTCGCATTCACCGGGTCAAAACCTGAGAAAGGTTCGTCCAGAATCAAAAGTTTCGGGCGGTGCAGCACAGTCACTACAAACTGTATCTTCTGTGCCATCCCTTTTGAGAGTTCGCTCAGTTTTTTCTTCCACCACTGGTCAATCTGCAGTTGTTCGAACCAGTATTTTGCCTGGTTCAGCGCATCATTTTTGCTCATTCCTTTCAGTTCGCCAAAGTAAAGGATCTGGTCGCCCACCGACATGTTTTTGTAGAGTCCACGCTCTTCGGGCATATACCCGATCTGGCGGATGTGATCAGGATTCAGCCTCTGGCCGTTTATGAAAACCTCGCCGGAGTCTGCCTGCGTTATCTGGTTGATGATGCGGATAAAAGTAGTTTTGCCGGCACCGTTGGGACCAAGAAGACCGTAGATACTGGCTTCCGGAACCTCGATTGAGAAATCTTCTAATGCCAGTTTCTTACCGGCGTTGTATGTCTTGGTGACGTGATTTGCTCTAAGCATTTAAAAAATGTTTTAATGATTAGTAAGTGTTCTCCCCTGAAAGTTACAGTAATTCAGGAGCCGGGTACCTGCTTTCCGCTGTATCTTTTTCTCCTCGTTCCTCGTCAAAAAAGGATGCCGCTGCAATCAGGGCTAGGGATTTCCGCGGCAAATAAAATACAGTACTTAATAAGAAAACTCTTTGTAGAAGTCAGCGGCTTCAGCGATGACCCCATCCATTTCCCCGAGCGTGAAAACCTCCAGGAATTTCCGGCGGAAATCTTTGAAATGCGGGATACCGCGGAAATAATTGCTGTAATGTTGGCGCATTTCGATCAGTCCGAGTCTTTCACCTTTCCATTCTGCGCTCCACTCGGCGTGCTGACGCACGGCGAGCAGACGGTCTGTAATCGTGGGTTCGGGTAAAATCTCTCCGGTTTCGAAAAAGTGTTTGATCTCATTGAATATCCACGGATAACCGATGGCACCGCGACCGATCATGATGCCGTCACAATCGTATTTTTGTTTGTATTCCAGCGCTTTTTGTGGAGAATCTACATCGCCGTTGCCAAAAATAGGAATCTCAATATTCGGGTTGTTCTTAACAGCGTGAATGTAATTCCAATCGGCTTCACCTTTATACATTTGTGCTCTGGTTCGCGCGTGAATCGTTAGCGCTTTTACACCCGCATCCTGCAGCTTTTCAGCTACTTCCATGATATTGATACCTTCTGTATCCCATCCAAGCCGCGTTTTTACGGTAACGGGAAGGTGTGTGGAATTCACCACGGCTTTCGTAAGTTTTATCATCAGGTCGATGTCTTTCAAAACGCCGGCGCCGGCGCCTTTGCAAACTACCTTTTTTACCGGGCAGCCAAAGTTGATGTCTACCAGGTCGGGTTCTACGGTTTCCACTATTTTCGCGGAAAGCGCCATCGCTTCTTCATCACCACCGAAAATCTGGATGCCGACAGGTCTTTCGTAATCGAAAATATCGAGTTTTTTGCGGCTTTTCATCGCATCGCGAATGAGACCTTCGGAAGAAATGAATTCGGAATACATCAGATCAGCACCGTGCATTTTGCAAAGCCGGCGGAACGGCGGGTCTGAAACATCTTCCATTGGTGCGAGCAATAACGGAAATTCCGGCAGCTCTATATTCCCGATTTTTATCATGGTGCAAAGATACCAAATATGCGGAAACTCTCCGGCAGAACGTAAAGTACGGCAGAACGTAAACGGAGTACTTTCGATCCAAAACGGAATGTGGAATTAGAGACGGTCTGCGGCCCCGATGGAAGCGGCATCCCCGCCGCGGCGGGATACAGCGGACAGCGGGAAATGTCCGCCCAAAAAAGATCAGTCGAAATCGTGGTAGGTGTCATCCTTAGAGTTCCTAAAGACGAACCACATGCCGATGGTGAGGCCCACCACGCCCGCCGCGGCGGTCATCAGCGCACGCTCGAGCCTGTCGGCCTGGTCATTTCCCAAATAGTTCATGAGGAAAAGGACGATGAAAGTGATGGCCGCGATCAGCCAGTATTTTTTACTTTTAATATCCATTTTTTATCGGATTTTGTAGGAAATCATGAGGCCGCCACGGTAGGGTACCAGTTCTCCGCTGCGGTTGTATTCTCGGTCAGGATCGGTATCGTAGCGCACACCCATTGTTTTGTGAAAACCTTTGTAGAAACTTTGGGCAGTACCACCGCCAAGAAAGGCGTCAATATTCCACTTGTCACTGATCTGCCACTGATAGCCGGCTACGGCGCCGAGAAAAAATGTGTAACCATCCTGGTACAGTTCAGAAGTGACGTAAATCGGTGCATCTGGCTCGTACTGGAAAGGTCCGTCCGACCAGTAGTTGTATTTCTGCATCTTGTAGCGCGCTGCGGTGATGTTCGCACCTACGTAAAAGTGCTTAAATGCCTCGGAAAAATAGTGCCGCACATCAAAACCCAGCATGTATATCTGCGCATATTTTCCAAGGAAGGATTTCCACGGTGAAATGAAAATCTCAGGCTGAAGGGTGGTTTTTTCACCTACCTGGAATTCTGCCGCGGCATTGAGCATCCCGATGGGTAAAAAAACGGCATTTGCTTTCACGTAGACCTGATTGTCGGTACTCTCCGGGGTTGTTTGCGCGGGCAGGATGGCGCATGCTATCAGGCTCAGCACAAGGATTATTTTTTTCAAAATGGGTTCGGTCAATTTAATGTTTGAAGAAGTTGTTGGGCACGCGTGGCGTCTTTGCCCTGTGTTTCTGATAGATGAACGGATGATTCCGCATAGGTCTTTGCGTTATCTTTCTGACCTGTCTTGGCATAAAGTTTTGCCAGAACATACGTGTTTTCAGGTGTTTCAGCCAGCATCACCGATTTTTCTGCCCATTCCTGTGCTTTGCGAAGCGACGCGGGGTTATCGACGTGTTCACTGAAAATAAAAGCAGCCTGCAGCAGTTCGTCCTGCGAGAAATTTTCTGATTTTGAATAGTATTTCAATGCCGCTTTCTCGTACTCCGCGAAATGACCCGCATTTGCATACATGATCACTTTTGTGCGGTAAAGCGCCGTTTCGGCCTCTTCAGTTCCTACTAGCGGAATTGCTCCTTTGTAAAAAACATCGTCATCAATCAGTCCTGTCTTTGTATTTACTGCTTTTTCGAGCAGGTTTGAAATCTTTATATTGGTGTCAAACTGCTTATAGACATCCTCTGAGATGAAAGCTACGATCTCGCTTTTTCTCGTCTGGAAGGTGCTGTAATTTTTATCTGAAACCGCTTTGGTAAAATAAAGCAGCATTCCGACTTCTTCCTGAGTGAGTGGTTGGTTTTTCTTAACGTCAAAATAACGCTCCGAGGCTTTTTGCGCCAAAGGAAAATTGCTCTGTGCGTAAAGCTGCATCATGTTCAGTAAAAATTCGGGCGAAAATTCACCTTTTTCAAAAAGTTCTTTGATGGAAGATGTGGCGTATTTCGGATTGTTTGCTTCCTTCGCAAAAGCCAGGAAAGCCTCCTCACCCATATAACCGATGGTCTGTTTCACCACTTCGCCGTCACCATTGAGGAAAAGATAAGACGGGTAAGAACGTACACCGTACTGCTGCGCAATCCCGATGCCTTCACCTTTTTCCATGTCGATCTTAGCATTGATAAAGTTGGCATTGTAGTAATCGCGAACGGCCGGCAAAGGAAAGATATTTTTCTCCATCATCTTGCACGGGCCGCACCACACCGCAAATGCGTCTAAGAATACCAATTTCTTTTCTTTTTTGGCTTTCGCCAGAATCTCTTTGAAGTTACCTTTTTCAAAATTTATGCTTTCCTGCGCGTAAAAGTTGGCGGAAACGAGGAGTATGATGAATAATAATAGGTTTCTGATCACGATAAAAAAAATTTAGGCGAAGTTAAAATATAATTACGACGGGAAAAAACTTTTAGGGTTTTACGCGCTTTTAAATACTGTTAAAATATTCAAAGTCGCTTGTATTAAAAAAAAATCCTTTCGATGGCGAAAGGATTTGGTTGGTTTATTCGGGTTTATAACTGTCTTTCAGTGTCGCGGTACGGCTGAAAACCAGGTTTTCGGCTGTTGAATCTCGGTCTTTCGTGAAGTATCCGATTCTCTGAAACTGATAGGGCGCGCCGGTTTCGGCCTCTGCAAGAGATGGTTCGGCAAAACCTTTTACAATTTTTAAACTTTCCGGATTCAGGAACTCCATGAAATCAGCTTCTTTTTCTGCATCGGGCTGCGGCGTTGTAAAGAGTCGGTCGTAGATTCTTACTTCCACAGGCAGTGCGTGCTGAGCAGAAACCCAGTGCAGTGTTCCTTTCACTTTTCGCAAGCTCTCTTCAGTTCCGCTCCCTGAGCGACTTTTCGGGTCGTACGCGGCGTAGATTGTGGTTATTTCGCCATTCTCATCTTTGTCAACGCTTTCTGCTTTAATGATATACGCCGATTTTAAACGTACTTCACCACCAATTTTAAGTCTGAAAAATTTGTTTCCTGCTTCTTCTTTGAAATCTTCGCGTTCAATATAAAGTTCGCGTGAAAAAGGAATTTGGCGCGATCCTGCATTTTCGTCTTCCGGATTGTTCTCAGTCTCCAACCATTCTTCTCCGTTTTCAGGATAGTTTGTGATGATGAGTTTCACCGGATCTACCACCGCCATCACACGTGTTGCGGTTTTGTTTAAAGTTTCACGTACAAAAAACTCAAGAAGTTGGATATCAATGAGGTTTTCACGTTTGGCAACGCCTACACGGTCAATGAAATTTTTTATGGCCACCGGCGGATAACCGAGTCTACGCATGCCCGAAATAGTCGGCATCCGCGGATCATCCCACCCGGTAACGGCATTTTCAGCCACCAAACGCTGCAGTTTTCTTTTCGAAGTAATCATGTATGACACGTTCATCCTCGCGAATTCGCGCTGCTTGTTCCGTACTTTGTTATCATCATAAACCTGGTCAAGATACCAGTCGTAGAGAGGTCGGTGGTTTTCGAATTCCAGCGAACACAGTGAATGAGAGATTTGCTCGATATAATCAGACTGCCCGTGCGCCCAGTCGTACATTGGATAGATCTTCCATTTGTCACCCGTACGGTGGTGCGGACGCCGAAGGATGCGGTACATAACAGGGTCGCGCATGTTCATGTTGGGTGAACACATATCTATTTTCGCACGGAGAGACATGGCCCCTTCAGGAAACTCGCCGGCTTTCATCTTAGAAAAAAGTTCTAAACTTTCTTCTACCGGACGGTTTCTGTAAGGAGACTCGATGCCGTCTTCAAATGGGCTTTTACGCTGCGCAGTAATTTCCTCTGAAGTTTGCTCATCTACGTATGCTTTTCCGTCCTTTATCATCTGTACGGCCCAATCGTGGAGCTGTTCAAAATAATCGGATGCGTATAATTCTTTGTCATAAGTAAAGCCCAGCCACTTGATGTCGGCTTTTATGGCATCTACAAATTCCTGTTCTTCTTTTTCAGGATTGGTGTCATCAAACCGAAGATTCACAGGCGCTCCGTATTTTTCACCCAAACCAAAGTTGATGCAAATCGCTTTGGTGTGGCCAATGTGCAGGTAGCCATTGGGCTCCGGCGGAAAACGAAAGCGCAGTTGGTCTTTAGAAAAACCGTTGGCTAAATCTTCCTCGATGATATGCTCAATAAAGTTGAGCGGTTTTTTTTCTTCGTCCATTTTAGAATTCTAATACACGCAAATTTACGGATTTTAGGCTATACCTCTAAATGTAAATGTGCTGCAGTTGTTTTCCTATTGAATTATTTTTAATTGTTTAAGAATGTTATATCTGATTAAATAATATGCATCCAATGCTAAAAATTTTTAATTTTGATTAAAGAGACCTACGCAAAGTGCGTTTCTATAAAAACTAAAAAAAATTAAACCATGAGAACTTTATTATTGGCAGTGATGATGCCAGCTGCACTGTTTTCGCAGACAGAGCCTGAAATTGGGTCTGAAGCTGCCCCGAAAATGAACATTGTGAAGACCAATGTGACTGCTTACGCATTCCGGAACGTTAACCTCACTTATGAACGCATCATCAATAAGCGTTTTTCAGTGTCAGTAGGCTATGGTACCGTGGCAAAAGGAGGAATTCCGTTCAGCAACAGCTTTATCAAGGACACGGAGTTTGAGGATATCGAGATTTCGCAGAGCCATTTTACGATAGAGCCGCGGATCTATTTGGGACAGGGATATGGAAAAGGTTTCTATTTCGCGCCTTACTATCGCCACACCACGTTCGATGCTGAAAATGTAGTACTTGATGTCGATTTTTCCGGTGATACAGTACCGATGTCGATTTCCGGACAGGCTAAGGGAAACAGTGCCGGCCTGATGGTAGGGGCACAGTGGTTTTTAGGAAAAACGGACAGCTGGGTGCTGGATTTTTGGATCGCTGGTGGTCATTATGGTGGTGGAAAAGGAGATTTCCGTGCAAGATCGCCGCGTGCGCTGACGCCTGCTGAACAAGCCGAACTGAAAACCGAAATTGAAGATCTGGACATTCCGTTTGTGGAATATACGGTTGCCACAGATGCAAATGGCGCAAATATCAATGTTGACGGTCCGTGGGCCGGTGTGAGAAGCGGGCTTTCACTTGGGTACCGTTTTTAGAATGTAATTCACTTTTTTTGTTTGAATTCTGCATTATTCTGATGTTGTGACAAACAGTTTAGCCGACGGGATTTGTCCAAAGTTCATCACCTTCAAGGAAAAGCTGTGTTTCAAAATTGTTGGTGAAAAGTCCGCCAGTTCCCAGACCTTGCGGTATTCCAGGATTTTTGGTGAACGTATATTGCGCAATGGCCGCCAAACCGATATTGCTTTCGAGGGCAGACGTGATCCACCAGCCAATTCCCAGGTCTTCGGCAATTGCAATCCACTCATCTGAACCTGCAAAACCGCCCACCAGTGATGGTTTCAGGATGATGAAGTGTGGTTTAACAGTTTCTAATAATGCCTTTTTAGCTTCAAAATCAAAAACGCCGATAAGTTCCTCGTCGAGTGCGATTGGAGTTGGCGAATCTGAGCACAGTTTGCGCATCTGCGCGGTATTCCCGGCTTTTATTGGTTGCTCAATGGAGTGAATTTCCAGTTCAGCCAGTTCGTGCAGAACTTTTTTTGCCTCTTCAGGTGTGAATGCGCCGTTCGCATCTACCCGAAGTTCGAGCTGTTGCGGTGGAAAGTCTTGGCGAAGTTGTTTGAGGATTTTTTTTTCGGAAGACCAATCGGTGCCAATCTTTAATTTTAAACAATCAAAACCTGCTGAAAGTTTTTCCTGAATTTGCTTCTGCATGAACTCCACATCACCCATCCAGATCAGACCGTTGATCTTTATGAAAGCTTCACCCTGAGTAAAATCACTTGGAAAATAAAGTTTTCCACCATGTTTTAGATTTAAGATCGCCTGCTCATATCCAAACCAAATCGACGGAAATTCGCGGAGTTCCTTCGCAAGGGTTTTGGTATCTGCATCGATATTTTGGCAAAGCCACGCGAGTTTTTCTTCGTATTCGGGCACATCATCCGCACTCAGACCGCGAAAAAGTCCGCACTCACCGGTTCCTGTTCTGTGACCGTCCGTAACTTTCAGAATGAAAGTTTCTTTGATATGTAAAACACCCCGCGACGTACCACCGGGTCTTTTAAAGTTCAGAACAAATGAGAAAAAACTTGCCTCCATTTATTGCTGAGCGGCATTTTGCATGAATTCTTCGGCCTTCATCACCATTTTAGAGCTGCCGCAGAAAAACGGTACACGCTGGTGAAGCTCGGTCGGCTGAATCTCGAGGATGCGCTGGAAGCCATCGGTACATTTTCCGCCCGCCTGCTCGGCAAGGAAAGCCATCGGATTGCATTCATACAAAAGCCTGAGTTTTCCGTTCGGGGATTGCGATGTAGAAGGGTAAATGTAAATGCCGCCTTTGATCATATTCCGGTGGAAATCTGAAACCAAGGAGCCGATATAACGTGAAGTATAAGGTCTGTCTTCTTCCTCGCGCTGGCAATATTTAATATAATTTTTCACACCCTGCGGAAATTTGATGTAATTCCCTTCATTGATGGAGTAAATTTTTCCTGTTTCCGGGAATTTCATATTCGGATGAGACAAATAATAAGTGCCAAGACTTGGATCAAGTGTAAAACCGTTCACGCCATTTCCGGTGGTGTAAACAATCATCGTTGAGGAGCCATAAACCACGTATCCTGCGGCAGCCTGATTAACGCCTTTTTGAAGGAAATCTTCCAGCGCAACCGGTGTTCCGGGCTCGGTGACACGTCGGTAAATCGAAAAAATAGTTCCTACTGAGACATTAACGTCAATGTTTGAAGAACCGTCGAGGGGATCGATCAACACGACATATTTACTTAAGTGGGCATTTGAACCACAACGCACATCGATGAAATCATCGCTTTCCTCCGATGCGATCCCGCAGACTACTTCACGCTGAGAAAGCGCTTCAATGAAGATCTCATTCGCCAAAACATCTAGCTTCTGCTGTTCTTCGCCCTGTATGTTTTCATTGCCAGACTGTCCGATGATGTTTGCAATTCCGGCCTTGTTTACTTCGCGGTTCACCACTTTGGAAGCAAGCCGGATCGCACTCAGTAAGCGGGAGAGTTCACCCGTGGAATATTGAAAATCTTCCTGTTTGTCGATAATAAATTCCCCGAGGGTCTGAAAATTCTGTTCTGGCATTTTTTTTCTTTTTGTTATGTTTCAAATTTCGGAAAAATTCTTTGATTTTTAGCCATGTTTGCGGCTTCAGCGAAGAATAAAACCGCCGGCGTACATTATATATTTTTAAAGTTTTGAAAGAATAAAGATATATTCTGTCATCAACCCTTCTTTTTCGTATGTCGGCGCAAATTGATAATTTTGACCCCGGTATTTGCGGTGTGAAAACTAGTGTTAAACATCGGACGTACACATAATCTATTATTAAATGAAAGTTTACAAGTTTGGTGGAGCTTCAGTGAAAGATGCTGAAAGCGTTAAAAATGTGGGGAGTGTACTGAAATCACAGGGATTTGAGCAGTGTGTGCTTGTAGTATCTGCGATGGGAAAAACAACGAATGCACTTGAAAAAGTGGTAGAACTGTATTTTGCTAAACAGGATTTCGCGACTGAACTTTCAAAGATTAAAGAAAATCATACAGCTATTTCGCAAAGGCTCTTCGACGAAAGTCATGAGATATTCGCTAAAATGACCGCCGTTTTCGACGAGGTAGAAGAGTTTTTAGGCCGGAACAAGTCGCCCAACTTCAGTTTTGTCTATGACCAGGTGGTGAGTAGTGGCGAAATTGTTTCCTCAAAAATACTCAGCGCTTACCTGAATGATCAAGGTTTTGATAATCAATGGCTTGATGCCCGAGAGCTCATTAAAACCGACAGCACCTATCGCGAAGGTGTGATAAGCTGGGATGACACCCAAAGAAATATTTCAAGACTGAATCAATCGCAAAGCTATGTGACACAGGGTTTTATAGGTTCTGAAGATGACAATTTTACCGTCACTCTCGGTCGTGAAGGTTCCGATTATTCAGCAGCCATTTTTGCCTATTGTATGAATGCTGAAACGGTAACGATCTGGAAAGATGTGCCCGGCGTGATGACCGGCGATCCCCGAAAATTTGAAAATGTCTCGCTCCTTCCGAATATTTCTTATGAAGAAGCAATCGAGATGGCGTATTATGGCGCGTCGGTAATTCACCCCAAAACTTTGCAGCCATTACAGCAAAAGAACATTCCGTTTTACGTGAAATCTTTTCTTCAGCCTGAAATGCCGGGAACAAAGGTGGGAGAAACCGATCAGAACTGCTATATCGAGTCATTTATATTAAAAGAAAACCAGCATCTGATGCGCATCGCGACGCGCGATTTCTCCTTCATTGCGGAAGATCACATGAGCCAGATTTTTTCAATGCTCGCGAAGTTTAAAATTAAAGTCTCGCTAATGCAGAATTCGGCCATTTCGCTTGCGCTCTGCCTGGAAGATAAATATGAAAAAATCAGCGATCTGGAACGTGAACTTTCGCAGCATTTCAGTACGGAAACAGTGAAAAATGTTTCACTTTTTACGGTTCGGAACGCCGATTTGCAAAAATTGCATACTTTCTATAATGGTAAGACCATCCTCTTAGAGCAAATCTCAAAAAAAACTGTACAGCTAATAACCAACTGATAACCAGATAATAACTATGAGTCTCATCACTGAAAACGACCTGATCGCCGCGGCAGGCCTGAACCGTCTTGGTTTTCTGAAGAATCCGGTGGCATCGGCCATCATGCGGCTTACAAAAATATCGGAGGTAAATAAGCTTTATGATATCTTAAAAGACAAGAAAGGCAAAGATTTTTTTGATGCATTCGTCCGCGAGCGTGGATTGAAATATATCGTGTTCGAGGAAGATTTGGAGAAAATCCCTAAAACAGGACCTTTCATTTTGGTATCGAATCATCCGCTTGGCGCTATTGACGGTATTCTGATGACTAAAGTCTTAACCGAAATCAGGCCCGATTTCAAAGTGATGGGCAATTTCCTCCTCGAAAAGATTAAACCCATGGAACCTTACGTGATTCCTGTAAATCCTTTTGAAAGCAGAAAGGAAGTGCGCAGCAGTGCGGCCGGAATGCGCGAAACACTTAAACATCTCCAAAACGGCGGCTGCGTCGGCATCTTCCCCGCCGGTGAGGTTTCGAACAAGAATAATGACTTTAATGAAATACATGACCGTGCGTGGGAAAAACCGGCTCTTAAACTTATAAAAGCGGCGAAAGTGCCCGTGGTTCCGATGTATTTCCACGCCAAGAACAGTCGTCTTTTCTACCAACTCGCAAAACTGCATCCGGAACTTCAGACTTTAATGTTGCCGGCCGAAATGATGCACAAACGCGAAAAACCAATACGCATCCGCGTCGGGAAACCCGTGCCGACGCGTGCGCTTGAAGATCACGATACGATCGAGGAAATGGGCGAATTTCTGCAGAACAAAATATACATGCTGAAATCGTATTACGAAAAGCGGAAATCTATTGCTGAACAGCTCAAATTACCCAATCTGAAACTGAATTTCCCGATCATGAAGGAGGAAAATGTAGTTCAGAATATCATTGATGAGACGCCGCAGGATGACATTGAGAAAGAAATCGCATTACTTGGCGACAAAATGCTCTTCCGCAACGGGAATTACGAACTCTATTTTACTACATACGGCGAAATTCCGTCCATTATGCGTGAAATAGGCCGGCAGCGCGAACTCACTTTCCGCAAGATAGGTGAGGGGAGCAATCTTCCGTTCGATCTGGACCGCTATGATGAATACTACCACCATCTGTTCCTGTGGGATGCCAACGCCCGAAAACTCGTGGGCGCCTACCGCATGGCGCTGGGCAGCGAGGTGATGAAAAAACACGGCATCGAAGGATTCTATACGAGTTCTTTGTTTGAGTTTGACCAGGAACTGAGACCGTTTTTCCGCAAAGTGATAGAGATGGGCCGTGCCTACATCTCGTCTGAGTATCAGCAGAAGCCCTTGCCGCTATTCCTTTTGTGGCGCGGCATCGTGCACGTATGTCTTAGAAATCCGGAACACAAATTCCTGATGGGCGGTGTGAGTATCTCCAATAAATTCTCGGAATTTTCAAAATCGCTGATGATCGAGTTTATGCGTTCGCACTATTACGATTCTGCAGTGGCGCAGTATATCCACCCTAAAAAGGAATTCAAAGTAAAACTGAAAGACCGCGACAAACATCTGTTCTTCGACGAAATGGAGTCTGACCTTAACAAGCTCGACAAAATTATCGATGATCTGGAACCCGAAATGCGGATGCCGGTTTTGATTAAAAAATACATCAAGCAGAACGCAAAAGTGATTTCTTTTAACGTAGATCCTAGCTTTAATGACGCGATCGACGGGCTGATGTATATCCGAATCAGTGATCTCCCCGAGAGTACAATAAAGCCGGTACTCGAAGAAATGAGCGAGCAAATGCGCAAAGAAGAAAATAATGCGGCTGAGAATCAATAGGTTTTTGCTTTGCATTAAAATTTTACCGGAATAAATTTGGAGCCAATAGCGTAAATGCTTACTTTTGCACCACTTTACTACGGTAATGAAGGCGGTTTCTTAGCTCAGTTGGTAGAGCAATGGATTGAAAATCCATGTGTCCCTGGTTCGATTCCTGGAGAAACCACTCTTAAATCAGTCACTTACAATTTTGTAGGTGACTTTTTTTATGCCCTTGCACGTTCTTTGCACGATTTTAAAAAATTATCAAACATTTCAGTAGTTTTGTTTTAACACCGACTGCAACTTTAAAAATATTTCTTCTGCTAAAATTTCAGAATCTCGCAATGCACCATCTCTAACAACAGATAAGAAGCCGACCTTACAGTAGTTTTCTACCTCTTGAAAAGTATCGTCGGACAATCTATATGGCTTGTGATGGTATCTTCCGAATTTGGAGTCTTCCTGAGTGATTTTCGGATACAATAGTATGCTCTTGCTCGACTTCCAATGGAGATTGTAGGCAAACATCTGTTTCAGGTCATCATCTGCAGGATTGTTGCTATCTACAATTTTCCATTTTGTATCTATGACAAAGGTTTCTTTGTTATTTCTAATTACAATGTCGGGACGGATGGTCTTGTTTTCCCAAAATTTATCCTGTGACTGTGCACTGATTTCATACAGATTTGAGTCATGATGTTTCTGTAAAATACGGTAGATGTATTCCTCCCATAATTTATTCATATCAAACAGTAAGGTTAACATCTGATCCTGACCTGAATTTAAGTTTGGAGAATAATTCAGAATCAACATCTTCGAAATGTCTAGGGATTTGGAATATGTCTTGGATTTACGGTCCAATTTAAGGTCCTGAAATTGTTTGGCTGTAAATTCCCTAACCGTGAAATCATTAAACTCATAAAGTAATCTTTTAACCCTGTCTTTTAGTCTATTGCTCAGCAACGTATCGACGATCTTCAAAGCTTGAAAGATGATTTGATGGATTTGATGGTCTTTATCATAAACCTGATGCTCACAATAGAACCGTTCTTTGTGAATTAAGTTTTTCTGAATATCTCTTGAGAAAACTAATTTTCCTTTCAATGTTAATTGATTATTCTCAACCCTACGGTATTTCTTAATCAACCCTTTCTTCACCAACTGTTCTACTTCACGGATGAAGAGTTCAAAATAAACTTCAAGAATAGAATTGTTCTTTCTTTTCAGTCCTGTTTCGGATACCGTATCAACTTGGATGTGTTTACATACCCTCAGCATATTAAGTAATACACTTTGCCACAATTGTTTATTGGGGTGATCTGAGTTATCCGCTTTGGGGAGGATTTCGATTGTTAACCCACCAACCTGGATTACCCCCACATAACTGTTAAATTGCACACCCCTGTAGATCGGTGTAAAATATTTGTTCCCGTTTTTCTCATTAAATTTCACGAGAGAGTTTAAATGATTCTCTGAAAAACCATCTTCACCAATTTTTAATTTTTGGTATTCAAAAACCTGTATGAAGTTTTTAGAACTCATTAAGCAGGAATAGAAATGGGTTGGTAAATTGAAATGAAATCTGAGGGATTCATCAACTCAATATCCGAAAACTCATATATTTTCTTGTCGGTAAGGAAATCAACATCATCGTACCCCTTGAAGTTGGCAAGGATCTTTTTGTTCTCATGCGCAGTTGATGCGGTCACGAAACGGTCACCCAACACCAAACCGATTTTCCCGAAATCACCGTAGAAATACTCTTCCAACAATGGGATAATTTTGTTCTTGAAGGTATATTTTAAATCAGGTAAAGTGTTAACTGAAATAAAATATGAATGTCCAATTTGATGATCTTTATCCACCAACAGTTCGATCCGTTTATTGATGGTTTCAAGCAGAGAAATTAAATTGATATTGGTTTCGGGTATTGTACCCTCATGCTCATGTGCTGTCAGAAGAACCTGAGGATCCGACTTCATTTCGGTAAAAGAAAATCTCCTTCTTAATGCGGTGTCCAATGCTTCAACACTACGGTCTGCAGTATTCATTGTTCCGATAAGATAAAGGTTGGGCGGTACACCAAAGTTTTCTTTGCTGTAAGGAAGTATGACTTCAATGGATTCTTTGCTTCCCAATCTCTTGTCATCTTCAATGAGGGTAATCAGTTCTCCAAAGATTGCAGAAATATTACCACGGTTGATTTCATCCATAATGAGCACATAACGGTCAAGAGTTTTGGTCGTTATTGTATCATCTGAATAGGAATTTAGTTTATCGATAATTGAAGGATAATAAATACCTACACCGTGATTAGTGTGGTTTCTTTCCCCATAAAAGAGTTCTTTCATCGTTTTAAAGCTTAACGTGTGTGCGGTTCCTCCGCTCGCTTTCCTGAACCTTAAGTTTTTTTCGTTAAAAGATATAATTGTAAAGTCGCTTCCCTTTGTTTTTAACGGGAATTTGATATTATTGTCCTCCTCCCATTCATCTTTAAGTTTTTCCAAAGCGTTTTCGAAAGATATATGATTGGTTTTTGTGGATTGGGAGTTTAACCAATTGTCCTGTGCTTTAGAAGCAATCTTCGTGAATATCCCATCCTCTACCTCATAAATTACTTTATGATCTATAGTTTTAGGTTTAATCCCTTCAATAAAATCCTCATACCCCAAACTCTGATGAAAAGTGGTGAATCTGATTTGTTTTAACTCGTAATAATGATCGTAAAGCTTTAGGATATCTTCACGATCCTCCTGTGTATTACCAAATTGTCGATCTTCAATGATTTCTACCGCGAGTTTTTTAGTGGAGTAGGTCTTTCCCGACCCAGGACACCCGAACAAGATTTGGTTAAGTGGATGGTTCATTACTGATGTTTCTAACTGTGAAATTTTAATAAGTTCGTCGTATTGTTCTTGGGTTGCTGAAAAATTTGTTCCCTGATTCCCCCCTTTCAATGAAGACAGAATTGAATTTTCTTTGATCTGATTAGATAAGATCGGGTTCTTAACAAGATTGTGGGTGATTTTTATTTGAACTCGGTCTTCGTTGGGATTGTGCTGTGTTTTGTAAAAACTAAGTTCCTCTTCATTTTCAACTATTTTACCTACATCTGATGTTACTTCCCCCAAACCGTAAACTCCCGATTCACCACCTGTAAGCCATAATATTATCTTGTCACCAATTTTTATTTTGTCCTTGTGAGCGGCTACCTTCCAACTTGTAATGGACGTATTTGTTAATGCACCAACAACATCGTAATAGTCGGGATTTCCTTGGAAAATCCAATGGTTGGTTTGATTGCTTGATGCTAAAGTAAGTAACTCCTCTTTCAGAATTTTAAAATGCGGTAGAATAGAATTGATATGCTCAATCGTCATGGTTTTCAAACTATCCCAATCCTTGAGATCCTTGAAGGTAAACTCCTTTACAATGCTGTTGTTTTTTCTGAAATTGTAATACCACTTTCGTAAAGGATCGTTTTCTAAAACACCGACAGTATCAATTTTTACAACCAACTTGGTTCCTGATTCAATACTTAGTGTTATTGCAAGTTTCTTGTAATCTAAATCGCTTTGAGTTGGATAAAGTTTGGCCCAATGGTACCATTCAAAAATGTTGGCTTGATTGGTTGGTTTCCGAGTTATTTTAACCGCTCCATTAGGGAACATTTCATCTTTAACCAAGGTAGACCAAAAATATACCTTATCATATATTTTTTTTAGATCTGCGTAGGTGTGATTATCCTCAGGGGTCTTTAATTTACCTGAATGCACTTTCAGTAATTCAAAGTCGTTTGCAGTAAAAAAATCCATGCTTAATTGGTTTTTGGAATATAGATCCCTCCTTTGCCATCGAGGATTTTATAACTCAAATCTTTTTTAAAATTGTTCTTAGAGACTTGTTGTAACTCGCGGTATAACCTTTTAAATTCATCTGAGTTTTTATCAAGCTTTGTGAAAAATTTAGATAACGCATTTTGGGTTTCGCCACCTGATCCCGATGAATCATAATTGGCGATGGTAGTATCTTTGTATCCTAAAAATTTACTTGGAGCAAACAGTTCTTCTTCAGGCCAATAATACCAATGAAAAAACTGTGAGTATTTACGAAATGTTTGGGAATTGTCTCCATTATCTATTTCCTGAAATGCTCTGAAATTTTTTATAATATCGTCCCAAGTTTCTACTTTTGGTTTCTTATACAGTGTATTTACAGGTGGTAAATAGGAAAATTGTTCGGACGTAGTAATGTGAAGGAATTTATTTGAGGTCAAGAATTCAGAGTCTGTTAAATCTTCCCACCTATTATCAATGTAAACTTTCGCTTCAATAACTTTCCCACCAATGCCATCGGTATATGTTACGATAGCGACATCATTTTCATTTATATCATCGAGGACATCTAGATAATATACAATTTCCCCTTTTGTGTATTCTAAATCATCATGATCGAACGGAACGGAGTTCTCAATTTCAATAGATCTGCCGTTGCTGTCTAATTTATAAAATTCATAATAGAATTTAAAATCTTGTTTTTCCATATCAGTGTTTTTCTTATGTTTTTTATTTCCTTTTATTTTCTTAAGAGTTCTCCACTATCTTAATCTCCTCCTCAGTCAAACCATACAGTTCATAAACCATCTGATCAATCTCTTTGTCGGTAGCATCTATTTGGGATTTTATCTCCAACACCTTTTTCTTCTCCGTTTCGAAATAATCTTCCCACTCGGATTTTTGTGAAAGGGAAAGGGTTACTTTTTGTTTGGCGAGTTCTTTCAGGAAATCTGCGTAAGACAATTGATCCCAACTTTGGAGTTTCTTCGGTAAGGTTTCAAGTGAGAATTCCCGCTGAAGGTTTCTTTGGAATTTTCCTGAGATTTCTTGTAGATCCTTGTTTATGTCCAAGATTTTATTCACTATTACCTCTAAACAATCTATATTTTCTGCTAATGGGATTACTCTTAATTGTTCAGGTTTGATATTCACATCATAAAAATGGTAGGAAAACCAATAGTTGATTAATTTAGAATTGAGTATACCAAGTATTGGCTTTAAGGAGATGTTATTTGGATCTTTAATTAGAATGTTTGATAAACCATCACTACTTACATACTGATCCTCATCAAGAACAGAGACAATTCGCTGTTTCATTTTGGGGTTTCTAATTCTTTGAATAAGAATTTTAGGATTATCATAAATGTATTGGGGTCGCGGTCGATGTAACCATTTGCCGAATTTAATGTACTCATTATTCCACTTAACGATATATTTCCCTATATCTCCACCATTCAACAATCTGCGATGAAACTCTGTATCTTGAGTTAAACTATTATAAGGTCTATCTGCGTTCTTGGCTCCGTACGCTGACATTCCACGCCATATTTCTGTTACACTACCCAATGTGTTTTTAATGTTATTAAGTTTTTCAATTATAGATGACGTCGGTTTAAAATTTAATATAAAATCGTCGCCCTTATTTGTAATCACTGCCACAAATTCATCCATTAAGTTTTTCCCAATGCGTATGAATGCATAGTTGGATGGAATTCTGTTGTGTATAATAAAAATTGATGTATCCACTACGGCATCGGAGAAAATATTATAAAGTGATTCCGAACATTTATAAAGACTATAATTATTAAAAATTAAATTCCTTAATTTCTTAAAATAACTCAAGTTTATCCAAGTGTCAGGTGTAATGAAACCTAAAAAACCATTACATTTCAAAAGAGTTAAAGATTTCTCGATAAAAAACTTATATAATTCAAAAGGACCTTCCGTACTTTTATAATAGGTCGAAAAAAAATCTTTTCCATCGGTAATATTTACTCCATACGGCGGATTCCCAATCACCACATCAAAACCACCTTTAGCAAAAACCTGAGGAAATTCATCTTCCCATTTAAATGCTTTATTTCCTGCGATCTCAGGATCATCAATCAGCGAGTTTCCGCATTTAATGTTATCATTCAGGCTGTTCAACTTTCGGTTCGGTTCTGCGGTGCGAAGCCATAAGGAAAGTTTGGCGATCTCAACACTTTCTTCGTTCAGATCCACGCCAAACAAGTTATTCTCGAGGATACTTTCCGAATGGTAACTGAATGAGATGGAAGATCCTGTAAGTTTGGATTCCAATTCATCAATGTACTGATGTTCTTCAATCAGGAAATTCAGTGCTTCATTCAGAAACGCACCACTTCCACATGCAGGATCTACAATGGTAATATGCAGTAACCATTCACGATAATCATCGAGTTTCTTTAGAAGGTTTTCTTTGGTCTTCTGCTGACGTTTTTTGTCGGTGAAGTAATCTTCTTCAATGATCCCAAAGTCGGTCTTCTTTTCTTCACACAGTTTCCCAACCGTATTTTCTACGATATATTTAGTGATGTACTTCGGAGTATAGAATACACCGTCTTTTTTCCTTTTGGTTTTCGATTTGTCTACTTCCTTTCCTTCTAATTGGGATTTAATTTCATCGATTTCATTCAGGGAATTTTCAAAGATATGTCCCAATATATTTACATCGACCTCACTTGCAAAATCATATTCCGAAAGTTTCAGGGAGTGTTTATAAAGCAGTTGGTCATCAATCTTAACATGGTCTAAAATCTCATCGGCTTTGAAGAGTCCACCATTATAAGCGAATACATCGTGGTGCTTTCCCTTGTAACCTGTGTTTAGATAACCGAAGTATTTTTTATAGCGGTTGTATAACGGGACGCACTCATCAAGTTCATTAAGTTTGTTCCACTGTTCAAGAATCTGTCTTACAGAGTTGGGAGGTAATAAACCACGGTCTTCCCCAAAGAACAGAAACAGTAAGCGGTCGAGTAGCTTTTGTGTTTTCTTAAAGAGTTCAAGTTGGTCGGAATCAGGATTAAGTTCCACCAGATTTTGGAAAAGTTCCCGCTTGAAAAGCGAGTAATCTTTATAAAGTTTTTTAGTGATCGTATCTTCCTGACTCAGGGATTCATCTTTGATTTTCTTCGGAATATTGTTTTTGATATTCTCGTAAGATAGAAGAAGGTAGAGCAGATTGAAATCATCCAGTTTAAGGTCGAATAAGTTGAATTCTACGAAGGTAACTGAGTCATCGATATAAAACCTTAGCTTTTCAAAGTTGGAGGTGATAACGTACACACAACCCGTTTGGTTGTTTTTATAATTAAATGCCTGCTGTTCTACTTTTCCAAGATCGGTTGTATTCGTTCCTTTCAGTTCGATCACCCCAACCACATTTTCTTCAATGAGAATTCCACCATCTGCTTTTTTAGCATCCTTAATGTTGCGTAGTTCAGTCGTAAGGTTGAAACCAACTGTTGGATTCAGGGTATAACCGAAGATATCCACAAACAGATCCCGTAGAAAACCTTCCTGATACTGTTCTTCTTTCGAATTTCGGATATTCTCCTGAATATTAGGGTTGTGAAAATGGTTCTGAAAGTCAATCCATTTATTCTGTAAGGTTTGTGAGTCCTGTGTTTTGAGGTATTTCTTAATTATCGTCTTCTGAAACATATAGGCATTTAGATTTCTAAAAGTAAGTAATTCACTTCCGCTATGCAAGATGACAGATAAAATAGAAGTTTGATGTTGAAGCCCAAATACTTTTGTGTTTCCTTAGCGTACTGTTTAAAGCCAAATCACCAGACTTTTTTACGCAAATACACGCGCCGTATAATGTTCAGAATTTCATAGGTTTTGTTCGGGTCTTGTTCGGGTCTTGTTCGGGTTTTGTTCGGAAAAGAACCATATCTTCCGAACAAGACCCGAACTGTTCCGAAGCCATACCCAAAGGAGACCTGATTAAGTTATGTAGATTGAAGGAATTTACCTTAAATCCGCTCCAGCTCGTCCGCTGAAATTTGCGTCTTGAAAGTACCGTAATTCACGGTGACTTTCTGGTTTTTCTCGATTTTTTCGATGGTTCCGACGCTCGTACTTCCGGCAATCCGCACTCGTTGCCCGATTTTCAGCCATACCGCGCGCTCTTTCACCCGCTTGTCTTCGAGTTTTTCGTGGGTTTCGGCAATTTTTTCCTGTACGTTTTCCTTTTTCAGCTGCTGCGTAATTTTGCGTTTTACGATCTGCATTTTCTTGCTTTCGTCTTTGTCGGAACCTAACTTGCGGAATTTTTCCTGTTCCAGAATTTTCACAAAATCTTTCACCACATCCTTGCGCGATTTCCCTTTGACGTAAGCGTCGATAAATCCTTCGATCTTGCCGCCAAACTGCAGTTTGCGGTGTTCCTCTTCGTATAGTTTCTGGAAATTGAAGAGTTTCTGCTGCAGCTGTTCGTTCAGTTTTTCAAGGTTTTCCTTCTTGTTTTGAGTTGATTCTTTCTGTTCGGTAAGGTTGGATTTAAGTTTTTCAACTTCAAATTTTTCCTGCTGAAGCTTCACGATCGTCTTATCCAAATTTACGATGTCGTGTTCCACCTTTTTCTTGGCGGAATTGATAATAAAATTCGGAATCTTATTTTTTTGAGCCACTTCAAAAGTGAATGAACTTCCGGCTTGCCCCACTTCAAGTTTGTAGAGTGGTTCCAGCGTTTTTTCGTCGAATAACATCGCGGCGTTCTGAGCATTCGGGAGTTGTTCTACCACCAATTTGATGTTGGTATAATGCGTGGTGATAATGGCGAAACTTTTCTTTTTGTAGAAATGTTCGAGGAAACTTTCAGCCAACGCGCCACCCAGTTCCGGGTCTGATCCCGTGCCGAATTCGTCGATGAGCAGAAGTGTGTTCTCATCAGCCTCGCGAATGATGTGTGACATCTTCTTGAGTCGCGATGAATACGTGGAAAGATGGTTTTCGATCGATTGATTGTCGCCGATGTCGGTCATGATCCGGTCAAAGAAAAACATCTCGGATTTAGGATGAACCGGTACCAAAATCCCGCTCTGAATCATGAGTTGAAGCAATCCTGCCGTTTTTAAAGTAATTGACTTTCCGCCTGCATTCGGCCCCGAAATACACAGAATACGGTTATGTTCGGTGAGCGTAAAGGTCTGCGGATAGATTTCTTTGTTTTCCGCGCGGTTTCGCAACAGCAGCAGCGGATGGTAGGCATTCACGTACCGCAGCGTTTTGTGATGGTTGATTTTCGGCAAAATGCCACCGATTTTTTTCGCAAATTTTGCTTTCGCGCGCGTAAGGTCGAGATCGAAGATATACGTTTGATAATCTGATAGTTCAGGCTGAAATTCTGCGATTTCGGCGGTGAGTCTGCGCAGGATTTTATCTACCTCTTTCTTTTCCTCTTCAAGGTTTTCGCGAAGTTTGAAATGATGCTTCACCACAGATTCCGGTTGGATATAGGTGATTGAGCCGGTTTTTGAAACGCCCAGAATTCGGCCTGGAACCCGTTTTTTGTATCCGGATTTTACCGCTAAGACGCGGATGTCCTCAATGATGCTTTCGCGGATGTCTTCAAGGAAATCTGTGGAAGAGAGCGCAGTCAGTGCTCTGTTAAAATTTTCCTGGATGGTTTTTCGCGCATGGGAGATTTCTGTGCGAAGTATCCTGAGTTCGGGTGACGCTTCGCTTTTTACCTCGCCAAAACGGTTGAAAACCGCATCGATCTTTACCACAATCTCTTTCCTGAAATCTAGTTTTTTGACGTCATTGCTTAAGTTCAGGAACAATTGGCCGTAGGTGGGCAGAAATTTCTGGAGTTTACCGATCTGTTCCGTTAGGCTTTTAATCTTGATAAATGAAGCGTTATCGAGCCTGTAGTTCTCGATTGCCATCACCTTAAGTTCTGCTTCTATATCTTCGTACTCGCTGAATGGAATCGCGTTATCGCTTTCAAAACTTGAAACAAATTCTGATACTTTATTTAAAGCAATTTCGGCCTCCTCAAGCGAGATTGGCCGAAGTTCCTCAATTTTCTGGGCAGTTTTGGGTGAGAACGCGAACGGCGAGATTTCCGCCAGCAGTTCAGGGAACTCGAGTTCCTCTAATTGGTCTTTGGTTATATGCACAGTACAAATTTAATGAGATTTTTACAGATGAGGTGATGTTGGTTGCTAGTCCGTAATTTAGTAAAGGCGAAGTTTTATTTGGTGGCTTTCGTTGAAAAGTTTTGAACTTTCCTTTCGAAACTCAGTTTTCAAACTATACCTTATTTTTGCAGTATTCAAAACCAATTTGTGCGTTCAGCCGCAACCATTCAATTTAAATCTTTAAAAAATGACCTGGACAGAAATCCTCGCTCCAATAAAAAACAGTGCTTATTTCGAGAATCTGTGGCAAAACGTGAAAAGAGAATACTCAAATTCAAAATGTTTCCCACCTAAATATCAGATTTTCCGCGCGCTCGAACTTACGCCGTTTGAAGAGGTGAAAGTGGTAATCCTTGGTCAGGATCCTTATCATAATGATTTTCAGGCGAATGGATTGTGTTTTTCGGTTTCTGAACAGGTTTCTGCGCCGCCATCACTTAAAAATATTTTTACCGAATTAAAATACGATCTCGGAATCACGCGAACAAGAACCGAACTTGAAGATTGGGCAAAACAGGGCGTTCTGCTGCTCAACGCTACACTTACGGTAAAGGCGCACTCCCCGAATTCACATAAAGATTTAGGCTGGGAAATATTTACCAATCATATCATTAAAGAAATATCAGACCGCAAAGCGGACGTGGTTTTCGTTTTATGGGGCGCATTTGCCCAAAAAAAAGCCTCGCTGATTGACGAGGCTAAACATTTGGTGATAAAATCTGCGCATCCGTCGCCCTTTTCCGTTTATCGCGGATTTTATGGAAGCAGACCTTTCTCTAAGATCAATACGTATCTTGAATCCCGCGATAAGAAACCTATCGCGTGGTAGTGCGTTGGGTGGTCTGATCTCCACCGCTGCCTTTGGTTATTTTAAGTCCGATCTTGTATTTGCCCGCAAGATCCTTAAATCCTTTTGAAGACGTGGTTTGTGGAGTTACACTGACCAGCGAAACTGTGTTTCCGTTGAAGTCCTGCGTTTTTGAATATCCTTTTTTAGCGTCACTCATCGTACTGATCTGCATAGTGACCGGCCTTGTGTAAAGACCCATCATTTCCACTTCTGCAACGGCGACGCCGGCCCAGATACAATTTACACCTTCAGGGCAGCGGCTGTCTTCCACCATCCGTTTGAAGGTTACATTCATCTCGTATTCTTTGATGAACCTTTTTTCGCCTTCGTTGAGGTAGATTACGCCGGTCATATCAGTTGCTGTTTCGGTTTGTTCTTTTCTAGAGATTTCCACCGCTTCATTATCCGGAGGAAGACCTACGGACATTTCGGGTTCCGTGCTTTTCTGCGGTACACGGTTTACAGTGGCTGTTTCAGGCACTATATTGCTTTCTTCCTGTGTCATTTTGTTTTGGCAGGCAGCTATCGTTAGAACGCTGATTCCTGTAATTAATAGTCTGTGGATCATGGTGGTAGGTTTTAAAACATATCGAAGATTACTACCAAAAACATTGCCAACCCGACGATGAAGTTAAAACCAGTCCCGTATATAAAGCCAATCAGGGCACCTTTTGTAGAGTTCCAGGCTTTCTTTTTGTCCTTGGCGTCGTGTAAAAGTTCGCCAACAAAAACACCAAGAAACATCCCAATCAGAAACCCGAATGGAACCGGGATAAAAAACATTCCGGCAAAGGTACCGATTACCGATCCGATACTGCCCCAACGTGTGCCGCCATATTTACGCGTGGTGCGTGCGGGTATCACATAGTTCAGAATTATTGACACCAGCGTGAGTGCGGAGAAAATCCAGACGTAAGCCATCGGCAAGGGTGCGTCTGTGCCGAATTTATAAATCAGCAAACCGCACAGACTCAGCAATAAACCGGGCAAAACCGGCAAGAAGGTTCCCAGCAAACCCAGCACGAGGAGTACGAGACTGGCGACATTAATCAGTGTATAATCCATGGTAAGTTTTGTTAAAAGTAGGCATTAATCGTCTAAACACAAACGGATTTCTTATTTTTGCTGTAATGAATGACGAACTGACAAATACTAGAAATTTTTTACAGGCGATAAGTGACGCTATTCATTTTTTTATCCAAGACAATGTTCCAAGTAATTGGGCGACACTGGTTCAGATTCTAGCTAAATTTGTTGTTTTTGCAGGGTTGATTTATTTAGTTGATTTGGTGGTTAAACTGATAATCAACAGTGTTTTTAAGTTGTTGTACGACAACGATAAACACCCGGTGATGAAATCTATTTATGTGGCGAAAATCACCAATTCTTTTGCACACATTATTGCAGTATTATTTGCCAGTTTCTCCGTTGATTCCTTTTTTTATGGCCGCCATCCGAAAAGTTTTATCTTTTTGGAAAGGATGATTGGTCTAGCCATTGTTTTCGTCGTTGCTGGAATGCTGTACCGCAGTTTAAGTGCATTCCGGAATTACTTTATCATTCAGCAGGATTTCTATAAAATCATCGCCCTCAACGCTGTTTCACAAACCGTGAAAATATTTGGAATTTTTGTAGCATCAGTTGTAGCAATCAGTGTTATTTTTGGGATCAGCGGTTCTGCGATTCTGGGAAGTCTGGGAGCTATTACCGCAGTTTTGGTGCTGGTTTTCCGGGATACCATTTTGGGTTTTATCACAGGAATTCATGTTGCCACTTCAAAAAATCTGAAAGTCGGCGACTGGATCGGAATCCCAAAATATAATCTGGAAGGAAATATTTTGGATATCAACCTTTTAACAACAAAAATTCAGAATTTCGATAAAACGATCTCTACCATTCCAACTTATGATTTGCTGACGACCGAAATTAAGAACATCCAGGTGATGTCTGAAAGTAATACGCGCCGTATAAAGCGTTCGATTATTTTTAATATTAATTCCTTTAAGTTTATTGATGTTGAGGAACTCGAGAAATTATTAAAGATTAACCTGATCACAGATTATCTGCTCGAAAAAAAGACTGAGATGACCGAAGCTCGCCAAAATATGCCGAACGCTGAACTGGTGATCAACGGCCGCCAGCTGACCAATATCGGTGTTTTCCGGGAGTATGTTTTTAACTATCTGAAAAACAGTCCGCATATCGATCAGTCGGGCACGCTGATGGTTCGTCAGCTCGAAAATACTCCGCATGGTATGCCGCTCGAGATTTACTGTTTTACGAACGATTCTACCTGGGTGACGTATGAAGGCATTCAGGCTGATATTTTCGATCACCTGTTGGTGGCTTCAAAAGAGTTTGATCTTGAAATCATTCAGATCGCAAAAATTTCTTAAAAAATGACAAAGCTTAGTGTAAATATCAATAAAATAGCCACGATACGCAATGCGCGCGGTGGCGAATTGCCTAGCGTTACCGAAGCTGCTGTGAAGCTGCAGGAGTTTGGCGCACAGGGAATTACAGTTCACCCACGTCCGGACGAACGCCATATCACGCGAAAGGATGTTTATGACCTAAAACCTTTGGTTCATACTGAATTTAATATCGAAGGAAATCCGCACCGTCCGTTCATTGATTTGGTTTTAGCAATAAAACCGGAGCAGGTCACTTTGGTCCCCGACGCAGAAGACGCCATCACTTCAAATGCAGGTTGGGACTGCCGTGTTCATAAAGGTTTTCTTCAAAATGTAATCGCCGAATTCAAGGCGGCGGGAATCCGTACTTCCATTTTTCTCGACCCCGATCCGGAAATGGTATTGCACGCACAGGAAACAGGAGCTGACCGAATCGAACTTTATACCGAGGCGTATGCGAGAATGTACCTAAATGACCCGGAAGCCGCTGTTTTACCGTATGTGGAAACTGCGCGCGAAGCCGAACGCCTGGGCCTCGGAGTGAATGCCGGACATGATCTTAGCCTTGAGAATTTAAAATATTTTGCGCAGAATATCCCAAACCTTCTTGAAGTTTCAATCGGTCACGCATTGATTTCAGAAGCGCTCTACATGGGACTGGAAAATACCGTTCAGGCTTATCTGAAGAGACTTGCCGTTTGGTAAGGTATCTGGACGTCCTTAAATAATTAAAACTAATGTATGCAAATTCTACATTCGAAAATCTACGGTGAAGATAAGGCCGGAATTCCGCTTTTGGTGTTTCACGGGTTGTTTGGAATGCTCGACAACTGGGGAAGTTTCGGAAAGGAAATGGGCGAGTATTTTCCGGTTCATCTGATCGATCTGAGAAACCACGGCAAGAGTTTTCATTCGGAAGAGATGACGCATGAATCTTTGAGTAATGACATTCTGCATTATATGGAATATCATAATTTCCAGAAAGTCAATTTATTAGGTCATTCCTTAGGTGGAAAGGCGGTGATGCAGTTCGCGATCAATTTTCCCGTGAAAGTAGCCAAACTCATCGTGGTAGACATTACGCCGAAAGCGTATCCACCGCATCATCAGGGTATTATCAAAGCGCTGCAAAGTGTAGATTTTAATAAAGTAGAATCCCGCAAAGATGTGGAAGAAGTTCTGCAACAGTATATACCGCAGAAATCGGTGATTCAGTTTTTGACGAAAAATCTTTACTGGACGGACGACAAAACGCTTAACTGGAGGTTTAACCTTAAAACATTGGCCGAAAAATACAGTGAATTTGTTTCAAATGCGATTAAATTCGGCGTGTTCGCCGGCGACACACTTTTCATCGCCGGAGCGGAGTCTAACTATATCCTGCCACAGGATGAGTTTCAGATCAAGCAGCAGTTTCCGAACTCGTCTATCGTAAAGATCGAAAATGCTGGGCATTGGGTACAGGCGGAAAATCCGAAAGACTTCGCTGAAGTGGTGAAGGATTTTATTTTTGACCAAAAAATTTAGCATTTGCCACCAATTTTAAAAACTTACACCTTAAGATGGTTTTAGTCACTGGTGCTACCGGAATTCTTGGCAGAGTAATCGTTCTGGAACTTCTCCGGCGCGGAAAAGCTGTACGTGCCGCAAAACGGACCACCAGCAACCTTCAGGAAGTGCGCGAATCGCTCCGTTTTTACGCAGAAAACAGTGACGAACTTTTTTCCCGGATTGACTGGGTCGACGTAGATTTCAATGATTTATTCGGCTTGGAGGAGGTTTTAGAAGGCATTACTGAAGTGTATCACTGCGCTGCTACCGTAAGTTTTGATCCGAATCTTTCAAAACAAATGTTCAAAACGAATATTGACGGTACCAAAAATCTGTTGACAGCCTGTGAGAACTCATCCGTAAAAAAGTTCTGTTTCGTTAGTTCTGTCGCAGTACTCGACGGTGTGAATGAGCAGGGTGAAACCGACGAAACCTGCGATTATAATACGAAACTCGATCATTCCACTTATGCAGTTTCAAAGCACTTTTCCGAAATGGAAGTTTGGCGCGCCGAGGCCGAAGGTCTTTCAACTGTGATTGTAAATCCGGGCGTTATCATTGGTTCCGGAAATTGGGATTCAAGCAGTGGTTTACTGTTTAAAAATCTGCTGCGCGGCGTCACTTTTGCGGGCGGAGCCTCCTACATCGATGTTCGGGACGTGGCTAAAATTTCGGTTGAACTGATGGAAAGGGAAATTTACGGCGAAAGGTTCATCTTGGTGTCCGAAAACAGGCGTTTTCATGAAGTTGGAACCTACGTTCGGCGAAAGTTTGGAAAGGATGCTCCGAAAGTTATCCAACGTCCTTTACTTAAAATAGTTCAGGTGTTTGCGATCCTTTTTGGCTGGTTTTTCCCGGCCTTGAGGATGGTAAATAAAGTGAGTATCGACACGGTGGACGGTTTATCCAATATTTCAAATAAGAAAATTCGGCAAACGCTTGGTTATGATTTCATTCCGGTGACCGAAAGCTTAGATTTTCATCTCGAAAATTATATATCAGACCTCAAAAAATAAACAGAGTACATGAATTTTGCTTCATTTATAAATACAAATACAGAAAAGTTCCGCACCAGACCTGCCATTGGCTTTAAGAAAAAAGAGGAGTGGAAGGAACTCAACTGGCTGGACTTCCGCCGCGTGATCTTTAAGACAGCGAACGCACTGCGTACTGCCGGGATCGCAGAAAATGACAAAGTCGCGATCTATTCTGATAACTCTGCGGAATGGATAGTCTTTGATCTTGCTTTGATGTCACTCGGCGCTGTATCAGTACCGATTTATTCCACAAATAACGGTGAACAGGCTGAATATATCATTAAAGATTCCGAATCTAAAATGATCCTGGTAGGCAATCAGGAGCAATACGCCGCCGCGTTTGAAATTTTACTTAAAGACAGCACGCTGGAGCAGATTATAGTGGCAAAAAAATCAGTTTGGATTAAAAAAGACCGCAGCCACTATTTTCAGGATTTCATCAAAGATGGCGCTGAAAATATTGATATAACGGAGAAAAATGATGATGATCTCGCCACGATTATCTACACATCCGGCACCACAGGCGTGCCGAAAGGTGTGATGCTGACGCACGGCAACTTCCACAATGCGATCAAGGCACATTTTGATTTTTTTAAATTTAAAAATTTCGAAAATGAAACGTCACTCGCTTTCCTGCCCTTGACGCATGTCTTCGAACGCAGCTGGACACTTTTATCGCTGTACGGCGGCGCGAAGGTTTATTTCCTTGAAAATACAAAACTTATCGCCCATGCACTCACGGAGGTTCGGCCTACGATGATGTGTGCGGTGCCGCGTTTCTACCAGAAAATTTACGCGGGCGTGAACGAGATGGTGCAAAACGGTTCATCTTCAAAGCGTAAGATCTTTAATTGGGCCATAAAGACCGGAACTGAAACCGCTGAGCGGAAACGACTCGGATACTCAATTCCTCTTTCATCAAAATTAAAGAATAAAGTAGCAGACGCGCTGGTTTTCAATAAGATCAAAAACAAGATGGGTGGTCGACTTTGGTTCATGCCTTGCGGTGGCGCATCAGTTTCACCGGAGGTGACGAGGTTCTTTGATGCCATCGGTGTACATATGACCGTGGGTTACGGACTTACCGAAACTACCGCGACGCTTACAGCATTTCCTTTTGAGCACTACGAACATGGAAGTGCGGGGATTCCGCTTGGCGATACCCGGATTAAAATTGGCGAGAACGACGAGATTTTAGCAAAAGGAAGCGGTATCATGAAAGGCTACTACAATCTTCCGGACGAAACCGCAGCTGTTTTTACCGATGACGGTTGGTTCAGAACTGGCGATGCCGGAAAATTTGACGCGAACGGAAACCTTATCATCACAGACCGTATAAAAGATCTTATGAAGACCTCAAACGGCAAATATGTGACGCCACAACCCATTGAAAACCTGTTGTCTAACAGCAATTATATTTCTCAGGCAATGATTGTTGCGGAGGGAAAACCATTCGTTACAGCACTCATCATTCCGAATTTCGAAGCTTTAAAAGAGCAAATCGCACGGATGAATCTGCCTTTCACTAGTTGGCCTGAACTGGTAAACTCCGAAAAGATCAAAGAATTCTACCGCGAGAAACTGGAGGAAATCCAGAAAGGACTCTCAGGATTTGAAAAGGTGAAAAAATTTGTCATCATGCCGGCCGAATTTGAGGTGAATTCAGGGGAAATCACACCGACGCTGAAAGTGAAACGCAATGTAGTGCTTCAGAAATATGAGCAACTGATTGACCGCATGTATGAGCATTAATTTTTTGTTTTTGAATTAAATTAAGCTGAAAATCAAACCCTGTTAACGCCACCAAACATTAAAAATGACAGACTTTATCCCGAATAAAACATACAATCTACACAATGCGGTTTCCGTTCAAACCTGCCCGTCTAATATTGCGCTGATAAAATATTGGGGGAAATATGAAGGTCAGATTCCGGCCAACCCCAGTATCAGTTATACGCTCAACAACTGCCGTACCAATACCGAAATGGAATTTTTCGCTGACGAAAAATTTTCGGTACAAACATTTTTAGGAGGTAATGAAGAGCTGAAATTTGCCTCGAAGATTGAAAAATTCTTTCAGTCGATTGAAAAATACCTGCCCTGGATCTTAAGTGGAAAATATATCATCCGAACCGAAAATACCTTTCCACACAGCTCGGGCATTGCAAGTTCAGCCTCTGGTTTTGGCGCCATTGCAAAATGTCTGATGGATCTGGACGAAAAGTTCTCAGCTGCCGAAACACACAACTTCAGACTGAAAAAAGCCAGTTTTCTCGCCAGACTTGGCAGTGGCAGCGCGTGCAGAAGCCTTTATGACGGCCTTGTGGTTTGGGGCGAAACATCTGAAGTGGCGCAAAGTTCGGATTTCTTTGCTGTGCAGTATCCAGGTGAAGATGTGCATTCGGTTTTCCGCAATTTCAATGACTGGGTTCTACTGATTCACGAAGGCGAGAAATCTGTGAGCTCCACGGTAGGCCACGGATTGATGAATACGAATCCGTATGCTGAATCGCGGTTTGCAGAGGCACATACTAACTTCAAGATATTAAAGACCATCCTAAAGGAAGGCGATCTGCACGGTTTCATTAAACTTGTGGAGCACGAAGCGCTGACGCTTCACGCGATGATGATGATGAGTGATCCAGCGTTTATCCTGATGAAAAACGGTACGCTAAACGTAATAAATGCCATCTGGAAATTCCGTGAAGAAACCGGTTTGCCGCTGTTTTTCACGCTGGACGCGGGTGCGAATGTTCATCTTCTTTTCCCTTCAAACGGCACGGAAGAAGAAATCAAAACATTTATTATACGTGAACTTTTGCCGCACACGCAGAATGGCGGCGTAGTAAAGGATGTGATGAATTTTTAAAATGTAAATTGACGCTGAATAAAAGCTAAATCGGACAGATTTAGCTTTTTTATTTTCCGAAAAACAGTTCCGCGAAATAATAAGTAAGACGAATAAGGCTTATTTTTTTGCAGCGAATTTGCTCATTGTGTGCAATACGAAAACACCGATGATTCCGATGACAGCTGCCGCAAAAGAAAGGATGAATTTAGCGTTTTCCTCATGCCATAAACCAAGGTCCCAATCCATCGAATAGATATTGAACCCGATAAAAATTACGAACAGTGCGAGGAATATTTTATAGTAAAGATGCATTTCTGTGGTATTAAAAATTAACGTACATACTGAAGAGCTGCGCAAAATTCGCTGTGAAAAGTTTGATGGCGATGGCCAACAGCACGATTCCGAAGACTTTCTGCAAAACCTGAAGCGTACCTTCGCCAAGTTTTCTCTCGATCCAGTTTGCTGATTTCAGCACCAAATATACGAAAAGTGTATTGAGCACAATGCCGCAAATGATATTGATATCGTGAAATTCTGCGCGCAGCGAGAGGGTGGTGGTCAGCGTTCCGGCACCGGCGATCAGTGGAAATGCGATGGGTACGATGGAAGCAGACTTTGCTTCCTGGTTTTTGTGGATTTCGATACCTAAAATCATCTCGAGTGCGATAATGAAAATAACAATCGCACCTGCGATTGCAAATGAATTCACATCTACGCCAATAAACTTCAAAATTTTATTTCCGATAAACAGGAACGCGATCATCAGAAACATTGAGGCAAGTGCGGCCTTTTCTGATTCTATATGTCCAAACTTTTTCTTTAAACTGACAATAATCGGTACAGAGCCGACAATATCGATCACTGCAAAAAGAACCATCGTAGCGGTAAGCGTTTCTTTAAAGGAGAAAAATTCAAACATCTGGAATTATTAATTTCTCAAAAATATAAAAATATTTTGATTAGAATGCAATTTTTTGAAACAGCGCAGCGATGTCTTCCCAAAGTTTAGTAAGACTTTCCTGCGTCTGCAGCGGCGAGTACTTTTCGATTTTTACTTTTTCCGAGATCAGGCGGTATTCCTCTGCAGCACTTTGTCCGAATTTCTCCGCCAGTATTTTTCGGAAATCGGTCTCATTTGCAGCATTAAATTTCTCTTTGATCTTCAAAACCATATCCTGATAGGTTTCAAAGAACTTTGCAGATTCATTATTTTTTGAGAGGAATTTTAAATATTCAATACCATCGGAAAAGTTGTATTGAAGGTTGCGTTTGATGATTTCTTCTGTTTCTGCAACAGTCATTATCGGTTTGTAGGCTTCCACTAACGCGGGTTTGCGCTGATTCCATTTCCGGCGGAACAGTAGGAAGAGCGATACAGCCGCAACCAGGATTCCAAGATTAAGGAATACAATTTTCCAGTCGATTTTTTTCGGATTTTTTACTTTAAGGTTTTGGGTCTGCAGCACTGGCGTGTTCACAGTTTCGAGAACGTTGTTTGTGTAATCATTCACCCGCTCAAGTGTACTTTTTGCGTCGAGCACCTGCTGATGCGTTTTCACGTCCAATGCAAGACTTTGCGGGCCAAGTTCAACATAGTTCTGGTCTTCAGGATTGAAATAGGAGAAATTCTCGAGCAGGACGTTAATAGGGCCGGGTTTTTTCGGAATGACTACATAATCCGCGGTTATTGTTCCAAAGAGTTTGTCCTCTTCGGCACGTGTATTTGATGTAATTGTAGGCTTATAAAAAACGTAATTCTCAGACGACAACAACTTCGGCATACGCACGGAGCGCAGATTTCCGGCCCCGCTAAGTTTTACCGTCACATTTACGGGTTGATCTATTTCCGGAACTGTAGCCGGGTCGTTCTTCACAAGTGAAACTTCGAAATTTCCCACCGCGTTCTTAAAATTTGCGGGCATCCCGGCGGGCAATTTCTTTACGTTCAGACGGACACTATTTGAAACAATTTTTTCTTTTGTGCTGCGCGCAATTGAAGCTGTAGCCGGAGTGATGTCTATGGATCCGCTTTCGGACGGAAATATCAGGAAGACGGCCAAAACCTGTGATGCGAGGCCCGAGCGTGTTTCTATTTCCGGTTTATTTAAACTCACTGGCTGGATTTGGACATTTTTCTGCTGGGGAAACTGTATGTTCCGTACCTTCCGAAAACTGCCATAATCACGGCTGTAGGCGCGGAGAACAGCAACAGTCGGTTCATTTTTGTACACTGAACGGTCGCGGATTTCCATATTAAGATAGACGTTCTCGTCAATTACAGGATCCGGGGCGGCAGCTATTTTTTCACTTTCGCGAACGGTCATTTCAAAGGGCTCCGTCTTGTAAATTTTGCCGTTTACCGTTACCAGAACTGAACCGATCTTTATCTTACCGGCCTGCTTCGGGCTCAACACAAACTGATAGACCATCTGGTTGATGATCTCACCTTTGCGCGCATCGAGTACCACGGTATTCTGCTCGGAAGCGGTACCGACAATATCAAATTTTGAAAGGTCAGGAAGGCGGAGCGGGGTTTCCTGCTGCATATTTTCGCCACTTATCTGCAGCATAATGCTAAGGTTAAACCGTTGGTTAACACGTGTTTCCTTCACTTCTGTAACCTCCAGTGTAACCTGTCCCCGAATGTGCAGGGCAGCTAGAAAAAATAGTATGAAGTAAAATTTTAATTTCATCACCAGTCCTTTTCGTTGCTTTGCGGCATCGAATAGGAGTTTTTGTTTAAGATCCGCTTGGCGGTTTCTCGTTCTTTGTTTTCTACGCGGTTAAATATTGAGTTTTCGAGGTCCTTTGGCATTTTGCCTGAGTTGTCGTTTTTATTTTGATTAGGATCATCTCCTTCACCTTCACCCTTATTTTTCTGCCCGCTTCCGTTTTGGTTCTGCGGAGTATTGCCAGGATTTTGTCCCTGATTTTGATCCTCGTTTTGATCATTTCCGCCACCACCGGATTTGTTTTTTTGGTCTTTTTGCTGCTGCTTCTCTTTTTCTTTCAGCATCGCAATCTCATAATTTTTGCGGATCGTTTCATTGTAAGGATCCTGTTTCAGCGCCTGTTTATAATAATCAGCCGCACTGCGGGAGTCGTTGCTCTGCATATGCGCATTACCCAAATTGTAAAGTGACGCCGCTTTGTCAGCCAGATTTGTGGCCAGCTCATTTGCTTTCACGTACTCAGCCTTCGCCTCTTCGTATTTTTTCTGTTTGTAAAGTGCATTGCCGAGATTGTAATGAGCCGTAAAATCTTTAGCATTATTTTTTATGGCACTCATGTACTTTCCCGATGCACCTTCGAAATCGCTCTTGTCGAACATTTTGTTGCCTTCATGAACCAATGTGTTATAGTTCTCCTGTGCAAACACAAAATTGCCCGCAAAAGCAGTGAAAATCAGCATGAAAAGGTACTTTGACATCATTGTTGCAAAATTATCCGTTTAATTGTTAATAGAATAATGTTATCTGTTAAATTTGGGTTAAAAGCTTGCCCTTAATGCGCAGAGTTTGTTAAATATTAAGATCCTGGCGCGGATTCAACAAATAAATTATCGAAAAGAAGAAGATTGATAAGCCGAGAAAGTATTGATAATAGTGCACTGCATTCTGTGATTTGACCATCGTGCTGCCCGCTCCGCCGGCTTTAGCAAGTGCATCGTCGATCTGTACCACCGCACTTTCCATATTGTTTCCGTCAATATAGCTGCCACCGGTGTCCGCCGCTAAATTGATAAGTGCGTTTGACTGTCTTTTTGAAATAACAGTCTGACCTGAAAGACCGCTTTTGTAACCCATCAACTGACCGAAAACATATTCCGGGATGGGTGCGCCTTCTTCAGTCCCTATGCCCACCGAAACAATGGTAATGCCTTCTTTCTTAGCGAGCCTGGCGGCTGCTTTGTCATTGCCCTCGTTATCTTCGCCGTCACTCAGCAAAACCACTTTTCGCGATCCTTTAGCAATATTCTTAAATTTTATCGCCGCGGTCTGCATGGCCCTTAAGAAATCTGTTCCCTGAATTTTCACCACATTCGTATCAATTCCTCCTATGTAAGTTTCAGCGGCTGTGAAGTCGGTTGTCAGAGGCATTATGGATGCTGCCTCTCCGGCAAATACTACGATTCCCACCTTATCATTGGTCATGCGCTGCATGGTATTCACGATGATATTCTTCGCCTGCGAAAGTCGATTTTCCTCGACATCCTGGGCATTCATTGAATTTGAAACATCCAGCATGAAGATCACGTTGTTCATTTTCTGGTTGGTTTCCACTTCTTCTGAGCCGCCCAGCAAATCCACGATACTTAAGATAAGAAAAAGTGAAGCGAGCAGATACAAAAAGGGGAAAAACTTAGCGAAACCGCTGCGTTTACGGAAAAGTTCTTCCCGGAACCGGGTTTCTGCAAATATATTCTGGCGGTGCTGTTTCCACCTTTTAAAACGGAATGCAAGGTACCCGAGCAGCGGCAGCAGCAACAGCAAAAGTAAATACCAATAATTGCCAAGATATAAATTCATATCCGTTTACTCTAGTTTAAAAATTTAAACAAAACCCAACGCAGCAGTGCGTCCAACAGCAGTGTTGCCAGCGCAATCCACAAAAATAACCTGAAATATTCTTCATAATTATAAAGTTTTGCGTTGAGCAACTCCGATTTTTCAAGCTGGTCTATTTCAGCATATATCTCAGAAAGTCTGTCATTTGATGTGGCGCGGAAGTATTTGCCGCCCGTGGTTTGTGCAATTTCCCGCAGTACGGGCTCATCAATCTTCACTTCGACTTCATTGAAGACCAAATCCCCAAAAATATCGGTGTGTGTCGGCATCAGCGCGTATCCATTAGTACCAATCCCGATTGAATAGACCTTGATGTCATTGCTTTTGGCCAACTGTGCTCCCACCTGTGCGGGCATCGCGTTTTCGATCGTATTCACACCGTCAGTCATCAAAATGATGATTTTCGATTTCGCTTTGCTGTGGCGAAGGTGTGTCGCCGCTACCGAAAGACCTTCACCGATCGCGGTTCCGGGCTGCAGCTCGAGCGGATTCAGGTTATCAAGTTCTTCCAACAGCACGGCGTGATCCGACGTGAGCGGAACTTTTGTAAAAGCTTCGCCGGAGTAAGTGACCAATCCGATCCGGTCAACCGGCCGGTTTTCAACGAATTTTTTCGCGATATTCTGTAAGGCGGTAAGACGGTCGGGTTCCAGATCGCGCGCCAGCATACTCAAAGAAACATCGATGGACAGCATGATGTCTATCCCTTTCGTGTCATCGGTGTTTTGGGAAATCGTAAATGTGCGCGGCCGCGCCATTGCAATGATGAGGGCCAAAAGGATGACGTATTTGGTGAATTTAAGAAAAGACAGAATGAAGACTATTCCACGGTTTTCGGTCATGTTCTGTGTGGTCGGAAGTTTAATGCCTTCAATTTTCTTTGAACTGATATCACGCACCAGCAGAGGGATCAGTGCTACAAACAGCAGCAAAAACCACGGACTGAAAAATTCAAAATTGAGTAAATCCAACTTCATTACACGCCTGTTCTAAGTTGTTCAACTTCCAGATCTTTTGATGATCTTTTCACAAATCCGCGCATATCACTGAAATCTTTTTGCATTGTATCCTGATCCGGAAAAGTTTTGGCAAATTTTACCAAATCTCCACGAAGAAATACTTCTTCTACTATTTTTTCATTTTCGGGCGAGATGGTGTTGTTCATTTTCATTACATCGATCAAATCGTCCGTCAGCAGCACATCTGCAGGGATTTTATACTGTTTTGTAATGAAGTTTCGGGTGATATCGATCAATTCCACATAAAACGAACGGTAATCGCCAGTTTCGATATATTTTTTCTTCTTCAGATTGTCCAGTTCACGCAGCGTCTGATTAGTCATCACCACCGGTGAATTTTTTCTTCGGCGCACATAGCGTACGATCATATAAATAATGAAGATCAGCGCTAGAACAATCAAAGCAGACAGAATATACCATTTATAAAGTTCCCAATAATCCTGCGCACCCAGCTTCACTTCTTTGTTCTTCATGATGTCGCTGATCTGGTCACCTTTTTGCGCAGTATTGATGACTTCCACTTCATAAGGAACAGTGTGGTAAAGTCGGCCGCCGATGGTGAAATCGAGTGCTGGTATCGTAAATTTCCCCTCTTCAAACACTGCAAATTCAATCACTCTTTCATATAAATCGGCCTGTTTGGTGATGCTGTCTTTCACTTCTTCAAAATGAAAAGGCAGCAGTTCGTTTTTGGGCGCAGAAACGACGCCCTTGCCCTGAAGATCTGATACGGTAACCTGAAAAACGGCAACTTCACCCAATGCCAGCGTGCGTTTCTCAAGTTTGGAACCTAAAGTCTGACCAAAAACGGAAACGCCTGTGAGCAACGTAAAAATTAAATAAAAACCTTTCAAAATATTTTGATTAATGATAGAGCGGTTCATCGCTTCCGGAAATATTCGTACAAAAATTTGGTGTAGTCTTCACCCGTGTTGATGTTCATGAAGCCCGCGGAAGAATTTTCGAAATCTTCCTTTAATATTTTTAAATTCTGCTTTTGTTTCTCAGCAAATTCATAACGCCAACGTGCATTGGAAGTATTTGCCCAGATCTGCCGCCCTGTCTCCGCATCGCGGAAAAGTACGTAGCCCACATCCGGGATGCCTGAATCCTTATCGTCCGCAATTCTCATCGCAAGCAGCTGATGCTTTTTTGCAGCCACGCGCAGAATTTTGGTGTCATACTGATCGTGAAAATCTGAAAACATAAAAACAAGTGACTTTTTCTTGAAAACACTCATCATATATTGCAATGAGCCGTTCACGTCGGTCGCCGCAGGTACATAATCAGCAGACAAAATATTACTGATGATCGCGAGGATGTGCTTGCGGCCTTTCTGTGGCGGAATCACCTTATAGACTTTATCTGCAAATAAAATAAGGCCAACTTTATCATTATTTCCTGCGGCGGAAAAGCCCACACTGGCAGCGATTTCAGCTACAAATTCACGTTTCAGCTGCGTGCGCGTGCCATAATCCATTGATGAAGAAATGTCCACGAGGAGCATCATCGTGAGTTCGCGTTCTTCCTCCATTACTTTTACGAATGGTTCACGAAAACGCGCAGTTTTGTTCCAGTCGATCCGGCGGATTTCGTCACCAAACTGGTATGGACGCACTTCCGAGAAAGTCATTCCCTGACCTTTGAAAGCGCTGTGATATTGACCCATCAGCGTCGATTCAGACTTCTTTTTAGTCCGAATCTCGATTTGCTTTACCTTCCTGATGATATCTTTTATCTGCACGCCAAAGTTTTATTTAATGCCATTTTTAATACGTCTTATGGCGCCTGCACTTTGCCTAAAATCTGATTCACGATCTCATCTGCCGTTATTTCCTCCGCTTCCGCTTCAAAACTAAGTCCGATGCGGTGACGCAGCACGTCTTTGGCAATTTCTTTTACGTCTTCCGGCAGCACAAAAGCCCGGTTTCTGAGGAAAGCAACTGCACGAGCTGCAATTGCTAAATTGATTGAAGCACGCGGCGAAGCGCCGAAACTGATGTAATTTTTCAGCTCTGATAAACCATATTTTTCGGGTGTCCGCGTCGCAAAAACCATGTCAAGAATGTATTTTTCAATCTTTTCATCCAGATATATCTGGTTGATCAAACTTTTGGCATCTACCACATTCTGCATAGAGATGACGGGTTTTATCTCCGGTTGGTGGCTGGTGGCAACCATCTTCATAATTTTCCGTTCATCTTCAAAATCCGGATAGCTGATCGTACATTTAAGCATGAAACGGTCGCTTTGTGCTTCAGGTAAAAGGTACGTACCTTCCTGATCGATAGGGTTTTGCGTGGCGAGAACGAGGAAGGGTTTTGGTAGCGGCATTGTCTCATCGCCAATGGTCACCTGTTTTTCCTGCATCGCTTCCAGCAAAGCCGACTGTACTTTTGAAGGTGCACGGTTGATCTCATCTGCCAGCACGAAATTGGCGAAAATGGGTCCGCGTTTTATGGTGAAATCGTTTTCTTTAATGTTGTACATCATTGTACCTACCACGTCGGCCGGTAGAAGGTCAGGCGTAAACTGAATTCTGGAGAATTCACCCTGAACAGCATCGGCAAGCGTCTTGATCGCCAAGGTTTTTGCCAAGCCGGGCACACCTTCCAAAAGAACGTGTCCGTTGCCCAAAAGACCGATCAGCAGACGGTCTACCATATATTCCTGACCAATAATTGCTTTGTTGATTTCCTGCTTCAGTAATGTGAAAAAATAGTTCTGTTCACGAACTTTTTCGGTAAGTTGTCTGATGTCTTCAGCCTGATGTTGTTCTGACATGTGTTTTGAATTAATAAACCGGTAAATTTCCAAATAAACGCGTCATCAGTCAACATAATTAGTGCCAAGATTAAGTTAAAGTTTGTTAACACATCGCCCGAGATGATTATAAATAG
Source organism: Kaistella pullorum (assembly GCF_014837035.1). Classification (GTDB taxonomy): domain Bacteria; phylum Bacteroidota; class Bacteroidia; order Flavobacteriales; family Weeksellaceae; genus Kaistella; species Kaistella rhinocerotis. Next base: position 183,264 of record NZ_JACSPS010000003.1, on the reverse strand, counting down.
CGCTAAAGTCACCAAAATTTATCGCAAGTAAAAAATTTATTTGAAAAAGCTGCCGCTGATTCCTCTCTTTTGTCATTCTCAGTTTATTACTCTAATTTTGAACGATTAAATACGTATCTAATGAATTATCATTTTCAGGCACATCGGCAGGTTCGGAAAAATCTTTTGCAGATACTTGAAGAAACTTCACATAAAGATCTGATGCTGATACCCGATGGATTCAATAACAATATCTACTGGAATATCGCACATACCGTTGCAACGCAGCAGTTGCTCTGCTACTATCTGAGCGGAAACCCATTCCGGATTGATAAATATTGGATCGAAACTTACAAGAAAGGCACCCTTCCAAACTTAAATGTGGAACAGTCTGAGGTAGTGGATCTTGGATTTTTGCTTACGGAAACATCGAAGATTTTGATGAAGGATTATGATGACGATTTCTTTGCAGATTATACACCTTACACCACAAGTTTCGGGCTGGACCTTAAAAATATACAGGACGCGATCATTTTCAATAACATGCACGAATCTTTGCATTACGGGTATGCGATGGCACAGAAGCGCGCAATCCTGGGCGAGCAGTATTGATCTGTAACCGAATCATTTAACATTTAAATTAAAACAAATTGAACTACGAGAATAAAAATAACAACCCCGAATCTCAAAGACCTGAAGGCAGTAAAAAAGACGATTTCATTTTTGGTCTGCGGCCTGTGATGGAAGCGATCGACGCGGGAAAAACCGTAGATAAAATCTTCCTTCAGAACGCGCTTCAGGGTGAAATCTACCAGGAACTTAAAAATCTGCTTTCCAAACACGGCATCCGCCCAAACTATGTTCCTGTAGAGAAACTTAACCGTTTCACACGCAAAAATCATCAGGGTGTGGTGGCGTTTATTTCTGATGTGCCTTTTGAAAAGATTGAAGATGTATTGCCGCGCCTTTTTGAGGAAGGAAAAACACCGTTCCTGCTTATTCTTGACCGCCTTACCGACGTGAGGAACTTTGGCGCCATCTGCCGTACAGCCGAATGTGTGGGTGTCCACGCCGTAATTTTGCCGGAAAAAGGAGCCGCACCAATCAATTCAGATGCGATAAAAACAAGTGCAGGCGCAATCTACAATCTGAAAATTTGTAAGGAAAAAAATCTTGCACATACAGTCGATTTCCTGCAACAGTCGGGTGTACAGGTTTTTTCAGCAACTGAGAAGGCAAACAAACTCATTTACGACGTGAATTTCACTGAGCCATGCGCGGTGGTGATGGGCAATGAGGAAACAGGTATTTCAAAAGAAGTTCTGCATCATTCTGATGAGAAAATCAAACTGCCGATTGAAGGTAAAACACAGTCGCTGAACGTATCTGTGGCGTGCGGCGCTATTTTGTACGAAGCGGTGCGGCAAAAAATGACAGCGGTTTCGGGCTAGAAATTGGCATCTTTTTCTCTTTAAATTTTTAAATTAAATTAAAAAGAGCAGATATGCGCAAAAGCACAGCATTGAAAAGCGACATACGAAGCTACGTTCTGGAGGTGATCGCCGGCAAGATAAAGAAACTTGAAAATTTTCTGGAATTCACACAGGATGCAAGCCGCGATATAAAAAAGACACCCAAATACGATTCTATTCGCGAGGAGATACAGGAGGAGATTTACCAAATGCAAAGACAGCTTGGTTCACTGCACGACCTGAACCGCAATATGCTGAAAGTTCTGAATAAACCTACCGAAACCGTGCAACTGGGTTCGATGGTTTTCACGAACAAGGCAAGATTTTATATTTCGGTTTCACTTGGCGAATTCTTTTACGAAGGAGACCGTTTCTATGCAATTTCAGAGGAAAGCCCGATGGCAAAGATCATGTTTGGTAAAAGCGCGGGTGATTCTTTTGTGTTGAATAACATCAGCCAGACCATTGAGCACGTTATGTAAGCTCTTAAAAAAACCTATTAAATGGATAAAGCAACAGTTCTAAAAGCGATCATTGAACAAAGGAAAAGTACTTTTCCAAGGGATTACACGGCTGAGGAAATCGATGATCAAATACTGCACGAAATCCTGAAATCTGCGGAATTCGCACCCAACCACAAAAGAACCAAGCCGTGGCGGTTTAAAGTTTTTAAAGGCGAAGAAAAGCGTGCTTTGGGTGAAAAGATGGCTGAAATCTATAAAGCAACCGTTGCTCCCCAAAATTTTCTCGAAAAAAAATACGTCAGCATCACTGAAAAAGCCGCTAAAGCTGATGCAGTCATCAGTATTTCAGTTAACTTCAGCGGTCTGGTGCCGGAGTGGGAAGAGATTGCTGCCACTGCGATGGCTGTGCAGAACATGTACCTTACGGCATCAGTTCATGATGTAGGTTGTTATTGGAGTAGTCCGGGTCTCATTAATCATCTCGGTGAATTCCTGGGCCTTGACGAAAACCAAAAATGCTATGGACTTTTCTTCTTAGGTAAAATTTAATGATGTAACAGAATAAAAAAGTTTCCGACAGATTTTAGAACATTAAAAACAACTCAATGGAAACTTACGGCTATACAAATCCCGAACACGGGCACAATCCTCAACCAAACAATTATTACCGCTCAGAAAAGAAGTTGGCAGCGGGACTTCTCGGAATTTTGCTCGGTGCATTTGGTGCAAACAAATTTTTTCTTGGCTATACTACGGAAGGAATCATACAAATCGTGCTGAATATCGTAACATGTGGGCTCGCGACACTCATTCCTTTTATTGAAGGTATTGTGTACCTAACGATGACCGATGAACAGTTTGACCGCACCTATGTGCACAACAAAAAAGGATGGTTTTAAGACAAAGCAAAAAAAGGAATCAGTTGATTCCTTTTTTTTTATTGATTATTGAGAAGCACGGCGGCTTCTTTTGCTGCATAAGTGAAGATCATATCAGCGCCGGCGCGTTTTATACACGTCAGACTCTCCAGGATCGCACGGTCATTGTCTAGCCAGCCGTTTTGTGCGGCTGCTTTCAGCATGGCATATTCGCCGCTTACATTATATACTGCAATCGGTAAATCAATCGCTTCGCGAACTTTTGCCACGATATCAAGGTAAGGCATGCCGGGTTTGATCATAATGATGTCGGCACCTTCTGCTACGTCTTTGTACACTTCATCGAGCGCTTCACGGGAGTTGTGGAAGTCCATCTGATACGTTTTTTTGTCAGTTGGAATGTCCGCAAAATCTTTTGGTGCAGAATCCAGCGCACTGCGGAAGGGACCGTAGAACGAACTCGCATATTTTGCGGCGTAACTCAGGATTCCCACGTCAGTATGTCCGTTTTCTTCCAAACCTTCGCGCATCGCTGCTACGCGTCCGTCCATCATGTCGCTGGGAGCCAGAATGTCGGCGCCGGCGTCAGCCAAAGATATAGACATCGTTACTAGAGCGTCATTCGTCGCGTCATTGTCTACCTTTCCGTTGGTTATGATGCCGTCATGGCCATAAATCGAGTAAGGGTCCAGCGCCACATCAGGCATTACCACCATATCCGGAACCGCGTCTTTTATTGCTTTAATGGTTCTTTGCATCAACCCATCAGGGTTCCAGGATTCAGTGCCTTTATTGTCTTTAAGGTTTTCCGGCACTTTCATGTACAGATTTACGGCTTTTATGCCCAATGAAAACAGTTCGCGGCATTCCTGAACAGTAAGGTCTATCGAGCGACGGAAAATTCCTGGCATCGACGCTATTGCTTCTTTGGTATTTTCGCCTTCCATCACGAAAACGGGCATCACGAGATCATTTGTGGTAAGTACCGTTTGCTGCACCAGCGCGCGTATGGACGCAGATGTGCGGAGTCTACGGTTTCGTGAATATAGGATCATTTTTCTTTTGGAATAGTATTTGAACTATGCGCTGCAAATTTAAAGATAGTTTTATAAAAAAACTATTGTGAGTAAATTCCAAATTCTTACATTTGTAAGGATATTCTCTTAAATATAAAGTTATATACGGTGAAAAAATTACTGTTTTCGATATTTTTAATCGGTTCGCTTACCGCTTTTTCGGGTCATGTTTCCGCGCAGTCGGCAGCCCGGGAGCCTTTGGCAGCATCACAAAAGTCTGATGACGGCTTGATGGTTGCCTACCCGAATCCGGCACGTGATTTCATAGTGGTGAAGTCTAAAGATCCTTTACTTAAAATAAAATCGGTTACGTTTTATTCCATTCTTGGAATGCAGGTTGCTGAATATGCTGTGAATATGAACTCCGGAGAGATCAGGCTCGATAGGTTAAAACCCGGAAAGTACCTGATGCGCTACATCATGAGCGACAATACGCAGAAGGTGACGCAAATAGTAAAACAATAATCTCCCTGAACTTTCAGGGATTTTTTTTGCATTCGCCACCGGAATATTAGCTGTACAAAAACTTTTAAATTTGTATTATGGAAAGCCGAGAAAAAATTGTGATCATCGGCGGCGGTTTCGCCGGCCTGCAACTCGCAAGAATGCTAAATAACAAAAACAAGAAGGTGATTGTAATCGATAAGGTGAATCACCACATGTTTCAGCCGCTGTTTTATCAGGTGGCCTGTGGGCGAATCGAGCCAAGCAACATATCCTTTCCTTTCAGAAAAATATTTCAGCGCTCGCGCAACATCCAATACAGGATGATGGAGGTAAACCAAATCTTACCTTCCCAAAACAAAATAGTTTCTCCGGATTGCGAGATTACCTATGATAAACTGATTCTGGCTACAGGCTGCAAGACCAATTTCTTCGGAAATGATAAGATGGAGACGTTAACATTTGGTATGAAGAATACGCAGGAAGCCATCGCCATACGAAATCACGTGCTGCTTACATTTGAAAAAATCATCATGCAGAAATCACGCACTGATGATGGCAACTGGAATATCGTGATCGTAGGCAGTGGACCTACAGGTGTGGAGCTGGCCGGCGCATTTGCCGAAATGAAGCGCGAGATCCTTCCACGCGACTATCCGCACATGAATTTCAGTAACCTGAATGTGATTCTTGTAAGTTCTACGCCCACCTCACTGAGCACGATGAGTGAAGAATCTCAGGTGATGAGTGAAAAATACCTTAAAGAACTGGGCGTAATCTTCATGAGCGAAGAGTTCGTGACTGACTATGATGGCGACAAAGTATATATGCAGAGCGGAAAGTCGATCCCATCCAATAATGTGATCTGGGCTGCTGGCGTAACGGGAAATATCATTGATGGGCTTGACCCTAAAACCGTGGTGCGAAACCGCTATAAAACCGACCGATACAACCGTGTATTAGGATACGATAATATATTTGCGATTGGTGATATCGCTTACATGGAAACGCCCAAATACCCGGCCGCACATCCTCAGGTAGCAAACGTGGCGATCAATCAGGGGAAAAATCTGGGCCGGAATCTGCTCAGGAAATCACAGAATCAGTGGGAAGAATTTGAATATACAGACCGCGGCAGCATGGCCACGATAGGAAAACACCGCGCGGTAGTGGATTTGCCGAATTTTAAATTCCAGGGCTTGCTGGCCTGGTATTTTTGGATGTTCCTGCATCTGATGCTCATCCTCTCCGTTCGGAATAAGGTCGCAATATTTTTCAACTGGATGTGGAGTTATTTTAACAAGGATTCGTCGCTGCGGCTTATCATCATCCCCAACAAAAAGAATGAAACTGAACAATGAGAATTGACATTATAAGCGTTTTACCGGAGCTCATGGAAAGTCCGTTTAAAACTTCGATCCTGAAACGGGCTGTTGATAAAGGATTGGTTGAAATCCACTTTCACAATCTCCGGAACTATGGATTGGGAAAATACCGCCAGATAGACGATGCGCCTTACGGTGGTTCAGCTGGCATGGTGATGATGATAGAACCGCTGGATAACTGCATCTCAGAACTAAAGTCTCAGCGCAATTATGATGAGGTGATCTACCTTACACCGGACGGGCAAACATTAAATCAAAAAATCGCAAACAAACTTTCTACATTGGAGAATCTGATCTTTCTGTGTGGTCATTACAAAGGGATTGACCAGCGTGTGCGTGATCTCCACATTACCAAAGAAATCTCGATTGGCGATTATGTCCTTACCGGTGGAGAACTGGCCGCCTGTGTGCTGGCCGATTCCGTGATCCGGCTTCTTCCTGGCGTGCTGAATGACGAGCAAAGCGCGCTGACAGACAGCTTTCAGGATGATTTGCTTTCACCGCCGGTATACACACGGCCTGCGAGCTACAAAGGTCTTGATGTGCCCGAAGTGCTGCTCAGTGGTAACTTCAGCAAAATAGAAGACTGGCTGCATGATGAGGCGATAAAAATCACCCGCGAACGTCGGCCTGATCTGCTGCAATAATCCACTCATAACCAATTATTATTCGTAATTTTACATTGCAAAAGTAAAGGTATGCACGCAGATGGAATATGACAGATCGAAGGAGATTTTCGCATTTTATAATGTCGAAAATTTATTGCTGCCGGACGCGCCTCCTGTTCACAGCGCGGACCCTACAATTTCAGGATTACGAAATTGGGACGACCGCAAATACCGCCAAAAACTTAATAAGATAGCTCACGTTGCTGAATTGATTTCGGCTTCCGAAGGTGTCTTGCCAATGTTGTTCGGAGTTGCGGAAATTCAGGGTGAGAAAGCACTTACTGATATTCTTGAATTGCCTTTTTTTAAAGCTTTCCGCGCTGTACACTTCCCTTCCGCAGATACACGTGGAATAGATGTGGCATTGCTTTACGATCCCGAAAAAGTAGAAATTCTGTCTTCCAAGACTATTCGGTTGACGGAAGAATCAGGGCAGGTCTTTGACACGCGGGATATCCTGCATGTGCGACTCGGGTTTTGTAACGAAATTTTTAACGCGTACGTCGTTCATTTTCCTTCGAGGAAGGATAAAGATGCAAATTTTGGTTTGCGCGAAAACCTTGTAAGACGTTTAGCCGCCGACATCGCACAAAACAGCAATTCCGAAGCAGTGATTTTGATGGGTGATTTTAATTGTAATCCGGATGACAAGATGCTTCTCCCAATATTTAAAAACAATTCTGGAAAACAAATTTTCAACCCTTTTGCCGATCTGTATACAAACGGAATATACTCTACGTTTCACAATAAGAGCGGCCAAACGTTTGATCAAATCATGTTGTCTGAACACTTTCAGCAATCAGACTTTCCGCTTAAATTTACCGCCGCTAAAGTTTTCTCTCACGAGAAGTTGAGAAGCAGCAACCGGAAATTGGCTCAGCGGCCGGCAAGGACGTATGCGGGAAAACGATATCTGGGCGGATACAGCGATCATTTTCCTGTAATAACGGTATTAAATTAAACTTAAAAAAATATATAGAACACTACGATATGAAAAGTGCAATAAACTCGAGTTACCACTTAGACCCTGTGGATAAAGAAATTATTTATATGCTGATGGATAATGCCAAGACTTCTCTGGCCCACATCTCCAAAAATGTGGGGATCTCTACCACGGCCGTACATCAGCGCATCAAAAAACTCGAGCAGGCGGGCGTTATAGAAAACTCCATTTCATTCCTGAACCCTCGAAAAATAGGGTATAACGTTGTTTCATATATTGGTGTCTATCTTGAGCAGCCCAGCCATTATCATGATGCGGTGAAAGCATTGAAAGAAGTAAACGAAGTGGTAGAAGCGCATTATACGACGGGGAATTATACGATTTTTCTTAAAGTGCTGTGCCGTGATAATGATCATCTGATGCAAATTTTGAACAAGCTGCAGAAACTGAAAGGCGTTACCAGAACCGAAACCTTTATCTCCCTCGAACAAAGTATTAACAGACAACTGAAAGTTTAAAAGCTATGAATATCACTGCATTTTTAGATTCTACATACCTGAAAACACCGTCTCAGGCGGGCATCAGCGAAGAAGAGACGCGCCAAAAAGTTTATCGACTTACCGATGAAGCCATTCAAAACGGTTTTTATGAGGTGATGATCCGGCCCGATTTTGTAAAAGAGATTAAAGATTATCTCGTTTCTAAAGGTTCGGCCGTGAAAGTTGGAACTGTAATGGGTTTTCATGAAGGTACTGCAAGTACTGCAGAAAAACTCGTGGAAGCTGAAAAAGCCATCACGGACGGTGCAGATGAACTCGATTTCGTAATCAACTACGAAGCCTACAAAGCCGGACAGAAAGACCTTGTGAAAAACGAATTTGTCTCAGGGACCAAACTTTCGGTTGACAACGGGAAAGTGGTGAAATGGATTATAGAAATTGCAGCGCTTACCGACGAACAGATTGTAGCGATCACAAAAGATATCCGCGAATGGGCGGAAGCAAATTTTGAGGAAAACCAACTTCCGGACATCTTTGTGAAATCATCTACAGGTTTTTATCTTACCGAAGACGGCAAGCCGAACGGTGCTACTTTTGAAGGAATTGAACTGATGATACAGAACGCCGGAAAACTTTCGGTTAAGGCTGCCGGTGGCGTAAAGTCGCCCGAAGATGCCCAAAAAATGATTTCGATGGGTGTGAAAAGAATCGGAACTTCTTCTGCGCTTTCATTGGTTTCTGACCAGGAAATTAAGGACGGATATTAATTAATTTAAATACATTAAGTACAATCAGGAAATCGTGCGCCTTGCACGGTTTTTTATTTTTATACGCTATTTTTGCAGGCCATGGCAAAGAAATCTTCAGCGCGAAAGACGAAAAGGAAAATTCATAAGAAACGAAAGCGCCACTGGCTTTTGCGGCGGGAGGTCCTGCTTTTAATTTTAATAGCAGCGCTGATCGGAACTGGTTTTTACCTTAAACAAACGCTCACCTTCTATTATGCGATGTATTTTGATAAATTCGAGCATAAGTCCCTGAGCAATACCGAAGCCGAAGAGCAGCGCATCAACAGAATCATTACCGGTTACAATGACAAGACTTTTGGCATTGATATGTCCCATTATCAGCGCAAAGAAGATATTGCCTGGGACAGTTTGAGTATCGCCAACCGCGCAATTCCTATAGAATTTGTAATCTTAAGAGCCACAATGGGCAACCGAAGTGCAGACAAACATTTCGAGGAGTTCTGGCAGCTCGCCAAAAAGCATAAACTGATCCGTGGTGCATACCATTTTTACCGCGCAGATGAAGACCCGGTGCGTCAGGCCAACAATTTCCTTGAAAATGTGAAGCTTGAGGAAGGAGATTTGCCGCCGGTTTTGGACATCGAAAAAATACCACGGCGAAAATCGAACGCAAAGCTCATCGAAGATCTGAAAATTTGGTGCCGGATTATCGAGGAAGCGTACGGCGTGAAACCCATCATTTATACCTATTACCATTATCACAAAGATTTCCTGCAGGGCGAATTTGATGATTATCCGCTCTGGCTCGCCAATTACAACGATGTGCCGCAGCCTACACCTACCGGTAATTGGGATATGTGGCAGTTTACGGAGAACGGAATCGTTTATGGAATCAACACAAAAGTAGACGTGAATGTGTACAACGGCAGTCTTTGGTCGCTCAAAAGGCTGACGATTGATTAATCACCAAGGTGAAGTTCAGCGGGACTTTTCCGCACGACAATCCTTTTAAGCTTGCAGACAAACCTAGGCGGCCTGTTGACCGCCTTTCTGCGTTCCTCATTATCCGCTTAAATATTAGTATTTTTGCAGTCTCAAATTTACGCTCAATCTAAACCTTCCAAATGAACTACGTTTCCGCCGAAAATCTCACCAAATCTTATGGCCTCAAAGTATTGTTTAAAGACATTGCCTTTAATGTAAATGAAGGCGATAAAATTGCGATCGTAGCCAAAAACGGCAGTGGAAAATCTACCTTGCTCAAGATTTTGATGGGCAAAGAGATTGCAGATTCGGGCAATGTGGTGATCAATAAAGATATTCAGGTTGTTTTATTCGATCAGGAAATTGAGTTCGATTCCGCACTTTCGGTGGAGGAGTTCATGATGACACTTGATTCGCCGCCTATCATGGCTGTAAAGAATTACCACCACGCGCTGCATACCGAAGATCCAGATGACATGGACAAAGCCCTGGCCGAGATGGAGATGCACAAAGCCTGGGACCTTGAAAATGAGATGAAGCAGATTCTCACGCAGCTAAAAATCACAGATTTGGAGGCGAAGATGGGAACGCTTTCCGGCGGACAGATAAAAAGGGTTGCACTTGCAAAACTTTTGACGGAAACCCGCGCAGAACACCGTCACATCCTTTTAATTATGGATGAACCCACGAACCACCTTGATGTAGAGATGGTTGAATGGCTCGAAAATTACCTTTCGAAAGCGAAAATCACGCTGCTGCTCGTAACGCACGATCGTTATTTTCTTGATTCTGTGTGTGATATCATCTGGGAAATGGAGGATAACAATCTCTACGTACACCACGGCAGTTACGCGACGTACCTTGAAAACAAGATCATCCGCGAAGAAAATTTAAATTCGACAATCGATAAGGCACAAAATCTTTACCGCAAAGAACTGGAATGGATGCGTCGCCAGCCAAAAGCGCGTACCACCAAGTCGAAATCGCGTATCGGAGATTTCTATGAGACAGAAAAAGTAGCGAAACAAGACACCCGCAAGCAAAGTCTGGAACTGGATTTTGAGATGAAGCGTCTCGGAAAAAAAATCCTGGAGCTTAAGCATATCGATAAAAGTTTTGGTTCAAAGGTTTTGCTTAAAGATTTCAGCTACCAGTTTCAGCGCGGCGAGAAAGTGGGCATCATCGGCCAGAACGGTACCGGAAAATCTACACTTTTAAATATCATCCAAGGGCTTGAACCCTACGATAATGGCGAAATAGAAACCGGAGAAACCATTAAATTCGGTTATTTCTCGCAGAAAGGCCTTACGTATAAAGAAGATGAGCGTGTGATTGATTTCATTAAAGAAATCGGTGAGAATTTCCCGCTGGCGAACGGACGCACAATTTCGGCGTCGCAGTTTTTGCGCTTGTTTTTATTTGATGACCAAACACAATATTCGCCGATCTCGAAACTTTCCGGTGGCGAAAAGCGGCGTTTGCATCTGATGTACGTGCTGTATCAGAATCCGAATTTCCTCATTTTCGATGAACCGACAAACGACCTCGATCTTCCGACGCTCACAGTACTCGAGAATTTCCTGCTGCAGTTTCAGGGCTCGCTGATCATCGTATCGCATGACCGTTATTTTATGGACAGAATTGTGGATCACGTCCTGGCATTTGAGGGTGAAGGAAAAGTCCGCGGTTTCGTAGGCAATTTCTCCGAATATCGCGAAGTACGAAGTCAGGAACTCAGCAAAAAAAGTCCGGCGGTGGAAGCTAAACCGAAAGTTGAGACACCAACGCCAAAAACGGAAGTCGAAAAACCACCGCAGCGGAAATTGAGTTTCAAAGAGCAGCGTGAACTTGAAATGATCGATAAGGAAATGCCAAACCTCGAAAAACTTCGGGCAGAAATCCTTGAAAAACTGAATAACGAAACCGATTACGACAAAATTTCCACGCTGTCTGCAGAACTTCAGAAGTTGGGAGACGAGCTTGAAAATCTCGAACTTCGCTGGCTTGAACTTCAGGAATAACGCATCGTTATATTCTTAAAATGTAATTCAAATTTTATGGAGAAAAACCAGCAGCTCGAGGCCAAATACGGCCTGTTCACCGCAATTTCGATGGTGATCGGCCAGGTCATTGGTTCAGGAATATTCTTTAAAGTTGACGATGTTTTGGTCGCTACACAGGGCAATGTCCTCGCGGGACTGTTAGGTTTTGTAATTGTCGGGATCAGTGTGGTTTTCGGTGCCATTTCGATGTCGAATTATGCCGAAGTGTTGCCGAAAGATGGTGGCGTGCTCAATTATGTAAATTTCCGCTTCGGTGAGACAGCGAGCTATTTCGTCGGCTGGATGTACATGAGTCTGTTCTATCCGTTGCTCACTGCGGTTCTCTTTACCGTTTCGGGCATCTATATTGCGTATTTCTGCGCTGAATTCATGAGTTTTTCGCCGGGAAATCTTCATTTTTTGCTGATTGGCTTAGTAAATGTTTTGATTTTTTTTGTCTTTAATATTTTCCGGCCCAGAAGCAGTGGGATTTTCCAGCAGTTCACAATGGTGCTGAAGATTCTTCCGCTTATTCTGATTGCTTCCATCGGTATTTTAAGTTTGATGAAGGGCGACGTGGAGGAAACCAATACTTTTGCTTTTGCAGTGAAAAATACCAGCAGTTCACCGTCATTTATTCTTTTAGTAGCGGCGAGTTTTGTTCCGATTTCGTTTGCGTTCGACGGATGGTACATCGCGACACAGATTTCCGGTGAGATAAAAAATTCCCGAAAAAACCTACCGAAAGCTTTGATCATTGGGACAATTGCGGTGATGGTAATTTACGTTTCTTATTATTCGGGAATCGTACTGCGGATGAGTGGTGACGAAATCATTGCTTTGAAAGACACCTATATCACGGAGTTTTCGCGCAAGGTTGCTTCAAACACAGGCGCGCTGGTGATGCAGCTTTTCATCATTATCTCTGTATTGGGCGCTGCAAACGGTCTTTTACTGGCAACCATCCGTGTACCGTTTCAGTTTTCAAATTTGCCTAAAGCAAAGAAGTTTCTGAATATCGATGTTATCGATCCCAAGACGAAAATGCCCGTGAACAGTGCATTGCTGGGTCTTGCGATCATTATTATGTATATGCTCATCTATTTTGTGAGCAACACAGCGCCGGTATTCACAGAGAGAGGATTCGATATTTCGGCAATCCCGATTGTCTTCATATATATGGTAAACGGCGCGCTCTTCATCGGTCTTTTCCGTCTTTTCCGCAAAGATGTCTTTACCGGAAATAAAATTTTAAAAAAAATCATGGCGGTGACAGCCATATTTGGAATCGTAGTCGTGCTGCTTGGAACTGCCACGGCACCCAACGGAATCACGTATATGCTCATCAGTTTGGTCTTTTTAGTCTTCGGATTTTTGTTGAAAAAGTCCTAAACTGACATTTATCATATTTATAAATTACTTCATCATCAGCCCGTTAGCTTTCAAGAGGGAATTTTATTTAGAATTATTACAAATAAGTTTGGTCCAAAGGCTTTGCTTTTTTACATTTGCATCGTTATTTTAAATCATTCTAAATAAAAACTATTAATGAAAAAGCAGATTGTTGCCGTAGGATTACTTTTTATAAGCGTTTCGGCTACCGCGCAGATGAGTTTCAACCCAGAAAACGACACGTTGCGCGTACAGCAGATTGAAGATATCAACCTTCACAAAACCGGAAACCCGAATACTGCAAAAACGTTCACCACGAAATCTAATCTCACGGTGATGGAGAATCCGCAGCCTATCGCTATCGTGACGCACGAGATCATCGAGCAACAGCAGGCAAAACAGTTGAGTGACGTCTTACAGAATGTGAATGGACTTTATATCACATCATCCCGCGGAAATTCGCAGGACAGCTTTGGTGGACGTGGCTTCAATTTCGGAAATGACAATATTTTTAAGAATGGTTCGCGGGTAAACAGCGGTGTTTTTCCTGAAACTTCGGGTCTGGAGCGGGTAGAAGTGCTGAAGGGAGGCAACGCAATGCTTTATGGTAACGTGGCTGCAGGCGGCGTGGTGAATCTTGTAACCAAGAAACCCAGGTTTAATTTCGGTGGAAGCGCCGGTCTGAATGTCGGAAGCTGGAACACTTACAAGCCTACTGTTGATTTTTATGGACCGCTGAGCAAGAAAGTTGCATTTCGTGTGAACGGTACCTATGAAACCGCTGAAAGTTTCCGTGATGTGGTAGAATCTCAAAAATATTATTTCAATCCTTCTTTGCTTTTCAATATCGGTGAAAAATCTCAGCTGATCGTTGAGGCTGATTATCTTAGAAATGATTTCACGCCTGATTTCGGAATTGGTGCCATAGAGAACCGTGACAAATCTTATTCACTCAACACTTTTCTGCCACGTAACTCCTTTTTGGGAGCTGACTGGCAATATCAGAATACGCAGCAAGCCACGGCTGGAATCACATTTAATCATCAGTTCAATGATTTGTGGACACTTAATACCGTTGCTTCTTACCAAAATTACACGAAAGATTATTTCTCAACTGAAAGGGTTACCTGGACCTACGATAATGCAGACCGCCTGAAATGGAACCGTCCGGTGAACAAGACGTATAACGAGCAGAATTATACTTCTTTACAACTAAATTTAAACGGTGAATTCAACACCGGGAAATTAAATCACAAGATCCTCATCGGAACAGATGGTGATTACGGCACCGCGGATGCGTACGCTTTTGATCTGTCGCAAACAGTTTATGGAACGGGCGGCAACGCGACCAACGGTTTAGTATATCTTGACGACCCTTCTTCCTGGGCCAGCGGTGCAATGCCCACTTCAACCAAAAGAGACAGAACGCGGATCCCAACGCAGCGTTTTGGAATTTATGCACAGGATTTCATCAGTATTACCGAACAGTTTAAAGTATTGGCTGGCTTGAGATGGTCTTATATTGAAAATAAAGATACTGAGAAGAAGTCTTTCGCTTCCAACCAGACAGGACTGACCGCAGGAACTGTGGACAGGGCCTTTTCACCCAAAGCAGGTTTGGTGTATATGCCGAATGACAATCTTTCTGTTTTTGCCACGTATACCAATTCGTTTTCTGCAAATACCGGTCGCGATATCTACGAAAACTCACTCACACCTTCCATCATCGATCAGTTCGAGTTGGGTATGAAAAAGAATTTCTGGAACAATACGGTAGCTTTGAACCTTTCGCTTTACCAGATTGAAAACCGAAACTTTTACCAAATGGCGGAATTTAATGCTCAGGGTCAGGTTAATAACGATTCCACCATTAAAGAATTTGCCGGAAAGATGCGCAGCCGCGGTGTAGAACTCGATATTACCGGTAATCCGTTGCCAAACCTTTCGATAATTGCGGGTGCATCTTACAACCATTCAGTTTACCTTGATACGCCAGTGGATTTTGGTTATGTGGAAAATCAGCGACTTGTGCGAACGCCGGCTACTACTGCGAACGCATCTGTTTTTTACACATTTACCCAATATGTTGAAGGTTTGAGACTTGGTGCCAGCGTTTATTTTGTGGGTGACAGAATCGCGGGTTGGAATGATACCAAAGAAACCATCGATACGCGAAACGGCGTTTCAAGACTGTTGCCGATTGATGATTATGCCACTGTTGCATTGTCGGCAGGGTACGACTGGAAGAAATTTGGCGTGATGGCCAAAGTAGGAAACCTGTTCGACACGGTGAATTACAACTATCACGAAAACTATTCGGTGAACCCGATCACGCCGAGGAATTTTTATCTCACATTTACTTACAAGCTTTAAGAAAAAACAAATATCAAATTAAATTCAGCGATAAATAGTGGAAATTCAGGTTTCCACTTTTATCATTAAAAGTCAAATTAAACATTAAAAAACTATGGAATCTAAAAAGAAAAAACAGAATGTGAAGGCTACGATGCGCATCCTGCACCGTTATTTAGGCTATTTTACGGCCGGGATCATGGCGGTTTACGCGATCAGCGGTGTTTTACTCATTTACCGCGACACCAATTTCCTTAAAAAAGAGAACAAGTATGAAGTGGTTCTGAGACCAAGCCTTACCGAAAAGGAACTCGCAAAGGAAATCAAAATGCGAAACGTAGAATTCAAAGGCAGTGAAGGCGATCTAAGAAAATTTGAGCAGGGAACATACAACGTAAAGACCGGCGAGGCAAAATATTCTAAAATGCAGCTTCCGTACGTGCTCGAAAAGTTCAATGAACTGCACAAATCCACCTCCAAACACCGCTATGCCTCACTCAATACGCTTTTCGGGCTGGTGCTGTTCTTTTTCGTGATTTCATCCTTTTGGATGTTTAATTTCAAATCAAAAGCGTTCCGCCGTGGGATGATCTATGCGGGCATCGGCTTTGTGCTGTCGCTCATCATGGTGTTCTTCCAGTAGGCTGCGGCTGTGTGATTCAGTTTAATTTAAATAAAAATCAGCGCTGCCGGTTCCGATAAATTAATTATCTTTGCACACTTAATAATAAAACAGGGACGAGTTCCCACAAAATCAAACATTTATGTCAGTAAAAATCAGATTACAAAGACACGGTAAAAAAGGAAAACCTTTTTTCCACATCGTAGTTGCAGATGCAAGAGCAAAAAGAGATGGTAAATTCATCGAGAAATTGGGTACTTACAACCCAGTTACAAACCCTGCAATCATCGAGCTGAACGTAGACTCAGCAGTAAAATGGCTTAACAACGGTGCACAGCCTACCGATACTGCAAGAGCGATTCTTTCTTACAAAGGCGTACTTTACAAAAAACACCTTTTAGGTGGTGTTGCTAAAGGTGCATTTGACGAAGCTGAAGCAGAAAAGAGATTCAACACATGGTTGGAAGGCAAGGAGCAGCAGGTTCTTGGTAAAAAAGACGGACTGAAGAAGGCTAAAGAAGATGCTAAAAAAGCAGCTTTTGAAGCTGAAGCTAAAGTAAACCAGGCAAGACTTGACGCAGCAGCGAAAATCGAAGCTGACGCAAAAGCTGAGGCTGACGCAAAATTAGCTGAAGAGAAAGCCGCGGCAGACGCTAAAGCAGCAGAAGAAGTAGCAGCTAACGCACCTGCAGAAGAAACCGCTACCGAAGAGAAATCAGTAGTAGATACAGTTGCTGAAGCAGTTGGTAACGCAGCAGCTGCAGTAGAAGGAGTAGTAGACGCAGTGAAAGAAACAGTAGCAGATGTTACTGAAAAAATTGCTGACGCTGTAGCGCCTAAAACTGAAGGTGACGACGAAGCAAAAGCTTAGTAATTTCTTTCAAAATACATTCAGAGACGCCTTTTGCAGGCGTCTTTGTTATTTTAAAACCATTTATATTTGCAACTGCTGAGAGGTTTCTTACTCCTTCAGTTTTTTAGATTAAATAAGAATATGAAAAAAGAAGACTGCTATTTTTTAGGCAAAATCACCCGCCGACATGGCCTGCAGGGAAACGTCTTTCTGAAACTTGATACAGACCAGCCCGAAATGTACAGCAAACTCGATTCGGTTTTCGTAGACATCAACGGCATGCTGGTGCCATTTTTCGTGGCAAAACAGTCTTGGGGAAAAGCCGATACGCTGATCATTTCGTTCAAGAATTCTACGGAGGCGCTTGTGGACCAGTCACTTGGTAAAGATGTCTATCTACCGCTTTCTACGCTGCCGAACCTTACCGGCAACAAGTTTTACTATCATGAGGTAATCGGTTATGAAATCCGGGAAGAAGACGGCAAAAGCTGCGGAACCATCGTATCGGTAAACGACCAGACCGCGCAGCATTATTTCATGCTCGATTTTGCGGGCAAGCAAATCATCATTCCGATCATCAAAGACTGGATCCTGGAACTAAACCGTGAAGAAAAATTCCTGAAAATGGCTTTACCGGAAGGTTTGATGGATGTGTTCCTGGTGCCGTCAAAGAAAGACGAGTAGATTTTTCAGGGCGATTTTTCCGCCTTCCACTCCCGCTTTTTTGCTTCGCTGCGCTTCGCAAAAAGAGCTCCGTTCAAGTCGGATCGCGGGTTTGGGAAGCAAAAAAAAACGGGTTGCCAATATTTCGGCACCCGCAAATTCTTCTTTCCTGCATCAAAAATTACGCCGCTTTTCAGTACATTTGTAGGAAACACCGGTGTTGTATTCAGTCGGCCGTTTCAGATAAAAACATTATTGATTTAAACTAATGAGAACCACGATCAACGAACTACTTACAGATTATAAAAAACTTTTACATCACGATATCACTGTGCAGGGCTGGGTGCGCGCTTTCCGCAGCAACCGTTTCATCGCACTGAATGACGGCTCTACGATCAATAACCTTCAGGTTGTGGTAGATTTCGAGAAGTTTGATGAAAATATCATTAAGAATATCAGCACTGCCGCCTCACTTAAGATTGTAGGTGAACTGATTGAAAGTCAGGGTGCGGGCCAAACGATTGAGATCATCGCGAAGAAAATCATCATCCTGGGCGATAATTTCACCGAAGAGCGTGATAAAACCATTCTTCAGCCCAAAAAACATTCGCTTGAGGTTTTGCGCGAGCAGGCGCATCTGCGGTTTCGAACCAATCTTTTCGGTTCAGTTTTCCGTGTAAGAAGCGCGGTAAGCTTTGCCATCCATCAGTTCTTCAACAAAAATCAGTTTTTCTATATGCACACGCCTGTGATCACGGGTGCAGATGCGGAAGGTGCGGGTGAAATGTTCAGTGTAACGAATTTTGACCTCGATCAAATTCCGAGGGATGAAAACAACGCGATCGATTATAGCCAGGATTTCTTCGGAAAAAAGACAAATCTCACCGTTTCGGGTCAGCTGAATGTGGAAACTGCGATGATGGGACTTGGCCGCGTGTACACCTTCGGGCCGACTTTCCGAGCAGAGAACTCAAATACTACACGCCACCTCGCAGAATTTTGGATGGTGGAGCCGGAAGTGGCCTTCAACAACCTGGAAGACAACATCGATTTAGCCGAAGATTTCCTCAAATATGTCATTGGATATGTGCTTGAAAACTGCAAGGATGACCTCGATTTCCTCGATAAAAGATTCGCGGAAGAACAAAAGCAGAAACCCGAAAAAGACAGAGCTTATGAAGGCCTGATCGAAAAATTGCAGAATGTCATCCAGAAAAGATTCAAGCGCGTTTCGTACACCGAAGCGATTGATATCTTAAAGAATTCAAAAGAAAACAAGAAGGGCAAATTCCAGTTTCCGATAGAAGAGTGGGGCGCAGACCTGCAGAGTGAGCATGAGCGTTACTTGGTTGAAAAACATTTTGAAAGCCCGGTGGTGCTCTTCGATTATCCGAAAGAGATCAAAGCATTCTATATGAAACTGAATGAGGATGGCAAAACCGTAGCAGCCATGGATGTGCTGTTCCCGGGAATTGGAGAGATAATCGGAGGTTCTCAGCGTGAGGAAAAATTGGCTGTACTTCAGGAGAAAATGAAAACCATGAATGTTGACGAACACGAGTTGTGGTGGTATCTGGATACAAGAAAATTCGGGTCGGTTCCGCACGCTGGCTTTGGGCTTGGGCTTGAAAGACTGGTGCTTTTCGTAACGGGAATGACCAATATCCGCGACGTGATACCGTTCCCGCGAACGCCGCACAACGCTGAATTCTAAAAAATTCAGTACTTTTAGCCATATTAAGTGAAATAAGAAAACAGCAATATTGCTATAAAAACGCACAAATCACATTAGTGAGACCAGATAAGGAATGTTAAAACAAAACTTACAAATGCGCCTCGGCCAGAAATTAGCGCCGCAGCAAATACAGCTCATGAAGCTTATC
This sequence comes from Kaistella pullorum, assembly GCF_014837035.1. Taxonomy (GTDB): domain Bacteria; phylum Bacteroidota; class Bacteroidia; order Flavobacteriales; family Weeksellaceae; genus Kaistella; species Kaistella rhinocerotis. The sequence continues at coordinate 163,915 of NZ_JACSPS010000003.1, read as the reverse complement.
CAGCTACACACGCTCGAGTTCGAGGAAGAGCTGGAGCGCGAACTGGAAGAAAACCCGGCGCTGGAAAAAGTACAGGAAGATGCTTCAACAGAAGAATTCCCGTCCGCCGAAGAGACTTATGAAGAAGAAGGCACAGACAGCATCGATACAGATTTTGATGTGAATGATTATATTTTCGATGATGAACCTGCATACAAAACCGCATCGAGCAATTATTCTGCCGATGACGAGGAATTTGACAGCGGTTCTTTGCTCACCGAGGGACAGTCGCTTTACGATTATCTTTTAGAGCAGATAAGGCTCGCAAACATCGAGGGTGAAGACCTCAAAATCGCCGAATACATCATCGGAAACCTCGATAACGATGGGTATTTGCGTCGTGAGATCAAGCAGCTTGTTGACGATCTTGCATTCGCGCAGGGCATCTATACGACGCAGGAAAACGTAGTGGACGTTCTTGAAAATTACGTACAGAAACTTGATCCGCCCGGTGTTGGCGCCCGAAACCTACAAGAATGTCTGTTGCTTCAGATTGAGAAGAAGGTGAGCGCTGACAAAGCGGTAAGTTTAGCGGCAAGCATCCTTAAAAATCAATTTGATGCGCTTACGAACAAGCATTACAACAAGATCATCCAGAAATACGATATTGAAGAAGAGGACCTGAAAGATGCGCTGGAAGTAATTTCAAGACTTTCACCGCGTGTAGGTGGAAACTTTGATACACAAACCATCACGATCAACCAAGAAATCATCCCCGATTTTGTAATTCAAATAAAAGAAGGTAAGAATGGGCAGACGGACGTTATTCCGTTACTGAACAGCAAAAATGCGCCTACCCTTCGGGTTTCAGACGAATACAAGGAGATCCTTACCACGTATTCTCACGATAAGAAATCGCCGGACCATAAGCAGGCTGCGCTTTTTATCAAGCAAAAGCTGGATGCCGCAAAATGGTATATTGATGCGATCAATCAAAGACAGAATACTTTGCTGCAAACCATTTCAGCAATTGTAAAACTGCAGAAAAACTACTTTATCACGGGTGATGAGAAATCATTGAAGCCAATGATTCTGAAAGATGTCGCAGATATCACCGGTTTTGATATTTCAACGATTTCACGTGTAGTGAAAAGTAAATATGCGGACACGCCGAACGGCATCGTTTATCTGAAAAGCCTTTTCTCGGATTCACTCATCAACGATGACGGTGAAGAAGTATCGACTAAAGAGATCAAAAATCATCTGCAGGAAGTCATCAGCAAAGAAAACAAGCGCAAGCCGCTTACCGATGACGCGCTCGTAGGTCTTTTGAAAGAAAAGGGTTACAATATCGCCCGCCGGACCATTGCGAAATACCGCGAACAGCTTAATATTCCGGTGGCAAGGCTTCGGAAAGAGTTATAAAGATTAAAATTAAAAAGGTCAGCAAGCGCTGACCTTTTTTTATAGTTCCTGGTTGTCGATTCTTTGAAGTTCAGTGAGATTTTTGCCGAGTCTTTTAAGTATGATGCCGTACACAATTCGGTAATAAACCCAAATCAGCAACACGCTGATAAGCGTCATCACCACCAAGCCCACTATAAAGCCGATTAAAGTTGGATGATTCAGGTGGATTGACTGTTGCGCTAAAGCAATGAAACTGAAAACGGTAAGTACCACAGTGAAAGCCAATAGCAACAGAATGTTGATCAAAATGAACAGGTTCACGGTTTTTTTGAACCGGATGATCTGCAGGATCAGCTTTTTCAGGTTAGATTCTACATGAATCTTGCGGTAGTTTTGGTAAAAACGGATGACGAAAAATGCGGTGACCAGCAGGCTGATAATTTTCAGTACAAAATAGAGATGTGCGAAATCTGCCTGCAGTTTCAAGGTGTTGTGCACGCCCAGTTTTTCGAGCATCTTTATGAAAGATCCGGCATCATCGCTTGAAAATGTATAGTAAATATTAAGGCAAAGAATCACTAAAAATTCTGCGATACTTATCCAGAGGATATATTTCACGTAGTTTCGCGATGATTTGTTCAGCATCGCCTCTATTTCGGTGTTGCTGTATTTTGGCTCTACTTTATGCTCCTGCCAGGTTTTTTTTAAATTATCTAAATCAAATTCAGGCATGTTTTTCCATTAGTTGTTTCAGGGTTTTCTTCAGCCGGTTCATCTTCACACGCGCGTTCACTTCGGTGATACCAAGGTTTTCGGCGATATCGCGGTACGGCAAATCATCCAGATACATCATCACGATCGCCCTTTCCACCTGTGGCAGCATTTTCACTACTTTGTAAAGAAGCGAAATCTGCTGCTGCTTTTCGTCATCATCTTCCAGATAGCTGCTGGCGTGAAAATCCATCAGTTCATCGGTCTGCGGCGATTTTGTCTTCTTGCGGAAAAGTGTGATTGCTGTATTCAGGGCCACGCGGTACATCCACGTCGAAATTTTAGATTGGCCTTTGAATGTGTCGTAAGAACGCCAGAGTTGTAACACGATTTCCTGAAAAAGGTCCTGCTCATCCTCCAGTGAGTTTGTGTACAGACGCGAAACTTTAATAATCAAACCCTGATTATCTTTGATGAGTTTCGCAAATTCCTTTTCCTTTACACTCAAAACGCCTAAAAATAATAGCAGCGAATATAAGTTTTTTTAGCCTTGTTTTGTTAAATTTTTTCTAATGGTGCCGTGCGGATTTCAATGATGCCTGATGATTACACTTCCCTTCGCATCACTGCTTACGCGCGCTCGGCATGCTTTTTCTTATATTTGCCGTATGATTCTACGCGGAGAAAATTTAATAAAGGAATACGGACCGAAAAAAGTAGTGAAAGGCGTCTCAGTAGAGGTTTCGCAGGGCGAAATTGTCGGGCTGCTGGGGCCGAACGGTGCCGGGAAAACCACCAGTTTTTATATGATCGTTGGTTTGGTAAAACCTACATCCGGAAAGATTTTCCTTGATGATAAAGAGATTACCAACGATGCGATGTACCGCCGGGCCCAGAAAGGGATTGGCTATCTGGCGCAGGAAGCCTCGGTTTTCCGAAAATTATCTGTGGAAGACAATATCCTCGGCGTTCTGCAACTCACCAAACTTTCGAAGCGTGAACAGCAGATGAAAGTAGATGAACTGATTGAGGAATTTTCACTTCAGCACGTGCGAAAAAACCGTGGGGACCTGCTTTCTGGTGGTGAAAGACGGCGGACGGAAATTGCGCGCTGTTTGGCGACCAACCCCAGTTTTATTCTTTTGGATGAACCATTTGCAGGGGTAGATCCAATCGCGGTAGAAGATATCCAAAAGATTGTAAGAAGTCTTGTCGACAAAAATATCGGCATCCTGATTACGGATCATAACGTACAGCAAACCCTCGCAATCACGCATAAGACCTACATCATGTTCGAAGGCAGAATCCTTAAAGAAGGTTTGCCGCAGGATTTAGCCAATGATCCGATGGTCAGGGAAGCATATCTAGGTGAGAATTTCGTGTATCAGGATATTCTTAATAAACCTAAAAAGAAAACCTATGTCTATAATATTTGGGCCGGAAATTTTGATTCGAAAGCACAGTTACAGGATTTTGTTGAAGAAAATTTCGCCGGAATCGGTGACTTGAGACTGATGTACGGCTTCGAAGATGTAAGTTTTGCGTCTCTGTCTAACTCGGAAATCGAACATATTTTTAATCAGGTGGTTGACAAAAACGCCAATAACTCATTCGTTTTTCAGAAAAAACTCATTGGTGAAGCGCTGTCTAAAGAAGAGGCAGAATCCGCAGCAAAAAAATTAAGTACAGCCGAACTGCACTATCTCACGAGTTTCCCGTTTGAGAACTGATCTATTTAAATAAAATCGCTCATCACCAACACGCTAAGCCAAAATTAGCCAATGCCGAAACCGTTTAACAGGACAATCAACCTTCTACAGATTTACAGGCAGCTCCGCCCGTTCATCAGGCCGTACCGCAAGATGATTATCGGCACGCTGCTCCTCACTTTTGTAGGTGCGTTGCTGGCGCAGGTAAATCCGCTTGTGCTGAAATATACGGTTGACGAAGTGACGCAGCTCACGCAGCTGCCACATCCGATGAGTGAAGGAATCCACGTGCTGGTTGTCATCTCCGCTGTACTTTTAGGCAAGGAACTGCTGAATATCTTTATACAGTTTGGGCAGAAATTCTATGGTGAAAAAATAAGAATAAGCACGAGTTCTGTCCTGGCTCAATCGGTGATTGACAAGATTTTGCTTTACCGTGTCTCTTATTTTAATGATGAAAACCACGAGTCTGGCAAGCTGCAGGTGCGCATAGACCGCGGAATAGAAAGCTTGACCAAGCTCGTCCAGAACTTCTTTATCGATATCTTGCCTTTGTTTTCAAATGCAATCATTGCTTTGGTAATCATGTACATGCAGAATGTATATGTTGGTCTGGTCTCCACCGTAGTTGTTCCCATTTACTTTTACGTGAGTGCGCTTCAGGCCAAAAAACTGGCCGGTGTACGCAGAACTTTGCGGAACCAACGTGAGCGCAAGACTTCAGGGTTGCTGAATCTGATCAACTCAATCATGGTGATTAAAAGTTTCGTGCGCGAGAGATTTGAAGGTGAAAAACAGTATGATCTGCAGATGAAACTGATGGACAGCCAACTCTTTACGCGCCGCACGAACTTTATCTATGATGGCCTGAAGACTTTCATCGAACAGTTTGGTGTAGTACTGATCATTTTGCTTACCGTGTTTTTGGTACTCGACCAGCAGATGACCATTGGTGCGATCATGCTGCACATCCTGCTTTTCAACAATGTTTCCGCACCGATTCGTCAACTGCATCGGATTTATGACGATATGAACGATGCAATGATCTACGCTGAAGGTTTCTTTGACATCCTGGAAGCCGACGACCAGACGGAGCCAAACGGTACTTTTGAAGCACTTGAGCTGCAAGGAAAATTTGAACTGAAAAATGTAAATTTTACTTATCCTAACGGCATGGCGGCGCTGAAAGATGTCTCAATGCTCATCGAAAACGGCAAGACTACGGCGCTGGTCGGACTTAGCGGTGCGGGTAAATCGACGGTCATCAATCTTCTGTGTAAATTTTATCTTCCTACCTCCGGCGAGATTTTGCTTGATGATACGCCGCTAAACGATTTTGAAAATGCCGCATTGCGTGATGACATCGGTTTAGTGTTGCAAAAAAACCATATTTTTCAGGGCAGTATCGAGGACAATATCCGTTACGGAAACATGGACGCCACCTTTGAAGAAATTGTTCAGGCGGCGAAAAAAGCTTATCTGCACGACCAGATTTTAGATCTTCCGGAGCAATACCGCCACGATGCGACCCAGCTATCCGGTGGGCAACAGCAGAGAATCGCGATTGCGCGGCTGTTTCTGAAAGATCCACCAATCATATTTCTGGATGAACCTACAGCAAGCCTCGATGCGATTGCTACGGAACAGATCAAAAACTCGCTTGATGCGATAAAACAGGGCCGAACCGTTGTGATCATTTCGCATTCGCTGTCGCAAATTCTGGATGCAGACCGAATTTACGTGATGAAAAAAGGCGAAGTGGCGGAAAATGGCACTCATGACGAGCTGATGGCGATGAACGGCGTTTACCGCGAGATTTTTGACGCTTCCGCCCGCAGCCTTAACCTGGATAAACTTGTAAGTTCGTTCCGCGAAAATTAAAATATTTAAAAATGAAAAGTTTAGATACAATGAAAATAAACTGGATAGTAGGCCTGATGCTTTTTGGCGTCATCTCCTGCAACAAAATTGAGGAAACGGTCTCGCAAACCGTCACTACTGCGAAAGAAAAAGCGCAGCAGAAAACCAATGAACTCGTGCAGGAAACTATTTCGCAGCAAGTCGGGAGAATGGTGGGCGCCGAAAACATCGCTTTCACTGAAGTTTTTCCGAACAGTACGCTCACCCTTGAAAACGAAGTAGGTAAAAAAATGGCTTTCCCGAACGGAACACCTTTTTATTTATTTAAATATAAAACCCAGGACAAAGATTTACTGCTAAAAACGCTGGTAGAACAACCTACAACGGATGAATCACAATCGAAAACCGAATATGAAAAGGTAGACGGATCGGGAATCATCGAAAAGATCACATTTTTCGAAAAGTTTTTGCCCGCGAACAGCATTGACCTCAGTTTTATAAACGAAATCAAGACAGACCGCGGGATGCAGTATTATAAGATAAAGCGTTTCCCGAACGCCAGCACCTTGATTTACAGTCCGAAAACCAACCAGGTTTACCACTTTGTGGAAGTGAAAAAGTAGGTTTATGGCGCAGCAGCTTATCAGTAAGACATGTGATTTCGTAAAGCACAAACTGGATGGGGCAGAAGCGGGACATGATTGGTTTCATGTAGAACGCGTCTGGAAAATTACAAAGATCATCGCACAGCACGAGGTTTGCGACACTTTGGTGGTAGAGCTTTCAGCATTGCTGCACGATATCGCTGACCCAAAATTCCACGCGGGTGACGAAACATTGGCTTTAAAGATTTCATCTGAATTTTTGGAAAGAGAAGGTGTGGATCCTGCAACAATTGAGAAGGTATTATTTATCATTAAAAATATTTCGTTCAAAAACAGGGGCGAACTCCCGGCGGATCTGCCGATCGAACTGAAAATAGTGCAGGACGCGGACCGTCTTGATGCGATAGGCGCCATAGGTATCGCGCGGACGTTTAATTTTGGAGGCTTTAAAAATAATTTAATGTATCATCCCGATATTCCGCCCAAACTGAATATGTCTAAGGACGAATACAAGAAAAATTCGGGCACGACGATCAATCATTTTTACGAAAAATTGCTTTTGCTAAAGGATTTGATGCACACCGCCAAGGCTAGGGAACTCGCCAGTGAGCGCCATGTTTTCATGGAAAATTTTCTCCAGCAGTTTTACCGCGAATGGCGCGTCGACCAATAAGAATACACAAAAATTTAGATTTATAATTTAATTTTACAGGATGGTTTATCTCTTCCTTCTTTTATTCGTAATGCTTTCTGCGGCGCTGATGTCAACGGTTCTGAAGACCGGAAGGCTGAGATTTTGGGGCCGGATGTTCCGCCTTTTTGTGGTTTTGTTTTCTACGGGCGTTTTTGCTTACTATTTTATCAGCCGTAGTCTTCCGCATTTTCGTGAAGATGCGCTAACGGTGCAAATCATCAATAAATTACCTTTTCCGCTCGACTTTTATGTGGTAAGGGTCGATAGCATTGATGGTTCCAAATCCTTTGAAACACTGCATCCCGGCGACATCCGAAGTGAGTTTTACCGCATTGAGTATCTCGACATGAAGAATTCTGATGAATTTTGGGTGGCAGGTTTTTTGGGTCCGAAGAATATGGTCTATTTCTCGCAGCATCCCATTCCAAATAAAAACGAAGACCAGATCGTTGAAATACAGAATTACACGAACGACAATCCTAGTCTCTCTGCAGCGGCAGCTAAATTGGTAGAGACGCTGAAATTTCAGAACATGAAAACCGCCATTTGGATTACGCTGGACCTGCTTCTGCTTTTCCTTAATTTTACACTTCTGGTACGAAGGTCAAAAAAAAATCCCGAATGAAATCGGGATTTTTTTTATTTGTTTTTCTTTTCTTTCAGTGCTTCCTTGTCTTTGTCCGAAGGGTTCCAGACTTTCACTTCACTGTCTTTCGTAATGCCCGAAAGTATCTGAACATTGATGCCGTCGCTTGCGCCCAGCTTCACTTTCACTTTTTTAAACTTGCCGTCCGGCTGTTTCACTTCTACAAACGGGCTGTCTTTGCCGTTCACTTTTTCGTACTGGATCAGTGATTCATCGAGCAGCAACGCATTCTTCTGTGAACTCAGGATGATTTCGCCGTTGGCCGAAAAACCTGCACGGATGTATTCGTTGGTTTTATTAAAAACATCACCTTCCACAGGGAATTTAATGGTTCCGTTCTCGTCTTTACCTTTTGGCGCGATCATGGTGACGCGGCCCGGGAAAGATTTATTCTGTAGTGCGCCGATCACCACGTTCATTTCCATGCCTTCTTTCAGTTTTCCGGCCTGCGCTTCATCTATTGTCCCCTGAAAGATCAATGAATTAAGATTAGCGATGGAGGCGATGGTGGTTCCGGCATTGAAGGAGTTGGCTTCAATCACCTGGCTCCCCACTTTCACCGGAACTTCAAGTACGGTACCGTTGGCTTTTGAGCGGATTTGGGTGGTGGCGAGGCCTGCCAGTTCAGGTGTAGCACCGGTACGGGCAATCTGAAGGCTTTTCTGCGCGGTCTGCAACTGTTGCTGCGCGTTTCTCAACTGCTGCTGCGTACTTACAAGCTGTTGCTGCGCCGTGATGTATTCCTGTTTTGAAATAACGCCCTGCGCATACAGTTTCTGCTGCATCGCAAATTGCTGCTGCTGGTTATTCACCGTCATGCGTGCATTGCTGATCTGCAGATTGGCATTATTTATTTCCTGTTGTGCGGCATTTACATTCTGCACACTTGGCACAATGCGCAAGGTAGCGATGAGCTGACCGGCGGTTACCTGATCACCTTCGTCGACCAGAATCTTGTCGATGATGCCGGACATGTTTGGTTTGATCTCAATCTCTTCACGCGGCACGATTTCGCCCGTGGCCATTACTTTATCATCCATATCGCGTACTTCCGGCTTCTTCGTAAGGAAAGTTTCGCTTTCCGCAGAATTTGATTTAACCAGATACCCAATTCCGGCAAACAGCGCTACCGCAAGCAGCAGACCTAAGAAGATGTAAATTCCTTTTTTTAAAGTGAATTTCTTTTTCATATCAATAGTTTATTTTTTTTAATATTTAAATATTGTTCAAGATGTTCAATAATAATATAATTGTTCAAATTGTTTAAAGGTTCAAATCGTTCAATTTGTTCAAATTGTTTAAGTGGTTCAATTTGTTCAAGATTTCTATTTTTCCATTTTTGTTTTAATGTTCACCCATAGAAATCTTAAATCAGTACCAACCATTAATCAAAAACTCAAATACTTTCAACTCATCCACTTTACCACTCAAAAACTCTCCAACTCCCAAACTCTACTCAGACCTCAGCGCCTCAATCGGCCGAATCCGCACCGCCCGCTGCGCCGGAATCATTCCGATAATCAAACCGAGCAAAACCATCACCGACATTGCCGCGAAAACCTCACCGTAATTGACGGTCGGGTTATAGAATGGAAACGAATCCTGGTCTTTTGTAAAGAAACTCACGATCATCAGCAGTAATATCCCGAAGATGAATCCGAGCAATCCCGAGGAGAGCGTTATCACGACGCTTTCAAGCAAAATCTGGTTCCGGACTTCTGCCGGCTTCGCGCCCAGTGCACGGCGGATCCCGATTTCCTTCGTCCGTTCTTTTACGGTGATCAAAAGGATGTTTGAAATCGCGATGACACCCGCGAGAATCGTCAAAGTGCCCACGATTATCGTCAAAAGCTGCATTCCGGTCAAAAAACCGGTCAGTTTGCCAAATTCACGTCCCAGGTTGAAACTGCCGTACGCATTCGTGTCTTCAGGTGAAACTCTGTATTTATCTTTTAAGACGTTCTTGGCGCTTTCTTCCACTTTCGCCAAATCTGCATCGGGTTTACTTACGACTGCAAAAAAGCCTACTTTATCACCGTCGTTGTACATTTTGGTAAAAGTAGAAAGCGGAATAAAGACGGTTTTGTCATTGTTCATGCCGCCGCCACCGCCGCTTTGCTTTACACGAAAGACGCCGATGACGTTGAAGAAAATACCTTTGATGTTAAAAGATTTCCCAATCGGGTTCTCGTTTTTCTTCGCATCGAAAAAGTTCTTGTAAATCTCTTCGCCTATCACAGCCACATTTTTATTGGCTGAAACATCAGCATCGTTGATATACCGCCCAAAAATGAGTTTTTTCTCCGAGATTTTATTGCCGATTGGGTAGTCGCCTGTCAGCGTGTAGGAAGCAGTCTTGCCGTTTCGAGACATCTGCTCTGGCGGAGAACCGAAATTTCCGCGGGCATTCTGGGGCGAGATATAATCGATTTCGGGAATTTTCTTTTCAAGTAAGTCAATATCAGAGAGATGCAGATCCGTTTTCCGTCCCTTCGGAAAACCTTCGTACGGGATGCTCGTATTCTGCGCCCACATAAAGATTGAATTCGTCGCAAAACCTGAAAAGAGCTTGTTGAAGCCGTTTTCCATGCCTTTCGCCGCGCCCAGCAAACTTACGAACAGGAACATGCCCCAGCCAACACCGATCATGGTGAGAAAAGTGCGGAGCTTGTTATTCCTCAAAGAATGGTAAATCTCCTGCCAGGTGTCTGCTTTAAAGATGATGTTCATTGGTTCTTAGATTTGCGGTAAATCAGTCCGTTTCTTTTTATCTGAATTTTTCTTTTTTAAATTCTTTTATTCTGCCCTTAATGCTTCGATTGGTTTGATCCTACTCGCACGGTAAGCCGGCACAAAGCCCGCAATCAAACCCGAAAGTACAAGCGAAACAAATGCGGCGAGTATCAGGCCCCAGCCCACATTCGGGTCTTTGATGAAATATTTCTCCAGACTGTCACCGACTAACATTAAGGTCAAAACGCCAAGGCCCACGCCGATAAGGCCTGAAACTACTGTAATAACCATACTTTCCTGCATGATGAGCCCGACTATGCTCTTTGGTTTTGCCCCGATGGCTTTCCGTACTCCAATTTCCTGCGTCCTTTCTTTCACGATGTAAACCATGATATTGCTGATGCCGATGATTCCGGCGAGCAAAGTTCCGAGACCGATAAAACCAACAATCATCGTAATAACGAACAGAAACATAAATGAATCTTTCAGGCCTTCCGCGCGGTTATTTACATACACCGCATTTTCGTCGTCCGGCGACACATTTTTCTGGGCTTTAAGTTCTTTTTTGATCTGATCACCGTATTTAATGGCTTCTTCGGGCGTCAGATTTTCATTATAGGCGATAAAGACGGTGCTCACAGTGTCCGATCCTTTTTTCATCTGCTGAAGTGTGGTGATCGGGATGCTGATCATGCGCTCATCCCAGTCGCCGCCATCGTCAGAAAATACTCCGACCACCTTGAAAAAAGTACCGTTGATAATTAAATCTTTCCCGACAGGGTTGCCGTCTTTAATCAAATCCCTTTGCACCATACGGCCGATCACGGCTACATTTGCTTTTCGGTCTACATCGCCGGGTGAGATGGTTCGGCCATTCAAAATCTTGCGGTTTTCAATCCTTATTTCGTCTTCGTTCGCACCGCTGATCTGGTAATTGCCACTTTCTTTGCCGTATTTCACCATTAGATTGGTGGAATATCTCGGCGTGGAAAACTGTACTTTTTCGGGATCCGAATCGATGATCGCGTCATAATCCTGATTGGTAAGTGTAACCTGACGGTCCGACTGTAGACCGTCATACGCGATCGTGGTTTTTCCGGTTGATATGCTGATTAGGTTCTGGGCATCACGCGTGAAACCTTCAGAAAAAGCATTCTGCAAGCCTTTACCAATTCCGAATAAAACGATGAAAATATATAGGCCAAGCGCTACGGTAAAGCCCGAAAGCACCGTCCGAAGGATGTTACTCCGGATCGAACTGAATATTTCCTGCCAGCGGTCTAGATCAAACATTTTCTATGGGGAACATTGGTTTAGCAGTCCGCAGACTTCTTACCGTTAATTATTATATTTAAAAATATCACTTTTAGGCCAAAACGCGCTGCACGATCATCTCGTCACTTTCTATGATACCGTCTTTCAGGATCACATTTCTTTTTGTCTGTGCGGCAACGTCAGGTTCATGCGTTACCACGATGATGGTTTTGCCTTCGCTGTTTATCTCCTGCAGAAGCTTCATGATGTCATAAGTGGTCTTAGAATCGAGCGCGCCGGTAGGTTCATCTGCCAGGATTACTTTGGGATTCGTGATCAGTGCGCGCGCAATTGCGACACGTTGCTTCTGTCCACCCGAAAGTTCGTTCGGCAGGTGTGTTGCCCATTCGGCAAGACCTACTTTCGCAAGATATTCCAGGGCGAGTTTGTTGCGCTCTTTCCGCGAAACGTTCTGATAATAGAGTGGTAGCGCCACATTTTCAAGGGCGGTCTTGTAGCCAATCAGATTAAAGGACTGAAAGATAAAACCGAGAAACCGACTGCGGTATTCAGCGGCTTTTATTTCGGAAAGGTCCTCGATCGGAATTCCGTCCAGTTCATAAGTTCCCGAATCTTTTTCATCCAGGATACCGATGATGTTCAGCAGCGTAGATTTTCCAGAGCCCGAGCTACCCATGATGGAGACAAATTCACCTTCACCGATGGTCAGGTTGATGCCTTTCAGCACATGCAGTTTACTTTTGCCGGTATCGTATGATTTGTGTAAGTCCTTAATTAGTAACATTCAGCAGAAATCTTTCAAGATTGGTGTATTAAATTTTGTGTTTGTTACAATTTAGCTCAGTTTTATTGAATGGTTATTGAATTCGCGTAGTTGCGCATTACTCAGTGAGATTTCGCACGTCAGGACAGAATTTTTAAAGACTAAATGTAAATTTGAGTGCAGAAATTGTCTTTATAAAATTGCCGCTTTTCACGAACGCCGGAAACGCCGATGGCTAACGGATTCGCAGATTGTGGAAAACTTATATCGCTTACTGTCAATACATTAAATATTGCACCTTTTCTGCTGTGAACCAAATCTCTATTTTTGTGAACTGCCGGAAATGTGTATTTCACATCTGCTCACGTCCGGTCTCCATCACAACAAACCTTTAACTGCCTTTGGCAGCCTAATTTTGTAAAATATATCCGCTTTGCTATGGGAATTTTTGAAAAAAGAGTAAACTACAAACCATTCGAATATCCGGAGGTGCTGCAATTTGTAGAAGCCATCAATAAATCTTTTTGGGTTCATTCCGAGGTAGATTTTACCGCAGATGTGCAGGATTTTCAGTCGCAGCTGGAGCCTCACGAGAAAAATGCAGTGAAAAACGCTCTGCTGGCGATCGCGCAGATTGAAGTTTCGGTGAAAACGTTTTGGGGAAACCTTTACAACCATTTGCCGAAACCGGAACTCAACGGTTTGGGATCTACCTTTGCAGAGTGTGAGTTCCGCCATTCTGAAGCCTATTCGCGTTTGTTGGAAGTCTTGGGTTATAATGATGCGTTCAACCATGTAGTTGAAATTCCCGCGATCAAAAAAAGGATTGATTTCCTTTCAAATGTCCTCAAACACGCCAATTCCACCACGCCGAAAGAATATGTTTCGTCGCTTTTGCTGTTCAGCATTTTGATTGAAAACGTGTCGCTTTTCTCGCAGTTTGCGATCATCCTTTCTTTCACGCGCTTTAAAGGATACATGAAAAATGTGTCGAACATCATCGCCTGGACCTCTGTTGACGAGCAGATCCACGCCAATGCGGGCATTTACCTTATCAATAAGATCCGTGAGGAACAGCCGGAATTGCTCACCGATTCGGATATTGAAGATATTTACACACTTGTTGACCATTCAATTGAGCTCGAAGCTGAAATCCTCGACTGGATTTTCGAGATGGGCGAAATTGACAATGTTTCAAAAGAAAATCTGCTCAACTTCATGAAATACCGTGTGGACGACAGCCTCAAAAAGATCGGGATGGGAACACGTTACAATGTTTCGGCCGACGAGTACCGACCAATGGTATGGTTCGAGGAAGAGGTTTTTGCCAATTCAATGGACGATTTCTTCGCGAAACGACCGGTAGATTATACCAAACACGATAAGAGTATTACGGAGAACGATTTGTTTTAATTAAAATATGACACCAATGCGCACAAATGGATTTATAGAATTGACTTACAAAACAAGTGGAAAGAAGGTTTTAATTAATACAAAACAAATTATTAAAATCAAGACTAATGATTCTGGTAATTCTACACAAATAACTCTGACCACTGCAGAAAATTATATTATTAGCGTCGAAGAAAGTTACGACACAATAAAAGAATTGCTTTTTTCACAGAAATAAACTTACAACCAATTTGAAAGAAGGAGATAAAACTAATCTGCTTCTTAATATATCTCGACATAATTTAACAATTATACTATGGTTAAAATTAAAATCGAGAAATGGGGTGGTTTAAAAGGCCTTTCAATTTCAATTTCACAACAAGTATGTATTTTATTATTTGTTTTGATAGCAGTCATTTTGGGTCTTGCTAAACCATCATTTCTTACTAATTTTTTAACCCATTACCTTAAGTAAAATGGAAGAAAACACAAACATCTGGTGGCTCAACGAGGAGTCTGAGCAAATGCTGAACCGCGGCTACCTGCTGAAAGGCGAAACCGTGAAAGGCGCCATAGAAAGGATTACCACCGCAGCAGCCAAAAGACTCTACAAGCCCGAGCTACAGCCCGCTTTCGAGGAAATGATCACCAAAGGCTGGATCAGTTTTTCATCGCCTGTGTGGGCCAATATGGGTACGCAGCGCGGTTTGCCGATCTCATGTTTCAACGTTCATGTTCCCGATAATATTGAAGGAATCACGCATAAACTGGGTGAAGTGATCATGCAGACCAAGATCGGTGGCGGAACTTCGGGCTATTTCGGCGAGCTGAGAAACCGCGGGACAGCCGTGACCGACAACGGAAAATCATCGGGCGCAGTTTCGTTTATGAAACTTTACGATACCGCGATGGACGTGGTGTCGCAGGGCGGTGTTCGCCGCGGAGCTTTCGCGGCGTATCTGGATATTGATCACGGCGATATTGAGGAATTTCTGTCAATAAAGGATATTGGAAGTCCGATACAGAACCTGTTTACAGGAATCTGCGTGCCTGATTACTGGATGCAGGATATGATTGACGGCGATATTGAAAAACGTAAAATCTGGGCCCGCGTACTTGAAAGCCGCCAGCAGAAAGGTTTGCCATACATTCTGTTTTCCGATAATGTAAATCGTAACAAGCCGCAGGTTTATAAAGACCTGGGTATGACGATCAACGCGAGTAACCTTTGTTCTGAGATTATGCTGCCTTCTTCCGAGCAGGAGTCGTTTATCTGCTGTCTGTCTTCGATGAACCTTGAACTGTACGACGAGTGGAAAGACACCAACGCCGTGAAACTCGCGATTTATTTCCTCGATGCGGTACTTTCAGAATTCATCGAAAAAACGGAAGGAAACTACTATCTGACGGGTGCCAGAAACTTTGCACTGCGCCACCGTGCGCTTGGTCTGGGCGTTTTGGGATATCATTCCTACCTTCAGAAAAATATGATTCCGTTTGAAAGTTTCGAAGCTACACAGTTTAACGCGCGTGCTTTCAGACAGATAAAAGAACAGTCTTTAGCCGCGTCTCAGGAACTCGCTAACATCTACGGTGAACCTGAGTTGCTTAAAGGCTACGGAATGCGCAACACGACCACGATGGCCATTGCACCTACTACTTCCAGTTCGGCCATTTTAGGGCAGACTTCCCCGGGAATTGAACCTTTTGCTTCGAATTATTACAAAGCGGGTCTGGCGAAAGGAAACTTTATGCGCAAGAATAAATATTTGGCAAAACTCCTTCAGGAAAAAGGTATCGATAATGAGGAAACGTGGAGAACGATTATGTTGAACCACGGTTCTGTGCAGCATCTGGCAGAACTTACCGACGAAGAAAAAGCAGTTTTCAAAACCTTCAGAGAGATTTCACCAATGGAAATTATTTCTCAGGCCGCGCAGAGACAGCAGTATATCGATCAGGCACAGTCGCTGAATCTTCAGATTCCGTCTACAATGCCGGTGAAAGATGTGAATTACCTTTACATCGAAGCCTGGAAGAAAGGCGTGAAGACTTTATATTATCAAAGAAGTTCGTCCGTTTCAAAAGAAATGATGGTGAATTTTGTGACCTGTTCGAGTTGTGAAGCGTAGGTCATCACTTTTGATTATCTCAAATAAATTAAGCGTTGTCGGAATTTTCTGACAACGCTTTTTTCTGGCTATGCTTTAACACGCTGTGTAAAAAAAAGAGCAGAAACCTTGCAGTCTCCGCTACGTAATTTTTGAGGAATAAAGTTTTATCATTTACAGAAATTCTGCTTCACTTTTAATTTTTTTTTAAATAAAGTAAAATGTAATCAAATATAGTGGATTCTAATGGTTTTTTGCTAGTGCCTATGGGTGATGATTTTTAAACAGAATATCGTGATTTCACTGTTCACTGGTACGGACCAATTATTAATCAAGGGATTTGTCACTTATGATTTCTAAAGATTAATTTAAACAAATGATTTGGTGATATCCAAAATAGTATTATTTTTGAGTTACAAGCTTCAAAATATTATTATATAAAAAGAAAACGGCACAGCTTGCAAAAAAATCTGATTATGAATAGACAAACCGTTATTGCTGCGCTGTTTCTGGGGACTGCCTTCTTTGGAGTCCATCATGTTCAGGCACAAAGTGTTGAGCAGGCTACCACAACTGTAAACATTGTTTTGGCCGACGTTCTGTCAATTGATGAAGGCAGTGTGGCATCAGGCGGAGCTGTAGATTTTAGTTATTCGAATCCCGGTGATTACAGTTCTGCGAAAAATGTGACCGTTCCAAACAGTTTGGTAATCATTTCGTCGAAAAATTTCGACGTTAAAGTAAAATCCGACGGCGCTAATTTCGTCAGCGGCGCAAACCTTATTCCTGTAGATGTTTTAAAGATAGAAGCAGCGCCCAGCGGCAACCTTTCCGGAACGCTGAAGGAAGTTACGCTATCCGCCATCGATCAGGTTTTGGTAAGTAATGCTTCATTAGGATCAATGCAGTCTTTAAATATCAACTACTCAATCTCCGCAGAAAAAGCTTCACAGATACTATTGGGAAAACCCAAAGGTACATACATCCAGAAAGTAACTTATACCGCGACTGCATTATAGTATAACGCCGAAAAAAAATTAAACCCTCAGCACAGTGATGCTGAGGGTTTTTTTTATTCAGCGGTCCGTGTAGTTTTTTTACTACATCAAGTTCCATTTTGCACTACAAGTAAGCTCTTGGGGCCGCTGTAAATTTGCAGTGTTAAAAGGAAACAAAATAAATAAATAAATAAATAATACAAATAATAATCATTATGAAAAATTCACTGACAATCGCAGCATTAACTTTCGGAGCAATTGTACTAGGAACTTTCACAGCTCAGGCGCAGGAAAAAAACACAGCTACTACAACTGTAAACATCACCCTTAATGACGTAATCTCAATCGATACAGGAAGTACTGCAGGTGGCGGAACAATCGGTTTCAACTATGCTTCTGCCGCAGATTATAATTCTGCACAGACTGTAGCGCAGGCAAGCGCGCTGAAAGTAACATCCACAAAAAACTTTAACGTAAAAGTAAAAGCCGGTGGTTTGAATTTCGTGAACGGTACGAATCTTATTCCTGTTAATGTACTGACGATCAAAGCTGCGGCAGCTTCAGGAACTATGGGTGGTACGAAAAATACCGTTATTTTATCTGCGGAAGATCAAAATTTAGTTACAAATGCTCCACTGGGAAGTGCTTTGGTATTAAACCTTGATTACACCATCCCGGCAGCAAAATCTTCTTCACCTGATATCCTGGGTAAGCCAGCGGGAACGTATACACAGACAGTAACATACACTGCTACTGCTCTTTAAGAAACACATCTTTTATATATATACCCCGCCCTCAGCATTATTGAATGCTGAGGGTTTTTATTTTCTAAATAAGTACGCTGTGAATACTGTAGTTTTTTTACTACATCAACTTCCATTTTGCACTACAGAGAAACCTTTGGTGCCGTGGTAAATTTGCAGTGTTAAAAGACAACAAAATAATTAATAAATAATAAAAATCTTTATGAAAAATTCACTGACAATCGCAGCATTAACTTTCGGAGCAATTGTACTAGGAACTTTTACAGCTCAGGCTCAGGAAAAAACCACAGCTACCACAACTGTTAACATTACGCTTAACGACGTAATCTCAATTGATGCAGGAAGTATTGCTGGTGGTGGAACAATCGGTTTCAACTATTCTTCTGCTGCAGATTACAATTCAACTAAGTCTGTAGCACAGCTCAGCGCGCTGAAAGTTACATCCACAAAAAACTTTAACGTAAAGGTAAAAGCCGGTGGTTTGAATTTTGCGAACGGAACGAATCTTATTCCTGTGAATGTACTTACGATCAAGGCTGCAGCAGATGCAGGAACTATGGGCGGTACAAAAAGCCCCGTTGTTTTATCTGCGGAAGATCAGAATTTAGTTACAAATGCTCCGCTTGGTAGCGCACTTACATTGAACCTTGATTATACAATTCCTGCAAGTGAATCATCTTCTTCAAAAATCCTTGGTAAACCAGCCGGAACTTATACTCAAACAGTAACATACACTGCTACTGCTCTTTAATAAAAACACATCTTAATATACCCAACCCTCAGCATCTGAAAATGTTGAGGGTTTTCTTTTAAACGGGACGTGTAGTTATTTTACTACAAAGACTTCGTTTAAGAACTACACACAAAATGCAGCGTCCGCTGTAAATTTGCAGTGTTAAAAGAGACGGCAAAACAGAAAAAGCCAATTAAAGCGAACTCTGAAACACATTTTACAGAATTTTTATCAGTTTAAAAAGGTTCGTTAGTTTCGTTTTCAGTAGTTTCGGAAATCTTTTATTTTTTTTTAAAATCACATTATGCGCAAGTTTTTTCACATTTTCATTTTTCTCATCCTCACAGGAGCTTCCTCATTGCTGGCACAAAGTATTTCTATGTCGCCTACACGCTTGTTTTTCACAGGTAATCCGGGCGAGAAAGTGACGCAGACTGTAACACTTCACAACAGTTCTGATAAAGATTATGTTTTTAATCTTAATTATAAAGACTGGGTAAGGGAAGACGACGGAAACAAAATTTATTCTGATGCCGGAACTTCTAAAATCTCAAACGCTGCGTCGCTTTCTACACTGGAAAATACGGTAACAGTTCCGGCCAAAAGCACAAAAGAGATTGTAGTTACAATGCAAATTCCGACTAACGCATCAAAATCGGACGTTACGAACAGCATGTTGTTTTTTACGCAACTTCCGCAGCAGGCAGATAAGGCAAACGTTCAGAACGGGATTGGTATCATTACTTTATTCGAGGTGGGTCTTCACGTTTTCTACACACCGCCGGGAAACAATGTGAAAAGTCTTGATATCACCAACATTGCCGAAGTTTCTAATCCTGGAGTACCAGAGCGAAAAGTGGCAATAAGCATCCATAATGACGGCAATACCATCAACGATGCTACCGTAGAATTCGAACTGACGAATACAGACAGCGGAAAAGAGATTAAGCTGCCGGCAGTTTCGGTTTCCATGCTTCCGCAGACCAATCAGGTCGTTCAGTTTACATTGCCTGAAAATATTTCAGGAAACTTCCTCGGCGTGGCTATCGTAAAAATGGCCGGCTCCAATGATTTGCGCGTAGGCGAAAAGAACTTTAAATTTTAATATTCAGTTTGGCAGCACAAAATAGCATATCGATATCCATCCTGCGAAGAACATTACTGCTTTTGGCAGTGGTTTTTCTGCAACTTTCGTTTTCCTATGCGCAGGAGAGCAAGGATATCGCGGTATATTTTGAAAATGAAAGTGTTGCGGTAGAAAAAGGTTCAACTTTTACCAATTTTCTGGTAATTGAAAACAAAGGTTCTGCGGAGATTACCATTCAGAATATCACGCCTCAGGAGAAATATCCGGGGTTACTTTATTATTCTAAAGATGAATTTTCCCTGGGCGCAGGCGCATCCAAAAAACTTCCTGTAAAACTGATCGCTAATCTTGATTTCATGAAACTGAAATCTAACGAGATTAAATTTAATGTTTCTTACACCAGCTCACCTGCTTCAAAAACTGAAAGTGCGTCTTTTTTCGTCAAAAGGGAGGAAAACAATAACATCGCGATTTACACGGCGTCTTATGAGAACTTTATTAATCCTTCCGCGCCTGAATCTTCAATTGTCTTATGGGTAGAAAATCAAGGTTACAATAAAAAAACAGTAAAAATTGATCTGCAGTCGATTCCTGATGGTTTGGAAATGATGCCCAGACAGCAAACCCTCACGCTGGCCGGTTTAGAAAAACAGTCCGTAGAGATCAGAATTCTCGTAAGAAAGCAGAATACGCTTTTCCCCGAATTTAATATAACCGCAAGTGCCACAGATGTATTCAATAATGAAATTGTGGGTAGCAACACGCTTCATCTGGTTATTTTATCGAACAACAGACAGGTTGCACGTGGCTATGAATCGACGACGGAAAGCAATTTTGCTGAACTTGCCTATAACGCAAACAGTTCTGGTTTTAATTTTGCGCAGCTGAGAGGAAACTCCACCTTTCGTGTAAACGAAAATTTAACATCACGCTTCAATCTCGGCGCAGATTATTATCTTGAAGACGGGCGCTACAACATTTATGATACCTGGCTTGAACTGGAAGGAAGAAATACAGCTTTGCGCCTTGGAAATATCAACAGCAGTGATTACGATTATCCGGTTTTCGGAAGAGGCGCGAAAGTTTCGAGACAGTTCGGCGAAAAAAATCAATTTGAAATTCTTGCGTTAGAAAATAATTTTAATCTTTTCGGTACTTATTTTCAGCAGGCTGAAGGTTCCAAACTTATCGGTGCAAAATATGGTTTTGGGAACGGTAAATCTTTCATCGGGAAAGTGTCTTATTTATATGATCACGATCCGCGTTTTAATGTAGACACTCAGGTTGCGAACGCGACATCCTCAATTATCATTAATGAGAAACACACCATAAGCGCAGAAGTTGGCTTTAGCCACGAAAAAGGCCTTGCAAATCTTGACGAAAATGCCGGTGTTTTACTTGCTGCAAATTACGATGGGAAAATCGGGAAATGGCATTTCCAGTCATTGAATTCATTTTCAACCAAAAGTTATGCGGGCATCAAACGTGGGTCTTTTTTTTCAAATCAAAGAATTGGCTATCAGTTTTCGGCAACGCAGCGGGCATTTATTCAGTATCAGAATTCAGAAGTGATTCCGGAATTCCTGAGTTTTCAGAATGCGCCTGCCGAAGCGGGTGCAGCGGATCTTCGTTACTATTTCAACAGTACAGAAGCATTGTCATCAGGTTATCAGTTTTCTGCGAATAAGTGGAATTTCTTTTTTGCACCAAAAGTTGAAAGACAGAAAACTGCAAATTTTTACAACTCGCACGAGCTTTTTTCATACCGTTTCGAAACAAATATCGGTACAACATTGGGTGCGCACGGCTTAAACCTGATGGCTGAATATTCTTATTCAAAAGAAAATAATAAGGAAGAGTGGTTCAACAGTTTGAGGACTACCCTAAGTTACCGGTATAAATCTTTCTCGCTGAACGGCACAGCCCAATGGAATGCCAACAATGTTTTTGATCTGAATTCTTACTACGATGTTGACCGAAATTTTGCCAATTACAATCTTTTTGCTTCGTACAATTTCCAGACTCCCAACAACAGTCTGACGGGGTCATTATCGGCGGGAGCATCCTATTCTGAACTTTATAAAAACCTGAACAGCAATATATCCGGAAATATTGAGTATAAAATTTCACCATCCTGGTCTTCCACGGGTTATTTTAATATTTCAGGTTATAAAACTACTGCAGCATACGCTGCCAGTAGCGGCTATTATCAATTCCGGGTGGGCATTAAAAAATATTTTGCAGCAGCTACCGCGCTTGGGAATCACAAAGTGAGCTTCCAGTTATTTGAAGACAAAAACTCAAACGGACAGCTTGAAACCGGCGAGAAAGTGCTTGCAAATGAAATCGTGAAACTTGACAGCTTCGTTGCGATGACCGACAAAAACGGGAAAGTCGTTTTCCAGAATGTACCCGAAGGCGTGTATACGCTGAAAGTGAGCGAAAGTGCTGGCGCGCGGCTGATGATGGATCCTGTAATTACCGTGAACAGCAATATCAACCGCAAAGTAGGAATGGTAAAAAACATCAGAGTGAGTGGAAAATTAATTGAAATCAAGCAGGCTTACGATGTTTTGGAAACAGATGTGACCGGTATCGTGGTGTACGCAAGAGGCGAAGACGGCAAAATTTATACTGCTGTTGTTAATCAGAGTAATGAGTTTGAATTCTTCCTGAAAGACGGTAGATACACGATTTATATTGAAAACGACAAGTACAGCTACACACAGCCAGGCCAAACCGTTCAGGTAACGAAAGAGGGATATTCAGAAGTTTTAGTTTTTGAATATAAGAAGAAAAACACCACCATAAAGGTGAAAAAGTTTTAAATTTAGAAGTGTGAAAACGATGAGGCTTTTTTTATCAGGGATTTTTGCCGTTTGCGTAGGTTCAGTGACGGTGAAAGCGCAGGATGTATACCTGTCAATTCCTGAGGATAATATTTTTAACAGGTCTGAATTTACTTCATTGCCCACAACGGTAATGTACACCAACAGAACGAACTGGGATTATGCTTTTTTTGGATTAGGTCCCGTAAGTCCTACATTTACCTCCACGTCAGGTGCAAATTTTGTTCAGTCATCTTCCTCATTGACCTTACCCACTACTGTTCTTCTTTGGCAGCTGGAAAGTATGGGCGGGCAAATGCCATCTACCGGATATTTGGGTTATTTACCGGGGTTTCAGTCCTTTAGCACAGGGGCGGTAAGATGGTTTGAGCCGCCTTCATCGGTACTCGGCGGCGGATTTAACCGCGGAAATATTAATTTCACGTTCAAGATTCCTGCAGCTCAGTTTGCTGCGAACGCTTTTCAGGCGGGCAATTACTCCATGAATATCACTCAGAACTATGATTTTACGCCGCGTAATTTCAGAACTGTTTTAGTTGTACCGGCATCCGTCAGGTGGTTAACGACAACTCCTACAAAATATATTGAAATCTCCTCGCTGAATGACTACCGGATTACCGGCACGCGGGTTTTGGGTAATTTGGGTAATGCCGAAATCGGTCATACGGTTGATTTTAATGTATGGGCGAAAGCTGCAGCGAACCATATTCAGTTCATTTCCTCCAAAGGAACCCAGGGAACCAGAAATATAGCCAGCATTAAACTGGGCAGTAACGGATCGGCACTTACAACGAAAGCCTTATCGTCCACTTTTCAGAATTTTTCCGCTGCCAGTTTCGGTGTGATTCCGGGAAACAGAAACAGCTTCATGCCGGAACTTTATGTTTCTGCAGAAGATTTTAAAACTCAATTTTTTGAGGCCGGAACCTATACTTTTGAACTGAACCTTAGTGCAAGAAGTACAGATAATTCAATAAACAGCCTTCAAAATACGGCTGTGCAGTTGAAAGTGCTCCCGCGGTCTGAGATCACCATCCCAAGTTCCGGACAAAATGTAAATTTCAACTTTAATACCGCTGCCCATTACGCCAATGGGCAGTCGCAGACGATTCAAAAACAAATCAAATTGTCCAACAATGAGAGTTTCGAACTCTACGTAAAGTCAGACGAAAATTACTTTAAAAAAGGCGGCGTTCAGACCGCCATTAACTCCAATATTTTACAGATTGGGCTGGAGGGAAGTTCTGCAAACGTGCCCCTATCCAAAACCCCGCAAAAAATACTCACGAACGGAACCCCGGTATTGGACCGCGAACTCAATGTTAGATACACCATTCCACCCGCAGGTGCTCAAACTTTGGTCGGGAAGGAAAGCAGCACTTACTCTGTCAATGTCTACTACAGTTTTACAGCAATTTAAGTACACTTCCTAACAATATCTTCTCCTTATGGACAACCTCAATTCTACTAATCCGGACCAATCCGCGACTGATAAATTACATACGTTCGAGAAAAAATATGCCGATGTTTTTGAGTTTTTGGTTTTTTCGGCCGCTAAAATGACAAACATGGAGCATTGCAGTTTGAGTATTACCATAGAAGAGCAGGTTTATATTCTTGCTTCTACCGAGGCGTCTGTTACCAGAATTTATCCCGTCAATCCTCATTTTGAAATGAATGATGACGATTCTGTTTATCTGCCTGAAAATTCGGATCTTAAATTCCGTAGAAGTTATCCCATTTCGGGTCTTGATGGCCATATGATCGGTCATCTGAATTTATTTGCCAAGCAGGTGAAAGACTTTGATGACGAAGTTCAGCAGATCATTGAAAAGGTTGTGAGGCAGGCTTCAAAATGGTTTTTTTATAAAGAACAGGAACAGCGGCTCAACAGTTATGATGCACTTTTCGAAACCTCAAATGACTTACTAGGTGTTTTTTCTTTGGACGGTAAATTCGTAAAATTAAATCCTACCTTTTCGAAAATGCTTGGATGGAGCGACGATCAGTTTATGAGCAGAGTTTTTATCGAATTTGTTCATCCGGAAGACAGGCAAAGCACCACGCAGGCAATGGAAGTACTGGCACAGGGTAATTCTGTAGTCAATTTCACCAACAGATACATCATAAAATCCGGTGCGGTGAGATGGATAGAATGGACGTGTACTCCTGAACCGCAGTCCGGCCTGGTGTACACCATCGGAAGGGACGTTACAGAATTTACCACCAAACAAAAATTACTCGAAAGAAATGAACAGAAATACCGTGATCCTTTCGAAAAAAACCAGGGAATAATCAGTATACATGATGACGAAGGATATATTCTGGATGTAAATGAAGCCGGTATTAAGGCTTCCGGTTATGTAAAAGAAGAATTGAAGCACCTCAACCTTTACGATCTCGTCATTCCGGAAAAACATCAAAATGTAAAAGCGTACCTGACCCAGATCAAAACTTCGGGCCATGCCTCTGGTGAAATGACGGTACGCAAAAAAAACGGAGAAAAAGCGGTTTGGCACTTTATGAGTGCGATAGACGAAGATGTAGACGGTAAGGTACAGGTCATTGCCAATGCTGTGGATATCACCGAAAGAAAAAAAATGGAGGATGAAATTGTTGCTGCAAAAGAATTAGCCGAAAAAGCCTATCAATTGAAATCTGAGTTTGTGGCCAACATGAGTCATGAGATCAGAACGCCTTTAAATGGAATTATCGGCTTTACAGAACTCCTTCTGGAAACCAATCTGGACGATACACAGAGGCAGTATCTCGACATTATCAACCAGTCCGGCGTGTCGTTGTACAGCATCATCAATGATATTTTGGATTTTTCAAAATTAGAAAAGCAAAAACTTAAGCTCAACCTCGATAAAGTAGAAATAGAAGAACTCGTTTCAGAAGCCTTCAATATTGTTGCCTACAGTAACACTAAAAAACGGCTCGAAATGCTCATCGATATTGACGAAAACATTCCGAGATATGTCTGGACCGATGAAATGCGCCTAAAGCAGGTTTTCGTCAACCTTCTGAGCAATGCGCTAAAATTTACCGAGGAAGGTGAGATTGTATTATATGTGAAAGTACTGGCTGATTTAGCCGAAGGAAAAAAGAAATTCCGCTTCGGAGTGCGCGATACCGGTGTTGGAATAAACAAAGAAAAACAAGCGGTTATCTTCAGCGCCTTTTCACAGGAAGACGGCAGTATTACTAAAAAATATGGCGGAACGGGGCTTGGCCTCACGATTTCGAATCAGATCTTAGAACTTGCCGGCAGTGTTCTGCAGTTAGAAAGCGAGCAGGGGAAAGGCAGCGATTTTTTCTTTGATATTGAGTTCGATACCGTAGAAGAAGAGTATGACCTGAGCTTAACCGATATCAAGCGTGTGCTGATTGTAGACGATAATGATAATAACCGTAAAATCCTCAAGAGGATGCTCGAACGGAAGAACATCGAAGTAGTGGAATGCGACAGCGGCCTGAAAGCCTTGCTTTTAATAATGGATAAGTCCGAATTCGATGTGATTATTATGGATTATCACATGCCGGTTATGGATGGAATTGAAACCATCAGAAAAATGAAGGATATTACGCCTGATCCGTCCCATGTAGCACCGTATATCGTGCTGTACAGTTCGTCTGACGACGGTAATCTGCAGGATGCATGTGACGAGCTGGAGATAGAAAACAGGCTTGTGAAGCCAATCCGGATGAAACAGATGTATCAGGTTCTGTCTACATTAAAGAATTCTGAAAAGAAAAAACCGGAGCAGATAAAAAATGTCGCCAGTGAAGTAAGCAGTAATGAATTAAAAATCCTGATCGCGGAAGATAATGCGATCAATCTTCTTCTGACCAAAACCTATTTAAGCGATATTCTGCCCCACGCTTTAATCATCGATGCAAAAGATGGAAATGAAGCGATCGAGCAGTACCAGAAGGAAAGTCCGGATCTTATTCTGATGGATATCCAAATGCCAAACCTCAATGGAATTGAAGCCACTAAGAAAATCAGAACCATTGAAAAGGATATTGAGATCCCGATTATCGCGCTCACCGCAGGAAGTCTTCCGGGTGAAAAAGAAAAGTGCCTACAGGCCGGAATGTCAGATTTTCTAACCAAGCCCTTACTAAAACAGACACTTTCAGACATGATCAGAAAATATTTTGGCAAAGAAATGGATAAAGGCAAATCATAATTATGCTTTAAATAACATTGAAGTATTTTTGTTTCCTACTTTGTTATGAACGACCTAAACGACCTACAATCCAAGATCGAAAGCCTACAAAACGAAATCAATTTTAAGAACGGACTGATCTCCATTCTGGCGCACGACTCCAAATCACTTTTTGGAAATTTTGTGTGGCTGATAGAAGCCATCGAGCAAAAAACAATATCTGAACAGGATTTTTTCAGGCTGTTGCCCCAGGTGAAAAGCGATGCGCAGAAAAATCTGCAAACCGTGCAGGACAGTACCGCGTGGCTGAAAACGCAGTACGGCGATTACAAGATTAAACCTGAGAAAATCCCGGTGGTGGATCTTTTTCACGATCTGCAGGAAAAATACGTTGCGGATTTAAAACAAAAAAACCTTAACTTTTATTTTAAAGGTGATACCAAGGCTTTTGTTGAGACAGACCGGATACTGCTTCAGTATGTTCTCGACAAAATTGTTAATAACGCCGTGAAATACTCTTTGCCTGGCCAAGATATTTATTTACAGGAAGTTACAGAAGATCATCAGGTTGTAATTTCGGTAGTGGATTCCGGAACTGGCATGGACGAAAAGTTTTTATCGAACATCTACACGTATGAAAATCCGGTATTTCAGGGAACCGCCGGTGAAACAGGGGTAGGATTAAGTTTAAAAATCGTTAAAAATTTCATATCCTTGATGCAGGGAAGTATCAAAATCGTTTCATCTGAAAGTACAGGAACCAATGTTTCCCTTTTTTTACCTAAATTGAAAGAATGAAGGAGCTAAAAGCAAACGTTAGGATTATTGTTGCAGATGATCATGGTATTGTGCGTATGGGTCTTATTCAGACGGTTAAACGCCTGTTACCGGACGCCATCATTACTGAAGTAGAAGATTTTAAATCTTTATACAAAGTAATCTCAAAAGAAGAACTGGATCTGGCTATTATGGACGTAAATATGCCTAATGGCACCGTTCAGGAAGCGATAGATTATATTAAAAACCGTCAGCCCAACCTTAAAATCCTCATTTTTTCTTCTCAGGACGAAGATCTGTACGCCATGCGTTACCTGAAAATGGGTGCCGGCGGTTACCTGAGCAAGCAAAGTTCTTCCAGCGTAATTGAAACTGCTCTTACATCCATGCTCACCACTGGCCGTTATGCCAGTGAAGCCGTGAAGGAAGCGATGTTTTTTGAATCTGTAAGTGGTACCAAAAAAACTTCCCCTGTTGAAGTACTCTCAGACCGCGAATTGCAGATTGCCAACAAATTGGCCGAAGGTCTTCCGCTAAAAGAGATTTCCAATCAGTTGAATCTCCATTCATCCACGATCAGCACGTACAAAAACCGGCTGTTTGAGAAGCTTAAAATAAAGTCAATTCCTGAACTTGTTGAGATTCTCAGGCTGTATAAGCAATAAATATTCGTCGTTCTTACATAGAAATAACGTTCAAAAAATTTCCAGCCATTTCGGCTTGATTTATTTCTTAATATTTTATCCGAAGAATGATTAGTTTTGTTTAATGCGAAAATTCTTCATCTGCACGATCACATTGTTGCTCTGCCTCTCGGTTTCCGGACAGAGCAATTTTTCGCAATTGAAGAAAACCGTCGAAACTGAAGCGCTCTACGCAAATCACCGGGAAGCGTTGCGCCTGATAAATTCAAATCGCGCTAAACTTTCGATGGAGCAACAAACTGAGCTCGATGTCCTTAAACTGGAGTGTCTCAATGCTTTGGGTCTTCATGAGGAGTCATTTGCACTTTCACAAACCATCTTAGTCCGTCCCCGCCTAACACCGGAGCAGGAGGTACGTATCCGTATGCAGCGCGCGTTGGTTTACGAGACGGGCCTGAATCAGCTCAACTGTCGCCGGGAACTTCAGGACGCTGAAGAAATCTTCCTAAAAAATTCTGACCTCAAAACTTCTTTTTTTACGTATTTTCTGATGAGGAAAAGTTCGTACTTCCGGACTTTTGGCGATGATAAACTTGCGCTTAAGCTCGATATGCAGGCCGAACAATATGCTGAAAGCGTGACCGACCGAAAAAACGGTGCGGCACTTAACATGTTCCTGGGTTTTGAAAACTACAGCGACCCCGATACAGCTTTGCCTTATTTCCTGAAGGCGGTGCGGCTTTACAAATCTTACCGTCATCACAACGGTGTGGCGAATATGTATAATAAGCTAAGCAATTTTTATCTGAAAAGCGGCGAGATTTCCACCGCAAAGCAATACAATGACTCCGCTGTTGCACTGGGTTCTAAAGTGGAATCCTTTGATACCATGTCAGAAATATACCGTCTGAAAAGCCGCATAGAAGAGAAGCAGAAAAAGTACGGCGAATCGCTTCAAAGCTACAAGGTCGCTGCACTGTGGACTGACCGGGAAAACGAAGCGCAGCGGCTCACCAAGGTGCAGGAACGCGACCTGATGTACCACTATGAAACCAATCAGTTGCGTGCGCAAAAGCTTACAAGCAGCGTCCGCAATACGAGAAAATGGAACAGCTTTCTGGTTGTAGGAACTTTACTGCTTGTTTTTTCGATGCTTATCCTGCTTTATTTCTTCAAGCTTGTCTCAAAAAGCAAGGAGCGCATCCGGATTCAGAATGAAAGTATTTCGGATAAAAATGCCGCTTTGGAAAAGAACGTGCAGGAAAAGGAATTCCTGGTGCGGGAACTGAATCACCGCGTAAAAAATAATCTTTCGGTCATCCTGAGTTTAATAGATTTTGAGCGGGATGAATGCGAAAGTGAACAGTACAAACGAAAGTTCGAACATCTTCACACGCGCGTAAAAACGATTTCACTCGCGCACCATCTGTTTTCCTATAATATCAATAACTTTGATAATTCAACCATTGAAATCCGCGAATATTCCGGCAAAATCATTGAGCCACACAAAGCGGGCTGCAACTTTCCGCTCATAGTAGAAACAGATATGGATCCGTTTAACCTTCCGGTAGATCAGGCACTTTCATATGGTCTGTTGCTCAACGAATTGCTTACCAACTCCCTGAAACACGCCGTTCCATCCGAAGATCAAATCCTTAAAATTTCGCTCCAGGTAAAGATTCGAAATGGAATAGCGGACGTGGAATATCAGGACAATGGCCGGATATTCGGCAAAAAAGCACCGAATAAATCTTTAGGCCGCTTAATTATAGATGCAATGGTAGAACAGCTCGGTGGCAAGTGTGAGCGCCGGCATTCGCTGTACCGCGTGCAATTCTCAGTTGACGGAAAACCCCTTGGTTAAGTATATCTGAAGTTTAGGCTAAGAATTCTATTTCCTTGTCCTGGAAGTTTCCTTTATCGACAATCTTATTGATGGTTTTAAGCATCTTCCTGCGCAGTTTCGCCAGCTGGCGGATGTTTTTGTCCTCGCTGTAATCGAAAATATTGTCTTCAAAGGAGAAAGTATCGCCTTTTTTGAATGAAATGTTCTGTTCCTTCATTTCCTTTAGAAGCATCAGGTTCGTCATGCTTTCAAGCAGTACATATTCGGTGGAAGCCATTTCCTGTAAAGCTTTTAGTAACTGTTTCTTATATTTTTTCTTTGATTTCATCTTTCTTAAATTTAGCTACACAAACTACGGCTTTTTTAGGCAGAACTGCAATTGTTTTGACCTAAAGTAAGGCCGGGTTTATCAGCTTTAATTAATTGGTTAACTTTGTAAATATGAATGCCACAGACCTTTTGGCGCTGATTGCTCTTGCTAAAAATAAAAATCAGAAATCACAGACTCAGCTCATCAATCTTTTTTGGGTTGATGTTTTCAGTTTCGTGCTGAAAAAAGTGCAGGACGAAAATATTGCAGATGAAATCACGGTTTCCGTTTTTTCGAAAGTGCTGGCAAAACTCGATTTGTACGACCCGAATTTTCAGTTCAAAACCTGGATTCTTACCATCGCGCAAAATACCGTAATCGACTACTGGCGGAAGAAAAGCCGCGAAAATGAAGATACCACAGAGAATTTTGAAGGTTTCAGGAATCATTACGCGCGCTCACCGGAAGAACTTTTGATTTCCGAAGAAGACCAGCGCCAAATTCTTACCACCATTGAAAGTCTTGATACCAACTATCAGGAGATTATCAGACTTCGTTTTTTTGAGGAAAAAAGTATTAAAGAAATCGCAGACGAGCTTAATTTAACGGTAGCAAACACGAAAGTACGGATCATGCGGGCCAAAAAAGTATTGGCCGAACTGCTGAAATCCAACGATTTTTCCGACTGATCTTTATACGCCGCAATTCCCTAAATTTGTCAATTATTCTAGATAAAATGAACGATAGCTCAACAAGCACCCTAATACAAAAGCCAAAATGGATCCGCGTAAAACTTCCGACCGGAAAAAATTACCGTGAACTCCGCACTTTGGTGGATAAATACAAACTGAACACCATCTGCCAAAGCGGTAGTTGCCCGAATATGGGCGAATGCTGGGGCGAAGGCACGGCCACTTTCATGATTTTGGGAAATATCTGCACGCGAAGCTGCGGATTTTGCGGTGTAAAAACTGGTAAACCACTCGCCGTAAACTGGGACGAACCCGAAAAAGTGGCGCGTTCCATTAAATTAATGAAAATCAAACATGCGGTTCTCACTTCCGTAGACCGTGATGATTTAAAGGACATGGGCTCTATCTTGTGGGCTGAAACGGTAAATGCAGTGCGAAGAATATCGCCGGGAACCACGATGGAAACCTTGATCCCCGATTTTCAGGGCATCACAAAACACATCGACAGGCTTATCGAAGTAGCGCCTGAAGTCATTTCACATAACATGGAAACCGTGAAAAGGCTTACGCGTGAAGTTCGGATTCAGGCTAAGTACGAACGCAGCCTCGAAGTTTTGCGCTACATGAAAGAAGCCGGCCAAAACCGCACGAAAACCGGACTTATGCTTGGTTTGGGCGAGACTAAACGCGAGGTATTTCAGACCATCGAAGATATTCGCAAGGCGAATGTAGATGTGATCACCATAGGGCAGTATCTGCAGCCAACGCAGAAACATTTGGCGGTGCAGCGTTTTGTGGATCCGGAAGAGTTTGAGGAGTACAGGCTATTCGCGCAGTCGCTCGGTTTCCGTCATGTTGAAAGCTCGCCATTGGTAAGAAGTTCTTATCATGCAGAAAAACACATTCATTAAAAATATTGAGTTTAAACACCACCCGATGAAAAAATATCCAGTCGTATTAGCTTTCTCACTTTTTCTTACTGCGATTTCGTGCACAGGAAAAGACCAAAAGTCTTCAGACGCGCCAACCGAAAACGTAACTGCGGAAACTGCGGACGGAAAAATTAAAACTGAAGAAATTTCCTACGGGATAAATGGCGTAACTCATCGATCGTACGCGGCGTACAATCCTGATTTGCAGGGTGAACTTCCTGTTGTCTTCGTGCTGCCGGAATGGTGGGGACTTACAGATTACGTGAAAGGCCGCGTGAGGCAGCTTGCGAAACTGGGTTATTATGCGGTCGCCGTAGATTATTACGGTGAAGGCAAAGTCGTGGAAACGCCGGAAGAAGCGCAGAAACTGTCTTCACATTTTTATAATATCCCTATCGATGCAAGGCGCATGTTCGATGCTGTAAAGAATAAAATCATCATCACGCCTAATGCGAATTACAATAAAATGGCAATTATCGGCTATTGCTTCGGCGGCTCACAGGCGCTGAATATGGCAAGGCTTTCAGGCGATTTCAAAGGAGTCGTAAGTTTTCACGGGAATCTGAAAACCGGAATCCGTGCTAAAAATAATAAAGCAAAATACCTTGTTCTGAACGGTGCTGCAGATAAGATGGTTTCTAAGGAAGAGATTGAAGCATTCAAAAAAGAAATGGACAGCGCTAAAATCACTTACAAATTTGTAGATTATCCAAACGCACTTCACGCCTTTACAAATCCGGACGCTACCGAAACGGGTAAAAAATTTAACCTGCCAATTGCATATGACAGGCAGGCTGACGAACAGTCTTTCAATGAGATGAAGAGCTTTTTAGCAGACGTATTCAAATAAACAAAATATCCGGCCATTTTACAGCCGGATATTTTTTTAAGCAGAGCTTTAATATGCGTTTAAACGTTCAGTTTTCCTTCCACGCCATCGCTGTTATCTGTTTTGGTGCCTGAAACTGCGGCCGCCGCAAAACTGATCAGTGAAACCAGTTTTCCGGCTTTCGTGTCCCAGTAATAGGTGTCCTGAGGCGCGACACGGATGATAGAAACATTCGGATCTTCTTTGCCTTCCTCAAACCATGCGTTTGCGAGATTGCTCCATTTGTCCTCGATCGTGGCTCTGTCCTTATAGATAAAAGCCTGCCCGAAAACCGACAGATATTCAGAGTTGCTATTGTTCATGAAAAGTAGCTGTACACGGTTGTCTTCAGCGATCTGGAAATTCTTGTTACTCGCGTCGCTGCTGATAAACCAAAGGTTACCGTCCATGTCTGTTTCCTGTAGACTCATAGGCCGCACCGTGATCGGAATTGAGGTAAGATCTGTGCAGAACATGCAGATCCGCGCTTTTTCAGAGAGTTCTTTAAGTTTTTTTAAGGCTTCCGTATTGTTTAGATTTTCTGTTGACATAATAGTATTTTTTTAGAGAGAAGATTAATGATTATCTGTATTTCCACCCGCACACCAGGCGATGGCCTGTGACAGTTCATCTTTTCCGTATCCGCGGAATTCACCCGGAACCACAGCGCTGAAACCGTCTGTAAATTTCTGCACGGCCGTTTTATCGGTCACTATCGCGGCGCGGTTCCATTTGCTCAGGTTTTTCAACCCCAGGAAAGCATCCTGCATCCATGCACCCACCGTGAATTTATCGAGGTCTGTATCCAATAAAAGAAGGTAATTCAGTTCATCAAAAGTGTTCACTTTAGCCTTCACATGTGGCATCACAACACTTTCAAAATCATCTTTCGTAATCTCACCCGAGGCACGGAAAGCCGCTACATTTTCGGGAACGTCAGGAATCAGTGTGATCATAATAATATTTTTTTTGTTTGGTTTAGGAGCAACGGTTGATGTAACATTCCGGAGACTTTACCGGCTTTCCACTGTATCCCGCCGCGGCGGGGATGCCGTTTCAATCCGGGCTGAAACTTCTGTCGTTGCATTTACAATGTTGTTCTGACGGCAAACAAGAATTAAACCATCCATGGCTTTTTTTCAGAGTGGTAAGAAATTTTACAAAACTTTAAGATTTAGGATGATCGCTCTACATATTCAAATACTAACCACCATCAACCATCAACCGTCAACCACCTTCATCGGCGTAATATTTGTTGATCCCTTCTAAACTTACCTCG
The DNA here is from genome assembly GCF_014837035.1 of Kaistella pullorum. Lineage (GTDB taxonomy): Bacteria > Bacteroidota > Bacteroidia > Flavobacteriales > Weeksellaceae > Kaistella > Kaistella rhinocerotis. Next base: position 130,076 of record NZ_JACSPS010000003.1, on the reverse strand, counting down.
TTTGAAACTCATCGAATTCACCAACAAAGGCATTTACTGCATTCCCGGAAAATTTTATCTGGATCCCTGGCGGCCCGTAGATTTGGCTGTTATCTCCCACGGACATGGTGATCATGCTAAATGGGGCATGAAAAAATACCTTTGCCATGATTTCACTAAACCCATTTTGCAACACCGCATTTCGCCGGATATAGAAGTTCAGTCTTTGCCTTACGGTGAACAGATTAGCATCAATGGTGTAAAACTCTCATTTCATCCGGCCGGGCATATCGTAGGTTCAGCTCAGATAAGGTTGGAATACAAAGGTTATGTCAGCGTGTTTTCCGGAGATTATAAAGTGCAGGATGATGGCCTGTCAACGCCATTTGAAATCGTTCGCTGCAACGAATTTGTTACAGAAAGCACCTTCGGACTGCCCATTTACAACTGGCTGGAGCCGGAGCAATACGCGGAGCAAATGAAAAACTGGCACCTGATGAACAAAGAACAGGGCAAAACATCAGTTTTCATCGGCTATTCACTTGGTAAGGCACAGCGGATCATGAAAGCGGTGGAAGGGTGCGGTAAAATTTTTGTTCACAATTCCGTTGCAAAAATTAATGAAGCCATAGAATCCAGTGGTATCCAACTACCGGAATATAAACCGGTCTATTTTAATGAAGATTTAAAAAAAATAAACAACGAAATCGTGATCGTTCCGCCGGCACTCTTAGATTCAAATATGATCCGTAAAATCCCCAACCGCGCTACAGGTTTATGTTCCGGCTGGATGCAGGTTCGCGGTTCACGTCGCTGGCGCTCTGCCGATGCAGGCTTTGCAATTTCAGATCATGCAGACTGGACCGGACTTTTAGATACCGTAAAAGCAACAGGTGCTGAAAAAGTGCACGTTACGCACGGCCAAACTGCCGTTTTTTCTAAATATTTAAATGAATTGGGTATCGAAGCTTACGAAGTGAAAACACATTATGGCGATGAAGAGGAGGAAGAAAAAAATATGCTCGAAGCACCTAAAACCCCCGAAGAAAGTTAAGGCATGAAACATTTCGCAGAACTTATTTCATCGCTTGAAAGTACCAATAAAACCAACGCAAAAGTGGATGCGATGGTACAATATCTGCGTACCGCGCCCGAAAATGACAAACTGTGGTTTCTCGCACTTTTCACCGGAAAAAGACCGAAACGTCCGGTGAATACTAATTTTCTGAGACAATGGGCACTCGAGATCATTCAGCTGCCAGAGTGGCTTTTTCTTGAAAGCTATTCGTCAGTAGGTGACCTCGGAGAAACGATTTCGCTGATCCTTCCGCCACCACAGAACAACATTGAAAAATCACTTTCTCAATGGATGAGCGAGCTAGCCGAACTCGGAACAAAATCTGAAGCTGAAAAGAAAGAATACGTCACCGAATCCTGGAACGGCCTCGATTATACCGAGAGATTTATATTTAATAAACTGATTGGTGGCAGTTTCCGCATCGGCGTTTCGAAAAAACTGCTGATCACAGCGCTTTCCAAATATTCTGAGATAGACTCCAGTCAACTGATGCACAGCATCATGGGCAAATGGGAAATAAGTGAAGCTAATTTTGAAGAATTGATTTCGGGTGTCAACATCAATCCGGATAATTCCAAACCTTATCCGTTTTGTCTTGCCTATCCGCTTGAAAAAGAAACGAATGAACTCGGTGAGCCTGCCGACTGGCAAGCCGAGTATAAATGGGACGGCATTCGTGGACAGCTGATCCACCGTAACGGGGAAGTTTTCATTTGGTCGCGCGGTGAAGAACTCGTGACACCGCAATTTCCGGAAATTGCTGCCGAACTCGAAAAAATGGTTGGAAATTTCGTGATCGACGGTGAAATTCTCGCTGTGGTGGATGGTACAGTTTTAAATTTTAATGAACTTCAGAAACGCCTGAACCGCAAAACCATCACCTCAAAAATGCTGCGCGAAATTCCCGTACAGGTATTTACGTATGATATTCTGGAGCTAAATGACGAAGATCTGCGCGGCAAACCGCTTTCGCACCGGCGCAAAGTACTGGAAGAACTGATCGAAAAAAATTCACCTGAAAATATTTCCATCTCTAAAATCGTACAGTTCAAAGAATGGGATGAATTGATCGATGTCCGCGAAAACTCAAGATCAAACAACAGTGAAGGTCTTATGCTCAAACACCGCGATTCGCTTTATCATTCAGGTCGCAAGAAAGGCGATTGGTGGAAATGGAAAGTAGATCCGCTTACGATAGACGCGGTGCTTATTTATGCGCAGAAAGGTAGTGGCCGCCGCAGTGGTTACTATACAGATTACACATTTGCGGTAAAAAAAGAAGACCAACTCGTGACCGTAGCGAAAGCCTATTCCGGACTTACGGATAAGGAAATTATGGAAGTCAGCCGGTTTGTGACTAAAAACTCGCTGGAGAAATTCGGACCTGTTCGAACCGTTAAACCCGAGCTTGTATTTGAAATCGCATTTGAAGGAATTGGCTTGAGCAACCGGCATAAAAGTGGCGTCGCACTGCGTTTTCCACGAATCCTGCGTTGGCGCCGCGATAAGAAAGTAGACGATATCGATGATATCGAAGAAGTGAAAAAACTGATCAGATAATGGCGAAAAAATTTTTGGAGTCGGAAGGTTACGGCATTGTGCATCGCTGGCTCGGAGCAAAAGGTTTCGAGCCGTTTACTTTTCAGCGTGAGACGTGGGAGAAATTTGGCCGCGGTTACAGCGGAATGGTGGTTGCGCCGACGGGTTTTGGTAAGACGTATTCGGTTTTTCTTGCCGTCATTACCGATTTTTTAAACAATCCGGATCGCTATAATGGTACCTTACATCTCCTTTGGATCACGCCGCTGAGGGCGCTCGCAAAAGATATTGCCAAAGCCATGACCGAAGCGATCGATGAAATTGGTCTTGACTGGAAAGTTTCGGTCCGTAACGGTGATACACCACAGGCCGAACGCGCATCGCAGACTAAAAAAATGCCGGAGATCCTCATCATTACGCCGGAAAGTCTTCAGTTGTTATTGGCCCAAAAAAACAACCAGCGTTTCTTTAAAAATCTGAAATGTGTTGCCATCGATGAATGGCATGAACTTATCGGTTCCAAAAGAGGTGTTCTGGTAGAATTAGCGCTTTCACAGATCCTGAGCTATCGGAAAACAGTTAAAATTTGGGGAATCACGGCAACTATTGGAAACCTCGATGAAGCGATGGAGGTTCTGATTCCGTATGATCTTAAGAAAACCAAAGTTGTTGCGAAAGAAAACAAGAAAATAGACATCATCCCGATCTTTCCTGATGAGGTTGAAGTTCTGCCCTGGGCTGGCCACCTTGGTGCAAAACTGGTCGATAAAGTGGTTCCGGTCATCTTAAAAAGTCAGACCACGATACTTTTCACCAATACACGGAGCCAAGCGGAAATGTGGTATCAGCTTCTGCTTCGCGAATATCCGGACTTTGCCGGTCAAATCGCGATACATCACAGTTCCATTGACCGCGAACTTCGCATCTGGATTGAAGAAAACCTGAGTTCCGGCTATCTAAAAGCCGTCATTTCAACATCATCGCTTGATCTCGGTGTTGATTTCAAGCCGGTAGATACGGTCATTCAGGTAGGCTCGAGTAAAGGCGTCGCGCGCTTCCTGCAGCGCGCGGGTAGAAGCGGACATTCACCGTTTGAAACATCAAAAATATATTTTGTACCGACGCATTCACTAGAACTGATCGAGGTTTCAGCTTTAAAGGAAGCCGTAAAACAGAAAGTGATAGAACCGCGCACGCCGGTCGTGATGTCGTTTGATGTTCTTGTCCAGTTTCTTATGACGCTGGCAGTAGGTGACGGATTCGATGAAAAATCGCTGTACCCGCGGATAAAATCCACACATGCTTTTTCCGAAATCACAGACGCAGAATGGCAGAATCTTCTGCAGTTTATTACTGTCGGCGGCGGTGCGCTGAAAAATTATGAAGAGTATCACAAGGTCGTCATCGAAAATGGTTTGTATAAGGTCACGAGCCGTCGGATCGCGATGCTGCACCGCATGAACATAGGCGTCATCGTAAGCGATGCAATGCTGAAAGTGAAATTTTTAGGCGGCGGATATATCGGGATGATCGAAGAATACTTTATTACAAGACTCAAAAAAGAAGACCGCTTCATCCTTGCCGGCCGTGTGCTGGAGATCTCGCACATCAAAGAAATGACCGTTTTTGTCCGAAACTCAAAGGGAAAAGCGATGATCCCGAGCTATCTCGGCGGCCGACTTCCGCTCACCTCGCATTTAAGTCATTTTTTAAGACTGAAGCTCTCAGATTCACTTCAGGCAAAATCCTCGGAGAAGGAACTGAAGTTTCTGCATCCGCTTTTGGTGAGCCAGCAACGCAATTCTCATATCCCGAAAGATGATGAATTTTTAGTGGAAATGATTGAAACGCGCGATGGGCATCATTTGTTTATGTATCCGTTTGAGGGACGCTTAATCCACGAAGTGATGGCAGCACTTATCGCCTTCAGGATTTCAAAAATAACACCGATCTCATTCTCAATGGCAATGAACGATTATGGTTTTGAGCTTTTAAGTTCGCAGGAAATCCCGATTGATGAGGAAGTTTTAAAGCAGATTTTAAGCAGGGAAAATTTAATTCAGGACGTCCTTAGCAGCGTGAATGCAACCGAAATGGCGCGCAGAAAATTCCGCGATATCGCGGTGATATCCGGTATGGTGGTGCAAAATTATCCGGGTGTTCAGAAAAACAACAAAAGCCTGCAGGCAAGTTCTGGGCTTATTTTTAATGTTTTCGAAGACTACAATCCTGAAAACCTACTGTTCAAGCAGGCTTATGCCGAAGTTTTCAATCAGCAGATCGATGAGTTCCGGCTGATGAAGGCTTTCCAACGAATTGAAAAGTCCAAAATTATCCTCAAATTTGCAAACGCATTTACACCGCTCAGTTTCCCTATAAAAGTTGACAGCCTGCGGCAGAGTCTTACGAGTGAAGACCTGGATTCCCGCATCATGAGACTTCAAAAAGAAGCCATGAGAAAGATGATAGACAGCTAGCCGGCGAATTTGCATTTGTAACATGATTAAGAGTTTAGAAAAAAAAATAAAAGGTGAGACTTTGCTTTTCACCAACCGAAAAGCTGTTTTTTGGACGCGTGAAAAAACTTTGATAATCAGTGATTTGCATGTAGGTAAATCTGCGCATTTCCGTAAAAGTGGAATCGCGGTTTCATCCCAGATTCTGTACGATGACTTGAAAGTTTTAGAACAGTTAGTCCGTGAATTCAACGCAGCGCACATCCTGATCGTGGGTGATCTCTTCCACGCAGGCCACAACAGTGACCTTGATATTTTCTGTGAATGGCGCGAACGTTTTCCGGATCTCAAAATCACTTTGGTAAAAGGTAATCACGACCGAATTCAGAAAAAATTCTACGATGATCACTGCATTGATGTAGTAGAAAATTTACTTGAAATTTCACCGTTCACATTCGTGCACGAGCCGCAGTCGGCCGGCAGTTTTACGATTTCGGGGCACATTCATCCCGGCGTAGTGTTTCAGGGCCGCGCGCGGCAGGCGGTGAAGCTTCCGTGCTATGCGCTCTCTGACGAACAGCTCGTTTTGCCCGCCTTTAGCAAGTTTACCGGTCTTGATCTAAAGTCTTTGGATAAAGGTTTCAAGAAAATCGCGTTTTCAGAGGGCATCATATTTGATTATTAGGTGCAAAAATATTTTTATGAAACTATTAAAAAACGTTGTACTGCCCGTTTCAGCAGGAATTTTAGGATTGTTGATCTTTAATTCGTGCTCAGTTCGGATTCCTGAGGGAGCGACTGCCGTGAAAGATTTTGAGGCGGACAGATATCTTGGAAAATGGTACGAAATTGCCCGCATCGATTTTAAATTTGAGAAAAACCTGAACAACGTAACCGCCGAATATTCGAAAAAAGATAACGGCCATATCAAGGTTGATAACAAGGGGTTCGATTATGTAAAAAACAAATGGAAAGAGAGCATCGGCGAAGCCCGCTTTGTGGAGGATCCAAATACGGCGAGGCTGAAGGTTTCTTTTTTCAAACCTATCTGGTCCGGATACAATGTGATAGATCTCGATGAAAATTACAGATATGCGCTTGTTGCCGGCAGCAGCCTCGATAATTTGTGGATCCTGTCACGTGAAACTACAGTTCCCGAGGACATAAAACGGCGCTTCCTTAATACTGCAAAACGCGCCGGCTACGATACCGGAAGACTCATTTGGGTTGAACACAACAAATAGCAGAAAGCGGTCTTAGGCCGGTTTTGTTTTTTCAAACACAGGAGATTTTGCGTGTCACTTTTCATTAGGCTTTAAAATCATTACTTTTATAGTCTTAAAATTTTTAATGAAAGCAGTACTCATCACCATTGGCGACGAAATTCTGTCGGGGAATACCGTGGATACCAATTCCAACTTCATTGCGCAGCAGCTTAAAAGTATTGGGATTCCGGTGCTTAAAATTCTTACAGTGGCAGATGAGGTACAGACAATCAAGAAATCTCTGGCTGAAGGTTTTGAAATTGCTGATCTGATCATCACCACCGGCGGTCTCGGACCAACAAAAGACGACAGAACCAAGAAAGCTTTCGCTGAATATTTTGGCGATGAACTTAAAACTGATGACGCGACATTTCTGCACCTTAAAAATCTGATGATCAAAAGAAAGCGCGAACATCTGCTGGAGATCAACAAAGATCAGGCGGTTGTGCTTTCGAAAGCGCATGTTTTCCAGAATGAAAACGGTACTGCGCCGTGCCAGATGATTCAGCAGAACGGAAAAACCGCGGTTTGTCTTCCGGGCGTTCCTTACGAAGTGAAACCGCTGGTTAAGGATAAAATTATTCCGTTTCTGCAGCAGAAGTATGCTTTAAGTCACATCATCGCGCGAATTATTTCTGTAGTCGATTTTCCTGAGAGCTTGCTCGCGCTTACCATCGAGCAGTGGGAATTGGACTTACCTCCAAATATTTCGCTGTCCTATCTTCCTGTCGGGAACCGCATTAAACTGCGTCTTACCGCGGTGGGCAGTGATGCGGGAGACCTAAAAATTCAGCTTGATAATGAAGTTGAAAAACTCAGGCCTTTAATCGGCGACAAAGTAATTGCGTGGGATGGAAATGACATTCAGGAAATTCTGAAAGAGCTTTTACTTAAAAATAAACTCACGCTTTCAGTGGCGGAAAGCTGCACCGGAGGCGAACTTGCGCGGCTGATAACGTCGGTTTCCGGAAGTTCAGCGTATTTTACGGGCGGAATTATTCCTTATGATTTCAACCAAAAAATTGCGCTTTTAAATGTATCTGAAAAAACCATCCGGCAAAAAACAGTAGTTTCTGCCGAAGTGGCCGAAGAGATGAGTGTCGGTTGCCAACAGCTGTTCAAGACCGATATTTCGCTTTCTACAACTGGCGTTTCGGGGCCGCGAACGGATGAATTCAATAATACAGTCGGAACCGTATTTTATACCATTCGCATTAAAGATTCGGTGCAGACCAACAGCCTGTTTCTGCCGCATATGGAACGGAATGATTTTGCTGCATTCGTGTCTCAACGCGTTTTGCAGGATTTGGTTTCGATGATTTTAAAAATATTTAAATAAAAATAAAACGATCCTGAAACCGTTTATACAGGAGTTAAAATCAATTATAATGAAGAAAGTATTAGGAAGTTTTCTGTTAGTAGCCGCGCAGTTTGCGTGGGCACAGACTGCCCGAAATGTAGGCGAATTTTCGTCACTTAAGGTGTACGACAAAATTAAAGTAACACTCATCCAGTCTGATAACAGCAGGGTAGAGCTCGAAAATGATAATGCGGATGTGGAAACCGTGAACAAAAACGGTGAGCTTAAAATCCGGATGGCGCCGGCTAAAATCCTGCAGGGAAGCAATACCGTGGTAAAAGTTTATTACGAAAACCTGAACGATATTCAGGCCAGTCAGGGTTCTGCGGTTTCGGCAGAAAACGAGTTGCAGTCGCGAATGCTGACGCTTGTTGCCAACGAAGGTTCAATGATTGAGTTTCCGGTGAAGACATCTAAACTCAATATCAAAACCAATTCCGCGGGCGAAATTAAACTTACAGGCATAGCGGATAATCAGGATGTTGTAGTAAATTCAGGTGGTAAATATTTCGGTGAAACCGTAGAATCTGAGAACACAACCGTCACTGCAAATGCAGGAGGAATGGCCACCGTTACAGCCACCGGATCCGTTAATGCCACCACGCGTGCGGGTGGAATCATCGATATCTATGGTGATCCAGAAGACCGCAAAGTGCGGAATGTAATTGGCGGAAAGATCAGTTTCAAATAAACTTCGGGAACGAAAACGGTTCATATCGGGAAAACAGTTAACTTGGCCAGATGATCAGAAACTGGTTTTTCCTGTATTTTCTCTGCATTTGCCTCAGCGGTTTTGCGCAGAAAGCCGATTCTCTGGTTTTTTCTAATGAGCGTTTAAGTTTTAAACCCAAAAAAATCTATGTTCCGGCGGTTCTGATGACTGCCGGAATTTTATTTGATGCCGAACGTGGTAAAATTTCACCAAATGAAAACGACAAAGGCTCCGATCTTCTTGGGTTTGGAAATCATCTTGATGATTACGCCCAGTTCGCGCCCATGTTTGCGGTTTACGGTTTCGGACTTGCCGGCATGACGGCGAAAACCGACTGGCAGAACAGAACCGCAGTTTTAATCAAAGGTCAGGCGCTGAACCTGGGGCTGGTTTACGTTTTAAAGAAAACTCTTAAAAAACCACGGCCAGACGGCACTGCCTATTCATTTCCGTCCGGTCACACTGCCAATGCCTTCGCGGGCGCGACGATGCTTTCGATTGAATATGGCGAAAACCACCGCTGGGTTCCGTATGTTTCGTACGGACTTGCAACAGGCGTCGGCGTGATGCGGATGGCCAATGACAAACACTATATTTCCGATGTACTTTTCGGTGCCGGGCTTGGAATTCTTTCGATGAAAGTTGCATACTGGACGCATAAGTACCAATGGAATACGACGCGGACTTCAGTGGATCCGTTTACGGATATCTATCAAATGCCAAACTAAACCAAACCGAGAACTTAAAGCTTAAGGCTGCATTAATGAGGGATTTAGAATGCATTTAGGGAATCATTGATTAACTTTTTCTTAACATTTGCCTTTAAAATTCGTATTTTTAAGGCCTTAAATTATTTTAATGAAATTCTCAAAACTACCTTTTTTAGTTCTTGGTTTAGGGAGCTTAGTGTTTGCTCAAAACCAAAAATATACAATGGCCGAATCGGTGAACGGTTTGCGCAGTAATCTCGCGATAAAATCGATTCCGCAATTTTCGTGGACACCTGATGCGAAGGCGTACATCTACGGTACGCGCAATGGCTATCTGGTAACGGAAATGCAGGGAATGAAGCAGGACACGCTTGTTTCTCTGTATCAGATCAATAAGAATCTTGCCGCCGAACAGAGATTAAAAGCGTTGCCACCGGTAAAGTTTACCGACCGCTCAAAAGGATATTTCGTGCAGGATGGTAAGTACTACCGCATCACAAAATCGGGCAATGACTGGAAAACCACGGAGTGGACCAGTTTAAATGAAGGCGCTGCCAATGCAGAAATTTTAGCCGACAACAAATCGATTGTTTATACCGTAAAAAATAATCTTTACCTGAACAGAAACGGTAAAAACATCGCAATTACAACTGATGAAAACGAACATATTGTGAATGGCCAAGCCGTTCACCGCAGTGAGTTCGGGATCCGTGGCGGAATTTTTGCCGCTCCCGATGCCGCGAAGATCGCATTCTACAGAATGGATGAAACGATGGTTACAGATTATCCGGTAATCGACTGGTCTGTAACGCCCGCAAAGAACACCAACATCAAATATCCGATGGCCGGTGGTACTTCTCATCAGGTGACTTTGGGTGTTTATGATATAAATTCCCAGAAGACCACTTTCCTTAAAACTGAAGGTGACAAAGAACAGTATCTTACAGCCGTGACGTGGAGCCCCGATTCGAAATATATTTTCGTAGGTGTGCTGAACCGCGACCAGAATCATTTAAAAATGAATCAGTACGACGCAGTTACAGGTTCATTTATTAAAACTTTGTTCGAAGAACAATCTGACAAATATGTGGAGCCGCAGAATCCGCTTTTATTTTTCCCGAATTCGAATACTGATTTCATTTGGCAAAGCCAACGCACAGGTTACAACCATCTGTTCCACTACCATTTAGAAAAAGGTCTTGTAGCGCAGATTACCAAAGGTGATTGGCTTGTGACCGATGTTTTGGGTTTCAATGAAAAGAAAAAGGAAATTTTTTACACTTCCACACAGGAAAGTCCGCTCGAAAGACATCTGTATAAGATTAACTGGAACAGTTTCCGTACGCAGAAACTCACGTCTGCACCCGGCATGCACACCGGAATTCTGAGCAAAGACGGTTCCCAGCTGTACGATATTTACAGCAATGCAACCACACCACGCAGTGTAAACCTTATCAACACGGCCAACGGACAGTCTAAAAACATTCTTACGTCAGAAAATCCTTTAAAGAACTACAACAGACCTGAGATTAAAAATGTAAACCTCAAAGCCGACGATGGAACTCCGCTTTACGGCAAGATTATCCTGCCAACGGATTTTGACGCTACGAGGAAATATCCTGTGATTGTGTATTTGTACAACGGTCCGCACCTGCAGTTGATCACCAACAGTTTTCCGGCGTCGGGCAACCTTTGGTACGAATACATGGCGCAGAACGGCTACATTGTTTTCACGATGGATGGCCGCGGATCTTCGAACCGTGGGATGAAGTTCGAGCAGGCGGTTTTCAGAAATATGGGTGAAACTGAGATGAATGACCAGCTGAAAGGTGTAGAATATCTTAAATCTTTACCTTACGCTGACACCGATAATATGGGCATTCATGGCTGGAGCTACGGAGGTTTTATGACGACCAGTTTCATGCTGAAACACCCCGAAGTTTTCAAAGCAGGGGTTGCAGGAGGCCCGGTGATCGATTGGAATATGTATGAAATAATGTACACAGAGCGATATATGGATTCACCTCAGAACAATCCGGAAGGCTACGCGAAAGCAAACCTTTTGGATAAAGTACAGAATCTGAAAGGCAAGCTTTTGATGATTCACGGTGCGCAGGATGATGTGGTTGTTTGGCAACATTCGGTGAAGTTTCTTAAAGCGGCCGTAGACAACGGTGTGCAGCTCGATTACTTCGTTTATCCGGGTCATGAGCACAATGTGATGGGCAAAGACCGCGTGCATCTGATGCAAAAGGTCACTGATTATTTTGACGCCCACCTCAAAAAATAGTAAACAGAAAATCCGGAAAATGCTTCCGGATTTTTTTGTTTTGTACTTTTAATAAAAAATTAATCATGAAAAATACATCATCAGACATCGAAGAATATCTTGTGAATGTTCCCGAAGAAAGGAAAGAAGCTTTCAAAAAGCTTATTGAGACCATTTCAGAAAATCTTCCTTCAGGATTTGAGCAGGGCAAGAGTTCCGGGATGATCGCATGGCAGGTGCCTTTGGAGACGTATCCCGACGGTTATCACTGCACGCCGGGCTCGCCGCTGCCTTTTTTGAATTTGGCTTCACAAAAGAACTTCATAGCGCTCTACCACATGGGGATTTACGCTGATCCGGAGCTTCTGGATTGGTTTGTGAGCGAATTCCCAAAACATTCGAGCAGAAAACTCGATATGGGAAAATCATGCATCCGCTTTAAAAAAGTGGACGATATCCCGTATGAACTTATTGGCGAACTTGTGCAAAAAGTGTCGCCGCAACAGTGGATCTCGCTGTACGAGAAACTGTATAAAAAATAAAAAATTACTCTCTCAGCACTTTCACGCGGCCATCCATCCACATGCGGATGACGGATGAACCGGAATATTCTGAGATTTTGTCATGGTTTTCTTCGGCCACGGCATCTACCGAACTAAGGATTTCGCGCGAAATATCCGCGAACTTCATTGGCGACTTTTGTCCGCTGAGATTTGCTGAAGTGGATACCAACGGTTTATTCAGTTTCCCGATCAGTTTTTTCAGATAATCATCTTTAATCAACCTGATGCCGATGCTACCGTCTTCTGCCAACAGTTCCTGCGGCAAACCTTGCGGGTTGTCGTAAATGATTGTCACCGGTTTTTCGGAGAGATCCATGATTTCCCAGGCCATTTCAGGCACTTCCACCAAATCCTGCAGTCTTTTCACCGATTCCACTAAAATAATCATCGATTTTGAAGGCTCGCGTTTTTTGATTTCAAATATTTTCTGAATGGCTTCCACGTTAGTCGCATCACAGCCAATTCCCCAAATAGTATCGGTTGGGTAAAGAATGGTGCCGCCGGATTTTAATGTATCGATGAGGTTTTGCATAATAGTATCGCTGCTTTTTGGCAAAATTAAAACAATTGTCCGAAGAGCGTTTTTATTGTTCTTAAAACTATTGGCTAAATTTACCAAATGGAAGAAAAATCGAAAGATCCCTTGCACGGAAAACGCCTTGACGCAATTTTGGAAGAGCTTCTGGAATATTACGGAGGCTTCGCACAGCTCGGTGAACAAATTAATATCCGATGTTTCACCGATAATCCGAGCGTTAATTCGTCTTTAAAGTTTCTCCGCAAAACAGACTGGGCAAGAACCAAGGTTGAAAGTCTTTATCTCTATGTGCTGCGCCAGAAAAAGAAAGCCCAGAGAAATGAGGATTCAGTCTAAAAATTTACCCGAAACATAATACCACCGCCCGCCGAGCTTTCGGAACAGGGAAAGTTCATGGTGAAATTGCGGTTGTCCGTCTTCATCAGTATAAAAAGCTTGGAATTCCACCTGGTCTTCGCTGGGTTTCTGCACAATCTCCAGTTTTGTCCACGTGTTTATTTCGCCCCATTCCTGAAGATCATCGGTATTGTGGAATTTCCTTTTCTTGGGCAGCGTGGTTTCCATTAAATATTCACCATTCGGTACCGCAAACGCTGAAAACCGCGATCGCATCAGCGCTTCCGCGGTAGGCGCGTGTTTTTCACGGTTGTGATAAGGTTGGCAGCAGTTTAGATAAAGTTCGCCAGAGCAGCACGGACAGTTCATAGGTTTTCGAAATGTGGTAAATAACGTTCTTTCACCACGTTCATGTGATGGATGTTGTGCCCGACAATCAGTTTGCCTAAAGTTTCGACGGAAATTTCGTTGCCGTTTGCGATACCGGTTTGTGCGCGTTGTTCAGCATTCAGAAACTGAAAAAACAGCAGTGAAGATTTCCGTACAGCCATGTATTCTTCTGCGATGCTGGCAACAGGCCGTTCGGACAAATCATAGGTTTTGCCGTACGCTTCTTCATCCCAGCCGGGCAGAACGGTTTTATCTTGCCTGGAAAAACGCAAGGCGCGGTATGCGAAGATTTTTTCGGCATCGATGAGGTGTTGCAACACTTCTTTTAAAGTCCATTTTCCGGGTGCGTACGCGAAATTAGCCTGTTCGGGCATAAGCTGACTGAAAAAGAGATGCGTTTCCTCGCCGCTGTTCACCATTTCTTCAAGCCACTTTCCGGACGGAATGAGATTGAGGTAACGCTCAATATATTTTTGGAAATCTGTCATTGCAGAAAAGTTTAAAAAAGCGGACAAATTAATGTCCGCTTTTATTTTTTTTAATTTTTAAATGCTGCCTCAAGGTCAGCGATAAGGTCGTCTGCATCTTCGATTCCTACACTTAAACGCACCAAATCGTCGGTAATGCCGAGTTCTGCACGTTTGTCTTCGGGTATGGAAGCGTGCGTCATCAAAGTCGGGTGATTTGCGAGCGATTCTACGCCGCCCAAAGATTCCGCAAGAGTGAATACGCGCAGGTTTTCGAGAAATTTCACGGCATCTTCTTTCTTACCGGATTTGAATGTGAATGAAACCATTCCGCCAAATGCAGTCATCTGGCGTTTTGCCAGCTCGTGTTGCGGATGAGATTCCAGTCCGGGATAGATTACGCGTTCCACGCCAGGATGACTTTCAAGGTATCTAGCCACAGCCAACCCGTTTTCAGAGTGACGCTGAACTCTCAATGCAAGTGTTTTAATACCGCGCAGGACAAGATAGGAATCGTGCGGACCTAAAATTCCGCCGCTCGCAAACTGAATGAAATGGAGTTTTTCGCCCAGTTCTTCCGTGTTTGCAACCAAGGCTCCGGCAATGACGTCCGAATGTCCGCCGAGATATTTTGTCGCCGAATGCATCACGATATCTGCACCCAAATCGATAGGACGCTGCAGATAAGGTGTCGCAAAAGTATTATCCACCGCAACCACAATATCTTTTCCTTTTACCAAATCCGTTACGGCCTTGATATCCACCAGTTTCATCAGCGGATTGGTCGGTGTTTCGATCCAGATCAGTTTTGTTTTATCACTGATCAGATCCGCAATATTGGAAGCATCATCAAAATTGACGAAGGTAAATTTAAGCTGATATTTTTCAAAAAGTCGCGTAAACATGCGGTAAGTTCCGCCGTACAGATCATCTACGGCAATCACTTCATCGCCGGGATTCAATAATTTAAGTACGCAGTCGATCGCGGCAAGTCCGGAACCGAATGCGAGACCGCGTGCACCGTTTTCGATACTTGCGAGACTGTCTTCCAGCGCCTGTCTGGTTGGGTTTGCTGCCCGTGAATATTCGTATCCTGAATGGACGCCCGGCGATTTTTGCGCAAATGTGGACGTTAAAAATACCGGAACATTCACAGATCCTGTCGCCGGTTCGTGGTGCTGGCCACCGTGTATTACTTTTGTGTTGAAATTCATGTTTTTATTGCTTTACGCTTTAAGTTTTAGGCGCTGTGCTGCCTTCACTTAAAAGTTAGATATAAAATAGCTTAATGCTTATCGCATACAGCTTATGGCTTTTTACATTTTTATCGCGGATTTCTGCGCAAATTCCTCGGCTATCTGCTCCATCCACGCGGCCACATCTTCTTCGCCCGTCGCGCGATGATAGGTGTTGCCTAAAGATACTAGGGTCTGGTGAAAGAACATTTTCATCTGATCTACGGGCATATCTTTCGTCCAAAGGTCAATTCGCAAAGCTTCCATTGCCTTGTCGTCCCAAACCGAAATCATCGTAGCTTTCGTTTCCTGTGAATCTATGCCGCCGTCCTGTGCGTTCCAAAGCATTCTCTCCGGGATATGGTTTTCATCGAGTTCTACATCGATTGTAATCTGTGTCTTTCTCATATTTTGTAATTGATACTTTTTAGGGAATATTTAAACATAGCTTTAGATTAATTTTTTGGTTTGTAATTGCTTTCGTTAAAGATTGTCTGGCTATCCATTTCCAGGAAATCGGTGAGCTTGGTTTCGGGTTTCGCTTCGAAAAATTTCCGTGCGATCTGCCAACCTGTAAATATTCCGATTTGCGGTGAGGAATCATTATCCACTTCGGTATAAAATTTCGAAAACGGACCGGGATTAATGAACCGTTCGCGGAGTCTGCTGTCATCACTGAAAACCAGATTGTTTTCTACGAAATAATTCCACACGTTCGCTTCGTTGGCGAGAGCCCACTCATACTGTTTCTGGTCATAGTTCATTTTCAGATAATCTGGGAAACCGGGCAGAAAAGCATCCTGCAGCGTCATGATCTTGCCCTGATAAATCAGCTCATCCAAAAATTTTTGATGCTCGAAACTTTCCTTTAGGAAAAAGCCGGCGAAAACGCGTGATACTTTGGGAATAATGTTTTGGGGATTCATCGAGACTTGCCAGTACTGCTCGAGACCTTTATAATTTGGATTATTCTGTCCTAAAAACGCGGAGATATCAATGAAGAGCATATTTTCGGCATCGTGATAGAAAATGGGTTCCATTATTCCCTGCAAAGCCGATGAATAGAGGAATACTTTTGGTTGTTTGAATTCGGGGAAATAATGTTTGATGTGCGAAAACAGGGTTGTAAGTTCATTGTTCAGTTTTTGCGTGCCGATTTTGTCAACGGCTTCTTTATAGATTGCAATCTCGGTTTTATCAAGTCTTCTTTTTCCAAAATCTTCATCGCTTACGGTCCCCTGAAACCACGGATATTTCTGCTGAAACTGGGCCAAAGGAACACCAGCATTATAAAATTCTGCCGAAAGATCCTGAACTTCCACTTTCTGTGCCGGATTTTTAATCTCGATTTGCCAAAGGTTTTCCGGCTTATTATCGCAGGAAACCGGAACGAGTACAAAAGCGGTGGCTAAAAGAAAATAATTAAAAAACTTCATTATTTTTACACAGAATTAAACGCAAAAATAGCGAAAATTTAAGCAATGGCAGCCTTTAACAAAACACCCAACACCTAATGCAAACGCAAAAAATAACAGACAAAATAGTAAACTGGCTGAAAGGTTACGCAGAGAACGCCGGTGCCAAAGGCTACGTTATCGGCATTTCCGGTGGCGTAGACTCCGGTGTGGTTTCTACGCTTTGTGCGATGACAGGCCTGAAACTGCTCGCGATAGAAATGCCGATCCGCCAGAAAGAAGACCAGATCAACCGTGCTCAGGAGCACATCAGGTTCCTAGAAACTAAATTCCCGAACGTGCAGGGCATGACGGTAAACCTCAACGAACCTTTTGAAGCTCTGTACAGCACTTTCGAGGTGGATGAAGCGCATTTTCCCGACCAGAAGCTGGCTTTTGCGAACACGCGTGCGCGCCTCAGAATGCTGACGCTGTATTATTACGGACAGATAAATGGTCTGCTGGTTTGCGGCACCGGAAATAAAGTGGAAGATTTCGGAATCGGATTTTATACCAAATATGGCGATGGCGGCGTGGATGTTTCCCCTATTGCCGATCTTTATAAAACTGAAGTTTACGAACTGGCACGCTCCCTTGATTTGCCGGAATCCATTAAAAATGCCATTCCGACCGACGGCTTGTGGGATGCGGAAAGAACCGATGAACAGCAGATTGGCGCCACGTATCCGGAGCTTGAGAAAATCCAGAAAGAATGGGGAACAAAAACAGAAGCCGATTATTCCGGGCGTGATCTTGAGGTTTTCCGGATTTTTTCAAAGATGAACCGCGCGGCACAGCACAAGATTCAACCTATTCCGGTGTGTGATATTCCTGAAGAGTGGAGATCGTAATATTAAGTCAAAATAATAAATGAAACATAGCATAAAACTGGTTCTGTTTTTCATCATTGGGATGCTGTCGGCGTTTCTGGTGATGTATCTCATCGATAATTATCTCATTGAGAAGAAAGGGAATACAGAAAAGGTTTATACAAACGGAAATTCTACCGGAAATAACAATGAGAAATTTTCCGAAACATTTAGCCCGGAAAAAAATAATTCTGAAAATTCCGCCTCAAAGTCTTCTGGCAACAACTCAGAAATTGACGAATTAACCGCCGAAAAACTCGTGGTTGACTTTGTTCAGACCCATAAAAAACTCCCGGAATATTACCTCACAAAAGGCGAGGCGCGCAACAAAGGTTGGGTGGCTTCAAAAGGTAATTTATGCGATGTTTTGCCGGGCAGGGCGATTGGCGGAGATAAATTCAGCAACAGGGAAAAAACTTTGCCTACAGGCGCGCAATATTTTGAGGCAGACGTGAATTACACTTGTGGTCGCCGAAATGCAGACCGCATCGTTTTCACTGAAAACGGGGATGTGTGGCTGACTCACGATCATTACAAAACTTTCCAAAAGCAATAAGACTTTAAATAAACTATGAAAACCATTTACATCGACTTTACCGAAATCGGGGATTATGAAGATTTTTACACACAACTTAAAGAAAAAACCGCGCTGCCTGAATTTTTTGGTGATAATCTGGATGCGTTAAGTGATTACGTGAGTGGATTTGCGGAATTGCCGCTGCATATCGAGTTCGTAAATATGAGCGTTGACCAGCTTGAAACGTTCGAGGATTTGCTTTTGGCGCTTGAAGACGCAGAAGACGAAATCGAGGAATTTTCTTTTGCTTATTATCTGGAACAATACGAAGACGAAGAATAACTCTTTCTGTTTAAATTAAAAACCACCGCAGCGCGGTGGTTTCTGTTTGATATGAAGAATGAAAATTATTTAAGTTTTGCCAAAAGGTCAACGCCGTTAACCGTAGCCCAGTTTCCGGGTGTAAGCGTTACTTTTTTTACGCCGGCATCACTTGTGAAAGTTTTCGGCACGGCCGGGACGTAGCTGTAACCCCACATGTTCAGATTGCTTGAATTAAGATGGTTTACCGGCTGCACAATGATTTTACCTTTGTTCACCTGCTCAGCTTCGGTAGCAGCGTCCTGAATTAATACAGCGTACGCTTTTTTGCCGTCTGTGTCGTGATAACCGTCAATATATACATCAGTAAAGATGCCGTTTCCGTGTTTCTTGAACTGGATTGCGGAAACTTCAATTGAACCTGCTGTTTCCGGCTTCGTGTTGGCTTCGCGGATCAACGTAATCCCGTTTATTTTCGGCGCTGTGTTGTCAGCGTTTCCGGATGCTTCGATTTCCATTCCGAAGTTTCCAATCGTTGTTTGGTAAGCGTACCAACTGCTGTTGTTTTGTCCGCTCCATGCATCCTGCCAGTCGAAAGAATCGTCGTAGTTACCGTAAGACACGATGTTTTTAGCACTCACGGTTCCACCGAAAAATTCGAAACCATCATCAGTTCCCATATATGCCACAAGGTTTTCAAGCGTGGTTCCGGCACCGACGGAATAAAAAGTAAGCGAATTGGTCTCAGAAGTACCGTCACCGATTTTCTTTCCGCCATATTCAACCCTAACAAATTTTAAACTACCAGAATTATCATTTGGATTGTCGCCGCCATAGTATACGTTGTTTCCGTCTTCAGAAAGTGCTTTTGCTGCGCCGTTTATCGCCTTGATAGGTGCGTTTCCGTAGATCGTCAAACCGCCCCAGTCACCTGATTTCTTATTGTCTGAAGTAAACACGATCGGTTCAGCCGCTGTTCCCTCCGCATAAATTTTTCCGCCTTGGAGCACCACAAGACTACTGCTCACGGAAGTTTTTGCGGTGAAAGTTGCACCTGGCTCGATGGTCAAAGTAATTCCTTCCGGCACTTTTACCACACCCTCCAACGTGTAATTTCCTTTCTTCACGGTAGTGTTCTGTTTTAAAGTCCCCGAAAGTGATCCCGTTCCGCTTAGAACTGCGCCGGTTGCGGGATTCTGTGTGGTTCCGCCGCCATTGATGTCCGCATCTTCGCGGATTTCGACTGTACAAGAAGTCACCGCTAAAACTGCGGCCAGCGCCCAAAGATTTAAGATGTGTTTTTTCATAATATTAAATTAGTTTGATGTTGGTTTAGAATATATAGCCCGCCGAGAAGTTGAAAGTCATACCGCGCTTATAATCAGTATGTATGTTGGTTCTTACATCCAGAGGAATGTACCCTTCGTCACCCTGTTCCAATTTGTATATACTGTTCAGGATGTTCTGAACGCCGAGTTTTATATTCCAGTTTTTAGTCAGTTGTGCGTTGTACACAAAATCGAGTTGATGGAAAGGTCTTTCATAAATGTGATCAAGGCCGGAGGTTCCTACCGTGAATATTTTGGAACCAGAAACGTTATAAATCAATGACAACGTGTGGGGCAAGTTTTTGGCATTTTTAAATTCATACTTTAAATCTGCATTGGCTGTCCACGGTGCGGCACCCTGAAGTTGTCTGTCTTTTAGATTTCCGCTGAAGTTGGCTGGTTTTTCCTGTTCAAGTTCTTCGGCGCTGCGTTCAACCTTTGAATACATGAACGTCGCATTAGCACCAAGGCTCCAGTTTGACATCGATTCGAAAATTCTGGAAAGGTCTAAGATTCCTTCAAGTTCAGCTCCCGCCAGCACGGCGTTTTTAGCATTAAAGAATGTAATCGCCACACCATTTGAATTTCCGGAAGCGGTGTAACTTCTTTCAATTGCGTGATCGATTCTTTTAGCAAAAAGATTTACTGCGAAAAGCTCCTTGCTTGTTGGGAAGACCTCGTATTTAAGGTCAAGGTTGTAGTTTTCGCTGTTTTTCAGATTGATGTTACCGATGATGTTTTCGTTATCCGGATTGATGTACGTAATCGGCATGTACTCGATAAGAATTGGTCTTGTGATCGTCTTGCTTACCGCGAAACGGATGTTTGATTTCGGGTTTAAGGCCTTTTTCAAAGAGAATGAAGGCAGGATGAAATATTGGTTTCTCTGAAGATTATTGTATTCCTTATCGCTTTGTTCTTTGTAGCGGGTGATGTTCAAATTGTTTTCCACACGTCCGCCGACCAGGATATCCCAGGAATCATTAGGTTTGAAATTTAGGTTTACGTAACCAGCATTGATAAACTGGTACAGGTGCGAGCGGTAATCATTCTCATTGGTTTCTTCTTTAAAGTGAAATGCGCCGCGCATGATATAATCGTTGTAAGTCTGCTGCGGATTGTCAATATCTACAATCACGGTTCTAAGCTGTACATTGTCGATGTTCGAGGCGATGAATCGGTATGAATTGCTTCGTCTGTCAAAGAAACCGTTGTATCCAACTGCCACTTGCCACGGATAGCTTCTTCTGTCACCCTTTTCACCCAAGGACACGGAATATTCAGCAAAACCTGATAAATAATCTTTTCCGTTTACATCAAGATATTGCCGGATCAGGTTGTTTCCACCAAAAGTCATTTCCACTTGATTCGGAACGCCGGTTAAGAAACCTTCGGAAATTTTACGGTCCGGCTGCTGGAAATTATTTGTCACCCAGCTACCACCGGCTTTGATCACGTATCTGTCACCGATTTTCTGACTTGCCAACAATTGGATATCAGCAAATTTCGAAAGGTCCATTTGGTCTACGCGGAAAAAACGTCTGCCCGCATCCTGAACTTTTTGGTCTTTATAACCCACGAAATCCGAGATCATATTGGTAGAATTCTGCAGGAAAATCGCGTTTAAAGCGACATCCAGACCGCGGTCTTTATAGCCAAGTCCTAAAAGAGCCGATGATTCCAATTCGTAAGTGTATTCTTTTCGGTGAAGATCATTGTTCATCTTTCCTTCCGTCTGAAGGGAAATGAACTGGTTTTTATCACCTTCAAGCATTTCATATTTACTGCCCTGATTCAAGGAAAGCAAAAGTCCGAGTTTTCCTGAATCACTTATTCTGAAACTTTGCGCCGTCGTAAAGCCGATGCTTGTATTTGGAAGCGCTTTGATGTTATCTGCATTCCAGCCGTCTTTGAATGAGTTTACAGATTCATTTTGGGTGAAATTATAATTCGTCGGCACGTAACCTTTAACCTGAGAAGGCAACTGGCGGTCCTGTGAATTAAAACCTAAGTAACCTGCCGCGGTGTAAGCGTTAGGATTTACCTTAAAGTTTTTAAATGTCGTTTGTGTGTTATAGCCGAAGCCGAATTCAACTTTAGTGAAAGCTTTGTCCATCGTTAAAGTTTCGATATCGAAAGTTGCACCCGCGAAATCCGCGTAAAGGTTCGAATTGAAAGTTTTGTATATATTCAGTTTTCCTACAACGTCCGTCGGAAACTGCTTCAGCGCGATGATTTTCTGGAATGGGTTGTTTGATGGCGAAGCCAGTCCGTTAATCAACAATGTATTGTATCGCTCTTCCAGGCCTCTTACGAAAAGTCCGCGGCCTTCTACAGCGGTGATTCCGGTTACTTTTGTCAATCCCTGTGCCACGTTCGAAATTCCTTTTCTGGTGATTTCTGCAGCACTGATTGCCTGTTTCTGGATGATGGCTTTCTTCTGTTCACCCAGAATTGCCGTTTCCGTCTTTTTGTTTCCTGATGCCTGAATAACGACGCCTTCGATATTTTTCTCTTTTTGAACCGTATCGTTTTTTGCCTGCTGTGCGTAAACGAAAGTAAATGGTGTAGAAAGGAAAACAACTGCAATACTCAGTTTGCTGATCTTCATTTTTAAAAGTTTTATCACGGCAAAGGTCTGTCGTCTGGTGGCGAAACGCGTTGCGGTGATTTTAAATAACTTTTAAATATTTATTAAAAAAATCAGCGTCATATTAATTTATTGTGAAGATTTTTCTGGGCGTTTTATCGCCTCTAAAATTGACTAACTTTGAAAGGTTAAAGTCTTAAAATGAATCAGAAAAAAATACTGTTAATAGATGATGAGCAGGATATTCTCGAAATCCTGTCTTACAATCTCGAAAAAGCGGGATATGATGTTTACACAGCCCAAAACGGCAATGAAGGCATCGGAAAAGCCAAAGAAATCGTCCCCGATATGATCCTGCTTGATGTGATGATGCCTGAAAAAGACGGAATAGAAACCTGCCAGGATTTGCGGAGAATCCCTGAACTTCAGAAGACACTTATCGTATTTCTTTCCGCGCGAAGCGAGGAGTTTTCTCAGCTCGCAGGTTTTCAGGCTGGCGCTAATGATTACATTGTGAAAATCATTAAACCAAAAATTCTTATTTCAAAAGTAAATGCGCTGCTTGAACTTACCTCAAATGTGTATGAAGCCAAACAAACTGTGACCGCCGGCGATCTAAGCATCGATAAAGACAACTTCCGCGTCTCAAAGGCAGGGCAGCAGTTTCTTTTACCGAAGAAAGAGTTTGATCTGCTTTATCTTCTGGCCTCGAACACCAATAAAGTATTTAAACGTGAGGAAATCCTCGAAAAAGTGTGGGGAAATGATGTGATCGTGGGCGAACGCACCATCGACGTGCATATTCGCCGCCTGCGTGAGAAACTTGGCATTGGCACCATTCAGACGCTGAAAGGTATTGGCTATAAATTAGTGGTTTAAAAGTTTTTGATGAAGTTTCACAGACTTACGCTCCTTGCTTCGCTGTATCTTACGGTTGCCATGTCGCTGGTAGCCGTGCTTTTCGATTATTCTCACAGTACGGCGGTCCGCGATCTGCAGGGTTTCTATCTTGCTCTGGCGGCTTGTATTGTGGTTATTTTCGTGCTGAATTATGTGATCCTTGATTTTCTTTTCAATGTATACGGGAAGAAACAGATCCGCGAAATTTCGACAATTTTACCCGAAGATATCGTGCCGGAGAGTGAGAACCTGAATCTGCACGATTTGCAGCAGCGCTTTACCGAGCTAAGCCAAAAGAACGCGACCGAGATCGACACCATGAAGGAGATGGAAACTTACCGGAAAGAATATGTCGGCAATGTTTCCCATGAGCTGAAAACGCCGCTATTTTCCATTCAGGGATATGTGGAGACGCTGGTAGACGGTGGCGTAGAAAATCTGGCCATACGTGACAAATACCTCGAAAGAATACAGAAATCTGTGGAGCGGCTTCTGAACATCGTGCAGGATCTTGAAATGATCAATCAGTATGAATATGGGGAGATTTCGCTGCAGATTTCGCGGTTTGAAATCAACGGACTTATAAAAGAGATCATCGATCTGCTCGACCTTGAAGCCGAGCGCAAAGATGCCCTGGTTCAGTTACAGACGTCAAATGCGCAAATCTTCGTAAATGCCGATAAACAAAAGATCTCCCAGGTTTTGATCAACCTTATTTCAAATGCAATTTATTACGCAAACCGTGACAAAGCGCAAATCATCATCAGCACGCACATCCTGAAGAATAAAGTGCTCGTAAAAGTGGAAGATAACGGTATGGGCATAAAACCCGAAGTCTTGCCGCGAATTTTCGAGCGTTTTTACCGCGTGGAAACCAGCCGTAACCGAAAGGAGGGCGGATCAGGTCTTGGATTGGCAATTGTGAAGCATATTCTGGAGGCGCACGGCGAGAATATTACCGTAGAAAGCGTCTTCCTCGAAGGAACGAAATTTGCCTTCTTTCTTGAACGCAGCGCACAGTAGCGGTGGAAAATTTAAGTAATTTTTTTTTAATAAAAGGTTGGGCAATTTTTTTTGACGGCACCCAATTGTTTTATATTTGCAACCTAACAATTACCCAAATTAAAAGCAAAAATGGTTTATAAAATCCGCATAATTTTAGACACCAAAGACGATATCTTCAGGGATATTGAAATCAAGGATAAACAAACACTCTGGAATTTACATCTCGGCATAAAAAGCGCTTTCACGCTGATGGGCGAAGACCTGTCGCTTTTTAATATTCTGGATGAAGAAGGCATGGTGATGAAGACCGTGCCGCTGGAGGATATGAGTGACGACGGTGACGGCGAGATCATGTCTGATGTGTATGTCAAGGAAGCTTTCGAAAAAGTAGGCGACAAAGTGCACTTCCAGTACGGTTTCATGGATCTGTGGGAGTTTTTTCTGGAACTGGTAGAAATCATTGATGAAAAGCCGGCTGTTAATTATCCTATTACCGTTTTCCGTTTCGGAAATATGCCACTGAAAGCACCAAGTAAATCGGGCGCGAAAAGATCTAAAAACTCGGCCATGCCTTTGATGGATGATGAGTTTGGAAGTTTCGAAGAGGAGTTCGCGGCTACAGGTTTTCCGGATGAGGATGATGACAGTTTCGATGACGACGAAGACGATTTCGATGATGATACATTCGATGATGATGATTCAGATGAGATCTAAAATACAGACCCCGTTTTTTCGGGGTTTTTTTATGCAGGAGCCCACTTTTAATAGCTTCCCGGCACAAACCATTAAGTTTAAAAATGATAAATTTGCCTAAAACCCTTTCAGTAATGAAAAAGATACTTTTCTCCATTTTCCTGGGTGCTGCCCTTATTTCCTGCTCTACACAAAAAACCTCCAACATGACAGATCATCCGAATGAATGGAAACATTCCACCAATATCTATGAAGTAAACGTTCGTCAGTACACACAAGAAGGAACTTTCCGTGCTTTTGAGAAGGAACTTCCACGCCTGAAAGATATGGGAGTGAAGACGCTGTGGTTCATGCCGATTACGCCGATTGCCCAAAAAAACAAGAAAGGCCCGCTCGGCAGCCAGTACGCAGCGCAGGATTATACTTCGATAAATCCTGAATTCGGTACGATGGAAGATTTCAAGCATCTGGTGGATGAAGCGCACAAAATGGGTTTCAAGGTAATAATTGATTGGGTGGCGAACCACACCGGTTGGGATCACGTGTGGACCAAGACAAATCCTGATTTTTATCTAATAGATCCAAAGACGAATGATTTCCAGATCGCTTCCGGCATGGATGATATCATCGAGCTCGATTACAGCAACCCGAAAATGCGTGAAGCCATGATCGATGCGATGAAATTTTGGGTGCGCGAGACCAATATCGATGGTTTCCGGTGCGACCTTGCGGCCTGGGTAGAAGTAGATTTCTGGCAGCAGGCGCGTCCTGAAGCGGAAAAAGTAAAACCGCTTTTCTGGTTAGGCGAATTTGATGAACTCGACAATCCTGATTACGGTAAAGTTTTCGACGCGAGCTATATTTGGAACTGGATGCATAAAACCAAAGATTTCAACGAGGGCAAAACGACTTTCGATGACCTTAAAACATTGCTTTCAAGATATACCGCCATCGGTGATTCATCGATGCGTGCCTGGTTTACCTCAAATCATGACGAAAATACCTGGAACGGAACTGAGTATGAGAAATATGGCGTTTTTGCTCAACCTTTAGCCGTGTTCTCAATCACCTGGAATGGTGTTCCGCTCATTTACAACGGCCAGGAACTGCCTTTAAAAACAAAACGTCTTGAGTTTTTCGAGAAAGACCCGATTCCCTGGAACGGGATTTATGAACTTCACGATTTCTATAAAACAATGTTGAATTTAAAGTCAACAAATACCGCGCTGAGAGGTGGTGATCCTGCTGCGACAAGTACGGTTTTGAAGACATCCGCAGACGATAAAGTGCTGGCTTACGTAAGAAAGAATGGAAATGATGAGGTTTTGGTGGTGCTGAATTTTTCGAAGGAAAATGTTCCGTTCACCATTGATGATTCAAATGTTTCCGGCGTCTTTAAAAACGTATTCAGCGGTCCTGTGAAGGATTTTGCGAAAGACAAAAATTTCTATTTGCCGGTTGGCGGTTATGCCGTGATGCAAAAATAATGGCTGATGAACAAAGCCGAAATCTTAAAATCCGTTCACGATAAACTTTCAGAAAAGGCTGTTTATCTCGAAAAACTGATCGACGAGACCCGTGCCGCGAACAACGAAACCAAAAGTTCGATGGGCGACAAGTACGAAACCTCGCGTGAAATGGTGCAGCAGGAGATCAACAACCTGCAGGTTCAGCTGAATGATGTCTTAAAAAAACTCGAATCGCTGCGTACAATTTCAGATAAACCCTCGCAGAAAGTTGAAAGAGGTGCGTTGATACAGACTGAAAACGGATTTTTTTACATCTCGGTTTCGGCGGGTGAAATAGTGCGCGGTGGTAAAAAGATTTTTATCATTTCACCTGAAAGTCCGCTGGCACAGGCTATGAAAGGCTTAGAGCCGAAACAGAGTTTCGTGTTGAACGGAAAGCAAAATCTTATCGAAAACATTTGGTAATTTAAAGGCCGGATTTAATTTTATTTAAATATATAAATGCAGAACTATCTAGATTTACTCCAACATATTCACCTCAACGGAACTGATAAGACTGACAGGACAGGAACAGGCACGCGCAGTGTTTTCGGTTATCAGCTTCGTTATGATTTGGCTAAAGGTTTCCCGCTCGTGACGACTAAGAAAGTGCATTTGAAATCCATTATCTATGAATTGCTTTGGTTTTTGAAAGGAGACACCAATATCAAATATCTTACGGATAACGGCGTCTCGATCTGGAATGAGTGGGCGGATGAAAATGGTGATCTGGGGCCGGTTTATGGCGCGCAATGGAGAAGTTGGGCTGGCGCTGACGGTAAAATTGTGGATCAGATTTCTGAAGTCATTGACCAGATAAAAAAGAATCCAGATTCCCGCCGGCTGATTGTTTCTGCCTGGAACGTAACGGAAATCCCGAATATGGCTTTGGCGCCTTGCCACGCACTTTTTCAGTTTTATGTAGCTGACGGTAAACTGTCGCTGCAGCTTTATCAGCGCAGTGCTGATGTTTTTCTGGGTGTACCGTTTAACATTGCGAGTTATGCCTTGCTGCTGATGATGGTGGCGCAGGTTTGCGATCTGGAAGTAGGTGAGTACGTACACACTTTCGGTGACGTTCATATTTACAACAACCATTTTGAGCAGGTTCAAAAGCAACTTTCGCGCACGCCGAAACCTTTGCCGCAAATGAAAATCAATCCTGAGATAAAAGACATTTTCGATTTTGATTTTGAAGATTTCCAGTTGGAAAATTACGATTCGTATCCGGGCATCAAGGCGCCTGTGGCGATTTAAAAACCTGTTTATCTGCGCGTAACTAATCGGTTTTTTTTGCTACCCATTAAGCAAAACCGATCATGAAAACCAAATTATTTACAGTTGCACTATCCGGATTGATGAGTCTCTGCTTTGCACAGCAAGGCAACCGCGAAAAACTTTCCGCGTATCTGGATTCACTTGCCGCTCATCACAAAGCAATGGGAAGTTACGCGCTCGCCACAAACGGGAAACCCGATTTTGTAAAAGTTACCGGCTTTGCAGACGCCGAAACCCAGCAGAAAGCGAATATGAAGACCCAATACCGAATCGGCTCGGTATCAAAGATTTTCACCGCTGTGCTCGTGATGCAGGCGGTAGAAAAGAAAAAACTTACACTTCAGACCAAACTTTCAGAATTTTATCCTTCAGTGCCGAACGCTGCGCAAATCACCGTGGAGCAGATGCTGCAGCACCGCACCGGCATCCATAATCTCACCGACGAAAAGGAATATTGGGATTATCACCAAAAGCCGCAGAGTGAAAAGCAAATGGTGGACATCATCGCGAAATACAAAAGCGATTTCGTACCGGGCGAAAAACATGCTTACAGCAATTCGAACTATATTCTGCTTGGATATATTCTTGAAAAAATCTATAAAAAACCTTACGCAGATTTAATACAAGACAAAATTGCAAAACCTTTAAAACTGAATTTAACGCGTGTCGGTGGCAAAATAAACGCTTCCGAAAATCAGGCAAATTCTTATTTCTTTAATAATGGCCAGTTCCAGAAAAATGCCGAAACCGACATGAGCGTTCCTGTGGGCGCCGGAAATCTGATATCAACGCCTACGGAGCTTCTAAAATTTATCATCGCATTGGAAGAAGGTAAACTCATTTCTAAAGCAAGCCTCGCTCAGATGAAGGATTTCCGGGATAATTATGGTTTTGGCTTGGCCAAAATACCTTTTATCAACAAGTATGGTTATGGCCACAGCGGGCGGATAGAGGAGTTCCGCTCTGTGGTGTTTTATTTTCCGGAAGATAAAGCAGGCATCAGTTTCATTACCAATCAGTCGGATTATGATGTGAATCAGATCTCGATCAATATGCTGAAAACCGCGATGAATATGGACTTTGAAATGCCCGATTTTAAAGTAAAAAGTGTGGACTTATCTATTCTGAAAACTTATGATGGCACTTATAAAGCACCAAATTTTCCGCTGGATATTAAAATATTCGTAGAGAATAATAAATTGATGGCTCAGGCAACGGGTCAGGGCGCGTTTGCGCTGGAAGTGATTTCCGATACTGAATTCCAGTTTTTGCCGGCGGGAATTAAAATACAATTCAACCCCGGAAAAAACACGTTTGATTTTAAACAGGGTGCAAACGAGCTCGTATTTACAAAGCAATAGTTGGTTTTATAAACTTTACATTTGATATATTTAAACATCAAAAAGAACAAATCTTAAACAGATATACATGAAGAAACTGATCATTTCCATTAGCCTTTTGGGAATCCTCTTTTCCGGAAACGTCTTTGCACAAACAGAAACCTCCGGAAGAACCGAAATTTACCGCGCTACGCACACTAAATCTACTGAACTCAAGCATACAAAACTGAAAGTAAATTTCGATTATGCGAAAGAGCAGATGAACGGCGAAGCCTGGCTCACCGCAAGTCCGCACTTTTACCCGTCAGATTCTTTGGTGCTCGATGCCAAAGCTATGCTGATCCGCGAAGTGGCTTTAGATAAAAACGGATCGAAAACGCCATTAAAATTTCAGTACAAAGATGATTTCCTGAAAATCAGTCTCGATAAAACCTATAGCCGAAATCAGGATTACACGGTTTACATTAAATATACCGCGCGTCCGAACGAGCTAAAAACCAAAGGCAGTGCCGCGATCACCGATGCTAAAGGGCTTTATTTTGTAAATGCCCAGGGTAAAGACGCCGATAAACCCACACAGATCTGGACGCAGGGTGAAACGGAAGCAAGTTCGGCCTGGTTCCCAACAATCGATAAACCCAACCAGAAAACCACGCAGGAAATCTACATGACGGTGCCCGATAAATACGTGACTTTATCGAACGGTTTGATGAAATCTTCGGTTAAAGAAGCCAACGGATTACGTACCGATCACTGGGTGATGGACAAAAAACACGCGCCATACCTTTTCTTCATGGGTGTGGGCGATTATGCGGTAGTTAAAGACAAATGGCGCAATATTCCGGTAGATTATTATGTAGAAAAAGAATATGAGCCTTATGCAAAACAGATTTTCGGGAACACACCGGAAATGCTTGAATTCTTTTCAAAGAAACTGAACTACGATTATCCGTGGTCCAAATACGCGCAGATCACCGCAAGAGATTACGTTTCGGGCGCGATGGAAAACACCACCGCCGTGCTTCACCAGGAATCAGCGCAGCAGAAACCCGGAGACCTGATTGATGAAAACCGTTGGGAAGACGTTATTTCACACGAACTTTTCCACCACTGGTTTGGCGATTTGGTTACCACCGAAAGCTGGAGTAACCTTACGGTTAACGAATCTTTCGCCAATTATTCGGAATATCTTTGGAATGAGCACAAGTACGGAAAAGATTTCGCAGATTATACTTTAATGAAAGCGGCGGAAGGTTATTTCCGTGATCCGTCAAACGTTACCAAAGATTTGGTGCGTTTCAATTATCACAACAAAGAAGACATGTTCGATGGAGTTTCCTACAACAAAGGAGGTTCTATCCTGCACATGCTCCGAAATTATCTCGGCGACGATGCGTTCTGGGCGGGCATGAACGATTATCTTAAAACCAATGAATACGGTACCGGCGAGGCGCATCAGTTCAGGCTTTCGCTTGAGAAAGTTTCGGGCAAGGATTTAAACTGGTTTTTCAATCAGTGGTTTTTTGGCAGTGGGCACCCAAAGATTTCGTACACCACTACTTTTGAACCGGTAAAGAAGCAGGTGCAGATCACTGTGAATCAAACGCAGTTGGGTGGGAATTTTGAGTTTCCACTGGCACTGGATGTGTATGAAAACGGAAAACCTACGCGCAAAAACGTTTGGGTAAGTGCGAAAGACAAAAACGATTTTTATTTTGCGGTTTCAAAAAATCCGGATTTCATCAACATCAATGCAGACGGTGTTTTGCTGGCAGAAATTACAGAAAATAAAACTCCGGAGCAGTACTTCACGCAGTATTCTACATCCCAAGATTTCCTGAGCCGGTATAAAGCTGTAGAAAACGCCAGCGAAAACGCGGTTAAAAATGCGTCTACTCTTAAAACACTCGTAGCTGCACTTAAAGATTCGAATTTCAGGATCCGTATGAAAGCGCTTAGTGGACTTGATTTGTCTAAGGGTGACCAGGCGAAAGCCGCGATTTCGGAAGTGGAGAAAATGGCCGCAAACGACCCGAAAACTTTGGTTCAGGCTGCGGCAATTTCAGCGCTTGCAAAGACCAAAGACAAAAAATATCTTCCGCTTTTCGAAAAAGGAATCAGCGCGTTGTCAAATTCGGTGAAAGCGAGTTCCCTGGCGGGAATTGCGGCCGCTGATCCGGCACGTGTAGCATCATTTGCCGATAAGATCGATCTTGAGGGTGCCAGTGATGATCTGATTGGTGAATTACTTCCCATCATCGTGAAGAACAAAATGGAAAAACACATGCCTGCTATTGCTTCTACGGTGGCGTTTTATCCATTTTTAAAATTCCAGAACCCAGAATTGGGGACTGTAGCTGAAGAAGGTTACAACTGGATAATGAGTTCAGACAACCTGAAGGCGACGGAAAACATTACCAAAATCCTGACGCAGGTTAAAGGTCAGATTGGTGATAATCCGCAGGCTAAAATGATGATCGTTCAGATCCTTCGCGACGGTCTTGCAAAGAAGATGGCGGTTTTGAAGGCAAATCCGTCGAGTACTACAATCAATCAGCAGGTAGATGCCATTAACAAAGCAATTCAGGCTTACCAGTAATTTTAATTCAAATTAAATTCATTAAAGCTGTTCCTTTTATGGAGCAGCTTTTTTTTATCTGAATTTTAGTGAAATTTTAAGAATTTTCAGAACAGATATGAAATGTTACGGCATCGCTTTTGGTTCAAATGCTGAAAATCAGTACTATGGAACAGAGTAAAGACAACAAGATTATTCCAATGACTTCCGTTGACAGCGGGAAACTCCGCGAGGTAGCGCCCGATGTGGCTTATTACACCAACCAGATCGTCAATCTGGTGATGATTGGAAATCCCGGTGGCGACTGGGTTTTGGTAGATGCGGGCATGCCAAAATCAGGGAAAGAAATCGTTAAGGTTGCAGAATCGCGCTTCGGGGAGAACAATCCGCCAAAAGCAATCATCCTTACGCATGGACATTTCGATCATGTCGGCAGCATCGTGCATCTCGTAGAAGAATGGAATGTACCTGTTTACGCGCATCCGCTGGAATCTACATTTCTGACCGGAATGGAAAGTTACCCAGAGCCGGACACGTCCGTAGAAGGTGGTGTTCTCGCGAAGATCTCATCCGTGTATCCGAACGAACCGGTGAACATCAGTGAGGTTTTGCAGCAATTGTCGGATGATGGAACCGTACCCTTCTTTGATGATTGGAAGTGGATTCATGTTCCGGGACATTCACCAGGCCAAATCGCGCTGTACCGCGAACGTGACGGGATTCTGATCTCAGCTGATGCCCTGATTACCGTTAAACAGGATTCATTGTATAAAGTATTAATTCAAAAAGAAGAAGTTTGCGGCCCGCCGGTATATTTGACCACGAACTGGAGCGAGGCAAAAGCATCGGTTGAAAAGTTGGCGGCACTAGATCCGCAGATTTTAGTGCCCGGCCATGGAACCGCGATGAGTGGAACTGAACTCAAAACAGGCATTGATACTCTGCTTGCAGATTGGGACAATGTAGCAGTTCCCGATCACGGCCGCTGGGTCTGGACTAAGGATATTTGAAAAAACAAGCTGTTCTCCGGAACGGCTTTTTTTAGTTTAAAGAAAAACATCAATAGCATGTGCGAAGCCATTTTACATAATATTTAAATCCTTAGGCTAAATATTTAGGTGTTCATCTTCCGCCAAAAACTTCTCCCCTGTAATACGAGTGACGAACATTGCCGCCACCGTATCACCCGTAGAATTGAGAACTGTAGCCAACGGGTCAACCAGTGTCCCAAGAATCATTACTGCCGGAATTGCTTCTACCGGAAGATTGTAAACTGAAATCATCAGCATTTCGCCGATGTAGCCGCCGTTCGGAATACCACCCGCCACGATGCTCACAAAAACCGTGATGCCGAGGGCTAAAAGCAAATTGATCGGATCAAAAAAATCTTCACCTATTATCAAAAATGCCACGTAGATCTTAATGATGGAAGACATTGAGGAGCCTTGCTTGTGAAGTGTACTGCCAATCGGGATCACAATGTTCGCAATTGCAGCCGGAACACCGATTTTCGCCGCTGCCTGCAGGTTCGCAGGCATAGTCGCAAAACTGCTGCACGTAGAAAGCGCCGTAAGTGATGGGTAAATGTTGTTTCTCCAAAAGGATTTCACACCCGAATTTGATCGGGCAATCCAGGCATAAAGCGAGAAAAATATAACGAAATATACCGCGCCGGCCACATAGTAAAGTCCGAGCGGTTTTGCGTAAAACCCGAAAAGTTCGGGACCCATTGTGGCTACCTGGTATGCGAAGTAGGCTCCCAAACCTACGGGGGCGCCCTTCATCACCATAAGTAAAAGTTCTTTCATCACTTCAAATCCCGAGGCGAGGAACTTTTTAAACACAAGACCCGCCTCTCCGGCCTTTCTTACAGCTGTTCCTGTTAAGAATGCGAAAATAAGCAGGGCAAGCATGTTTTTTCTGGAAAAAAGTTCAGTAAATTCGCCTACAGTAAAGAAACTTACCAAACGGTCATTCCACGATGTTGAATTTCCGCTCTCGGGAATTTCGCCGCCGGTGCTTGGCAAAGCCTCGGTAGGGAAGAGGTAAACCGCGATGATGGTGAAGACTGCTGAAATAATGATGAACAGAAGGAAAGTCGCGATCATCGAAATAACGATCCGCCCAAATTTAGACTGCTGTTCAAGTGAAGCTATAGAATTGGCCACCGCGAAAAAGACGAGTGGCACTACACTTACAAACAGCAGATTAAGGAAGATATCGCCGAGTGGTTTAAGGTAAATAACCGCCTGCGGGGCGAAGATTCCGATAAGGCTTCCCACGAGAATTCCCGCTAAAAGAAGGAATATAGCGGAATAGTTATTGATGAGTTTTTTCATGAAAATTAAGTGTTAGGTATACAAATGTAATTTTTTACACCGAGACAGGGGGCTGTTGATCCGTTGAATATTACTAACTAAAATTAAGCTGATGAGAAAGATCTTATTCTTTTTTTCAGTACTTGTGTCTACTTTTTCCGGCATCTTATTTTCCCAAACCTGCACGCCATTCACGGCAACAGACACTCTGGGCAATGATGAGGTATTAATTGACTGCAGCTACCCGCTAAAAAATTCTCAGTGCCTTTCACTTCAGGCATCCGCGCCTTCAGTGCGCGAGGCCACATCGTATAAAGCTGAGGCAATCGCATACTCGCCATATATTCCTTTCAATGAAGGTACACCGCTAAATGCAAATTATGACGACCTGTATGCAGAAGTAATCGATATCCCCTTTCGGTTCTGTTTTTTTGGAAATAATTATAACAAACTTGTAATCGGGTCGAACGGCCTTGTAAGTTTTGATACCTCATTGCTCGGCAAACTCAGTTATCCTAATATCGAAAAGACCAATCCCGATCCATTGTTACCTCATAATGCTATTTTTGGTGTGTTCCAGGATTTGGTTTTTTCTTCGGCAGACGTTTCGGAGATTTATTATTCCGTAATTCAGAGTGGTGCGTGCAGGAAGTTGGTAATTAATTTTTACCGCGGGCGCGTGGTGGGCTGTCAGGAAAGATCCTCCACCCAAATTGTGTTGACGGAGTTTACGAATGAAATTGAAATATTCATTGAAAATAAAGAACTGCCTTGCCCGACAGCCCGTTTTTCGAACGCGCTTTTAGGAATAATAAACAGCAACGGCACCGTTGGGTATTCGCCCGCTGGCCGCAACACCGGTATTTGGTCAGCACTGGAAGAGGCCTGGCGCTTTTCTCCGGATGGAAACGTAATTACACCTGTCATTTCATGGTTTAATGCGGCAGGTACCGCGCTTGGATCGGGCAGTAGCATTGATGTTTGTCCGTCACAGAACACTTCTTACACGGTGAAAGCTACCTATCAAATGTGTGGTTCTCCATTTGTGCTTACAGATTCCATTGACGTAAAATTTGCGCCAGATTTTCCGCTCGTGCGCAACTACACGAAAGTATTCTGCACTCCTCCAGGTGGCAGTGAATCGATTAACCTTGATGATTTCCAGCAGTTTCTCACGCCGCAGGATCCTGCGCTGTTTACTTTTACTTACCATAACACACTGGCGGACGCTAATGCCAATACGAACAGCGTATCCACATCAGTGAATGTCAATTCCGAACAGGTTATCTACGTCCGGGTACAAAACAAAGCGGATGCAAACTGCTACCGTGTTGCCATGTTGCGGTTTCAGTTTATCAACAGTGTGATACTTTCAAATACGGCTTCGATATGTGATACAAATAATGACGGTACTGAAGCGGCATATAATTTATCGGGATTAAATCCTCAGCTTTTTGCGCCGGAAATTTCGGGTTCAATTTCGTATTTCCTTTCACAGGCCGATGCGCAAAACAATACGAATGCGGTAACTTCGGCCACGCTGACAAACGGAACGCAGCTTTGGATCCGGTTGACTACAGCCCAATGTTCACAGGTAATCGGTCCGGTTACAGTAAATTTCACACCCGGACCTGCAGTAAATTCGCCTTTAGACCTAAACCTTACTATTTGCGATGTTAATGATAATAACACCGAACCTTATGATTTTGCCGCGAATGTTTCATCCTTGGTTACGACCGCCACAGGCGTTATAATTTCCTATTATGAGACTTATCAGCAGGCTTATCAGGGAGTTGGCAGTCAGGTAACGACGGTGAAAGAAGGAGTATATTCTGTTTATGTGCGGGTGGAGGAACCTGGAGGCTGTTTTTCAGTTGCGGAAGTCCGGCTGAATGTTGATTTCAATGAGGTGGTAGCTACAAATGAAGTCGCTCAGCTGTGTTTCGATGGTTCTGAAGATGTCTCGGTGAATTTAGCCACTTTATCGAGTAGCATGCTGCAAAGTCCGCTCACTGGTGTTACCACAACTTTTCACGCCAATGCAGCTGACGCCGAAGAAGGTTTAGATCCCATTTCGCCTACACAGGTGATTACCGATAATGGAAATTCCGTGACGGTTCGATATTTCGTGCGCTTTGAAGAATCGCCTACATGTTACACAGTGCGCACAATCACGGTAGTATTAACGCATCCGGTGGCGGTAAGGAATAATTTTACCGTGTGTGATTTTAATAATGACAATACAGAAACATTTAACCTGAACCAATATACAAGTCAAATTGCCGGTGCGCAGCCTGCCACGATACGGTATTTTGCTTCGGTGCAAGAGGCACAGGACAACTCGAACGCGCTTACAAGTTTTACGTTGACCGGCCCTACCCAGCTTTTTGTGCGGATCGAAGTTAACAGCTGTTCGGAAGTTTATCCAATCAATCTTCAGCTGGTTCCGACACCAGTGGTAACGCCGGAAATTGCGGTAAACCGAAAAAGCTACTGTGACAATAACAATGATGGTGGCGAGGCTTACGACCTTACGCAGCATCAGGCGCAACTTTACACAGGTGGGCCGGCGGTAGATTTCACTTATTATACCGGTTACAACAGTTCCAGTCAAACCTTCAGCGGCCTTATTCCGGATCCGAAAAGATTCGCGGCAATAGGCGAGAACACAGTTTATGTGCGTGTGCGAAACACTTCCACCGGATGTTTTTCTGTGAGCGTGATCAAGCTTAAGATCGATTTTGTAGCGGCGCCGCGAATTAAAGAAGCTACTCTCCGGATCTGTGATGAACAGTTTAATTTCAATGAAAGTTTTAATCTGAATTCGGCGCTTCCGCAAATGTATGATGCTGCTGAAAACGGTGTGCCGCTAAGTGGGATGACGGTTACATACTACCGCACTGCAGCCGACGCAAACGCCGGCATTCCGACTACCGCAATCAGTTCTGCTCAGGTTACAATGCAGTCACTAGTGACGGTTTACGCGCGTTTTGAGTCGAAAACCAGTGGATGCTATTCGGTAAAACCGATTCATCTTCGCACTTATTTTCCGCCAAAAGCCATTAATTCTACAATCAATAACATTTGCGACAGTAATCTTGACGGACTCTATGAACTGAACTTACTGCAATACACTACTCAGGTAATTGACCTTAACGATCCTGACAATACTTTTACCTTCTACCGAACGCTACCCGATGCTCAAAATGGGGTGAATGCTATTGCTGATCCGGAAAATTTCAGAGTAAATCCTTTGCCTGCGCAAATATTTGTAAAAATTGCAAATATTCCGGGATGTGATGATATCTCCGCAATCAACCTAAATCCAGGTACAAAATTACCACTCATCAATTCCGGTCCATTTGCGCTGGCACAGTGCGATACACTGAATGACGGGCAGGAAACCATAGATCTCACGCAGTATCAGAATGAAATATATCCGGGTGCACAGTTCGAATATTATCCTTCTCTTGCCGATATGAACAATGCGGTAAACCAAATTGTGAACCCTCAAACCTTTAGCTTTAATAAAAACAGTCAAAACTCCGCGATTTATGTAAAGGTTTCATTTGCCGGGTTCTGTCCAGTGTATGCGGTGATCAATGTTAATCTGAAGAAAACGCCTCAGTTTACCTTGCCAACCTACTATTTCTGCCCATATAATAATGATTCGGTGGACATCACACCAGATTTTACAGGTCAGGATATTGTTTCGTTTAGCTGGAAGGATCCTGTGGGAACCACCGTTTCTACAAGCAACCAGCTGCGCGGAGTGAATAAGACCGGGACCTATACCTTAGATGTGGTGGCTTCAAACGGATGTACATTCAGCACAAGTTTCGAAGTACGTCATTATGAAGTTCCCGTGATCACACAACTCGTTGCAAACGGAAATAATTACACGGTAATTGCGACCGGCAGCAAAACGATTCTGTATTCCATTGACGGTATGAGCTGGCAAACGGGTAATATTTTCTATAATCTGCCTGTGGGACAGACCACTTTCTATGTGAAATTTTCGGGTGAAGAATGTATCGGTCTGCCTAAAAAAGGCGTGATTTTGAACATTCCAAACGCCTTCACACCGAATGAAGACGGCATTAACGATGTTTGGGAAGTTTCCGGTCTTGACGTTTTTGACGGAGCCAATTCCACCATACAGATTTTTGACCGACAGCAGGTGCTGGTTCATCAGGAAGAAGGCCCGGACAGACTTTCCTGGAATGGCCGCTGGATGGGAAGACCGGTTCCGACAGATACTTATTGGTACGTGCTGAGACTGCCGGACGGACGGATTTTCTACGGCTGGATTTTCCTTAAAAATAGAAATTAAACAGTCCACTGGTCGTTGACGATCGCGACCAGATAATATTTGTTTTCCACTTTTTCAAAAACAAGTCGCAGGGAATTCCAGTCCATAAAGGAATATTGCTCGGTTCCGGGAATATAGTTTTCCGTAAAAACAGCTTGCGGATACACTTTGCTGATGTTGACGAGGGTATTTCCTCTGCCTTTTATTTCATTTTCAAAATATTCGCCTGCGCTGAAATCACGTTTATAGACCCAATCAGAAAGATAATTCTGAAGGGACGTCTGATAAATGTCGCCGCTTCCATCCTTATGTCCCCACGTGAATTTAATCTGGCTATTGATATATTTCAAGAAATCCTCACGCGTAAAAACTTTATCTTCTTTTGGGTCAACATACGAGTACATTGAGAACAGCACACCTTTTTGCGGATGAATGAAATGTGCAAGTGCGCGGTAATTTTTTTGTTTTAATATTTGCAGTATTTCACGATTGATGTCTTTTAGATTTTGTGTTTGAACATCAGAATGTGGCGGTGTAGGGGAAAACGCAACCGCTGTATCCGTATTATTTTCGATCATTGTGGGTAGCTTTTCGTTTTTCGAGCAGCTTAAAATTGCCGCAGCCTGAACAAGAAGAATGATCTTTTTCATCTTATTTGATTTTAAAAGTAATGCCCAGCAGATAGTTGCGCGTTGCTGCCGGATTATAATATCTGTTGCCAAAAGCATTGATGTCATAACCCAAACTGTATAAGGAATTGTAGATGTTTTGCACGCGCGCAGAGACGTGTATATCAAATTTTTCTGCTGCAATGGGCATGCCCAATCCTATATTTCCAACAAGCGCGGCCTCTGAGAATACCGTATTGGCGTCATTGAGCGGCATCTTTGAAGTGTAAAAGTGTGTGATGTCTGCCTTAATGATTTTAAGGATATCAAAACTAACAATACCCTGTACCGACGTCCCAGGAACACCCGTGAGCTCGTTGCCCGAGTAATCTGTTTCGTTTTTCTCATAGTTTTTGAATTTAAAATCGAACAGATTACCTGAAAAATACAATTTCAAACCGTTTAAAACTGAGTTATTCAGATTTAATTTGCCGGTTTCTACGGTAAATTCGATACCTTTTTGTACGGTTTCGCCCGCATTCACGAAAAATTCCTGTGCCGATGCGTTCTCACGCCGCACGATTGCGTTTTTCAACCTAAAATCGAATACATTCAACTCGGTATAAAGAAATTTTCCCCACTGTTTACGTAATCCGACTTCCTTATTCCAACCGCTTTCTGCGAACAGGTCGGTATTGATTTGTTGTGCTGAAGAGCGTATTTCTTCCGTCGTCGGCGCCGAATTTCCTTTACTGAGTTTACCGCGAATGGACAATCCCGGCGAGACCGTATAACTTACACCAAAATTTGGCAGCAGTTCGTTATCAAATTTTTTCACGCCGTTTTCAGCGTTTGGAAAGAGGCTTTCCCATTCATACTTCATCAAATTCAAGCTTAAAGATGCGTCAATAAACAGTTTTTGTTTTAATACAGCTTTTTGGCTTAAGAAAAAGAAGCCACTGCGCGTGAAAATATTGTCAAAGTTTTGAGCACCGGCAGGCTGTCCTGCATTATTATCGAAGTTCCTGATTACAGCGTGGCCGGTTGCGCCTTCAAAGCCAATCCGCGACTGCGAAAAAATATTTTCAAAGTTATTTTCGAAGTTGAAATGCGTGCGCACGCCGGCGCCCACTTCAAAACGCTTTTCATAATTGGTGATAAACGGATTCCGGAAATCGGTATAGCTGCCGTGTACCGCGATGAAATGGCTTAATTTTTCGTCGAACTGCAGGACATTTGAAAGTCCTGCCATCACAGTTTTGTTGTAAATAGCGGCCTGCTGCTCTTTGGCACCTCCCACGGCCTGCGTTTTTGGTCGCGCCTGCCGCGGGTCTTGCATCATCTGATCAAAGGTGAGTCCGCCCGGTGTTTGATAGGCAAGATCGGAATATATCAGCATGCCTTTAACCTCGTTGTTTTCGGAGTAATTTCTGCCCGCATTCAGGAAGAAAAACTTTCGTTCGAGCGCCGACTGTTCACGGTATGAATCCATCATTTGATAGCTGCTGAACATGCGTAAAAATGATTTTTCACCCCTGCCGGAATAATCGACTTTTCCTTTGAAATTATTAAAACTGCCAGCGCTGACGCCAAATTCTGCAATGGACGGCGAGGAAGTTTTCAGTAGTACGGTGCCACCCGTCGCGGAACCGAAATCCCCGCCTTCCGGACCTTTGTAAACTTCGATGCTCCGAAACAGTTCAGGATCGAGAAGATTCAGGTAGCTGTTGCCCGACGCGTCTGAAAGCACGAAATCATCGAGATAAATTTTCACATTGCGGATGCCAAATGGCGAGCGCAGCGTACTGCCACGAATCGAAATGCGGTAGCTGCCGGGCGAGCGTTCTTCCATTTTTACGCCAGAGAGCAAATTTAGGGATTCTACTAACCTGTCCGGAGCGTTTTGGCGAAGTACATGACTTGATGTAACCGCCACGGACTGTGTAGCTGTCATCAGCTTGGCCGGTTTTCGGTAACCATCTATTACAACTTCAGAGATCAGGCTTGTAGAATCAACTGTCTGTGCCGTAATGCAAAAGCCCAAAAACATTAAAAATGTGGAAAATTTTAATTTCATTAAGATAAATATACGGT
The DNA here is from genome assembly GCF_014837035.1 of Kaistella pullorum. Taxonomy (GTDB): domain Bacteria; phylum Bacteroidota; class Bacteroidia; order Flavobacteriales; family Weeksellaceae; genus Kaistella; species Kaistella rhinocerotis. Next base: position 89,466 of record NZ_JACSPS010000003.1, on the reverse strand, counting down.
AAATGCGCCCGATGTGTGCGGCAAAAATGAAGATTCAACTGGTATATTTTAATTGATAATTTTCTTAAATTTGAGTAAAAGGTTGCAATAATGGCATACATAGATTATTATAAGATTTTGGGAATCAGCAAAAACGCAACGACCGACGATGTGAAAAAAGCGTACCGGAAACTTGCGCGAAAATACCATCCTGATGTGAATCCTGGTGATAAGGAGGCAGAGAAAAAATTTAAAGAAATAAATGAGGCGAACGAGGTGCTGAGTAATGCCGAAAATCGTGAGAAGTACGACAAATATGGTGAAAACTGGAAGCATGGCGAAGAATTCGAAAAAGCGCGTCAGCAGCAGCGCCAACAAAGTTCCGCAGGCGGTTTTGGACAGTTCGGCGGCGCAGATTTTGGCGACGGAGATGATTTTTCAGACTTTTTCCAAAGTATGTTTGGCGGTGGCGGCAGTTTCCGGCAAAGAGGCAGCGCTTCAGGGAAATTCAAAGGGCAGGATGTAAACGCCGAACTTACATTAAGCCTCAAAGATGTTGCCGCTACACATCAGCAAACCTTCTCGATAAATGGCAAAAAAGTCCGCATTACCATTCCGGCAGGTATTGCAGACGGCCAGAAAATTAAACTCAGTGGACATGGGAATCCCGGGCACAATGGCGGACCTAATGGTGATTTGTACATCACTTTTAACATTGCTGAGGACAATAAGTTCAGACGTGACGGCAATAACCTGAGTGTTGATGTGGAAATTGACCTTTACACTGCGGTCTTGGGTGGTGAACTAAACATTGAGACGCTTTCAGGCCCGATAAAACTTAAAGTGGCGCCGGAAACCCAAAACGGTACGAAAGTGCGCCTCAGAAACAAAGGTTTGCCAGTCTATAAAAAGGAAAATGAATTTGGCGACCTATACGCAACGTATCGGGTACAAATACCCACAGGCCTAAGTGATAAAGAGAAGGAATTGTTTCAACAGCTTAAAAATCTTACAAAATGAGCAACAGGATATCCCGCGAGGAACTCGTGAAAATATACAAGATCGAAGTGAGTTTTTTTGATTCGCTACAAAATTCGGGACTGCTGAACACGGAAACCGAAGATGAGGTGACTTACCTGCTTTATGAAGAGTTGCCGGCTTTCGAAAAATATGCAACCTGGCACTATGATCTGGAAGTGAATATTCCGGGAATTGAAATCATCAGTCATCTGCTTTCAAAAATGGAGGCGCTGCGATCGGAAAATTTGAAATTAAGGCAAAATCTCAGATAGACCGCAAAAACACGCAGAAAATTCATTAGGAAATTACTAAGATTTGTTTAAAATCGATAAATATTAATGAATAAATTTGAGCTTATTAAAAATAAATGTTTAGTTTTGGCTACGTTTAACAATTTAGCTCTATTTATGAAAAAACTTTTATTATCGTGCTTTTTGGCACTTGGAATTGGTGCCAATGCTCAATTTTCAGAAAATTTTGATAGCGGAACCACTTTACCTGCAGGATGGTCTGTTATCAATGGAGGAGGACCTTCAACATTTATAATTACTGCAGGTGCGCCGGGCTCTGTGATTTCAGCGCCAAATGCTGCGCAAATCAACTATGATGATGTGGCACATGATGACTACCTTGTTACTCCGGCAATTACGGTTACTGCTGGTTTAAATGACAGGATTACCTACTTTGTGAAAAATCAGGATCCCGCGTATGTTGAGGAATATGATGTGAAAATTTCTACTACAACTGCTACAGCAGCTGCTTTTACCACAGTTATCAAGGCAAATGCACCCGCTCCAAGTACTTGGTCGCAGGTGATCTTAGATCTGACGCCATATGTTGGACAGACAATTTATGTGGGCTTTCATGCAACTTCCGCGGACAAATTCAGATTGTTGTTTGACAATATCGTGAATGATACTGCGCCTAGTGTAGCTCCTGACTGCCCAACTCCGGCAACTCCGGCAAACAATACAGTAGATGTGGATGCCACTGATACAACGCTTACTTGGACAGCGCCTACCACCGGTGGTCCTGTGTCTTACTATGAGCTGTACATGGATACAAACCCAAATCCTACTACCAAGATTGGTAATTATACAAACCCTACCGCTACATTCAGCACTGCAACAAGCAATCCTCTGCTATCAGGTACACAATATTACTGGAAAGTTGTTGCTGTAAACTCTGCAGGAAGTGCTGTAAACTGTAATACAGTATATACATTCACCACTAAAACCTTTGTTGCAACAGGTTGTACTACATCGCCGAACGGCCTTTACGGTACACTTACACCATCAAACTGCAACGGAACTACTTCTGTTACCAGAACTACGGCTTGGGCTGGTGAATATTCTGCAGTAAATGTTGTAAGCGGAAATACCTATAGATTCGAAGTTTTACTTAAACCAGGTTACTATATCACCATCGCGACCAATGCCACAACTCCTGTAGTATTGCAGCACGGTGTAGGACCGCTATTGTATAAAGCTACTTCAACGGGTACTGTTAGATTCTACGTTCATACCGATGCTACGTGTACAGGAGCTACAAACTCATCTACCTCGCATACGAGAAGTGTTACATGTCTGGGCGTATTGGCTGCGTCAGAAAACGTGAAAGCAGACCTTTCTGTATATCCAAACCCTTTCACTGACGTTCTTAATATTTCTGATGTGAAAAACGTGAAATCTGTTTCCGTAAGCGACGTTGCCGGAAGACAGGTAAAATCTATGAAAGCTGCAGCTCAAGTTGACCTTTCAGAACTTAAGGCAGGTTTGTATATCATTACGCTGAAAATGGAAGACGGTACATCTAAATCTTTCAAAGCCATTAAAAAGTAATATTAATATTATTCTTTAATAATAGAATCCGCTTCAGCACTGAGGCGGATTTTTTTATCTCTAATGGTTTTACAACAAAAGGAACATAATGGTAAAAGTGTTAATTGGGCACTTCGCAATGGTTTGTTTAAATGTTTATTTTTTTCAAAATATTTTTTGTATTTATCTGATAATAATTTATTAGTTTTGGTAAGATTAACTAAAATACTTTTTTATGAAAAAAATTCTACTCGGGTGCTTTCTTGCACTTGGAATTGGGACCAGCGCACAGTATTCGTACGTTGGTAACTTTGAAGATCCAGGGTACACCACTACAGTTTACAAGCAGTTCGGCGGCGGAACCCGTACCACAGCTGCGGCATGCAATGGTACCTATGGTGGACAGTTGGCAATAAGTGCCAGCGCTACACAGACGGGCTACATGGTAGACCTCAGCACGATTGGTCAAACAGGAAATGGCCAGAAGCTTGATGTTTCGGCAAACTACAAAAAAGCCGCAACTGTTGCGGGTAACATTAGTCTGGCGTATTTTACGCTGGATCCGGTAGCGAACACTTGGTCAATCAACACATTTGGTCCTACGGTTGCGCTTACGGCCACTGCAATCACAACATGTACAGCACTGACGGGCACTATTCCGGCAGGAGCAATACAGCCAGGCCAGACTTATGGTGTGGGTGTATGGTTTGTAAGAAGCGGAACTACTACAGGTAACATCTTTGTAGATGATATTACATTTACTCAGGAAGTGGTTTCAACGCCGCCTGCATGTACTACCATTACTTATCCTACAAGCGGATCTACCATTTCAGCAGGTACGGCCAAACTTACGTGGGATGCTGCACCAACAGCGGTAAACTACAAAGTACAGATCGGTACTACTTCCGGCGGTACAGACGTCTTTAATTCCACAGTTGCCGGAAACAGTCTTAATGTTACACTTCCGAAAAGCACTACATTATATCTGAAAGTAACGCCAACCAACCTTGCGGGCGATGCAACGGGCTGTACAGAAATTAGTTTCACTACAAACAGCACCATAGGTTATTGCGGAGGTATCACGGCTTCGGCACTTGTATATCCGATTTCTTCGGTGACGCTGAATGGAGTGACAAATACCTCAGCTGCAACAACAGGTGCACCGGTATATGAAGACTTTACATCTACGACGATGAATGTCGTACAGGGATTAACATATCCGATCAACGTAGTGGCTACAGGAGCTGGAACCAACAGGTTTGGAATGACAGTATTCATTGACTGGAACCAGGATGGTGATTTCAACGATGTCAGCGAAAGTTATTTTACCACTGCACCATTTTTAGGTAGTGCGGCAGCAACCAACAACCTTAGCGGAAACATCACCGTACCTGAAACTGCACTAAGTGGTACTACCAGAATGAGAATTAAGTACAACTTCAACAGTTCTACTACATCGATAATTTCCGCATTGAGCGACCCATGCGGTAATATGGGTAATGGTCAGGTTGAAGATTATACGATCAGTGTCACTGCACCTACGGCAGCACCTGGTTGTACATCGATCACCGTACCAGTGGCCGGAGCTACAGATTTCCCACTCAACGGTACCATGACATGGGCTGCTGAACCAGCTGCTGCCGGTTACAAAATCTATATCGGTACTACACCTGGTGGTTCAGACGTAGTGAACGGCGCTGTGGTAAACGGAACTTCTTACAAAGTAGCACTTACTGCAAACGTAACGTACTACGCTCGCGTAGTACCGTATAACTCAGTGGGCGACGCGGTAGGATGTACTGAAATTTCATTCACAACCACCGGTCCACTTTATTGCGGTCCGCTGACCTACTCAACCGTTGAACCAACTACACGTGTGGAGTTTGCAGGAATCCAGAATATAAATCAGCCAAGTGGGGTAGGCGCAACTCCGGCACATGAGTTCTTCCTCAATCAAACGGCTCAGGTTACAACGGGTAGCCCATATACCATCACGCTGGATGCTAATACAGACGGCACTACTTTCAGACATTTCTTTGCGGTATTCATTGACTGGAACCAGGATGGAGACTTTGATGACGCGGATGAGAAATTCTTCACCACACCGGAATCATTTATCTTCGTTTTAGGCTCCAACGGCTCAAGCGCAACACCAGCTGTAGGAACTATTAATGTACCTGCAACAGCAAAAGCAGGTGTTACAAGAATGAGAGTAAAATCAGCATTCTATGGTGCTACAGGTCCAAATACAGAACCGAACTTAAGTAACTTTGCCAATGCATGTGTTACTACAGGTTCTTCGTTCGGTCAGGTAGAAGATTATACAGTAAATGTTACACTTGCTACAGCAGGAACGTCAACTGTGGATAAAAACAAGTTGATGGTTTATCCTAATCCGTTCAAAGATGTTGTGAGAATCTCTGATATTTCTAATGTGAAATCCGTTTCAATCAGTGATTTGACTGGTAGATTGGTACGCACCGTGAAAGCTTCGTCAGAGATCAATCTTGGTGACCTTAATGCAGGTATGTACCTGATCATCCTTCACAAAAATGATGGCAGCACGCAAACTGTAAAAGCAATCAAGAAATAAGGATTAACCTTAGTAATTGGCCGGTCTGCAGCAATGCAGACCGGCTTTTTTTGGTTGAATTTTGACCATGATAACATTACGTAAACGATGTTAATGGTGTAAAAAGCATATTCAAAAAGTTTGTGAACAATTAATTTCGCTTAAAACAATTATTTAAACCAAATATTTTAAAATATTTTTTTAGCAGCCGAAGTGTCTTCACCAGGGCGCTTCAAATGATTTAAGATAATAATTACTGAATATTTTTAAAATAAAATTACTACTTTGTATTGCATAATACTAAATTAATTATATATCTTTGCATTGTAAGATTGAAAGTGAATTGTTCATTTTCAAATCTTCAGACTCAGATCACCAATTAAAATCTCAAATAATATGAACACAGAAAACACCAAAGCGCAGATGCGAAAAGGTATTCTGGAATTCTGCATTTTGAGTTTGATCGATCGGCGCGAGATGTATGTTTCAGACCTGATTGACGAACTGAAAAAAGGAAAACTGGATGTGGTGGAAGGCACCCTTTACCCACTACTTACAAGATTGAAAAACGGAGAATTTCTCTCCTACCGCTGGGAAGAATCTACAGGCGGACCACCACGAAAGTACTATCAGATTACTGAAAAAGGAAAACTCTTCCTCGCAGAACTTTCGAACACCTGGGAGGAACTTACAGACTCCGTGAACCAAATTACTAAAGACATTAACCCTGCGAACGCTCCTCAAAATACGTTCGAACCAAATTCTTAAAACTATGAACAAGACACTCTCAATAGGACTTGCAGGTTTCTCTTTCACGATAGAGGAGCACGCATACATAAAACTCAGCGATTACCTCGCGGCCCTGCGCAGTTCGCTGGATGCCAATGAAGCTGATGAAGTGATGCACGACATCGAGATCAGAACGGTAGAAATCTTCAAAGACTCACTCGGGAAACGTGAAGTGATCAATGATTCTGATGTGGAGAAAGTGATTTCACAAATCGGTAAACCAGAATTGATCAACGAGCAGGAAGAAGCCTATTTTTCCGAAAAAGCCAGCCGCAAAGAGGAAAAAACCACCGCTTCGGCGGGGAATAAGCAACTCTTCCGCGATCCGGAAAAACAAAAGATTGCCGGTGTATGTGCAGGTTTGGCGCATTATGTAGGGATGGATGTAAGCGCGATGCGTGCCATATGGCTTGGTATCGCCATCCTGGGTGTTTTCACCGCCGCAATTTCCACTTCACTTATCGTTTTGATTTATGTGATTCTGTGGATCGTATTGCCTCGGGCTGAAACCGCGACTGATTTTCTAAAGATGAAAGGTAAGCCGATGAATTTTGATAACCTTAAGAATGAATCAAACAAACTGGTACAGTTCGCTAATGAATCGAGCCAACGCGTGGGCGAGATCTATACGGAGAACAAACCTTACATCCGCACAGCAGGCAGCGGTATCTGGAACGTAATCCGATATTTCTTAGGCGCAATTTTTGGCCTGATGGCACTTGGCTCAATTATCGGGACTTTTGCGATATTCGGCTTGTTCGGAGGTTCAGATTTCCCACCATTGCAGGAGTTTAATTTCCTCTTCGATGATGACGGAATGAGCACCGTGCTTTATGCGATGATGGTTATCGGTACACTGATTCCCGCGATACTTTTCAGCTTGATCTCCATCAAACTCATCTCGCCAAAAACGCAGCTTCGCAACGTAGGCTATGTAGTGGGCGCGCTTTTCCTGATCCTGTTGGCTTTCGGAACTTATTTCGGTGTGAACATGGCAAAAAAAGAGATGATCTACAAAGGACATAAGGAGGACGTAGAGAATGTAGCGATCAACACTGCCAGCGACAGCCTTTATCTTGATGTGAAGCAAATCACCATTCCACAGAACTTCACTGCTTACGATGATGATATATTCTCGGACAAGAAAATGGTATATGAAGAAGACTATCCGTATATTCAGGTAACCCGTAAAGCAGATGTGCAGGCACCTTACCTGATTATCAAAAAAGATGGGAAAGGCTACAACATCCCTGTTCAGCTTACGGCTCCGGTTGAGATACAGAACAACAGGATATATTTGCCAAATTTTGTGAAATATCCGTATCAGGACCGCTTCCGCGACTATAATGTGACGTATGAGTTGGTCGTTCCAATGGCGACACAAGTCTTCAAAGTAAAAGAAAATGCACTGAACGTGGATGGCGACCTGAACGCAGACGGAATAGATGATGACGAGGATGATGACCGCAGTATTGTAATCAGCAACAACCAGATGAAGATCAATGGTTCTACGATACAGTACAACTCTGACGAGAAAGACAGCGTAATCATCAATGGTACGAAGATGCCAAAAGCGGCTGCAGACAAAATTATGGATTCTATGAAGACCAACCTGAAGAACCTGCAAAATGTGGACATTTCCATAAAAGACGGTAAAAAAGAAATCATCATTAAGACCAAATAATGAGAGTGGACAGGCCGGGGCGGTAACTTTTCACTAAAAAAGTTTCGCTCTACGCTTGTTCCCTATTAAACTTTAATTAAAAATTAACATAGGAAATTGTGAATCTGTCATTTATTTATTAATTTCGTAACGTTAATTTATCAATTCAGTTAACAATAACTAAAAACAACAGCCATGGTACAGTTCGTCTTTCAAATCGCTATTAAAATTGTTGATTTCGTCAGCAGTCTTTTTTAGAATTAATATTCAATATATTTGTAAAAGTGTAACCATATTTATGGTTATGCTTTTTTGTTTTAAAGGAACATCGAAAGAACAACTATGAAGAAACTTATCGGTAAGCTTATACTCAAATTGATCGGCTGGAAGATTGTGCTCGAAGGTGACGTGAAAAACCTCGAACGTTGCGTACTTGTGGTGGCGCCGCACACTTCAAACCAGGAATATCTGCTGGGAAACCTGGCGTATTGGGCATTAGATAAACCATTGAAAATAATCATTAAAGATCAGCACACCAAAGCGTGGTACGGCTCCGTAGTGAAGGCCCTGGGTGGAATCGGGATAGACCGTTCACAAAAAAATGACCTGGTAAAATTCGTTGTAGAACAGTTTGAGAAGGAAAATTTCAGTCTTGTGATCACGCCCGAAGGTACTCGCAGCCGCGTAGCAAAGTGGCGCAAAGGTTTTTACCACATGGCAATCGCCGCAAAAGTCCCGATTGTGGTCGCCGCCGGAGATTTCCGCACAAAACAGATTCACCTCGGCTACGAAATTTCGGTGAAGGACCTTGAAACAAGAAGTTTTGAGAGCATCATGGACGAAATGGAGAATTATTATAAGAAGATCACGCCGAAATATCCGGAAAAGTGGAACCCAAAAATTTACTAAAATAGATATGGAAGACAGTAAACGTTCTGAAATTCTTGCAAAACTTAACAGTTGGGGCGGCGAAAACCTGGCAAAAACCCTTGGGATTTTATTTACCGATGTTTCCGACGAAACCCTCACCGCGACGATGCCGGTAGAACCGAAAGTTCATCAGCCATACGGCATTCTTCATGGGGGTGCAAGCTGTGTCTTGGCGGAAACGCTGGGCTCATGTCTCTCCGTTTTGCATGTAGATATTGAAAAGTATGCGCCTGTAGGCACCAATATCAATTCAAACCATCTTCGCAGCAAGAAAAACGGAATGGTAACCGGAACGGCTAGATTTATCCGCAAAGGCAACACGATGCATGTTTCGGAGATTGAAATCCGGGATGAAAAAGGCGAGCTCATCAATCATACCACGATGACTAACAACATTATACCGCGCTAAGAAATCGGGCTATGCTTTTCTTTAAATTACCTTTTGATGACCAAATCTTCACCTGTGACGCGTCTGCGGATAAGGTGGCAGTCTCATTCCATCCGTTCGCGGAAGGGAAAGAATTGATTTTCAACGGGAATATTAAAAAAGTTTCAAAGGCGGAATTTTTAAATTTAAATATAGATTTAAGTTCACTCTCAGAATTGCCGCTTCAAGCAGATGAGAATGAAGCAGAATACTGCGCGAAAATTTCGGAGGTTATCTCATTTGTCCGCGAAAAAAAGCTGCCGAAACTTGTGGTATCGCGGCGGAAAACAGTTCCGTTCGTCAATCAAAAGATTAGCTTTCCTCAGACATTTCTGAACTTAGCCAAAACATACCCAAACGCGCTGGTTTATTTTTTCATTAAAGATGGCCAGGGCTGGATTGGAGCTTTTTCCGAAATTTTGGGAAGTTTTGACAAGAGTTCATCGGTTTTCAAAACAATGGCTTTGGCCGGCACGCTTCCGAAAGACGAAGAATGGTCTTCAAAAGAGGTTGGTGAACAGAAACCTGTCGCCGATTATATTTGCGATATCTTAGAAAAATATGCAGTAAAGGTCGAAAAAAGCGCTACTACAGATCATATTTCGGGCAATATCAAGCATTTGCGCACAGATTTCAGTTTGACGATTGATGCACACAATCTGGAAAATATTATTTCAGAACTTCATCCTACGCCGGCCGTGTGCGGTATCCCAAAAGAGGTGTGCATACCGGCGATCGAAGTATTTGAAGACCAGCCACGAAACCTTTATGCAGGATATATCGAGCTGAATCTGGAAAATTCGGTGCAGTATTTTGTTAATCTGCGCTGTGCTGAGGTTTTCCGCGGTGGCTTATTGGTCTATGTTGGCGGTGGGATTACCGCAGCCAGTTCGCCGCAAAAAGAATGGCGCGAAACTGAACTGAAGTCGGAAGCGATAATAAAGAATTTACATTTCACTAAATATTAAAAATGAAGCTGTTTTATTTAAATCTGGGCGCAACGCCTGCCGGCCGAAACATCGAACAGCATGATGTCTTTTTCGGCATCGCGGAGTCACTGCGGGATTTGGTGCCACAGATTAAAGACTTTTGGCCCGAAGCCAATGGAGAAATCCATATAGACGCTTGGCAGCAGGTAAATGCCGTGGACGGTTTTACGGTGAATGTCGTTCCAAAAACCGAGATTTCACCAGAGCTGCATTTGTTTTTCCTTAATCTAGGCGGCTACAAACCGGGGCTTTTCGCGGAGCTGCACGAGCAGCACCTGATGGTCGGAACCTCCATGCCAGAAATAATAAAGCGTGTAAAACACACAGAATTCTATAAAACGATGGGTTTCAAAAACGCGGAGAGCCACATCGATGATAAGTACGGCGTTGACATAGACGATATTTTCAGGGTGGAAGATATATTACCGGCGGAGATGAAGGAAAAATATTCACTCGTGCTTGAAAAAACAGACGCAACCCTGAGTGCAAATCCGATGAAAGTGGGTTATTTTAAGCTGAGTAAGCTTTAGGGAATGTCTTCGCGGTTATCGGAAACTTCCTTTTTACCTTCCTCAATCAGTTCTTCCACCTCAGCTTCTTCGCCTTTCTCCAGCGTTTTCACATCTTCGGCCTGGGCGGTATTGTGTGGATTCAAATAAAATTCGCAGAGAATCGGGAAATGATCCGAACCGATATCTTCTAGTGTCTCTAATTTTTCAATGTGAATCTCAGGGCTGTGAAACAGCAGGTCGAGCGGCACGCGGAAGAACCAGTATTTTGCGTGGAATGTTGCTAAAATCCCGCGTCCAACCCTCGCATCGAGCAGTTCACTGGTTTTTCGGAATAAAATAGACGTATCCGACCACGCCACTGTATTGAAATCCCCGATTACGAGTGTGTTTTTATTCTTTTTCTTGATTCTTTTGGCCAGCGCCAGCAGGTCACCATCGCGTTCTTTTGAAGTGCGTTCTTCCGTGGGGCTCGGCGGCGGAGGATGAACGCCATACAGTACAAAATTTCCTTCGCGCGTTTTCAGGTGCACTTCTACACTCGGTACATCTTCCGCCACAAAAAAGTGAAACTGCGCTTTCTCGAATGGAATTTTCGAATACAGATGCATGCCGTAGGTATTCTCCAGCGTCATCTTTTGGGTATGCGGATAATCGCTTTCGAGTATTTGATTGGCTTTTTCCCAGTCTGCATTGCTCTCCATGGTGATGAATATGTCCGGCCTGTACTTCCTGATCAGCTCATGAAACCTCGAATATTCTTTATTAAACTGAAAAACATTAGTAGAAATCACGCGAATGATCTGCTCACTGCCTTTCCGTAACGGATTGCGGTCCTTTCTATAAATAGTGGTGTATCGGATCAGTATGTAAAGATGATAGATAATGAGCGCGAACTGTATTACATTAATCAGCCAAAACCAGCCGTCCTTCGGTAAAAAGGCGATATTCAGGCCCAGAAAAAGTATCTGCAGGAATAATAGCTGAATCTTTATGAATTCGGCTACGCGAAAGATCCAGTGCTGGTTTTTCACGAACGGCAGCAAGCTCAGTACGATAAGAAAAACCGAAATTGAATAGAGTGCGAAAGTCATAGTTTATTATTACAAAGAAACCAAAAAAAAATTCAGTTTGAAGAATTAAGTTAAATATTCATTTGATTTTTCGGAAGGCACCGGATTGCTTTTGTATTTTTGTTATGTTTTAAATTTCTTGAAGTAAAAAAACAATCATCCATAATGAAAATCGGAATACTTGGCGGAGGCCAGCTTGGTAGAATGCTCATTCAGGAAGCACTGAAATATGATGACGAATGGTTTACTCTCGATCCGGCCCCGGACGCACCGTGTGCTAAGATTTCAGATCAAACCTTGGGCGATTTTGCGGATTATGACGCTGTGCTGAATTTTGGCCAAGACAAAGACGTGGTTTCTGTGGAAATTGAGCATGTAAACGTAGCTGCGCTTTATGAACTGCGGAATTCCGGCGTGAAAGTTATTCCTTCACCGGAAATCATTGAAACCATTCAGCAAAAGATTCTGCAGAAGCAGTTTTACCTTCAAAATGATATTCCAAGTCCTGACTTTCAGATTATTCAATCGAAATCCGAAGTTAATTTTCCGCTGCCTTTTGTACAGAAGGCAAACACCGGCGGTTACGACGGAAAAGGTGTGCAGGTGATAAAAACGGATGCTGAACTTGAAAACCTTTGGGATGTTCCTTCGGTGCTTGAAACCTTGGTAGACATAGACAAAGAACTTTCAGTGATCATCGCAATCAATGAAAATGGTGATACGGCGCACTTTCCGGTGACTGAAATGGTGGCGGATACTCAGCTTAACCTCCTTGATTTTAATATCTGTCCGGCACAAATTAACAATTCAACACAACAGCAGATCGAGGTAATTGTACAGAAATTCATCGAAGCTGCGAAGTCGGCGGGTTTGTTTGCCATCGAACTGTTTCTGGACAAAAACGGAAAAGTTTGGGTAAATGAAACCGCGCCGCGACTTCACAATTCCGGTCACCAAAGCCAGGAAGGAAACGCCAATTCACAGTTCGAACAGTTTTACCGTATTTTGAAAAACCTTCCGCTCGCAAATACAGATTCCCGTGGTTTTTCAGGAATGCTCAATCTTGTCGGCGAAGCCGGTTACTCTGGAAAAGTGGTGTATGATGGCCTTGAAGAAGTACTCAAACTGCCGCAGACTTACGTTCACCTTTACGGCAAAACCGAAACAAAACCGGGACGTAAAATGGGTCACATCAATGTTTTGGCGGATACACGCGAAGAACTATTGACAAAACTTGCTCACGTGAAATCTTTGGTGCACGTAATCAACTGATTGACTGATAATAAAGCGCGGAACTTGTCCCGTTTAAGTAAATTTGCGTCTATTCTTAGTATTTAAATTTAAATATAAAAACGATGAGAATTTCAGCACAAGTTTCAAACTCATTCCGGAAAAACAATATTACACTCCGTACAGAAGATGATCAAAAAAGCCTGGTTATACCGCCAAAAGCCGATGGTTACGGACTGTCTGTGAATGGTGGTGAGTTGCTTTTTCTGTCACTGGCAACGTGTTTTTGCAATGATCTTTATCGCGAGGCAAAGCGAAGTAAATTGGAGATTTCTAATGTGCATGTGGAGGTTTTCGGAGATTTTGGTACTGAAGGTGAGCCTGCCCAGAATATCACGTATAAAGTATCGCTCCACGCGCCCAATCTGTCGCAGGAAGAAATAGCAGCCCTTATAAAAAAGGTCGATGAAGTGGCCGAAATTCACAAGACTTTGCGCAACGGAATCGAAATTAATTTGCGCTAAAATACAGTCCTTTAAGATTTTTTTTAATTGAAATCCGGGTTTCGTCTTTGATATTTGTCAGGCCGCGTACGTAAATAAATTCCGTATTTTTGCAGCATGAACAGATCGCTCATCGATAAATACAATATTCCCGGGCCGCGCTACACATCGTACCCTACAGTACCTTTTTGGGACGATGCCGCTTTTACCGCGGAGCAATGGCAACAGTCGGTAGTTACTTCATTTAATGAGTCCAATGATGCCGAGGGAATTTCCATCTATATTCACCTTCCTTTTTGTGAACAACTTTGCACGTTTTGTGCCTGCCATAAGCGGATTACGAAACAACATTCGGTAGAAACACCTTATCTTGAAAGCGTGCTGAAAGAGTGGGACCTTTATCTCGGTTTACTTCAAAGTAACGCATTGAACCCGAATGTGAAGCCCAAGATTAAAGAGCTTCATTTGGGTGGTGGTACACCAACGTTTTTTTCGCCGCAAAATCTCCGCACACTGCTCGAAGGTATTTTTGCCAAAGCAGATATCGCGGACGAACCGGAATTTTCATTCGAAGGCCATCCAAATAATACCACGCGCGAGCATCTTCAAACCCTTTATGATCTGGGTTTTCGCAGATGCAGCTTCGGTGTACAGGATTATGATCCTCAGGTTCAGAAAGCCATCAACCGCATCCAGCCTTTTGAAAACGTACAGAAGGTAACCAATTGGGCCCGCGAGATCGGCTACAAAGGTGTTTCGCATGATCTTGTGTTCGGGCTTCCGTTCCATACGTGGGAAAAAATGGAATTTACAATCCGCAAAACCCTTGAGCTGAAACCAGACAGGCTTGCCTTTTATTCTTACGCACACGTGCCGTGGATTAAAGGTGTTGGCCAGAGAGGTTTTGATGAAAATGACCTGCCAAGTGGTGAGGAAAAACGCAAACTGTATGAAAACGGGAAGCGTCTCCTCGAAGAACTCGGGTACATAGAAGTAGGGATGGACCACTTTGCACTTCCGCATGATGATCTTTATCAATCAATGATTTCAGGAGATATCCACAGAAACTTCATGGGCTATTCTTCAAGCAAAACGCAACTGATGATTGGTCTTGGTATGAGCGCGATCTCGGATTCGTGGTATGCATTCGGGCAAAATGAAAAAACCGTGGAAGGCTATCAGAAAATGGTTGAAGAAGGAAAAATTCCTGTTGTGAAAGGCCATATTTTGAACGCCGAAGACCTTAATATCCGTAAGCATATCCTTAATCTGATGTGCCGTCTTGAAACTTCCTGGGATTGGCAAACAAGTTTCCCGGAACTTCCGGAAGCGCTTGAGTCATTAAAGGAAATGGAACGCGACGGATTGGTAGAACTCACCGATAATTCAATTAAAATTACTGAAGCCGGCCGTGCATTCACTCGGAATGTCGCGATGACATTTGACCTGAGAATGATGCGGAACAAACCCGAAACACGAATTTTCTCGATGACAATTTAATATCCAAGGATTTTCATTAAATATAAAAAGCATCAAAACTTTATCTAAACTGTTTTGATGCTTTTTTTTATTTAAATATTTAAAACTGTAATTAAGCTCGATGGATTTATTTAATGATCAGTTTCTGCGTGTAAGCTTTTACGGAATTATATTTAATGGTTACGAAATAGATACCCGCACTTAATGCAGAGACATCTACACTGCCGTCCGGTTTGTTTTTGGTGTTTAAGACCAGTCGGCCTTCCGCATTCAGGATCTCTACTGAATAGTCATCCGAAGTTGGGCCCTGAACCAAAATTCGGTCTGATGCAGGGTTTGGTACAATCTTAAAGTTGTTTTTATCATTAGCGTCAGCCGCGAGCGTTGTGGTGCTCACTTTGTAAATGGTACCGTTGTTTATGGCTGCTACATACAGTTCTTTATTAAAATCTTCACCAAAAGTCGCAAAATTATTACCCGCAAACGCGGTGCTCCACGAGATAGAACCTTCCGGACTCATCACCCCGATCTGCCGTGAACAGTAATCTGCGAAAATATATTTGCCGAAGAGCGCCGGATAAAGACTTCCGTGATATACATAACCTCCCGTAATGGAGCACTTTCCACCCGCGTGATCATACACTGCAACAGGAAACGTCATGGTGGACACAGCCGCGCAGCCGGTTGTGTTGTATGCGGTATTGCCCTCGTAGCATCGCCATCCGTAGTTGATTCCCGCCTGTGTGATTGGCATTCGGTTGATCTCTTCGTAAACTCCCTGACCTACATCTGCCAACATTACATTGCCGGCCGTGAGATCAAATGAGAATTTCCAGGCATTGCGTATACCGTAAGACCAAATTTCATCAGCACCATCTGTTCCTACGAATGGGTTTCCGGCCGGAATATTATAAGTTCCGGCCGAATTTACATCGATTCTCAGCATCTTGCCAAGCAATGAGTTCTTATTCTGAGCGTTGTTATTCGGGTCGCCGCCGCTGCCTCCGTCTCCGGTTGAGATCCAAAGATACCCGTCGGGTGCGAAATGCATGCTGCCTCCGTTGTGGTTGTCGAACGGTTTCGGGATGCTGAGCAGGATCTTCTCTGTAGAAGCATTTGCCACATCGGGATTCGAGCTTACCGTGTATCTTGCAACCGTGATATTTCCCGCTGTGTTATTATAAAAGACGTAGAAAAAACCATTGGTGGCATAATCAGGATGGAAGGCGAGACCCAGCAGACCGCGTTCGCCGCCAAAAAGTATTTTTGTACTGATATTCAGGAAGTTTGCCGAATTCACGCTTCCGTCCTGCCTCAAAATTTTGATGATTCCGTTTTGCTGTACTACGAACAGCCTGCTGTCTTTAGCGTTCACAATCTCAACGGGAGAAGTGAAGCCTGTGGCGAAACTCGTAAGCACCATATTTTGGGCTTGAAACAGGGGCGCACTCAGCATTGCGAGCGCAAAAAGTAGATTTTTCATAAGTGTGAGTGTTTTGGTATCGTGAAGTTACTTCATTTTCATAAATCGCTGATTTCTAATTATAAATATCTTAGTTCACTCTGCGATTATTGTATTCTCAATGATATTTTTATCCATCGTTACAGGCTTTAAAAAAAATTGTTAAAGATTCTTAATTCTACTGAAAATCATTATATTTGCCGACTATAATTTTAATGCTGTAAACTATTCACAATGCAAGGAAAAGGACTGATTACGCTGGTTGCGGTGATTCTGGGACTTATATGTCTTAATGAATTACTACCCACCTGGTATGCAAGTAAAATCGAAAAACAGGCCACCGAGCTTGCCGGGAACAATCCTGAAAAATATCAGAGAGAAATCGCCAGACTGTCAAAAGACACGCTGAACCTGGGTTTCACTGAGCTGTACTATTCGAAGTCCAAAGAGAAGGAAATGAAATTGGGTCTTGACCTTAAAGGCGGCATCAACGTTCTTCTTGAAATCAACCAACGTGACCTTGTAAACAACCTGACCAACTATTCTACCAATCCGGTTCTTATCGAAGCGCTGGACAGGACAGACCAGATGCAGAAGAACTCTACGAATACTTATATCAAAGATTTCTTCACTCAGTTTGACCTGGTAAATAAGGAGAAGAATGCAAACCTGAAACTTGCTGATCCTGAAATTTTCGGTAACACGAATCTTTCTGAGATCAAATTCAATACGCCGGATGACCAGGTAAAAAGAATTATAGAAAACAGGATCGAACTTTCAACGGGAACTGCGTATGAAGTGATCCGTACACGTATCGATAAGATGGGTGTTACGCAGCCAAATGTGCAGCGCGTACCAAGAACAGGACGTATCTCTGTGGAAATGCCGGGCGTAAAAGATATCGACCGTGTGAAGAAAATGCTTCAGACTTCCGCAAAACTTCAGTTCTGGGAAGTACAGCAAGTACAGGAAGTCCTGCCTTACTTTGAGCAGCTTAGCGCAGTAGTAGCGGCTAAAGGCGACTCATTAGGTGTGGCTAAAAATACCAATTTCACCAACCTTCTGCAGCTTAATACTTTAAAAAGCAACGGTGTAGCGAATGTAAAACTTTCGGATACTGCCGCAGTAAACAAGATTCTGAACAGCAAGATCGCGAAAGACCTAAGACCACAAAATATTAAATATACCCAGTTCATGTGGGGCTACAAGCCTGAAGTGAACGATGCAAATAACCTCGTGCTTTACGCAGTTCGCGGGAATATCAGCCAGAAAGCGCCGGTAGACGGTGCTGTAGAATCTGCGCGGATTAACTATGATGACCTTGGCAGAATCGTGGTAGACATGCAGATGGATTCCAAAGGTTCGAAAGACTGGAAAACACTTACAGGTAAGAACATTAACAAGCCGGTAGCTGTAACTTTAGATAATGTGGTGTATACCGCGCCAAATGTGGTAAACGAAATTCCGAACGGTAGAACGCAGATCTCAGGAAGTTTCTCTCAGGAGGAAGCACAGGATCTTGTAAATGTACTGGGTGCGGGTAAACTTCCGGCAGGTGCGAAGATCGTGCAGGCTGAAGTGGTAGGGCCGTCATTGGGTGCTGAATCTGTAGATGCGGGGATGTATTCATTCATTATCGCCTTTGTGATCATCATCCTTTATATGTTGTTCTATTACGGTGGAGCAGGGATTTACGCAATCATTGCGATTACATTCAACCTGTTCTATCTGATGGGAATCATGGATTCCGTAGATGCTACACTTACGCTTCCAGGTATTGCGGGTATCGTGCTTTCGATGGCGATGTCTATTGATGCGAACGTAATTGTATATGAAAGGACCAAAGAAGAATTATTTGCCGGAAAGAATATCCGTGAAGCATATAACGAAGGTTTCAACTTCTCACTTTCGGCGATTATTGATGGTAACATTACCTCATTACTTACAGCCGTAGTACTTTATATTTTCGGAACCGGGCCTATTCAGGGCTTCGCTGTAACATTGGGTATCGGTATTATCCTTTCGATGTTTACGTGTGTACTTCTTACCAGAGTTCTCATCTTCAGCCGACTAGAAAAAGGCAAAGGCCTGTCTGTTTGGACAAAATTAAGTAAGAACATCTTCAGAAATACATGGATTGATTTCATTGGAAAAAGAAAATATGCTTACATCCTCTCCGGGATTATTACCCTTGTTTGTCTGATTTCTATTGCGACACAAGGCTTTAAATATGGTGTTGACTTCAAAGGTGGCCGCAGCTATGTGGTTCGTTTCGCCGATCCTGTTGTGGCTAATGAGGCCGCGAACAGCCTGGAGAAGCAGTTCATCAACAAAGAAGGACAGCAGAATGCGGTGGATGTGAAAACATTCGGAAGCAGCAACCAGCTGAAAATTACTACAGATTACCGTGTAGATGAAGAAAGCCTTGAAGCTGATCAGGACGTTGAAAGCAAACTATTCGCAGGTCTGAAGCCTTATCTTCCGGCTGATGCGCAATTAAGCAACTTTAAAGATTCCGGCGCCAATAATTATGGTGTGGTAAGTTCTGTGAAAGTAGGACCTACGGTTGCAGACGATATCAAATCCGGCGGTTTCATTGCGATGATCGTGGCACTTGCAGGTATCTTCCTTTATATCCTGATCCGTTTCAAAAGATGGCAGTTCTCTACAGGCGCTATTGCATCGCTTGTACATGACGCGATCGTGATTTTGGGTGTATATTCACTCCTTAAAAATGTGATGCCGTTCAATATGGAGATCAACCAGGATTTCATTGCGGCGATCCTTACCGTATTGGGTTATTCAATTAATGATACCGTAATCATCTTCGACCGTATCCGTGAGTATCTGAATGAGAAAAAATCCCTCACGCTTGAAGGTTTGTTCAATGATTCTATTTCCAGCACGCTGGGCCGAACATTTAACACCGCATTCATGACCTTCCTCGTGATACTTGCGATCTTCATTTTCGGTGGTGAAAACCTTCGTGGCTTTATGTTCGCGTTACTTATTGGGGTTGGTTTCGGTACCTATTCTACATGGTTTATCGCGTCAGCGGTTTCTTATGACCTACTGAAGAAGAAGGGAGTAGAAGGCGCCAAAAAAAGCCTTGTCACAGAAAAACCTGAACCTACACCTGAGGTTTAGTATTTTTCTTAAATAATTAAAGTCCTTCGCAAGAAGGACTTTTTTTGATTTTAACTAAAAATTTCTCTACAAGAACTATCTTTGCACCTCTGATGAAGAAAAAGCAAAAATCTGCCGCGGTCGGCTTCATATTTATTACGCTGCTGATCGATATCACCGGCTGGGGCATTGTTATTCCGGTGGTACCCAAGCTTATACAGGAACTTATACATAATCCGGATCTCAGCGTAGCCTCGCAATACGGTGGCTGGTTGAGTTTTGCTTATGCCGGCATGCAGTTCATATTTGCGTCCGTTCTTGGCGGATTAAGCGACAGATACGGCCGAAGACCGATCATACTGTTCTCGCTGCTTGGCTTTTCCTTTAATTTTTTAATTCAGGCATTAGCACCTACCATTTTCTGGCTTTTTGTCGGTCGTATTTTCTCCGGGGTCACCGGAGCCAGCATCACCACGGCAAGTGCTTATATCGCTGATGTTTCCACGGATGAAGACCGCGCCAAAAATTTTGGAATGATCGGTGCCGCATTCGGTTTGGGGTTTATCATTGGTCCGGTAATCGGTGGAGTTTTAGGTCAATATGGTTCCAGAGTGCCCTTTTATGCTGCATCCATCTTATGTTTGGTCAACTTTCTCTATGGCTGGTTTGTGCTTCCGGAAAGTCTCGATAAAGAAAGCCGGCGTCCTTTCAATTGGCGGCGCGCAAATCCTGTGGGTTCGCTTCTACAGCTGCGGCGCTATCCGCAGATTCTGGGGCTTATCGCTGCACTGGTTTTCGTTTACATTGCGGGACATGCGGTACAGACCAACTGGACTTTTTACACCATGTATAAATTTAACTGGACGGAAACCCTGGTCGGGATTTCGCTTGGAGTGTCAGGTTTTATGGCAGCTTTGGTACAGGGTTATCTGATTCGTTTTATACAGCCAAAAATCGGGAATGAAAAAAGTATCTTCTATGGACTTACGCTGTATGCTTTAGGCATGATTCTCTTTGCATTTGCAAGTGAAAGCTGGATGATGTTTGCATTTCTGATTCCTTATGGACTTGGTGGAATCGCGGGTCCCGCGCTGCAATCAGTGATCTCAGCAGAAGTTCCGCGCAATGAGCAGGGCGAGCTTCAGGGTGCGCTCGCGAGTTTGGTAAGCCTTACGGCAATTGTGGGTCCGCCGCTGATGACCAATATTTTTTACTATTTCACGCATGATCAGGCGCCGTTCATATTTCCGGGTGCGCCCTTCTTTCTGGGATTTCTGTTGATGGCGGTGAGTGCTGTAATTGTATATTATGTCTTTAAAAATAAAAAGCGCGTTTAAACCATATTTAAATGTTAGTAAAGATGCTTGGAATGTCTGCTTTAAGAAACTTTTGTAATTTTACCGAATGGAATTGAGTATAGGCGAAATGCTTTTGATTGCGGTGGCCATTGTGGTGCTCTTCGGACCCGACAAATTACCGCAGATTGCGCGTGACCTTGGCCAGGGAGTTCGCAAGATGCGCGGCGCGATGGAGGATGTGAAAACCGAAATCTTAAAGGAAACAGATAATCCTGTTGCCGAAATAAAGCGCGAGATCGATAAGGTGAAACAAGCCGCCAAAGACTACAATCCAATGGCTGATATGGAGCGCGATGCCTACACGCAGGCTGCGCCGCCACCTCAGATAAAACCCGTTGACGACCCGGAGCACGAAGGTCCTGTAAGCCGATAATATGCAAGAGATTATTCAGCAAGACCGCGAGGTTTTCCTTTATCTAAACAATCTGGGAAGCAGTGTTTTCGATCAGTTCTGGATCATGGTTTCAGCTACCTGGATCTGGGTGCCGCTTTATGTGATTTTCCTGTATCTACTGTTCAAACGGTTCGGACTTCGGAACGTCTTATTTATCCTTGTTTTCATCGCGCTTGGCGTTACAGTGTCGGATCAGTTGGCCGGGATCTTTAAATCCGGTGTTGGAAGATTAAGACCATGTCATGACCCAACTTTAGATAATCTTGTGCGTGAAGTGAAATGTGGCGGGAAATTCGGCTTTTATTCAAGCCACGCCTCGAATACTTTTTTCATCGCAACGCTGATGAGTATGTTGCTCCGAAAGACCCACCGGTATTTGCCGCATCTGCTCTTTTTCTGGGCTGCAGTTGTTTCTTACAGCCGCATATACCTTGGCGTTCACTTCCCGTTGGACATACTGATGGGCGCGGCCATGGGCTTTCTGCTCGGCGGATTTTTTGCAACGCTCTGTTGGAAAGTGATCCGTGAACCTGAAGTTTCTGCCGAATAGCTTTAAAGTTTTAAAACCAACCCCTTCTGAAATAATCGGTGACTGCACCGAAATTCAGCACCAGCGTAAAGCGGATCCGCTGCGCATAATCTTTAAATGAAGGTTCGAATCCTAATGAACTTTGCATGGGAAAATAAACTTCCAGAAAGTCCGGAATTACCTTTACCTTGATGCCCGAATCCCAGATGAATTCAGGGGTTTGATGTTTGTTTTTGTAAACGCCCGCGTCGGCATATACATTGAACCACCTCCAGACATGGGTATCGACATTCACAGCGCCAATCCATTGGTTTGCGGTATTCCCCACATAAGATTTAAAACCGCCTTCGGCTAAGATATACTGCTGCGCCAGCACACCGGAAGTAGCACTCTGTCCCAAAAGCCCGTAAGAAAAGGCATAATTCGAAACGCGTGAGATACCATAATCAAATAGATTGTTTTTGGTTTTGTTGCTGAGGAAATAGCCACCGAAGAAACGCAAGCTGATTTTTTGGTCATCAGCAAACTCGAATCGATACAGCGCTTCCGCAGAAATTTTCTGGAAATCTTCCATCCATTGCACATTTGCGCCAAGATACTTTTCATGGATCACGCGGCGGTCTGAATAGCCATAACCTACGTTCCAAAGATTATATTTTTCGTATTCATTGTTAGCCAGCATCATCGGATTCAGGTCTTTTTCGAAATAGTTATAGGAAAAACCAAGGCTGCGCCCAATGTCACTTCGTGGATTTTTAGAGAAATTAAAGCCTGCTTCCGCTGAAATCTTTCGGTAAGTCAAGTCATAATCATAGTGAAAATGCGAGGCTGAAACTCCGAAAGTAAGTGACCGGTAAAAGCTTTCGGCCGGCTGAAAAGTATAGCTAACGCCGCCCGAACCGGTGAGCTTACCTGTTCCCGAACTGAAATACGGCGTCACCGAATACCTGAATTTACGCTGAAAAAAGGAAGTGTTCTGAAAATTGAGTCCCGCCAAAACCTTATCATAAGCATTAAAAGTAACCCGCGGATTCAGGTAAATTTCATTGTATTCAGGATTCGGAATATCTTTAAAAAATTTGAATCTGATCTTTTTGGTATTGGCAAAAAACCCTTTTGTGTACCGATAATTGTCGCGGAAGTTCGTCTCCGGGAAAATATAGTCACTGTTCAGAACGATCTTGCTCGCATCAGCCTGCGGAATGCGGTAGATATCAGTCTTTGTGAGATTGTCTGTATCAAACCAAAATGTTTCCACTGCATTGTCTTCGGTTACTGTTTCTATTTTAAAAGGTACCGGAAGCGTGGTGTTTTTCTTGATTTTTACCAAAAACTCGTCCTCCTTTTTAGAATACCTTTTCAGATTGAAATTCACGCGGTTTTTATGCTGCACGAACGGTTCCAGAAAATCGGCAGAGTAGGCCGAAGCGACTGATAACTTATCAAGAAAATCCTTTTTAAGTGGTCTTGAGTTGCGGTTTTCCGCAAAATAACTGCGCAGAAACTGGCTGAAATTTTCCTCACCCATTTTTTCAGCGATGAAGGCGAGCAGGCTGCCACTTTCAAAATGACTGATAGCCAATGCGTTGAAATTGCTCAATTCATTGAACGGAATGTCAATCGCCTGGTCCAGGTTCTGCGTCATCATATATTGGTACGCCAGCCCATACCGCTCGGAAAGTTTCAGCTTCGATGCATGGAAAATTTTAAGTGGTTTCAACCCGAAAATCTTTGCGTCCTCCGGTAAGTCTCCAAGCAGTTTCTTGTCTTGATAAAAACTGTCAATGTAGCGGATCTCCAGATACGTTTTCAGGCCGTTCACCATCCAGTGATCTTCATTTTTCTCGTAAACCGCCGACTGTTCCACCACTTTTTTGCTGATCGCACTAAAGTATTTCAGGTCGGTCTGTTCTTCGGGAGTAAAAAGGCGGAAATGAAATTTCCAGAACTTGATGTCATCAATACCGATAAAACCTTCATCGCGACGGAATTTATCGGAAATGAAAATCTTAGCCGGCAGAAATCCTGTTTTATTTTTAATGAATGCGAGCTGGCGCGGCAGCAAAATCTCCAGATTTGCTCTTTCCGCTCCGGTAAGCTGGTAACCGAAATCCACCAGGACAGTCTGGTTATCCACCGTGCTTTCAATGGAACTGAGACGGCTCGAACCGATGAAAAATTCCGGGTCTATATTCAGTTTGCCTTCAAAATGGTTAGGCTGTACTTCCGCCAGGTTGCTTTTTGAATAGTAAGTGGCGGGCAGATTAAGATTTACTGTCCAGTAGGTGCCGGGATTTTGGTTTTCGTCAATATCAAGATAAAATCGTTCGCTTTGCGCCTCACTTTCAAAACCATCGGGAACAATGAAAAAATATTTCAAAAGCATCTGCCCGTGCTCATCAGTTCCGTATCCGGTAAACTTACTCAGTGGAAGACGCAGTTTGTAAATCAGTGAAATTTTGGTGCTTTTACCAGCTTCAAGTGGTTCTGGTAAAGGGATGTAAATGTTTTCATCCGCGCCATTGTATTGCAGCAAAGGGTTGTTACGTGTGGCGATCTGCAGTTCATATGTTTCGCCAAGTTCAGCTTTGTCTGCGAAATGCAGGGTGGTCTTTCGGTCTTCAAGTTTGCGGTACGCAAGTGGCGTACGGTCTTTTTTGTAGGCTGCAAGCCAGTTGAGCAGCTTGATTTTACTTAATGGCGTGCCGGTTTTATTTGTAAAAACGATTTCCTGGTCCACGGTTAGTACTCGGGTTTCGGGTTGTATCGTCGCTTTTATATATACACTGTCGCGCTGCGCCTGCAAGGCTGCAAAATTCGCGAACAACATGAATCCCCAGAGAAATCTTTTCATTTTTATTAAACCTATCAAATATAATGATGTTTTTTCGGAATTTGGTGCCTGCGTTCTTATATCAAAATATTAAGTACTTTTGAGCAAACTAAAGGCGTTGGCAAGGCTTCTACTTCTTTTTTTTCTGTCGGTTTTGGGTACCTGCAATACTTTTGGGCAGGTAGTGGAAACCACGGAAGCGATAATCAGCGATCCGAAAAAATCAAAAATAATCAGCCGCTTCACACCACCTAAAGGTTTTGCTTGGCTAAGGCCGCCAAAAGGAAGTTTCAGCGAATATCTCGTACATTTTCCGCTGCTCCCGCCGGGTTTCCCTATTCGCGATTATCGTGCCATTCCGGTTGAAAATCAGGATTTCCATATGGCAGTTTTGAAAATTGATGTCGGGGACAAAGACCTGCAGCAGTGCGCCGATGCGTGGATGCGTCTTTATGCCGAATATCTCTGGGTCAACAAACGCTTCGATGAGATTGGCTTTGAGTTTACGAGCGGGCAGTATTTCGCCTGGAAAGATTACAGTCGCGGCGTGCGCACACGCGAGCACCGCAAGCGGGTGACGTTTGTTGAAACGGGCCTTCACGATGATTCGTATTTTGCCTTCCGTCAATATTTAAATATAATTTTTCGCTACGCCGGCACCATTTCACTCGACAGAGAATCCCGCGAAGTCACCAGTAATGCCGACATCCAGCCCGGAGATTTCATCATTAAACCCGGCAGCCCGGGACATTCGGTGATCGTGGTGGGTGTTGCCGAAAATGTGCAGAAAAAAAGGCTGTACCTGCTGGCCGAAAGTTTCATGCCCGCGCAGGATGTGCATATCCTGAAAAATCCGGAGAATGCCGATATCTCACCGTGGTATGAACTTGACGTTGCCGCGCACAAAACGGTCACTGCAAAGTATTCTTTCGAGCCCACTTCGATAAAGCGGTTTCACGCAATTCCATAAAAAAAGCGAAACGCAGTTTCCCGCATTTCGCTTCATACAAAAACAATATTTCTTATTGTGCTGCCATCTCAAAATCGCCTTTTATTCTTACAAGGTCGCTGATCACTGCTTCCGGGAAGTTCGGGCCTACGTTGAAATCTGATCTTTTGATAGTTCCCAGAACCTGATATCCGTGCGTAGTTTTCTTATTCTTTGCATTAACGTGAGATCCACGGTAGACAAGGTTAAGTGTCACCGGTTTTGTAACGCCATGCATTGTCAGGTTACCTTTCAGTGTGTAATAGTTATTTCTGGTTTTCTTTAATGATGTACTGGTGAACGTCATCGTTGGGAACTGTTCTGCATCGAAGAAATCTGCATTTTTAAGGTGTTTGTCGCGCGCATCGATATGCGTGTTGATAGAGTTTACGTCTACTGTGAAATTTACTTGAGAATTCACGAAGTTTTTTTCGTCAGCATTGATCGTTAACGTTGATTTGTCAAAATTTCCCGTGATGTCGTTAATTCCTAAGTGGATTACAGAAAACTGGATTCGCGAGTGTGCCGGATCGCTTGTAAGTGTGATCTGAGCGAATGACAACGCAGAAAACAATACCGCTGCGAATAATGAGAATAATTTTTTCATAATAATTTTTACTTATTGAGGTTAATATTAATGCAAATTTACGCTTCTCCGAATGCCGCCGCATTGATCTACGTTAAATAATTATTATTTCTTCAAGTCATTTTGCAAATATTTGACAGACAGAATTTCGAAAACATTGGTTCTTTCTCCTAATTGCAGTTTCGCCTTGTCACCTACCTTCTTTTTGATCAATGTTTTGGCTAACGGCGTTGTAAAAGCCAGTTTGCCTTTACCGATGTTCGCTTCATCTACGCCCACCAGCTGGAAAGTCTGCTTCAGGTCAGTTTCTACATTTTTGAATTGTACCGTAGCACCAAAGTGCACCTCGTCCTGAGGCAAGCGTGTAGAATCAACGATTTTCGCTGAAGCGATGCGCGCGTTGAGCAGTTGTAGTTTGGCATTTATATAGTTGAAGGCAATGCGGTACTCCCTTTCATGCGAAGAATCGAGCTGTTCCTGCTCCTGCAGCAATTCTTCACGTTCATCCTGCAGTGCCTGTATTCCGGCGGGAGTTACAAGATTTTCGGCACCGGCCGGCAGATCCGCTCGGGGCGGAACCAACGGAACCTCTTCCTGATCATCTTCTTTTACAAATCCACGACTCATTTTATCTTTGTTTTATTTAATTAGCGGCAGCAATTTCCAGTCCGAATAACCTGTCAGAAACTGCCGCGATCAATATTCACATTAGTTGCAGTTGCCATCTGCGTCGCAACTTTCGCCGGAACTGATGATCTGTAAGCCTTTGTCTCCCGCTGAAAATTCCTCGTAAGATTTTGTAAGAACCTCAAGGAAATGCTCGGGTTGCTGCGCGCCCGAAACGCCGTATTTGTCATTAAACACAAAAAATGGCACTGCATTGATGCCCAGTTGTCTTGCCATCAAACCATCCTGAGCCACAGCGTGAGAAAGTTCATCAGAATTGAATGCCTTTTTCGCATCTTCTTCGGTAATGCCCATTGACGTTGCGACTTTTAGCAGTGTAGATTCATCATCAATATTCTCGGCATCGATGAACTGCGCTTTGAAAAGTGCTTCTTCCATGGCATCAGCTACACCTTTTTGTTTGGCTAACTGAATGAGTAAGTGTGCTTTATAAGAATTTGCAATCTTTGAATTATCAAAATTAAACTCGATTCCGGCTTCGCGGCCTGCGTTTTTGGCATGTTCATGCATGGCTTTTGCCTGTTCTGTGGAGATCCCTTTTATTTCCGAAAAGAATTCATACGGGTCCCGGTCTGGCTGCGTCTCCAGGTCGGGATCGAGCTGGAAACTGTGCCACACGACCTCAATATTCTCTGCCTGGGGAAAATTTTCAAGCGCTTTTTCGAATTTTTTCTTTCCGACGTAGCAAAATGGGCAGCGTACGTCGCTCCAGATATTTACTTTCATAATTGTACTGTTGATATCATTCCAAAATTAATGTTTTAAAAATTTAAAAGCATTGACCTAAGTTAAGCATTACCCCATTCGGCTTCCCCTAAGTCGGGTTCGCAATAAAGATTTAAATATTTTTGGGTGTTTACGCACTTGTTTAGTATTTCAAAGTCACTTCCATCATGCTTAATTTAAATTTTTGAATTTCAATGATTTGCTTGACTTTAGCTTTATGCACATTTTTTAAGCTAAGACTTTATATATCTGGCCGGCAGAATAGAATGGCACAAAATTCCGTATTTTTGCAAACTCTTAAAATATAGATTTTAAGACACCAAAAAATGAAAGATTCAAAAGAATATATAGAAATTTATGGCGCGCGCGAGCACAACCTGAAAAACATTACGCTGAAGATTCCGCGCAATGAGCTGGTGGTGATCACCGGGCTTTCGGGCAGTGGAAAATCTTCGCTGGCCTTTGATACAATCTTCGCTGAAGGGCAGCGCCGCTATATCGAAACATTCTCCGCTTACGCGCGTCAGTTTCTGGGCGGACTTGAACGACCGGACGTCGATAAAATTGATGGACTTTCGCCCGTAATCGCGATCGAGCAGAAAACCACGAATAAAAATCCGCGCTCAACTGTGGGCACGGTAACTGAGTTGTATGATTACCTGCGTCTGCTTTTTGCGCGGGTTTCAGATGCATATTCCCTGAACAGCGGAAAAAAACTTGTGAGTTATACCGAGGAGCAGATCCTTGAAACCATCCAGGAAAATTATGATGGCCAAAAGTTGCTGCTTCTGGCTCCTGTAGTCACCTCACGAAAAGGTCACTATCACGAACTCTTCGTGCAGATGGCCAAAAAAGGGTACAGCCAGGCCCGAATTGACGGTGAGCTGCAGGATATAGAATACGACCTCAAACTTGACCGTTATAAAACCCACGACATTGATATTGTGATTGACCGCTGGATCATTGGCGAAAGCGCGTCGGAAGCACGTATGGCAAAATCTTTACGAACCGCGATGCAGATGGGCGAGGGTACCATAGGAATTCAGCTGCTTGGAAGTACAGACATCGAATATTTCTCCAAAAACCTGATGGACGCAGAATCGGGTCACTCGCTTGCATTGCCGGAACCCAATACATTTTCATTCAACTCGCCCAAAGGCAGTTGCCCGCAGTGCAAAGGCCTTGGTACGGTGCAAAAAGTGAACACCAAATATTTCGTTGAAAATTCTAAATTATCGGTTAATCAGGGCGCGTTATTACCGTTGGAGGACATAAAATCGAACAAATGGGTGCTCGGACAGATCAAGAATATTCTAGAGATTTTCGGTTTGACGCTCGCAACACCATTTAAGGATATACCGGAAGAAGCAATCGACTATATTTACCATGGCTGCCACCGAGAATTCAACAAAGATCTGAAGTATGCCGGTATCACAAAAAAGATTAAAGTAAGTTTTGACGGACTTGTAAGCATCGTAAATGAACTTATCGAAGACAAAGAAAGTTATGATGCGGTTTTGCTTGAGCGGCATTTCACCACCGAAGAAATCTGTTCCGAATGTAAGGGTGCGAGGCTGCAGCAATCTAGCTTAAGTTTTAAAATAGACGGCAAAAATATCGCTGAGGTCAGCGCGTTTTCGCTGCTGGACCTTATGGATTGGCTCAATGACATTGAAGGAAAATTCAGCGAAAAAAACCATGTGATTGCGCATGAAATTCTGAAAGAGATCAAAACACGTTTGCAGTTTTTGCTCGATGTGGGCCTCGATTATTTAAGTCTAAGCCGTAGTTCACGTACACTTTCCGGCGGCGAATCTCAGCGGATACGGCTCGCAACCCAAATTGGTTCCCAATTGGTGAATGTGCTTTACATTCTCGATGAACCTTCGATTGGTCTTCACCAGCGAGATAATGAAAGGCTTATCAATTCGCTTAAAAATCTGCGCGACATCGGTAACTCGGTGATTGTTGTGGAACATGATAAGGACATGATTTTGGAAGCAGATGAAGTGCTGGATATCGGTCCGCGCGCCGGCAAATTTGGTGGTGAAGTTCTGTGGCAGGGGAAGCCGGATGAATTGCTGAAAGCCGACACGCTTACCGCAGATTACATGACGGGCCGCCGAAACATTCCGGTGCCGGCAGAAAGACGGGCGGGTAACGGAAAATCTTTAGTTTTAAAAGGTGCGAGCGGAAATAATCTTAAGAATGTAAATATTGAGATTCCACTCGGGAAATTGGTTGTGGTAACCGGAATTTCCGGCAGCGGTAAATCTTCGCTGATCAATGGTACGCTTTATCCGATTCTGAACCGGCATTTTTACCGTGCGGTGCAGGAGCCGTTGCCGTATAAAAAGTTTGAAGGAATCGAGAATATCGACAAAATTGTAGATGTTGATCAAGCCCCGATTGGGCGTACCCCGCGCTCAAATCCGGCAACATATACCGGCATGTTCACCGATATCCGAAATCTTTTTGCGGAACTTCCGGAATCTAAAATCCGCGGTTACAAAGCGGGACGTTTCAGTTTCAACGTAAAAGGCGGCCGTTGCGAGACTTGCCAGGGAGGTGGTCTGAAGGTGATTGAGATGAATTTCCTGCCAGACGTTTATGTTCATTGCGAAACCTGCCACGGCAAACGTTTCAACCGTGAAACACTGGAGGTTCGCTACAAAGGCAAATCGATTTCAGATGTGCTGGAAATGACGATTGAGGAGGCTACTGAATTCTTTAAACCTTTGCCTAGGATATTCGCGAAAGTGAAAACCCTGCAGGATGTGGGCCTCGGATATATCACGCTCGGTCAGCAGTCTACCACGCTTTCGGGCGGTGAGGCGCAAAGAATCAAACTTGCGACCGAACTTTCGAAAAAACAGACGGGTAACACGCTCTATATTTTAGATGAGCCCACCACCGGCTTGCACTTTGAGGACGTGAAAGTACTGATGGAAGCCATCAACAAGCTGGTGGACCTGGGGAATTCTTTTGTAATAATAGAACATAACCTGGATGTCATCAAACTCGCAGACCACATTATCGATGTGGGTATGGAAGGCGGCAGCAAAGGCGGTGAAATAGTTGCCAAGGGCACGCCCGAAGAAGTAGCGCGGTCTAAGAAATCGCTCACTGCACGTTTTCTGAAAAAAGAACTCCAGTAAAATATTTAAAAATAAAACCGCGCGATTTGTGCGGTTTTTTTAAATTTAAAACTGAAAAAATTTAAACCAAATGACTTTCAAACTGCGCACGATGAGGGACCAGGATGGCCCGGAAGTACTGGCGATTTACGGCGAAGGAATTGCCGGCGGAAACGCAACATATGATAGAAACGTGCCGAGTTGGGAATCGTGGGATACTAAATTTCTTCAATGTTGCCGTCTCGTGGCTGAAGATGAAAATCAAAAAGTGTTGGGTTGGGCCGCCATACAGTCGGTTAGTAAGCGTGAGTGCTTCTCGGGCGTGGCGGAAGTGAGCATTTATTTAAGCTTCGCAGCCCACGGTTTCGGAATTGGCCGTGCGTTACTAAGTGAGCTGATTAAAGCAAGTGAAGAAAACGGCTACTGGACGCTTCAATCGGGTATTTTTCCCGAGAATGAGGCAAGTCTTGCGATTCATTTCAAATTGGGATTCCGCGAAGTGGGCCGCCGCGAGAAGTTCGGGCAGATGAACGGCGTTTGGCGGGATGTGGTTATTCTTGAAAGGCGAAGTACGATTGTCGGGTAAAAACCGTTCTGTAAGTAAGCTTTAAATTTTTTGGCATCATCATTGGAATAGGGTTGCCGAATATTAATTTTATACAAATGAAAAACTTACTTAAAATAGCAGCTGTGGCCGGATTGGCTTTCACGATGGAATCTTGCGGAACTGCGAACGATGCTTACGGCAATAATTATCCGAACCGTTATCCGGCAGGAAATGGCGGCGTTTTCCGCACGCCAGATGGTGGAACGTACAGAACCGGTGAAATTTACCGTGACCGAAACGGCAATGTGTACGAAAACGGTCGCGTGGTAAGAACGGGTGATGTTTACGGACGCCCGGGCATCCTGGGACGCGACAATACGGTTTATAATCCGAACAATAATGCCCGCAGACTTCCGCCGGGACAGGCTAAAAAAATCTATGGCGGATCTGCCAAAGATTATGCACCGGGACAGCTAAAAAAACGTCAGGTGCAACGCGCGGAGGTATATTCAAACTATAAAAAGGGGAAACATGACCCCCGAAAAGCCGCTGGCAAATACAAACACAGCAAGAACGGCAAAGGTTATGGCAAGCATAAATAAAAAAAGAAGCGGGAAATTTTTCCCGCTTTTTTTTATTATTAATTGCTGTTTTATCTGTCAATTGAACCCAAAACTTTCTGGGCAAAACCGTTTAGCGCTTCACGTTCCGGAACACCGTTTTTCACATTTTGGTGCACCTCCAGCGCGCCACAGATGTTGGTGATCAGCTCGCCGGTAACATTCAACTCCTCCTCACTTACCCCACGCATTTCTGAAAAAGTTTCGAGCACTTCAAGTGTTTTCTCGAGGTTTTCAGCAGTTTGCGATTGGTAAAATTGTCTGATAATCGGTAATTTCATGTTACTTCAGTTCATTAAAAAGGTTAGTGAGATTCTCAGCCTGGTTGGTTTGAACCTGATTCAGCAATTCACCGTTTTTGAAGACCGCAAAAGTTGGCAGGTTGTCTACTTTGGCCAGTTTTCGGCTTTCTGGAAGTTTCTCAGCATCTACATAATAGAACGGAATATCATCGTTCTCGGCAGCTAATTTTTTAAATTTCGGCTTCATGATCCGGCAGTTACCGCACCAGGTAGCCCCATACTGTACCACAACTTTTTCATGGTCTGCAACGATCTGCTGCAATGTATCTTCTGCTAATTCTGTGTACATTTTTTCTTAATTTTAAAAATTAAACATTAAAGTCAAAAAACCCTGACTTTTCTTAGTTCTGAGACGCCAGATACTCAGCTGTAGATTTTCTGTCAGCTTTCATGGCTTCTTTGCCTTCTTCCCAGTTTGCCGGGCATACTTCACCGTTTTTCTGAACGTGAGTGTAAGCGTCGATCATTCTTAAGAATTCTTTCACGTTACGGCCAAGTGGCATGTCGTTTACAGACTCGTGGAAGATTTTTCCGGTCTCATCGATTAGGTAAGTGGCGCGGTAGGTCACATTTGAACCTGTGAAAAACTCATTTCCTTCTTCATCAAACTCGAAATCCTGATCCACAATTCCAAGTTGGTTAGCCAATTGACGGTGTGTGTCCGCAAGGATCGGATAAGTAATACCTTCGATTCCGCCGTTGTCTTTTGGTGTGTTCAGCCATGCGAAGTGTACTTCATTTGTATCGCAAGAAGCGCCAATTACCTTAGTGTTTCTTTTTTCAAACTCGCCCAAAGCATCCTGAAAAGCGTGAAGTTCCGTAGGGCAAACGAAAGTAAAGTCTTTCGGGTACCAGAACAAAAGCACTTTTTGTTGGTTTTCAGCTGCTTCCTGGAATACGTTGATCTTCAAATCATCACCCATTTCACTCATTGCATCGATCGCGATGTTTGGGAATTTCTTTCCTACTAATGACATATTATATTGTTTTAAATTTTCGTAGTGCAAAGATAACAAGTATTTGTCAATCGGAAAATAATTTTTGATTTATAAAATCTATTGAGGTGAATTTCGCGGTAGAGCATATTTATTATTAAATCCGTATTTTCACACAAAGTAAACCACCATGAAAGTTCTTGTAGCCATTTTGTTTTTCGGCATGATTTTGATTCAGTTTTTCCCAATTAATAAAGAAAACCCGAAGCCCACACCTGAGATGGATTTCCTGAATATTAAAAGCACGCCCTCCAAAACTGCAAATATCATTCGCGAAAGCTGCTACGGCTGTCACAGTAATGAAACCAACTATCCATGGTACTCGAACGTGCAGCCTATCGGCTGGTTTTTAAAAGATCATATCGATGAGGGCAGAATGAAACTCAATTTCTCCACCTTCGCTACGTACGAGCCTAAACGTCAGGCACATAAGTTGGCAGAATCACGCGAAATGGTTGAAAAACGTGAGATGCCGCTGAACTCCTTTGTTTTAGGACATCCTGAGGCAGAATTAACAGATGCGGAACGCGCTGAAATCATTAGATATTTCAAATTCATTGAAGATGATACGAGGCTTCTGAATGATCTTCCGCCGGAAAAATAAAATTTTAAATGACAGACCCGAACAAATATTATCTATTTTATGACGGAGACTGCGGTTTCTGCAACCATTGGGTGCAATGGATCCTTGAAAATGACAAACAGGAGCGTTTTCTTTTCGCTGCCCTGCAATCAGATTTTGGACAGCGTTTTCTGAATGAACGAAATCTACCAACTGCCGAACTTAGCACCGTTTATCTGTGGAAACCAGGTGGTTTTTATCTTACCAAATCGAAAGCTGCGTTTGCAATTGCTGGTCTGCTGGGCGGTAAATTTAAACTCTTAAGCTACCTGCGCTTTCTACCGTCTTTCATTACCGATTATTTTTACTCGATTGTTGCGAAATACCGCCAGGAACTCGCTTCACAAAAATGCTTTCTGCCCAGCCCCGAAGAACGCAAACGGTTTGTAGATCACTAATAGCGGCTTTTTATATTTAAATTTATGGAAGTCTGCATCACTTTGCTTGTTAGCTAGTGAGCGACAAATCGCGCGCATTATTCTGCCAAACTAATTCTTATATTTGCAGCCATGGAATACAACACCTCCCGACCCCAACTTCACATGCCGGAATACGGCCGTATCATTCAGCAACTCGTGGAGCGCTGCAAAGAGCTTTCTACGAAGGAAGAGCGAAATGAGATGGCAGTGGCGATCGTGGATTTTATGGGACAGCGGAACCCGCAACTTCGCGATGAAGAAAACTATAAACATAAGTTGTGGGATCACCTTTTCATTTTATCGAACTACGATCTGGATGTAGATTCGCCTTATCAGTTCCCAACAGTGGAGGAGATGCAGGTGAAGCCGAAACGTATGGAATATCCCAAACTGCAGGGTGATTTCAAGTTTTATGGTAAAAGTATACTGCAACTGATAGACAAAGCAATCGAACTTGAAGCCGGCGACGAGAAAGACGCGCTGATACAGGTGATCGCAAACAACATGAAGAAATCTTACAATGTTTACAATAAGGAACATGTACAGGATGAGGTTATCTTCAGGCATCTGAAAGACCTTTCGAATGACAGGCTTGATCTTACGTCACTTGATTCCCTCGAAAAAAACAAAATTTATTACGCAACCAACCGCAATAATAAATCAAACGGTAAGAACCAAAACCAGCAGCAAAACCACCAAAATAAAAAACGGAATTTTCAAAATAAAAACAGGAAGTAGGGTATGAGCGGAACATTCAAGATTAAGGGTGGGAAAAGATTACAGGGTGAGATAACGCCGCAGGGCGCGAAAAACGAGGCACTTCAGATATTGTGCGCGATTCTGCTCACAGATGAGGAGATACGAATAAAAAACATCCCTGATATACATGATGTAAACAGGTTAATCGAGATTCTTGGCGATTTTGGTGTGAAAATCACCAAAAACGGTCACGGAGACTATACGTTTAAGGCCGATGCGGTGAATTTTGGCTACGTAAAATCAGACGGTTTCCGGGAAGACGGGTCAAAACTTCGCGGATCCATCATGCTTTTAGGTCCAATGTTAGCGCGTTTCGGTGAGGCGTACATGCCCACACCGGGCGGCGACAAAATTGGACGCAGACGTTTAGACACGCATTTCCAGGGCTTTGTGGAGTTGGGTGCGGAATTCAATTATGACGATTCACATTACTTATATTCTTTAAAAGCAAAAGAACTTCAGGGTAAATTTATTCTGCTCGAGGAAGCATCGGTTACCGGAACGGCAAATATTGTGATGGCTGCAGTTTTGGCAAAAGGACGCACCAGTATTTACAATGCCGCTTGCGAGCCGTACCTGCAACAGCTTTGCAAGATGCTGAACCGAATGGGCGCACAAATTTCGGGCATTGGCTCAAACCTGCTCATAATAGACGGAGTGCAAAAACTCGGCGGTACAGAGCATACGATGTTGCCGGATATGGTCGAAATCGGCTCTTGGATTGGCCTTGCAGCTATGACGAAATCGGAAATTACAATCAAAAACGTCAACTGGGATGAGCTTGGCGTTATACCGAACACATTCCGCAAGCTCGGCATCATGCTTGAACGCCGGGGCGATGACATCTACATTCCCGCGCAGGACAATTACAAAATACAGAAGTTCATTGACGGTTCTATCCTCACGGTGTCAGACGCGCCGTGGCCGGGTTTCACACCGGATTTGCTGTCGATCATCCTCGTGGTTGCAACGCAGGCGCAGGGCACCGTTTTGGTTCATCAGAAAATGTTCGAATCCAGATTGTTTTTCGTAGATAAACTTATCGATATGGGAGCTCAGATAATACTTTGCGATCCGCACCGCGCCACAGTTGTCGGTCTCAATCATGAGTCGCCGCTGCGTGGAACCACGCTTGTGTCCCCGGATATCAGGGCCGGAAACGCTTTGTTGATCGCTGCACTTTCTGCGCAGGGCGATTCGTTGATTCACAATATCGAACAAATCGACCGTGGCTACGAAAATATCGATGGCAGGCTAAGGGCCATTGGAGCAGAAATCACGCGGGTCTAACTGTCAATAAATATTAAAAATAAAAGGCATTTCATTTCTGAGATGGCTTTTTTTATTTGTAGCAACAGTATTTTTGGCACTTCCGGAGACCCGTCCCGCTCTTCATTGCAATCCCGCCGCGGCGGGGATTTCCATTGCGATCGGGGCTAGAACCTCAGGCGGGTGCCCTTCCGAAAAAGAGCCGATCTGTGATGCAAATAGGATTATGGATTTCATAAAAAGAATAACATTTCGCTAACAAAATTGAAAACGCTACCTTTGCAAAAATTTTTGGGCTTCAATGGTTGGAGTAACCCATTAATAAT
The DNA here is from genome assembly GCF_014837035.1 of Kaistella pullorum. Taxonomy (GTDB): domain Bacteria; phylum Bacteroidota; class Bacteroidia; order Flavobacteriales; family Weeksellaceae; genus Kaistella; species Kaistella rhinocerotis. The sequence goes on along the minus strand of NZ_JACSPS010000003.1, from coordinate 52,798 downwards.
TAAATTATTAAACAAAATTTGAATGAGCAATATTGTTGCAATCGTTGGGCGTCCCAACGTAGGAAAATCAACCCTTTTTAACCGGTTTCTGGAGCGGAGAGAAGCTATCGTAGATTCTACTTCAGGCGTTACGCGGGACCGTCATTACGGAAAATCTGACTGGAATGGTGTAGAATTCACGGTGATCGACACCGGAGGTTACGAAGTAAACACCGAAGATGTTTTCCAGGAAGAAATTTCAAAGCAGGTTCAGTTGGCTATCGATGAAGCCACTTCGATCATTTTCATGCTGAATGTGGAGGAAGGACTTACAGATACCGACCAGGAAATCTTTGAGATGCTCCGCAGATCAAACAAACCGGTTTATGTTACTGTAAACAAGGTAGATTCGGCCACAGAGGAGCTGGCTGCTACCGAATTTTACCAGCTTGGAATCGAAAAATACTATACTTTATCTTCTGCGACAGGTTCCGGAACAGGCGAGCTCCTCGATGATATCGTAAAAGAATTCCCAACTACAGATTACAAAGATCCTTTTGAAGGACTGCCTAAAATCACCATTGCAGGTCGTCCAAACGTGGGTAAATCTACCCTTACAAATGCGCTTCTCGACGTTGAAAGAAACATCGTCACCGATATCGCCGGAACAACGCGCGACTCGATTGAGACGCTGTATAATAAATTCGGGCACGAATTTGTGCTGGTAGATACCGCTGGTATGCGGCGGAAAGCCAAAGTGAAAGAAGACCTTGAATTTTATTCCGTGATGCGTTCTATCCGTTCAATTGAGTATTCAGACGTCGTAATCATCATGGTGGATGCTACTTTGGGTTGGGAATCGCAGGATATGAATATTTTCGGCCTTGCGCAGAAAAACCGCAAAGGAATCGTGATCGTGGTAAACAAATGGGACCTTGTAGAAAACAAACATACCAACACGACGCGTGATTTTGAAAATCAGATCAAAGAAAAGATTGGTCAGTTTACCGATATTCCAATTCTGTTTGTGTCAGCACTATCTAAACAGAGAATCCTGAAAACGGTGGAAGTGGCAATGGAAGTGTATGAAAACCGTGCGAAAAAAATCAAGACTTCAAAACTTAACGAGGTGATGCTGCCAATTTTCGAGCAAACGCCACCGCCGGCACTGAAAGGAAAGTATGTGAAAATCAAATATTGTGTGCAGTTGCCAACGCCGAGTCCGCAGTTTGTGTTTTTCTGTAATCTGCCGCAATATGTGAAGGAACCGTACAAAAGATTCACCGAGAATCAGCTCCGGAAACAGTTTGGCTTTACCGGTGTGCCGATTGAAGTGTATTTCAGACAGAAATAATACGTATTTAAGCCTTTCAGATTGTATTTGAAGGGCTTTTTTGTCACCTATAATTTAACGAACTTTGCACCCTAACTACCGACTATGACTAATGTTTTATCAACGCAGTTCTCACTCGTGAATACCTGGATCAACGAACTTCGTAATACCGAAATCCAGAATGACCGCATGCGTTTCCGCAGGAATATGGAGCGCATTGGTGAAATTGCCGCCTTTGAGATCAGCAAAGGTCTCGAGCAGAAAAAAATTGAGATTACCACGCCTTTAGCCAAAATTGAATCCCGTGAAATTGCCGTACAGCCGGTGATCACTACTATTTTACGTGCGGGTGTTCCCTTGTTCCAGGGACTTTTGAACTATCTTGACAAAGCAGACTGTGGTTTCGTAGCCGCATACCGAAAACACGATGCAAACGACTATTTTTCGATAAAACAGGATTACCTTACGTGCCCAAATATTGATGGCCGACCATTGATCGTTGCGGATCCTATGCTTGCAACAGGCGCAAGTCTCATTGAAGCAATCAAAGATTTACTGAATCACGGGAAACCGTCGCAGTTGCATATTGTGGCCGCCATCGCTTCAAAACAGGGCGTTGAAACCATTCAAAAGGAATATCCGGAAGCTATGATTTGGGTGGGTGTAATTGATGATGAACTTACGTCTAAAGGTTACATAACTCCAGGTTTAGGCGATGCCGGAGATTTAAGTTACGGTGAAAAACTTCAGCGGTAGAACTTTCAATTCTAATAATCTTCAGCCATCACAAGTACAGAAATCCGGTTATTGCCGGATTTTAGTATTTCCCATGCCACGGAACTCATGGTATTTCCAGTTGTAAAAACGTCATCGACGAGCAAAATGTGCTTATCAGTCACCTCATGCGTGCAGGTGAACAGCGAGTCGGTTTCAGCCCGGTGAACCCGGTCTTTTTTTGCCTGTGCACGTCTGTTGGCATTTCGCTTGAGCAGATTGTGGTCACACGGTATACCATAATGTTTACTTAATGTGTCAGCGAAAAGATGCAGTTGATTATACCCGCGTTTTCGGAGTTTCTTTGCGTGCAGCGGCACCGTGATAAAGAAGTCGGGAGGGTCATTGCCGAAATCTACGCGCTCTGTGACCCACTCGGCCAGTGTTTTCCCGATCTTTTCGCGGCGGCCGTACTTCAGTTGGTGCACAATTTCCCGGCTCAGACTTTCTTCTTCAAACTGCATCAGCGCATAAGCGTTTTCTACCGGAAACAGAAGCCGACATTTTTCTTTAAGCAGGTTGTTTGCGTTAAACAGATAATGTGTGAAATGAATCTGGTCAAAACACAATTCGCAGACAATCTCTTTAGAAGTGATAATCCGGTTGCAGCGCAGGCAGCGGTTCGGGAAAAGTAAATTTAAAATCACATCCGTGTTTTGTCATTTTAAAGTTACAAATTATGCGCGTGTCACATCTCTTTTTTGATCATCTGAATGGCTTTCTTCATATTTTCATTCAAAAGTTCTTTTTCCAGACGCAGCGCTGGCGCCTGCCTCACTTCGCAGTTTGGGATACTGCAAAATTCGCAGGTTACGCCTACATTCACAGTTCTTATTTGGTCACTTTTAGCGAAATTTATTTTCTTTAAAGAGTTTGAATTCAGCAGGATGCCGAGGCAATAACTCCTGTTAGTTCCGTCTGAGAACGGATTTTTTTGCGAGGTAGATATCACAAGATAGGTTAGACCACTGTCTTTGTAATGAGAAATCTGGGCTGCGGTTAACGTTTCGTTTTCCTGCAGATTCATCAGGTTTTTCACGGCAATCCATCTTCTGCAATAATGTTCGTTGGTGGCGTTGGCGTGCGGTGCCTGTTGGCGGTTCAGATGAAGTTCCTTTAAAATCTCAAGGTTGTCTGAAAATTTCTTCTTCGTAAAACACAGATAAAAAAGGTCCTTGATGCCGAATTCCTGCGGCAAAATGTTGGTCAGGCGATAGTAAAACGTTTCCGGTGAATTGGTAAATTCTTCGATGAGATTCTCAAAATTCTGTGGCTCCCACTCATTTGAACTAAAAAACGCCGATATTTTTTCGGTCAAAATTCCCTTGTGAATCAGCAGACAACCGGCGAAATAGGATGCGTAATAATTGCTGAGCAACTCCTCGAAACTGGTGAAATCAAGCCAGGAATACGTGTTCGGTCTGATGCGCAGATTCAGGACATTGAAACCTACTTCCTTTGCAAAAATGAAGGTTTTCTGGTCTTCATCGAGAAGTTCATTCAGTAAAAGCAGCTTCTTTTCCGGGATAAAAAGCGACCGAAGTTTTCCGGTGGCGCCATATTTTTCGAAATCCAGAGTTCTGATCTCGTAATTAAATTCTTCACGCAGAATTTTTTCTAATTCTACAGAATTAGGTTTATGAGGAATTTTATTTTGAAAAGAATAAGCGGTTGCCTTTTCCTCGATTTCCGGAAAATAATTATCGTAGAGCTCCTGAAAACTCCTGAGCACGGCAAAGTAGAACCGTTCCTTACTCAGATTGTAATTTTTTGAAATTTCTATCAGCGTGGTGATGAATGCTGTCACTTTTTTTGGAGCGTCACTTATAAGGCTGATGAGGTTGTTTTTATTAATCCCAAAAAGATCCAGCGGAATTTCCTTAAAAAAATCCGACTGAATAATTTCAACAATCGGCGAGAGACTTTTGTCGAGTTTCGTGGACACCAAATCATTATAAGTGCAGTGAAGAGCCGTGGCGAGCTGGCCGATTTTGTCGTGTTTCGGGTATTTTTTGCCGTTTTCAATCTCGTTAAGATATGATTTTGACAATCCGGTTTGATTTGAAAGTTCCTGCAGCGAAATGTTTCTTTTCTGGCGGAACTGTTTCATTTTCAGTCCGAATACGGTTTTGATGAATTCGCCGTCGTGCGTCATAAGTCGGTTTTAAATTTTTAATACTTGCAGATAATCCCGGAAGTCCGATGGACACAAAGTTAATTTAAAAAGAACTGTTTTTCGCATAATTATTATTTTTAAAAGTTAGCGAACGTTCGCTGGAAGTGAAAATATTTTTATAGTTTTGATGTATCACAATCTCAAAAATTTAATGAAATGGAAACGGCGACGAAATTTAAGGTCTTGGCAACCAGACCTTACCACGAGATTTTCTCTGCAGATATGATTGATTTTCTGACCGAACTTCACGTACGGTTCAATGCTAAACGACTGGAACTGATTCAGACAAGAAAAGCGCAACAAAACGAGTTCGATAAGGGAAACCTGCCCATTTTCCTGCCTGAAACGAAAGAAATCAGGGAAAGCAATTGGGTTTGCGGTGTACTGCCTGAGGATTTGCTCGACAGAAGAGTGGAAATTACCGGTCCGGTGGAACGCAAAATGATTATCAATGCCCTTAATTCGGGCGCTTCCACCTTCATGGCAGATTTTGAGGACAGCAATTCGCCGACCTGGGAAAACTGCATGGAAGGACAAATCAATCTTTCCGATGCTGTAAACTACATCATCAGCTTTGAAAATGAAAACGGCAAAACCTATCAACTCAATGATCAGACTGCGGTTCTGCTGGTTCGTCCTCGAGGTCTGCATTTGGAAGAAAAAAATATCGAGATAGACGGAGAAAAAGCTTCGGGTTCTTTAATTGATTTTGGAATCTACTTTTTCAGAAATGCAAAAAAACTGATCCAAAATGGTAGCGGACCATATTTTTATCTTCCAAAACTCGAACATTACAAGGAAGCCCGCTGGTGGAATGACGTTTTTAAATTTTCTCAGGATTATCTGCAAATTCCGCAGGGTACTATCAAAGCAACTGTTTTAATTGAAACCATTACGGCGGCCTTTCAGCTCGATGAGATTCTGTATGAATTGAAAGAGCACAGTTCCGGACTGAACTGCGGAAGATGGGATTATATTTTTTCCTATATCAAAAAGTTCAGGAACAGACCCGAATTTCTCGTGCCGGACAGAGACCAGGTGACCATGACTTCACCTTTTATGAGTGCCTATTCAAAACGCGTGATTCAGGTTTGCCACAAAAGAAATGTGCACGCGATGGGTGGAATGGCGGCGCAGATTCCTGTGAAAAATAACGAAGAGAAGAATGAAATAGCCTATGCAAAAGTGCGTGCAGATAAGGAACGAGAGGTGAAAAACGGACACGACGGGACCTGGGTTGCACATCCGGGATTGGTTCCTGTTGCGAAGAAAATCTTCGATGACCTGATGCCTGAAAAAAACCAGATTCACAAAAAATTCGAAGAATATCAGATTTCAGAAAGCGATTTACTCGAAATTCCAAAAGGGACAATCACTGAAAATGGCGTAAGAAAAAATATCAATGTCGGAATCCTTTACATCGAATCCTGGCTGATGGGTGTGGGGGCAGCGGCGCTTTACAATTTAATGGAAGATGCTGCGACCGCAGAAATTTCGCGCACGCAGGTCTGGCAATGGCTGAAAAATGAAGCCCAACTCGATGACGGCAGAATTTTAACCAATGAGATGGTGTTGAAATGGCAGGAAGAGGAACTTCAAAACATTAAAAATTATGTGGGCGAAGAACGTTACAAAAACGGAAAGTTTGCTTTAGCCACGGAGATTTTCGATGATCTGATTCTGAACGACCAATTTGAAGAATTCTTAACGCTGAAAGCTTACCAGTTTATTTAAATCCAATCATTAACCAAATCCAAAATACAATGAAAAACCAGGAACAAATTCGCCAGCTTGAACAGGACTGGCTCGAAAACCCAAGATGGAAAGGTGTAGAAAGACCATATTCCGCAGAAGAAGTATTGAAACTGAGAGGTTCTTACCAACTCGATTACACCATTGCAAAATTGATGTCTGAAAAATTATGGGAAAAACTCAACACTCAGGATTTTGTGGCCGGATTGGGCGCACTTACAGGAAATCAGGCCGTACAGGAAGTGGATGCCGGTTTGGAAGCCATTTATCTTTCCGGTTGGCAGGTTGCGGCAGATGCCAATCTTTCCGGAGAAATGTACCCTGACCAAAGTTTATATCCCGCGAATTCCGTTCCTTCAGTAGTGAAAAGAATCAATAACGCTTTATTAAGAGCGGATCAAATTCAAACAGTAAATAATATTGACGAAGAAAATCGTAAAGAATATCTAGTTCCAATTGTAGCCGATGCCGAAGCAGGTTTTGGTGGGAATTTAAATGCATTTGAGTTGATGAAACAAATGATAGAAGCCGGTGCAGCCGGAGTTCATTTCGAGGATCAATTGTCTTCCGCAAAAAAATGTGGACATTTAGGGGGAAAAGTTTTGGTTCCAACTCAGGAAGCAATCAATAAATTAATTGCAGCGCGTTTGGCAGCCGATGTTTGCGGAGTTCCAACAATTTTGCTTGCAAGAACAGATGCCGATGCGGCAGATCTATTAACTTCAGATATTGACGAAAGAGACCATAAATTCGTGACCGGAAAAAGAACTTCTGAAGGTTTTTACGAAGTGAAAAATGGAGTGGAGCAGGGAATCGACAGAGGTTTGGCTTATGCACCTTACGCCGATTTAATTTGGATGGAAACATCGAATCCTGATTTGGATTATGCGAGAAAGTTTGCGGAAGGAATCCATGCGAAATTCCCCGGAAAAATGTTGGCTTACAACTGTTCACCTTCGTTCAATTGGGCAGCAAAACTGTCTGTTGAGGAAATGGCAACTTTCCGCGAAGATTTGGCGGCGATGGGTTACAAATTCCAGTTCATTACCCTTGCAGGCTTCCACGCGCTGAATACATCGATGTTCGAATTGGCTTTGGCGTACAAAAAACGCGGCATGGCAGGTTACAGCGAGCTTCAGGAAAGGGAGTTCGCGCTGCAGAAAGAAGGTTTCCGCGCCGTGAAGCACCAGAATTTTGTAGGAACTTCTTATTTTGATGAAGTTCAAACCGTAGTAACCGATGGAAATTCATCCACAACCGCTTTGGCTGGCTCAACTGAAGCCAATCAGTTTCATTGAAAATCTTCTAAAAAGTAATTTGAAAAAAGTCTTTCTGCGTGAAAGACTTTTTTTTATGAAAGGTCATGAGATTTGCTGAAGCATAAATGTTCAGTTTCGCAATTTCCCCCAATGTCAGTGGATTTCCGCGTAGATTTTTCCTATTATTGCAAAAAAAAATGAAAATACTTTACAAACTGTTTTTTACCGGTCTTCTTTTAATGTCAATGGCGGTTTCCGCAATGCAAATTTTCGTTAAAGCGCCGGATGGTTACACGATTGCGTTAGAGGTAGAAGCCAATGACACGATTGAAAACTTAAAAGCGAAAATTTCTGACAAAATGGATATTCCTGTTGAAATAATTCAGTTATATTTTGGGCAGATATTTCTAGAAGAAGGAAGAACCCTCGCTGATTATAACATCCCGAAGGAAACTGTTCTGACCATGACTTATGCTACTCTCAACAGCACAGAAAATACGATCTCAACCATTAAAATTTATCCTAATCCAGCTACTGAAATACTCTATATTAACAGTCAGAAGCAAGATCAGTTTTATCTGTTCGACAGCAGCGGCCGAAAAATTATGGAAGGTAAACTTAAAACCGGTCAAAACAAAATTGACTTAGTAAAAGTGATGCGCGGAAATTATATCATTAAAACCAATCATTCTTCGCAAAAAGTTATCGTTCAATAGAATTCAAAATTCGACTTCAAAAATCTTAACTTTGCAACATGATACGCATCACCAAGATTTTCACTTTCGAAACCGCGCACGTACTTTATAATTACGATGGCAAGTGCAAAAATATGCACGGACATTCCTACAAACTTTTCGTAACGGTGAAGGGGACGCCAATCGATGATCTGGACCATCCAAAAAACGGTATGGTGGTAGATTTTGGCGATATCAAAAAGATTGTAAAATCTGAAATCATCGATGTCTGGGATCATGCGGTTTTGGTAAATGGAGCTTCGCCACATAAAGATTTAGGTTCAGATCTGGAAACGAAAGGCCATAAAGTGATTTTCTGTGATTATCAGCCGACGTGCGAAAACATGCTTTATGATATCGCCGAAAAAATTAAAAAAAGCCTTACGGGTGACGTGAGTTTGGCTTACTTAAAACTACACGAAACCGAAAACAGCTACGGTGAATGGTTTGCCGAAGATCAGGTAGGTTTCAGATAAGACAGCAGCCGCATGAAGATTAATTTACAGCCCGGAAAAAAAATCTATTTCGCTTCCGATCAGCACTTTGGCGCGCCCGATGCAAAGGCGAGCAAATTTCGCGAGGAGAAATTTATCCGCTGGCTCGACCAGATAAAAGGTGATGCGCAAGTCCTTTTCCTGATGGGCGACCTTTTCGATTTCTGGCATGAATGGAACCATGTAATTCCCAAAGGTTACGTGCGTGTTTTAGGTAAACTTGCGGAGCTTAAAGATGCCGGAATCGAACTTTTTATGTTTGTTGGCAACCACGATCTGTGGATGAAAAACTATTTTGAAGACGAGATTGGCTGCAAAGTTTTTTTTGAAAAGCAATATTTCGAAATCAATGGCCGAAACTTTCTTTTGGCGCACGGCGACGGTTTGGGACCCGGTGATAAAGGCTACAAAAGGATGAAAAAACTTTTCACGAATCCTTTGGCACAATGGGCTTTCCGCTGGCTGCATCCCGACATCGCGATGAAAGTCGCGATCTATTTCTCTACCAAAAACAAAATGATTTCGGGCGAGGAAGACAAAGAATTTTTGGGCGAAGACAAGGAATTTTTGATCATCTATTCGAAGGAGAAACTTAAGACAGAACAGATCGATTACTTCATTTACGGACACCGGCACCTGCCGATGGTTTTAGATTTAGAAGGCGGAAAGGCCAAATATATCAACCTTGGCGACTGGATTTCCTATTTTACCTTTGGGGTTTTTGATGGCATCGATTTTCTTTTGAATACTTTCGATAATAACCACCATGGTAAAAAGGATTTACACTAAGGCCACAATGATCGGTTATGAATGAAAATGAGATTTCGCGCGTAATATTTGATGCAGGTCTCAAAGTACACAGGATTTTAGGTCCCGGACTCCTGGAATCAGCGTATGAAGAATGCCTCTATTTTGAGCTTCTTAAATCTGGACTTTTTATTGAAAAACAGAAACCAATGCCGCTCATTTAGGAGGAAGTAAAGTTGGATGTAGGATACAGAGTAGACCTAATGGTTGAAAGAAAAGTGGTGATTGAAGTAAAATCTGTTGATGCGCTTAACGATATTCATTTAGCGCAGGTATTAACTTATCTGAAATTAAGCCATTGCAAATTAGGTTTGCTAATTAATTTTAACATGTTGTTGTTTAAAAACGGAATAAAACGGGTGATCAACGGAAATATATAGTTCATTGTGTACTTAGTTAAAATCATTGTGAACTTAGTGGTAAAAAGAGATGCAAGATATTTTTAACATACAAACCGAATCAGACTTTCAGCAAAGTTGTCTCGAAACCTTTCGCTATCAATACGAAAATGTGGAGGTTTACAGAAAGTTTGTAGCTTATCTGAACATTAATCCGGCGGAAATTAATGCGGTGGAAAAGATTCCGTTTCTGCCCATTGAGATGTTTAAGAATCACACGGTTTTAGACCAAAATAGCACTGCAGACCGCTATTTTCAGAGCTCCGGAACCACGCAAATGACGCGTTCGCGGCATTTTATCGCTGATTTTGGACTTTACGAACAAAGTATTTACAAAAGTTTCGCGCAATTCATCGGGAAACCTGAAGACTATATTTTCCTGGGTCTTCTGCCGAATTATTCCGAAAATCCGCATTCTTCTTTAATTTACATGGTCAATTTTCTGATGAAGCAATCAGCTAAGCCTGAAAACGGTTATTTCCTGTATAATCACCGCGAACTTTTTAGCTTGCTACAAACTTTACGGGACAAAAAGGTGCTTCTTTTCGGAGTTTCGTTTGCACTGCTGGATTTTCTTGATTATTTAAACGAGAATCAGCTGCAACTAAACTCTTCATCAAATCTCACTGTGATAGAAACTGGCGGAATGAAAGGCCGCAAGGAAGAAATGACTAAGGATCAGTTGCTTAAAACTGTGCAGCAAGGCTTCGGAACAGAGCAGATTTATTCAGAATATTCGATGACCGAATTGCTTTCGCAGGCATATTCATTAGGCCAGAATATTTATGAATGTCCGCCCTGGATGCGCGTGCTGATCCGCAATACTGAAGATCCGTTTTCTTACATTGAAGCCGGGCGAACCGGCGCGGTGAATATTATCGATCTGGCCAACCGACATTCGTGCAGTTTCATTGCGACGCAGGATCTGGGTAAAACCCTAAATGATGTTGAGATTGCTTCATGTGCTCCGGTTCTTCGCCGTGACAAATTCCAGATCTTGGGCAGGATTGACCATTCCGATATCCGCGGCTGCAGTCTTTTGGTTTCTTAAAGTGTTTTATTTAAATGATTAAAGTAGAAGAACTTACCTATAATTTCATTTCCCGATTCTGCGATTTCGAAAAAGATCTGGTGCTCACCAATCATTTCCATTCAGACTGGGAAGCCGATATTCTTGTGGTAAATACTGAAGGTTTCAGCCATGAGTTTGAGATTAAACTTTCGCGCAGCGACTTCAAAAACGACTTTAAAAAGAAATATCAAAACGCTAAAACGACCGAGAAATTCCTCAAACACGACAAAATTTCCTGCGGCGATTACATCTGCAACAAATTCAGTTTTTTACTGCCAATGGGTATGATAAAACCTGAGGAAATACCGCCACACTGCGGCATCGTAGAATTTGATCATAATCCTGACAACTGGCAAACGATTTTTCACGAGGTAAGAAAACCCGGCCTGGTCCACACTGAAAACTTCTGGAACCTGGTAGATAAAGATCTGATGCTGAAAACAATGGCGCGCAATTTCTACTATAAAAAACTCGAAGTAAAAGGTAAATTTGAGGAACTCATCCTTCCTCCGAAGTTTTCGGGCGGTAAATAGATCGCCTGGCTGAATCTTTTGCACTTATTTTGCTTAGAAATCGGGTGCGGCAACTTGAGGCCAATCCATCAGCCATGAAAATCAACAAATTAAAGGTCACGATCATTTCTGTTACGGCAGTTTTAGCCCTGTTTCTGGTGTTTTTATTTTATCAGATGGCTCAAAGTTCATCCACCAGTTCGCTCACCACACTTTTGATGTTGATCATCGGTCTTGCGCTGGGCGGTGCTATCGCTTTTTTGGCTACCAGAAACAGTAGTTCGGCGGCGCCTGTGGTAACGGAAAGTTCGCACACTATTGCTGAAAGCATGCGCAAAGTCTTCAAAATCGTTTCCGCAGAAGGCCATTTCAATGAAATTTATAACTACGAGGAAACCACGAAACTTCTCAAATTTTTTCCGTCTAAGAAGAAAGCGCTGGTCATTGTTCAGGCAAAAGTTTTGGTTGGCTATGATTTCGATAAGCTAAAATGGGAGCTCGACGAAGAAAACCGCCGTGTCCGCCTGCTGGAATTTCCGGCTCCTGAAATTCTTTCCACCGAAACCGATTACAAATATTATAACATCGAAGAACAATTCTTCAACCTTTTCAGTAAAGAAGACCTTGCTAAAATTCAGCAGAATGGCAAGAGACAGGTCATTGACGCTGCCCAAAAATCAAATCTCCCGAACATCGCCGCCGAACAGATGCGCACTTTGCTCACCGAACTTTTAGCAGGCCGCAACTTCTCGCTCGATAATCCTGTGAAAATTTCAGAAAGCAGATTGCTGCTTAATGATCACTACACAAAAAACTAAGATTTCTCCTCATTTTCAGCTGGCTCTTTCCTTTTTTAATGCTATTTTCCCCGCACTGAGTTATGCTTATAAAGTATTCATACGTAATGACGAATCTATTTAAGATTTAGTATTTTTACTGCTTAAATTAATTTTATATGAAATATTTTTATACGCTGCTTTTAGCGCTGCTAGTGCCTTATTTTGCGGTAGCGCAGCAGGTGATTTCCTATTCGGTGAACCCGCCGACATTTAACGAAACAGAATCTGTTACGGTTACTTTTAGTGTGAATGAGACCGCTTTTGATGTTGCGACGTCGCATGCGCTTTACCTCTGGGCATGGTCTTATGACTCAGATAATGTGCAGGCTGACAGTCCTACAAACGGGACCTGGACGGCCTCAAACCCTGCAAATAAGCTAACGTATGTGTCAAGTTCCGGAAGCACCGGCACTTATACGTTTACGATGAACACTGTGAAATCCTTCTACGGAAACCGTCCGAAACCGCTTTCAAAAATTGGATTTCTGGTAAAAACAGTGAACGGCTCTGTGCAGTCGCAGGACATTGTGCTTAATGTAGGTAAGTTCCAGTTTAACCTTACCAATCCGCTGCCCGGAAGCACCAATGTGGTAAATATAGGTTCTGTGATCAACATTACCGGCACATCTTCACTTGCCGCGAATTACACTATTAAAGCCAATGGAACCACGGTTTACGCGAGTTCGAGCGCTTCTACAGCTTTAAATTATGCGTACACGGTGACGCAGGATGCCACGATAGAGGTTACTGCGACAAGTCCGGGAGATGGTTCCAGTGTCACGAAGTTTTTCACGGTTTCGCTTGCGTTACCTGTAGATTCGGCACCCATGCCGGCCTATATGAGACAGGGTATCAACTACGATCCGGCTGACGCTACCAAAGTTGGCCTCGCGCTGTATGCGCCCGGCAAAGCGTATGTTCACGTGATTGGCAGTTTCAATAACTGGACGGTAAGCGGAAATTATTTAATGAAGCGAGATACCACAAATTCTAATCTTTACTGGATTGAGATTACCGGCCTCACGCCACAGCAGATCTATACCTTCCAGTACAGAACGGCAGACGGAATAAAAGTTGCGGATCCTTATTCGCCCTTGGTTTTATCACCGTATGATGATCCTTATATCAACCAGAATGCAACGGTTTATCCTGATCTTCCGCAATATCCGGCAGGTCAGGATTTTGAAGTTTCGGTGATCCAAACTGCAAAACCTGCCTATCCGTGGGCAGTAAACAACTTTGTTAAACCGGCGAAGGAAAATTTAATTGTTTATGAATTGCTCGTAAGAGATTTTACGCCTGAAAAAACCTGGCAGTCTCTTATTGACAAAATTTCATATTTAAAATCTTTGAAAATCAATGCGATTGAGTTGATGCCTGTGATGGAATTTGACGGAAATAATTCCTGGGGATACAACACCGCTTTCCATTATGCACTTGACAAAGCGTACGGAACGCCCGAGAAGTTCAAAGAATTCATAGACTTATGTCACCAAAACGGGATTGCGGTTATCCTGGATGTAGCGTTCAACCATGCTACCGGCCGAAATCCTCTTGAAAGAATGTGGATGATCGATCCTGATGGTGACGGATTCGGAGATCCGGCGGCAGATAATCCTTATTTCAATCAGATTGCGAGACATTCTTACAGTGTCTTTAATGATTTCAATCACTCAAAACCGGAAACCAAATATTACGTACAGCGCGTTTTGGAACAGTGGATCAAAGAATACAAGATCGATGGTTTCCGTTGGGACCTTACCAAAGGATTTACACAAAACTGTACTGCCGGTGATGATGCCTGTACAAACCAATATCAGCAGGATCGTGTGAACATCCTTCGCGCGTATGCAGACAACCAATGGTCTTATGATCCTTCGTCATATATCATTTTCGAGCACCTTGGAACCGATTCTGAGGAAGCGCAGTGGGCCAACTACCGCGTGGGTGAAGGCAAAGGAATAATGATGTGGGACAAGCAGACCAATCCGTACAACCAAAACACGATGGGCTTTGCCGCCAACAGTAACTTCAGTCGGGTAGATTATGAGGCGCACGGTTTTGCAGAGCGCCGCGCAATGAGCTACGGAGAAAGTCATGATGAAGAAAGACTGATGTACAAAAATATCACTTTCGGTGCAACTAGTCCGGAATACAGCACGCGCACACTTGCTAACGCGCTGCAGCGTCAAAAGGCTTACGGAGCGGTATTTCTCACCGTTCCGGGACCTAAGATGATCTGGCAGTTTGCAGAACTTGGTTTTGATAAGAGTATCTACACGTGTGAAGACGGCGTGACTGTAAATACAGAAGGTGATGCGTTGCCGGGCGACTGTAAACTCAGTCCGAAACCTACCGCTTTTGGTCTTGGATACGACTCTGACGCGGCGAGAAAATCTGTGTATGATACGTGGGCTAAAATATTGGAACTGCGGTTGACAAATGCCGTTTTCAATACCAAAACTTTCAATGTAGAATCGGGCAATCTGATGCCGAGAATTTATATTTACGACAACAATTTGCCTTCGTCTTCACTGAAGAATGTGGTGATTCTTGCAAACTTTACACTCACTGCTCAAAATATTGTTCCGAACTTCCCATACGCGGGCAACTGGGTGAATCTGATGGATGAAACGTCTTTTGGTGTGACAGACACGGCCGCGCCAATCACCATAGAACCGGGCGGATTCAGGATTTTCGGGAACGCATCCGGCCTTGCTACAGATGAAAGTGCTTCAAACAAAAACACGGTTTCGCTGCGCCTTGCTCAAAACCCTGTGAGCAACGGAAATGCAGTATTGAACTATACAAATGCGAAAAACGGTGCGGTTTATATTTATGATCTCTCTGGATCACTTGTAAAGACCGCTAAGCTTAGCAAAACAAATGGCATTGAGAATATTTCGGTGTCCGGTCTGAAAACTGGTTTATATTTAATTCAATTAAAATCAGATCAGGGAACTGCGGTTGCCAAAATGATTGTGAAGTAGATTTCTTTAATTACTTAAAAAAACCGGTTTAGAATTTTCTAAGCCGGTTTTTTTTATTCGATATTTTAGATTTCAATTAAATGATTGCCAACTCAACCGCTTTGCGAATCAGATCACGCGAGTTGCGTACCTGCATCTTGTCAATGATGTTTTTGCGGTGACTTTTTACGGTATGCTCGGAAATATGAAGCATTTTCGCGATTTCAACAGCCGAGTGCCCATGAGCGATATGAAGCAGAATCTCAGTTTCACGGGCCGTAAGTTTACAATAATCGGGCGCGGATTCATGTTGGATCGCTTTATACTGTAACTGGTGAAAATCTGTGCGGCCGCCAACGCCGGTAATCAAGACTGTATACGGATTCTTACCGGTAATGTGCTGAATGTTTGTATGGATATTCACTGCCTGCAAAATGCTGCCGTCATCAGACTGCAAGGTGTGGATCGCCTGGTGGTGGAATAATTCATATGTATCTTTTCCTGTCCGCATTCGGAAACAATAGCTGGTCTTTAAATTCAGCACATGTGAAAGTCCGATTTCCCGCACTTTCTGGTACGACATCTTTTCTGCTTCCACCACAAACTGTAGATCATCGGGATGAATCAGGTCAATGATTTCTGAAAGCGTCTGCGGCAACTCTTCTAATCCATGCATATCAAGAATGTTTTTATGATGGTGAGAGAGCGTACTGCCTGGCAGGCTTAGCACATAATAATAGTAAGGCCCGAGCGAGAAATAATCGGCAAAAACACTTTCCAGAGGAGGTTCAGTCTGGGCAACAGGCACATCCAGATCAAAAAGTTCGGGTTCACTTTTCCAGACTTTCGTAAGTACATGAACATCGGCACTTATGTTATTTTTAGCCATTCGATAACTATTTGGTTTAAAATTAGCAATTTTAATGTTAAAAATACCACAAAAGGGGGATATGATTGCTAAGAATTTATTACCATCTTTGTCCAACTAATAACCATGGGAGCTTTATCCCATAAAACACACAATGATGAAAAAACCTTCCAGAATCCGGAAGGTTTTGTCATGTTTCAGCGAAAAATGTTTTTTTTAGAGACTGGCTGAGTGAACCAAAAGGTCAGCTAACTTGTTTGAGTAGCCCATTTCGTTATCATACCATGAAACCAGTTTCACGAAAGTTGGTGAAAGCATGATCCCTGCGTCTTTATCGAAAACTGAAGTCCTCTTCTCACCTACGAAGTCCTGAGATACTACTGCGTCTTCTGTATAGCCTAAGATTCCTTTCAGTTCGCCTTCAGAAGCTGCTTTCATTGCTGCGCAGATTTCTTCGTATGAAGTTGGTTTTTCAAGTCTTACTGTAAGGTCAACAACAGAAACGTCTGCGGTAGGAACGCGGAAAGACATCCCTGTAAGTTTACCGTTCAGCGCAGGAATTACTTTCCCTACCGCTTTTGCTGCACCTGTAGAAGAAGGGATGATGTTGTTCAAAGCCGAACGTCCGCCTCTCCAGTCTTTCATTGATGGACCGTCAACAGTTTTCTGCGTTGCAGTAGTTGCATGAACAGTTGTCATAAGACCTTCTACAATCCCGAAATTATCGTGAACAACCTTTGCTAACGGTGCCAGACAGTTCGTGGTACAGGACGCGTTTGAGAAAATTTTGATATCGTCGGTCAAATCTTTGTGGTTAACACCCATTACGAACATCGGTGTATCATCCTTTGACGGAGCAGAAAGAATCACTTTTTTAGCACCTGCGTTGATGTGCGCCTGCGCAGCTTCTTTGCTGAGAAACAAACCGGTAGACTCTACGATGTATTCTGCGCCTACTTCGTTCCATTTCAGATTGTTCGGGTCTTTCTCAGCGGTTACGCGAATTTTCTTTCCGTTTACGATGAGGTCATTACCTTCTACGGAAACTTCGCCTGTAAACTGGCCGTGAACTGAATCATATTTCAGCATGTACGCCATATATTTAGCATCGATAAGGTCGTTGATTCCCACCACCTCGATGTTTTCTCTCTCGGTCATGGCTCTGAAAACCAAACGGCCAATTCTACCAAATCCGTTGATTCCTACTTTGATTGTTGACATATTATTTTATTTATTAATGATTAAAAAGAATTTGAAGAAAAATTAAATAGCAAGGATCTCTGAGATCTTCAGCAGTCCCGGGTCAATCTCGTTATGCTTTTTGATGGCTTCTTCAATTGGCGTATACACGATTTGATTAGATTTTAATCCGGCCATTACATTTGTCCGGCCTTCCATCAGTCCAACCACAGCTGCATAACCCAGCTGACTTGCCAAGACTCTGTCCGCACAGCTTGGCGAACCACCGCGCTGGATGTGTCCAAGTACCGCCACGCGAATATCATAATCCGGGAAGCCGGCTTTTGTAGCTTTTGCCAAATCGTAAATGCTGCCCAGCTTTTCACCTTCTGCCACAACCACGATACTCGAAGCTTTTCCTGCCTTTTCTGCTCTTTCAAATGTTCTGAAAAGGTCTTCAATGCTGTCTTTTTGCTCTGGAATAAGGATGTCTATCGCACCTGTAGCCAGACCACTGTTCAGTGCGATAAATCCTGCATCACGGCCCATCACTTCCACAAAAAATACGCGGTTGTGTGAAGTGGCTGTATCCCGAATTTTATCGATCGCTTCCATGGCGGTGTTCAGTGCCGTATCGTACCCGATCGTATTGTCTGTGCCGAAAATGTCGTTGTCAATGGTGCCGGGAACGCCGATGACTTTAATTCCGAACTCTTCATTAAAAATGTTGGCCCCGCGGAAAGTACCGTCACCACCGATGCATACCAGTGCATCGATACCGAGTTTCTTACAGTTTTCGTAAGCAGCCTGGCGGCCTTCCTTGGTTTTAAACTCTAGCGATCGCGCTGATTTTAAGATCGTACCGCCTTCGGTAATGATGTTTTTCACCGACCGCGGACCCATGCGGGTAAAATCGTTATTGATGAGACCATTGTAGCCTTCACGAACGCCGTAACATTCCAGATTATAATGGTTCGCCGTACGTACCACAGCACGCAGTGCAGCGTTCATTCCGGGTGCGTCACCTCCTGAGGTGAAAACGGCAATTTTCTTTACAGCACTTTCAATCATACAGAAAAATTTTCAGCACAAATTTACGAAATCTACTTCAGATTCCGAAGGTTTTGATCCGTTAAGATTGGTCTGTAAGCGCAGAGTCCTGCCGCCCCGCTCGCGGATTTTCTCCGAAAAAATCACTATCTTCGCGCTATGTTTAGGGCCAGGAAAATAAAGATGGGTTTGTCAACTCTGTTTTTAGGAGTTTACCTCTTCGTTGCCCTTGCTTCTCAAAGTTTTCATCACCACACAGGTTCGTTTCCGCGCTATCAGGAAGGGGATTCAAGCGAAAAAAATATTTCGGGTCACATTTTTGCTTCTGAAAATTCGGGGTGTTTATCGTGTCACTTTTTGCACAGTGGACATACTTTTATTCCCGAAACTTTCTCTTTCGAACTTCAAAAATTAGAATTTAATCCCGCCCAAATTTTCACGTATGCTGATATTGAGGCTGATTTTAATCATATCTGCCGCTACCTGCGCGGACCGCCTACTGACATTGTTTAAAGCTTATTTAAATTAATGTCAAACCGCACGGAAATCATTCACTCTTTTGTCTAAAGGAGCGATTTCTGTTTACAATTACTTTTTTAATGAAATTTATATTTAAAATGGTGTTTTTCCTCCTGGGAATTACATACGTTGGCGCGCAGCAAAGCTTTTCGGTAACCGGGACGGTTCGCGATTTTCACGATAAAACGGTTCTAAAACAGGCTAAAATCCAGTTGGGAACACGCGCTTCAGTTTCAGATGCTAAAGGTAGATTTACTTTTAAAAATATACCGGCGGGTACGCATCTACTCACAGTTTCTCATCCGGAATGTGCTCCTTTTTCCCAGGTTTTGGATGTTACTAAAGATATCGATCTGATAATTCATCTCGAACATCACACGGGTGACATCGAAGCTGTGACCTTACATGGAAATCATCGGAAGATGGGTTCGGTTGTGATCCAAACCCTTTCACAGCAAGATATTTCGAGGAATTCGACTGAAAATCTGGGGAATTTGCTTAGCAGTATTTCCGGTGTGACGGCGCTTAAAACCGGCAATAATATCTCGAAACCAGTCATTCACGGATTATACGGAACCCGGGTTTCAATTATAAATAACGGTGTGAAGATGGCCGAGCAGGAATGGGGCGTGGAGCACGCACCGAATGTGGATATCAATCAGTTTGAACATATTGATGTTGTGAAAGGTGTAGCAGCACTGAAATATGGCAACGAAAGTGTAGGTGGCGTAGTGGTCTTGGAACCGGCGGTTATCGCCCGCAAAGATACCGTGCAGGGAAGCGTGAAATTTTCGGGCATATCGAACGGTCGCGGTGGCGAAGTTGGGGCAGACGCGGCCAAAACCTGGGATAACCAGTGGTTTGTAAAAGCCGGTGGCGCGTATAAAAAGCTCGGTGACCAGTACGTTCCGGGGCACACTTTGCAGAATACTGGCGCGGAGGTGAGTTCATTTAATTTTTCAGCGGGTAGACAGGCTTTTGCGGAAGGTTTCAATGTGTCCTACAGCGTTATTCAGCAGAATTTCGGGATTTTTAGGGGTGCGCATTTGGGTGGTGCTGAAGATTATTATTTAGCCACAAATTTTGGGCAGCCTTTTTATCTGGATAATTTCAGTTACGATATCCTGAACCCGCGTCAGGATGTGCGTCATCATATTGCTAAGATTGCCGCGTACAAAAGGTTCTCGGAGATCGGCAAGCTGTCTTTTCAGTATAGTTTTCAGCTCAACGATCGGAAAGAATTTGACGTAAGGCGCGGCGAACTGAATGAACTTCCCTCGATGGATATGCGTCTTATTACACAAAGCGCAACTTTAAATCATCTACTGGAGCGTGCAAACTGGTCTTTGGAAAGTGGAGTTTCCGGTTCAATTCAGGATAATTCCCCGGATCCGGCTACGAAAGCGAGGCGCTTGATACCGGATTATTACCGTTATGACGCGGGTGTTTTTTCTGTCTTTAAATACAGATTGAACCCAAAACTCAGCACGGAAGCCGGCGCGCGTTACGATTTCAGCAGATTCGATTCCTATAAATATTATGACGGATCTGAATGGGATGAAAAGTATGCCGCGCTGTTTGCGAAGTTTTTTATAAGTGAGAATGACAGCCGCGTTCTGGCGAGACCCGTCCTTGATTATCACAATTTTTCTGCAAATCTTGGACTGAATTATAAGCCAGTAAACAATCTGGACATTAAATTTAATCTTTCCCGAACAGAGCGTGCCCCGAATGCGGCCGAACTTTTTGCCGATGGGCTTCATCATTCTGCCGCGATCATCGAAAAAGGTGATTTACGTATCAACAAAGAAGAAATCTTCAGCCTGAATCTTTCAGCGCTTTGGAAAGCTGATGTGCTGGGCGGTTTCACTTTGGAGGCAAATCCGTATCTGCTGTACTCGGACTCGTTTATAAATCAGGTTCCGACCGGATTTCAGGATTCCAACCGTGGTGGAGCGTTCAGCGTTTGGACTTTTCAGCAGGTGAAAGCCAGGATTTTTGGGATTGATGCAGACGCGCAGCTTTCTTTTTCAGATCAGTTAAAATTGATTTCTTCTTTCAGCGCTCTGCGTGGCGACGATCTTTCGACAAATGAGCCATTGATTTTGATGATGCCCGCCAACTGGCGAAATTCAATTGAGTATAATTTCAAAGGTAAATCCGGATTTTATCTAAGGCTTGAAAACGAAAGTGTTTTCCGGCAAAAACGATTCCCTGTGCGAAATGTCAATGTGACATTCATCGAAAACGGAAATGTGGTGACGAAAGAAGTAGATTACAGCACGCCGCCACCTTTGTACACGGTTTTTAATGCGGCTCTGGGTGTTGATTTATTCAAAAACATCAATTTCAATTTCAGGATAAATAATATTTTCAATGCCGAGTACCGCGAGTACCTGAACCGCCTGCGGTTTTTTATGCCTGAGCCGGGCCGGAACTTTGTGGCTACAATCCAATTCAAATTTTAGACTTAAAACAACAAAATATTTAAAAATGAAAAATCCATTCAAAACCATATTCGCTTTAATCACCGTTCTGACGCTCTTTTCATGCCGGAATAATGAGATTCCGGAAGATATTCACGAGCACAATGAAATCGAAAAACTTACCGTGAAACTCATCAATATAGAGAACCTGGCGGATGAACAGATAATCAGCTATATCAGCGGGAAAGCCGATAAAAATCTAAATCTTGAACTGGGAAAAACCTATCTCGTGGATCTTGATTTTGAGGTGAAACACGATGACCATTACCACAGCGTGAATGATGATATCATTGATGAAAAGGACGAACATTACATCACTTTTGCGTTTTCCGGTGCTGCCGTGAAAGTAAAAAGGTCAAATGATGATACGGTGAGAACCGACGGGAAAAAAGTTGGTCTAAAGACTGAATGGACAGTGACATCAGCCGGACACGGAACCGTGAACATCAAACTTATCCATCAGCCGGCGAGCATCGAGGAAAATTATCCCTCAGCAGACGATCAGCAGGGGAAAACCACCGGCGGCGAGGCGGACGTGAATGCGAGCATTGGTTTTAATTAGGTAAAACTTTGCAATACATTGCGGCAAAGCACCATTTGTTCGGTTCCATTGCTTTAATTTGTGGCTTTTAAACATTTTAATTTAATAAAAATTGCTATTTTTGCAAACTAAATTTTCAATACATAACAATGAACGTTACAGCGACCAATCATGATGAAGTAAGTGCGTTACTTACAGTTACTTTAGATAAATCAGATTACAAGGATAAGGTTGAAAAACAACTGATCAACTATGCTAAAAATGCACAGGTTCCAGGTTTCAGAAAAGGAAAAGTGCCGCTCAGCATGGTGCGCAAGCAGTATGAATCCGGGATTGCTTTTGAGGAAATCAACAAGCAGGTTTCTGAGGCGCTGAACAACTACATAAACGATAACAAACTGCGTCTTGTGGGCCAGCCGGTTCCACAGCCAGTAGAAGATCTGAACCTGAACGCAGAGCAACTTTCAGTAGCTTTCGAAGTAGGTTACGAACCTGAATTCTCAATCGATCTTTCTAAATATGAAGCGCCACACTTCCAGGTAGAGGCGTCGGAAAAAGAAATCGGGCAAAGCATCGAGAACATGCAGAAGCGTTTCGCAGAGCAGGTTCCACAGGAGGCAATTTCGGAAGATTCTCACATCGCGCTTGAGATCAGCCAGGTTGTAGAAGAAGATGCAGAAGGAGCGCACAACCACCCGCCAAAAAGCACGGTGGTAAACGCGGAGAAAAAAGCAGCTTTCGAACTTGTGAAAGGTCTTAAAATGGATGAATCTGTAAAAGTTTCGAAAGAAGAACTTCAGAATAACGAAGATCTTGCTACAGAACTTGGATTCAGCAAAGAAGAAACTGCACATCTTCACCACGACCAAATCGAGGTGAAAGTGAAAGATTTTTACGGTCTGAATCTAGCAGAGCTTGACCAGGAACTTTTCGATAAAGTGTATGGTGAAGGAAACATCAAGACTGAAGAGGAGCTTAAGGAAAAAGTAAAGACCGAACTTGATGAGTACTTCCAGCAGAATGCTGATGTACACTTCGTAAACAAGGTTTTGGAACAGATCAATGAGAAAGAGGAAGTGAAGCTTCCGGAAACTTTCCTTATCAAATGGTTAATGTTCAGCAACGAAAATATCAAGGACGAAAACCAGGCGCGTGAAATCCTCGAAGCGGAAAGAAACCAGCTTAAATATCAGATCCTGGAAGGTAAACTGATGAACGACAACGAAATCAAGTTGGAGTACGCTGACGTATTGAGCCAGGCTGAGCAACTTGTCCGCAACCAGTTGGCTATCTACGGAATTCACCATTTGGGTGACGAAGAGATCCAGAAATACGCTGTTGAAATGCTTAAAGACCAGGAGCAGGTTCGCCAGATCTCTTCAGAAGTTGGAATGGCTAAACTGAAGGATGTAATCCTTGAAAAAGCTAAGAAAGTTTCTACAAAGATTTCGCACGACGAGTTTCTTGAAGAAATAAAGAAATAATCAATCACTTCTGTAAAATAAAAAAATCTGCTTCGGATCCGGAGCAGATTTTTTTTGTCTTAATGTTTAGCTTTAAAGACTAAAATAGGTGATATCTTCATTTGAAAGGAGGAATGTCTCCAGTGCGTCAATCTGTTTTTCGGTGATGCGAAGCTCCATGGTAAGAAGCATTCTGTGTTGACTGTTTTCAAGTGAAACTTCTGAAACACGGTTTACGGTTTTCTTTATTTCTTCAATGATGACAGCTTTTTTTTGAGCATTTCCGTTGGCTATTTCCAGTTTCAGAATTTTGCTGAGGTGCAGTGGCATCAGGTATTTCATGATGAAAGTGGAAGAATTGATGACTACCAGCGATGCGATGAGAAAAACGAAAGCCATATTCACTTCGCCAAAGCCAATCGCCATTCCCACGGCGGCCGCAATCCAAATCACACCGGCTGTGGTAAGTCCGTACACGCTGAAGCCTTCTTTGAAGATTACACCGGCGCCCAGAAACCCGATACCGCTCACAATATAAGACGCAATCCGTGTTGGGTCGCCTTCGCCCGCAAGTTTGTACGAAATGATTGAAAATAGGGTGGAACCGAGGCAAATGATCGTAATTGTCTTCAAGCCTGCGGATTTGTCTTTCATTTCACGTTCAAAACCGAGTATAAGACCCGCAATCATGGAGATTACGGCTTTATAAACATCAAGAAGTTCAAAATGGTCCGACATCTTTTTTTATTTAAAGATAGTTTATTTAGAGCGAATTGAACTCGCGGTTCCATTCCAGCGCGGCATCGCTCAGCGTTTCATAGAATTCTTCGCCATATTTTCGGATCAGCGGTGTTTTCAGGAATTTATAAACCGGCACCTGAAGTTCTTTGCCAAGCGTACAGGCGGGCGCGCAGATTTCCCATTCATGATAATTGAGCGCGGTAAAAGTGGAATATTCGGTGACGCGGATAGGGTAGAGATGGCAGGAAATCGGTTTTTGCCAGTCTACGGCGCCATCTTCATAGGCTTTTTCTATTCCGCATTTTGTGATGCCTTTTTCGTCAAAAATTACATAGGCGCACTCCTCGTCGTTTACAAGCGGTGTCACATAATCGCCGTCCAGCGGGTCAATTGTCCATTTTCCCTGAGCTTCGAGCGCTAATGCACCTTCAGGACGCAGATAGGGTTTCACTTTGTCGAAAATTTTGTCGAGAATTTCCGTTTCGTATTTTTCTAGCGGAGCGCCCACGTCACCGGCGACACAACAAGCGCCTTTGCATTTGGTGAGGTTGCACACGAATTCCTCAGAAAATATCTCTTCGGAAATTAATTTATCTTCAATCTGAATCATATTATAATTTAATATTTAAAGGAATAAAATCGCCAATTTTAAATATAACCAGCGAGAGAATGATCAGCCAAAAGGTAGCTTCCTGCAGCCACGGCTTGCGCAGAAAACGCATAAGCCGGCTTAAGATGATTGACGCGGGTAATATCAGAAGAAGCAGATATTCAAAATTTGCACCCATATACAGCCAGATGGTGATGACTTGTGCGGCTGAAAATACGAGTACAAAAGTGTATTTAAATTTACTCACCGGACTCTTTCTGTTAAAATTCCGGAAGTGATCCCAAACTGCGACGATGAGAAGCAGCGCGACCGGAATAAGAAAAATCAAATCCTTTAGATATACCGACTGCGAAAATTTGCCAAAAGGGAAGTAAGCCGGATCCCAGGCGTTCATTCCAAGGAAAAAAGCAAGCCCAAAGTAGGAGAGGGCTACAAGCAGCATCCCGAAGAACAGGCGGAAAAAGTGAAGCCCGATCCTGTCTGAGGTGCCGATGATATGAAAGATTACAAAAAGCGACATCGGCCATGTGGTGGGCAGAAAGATGAAATTCAAAGCTAAAATAGCGCCTACCAAGACGTAGGAATTCTTCCGTATGATCATATCCACATTCGTCAAAACCAACAGTATAATCGAATTCGTGAAAAGTGCGATTGCGATACCGATATCCAGATCACCCGGATACAAAGCAAAAACAAATGCAGTGTACAGAAAAAGCGGCAAATGCGTGTCGTACGTCAGCCCAAGTGTATTAAAACAAAAATATCCGAGTGCAATACCTGCAAAGGTAATTGCCGCCGAAACCAGGTTGAGATGAGTAAAATCAAGGATGTTGAAGGAGATCACTATTACGAGGAGAACGCCGATGTAAACTGGTACCGAAAAAATATTGCTTTCCTTTGAAAGTAATCGGAACATTTTTATTATTTTTGTGCAAAGTTAATTTAAAAAAGGAAAAAAAATGACGTCTTTCTTTCTGTTCCTAAGTGATGTTTTCAAATGGTCTTTCGGCCTGTTTACCTTTGCGGGGAATGTGGTGAACTGGATTCTCTTCATCGTTGCCAGTGCACTGTTTACCTATTGGTGCTGGGTGCTTGTGAGCAAGCTGGGGAACAATAAAGACAAAGAATATTTTTCTCCTACTGCGGGTAAACGCATGTATTATGATCCACAAATCCATAAGAAAGACTAAATAATTGAGTTAGTACATTCTGAAAATCCCGGAAATCTTCTGATCTCCGGGATTTTTATTTTCTTAATTAAATATTTATTGGTGAATCGGAATTACAAGCACCGGAATTTGGCTTCGGCGCGTAAGCTCTTTTGTGAGACTGCCCACGAAAACATCGTAGATTCCGCTTCTGCCGTGCGAACCCATCACGATGTAGCCCGCATTTTTTTCACGCGCATATTCCAGGATGATATCGCCGGCCACGCCCTGTTTCAACAGATGTTCGCAATCTATGTTTTCCGCCAGAATGCGTTGCTGGAGTCTGTTCAGTTGCAGAAGCTCTTCTTTTATTTCATTCTGTTCCACCTCCGGGAAATACTGGAAGCCCATGTCGCCAATCGCGAAGCCGATATCAGCCGGCGCTACATGGATCAGACAGATTGTACCATTGGTTTCTTTTGCGAATTTTACAGCGCCGTCGATCAGCCGATCGGTAGATTCTCCGAAGTCTACAGGTAATACAATATTAATCATAGCGTAGTTTTTCTCCCTTAAAGTTACATAAAAAACGCTGAATCAGCAATATTTTGCTACTGTATCCTTACGTGAAGCACTTTTTTATCTTCCAGAAAACCTTCCAGAATATCATTTTCCACCACTTTACCTACACCCGCCGGAGTGCCGGTGAAAATCAGGTCGCCGGCCTTCAGTGTAAAATACTGCGATACAAACGCAATAATCTTTTCCGCTGAAAATATCATCAGTGAGGTGTCGCCATCCTGCACTTTCGCGCTGTTTTTATTTAATGAAAATTGAAGTTTGCTTAGATCGTAATTTTCTTTGCTGAAAAATTCTGACAGGACTGCGGAACCGTCAAAACCTTTGGCAAGCTCCCATGGTAAACCTTTTGCTTTCAGGCTGCTCTGCAGGTCGCGCGCGGTGAAATCGATTCCTAGACCTATTTCGTTGAAATAACCCGCTGCATTTTCTTCCTGAATGTATTTTCCGCCTTTTGACATTTTCAAAACCACTTCAAGTTCGTAATGAACGTCATCAGAAAATTCGGGAATATAAAAATCGGTGCCTTTTTTCAAGATGGCAGTGTCAGGCTTCATGAAGATGACCGGGTTTTCCGGCACTTCATTGCCGAGTTCTTTGGCGTGTTCAGCGTAGTTTCGGCCAATGCAGATGATTTTCATTTAATATTTTTTAAATTTTTATTTAAATGTTTTAAAACCGTGATTTAAGCTGAATCGCAGTCAAAACTTTCTTTGTGTACAGCGGAAAATCTGCATTCTGGATCCATCCAAAATAGCCTAAATCCTTCTGAAAAACATCTTTCACGCGCTGGCCTTTATATTTTCCGAATGCGAAAACCTCTTTTTCATCATCATCAAAACGAATCATTCCAGCCAGATCTGCAAACTTATGATATGTTGAAAACTCGCTAAGCGCGGCAACCTCGTTCGGCAGTTCATCATAATGGGCAACCTGCGCATCCAATACCTCAAAAGTTGCCAATACATCAGCTTCCGCCGAATGCGCATCTGTAAGTGTCTTCTTGCAGTAAAAATTGTACGCTGCTGTCAGGTTTCGCGGTTCCATTTTGTGGTAAATCGTCTGAACATCGACAAGCTTGAATTTATTTAGGTCAAAATCAATTCCCGCACGCAGCATTTCTTCAGCCAAAAGCGGCACGTCAAAACGGTTCGAATTGAAGCCCGCAAGGTCTGTTCCGGTGATCATTTCCATTACTTTGGGCGCGATTTCTCTGAATGTTGGCGCGTTTTTCACGTCGTCATCTGAAATGCCGTGAATTTCTGTAGATTCCCGCGGGATGTACATTTCGGGGTTCACGAGCCAGGTTTTGCTTTCGCGCGAACCGTCCGGGTTTACTTTCAGGATGCTGATTTCCACGATGCGGTCTTTCGCGACGTTAGTGCCGGTGGTTTCCAGATCGAATGTACAAAGTGGTTTATAGAGTTTAAGGTTCATATTTAATTTTAAGAAATGGTCAGTCGCCGAATGAAGTTTTAAAGTATTTAATTATACTAACTGCTTCCTGAAAAGGACCGAAATGATGATGTAATAAATGATCACGAGCGGAATCCCGACGGTTTTAAATATAATTAAAATCAAAATCGCTCCGATTGCGAGCGCAATTTTGGGGTAATTATCTTTTATTTGTTTTGACTTAAATTTCATCGCGATCATACGTATCGGCGCGATTAAAATCCACGACGAGATTGCGGTGAGAATCAGCAACAGCAACTGGTTTTCAAATAAAAAACTGAAAGCTTCCGTTTCAAGGAATGCATAATAAAGCCCGAAAATCAGGATGGTGTTTGAGGGTGTGTTGAGGCCTTTGAAATAGTAGGTTTGCTCTTCATCCAGATTAAAGATGGCCAATCTCAGGCATGAAAACAGCGTGATGAAAAGTCCGAGATATTTAAGTTCAAATGGAAGTTCTGCACCCAAAAACTGCGCGCCGAAAGGATCAAGTGCTTTGTACATTGTAATTCCGGGCAGAACGCCGAAGCTCACCATGTCAGCCAGCGAGTCTAGCTGCGCACCGAGATTTGAGTTCGATTTCATCGCGCGTGCTATAAAACCATCGAAAAAATCGAGGATCAGCGAAATGATGATGCAAAGTGCCGTTATCTGATAATTTCCTGTAATTAAATTGATTACGCCGATGGTTCCCGACAGCAAATTGGCCAGCGTAAAAGCATTTGCCAGATTGTTTTTGATGAAATTCATACCCAAAATCCCTAAATAGTTAGCTACGCAAAAATAGCGTTTAAATACGAAGTCGTGGTCTCTAAAGCGAATTTAATGTAAATTTGGGGCCCAATATTTAAGCTAAATGAAGGAAATCAGACTTCGCGAAATCGGCGTTTTATTTTACAGAATATTTCTGGCATTTGTGTTCTATCAGTTTGCACGCCTGCTTTTCTGGATTTTCAATAAAGATCTGATTAAAATCGATTCCATTTCAGAATATCTGCGCCTTGCATACCACGGAACTGCCTTTGATACTACTGCAATTCTCTACGTGAATGCGCTTTTCATTCTCGCAAGTTTGCTTCCGTTGCTGCTCAACACGTCAAAAGGTTACCAGACATTTTTGTTTTGGCTCTATTTTATCACCAACGGGATTGCATATTCACTCAATTTTGGCGATTTCATCTATTACAAATTCTCTCAGGCACGGCTCACGATGGCTGCGATGTCGGTTGCGCAGAACGAAAGCAATCTCGTGAAGGTTTTTCTAATCTCCGTTTTGGAACATCCGTTTGTGATCATTTGGTTTGTGGCGCTGATGGCGCTTTGGATTTTTCTTTATCAAAGAATTAAAATTTTACCACGTAAAGCACAGGTCAAATGGATATATTTTGTGTCAACAATCATTACATTAAGCCTGGTCGCAACACTGGTTGTGGGTGGGATCCGCGGCGATTTCAAACATTCTACGCGTCCGATCAATCTTGTGGATGCAAACAGACACATTAAAAATCCGCTGCAGGCTAACGTGGTACTTAATAGTGTTTTTTCGTTTTTCAGAACTTTGACGACCAATAATTTTAAGGAAGTTCATTTTGTGGATGACGCATTTATTGAAAAACATATCAGGCCCTACAAATTCTACCCACGTGAAGCTCCCGCTGAGAAGCCGAATGTGGTGATTTTCATCCTTGAAAGTTTCTCGAAAGAATATTCCGGCGCGTTCAATAAGAATAATAAGATTGAAAATTTCGTCTCGTACACGCCGTTTTTAGACAGTCTCGCGCAGCACAGCCTTATAGCCACAAATGCTTACGCGAACGGCCGGCAGTCGATTCACGGTATGAGTTCTGTGCTTGCGGGCATCCCTGCGCTGAAAGATGCTTTCACAGGTTCTCCGTACGCCAATCAGAAAATCCAGTCGATTGTCTCGGTGAGTAACGAAATGGGTTACGACACTTCCTTTTTTCACGGCGCGCCAAACGGTTCGATGGGCTTTTTAGGATTCGGGAATATTTTAGGTTTTAAGAATTATTACGGAAAGAACGAATATAATAATGACGCAGATTTCGATGGGATTTGGGGTATTTGGGATGAGCCGTTCTTTCAGTATTTCGCAAATACCATTTCTGCGAAGAAATCACCGTTTATGGCCACGATGTTTTCGGTTTCTTCACATCATCCGTTCAAAATTCCGGCAAAATATGAAGGTAAATTTCCGAAAGGAACGCTGGAAATTCATGCGCCGATTGGTTACACCGATTTTGCTTTAAAGCGCTTTTTCGAAACTGCGAAAACAAAACAATGGTTCCGGAATACCATTTTCGTGGTGGTTGCAGATCATACCAATCAGGTCGCCTATCCCGAATATGAAAAAGCGATGAACCGGGCAGCTGTTCCCATCTTGTTCTATTCGCCAAATCCAGAGTACAACCTTCACGGTGAAATAGCCGAACCCGCGCAGCAAATGGATATATATCCTACATTGGCTGATCTGATGGGTTACAATAAGAGAATCCGCAGTTGGGGACGAAGTCTCGTTTCAGCTCAGAAGGAAGAGTACTTTATAGTAACATCAACGGGAATTGAGCAGTTCATTATCGGGAATTATATCTATCTGTTTAATGGCCAAGACGTCACCGGGATCTATGCAAAAGAAGATCTAGCACTCGAAAAAAATCTGCTTGGAAAGATTAATTCTACCGAGACCAAACTCGGAACTCTGAAAGCCCGCGCGTGGTGCCAGGATTATATGGACCGTGTCATCAACCGCAAACTTCATTAGCACCGGATTTCATATTCGGAACGTGTTTTAAAATATCCTTGCGGATTGATTAATTATTTGGTGTTTAACTTTTTTTAATTACATTTATCAAAATAAAAATTTAACAAACTTTTAAAATGAAAAAAATAATTTTCGCTTTCGTTGCCTTGTTTTTCGCCACCTTCTCTTATGCCCAGATCGAAGGGAAATGGAAAACCATTGATGATGCCACAGGACAGCCTAAATCTATCGTGGAAATCTTTAAAAAATCTGACGGAAAGTATTACGGCAAAGTTGTACAGTTGCTCATCAAACCTGCAAATGCAAACTGTGTAGACTGTAAAGACGACCGCAAGAACAAGCCAATTCTAGGTATGGAAGTGATCCGTGGGATGCAGAAAGACGGAGCTACATTTACCGGTGGAACAATCACCGATCCGAAAACAGGTAAAACTTACAAGTGTAACATAGAGCGTGAAGGTGATAAACTGAATGTACGTGGATACGTTGGTTTCTCGCTTATCGGCCGCAGCCAGACCTGGCATAAAGTGAAATAACTGAAATCTCAATTACGATATACAAGCAACCCACAGGGTTGCTTTTTCTGTTGCCGCCGGCCTCAGGTTTGGGAAAAAATCTTTACTTTTGTACATTAATTTTTTTAAAGAATCATGAAGGAATATACTTTTCGGGAGGTTATTGCACAGGCAATGAGCGAGGAAATGCGCAAAGACCAATCCATCTATCTGATGGGTGAGGAAGTAGCGGAATATAATGGTGCCTATAAAGCTTCGAAAGGCATGCTGGATGAGTTTGGGCCGAAGCGTATCATAGACACACCGATTGCTGAGCTTGGCTTCACCGGGATCGCAGTAGGCTCCGCAATGAACGGAAACCGACCGATCGTAGAATACATGACCTTCAATTTTGCCCTTGTAGGTATTGACCAAATTATAAATAACGCTGCCAAGATCCGCCAAATGAGCGGTGGACAGTGGAACTGTCCGATTGTTTTCCGTGGTCCGACGGCTTCTGCAGGTCAGCTGGGTGCTACACACTCTCAAGCTTTTGAAAATTGGTTCGCTAACACGCCGGGCCTTAAAGTTGTGGTTCCTTCAAACCCTTACGATGCGAAAGGTTTGCTGAAAAGCGCCATCCAGGATAATGATCCGGTAATATTCATGGAATCTGAGCAGATGTATGGCGACAAGATGGAAATTCCGGACGAAGAATATTACATCCCAATTGGTAAAGCTGATATCAAGAAAGAAGGTAAAGATGTAACGCTGGTTTCTTTTGGAAAGATCATGAAGCTTGCGATGCAAGCGGCGGAAGATTTGGCTAAGGAAGGTATCTCGGTAGAGGTGATCGATCTTAGAACAGTACGTCCGCTTGACTTTGATACAATCATTGAATCTGTAAAGAAAACTAACCGTTTGGTAGTTCTGGAAGAAGCCTGGCCAATGGCTTCGCTCTCATCAGAAATTGCGTATATGGTTCAGCAGAAAGCATTTGATTATCTGGATGCACCAATCAAGAGAATCACGACACCGGATGCGCCAGCACCCTATTCAGCGGCGTTGTTTGCTGAATGGTTCCCGAAGCTTGAAAAAGTAAAAGAGGAAATTAAGAAAGCGATGTATATCAAAGCTTGATAATGAATGAAACTCCCGCCAGGGAGTTTTTTTATGCCCACCAAACATTACAACACTATTCGCATTTGCGAAAACGTTTTTTATTCTACATTTGCGCATTAAAATCTTGTTGAGAAATGTCCAAAGGAGTTGAAGGCAATCATTTTGACACGAAGAAGCTTACGGCGCTTGGCGTTTTAGTTTCCCTCGGAATTGTATTTGGAGACATCGGTACCTCACCGCTTTACGTAATGAAAGCCATCGTGAATGCGCGCAGCGTGGGCAGTACAATGCCGTTCGACGAATATATCGAAGGCGCGCTTTCATGTATAATCTGGACGTTAACACTTCAGACGACATTCAAATATGTCATTATCGCCCTGCGTGCCGACAACAAGGGTGAGGGTGGTATTCTTTCGCTGTATTCCCTGGTGAAGCGGCTTAAAAAGAAATGGCTCTATGTCGTAGCAATTATCGGGGCCGCTACGCTCGTGGCAGATAGTGTCATAACGCCGTCACTTACGGTAATGTCCGCGGTTGAAGGTCTTAAGATTTACAGTCCGCACACGCCGGTCGTGGGTATTACGATTATTATTTTAGCAATTGTTTTCATCGTGCAGCAGTTTGGAACAGCTTCAATCGGGAAGTTATTTGGGCCGGTGATGGTCTTATGGTTCCTTGTGCTTGGCATTTCCGGCTCCATGCACATTTTCGATCATGTTGAAATATTAAAATCGTTCAATCCTTATTACGCTTACAACCTGATCACCCATTCGCCAAGTGCGATCATCATTATGGGTGCGGTTTTTCTTTGTACGACAGGCGCGGAAGCGCTTTATTCTGATTTGGGACATTGTGGCAAAAGAAATATTCGCGTAAGTTGGATTTTTGTTAAACTGATGCTGATTCTCAATTATTTGGGTCAGGGTGCGTGGCTTCTTGATAATTACGGGCAGGTTGCAGAAGGAATCAACCCTATTTTCGGCATCATGCCCGCGTGGGCCATTTTGCCGGGAGTAATCTTAGCGACTGCGGCAGCAATTATTGCGAGCCAGTCCGTGATCACAGGATCATTTACCATGTTTTCTGAAGCCATGTCTATTTCGTTCTGGCCAAATCAGCAGATTGATTATCCTTCGGGTGTTAAAGGTCAGATGTATATTCCGAAGATCAACTGGGGCTTGATGGTGCTGTGTTTCATCGTCGTGATTTATTTTAAAGAATCTGAAGCGATGGAGGCGGCCTATGGACTCACCATTACGATCACCATGCTGATGACAACCACGCTGCTTTTCTTCTGGCTGCGCCGAACGCAGGTGGTGAAAGTTTTTGCATTTGGTTTTCTGGCCGTATATCTCTGCATAGAACTCGGTTTCTTTTACGCGAATGTCATCAAATTTTTCGATGGCGGCTGGCTCACGATGGTACTTGGCGGTTTCATCGCGGTTTGTATGTACGCATGGTACAACGGAAGGCTGATCAAAGCTAAATTCATCAAATTTGTCAAACTCGATAAATATGTTTCTGTCATTAAAGACTTAAAACTCGACGAAACCATCCCGAAATATTCTACAAACCTCGCTTTCCTCAGCCGAGCAAAGAAAGAGGACGAGATCGAAGCTAAGATCATTTATTCTATTTTGCGAAAACAGCCGAAGCGCGCCGACCATTATTTCATCCTGAACATCGTGAACCAGGAGGATCCGTTTACTTTTAAATATACGGTGGATGAGATCATGCCCGGCACCATTTACAAGATCAATTTCCTCCTGGGTTTCAAGGTTGACCGCCGTATAAATGATTATTTCGATCAGGTTCTTGCCGATATGATGGCGGAAGAAAGCATTCCGTCGCGAAGTAGTCATCCATCGCTGCGCGCGCACAATATACCGCCCGATCTGCGGTATGTAATCATTGACAATACTTATATCAATGATACCTTGCTGACGGTGAAAGAAAAAATCACGCTGAACATCTACAATTTTGTGAAATATATCGGCAGTGATGATTTCAAAGCGTGGGGAGTTTCGCCTCACAACGTAGTGGTAGAGTCAACGCCGCTGCTTGATCAGCAGGTAGTAACCGACAGGATTCAGCAGGTAGCCTTCAAACATTATAACTCTTAAGCGTTCTGACGTTTGTTTTAATCGTTTCAGTCTATCGCGAGGGCGAATTCATTAATAATAAAATCGATAAATTTGTACTTTAATTTATTTGATGGAAGCGACACAGAAAGAACTGAATTTAGTCACGATAAAAGAGGTTCTGAGACAATATTTACTACAGAAAGGATTCCGCAATACGCCGGAACGCTATACGATACTCGAGGAAATTTACATGATGGACCACCATTTCAATGTAGATGACCTTTACCTTTTGATGATGCAGAAGAAGTATCACGTATCCAAAGCCACTATTTACAACACCATTGAGATCTTCCTTGATGCCGGACTCATCCGCAAGCACCAGTTTGGCGAGAAGACCCTCACATCATCATCGTATGAGAAATCTTATTTCGATAAGCAGCATGATCATCTTGTGATTTACAAGGAAGGTTCAGACAAAGAGATTGAGGAAATCATTGAGTTTTGCGATCCGCGTATCCAAGGCATCAAAGAATCCATTGAAAAGGCTTTCGGGGTAAATATAGACTCACATTCACTCTACTTTTACGGCACCAAGAACAACGGATGAGCAGACTTCTTGTTTTATTTCTCTTCGTTTCCGCCAATTTTTTCGGGCAGATTACGATGCGTCCCGCAGATCCTTTGGTTAAAGATCCCTTTTTCAATTCGAATAAGCAATCGCCACAGGGCGAAAAAGTACGTCTCATCCACTCAGATTTCTTCCAGAAAACACCGGACAGATACAATGGAAATCCCTTTTTCAAGGGCAATGTTCAGTTCGAGCAGCAGGGTTCCGTGCTGTTTGCAGATGAAGTGATATTCTACGAGAAAGAAAACTTCGTGAAGGCCATTGGCAGTGTCAAATTGCAGAATGCAGACGGATCGGTGATTACGGCTGGCGAAATGGAGTACGACGGTAATACCCAAAAAGGCATCGCTAAGAAAAATGTAGTGTTAACAGACCCACGCCAGACCATAAAGACCGAAACCTTGTATTATGACCGTCTCGCGAATGTCGCCTATTTCAATACCGGCGGCACCATCTCCGATGCCACAAACGTGATGTACACGCGTTCCGCAACCTACGATTTGGCCACGCGAATGATCGATTTTACCGGAAACGTGAAGATCAACAACCCTGATTATACCGTAGAAGGCAGCAACATCAAGCAAAACCAGAACACGAATACCGCAGATTTCTTCGGTCCAACCACCATTACAAACAAGAAGAACCCGTCGAACCTTATCTACACCGAGCGCGGTTCGTACAATATGAATTCCAAGGAAGTCTATTTAAAGAAGAATTCACGTATTAACTATAACGGAAAGATCCTCACAGGAGACGACATGTACTTCAACCAGATCACCGGATTTGGGACGGCTAAAGGCAACGTCACACTTCGCGATCCGGCCGAAAACCGCTATATGAAAGGCGGCTACGGCGAGATTTACGAGAAAAAAGACTCCGCTATGATGACCGAAAGACCTTATGCGGTGAAGATTCTCGAAAAAGATTCAATGTATTTCTCTGCGCAGCGGCTTTTGGCTTATCAGAAGGTTGATAACAACGATCCGCTCAAAAAGAAAAGTTTCCTCCGCGCGTTTCGCAAGGCGCGCATGTATAAATCTAACATACAGGTTCGTGCAGATTCTTTAAGTTTCAATGAAACCGATGGCATCATGCATCTTTTCGGTGCACCAATAGCCTGGAGTGGCGAGAAACAGGTGACCGGCGATAAGATAGAAGCCTACTTTGATACTGAGAATGAATTTATAGATTCGCTGAAAGTCGTCGGCAACGCTTTCGCCATCAGCAAGGCAGATTCGCTCAATTTAAAAGACGAGTTCAATCAGGTAAAAGGCAAGCTGATGACGGTTTATTATAAGGACAACAAGGTAAATCTTGCCAAAGTCATCGGTAACGCACAGGCGATCACCTATGCAGACGATCAGAATGAGAAAACCAAAGAGGTCGAAAGAATCGGTGTTGCCCTCTCAACCTGCGGAACCATCGAGGCCGAATTTGAAGACAATACGGTGCAGATTATCTCCTGCAACGTAGGTGCGAACTCAGATATCTATCCGATGAGCAAAATCTCGCGGGAGAAGCGCTTCTTCCCGGACTTCAATTGGAACACGAAAGACCGCCTGAAACGCTGGGAAGACATCTTTCTCGATTCGCCGGGCTACGAGGAAACCGTATATGAATCCGCGGACACACTGTACAATGAAGCACAGAAAGCTATCGACGAGGCCAAGGCTAAGGAAGAAGCGAAGAAGCCGAAACGGGTAAGGAAGTAAGCGCATCCTGCCATTTATACAGCAAAGAAGCACCGCGTGCCGGTGCTTTATAATGAAATTCTACGGCAGAACGGGCTAGCCTTTCTTGTGAAATTCCGCCACTTTCAGGGCGTCTCTTATCATTTTTCCCGGGCGGAAGATGGTGCGCACACTTCTGATCGAAGCAGCTGTCACTTCCTGAGGGGAGTCTGCGGGCGCACTGGAGCCACCAGCCTGCAGGGTGAAATATTCACCTACATATACTATTTTGCCATCCGCTACGTCTTCAGCGATCTGGGTGAACGTGCTTTCCAGCACAGCCAGTATGTCTGCTTTAGACACCGTGGACGTTGCTGCGGCATGCTTTGCCAGGTCAGCCAATGTAGTTTTGCCTTCTCCCACAATGTTAGCGTAGTACTTGGGGGCGGCGGTTGGCTTCTGCGGATTCTTTCTTTGTACTACTGTAAATGTAATAGCCATCGTTTGTGTTTTTTATGATTAATAAGCGTAAAGTTAACATCAAAAGTATCAATAGGAAAAGGTGGTTTCACCCTATTTTGCTGGGTGTCAATAGCTTAGCATGGGGTGCCATTGGGTTTTGTGAGGAAGGTCCGTATGTTCTGTTGAGAACGTCCGTATGTTTTAATGAAAACGTCCGTATGTTTTATTAGAAACGTCCGTATGTTTTGTACAAGACGGCCTGGTCTTTTGATACAGACGTACAGGTCTTTTCAGACATACTTCAATTGTTTGTAAAGGATCTTCTTTGTACTTTATAAACAGGGAACTAGAGCAGTGTCCGAAAGGAAACAATATAATATGATAGGGCATCAAAATTTTTCCGTGGCAAGACTATCTTCTTTACATTTGCACAAAAAATACAATGCAGCAGGACTTCTTTAAATACCAAGCCCAAACCACCCAGTTCGCCGCCGGCTTTGAGGTTGAAAAAGCTGAAGGCAGCTATATCTACGGCAAAGACGGCCGCAAATACCTTGATTTTGTAGCCGGCGTCTCTGCAAACACTTTAGGGCATTCACATCCCAAAATTGTGGAAGCCATAAAAACACAGGCCGAAAAATACCTCCACGTGATGGTGTACGGCGAGTATGCGCAGGAAATGCCCGTGAAACTTTGCAGGCTGCTTGCGCAAGCCACACCGGAGCCTTTGGAAGTAACTTACCTTGTAAATTCTGGCGCAGAAGCCATTGACGGCAGTTTGAAACTTGCAAAAAGGTACACGGGAAGAGAAGAAATTGTGTCCTTTAAGAACGCCTATCACGGCAATACGCATGGTGCGCTTTCGGTTTCCGGTAATGAATATCACAAACGTGAGTTCAGGCCCTTGCTGCCAATGGTAAGTTTTATCGAGTTTAATTCACTGCCGGATCTTGAAAAGATTACGGATAAGACGGCGGGCGTCATCCTCGAAACCATACAGGGCGCTGCAGGTTTTCTGTTGCCTGAAAAAGGTTATCTTAAAAAACTGAAGGCGCGTTGTGAAGAAGTCGGCGCACTGTTGATTCTGGATGAAATTCAGCCCGGCTTCGGACGTACGGGAAAACTTTTCGCGTTCGAGCATTACGGCATCGTGCCAGACATTCTGGTGATGGGTAAAGGCATGGGCGGAGGCGTGCCGGTAGGCGCTTTTATGAGTTCGCACGCGGTAATGCAATCGCTTTCTCATTCGCCTAAATTGGGTCATATCACTACGTTTGGCGGTAATCCGCTTATTGCGGCCGCGAGTCATGCTACTTTGAAAGAAGTTCTGGAAAGCAATCTGATGGAAGAAGTGAGCGCAAAAGAAGAACTGTTCCGCGAGTTGCTGGTGCATCCTAAAATAAAGAACATCAACGGAAGAGGTTTGATGTTGGCCGTGAATCTCGGCTCGCCCGAATTTACGTTAAAGGTTGCGGCGCGCTGTATGCAGCTTGGTCTTGTGGTTTTCTGGCAGCTTTACCGCAATGAATATCTTAGAATTTCGCCACCTTTGACCTTGTCTTTAGATGAAATCCGCGAGGGCTGTGCGATAATTCTGCAAGCGTTGGATGAAACAGCAGAATGACCTTTCGAAAGGGAAAATGCCTGAGTTTATAGCCCCGATTGAAGCATCTGTCTGAGCTCTCCCGCGGCCTGGCAAGGCTGCTGGAAGCGAGTGCGGAGAGCGGGTACAAATGCTGTTAAATATCATGCTTTTCGTGCTCCTCAAAATGGTGTTTTTTACGCTGTTTTGTTGCTGGTAATCAAGAATAAATTTATATATTGCGCCACAATAAAAAACAGGCAGCGATATGGCGAAAACTAAGGTGCAATATGAATTTCCAATGCACTGTCAGTCGGAGATTTTATATGAGTATATGGCAAGTGCAGAGGGACTTTCTGAGTGGTTTGCTGATGAGGTGCTGGAAAAAGGCGACGATTTTTACTTCAGCTGGAACGGTGGTCCTGCCGAAAAAGCTACGCTGATTCGCTATAAACCCGAGAGTTTCGTTCGTTTCCGTTGGGAAGAAGACGAGGGAACCAAGAATTTCTTCGAAATGACAATCATGATCGATGATATTACTGAAGATCTTTCACTGAACGTAACCGATTTCTGCGATCCGGGTGATGAAGACGAAAACCAGCTCTACTGGGAGAACCTTATTGAGAATCTGAAAATAAAGCTCGGCGCATCTTAAAGATTTTAACGATAACAAATATGATGAACGGAATTTTCGTTCATTATTTTTTTAATACCACCTACCGATGGATTTTGCTTTTTATAGCGGCACACCGGCGATTGCTAACCGCGCTTTTCTGCACGGTGATGCCGTGAAAGTCTCCTTTTACGTGCGCAACTCAGAAGTTGTCATGGCAGAAGAATGCTATTTTTATCTGATGGCCAGCATGCGCAAAATGCGGATGCGCATACCGCTGGAGTATACGCTTGATTATTTCCAAAGTCTACTGGCTGAAAATGTGCTTGCAAAAGGTATTTCAGACGCTGTAGTGACGCTGATGATGTATCGCAATCAGGACGGTGAAGCACTTGAGAAAGCTGCCGTGTCTTATTACGGAACCTTAACCGAAGCGCAGGACATCACCGCTGTGCGCGGCTCACTGGAACTGGATGTGATACGGGAAATTCATGTAAACACACATCTTCTAAGCAACATTCGCGTGCATTGTCCGGAAAACATTTATGCTGAGATTTACGCCAAAGAAAACGGACTTGATGACCTCATTCTACTCAATCCATCGAAACGCATTGCGCGCAGTATCTATGGAAATCTACTGTTTCTGGAAGGAGACGAAATTAAGATTCCGAAACACAGTGAAGGCGCGTATATCTCGCCATTGCTCGAGAATTTTGTTACTTTTCTGCACAAGCAGAATCTTGCTGTGATACGTGAAGTGGAAATGGCGGCATTCGAATCTCAAAAAGCAGAGGAAGTGCTGATGATCTCCGACGAAAAGGGAATCTTTGCCGTTGAAAAAATCCGGAACAAGACTTTTGCAAAAGATAGGTTCGCCGGATTTGTTTCTCTGTGGCAAGCGGGTTTAAATTCTTTGTCTAATTAATTCATTGATACATCTTCAGGCGCGTTTGCCCAAAGAAGATATTCGCCGCCAAGGTTCTGCATGATTTTTTTCCAGAGGCTGTGGTCGTTGGCCAGTGTATAATCCAAGTTAAATACATCTACGATCGTCCATGATTTTCGCTGAATTTCAGCCTCGAGCTGGCCGCCAGCCCAACCGGAATAGCCGGAAAACACTTTGATGTCTGATACGGAAAGGCGCTGTTCTATGATTGCAGAAACCACACTCTCAATATCTTCTGTGAGATAGAAACCATCATTGATTACGGTGAAATCTGGCGAAACTTCCTGACCTTTGGTGATGAAGAATATCTTGTCATTTTCCACCGGTCCGCCCTCATACACATCTACATTAAAACCGAATATCTTGAGCAGCCGGGCGCTCATGCCGTGGTTTTTTTTATTTAGGATCAGGCCAAATGCGCCTTCTTCATTATGATCAATTATCAGCACTACTGACCTTGAAAAGATGTCGCCGGCAATATCGGGAGTGGAAATTAATATTTTACCTTTGTAAGAGTAGTTCATAGCGTGGTTCGCTTTAGTTGAAAAAAAGAGTGAACTGCTTTTCAAAAGTAAAAAAAAACCAATGGAAAATCTTCATGATAAAAGAAAAGTTTACGAAAAAGCTGAGTTGCTGGAACGCCAGATAAAGGAAAATCCTATGGAGCAGTTCCGGAGCTGGTACCTGGAAGCGCAGGAAAATCCTTTTATCAATGAAGCCAACGCTATGGCAGTATCTACCGTGGAAGATGATGGTTGTCCGCGCACGAGGATGGTTTTGCTCAAATCTTACACCTGGGAAGGATTTATATTTTATACCAATTACAACAGCCGGAAGGGTAGAGCGCTACAGCGTTCGCCAAAAGCCTGCCTGCATTTTTTCTGGCCCAATCTTGAGCGCCAAATCATCATCAAAGCTGAAATTGAAAAGATTGCGCCCAACCTGAGCGACGGCTATTTTGAGTCGCGGCCGCGCGGCAGCCAGCTTGGGGCGCTGGTTTCGCCACAGAGCGAAGTAATCCCGAACCGTGCATATCTTGAGGAAAAACTGAAGGAACTTGAAAGTGAATTCGAGGGAAAAAACGTTCCGCGTCCGGAATTTTGGGGCGGATTTATCGCAAAACCCTACGAGATCGAGTTCTGGCAAGGACGCCCAAACCGTCTGCACGACAGGATTTTGTATTCGCTGCAGGACAATTTCGAATGGAAGATCAGCAGACTCGCACCATGAAATAACCGATAAAAAAGCCTCATCCGCAGATGAGGCTTGATTTTTTTATCCGGAGCAGATTATTTTTTCTTACCACCCATCACTGAGTTAGATAATTCAGCACCTGCTTTGAACTTAGCAACAGTTTTAGCAGCAATCTTGATTGGTTTTTTAGTCGCCGGGTTGATGCCCTGTCTAGCAGCTCTTTCAGCTACAGAAAAAGTCCCAAAACCTACTAGAGAAACCTTACCGTCTTTTTTAGACAAAGTTTCAGTTACGTTTGAGATGAATGATTCCAGTGCCGCTTTAGCAGCAACTTTAGTAATGCCGGCATCGTTTGCCATAGCGTCGATAAGTTCAGACTTGTTCATAATAATTATTGTTAAGTTAAATTTGTATTAAGGCAAATATAAAACAATTTTAAAATTGCGCAAATTTTTTAATCATATTTAAAAAAGACTTGATATAAATCACCGTTTTGCCACAAACTTACTAAAATGACATTTTTCGGTTCATCGTGGTTCGCGCGTATTGGTTTTCCGTTTAAGCCTTTTGTCATCGCAATTTAGATAATTTT
Source organism: Kaistella pullorum (assembly GCF_014837035.1). GTDB lineage: Bacteria > Bacteroidota > Bacteroidia > Flavobacteriales > Weeksellaceae > Kaistella > Kaistella rhinocerotis. The sequence continues at coordinate 10,898 of NZ_JACSPS010000003.1, read as the reverse complement.
TTAATACCAAAAACTATTTTGCGAATAATTTAAATTTAGCCTGCCGAAAAGTATGGATTCCAAATGCCGAAAATGCACTTTTTTAAAGTTAGGTTTGATTTAAATCTTTAAATTTGCGCCATGTTAATTGAAGTTTTTAAGTCCAAGATTCACCGCGTGCGCGTCACTGAGTCTGACCTGAATTATATAGGCAGTATCACCATCGACGAAGATTTGCTTGAGGCTTCAGGTATCATCGTTGGCGAACGGGTTTTCATTGTAAATGTGAACAACGGCCAACGCTTTGATACCTACGCGATCAAAGGCAAGAGAAAATCTGGCGAAATCTGTCTGAACGGCCCTGCAGCGCGTCTTGTACAAAAAGGAGACATCATCATCATCATGTCTTACGCACAGATGACGCCGGAAGAAGCACAGCATTTCCAGCCTAAGATCATCTTCCCGGATGAAGTGACCAACCTGCTCAACTAATATCTGCAAAAAACCCTTGTTTTGAGCGAACCGAAAAGCCCTAATCCTTTAAAAACCTTTGTTACAATCGCGATCTCAATTGTGGTGGCTGCCGTTTTCATGTGGTTTGCACTGCGCGGGATGGAGTTCGAAAAAATTGCGGGCTATTTTGCTGAAGCCAACTATTTTTGGGTTTTAGTTGCCTCTGTATTTGGAATTCTGGCCTATTGGTTCAGGGCCGTACGTTGGAATTTACTTTTAGAGCCGCTCGGGTATTCTATAAGCAACTCCAATTCTTTCTGGACGATTTCATTCGGCTATCTGATGAATCTCACAATTCCGCGAAGCGGCGAAGTTGCGCGTTCCACAGCGCTCTACAGTGTTGAGAAAGTACCGGTGAATAAGTCTTTCGGGACCATTATCCTCGAACGTGTGGTAGACCTGATGTGCATGGGTGTATTTCTGCTCTTTACACTTATTTTTAAGTACGATGCCATTTTGGCTTTCTACCGCTATGTCACGCAGCAAAAGGGAGAAAGTGAATCCGACGGTTTACTTTATTACTTTTTATCAGCCGCGGTCTTGTTGGCTGTCTTCACTTATATATTTCGAAAAAGGCTCACACAAATTGTGTTGTTTCAGAAAGTTTTAGACTTCGGCAAAGGGATTTTTCACGGCTTGATGTCTATTTTCAAACTTAAAAAGAAGTTTACCTTCATTATTTACTCGTTGGCCATCTGGATCTGCTATTACCTTGCGGCTTATCTGGTATGTTTTGCGTTGCCCGAAACGTCCGCTTTCACACCCGCTGACGGCTTTTTCATTATTGTAGTGGGTACGTTGGGTATGATGATTCCGGCTTCCGGAGGAATCGGAGCCTTTCATCTTGCACTGAAGTTTGGCATCATGGCGCTGTATCTTTCGTTAGGTAAAAACCCGGAACAGGGGGGTGAAGTAGGTCTTTCGTACGCTTTCATTTCTCATACCATGCAATTGGCCATTATGCTTGTGATGGGACTTATTTCGGTGCCAGTTCTTGCAAAAGCCCGAAGTGCTGCAGCTTTAAAGTAGCTAAGGTTAATGCATCTGCACCTGCGCGATTATTTATATTATCATCTTCACTTTTGAAGATGATTTTTTTGCATTTAGATTAAGTTCAAGCATTTGAAAATTTTAAATATTTAAAAATATAGAAAGGAAGCTCAAAATACTGCCGAATTCTCAAAGCATTCAGTAAAAATTTCGCTAAGCTAATCTTTATTAAAAAAATATTTCAATAAAGTGTTGCGGTATTCGTAAATATTTTAACTTTACAATACAAATAAAACATTTTATCATGAAAACAAAATTACTTTCTTTGGTGGCCCTGGTGCCACTTTTTGCGTTCTCCCAATACAATAACGGAGGATTGAGTACCGGTCCAACTGCCAAAAACGGAACTGCATCACCCGCGGGTTACACTTGGTCTGAGGTGCAGAACAACACCGGAAACACGACAGAATCCAATACCACGGCAGGTTACACAGCAGCACTCTTCGGTACTGCAAATTTCTTCCTCGCTGATGATTTCATTATTCCTGCCGGACAGTCGTGGCAGATCTCAACCATAGAGGGGTTTGCATATCAGACGGGATTTACTGGCAGCACATCACCATTTAACGTTTTAAGGCTGAGTATTCTGAACGGGAATCCTTCCGTGTCAGGTAGTTCCGTCGTCTTTGGTGATGATACCACAAACCGAATGAGCGGATCAGCGGACGGGTTGATGTACCGTATTTTCAATACGATGGTTCCAACCCCAGCTGCAACTACCACTACACGAAAAATCTGGAAACTTACCGCAAACGCGCCGGTTACCCTGACTGCCGGTACATATTGGATGAAATACCAGATCCAAAGCGCGGTGACAACAAACGGAGGTTTTACGCCGCCGGTTACAATCGTGGGTTCACGTGGTCTGTCAACTTTCAATGCAATGCAGTATGACGGCACAAATGCAGTCTGGAATGCACTTGTAGATGATGGCAACCCGACAACCGCACCCGATTATACGATGGATTTGCCGTTCATTGTGAATTATACTGTTTTAGGAACCAATGAAAACGTGCAGTTTGACAACAGAGTAGTGGTTTATCCAAATCCTGTAAAAGATGTTTTCAAGCTTAATCTGCCGGCTGAAAGTCAACGCGTGGGAACTACGGTTTCTGTCTATGACATGTCCGGAAAACTTGTAAAAACAATGCCTTATGATGAATCTTACAATGTTGCTGAACTGGCCAAAGGCAGCTACATGCTGAAAGTGAACGACGGTTCGAACAAGAAAGTCGTGAAGATGATTAAGCAGTAAAATATTTAGTACAAATTCAAAAACAATCAGATGGGACGTTTATCTCATCTGATTTTTTTTTAAATCTGTTGGTCACCAAAGGCGCGTTTGAGCAAACTTTCAATTTTTGGCTCGCTGCCGCGGAAAGACTTATACAATTCCATCGGATCAACCGTGCCGCCGGACGACAACAGTTTCTTAAATTTTTGCGCGATATCCGGATTGAAGATTCCGTTTTCCTTGAAATATTGAAACGCGTCCGCATCCAATACTTCCGCCCATTTGTACGAATAATAACCTGCAGAATAGCCGCCCTGGAAAATGTGTGAGAAACTCGGGCTCAAAGCTGTTTCCGGATTGGCAGGATAGAGATTTGTGGCTTCGGTTTCCTGGGTTTCAAATGTTTTGATATCATCTACATTGGCCGCTTTTGTGTGATACGCCAAATCGAGCAAACCAAAACCAAGCTGGCGCATGGTCTGGTAGCCTTCCATAAAGTTTTTGGAACTGGAAATCTTTTCAATTTTTTCATCGGATAAAACTTCACCTGTCTGATAATGTACCGCGAAAGATTTCAAAAAATCAGGTTCGTAGCAGTAATTTTCCATAAACTGGGAAGGCAACTCGACAAAATCCCATTTCACAGACGTTCCCGACAGGTTTGGGTAGGTGGTATCTGCCAGAATTCCGTGGAGTGCGTGCCCGAATTCATGGAAAAGTGTGGTGACTTCCTGAAAGGTGAGCAGACTTGGCATATCGCCCATTGGTTTAGAAAAATTGCAAACCACCGAAATGTGTGGGCAGTGATCAGCTCCGTGTTTCTTAAACTGGCTTCTGTAGCTCGTCATCCAGGCGCCTGCGCGTTTTCCGGCACGCGGGAAATAGTCGGTGTAGAGTAAGGCCTTGAACGCATCATCCTCGAAAATCTCGTACGTTTTCACCTCCGGATGATACTTTTGAATGTCCGTTGTTTCCACAAATTTTAGCCCGAAAAGCCGCTTGGCCAAACCAAAAACTGCGTCCTGCACTTTATCAAGCTGGAAGTAAGGCTTCAGTTCCTCATCATCAATATCGAATTTCTGTTTGCGGAGTTTTTCTGCGTAAAAAGCATGGTCGTAGCTCTGCAATTCGTCAATTCCGTCTTTTGTTGCAAGTTCTTTAAGTGTTTCAATTTCTTTTTCAGCGTATGGCTGCGCTTTAGCCAAAAGTTCCTGCAGGAATGTTTCCACTTTTTCCGGCGCTTTAGCCATCCTTTCTTCCAACACAAACTGTGCATAATTCGTATAGCCTAAGATCTTTGCCTTTTCATCTTTCAGCTGCACGATTTCACGGATGAGTTTCTGATTATCGAACTCGTTGTTTTTAAATGATTTCTGGCCGTTTGCAATCGAAATTTCACGGCGAAGTTCACGGTTTTCGGCATATTTCATCAGCGGCACAAAACTCGGAAACTGCAGTGTAACGACATATCCATCAAGGTTCCGCTCTTTGGCTTCAGCCTCATATTGGGCAAGAATAGCCTCTGGCACGCCGGCCAATTCTTCGCGGTTTGTGATATGACGGAAATAGGCGTTGGTTTCCGCCAGGACATTTTGACCGAACTGAAGTGATTTTTTAGACAACTCGATGTTGATGTCTTTAAGCGTGTTTTTTTCGTCCTCGCCAAGCAATGCTCCGCTTCGCACGAATCCTTTGTACGTTTCATTTAGCAACATTTGTTGTTCACCGTTTAGATTTTCGCTCGGAGTATTGTCGTATACCGCCTTTACTTTGCGAAAGAGTTCTTCATTCTGTGAAATTTTTGAAGAGAATTCGGTCAGTAGAGGCGATACTTCCTGCGCTATCTTTTGAATCTCATCATTGGTTTCCGCTGAATTTAAATTGAAGAATATGCCGGAAACAATGTCGAGTTGAGAACCTGAATAGGCCAACGCTTCGATCACGTTTTCAAAAGTCGGTGCCTCCGGATTTTCAACTATCGCGTCAATTTCAGCTTCTGCCTGCCGGACCAGTTCTTCAAACGCAGGCTGAAAGTGCTCTTCTTTAATAAAATCAAACGGAGCCGAATTATATTTGGTCTGAAATGTTTCTAACAGTGGATTTTTCATCTTCTTTACTATTTTTAAAGGGGTTTCCTATACTTTTTCGAAAGGTGCAAATTTACTTATTTAAGTTTTATATTTGTTTTACTGATCTGTTGAAGAACTATTCTTACGAAGATCAGGAACTCAAAATACCTGCTATGTCCCATCATCTTTTACTGATACTTCATCTGTTGGGCTCAGCCATCTGGGTCGGCGGCCATTTGATATTATCATTCATCATCCTGCCGGAAGTTCTATGCAAAAAAGATCCTGAAATTCTTTTAAAATTTGAGAAGAAATACGAGCGTATCGGCCTTCCTGCGCTGCTCGTGATGGTCATCACAGGAATCTGGATGGCTTATCAGCTGGGCGTGAATGCCGGCCGATGGTTTCATTTCGCTGATCCGGTTGAAACGGTGGTGTCACTGAAACTTTCATTACTTTTCATCACCGTGTTGTTCGCGCTGAGCGCCAATATTTTCGTTTTGCCCAAACTTCGCCCGCAGAGCCTTTCGGTAATGGCATTTCATATCTGGTCTGTCACACTGCTCGGTGCTGCGATGATGGTCGTCGGCAGCTTCGTTCGTTTTGGTGGGATAAACCTTCAATGACAAAGCCGTTAAAAACTTATAATATTTAAAAAGGTCACAAATAAAAACTTAAATTTGCGCCTCATGGCCAGATTCAGCCAATCTGGGGTCCATTTTATTTAATTTTTTCGAAAACCAATTTAATGAAAAACCTTACAGCAATCGCCCTGATTGCGTTCACGTTATCTTCCTGTTCAAAAGAAACCAAAACAGTTACCAAAGTTGACCCCGAAACGGGTGAAACTATCACGGTGGAAGTTCCTGCAGAAGATTCTGCACAAACGGCCGCAAATGCAGTGGCAGATCCAGCCATAAAAGAAATAGACGGCGTGTATACGCAGCGTTTTAAGTTAGAAGTTGGCAAATCTTATCCGCTCACTACTTACCAGAAAGACCAGCAGACCATGACGGCGCCGGACGGGAAAACCCAGAGCGGAACCAGCGAAAGCCGCGATGAGATGTCCTTTAAGGTAAATAAGTTCGAGAACGGTGTTTACGACATCACAATAGATCTTTTGGCTAAAAAGAACACGCAGGCCGCGAACGGAAAAAGCATTTCGGTAGATACGCGCCAGGCCGAACCAAAAGATGAGCAGCTGAAAATGATGTACAAAGTGAATAAGGCGCTCGTTGGTAATAAACTCAACCTGAAAATGAAGGAAAACGGGGAAGTGGTTTCAATTAACGGCTTTGACCCAATTTATACAAAGGTTACAGCTGCCGTAAGTACTTTGCTTAAAGATGCCAAACAAAAAACGGCATTTACGCAGGGTTTCAAAGAATCTTTCAATGAAATAATCCTAAAAGACCAGTTCACTAAAAACTTGCTTTTATTGCCTGCAAAAGGTGCTAAAATAGGTGACAAATGGTCGGTGAGTGAAAATGCAACGCCAGACGGAAAAATAAAACTCACCACTACATATACCTTACAGAAAGTGGGTGACGGAGTTGCTGAGATTTCGGTTGTGGGTGGAATTCCGAAAAAAAGCGACAAGAAAACGCAGGAAGGAATCACGCGTAGCATGAGTTCAGAACTTTCCCAGAACGGTAAGATTATCCTGGACCAAAATTCAGGTTGGATCAAAAACCAGTCGATTACGGTAAAGACTTCGCAAAGCGAGACGCTTTCAGACGGGAAGCAATCTCAGACGATGAAAAGTACATCCAACTCACTTGTACAGGTGAATCCGGCCAGATAACACTGTTTTCTCACAAAACCTTCTAAATAACCGATTGAAAATGAAGTATTTATTAGAAATAATTCTCACGGTAATTATAATTTTTTTCCTGTGGAATATTTTGAAAAGGCTTTTCTTTGTCTCGTTTTATAAATTCCCAGCGTCACCGGGAAATAAAAATCAGACGACATCAAAATCTAAGAAAAAACTGGATTCAAAACTCAACTGGGACGCAGAGACCGTGGAGTACGAAGAAATAAACGATAAGAACAAATAATAGCTTAACCCTTTTTAATTATTTAATTTTAAAGGGTTTTTATTAATTAAAACATGGCAAAGAATAAGAAATTAGTGGTCATTCTCGTGAGTATTGTCGCGTTCGCAGTGCTTGCTTTGCTTTATGCAAATCCTGTCTTGCTCGGCAAACAACTTTACCAGCACGATATTGTGCAGTATAAAGGTGGCGCGAAAGAACTTTTAGATTACCGCGCCCAAAATGGTTCTGAAACCTACTGGAGCGACTCTATGTTTGGCGGGATGCCGACTTACCAGATGGGCGCGCAGTTTCGCGGTGACGTCATTAAAAAAATTGACGATGCGTTAAATTTTCTGCCAAAACCTGCTAATTATATCTTTCTGCTGTTTGCGGGATTTTTCCTTTTAGGTTTGGTTGCGGTAAGAAACTGGAAATACGCTGCACTTGGTGCCACGTTTTTTGGGCTTTCCACATACTTTTATATCGCGCTGGCGGCGGGTCACAATGGAAAGATACACACTGTTGCCTATTTCGCGCCGCTGCTGGCGGGCATCCTGCTAGTTTACATCCGGAGAAAGTATATTCTTGGTTTCATCGTGACTGCGCTGTTCATGGGACTTCAAATTGCTGCGAATCACCCGCAGATGACGTACTATCTCTTCATTGCGCTCGCATTTTTGTTTATCAGTGAACTGGTTCGGGCCTTTCAGCATAAAACTACGTGGCGGCATTTCGGGATTTCGTCCGGAGTCTTAGCGCTTGCTTTTGTGTTCGGTGTGGCGATGAATGCTCAGCGACTTTTGGCCAATTCAGAATATGTTACAGAAACCGTTCGGGGCAAGCAGATTTTAGATAATGAAACGCATACTTCCGGAAAATCCGGTATGGATAAGGAGAGTATGCTGATGTGGAGTTATGGAAAGCTTGAAACATTAAATCTTTTCATTCCACGTTTGATGGGCGGTGCCAGCGACGAAGACGGTGCTGATGAGATGATGGCGCAAGTTCAGGCGATGGTGCAGCAGAATGTTTCGTCGCAGGAGGAAATGGACCAGATTTCGAAGGGCTTCAACTCACTAACTTACTGGGGCGAGCAGCCCGGCACTTCCGGGCCGGCTTACCAGGGAGCGGTGGTGGTATTTTTGGCCATCCTCGGATTCTTTTTTGCCTGGAAAAAGTACAGATACTGGATTTTAGGTGCTTCGATCCTTACCATTTTGCTGGCTTGGGGAAGTAATTTTATAATTGTTTCCGATTTATTTATTGATTTCGTGCCGCTTTATAATAAGTTCCGCGCGCCGAGCTCGATATTGGTCGTGGTGGAACTGCTTTTCCCGTTTATCGCGATCCTTGGGCTTTACCGTTTCTTCAATTCGAATGAAAGTACTGAAATCAATCCTGAAAATATACTGACAGACGAATACAAAAAGAAAATTCTGCTGTATGTGAGTGGCGGGGTCTTAGGTTTTATTTTATTATTAATTGTTTTCGGAAAGTCGGTCCTCGGGTTTCATACCGCCACCGAAAAAACATATCTTCCTCCATATCTGCTCGATTATCTTATCGATGAGCGGTATAAAATGTTCCGGATTGATGCCGTTAAAGCCATTCTTTATGTCGCAATCACCGCAGGCGCACTTTATTTGGGTCTAAAGAAAACGCTGACGCAGAATGTGGTGCTGATCATCATCGGCGCGGTAAGTCTTTTCGATCTTTGGAGTGTGAACAAACGTTACCTGAACAACGAAAACTTCATTGACAGCACGTTCACCGAAAATCCATTCCAGACCGAAAGTTCTGACCTGCTGATCCAAAAGGTTGGTGAAAACCAAAATCTACAGGGACTTTTGGCTAATGCTACGATCAACAAAACCCTCGAAACGATCGCGGAGAAAGACAAAACGCACTACCGCATTTTCAATCAGGTTTTGGGGCCGTTCAGCGAGACCAATACCTCTTATTTTAAACCGTCGGTTGGCGGTTACCACGCGGTGAAACTACGTCGCTATGACGATCTCATCAACGAATATTTCGGAAAGATGGATACCGCTAAGGTGCCGCGCATCCTGAATATGCTCAACACCAAGTACATGGTTTTCGGCTCGAAAGAGGAGCCGCAAGTAGTGCCAAACCCGATGGCGAACGGCAACGCATGGTTTGTTTCCGAGGTTCAGTTCGTGGATTCGCCTAATGACGAACTTGCGCAGATCGGTGTTTTGGATACCAAAAGAGTTGCTGTAGTAGCGGCTTCCGACAAAAAATATTTCGACGGCAAAAAGTTCGCACCGGATGATGCGGCATCGTTGCAGTTAACTTCATATCAGCCTAATGAACTTGAATTCAAAACCAGTTCAGCAACGCCTCAGCTCGCTGTAATTTCGGAGATTTATTATCCTAAAGGTTGGAAAATGTTCCTTGACGGAACAGAAGTTCCGTACATAAAAGCCAATTATCTGCTGCGCGCAGTACATGTACCGGCCGGAAAACACGTATTAAGGATGGTGTTTGAACCTGAAGTAATCCAAACCGGAAAAGTGATCTCACTCAGCGCATTCATACTTTTTGTTTTGCTCAGCGCGGGTGGTATTTGGTACCTGTTCCGTTCGCGCAAAAGCGATGTTGTGGCGTAAACTTTTGTATTTAAAATAAAGTTCTTTCGGATTAAATAAATGTCAGCGAAGAAAATTTTAATTATCACCTACTACTGGCCGCCTGCAGGTGGACCGGGCGTGCAGCGGTGGTTAAAATTTGTGAAATATCTGCCCGATTTTGGCTGGAAGCCTGCTGTTTTCATTCCGGAAAATCCAAGCTATCCGATTGTTGATGAAACGCTGAAAAAAGATGTGGCTGAAGACCTCGAAATCATCAAAAACAGGATTTGGGAACCTTATCAGATTGCGGAATTTTTCGGGAAGGAAAACAAAAAATTCAAAGCCGGACAGTTTGATGTCGGCGCGAACCAAAGCTGGAAATCCAAACTTTCGGTTTGGGTGCGCGGCAACTTTTTCATTCCGGATGCGCGCGTTTTTTGGGTCAGGCCTTCGGTTAAAATTTTAAAAAAATATCTGGCGGAAAATCATTTTGATGCCGTGGTGACAACGGGTCCGCCACACTCTGTGCATCTCATTGGGCTGAAACTCAAAAGAGAATTTCCGGATCTAAAATGGATTGCAGATTTTCGGGATCCATGGACGGAAATTTCGTACTACAAACATTTAAAACTCACAAAAGCTGCTGATTCAAAGCACCGAAATCTCGAACAGCAGGTTTTTCAGAATGCCGACATTACGCTAGCCACAAGCTACGTCGACGCTGAAAATTTCCGCAAAAAGGGCGCGAATGCCTTTTGCATAACAAACGGTTTTGACCACTTTGAAACTGCTGAAAAAGTAAAAAGCAACAAGTTTACACTAAGTTATGTAGGCGTTCTCGAACAACTTAGGAATCCGGAAGTTCTTTGGAAGGTTTTGAATGATATTTTATTGGAAAACAGCGACTTCCGAAGTGATTTTGAACTGAAATCCGTCGGCAGAATCGATGATAAGATCCTTGAAAAGATTACGGACTCGCCGCTTAGAAATTCGCTTCGCAATCTGGGCTATCTTTCGCATTCGGAGGCCAACCGTGAGATGCAGAATTCGGACTTGCTGCTGATTACTAATTTTCCAGATGAAAGCTCAAAAGGCATTATTCCGGGAAAGATATTCGAATACCTTGCGAGCGGAAACCAAATCCTGTCATTCGGACCGAAAGACAGCGATGTGAAAAAAATCCTGGATGAAACTGGTGCCGGCCGCCATTTTATTTACGACGACATCGATGGGTTGAAAACATTCATTCTTCAGCAATATCACTTATGGAAATCGGCGGATGCGCAACCCGAAACACAGAATATCGAACGCTTCTCGCGCAGAAACCTCACCAAAAGACTGGCTGAAATTCTGGACGTTGACACTGCGTGAGGGCGAAGGCGGAAATCCTTTTACCGGTCGCGGGGGGGGGGGGGGGGGGGGG
>NZ_JACSPS010000002.1:851099-901105 GCF_014837035.1 Kaistella pullorum | reverse complement strand
CCCCCCCCCCCCCCCCCCCCCCCCCCCCCCCCCCCCCCCCCCCCCCCCCCCCCCCCCCCCCCCCCCCCCCCCCCCCGACCGGTAAAAGATGGGGAGCCGAAGACCGGCCCGAAAACAAAGAGAGAGTAAAATGAAATTTTACTCTCTCTTGGTTGCAGGGACACGCCCAAAAAATGCTTTTACAGCCAACCCATTTCCTGCATCCACTCGTCATTGTAGATTTTTCCTACATAACGTGAGCCGTGGTCGTGCAGCAAAACAACTACCACGTCGTCTTTCGTGAACTGGTCTTTCATCTGAACCAGCGCTGCGATGGCGCTACCAGCCGAATATCCGCAGAAAATGCCCTCTTCTTTAGCCAGTTTTCTTGCGTAGATAGCACCGTCTTTGTCGGTCACCTTTTCGAAGTGATCAATCACGGTCATATCGTAGTTTTCAGGGATGATATCTTCGCCAATACCCTCTGTCACGTAAGTGTATGCGTGATCGTAATGCAGCTCGCCGGTCTCGTGAAACTCTTTAAGAATTGATCCGTAAGTATCTACACCGATGATTTTTATGTTCGGATTTTTCTCTTTGAAAAACGTTCCGCAGCCCGTTACCGTGCCACCCGTTCCGGCGCCGGCCACAAAATGCGTCAGTTTTCCCTCGGTTTGCTCCCAAAGCTCGGGCGCTGTCTGTTCATAATGCGCCTGACGGTTCGAGAGATTATCGTACTGATTCACGTACCAGCCGTTTTCGGTTTCCGCGGCCAGACGCTTTGAAACCGAGTAATAAGAACGCGGATCCGTAGGTTTTACGTCGGTAGGGCAGACAATAACTTCTGCGCCAACAGCGCGTAAAATATCACATTTTTCTTTAGATTGCTTTGAGTTGGTCACGAAGATACATTTGTAACCTTTCACGATCGCGGCCAACGCCAATCCCATACCGGTATTGCCGGAAGTCCCTTCAATAATGGTTCCGCCGGGTTTCAGACGCCCGTCTTTTTCGGCATCTTCCACCATTTTCACGGCCATGCGGTCTTTCACCGAGTTTCCGGGGTTGAAAGTCTCAACTTTCGCCAAAACCAGCGCCGGAAAATCATCGCCCAGCACTTTGTTAAGTTTCACAAGCGGCGTGTTTCCGATGGTTTCAAGTATATTTTGCGAATATTTCATATGATTTTTTTATTCATTTTCAGGAGCCACAAAAGTACGCATTCTCAGACATTTGGTACGCGCTTTACGCTGCAATCTTTTTTGCCTACTTCGGATGCCTCAGCCGTCAAAAAAGGATTTCCGCTGCAATCGCGGCTAGAGGCGAGGGTAGCGCGCTTTCCGAATGGCGCTGTTTAGGTGTATTTAAGCGATTTCACAGGCGAAATCTTGCTGATGAGATAACTCGGCAGTATTAACGCAATCCCGGATACAACAAGGATTCCCAATGAGATTGCCAAGATATGCACGGCATTCAGTTCCACCGGAACTACGCTGATATAGTAGTTCTCAGGATTCAGTGTGATGATGCCGAAATATTTCTGGATGAGCAGGAAACCGAGCCCGATAACATTCCCGAAAATTAAGCCGGGTACCATGATCAGCAATGTATAATTAATGAATATGGTGCGGATTTGCCCGTTTGTTGCGCCTAAAGTTTTAAGTAACCCGATAGATTTCGTCCGCTCGATAATTAGAATCAGCAGAACCATTACGATGTTGATAATTACTACGATAAGCATAATGCTGATAATCAGTGCGATATTAGTGTCGAAAATCGCGATGAAATCCATGATTTGCGGATATTCATCGGTCGCTTTTACGGTATAATTCCTGTAACCAACGAGCCTGTCGATTTTCGGTGCGTCTTCGTCAATGTAATTGATGTTTTTAAGGAAAACGTCGATGCCGCCTACGTCATTTTTTTCCATTCCCTGGATTCGGCGCGCATGATTGATATCGCCGATGATGAAGAGATCGTCAATCATCTTGATATCGGTTTTGTAGATTCCTACCACTTCAAACTTCCGGTAGAGCGGGCTTTGGTTACCTTTTGAAAATACGGCCACGATGCTGTCTTTCACGTTCAGATGCATGTCCTGCGCAATTTTCTGCGAGATGGTAATGCCGCTGTTGAAACCGTCTTCTGAGATTTTGGGCGTTTGACCGGCAACTAGGAATTTTTTGAACCTTTCAGCGTCGAAGTCCTTGCCAACACCTTTAAAAATAATTCCGGCGAAATTATGCTCATTCCGCATGATACCGCTTACAGCAACGTAATTTTGGGTGCCCGCGACATCCGGAATTTCATTTATTTCCTTAATTTTTAAACCTTCTTTCTCCAGAACAGAGGAATTATAAGAATTGTTCGACTGCTTGGACTTTATCGAAATATGACCGGAAAAGTCCGCCATCCTTTCCTTGATCGCCCGTTTAGAACCGACTCCGGTAGAGACTGTGACCAGTGAAACGATTACGCCAAGTGCCACGGAAAGCCGACCAATAAAGACAATAACCCGTGAGAGATTATTTTTGTTATCTTTGGAAAAAGCTATTTTTTTTGAAAAATATAACGGAAACTTCAAGCGATGGTTTTAAGGTTCAAAATTAAAGATTTACTTCTGACTGTGCTAATTTATTTTGGACTTGCCCAAACTGGATTTGCTCAAAATACCGATAAACACTGCTTCAAGACCGGTGCAGACCGGCCGGAGCTCTATCTTCCTCAACTTCGGAACAAAAACATTGCCGTTGTAACGAACCAAACCGGCCGTCTGGCAGACGGAACTTTCCTCATTGATTTTCTGGTGAAAAACAATGTTAAGATAAAGTCGATTTTTGCGCCTGAACATGGTTTCCGCGGTGATGCCGACGCCGGCGAACACGTAAAGAACGGCACCGACAGCAAAACCGGAATTCCGGTAATTTCATTGTACGGCAGCAATAAAAAACCTACACCGGCGCAACTCAAAGATGTTGATCTTGTATTATTTGATATTCAGGATGTTGGCGTAAGATTCTACACTTATATTTCTACACTTACTTATTTGATGGAAGCTGCCGCCGAAAACGGCGTAGAAGTAATGGTGCTAGACCGCCCAAACCCGCACGATGGGTACATTGACGGTCCCATTTTAAAAGATAAATGGAAAAGTTTTGTCGGAATGCACCCTGTGCCTGTTGTTTATGGACTTACAATCGGTGAGTATGGACTCATGGTGAACGGCGAAAAGTGGCTTCAGAACGGTGTTGAGGCCAAATATACTTTAATTCCGATGTTAGGCTATCACAAGACGCAGCGCTACCAAATTTCGGATAAACCATCGCCAAACCTACCGAATGATCTCTCAATCAATCTGTATCCAAGTCTTTGTTTTTTCGAAGGCACGCAGGTTTCGGTCGGCCGCGGCACAGATTTGCCGTTTCAGATTTACGGCAGTCCGTGGACGAAAAACTTACCTTACCGCTTTACTCCAAAGCCGAATTTTGGTGCGAAAGATCCGTTTCTGAACGGCAAATTATGTTTCGGCGAAGATTTGTCTAATGAAAAGCGCGACCTGAGAGAATTAAATTTAAGCTGGCTTTTGAAAGCGTATAAAAATTACAAAAATCCTGCACAGGATTTCTTCCTTAAAAATCTGTTTTTTGACAAACTCGCCGGCAGCGACGAATTGCGAAAACAGGTAATCGCAGGAAAGACGGAAGAAGAGATCAGAGATTCGTGGAAAAAAGATCTTGAAGATTACCAGAAAATCCGCAGCAAATATATCATTTATACAGACTGAGCGGTACTATAGTTCGCTTCCGAATCCTTCTAAAAACTCGCCTTTACCTGCATGGATCCGATATGGATCGTGCGTTCATTGCTGCTCCGACCCTCGTAATTTACGTTGAGCTGAATGAAAGAATTGATGCTTTGCTGCAGGAACACGGACCAAACCTGATTTTTTCCCGGTTTCAGACCATCGAGCATTTGGTTTCCGACAATCGAAAAACTGTTGCCCGTGAAATCATTATTAATAAATGAGAAGTTGCCGCGAACCGAGGTCTTCTTATGGTCCCACTGCAAACTTCCGGTAATGTCGTAGGTTTTCAGAAGTTCTTCACCGTCCGTTCTTTGCTTTTGGCGGAGCGCAGACGAAAGTTCTGCCTGCAGCGTCGTTGTGAGTTTGTATGTGGCTTTCGGCTTGGTCTCAAAATTATTTAAAATGTAGTCGCGCGTTTTGAACATTTGCGACGAATTTTCAATGTAATGAAGCCCGTTTTCCCAGTCGAGACGGAAATCTTTATTAAACCAATATCCCACATTTAAAAGGTGTGAATTCTGGCCACGCTCTTCATTGCTGAAATTGGCGTTGATCAGATTTTGGTTGTCTATAAAACGGTAGTTTCCATTCCAGCCAGATTTGTCCGTCGGATTAAACTGTAGCGAAACTAAAACATTCTGGTTTTTTAAGATCTGGTCCGCGTTTCGTTCAAATGGATTTAGAACCAAAACTTTATCCCGTTTAAAAAAGGAGTTTTGAGAGTTGAGCGAAAGATTGACATTCCAGCGTTTCAAAAACTGATTATTTGAATTAAAAACGACAGAAGGATTCACGAAAAGTGCAAGTTGAAATTTGTTTTTGTTAGAAGGGAGATAATTTACTGTATTGGTATAAATGCGGATATATTGGGCTAAATCGGCATATTCTGCCGTTTCAAATTCGTCGATTTGCTGCACGCCGTCACCGTTATAATCTGTCCATTTGTAGATTCCCTGGCCGTCGGTCACTTTGATGTACTGAAATTCGCGTTGTGCTTCCTGGCCGTTTCCAAGCTCGTAGAAAGCCTGCAGACGCATTCCGTTCCGAAAAAGCTGCTGGTTGTAAAGTATGTTGCCCACCACAAAATCTTCATTGAATGTAGCACTCATATCGCGATTCTGAAAGAAGAATTTTCGGTAATGAGCCAAAGCGTTAAGCGTGGTTTTTTCAGTTTTGATGATTTGACTTTCTGCTATAAAGCCTAAGATCTGCTTGATGTTTTGCAATCTGTTATCACGAACGGAGTCGTTGTCGCGGAAGTACATCCGTGCAAGCAGACGCGTACGTGCGGAATCGCTGATTTTTTTCTGAACAAAAACTTCTTTCCAGCTAAAACTCGTAACATCGAGTTGGTTTGTTTCGTTGAATTTCTTCACATTGTGCTCCAAGCTTGCGCCAACGGCCCAGCTACCGTTCGGACGTAAAATTTCCGAGATTATCCCACCACGCACAAAACGGGTGTTTTGAAAATCCTGTTGCGTGTCGAGGTACGAAAAGTTGCCTTTTGTGGTAAATTTCTCCCGGATCCAGCCAAAATCAAGGTCATTTTTTATACCGGTATAAAAATCTTGCTCATCAAGATAATTAAGACGGTAATTAAGGTAAGAGCGCTCTTTCCACTGGTTTAAGAAGCTGAAAATAAATCGGTTCTGCGTCCGCTGATTAAATTCCTGTGTCAGGTTGAAATCCCGCGCAAATTCTACATCATTTATTCGGTCCAGGACATGGAAACGCGAACTGATCCGCTGATACTCGAAATGTGGAGTTCCTTTCCAGTCCTTATACATATAGGTTTGACGCCCGAAAATTCTCGCTGCATAACCTGTGTTTTCATTGCTGTCCTTTGAAGAAAAGAGGTTGGGATCGAAATTGCTAAGTGACACGTCCGCGCCAATCTTTCCGCCGCGCAGTAGATATTCGGTATTTGCCGAAAAAACCTGCGTTTTCTGTGGTGCAGGTAATTTCCGGACAGCGCGGTATTCGCCCATGTTTTCGCCTACAAACTCAAAGACACGGCCATTGTTGGTGCTTTGCTTCAGGCGGTAATCGCCAAGGTTTTGCCCGAAGTAAGTAAATGCTACGGTGTAAAGTGTGTCCGCGCTGTCCGTCGAAAATTCATAGAAAAATCCGCCGGCAAATTCCGTTCGTTTGTAAAGAATCTTGTTTACATCAAATTCTGAGATGGTTCCGGATGGCGCGTACATCAATCCGGGATTATTGCCTGCATTCACGAGTATTTGTTGGTCTTCTTTGCTTAGATTTAAGGCTAAAGGCGCGTTCTTATTGTCACTTTCAGTGAACCAGCTGAAACCGGTTTTTAGCCTTTCGCGCTCGTGGCGTAGATTTCCTGTAACTAAAAAGCGGGTGTAGTTGCGGTTGGTATAATTATACGAAACCGTAATAAAATTCTGACGTAAAATCGCGCGGAAGCTCGTAAAAGTAAGTTCGCCGGTGTTATAATTAATGATATAATCCTGGTTTTCGCCGCGCTTCATCAAAATTCCGTCGATGTAAACCTGTTCAGAACCTGAAATGATGGTGATAAACTGTTCGCCGTTTTTACCTGTGAGACGGTACGGACCCTGATTTCCTTCGATTCCCTGAAACCTTATCCTGTGAAACTCGCTGCGCGCCACGCCACCGGAAACATCAATCGTGGTGAGATTATTCTTTCCGAAAGCGGTTTGGAACTGAAGTCCCATGCTGCGTCTCTGGAACCGTCCGAAGTAGGTGTGCTCATCTGCGAGGTCTAGATGTCCGGCCCGCAGGATGGATTTGTCGCGGATGTTGAGTTGCATGTAGATTTTATCGAATTCTTCCAGCGTCTGCGTATAACCGTCAGCCTGAATTGGAAGGTTGTGGTCAGAAATCGAAGCCAAAATGGAGACATCAGGCGATAGTTTCCCGGAAATTTGCATATCCATCGAACTTTGTACACTCTGCCCCTGGTTGTTACCAAACGTGATTCCCCGGACGATCGAACCTTTGCTTTGAAGATCTCCTAAAACACCTGAACGCGACGGTTTTGCAAGAATTCCCTCATCAACAATGACCTGGTTTTGCAGTCTGATGAAATCCAGGGTGTCGCGGGTGAAAAAATCGGTTTCGATCCTCGCGCTAAGTATTGAATCTTTCTTGGCTGAATCGGATGGGACATTTGGATTTTCCCAACTGAAAATCTGCGCATCGGTCCACAGGACTGCGAAAATTAAAGAAAGGGAAAAAAACGATTTTTTAAGCAATGCGATAAGCTACAGGCTGTAAAAATAACGAAAAAGTAGATTTAAAATTATTGTAGCTGTTAATGGTTAATTAACCTATAAATTATGATTATACTAAAAAAGGCCGTATTTTTGCAGTATAAATTATTAATTATTTAAAATTTCAAAACAATGAAAAAATTCTATTCATTATTGGCAGTAATCGCTGTTTCTGCAACCGTATCTGCACAAGCTTTTACAGCAACTTATTCGTTTGACGGAACTCCGCCTGCAACCGTGGCTGCGACAACGGGTTCTAACTTCACTGCTTCTGCCTTTACGCAGTCTGGTTACACAGCTACAACTACAGGAAACAGATTTGCCTGGAGTGACGCGCCAACAGCTAATACTCCAAGTGCTTCTAAGTATCTTGAAGTTACTGTAACGCCTGCTTCGGGTTATTATTTAGACGTTTCTTCAGTTACTTTCCGTGTACAAAGATCGGGGACTGGTCCAAGATACTATGCGGTAAGATCAAGTGTTGACGGTTATACAGCTAATCTTCCTGCCAGCGTAGTTCCTGCTAACCAGGAATTGGAAGTAGTACCAACTAACCAGTTTCATTATGTGAATGACATCAGTACAGGTCAGGACGGTTCTACTGTTCAGCCAGCGGTAGTAGATCAGGCTGGTCCGGTGACTTTCCGTTTCTACTTCTACGGTGCTGAGGCATCTGGAGGTACTTTCAGTGTTGATGATGTGGTAATCACAGGTAATGTAGATACTACAGTTTTAGCTGTTGGCGATGCAACTGCTTCTAAAGCATCATTAGTTAAAAACACTGTGGTAGCCAATAACATCATTTTCAATGTAAAATCTGATGTACAGATCGTAAACATGAACGGACAGGTTGTAAAAACCGCTTCTGTAAATGAAAATACATCACTTGATGTTGCTTCATTACCAAAAGGTACTTATGTTGTGACTGGCGTTGTAAACGGTAAGTCAGCTTCACAGAAAATTATCAAAAAGTAATTTAAAATTACTGTTAAACTTTAATACTTCCTCGGTTGAGGAAGTATTTTTTTGTAATTTTGGGCTAGAAATAAATTTTTAATACAATGAAAAAAATCTTTACTATTTTAGGATTAGCGGCATTCACTGCGGTTGCTACTGCACAAGTGAATTTGGTGCCAAACCCTGGTTTTGAAAACTGGGCTGACGGTAAACCTACAGACTGGTTTATCCCGACAGGAGTGACTATGGTGCAATCTACTACTGCTCATTCAGGACAATTTTCTGCAGGTCTTCCTTCACCGGCAACTGGAAACAGAACAATGAGCCCTACCGCTGATATTCCGGTAACACAGGGTCAGACTTATGTATTCTCTGGTTGGTATTTGGATAACACGCCTAATGCGCGTTTCAGATACTGGGGACAGTTCAGAACTGCAACAGCAGATACAGGTTCAAACAATTTGCAGGGTGCAGATTATTCTACAGATTCTCCAGCTTGGGTTTTCTTCACAGCAGAAGCACAGCCAAACCCAACATCAACTCTTTTAAGAGCTGGTTTGAGAGTTTATCCTGAGAACAACCAGGGTGACGGTGTAATTCTTTTCGATGACGTGATGGTTTATGACAAAGCTACAATGGCCGTTACAGACGTGAAAGCATTCGATAAAGAAGTGAAAATGAACACCGTGGTAGGTAACGAATTGAGAATTATCCTTCCTGGCAGAGCTACTGTGAACATCTACTCCGCAGAAGGACGATTGGTAAGCTCTAACCGTGTAAACAGCGGCGAGGGTATCAACACCTCTTCTATGGCGAAAGGTAACTATGTAGTGACTGTAGATAACGGTTCTGCAAAAGTGAGCAGAAAAGTTATTAAGAACTAAGAATACTTTTTTCAATACATTGCATGCCGCTTTTTTTAATGAAAGCGGCATTTTTAATTAAATTTTGCGCCTACCGTATCCGCAGTACCGCTTCAAAAAAATATTATCTTTGCTGACATGCAAGACAACCAAGACAAAAGGCTTTTCCTGATCGATGCATATGCGATGATCTTCCGTGGCTATTACGCCTTGATCCGTACGCCAAGGATGACCAGCGACGGGCGGGATACCTCTGCAATCTTCGGCTTTACCAACTCTTTGATAGAACTTATACGGCGGGAGAAACCATCGCACCTCGCGGTTGTTTTTGATGTAGGCCAGGCCAGTGTGCGTACCGTAGATTTTGCCGAGTATAAAGCCAACCGGAATGAAACGCCGGAAGCTATCCAGCTGGCAATCCCATACATTCACCGCATCCTTCAGGCGATGCATGTCCCGATCCTGGGTGTCGAAGGTTATGAAGCCGACGATGTAATCGGAACCATTGCCTGCAAGGCCGAAAAAGAAGGATACACCACATTCATGGTAACGCCCGATAAAGATTTTGCACAGCTTGTCACAGATAAAATCAAAATTTACAAACCGGGTCTCAAAGGTGCCGAATTCACCATCCTCGGTGTAGATGAAGTAAAGGAAAAATACGAAATCGAAGATCCTAAACAGGTAATAGATTTTCTCGCAATGATGGGTGATTCCGTGGATAATATTCCCGGTTTAGACGGCGTCGGCGAGAAAACCGCTAAAAAATTCCTTAAAGAATACGGAAGTCTTGAAAACCTTTTGGCAAACACGCATGAGATCAAAGGTAAACTGCGTGAAAAAGTAGAGGCGAGCGCCGAGCGCGGAATCCTTTCAAAAAAACTGGCCACAATCATCTGCGACGCTCCGCTGGAGTTCCACCAGGAACAGTACGACCTCGAGACACCCGATTGGGAAAAAGTAAAGGAAGTTTTTGATGAAGTGGAATTCCGCAGACTATATGAAAATCTCTACCGGGCTTTTGCCACGCCTACAGAAAATGTTCAGAATGTTCAAAAACCTTCTTCAGCACCCGCCGGAAGTTCCTTGCAGCTAGATCTTTTTGCCAATTTTGAAGAACTCGATCATGCAACGCGCACAAAATCTACCTTTGAGGACAACGACGTTCTTTATCAGTACATTGATCTTCCAAAAGCCCAGAAGACACTAGCCTGGAACTTAATGTCGCAACCCGCAGTCGCTTTTGATACGGAAACCACTTCACTTGATGAAATGGAGGCCGAACTTGTGGGCATCAGTTTCTCGTACCGCAAAGGTCTGGCATATTACATTCCGCTTTCCGCAGATCTGGAAGAGGCTAAAGCGACTATTGAAATCTTCAGGCCATTTTTCGAAAAGCAGAATGTCATTAAGATCGCTCATAACTTAAAATTCGATTACAAAGTCCTGAAGCGCTACGGCGTGGACATGCAAGGCGCAATGTTCGACACCATGATCGCACATTACCTGCTGAATCCTGATGGGCGGCACGTAATGGATTATCTTTCAGAGGTTTATTTGAATTACAAACCTGTTGCCATTGAAACTTTAATAGGAAAGAAAGGTAAAAACCAGATTACGTTGCGCGATCTTCCCGTAGAAGAGCAAACAAATTACGCCGCTGAAGATGCCGATATCACTTTCCAGTTATACACTGTTTTTGCGCCTCAACTTCAGAAAGAGAACCTCGAAGATTTGTTTTATAAGGTTGAGATGCCGCTGATGCAGGTTTTGGCCAAAATGGAGCTCGAAGGTGTAGCGTTGGATAAAGAATGGCTCGAACAGGAAAGCACGGATCTTGAAACAGACCTGCGTGATCTTGAAAGGAAGATTTTCGAGATGGCAGATGTAGAATTTAATGTGAATTCACCACGACAGCTCGGTGAGATCCTCTTTGAAAAACTGCAGCTGGATCCGAAAGCAAAAAAGACTAAAACCGGTCAGTATGCCACGTCCGAGGATATTTTGCAGAAACTTTCGGCAAAGCACGATATTATCAAATACATTCTTGAATACAGAACTTACCAAAAACTAAAATCGACTTATGTCGATGCGCTTCCGCTGCAGATCGACAAAAATGATAACCGCGTTCATACGAGTTTCTCGCAAACTACGGCAGCCACAGGCCGCCTGGCTTCGGTAAATCCGAATTTACAGAATATCCCGATCCGAACAGTGCGTGGACAGCAGATTCGCGGCGCGTTTGTCGCGGCGCCAGGGCACAAAATTATTTCTGCAGATTATTCACAGATCGAACTTCGCCTTATTGCGGAGATTTCGAATGAAGAAAATATGATTGAAGCCTTCCAGAATGGTGAAGATATCCACGCGTCCACCGCCGCCAGGCTGTTTGATATTCCATTGGAGGAAGTCTCAAAAGTTCAGCGCGGGCAAGCTAAGACGGTGAATTTCGGAATTCTTTACGGCCAGGGCGCTTTTGGTTTGGCAGAGCAGACCGGCCTTTCGAGGGCAGAAGCGAAGCAGATGATTGAGGCATATTTTCAAACCTATCCAAGACTCAAAAAATACATGGCCGAGCAGGTGGAAAAAGCCCGTGAAATAGGTTATGTAGAGACCATTTTGAAACGCAAACGCCATCTGAAAGACATCAATTCCGGAAATTTTGTGGTGAAAGCACATGCAGAGCGGAATGCTGTGAATGCCCCAATACAGGGAAGTGCCGCGGATGTGATCAAACTTGCGATGATCAATATCGATAAAAAACTGACGGAATTAAATTTAAAGACAAAAATGCTGCTCCAGGTGCATGACGAACTTCTTTTTGAAGCGCCGGATGACGAAATCGAGGTTGCCACATCACTTATAAAATCTGAAATGGAATCTGCGATTGAAACTAAAGTTCCAATGTTGGTGGAAGTGGGTGTGGGCGAAAACTGGCTCGAGGCTCATTAAATCTTAACCATAAAACTCAGATTATGAAAACTGTAATTTTCTACGAAAACCGTGCAGATGCGACTATGGAACAGTTCATGGAGGTTTATCCGCGTCATCAGGAAAATGAGGAGAAATTTGTGAAAGCCGGAAAAGTTCTGGGCATCGGTCCGTTTTCGGTCCCGGGTGAAGGCGCGATGGGCATTTTTGTGGACCGCGAGTCGGCAGAAGATTTTGTGAAGAACGATCCGTTCGTGCAGGAAGGCCTTGTCGCTAAAGTGACGATGCGCGAATGGCACGATGAACTGCTATAGCCAATGAGATTTCTGATCATCATCCCAACGCACAACGAGGAAAAAAATATCATTTTTTGTCTTAAATCTTTGAAAGACCAGGCTTTTAAGGATTTTGAGGTGATCGTCGTCAACGATGGCTCTACGGATAATACACAAAATTTAGTTGAGGATTTTATACTGAATGATTCGCGATTTAAAATTTTGAATCTGAAAACGTCAGCACACGAACCTGGTGCAAAGGTGGTCCGGACTTTTTATAAAGGCTTACAGACAGCTCATTTGGATAACGTTGACATCATCTGTAAATTTGATGCCGACATTATTTTTCCAAATAATTACCTCGAAGAATTGAATGCAGTTTACGTCGCCGATCCGAAAGTGGGAATGGTGTCCGGAATCGTAAAAATCAGTAAAAAAGTATTCGAAAAGTCGCTGGCTTTCGACTTTAACGACGAAAAAAAGCAGTGGATTTTCGAAGATATCTCCTCTAAAACGCACGTACGCGGACCCATAAAGTCTTATCGGAAAGAATGTTTTAATGAGATGGATGGCCTCAGAACTGTTCTTGGCTGGGATAACATTGATGTTATGCTCGCAAAAAAAGCGGGTTTCCGGACCGTCACGCTCAAGGATTTGTGGGTGAAACATCTTCGGCCCACCGCCTTTAAATATAAAAATCAGAAGGCTGAAAAACTTGGCGAATATTTTTACAATATTGGTTTGAATTTACCTTTAGCCATAGTTTCATCGGCAAAATCTTCACTGAAAAACCAGTCGGTTTCCGAGTTTTTTATAACGATAAATTCTTTCCTGAAACAAAATGAACCCAGACAGCTTGCAGCAGAGGAAGTGAAATTTATCCGGAATCTGCGCTGGAAACAAATGTTTAGAAAAAAGTAATTATGAAATATTTATTTGGAATTTTGGCCCTCATGATTTCAGTGTTCGTAGCGGCACAGAAATCGGTGGATCTGATTATACACAACGCAAAAATCTACACTGTAAACCAAAAATTTGACGTTGCTGAAGCGATGGCCGTGTCGAATGGTAAAATAGTTTCCGTCGGGACAAATAGATCTGTACTTAAAGATTTTAAAGCTAAAAACATTCAGGACCTTCAGGGGAAATCTGTGTTTCCGGGCTTTATTGATGCACATTGCCATTTCACCGGATACGCCACAGACAAATGGAAGTGTGAACTTTGGGGCACAAAATCCTGGGATGAAATCATTTCTAAAATGACCGAATATGCCAAAACAGCCCCGACGGAATGGCTTTATGGCCGCAGTTGGGACCAAAATGACTGGCCGGTAAAGGAGTTTCCAAATAAAAGCAGACTCGACCAATTGTTCCCGGACCGACCGGTTTATCTGAAAAGAGTGGACGGGCACGCGGCTGTAGCCAATCAAAAAGCCTTGGATATTGCGGGAATTACCACGGCTACGACGGTTGCCGGCGGCGAAATTGAAAAAATCAATGGAAAACTCACTGGCATCCTGATTGATAATGCGATGCTGCTTGTGGAGAAATACATTCCGGAGATCAGTGACGACATGGCGATCGGATATTTTGCTGATTTGCAGAAGGTTTGTTTCTCGTACGGGCTTACCTCGCTGCACGACTGCGGCATTACACCACACACATTTTCACTGCTAGAAAAGGCGCAGGACCAAAAGATTCTCGATATGAAAATTTTCGCGCTGCTGGAAGATAATCCTGCCACGTATGACGAGTGGATCAGGAAAGGTCGTTTCACGAACGGCAATATAACATTCGGCGGCTACAAAGTATTTTCTGACGGCGCACTGGGGTCTCGTGGCGCATGTTTGCTGCACGACTACGCTGACAAGAAAGATTGGAAAGGTTTTATGCTCCGCGACCCGGAACAATTCCGTTATTTAGCTAAAAGACTGAAAAACAGCGACCTGCAAATGTGTACGCACGCAATAGGTGACTCCGCGAACCGAACCATCCTGAAAATCTATGGCGAAACGCTCGGAATAAAAAGCGATAGAAGATGGCGGATCGAGCATGCACAGATCGTACAGGAACCGGATTTTGAACTGTTTGGAAAATATGGAATCATTCCGTCTGTTCAGCCTACCCACGCTACTTCTGACATGTATTGGGCGGAGCAGCGCATCGGTAAGGAGCGTCTGAAACATTCTTACGCGTACCAGAAATTGCTTCAGCAAAACGGTTGGCTGCCTCTCGGAACTGATTTTCCGGTGGAAGAAATTAATCCTATCAAAACATTCTATGCGGCTGTTGCCCGCAAAGATGCCAAACATTTTCCACCAAACGGTTTTCAGAAGGAGAATGCATTGACGCGCGAACAGGCCCTGCGCGGAATGACAATTTGGGCCGCAAAGGCTGGTTTCCAGGAAAATGAAGTTGGAAGTTTGGAAGTGGGTAAGGCGGCTGATTTCGTGGTGCTGAACCAGGATTTGATGAGAGCTGAAGAAGATGACATTCTGCAGTCTAAGGTTTTGGAAACCTTCTCGAACGGTAAAAAAGTGCATTAAAAATTGGAAAGAATCGCTTACATCGAGCTCGATACGCACGCGGAAATTGCGGGCAACTTTATGGAGTTGATGAAAGATTCCGAACAGTTTTCGGTGGATTATTATTTCAGTCCGAAAATCTTTAAGCAAATTGGGACCAATTCTCAGCGAGCTTTTGAGATTCGACCTGAGGACCTTTTGGCAGTATTAAAGGATGAAAAATACGCTCTTGTAATTATCGGCACTGTCCATCGGTATTTCGATTTGTTTTTTAAGGTCACGGCACATTTCAATACGTCCGTAATCATTCATAACCTTAATTTCACAAAGATTTCAAGTCTTCAGCTGCTGGAAAATGTCTTTAAAAAAGACTTTACATACCGATTAAAACTTTTGCTCAAAGAAGATTTATTGTCTGCGCCAAAAGTATTTGAGAAGGCCGCAAATCTTTTGGTTTTGGATGAATCTTTACTCAAGACAAATCCTCGATCTAAATTGAATTCTTTGCCGGTTTTCTTTTTGAATGAATACGAAAGTGAAAGAAACTCAAATATTACGGTCGTGATTCCGGGAGCAGTTTCTCAGGAACGCCGGAACTACCGTCGTCTTTTGGAGCGCATTAAAACCTTCAGCGGAGAAAGGCATTTTCAGTTTGTTTTTTTAGGGAAAGCCGCCGGAAAGGAACTTCAGTGGCTAAAGGATTTTGAAAAGGACAAACTTCAGAATATTTCCTTAAAGTATTTCACGGAAAAAGTTCCGCAGCAGCTGTTCGATGAATGGATGCAAAGAGCTGAGATTTTATGGTGTCCGTTGCAGCCTGAAACCGAATTTTTTAGCCAAAAAGAATATTACGGGATAACCAAGTTGAGCGGAAATTTGGGTGACGCCATCAAATATGGAAAAATCGCTATTTTTCCCTCCGACTATCCAAATTCAAATCGATTTATCATCCCCGAACATGAAAATGTGGAAGACCAGCTTTATACTTTAACAAAAGTCACCGCGTACGATTTTAAGGAAAAATATGCAAAAGAAAAGGTGTTGAAAACTTTGGAAGAAACGCTCCGGAAATTTCTTTAAAACCTGAATAAACTTTTCAGAAAGTTGCGGTTAATATATTCTTCGATTGGGAATATTTTCAGGAAATAATTGCCTACAAAAAACATCACGAGTACGATTCCGGGTTTGTAGAATAAATTCAGCAGACTTTTTTCGAAATCAGGTAACAGTACTGAGACAGTAATGCCTAAGGTTCCGATAATGAGTGCGTAAATCATTTCAATCGTCAAAGGAAAGACACCGAATTTTATGTAATTAAATACAATTTTCGCAATATTGAACAGTGTGAGTGAAATGGCAGTGGCAATGGCAATTCCGAAAAGTTCTAGATTGGTGTTTTTGAGGAAATAAATGTTTAATGAAACGGTAGTCAGCGCCAAAAACAGCATCACGACAATATTAAAACGGTAGTATTTCGAAAGCGAGATGATATGGCCATTGAAGCCGGTCGCTAAATCAAAGAGCATCGCAAATCCCAAAACCCAGATCACAGGTTCAGACTGGCGCAGCAGTTCCCCGTTTTTGATGAAATGCGTCAGGTACGGAAATCCGACAAGTACGCAGGAAAGCAGGACGAAACCCAAAAAGAACAGAACTAAGGACGATTTCTTGTGCAGCCTATCAAGTTCTTCAAATTCATTATTTGCAATATGTCTGTTGATAATCGGGGCCGAAATACTGTACAAGCCCATGGCCGGCACGGTGATGAGTGAAATGATGGAGTAGAGCGTGTTGTAAACCCCGTTGGGTTCAAAACCGAGGAATTCACCGATCATCACGCTGTCTATACGCACCGCAATGAAATTTCCGATGTTGCCCAGAAATCCGTAGAAACTGTAATTCAGCACATCTTTCCAAAGGCCGTCTTTTTTAATGTAATCTGTTGAAAAATCGGGTTTCAGCTTCTCTAGACGGTTTGCATAATAG
Source organism: Kaistella pullorum (assembly GCF_014837035.1). GTDB lineage: Bacteria > Bacteroidota > Bacteroidia > Flavobacteriales > Weeksellaceae > Kaistella > Kaistella rhinocerotis. Next base: position 884,524 of record NZ_JACSPS010000002.1, on the reverse strand, counting down.
ATGTAGCCGAAAAGTCCCACCACAAACATTCCGATAAAAAAGAGATATGCGGCCTTTTCGGGTAAACCGATGAAGAAGAACAGGCAAAAAGCGCCGAGATTGGCAATTTTGGGCAGTAAATTTTCAAATATATTCGGAATTACAATCCGCTTGAAATTTGAAAGGTATTTATTGAAAACCGTGCTGAATGCAAGAACCAGAATCAAAGGAAGAATAAGTCTTTTCATCTGCCACATCTCGGTATTCCGAAGTTCGGGGAAAAGGAAATTTACCGCGACGTAACCTAAAACAAAGAGGCTGAAATTAAATATGATACCCAGCAACGAAAGCGAAAGAAAATTTTGGTGTTTGCCGTCGTCGTGCGTTTTCGTGAAAAATTTCACGTTCGAAAATGAAAGGCCGAAAACTACGATGGGCAGAAGCATTTCAGCAGTAGGCAAAACGTAGCGGAGTTTACCGTAAAACTCCATGTCATGCGGAAACACGAAAATGGCCGAAAAAGTTCCGAGTAGGAATCCGAGATAACCGATAACCGAATATTTGAATCCCTGTCGCGCGACCACACTCATCCGCTTAAATTTTTTAGGTTTGGCAATAGCTGAGTTCCGCGAATCGAAACTGTTCTTCTTGTTAAGCGGACAAAGATAATAAAATATGTTAAAGTAATGTTAAAATGGTGTTCGTGAACGGCTCATTTTTCTTTAAAGATTGCATTTAGGCTACCTTTAGCAATCAATTTTTTACTATGAAAAAAATATTGCTTGTCGCAGCTGCGGCTCTCTTTACATCATGTGCATCGGTTAAGAATTCCGAAAAACAACCGTTTACCTGGGAAGGCGCGAATGTATATTTTCTGCTGACCGACCGTTTCGCAAACGGAGATAAATCTAACGATGTGAATTTTGGCCGAACCGGAAAACCTGCTGTTCTTCGCGGTTTCGAAGGTGGCGATCTGCGCGGTATCATTCAGAAAATTGATGAAAATTACTTTACGGATTTAGGCATAAATGCAATTTGGATGACGCCCGTTGTGGAGCAGATCCATGGCGCGACAGATGAAGGAACGGGCAAAACCTATGGTTTCCACGGCTATTGGACGAAAGACTGGACGGCGCTTGATCCCAATTTCGGTACAGAAGCTGACCTGAAAGAACTAGTAGAAAAAGCGCATGCAAAAGGCATCAGAATAGTTTTAGACGCGGTGATCAATCATACCGGACCTGTGACGCCGCTCGATACCGTTTACCCGAACTCCTGGGTAAGAACTTCGCCGCAATGCCAATACAACAGTTATGAAAGCACCACTGCGTGTACATTAGTTGCGAACTTGCCGGATATTTTAACAGAGTCCGACGCGCCGGCAGAATTGCCACAAATGCTGGTTGATAAATGGAAAGCCGAAGGACGGTATGAAGCTGAAATGAGTTCGCTGAATGACTTTTTCACGCGAACAGGCTTCCCGAAAGCGCCCAAATATTACATCATGAAATGGCTTGCTGATTATGTGGAAGAATATGGAATCGATGGATACCGCGTTGATACAGTGAAACATACGAATGAGGATGTGTGGAAAGAATTTCAGCAGGTTTGTCAGCAGGCGTTCGATATTTACAAGACCAAAAATCCTGCGAATGTTCTTGATAAAAATCTGTTTTTCACCGTAGGTGAGGTTTACGGTTATGGAATTTCGCAAAAACAAAATTATGATTTTGGCGACAAAAAGGTCAATTATTACCAGAATGGTTTTAAGTCTCTGATCAATTTTGATTTTAAAGGTGACGCGAATAAACCATACGAAGAACTTTTCTCCTCTTACTCGAAAATGCTGAATGCAGACCTGAACGGCAAAACGGTGATGAATTATCTTACGTCACATGATGACGGTTCGCCTTTCGATAAAGACAGAAAAAGAACATTTGAAGCAGGCACAAAACTGCTTCTTGCACCAGGTATTTCGCAGGTTTACTATGGCGACGAAACCGCGAGAGATCTTACGATTGAGGGAGCGACCGGTGATGCCACGCTTCGCAGCAATATGAACTGGAGCGACATACGCTACAAACCTGCGACGGCAAAGTTGCTGTCGCACTATCAAAAATTAGGAAAATTCCGTGCAAATCATCCTGCGGTTGGCGCCGGAGTACATCAGATGATTTCGGACAAACCTTATTGGTTCTCGCGGGAATTTCAGAATGACAAGGTGGTGATCGGCCTGGAACTTCCGAACGGACTTAAAACAGTGAATGTTACCGGAATCTTTGAAAATGGTGCAAAACTTCGCGATGCTTATTCAGGAAAGACTGTGAAAGTGCAGAACGGCACGGTAATGTTCGAGACCGAATTTTCAACGGTACTTTTAGAAAAAATTTAAATATTTAAATGAAGAAAATCCTCCAGATATTCGTTTTGCTGATGGCGACATGTGTTTTCGCACAGAAAATTCCCAAAACAAGCAAAACCGAGTTTTCAAAAGAATCATTAGCTCAGAAAATTACCTCCCTGAACGGAAAGAAGATTACTGTGGCAGATGTAATTAAAAAGCATGAAGGCAAGATCCTGATCATCGATTTCTGGGCGAGCTGGTGTCAGGACTGTATTCTCGCGTTGCCGGAAACGAAAAAACTTAAAGAAAACAACCCGGAGATTGAGTTTGTTTATTTTTCACTCGACCGCTCGCATGCGCAATGGGAAAAAGGTCTGACGAAATATGGAATCGATGCGGAGGAAAATTACTGGTTTGATGAAGGCTGGAAGAACAGTTTTAATGATTTCATTGAACTCAACTGGGTTCCGAGGTTTATCGTGGTGGACCAAAACGGTAAGATTGCCAATTATTATGCGGTCAGCCCCGCAGATTCGGAAATGCGCGAAACGATTGAAAAACTCAAATCAAAAACCAATTAAATAAAAGGAGCATTCAGATAATCGTTCAGCGGTTTGATGCTTTTAAAAACCTTGGTAAAATCCGGGGCGGCAGTCTCAGACATCAGTGCTTCGTCTGAAATGGGATGAATCACATTGAAGCTTTTCAGTTTTAAAAATTCTGCCATTGGGTGGTCTTTATCATAACCGGCAGGCACGCGTTTCAGTTTATCTTCCACACTTAGCCCACGGAAATTATTCCGGAATTCATTCTGGTTTAATATCGCCAAAAATTCTTCCTGATTGACTGCTATTTCTGCGCGGATTTGTTTTAATACTGCACTTTCAGGATGGTAAACACCGCCGGCCAGAAAAGATTTCTGCGGTTCGATATGCAGATAATATCCGGAAATCCGGTTGCCTTTTCCCATGCCAAGACTCGCACCAAAATTGGTTTTGTATGGTGTTTTGTCTAATGAAAACCTGGTGTCACGGTAAATCCGGAACATCGCTTTTTTGGCATCCAGTTTTTGGATCTCGGCATCAAACTTACCGGTTTCTTCGATGAGTAACTCTACAAATTCAGCCACGTTAGCCTGCGCCGCGAGATACCGATCTTTATTTTCGGAAAACCATTCGCGGTTATTGTTTTTATTTAAATCTTTTAGAAACTGTAGGGTGGAATTGCTGACTGAAACTGACATCGAAATTGAATTTAAAAACAAATTTAATGTTTAAAGCTCACTTTACACTCAAAATAGTGCTTTAACAAAAGTTTAATGAATCGAGCTATTTTTTATCAATTCAAAAAAGACTATCTTTGCAGAATATTTAATATACTTAATGAATTTATTTACGGAAACCAATTTAAGTCCTGAAATCTTGAAGGCAATTGGCGAACTGGGCTTCGAAAGTCCCACAGAAATCCAAAAACAGACCATTCCATTTATCTCTACAGATATTCGCGATCTTATCGCACTTGCGCAGACTGGGACGGGCAAAACAGCAGCTTTTTCGCTTCCGATTTTGGATATGATTGACGAGGGTAGTCGCAAAATCCAATTTTTGGTGCTTTGTCCGACAAGAGAACTGTGTCTTCAGATTACAAAAGACATTAAAAATTATTCAAAATACATGCAAAACATCAAAACCACAGCGGTTTATGGTGGCAGCAGTATTATGGATCAGATCCGCTCTCTTCGTGATAAACCACAGATCATTGTGGGAACTCCGGGACGTGTGATTGACATGATTAACCGCAAGGCACTTGACTTCTCTGAAGTTCAGTGGGTTGTGCTTGATGAGGCCGATGAGATGCTTTCAATGGGTTTCAAAGACGATTTGGAAACCATCTTAAGCGAGACGCCAGATACAAAACAGACTTATCTGTTCTCGGCAACGATGAACAAGGAAGTAGAAAGAATTTCGAAGAACTATCTTACCACGCCGCACCGTATCTCGGTAGGTTCTATCAATGAGGTGAAGAAAAACATCAAGCACGAATATTATGTGGTAGGTTACCGACATAAGAAGGAAGCTTTGAAACGTTTGATCGACGCAAATCCTAATCAGTATTCTATCCTTTTCTGCCGTACACGTATGGAAACGCAGGAAGTTGCTGACTTTTTGATGCAGAACGGTTATGCTGCCGATGCCCTTCACGGTGATCTTTCACAGGCACAGCGTGACACAGTGATGAAAAAATTCAGACTGAAAAACATCGATATCCTTGTAGCGACTGATGTTGCTGCACGTGGACTTGATGTAAATTCACTTACCCACGTTATCCATTATTCTTTGCCGGATGATCCTGAAGTTTTCGTTCACCGAAGCGGAAGAACCGGTAGAGCAGGGAAGGACGGAATTTCAATGGCGTTGATTAAGCCTGAAGAGCAGCGCAAGCTTAAGCAGATCAAATCTTCCACAAAAATTGACATTCAGGAGAAAAAAATCCCGACCGGTGAGGCGATCATCAAATCGCAGGTGGCCGGAGTTTTCGAAGCTTTATTCACGGTTCATGAAGAGTTCTTCACGTTTGATGACGCTTTGATCCCGGATTTGTCTGAATTTTCTAAAGAAGAGTTGGTACACAAGCTTCTTCAGCTCCAACTTCGCGACGTGGCAATGTTCTACAAAGACAAAAATGACCTAGCGGACCAGAAATTCAACGCTGACGATCGCGGGGGAGACAGTCGAAGAGACCGTGACCGTGGTCGGGACCGTGACCGAGGAAGAGACCGTGACCGTGGTGACCGCAGGGAATTCAGCCGTGACGGTGGTAGAGACAGAGACCGCAAGCCGCGCAGAAACAGTGGCGACATGGTGAGATTCTTCTTTAATTTGGGTAAAAAAGACCAGCTGAAAAAGATGGATATGCTTGAAATCATCAATAAGTCAACGGCAAAATCCAAGAAGCGTCCGGACATCGGCGATATCGAGATCCTGGAGAAATTTTCATTCTTTGAAGTAGAAAAATCGTTTAAAGATGAGGTTTTGAGAGGTATGCAGTCTCAGAAATTCAAAGGAAAAGAGATGCGCGCAGAGATAGCGGGCTAATCTTAGACTATACATTTTAAAAATCAGTTTTGTTCATTCAAAGCTGATTTTTTTTGTTATTCTGCAAATAGCGTTTTTGCTAATATGAATAAAAGTTAATATAAAAAGCGCTTTGTTTGCGACCTTTTTCGGAAATTTGCACCATAGAATTTAAAACGAAAAATTATGGGAATCGGTAACATTTTTAAAGCCTTCCAACCTAAAGACAAAGTGTTTTTTGTACTGTTTGAACGCGTTGCAGACACCTTGGTAGACATGTCTAAAGAGTTTCACGAAGGTCTGCTCGACTTTGACATCAATGATGACACCATGTTGACAAACATGAGTGACTACGAACACAAAATGGATGATATCACCCATGAAATTTTCGTTCAGCTTGGCGAAAACTTCATCACACCGTTTGACCGTGAAGACATCAGTCATTTGGCGAGTGGTTTAGATGATATTGCAGATTACATTTATGCATCTGCGAAGTACATTTATCTTTACAAGGCACCGCTTGATCCCGCTTACACAGAGTTCAGTCTTCTCATTTACAAATCCTGTATGGAGATCAAAACCGCAATGGAAAACCTGAAAGATTTCAAAAACGGCAAAGCGGTAAAAGAGTCTTCCATTAAAATTAATTCGTATGAAAACATCGCGGATGACGTACTTAGCCAGGCTATCGTAAGACTTTTTGAAACGAACGACGCCATCAATATCATCAAGGTGAAATCTGTGCTCGAATATCTGGAAATCGTGACAGACAAAGCCGAAGATGTGGCCAACACGATGGACAGTATTGTAATAAAATACGCTTAATCTGTTTCGCAATCTTTATATAGTGTAGAATGGATTTACCAGTATTATTAATAGTCATAATCGTCCTCGCGCTGATCTTTGACTATATCAACGGATTTCATGACGCGGCAAACTCTATCGCTACGATAGTTTCTACTAAGGTACTTACGCCGTTTCAGGCTGTACTTTGGGCTGCTGTATGGAATTTTGCCGCTTTTTTCGTCGCGATGTATATCATTGGCGAATTTAAAATCGGAAACACGATAGCAAAAACCGTCAATGAGGATTTCATCAATCTTGAAGTCATATTTTCCGGTTTGATCGCGGCCATCGCCTGGAACCTGCTTACATGGTGGTTCGGGATTCCCTCGTCATCGTCGCACACGCTCATTGGCGGATTCTTAGGAGCTGCTTTGATGCACGCTTTCGCGATGGATTATCACCAGGTAGTGCTTGCTCATCCAGATTTCACACTTTGGCAAAAAATAAAAGCGGCGCTTACCGAACTTATGACCCAGAATGTGGTGAAGCTTGAGAAAGTGATCCCTATTTTCCTTTTCATCTTCATGGCACCGTTCATTGGGATGCTCGTTTCGATTGTGATTACGCTAATCATCGTTTTCTTCGCAAGGAACAGCAACCCGCGCAAGGCCGATGGTCAGTTCAAGAAATGGCAGCTTGTTTCTTCAGCGCTGTTCAGTTTGGGTCACGGCCTGAATGACGCGCAAAAAGTAATGGGAATTATCGGTGCAGCCGTGATCTATTATCACGTTAGCATGATTGGCGGAACAGATGTATATGCTACGATGCCTTCTGCGGAGCGCTTCGCGCACTTTACCACCGACTATATGTGGGTACCGTTCGTATCCTTCCTTGCGATAGGTCTGGGAACTATGAGTGGTGGCTGGAAGATTGTGAAGACAATGGGGACGAAAATTACCAAAGTAACGCCGCTTGAAGGGGTAAGTGCTGAGTCTGCAGGGGCAATCACGCTGTTCCTTACCGACCATCTAGGAATTCCCGTTTCCACGACGCACACCATTACCGGTGCAATCATTGGGGTAGGGCTTACAAAAAGGGTTTCGGCAGTACGTTGGGGAATTACCGTGAGTCTGCTTTGGGCATGGATACTTACGATCCCGATTTCAGCGATTGTTGCAGGTGTCACCTATATGCTCGTAACTTATTTTACTTAAATTTTTTAAGGATTTTAATATCACTAAAACCACCGTCATGGTGGTTTTTTTGTGCCTTGGGAAGTCGAAAGCTTTTTTAAAATCGTATTTTTGTTCAAATACTATTTACCTATGCATTTTTTAGAAGAATATCAGGATATCGTCTCCAAAGCTATCGAGCGCTATACCTTCAAAGATAAGCCAGCGGAACTGTATGAACCGATGAATTATATCATTTCACACGGTGGCAAAAGATTGAGACCTATCATGGTGCTGATGGCCAATGATATGTTCGGTGGCGATATGAAGAAAGCCATAAAGCCCGCGCTCGCAATCGAGTTCTTTCACAATTTTACGCTGATTCACGATGATATCATGGACGAGGCACCCCTTCGACGAAATATGCCGACGATCCATACGCTGCACGGCATCAATACCGGCATCCTGTCGGGTGATGCACTGCTGATGAAGTCATACAAGTTTTTCGAAGATCTGGAGCCGGAACTTTACAAAGCCTGCGTGCGCGTTTTCACGCATACCGGTTTGCTGCTCTGCGAAGGTCAGCAGTACGACATAAATTTCGAGACTTTGGGTGACGTGACTTTCAATGATTATATCCGGATGATTACGTACAAAACCGGTGTCTTAAGTGCGTCATCTTTTGAAATCGGAGCTTTGATCGCCGGAGCTGACTTCAAAGCGGCAAAAGCGATATTTAATTTTGGTAAAAACGTGGGGATCGCCTTCCAGATCATGGATGATTATCTTGATGTATTCGGTGACCAGGAGCAATTTGGTAAGAAACACGCCGGCGATATCTACGAAAACAAGAAAACCGTACTTTACCTTTTGGCAAGGGAGCACGGAACCGAAGAAGAGCGCAAAGAGCTTGATTTTTGGTATTCTAAAAAAACAGACAACGTCGATAAGGTATACAGTGTTGAGAAAATTTTCCGCCGCACGAAAGTAGACGAAAAAACATTGCTGCTGATCCAGAAATACAACGAAATCGCGCAGGGTTACCTGAACCAAATCGATGTTCCGGACGAAAAAAAGAAGCCGTTCATTGAACTGGCAAATTATCTTTTGCGTCGAGACAGCTAAATATTAGTTATAATCAAAACTGTTAATTCTAATGAAATTTAGGACTGAAGTTGAATTACCGGTTTCAGAGGTGAAGATTGGCGTTGAAGACCGGCTCTTTTCGATGGGTTCATGTTTCGCGAGCGAGCTGTCTGCTTTGCTTTCAAAAGGTCAGCTTCAAACGCTGAACAATCCTTTCGGAACGCTTTTCAACCCGTTTTCGATAAATCAGGCCTTAAAAAAGCTTCACAAATCTGAGTTTTATACCGAAGAAGACCTGATAAAGTACAATGATGAGATCATCTCGCTCGATCACCACAGCGAGTTCAATTCGCGGTTTCTGCATCAGACATTAGACAAAATCAACAAAAAAATCGAGGCCGGAAATCAGTTCCTGCAGTCTTCAAAATGGGTCATTATCACGTACGGAAGTTCATTTATTTACGAATTTCTGCCGAAGAATAAACTTGTCGCCAACTGTCATAAGATTCCGGCGAAACATTTCGAAAAAAGGTTGCTCACCCAAAACGAGATTTCAGAAAGCATCACGGAGACCATAAAAGTCCTGAAAGACATCTGCACACCGGGTGTTCAGCTACTTTTTACAGTCTCGCCGGTTCGGCATACCAAAGATGGCCTCACCGAAAATTTGCTGAGCAAATCGAAGGTCATCACTGCTCTGCACGAGGTGATTCCGCAGTTTGAGAACTGCAGTTATCTGCCGGTTTACGAGATAATGATAGATGATTTACGCGATTACCGCTTTTATAAAGAAGACCTAATTCATCCTAATTCGCAGGCGATACACTACATTTGGGAAAAGTTTGGCGCGGCCTATTTCGGTGATGAAACCCGTGCTTTTGTGGAAGAAAATTTTAAGATTGCCCAGGCATTAGCGCATAAACCTTCTGATGATAAAAGCCCGAAACATCAGGAGTTTATGGAGAAAATCGAACAAAGAATCGCTGCGCAGCGCTCCAAAGTGAAGCATAAGATATTTTAGATTGATTTGGCAGCTTATCCGCCTTCCACTCCCGCTTTTTTGTTCCGCTTCGCTGAACAAAAAGAGCTCCGTTCAAGTCGGGCTGCATTTAAAACCATAAACAAATTATGATAGATACCCACACCCATCTATATTCCGATGAATTTTCAGATGACCGTCATGAAATGATTGAGAGGGCGCTCCACAAAGGCGTTTCAAAATTTTATCTTCCGGCCATAGATTCTACTACACATGAAAAAATGCTTGATCTGGAAAGCCAGTACCCGGAGCGCATGTTTGCGATGATGGGCCTTCATCCGTGCTCGGTTCAGCCCGAATCCTGGGAAAATGAACTGAAAACCGTGGAAAAATATCTGAACGAAAGGAGTTTTCCCGCTATTGGTGAGATCGGGATTGACCTTTATTGGGATAAATCTACTTTAGATATCCAGATCAAAGCATTCGAAAAGCAGATCGATTGGGCCATTGAACGGGATCTGCCGATTGTAATCCACACGCGCGAAAGTTTTGATGAGGTTTTTGAAGTACTCGAAAGAAAAAAACATCCGAAACTTCGGGGAATCTTTCACTGCTTTTCCGGAAATCTGGAGCAGGCCAAACATGCCGTTGAATTAGGGTTTTTACTGGGGATTGGCGGCGTTGTAACATTTAAAAACGGAAAGATTGATCAGTTTCTGCATGAAATTCCATTGGATAAAATCGTCCTCGAAACCGATTCACCTTACCTCGCACCGGTTCCGCACCGCGGCAAGCGTAATGAAAGTTCTTACCTTGAGCTGGTGGCGGGCAAATTGGTTGATATCTATAAAGTAGATTTTGCGGAAATTGACCGAATCACCACTGAAAATGCTGAAAGTTTGTTTTTGTGATGAGGGGTCGAACGGTTTACAACTGGAAACTTGCCGCTGCAGTGCTTTTGTACAGCCTAGTTGTTCTTCTCCCTTCACTGAGGATATTTCTTAAGTTAGATTTGCCAAATTTATACCTGACATACTTATTATTATCCGTTGGCGTCTTTCTTAGTATCCGCTGGATAGCTAATCTGAAAATCAGAACTGAGGCTTTTTGGCTCATTTTCATTACGATGACCATCGCAGTAGTTTGCTTTGCTTATCCTATAGTAAGTCTGCGCAAAAATCCCGGTTCTACGGGTGATGACGCTTTTATTTTAGCAGCGCAGTCTTTCCTGAGCGGTGGTACTTTGTATGATGTTTCAATAAGTCCGAAAGAACCGATAAGTCCTGGGCCGGCGTGGGTCATTTTTAATTCACCGTTCGTGCTGTTTAATGCTTACTGGCTTTTTGGCGCTAGTTATATAAGTTTAGCCGTGGGATTTTTAAGAAAAACGAAAGGCAATCATTTTGCCAGTGTTTTCTGTCTCCTTTTTACGTCCTCTATGGTCTTTGTGGAACTTCTGATTAACGGGCATGACCTGCTTCCTCTTTCGGCGGCGCTGTTTGCCGTACATCTCTTGATTTCATACTATTTGAGAAGGGACATGAATTTTCTCTTGCTAATTTTCATCTCCATTTTGCTTGGTGTTGTAGCTTCATCCAGAATAATTTTTGGGTTTCTGCCTTTGATGTATTTTTTGCTGCTGAGAAAATCTCACTTTAAAAGTTCACTGATTTTATTGGTTATTTCGTCATCCGTTTATTGTTTTTTCAATATTTTCTACTATCTGGTAAATGATTATTTTCAACCGATTCACCTCATTTCAAAAGCGTTCAATATGTTTGGTGGGATTTATTTATTGCTGCTCTTTCTTGCTGTCCTTGTTGGTCTGTTCGTAATCTACAAAAGGGTAGAAGTTGAAAAATACGCACTTAATCTTAGTGTTTTAGCAGTGCTGCTGCTTCTCACGCTGCCGCTTGCATATGCAGATCTTGTTCAAACTGAATTTGATTTTAGGAGTTGGGAAGGAGCGAATTATCTTATTATACCTCTGCCATTTTTGGTCTTCGAGTTTATAAATTACATTGAAAGCAAATTTCAAATTGAAAAACTGACTAAAAATTAAAAACCCTGATGAGTTAAGGTTCACCAGGGCAGTATATAAAATTGAGAGGTTTTTGACTGATCTATTTATTTCTCGAAAAATTGCTCTTGTTCTTTGGCTTTTTGTAGCCGATATTTTCTTTTGCCTGCGGTTTTGGGCGCGGTGTGAAAGGTTTGTTGTTCGAATCCCGCTTTTCTGCCACAAGATTATCGGTGTGGAAAGGATGATCTTTTTCAACCGGGATTTTCTTCCCGATCAGTTTCTCCGTGCTTTTCAGGTTTAATAGGTCCAAGCCATCAACAAATGAGATCGAGCTGCCGTCTGCACCTGCTCTGCCAGTTCTGCCAATTCGGTGAACATAAGTTTCAGATACGTCAGAAAGTTCAAAATTCACCACATATTTCAGTTCGTCAATATCAATCCCGCGTGCTGCAATATCTGTAGCGACCAAAATCCGTGTTTTGCCGGATTTGAAATTATTAAGTGCGTTCTGCCGCTGATTCTGGGATTTGTTACCGTGAATGGCTTCAGCGGAGATCTTATGCGACTGAAGTTTACGTGCTATTTTGTCGGCTCCGTGTTTCGTTCTCGAAAATACGAGTACTGAATCTGAAATGTCGTTTTTCAGGATGTGGGTCAGCAAGTCTAGCTTGTTTTCCTTTTCTACAAAATATACCTTTTGCTGTATGGTGTCGGCAGTTGCAGAAACCGGCGCAACTTCCACTTTTACGGGATTGGTAAGCATCGAATTGGCAAGTTTGCTGATCTCATCCGGAAAAGTAGCCGAGAAAAACAGGGTTTGTCTTTTCGGCGGTAAAAGTTTGATAATCCGCTTCACATCGTGTACGAAACCCATATCGAGCATACGGTCAGCTTCATCAAGAACGAAAATTTCAAGATGTTTTAGCGAGATGATGCCTTGTGAAATGAAATCGAGCAATCTTCCAGGAGTAGCTACCAGGATATCTACTCCGCGTTTTAGTGAAGTTTCCTGTGCGCCCTGCTTCACACCACCGAAAACCACGAGGTTTCTCAGGCGCAAATGTCGGCCGTACGCATTGAAACTCTCCTCAATTTGGATGGCGAGCTCGCGCGTTGGCGTCAGAATTAAGGCTTTGATATTGTTGTTCCGAAGGTCTTTCTCGGTAAGGTTCTGCAAAATAGGGATTGCAAATGCGGCGGTTTTTCCGGTTCCGGTTTGTGCGGTTCCCAGGAGATCGCGACCCTGTAAAATGCTTGGGATTGCTTTCGCCTGAATGGGCGTCGGCTGCGTGTAACCTTCCTCCTGAAGCGCTTTGGCGATAGGATCAATAAGGTTTAAATCGTTGAAGTTCAAATGAATTGTTTTTTGATTAAATTAAAAATGACAGTGTCATTCTTTAAGTAATGAAGCGAGTGAATGAAAATGGAAACCGTGAAATTTCCAGGATACTGCGTGGCAGTTTTTTCATCAAGAATGACCCCGTTCATAAAAAATCCTTCCGCGCAGGAAGGAATTTTTCGTTTGGCAAAGATAAACTAAATAAATTTAGCAGGGAAACGCCTTTCAGTCAACTTTCGTCCAGGTTTGGGTTTTGCGCAGGCCTTCTACAAATTCATAAAACATCTGCAGTTTTTCGGTGCCGTGTTTTCCGTAATCTTCGATCTCTTTTGTGCTGCCGTCAGCAAAAGTAATTCTAAGTTTTGAAGTAGGGAGGTCGGTTACATTTTTGTTGCCGTAATAGGTTTTCAGCGTCTTCACATCAAGGTCGTCGAGCATTGAGATCATTTTTTGATAGTCAGTTGGTGTGATGGTGGCTGTGAAAATCCCTTCTTTTGGTCCGGAAAATTCGTCTTTTGAACGGCCTTCTGTAAATGTGAACCTTTCAGCATCAATCACCGCAGTGCGATCTGGATTCACAGTCATTTTATAAATCGGACAAAAACCAAAGCAAGCGCCGGCTTCATACTCAATTTTTGAATATTTAGAAGCATTACCGGCCGTGCAGGCCATTAGAACTAAAGCGGAAAAAAGGGCTGCTATTAATTTCATTTTTAAATTTTTCAAAAGCCATCTCAACTACTATTCCAAAAAAAACCGGAACTGAGTCCGGCCTGTGTTTTTATCTGAATTGGTTTATCCGTGCAGTTTCTTCCAGATTGCATCTTTAAGTTCCATCAAGCCTTCCTGAGTAACCGCTGAAAAGAAGATTGGCTGGCGGTTTTCAGGGAATTTACCTGAAATTTCCTTCTTTAATTCTTCATCCAGCATATCTGCTTTAGAGACCGAAACAATGAAATCTTTATCTAAAAGCTCGGGATTGAATTTTTTAAGTTCATTCTCGAGAATCTCAAATTCTTTCAAATAATCTTCAGCATCCGCCGGAATAAGGAAAAGTAAAATAGAGTTACGTTCGATATGTCTCAAAAATCGGTGTCCCAAGCCTTTACCTTCCGCCGCACCTTCGATGATGCCAGGAATATCGGCCATTACGAAAGATTTGTAATTCCGGTAATCTACGATCCCGAGATTCGGTGTAAGCGTGGTGAAGGCGTAATCTGCAATTTTAGGCTTCGCTGCGGAAACCGCTGCCAACAAAGTAGATTTTCCGGCATTCGGAAAGCCGACAAGACCAACGTCTGCCAATAATTTAAGCTCAAAAGTGATATAACCTTCCTCACCGGGCAACCCTGGCTGCGCATAGCGCGGCGTCTGATTGGTTGCTGACTTAAAATGTTCATTACCTAAACCGCCTTTTCCGCCGTGCATCAGGATGATTTCCTGGCCGTCTTCCAGGATTTCAGCGATTACTTCACCGTCTTCATTTTTCGCGATGGTGCCAATGGGAACTTCGATATAAACATCTTCGCCGTACGCGCCGGTAAGCTGGTTTTTGGAGCCGTTTTGCCCACGTTCAGCTTTGATGTGACGTGTAAAACGCAGTGGCAGCAGCGTCCATTCGTGCGCGTTACCTTTCATGATCACGTGGCCGCCGCGCCCGCCGTCGCCACCATCGGGACCGCCTTTGGGAATATATTTTTCACGGCGAAGGTGCGCTGAGCCTGCACCGCCATGGCCACTTTTGCAGTGGATCTTTACGTAATCTACGAAATTTGACATTTATATCTGATATTTATTGAATTTGAAGAATGTTCTGCTATGAAGCTAAAGACAGTCTCAAATTATTTTACTTTGTCTACTTCGGCAAAAAGTTTGGCCGAAATTTCATCTATCTCTCCCACGCCATTTACCTCTACATATTTACCCTGCTGCTTGTACAGTTCTGCTACTTCGGCTGTTTTCAGGTAATATTCTTTGATGCGGTTCCGAATAATTTCTTCGTTAGAATCGTCAGTCCGGCCGCTGGTTTCACCTCTTTTCAGAAGTCTCTGCACCAGCACTTCATCATCTACAACCAGGGAAAGGCAAACTGTAATTTCTGCATCCAACTGGTCTTTTACGATTTTTTCCAGTGCTTCCGTTTGATTCGTGGTGCGCGGATAACCATCAAAAATAAAACCTTCGGTATCTGTGGTTTTTCTTAATTCTTCAATCAGCATATCCGTGGTCACCTGGTCCGGAACTAAATGTCCCTGGTCTATATAGGATTTGGCCATTTTGCCAAGTTCAGTTTCATTTTTCATATTGAAACGGAAGAGGTCGCCTGTTGAAATCTGTTTTAGGTTATATTTTTCTATCAGATGCTGCGCCTGTGTGCCTTTGCCGCTACCCGGAGGACCGAAGAGAACGATGTTTATCATTATTATTTATTGAAAATTTGACATTTTTATGTGTGGCCTTGAATTGACGTTAATTATTCATTTATTCTGCCTTCTTCAAGCTGATACAGGTCTTTAAGGTTGCGGCCCAGTTCATCATAATCCAAGCCGTAGCCGAGAACAAATTTGTTTGGGATTTCTTTTCCGATGTAATCCAGCTTAAAATCTTTCTTATACACATCAGGCTTAAGCAGAAATGAAGCCAGTTTCACAGATTTTGGGCGTTGCGTCTCCGTAAAATATTTAAACAGACTTTCCACCGTATTTCCTGTGTCCACGATGTCTTCAACCAAAATAATGTGACGGTCTTTGATGTCTTTCGTAAGTTCCATTTTTTGGTACACAATTCCCGTAGACTGCGTGCCGGCGTAAGAACTCATCTGTATGAAGGCAATCTCGCATTTGCCGGGATAGTGCTTCAGCAGGTCTGAAAAAAACATGATCACGCCATTCAGTACGCCAACGAAAATGGGTGTTTCGTCTTTGTAATCTTCATAGATTTTCTGCGCTGTGGCTTTTACGATTTCCTGTATTTCTGCATCCCGCAGGTAAGGGATAAAGGTTTTGTCGTGAATTTGAATTGATTCCATAGGTTTTTTCCAAAGCGCAAATTTAGGCATTTTTTAAGGAATTTTTTTTCTAAAGATTTTGTGGTCTAATCTTGAGATTACTCAATTTCATAACTATAAAATCCTCCTTATTCTTTGCCTGCCTTTTTTTAATAATCTATTTTTGCACAAACCAATATTAAACCAATATTTTATGTCAACATACGTGGTGGTGGGTCTGCAGTACGGCGATGAAGGTAAGGGCAAGATAACCGATGTCCTTTCAGCTAAATCTGATTATGTGGTACGCTTTCAGGGCGGCGATAACGCCGGCCATACCGTTTACGCGGGAGAAGAGAAGTTTGTTTTGCACCTTTTGCCGTCGGGTGTTTTGCAATGCAGGGGCAAATGTATCATCGCAAATGGTGTGGTGGTGAACCCTAAAGCTTTCCTGAAAGAAATTGGTCAGATCGAAGAAAAAGGTCTTAAAACAGACCACGTTTTCATAAGCCGCCGCGCGCATGTCATCATGCCCTACCATATTTTACTCGACACGTACCGTGAGGAAGAGGCGGGCGGAACCCACATCGGAACCACGAAAAAAGGCATCGGACCGTGCTATGAAGACAAGATCGCGCGTGTGGGCATCCGCATGATTGATTTGCTGAATCCGGAGGTCTTAGCTGAAAAAATCCAGAAAAATTTAAAGATAAAAAATTCGCTCTTCGAGAAATATTTTGAGAAGCCAGCACTGGAGTTTGATGAAATTTATAACGAATTCCTGCAACTTGGTGAGAAACTTCGGGACCGCATTGTGGATACGGAAGTGGAGCTGAACGAGGCGATTCGTGATAACAAAAATATTTTGTTCGAAGGTGCGCAGGCTGCCATGCTCGATATTGATTTCGGGACCTATCCGTTCGTTACGTCATCTTCTCCTACAACCGGCGGCGTATGTTCAGGCGCCGGCGTTCCACCGACAAGTCTGCAAAATCTCATCGGCGTAGCCAAAGCTTACACCACGCGTGTCGGCGAAGGTCCTTTCCCCACGGAGCTTGATAACGAATTGGGCGAAAAGATCAGAAAAATTGGTTTTGAATTTGGAGCTACCACCGGAAGACCGCGCAGAACGGGTTGGCTGGATTTGGTTTCGCTGAAACACGCCACGATGATCAACGGGATCAATAATTTAGTAATTACAAAACTGGATGTGCTTTCAGGGATTTCTCCGCTTAAAATCGCGACGAAATACCGCACCGAAGACGGCAAGATCATCGATTATTTCACATCATCTACAACCAAACTTTACAATTACGAGCCTATTTACGAAGAACTTGAAGGTTGGGACGAGGACATCACGCATGCACGAAGCTATGACGAATTGCCGCTAAACGCGAAAAAGTATATCGAGTTTATTGAGCACCATCTCGGGATCAATGTTTATCTGGTTTCGGTAGGGCCGGAAAGAAGCCAGAACATCATCAGGAAAGAATTATTCTAAAAATATAAAGCTGCGGATTCCGCAGCTTTTTTTCATTATAATCGGTTTACGAATATTTCTCGTACGCTTTCCGCAATTTTTCGTCGTATTTGTTCTGCTTATAGGCCGGACCGTTATATTTCTTCGCAACATTCGCCCAGTTCTTGTTGCGGAGATCGGTCATGATATTGTTGATCTCCAAAAATTTGCCGAACGCTTTCAGATGTTCGCGTTCATGAATGTGCATTCGGTCTACAAAATCCTGCACAGATGCGTATCCCAAGCTTTTCGCATGAAATCCCATGATCTGGAAACTGCCCCACGAACATGAAGCCAGCGCGGCCTCTTTTACTTTGGGATCGCTGCTGATGGCGATCGCTTCATCAAGTCGGTCATATTCTTTCGCGCCGCCCAGGTAGAAGGCTTTGGTCCATTTTTCATAAAGCACGTTTCTATTTGAACTGGTCAGCATTTTTTCCGGTTTCAAGGCTCTTTTCTTAAGTTGTTGCCAGAAAATATGCCCTTCGAAAAGGATTTTTGGTTTGCCGTTTATCAAAAAACCCTTTCCGCAACTTTCCACCTCGTTTACGGCTTTCACCGCGGCGAGTTCAAGATTAAAACTTTTAGCAAAATCTTTCAGATCCTGCTCGCTGAGGAAAAGATCGTTCGTCTTGAAGATCTTACTACTCTTATCCAGCAGTACTTGCCAGGTTTTCATACCTACCACGCCATCTACAACAAGCGCGTTTTTTTTCTGGAAATCTTTCACGGCTGCATCCACCTCAGTCGTAAAAGAATTTGAAATCCTGATGGGGTAGCCTAATTTACTGAGCATCTCACACAGCGTGAAAACCGCTGCGTTTTTCGATTTTAGTTTAAGTGTGTTCATGGTATTGTGTTTAGTTTTACAAATGCAGTGCTTGAACAGGAAAAAGAAGTGGGAATTTGTCTTTTAATTGGAAAAATATAAATTTTTATGATCAAAATTATGAAATTAATTAGTTGATTTGTTCTAAATGTATCATTTTATTAGTGACATTCAGTGGTTTATATAAATCATACAATCTGAAGCATTTACTTTAGTTCTGGTATGTATTATGATGTAAATAACAGTTTTTTAATATTGATGTAAATGTGGTAGTAGAATTGCTTTAATTTTATTGATGATATACCAATTATTTTAGATTGGTATTGATATCGAAAACGTTAGTTAACCTTTAAATTTTTAATGTTATGAAAAATTATTCAACCTTCGCACAGGAAGACCGGCTTACAGAGCTGCTTTTCGAAAACCGAAATAAAAATTACGGCGCCTACGCATTACGGAAAGAACATGGAGCTGTGCAGCAGAAAGCGATGTTCATCGGCATCGCAATATTTGCCGCTATAAGCCTGACTCCACTTGTGATCAATTCCTTTATGCACAAAGATGTGAATGTAACTTCGGATAAAGGCGGATTTGATTTAACGCCAATAGATGAGGTTCCGGAAGTTCAACCTCCGGCAGAAATAGTGAAACCGCCCGCAGAGACGCAGGTCTCCACTGTGAAAATCGAGGTTCCGACACCCACGAAAAACCCACCGGTGGAAACGCCACCGCCTTCAGTTAGCGAAATCAACAATACCAATATTGGTCTCGATAATATTAAGGGCGAAGATAAGGTCACGAGCTATGTGCCGCCGGTAACTGCACCGAATGTTGGAGTCGCTCCAGTTGCGCCTGTGGCACTGGTTTCAAACGAACCTGTGACCGTCGTTGACGTTGAGGCGGGTTTCGCAGGCGGAATCAATTCTTTCAGAACTAAGGTGGTGCAAAACTTCAATGCAGACAAATTTGATGGCAGCGGTGACCTGATGCGGACTACGGTGACTTTCATCGTAGAGAAAGACGGAACCATCTCAAACATAAAAGCGAATGGTAAGGATGCCGCCTTCAATGCCGAAGCCGAAAAAACTATTAAAAAAATCAAAGGAAACTGGACGCCGGCAAAACTGAAAGGTCAAAATGTTCGAAGCTATTTCAAGTTCCCGATCAGTATGCAGTTTGAATAATCGGGCAAATAACTGATCAATCTCATCTTATCCACAAAAACCCGCTTTTTGTGGATAATTTTTTTATTGTCTAAAATATTCATTTTCAGTGAGGTGTGTACAATCTGAAAATGCATGTAGCTTTGAAAAGTGAGAAAAAAGTGTACTTTTGAGGATTAAATTTTAAAAGAATGGCTAAAATAATCGGCGTTGCAAATCAGAAGGGTGGGGTAGGAAAAACTACTACGGCCGTTAACCTGGCTGCTGCACTCGGAGTGTTGGAAAAGAAAATCTTACTTATAGATGCTGATCCGCAGGCCAATGCAACTTCCGGTTTAGGGATTGACGAAGCGGGAAATTCCACTTACGATTTGCTTGAACACAGCGCCGATGCACGCAGCTGCGTACAGAAAACCGCATCGCCAAATCTGGATATAATACCGTCACATATCGACCTTGTAGCTGCCGAAATAGAGCTTGTAGACCGCGAAAACCGCGAATACATGCTGAAAAACGCGCTAAAAGACATTCGTGATGACTATGATTTTATCATTATTGACTGTGCGCCAAGTTTAGGGCTGATTACAATTAATGCGCTTACTGCGGCGGATGCTGTCATCATTCCGATTCAATGCGAGTATTTTGCACTTGAAGGTTTGGGTAAATTATTAAATACCATTAAAAACGTACAGAAAATCCATAACAAAGATCTCGATATCGAAGGTTTGCTGCTTACAATGTACGATTCGCGCCTTCGCCTTTCAAACCAGGTTGTAGAAGAGGTGAACGCACACTTCCCGGAAATGGTTTTCGAAACGGTGATCAGCCGGAATGTACGCCTCAGCGAAGCACCGAGTTTCGGGGAAAGTATCCTTAATTATGATGCCGAAAGCAAAGGCGCCATCCAATATTTGCAGCTGGCTGAAGAAGTACTGCTGAAAAATGATAACTTAGTAGGTGCAAAAGCCTGATAAAAAGTTGTTTTTAATAAACATATGAGAGACAAGAAAAGAGCGATGGGGCGCGGACTAGGCGCGATATTGAGTGCTGAATCCAAGGCAAGTGTGAATTCGGCAACAGACGCGGGCGCTGATAAATTCGTAGGCAATATTGTGGAAGTGCCGCTGGAGGATATTTACCCAAACGCTACACAGCCACGTACCTATTTCGATGAAAAAGCACTGCAGGAACTAGCCGAGTCTATCAAAAGCCTGGGCATCATTCAGCCGGTGACATTGCGCAAAGATGGCAACCGCTTCGAAATTATTTCAGGTGAACGGAGATTCCGCGCGAGTAAGATTGCCGGTTTGGAAACCATTCCGGCATATATCCGTTTGGTCAATGATCAGGAACTGCTCGAGATGGCTTTGGTTGAAAATATTCAGCGTGAAGACCTCGATGCGATCGAGATTGCGCTTACTTATCAGAGGCTTTTAGATGAGATTGGCATGACACAGGAAAACCTGAGTCAGCGTGTTGGTAAAGAACGGAGTTCCATTACGAATTCTATCCGGTTGTTGCGATTGAGTCCCGAGATTCAGGATGCGATTCGGGGTGGTGAGATCTCCGCAGGACATGGCCGCGCGATCATTAGTTTAGACGAGCCGGCGAAGCAAAATGAGCTTTTTCAAAAAATAGTCGATCAGAAACTCAGCGTAAGACAGGCTGAACAGGAATCTGCCAAACTTAAGAATAATGCCACCGCTGCGGTGAGACAAAAGGCTGCGCTTCCAAATAATTTCAAGAAAGCCGAGAAAAACCTAGCCGATATTCTGGAAGTGAAAGTGGAGATCAAAGCTGCCGCGAACGGAAAAAAAGGCAAGATCGTCCTCGATTTCAAGAATGAGCAGGAACTAGAAAACATCCTTTCCCATTTCAGATGATGTACAAATTTTTCGTGCTTTCATTTCTAATTTGCAGCATGCAAATCTTCGCGCAGATAAGTCCGAAAGACACCATTCGCGTTGAAAATTATCCGCGCGATTCCGTTTCTGCCACGACGCCGAAATCTGAGATTGAAGTATATGCCGATATTGAGGAATCTAATGCGCCTGTTGCAGTTCAAAAATTTAATCCCACAAAAGCAGGACTTTATTCCGCGGTACTGCCGGGTTTAGGACAATATTACAACCGAAAGTACTGGAAGATTCCGATTGTTTGGGGAGGAATAGGCACAGGAATCGGCATTACGCTGTGGAACCAGAAGCAATATAACCGTTATCGCGATGCATTTGTAGCACAATTGAACGGGCAAACGCACGAGTTTTCCGATATTCCCGGCATCACGGCGGAAGCGTTGGGGCGCACCCAGGACCGGGCCCGCCGCCAGCGCGATTATGCAATTGCTGTCACGGCGCTGGTTTATGTGCTGAATATTGTAGATGCCGTGGTAGATGCGCATCTTTATGAAGGCCGAAAAGATCCGGATCTGGCTTTAAATCCAACCTTTATTTTCGATGAATTCAGTTCCGACAATTCAAAAGCAGGACTGAGTTTTACATATAAATTCTAAAATTAAAAATGAAAATAGCACTTGTAGGTTACGGCAAAATGGGCAAAATAATCGATGGTATCGCCACATCGCGCGGCCACGAAATTGTGTCGCGGCTCAATGAAACGCCTACTTCAGAAATCCTGAATGATCCGGATGTTGTAATTGAGTTTTCAAATCCTGAAGTTGCTTTTCAAAACATAAAAACCTGCCTGGAGCAAAGTATTCCGGTAATTTGCGGAACAACCGGATGGTTAACTCAAAAGCCCGAAGTGGAGCGGATAGCGGCCGCAAACAATACTTCATTCCTGTATGGATCCAATTTCAGTCTCGGCGTAAACCTGTTTTTTGCGCTGAATGAAAAACTGGCTGACCTGATGAAAAACCTCGGTGAGTATAATGTACAGCTTGAAGAGATTCACCACACGCACAAGAAAGATGCACCGAGCGGCACCGCGATTTCCTTGGCTGAAGGCATCATTAAAAATAACCCAAACTTTTCGGCCTGGAAACTTGAAGAAACCGCGGAGGACCAGCTGGGGATCTTTGCCATTCGCGAAGATGAGGTGCCGGGTACGCACAGCGTTTTTTACCGAAGTGATGTTGATGAAATCGAAATAAAACATACTGCCTTCAGCCGTGATGGTTTTGCGCTTGGAGCCGTAATCGCCGCAGAATGGATTCAGGGAAAAACGGGAAATTTCACCATGAACGATGTGCTTTTCGGGTAAAATAGGCTTCTGTACCACCACATTCCCGGATTTCATGTAACAAAAGGCCATCTTTGCAGCACTAATTCGCAACTTCAGCCTGCTAAAACTCTTAATTATGAATTATTTTCTTACCTACGCGGTCTATGTCCTCATCTTATCAGTATTGATGGGACTTTCTACGTGGAAACTATTTAAAAAAATGGGTTACAATCCGCTTTTTGCGTTTGTACCTTTCTATAATTATTTCGTTATTCAAAAAGAAACCGGTCACCCGAAATGGTGGGTTGCCATCGCGTATCTACCGATTGTTGGCCCGATCATGATGACGGTTTTCCATCTTTTTTTAATGAAACACTTTGGCAAAAGCAGTTTCAGCCAACAGTTGCTGACGGTTATTTTGCCTTTCCTCTATATGGCCTTCGTTAACTATTCTAAAGATGCCGAAGTTCATAAGGAAGACGAATTATATCTAACGGAAGAAGAAAAACAGGGCAAAAAGAAAGAATCGTTTGTAGGTTCGATCACTTTTGCAGTGGTTTTTGCGACAATAGTTCACGTTTTTGTGACGCAGCCTTTCGGCATCCCGACAGGATCGATGGAAAGAACACTTCTGGTGGGCGACTTCCTGTTTGTGAATAAATGGACTTACGGTTTCAGAATGCCGATGCGTCCGGTTGCGATTCCTTTCCTGCAGGGAACGATAATGGATACCGGCGAAAAAGGCAATCCAAAAGATGATCCTAAATCTTATGTTGAGGGCATCAAACTTCCTTATGAGCGCATTTTCCAGTTTAAAAAACCACAGAAAAACGACATCGTAGTTTTCAACTATCCACAAGATTCGGTGCATAAGGCCATCGACAGGATGGATCCATATGTAAAACGTTGTGTGGCGGTTGCGGGTGACATAATCGAGATGCGCGCGGGCAGACTGTTTGTGAATGGTAAACCAGAGACAATTCTTGGTGACCAGCAAAAGCAACACAAATTCATCGCCGTGACCGGCAGTCAACTCGATATTCCGTCGCTTTACAGACAATACGGTTTTCTGCCGGTGCAGGAAATTCAGACGCAGACCGGTTTTATGTACGATTTTCAGGGACTGACGGATCAGACCGCGCGTGAGATCAAGGCTTTGCCACAAATCATAGAACTGCGGGAACATATTTGGCCAAAAGATTCTGCGGCGGTGGCTTACAAAGTAAACTCGACGCGTGATGCTTACACGAAGAATATCGATACTACACAATCCATCTTTCCGGTAAATAAAAAATGGAATCAGGATTGGTATGGCCCATTGAAAATCCCGAAAAAAGGCGATGTGGTAACTTTAAACCAGGAAACTTTGCCCGAGTATCAGTGGATTATATCAGAATATGAACACAATAAACTTGAAAACCGCAACGGTAAAATTTTCATCAATGGAAAGGAAACCACGCAGTACACCATTCAGCAGGATTATTATATGATGATTGGTGACAACCGCGATGCATCGCTGGATGCGCGTTTCTTTGGTTTTGTGCCGGAAGAGAATATCGTGGGAAGCCCGATGTTCACGTGGCTAAGCGTGGAAGGACTTTTCGCGGACAAGAGTTCAAGCTACCAGCCTGAAGGCAAGAAAGTGCGTTGGGACCGAATGTTTAAGGCAACAAACACCGGTGAGGCCCACAAAACCTCGTATTGGTGGGTTGCAGCCTTGATACTGATTCTCTTTTTCGGTTGGGATTACATTGCACGTTTATTTAAGAAAAAACCAAAAGAAGACTAATTCTCAGGAGCTTTTACCCGCTGTCCGCTATATCTTTTGCTCCGCTACGCTCTGCAAAAGGATGCCGCTGCCATCGGGGCTAGGGAGAATTTCCCAATTACAGAACCTTCAATATTTTGACATACATGAAAGTCCTTTTACCCATATTTTACCTACCGCCAATCTCGTGGTTTTCAGTTTTTCACAATGCTGAAGAGGTTTATTTTGAACAGTTCGAGAACTTTCCGAAGCAAACCTATCGAAACAGAACGGTGATTTATGGCGCCAACGGGCGCCTGCCGCTTATCATTCCGATAAGCCACAAGGGAACGCGTGCGCTGAACACGATTGAGATTTCCGAACGTGAAGACTGGCGAAGCCTGCATTGGAAATCTATTAAAAATGCTTACCAGAGTTCACCTTATTTTGAGTTCTACGAAGATCGTTTAGCCGAAATTTTCAGTTTTACAAGCAGTTCGTTAGTAGATTTTAATCTGAACGCAATCAGCATCATCCAGAAAATTTTAAAAACAGAAAAACAGTTTCATTTAACTAATAGCTACGAATTTACTCCAATACAGCAGGATTTCAGGTCTGAATTTTCGGCAAAACAACCGAGTGCGTTTGAGCTTGAAGAGTACTATCAGACATTTTCGGATAAATTCGGATTTGAGCCGGATCTGTCTGTAATCGATCTTATTTGTAACAAAGGCCCTGAAACTTTGACTTATATCAAAAATATTATCACCAAATAATTATTAAGAATGAAGAAAATATTGTTGGCTGCCTCTTTTATGAGCGGGATGGTAGCGTTTGCACAAAATACCGCTGAGGCGCTTGATCCGATGAAAGACCGGGACTTGATGACCTGGTATCATAAGGATTTCTCGTCCGCAAATGTGTATGGCGTAAATACAGAGAACGCATACAAATATCTTGAAAGCAAAGGTCTAAAGGCTAAACCGGTAATTGTTGGGGTTTTAGACAGCGGTGTGGAAGTAGATCACCCGGGACTCGTAAAAAATATGTGGACCAACCCCAACGAAATACCAAACAACGGCAAAGACGACGATAAAAATGGCTATATAGATGACATTCACGGCTGGAATTTCATCGGCGGAAAAAACGGTGATATCGATGTAGATAACATGGAAGTTACGCGGATCGTCAAAAAATATCAGTCGGTTTTCGAAGGTCCGGATTCTGCGGTGAACAAAGCAAATCAGGCTAAGATGCCCGAAGAATTTTCGATGTATATGAAGTCCAAAGAGATTTTCACCAAAAAAAGCATTGAGGCAAAACAGGGTTACGAAACGTATGCGAGGATCCAGAAGATGATCCCATCAATGGTAGCCATGCTGAACGGCCAGAACCTATCCGCGGAAGCTGTCAGTTCCATCAAACCTTCAACTCAGGAGCAGGCAATGGCGGTTTCCGTCCTTAGCCAGGTGGCAATGGATCCTTCTGTGCGCGGAAAATCACCTTCGGAAGTGAAGACATTCCTTGAGGCGCAAATGAAAGAGGCACTTGATTATTATGGTCCGCAGGCTACGAAACAGTATAATCTTGAGTTTGATCCCCGTGCTCAGATAGTAGGTGACCGCTACGATGATTATTCGGAGAAATATTACGGGAATAACAACTATGAAGGACCGGATGCTCAGCACGGAACTCACGTTGCCGGAATTATTGCAGGTTTACCAAACGGTACCGAAACTCAATATGGAGTAGGATATAAAACCGCAAAGATAATGACGGTGAGAACCGTTCCGAACGGAGACGAACGTGACAAGGACGTTGCAAATGCTATCCGATATGCGGTTGACAACGGTGCTAGAATTTTGAATATGAGTTTTGGCAAGCCGGTTTCTCCCGGAAAGAACGTCGTTTGGGACGCATTCAAATATGCGCAGGATAAAGGTGTTTTGCTTGTAAAAGCTGCCGGAAACGAGAATGAGGATATCGCGGAAAATGTTTACTTCCCTACGAATTTTAAAAATGCTTCGGATCCGAAATCTTTTGTTGATAACATGATCGTGGTAGGAGCATCAACCAATAACAACGAGTTTCTGAGAGCAGGTTTCTCAAATTACAACCAGAAAATGGTGGATGTATTTGCGCCGGGTGAGAAGATTTACTCTACGGTTCCAGACGGCAAATACGAATATCTTCAAGGTACCTCAATGGCGTCACCGGTCGTAGCGGGCGCGGCCTCTGTACTTTTGGCTTATATGCCAAACCTTACGCCGGCACAGATTATAGAAGCACTTGTGATGACTTCGAACAAATCTACTGTCAACGCGATGCTGCCATCAAATACCAACAACAGATTTGATGTGGTTTCGCGCGCCGGGGGTGTGATCGATGTAAGAAAAGCTGCGGAATATGCTTTCACTAATTTCTATAAAGCAGGTACGGCAACTAAGGCTTCACCGAAACAACCGGTGAGAAAGCCAGCGCAAAAAGCGAAAGCGCGCAAGTAAAAGGACATTTTAATATCTGAGCCCGGTTTTGTCCGGGCTTTTATATTTAAGGGTTTTTTAGAATGGCACAGTTTTTTGTAAGTGTATGGTAAATAATTTTATTACTATGAAAAATTTATTACTGGCCGGGATTTTGGGAGCATTCACCCTTTCCTGTAGTACTGCAAAGACTGCCCAATCTAACAGAGCTGAATTCTTGAAGCTGAAGGGCGACTGGGAACTTACAAGCGTGAATTACGACAATAACTATAAAGTAAAACCCTTTGATGAAGGTGCTGACGCGCAGTGCTTCGTTGGAAGCCACTGGAGACTGATCCCGAACAACTGGAGCGGTTCATACACCCTAAATGGTGGCGGTGCATGCCCGAGCGTAATTCAGCCGATCAAGTTTGAAGTAGTGAACGGAAATGAATTTAAATTCAAAAAACTTCTTGAAGGTTCAAAAGCAAAAGCAGTGACAGAAGGCTATTCACTTAATCTGATCAGCCAGACCGAAGACAATTTCAGTCTTGAACAGAATGTGCCGGCTGCCGGAGAAAATGTTAGAGTCGTTTATAATTTTGCGAGAACCGGAATGAAGTAATAATTATCAAAATAAAGAATATGAAAATTTTAAATAGAACTAATGTAGCCGCTCTTTTTCTATCAGCTGGTCTACTTCTGACGAGTTGTGAATCTGTACAGAACGCAAACAATCAGCAAAAAGGAACTGTAATCGGTACTGCCGCAGGTGCAGTAATCGGTGGTGTACTGGGTAACAACTTGGGGAAAGGTAAAAATGCTCCTGCAGGCGCTGTTTTAGGCGGAATAGTAGGTGGTGTTGCGGGTAATGTCATTGGCCGTAATATGGACAAGCAGGCTAAAGAAATCAAAGAAACTTTGCCGGGTGCTGAAGTGGAAAGAGTAGGAGAAGGAATTCGCGTAACCATGAAAGAGAATATGGTGAACTTTGGATTCGATTCTTCGGACCTTACGTCTTCTGCAAAAGCTAACCTTGATAAGTTGGCGGAAGTGTTAAAGAATAACCCTGATACCAATATCAATATTTACGGACATACGGACAGCAAAGGAACTGAAGCTTACAACCAGTCGCTTTCCGAAAGACGCGCCGCTTCTGTGCGAAGCTATCTTATTTCAAAAGGTGTAGCATCAAGCCGTATGATCACGATGGGCGTGGGTGAAAACGAACCTATCGCAACCAACGATACAGATGCCGGACGTGCAGAAAACCGACGTGTGGAATTTGCGATTACCGCAAATGAGGATATGATCAAAGATGCCGCTGACGGAAACTAACCAAATCACCCACATTATATTATTAAGGTCTGCTTCGGCAGGCCTTTTTTTATTTTAAAAAACACTATTTTTGTGAAACATTGCTTGCACGAATGACGAAATTTCTAAAGCTACTACGCGTGGAACAGTGGGTGAAAAACCTTTTCGTTTTTGTGCCTCTGTTCTTTTCCGGAAACATCACCAACTTAGATTTATTGCTCAAAAGCATTTTTGCTTTTGTTGTCTTTTCGATGATAGCCAGCAGCGTTTATATCTTAAATGATTATACCGATATAGAGTCGGATCGCAGGCATCCCGAGAAGAAAAACAGGCCGCTCGCCAGCGGCGCAATATCAAAAAGCACAGCGATTCTGGTTTTTATACTCCTAATGCTTTTTTCTGTAGCCTTGGTTTTCTTTGGTCACGACTATTTTGCACGCGATCTCTCCCGGTTTGCAGCAGTAATTTATTTTTATTTTGCAATGAATCTTACGTACACGTTTAAGTTAAAGCATGTAGCGATCATCGATGTTTGCATCATTTCAATAGGATTTGTTCTAAGGGTTTTGGCGGGCGGATACGCCACGGGAATTTACATTTCGCAGTGGGCAATATTGCTTACGTTTGTGCTTGCATTGGTGTTAGCGCTCGGAAAACGGCGCGGCGAACTGATCAACGCGCAGATTTCGGGGAAAACCCGCCGTGCACTTGATGGCTACAATGTACAGTTTGCAGACATCGCGCTGAGTATCAGCTGCACATTAGCTATAATTTGCTATCTCATGTTTACGCTTTCCGCGGAAGTTCAGCAGAAATTTCACTCGCGTGTTTTTTACACGGTTATTTTTGTGGTTTTTGCTTTCCTAAGGTATCTGCAGCAGACTTTGGTGTACAACAAAACCGAATCGCCCACTAAGATTATTTACAAAGACCGTTATATTCAGATTACTCTTGTTCTTTGGCTCGCCGCATTTTTACTTCAAATTTATTTTAAGAAATGAAGGTAGATTTTGTGCAGAAAGTGAGCAACTGGGGAAATTTTCCTGTGGTGGAGAAAGAACTGAAATCTGAAGACTCTTTAATTAAAATTCAGGATTTCATAAAGTCCCGGAATGAGGTCATCGCACGCGGAAATGGCCGCTGCTACGGCGATGCTTCATTGTCAGAACATATTTTTTCGACAAAAAGACTCAATAAGTTCATCAGTTTCGATCGCCTGAACGGTATTATAGAATGTGAATCCGGCGTGATGCTTTCGGAAGTTCTGAAAGTGATTGTGCCGCAGGGGTTCTTTCTGTATGTAACTCCGGGCACAAAATTCATCACCGTTGGTGGTGCAATAGCTTCTGATGTTCACGGAAAAAATCATCACGCTGAAGGCTGCTTTTCAGAGTACATTATTGATTTTTCGCTGTTGAATGAAACCGGTGAGGTACTGCGCTGTTCGAGAACTGAAAATGAGGAT
Organism: Kaistella pullorum; assembly: GCF_014837035.1. Lineage (GTDB taxonomy): Bacteria > Bacteroidota > Bacteroidia > Flavobacteriales > Weeksellaceae > Kaistella > Kaistella rhinocerotis. Next base: position 855,071 of record NZ_JACSPS010000002.1, on the reverse strand, counting down.
AAATTTTGGGCAACCATCGGCGGAATGGGCCTCACGGGCATTATTTTGCAAGCCAGATTTCAGCTTAAAAACATTGAAACAGCTTACATCCGCCAGGAATCTTTGAAAGCCAGGAATTTAGATGAAATTTTCAGGCTTTTTGACGAAAGCGAAAGTTGGACGTATAATGTAGCCTGGATCGACTGTCTTCAGAAAGGCGAAAATCTCGGAAGAAGCATCCTGCTGCGTGGCGAACACGCTTTCCGCCATGAACTGGGTGCGAAAATGGTGCAAAAGCCATTAAGACTGAAAAAAAAATTCATACCGCGGATACCTTTTTATTTCCCGGGATTTGTGCTGAATAAATTCACTGTCAAATTATTCAACTATCTGTATTACAATCAACAGCGTCGTACAGAACTCAAAAATATTGTAGATTACGAATCTTTTTTTTATCCGCTGGATGTGGTGGAAGACTGGAACAGGATCTACGGCAAGGCGGGTTTCATACAATATCAAATGGTGATTCCGAAGGAAAATGGGAAAGCCGGAATGCGGAAAATTCTGGAAACTATCGCTGCTAGTGGCAACGGCTCTTTCCTGGCGGTGCTGAAACTTTTCGGGAAAAATAATCCGCTTGCGTACAATTCCTTCCCGATGGAAGGCTACACGTTGGCGCTTGATTTTAAAGTAAATTCGAAGCTGAAAAAACTCGTTTCGCAACTTGATGAAATTGTGGAAGAATTTGGTGGCCGCATTTATCTCACGAAAGACAGTATGAGCAAGCCTTCACTGACCAATTATTTGCAGAATGTGCAGAATCCTAAATTCGTGTCATTGCAGCAGAAACGTATTTCATCCAACCAGCAAAATTCTTAGCACATGATCGTCCTTGGCAGCAACTCTGAAATAGCGCAGGCTTTCGTGGAAAAAGCCCTGGAAAGCGGTGAAACCTATCCGAAAATCTATCTTTTCAGTTCAAATCCGGAAACCACAGCCAAATTTGCGCGTCATATCGATGTTAAATATTTGCAGCCATCGGAGATTTTTCCACTGGATCTGCTCGAAACAGTTAATTATTCAGCGTTTGATCATATAAGTTCCGAAGTATTGTTTTGCGCATCTGGTTTTTTGGGTCAAAACAGTGAAGAAGGACTGTACAATGAGAAAAACACCACGCAGATCATTGATATCAATTTTGCAAAGCTTATTCCCGTACTCAATTTCTTTGCGGAGAAAATGGAAAGGCAGCGCACCGGGACAATGATCGTTTTGTCTTCTGTTGCTGGTGAACGCGGAAGGCAAAGCAATTTTATATACGGCAGCGCAAAAGCAGGTCTGTCAGCGTATTTAAGTGGTTTAAGAAACTACCTTTATCCACGCAGGGTACATGTTTTGACAGTGAAACCGGGTTTTATGCAAACCAAGATGACGGAAGGACTGCCTCTGCATCCCAAACTCACCGCAACGCCGAAACAGGCCGCTGAGCTTATTTTTAAAGCTTTCAAAAACCGCAATAACGTGGTTTATGTGTTGCCGGTTTGGTCTCTGATTATGCTGATAATTAGAAATATACCCGAATTTATATTCAAGAAAATGAAGCTGTAACTGATGAAGAAACTGTATTTATTCGATTTTGACGGGACGCTGACGCATAAGGACACGATGTTTCTGTTCCTGAAATTTTACAGTACGCGAAAGTTCTATCTTCAGTTTGTGAAGCATATTCCCCTTTTTATATTGCTCAAAACAGGTCTTGCCGACGCAGAAAAAGTGAAAAAAAGTTTCATAGCGTCAGTTTTAAAAGGTGAACGGAAAACATCAATTCAAAAAAAAGCACATGACTTCTTTGAAAAGCATGGAAATGAAATTCTGCGCGAAAATGCCCTAGAATTCATCAAAAAAATAGATCATACGCAAACCCAGTCTTATATTGTGACCGCTTCGCTGGATATTTGGGTACAGCCGTTTGCGGACAGCCTGAAGATGAAGTTGCTGGCCACGCAGGCCGAATTTCGTGATGAGATCTTTACGGGAAATTTCGAAGGCAAGAACTGCAACGGCGATGAGAAAAGATGCAGGATCGAAAACGAACTTGCAGGTAAAAAGTTTGATAAAACCCTCGCATTCGGTGATACCCAGGGCGACCGCCAAATGATGGATTGGGCTGACGAAAGCCACTACAGATTTTTTCACTAATTTTATGACCTCTAAAAACCGGTAATTTACATGGACAAGATATATCTGGATAACGCCGCTACAACGCCGCTTTCAGCGGAAGTGATAGACGCAATGGTAGATGTGATGAAGGTGAACTATGGCAATCCGTCGTCCACACACAGCTTCGGGCAGGAAGCGAAGATTCTGATCGAAAATGTTCGGCGCAGCGTGGCAGATTACCTCAAAGTTTCGCCGTCAGAGATTATTTTTACCTCGTGCGGAACCGAATCGAACAACATGATCATCAAGTCATGTGTAGAACATCTGAATATAGAACGAATCATCACTTCTCCCCTCGAACACAAATGCGTGGCCGAAACCGTGCTCGACATGAAGAAACGCCGCGGTGTGGAAGTAGTTTATTTAAGACCAAACCCAGAAGGTGACATCGATTTGGATAAACTGGAAGAAGCATTGAAAAGTTCCGACAAGAAGACTTTGGTGACGCTGATGCATGCTAATAATGAAGTTGGAAATATCCTTGACATCAAGAAAACAGCCTTAATCTGCAAAGAGCACGGCGCGCTTTTCCATTCAGATACCGTGCAGACAATGGCGCATATGGAACTCGATTTTGCCGATATTCCGGTTGATTTTGCCTCCTGCTCTGCTCACAAATTCCACGGGCCGAAGGGTAGTGGTTTTGCTTTTGTGAGAAAGTCTTCGGGCTTGAAAGCCTTGATTACAGGTGGTCCGCAGGAAAGAAGTCTGCGGGCGGGCACGGAAAATGTGTGTGGAATAGTAGGTTTGGGCAAGGCTTTAGAACTTTCTATACTTCACATGACAGAATATTCCGGACATATCAAAAGCATTAAAAAATACTGTGTAGAGAGACTTACGGAAGAGATTTCGGGCGTCAAATTCAATGGCCGGAGTGCGGGAGAAGAAAGTCTTTATACCGTACTGAATGTTTTGCTTCCATTTAAAGACCCGATGATCGGTCTGAAGCTCGATATGCGCGGCATCGCGATCTCGCAGGGAAGCGCATGCTCCTCGGGCGCCGCGAAACCATCTATGGTGCTTATGATGCTGCTTAATGAAGACGAACTGGAGAACTCTACTCCGCTTCGCGTCTCATTCAGCCATCTGACCACCAAAAATGAGATTGACGCGCTGGTGACCGCCTTAAAAGAAATCGCGAAAGATTTCACTATAGAAAATACAAATTCCGCTTATAGACAGTAATTGGGCCTATTGGGTTTAATTGTTGTAATTTTGTAGCTTAATATTAATTTTAAAAATATATATAATGGCATTAGAAATCACCGATCAATCGTTTCAGGAAACGGTACTATCATCAGACAAACCAGTATTAGTAGATTTTTGGGCAGTATGGTGCGGACCGTGCAGAATGCTTGGCCCAATCGTAGAAGAACTTGCCACCGAATTCGATGGTAAAGCTGTGGTGGGTAAGGTAGATGTTGACAACAACCAGCAGGTTTCTGTAGATTACGGTATCCGCAATATCCCAACACTTCTTATCTTCAAAAATGGTGAAGTGGTTGACAAAATCGTAGGTGTGGCTCCAAAAGAGACCATTGCTGCTAAATTGTCAGCTCATTTATAAAAATTTAATGTACTGAGACTAAATGCTTTCATGTTTTGAAGGCATTTTTTTTTGCCTTAATGTTTTGTAGATAGAAAGAAAGGTGTATTTTTGCACTCACCAAAACGGAAGAAGTTCTTTAGGTATTAATGATCCGGTAGTTCAGCTGGTTAGAATGCCGCCCTGTCACGGCGGAGGTCGCGGGTTCGAGTCCCGTCCGGATCGCA
>NZ_JACSPS010000002.1:449850-850999 GCF_014837035.1 Kaistella pullorum | reverse complement strand
TGATCCGGTAGTTCAGCTGGTTAGAATGCCGCCCTGTCACGGCGGAGGTCGCGGGTTCGAGTCCCGTCCGGATCGCAAAAAAAATCTCCCTTCAAGGAGATTTTTTTATTTTGTATAAGATTTGAATTTGAGTTATATTACTTTCTGAATGTTCGGCGTGTAAGATTTCGGCGTCCGATTTAGATTTCAAAAATTTTAGATTCCTCATTAATTTTTCTTACCACCGCTTCTGTTCTTTCTTTACTCGTATCGGTAATGAATATCTGACCGAAATGCTCACGGTTCACTAGTTCAATAAGCTGTTCCACGCGTGTGTCATCCAGCTTGTCAAAAATATCATCGAGCAGAAGGATTGGTGTTTTGCCGGTAAGCTCTTTTATGCGGTTCATCTGCGACAGTTTCAGCGCGATTAGGAATGACTTCTGCTGACCCTGGCTGCCGGTTTTTTTCAGAGGTTGGCCGTTCATACTAAACATTAGGTCATCTTTGTGAATCCCGCGTGAGGTGTAGGTAAGAGCCCTGTCTTTTTCCAGGTTTGTGCTGAGTAGGTCTTCAAAATTTTGATGAATAAGATCTGACCCGTATTCCACCGTTATTTTTTCATTCCCTTTCGAGATGATTTCGTAATAATTCTGGATGAGTTCGAGAATGGAATCGGTGAATGCGCGTCTTTTTTCGAAAATACGGCTGCCGAATTTGATTAAAGGCTCGTTATAGATCTCCAGACTTTCCGGATCGAAAAAACGGTTTTTCGCAAAACTTTTCAGCAATGCATTCCGTTGCTGAACTGTCTTCTGATACTGAATCAAATTGAACAGATAATCCGAATCGGTCTGCGAAATCATGGCGTCCAGGAATTTTCGCCGGCTTTCTCCCGAGTCGGAGATCAAATTGGAATCATAGGGCGAAATGATGACGCTGGGCAGGAAACCGATGTGATCGGCCATGCGGTCGTAGGTCTTATCGTTCTTCTTAATGATTTTTTTGGCGTCGCGCGGCATCTGGATTTTGATGATGCTTTCCTTTTCGCCATCAAAGATGTTTCCTTCAATGCTGAAGAAATCCTCACCGTTCTCAATATTGTTCTGGTCTGTATTTCCAAGAAAACTCTTGCCCACCGAAAGATAGTGCAGCGCATCCAAAACGTTGGTCTTTCCCACGCCGTTGTTACCTACAAAGCAGTTGATTTGATGCGAAAATTCAAAAATTCTTTTGGGATGATTTTTAAAGTGGATGAGTTGGAGCTTTTGAATAACCATTTGTCAAAAATACTTCATTAATATGGTAATTAAAAGCGGCAGCGCCGAACATGATTCCACGCCAAATGAAAAGTATGCATCCTTATTGGTGTTTTCAGAAAAGTAAACGAAGATCATGGTGAGAATGTTGGTGATGACAAAAGCCGCAGCAAATTCACGAGGGAGCGTAAATATTGAAATTAATGCACTTGCGGTAAGCATCAGACAGGCCAGATACTTTGTTTTTTGAACCCCAATCAGCCTCGGAAATGTCACAACGTCATCGTGATTCATATCGCGTATATCAAAGGGAAGAACCAGCGCAGAAACGAAGAGCAGGCTCACTGTGAAAATACCGGGATGAAAGTCGGGTAGGATGAGCCAGGAATTAACCAGGGCCCAGGTAAAACCTACATAAAACACCTTGAGAAGCGGGATTTTGCGGATATAATTTTCCAGGAAAAACGAGTTGTACAGTAAACCCAAGGCTACGATGCAGAGCCATTTCAGTAGTCTGACTTCATTGTGATTCAGTAAAATTAATGCCCCGGATAAAACTCCGCAAATTACATTGAATACAAGGATTTTGGAAAAGTGCCGGTGCTTTTGGTATTTGGTATACAGATAGCCGCTGAAATAGGTGATGAAGATCAGCAAAACCGTGGGCCAGCGTAACAGGTTCTGCTCCAGCATAAAGAAGACCGCCAGGGCAGTGCCCGTCAGGGATACGTACAGTTGACTGTTAATGATGTATTTTTTCGCTAAATTTAAAAACTGCATTTGAGCAAATTTAACCAATAATCAGTTGCCCAATCCTACTTACATTCAATCCTCAAAATATGAATAAATTCACCCAGGTTTTTATCCTTTTCGTTTTTACCGCTTTCTTTTCATCTTTTTTCGGCCAGAAATACTATGACGACCAATGGAAGAAGGTATCAGAAAACTATAAATCAGGCAAATACAAATCCAACCTTCCCATTATTTTAGAAATCCAGAACCAGGCTATGAAAGACGACAATGCCAACCAGCTTATACGCTCGCTGAAAGCTGAATTCAGCATTGTGAACCAAACACAGGACGATGAAAATAATGATTCGGCCAGCCAGTTCTTTACAAAACTTTCTACGTTTGGCGATAAACTTAAAGGTGAACAGAAATTACTTTATGAGGTGCTTTTGGGCGAATTTTTTATTGATTATTACGAGAATGAATCATGGGAAATTAACCAGCGTACGAACATTAACAATCAGGATTTCGCGCAGATTGAAACCTGGAGTAAACTCGATTTCAAGAATTTCCTGACCAAACAGTTTGCTGAACTCGAAACCAAAAAAGCGGCTTTACAGCAGGTTCGGCTGGGTAAATACAAAGATATTTTTGAAGGCACTGAAGATCTGGATTACTTCCCGACACTGTTTGACTGGAACACGGTGAATCAAATTGAGTTTTTAAAGAACAGTAACTTTTTTACTCCAAATGAACTTAAAGTTAATCATGCAAAAATCATAACTCTTTATGATGAACTGATTGCGAAAAACACGACCAATTCAAAACTATACTTTGGGCATCAAAAAATCAATTATAACTGTGAGTTCCTGAATTGCAAAGACCGGTTTGAACAGCTTCAGACTCTTGTAAATTCCGGCATTGATGGCGATTACAAAGTATTGGTTATCGCTGAGATGATGGATTTACTTTCGGCTGAGCAGAAGTTTACCCAGGCTTTACAGTTGGCTGACTCTGCAAAGAAGCAGTATCCTAAATCTAAATTTCTCGAGAATATTAAGAACCGCGAAAATCAGATCATCAACCCTACGTTGATCATTAAATTCGAGAATCACACGCAGAGCAACCGTCCGATCCATTTGGTTGCCGAGGCTAAGAATGTAAATCAGTTTTCGTTAAATATTTATGAGGTTAAAGACGATGTACAGAACTTTATGAAGTATGTGCGCAACTCCTACGATAAAAACAGTTTTGCGCCGGTTAAGAAATCTTTAGTTCGTAAAGATATGTTTGAGCTTCGGGACCAGAAAGACTATAAACCGCATAAAACTTCCCTTGAAATCAAACCTCTGCCTTCGGGTATTTACCTGGCTGAATACGTTGTGGATGGCGCCATCCAGGAACATTTTTATTTCATTGCGACCCAATCCCGTATTTTATATGATAAAAAGGATGACAGGAAGCTAGTCGACAACCAGCTGAAGCTGGTGAACCGCGAAAACGGACAGTCGATTTCCAACGAAGGATTGAAAATCTATGAATACAGCGGTGCGAAAACGGTTACAACAACCAACCAAAATACGGACAAGGCTGCTAATTTCCGATTCCCTGATTCAGGGAGTAAGGAATATTACCGCTATTATCTGGTTCAGCAGCCAAAGACCAATGATTTTAACCTGATTCAGGTGTATGGAGACCGGTATTATGGAGGGGAGGACAATAACGACCGTGAAACTGCCCAAATATTCATTGACCGCGCTATTTACAGACCCGGGCAGACGGTTTATTTTAAAGTGATTGCAACGGCTTTCAACGGAAAATCTAAAACAGAAAATGTAGTTTCAAAATCAAAACTGAACATCACGCTAAACAATGCAAATGGCGATGAAGTAAGTAAGCAACAACTGACCACCAATGAATTCGGCTCTGTAAACGGATCGTTCGTGCTACCACTTGGTAAACTGAACGGACAGTTTTATATTGAGGTTGACAATGATGATGAAGATTCAGATTTCTTGATTGATGGAACCAAATATTTTCAGGTTGAAGAATACAAACGACCCAAATTTGAGGTGACATTTGAGCCTGTAAAAGATGAATATAAATATGGGCAGACAGTAGAAGTCAAAGGAAAAGCTATGATGTTTTCGGGAGTTCCGCTTAGCAATGCTACTGTGAACTATGAAATCAAAAAGAAGAATATTCGCTGGATGTACTTTTGGTGGTATCCGCGCGGAAACGACAAGGAGAATTCCATTTTAGGTGATGTAAAAACCAATGATAAAGGTGAATTCACGATCAGGATCGACCTTAAGAAGGATGAAACTCTGGACGGAATCCAGGTGGATAATTATGAAATTAATGCTTCGGTGACCGACATCAATGGCGAAACCCAGTCGGAAACCACGAACGTGAAAGTCGCCTCCGTGTCGCATTATATTAAAGCTGATGATATTAAAGACAGCTTCACCGATGAGAATATTAAGGTCAAGGTTGAGACTAAGAATTATAATGATCAGAACCTGAACAAACCTTATCAGGTTAAACTGTCGAAGCTGCTGCCGCCTGAAAGGATCTTCAGAAGTAATTTCCAAAATGAAATCCAGGATTTGCCTAAATTGTCAAAACAGGAATTCATCCAGAAATTCCCGCATGATTACTTTTCTATTGACGAGAAAGAACCTGCTGTTCAATCTGTCATTCTGAATGGAGTGCAGAAAACTGATGAATCTCTTGACTTGGGTAAACTCGCCGCCGGAAAATACAGTCTTGAACTCTACAATATTGAAGGGAAAGACACGATCAAAACGGAAAAAACCTTTGAAGTTTTCGACAAGAGATTTCTGGTAGATACCCAGAAACCTTTCCTCAAAGTACTTCAGCCAAAAGATGAATTCAAACGTTCTGAGAAAGCCAAGATTTATGTGTATTCGGCCATACCGAATGCCTTGGTCAATGTATATGTGCAGAACGGAAACGGGGAAACCATTACTGAGCAGCGGAAGCTTAAAAACGGGGTGCTGGAATACGACCTTGCCTTCCCGAATGACGAAAGCATCGACCAGGTGAATGTTCAGTTTCAAATTGTCGCATTCAATGATGTACAAACCGAAAGCATCAATCTTAAGATCAGTTCCGATAAAAAACCATTAAGAATTGAAACGGTGACCTTCCGGGACAAGCTACAGCCCAATTCAAAAGAGAAGTGGACTGTAAAAATTCTTGGAGATGATAAAGAGAAGATTAATGCAGAAGTTTTGGCCAATATGTACGACATGTCGCTGGATCAGTTTGCGGTAAACCGTTGGTCGTGGCAGCAACTGTACCGGAAATATTTCAGGATGATATCCTATGATATAGACCAAAACCTGGCGCAGGAACATTACAGCAAACGGATACCATATCTGAATCAAAATGTAATCCGCATCCCTGAATTCGCATGGTTTGATGGCGGAATTTATGGTAGAATGGTTCGTGACCAGGCAATTGTTGCTTATTCCGTTGAATCTTCCGCAATGAAGGAAAATATGAATGCTCCAGCTGCTCTGGCAGGAAAAGTCGCAGGCGTTCAGGTTTCCAATCAACCGGCGGCTGATTCCGCTGCCGTTTCGGAAGTAGAAGAAGTGGTAGTTTCGGGAGTCGGCCCGGGAAAAGATTTGCTAAAAATCCCCGTCCGCCAAAACCTTAATGAAACCGCATTTTTCTATCCGAATTTAATGACGGATCAAGACGGAAACGTCACGTTTGAATTTACCTCGCCCGAAGCATTGACGCAGTGGAAACTCATGTTCCTGGCGCATACAAAAGATGCCCGAGCGGCCACGCTTGAAAAAGAAGTCGTAACGCAGAAGGAATTTTCTGTGACGCCGAACTATCCAAGATTTTTGCGTGAAGGAGACGAGCTGAACTTGCAGTCCAAACTTTCGAGTCTGGTAAGCCAGAGTTTAAATGGTACAGCACAACTTCAGATTTTGGATGCGTTTACAAACGAGGACATCTCGGATCGATTCGGGTTAATTCGTAATAATTCGAGCGCATTTGAATTAAAAGAGAATGGAAACGCGGTGGTAAACTGGAAACTGAAAGTTCCGAACGATGTTTCCTCAATCATTATAAAAGTTGTTGCGCAGGCCGGCAATTTCTCCGACGGGGAACAGAAAGCAATTGCTGTTCTGCCCAACAGAATGTTGGTAACCGATGCTGTTCCGATCTTTGTAAAAGAAGGCCAAACCAAAACGTTTACCCTGGAGAATTTATCTGAAAATAATTCAACAACCGCCACGAACGTTGCCAATACACTTGAATTGACAACCAACCCAATTTGGGAAATCATGTTTGCCTTACCAAGCCTGAAAAACGATCAGAACGGTTCGGCCGATGTGGTTTTCAACAAATGGTTTGCGGATGTTCTGGCTTCAGAAATTTTTAAAGCCAATCCGAAACTTAAAACGGTTTTTGATGAATACCAGCAGAAAGGTTTATTAACTTCAAATCTTGAGAAGAATCAGGAGTTGAAACAATTATTGCTCGAAGAAACGCCCTGGGTGCTGGACAGTAAGGATGAAACCGAGCAGATGCAGAAACTGGCCCGTCTTTTCGATGCCAATACAATGCGGAACTCCATTCAGACGGATTGGGCAGAACTGAAACAACTGCAGAATCCCGACGGAGGCTTCTCCTGGTATCAGGGTTATCCAAGTTCGTATTATACTTCATTATATATTCTTAAAAATCTGGGAAGGATCAATGAATGGCTGAAAGGAAACATGTCTGAATATCAGGGTTCCGAACAGAAAGAACTGGTTTCGAAACTCATCGCTTATGTAGATCAGGAAGTCAAAAAGTATGGGAACATTGACAAAAAATTTGTGGTGAATAATTTCGTACTGGATTATCTGGATACCCGCAGTTACTGGGAGGTTCAGTATCCGCTGAAAGCCAAAGGAACATCTTTAAAAAATGCAGTGATTGCCAAAGCTAAGACGGAGAAGATTACTGATTTCACCTTCTTTGGCCTGCACCGTCTGGCGTTGTTGTTTGATAAATATGGAATGAAAACGGAGTCGAAGAAATTTCTTTCGTATTTAAAGGAAACCTCTACAGATACTCAAACTCAGGGCGTGTACTGGAAACAGAACCTGAACAACTGGGGTTGGTATTCGTCCAAAACGGTGAACCACGCCGGCGCTTTGGAAGCCTTTAACAAGCTGAGTCCAAATGATACAGATTTCATTGAGGAAATGAAAATTTGGCTCGTGACTCAGAAAGAAGTAAACTCCTGGGGAAGTTCGCGCGGAACGGCTGAAGTTATTTTTACGATGCTGAATTCCGGAAAATCATGGACAAGTCCTGAAAGTGATAAGGCAACAATTGTGTGGGGAGGGAAGGAGCTTGTAAACCCGGACACCAAAGCCACAGGTTATGTGAAAACATCTGTAAAGCCAGAACAGATTGACAAGACCTTAGGAACGGTGACTGTTACTAAACCCGGCCCCGGTGTTGTGCAGGGTGGACTCTTCTGGCAGTATTATGAAGATCTGGACAAGATTAAATCTTCCGAATCTTATATTTCAATAACCAAAGAACTTTACAAAAAAGTGAAAACCGTAAATGGGGAGGAACTTCAGAAAATAACCGCTGCAACACCTCTGAAAGTTGGCGATAAAGTAACCGTAAGAATGATCCTGAACACCGACAGGAATATGGAATTCATCCACCTGAAGGACATGCGCGCTGCCGGATTTGAGCCACTGAATGTCATTTCCGGTTATGAGTGGAAAAACGGATTGGGTTATTATCAGTCTACGAAGGATGCTTCCACCAATTTCTACATTGAAAATATGCCGAAAGGGAAGTATGTTTTTGAGTACGACTATATCTGCAATGCCTCCGGAACCTTCAGCAACGGAATTACGACGCTGCAGAACTATTACGCACCTCAGATGAGCGCGCATACGATGGGAACACGGGTGACAATTTCAGAATAGATTTAACTAAAAAAACGAGCCGTTTTACAATTTGTGAAACGGCTTTTTTTGTGTTTAAAACAGGCTTTTACCAGGACAGAAGTTTCCGGATCAGTGAAAGTTTTTTGGCTGTATATGGCGGATATTTAATGGCCGGTTCACCCCAGTTTTTCCTGTGCAGCACCGCCTTTTTATGTGAAAATGCCTCGAAGCCATATTTCCCGTGATAGTTACCCATTCCGGAATTTCCCACGCCGCCGAACGGCAGCGCATCGTTGCTGAGGTGCATCATCACGTCGTTTATACAGCCGCCACCAAAAGAATAGTTGTCTTTAAAAAATTTAATCTCTTCCGGATTGTTCGAAAAAAGGTATGCTGCCAGCGGTTTTTCGAGTTGCGCCAGGTGATTCATCGCCTCCCGAAAATATTTATAGGAAACAACCGGCAGAATGGGCCCGAAAATTTCCTCGCGCATCACTTCATCATCCCAGTTCACGTTATCCAAAACAGTTGGCTCGATGTATCGTGTCCCGGGGTCCGTATTTCCGCCGAAATAAATTTTCCCGCGGTCAATCAGCTGCACAAGTCTCGTGTAATTTTTATCATTAATGATTTGCGCATAATGCTCACTGCCGGCCTTATAATCGAATTTTTTAATATAATCCCGCAGATAGTCTAAGAAATGATCCTTGATTTTCTCTTCTGCAAGCACGAAGTCCGGCGCCACACAGGTCTGTCCGGCATTGATGAATTTTCCCCACACGATCCTGCGTGCGGCCACTTCCAAATCTGCGTCGGCCGTCACGATCGCCGGTGATTTTCCGCCGAGTTCCAAAACTACCGGCGTCAGGTTTTTTGCCGCGGCTTCATAAATAATCTTGCCGACCTGTGTACTTCCGGTAAAAAATATCTTGTCGAATTTTTGCTTTAATATTTCCGTAGTTTCCTCCACACCGCCTATGCACACGTGGAAGAAATCTGGTTTAAAGTGTTGGTTGATGAGATTTTGGATGACCAACATCGTGTGGTGTGCGATTTCGCTGGGTTTTAGGATTACGGTGTTTCCGGCTGCGATTGCGGAAATGGCCGGCAACAGCGAAAGCTGAATAGGGTAGTTCCACGCACCAATGACCAAAACGGTACCCAAAGGTTCACTGTAAACCCTGCTTGAGCCCGGAAGATTCGCTAGGTTCGTCCATTTTCTTTCGGGTTTAGCAAGCTGCGAAAGGTTGCGCAAAAAATACTTAATTTCTTTATTGATGATTGAAATTTCAGTGGTGAAAGTATCGAACGCGGACTTTCCGAAATCTTTATGAATGGCCTCGTACAGGGCTTTTTCGTTATCACTAACCAGTTTTTGCAGTTTTATCAGCTGCTCTTTCCTGAAACGTATATCCTTGGTTTGGTGCGTGCGGAAGAATTCGCGCTGATTTTCTATGAGTTGCGTATAATCCATTAGTTGTTGGTATATTTCAGTTGAACTAATCAAAAGCGCTTCAAAATCCGCGCCTCACGCCCGTCGATGCTGTTTAAACACAACTTGCAATGAGATTTAATTTTAAAAATAAAATTTAAAATCATCAAAACAACCTATTGAAAATGATCAATTCGGTCCCGAGCCCAATGTTTGAATGACTAAGCTAAAATTTTAGGCTCACCAGTGAAAGTTTTAGCTTGATGTGCTAAACATTTAGCTTTAAAACGTAATCATTTAGGTTAAAGACATAATCATTTAGGTTAAAGACGCAATGGTTTAGGTTATGAAGCTAAAGTTTTAGGTAAAGGACGTAAATGTTTAGGTTCCTGACGTAAAATTATACGTCGCGGACGTAATCGTTTAGCCTGCGGCCTTAAACATTCCGCTGATTAACCTAAAGCTGTATGTTCCGATAAAAAAAATCCGCCTCCACTGAGGAAACGGATTTTGATTTTATTTAAATATACTTTCTGGATTGGTTTTAGCCGCACTTGCTCGAGCCACAGTTTTTGCAAATCAGGCAACCTTCCTGATAAACCACCTGGTCGGAGCTGCAGTTGGAGCATTTTCCGGCAGCCTCAGTACCGTCGGCGATATACCGCTTCAGGGCGCGTGCTACACCAGCTTTCCAGTTATTGATCGATTCGGAATCGAGTTCGAGACGGTTGATCAGTTCCACTACGTTTTCAATCGGCATTCCGTGTCTCAAGGTGCCCGAAATCAGTTTGGCGTAATTCCAGAATTCAGGATTAAACTTATGCGAAAGCCCTTCAATTGTAGTTTTATAGCCACGAAGATTCTTAAACTGGAAATCGTAGCGTGATTTGCCGTTTTCGTCGCGGTTTTTAATGATGACCCCGTCATTTACCCAGCGTGGCAGCGCGATACCTTCTTCATCATCGGCCAGTCCGGTGAAGATTTCGTACGGTTTTTTATCGATCAGACCGATGAAGGCAATCCATTTGTCTTTATTGTTTTGGAAACGCACAATGTCGGTTTCCAGGATCTGAGGTCTTTTTTTCGGAAATGCAGTGCTGGCCGGAGATTCTTCTTTCTTTTCGTCGTTCGAAATCAAAACGCCGGAACGCGAACCGTCGCGGTAAACTGTCACGCCTTTGCAGCCCACTTCCCAAGCCTTGATGTAAAGCTGATTCACCAGTTCTTCTGTTGCATCATTCGGGATGTTGATCGTTACGGAAATAGAATGATCTACCCATTTTTGGATTGCACCCTGCATTTCCACCTTGCTGAGCCAATCAACGTCATTCGAAGTAGCCTTATAATACGGCGACTGCTCGATGATTTTGTTGATTTCTTCCTGGGTATAATTGCGCTCGGTATCGATACCGTTCACCTCCATCCACTGCTTGAAACGGTGGTGAAAAACGATGTATTCTTCCCAGTGATCGCCAACTTCATCTACGAAATCTACACGGACTTCCTGGTCGTTCGGATTCACTTTGCGGCGACGTTTGTAGACAGGCAGGAAAACCGGTTCGATGCCGGAAGTCGTTTGAGACATCAGCGAAGTGCTGCCCGTAGGCGCAATAGTAAGCAACGCGATATTCCTTCTGCCGAATTTTTGAAGGTCTTCAAACAATTCCGGATCTGCATCTTTAATTCTTTGAACAAAAGGATTGTTTTTCTCGCGTTTCTCATCATAAATCGCGAATGCGCCGCGTTCTCTTGCCATTTCAACGGACGAACGGTAGGCTGCCAGCGCCAATGTCTTATGGACTAAAGTTGAAAATTCGTTCCCTTCTTTGCTGCCGTATTGTATGTTCAAAGCCGCCAGCATATCACCTTCTGCGGTAATCCCAACACCTGTTCGGCGGCCTTCGATCGTCTTTTTGCGGATGCTGATCCAAAGATTTCTTTCGGTTGCCTTAATCTCGTCGCCTTCCGGATCTGACTCGATTTTTTCTAAAATCGCATCAATTTTTTCAATCTCAAGATCGATGATATCGTCCATCATCCTTTGTGCATAACCGACGTGCTTTTTGAAAAGTTCGAAATTGAATTTTGCTTTTTTGGTAAACGGATTTTCTACATACGAGAACAGGTTCACCGCAAGAAGTCTGCACGAATCATACGGGCAAAGCGGAATTTCACCACATGGATTCGTGGAAACCGTTTCGTAACCCAGATCTGCATAGCAATCCGGCAAAGACTCTCGGATGATCGTGTCCCAGAAAAGAATCCCGGGTTCCGCAGATTTCCAGGCGTTGTGGATGATCTTATCCCAAAGCTCGGTCGCTTTCACTTCCTTTTCGAACTTCGGATTTTGGCTGTGTATTGGGTATTTCTGAATGTAATTTTCCTTGGCTACCACCGCGTTCATGAACTCATCATCAATCCTCACAGAAATATTGGCGCCCGTAATCTTTCCCTGCTCAAGTTTAGCATTCACGAAATCTTCAGAATCGGGGTGATTAATCGAAACCGAAAGCATCAGTGCGCCGCGTCGGCCATCCTGGGCTACTTCGCGTGTGGAGTTAGAATATCTTTCCATGAATGGCACCAAGCCCGTAGAAGTAAGTGCCGAATTTTTCACTGCGGAACCTTTCGGGCGGATGTGCGACAGGTCGTGGCCCACACCGCCGCGTCTTTTCATCAGTTGCACCTGCTCCTGATCAATTTTCATGATACTGCCGTAAGAGTCGCTTTGCGTGCCGTTGCCGATCACGAAACAGTTGGACAGCGAAGCAATCTGGAAATCGTTTCCGATTCCGGTCATTGGGCTTCCTTGAGGGATGATGTATTTAAAATTTTTAATCAGGTCAAAAACTTCATTTTCAGGTAAAGCATTGGGATAATTGGCTTCAATTCTTGCGATCTCTGACGCAATTCTTCGGTGCATATCATCCGGTGTGCGTTCGTAAATGTTGCCGTCGGAATCTTTGAGCGCATACTTGCTGACCCAAACTTTTGCAGCTAAATCATCGCCGTTAAAGTACTGTAATGTTGATTCATACGCATCCGCGTAACTATAAATTGTGCCTTTGTGCTCGAGTTCCAGTGTATCCATAAATCTATCTTTATTAATTAAATAAAAGTAGAACATTATTTCCACAAGGCAAAAAGTTTACAAATTTTAATTGTTATAACGTTGATAACTAATAAATTAATTTTTCAAAGAGAGCTAAAAGTTTGCAAAAATGAAAAATCAGTGACGATTATTTTATTATATTTAATATTAAATTTTCGTATTTAGACATAATAAAATCCTTCGAAAATCGTGTTGCAATGGATTGGCGCATGGTTTCGCGGTCAAATTCCAGATTTACAAGTTCCCGGATTCGGCCTGCAAAAATCTCATGCTGGTTGATGTCAAGTATTTCCCCGTTGATTTGATGCTCGATAATTTCCGAAATCCCACCCGGACAGTTATTTGCCAACGCGTATGTGCCGCATGCGCCGGCTTCGAGAAGTGCATTCGGAAAACCTTCGTAGCGTGAAGACAGCACGAAAAGATCCGCGAAAAGAAGAAAGCGGTAAGGGTTTTCATGCTGCCCGTGGAAAATGACATTATCTAAGCCATGGTGCCTCCTCAAGTGCTGGAGCAACGCATAATCGCGACCATTTCCTACGATATGCAATAGAATTTTTTCGTTTTTAAGGTGTGAAAATACTTTCAGCAAATTATCAAAACCCTTTCTAGCAGAAAGATTGCCTATTGCCACCACATTTTTAAAATCGGGTTTAAAACTTTCGCATTTCTTCGCATTTTCCGTTTGGCTTCTAATGAAATCAAAATCGACCGGATTATTTATTTTGACGATTTTATGCTCGTCAATCCTTAAATTTTCGATGAGGTCAGTTTTCATATCATCGCTTTGTGCAATGATGCGGTGAAAATTATTATAAAAGCGGTAAAAGAACCGGATTTCCGGACGTTTTACGTGTTCCGAAACTACGTTTGTTTCGCGCGCAATAAATTTAGTTTTCGGAAAAAGCGGGATGAACAGGGAGATGTATGCGTTTATTTCACCATATCCGGAAAATACGATGTCCGGTTTCCGGCGTATGATTTCAAGCAGAATGGGTTTTAAGGCAAACCGCATTTTCTGTGTTTTGATGTCGATGATTTCCACGTCTTCCTTCAAATGTTTCAGATAGCCACCTGCTTTCCTCATAAGCAGGATTTTTGGTTCAAAGAGTTCGCGCGGAAGATGATTCGCGATCGTGGTAATTACGCGCTCAGCGCCGCCGGTTTCAAGGTCGGGAAGGATGAAAATTATTGAGGTTTTGCTCATGAAGTTTATGCAGAAACTTTCAAAATGTGTTGCGTGCAGCTACAAAAGTTCAGGATATTCCTGCGAATGGTTGTTGAGAATGTGATTAACGGGGACGCGGTCGGCTTTCCGGTAAAAGAATACCAGGTCGTGCGCTGGTTGGCTTTGTATTTTATATAATGATGGCCGGAGTGTTTTAATTTACCACTGCTTTTTCCGACATTTTTCAGACCAATATTGTTTTCAATATAATCATAGATCTATTCAGCATACTTAATCGAATCCTCTTCAACGGCAAGGCCCTTATTAATCAAGATGTCAATTAGATTGTGAATTTGGGCTTCAAATCTAGCGTGGTAAACAATAGTCATTTTTTCAAGGGCAGACTTTCGATATAGGCGTGCGTTCTTCTACTCATTTCTTCTGCAGGTATACCGTTCGCAAACCTTTCATCAAAATCATCTTTTACAGGATACGCAGTCGTTTCTTCGGCCACCTGCGGAACTTCCATCCGGTTTTTAATCCTTAAAATCTCCAGCAATACAGATTCGTCTTCAAGTGATTTTAGCCAGTCAGCGATTTCTGTTTTTAAAGTTTCCATGTTGTTTTCCATCTTTGTGCTATTTTGTGTCAAACGAATCAGTTAGCTACATCCGAAATAAATTTAATCCTAAGCATTCTTACCTCCTCGTCACTTAGATCGTCGCCAAATTCTGCCAGTAGAACCTTCATACTGTCACTTTCGCTTTCACTCATGAATTCCATGAAGCCTTCTACAATGTCTTCGTCGAAATTCTCGTCGATGTAATAATCAATATTAAGTTTAGTACCCTGATAAACAATACGTTCCATTTCTTTCAGCAAATCTTCCATCGAAAGGTTTTTTGCTTTTGCTATGTCTTCCAGGTCGATTTTCTTGTCCGTGCTTTGTATGATGAAAACTTTATGCGAAGATTTGTTAGCCACCTGCTTGATCACCATATCTTCATTACGTTCGATGCCGTTTTCTTCCACGTACTTCCTTATGTACTCTACGAATTCCTTTCCATAACGTTTGGCCTTGCCTTCGCCAACACCATATATTTTCGCCATTTCCTCAATAGTAGTAGGGTATTGAACCGTCATGTCCTCCAAACTTGGATCCATGAAAACAGTGTATGGTGGAACGCCGTGTTTCTTCCCGACGCTTGCCCGTAATTCCTTTAAATTGGAAAAAAGCACTTCATCCATGCTGCTGCCCTGCTGAGACTGTTCAGAATCTGCTTTTGTCTGTGCGAGGTCGTACTGGCGGTCTTCGGCAATCAGGAACGGTGTTTTATCTTTTCCGTTAATTATTTTCTGACCTTTTTCTGTGATTTTTAAGACACCATAAGTTTCGATGTCCTTTTGCAGATAATTTTGCACCGTAGCCTGACGGATGATCGTTTTCCAGAAATTCTCCGCGTGTTCCTTGCCGAAACCGAACTCTTTCCGCAATTCAAGCTTATAAGATTTTGTCACGGAGTTTTCTTTGCCTGCAATGACAGAGATAAGATCTTTAGTTTTAAATTTTTCTTCCAGGTCTTTCACAAGGCTCAAAACCTGTTTCAATTCTTTTGTAGCATCTTTAAGAACCGGGGGATTCGCGAAATTATCACACATCTGCGCGCCCGCACCGTTCACCGGATCGAACTGTTCGCCGAAATAATAGAGGATGTACTGCCGTCTGCTCATCGAAGTTTCGGCGTAACCTACCACTTCATTCAGAAGCTGTAGGCCGATTTCGCGTTCCGAAACGGGTTTTTGAGCCAAAAATTTCTCAAGTTTTTCAATATCTTTCGGGTCATAAAATGCCAGACAGTAACCTTCGCCACCATCGCGGCCTGCGCGTCCGGTTTCCTGATAATAGCTTTCAAGCGATTTTGGGATGTCATAATGAATCACAAAACGCACATCAGGTTTGTCGATACCCATTCCGAAGGCTATTGTGGCCACAATGACGTCGGCTTCTTCCATCAGAAACTTATCCTGGTTCAGCACGCGTGTCTTTTGGTCCAGACCGGCGTGGTAGGGTAGTGCATTGATACCGTTGACCTGTAAGAGTTGCGCAAGTTCCTCCACTTTGCGGCGGCTCAGACAGTATACAATTCCGGATTTTCCTTTGTAGCGGTTGATGAATTTTACGATCTCGCGGTCAATATCTACTTTAGGTCGTACTTCATAAAACAGGTTTGGGCGATTAAAACTTTCCTTGAACACCAGCGCGTTCGTCATGCCAAGTGTTTTCTGGATGTCATCCTGTACTTTTGGTGTCGCGGTAGCTGTAAGCGCAATCACAGGTACATCGGCAATTTTGTCTATGATGAGTTTTAGATTCCGGTATTCCGGACGGAAATCATGTCCCCATTCCGAGATGCAGTGTGCTTCGTCTATCGCTACAAACGAGATTTTCACTTCGCGCAAAAACTCCAGATAATCTTCTTTTATTAATGATTCCGGCGCCACATAAAGTAGCTTCGTCCTTCCACGACGAATGTCGTCAAAAACCTGCTTGATCTGGGTTTTATTAAGTGACGAATTTAACACGTGCGCCACGCCTTCGTCTGAAGAAAGCCCATTCACGGCGTCAACCTGATTTTTCATCAGAGCGATCAAAGGCGAAACCACAATCGCAGTTCCTTCCGAAATAAGTGCCGGCAGTTGATAGCACAGCGATTTTCCGCCGCCGGTTGGCATCAATACAAATATGTCGTTGCCTTCGAGAAGACTCTTGATGATTTCCTGCTGCTGTCCTTTGAAGGTTGAAAAACCGAAATACTTCTTAAGTTGTTGCTGTATATCGGCGGTATTGTTTTTCATTTGTCTCAAGGTATTTTATGCATTTTTTCATTTTAATTCTCCTTTTCATCACTGACAGACGGAATGAATTAGTTTGCTAAATTTGCATATTACTCAAAGTTAAAAAATAATAATCAGAATAAAAAAAATCGGTGCCCGGCAGCGAAAATTAAGTTTTCCGCGGCACCTGATTTTAAATTTTAAATATGAACGACGAGTCTATTCTAAATCTTGCCCGTAAAGCACTTGAGACCGAAATTATCGAACTTCAAAGTCTAAAAAACCGACTGGGAGAGAGCTTCCTTAGAGCCATTGAAACAATCAACGGGAGCAATGGCAAACTAATCATCGTGGGCATCGGAAAATCGGCACATGTCGCCAACAAAATAGTGGCAACGCTGAATTCTACCGGCACACCGGCGCAGTTTCTGCATGCATCCGAAGCGCTGCACGGGGATTTAGGCGTCATCCAGAAAAATGATGTGGTGCTGTGTATATCGAATTCAGGCAACTCACCGGAGATCGTAAACCTACTGACTTTTCTGAAACAGTATTCCTCAGCATTGATCGGGATGACCGGAAATTTACATTCTAAACTGGCAGAAGCCTCAGATGTTGTGCTGGACACTTCCGTGGAAAAAGAAGCGTGTCCTATAAAACTCGCTCCTACAAGTTCCACTACAGTTCAGATGGCGCTCGGAGACGCGCTTGCGGTGTGTCTGATGGAAATCAACGGCTTTAAAGAAAGCGATTTCGCAAAGTTTCATCCCGGTGGTGCACTTGGGAAAAATCTTACGGCTACAGTGGAGCAGTTTTTATCCATCCAAAAACCTCAGGTCGCAGCCGATGTCGGCATTCGGGAAATAATAATCTCCATCAGCAGCTCCACGCATGGGGTTACCGTCGTGGCTGAGCATGATGAAATTTTAGGCGTAATCACAGACGGTGATCTTCGCAGGATGTTGCTGAGTCAGCAGAATCTTTCAAAAGTACGTGCGGGAGACATCATGAGTAAAAATCCGAAAGCGGTGGACAAAAACGCGCTCGCAAAAGAAGCGATGCAGATCCTGAAAAGCAACAATATCGGCCAGCTGATTGTTACCGAACACGGAAAATATTACGGCATCATCGATATCCACAAACTTTTAGATGAAGGTATTGCGTAACTCTCTGCCAAAAACCTCTTCCCGTGCAACATCTGATTTTGCAGATAATTCAGTAATTTCGCAGCGCTTTTCAGCAGCTGTATTAAATGAAATCATCTCAAAAATAATTTTTCCGTGAGCGTAAAGAAAGAAATGTCATTCTGGGGCCATATCGGCGAACTGCGCGGCCACCTCATCCGCTCGCTCATCGCGATTGTCTTGGGTGCAATAATCGTTGGTATGAACGTGAACTGGATCATGGATCATATTTTCTTTGGGCCCACGCGCAACGATTTTTTTACTTTTCGGGTCGTGAATCACTTCTCGCGCGAACTTTTAGGTCATGACAGCATCATTTTGCCCGACCATTTTGCGGTTCAGCAGAAAAAGCTCTTTCAGCAGTTCAATGTAATGATGTCTGTGTCTATTTTTGGTGGTCTCGTCGCGGCATTCCCTTACATAATCTGGGAATTGTGGCGTTTCATTTCGCCGGCGCTGCACCCGAATGAAAGAAAAAATTCGGTTTTCCTGATCAATTTTGTGTGGATATTGTTTTTGGTCGGTATTCTCTGCGGCTATTTTCTGATCCTGCCTTTCGCCATTAACTTTGGTTTACTCTTCAGTATTTCCGAATCAATCACGCAGTTATTTGACCTGAGTGATTATACAGCACTTTTCCTGCAGGTCGTGCTCGGGATGGGCGTCGTTTTTCTCTTCCCGGTCATCGTGTATTTCCTCACGTCCATCGGCATCCTCACACCTGTTTTCATGCGTACTTACCGGCGCCATGCTATTGTTTTGATCATGGTGGTGGCCGCAATCATCACGCCGGCGGATGTGCTGAGTATGATGATGGCTGCATTGCCACTGCTTTTGCTGTATGAATTCAGCATCATGATGAGCACATACACCTTCAAGAAAGTTCAGGCGCGCGATGCCGCACCGCGAATCTAAATTTTAAAGAGCAACACAGTTTCCGCAGTTTCCGCAAAGGGTACCCGCTGTCGCTACTCGCTTCCTGCCACCTTTTCAGGTAGCAGGAGAGCTCAGACAGGCCGCTCCATCGGGGCTACAAACACGGAACCTACACCTTTTGAGAGTTCTCACTTTGAAAAAAAGAGGAAATATCCGCTTACTTTTTCTCCACAAATTCTTTCAGGTCCGTACCTACAATTTCGTTCCAGCCTTCCTCAAAACTTTCGCGGCGAAAATCACTGCCAAGATGGTTTAAGTTTTCAAGGCCTTTATGCATCAGCGTGACGAGAGTTCCGTCCCCATCTTGCTCCAGACGCCATTTAACGATGGTTTTTTCTTTAGAAAATTCCGGATAACTCCACGTGTGTTTCAGTTTTTCGTTCGGAATCACTTCCAGGATTTCGCCGTGGTGATGAAATTTCTTCCCATCACCAGGCTCGAAAAAATTAAATTCGCCATGCTCAGCCAGTTCAAAATCAGGGATGTCGAAATACCATTCCTTCATCTGGTCTTTGTCAGTAAGCGCGGCCCACACCTTGTCTACCGGAGCCTCCATTTTTTGTTTTACAACTATATTATCGTGCATAATATTGGTTTTTTAAGTCTATTAAAATTAGTCAAAATATGTGAACATTTCTTGCAATCTGTAACTGACTTTATTCAGTATCTTATTTTAAAGTAAATTTGCCCGCATTTTGCAACCGCTTTTTTTATTTTAAACAAAAATGAGATTTCCGAAGATGATCGTATTTATAATTGCCGTCCTTATGCTGCTTACGGCCGGCACTTTACTGTTCCTCGCGCAGTCGCAGTTTGGAAAACACCCTTCGGGAGCACGTTTGGAAAGAATCCTGAAATCCCCTCATTACAAAAACGGCCGGTTTGATAATCTTAATAAAACACCACAGTTTGCAGAAGATACGTCGATGTCCGAAGTGATGTTTCGGCTTTTGTTCGGCAAAAAAGAAAATACGCGCCCGTCCAAACCATTCAAATTCAAAAAGACCGACCTGAATACACTTCGCCCCGATGAGAATGTCTTTATCTGGATGGGTCATTCGTCTTATTACATCCAGCTTGACGGTAAGAAAATTCTTGTGGATCCTGTTTTCAGCGGCAACGCTTCGCCGGTTTCATTTACCACAAAAGCATTTGCGGGCAGCGATATTTATTCAGCAGCGGATATCCCCGAGCTTGATTACCTGATTATCACGCACGATCATTGGGATCATCTCGATTTTGAAACGGTAAAAGAACTGAAACCGAAAGTAAAGCACGTCATCACAGGTCTCGGAACCGGTGAACATCTGGAAAGTTGGGGTTATGACACGAACATAATGACCGAGCTCGATTGGGGTGAAAGTGCCGATTTGCAAAATGGTTTCAAAATCTATTGTGAAGCTGCGCGGCATTTTTCCGGGCGCGGTCTGCGGCGCGACAAGGCAATTTGGGCAAGTTTTGTGTTAGAGTCTCCTTCCCAAACAATTTACATCGGTGGCGACAGCGGCTATGACGATCACTTTAAAAAAATTGGCCTGAAGTACGGTACTTTTGATCTCGCAATCCTGGAAAACGGCCAATACAACCGCGATTGGCGATATATCCACTTCCTGCCCGGCGAAAATATTCAGGCGATGAAAGATCTCAACGCGAAACGCATGATCCCTGTCCATAATTCCAAATTTGCATTGGCGTCTCACCCGTGGACGGAGCCATTAGATAAAATCATGGAACTTAACACCGAAAAACTACGCATCATCACACCTGAAATAGGCGGGAAAGTAATTTGGCAGGAGGATACGCGTGTTTATCCGCGCTGGTGGGACAAATACCGATAAAATTTGGAATGATTTTTACTTCAGTGATGGTTAAATTCCAGCACTATGACCAGAACATTACAAATTGCTAACGGTATTGCGTTAGTTTTCACCATTTTATTTAATTATTTAAGTAATACTGGGGTTTTCAACGGAAAAACCATCGGCAATGTTTCCGATGAATACCACAATCTGTTCACGCCCGCGGGCTATGCATTTTCAATTTGGGGCCTGATCTATATTTTACTGTTCGCGTTCGTGATCTACACCGGAAGAAGCCTCTTCAAACCTGAAAAAAATGGAGGTGAGACCTTCGTGACCCGAATGGGCTGGTGGTTTGTGGTTTCCTGTATCGCCAATTGTCTCTGGATTGTCACCTGGCTTTTTGGCTACACGGGGCTTTCGGTACTTGTACTCGCCGCAGCATTCATTTCATTAATGGTAATTGTTCTTGAGGCTTTAAAATATTACCGCGGAAGTGCCGAAAAATGGTTTATCAATATCCCGTTCCAGATCTATGCAGGTTGGCTCAGCGTTGCATTGATCGCCGCGGCCGCGTCGTGGCTACAGAAGATTGGTTGGGAAGGTTTCGGATTGTCAGAAGAGGCATGGACGGTCATAATGATCACAGTTGCGGTCGCTGTTCACCTATTCATGACCTGGCAAAAAAGAGCTTTGGCTTTCGCGTTGGTCGCGGTTTGGGCATTGGTGGCAATCGCCGTCTCAAATCAGGATATAAATTATACCGTTTATGCTGCAGCACTTGTGGCAGCACTTATAATTGCGGTCAGCAGCGTCATCTTCCTTTTAAAACGAAGAGCGTTTGGGCCTCGATAGATTTTCGTAAATTGGTGGGATATGAAAATTCAGAATTTTAAATTTTTTACGCTTCTTGCGCTTCTTTTTTATGTAACTGTCTATGCGCAGGACGTTAGTAAACTTCAGCCACTTGATGCTGAGCTTTCGACGGTACAATATCCGTTTTCGGTTCATTTTAAGCGTATTGTAAATCAACAGCAAAAACTTAAAATGGCCTATATGGATGTGTTGCCTGCCAAACCAAACGGAAAAACCATCGTGCTGCTCCACGGTAAGAATTTTAACGGCTACTACTTTGAAGAAACCGCAATCCGCCTGCAGCAGGAAGGTTTCCGCGTGATCATGCCCGATCAGATTGGCTTTGGAAAGTCTTCGAAACCGCTTCAGTTTCAATACAGCTTCCAACAGTTAGCTGAAAACACGAAATCAATCCTTGACTCGCTGAAAATTGACCGGTTTGCGCTTCTGGGACACTCGATGGGCGGAATGCTCGCCACCAAAATGGCTGTGATGTATCCGGAGAATATTGATAAATTGGTGCTTGTGAATCCGATCGGCCTCGAAGACTATCGGGATTTTTCTCCTTACCAAAACATCGACAAACTCTATACTTCCGAGCTCAAAAACACTTACGATTCTTACAGGGATTATCAGCTAAAATATTACTATGACGGCAAATGGAAGCCGGAATATGACAAGTGGCTGAATTTACTTGCGGGCTGGACAATCCACCAAGATTTTCCAATAACAGTATGGAATGCGGCGCTCACAACCGATATGATCTATACGCAGCCTGTGGTGCAGGATTTTGAAAAAATTACCAGCCCGACTCTTCTTATAATCGGAACCCGCGACAGAACGGCGATCGGAAAAAATAATGCGCCTAAAGAAATTCAGCCCTTGATGGGCCAGTATCAGAATCTCGGCAAGCAAACACATCAAAAAATTAAAGGTTCAAAGCTTGTAGAGCTTGAAAACGTAGGGCATTCGCCACATATCGAAGTTTTTGGCCGTTTTATCCAGCCACTGCTTGATTTCATCAAATAACTTTTGATTAAAGGCTTCCCGCGGAAGCCTTTTTATTTTAATTTTACGCGACAAACTTAAATTTAATAATGGAAGACGCATACATCATATCCGGCACACGCTCGGCCATCGGAAATTTTAAAGGAAGCCTTTCACCCCTCCGCACGGATGACCTCATGGCAAATGTCATCAAAAATCTGATCGATAAAAATCCGGATTTTCCTTTTGATAAAGTGGATGACGTCATCATCGGCTGCGCAAACCAGGCAGGTGAAGACAACCGAAATGTTGCCAGAATGGCTTTGTTGCTTGCTGGCCTACCGGTGAGCGTTCCAGGTGAAACCGTAAACCGCCTTTGCGCTTCAGGCATGAGTGCGATAGTGCACGCCGCGAGAGCTGTAAAATCTGGGGATGGTGACCTTTTCATTGCGGGTGGTGTGGAAGGAATGTCCCGGGCGCCTTACGTGATTTCAAAAGCAGAAAACGCTTTTGCGACTGACCAGAAAATGTACGACTCAAGTTTTGGCTGGCGTTTTATCAATCCTAAGATGGAAGATATGTACGGCACCGAAGCCATGGGTAAAACGGCTGAAAACCTTGCCCAGAAATACGAAATAAGCCGAGAAAGACAGGATGCTTTCGCGCTGAACTCTCAGCTGAAAGCTGCAGAAGCGCAGAATAAAGGAAGGTTGGCGGAAGAAATATCCGCGGTGGCGGTCCCGAAAGGCCGAAAAGAAACGGTCTTTTTTGAAAAAGATGAGTTTCTGAAACCGGCGTCGAATATGGAAATTTTAGGTAATCTGCGGGGCGCGTTTTTAAGAGAAAACGGTACGGTGACGGCGGGTAATGCTTCGGGTTTGAATGACGGTGCGGCCGCAGTGATTGTCGCGTCTGGTGAAGCAATAAATAAATATTCCTTAAAGCCCCTGGCTAAAATTGTCGCATCTGCAGTGACCGGAACTGAACCCGGCATCATGGGAATCGGGCCGGTGGAAGCGAGCAAACTGGCGCTGAAACGCGCAGGGCTGACTTTGGACGAGATTGATATCATCGAACTGAACGAAGCTTTTGCTGCGCAAAGTATCGCCTGCCTGATGGAACTTGGAATTGCCGACGATGATCCACGTGTAAATGTGAATGGTGGCGCCATTGCATTGGGTCATCCGCTTGGTATGAGTGGTACGCGTATCACTTATTCGGCAGCGCTGGAGCTTTCCAAAACCGGAAAGCGCTATGCTTTAGCCACGATGTGTGTGGGTGTAGGGCAGGGATATGCGGTGGTTTTAGAGAATCCTGCCGTTTAAGAATGTCTTTAAAATATGAAAAGCAAAGCCGGAAATTTTCCGGCTTTTGTTATTCTAAATTAATCCTGGGGAAAGGTGCTCGTCCCTAACTTTTAGCCCCGATTGAAGCGGCATCGCCGCCGAGGCGGGATATAGCGGAAAGCGGGTATGCTTTTCGGAAGAAGCTAAAATTTGGTAGCTCCTCAATCGAAATTTAAATGTGTTTCGAAGTTGCGGGTTCGTCATAATTGACCATCCACTTGATGCCGAATTTATCCGTCCACATGCCGAAGTACGCGCCCCAAAAGGTGTCAGCGAGCGGCATTGTAATGTTGCCACCTTCGGCCAGCCCGTAGAAAATGCGCTCTGCTTCTTCGCGCGAATCTGTGTTTATGGAAAGCGAAAAATTGTTTCCTGGTGTAAAATCGCCGTTCGGGTCCGCATTGGTGTCAGAACCCATCAAAAGGGTTTCCTGCGAAATTGGAAGCGAGACGTGCATGATTCTGTTTCTGAGTTCTTCGGGCATCTGCTGACCGTCCTGCGCGGGCATATCGCCGAAGCGTGAAAATTGGCCGAACTCACCGGCAAAAACGGATTTGTAGAATAGAAATGCATCTTCGCAGTTACCGTCGAATGTCAAATAGGCGTTAATTTGTGCCATTTTTTTAGTTTTTTTGAAGTGAAGTGGTGCTTCGTGCCAACGATCGGCCGGCCATTACGAGCCCCCAGGACGCAAGGCCCAGAACCCAGAACCAAAATGGTGTGGGCAGCGTAAGCATCATGTAGATTGAAATAAGTGCGAAGAGCGCACCGATGATAAATGCGGGTGCACGACTGCTGTCGCGCGCAATTTTAGTTGCTGTGAAGCCACCGCAGAACGCGCCGGCGGCGTAGGATAAAATGACGAAGAACAACGCCATGAACGGCGCGGTCTCCACATAGTTTTTCAAAGATTCTGTATCGTTGAGATCAGCGCCCATTGGCGGCGGGTAGGCCTGCCGACCGAGCCACTGTACAATTCCCAGTACTACTGCAGTGACAATGATGCCTGCGATAACGGCTGCAATTTTTCTTAACATAGGTTGTAGTTTTTTAGGGTTGTACTTTTTAAACGCCAAATTGCTGAAGATGATGGTTTAAATGTTTGGCGAACATATTATTCCATTCCTGCGCGGTAAGTTCGCCAAATGAATGGTTTTCTTTACCGTCAAAAGCCTCGCGGCCCAGTTGCTGTGTTTTTTGGATGTAACCGATGAGTCTTTTCTTTTCAGCCTCGAAATCTTTTTCGCCGGCAATTTTGAAAAGTGGGCTGGTAGGACCGTTATGCGGGTAAGATTTTTCACCTACTACCTTCGCTTTTACGAAATTCTTCATGATAAACTTCGCAATGCCGCCCATTTTCTTAAACTTTTGAGGTTCGAATGCCAGCTCATAAGCCACGTTAAGGTGCGCCAACATTTGATCTACGGTCATCTGGCCCCAATTTGGGCTGCTTTCCGGTGTAAGTTTGTTGATTCTCGCGATGTAATACTGCGCAGTGGAGGCATCGAAAATATTTTGCATGCGGGAAGATTTATTTCAACAAATGTATTTAAAAATTAAGTTTAAAGAAATGGGCGTACCGAATTTTAATTAAATACAGCACTTCAATGTTGTTCTAAAAGTCTGGTGTTTTGCGGCCTGTCATTAAATATATTTAAAGTACTAAAGGCTAAAGCCAAAGGCAAAATTTTCGTAAATTCGCGACACTTAAAGCTAACGTTTAAATACAAATAAAAATAACAATGAGTCAATTCGATGTTACCGTTATCGGTTCAGGACCTGGAGGATATGTTGCTGCAATACGCTGTGCGCAACTGGGTTTGAAGACCGCAATTATTGAGAAATATCCAACGATGGGCGGTACCTGTCTGAACGTGGGCTGTATCCCGTCAAAAGCTTTGCTGGACAGTTCGGAACATTTCGAGAATGCCAAACATAATTTTGCCAGCCACGGTATCATCATCGATGAGCCGAAAGCCGACCTTGCCCGTATGATCGCGCGTAAGAACGAAGTGGTGGACCAAACGACTAAAGGAATCCAGTTCCTGATGGACAAAAATAAGATCACCGTTTTTGAAGGTGTAGGTAGTTTTGAATCTTCTACGCAGGTTAAAGTAACTAAAAAGGACGGTTCATCGGAAATCATCGATTCAAAATATATCATTATCGCAACCGGCTCGAAACCAAGTTCGTTGCCCTTCATCAGCCTGGATAAAGAGCGTGTGATCACCTCAACCGAAGCATTGGAGCTTAAAGAAATTCCGAAACATCTTGTTGTGATCGGAGGTGGAGTGATTGGATTGGAACTTGGTTCTGTGTATAAAAGACTTGGTTCAGAGGTTACCGTGGTTGAGTTTATGGATAAAATCATCCCAACGATGGACGGTGCACTATCAAAAGAGCTTAATAAAGTTCTGAGAAAGCAGGGTATCAAATTCATGCTTTCAACCGCAGTTCAGGCTGTTGAAAGAAACGGAGATTCGGTGAAAGTTACCGCAAAGGACAAAAAAGGTGCTGAAGTAGTTGTAGAAGGTGATTATGTTTTGGTTTCTGTTGGAAGAAAACCTTATACAGAAGGTCTTGGGCTTGAAAAAGCAGGTGTGGACCTTGATGAGAGAGGCAGAGTGAAGACAAATGCACATCTTCAAACCAATGTTTCGAATATCTATGCGATCGGTGATGTAGTAGCCGGAGCAATGCTGGCGCACAAAGCTTCTGAAGAAGGCGTTTTGGTAGCTGAGCAGCTTGCCGGACAAAAACCGCACATCAATTACAACCTGATTCCGGGCGTGGTTTATACATGGCCAGAAGTTGCGGCCGTAGGTAAAACCGAAGAGCAACTGAAAGAAGAAGGTGTTGCAATAAAAGTCGGTAATTTCCCTATGAGAGCGCTTGGCAGAAGCCGTGCCTCAGGTGATATCGAAGGTTTCATCAAAATCATTGCAGACGAAAAAACCGATGAGGTCTTAGGCGTTCACATGATTGGCGCAAGAGCAGCAGATATGATCGCTGCTGCGGTTACAGCAATGGAGTTCCGCGCTTCAGCGGAAGATATCTCGCGCATGTCTCACGCACACCCAACATTCGCAGAAGCTATTAAGGAAGCGGCGCTGGACGCAACGGGTAAGATTGCGTTGCATATGTAAGAACAAAGTAAAAAGTGAAAGGAGCCAAGTAGGGACAGATTTGGCTGTCGTATAGGCAAAAAATAAAGAGAAGTTTCGGCTTCTCTTTATTGTTTTTAAAAATTGATATCATCCCGTTTTTCATAGCGGTATTTTGGTTTAATGATTTTATTTAAATAGGTACCTTTTGAAAACGCAGCCCGGAATTCCTCGAAAACTTCCTGCGGAACATCCAAATAATCGTACACTGCGCCCGAAACATAGATGATGCGCAGAATTTCGAGCTCAGGTTTGTAAAAATATTTTCGGATTACGGAGGAAGGCATGCCGTGATTCTACAATTTCTGTTCCTTTAGATTTCATACCTTTGCGCATCTTTATTACTATCCTATATGATTCCAGGTAAAACTCAAATTCTAAAAATCGCAGAAAAAAACTATTCCGGACTTTTTCTTGAAGACGAAAACGGCGAACGCGCATTTCTTCCTAAAATTTTCGCTTCCGAAAGTGCCGAAATTGGCGATGAAATGGAGGTATTTGTGTATCAGGATGATGATAAACTGAAAGCTACGACAGAAAAACCGAATGCCGAAGTGGGCGAATTTGCGGTGATGTCCTGCGTGCAGAGCCTACCTAGCGGCGCATTTATGGATTGGGGAATCATCAAAGATTTATTTGTTCCGTATAAGCAGCAGAAGCAAAAGATCATTGAAGGAAGACGATATCTTGTTCATGTTTTCGTGGACGAAACTTTAGGACTAATCACTGGTACAACAACGTTCAAACGCAACCCGACTTATGAAGATCTGCCCTTTCGCGTAGGCGATAAAGTGAATCTGATCATCATGGGTGAAAGCGAACTGGGTTGGAATGTTGTCATTAATAAAAAATACATTGGCCTGGTGTATGCTTCCGACGTTTACAAAAAACTGTTCCCGCTTTCGGAGGAAACCGGTTATATAAAAACCATTCGCGAGGACGGAAAAATCGATGTGTCGCTGCAGCCGCAAGGTTATGAGAATATCGATGAGTTCCAGCAGATCATTTTGCAGAAACTGAAAGAAAACTACGGCGTGCTGTATCTTTCGGATAAGTCTGAACCGGACGAAATAAAGGATGAGCTGCAGATGAGCAAGAAAAATTTCAAGAAAGCAATCGGTGGACTTTACCGCGACAAGAAAATTGAGATTTTTGAAGATAAAATACGTCTCATCGAAGAAACAGAATAAAATCTAAGATCTCGAAAAAACAAAAAGAGCAGTTTGTAGAAACTGCTCTTTTTTTGTTTTGTCGGGATGACTGGATTCGAACCAGCGACCCCTTGCACCCCATGCAAGTACGCTACCGGGCTGCGCTACATCCCGAAACTGCGGCAAAAATAAGGATTTTGACGATAATTTTGCAAGATGATTTTGGATTCTAATTTTTGTTTTTAAGCAAAAACCCAGCTACTGGTTTTTCATGCGCTGAATTTGAGTCCGCAGTTGAATCACTCCTTGCGCACCAGCAGGATCCAGTCTTCCTCAAGTAGTTTGTAGCCGATGTCGTACACGAAGCGGTATTCAGCGCCGTTTTTATAGATTTTAAGGCTGGTGAAATAGCTGAAATCGAAGCCTTCCGAGGTGAGCTTATTGCGCGTAGTTTTGGCTTTGCCTTCGGTAAATTTCTGTTCAGAAAGTATGCGGTGGTTTTTGCGCAGCTTGTTGTTGATGTTGCGCATCAGGTTAGACGAATCTTTATTGTGTTTGTTGTTGTAGGCGTTTCGGCAGCTGTCGTTGCAGAATTTCTTATCGCTTCGGCCGATGATCTTTTCGCCACATTCCAGGCAGTCTTGCATAGCAAACATTTGATAATCAAATATATAAAATTTATCTATGCTGGCTTTAAATTTTTCTGAATATTGGCTCTTAGTAATTTCATTAAGCTTCTGCGCTTTTATAATTAAATTTGCTGCATGGATTCACTTGAACAGATTATTGAATTTAAGACTTCACCCGAACTCATCTCAAAACTGCGCGAGCACAGCGTGGTGAAAACTTATACCGCCGGCGACCTTATCCTCGACGAAAATTCTGCAATCCGCGCCATCCCGATTGTGACAAAAGGGACACTGAAAGTGATGAGAACCGAAGAAGACGGCCGCGAAATCCTGCTCTACTATATCACAACCGGCGAAAGTTGCATCATGTCTTTCCTGGGCGGTATGCACGATGAAAAAAGTAAGGTGAAAGCGGAAGTGGAAGACGATGCCGAAATCATGTTCCTGCCAATGGAGAAAGTGCATCTGTTCATCAAAGAGCATCCTGAGTGGCTTGATTATATCTTCAGGCTTTACCATAAACGTTTTGAGGAACTGCTCGGGATTGTCAACGCAATCGCTTTCCGGAAAGTGGACGAAAGACTGCTTACGCTGTTACAAAAAAAAGTGGAGATTACGGGAAGTCAAACAATCAGCATTACCCATGAGCAGCTCGCCAATGAACTCGGAACCGCAAGGGTAGTGGTCTCCAGGCTGCTTAAGCAGCTTGAGGAAAACGGTAATCTTCAGCTCGGGCGCAACAAAATCATCCTTATGTAACCAAAGTAACTGTGCAGCGTTCTGGCTTGGTGCAATTTTGCAGCATCAAACAGAATTATGGACACAACAGGTTACATCGCTTCAATATTCATCGGCATTTCGTTAGGACTTATCGGCGGCGGTGGCAGCATACTCACCGTTCCTGTGCTGGTCTATCTTTTCGGGATAGACGCGGCAGTAGCGACGGTTTATTCACTTTTTATCGTCGGAATGACCAGTGTGGCGGGCTCATTTACCTATTTCAGAAAAGGTTTGGTAAATATGAAGACTGCGCTCATTTTCGGCATTCCTTCGATCATCTCCGTATTTCTGACCCGAACTTTTTTCGTTCCCGCCATTCCGGATGAGGTTTTTACACTTGCAAATTTCAGCTTGACCAAAGACATCATGCTGATGCTGCTTTTTGCAGTGCTGATGATTTTCGCGTCTTACAACATGATCAAAAAATGCAAAGGTGAAGACTGTTTTAAAACTGATAATAAGCCCGTAAAAAACACGGCAATTGTGCTGCAGGGCGCGCTGGTAGGCTTTGTAACCGGTCTTATCGGTGCTGGCGGCGGTTTTCTTATTATTCCGGCATTAGTTGGTTTGCTGAAACTCGACATTAAAAATGCCATCGGAACTTCACTTTTCATCATCGCGCTAAATTCTCTGTTCGGCTTTGGTGTTTCCGTTTCACATTTCGTGATTGAGTGGAATTTAATTTTAAAGATTCTGGGTCTGGCAATACTCGGCGTACTCATCGGGAGCTGGCTTTCAACGAAGATCGATGGCAAGAAACTGAAGCCCGCGTTCGGCTGGTTTGTCTTGGTGATGGGCGTCTATATCCTCATCAAGGAGACTCTAATTTAATTGAAATCAATCAATCAATCATTAACCATAAATAAAATTATTAATACTATGTCACAACCGCATTATTATGAAGTAAAAGCAGACTGGAAAAACGGTCGCAAGGGACTTTTATCCTCTCCCGTACTGAATGAAACAATAGAATGTGCCACGCCGCCGGAATTCCCAAAAGGTGAACCCGGAATCTGGTCACCCGAACATTTGTTCGCAGCCGCCATAAGCAGCTGTTATCTCTCGACTTTTTTGGCAATCGCTGAAAATTTCAAGCTCGATTTTCAAAGTTTTTCATGTAATACAATTTGCAAACTTGAATTGGTGGAAGGCAAATTCCAGATCTCTGAAGCGGAAATCACGCCTGAACTTGTACTTGCAGACCCCGAAAAAGACTGCAAAAAAGCACTCAAAGTCTTGGAAAAATCTAAAGCGGCCTGCCTTGTGACCAATTCAATGAAAACGGCTGTGACACTTAAAAATCCCTTTAACTAAACCGTTATGTTCAATTTCATTAAAAATATTTTCGCAGGGCCAGCCAGCAGCGAGCCTGCTTTTGCCATCACCAGCGAAACTTTTCTTGTGGATGTGCGCACGCCCGGCGAATTCCGTTCCGGAAGCGTAAAAGGTGCCGTGAACATTCCACTCGATTCTATTACTAAACAAATGGGTAAATTTGCGGGAAAGAGCAGCACCGTGGTGTTTTGCAGGAGCGGCAACCGAAGCAGCCAGGCCAAAAAAATACTGGAGCAGAACGGCATAAGCAACGTGACCGACGGTAAAACCTGGCAAAACGTAAATAATCTGTTAAACAATTAAAAAAATATGTTAGAATTTCTTCAGCAGCCGTGGCCATGGTATGTCGCGGGCCCACTGATCGGTCTTACCGTCCCGGCGCTTTTAATCCTCGGGAACAAATCTTTCGGAATTTCGTCTTCGCTGCGGCACATCTGTGCCTCGTGTCTGCCGGCCAATATTCCGTTCTTTAAATACAACTGGAAGAAAGAAGCCTGGAATTTATTTTTCGTCTTCGGAATTTTCTTGGGCGGCATCATCACGATGATGTTTTTCTCAAATCCAAACCCTATCGAGGTTCATCCAAATCTGGTAAAAGAACTTGCCGGCTACGGAATTACAGATTTCAGCAATTTGGTTCCTACCCAACTGATGAACTGGGAATCACTGTTCACGCTGCGTGGCATGATCATGATGGTCGGCGGCGGATTTCTGGTCGGTTTCGGTACCCGATATGCAGGAGGTTGCACCAGCGGCCACTCCATCATGGGAATTGCGAACCTGCAGCTTCCGAGCCTAGTCGCCACAATCTTCTTCATGATTGGCGGATTTTTAATGGCCAACGTGTTACTTCCAATCATTCTTTCACTTTAAATTTTAAATAATAAATGTCTCAAAATATAAATCCACAGGAAGATCTGGACCTCAGGTCACTGGATACGATGTGTGTGAATGAAAGCCGTTTGCAGCACCAATGGTATCATAATCTGAAATATCTTGTGGTGGGCATCCTGTTCGGCTTCGTTTTCATCAAAGCGGAAGTGATCAGTTGGTTTCGCATCCAGGAAATGTTCCGGCTGCAGTCTTTTCACATGTACGGCATTATCGGAAGCGCTATTTTGGTCGCGATGATCTCGATATTTTTTATTAAAAAATTCAAAATAAAAACTATTTATGGCGAAGTAATCATCTTCCATAAAAAAGAGTTTAACAAAGGCCAGATTTACGGTGGACTCATCTTTGGTTTTGGTTGGGCCATCACCGGAGCCTGCCCGGGACCGCTGTTTGCACAGATCGGAACAGGCGCAACAGTTATTGTAGTAACGCTGCTCAGCGCGATTGCCGGTACCTGGGTTTATGGCTATTTCCGCGAAAAATTGCCGCATTAAAAGCTCAGCTAACAGCAACTCACGAAAAAAACTTTCAATTTTATTTGCACAGGCGGATAAATAAATTATAAATTTGTCCCACAAAATAAACAGAATGTTCAATCAGCTACATCATCATCATTTTCATACTTGCACTCTCGCGAGCTGATTATGATATGCTGTAAAATCAACAAATATATAATCCCGCCTGAGTAAATCAAGGCGGGATTTTTCTTTTTTACTACTTCCGGATTTCGATTTACTCATGCTTTTTCAAAATAAAACAAATGAGTAAACTTAAAATTGCCATCCAAAAAAGTGGTCGACTCAGCCAAAAATCAGTCGCTCTTTTGGAAGAGTGTGGCCTGAAATTCCCCAACGGCGGCGGAAAACTGATTACCGAATGCACCAATTTCCCTGTTGAAATCCTTTTTCTGCGAGATGATGATATTCCGCAGTACGTGGAGCAGAATGTTGCACACATCGGCATCATCGGTGAAAATGTGTTTCTCGAAAGTGAAAAAGCGATTACAATCGTTGAAAAACTGAATTTTTCGGTTTGCCGTTTAAGTCTGGCAGTTCCGAAAGAGATTGATTATCCGGGTATAAATTTTTTCAAAGGAAAAAAAGTCGCCACTTCTTACCCCAATATTCTTCAGAAGTATTTTAAAGAAAATAGGATCGAAGCGACTGTTGAAGTCATCTCCGGAAGTGTGGAAATTGCGCCGGGTATTGGTTTGGCTGACGGAATCTGCGATATTGTAAGCAGCGGCTCTACCTTACTTTCCAATGGATTGAAGGAAGTGGAAACAGTAGTAAAAAGCCAGGCCGTGATGGTTGCAAACCAAACTCTGGGCGAGGAAGCTCAGCAGATTTTAAACAAACTGCTTTTCCGCATCCGTTCTGTCCAAAAAGCGAAAGAGAACAAGTACATCCTGCTGAATTCTCCTAACAGCCAGCTTGAAAAAATCATCCAAATCCTTCCCGGGATGAACAGCCCTACCATTCTTCCGCTCGCAAAAGATGGCTGGAGCAGCTTACACTCTGTCATCAGCGAAGATAAATTCTGGTACGTCATCGATGAGCTGAAAAAAGCTGGTGCTGAAGGCATCCTGGTGGTTCCTATAGAAAAAATGATTCTTTAAAATCAAAAAAAACCAAATGAAAAATATAACCAACCCGACAATTTCTGATTGGGCTAAAATTTGTAAAAGACCGGTTTTTCCCGCTGAAGATTTGGAAGACAAAGTCAAAAATATTCTTGAACTGGTGCAGCAGAAAGGCGATACGGCACTTAAAGAATTAAGTTTAAAGTTTGATAAAGCCGTAGTTGAAGAGCTGAAAGTAAGCGAAGCTGAAATAGAAGCTTCAAAAAAGCAGGTTTCAGAGGAGTTAAAAGTAGCGATTTCGGTTGCCGCAAAAAACATCAGATCTTTTCACGAAGCCCAGCAACTCACCGAAACCATTGTGGAAACAATGCCGGGAATCCAGTGCTGGAGAAAAAGTGTTGCGATCGAAAATGTTGGATTGTACATTCCTGGTGGTTCCGCGCCTTTGTTTTCAACAGTTTTGATGCTGGGAATTCCGGCGCTGATTGCTGGCTGCAAACAAATTGTATTATGTACACCTCCTGATAAGGACGGCAATATCAAACCCGCAGTTTTGTACACGGCAAATTTTCTGGGGATTACCCAAATATTCAAAGTGGGTGGCGCACAGGCCATTGCAGCATTGGCTTACGGGACGGAAACGGTTCCGAAAGTGGATAAAATCTTCGGACCCGGAAATCAATTTGTCACCAAAGCCAAAGAACTTGTTCAGAAAAACGGTATTGCCATCGATCTTCCGGCGGGTCCGAGTGAAGTCCTGGTGATTGCAGATTCAACTGCGGATGCGGATTTTGTTGCCTCCGATTTGCTTTCCCAAGCAGAGCATGGCCCAGACAGTCAGGTTGTTTTGCTTTCAGATTCTTCGGAATTTGTTGAGAAAGTTAAACTTGCTGTTGATGAACAACTGCGTGTTTTACCCCGAGCTGACATTGCAGCAAAAGCGCTTGAAAACAGCTTTTCGGTGATTTTCAATTCCATAGGAGAATGTGTGGAATTCAGTAACCGTTATGCACCCGAACACTTAATTCTGGCCATTGAAAATGCGCAAGAATTTGCCGACAAGATTCAGAACGCAGGTTCGGTTTTCATTGGAAACTATTCCTGTGAAAGTGCCGGCGATTACGCGAGTGGAAGCAATCACACCTTGCCGACCAACGGTTATGCCCGAAGTTATAGTGGAGTTTCTTTGGACAGTTTTGTGAAGAAGATTACTTTCCAGAATATCAGTAGATTAGGTTTACAAAATATCGGCAGAACGGTGGAAGTGATGGCCGGGGCAGAACAGCTTTTGGCGCACAGAAATGCCGTTTCCATCAGATTAAAAAAAATACAGGATGAAAAGTAAAATTAATGAACTCGTAAGAAAAAATATTCAGGCTTTGAAGCCGTATTCGAGCGCGAGAGACGAATATTCGGGGAAAGAGGGAATCTTTCTGGATGCCAATGAAAACCCTTTTGGAATCTACAACCGCTACCCCGATCCGTATCAACCGGCTTTGAAAAAGAAATTGGCAGAACTCAAAAATACGTCTCCCGAGCAGATTTTTATCGGAAACGGCAGCGACGAAATAATTGATCTGGCGTTCAGGATTTTCTGCGAGCCTGGTCAGGATAAAGCCTTGACTTTTGTTCCGACCTACGGGATGTACGAAGTTTCTGCAAACATCAATGATGTGGACCTCATTAAACTTCCTTTGAATGATGACTTTCAGATTGAAAAAGACCTTTTGCAGCCTTACTTTTCAGACCCAAATCTGAAACTCGTTTTTATCTGTTCGCCGAACAATCCGACAGGAAATTTATTGCGAACTGAAGATATTGAGTTTATTCTCAATCAATTCTGCGGAATTGTGATTCTTGACGAGGCTTACATTGATTTTTGTGACCGACCTTCCTTTATCGAAAAACTTACGGATTATTCGAACCTAATCATCATCCAGACTTTAAGCAAAGCCTGGGGTTTGGCAGGAGTACGCCTCGGAATCGGTTACATGAATGAGGAAATTCTG
Source organism: Kaistella pullorum (assembly GCF_014837035.1). Taxonomy (GTDB): domain Bacteria; phylum Bacteroidota; class Bacteroidia; order Flavobacteriales; family Weeksellaceae; genus Kaistella; species Kaistella rhinocerotis. The sequence continues at coordinate 815,886 of NZ_JACSPS010000002.1, read as the reverse complement.
TCTTACTTCAACCGCGTGAAACCTCCTTATAACATCAGTTTGCTCAATCAGCAGACCGCGCTCGAAATTTTAAATGATAAAGCGGCTTATGATGATAAAGTAAAAAATATTTTAGCAGAAAAGGAGCAGATGATTCAAAGACTTTCCACTTTAAAGATGATAAGAAAAATTTATCCTTCTGATGCCAATTTCATTCTTGCAGAAGTGGAAAATGCAGATCAACTGTATGAAAAACTCGTTGAAAGAAAGATCATCATCAGAAACCGGAACTCCGTCATCAAAAACTGCGTGCGGATTTCAGTGGGAACATCCGAAGAAAATGAACAGTTATTAAATGCCTTAAAAGAATTCAGCAATGACTAAAAAAGTTTTATTTATAGATCGCGACGGGACCATCATCCGCGAACCCCAAGATTTCCAGATTGACAGTTTCGAAAAGCTCGAATTCTTACCAAATTCCATCAGCAATCTTGCTAAAATTGCCCGCGAATTGAGTTACGAACTGGTAATGGTGACCAATCAGGACGGTTTGGGAACCGATTCTTTTCCGGAAGACACTTTCTGGCCAGTGCAGAATTTCATCATCAATATGCTGAAAAATGAAGGTGCGGAATTTGCGGAAATCTTTATTGATCCGTCTTTTGAACATGAAAATAAGCCCACAAGAAAACCGGGAACGGGCATGCTTCAGAAATACATTTACGGAAACTATGACCTCGGAAATTCCTTTGTAATCGGTGACCGTGAAACGGATATTCAATTGGCAAAAAATTTAGGTTCAAAATCGATACTCATCAGCGATACTGAAAATGAAGCGGCGACCTTTTCCACTAATGATTGGAGCAAAATCTATCAGTTCTTAAAATCTGTCCCCCGAATTGGTAAAGTGAAAAGGGAAACCCTCGAAACTTCCATTAAAGTTAAAGTGAATCTGGACGGAACTGGCGTTTCAGATATCGATACAGGTCTGCCTTTTTTTGATCATATGTTGGAACAAATTTCCCGACACGGTAACCTCGACCTTAATGTCAAGGTGAAAGGTGATCTCGAAATCGATGAACACCACACCGTAGAAGATACCGCGATTGCTTTGGGTGACGCTTTTCTGCAGGCTCTTGGCAAAAAAAAAGGCATTTCACGTTACGGTTTTTTATTGCCAATGGATGATTGTCTGGCTCAGGTAGCGGTAGATTTCGGCGGTCGGCCGTGGATTGTTTGGGAAGCGGAGTTTAAGAGGGAGAAAATCGGTGATGTGCCGACCGAACTTTTTTTCCATTTCTTTAAATCCTTCAGCGATCAGGCGAGATGCAACCTGAATATCAAAGCTGAAGGCGAAAATGAACACCACAAAATCGAATCTATTTTTAAAGCGTTCGCAAAAGCAATAAAGATGGCGGTAAGTAAAACCCAAAACTATAACATCCCCAGTACAAAAGGAATTTTATGATCGCAATATTGAAATACAACGCCGGCAACTCGCTATCCGTGGAAAATGCGGTAAAAAGGCTCGGTTATGAATCGGTTATCACCGATGATCCTGATGTTTTAAAAAATGCTGAAAAGGTCATCCTTCCGGGCGTTGGCGAAGCAGCCTCAGCAATGGAATATTTGAAGGAAAAGGGTTTGGATGAAGTAATTAAAAACCTTACGCAACCGGTTCTGGGAATTTGTCTGGGGATGCAGCTGCTCTGCGAATCTTCAGAAGAAGGTGATACTGAAACTTTGAGGATTTTTAAAACTAAAGTCAAGAAGTTCCCGCCTGAAGATCTTGTTCCTCACACTGGCTGGAACAATTTCACTTCCGTTAAAGGAAAGCTCTTTGAAAATGTTGAGACTGACGAAAATTGCTATTTTGTTCACAGTTATTACGCCGAACCCAGCGAGGAAACCGTGGCGGTCACAGATTATATCCTGCCTTTCAGCGCGGCCTTGCAGAAAGATAATTTCTACGCAACCCAATTTCACCCCGAAAAATCAGCTGACACTGGAATGCAGATTTTAAAAAACTTTTTAAGCTTATGAGAATTATTCCGGCCATCGACATCATCGGTGGTAAATGTGTAAGACTGACGAAAGGCGATTATTCGACCCAGAAAATTTATAGTGAAAATCCGGTGGATATGGCGAAAATGTTTGAAGATAACGATATTAAATTTCTGCATGTCGTAGACCTTGATGGTGCAAAATCGAAGCAGATTGTCAATTATAAGACGCTGGAAATGCTTTCCTCAAAAACCGGACTCCAAATCGATTTCGGAGGCGGAATTAAATCAGAAACTGATATCAAAACCGCTTTTGAATGCGGCGCGAAACAGATAACCGTCGGAAGTGTTGCGGCGCAAAATCCAGAATTGATGTTGGAATGGCTCGTGAAATATGGTGCTGAAAAAATCATTCTGGGCGCCGACTGTAAGAACAGGATGATTGCGACCAACGGTTGGCTCGAAAGCAGCAGTCTGGACGTGGTTGAATTTATTAAAGAATTCAATAAAAATGGCGGAACATACAGCATTGTAACCGATATCGATAAAGACGGAATGCTTCAGGGGCCGGCTTTTGGGCTTTATGAAGAAATCCTGGACGAAACAACAATCAGTTTGATTGCCAGCGGCGGAATCACCACGATTGAAGATTTGCAAAAGCTGAAAAAACTCGGCTGCGAAGGCGCAATTATTGGAAAAGCGATTTATGAAGGGACGATTAATCTTAAAGAACTAACAGAATTATGCTGAAGAAAAGAATCATTCCGTGTCTCGACATAAAGAACGGAAGGACGGTAAAAGGAATCAATTTTGTTGATATTCAGGACGCGGGCGATCCTTTGGAACTTGCGAAAAGATACGTTGACGAAGGCGCAGACGAGCTTGTTTTTCTCGACATTACCGCAACACTTGAGAACCGTAAAACACTCACGGAACTCGTGACCCGAATCGCTTCAGAAATTAATATTCCATTTACGGTCGGAGGTGGAATTAATACATTGGAAGACGCCAAAAAAATTATCGATTCCGGCGCGGATAAAATCAGTTTGAATTCCGCGGCAATTCTCAGACCTGAACTGATTACGGAGATTGCGCGTAAGTTTGGAAACCAGTGCGTCGTTTTGGCGATCGACACAAAGTTTGAAGATAATGAATGGAAAGTTTTCCGCAGTGGCGGTACAGTTTCCACAGAATTAAAAACCGTTGACTGGGCCAAAAAAGGTGCAGAATTAGGAGCTGGAGAAATCCTTTTGACGTCGATGAACAACGACGGAACAAAGAATGGTTTTGCAAGTGAAATCAGTAAAGCGGTTTCGGAAGCGGTTTCCATTCCGGTGATTGCCTCTGGCGGCGCCGGAACGATGGAACATTTTGCGGATGTTTTCAGCCAAACAAAAGTCACCGCCGCTTTAGCAGCCAGCGTTTTTCACTTCGGTCAGATCCCGATACCGGAACTTAAAAAATATTTATCAACACAAAACATCACGGTACGACTATGAAACCAAATTTTAATAAATCCAACGGCCTGATTCCCGTCATCATTCAGGATGAAATAACGCTGCAGGTTTTGATGCTGGGTTATATGAATGCAGATGCGTTCAATAAAACCGTTGCAGAACAAAAAGTAACCTTTTACAGCCGCAGCAAAAACCGAATTTGGACGAAAGGCGAAACTTCCGGAAACTTTCTTTGGGTAAAAGACATGAGGCTTGATTGTGACGACGACACCTTATTAATCACTGCAAAAGCCGACGGACCCACGTGTCACAAAGGAGCGGTTTCGTGTTTCAATACCGAGCCTAAAAAGGGATTTCTATACCGTTTGGAACAAACCATTCATGAAAGGATAGACGAAAATTTTGAAGATTCCTACACGAATCAACTTTACAAAAAAGGCATCAACAAAGTCGCACAGAAAGTAGGCGAGGAGGCCGTAGAACTCGTGATAGAAGCTAAAGATAATGATGCAGAGCTCTTTAAAAATGAAGCAGCGGATTTACTCTATCACTATTTAATTTTGCTGAAATCGAAAGGTTTTACATTGGAAGAAATTGAAGCGGTTTTAAAAGAGCGGGAGAAGTAAATTTACGCCTTTTCAGTAACCAAATATTCCGGATCTTCCAGGATATTCACTTCGATAATTGCGGAAGCATTCTGTAAAAGCGTGCGGCAGTCTTTACTTAAATGTTTCAAGCGAACCGTTTTACCCAGTTTTGAATAGCGCGCTGTCAACGCGTTTAAAGCATCAATCGCTGACATGTCAACCACGCGGCTTTCCGCGAAATCGATGATAATTTCCGGAGGATCATTCGCTACGTCAAACTTTTCAGCGAAACCCGTTACAGAGCCGAAAAATAATGGTCCATAGATTTCATAATGCTTTACACCGTTTTCATCAACATGCTTTCTCGCACGGATTCTTTTGGCATTGTCCCACGCGAAAACCAGAGCAGAAATAATCACGCCGATTAAAACCGCCAGTGCTAAATTGTGAAGGAACACCGTAATTAACGTCACCACAATCATCACGAAAATATCGGATTTTGGCATCCGTTTGAAAATCTTTAAGCTGGCCCATTCGAAAGTCCCGATCGCGACCATGATCATCACGCCTGTTAACGCCGCCATTGGCAGTTTCCCGATCACCGGAGCGCCTATTAAAATGATCAGTAAAATGGTTAAAGCCGCTACAATTCCCGATAATCTTGCGCGTGAACCAGCCGAAAGATTTACCAAAGTCTGCGCAATCATTGGGCAGCCGCCCATGCCGTAGAAAAATCCGTTCAGGATATTGGCGCCACCTTGCGCAACACATTCGCGGTTGCTGTTGCCTTTGGTTCCGGTGATTTCATCCACCAAATTCAGCGTTAAAAGTCCCTCGGTTAAACCTACCGCCGCCATAATTGCCGCATACGGAAAAATGACCTGCAGTGTTTCGAAGTTAAATGGAATATTAGGGATGTGGAATGGTGGCAAACTTCCGCTTACCGACGCAATGTCTGCCACACGTTTCGTATCGATGTTGAAAACCATTACCAACGCGAATACGACCATGATCGCAACAAGTGACGCCGGAACTTTTTTTGAGAATTTCGGCCACATCACTACGATTGCTATAGTCAGTGTTACAAGTCCGGCCATGATCAGAAACGGAGTTCCCGTAAGCCATTCCGTCTGTCCGTTGGTTGAGATTTTAAACTGCTCGAACTGCGACATAAAGATGACGATCGCCAGACCGTTTACAAAACCGAACATGACGGGTTGCGGAACCAATCTCACAAATTTCCCGAGTTTAAATACGCCCACCAGAATTTGAATAACGCCCGCGAGTGCAATCGCGCCGAAAACATATTCCAGTCCGTGAGATTTCATCAGTGCGATAAGAACAATCACCGTCGCGCCAGCTCCACCGGAAATCAGTCCCGGTCTTCCGCCAAAAATGGCGGTGACCAGACCCATGATGAAAGCACCGTAAAGTCCGACCAATGGAGGGAAACCGGCGAGTATCGCAAACGACAGTGATTCCGGAATCATGGTCATCGCCACGGTAAGTCCGGCTAGGATTTCGGTGCGGTAGTTTACTTTCTGAGAGAAATCGAATAGGTTGAGTGCTGCTTTCATACGGTTTTGTTGCCGCAAAAGTAAGCGTTTAGAAGAAAAAAGCCATAAGTGGTGAAGGGTTTAAGTTGCGGAGAAATTTGCATTTTCATCCATAATCTTCTGCCGGAATCTGGCAGGACTTTCGCCCGTCGTTTTCCTGAAGTATTTTCCAAAATGTGACTTATCCGAAAAACCAAGTTCGTAAGCGATTTCAGTTACGGAAAGCGGCGTGTTGAGCAGAAGCCGCTCCGCCTCTAGCACCACGCGTTCACGGATGAACTGTTCAGCCGACATATCAGCCTTGTCTTTTACGATCGAGTTGAGGTAATTGGGCGTAATGTTCAGTTTTGCAGCGTAATCTGAGGTCCGTTTCAACTCCTTGAAGTGGATGTTCACCAGACTTTTAAAATCTTCGATATAACTCAGCGTGCGGCTGGCCCTAAACCCTGTAAAACCTCCACCACCCGTGCAACGGATGTACTTGAGCATGGCCGTTTTAAGCAATAAACAAATAATTTCCCGGCTCAGCACATCATCTTTCTGGAATTCGGTTTCAATGTCTTTTACGGTGTGAATAAAGGCGGCGAAATCGGGTTTAGAAAATTCGGCCAGCGAAGGTAAGTCGGAAAATGCGGTGTCAGTCTTGATTTTGCGGTTACCCGTATAAATTCGGTTGTAAAAAGAGCGCGTAAACAGAATAATTCGTGCAGAAAAGCTACCACCTTCAGTGAATTGGAAAATTTGGTTATAATTAATGAAAACAACGCGATTGGCCGCCAGTTCGTAAGACGTGTGATCAACTACTATTTCACACTTTCCTTTGTCGCAAATCAACAGTGTGTAAAATCTGCTTCGGTATGGCACACCTGCTTTAAATGCCTCTTCGGCAGCGGTCATTTTAGCCACGGCAAAATCGTCATCCAGGGATTTTAAGCCTTTCAGTTTTCGGATCGTGACAGATTCTACGGGTTGGTTTCCTAACATTAAAATACTACATTTTTCAAGCTGAAACGGTTTTCAGCTCACTTGAGAAGTAAAGTTAATGTTTTCAGTTTGAATTTTCGGCCAGGCTTATCGCGGCACCCGATAGGACGTTTACCACTTTCTTGTCGACATAATCTGAATTCATCGCGCGCAAAACGGCCATATAATTCATGCTGAATTCTACATTATCACCGGTTTTTAGTCCGCGCTCATTTTCACCTAAATCCAAGATAAGCATATCGGAACTCGCGCCGATAATCTTAATGTCAGCGAGCATGGGCGTGATGTTTTTGGCGTCGATATCCAGCAGTCCGACGTCTACGATGGCACGAACGGATGTCTGGTCATATTCAGACTGATCGAAAGCCGGTGTGTCCCCCGTGAGGTTTGTTCCGGCCGTGCCAGAAGGTACACGAGGCTTTTCCGATAGTTCGATCACTTCTGCATTTAAGGTGAAAACTTCGCGATACATACCGTGGATATAGCCGTCAGCAAATACATCTGTGCCGAAAAACAGCGTTTCTCCCACACGGAAATGATTGATTCCTTCCGGCACTTCATTTCGGTAAATCAAAGGAACGGTAACGGATGATCCGCCTGAGATATACGGAATTTTCACACCGAATTTCTTTTCAAGAAGCGTTTTATACTGTGCCAGCGTTTTTAGTTTTTTCTCATCCGGTAAGATTCCGTTAAGACAACAAAGGTTTGTCCCGAGACCGACAACCTCCATATTAGGCAGTTGCAAAACAGCCCCGTAGAATTCCATTAACTCAGCAAGCAAAATGCCTTCGCGCAGCTCGCCCATTTCCGCCATCAAAACGACGCGGTGTACTTTATTTTGCTGCACAGCTTCTGCTGAAAGTGCTTTGAGTGTTTCGAGTTCGGTATTGAAACTTACATCGGCAAATTCCACGATACTTTTTGCCAGTCGCCTTGCGGGCGGTTTGATGTAAATGGTAGTGGTTTCTGGCGATAACTTTTTGATCGTTTTTAAATTGCTCAAACGGGAATCACAAATTTCCTTGTCTGAAATATTCAGCAAAACATCGAGGAATTTCTCATTCCCACACAGGAGTTTTGCCACGATTGCCCATTCGATGTTGTGTTGGCTGAAAAGGTCTTCGAGGAAAGTAAAATTGTGATATAGCTTCGAAGAATTTAGTGTAATATAAGACATGACTATTTTTTTAACCTCATTTCGAGGTATTTACTGGTGAAACCCAGCTTTGTATACAGGTCTTTGGCCGGATTATCTGGTTCACAGTGAAGTGCGATATCGCCTTCGCTTCGGTTGATAGCTTCCTGCATGAGTGCTTTTCCGATCCCAGTGCCTCTTTTATTTCGGTCTGTCGCGATATAAACGAGGATATTTTCGGGGATAAAACCTTCCATTCCCGTCTTGTTCACTACGACAGCGCCGGCTAATGCATTTTCGTGAGTAGCAGTAATGATCAAACCGCCCGGTTTTCCGTTTTTCCCCATCGCATAATGAAGTGATTTTTCAATATCGGCTTTGCTGTCGCCATACTGTTCAAGATGCAGGTGCAGGAAATCCTTCACTACTTCGAGCTGCGAATCTGCGGCGGTGTCTTTTTCGGTATAAATAGTAAATGTTGTCATAGCTGTTCAGCCCGGAATCGGCATGGTGAGATCGTAGCCTGAATAAGTGGCAGGCTCGATGGTCACGGTATTTTTAGGTTTGATGAAAAGCAGTGCGCTTTCAGTATTGTTAATGATTTTTTTAAAGAAATTCTCCGCAAAAAGCGACTTCCATTTCATTTCATCTTCATAATTCAGCATCACGATATCGCACGATTTTTCATTGGATAGTTTTGAGATCGTTTCCGCATTGTCGTCTGTGAGAACCAGTTCGGATTGAAAGCGTTGTTTGCGGTTGCGGAGCGATCTTTTTAGCAATAAAAATTCCCGTTTTAGTTTAGGAAAGTTGTTGCTGTTACCGATTCCCGAGAGATTGATGATGCCGTCATTACGGTTTGCGATGGCGATGGCCAACCTGAGTTTTGTACGCAGATGATTGAGCGTGCGGACCGGAAAAAGAATATGCCTAAATGAATTAGTCTTGAATTCTTCCGGCACCAGCATCACCGAACAGTTCAGGCTCGTCAGCATCGTATAAGAATAGGAGCCGAGTAACGCCTGTTTGAGTTTCTGATGGCCGGATGTTCCGATAACAGCGAGATCAATGTGGTGACTCACCACAATATCATTGGGCGTATCTGTTACCAAGCCTGTTTGTACGATGGTTTCAATCTTCAGATTAGGATGTCGCTCGCTGAGCAGATCACGAAGACCCTCGAGCCTCCGTATCGCAGCATCAATGTCCTTACTGATGCTTTCTCCACCAATGATCTGGCGGCCCGCACGGTCGGTTATAAAATAAGGATTCACCACGTGAACCAGGAAAATCTTCGCACGGTGCCGTAGTGCCATCTGCACGGCGGTCTTTACCGCGTTTTCACATTTTGGTGAAAAATCGATCGGTACAGCGATTTTCTTTATTGGTGATGCAGAAGTAGTAATTGATTCCATGGCTGCAAAATTAGGGTTTACAGCGCCTAAACCGTGTTAGTAATAAATGCAATCGTGGTATGAATTACTTATTTTATTGAGTGGAAACCGGATATAAGTGTTTTTAAAGTGTAAGACGGACTTTGATTAATTTAGACTTTTAAAAATCGGGTGATTAAGAAATGACAAAAAAAACACGGCTGTTAAACCGTGTTTCTGTTTTAATCCTGGTGACCGTACATCTTATTGTAAAGCTTGATATACCGTTCCTTCAGTGCCTTCCGCTTCAGTTTGAGTGTGGGTGTAAGAATACCTTGCTCAATTGTCCACGCTTCAGGCGTAAGCTCGAATTTTTTGATCTGTTCCCAATTTCCAAGCTTGGTGTTTAGGTAATCAATCTCTTTACCAATACGTTCTTTCAGCTCGGTACTGTTGGCCATCTCAGCAGTTGTGTTACCTATATTCAAACCTTTTCTTTCAGCCCAGTGACCTGCAAAATTGAAATCTGGCTGCACGAGCGCACACGCCATCTTCTCACCGTCGCCCACCACCATGATCTGTTCGATGAATTTAGACGCTTTTGCCTGGTTTTCAATAACCTGTGGCGCGATATATTTTCCGCCGGATGTCTTGAACATCTCTTTTTTACGGTCGGTAATGTGCAGATAACCTTCATCATCGATGTGCCCGATATCGCCGGTCTTGAAGAATCCGTCTTCGGTGAATGCCTCTTTGGTCTGTTCTTCGTTTTTAAAATAGCCTTTGAAAACTGAAGGACCTTTTACCGTGATTTCGCCGTCTTCCTGAATCTTTACCTCGAGGTTTTCAAGTACATGTCCCACAGTTCCGACTTTTATTTTACCGAAACTGTTAACCGAGATAACCGGAGATGTTTCCGTAAGTCCGTAACCTTCCAAAATTGGGATTCCCGCATTCTGGAACATCTTGTTGAGTCTTGGTTGAAGAGCCGCAGAACCGGAAACCAGCGTGATAATGTTGCCGCCAAGACCTTCACGCCATTTTTTAAAGACAAGTTTGTCGGCGATGATTTCTTTCAGACCAGAAGGCTTACCAATGTTCTGTTTCGCTTTGTTGACACCCAATGCCCAAAGGAATATTTTAGATTTTAATCCGCCCGCGCTGGTACCTTTATCGTAGATTTTATCGTAAACTTTTTCCACCAATCTTGGTACAACAGACATGATGTGCGGCTGCACTTCCCTGATGTTTTCGCCCATTTTGTCAATGCTTTCGGCAAAAGAAACCGAGTAACCATTATACTGATAAAGGTAAAACAACATGCGTTCGAAAATATGGCAGATCGGCAAGAAGCTCAGGATTTTGATGTCCGAATATTCCAGTCCTTTGATTCGCGGGATTCTGGGGTTTGAAGCAAGTACGTTGGATACAATATTGTGATGAGTCAACATTACGCCCTTTGGCTTGCCGGTTGTTCCCGACGTGTAAATGATGGTGGCCAAATCCTCAGAATTGATGCTGTTCGCCAAATCTTCCACTTCGCCCTGTGTACTGTCATCGTTCCCAAGGTCAAGCACTTCATGCCAGTTTGCGCTGCCTTCTATCTGATCAAAGGTGAAAATTCCTTTCAGTGAAGGCACATTTCCTTTAATTTTCAATACCTTATCAAGCAGGTCACGGTCTGAAACAAAACAGTATTGGATTTCAGCATTATTAAAGATGTAATCGTAATCTTCAGATGAAATCGTAGGGTAAACCGGTACAGATACCGCACCGATCTGCGAAATTCCCATATCCATCACTGCCCACTCAGTGCGCGTTGCGGTGGTGATCAGTGAGATTTTGTCACCCGGCTTAATTCCTAGTTTCAAAAGTCCGCGCGAAATTCTGTTCGCCATGTGATGGAATTCCTGCGTGGAGGTCTTTTCCCACTTGCCGTTGTATTTCGTCACAAACATATCCTCACGCGGATAGTTTTCAAGGGCATGTTTTGGAAAATCGAAAATTCGTTTTATTGTCATCTTATATTTTTTAATGTCGAGCTTATTCCCTGTAGAAAACTATTGGGATAGTGGTAAAAATATCAATTTTATTTTAAACAGCAAAAAAGATTTGTTCAGCTTTATTCTTTATAGAAACGGGCTAAATTTTACTTTGTTTCTGGATATTTATACATTTTCTCGAGAATCTTCTAAACCTATTCTGTTTATTTTATACTTTTTAGAAAAATTGTAGCTTTACGGGCAAACAATTTTAAGATTTATGGACTTTAATTTATCCGAAGAACAGCTGATGATTCAGCAGGCTGCAAGGGATTTTGCGCAAACGGAACTTTTACCGGGCGTGATAGAAAGAGACAATGAGCAGAAATTTCCACATGAGCAGGTGAAAAAAATGGGGGAAATGGGTTTCCTCGGAATGATGGTGGATCCCAAGTATGGAGGTGCTGGTATGGACAGTGTTTCCTACGTTCTTGCAATCGAAGAAATCGCTAAGATAGATGCTTCGGCAGCCGTGGTGATGTCAGTAAACAATTCACTGGTATGCGCAGGCCTTGAAAAATATGCCAGCGAGGAGCAGAAGATGAAATACTTGAAACCGCTCGCGAGTGGGGAGGTAATCGGAGCTTTTGCGCTTTCTGAGCCGGAAGCAGGATCTGATGCAACTTCGCAAAAAACAACAGCGGTAGATATGGGCGACCATTATGTGCTGAACGGTACCAAAAACTGGATCACAAACGGTGGAAATGCAACGTACTACATCGTGATCGCGCAGACCGATCCTGAGAAAAAACACAAAGGAATCAATGCTTTCATCGTAGAACGCGGCTGGGCAGGTTTCGATGTCGGACCTAAAGAAGACAAGCTGGGTATTCGCGGCAGTGACACGCATTCTTTGCTGTTCACGGACGTGAAAGTTCCAAAAGAAAACCGAATCGGTGAGGACGGATTTGGGTTTAATTTTGCAATGGCGGTTTTAAACGGCGGCCGTATCGGTATCGCTTCACAGGCGCTCGGCATCGCTGCGGGAGCTTACGAACTTGCCTTAAAATATGCCAAAACCCGTAAAGCATTTAAAACCGAAATCATCAATCACCAGGCGATTGCATTTAAACTTGCCGATATGGCGACCAGCATTATGGCGGCCCGGATGCTTTGTTACAAGGCAGCGACTGAAAAAGACGAAGGCAAAGACATTTCCGAAATCGGGGCGATGGCTAAGCTTTATGCTTCACAGGTTGCGATGGACGTTTCAGTGGAAGCTGTTCAGATTCATGGTGGGTACGGTTACGTGAAAGAATATCATGTAGAAAGAATGATGCGCGATGCCAAAATCACGCAGATATACGAGGGTACATCTGAAATTCAGAAAATCGTGATCTCGCGCAGCATTGCGAAATAAAAGCTAAATTTTTAAACCCAAATTGTGATGAAATACTTCTGGATCATTCTCGTTGCCGTAGTTTTACTGCTTTCCGGCGTGCTTTATTACCGCTATTACTTTGTCTTTGGCGAAGGCGTGAAATCGGGCGTGCTCAATTATGCCGTGAAAAAAGGCAATGTCTTCAAAACTTACGAAGGCAAACTGATCCAGCAGGGTTTTGGCGCAAATCCGCGCACGGGAAGTCTCACCAGTTACGAATTTGAGTTCTCCATCGTGGACGAAGAAATTTTCAAGACGCTGGAGGTGAACAACGGCAAGACTTTCGATCTTCATTACAAAGAATACCATGGCGTGCTGCCGTGGCGTGGAAATACGGTTTACGTCGTAGACCGTATTGTCCATATGAAATAAGCAAAGCCTTCCATTTTTTTGGAAGGCTTTATTTTTATTTGGGCATGTATTTAGAATAATCTGTATCATCATCCGGTGTCGCATCTGGTTTAGGGTTTTCTGCGCTCGAAGTTCGGTTTTCAGTCGGATACATTGTAGTGTCAGTGATTATTTCCGCTTTCGCAATGGTCTGTTCCCTGCGTTTTCTCTGATTTTTCCGATGGATGAAATACCAAATCAATCCACCAATCACAAATACAGGCCAGAAGGGCAGCAGGAAGAGCAGTGCAGCGCCCAGCATATTGAAACCTTTCATGAACGCGGCGCTGAACCCTTCATCTTTTGGTTGTTCGTCGGTCTGCTGTGCGTCTACAGCCGCGATATTTTGGTTTTGCGCAAGTACAATTTCCACGTCGCAATACTGAGAAGCTACATAGTCAGAACCTTCTGTTTCTGTGTTTTTAGATTTAATGTCACCCAGATCTGACGAGATATCGCTGACGAATCGGTCGAAATACTGCAAAGGAACTTTGGCTGTCACACGCTGACGCTGAATGCCTTCGTTCTGACTGAAATTATCGCTCACCAGATCAGCATTATTTTCGCGGATTTTTTGTCTTAAAATTGCCTGAGCCGCAGCCAAATCTTCAACCTGTATTTCAAGTGTCGCAGTTTTTACCACCGGGTTGCGCTCGGGTAGTGGAGTAGGCGCAGGTGTGCTTGCTGTCGGGTAGTTTTCCGGGGCGGTCTCAGCTTTATTTTTCGCAGGTTCCGCTGCTTCCGATTGCTTTTTTGTCTGTTTTAAAAGTTTATCGGCAGTTCGCGTGAGCACTTTCAAAGCATTTTCCCCATTCTGTAAAGATGTGTTCGCGGAATCAAGCGTCTTCGCGACTTCAGTTCCCACTACCACATTTTTGGTGATCTTCTCGATCTGTTTGTTGATTGAGTCTATGCGCCAGCCGCCGCTTTTAATCGTGGAATCAATGGATTTTTTTTGTTTTTGAATTTCGGGAATGATCACTTTTTTTGCAATTCCGTTGGAATCGCTGATCGTCTTTGAAATCGAATCCAATGTTTTAATTCCCTGATTTGCTTTGGTAAAGAGGCTGTCGGCTCTTTTTATATTATCCGTGGTCTGCTGCAGCGTGTTTTTCTCACAGGAGACAAACAACACCGATGTAAGCAGGATTAAGAAGAAGTTTTTCATTTATTTATTTAAAAAAATTAAGAACGCGAAATATAATCAAATTGTATTCCTCAATAATTGCTTTAAAAGGTAATCCGTTGATTTAAAGTAGATTGTAAAATATTTTGCTACCAGCTTTACAAAAAAAATCTTCAGACTGGCTGAAGATTCTGTTTTTAAATGTTTTCGGTGCCGAAAATTTATGATGTATGCGTGCGGAATTCGCTAATGAAATGCAGTTTCACATTCGGGAATTTTTCCTGCGTCATATGGATCGTAAACGACGAATCTGCGAGAAAAACACGCTGGCCATATTTGTCACGCGCCATAAATCTTTGTTTAAGCCGCGCAAATTCCTTGAATTCTTCAGACTTTTCATCTGCTTCAATCCAACACGCTTTATGTATCGAAAGTGGCTCATAAGTGCATTTCGCGCCATATTCGTGTTCCAGACGGTACTGGATCACCTCGTACTGTAGTGCGCCTACGGTACCGATGATTTTTCGGTTGTTCATTTCGAGGGTGAAAAGCTGTGCTACACCTTCGTCCATGAGTTGGTCTATACCTTTCGCAAGTTGTTTTGCCTTTAATGGATCATCGTTGTTGATGTATCGGAAATGCTCCGGCGAGAAGCTCGGAATTCCTTTAAAACTGATTTTTTCACCTGCGGTAAGTGTATCACCAATCCGGAAGTTTCCGGTGTCGTGCAGCCCGACGATATCGCCCGGGAAGCTTTCGTCTACCACTTCTTTTTTATCTGCGAAAAATGCATTTGGTGAGGAAAACTTCATCTTTTTGTTTTCACGGACCAAAAGGTAATTCTCGTTTCGCTTGAACGTACCCGATACAATCTTTACAAACGCAAGCCTGTCGCGGTGTTTCGGGTCCATATTAGCATGAATTTTAAATACGAAACCGGTGAAGTTTTTTTCCTCAGGCTTCACGAGTCGCGTTTCAGATTCTTTAGGCTGTGGTTGCGGCGCAATGTCGATGAAAGCGTCAAGAAGTTCGCGCACACCGAAATTGTTTAAAGCCGAACCGAAAAATACCGGCTGCAGATTACCGTTCATGTAATCTTCGCGGTTGAATTCCGGATAGACAGATTCTACAAGTTCAAGCTCGTCACGCAGTGTGGCAGCAGCCTTTTCGCCAATTACTTCATCGATTTTCGAGTCATTGATGTCTTCAAACTTAATGGTTTCCCCAACTTTCTGCTTTTTTTCTTCAAGGAAAAGCTGGATGTTTTTCTCCCAGATATTATAGATTCCCTGAAAATCACTTCCCATACCGATGGGCAGAGAAAGCGGGCAGACCGTCAGGCCTAATTTCTGTTCAACTTCATCTAAGAGATCGAATGCGTCTTTACCTTCACGGTCAAGTTTATTGATGAACACCAGCATCGGGATGTTTCGCATGCGGCAAACCTGAACGAGTTTTTCGGTCTGTTCCTCCACACCTTTAGCCACATCGATTACCACGATTACGGAATCTACCGCCGTTAGAGTTCGGTAAGTATCTTCGGCGAAATCTTTGTGTCCGGGTGTATCGAGGATGTTGATTTTGTGATCCCTGTATTCAAATGCCAAAACCGAAGTAGCCACCGAAATTCCACGCTGGCGCTCGATCTCCATAAAATCGGAGGTTGCGCCTTTCTTGATTTTATTCGATTTTACTGCACCTGCTTCCTGAATCGCCCCACCGAAAAGCAGCAACTTTTCAGTAAGTGTTGTTTTCCCGGCATCGGGGTGGGAAATGATTCCGAAGGTTTTACGCCTTTCTATTTCTTTGGTGAAGTCTGCCATATACAAATTTGAGAATGCAAAAATCGTCTTTTTTTACCGAACATGAAAACTGCCTGAAAAGGCCACGCAAAACTTCGCTTTTGTCATATTTAAATTATATTTGTGCGCATTTACAGGTCTGTTGAAACCTGTATTTATTTATTTTATTATTTCAATTTCACCTACCCAACAGCTGATGACAGAACGAAAAAACCAGCCGGAGCACACATTCAACTGGAAAGGCGCACTTGCACTGATTGTCGGCATGATCGCGGGAACATCAGTTGTTTCTTCCATAAATGTGATTTCGATCTTTGTTTTCAATACCAACTTTCAGTACTCGAACTTTTACCTGATGGTAGTGAACGCCGCGGGTTTTTTAGGTGCGATCCTCACCTATGATTTAGCCATTGCACGTCCGCAAACCGGGCAGAAACTCGGTTTCAATCTTTCTGTAACTGATCTAAGTACGCATCTCATCATTTTTCCCTTCATGTTCGGTATGATGCTCATTGCGGAATTCATTACCTCGCAAATTCCCATCAGCGGACCGTTTTTCGGACCTTTTTATGAATTTTTTCAAAATCTGATGGCGAATATGACCGCAGACATGAAAACCCTGATTGTAATGGCGGTGGTGATGGCGCCACTCTTTGAAGAAATTATTTTCCGCGGAATCATTCAGAAAGGATTAATCAATAAGGGTATGAAGCCTGCAGCGGCAATTCTGATCGCGTCGGTCGTTTTCGGAATCGTACACGGAAATCCCTGGCAGTTTGTGGGCGCGGTATTGCTTGGCGTAGTGCTTGGTTTGGTTTATCACAGAACAAAGTCGCTGCTGCTGCCGATTTTGCTCCATGCGTTTAACAACCTTTGTTCCGCACTTCTTATTTTTTACGGTGATACCGAAAGTTTTGCCGAAGTGTTCAAAGTTTCAGAGTTTAAGGTTTTAGCTTTGGGAATCGTGCTTTTCAGTGTATTCTATTATCTTTTTAGCCGAAAGTTTTCTGTTAAACATTCCGAAAAATAAGTTTGTGCATTAAAAATAACTGTCAGTTTATGTCTAAAGAAATACTTATCGCCACGCATAACCAACACAAGAAAGAAGAAATCCAGCAGATTTTGGGTGAAGAGTTTAAAGTAACTTCACTTACAGATTATGACCTGCATGACGAAATCATCGAAGATGGTAATACTTTTCACGCAAACGCGCTGATCAAAGCAAAATATTGCTTCGAAAAAACCGGTAAAGCAAGTCTGGGTGACGATTCCGGACTGGTGATTGACGCGCTCGACGGCCGACCGGGTATTTATTCCGCACGGTACGCCGGTGATCACGATTTCGCAAAAAACATGGCAAAAGTACTCGCTGAGATCAAAGATATAGAGAACCGCGACGCCTATTTTGTGACCGTGATGTGTCTTGTTGACAACGGAGTTGAGGAATACTTTGAAGGCCGCGTCTATGGAAAGATCATCCATGAGATTCGTGGTGAAAAAGGTTTTGGCTACGACCCGATTTTTATTCCGAATGATTATGCGGTCACATTTGCAGAAATGCCCGCCGAAGAGAAAAACGCCATCAGTCACCGCAAAAAGGCATTATCCAAATTTTTGCAATACCTGCAATAAGAATTAAATAATTTGAGAAAACGCAGGGTCCGCGCAATTTTTACAAGGGCTCTTTCAGCATTAAATTGTATTTTTGCGCTTCGATATATTACGAAAAGATGTTACAGAGAATAGACGATTTATTGGCCGAGGTGCAGAACTTTCAGACTTCTGAAAAAGCGGAAATAGAACAGTTCCGCATTAAATTCAGCGGTAAGAAAGGGATTTTGAATGATATTTTTGCGCAGTTCAAAGATGTTCCGAACGAGCAGAAAAAAGAATTTGGCCAAAAGATCAATACTTTGAAACAGGCCGTGGAAACCAAACTCGAAAGCCTTAAGAACAGCGGTACACAAAATCTGATCCTCGAGAAGGAAGATCTTACGCGTCCTGGTTTCCCGTCCGAGCTCGGCACGCGGCATCCGATCAACATCGTGAAAAATAAGATCATTGATATTTTCAAATCTATTGGTTTTGCCGTAGCAGACGGCCCTGAAATAGAAGACGACTGGCACAATTTCACCGCGCTGAACCTTCCCGAATATCACCCGGCGCGCGATATGCAGGATACATTTTTCATTGAAACCAATCCGGATGTGCTGCTCAGAACGCACACGTCGTCTGTGCAGATCCGTTATATGGAAGAAAATCAGCCGCCGATGCGTATTCTTTCGCCCGGCCGCGTTTTCCGTAACGAAGCCATTTCGTCACGTTCGCACTGCATCTTCCACCAGATCGAAGGTCTGTATATCGATGAGAATGTGAGCTTTGCAGATTTAAAACAGACCATACAGTATTTCACCACCGAACTTTTCGGTAAATCAAAAATCCGTCTCAGACCGTCTTATTTCCCGTTCACAGAGCCAAGTGCTGAAGTAGATGTGTATTGGGGACTCAATTCTGAGACCGATTATCGCATCACCAAGGGAACCGGCTGGCTGGAGATCATGGGTTGTGGAATGGTGGACCCGGCTGTTTTGCAGAATGTAAATATCGATGCCGACAAATATTCCGGTTATGCTTTTGGGATGGGCATCGAGCGGATCGTGATGTTGCTTTATCAGATGAGCGACATCCGCATGTTCTTCGAAAACGACAAGCGAATGCTGGAGCAATTCAGATCTCTTTAAAAATGTAAAAGACCGTTTCAGATATTCTGAAGCGGCTTTTTTAATTCATTTAGTAATTATATTTATTAGATAGCCAAATTGAAAATACTTATTTACAGAATAAATTTTCTTTTAAAGCAGCTACTTAATAATTTTACTTTTTAAAGCAGTAAATTCTTCCTCCGAAATTAAACCTTGCTCCTTCATTTTACTGATTTTTTCTAAGTCATTTAATGTCGTTTCAGCAAGAACTTTTTTCTCAAACCTATCAGTTTGATTATCCTTAGAAATAAGAATGCATATGAAGCCAATAATAGGGCTGAATAGCAACGAAATTATAAACGGAATTACGGGGCCGATTCGTCTTTTATTTCCTAAGTATGCCATCAGACCGGCTGATAAAATCCATAAGACGAAAAACAAAAAATGTAAATTATCACTCATGATTTTGTTATTTGCTAGTAAAGTTACAAAATAGTTATAAGAAAATATTTGTCCAATTTTTTTTAATTATTCATTTATTTTGGACATAAATCCTGAAAAAATCAAAGTTTGAGAGATAATAAATATGTTTAAAAATATAATTTGTTAATTCTGCTGAAACCAATATTAAATCAGCTCTTCTTCATCCAGTTTCTGGCTTGGTTGTAATCGATATAGTAAGTGAGTTTAAGCGAAATACTGTTGATCATGGGCTCATCAAAAAGTTTCTCGAAGTTTTTGCTGAAACCGATGCGCGATTCTTCCAGATAATTTCCCACGGCATTTCGGTACAGTAAAGTGAGTTGGCTACCCGGTGCAAACCACCATGAATAGCGCAAATCTACATTCCAGGAGTTGAAAGTTCCATCCCGGTTTTCATTGAACAGATCAGTCTCTGTCACATCTCCGTCTACGTTTAAAGTTTCAAATTTTCGGTAGTGAACTTCAGAGAAATAATGGCGGAAAGAAAGATTCAGCGCCATTTTATTGTTGAATGTGTACTGCGATGATATGCCGTTTTCGGCAGTGAATCTGTTGCGGCTTCCCATGAAGATGTGCTGTGCATCTTTACCGGCGAAACCGCGGTCGTTTTGCTGATAATTAAAATTCGCATTATAGTAAAGACGAAGTTTGTCCGAGAACTTGTAGCTTGGATTTAGCTGGTAAATAAGTTGATATCGGCCCTTTTCATCAAATGCATAATAATCGATGTAGGTATTAATGCGGAATTTTCTGCGGTTGTCTGTATTGATGAAAATCCAGGGATTGATCATGGCCGGCACCAGCATAAAGCGGCCTGCGGTGCGCGGTTCGTAGATATCGTTTTCGCCGAAAGGCCAAATCATAAGTCCGCCGCCAAAATTGAAAAAGTTTTTGGTCTGCATGTCGATACTGTTGTGAATGACAAACTGCGTGAAAAGATCATCATCCAGACGGCGGTTGTGTGAGACGTTCAGGTTATAATTCAGCGAATTCAGGGTGCCGCGCGGCTGCAGATAACGGTAAGAGTAGTTCGTATTCAGGCTGTGAAAGTTGGTTCGGTCATAGTAACCAAGGTCACCGATGTCATAATCTTTCGTTCGTACGAAATAATTCGCGCCGAAACGGTGTATACCTGCCACTTTATTAAAACCCAAAGTACTTTCGTTCCCGAATTTGTTTTCACCGTTCATCACTAAACTTCCTTTGGTAGCACCAAAATAGCGGTATGTATTTTTGCGGTTCCTGATGTCGAAAAGCAGCGCCGTAGCGTTGGCGTCCCGAAAATCGCCGTCCCGGATCACATTGGTGTTCACAAGCGAAACGGATGAGTTGCCGCGGAACCTTTGGTCGAGAACGAATACGTTATAGTTTGCCCACGGTTCGGTGGTTTCATATCTTGTTTCACCGGTTGCTGTATTGTAGATTTTTGCTGATGTTTTTTCGGTAACCGCATTGAAAAACCCGATTCCCAGACCTTCGTTCGTACGTCCCGAAACTTTTATCGCGTTGAAAAGTTTTACTTTTTCCGGATTTTCGATGATTTCTTCGTCTTCATTCAGGGTCGGGCTTCCGCTCGGATATCCACCTATTCGCCTGGAGTAGAACAAATCACCTTTGCTGAAAAGCTCGGTCCCTTCTGTGAAGAATGAACGCTGTTCCTGAAACTGCACTTCGAACGGCGAAAGATTCAGCACCGAACGGTCAAATGACGTTTGCCCAAAATCCGGAATAAGCGTTAAATCGAGCGTGAAAGCATCGTTGATGCCGTATTTTAAGTCCATCCCGCCGTTCAGATTAGCCTTGGTTTTGTCGTCGTAATTGTTCACGTATGTTGAGAAATAGGGCAGGAATGAAAGTCTGGTCGGTGGATTGATGTTTTTTATGCCGCTGAGAACACCGTCGTACAGCATGTAGCTTCCTTTTTTGTTGTCCACGAAATTCCAGTCATAAACGGAGCTTGTACGGTTTACAAGCCTCAGGATGTTGATGCCCCATTGCTGAACTTCGCTTTTCGGAAAACGCAATTCTGAGTAAGGAATCTTCATCTCGACCGTCCAGCCGGTGTCGGTGAACTTTACTGCTGAAAACCAAACGGCATTCCAGCTGAAATCTTCGCCAAAATCGGTTGTCAGCTTCGCGTCAGCCTGCACCCCTGCGGCGGTTACCAGAAATTCAAGGCTTTGCTGATGATCATTATAACCGTTCAGCGTAACACCAAAAATATCATCGTTTTCCAAATTGTCGCGTTCGGTGAGTTCACGTGCAATTTTATCGGGTTGATTATCGTATAGCGTAGCGCCAATGTAGATTCCGCTATCGTCGTAAAGGATTTTGACCACACTTTTAGTTGTCGCCGGTTCCGGCTGGCCATTATTTGGACGTCTTTCTACGAAATTGCTGGCTTCCGACGCTGTTTGCCAGCTCTCTTCATCCAAAATTCCGTCAATTTTTATTGAGGTACTTATTGGGGAAGCTTGAATTCTCTTACGCTGTATGCTGTCGCTGCCGTTCTGTGCCGCGTACATGGCCGAAACCAATGTGAACGCGAAACATTTAATTATAGTTTTCATGGAAATTTAGTTTGCTGTGTATAAGACAGCAAAGCGCCTCATTTTGTTACAATGAGGCGCTTATTAAAAAGGATTATTTTCTATTTCGCAAATTTCAGAGGATATTTTACGTTTTTGTAGGATTCCAGACTGGCTTTCAGCGAACCCACCGCCAGTTCGGCTTTGATGGCTATCGGTACATAATTCCGGTCGTTGCTCACCCAGAGTGTGACGCCTTCCTTATCCCGAAAGACCCGGCCACTCATCACCTGCGGAACAATTTTCAGACAGTTGATGGTACCGAATTTCGTCCTGATGTTTTCGGTTCCCACCACTTTCACCTGAAACGGGAAAAGTTCGTCATCAATCCATACATTAAGTTTTTTAACGCTTCCGACCTTTAATTCAGACTGTTCCAAGCTTCTTAAGTAGTAAAATGCTGACAGCATGTCCTGTACACCTTTCACAGATTTCATATTCCTCGAAGAATTTTTCTCCTTATCAGTAAGAATCAGCGTTTGGCTGTCATGATTAAAAACCGTCTGCAAGTGCTGTGTGTACCCGCCTTCCTGCACATTCCGCACGTAATAGCTGGGCAAACCTGTTCGGTAATTGATGTAACTTTCGTAGTTGTCTTCTACCTTAAAGAACGCTCGCACAGCCCCTGTAGTACGTCCGTAACCTTTTACATAAATATGCGGCTGGCCCTTGTAATTGGTTTTCTGGGCAGAAAGAGTTGCTGTACCTGCATTAAGTAAACCGTAATGTATTCTATAGTTTAAAACCTCACCGGACTGAATATTATCTAATTTTTGGGAAAACCCGAGGGCAAAAAAAAGGATGCCCCACAAACTAAAAAAATTTCTCATGCACATAGATTTGCAAATAATTTGCCACAAATATAAAACATCGGCTGGTACGCCGTTTTGACGCACATGTCCATATTTGTCGCCCGGCTCTTTTCTATTATTTTTCTTAAATTTGCCGAACTAAATTTTAAATATGATTTCTACTGATATATTGATTATAGGTGCCGGCCCGACCGGTCTTTTTGCAGTTTTCGAAGCGGGTTTGCTGAAGATGAAATGCCACATTATTGATGCACTGCCCCAGCCGGGCGGTCAGCTTACAGAACTTTACCCAAAGAAACCTATTTTCGATATTCCAGGTTTTCCCTCGATCAACGCAGGGGATTTGGTAGATAATCTGATGGAACAGATCAAGCAGTTTCAGCCTGGTTTTACTTTGGGTGAAACAGCACAGACACTTACAAAGCTTGAAGACGGCACTTTTGAAGTAATAACGAACAAAGGTACTGTTCATCACGCAAAAGCAGTGGCTATCGCAGGCGGATTGGGTACTTTCGAACCAAGAAAACCCACGATTTCGAACATCGACCAGTACGAGGAAAAGGGTGTGGAATATTTCATTAAAGAACCCGAACATTTCCGCGGTAAAAAAGTGGTGATAGCAGGTGGTGGTGACTCTGCACTTGACTGGAGCATTTTTCTGGCTAACGTGGCTGATGAAGTGACTTTAATTCACCGCCGCAACGAATTCCGTGGCGCGCTTGATTCTGTAGAAAAAGTGCAGGCGTTAAAAAATGAAGGTAAAATAAACCTGATAACGCCCGCAGAAGTGGTTGGAATCAAAGGTGACGGTAAAGTTTCTGCGATTACGATTGAAAAAGAGGGCGAATATTTCGATCATGAAACCGATTATTTTATTCCACTGTTCGGTCTTACACCGAAACTTGGTGACCTAGCCAACTGGGGCCTTGAAATAGAAAAGAATGCAATTGTTGTAAACAACGCGCTCGATTACCAAACGAACATTCCGGGTGTGTACGCGATTGGAGACATCAATACCTATCCCGGAAAACTCAAACTGATCCTTTGCGGCTTCCACGAGGCGACGCTGATGTGCCAAAGCGTTTACAATATGCTGAATCCGGGTAAAAAATATGTACTTAAATATACCACTGTAAGCGGAGTGGACGGTTTCGACGGTAGCCGGAAAGAAGCGGAAAAAGCCGTGGTGAAGAAGATTGAGTAGAGCCAAGGAATCAGTGACTGAACTCAATCAATAATTCAAAATCAAAAAATTAAAATTTTTCGATGCAGGATATTAATATAAAAATTACAGACCGACACGGTGAAACGCACGACATAGCTGCACCCACAGACATGTCGATGAATCTGATGGAAGTTATCCGCTCTTATGAACTGGCGGATGAAGGCACTATCGGCGTTTGCGGCGGAATGGCCATGTGCGCGTCCTGTCAGGTTTACGTGATCGACGGCGCAGAAAAACTGGTGGAAATGGATGCTGAAGAAGACGCAATGCTGAGTGAAGCTTTCCATGTAGAACCTAATTCACGCCTGAGTTGCCAAATCCATATCACGGAGCAGATTGACGGATTGGAGGTTCAGATCGCGCCATATCCGTAGGGTTTGAGTGTTGGAGAGCGGGAGAGTTTGAGAGTTTGGATTTATTGAATGTGAGTCTTTGACTGTTTGAGTTCGGTCAATAGAGTTTAGAAATTAAACCCGCAATTTTCCGCGAAAGCCTCGTGCGGCGTAGTAAGAATCGGCACCGTTGTGATAGATAAATACGTTTCCATACCGGAAATCGCCGAAAATGGCGCCACCAAGATTGCGGATGTCTTCGGGCGTTTTTAGCCAGCTCGATGTCTTATTATCGAAGCGTCCAAGGGTTTGCAGGAAGCGGTAATCTGTTTCATCCAGCAATTCTATTCCGATTTCAGCCGCGGCATCCAAAACGTTATTTTTTGGTTTATTCTCCTTTCTTCTTTCAAGCGCAGCTCTGTCATAACACAAACTTCGGCGTCCGCCGGGACTTTCGGTAGAACAGTCAATGAAGATGAACTCACCAGAATTTTCATCGATTTTTACGACGTCGGGTTCACCACCTGAGGACTCCATCTTTAATAAAATTTCAATTTTCTCCGGATTTGACCTTAATTTCTCCTCAATTGCTTTCCAATCGAGTTCATTACGCCGTTCAGGATGCGTGTTGAAGCGGTTTTCCAGTACTTTAAGAAATTCATCGTGAGTCATTGCATTATTTTTTATTTAAATGTACTTGACTTATTTTCAAATATTTATTTAAAATTAATTAAAATTTTAATTTGAAAAAAGCTCAATAAAAAGCTGTTCCCTTTTGAGAAACAGCTTTTATAAATAATTCAAACAGCCCTAATCTTCAGCGTCCAGTTCGCCGATGAGCGACCGTAAATCAAGTGGCCGCGTATACATGATGATACTACCGTCGGATTCATATTCCCACAAATCTTTCGGGCGGTCCCAATACAGTTCCACGCCGTTTCCATCGGGATCATTCAGATACAGTGCCTCCGAAACACCGTGGTCGCTGGCGCCGGTAAGCGGATATTCGGCCGCACGCAGACGCATGAAAATAGCCGCCAGATCCTTTCTTGTAGGGTACAGGATTGCGGTGTGGTACAAACCTACGCTATGCGGCGGGGCAGGTGGTTCATTTTTGCTTTGCCACGTGTTCAGACCAATATGATGGTGATATCCGCCGGCGGACAGAAACACTGCCTGGTCACCATAATACGTGGTCACTTCAAACCCGAGCAGATCACGGTAAAATGCAAGTGCACGTTGTAGATCTGCCACTTTCAGATGGATGTGGCCAATGCGCGTTTGCGCGGGAAGTGTATATCCGTTTGACATGATTTGTGTTTTTAAAATGACTTTAGAAACTTATTATTTTTTTGGGATCTCCTTTAAAATTTCTTTCAGGAATGCCCAGAATTTCTGTGCTGAAGGTATGTTCGCTCTTTCATCGGGCGAGTGCGCACCACGGATTGTCGGGCCGAAACTCACCATTTCCATTTCGGGATAGTTGGCGCCGATGATGCCACACTCAAGTCCTGCATGGCAAGCTACGACGTGCGGTTTTGCACCGAAATCCCGTTCGTAAAGTTTTTCCATCAGTTTTACGATGTCCGAACCCGGTCTTGGTTTCCAACCCGGATAAGAGCCGCTAAATTCCACTTCCATACCTGCCAGTTCGAAGACAGATTTAAGCTGTTCCGCTACTGCAAACTTCGTGGATTCTACAGATGAGCGGGAAAGGTTCAGTATTCTTAAATTACCATCCTTAAGCTCAACACGTGCGATATTGTTCGATGATTCCACCAAATCCGCGACGTCCGGACTCATCCGGAAAACACCGTTATGTGCAGCTTTCAGCGCTAAAATGATCATTCGCGAATCATTTTCACTGATTGCTTTGTCAGTACTTGAATAAGTTTCGATATTAACGTGAAGGTCTTTTTCGACGGCCGCGAATTCTTCCAGAATTGCATTTTTCAGCGTAGTGGCGCCTTCGATGAACTCCGCTGAATTCCGGACAGAGAGAATTGCTACTGCTTCACGTGGAATCGCGTTGCGCAGACCGCCGCCGTCTATTTCGATCAGTTGGATATTCTGAATTTCAACTCCTGTGTAAAGCAAACGGCCCAAAATCACATTTGCATTTCCGAAACCCTTATGGATGTCCATGCCGGAATGTCCGCCCTGCAGGCCTTTAATCTCAATTCTTACAATCTGTCCTTTAGATTCGGTGAGGTCATAGGTTTGCGATGCCGTTACATCCACACCACCGGCGCAGCCTATATCGATTTCGTCATCTTCTTCGGTATCCAGATTGAGTAAAATTTCGCCCTGGAGCTGACCGGGTTTCAGACCCATGGCGCCTGTCATGCCGGTTTCTTCGTCGATCGTGAACAATGCTTCCAGGTCAGGGTGTGCAATGTCATTACTTTCGAGAATACTCATGATGGCCGCCACACCCAGGCCATTGTCTGCACCCAGCGTGGTTCCTTTTGCTTTCAGCCAGTCACCATCCACTTCCATTTCGATTCCCTGGCTCTCAAAATCGAATTGTATATCCGAATTTTTTTGGTGAACCATGTCGAGGTGAGATTGCAGGATCACTGTTTTCCGATTTTCCATACCCGCAGTTGCAGGTTTTTTGATGATCACATTTCCTACATCGTCAACCATGGTTTCTAGTCCCAGGTTTTCACCAAAATTCTTTATAAATTCTATTACTTTTTCTTCTTTTTTTGAAGGTCTCGGAACCGCATTCAATGCTGCAAAGTTTTTCCAGACGATTTTAGGTTCTATTTGAGAGATATCCATATTGGTTTTTATTTAAATCAAATTTACAATTATTAAAAGGCTTCAAACTCAAAATAAGTTATTAGCAGCCACATTCTCCGTAGATTGGGCTCAAGGTTTTCTCGCCTGTTTTCTTATTTTCAACGGTCATTTGGCCGCTAAACATCATCACTTCTTCCTGCTCGCTCAGTTTCTTTCCGGTCATTTTTACTTTAAAATCACCGTTTTCAATCGTTTTAGTGAAATTTGAAGGATCAAAATCGCCTTCTTCCATCGGAATTTTTATCATTTTACCGGCAATCTGAACGTACGCACTGTTTCCGTAATCATCCACATAGATATACCGCTCGTTTTCAAAATTCTCTTTCGTATCGCTGAAATAGCACGAACAGCCTTCCACCTGCGGCGGCATCCCGAATTTATCGAGTTTCAGGGTGCTTATAGCTGCAACGGAATCCGCAGGAACGGGCGCTGTGACAGCGATACTATCTGTGGTCGTGTTTTCTGTCACGGCAGGTTCTTTCGAACAGGATTGCGCAGTTAGCAATAAAATCAAACCAAAAAAAATTGTTTTTACGGTATTCTTCATTTTTGAAATTAAATTTTTAAAGTTTAGCCCCGGCTTCTTTCTAAAAGTACCATCATCAATAAGCTGAGGATTACCAGCGATTCATCTTCACCATCAATATCGATCAACCGATCAAGCTGAAAGCGGCGCCCGAACAGTGACGGCATCTTTTTGAGCCTGAAATATTCTTTACCTGAGCTGTCTTTTACGGTGTAAGACGGATTAAGGAAATAACCTGAAAACATGCCCACGACAGGAATCTCACCGATGATGCCATCGATGACTTTTATCCACGCATTATCCTCATTGATCTGATATTTGGTCTGATCGTTTTCATCGTAGATGTCATATTGAGACTTCCAGAGGGAGCGCATTCCGCGCCGTGCCATACGCCCGAATTTCTTGCCTGAACCAGGTTCTGTGATGGCGTAGGAGGCATTAAAATCAATCCATTGATTTGCCTGGATGCGAAACATCTCCTCCGCACGCCGTTCGTCACTGAAAACGATCACGTCTTCTTTTAGTTTGAACATTTTCTGCCGCACATACGCCACGTAATTGCCGTTGTTGTCGGTAATGTTGAAGTCGCTGGAAAGGGTGGTGATTTTGAACTTGAAATCCAGCGGATAGTTGAGATTTTTAAGTACCATAGAAAGTATTAACCTCAAAGATAATAAAAGAGGGGAAATTTGTGCTGTGAGGGATTAAATTTTATTTTTGTGGAATGGACTATCCGAGTAAGGTTTTAGCGAAAGCAGTAGAAGAGATTTCCGGGTTGCCGGGAATTGGCAAAAAATCGGCTTTGAGGCTTGCGCTTCATCTTCTGCGGCAGCCGCAATCTCAAGCTATTGCCTTGGGTGATTCTTTGAAAAAACTTGTGACAGACATTAAGTATTGCCGGGATTGCTATAACTTTTCGGATACTGAAATCTGCGAGATTTGTTCTGATCCGAAACGCAGCGAAGATACGCTGTGCGTGGTGGAAGATGTACGCGATGTGCTTGCGATAGAGAATACCGGAAAATACCGCGGAAAGTACCTGGTGTTGGGGGGCAAAATCTCCCCGATGGAAGGTGTGGGACCCAACCAGCTGAATATTTCGGCTCTCGGCCGCAAGCTCGAATCTGGCAGTACGAAAGAACTTATCTTTGCGCTCAGCGCCACGATGGAAGGTGATACCACCTCTTATTATATTTTCCGCAAATTTAAGAACCTGAATGTGAAGTTTTCAACCATTGCGCGCGGAATCTCAGTAGGCGATGAGCTGGAGTATGCTGACGAAATTTCGCTCGGACGTTCGATCCAGAACCGTTTGCCTTATGAGGAAAATGCATAATTCTTTCTAAATTTAAATTTGAAAACGCACGAAGTGACTGATCTGATTTCGGTAATAATTCCGGTTTACAATGCTGAAAACAGCATCGGAACTACTTTGGACTCTGTGCGGAAACAGACTTGGAAGGGAAGTTTTGAAATTATCATCATCGACGATGGGTCTACGGACCGCAGCATTGCGATTGTGGAAAGTTTCCGTTTAAATAATCCGTCTTTGGACATAAAAATCGTCCGCCAGTCAAACCGTGGAGTTTCGGCAGCCCGAAATAGAGGTCTGAAGATGGCCACGGGAAATTTTCTAGCACTGCTGGATGCTGACGACGTTTGGCTCCCGGAAAAAACCAAACTTCAAATGCATTATTTGAAAAACGATTCCCTAGATATCGATTTTCTATCATGCGTGCGCGTGGGTCACCGCGTGAAATTTCCCTATTCCGCAGATCAAAATGGTCTGATACCGGTTACTTTTCAAAAGTTGCTGCTTCGGAATGAAATTCCAACCCCGACGGTTATTTTTAAGAGAAAAATTCTCGAAAACACGGGCTTTTTCAGTGAGTCGCACAGGTTTGCGGAGGATCATAATTATTGGTTGAAGATCGCGCGCAAAAACCGTATGTTTATTTTGAATAAAGAACTGGTCGTTGCCGGCGGCGGAAAAAGGTCTTTCGGCGCAAGCGGATTGTCTGGAAATCTCCGGGAGATGGAAAAGGGTTTCCAGAAAACACTGGTTGAGATGAAGGAATTGACATTTTTAAGCCCTTCGCAATATATTTTCTATAAAATTTTCTATTCTTCAAAATATATTTTAAGACTTGCGCGAAACCAGTATTATAAGCTAAAGGGAAGATGAAAGTATCGATAATAATTGTCCATTACAACGTGGCTTCGCTTCTGCGCAAGTGTCTGCAATCCCTCGCAAGATATGCGCAGGATGTCAGCCATGAGGTGATTGTAGTAGATAACCAATCGCCGGATGCGGAATGGAAAGATTTGATCAAAGAATTTCCGGATGTAAGGTTTATCGAAGCTGAAAAAAATGCCGGCTTCGCTGTGGCGAATAATTTAGCTGCAAAAGAAGCAGGTGGTGAATACATTTTACTTTTGAACCCCGACACCGAATTTGAAGGATATTACCTCAATGAAATTTTAGATTTTGCGGACAGTAAGCCGCGTTTTGGTGCGTTGGGTGTCCGTATGCACGATTCTCAGGATCGTTTCCTGCCCGAAAGCAAGCGTTCTGTACCTGATATGTTCAATTCTTTCCAAAAACTTTTCGCAGGATTAAGCCGCAACAAAAACCGAAAAACCTATTATCGTAATGATATTGGCGAATTTGAGATTGCGCAGGTCGAGGTTCTTACCGGCGCCTTTTTGCTGATGAAAACCAACGTTTATCTGGAAGTTGGCGGTCTGGATGAGACTTACTTCATGTACGGCGAAGATATCGACCTGTGTTACACGCTGCTGCAGAAAAACTACACAAACTGGTACTATGGAAAGGTTTCGATCTTACATCACAAAGGCGAAAGTACCGTGAAAGATCATACTTACCTGGAAAGGTTTTATGGCGCGATGCAGATTTTTGTGGATAAATACTATAAGACAAAGACGATTCAGCATGCCTTTCTTTCAGCCGGTCTTAAGCTGAGACACAGGATCGAGCTGCGCCGTTACCAAAAAAAATGAGACCCCTTTTGGAGTCTCACTGTATATTTTATTGTTTGCTGATTAATTTCCGGCTGGCGTAGCTGGAAGTGTCGCAGGGCTGTTCGTTCCAGGCGCAGTTTGAGGAGCCGGGCTTTCAGTTCTAGCCGGAGCTGCTTGCTGTGGAAGCGCGATTGACGGTTTTGCTGTAAGAATTACACTTAAAAGGATAAGGAAAACAATACTTCCGCCTAAGATCCAAGTTGCTTTTTCCATGAAGTCATTGGTTCTCTGTACGCCAAACTGCGCTGAAGATGTTCCGCCGAAAGTCCCGGAAAGGCCGCCACCTTTGGGGTTTTGTGCCATAACGATGATGATTAGCAAAACGCTCAGGATCATGATGAGGATCATGAATAAGGTAAATATTGTGCTCATTCTGTTTTTAAATATTTTTAAGAGTTTGCAAATATAATATTTTTTTCCCTTGGTGAAAGAATAATATATAGAATGCATCGCGGGCTAATCGGAAGATTTATTTTAACTGGTAAAAGAAGAATTGCATTCATTTAACATAAAATATGCTAAATTCGTATTTATGAAAAATCTTCTGCTCAAACACGTCAATTTCGATTCGCTTATTACGCTTTTCAGCCAAGCGCCTGTTGCCCTGGCGATGCTGATGGGTGATGACCAGAGGGTGGAGGTTGCCAATAATAAAGTACTGGAACTCTGGGGCAAGGATGAAAGCGTGATTGGTCTGCCTATTTTGGAGGCACTGCCCGAAATTCGTGATCAGGAATTCCCAGGTATATTAAAAAACGTCTATGAAACCGGAATACCGTTCAAAGGTGACGGTGTTCTGGCAAAGCTTGTTCGCAACGGCATCATCACAGATTGTTATTTTGATTTCGTTTATTCACCGATCCTCGATTTTGGGAAAATCACCGGTGTCAGCGTAGTTGCGACTGAAGTAACGGAAAAGGTGAAATCTGAGTTAAAATTGAGTGAAAGTGAATTGCGGTTCCGGAATCTCATGGAGATTTCCGACTATTCTACCGCTATTTATCGCGGAAGTGATCTTGTGATTGAATTTGCCAATAAGCAGATGATCAAAACCTGGGGCAAAGATTTATCGGTAATAGGTAAAAAGTTGGAGGACGCGCTGCCGGAACTTGCCGGTCAGCCTTTTGTACAGATCTTACACGATGTCTACAATACGGGCCGGTCATACGTGGCCAAAGAAGACAGGGTAGATTTAGTGGTAGACGGGGTACTGCAGACGTTCTACTATAATTTTTCATACAAAGCACTTCGCAATCAATATGGTGAGATCTACGCTATAATGAACGTTGCGATGAATGTAACCGAACTGGTGCGCGCGCGGGAAAATCTTCGTTTGCAAAGCGAAGAGTATAGCACGCTAGCTGAAGCGATGCCGCAAATGGTGTGGACAGCTACCGCTGAAGGTAAAATAATCTACGCCAATAATAATATGTGCACAAGTTTGGGTTGTTCGCCCGAAGACCTTGTGAGAGAGTATTTTGCGACATTAATCCATCCGAATGACGTGCGCCAGCTGAAGCAGGAGTGGAAGACAGCGTCATTAATGAAGCAGGATTTCGAACTTGAATTCCGCATGCTGGAAGCTACTACCGGCAAATATATGTGGTTTCTCAGCCGGGCGAAACCTGTGATTGTGGATGGCGTCATCACAAAATGGGTAGGAACTTGTACGAATATCAATGAATTTAAAAATTTATCAACCCAAAAAGATACTTTCCTTGGTATTGCGAGTCATGAACTGAAAACGCCATTAACCTCGCTAAAACTATACGCCCAGGTTTTGGAGCGGATGATGGTCAAAAGTGGCGACGAAAGGAATGCAGATTTAGCCCGTAAAATGGATCTGCAGGTGGTCAAACTCACCTCACTGATCTCAGACCTGCTTGATGTGACTAAGATAAACGCGGGCAAAATTCATTTGAATGAAGATTATTTCGGTTTCGATGAATTGATAAAAGAGACCATTGAAGAGCAGCAAATGTCGACATCGAAAAAAATTGAAACAAACTTTGATGTTATAGGTACGGTATTTGCTGACAAAGAGCGGACCGCGCAGGTAATGACGAACCTGATCTCTAATGCGATAAAATATTCTCCGGCAGCGGACAGAATAATTGTAAGCAGCAAGGTGCAGGACAACAATGTGATTTTTTCAGTGCAGGATTTTGGCATAGGGATGCCAGCCGATAAGTTAGAGAAAGTTTTCGACCAGTATTACCGCGTAGCTGAAGACCAAAACAATACATTTCCCGGCTTGGGCCTCGGCCTTTACATTGCCGCGGAAATCATAGAAAGGTCAAATGGTAAAATCTGGGTTGAGAGTGAACTGAATAGGGGCTCTACATTTTATTTCTCTCTCCCTTTAGCTCATAATGATTGAAAAAATGCACGCAAAAAAGATAGCGATTGTAGATGACGATACGTCAATTTTAGATAGTTTAAGTGTAATGCTCGATTTTGAAGGCTTTGAAGTAAAAGCTTTTGAACGCGGATCAGATATCTTCTCGATGCTTGAAACACGTTTGATTCCTGATGTAATCATGCTCGATATTTCGCTGGCCGGAGAAGACGGACGTGATATTTGCAAAAAACTTAAGCAAAATGAAGTGGCCAAAGACATCCCAGTAATTATGATGTCGGCAGGGCGCGAAATGAAGGATGAAGCCTTAAATTCCGGCGCATGCGAATTCATTGCGAAGCCATTCGAGCTTGAGGATGTAGTGGGCAAAATCTACCAACTGACAACCTAATATTATTTTTTTGAATTTTAAACCCTTACCACGTCAAAGTTGAATGACGTGTTAAAATTCATTTGGAAGTTTGAGTTGAGTCTGTATTTCAGCTTTTTCGAAATTTCGCTCAGCAGATTGAAATAATCTGTCTTTTCCAAATCATCATCCAGCAGCTGTTGACTGTTCAGCAGGATGCCGCTGTCATCAAACCTGATGTATTGTAAACCGTACGTGGTGTGCAGTTTTTCCAGGAATTTAAGATCTTCTAGAGAGAGTATATTTTCAGACATGATTTCAGTTTTAGTTAATACAGTTTAACAATTTTTATGCCTTTTGTCTTTAAGTTACATTCTTTTAACAATAAATCTTAAAACAAAAAAAACGGCAGCTTTCGCCACCGTTTACTCAATATGTTTAAATTTTTTTTATTTAAAGTCTGCGTCTTTTGCCTGATTGAGTTGGTAAGATGACACCGTGAACTCAAGCGGCATTCCACCGATATTCTGTGATATCTTATAAGGCAACAGTACGCCTGAAACTGTTTTGTAATCGGAGAAATTAGTGGGAATTGCCATTTCACCCTGCGGACCTTTCTGCATCTTTATCTCGCCAATCTTTATACCGGTTTTGGTGCTGTAGAAATAAGAATTAGAACCTTTTTTTACAACATACGCATCTTCGTTCTCGATTTTTTCAATGCCATTTAATGTATAAGCTCCGGACGTTGCAAAACTAAGTTCAGGAAAAAGGTCAGACGCAGCAGCAAGTTCCTTCTTCATTTCATCTGGCAAAGGCGTTTTCTGGCCCTGTGCCTCCATGTAGCCGTCTTTTCCGTCAAAAACCATTTTCTGAAGCGTGTTTCCCATCATCTTAAGTTCCATCTTCATCTTTCCGCCACGGGCCTGTACCATATTCATATTCACGTCCATGCCCTGAACTTTGGCTGATGCGTCTGTGGTGATAGAGTTTACTTTTTGAACTGCAGCCAAACCACCGATAGCCGTAATGTATTTATCAGCCACGGTTTTCAGTGTAATACTTGGATCCAGTTTTTTGCCTGAAGGTTTCCCTACCGGATTGGCTTCATTGTCAAAATAATTTACAGGATATCCTAATTTATCAAGACCTTCAGCGATATCAGCGGCTTTTCCGGCCACGAAAATCCTGCTCTGATTCTGTAGAATGTTGGCTTTTACAGCGTCTGAAACCTGCGCAGCCGTTACATTATCGATCGATCTCAGATAATTGGTATAAAAACCAGCAGGTAGATTCTGCACTTTCTCGTTTACTGCAAACCTTGCAATTGTTTCCGGTCTTTCAAGCGAGCGGATGAAATCTCCTTTAAGTTTGGCTTTTGCGTTTGCCAATTCATCAGGTTTGATGGTTGAAATATCCTTGATTTCATTCATAAATTCCTTCACTGCTTTGTCCGTCACCTCATTTCGTACGCTCGCATTTGCAGTGAAGCCAGGAGTATATTTGCTCGCTGTCATTGATGAGTAAGCACCGTATGTGAAACCGTTCTTTTCCCGCAGGTTCATGAAAAGACGTGATTCACCGCCACCCCCGAGGATGTAATTCGCTATCATTGCAGGGAAATACTGCGGATCGTTCATTTTCAGGTTGTTGATGTTTCCAACCATTACCACAGACTGCACCGCCGTTGGAACATCCACCACATTGATTTCTGTCTTCGCGACATTTGCGGCCGGCTCCAAAGCTGGGAACTGCGTTCCGGCTTTATTCCAGTTGGAAAAGGATTTTTCAATCAGTTTCTTCGCATCATTAAATTTTACATCGCCAACAATCACGAGGTATGCATTGTCTGGAGCGTAATATTTTTTATACATATCCTGAACATCGGCCAACTGCACGTTCTTGATCGTACTTTCAGTTTCAAATTCACCACGGGATGTATTTTTACCGTATGTCAGCGCCGTAGAAACGCGGTTTGCGATGCTGCTTGCATTTTTTTCGTCGGCTTTGAGGCCTTCGATCATGCGGTCTTTCGAATTCTGCACTTCCGATGCCGAGAATTTTGGATTAACTATAGCGTCGGCCATCAAACCTAAAACCTGCGGAAAATATTTTGAAAGTGTGTTCGCGGAAGCGCCGGTGGCAGAAAAATCGAGGTTTGCGCCCAGGAAATCGATTTTTTTATTGAACTGGTCTTTGGTCAGGGTAGTGGTTCCGCTGCCAAGCTGATCAGCCATAATCTGGCTCAAACCTGCCTTATTACCTTCTACAATTGGGGGTCTGTCCATTGTAAGGCTCATGTTCACACGCGGCAGTTTGTTATTTTCCACCACCATCACTGTCATACCGTTTTTCAGGGTGAAAGTTTTGGGTTTGGTGATGTTTATCGTAGGTGTGGGGCCGGGTTTCGGCATTTCGTCCCGGTTAATTTTCTGTGCAGAAAGTGCACCTGAGATCAGGAAAGCGGCTGCTATATATTTAAAATTATATTTCATAGATTATTTTTTTTCAGGTAAGTAATTCACAACAACTCTTTGGTTCGGGTTCAGATATTTTTTCGCAGCATTCATCAGATCCTGGCGCGAAACCGAACGGTAAACCTCCAGTTGCTTGTTAATCAGGTTGGTGTCACCCATCAGGACGTAATTGGTAGCAAGTGAAGACGCAATTCCCTGGATAGATGAGTTGGCATTCACAAACTGGTTTTCATATTGGTTTTGAAGCTTTTGATAATCTTCTTCAGAGATCATCGTAGTCTGAAGTTTTTTTATTTCTGCGTCGATGTCTTTCTGAAGCGTGTCCTTAGACGTTGCTCCCATCGGAATCGCAAAGAATGCGAAAATACCCGCATCTTCAAGACCCATGTTGAAAGCCTGAACCTGAAGCGCTTTCTTCTCTTCATCTACCAGTTTTTTGTACAGGACAGAAGATTTTCCGCTGCTCAGGTAAGATGACAGCATATCAAGCGTATACGCATCTTTTTCTTTGTTTGAAGGTGTTCTGTAGGCAAAAACATACGCCGGAAGCTGAATGTTTTTGTCAGTAACGGTCACTTCTTTTTCCTTCGTGATGGGTTCATCTTTAGGGAAGTTCTTCGGGTAAACAGTTCCTTTCGGGATGTCACCATAATATTCGTTGATCCATTTTTTGGTCTGTTCCGGATTAATATCGCCGGCTACAACAAGCGTGGCGTTGTTTGGAACGTAATATTTCTTATAAAAATCCTGGAATTCTGCCAGCGTAGCTGCGTTCAGGTCATCCATAGAACCAATGGTGGACCAGTGGTACGGATGCTTTGTGAAAAGGTTGTTTTGCACAGCAGTGAAAAGGTTTCCATAAGGTTGGTTGTCCATTCTGAGACGTTTTTCTTCCTTCACCACTTCGCGCTGCGTATCAACACCGATCTGGTTCACAGTGCCGCTTTTTAGCCTTTCACTTTCCATCCAAAGTCCAAGCTGTTCATTATTTGACGGGAAAGTTTCATAATAATAGGTGCGGTCATTCGTCGTGTTCGCATTGTTGGTTCCGCCGTTTGACGAAACGATTTTAAACCATTCACCGCGCTTGATGTTTTTTGTCCCTTCAAAAAGCAGGTGTTCAAAAAAATGCGCCATGCCGGTTCGTCCTACAGCTTCATCTTTTGCGCCTACATGATACATCACACCAGTTGTGACTACCGGTGCTGAATTATCCTGATGCAGAATGACGTGAAGCCCGTTGGGCAGATCGTACTCTTCAAATTTAATTTTCTGTGCCTGCAGCGCTATTCCGAGAAAAGCCACAGCAGCAGCAGATAAAAGTCTTTTTTTCATAAACTGTACAATTTTTAATTATTGGTAGGTCTTCTTTGGCTAAAGTTACACAAACTGTGCTGTTGTGCGGGTTTCTTTCACGGAAAATGTCCACGAATGCTGTTCAAAAAGCAATATGGATATATTTCCGTATCTTTGTGCTAGAAATCAGAAGTTCTGCAACTACCTGTTTACAATTAGACCGATTTAGCGGTTTCCACCTTTTTATTATCTACTTTACTTTTTGCAGGCTTCTTTCTGGCGAACTTTTCGTAAATTTAAATCTGCGTTGTTACACTTCGGTTTAGCAAGCGCAATTCATCAAACAAACTTTTTAATACTCATATAATTTATGGCAGATTCTTTTTCAAAAAAAGAAAACTTTAAGAAAAAACAACAGAAACTAAAGGAGAAAACGGCGAAACGCGAAGAGCGCAAAACCAATAACAACAAAGGCAAAGGCCTTGATGAAATGTTTCTTTATGTGGACGCAAACGGGCAACTGACCTCTACACCACCGGATCAGCAAGACCGTGAAGGCATCAACCTGGATGATATCCAGCTAGGCGCAGCGCCAATAGAAGCTGAAGAAACAGTGAAAACAGGTGTGGTAACTTTCTTAAGCGACAAAGGTTACGGATTTATCACGGAAGCCGGCTCGCAGGAAAACATCTTCTTCCACGAAAACAATTGTGCGCACCAGGTGAAGAAAGGCAACAAAGTGTCATTCGAAAAAGAAAGATCGCCAAAAGGTTTCTCCGCGATCAATATCCAGATCGTCAAATAAGTTTTATTTGCTAAATTTTTAGCACTGAATATATTCAAAGCTCCTTTTTTGGAGCTTTTTTCGTCCCAATCATTGTCTTAAAAATGGTCAGCCAATGTCTTGAATGATTTGGCTTCCGTTTATATTTCACTAAATTTGTGTCCCAAATTTTTTTGCCCTGATGGATTACTTAAAAGGATTAAATGAAGCTCAATATGAAGCGGTTACCACACTCGAAGGCCCGCTTATGGTGCTTGCTGGCGCAGGTTCCGGCAAAACGCGCGTACTTACGATGCGCATTGCTCATTTGATCACCAATCTCGTGGATCCATTCAATATTCTTGCGCTTACATTTACCAATAAAGCGGCGAAAGAGATGAAGGAGAGGATCGCAAAGGTAGTCGGGCAAAGCGAAGCCCGCTCACTTTGGATGGGAACTTTTCACTCGGTTTTTGCGCGCATTTTACGCAGCGAGGCGCACTATCTTGGGTTTCCATCGAACTTTACGATCTATGATTCTCAGGATTCGCTGAATGTTCTTCGGAAAGTATTGAAAGATTTAAGTATTGATGCAGATCTTTACAAGCCTAAAAAAGTTCAAGCGCGTATTTCAAGCTATAAGAACAATCTGATTACGGTTAAAGCTTATTTTAATAATCCCGAACTTATTGAAAATGATGAACGCGCCAATATGAAGCACATGGGCGCCATTTATCAGAAATATGTGGACGCATGTTACCGCAATGGTGCGATGGATTTTGATGATCTTTTGCTGCGTACGAACGAACTGCTGACGCGTTTTCCGGAGGTTTTGGCGAAATATCAGGACAGGTTCCGTTATATTTTGGTTGATGAGTACCAGGATACCAACCACTCCCAATATCTCATTGTGAAAGCATTGGCTTCCAAATTTGAAAATATCTGCGTCGTGGGAGATGATGCACAATCGATTTATTCATTCCGTGGAGCAAACATTTTTAATATTTTAAATTTTAAGAAAGATTATCCGGACGCTGTTACGGTCTCGCTGGAGCAAAACTACCGTTCCACACAAAATATCGTAAATGCGGCAAATGTTGTTATCTCTAAAAACGTACAGCAGTTTAAGAAAAACGTCTTCAGCGATAACGAAGAAGGCGAAAAAATCAAGGTATACCGCTCACTTTCAGATGCGGATGAAGCCAATTTCGTAGCGTCAAACATTTGGGAACAACACAATTCTTTGCAGCGCAGATTCAGTGATTTTGCGATTCTTTACCGTACCAATTCGCAGACCAGGGCGTTCGAAGATGCGCTGCGACGAAAGAATATACCTTATAAAGTTTATGGCGGCCTGTCTTTCTATCAGCGAAAGGAAGTCAAGGATTTGATCGCTTATTTGCGTTTGCTGGTTAACGAAAACGATGCAGAGGCGCTTACAAGAATTATAAACTATCCGGCGCGTGGCATTGGCGAAACCACCCAAAATAAACTCACCGTTTTTGCCGATAAAAAAAGTGTGGCGATTACTGAAGTTCTTGGAAATCTCGGTCATTACGCACCTGAATTGGGGCTGAACAACGGTATCCTAACGAAACTTTCTGATTTTTGGGCCATGATCAAAGCCTTTCAGGTAATGCTGAAAAGCGAAAACGCCTACACCGTCGCGATGGAAGTAGCGAAACGGAGCGGCTTAATTAAGTTTTTAAAAGACGACCAGACACCCGAAGGCATTTCACGCGTTGAAAACGTTCAGGAACTAATGAACTCCATGCAGGGTTACATCGAAGAACAGCAGCAGCTTGAAGACGGAGACCCGTCGCTTTCGGGATTTCTAGAGAACATTGCGCTGTCTGCAGATACGCAGAATGACAAAAATGAAACCGGCGACCAGGTTTCTCTTATGACAATTCACCTTTCAAAAGGTCTTGAGTTTCCGGTTGTACACCTGGTGGGTCTTGAGGAAAACCTTTTCCCAAGTTTTATGAGTTCGTCTACGCGCGAGGAAATAGAGGAGGAAAGACGTTTATTTTACGTTGCGCTTACGCGTGCGGAGAAGCAGGCGTATTTTTCGTATGCCGTTTCGCGTTTTCAGTGGGGCAAAATTACGGATGCAGAACCTTCACGCTTCCTGAGTGAAGTAGATTCACAATATTTGGAATTCATTAATCCGGCCGTGGAAAGCAGGTTTGTGAACCATTCCGGTTTAAAATCGAATATATTCGATGAACACCCGTCAGAGCCGCGGTCATTCACCAGGAAATCGGAGAAAAAAACAATTGAGCGCAGCGAGCCTCAACCTGTGCCGCAAAACCTGAAACCTGTTGCTACCGCGAGAATCATCAATCCGAGTGGCGCTTCATCAGAAAATATCGAGGTGGGCGATCAGGTACGTCATGACCGTTTTGGCGTGGGTGAGGTGATGTTTCTGGATGGTACCGATCCGCAGAATATTAAAGCCAAAGTAAAATTCCAGCACGAAGGCGAGAAGAATCTGATTTTAAAGTTTGCGAAGCTGACGAAGATTTAATTTCTGGATTTTATTGAAATTTTACCAGAACTATTTGATTTAAAGTGCAGTGGCCGATTTTAAATTAAAACTATTTCACTAGTTCTTCGAACAATCTCTCAAACGTAGCATCCAAATCCTTGGTTTTGCCCGGATGCGGGCGTGAAGTCTGAATCACAGAACTCCTAACCGCTGTCAGCCACCGGAATCTTTCCGGAATGTCAAAAGCTGCAATTTCACCGCCTGCTTTGCTGCCTTGTGCAACATGATTGAAATTTTCGAGATTTTTCATCACATCCTCATAATCAAGTTTTGAATGCATCAGCTCGAATTTTTTAGGACACAGATGGAATTCTGCGCGGATGTATTTTTCCTTTTTCGAAAACATCACGAGCCCGATATTGAAAAACTCTTCGCGCTCCACCTTTGGTACCAGGCGGATGACGGCGTATTCGTAAATTTTAAGCTCTTGCATTTTTTGCTTCGTTTACAAAGTTAGACGAGTTCTCAAGACGGGTTTTGAGGAAATTGTAATAAATGTCTTTTATTTCTTCCGGCGAATCATCGGTGTCGCGCCACTCCAGCCAGTCAGGTGGAATAAGCTCTACGATTTCGCGCAGGATTGTTTCGTTTAAAACAGATTTTGCGAAAACATCGGCTTCATCGAGCATCGAAGCCTGTGACAGAAGCACGTGATCTTTTACATATACGAACGGACTTAGCGCCTGTTTTTCAAAATTCATCCACGAGTGGTGGAAGAAGAATGACGCACCGTTGTCAATCACCCAAAGTTCTTTGTGCCACAAAAGCAGATTGGTGTTTTTGTGCGTCCGGTCAATATTCGTGATGAAGGCGTCGAGCCACACGATTTTCGAAGCAAGCAGCGGATCAACTTTCACCGACGCATCATAGGCGATGGCTCCTGAGAGGAAATGCAGCGCGAGGTTCAGACCTTCGGAAAACTTGAGAAGGTCCTGAATTTCTTCATCTGCCTCCGTTCTACCGAAATCTACATCGAGATTTGCAAAAACGAGTTCAGGAATTTTCAGGCCTAAAACTTCCGCAATTTTACCGCCCAGAAGTTCAGATATCAGCATTTTCACGCCGTGGCCGGCGCCGCGGAATTTTAAGACATATTTGAAATCGTCATCGGCTTCGGCGAGTGCCGGCAAAGATCCGCCTTCGCGCAGAGGCAGGATGTAGCGCATGACGGTGACGGTGCGTAAAGAAAGATCCATGGCTTCAAAAGTACGCAAAATAGGCGACGTGAAAAGTGGATAGTTGATTTTACCGGGCTTATTTCCTGCGGATATTTAATCGTTGTGGTAAGGTTTCCCCTGCAAAATTTGGTCTGCGCGGTAGAGCTGTTCCAAAATAAAAAGACGAATCATCTGGTGTGTGAAGGTCATTTTGCTCAAAGACATCTGCATATTTGCACGCTGGTAAATTTCAGGCGAAAAGCCATAAGCGCCGCCGATAAATATCGAGACTTTCTTCACGGCCGAGTTCATCCAGCTGTCAATATTAGCCGCAAATTCCCGACTGGTAAACTGTTTTCCTTTTTCATCGAGCAAGACGATAAAATCCGTACTTTCGGTTTGGGCGAGGAACAGTTTTGCTTCTTCTTTTTTCAAAAGCTCCGGCGAAAGATTACGCGCGTTTTTTACGTCGGGAATTTCGGTTAATTCGAAGTTCCAGTGCCGTGGCAGCCGGTTTTGGTAATATTTCACGAGGTGCGCGATTTCTTTATCATCGGTTTTGCCGATGCAGACCAAATTGATTCTCATTTCTTACCTTTGAGCTGCAAATATAGATTAATGGGCCTTAAAACTCCTAAATTCCTCCTCCGAATCCACGACTATCTCGACGATCTGCACATCCCTTTCCTGGGCATTTCTCTCTGGAAAATGTTCGAAATTTATGGGCAGGGCGTGTTCAAGATGCAGATTGGGAGAAGTGCGGCCAGCATTTCGTGGAGTTTTTTCCTGAGTCTTTTCCCTTTCATTCTTTTCCTGCTTTCGGTTTTGCCCAACCTTCCGCACTACGACAAACTACAGTTTTATATTTTCGATGTGTTGATGCTCAATATCTTTCCGGCTCACATCCAGAAAGACGTCACGGGCTATATCAACACCTTCATCGTGCCGAACATGAAGAATATCAGCAACCTCACGATTATTTTTGCGATGATTTTTGCGGTAAACGGAACGCATTCGCTTATCAACGGTTTTAACCTGAATACCAATCTTCAGCGTGGGGTTGTAAAAGAATATTTTGTGGCGTTCGGCATCACCATCGCGTTTGTCGTTTTGGTCATCGCATCACTTTTTGGCGTGTATTACAGTGAGGTCGTATTAAAACTTTTCACGCCAGAGATCAATATCTCCTGGTTGGTGAGAAACATGACGAAGATCATCGGATTTATCTCGTTTCCGGTTTTTTATCTGATTTTGCTGGCGCTGTTCTACTGGGTTGGTTGTCTGAAAATCACCTCGTTTAAACAAGCGCTGCCGGGAGCCGTGCTCACAACGGTGCTGTTTGTGATCCTGACCTATATTTTTGCCATTTATGTCCGGGATTTCGCGCGCTACAATGTGATTTACGGATCCATCGGAACCATTATTCTTGTGATGGTTTGGGTGAATTTAAATATCATTCTCATCCTGCTGGGAAATGAACTAAACATCGCGATCAAAAAAGTGCGAGTAGAAAAAATGATTGCCGATGAAATGAAAGCCAATGCAAAGCATTTCGATACCGCAATTCTTCCGGAACTCGAAGAAGAACCGTCGAATACTCAGACGCTGAAATTATAGTGTTACGAAACTGATTTCGCTGAAGTTTTAAGCAGTAAAAATCCGCTTGCACCTGCGATTAAGGAAGCTACAAGAATCGCAAATTTGGCTTCATCCTGAATTTCCGGATGTCCTTTGAATGAAAGCAGTGCAATGAAAATAGACATTGTAAAACCGATTCCGGCTAAAAGTCCCGTTCCAACCATCTGAGTCCAGTTGCTTTTATCTGGCAGCGAACTGATTTTCAGCTTGATAAAAATCCAGGAGAACAGATTGATCCCGACTACCTTCCCCAAAATAAGTCCTAAGATAATGCCGTAACCTAATGATCCGAAAAGACCGTCTACCATGCCGTCCTTGAATGTAATGTTGGTATTGGCGAGCGCGAAAAGCGGCATCACGATAAAATTCACCGGTAAGTGAAGCTTCTGTTCGAGTTTTTCCAAAGGTGAGATTTCGGTGTCGGATACATTTGTAGGAATGGTAAATGCAAGCAGAACCCCGGCGATAGTTGCATGAATCCCGGAATGGTGCATGAAGTACCAAAGCAAGATACCCGGAACTACATAAAACACGTGTTTTTGGAATTTAAAGAAATTAAGCAGAACCAAAACCAACACCATCAGCGCGCTCCACAAAAGATACATCCAGTGGATCTGTTCTGTGTAAAAAACCGCGATAACCACGATGGCACCCAGATCAT
Organism: Kaistella pullorum; assembly: GCF_014837035.1. Lineage (GTDB taxonomy): Bacteria > Bacteroidota > Bacteroidia > Flavobacteriales > Weeksellaceae > Kaistella > Kaistella rhinocerotis. The sequence goes on along the minus strand of NZ_JACSPS010000002.1, from coordinate 772,299 downwards.
CTACAATGGCCAATGCTGCCAAAAATATCTTTAATGAGAGCGGAACGCGTTTCCCCAGCAGTGAAAGAATAGCCAGGGAAAATGCGATGTCGGTGGCCATCGGTATTGCCCATCCTTTTGCATATTCCGTGTCCTGATTGAAGAAGAAATAGATCGCCGCCGGCACTATCATTCCGCCAAGCGCGGCCACAATGGGAAGTGACGCGTTCTTAAAACTTGAAAGTTCGCCTTCTACGATTTCGCGCTTTATCTCGAGCCCGACAAGCAGGAAGAAGACAGCCATCAGACCATCATTCACCCAAATACTCAGCGGATACCGCAGGTCAAACAGGTCTGTACCGATATTTTTATCCAATATATGCTGAAAACCTTCAGCGAGAGCAGAGTTCGCAATAACTAAAGAAAGGGCAACGCAGAAAATCAACAAGATGCCTGATGACTGCGAACTGTGTAGAAATTTTTTGAAATACGTGGTAATCAGCATAAATTAGAAAATATTTATAACCTTCGGACGCGTGATACGCCATTTATGTTTTTAAGTTGTTTGAAAGTTTCTTCCAGTTGACTTTTGTTACGGACCTCAAGATTGATGTTGCCCAGGAAAATACCGTTGTTTGATTCTATTGACATGCTCTTCATGTCCATGTTCATTGAGTTTGAGATGACCGCGGTGATATCGTTGATCATCCCCATTCGGTCCAGACCTTCAATCTCTATTTTGATTCGGTTTTTGAAGCTTTCTTCATTTACCCACTTGGCCGGAAGTACGCGGTAATCGTACTGTGCACGGAGGTTTATGGCGTTGGGACAATTGTCATTATGCACTTTGATTCCTTCGGAAATAGTGATGAAACCGAAAATTTTGTCGCCCGGGATTACCGTGCAGCATTTAGAAAAAGTATAGTTCAGTTTTTCTTCATCCTTTCCGAAAACAATCATATCAAGATTAGATTCCGGATGTTCCGTGAAAACTTCGTTTTTACTTGGCGACTTGCGGAAACGCTGAATGATATTGCTGAAAATTCCCTTGCCTTCCGTGTATTTTTTGATGTCGCTAATGTCAAGTGACCCGTTTTGGAAGCTCAGGAAAAGGTCCTGTGAAGTTTTAAGGTTGAAGAATTTCTGCATTTTATTGATTTCTTCATCATTAAAATTCAGCTTTGCATGACGCATTTTTCGCTGCAGGATTTCTTTCCCTTCCTCAGACAAATGGTTTTTCTCTGAATTCAGAATCGCCTTGATTTTCGATTTGGCTTTGGAAGTCACCACGAAATCCAGCCAGTCCGGCTTCGGTTTTTGGTTTTGGGAAGACAGGATGTCTACCTGGTCGCCGTTCTGCAACGCGTACGAGATGGGCACCAGTTTACCGTTCACTTTAGCCCCGAGACATTTCGTGCCGAGGTCTGAATGGACTGAGAAGGCGAAATCGAGCGCGGTAGAACCGATTGGTAGGATTTTGATCTCACCTTTTGGCGTGAAAACAAAAACTTCCTTCGAATATAGATTAAGTTTTATGTTATCCAGCAGTTCTGTGGTGCTAAGCGCCTGTTGATTTTCCAGCACTTCACGTATTTCACGTACCCATTTCTCAAAGTTTTTCTCATCCGTATTCTGGCGGAAGCCTTCTTTGTATTTATAATGGGCAGCTACGCCTTTTTCGGCGATATCGTCCATCCTTTCGGACCGGATCTGCACTTCAATCCATTTTTTGTCCGGACCTAAAACCGTAAGATGCAGACTCTCATAACCAGTGGACCGGGGACGTGTGATCCAGTCGCGCATCCGCTGTGGATTACTGTGATAGAGGTCGGTAACAACGGAGTAAATCTTCCAGGCCAGGAATTTTTCATTCTTCGCATCAGAACGGTAAATGATGCGTATCGCGTAGTTATCATACACTTCATCGAAAGTGACACCCTGTTTCAGCATTTTCCGGTAAATGGAAGAAATCGCTTTTGCTCGGCCTTTGATTGAAGTTTTTAATCCTTCAGCTTCCAGCTGTTCTGAAACTTCTTTTTTAAACTCTTCGATGTATTTTTCGCGGCTTTCCTTTGCAAGTTCCAGGCGTTCGGAAATGTCAAAATAAACCTCAGGATTGTTGAATTTAAGCGAAAGATCTTCAAGTTCAGACTTGATATTGTAGAGTCCGAGACGGTGCGCCAAAGGCGCATAGATGTAAACCGTTTCGGAAGCGATTTTTTTCTGCTTTTCCGGCGTCATGCTTTCCAGGGTACGCATGTTGTGCAGCCTGTCAGCGATTTTGATCAGTATCACACGGAAGTCCTCGGAAAGTGTGAGCAAAAGTTTACGGTAATTCTCAGACTGTATGGAAATGTTCTGATGGTTCATTACCGAAATTTTCGTCAAACCATTGACAATTCCGGCGATTTTGGCTCCGAAAAGTTTCTTGAGATCCTCATAGGTATAATCTGAATCTTCCACCACGTCGTGAAGAAGTGCGCACGCGATGGATGTCGCACCCAGGCCGATCTCATTCGCCACGATTTTCGCCACTTCGATGGGGTGATAGATGTACGGCTCGCCCGTTTTCCGGCGCTGGTCTTTGTGCGCATCCAGCGCAATATCAAAAGCCTTCCGGATGAGTTTATTGTTCTCCTCATCCAGCGTGCGGTAAGTATTCGAGATCAAATCTTTATAGCGCGCAAGGATTTCCTTATTTTCCTGTTCTAGATCATAAACCATTTAAGAAAGTGCTTTAGGTAACGAAAATAGGGAAATTAAATAAAAAAATCCGTCTCATCGGAAACAGATTTTAGTGGAATTTCTCAGGTCTTGCCGAATGTCACTTCCGCATTCATGCCATTTGCCTTTTCGTGATGTCGCACTTCCGGTGTATGGGCGATCTGCGATTTTGCCCGTAGTGAAACGATCCGTTTCAGGAAGTGCAGCGACATCGCATCCTGGAATCTGATATTTTCGAAAAAATGGCTGCGAATTATGCCATTCGCTTCAAAAATTCTATACGTTTTCTGTTCGCATTCCAGTGTACGCACACGGACGCTCACTACGAGGCTGTCGTCTTCAAGTTTGGTCTGGTCGCGAAAGAAAGACTGCCAGATAGAGGTTTTCACTTCTTTGCTCACATTTTTATCCTGAAGATAGATTATGAAGTCTTCGCTCGCGAAACCTGCCTGCTCTAAGTCTTCGGAAATCTTGCGTGCCTGGGTTTGGCTTTTGAACAAGCCCGTAATAATTGAGGCCATAACGATAAATTTTTAAGATTTTCATACAAATTTTACAAAAATTTTAGCAGATGTGCAAGCATTTACATTAAAACTTTAAGAGTTCTGGTTGAGACATGTAGGCGCATAATTATTAATATATTTGAACAGAAAATGTTTCAAAAATATGCACAAACTACTTGCAATAGCTCTTTTCAGCTGCAATCTTACATTTGGACAGGGAACAGCGCAAAAATTACAGAAAGCAACAGCAGATCTTTTGGCGAGTTCGCCGGCGTATTCTGCAAACCTTTCATTTTTTGTAAGTGATCAATCAGGTAATTTGGTTTACGAATATCAGGGTAATAAAGGGCTTTCCTCAGCTTCTACACAAAAGATTTTCACTGCGGCGGCGGCGCTCGAAACTTTAGGTTCAGATTATCAGTACACGACTGCAGTTTCACATACAGGCGCAATAAACGGAAACACGCTGAACGGAACTCTGATCATCAGTTCAAATGGCGATCCCACGTTGGGAAGCTGGCGCTATGACGGCTATAAGCCTGAAAACTTCAGGGCAAAATTGCTCGCAGCACTAAAAGAAATCGGTATCAATAAAATTTCCGGTGACCTCTATATTGATGATTCTTATTTTGATTTTCAAACGGTGCCTGGCGGCTGGCCGTGGAATGATATCGGCAACTATTATGGAGCCGGCGTGTGGGGAGTAAACTGGCGCGAGAACCAGTTTGACCTTGATATGACCGGTAAACAAATGAATGGTGTAAATGTGGAACTGCCCGGTGTAAAATGGATTAATGACCTGAAAACAGGCGGCTCGTCTGACCAAAGTCTCATTTATACAGCACCGTTTTCAGAAGCAGCGCACATCAACGGAATACTGCCTGCAAGACGTATTACAGTTTCGGGTTCGATGCCTAATCCGCCATTAACATTAGGAACAGAAATCGCAGCGTGGTTTAAAGATTCGGGTGTTACGTTCACTGGAAATATTCTGTCGGCGTCGATGCAGCGACTCAATGGAGAAACATCGCAGCCAAGGCAGGGTAGTAAGAAGATTTTGGAATATAAATCGCCCACACTCGACAAGATTATCTATTGGTTTATGCGTAAAAGTGTGAATTTATACGGCGAAACTTTAATAAAGACACTTGGCAGGGAAAAGAATGAAGGAAGTTTTGATGCGGGAATAACTTTTCTCAAAGACTTCTGGAAAGCCAAAGGTATCAACACTTCGATGATCAATTTTGCCGACGGCAGCGGACTTTCTCCTCAAAACTATGTGTCGGCCAGAGCCGAAGTGCAGGCGTTGCTATGGAGCAAAAAGCAGCCCTGGTTCAAAGATTTTTTCGAAGGTTTTCCGACACAGGGCAACGGGATGAAGATGAAAAGCGGCACCATGAAAAACACCAAGTCTTTCGCGGGTTATTATACTTCCAAAGACGGCAAAAACTATGTTTTCGCGATCATCATCAATAATTATCAGGGTGCAAACAGCAGCGATGCGTTGTATAAAGTGCTGAATATTTTAAAGTAGAAAACCGGCATGAAACGCAGAAGCTTCCTTTCAAAAATTAATAACTGGGTCATCTATATCCTTTTAACGCTCGCTGTGACAGGTGTCGTCGTGGCCTCCGTAATCCTTATCGATTATCTGCGCAAAGAGGAGATAAAGCGGATCGAACTGTTCGCCACTGCGATGAAATACCAGCAGGAAGAGATCATCGAAGACCCGATGACGCTGGACCTGTTGCTGCAGATCAGCAAGACAAACAATACGATACCCGTGATCGTTACCGATAAGAACAAGAAACCCATCGGTCCCGATTTCCAAAAGAATATTCCTCAAAATGTACTGGAAAGCCCGCAGAAAATGCAGCAGCTGCTGAGTAAAATGGAGAAATCTTACAGACCGATCGAGCTGCAGATGCCGGACGGGAACAACCAGTATGTTTTCTACATGAACTCCAACCTTCTCAATAATCTCCGTTACTCGCCGTATATCCTTGGACTTTTGATAATTGCGTATATTTCCTTCTCCTTTTGGTTTCTGCGCACCATCAAGAAAACCGACGAAGGCTATGTTTGGGCAGGATTGGCGAAGGAAACCGCTCACCAGATCGGTACGCCTCTCTCCTCGATGATCGGTTGGATCGAGATTCTGCGGATGGAAAATGAAGAAAGCGAAGGAGTGCGCGAAATTGAAAACGACATCAACCGTCTGAAGACAATTTCCGAAAGGTTCTCAAAAATCGGTTCGGTGCCGGAACTCAACGATCTCAATATCAATGAAACGCTGCAGCAAAATTTCGACTATTTAAAATCGAGGATTTCTACTAAAGTGCGGTTTATGCTGATTCTTCCGCCGCACGAAGTTCTGATTCCTCATAACCGAATCTTGCTGAGCTGGGTTATCGAGAACCTCGTAAAAAATGCCGTAGACGCAATGAAAGGCGAGGGAAGGCTGGAGATCGAACTCTACGAAAAGAGCAAATCTATTGTCATCGATTTCAAAGACAGCGGTTCCGGAATGACAAACTTCCAGGCCAGCAATGCGTTCAAAGCCGGATATTCTACGAAAAAGCGCGGTTGGGGCTTAGGTCTTTCTTTGGCCAAAAGGGTAATAAAAGAATACCACCGCGGCGATATTAAAATAGTGCATACCGAAATCGGGAAGGGGACAACGTTCCGGATTTCCATTAGAAACGTGTAAATCCGCTCTAAGGCTTTACGTCTAAATATTCCACATAATAATTCCGGTTCCACTGCACGGTTTCGGCGCTTTTAAGCTGAACAGTCTGCCATTGATCTGTAGGTATTATGGTTTGGCTTTCACTGATTCTAATTGGGAGTATTAAGCCTTTCACTGCATTTATGTATCTAAATGTCAGTGTTTTACCGTTTTGATAATATTCAAGTGCCGGAATTTTTGTGGTACGCAGATACTGATCAAAAACGGTGGAAAAATCGATGTCGGATTTTGTTGTGATATAATCCTCAACCTGCTTCGTAGTGACCGTCTGCAGACCGAAATCTTTGTTCAGGCCCCGAAGGATCTGTCGGAATTTTTCATCATCATTAATCACCTGGCGGATCGTATGGAGCATATTTGCGCCTTTGTAATACATATCACCGCTGCCTTCATTCCGCACACCGTATTTTCCGATGATTGGGATGTCATTTTCTATGTTGCCCCGAATTCCCTGCACGTAATTTTCACCTGAAGCTTTGTCCATATATTTTTCTGTAAAGAGCGTTTCAGAGTAACTGGTGAAACCTTCGTGGACCCACATATCCGCCTGGTCTTTCGCGGTGATGTTGTTCGCGAACCATTCGTGTCCTGTTTCGTGAATGATGATGAAATCCCAGTTCAAACCTACGCCCGTTCCGGAGAGGTCACGCCCGAGATAGCCATTTTCGTACCGGTTGCCGTACGCCACATTGCTCTGATGCTCCATACCGAGGTAAGGCGTTTCAACCAGTTTGTAAGAATCTTCGTAAAACGGATAAGGACCAAACCAATATTCAAAGGCCTGCATCATCGGTTTTACCTGCTGAAACTGCTTTTTTGCCTTGTCTAAATTATAATCAAGCACCCAATAATCAAGGTCGAGCTGACCTTTCTCTCCGTTGTAAGTTTCTTTAAAATTGACATATTTACCAATGCTCGGCACGATACTGTACGCATTGATGGGGTTCTTAACCTCCCACACAAAGATGTTTTTGTTTTTTTCGGTGGTTTGTGAAATCAGCCTTCCGTTTCCGACGCCTGTTAAATCTCTTGGCGTTATGATTTTCATTAAGATTCCGTTATCCGGCTCGTCACTCCAGATATCTTTTACCGGCAACCAAACCGAAGTGCCAATCCCTTCCTGAGCCACACTGACGAATGGGTTTCCGCTTTCGTCTTTTTTGAAGACCCAACCGCCGTCCCAAGGTGCATTCTTCGCCACAACAGGGTTTCCGGAAAATTCAAAAGTAAATGAATGCACTTCGCCTTTTTTGTAAGATTTATTGGTTTCTACAAATATAAAATCGCCTTCACGTCTTGAAGTACAGAGTTTGGTGCTGGAATCTACAATCTTATAAGTCATAGGCTGCTGCAGGTCGATTTGAAAAACAGGATTTACAACATCTTTTGTGATTTCGAAAATTATCCTGTTCTGGCCCGCAACGCTTTGGCTTGCAAAATCTGCTTCTACAGAAAGTTCATATTTTTTCACATCCCAGAAATCGCGGAATCTGGTGTTTGAACCTTTTAAAGTATCCTGCCGCGTGAAGTTTTGGGCTAATGACATCGCAGAAATAAAAATCAGTGGTAAGAACGTTTTTTTCATTTTTTTTGGCTGTAGAGAAGCAAAGATAAATAATTCGGCAATGTGCTTGTGCTAATCTTACATGGCTTCGGAAGTAATAAAATTTAAGTATTTTTGACAAAAATATTTCAATGAATAATCGCTTTTTGCTGCTGATGCTGGCATTTTTGTTTTTCACTGCATGTAATAAGGATAAGGAAATTCTTAACACGCTGAACGATTATAACCTGTCTATGGAGAGCAAAGGTTACCATTTCGGTGACGCCCTGAATTTGCCAACAGAAGTGACCGAAAACGCGGAAAGTATCTCAATAAGTTTTGGCGACAAAGAAACTTCCAAACTTATCGTGGACCCGAATTTTTTCACGCTCGGCGACAACGCAGTGACATTCAATATCAAAAAGAAGAACGGTGAGATCATCACGCAGGATGCTACCATCAACGTTTTTGCTAAAAATCCCGAAGTTCAGCTTAGCTACGAGATAATAAAAGAGTATCCGCATGATCCGGCCAATTTTGTGCAGGGATTTTTGCTTGAAGGAAACACGATCTATGAGTCGGACGGCCAAAAAGGTTCGTCCAGAATTATTAAATACAGACTTGGCAGTACCACGCCGATTGTCTCTACACCGCAACCTGCGGAAATTTTCTCTGAAGGCGCGGCTATCGTGGGTGACAAGATTTACCAGTTGACGTGGATGCACAAAAAAGGCTTCATTTATAACAAAAGTGACCTGAGCCTTATCGGTGAATTTGCCTATCCAAATGTGGTAGGCGAGGGTTGGGGACTTACATACGACGGTAAAAACCTGATACTTTCAGACGGTACGAAGAATATCTATTTCCTGCAGCCGAACAATCCTTCAGAAATTGACAGATTTATTTCTGTAGCGGGACATACCGAAGCTTACGACAGGCTGAACGAACTTGAATTCCACAAGGGTTTCATCTACGCAAATGTTTGGCAGAAACCGATCATTTTAAAAATCAATCCCGCGAACGGGGAAGTGGTGGGTAAATTTGATTTTACGGAAATCGCGAAAAAACATACCACCAATGAAGACGATGTCTTGAACGGAATCGCTTTCAAAGGCGAAAATATGCTTGTGACGGGAAAAAACTGGGATAAGATCTACGAAGTAGTCATTAAAAACTAATACACACAGAGCGAAAATGAAAACCTTTTATTTCATATTGCTTTCGCTCTTTTCGCACGTTTCGGCGCAGGAGATTTTTAACGAAAAACCTTTCGCGTTTGAAAATATTTCGGATTTATTTGCAGATGATTACGGCAATATTTATATCTACAAAAAGGCTGATTTCAGCTTTACGAAGTACAGCCCTGCCGGAAATCAGCTCGGAAAGCTGATGTTTACGCTGCCGTTCAAAATCCAGTCTGTACAGAATCCACTCAGTATACCCGCGTTTTCGGAAAATGCGCAGGAACTTCGCTTTTATGACCAAAATCTCAATCTTGTTCAGACGGTGGAGTTTTCACCGAGATTCGGTTTCGTGAAAATGGCGTACGCCGAAGATCTGCAACAGATTTGGTTGCTGGATGAGAGCTCGAAAAATTTGATTCTGTATAATTTTCGCGATGATCATGTGATTGCTTCGTTTCCTTTCAAGGCAGATTTTGATTTGATTTTGGATCTCTTGGTTTACGAAGATGTCGCTTATATATTACATCGTAACGCATTAAGTATCTTTAAATTTAAATCAGGGGAAATACAGGAAATCCCGGTAAGTAATCCGCACAGACTGTTGCGTGAAAACTCGCAGATATCGGTAGTGACGAAAAACGGTATTTTAGGTTTGGAGAATAATTCCTTCAAAGTGGTTTTTGAGAGTGACACTGCAGATTTTGTGGATAAAAACAGCAGCGCTTTCTTTGAAATCAAGGATAACAAACTTTATCTTTACCCGATTAAAAAATAAGCTTGCCACAGCCAAAAAAACTGTGCCGCAGCCCTCTTCAACCTTCTAAAATTTTTTTATGCACATCGCGGTTACAGGAAACATTGGCGCCGGAAAAACTACGCTAACTACCATGCTTGCAAAACATTACGGCTGGCATGCACAATTCGAGGATGTAGATCACAATCCTTATCTCGAAGATTTTTACGCCGATATGAGCAAATGGAGCTTTGCGCTGCAGATCTATTTTTTAGGAAGCCGTTTCCGCCAGGTGAAAGAAATTCGCGACAGCGGAAAAAACATCGTTCAAGACAGAACGATCTATGAAGATGCGCATATCTTCGCGGAAAACCTCAATGATATGGAACTCCTTACAGATCGTGATTTCAACAACTATTCGGCTATCTTTGATCTAATGAAAAGCTTTGTATCGGCGCCGGATCTCTTGATTTATTTAAAGTCTGATGTTCCGAATCTTGTAAAGAAAATCTATAAACGCGGACGTGACTATGAAGCGTCGATCTCGATAGAATATTTGGCAAAACTTAACCAAAAGTACGAGAAATGGATATCCGGTTACAAAGAGGGGAAACTTCTGGTCATCGAAGTTGATGATCTGGATTTTGTTGAAAGACCGGAAGATTTCGGTTATATACTCGAAAAGATAGAAACAGAGCTGCACGGCCTTTTTTAAGTTTAATATTAAATCTTACTTGCAATGATCAAAGTGCTTCACAACAATTCATGCTCCAAATCCCGCGCGATCCTTGAGCATCTTGATGAAAATAATGTGGCTTTTGAAATTATTGACATCATAGAAAACCCGCTAAGCGAAACAGAACTTAAAACTGTTCTGAAAAAAATGAATGCCGACGTGCATGCCATTACCCGAAAGAACGATCCTTTTTTCCGTGAAAAGTTTGAAGGACAGGAACTTTCTGAAGAGGAATGGATTAAAATTTTAGTTGAAAATCCATCACTGATCCAAAGACCCATTCTCATCAAAGGACCTGTGGCGATGCTTGGTCGCCCTATTGAAAATGTACGTTTGTTTATTGAATAACGGCTAGAATCTTGATTCTCAGACCAAATCTTTGAAAGCTTTATCTACCGTAGAAAATTTAAAATCAAATCCCAGCGATTTGATTTTTTTGTTGCTTACCCTTGAACCTTCCAGGATGATCGAACTCATTTCGCCCAGCGCTAATTTTAGCGTCCATGACGGAACATTGAATGGTAAAAATGGTTTTTTTGCGGCGCCGGCCAGGCTTTTCGTAAAATCTTTGGCTCGAACAGTATCATCAGCAACCGCATTGAAGTTGCCGGAAACCACCTTGTTTTCAACTGCGAAAACGTACAGATTCACCAAATCTTCCAGATGGATCCAGTTCATCCACTGCTGTCCGGAACCCGTAGCAGCGCCGGCATAATAATCAACACTTTTTTTTAATAGTTGGAATGCGCCAGCGTTTTTAGCCAAAACCATCGCAGTTCTAACACACACAACGCGGTCTGAAATATCTGCAAACTCGTATGCAGCGGCTTCCCAGTCTTCACAGAGCTTTGCGAGAAAGTCTTTTTTGATGACGCCGTCATCTTCCGTTAAAATGCGGTCTGAAGTAAAAGTGCCGTAGTAGTTGACACCGGATGCTGAGATAAAAGATGTAAGACGGACGTTCAGGCGCTCGCAGTATTTTTTAAGCAGCGCCGCTGTGGAAATCCGACTTTCATACAGCTCTTTTCGATATTTTGCACTCCAAGGTTTGCTGATGCTGGCGCCGGCGAGATGTATTATTGAATCTAGATTTTCAAACGCCCGCTCATCGATGTGATTTTCTGCGGGATTCCACTGAAATACATCGGGCTTACTGCTTTCCTGGCGTGATAAGATGCGCACATTATGATTCCGGCCACGAAGCGCATTCGTGAGCGATTGGCCAATCAGTCCGCTGCCGCCGGTGATTAAAATGTTCATCTTGAGGGTTTGCTGAAATTATTTAAAGCATCATTACACCCGGAATTTGCCCAACTTCCTTGTATATCCGGATCACCTGATCGGCATCGAGCACAAATGCGCTGATGCTTATGGCGCTGTATTTTCCGTTTTTGCTTTCACGGGTATTGAGCGTGAATTTTATCCCGTCGAAAATTCTGTAAATCTCGGTATGCCGCGAATCTTCGTTGGTAAGTATAAATTTGAACAGATAGTCTTCGGGGAAATTGTGCGTGGCCTCCAGCTTTTCTTTCAGTGAAGCATAAAAATCGTCGGGATTGATGTTCTCATGTGGTTCCGAAATATTAATCATGACATCTTCTTTTAAGTTTAAAAAAATTCCGGGCCAGCCGGAATGTAAATTTATGAAATATTTGATGACTATTTTACTGAGGTAAGCGAATTGAGAATCGCAGTTTGGTTTTGCTTCTCGTGGTTTTCAATAATATTAAACAACCCATTCACCATTTGCTGCGAAGCAAAACGGCTCAGGCCTCCAGTCACAGAACTTGTAGAATTCTGGTTTCCAAAAAGACCGCCTAAGAGATTCGTTCCGGAAAGTGCTGAATTTAATGAACTTACCAAGCCAAACTCATTAAGCTTAGCATCTACTTTTGGCGCAATGGCTGCCATCAACTGTTCAGATGTACGTTCCCTCAAGATTTGCGTTGCTGCGCCGCTGCCACCCTGGATGATTCTTGCGGCATCATCGGCAGTAAGACTGTTCACGGCATTCACCAAAATAGGTTTTGAAGTTTCCACGGTAAAAGCTGCGGCTCTTGCGATATATTCTTTCTCCTTTTGAACAAGGCTGTTAAGCCCCAATTTTTGCAGGGTACTGTTGAGGTCTTTAAGTTGCTGGGGAAGCGCAGCATCAATGAGCTGATTCGCCAAAAAACTGTCTTTATCACTGAAGATATTGAGGCCTTTTGTGATTCCGCCCAATAATATCTGTTTCAAAACTGCTAATCCTACACTTGAAGTGGCAAGTGCCAGGCAAGATTGTGTAGTAGTGCCTAGTGTGGCAACGGCCATGGTGGCAACTAAAATCGTATTTCTGTTCATTACTTTAAAATTTAATGATAATTGAGCTGATTTTCAAATATTAAGCCAAATGGAGTTTGTGTCTCTGCGGAACAAATTGAAATTAATATTTTTTTAACGTTTAAAAATAATTTTTAACTTTGAGTGAACATAACGCGAAAGCGCTTCTAAAGAGAAAAATAAATTAATAAATATATGAAACACAACATCTTAAAGTTTCCTTGCATGATCGCTGTTTTTTATTTCGGCATGAATGTAAGCGCGCAGGAAACACCGCGGGACTCCAGCAGTCGGGAACAAAAAATTGAGGAAGTAGTGGTGATCGGGTACGGTACCGCCAAAAAGCGGGATCTCACCGGATCCATCGTGAAAGTGTCTGGTGCGGAGATCAATGATAAGCCGGCGTCGAACCCGGTAAACTCATTACAGGGGAAAGTAGCGGGTCTCTCAATTGTAAACTCCGGTCAGCCGGGTTCACAGGCCGACGTGAGGATACGTGGTACGGTGACCATCAACCAAACGCAGCCTGTATACATTGTAGATGGTGTTTTCGCTAATAATATCGATTTCCTGAACCCAGCAGATATTGAATCGATGGAAATCCTCAAAGATCCGTCATCACTCGCCATTTTCGGTAACAGAGGCGCGAACGGAGCGATCATCGTGACGACCAAAAGAGGTCGTTCGGGCAGAACCAGTGTCACACTTACGTCATCGCTAGGTGTGAAATCATTGGACAACCGGCCCGATTTGGCTGATGGAGACCTTTTCCGTACACTTTTCAATGAAGATTTAGCATACCAGGGTTTACAGCCTTACGATTTTTCGCTCTTTAACGGGAATACGAACTGGATCGATGAAATAGCGCAAAAGGGTGGGATCATTAACCAGCATAACGTGACAATCTCTAATGGAAGCGAAAAGAACCGTGTAAGTTTCTCATTCGGTTATCATGATGAGGATGGTTCCATCAAATATGAAAAATACCAGCGTCTCACATTCAAATTTAATGATGACCTGAAAATATCTGACCGTTTGCGTGCGGGAATTGGCCTGAACGGTTCTTACTCAAAATTACCGCAGCTAAGAAGTTTCGGCAGCGCACTGAATGCCACTCCGGTAGTGACGCCGCGAAATATGACGGCAGGTGAGTTCTATGGCTATTACAACTCTTTGCCACAGCAGATTGGTGGGCCGCAAATCGGCAACCCATTAGCGGCAATAGAAGCGACGCAGTATACGCAGCTCAACCGCGATATTCAGTTTAACCCAAATGCGTATCTGGAGTTTGATTTCCTCAGAAACTTTACGTTCCGCTCTAATTATTTTGTGAACTACCGAAGTAATTATGGGCGTGGTTACAGCCCGATCTTCGATATTTATATTCCGGAAACGAATACTATTGCACCTTACTCAGGACAACTTCTTACAAGTGTAAATCAGTTTGAAAGACGCAATCTTGTTTTCCAACAAAGTCAGTTACTAACTTACAAAAATGAGTTTGGAAAACATGATGTGACGGCATTGCTGGGTTTCGAAACTACGGATGACAATCTCACCGGGATGAATGGTTCCGTTCGCAGTAGCCTTTCCGGGCCGCTGGGACAAATCCCAAATGATCCGCGTTTTTGGTATTTAGGAACAGATTATGGAGACACCAACACGCGCTCGGTAAATAGTGAGCAATCAAGACTCCGAACCGCATCTTACCTCGGCCGCGTGCTGTACAATTACGACAGCAAATATCTGCTAAACGCATCGCTGCGGTATGACGGGTCATCCGCACTCGCAGCGGGCAAGAAATTCGATTGGTTCTGGTCTGTAGGTGCTGGTTGGGAGGTTTCGCGTGAAGAATTCCTTAGAGAAAATCCGGTCATTAATTATTTAAAATTAAAAGGATCTTATGGCGATTTAGGAAACCAATATGTACCCTACAACTACTTTGCATATCCGCCATATGTGCCAGGGGCTACCGGAGTTTTCGGTGACAGTGTTTATCCGGCACTGAGTTTCGCATGGCGTCCGGGTCTGGGAATAGGCTGGGAGCACGTGAAGTCCTACGAATTTGGCTTCGAGTCTCAACTATTTGACAGAAAACTGTCATTTGATGCAACCTATTACAACAAAGAAACGTACGATCTACTTAACCTTGTAGAAGGTAATCCTAATTTTTTCCTGAATTCAGGCGCAATACAGGCAAAAGGTTTTGAATTTACCGCAGGCTGGAAAGATAATGTTACAGATGATTTCACCTGGTACGCCAATGCGAACCTTACTACGACCAAAACAAAGGTTTTGGAAACTCGTGGCGAAGGATATATCGGATACTATGGCCCGGCAATCTATCAGGTGGGGACACCGATCGGTGCTTTTTATGGCTATGATGTAGAAGGCATTTTCCAGTCCTATGCTGAGATCTTAGGATCGCCAGCATCAACCATAGGCGATGTAGCTCCGGGCGATTTTAAATACCGTGATGTAAACGGTGATGGTAAGATTACACCTGATGACAGAACAGTGATTGGCGACCCAACACCGGATTTCACTTACGGCTTCACGCTGGGTGCAGACTACAAGGGCTTTTTTGTTGACGCAGATTTCTACGGCGTTTATGGAAATGAGGTTTTCAGAACCTGGGGCAATGGAAGTTCATTCGCGCCGTTCAATTATAGAGCAGAACGCGCTGACCGGTGGACAGGACCGGGAACTTCAAACTGGGAGCCGCGCAGCTATACCGCATCTGGATATAACCGTGAAAACTCCTCGTATATGATTGAAGATGGAAGCTTTTTCAGAATCCGTAACGTACAGCTCGGGTATAACTTTAATAAAAACCTTATTGCAGGTTTAAGTTTGGAAGCACTGAAAGTGTACGTCAACGTACAAAACCTAAAAACCTGGGACAATGTAAACGGTTTTACCCCTGAAGCCGGCGGTAGCGCAACTTCATTTGGGATCAACGGTGCAGGGTATCCTAACCCGCGAATTGCCACATTTGGTATAAATGCAACTTTTTAAAATAAAAACAATGAAAATAATATCTTTTAAAAACCTGCTCTTTCTTGGAGCGTTATCTGCCGCAAGCTTCTCGTTCCAGAGTTGCACGGAAGAATGGCTTGATCTGAGACCTGAAGGCCGTCCTACCGGCGATGAAGTGCCTATTGGTGGTCTGGAAGCGAGCGCATTTGGTCTTTATGCGAGTTTGAGAACCAACAGTGGTCTCAGCGATTTTTCCTATTTGTGGACACACAGCATACGTGCAGATGATAATGAGAAGGGAAGTACAGCGTCTGATGCGTCTACCGACGGCAATGTCTTTAATAATTTTGCATACGTAGCCACGAACGGACACATTGCAAACGCCTGGAACGGACCTTACAGACTTATTTATGATGCGAATGACCTCATAACAAAAGGTGAAGCCCTCACAGATGCCACCACCGGTACATTGGTGAATATTGCAGAAGCCAAAGCCATCCGTGCTTATGCCTTTTTCCAGCTTAGACGTGATTTCGGCGAAGTTCCTGTAAATCTTAAACTGATCACTTCTCCTGAAGACGAGATCGCACCGAAGAATACAATTGCGCAGGTAGAAGCTCAAATAATCAGCGACCTGATGGCTGCCCGCGAACTTTTACCTGTTCAGTGGCCTGCTGCGTACCGTGGCCGCGCCACAAAAGGAATGGCGAATGCACTTTTGGCCAAGACCTATTTGCTTCAGAAAAATTATCCGAAAGCACTTGAGCATTCAATGGAAGTTATCAATTCTGGTGCGTACACGCTGAATCCTTCCTACGATGCCGAATTTACAAAAGCCGGGAATAATTCTACAGAGTCAATTTTTGAAGTGCAGAAAAATTATAGCAACCCTATCAAATATTCAAACAACTATTACGAAAGCCAGGGAGTTCGCGGCTCGGGCGTTTGGGATCTTGGCTGGGGCTTCAATGTACCTTCTGAAGGTTTGGTAGCGGCCTACGAACCGGGTGACAAACGCAAAAAAACAACTATTTTGGTATCTGGTGGACCTGATATCTATGATACCCCAAATCTTGTGCTTCCTACTTCTCCGCCATTGGCGCAGCAATACTGGAACGGAAAGGCGTATACTTTGCCGGCCGAAAGAATACAGTTTGCGGAAAACAAAAACCATTGGGAAAATATTAAGCTGATCAGATACGCTGATGTATTGCTGATGGCTGCAGAAGCTGCAAACGAAATGGGACAGATAGCCACGGCTACTACTTATGTCAACATGATCCGAAGCAGAGCCGGTCTGCCTGCTACTACGGCACTTAACCAGGGAACAATGCGTAATGCAATCAAGCATGAAAGAAGGATTGAATTTGCGATGGAATCTGAAAGGTTCTATGACCTGGTGCGATGGGGTGATGCTACCACCGTCCTGGCAGGTTTAGGCTACGCTCCGCGTAATATGTATTTCCCTATTCCTCAAAGTGCCATAGACAAGAGCCAGGGAATCCTTGTTCAAAATCCTAATTATTAATTTAAAGTCATGAAAAATAAAATTATCAATATAATCGGAGGCTGCGCGATGGCACTTTTTGCCTTTTCGTGTCAGGATCTGGATCGTCCTGAACTCGGGAATTATCCGAAGGACGCCGCTCTACCTGGCGGTCCGCTAAAATTTTATGTTGCTTTTGATGGTACTTCGAGCAACCCGCTGATGAATGCCGTAGACAGCATAAAAGCCAAATTTCCGTCTGACAATCCGCTGACCTCTATTGACGGTATATCTGCGAAAGGTGTGCAGGGCGAAAAGTATAAATACATCAAGTACACCAGCGCAAACGATTTCGCACAGACTGCCGGAAGTTTCACCGTATCAGTTTGGATGCAGAAAAATCAGCAGCGAACAGACCATATCTTCAGTATGCCCGCTGCATCCGACTATCATTGGTCCGGAGGTTCTATGTTTTTATTGACAGAAGGTCCGGTTTCAGGTCCGGTGGTAAAATTCTTCGTCAAGGATAAAACCGGAGAAAAATGGTTCGAATGGGTGGGCGCAAATGCTGTGAACGGACTCTATAACGGACAGTGGCATCATCTGGCTTTTGTGTATGATGGCTCAACATCTGTAATGACACTTTATGTGGATGGACAGCCTCATTCGTTTAAATCTGAATGGGCAAACCACGGAAACATCGTTCTTGAACCTTCCAAAATTACCGCACTGAAGATTGGCGCAGGACCACAAGAATTTACCGCGACGGAAATCGCAAATAATGGCGATGACTGGCTCAAGAATTCTTTCGTCGGTGGTATAGATCAGTTTAGAATGTATTCTTCTGCGCTTACCGCCACCGAGGTTCAGACTTTATTCACCAAGAAAAAGTAAATGAAATTTAACCGTATATTAAGTTTTTCTTTAGCAACTGCCATACTTTTCAGTTATGGCAGTTGTTCTAATGAGCGTACGCCATCTGCGCCCGAACCACCCATTGATCCACCAAAACCTGCTACATACACCGATGTTCAGATTATCGACATGGTTCAAAAAGAAACCCTTAAATATTTCTGGGATTTCGCTGAGCCGAATTCAAAGCTTGCACGCGAACGCTATCATACCGACAATCCGGGTATGGATGCGGGCGTCATCAGCACGGGCGGGTCGGGTTTTGGTTTAATGAATATATTGGTGGGAATAAAAAATGGACATATCCCGCGTAACGAAGCTGTCTCGCGTCTCACCACAGCACTGACCTTCCTGGAAAATGCGGACCGGTTTCATGGCGCCTGGCCACATTGGCTCAATGGAAGTAACGGTCAGGTAATTCCGTTCAGTACCATGGATAATGGCGGAGATCTTGTCGAAACAGCATTTCTGGTACAGGGATTAATATGTGTCCGTGAATATTTTAAAACATCAGCAGACACTGCCGAACTGGGCCTGGCTCAAAAGGCAGATCAACTCTGGAAAGGAGTAGAGTGGAACTGGTATACGCAGGGCCAAAATGTTCTGTACTGGCACTGGTCACCCAATTACGATTTCCAGATGAACCACAGATTGCAGGGCTATGACGAGACACTGATCACGTATATTCTGGCTGCTGCATCACCCGATTTTTCCATTTCAAAAGAAGTCTACACACAGGGTTGGGCAAGAGGCGGTGCAATAAAAAGTGCCGGTTCCCAATACGGAATCCCGCTCATTGTAAATCATAATGGCGCTGGCCAGACCGTGGGCCCGATGTTCTTCTCGCATTACAGTTTCATCGGTCTTGATCCGCGCGGTCTGACTGATGAATTCATAAATTATGGCGCAGCAACTGCCAACCATGCAAAGATCATGCATCAGTATGCCGTTGCAAATCCCAAAAACTGGAACGGATATTCCGCTAAAAACTGGGGGCTCACCGCAAGCTATTCGCGGAATGCAGATGGTACCACGGGCTATGCTGCTCATCAGCCGGGTAATGATTTGGGAGTGATTTCGCCTACTGCCGCCATTTCCAGCTTTCCGTACACACCCACAGAAAGTATGGATTATCTCCGTTTCCTGTACAATCAAAATCCAAAATACATCGGTGTAGCGGGACCTTACGATGCCTATTCGGTTCATCATAACTGGCTCACGCCACGATATCTCGCTATTGATCAGGGACCCATGTCACCCATGATTGAGAATGCCAGGACCTCATTCCTCTGGAATTTATTTATGAATGCACCCGACGTTAGGCAGGGATTAGTGAAGCTTGGCTTTCATTCTACCCAACACGGTTTTTAACTTAAAAAAATAAAGAATTAAAAATGTTTAAATTTTTCACTGGTATCGCTTTGTCTTCTGCTGTTTTGCTGTCGTGCGGCAGTGCTGCAACGGCTGATACCGCTTCGGTTACGCAAAAGCTAACAGATGAACAGCTAATGGATAAAGTTCAGCGTGAAACACTGAAGTTTTTCTGGGATTTTGCGGAACCTAATTCCTTAATGGGGCGCGAACGCTATCACGAAGATTTTTATCCGAAAAATGACGCAAATGTTGTGACAACAGGTGGCTCAGGCTTCGGATTGATGACGATAATTGTCGGCGTAGAACGCGGTTTTATTCCGAGAAAAGAAGCGGTGAAAAGACTGACGCACATCGCCGATTTCCTTGCAAAGGCTGACCGCCATCATGGTGCCTGGCCGCACTGGCTCGATGGTGAAACCGGGAAAACGGTGTCATTTGGCAAAAAAGACAATGGTGGCGACATCGTGGAAACCGCTTTTTTAGTGGAAGGTATCATCACCGTCCGGGAATATTTTAAAAATGGCAACGCCGAAGAAAAAGCTTTAGCCAAAAAAATGGATGACCTCTGGCAAGGTGTTGAATGGAACTGGTACACCAAAGGCGGCGAAAAAGTGCTTTATTGGCATTGGTCGCCGGTCAACGGTTGGGAAATGAACCACAAACTTCAGGGTTACGATGAAACGCTGGTAACGTATATTCTGGCCGCTTCGTCGCCTACGTATCCAATCGATGCCGAAACCTTCTATCAGGGCTGGACGCGCAACGGAACATACTCCACAGACCGCGAGAAGTATGGTTTGCCGCTCTACGTAAAGCATAACGGTGCCGAAGAATACGGCGGCCCGCTTTTTTGGTCGCAGTATTCTTATTTGGGCCTTGATCCTACAGGCCTTTCAGACCGCTTGGTGAAAAACTATTTTGACCTGAATCGAAACCACGCGCTCATTCAGTACAATTACAGCCTTGAGAATCCTAAGAATTTCAAGGGATATGGTAGCAATTATTGGGGCTTCACGGCGAGTTATACAAGAAATCCGGACGGTACGGTAGGTTATCGCGCGCACAATCCGAAAGAAGATAACGGCGTCATCACGCCGACGGCCGCACTGAGCAGTTTCCCGTACACGCCAAAAGAATCGATGAATGTTTTGCGCTTTTTATATGAAGAAAAACCCCATTTCATCGGGTCTGCGGGGCCTTATGATGCCACTTCCGTGCATTTTGACGACTGGTTTACGCCGCGTTATCTGGCCATCGATCAGGGTACAATCGCGCCGATGATTGAGAATTACCGCACGGGTCTGATCTGGAAGTTATTTATGAACGCACCGGAAATTAAAGCCGGATTGAAGAAATTGGATTTCAAATCGACTAAGTACGAGTTTTAGAAGCTTTGGTTCGGTTCGAAATGTTTTTTTGGAGCTATTCCCGCTTTCCGTTGCAATCTTTTTATTTTTCCTGCCGGAAAAAATAAAAAGGATTTCCACTGCAATCGGGGCTAGGGGAAAGTATTTAATAAAAAATATACGCCTGGAATCATTAGAATTTTAAAGTTTAAATATCTGAACTACATGAAAAATTTAAAAATATTATTCCCGCTGAGTTTGCTGCTGATTTTTGGCAATCTACATTCGCAGGAAATCAAAAGTTCGCTGAATAAGAAAATAAGTAAAACCAAACAGATATCGTACATTTTAGATTATCCCGCAAACGCTAAAGGCAAAGTGCCGCTCATGGTTTTCCTGCATGGCTCTGGAGAAAGGGGAAACGACCTTGAAAAAGTGAAAGTGAACGGTCCGTTTCAGTATAAAAATCTGATTCCTGAGCCTGTCGCCATCCTTGCGCCACAGTGCCCGGCCGGCGAGTGGTGGGACACGGAAGCGATCTACTATCTGATCAAAGAAATCCAGCAGAAATACAGGATAGATGACTCGAAAATCATCCTTACCGGCCTTTCTATGGGCGGTTGGGGAACTTTGAAATTAGCCATGGAGCATCCGGAAGTCTTTTCGGCCGTGGTGCCTGTCTGTCCGCCGGTTGACCGACTGATGAAGGTTCGCGCGGCGCAGTATTCAGAATTGCCCATGAAAATCTATCACGGTGCCAATGACGATATTGTTTCACCGATGAATTCAATCGAAATTTATCAGGAAATAAGGAAAACCAATAAGAATGTGGAACTTATTCTATTCCCGAATGCTAATCACAACTCCTGGGATTCTACCTATTCGGATCCTAAACTTTATGAGTGGATGCTCGCTCAAAGCAAAAAAAAGTAAATTGATATATTATGAAAAAATTAGTTTTAGTAGCGGCGCTGGCACTCTCGCACGTGGTCTCGGCGCAGGAAACCGTCTCGAAACCGGTACAGTCTTACCAAACGCAGCAATATAAAACCAAAAAGGAGGCTTTCGTCAATTCGCTTTTAGCCAAAATGACGCTGGATGAAAAGATTGGACAGCTCAATTTACCGAGTGCCGGCGACTTCACCACAGGTCAGGCCCAAAATTCCAACATCGGCAAGAAGATAGAAGAAGGTTCGGTAGGCGGACTTTTTAATATCAAAGGTGCTGAGAAGATACGGGCGGTACAGAAAGTGGCGGTAGAGAAAAGCCGTCTGAAAATACCTTTGATTTTCGGTATGGACGTGATCCACGGCTATGAAACCACGTTCCCGATTCCACTGGGTCTTGCCGCCTCCTGGGACATGAACCTGATTCAGCAGACGGCGCGTGTTGCAGCTAGTGAAGCTTCATCGGACGGTATTTCGTGGACATTCTCCCCAATGACCGACATATCGCGTGAACCACGTTGGGGACGCATTTCCGAAGGTTCGGGTGAAGATCCTTACCTCGGAAGTGAGATTGCGAAAGCGATGGTTTACGGTTATCAGGGCAAAGATTTATCGCTTAAAAATACCATCCTGGCATGTGTAAAACACTTCGCACTCTACGGAGCCGGTGAAGCCGGAATGGACTACAATACCGTTGACATGAGCCATGTGCGCATGTTCAATGAATATTTTCCACCTTACAAAGCTGCGGTAGATGCAGGTGTAGGAACAGTGATGGCTTCTTTCAACGAAGTAGATGGCATACCGGCGACCGGCAACCGCTGGCTGCAGACTGAGGTTCTGAGAAATCAATGGGGCTTCAAGGGTTTCGTGGTAAGCGATTACACCGGTATCAATGAGATGATCGATCACGGAATGGGAGACCTGCAACAAGTTTCGGCATTGGCACTGAAGGCAGGTATCGATATGGATATGGTAGGTGAAGGTTTCCTGACGACTTTAAAGAAATCATTGCAGGAAGGTAAAGTCACACAGGCTGAAATCGATCTTGCTGCAAAAAGAGTTCTGGAAGCGAAATACGATTTAGGTCTTTTCGATGATCCATACCGATATGGTGATCCTAAAGCTGCCGAAAAGGAAGTCTACAGCCTCAAAAACCGCGAAATCGCGCGTAGTGCGGCCGCACAGTCGGTGGTTTTAATGAAGAATGAAAACAATGTTTTACCATTGAAACCCGGTGGAACTGTTGCAGTAATCGGACCGTTGGTTAATAATGCACTGAATATGGCCGGAACCTGGAGCGTGGGTGCAAAGCATTCAAATTCAGTGTCTTTAATGAAAGGTCTGCAGGAAAACTTTGGAAAGAATACTAAGTTTATCTCCGCAAAAGGTGCGAATATCGATTACAGTGAAAAATTGGAGAACATCTACGCCGCACACGGCAAACTGACGGACCGCGATAACCGCCCAGCAGATGTAATCTTAAAAGAAGCGGTGGAAGTTGCGAAAAAATCGGATGTTATCGTTCTGGCCATTGGGGAATCTGCCGAAATGAGCGGTGAATCGTCATCAAGAACTGAAATTGATATTCCAAAATCTCAGGTTGATCTGTTGATGGAACTAAAGAAAACGGGCAAACCAATTGTAATGGTGCTGTTTACTGGCCGTCCACTCGCGCTTACCAATGTAAAAGAGGTTCCAGATGCCATATTAAATGTTTGGTTTCCGGGAACTGAGGCCGGGCATGCGATCACAGACGTTCTTTACGGCAAAGTGAACCCTTCCGGAAAATTACCGGTAACCTTTCCACGTAGTTTAGGCCAGGTTCCGATTTATTATAATCATAAAAATACGGGCCGTCCGCTGAACAGTGAGAAAGTGGATAAATGTGAATATGAGCGTTTCCGCGCCAATTATATGGATGAATGCAACACACCGCTGTATCCGTTCGGCTACGGACTCAGTTATACAACATTCAGCTATTCGGATATGAAGGTCTCAAACACCAATCCGAAAGGAGACACCTCTGTCACCGCAAGTGTAAACCTGCGCAATACCGGAAACTATGACGGTTCCGAAGTAGTGCAGCTATACATTCGTGACTTGGTGGGAAGCAACACCAGACCGGTGAAGGAGCTTAAAGGTTTCGAAAAAGCATTCCTGCAAAAAGGCGAAAGCAAAACGGTGACATTCACCATCACGCCGGAGGACTTGAAGTTCTACAATCACGAACTGAAGTTCGATTGGGAACCCGGGGAATTTGAGATCATGATCGGAACCAACTCTGCCGATGTGAGCAAAACCAAAATAAACTGGAGTAAATAGATGCTTTTAATAAAACCACTTTCTATAATGAAAGTGGTTTTTTTAGTCGGTTTATTATTGGTAAATTTGAGGTCATTTTTTAATCAAAATAATAATGAGAGACAAGTTCATTAAATATGGTATTATCGTGCTTATTTTGGTGTGGGCAATCTCACTTCTCATAAGAGCGCACTACTGGATCCCGATTCTGCTGACATGCATCTACGCAATTGGGATTTACAACGCCTTCCAGACTAAACATGCAATCCTGCGGAATTTTCCGGTTTTGGGTTACTTCCGCTATTTTTTCGAAAGTATCTCCCCCGAAATGCAGCAATATTTCATCGAGCGTGAAACAGACGGTAAACCATTCCCGAGAAACGAAAGATCCGCAGTATACAGACGCGCCAAGAACATCAGCGATACTGTGCCGTTCGGGACGCAGCTGGAAGTGAACCACCGGAAATATGAAGGGATAAAACATTCCATTTACGCAAAGTCACCGAACGAAGAGTTACCCAAAGTTTGGGTAGGCGGCGAGCAGTGTACACAGAAATACGAGGCTTCATTGTTTAATATTTCTGCGATGAGTTTTGGTTCCCTGAGCGACCGGGCCCAGATGGCACTTAACAAAGGCGCAAAAAAAGGTCAGTTTTACCACAATACAGGTGAAGGGGGAATTTCACCTTATCATCTGGAAGGCGGTGACCTGTGCTGGCAAATCGGTACCGGATATTTTGGCTGCCGGGATGATGACGGGCGTTTTTCACCTGAAATCTTTACTAAAAATGCTTCGTTGCCCAATGTGAAAATGATTGAAATCAAGCTTTCACAGGGGGCGAAACCAGGCCATGGTGGCGTATTGCCGGGTTCGAAGAATACGCCCGAAATCGCGGCAATCCGACATGTACGTCCTGGACTGACGATTATTTCTCCGCCATCACACTCGGCATTTTCTGATCCGGCTGGTTTATTGAGATTTGTGCAGCAACTGCGCGAACTTTCAGGAGGAAAACCTGTTGGTTTTAAGCTTTGCATCGGTGATACCAAAGAGTTTGAGGACATTTGCGTCCAAATGAATGTACTGAAGATCTATCCGGATTTCATCACCGTAGACGGTGCGGAAGGCGGTACTGGAGCTGCTCCGCCGGAATTTTCGGATGGTGTTGGTATGCCACTGGAGCCTGCGCTGATCTTTGTCAACAGAACCTTAAAAGATCTTAATCTGCGTGATAAGATCAGGATTATTGCGAGCGGAAAAGTGCTTACAGCTCTTGATATCCTGCGCGCTGTGGCGATGGGTGCAGATATGTGTAACAACGCGCGCGGTTTTATGTTCGCACTGGGTTGCATTCAGGCTTTGAGATGTAATACGAATAACTGTCCAACCGGCGTTGCTACTCAGGACAAAATGCTCATCAAAGGCCTTGATGTCACTGATAAGAGCGAACGTGTGTATCATTTCCATAAAAATACGCTCCGTACATGTAATGAACTGATTGCCGCAGCCGGTCGCAGTTCATATGATGAGGTAGATGCTTCAATGTTTATGCGCGGTGACGAGTTTGAGCATCTTTCAGACCTTTATTTCCCGGATATTTTGGGGAACATTAAAGAAAGGCTTACGAAATACTAAACGCAAATTTTTTTACATAAAATAGAATCCGATAATTTATTGTCGGATTTTTTTATTTGAATTTTCCAGTGCGGTCTCGCTTCTTATTTCTGCCAGGTATGTTGTTTTTAGGGCGTCATATAATGACCTGCGGCTGATCATTAGTGAAACAATCGAAGAAACCATTCCGGCAAGCATCAGATGAAATATAAGCGAATGACGGTCGGTCATTTCAAGTACGATAATCGCAGATGTAAATGGTGCGCGCGTAATTCCCGTGAGAAATGCGACCATTCCGGAAAGGATCACCACATTGGTCTCGTTCGGCGTCAATTCAATCCAACCTGAAATCACGGATCCAATACTCGCGCCTGCAGAGAGGGCCGGTGCAAAGATACCGCCGGCACCGCCTGAAGTGAACGAAACTGCGGGCCCGATCATCCTAAACAACGGCATGTACCACTCTTCATGTTTATCGTCGCTGAAGAGCGTCCTGTCCATGATTTCCTTTCCTGAGCCAAGAATTTCACGGTTGACAAAGTAGGCGAGTGACGCGATGAAAAGCGCGGACAGCACAAGAAATAGTATATGTGCCCTCTGTGTTTTTAAATTTTTCTTCCAGGCATTTATTTTAAGCATCAAGACCGAAAGCTGGCTTGCAAAAACACCCGAAACACCTGAAACCAGCATCACGGGAAACATTACAGTCAAAGCTACATCTGATGTTTTGGGATAACCAAGGTAGAGATAGGAACCGGCAAGCGTCTGGGCAGTGAGGCCGGCGATGATGACGGCGGTAAACAAAGCGGTTTTAAAGTAATTGATATGCGTCTTCGAAAGTTCCTCTACCGCGAACACGATTCCGCCCAGCGGCGTATTGAATGCCGCTGAAAGACCGGCCGCCGCGCCAGTCATAATCATGTTTTTCTTCGATATTTTCGGCCACCATTCCGGCAGGTATTCATTTACTTTCCGGAAAACGGAGCCAGCAATCTGTATCGTCGGGCCTTCGCGGCCCACCGCGCCACCTCCGATGATCAGCGCGAGGCTCGACAGAACTTTAAGGATGATGATCTTTAAGCTTAATAGATTCCGGATTTTTTTATGTTCGCGCGGATTGGCCAAGTCTACGGCTGCCATCACCTGCGGAATTCCGCTGCCTTTGGAATAGGGCGCAAATTCTTTCACCAGCCACCAAGACAGTACAAAACCAATCGGTGCAATGATGAAGATCATCCAAGCGTTCCAGTCGAGGATAAAATTCATCAGTTTTTCGCCCCAGGTGAATATTTTCGCGTACATCACCGCAAATACACCGGTGATCAGCGAGCCAATCCAGAACGGAATGGCCTGCAGCAGATTGTGTTTTAGCTTTTCATTGTGAAGGTTGTCGAACGCTTTTTTTAAACTGCGTCTTAAGTAAACGAGGATCCGAAGCATAAACAAAAATAACCTTTTAATTAAAAATCAGCGCTGAACAAACACAAAAAAAGAATCCGGCAAATAAATTTACCGGATTCTTTTAAAAATATTGTGGAAGAATTAAGCTTCTTCTGAAGTAGTTTCCTCTTCTGTCTGCTTTTTCGCAGGAGCTGCTTTCGGAGCTGCCGGTGCAGGAGGCGCATCAGATACGATTTCGAACTCGTATGTGTGCTCTACATTTCTGTGGAGTCTGATGATTGCTTCTACTTTACCAGTTCTCTTGATTGTGTTCCCTGGAATTTTGATGTATTTTTTGTCAACGTTTACACCTGCTTTCGAAAGTTCGTCTGAAAGGTCAGCATTGTTGATAGATCCGAAAAGTTTGTCACCTGCACCTACTTTGGTAGCGATAGTGATGTTTGTTTTCTTCAGTTGCTCAACGATTGCGTTAGCGTTCGCTACCAACTTAGCTTCTTCATCTTTGCGTGCTTCCAGAGTTGCCTCAAGGTTTGCTTTGTTCTTTGGTGTAGCCAAAAGAGCCAGACCTTGTGGAAGCAAATAGTTTCTTGCGTAACCAGGTTTTACGTTTACAGTATCAAACTCAAGTCCTAAGTTTTCTACGTCTTTTTTTAAGATAATTTCCATTGTTGTTGTCTTGTTTAGATTTTAGAGGTTAGAAGCTAGAGCTTAGAAATTAAAAATAAGAAACGAATCGTAGATCTAATGGCTAATATCTAAAGTCTAATATCTAAAACAGTTAGAATTAATTAGTATTCAGCAACAAAAAGCCAAAAGCGAAAAACTAATGGCTAATTGCGATTTTTTTTATTTAAGTAAGTCAGCTACGTAAGGCATCATCGCAAGGTGTCTTGCTCTTTTGATGGCTGCAGAAACTTTTCTTTGGTATTTCAAAGAAGTTCCTGTGTATCTTCTTGGTAAAATTTTACCCTGCTCGTTTACGAACTGAAGAAGGAAGTTAGCGTCTTTATAATCTACATGCTTGATTCCGTATTTTTTGAATCGGCAGTATTTTTTGTCTGTTTTTGTATTGATGTCAAGCGGAGTAAGGAATTTTACTTCAGATTCTCCACCGGCTGAGGCTTGTTTAGCCATATCGTCTATTGCCATTGTCGTAAATTTTTGTGTGGGTTAAAATTAAGCTTTCGCAGATTTGTTTTTAGATCTTCTCGTCACAGCGTAATCAATCGCGTGCTTGTCTAATTTTGTTGTAAGGAAACGGATGACTCTTTCATCACGTTTGAAAGCAAGTTCCAAATCTGCAACCACAGTTCCTTCACCTTTAAACTCAATCAGCGTGTAGAAGCCATTCTTCTTAAGCTGAATTGGGTAAGCAAGTTTCTTAAGTCCCCAATTTTCTTTGGCAACGATCTCGCAATTGTGTGAAGTCAATAGATCTTCGAATTTTTGCACTGCTTCCTCCACCTGAGTATCAGACAGAACGGGAGTTAAAATGAAAACAGTTTCGTAATTGTTCATAATGTTAAATAAATTGTTAGATATTTCGAGGTGCAAAAGTAATCATATTTTGATAAACTACCAATCTTTCAATTAAATAAATCAAAAAAGGCCTGCTAAATTGCAGGCCCTCTTATTGATTCAGATTAAACTATTTTTTAATCATTTTTACTGTCTGTACACCTTTGTCAGTTACAATATTCACTACATAAACTCCTGAAGCTAATGCTGAAAGATTAACCTGGGATTTTGATGCATTCAGAACATGTGTGGAAACTGATCTTCCGGTAGCGTCAAATACGGTTATTGATTTCACTTTATCCGGTGATTCAATGTTTAGAACATCCACTACAGGGTTTGGATAAACTTTCACAGCGTTTTTAGCCTGATCGCTTACGCCAAGAGCACCCACGGTAAGCGTATAATCTTCGATCTGGCCGAATGAAGCTCCTGCGCAAGGGTCAAGATAATTGGTAGTTCCGAAGATCTTTTTCACTCTCATTCTGGTATTACCAACCACTGCATCTGTAGGTACTGCCAGGGTCTGTACAGCCTGCACACCATCTGTTCCGCTGGAATTCACGATGGTTTGTGTGATCTGATACACTTCACCGGCATCATTCAGTACACCGTTTTGGTTCCAGTCTATAAACACCACGAATCTGTTGGTGAAGTTTCCGTCTGTATTGCCTTTTAGCGTAATGGTGTGAGAGCTTCCCTGTGTTACGTCGCCTACAATACTTGTAAAGTTCTCGTGATCCGGCGTTCCGTTTACCGTTTCTGAAGTTGTGTTATTTATTCCGGCAAAATTAACAAGTGTGATCGGTTCCGTATTGGATGTGAAAGCAATCGGTCCGCAATATGGCGCAAAAGGATTGTCCATCGTAGTGAATGAAAACTCTGTACATCCAGTCGCGTCTCCGGCGCCGTTTTTAGCAATTACCTTCCAGTAGTAGGTAGTTGAAGCAGCAAGACCGTTGGCTACCGTACTCGTACCTGTTACATTCGCAAGCAGGGTGGTAGGGTTTGGCGAAGTGCCGAGATACACATCGTAGCTTGATGGAGTAGTTCCGGTAGTAGCCGCAGTCCAGGAAAGGGTTACCGGCGCAGTGTAATCTATTCCGGTTGCCGCGTTTGCCGGAGCAACCTGCGTTACACAGTCAGGAGGCGAAGTTGGCGCCAGGTTCACTGAAATGTTATCAATTAACAGGACAAACTTATCATTTGAATTATTAACAAATGCAACGCGTACTGTTGTCCCTGAATAGGCTGCGAGATTTACAGTGCGTGTAACCCACGTAGCGCTTTCAGCAGTAGTGTTGTATAGCTCTACAGTAAAATCGCTTTCGGTATTTCCTCCGTTCGGAGCCAACATTACCTTGTAACCGTCGGGATAAAGTGCATCCTGTGCTTTAGAATCCCATTGCAAAAAAGTGTTTGCAGCAGGAAGTGTGATTTGTGGCGAAATCAACCAGTCATTCGAAGCTCCCGGAGGGCTGTACCACGACGAACTCATGGCAGCATAATCATTATCCGGTCCTCCGTAATTCGGAGTTGGTCCACCTCGGTCTTTTCTGATCCAGGCACCGGCATCAAACTCTGCTACAGTGGCATCGTGGGTAAGACCATCGACGTCAATCAGTGTCCAGGCTGAGAAACCGGGTCCTGCTCCGTCAAAATTTTCCTGAAAAATTTGCGCGTTCCCGAAGAACGGAATTGCCAAAAATGAGGCAAATAGTAAAATTTTTTTCATAAGAACTAATTTAATTTGGTTAAACTTACTCTCAAAGCTAAGTATAAAAAATTAAATCACCAATGAAAACGAGCGATTTTACCGAAATTAATAGCGTATTTAATTAAAGTTTGTTAATTTATCAATGACTTTATGATTGGAATCATACCTGCCCTGACTGTTTAAAAATAATTAAAATCCCCGCTTCCGGCGAAAGCAAACGGACATTATTTATCCTACTATTGAAAAAATTCAGGGCCGCCCTCAATTTTTTTGGAATGTTATGCGGAAATTATTTAAAGGCTTTAATGCTGGAAATATGCATTTATTTACCCAATTTCACTTTCAGGTTTTTAAGCATGTCTTGGGTCATAGAGGTTACATCAAAATCATATGTCAGTCCCCAATCTTTCTTCGCCACTGAATCATCTATCGATGCCGGCCAGGAGTCTGCTATTGCCTGTCTGAAATCGGGTTTATAGTCAATTTCGAAATCCGGCATTTCTTTTTTGATTTCTGCTGCCAGTTCCTGCGGTGTAAAAGACATCCCACCCAAATTATAGGCGGTGTGCACGGTAAGATCTTCCTTCGGTGCATGCATCAGCTTCAAAGTCGCATTGATGGCGTCATCCATATAAAGCATCGGCATCGCGGTGTTTTCTGAGATGAAACTCGTGTATTTGCCTTCTTCCACTGCTTCGTAAAAAATTTCAACTGCATAATCGGTTGTGCCGCCTCCTGCGGGCGTTTTCCAGGAAATAAGTCCCGGATATCGGATGCTTCTCACGTCAACACCGAATTTTGTGTTGTAGTATTCGCACCATTTTTCGCCGGCCATTTTAGAAATTCCGTAAACAGTGGTTGGGTTCAGCACCACGTCCTGACCAACATTTTCTTTGGGAATTCCGGTTCCAAATACGGCTATAGAACTTGGCCAGAAAATTTTCTTCAGCAAACCTTCTTTCGCCATCTCGCAGAAATTCAGCAATGGCTCTACATTCAGTTTCCAGGCGAAAAGCGGCTGTTTTTCCGATGTGCCTGAAAGCAGTGACGCAAGGTGATAAACCGTAGTGATTTCATAATCCTTAATGATTTGTCTCACCAGTTGCGTGTTCGAAACATCCATCCTCTCATAATATCCGGCTGATGTGAGGTTTTTGTCCCACCGGTCCAATCCGGAAGCGATCACATTTTCAGCGCCGTGAATTTCTACTAATTTATTGGTAAGTTCGGTGCCGATCTGGCCGAGTGCACCGGTTATGAGGATTTTTTCCGTGGTGGAGTTCATATCAGGGTTTGCTTTTAAGCAAATTTAAAAAAATAAGGGTGGAAAACGAAATCTACCGTTCATTAAATTATTGAATAGAGTTTAGGCAGCCAGTTCACGCGCATAATGCTTTGGAACACTTCTGTTTTTAGTACTTTTGATAAAATTCTTTCAATGAAAAAGTTACTTGTTATTTGTCTGTTTCTGAGCAGTTTGGCCTATCCCCAATTCACGGATATCAACATTGTAAAAGAGATCCGCACGAAAAGCAAAGGTTTGGTTGTCTCGGCACATCCGCTGGCAAGTGAAGTAGGCGCGATGGTGATGAAAAATGGCGGGAATGCTTACGATGCTGCCATCGCAACGCAATTTGCACTGGCCGTGGTCTATCCGCAGGCCGGCAATATTGGCGGAGGCGGATTTTTAGTGGGTGTGAAACGAAACGGCGACAAATTCACCATTGATTTCCGGGAAACTGCGCCTGCAAAGTCTTCGCGGGATATGTACCTCGATAAAAAAGGTAATGCAATTACCGATCTTTCGCAAAACGGAAGGTTGGCTGTTGGCGTTCCGGGTTCTGTAGCTGGTTTTTATGCTACATTAAAACATGCAAATCTCCCGATGGAGAAACTCATTCAGCCTGCGATCGATCTCGCGGAACAGGGTTTTGCAATCACTCAAAAGGAAGCGGATTTGCTCAATCATCAAATGCAATTTATTAATGACCACAATAAAATTCCCACTGTTTTCCAAAAAAATTCCGACTGGAGACAGGGTGATATTTTGATTCAAAAGGAGCTGGCCGAAACACTTAAACGGATTCAAAAAGACGGCCCAAAAGGCTTTTACGAAGGTAAAACCGCGGAACTGATCGTAGCGGAAATGAAGCGTGGCAAAGGAATTATTTCGCTTAGTGACCTAAAAAATTACAGAGTTGTCGAACGTGCGCCACTTACATTTAACTATAAAGATACCGAGATTGTTTGCATGCCTTTGCCTTCAAGCGGTGGAATTCTTCTGGCGCAAATGCTGAAGATGTCGGCGTTTGAGAATTTGTCGCAATATCAGCAAAACTCCGCGGAAGCTGTACAGATTATGGTTGAAGCCGAACGTCGTGCGTTTGCGGACCGTGCAGAATATATGGGCGATCCTGGTTTCATCAGGGATCAGACGACAATGTTGATTTCGGAGGAATATTTAAAAAACCGCTGGAAAAATTTCAGTAAAACCAAAGCGACAGCCAGTGCTGACGTGGGCAAGATCATCTCGCAGCCAAGAGAATCTGCGGAGACAACGCATATTTCGATTGTGGATAAAGACGGAAACGCAGTAGCTGTCACCACCACGCTTAATGGGCTCTATGGAAGTAAGGTGGTAGTCGCCGGTGCGGGATTTTTTCTTAATAATGAGATGGATGATTTCTCGATCAAGCCCGGCGTCCCCAATATGTTTGGCGCTGTGGGCGGTGAGGCGAACGCTATTTCGCCCGGCAAACGCATGCTGAGCTCGATGACGCCCACAATTGTCCTTAAAAATAATAGGCCTTACATTATCGTGGGAACGCCGGGTGGAACCACAATTCCGACCTCTGTTTTCCAGTCCATTGTAAATATCGTCGATTTCAAACTCAACCCGAATATCGCCGTTAACTCGCCGAAATTTCATCATCAGTGGCTTCCGGAAATTGTGATGGTAGAAAAAAACTTTCCCACAAGTACAGTAAAAGCTTTAGAAACGATGAATTATAAGTTGGAGTCTGTGTCGCAAATTGGCCGGACGGAACTCATTGTTATCGACGAAAACGGCAATGCAACCGCCGTGGCAGACGGGCGTGGAGATGATTCTGTGGCAGTAGAATAAAAATAATATGATAACAGACAAAGCGAATAAAGATTTTGCAAAAGCAAAAGTGCTTTCATACAAGCCGGATTTTGATTTGGAAATCCTCGAGCTGGGTTTAGATGAATTCGAAGTTTGGGACTGTAAAAGCGGAGCCTTCATTTTAAAAGCGGGTGAAGTGTGTAAAAGGATTTTTATGGTTGAAAATTCTATTACGCGCTGCTATTTCGTAGATAAAGACGGCGAAGAAAAAACTATGTGGCTGGAGCAGGAAAGTACCGTGATCACGGAGTATGAAAGTTTCAGTTCACAAACGGTGAGCAAATGTGATATCTGCTGTTACGAAGATTCGATGGTATACTCTATCGAAAAGGAAAAGTTGATGAAACTTTACGCAAAATACCACGATTGGGCCCTATTCGGACTACTCGTGATGGAGGAGCATTACGTGAACCTGCTCAAATTCAGCAATACAAGAAGTTTTAATAAGGCAAGCGAAAATTATGATCTTGTCGAAAGCTATTTTTCCCGCTATCTGGATGTGGTTCCGCTGAAGCATCTCGCTTCCTGGCTCAATATTTCTCCTGTTCATCTGTCCCGCATTCGCAAGGAAAGAAGTAAATTAAAGTAAATTAACAAATGTTAAGTGGTGTTTGATATCCGCATAATATCTTTGTTGAGATTGCAGAACACAAATGATGAAGAGAAATTGCAGCCTGTCTTATTTCTTGCCTTTGTTGCGTTAATTTTAAAATAATTCAACAAAGCGCAAGATTTTTCTTTTCACAGCTATTATTTCCCGGCCAGCTTCTTCAGCATTCCATTAAAAATAAGTCCGTGAAAAGGCAAAACGGAATACCAATAAAGTCTTCCGGATAATCCTAACGGTCGGAAAGTCGCTTCCTGATGCAGGATTCCGTCTTTTATTCTGAATTCAAGCCACGCCTCACCCGGCACTTTCATTTCCGCGAAAAGCAAAAGTCTTCTCTCGGCTTTGTCTGCATACAGTACACGCCAAAAATCGACCGAATCGCCCGCTTCCAAATCATTTAGATTGCGTCTTCCACGGCTTACACCTACGCCGCCAACCAGCCGATCCAGGAATCCGCGGATACGCCACAGAAAATCTGCATAATACCAGCCGCGCTTTCCACCAATGCTGAATATGCGCTCTGTAGCCAACTCTACGTCGTCAACTTTCATCTGCCGGACATCTTTGAAGGTGCCTTTGCCCGGAACTTCCAGATATTGCCAAACATTCCGGTGGTGAAACGGTGCGGAAAACGAGTCGTACCAACTTGAAAGAACATCATTTTGCTTTATTTTATCGAACGCCAGCGCTATGGCTTCTTTGTATGAAAACAACTCGATTCCCAGTTGAGCTGCAAGATCATTCGGCTTCGCGATTACGTCTGTCTTCATACTGCTCACCAGATTTTTTGCTAACGGATAGGTGGTGCTGGTAATAAAATAAAGCCAATACGAAGACATTTGCGGCGTCATAACCGGAACTGTGTAAATGTGCCGTTTGAGACCTCGGACTTCCGCATATTGTAGCAGCATTTGTTTATAGGTGTACACTTCAGCACCGGCGATATCGAAATTGCGATTGTAAGTAAAGGTTTTGCCCATCACACCGATGAGAAACTGGATGACATTCCGGATCGCAATAGGTTGGCATTTCGTACTGAGCCATTTTGGGGCAATCATCACCGGCAGTTTTTCGACAAGGTCGCGGATGATTTCAAATGAGGCGCTTCCGGAACCCACGATGATGCCCGCCCGCAAACTCGTAAGCGCATATTTTTCGCTGTGCAGGGCTTCTTCAACGTTTTTTCTCGACTGAAGATGCTTAGAAAGTTTGTCATTATTAATGATTCCTGTGAGAAAGATGACTTGTTTAACCGCTGTTTTTTCTAATGCTTTCCTGAAATTGTCTGCGCTTTGTTTCTCTTTTACCGCAAAATCACCGTCTTCTGATGACATCGAATGAATCAGATAGTACGCGAAATCAATATCATGTGGAATGTTCTGAAGTGAGGATTCAATCAGGAAGTCGTTTTCAATTATTTCAAGTTGCTCAAGATGACTTTTGTAAAGTTTGGTGCTGAACCTTTTTCGGTCACGAACGGAGCAAACCACGGTGTGGCCTTCTTCCAAAAGCTGGATCAGAAGCCGTTTACCGATATAGCCGGTAGCACCGGTGAGAAAAATTTTCATCAGCCTAATATTTTAGTGAGTATTTGCCGCCGACCTTCAAATATGCGCGTGACTTTATCGGAAACCAGTTTGCCCGCAAGAATTTGACCTAGAAATCCAAGCGGCATCTTATAATTTACGATGTCGGTCATTTTTACATTTCCATTTTCAAGTTCTTCAAAATGGTGCTCGTGATGCCACATTGCATACGGCCCGAAGCGCTGTTCATCTACGAAAAAAGCTTTCTTTAAATGAATTCCGGCTGGCGTTTTCAGATGTGTGATCTCGGTGATCCAGTTGCTTTTAATGAAAGGCAAAATACCAATTTTGTAAGTGATGATCTGGCCTTCATACGTTTCGGAACCCGGGTTATTGGTGATAAAAAACTTCATGTCAGCCGGCGTAATCTTATCCAGATTTGTGGGTAACGAGAAAAAATCCCATGCTTCAGCCATCGTTATCGGTAAGACCTGTTCTGAAGTGAGTGTATAAATTCCGGACTGGCGGATGGTTTTACTTGGCATATTCAGCTTTTGAAGGTGGATAATTCCATTTATTCTTTAAATATTCGAAGACCAAAACAATACCGTAAAGCAGTGTGAAGCAATAAAAACTGTCTTCGAGAGGCATTGTGCCCACGCGGATTCCAAGGTTCTCAGTATCATCATAAAACACGACCGGATTTTCCGAGTAATTACCGGTAAGTGCATTGTTCACAAAATAGAAAGGGATGTAAATAATGATGAAACTTAGGTAAAACCGGTTCGCATCTTTCCATTTAAAAATAATCTGACCCAGCATGAGCAGGGCAAAAAGCCCGAAACTGCAAAGTGTATAAATCTTATCCAAATTGAAAACTGCAACACCCAAACCCACCGCGAACAGCACATACGTAATGGCGTTGGTGATTTTTTGGTTCAGTATGATTTTTGGATAAAAATATTCGAGGGAATAATGAATGAAAACGCTCGCATATGGTATCAGCAGGAAGAAAAGGTATTCCTCGAGCGGCATCCGGAATATCCTCAAACCTATCAGATATTCATCGTTAAAACCCCAGACGTTCATGTAGGTAAAATAGATATCCCACGCGATAAAAAACAGCCCGACAAGCAGAATGGCGCTGAAAAATGCTTTCCAGTACTGGATGAAATACATCCGCTTGCGCTCAAAACTGAACAGAAAGGGAACCGAAAAACTTAGGATGTCAAGAAGTAAATAGTAATATGCCTGCAAAATATATGTTTTAGGAACGGATCGCTTTTGCTTCACGGAAATATTTAAACGGAACGAAAAGCATCCCGAAACATTCACCGTGCTCTTTGTTTAAATGTTTGTGGTGGATCTTATGTGCCTTGCGCAAACCCCGAAAGTACCAGTTGTTGGTCTTGTCAAACCATTTGAACCGTCTGTGAATCAACACATCATGGATCAGGAAATAGCAGATTCCGTAAATCAAAATGCCGAGACCCACAAAAAACATCCAGTTTAGTTCGCCACGGGAGCCGAAATAGAAAAGCAGGATGCTCGGAATGGCAAAGATTACGAAAAAGAAATCGTTTTTTTCAAACACATGCGGATATCCCGGCTGATGGTGATCTTCGTGAAAATACCAGCCAAGCCCGTGCATAATGTACTTGTGTGTGAGCCAGGTGACGGCTTCCATGCCGACAAAAACGCTCAGCGTAATCAGTATAAATCCAGTAGTTTCCATCATTAACCTATTTTGAAGTGACGTTTTATTCTCTGAACCAAATCTTTATCCTCTAAATTTTTGTACTCTCGCAGAATAAGTTCTTTATCCGCTTTCATGTCTTTATTGTAGCCTAAAAACGCCGGCGCCTGCTGTTGTGTAACATATCGCAGAAATCGGATCTCAACATTCTTCGGATCTGTTTTTGCGGCATTGTCGAGCGCACTTTTCCCTTTTCTGAAATAGGAAAACCGCTTCATCGGATTGCCCGCATGCTTGGCCAACAGTAAATTTCCCATCGCATAGAATGCTTCAAAAATGGGTTTTTTAGTAGACTCAAATGCTTTTTTGGAATTTTCTACCAAAGTTTTGGTTGCGGTTTCGCTTTCTACGCCTTTCTTCATCAAATCCCGGTAAGAAACCAGATTTTGTGCATTCAAAGTGAGTGTAGAGACTGAAAATATTAATATAAGGAGACTTTTCATTAAACTAAATTAAGGTTTTTATTAATCATCATTTCCCCGAAAAGATAGATTTTGCGGGCATTGGATACGCTGATGCGGCTCGTCAGCAGCAGTTCGGGCTTGGTCTTACGGATTTTTTTAAGCAGGTTATTATAATATTTATACGCCATGAATACTGCGATACGGCTGGATATCGGCAGCATCTTGATTCCTTTGTACGCGTGCGCAAAGTCTGATGCAATGTCCGCCTCGATTTCCTGCTTGTCCTTTAAACTAAATTTCCGGAAATCAACATTCGGGAAATATGTTCGGTTCAGATCATTAAAATCTGCGCTGATATCACGAAGAAAATTGATTTTCTGGAATGCGGCGCCCAAACTCTGGGCATATGGTTTCAGTTTCTCGTATTCCGCCACGTCTCCGTTCACGAAAACTTTGAGGCACATTAAGCCCACAACTTCCGCTGATCCGTAGATATATTCATTATATTTTTCGTCATTGAGGTCTTTTATCTCGCCCAAATCCATCTTCATGGAGTGTAAAAATGAATCTACGAGATGCTGCGGGATGTTTTTCTCCCGCTGCGTCTGGCAGAACGAGTGCAGTATCGGATTCAGCGAGATTCCGTTTTCAAGCGCTTGGCGGTAACCGTTTTCGAACTCGTCCATCAGTTTTGCTTTATCAAACTCATGAAAAGTATCCACGATCTCATCCGCAAAGCGAACGAAGCCGTAAATATTATAGATATGCTGGCGAATCTCCGGCTGAAACAGGGTAGAAGCACGCGCAAATGAAGTACTGTATTTTTCGGTCACCATTTTTGAGGACAGTCCGCAAACCGAGTGGTAGATTTCTAAATTATTCATCGCTTATGTATTTGCTAAAATTTTATGGGTACGCTTCAGGATATAATCGGTCACTACTTTCGCAGAGATAAGCGCCGGAGGCACACCCGGACCCGGAACCGTAAGCTGCCCGGTATAAAAAAGATTCTTTACTTTAAAATTATTGATGGCGGGACGCAAAACCGACGTTTGCCGCAGTGTATTGGCAAGTCCGTACGCATTGCCGCGGCACGAATGATACCTATCCTTGAAATCCTGCACGCCGAAACTTTTCTTGAAAAGTACCGAAGACCGTAAGTCAACGCCGATATTTTTCTCGATACGGCTCATGATCACTTCAAAATACTTTTCATGGATATCCTCCGAATCTTCGAGATCTACTGCGACCGGAACCAGAAAAAATCCGATTTCCTTGCCTCTAGGGCAAAGCTCGGGATCCGTTTTGCCCGAAAAGTTCGCGTAAAACAAAGGTTTTCTAGGCCACTGCTGGGTGTCGTAGATTTCCTCCGCATGTTTTTCAAAATCGGTATCGAAAAATAAATTGTGATGCTGAAGTTCCGGCACTTTTCTGTCAAAAGCCACGTAATATAAAAGTGAAGACGGTGCGAAAGTTTTTTTATTCCAATACTCACTGGAATAATTCCGGACTTCTTTGTTTAAAAGACTTTCGGTGTGGGCATAATCGGCACCGGAAATGAAGATATCCGCTTCGTATTGGCCGTTTTTGGTTATAATTCGCGTCGCAACACGATCTTCATTCACTATTTCAGTGATCTCTTCATTAAGCAGAAACTTCACGCCCAGATCTTCCGCGAGCCTTGCAATTCCTTTAGCTACGGCATTGAAGCCGCCTTTCGGATACCACGTTCCGAGACCGAAATCAGCATGATTCATAAAATTATAAAAAGCCGGCGTATCACTGGGTTTCGCGCCTAAAAAAAGCACAGGAAATTCGAGGATGCTTCTCAGTTTTGGATTTTTAATATTCCTGCGGACAGTTTGCGAAATATCCTGTACAAAAAGCGGCAGACGTTTTGCGGTCTCTACGGAAACCAGCTCTAGCAAAGATTTCCCGGGATTGTAAACCAAGTCCTGCATCGCAATCCCGTAGTTTGCTTTTGCCTTCTTCATGAAATCCTGCAGATGCTTGCCGGAACCTGCTTCGTGGCGCTCAAAAGTTTTTACAATTTCCTCCGGATCGTCGGAAATATCGATGAAATCGTCTTTCCCGAAATAAACCCGGTAGGCAGGTGAGAGTTTTTCCAGCGAATAATAATCGGACACCTTTTTGCCAAAATCGGCAAAAAAACGCTCAAAGATATCGGGCATCCAGTACCAGCTTGGTCCCATGTCAAATTTGAAACCATCTATTTCAAGCATTGAAGCACGGCCACCAATCTGCTCGTTTTTTTCGATCACAGTCACATCAAAACCAGCCTGCGCCATGTAACAGGCTGATGCAAGTGATGAAAATCCGGAACCCAGGACGATGACTTTTTTCATAGTTTCAAATTATTAGTACAAAAATATACTTTATTGTTTAAAATGGAAATATTATTTCCTAAATTTGTCTTAAAATTTCAGGATAGAAATTTTTCAGAAGCGGTGTGCTTTTGTTTATATTGTATAATATTGTCATTAAAATTAGTAAATCAACTAAGATAAATTGTATTTTACAGATATTATTTACTTTTTTAATTTTGCACGTCGCGCTTCAAAGCCAATTTTTAAGCCATATTGTATCTGAACATACTTTTATGTGGCTTATCTTTGCAATATTGTTAGTTTACCGCATTCATGCCTATTTAGTAAGGATGAAGCGCAGACTTTAAACCGGAATAAATGGAATTAAATCTAATCATTGAGACGTTAACGCAGCTTGACAATTACCTTAAAGGTGCGCCTTCGGGTGGTGGCAATCTCGATGATTTCCGGCTTTATCTGAACCAAAAGGCTTACGAGCACGAAAACCCGCACAACTTGACCGAAAAGTTCGACCTTGATGTATACGACCTTGAAAATGAGATTGCCAAACAGGTGATTTTGCTGGGCAGATATTCAAAACAACTGATCCGAAAGTCGCTTGAAAATCATCCGGCACTGGTGAACGAAGACTTTACCTATCTTTTCCGCATGATGGATTATGACAGCCTCACGAAAATGCAGCTAATCGAAAAAAATGCCCATGAAAAGCAGACCGGAATCGAAATTATAAAAAGGCTTGTAAAAAACGGACTGTTCGCCGAAAGTCCCGATGAACACGACAAACGAAGCACACGCATCACCGTGACGCCAAAAGGTAAAAAAGTCTTCCGCGAGTCTATGCAGGATATCACGGTTGTTTCTAAAATTATGTGCGGACAGCTCGATACAAAAGAGAAGGAAGCGCTTTTGGCCTCGCTGAAAAAACTCAACACCTTCCATCACACGGTATATTGCAACTTCAAGAATGAGGATACGGCAGAAATCCTTAAACTTATTTAGCCATTGCCGGGAACTATTGTAAAATATTCAGGCTTTTCGGCTGCACGACAATCCGCACCGGTGATTCTATTCGTGTGTATTCGCCGTCCAGATGCCAGTTTGTCGTACTTATTTCCAAATTGGCTTCACGCACCGGAACATACGTGATGTACTGATCGTCCTCAAGCTTTTTAGTGAACATTTTATAGGCAAAAACAGGCGCATACCGCAACGGAAATTTTCTTACCAAAACCAAATCCACAAGGCCGTCACTTTTGCTGGCTTTGGGCGCGATGTAGGCGTTGTTGCCAAACTGGCGCGTGTTTGCGACATTCAACATCAGATATTCGCCGCTGTATTTGTGCAGATTTTGGCTGATGAAGTTGATGTTGATCGGCTTGTAACTCAGATACGTTTTGAGTGAAACTTTGATATAATTTTTAAATCCACGTGTCGTTTTTTCAAATTCTTTCGCCACTTTGCCGTCAAATCCGGTTCCGGAAACATTGATTGAAAGCTTGCCGTTTACCGTAAAAGTATCCACACATTTGATTTTTCGCGCTTTTATTTTCCGCAGAAGTTCATCCAAATCTGCATTGAAATGGGTTTCCTTGGAGAAACCGTTTCCTGATCCGGCCGGATA
Source organism: Kaistella pullorum (assembly GCF_014837035.1). GTDB lineage: Bacteria > Bacteroidota > Bacteroidia > Flavobacteriales > Weeksellaceae > Kaistella > Kaistella rhinocerotis. The sequence continues at coordinate 730,820 of NZ_JACSPS010000002.1, read as the reverse complement.
AATCGCTAGGATCCGGTCTGTATTGATGATTTTTTGTGCAACTGTAGAAATGGTACCGTCTCCGCCCACAGCCACGAAAATATCAACCGTTTCCCAATGACTTTCGATAAATTCAAACGTGCCGTTAATGGATTCTGAAATGTAAACCTTAGCCTCCGGAATTTTCTGCTTTAAAGCCTCGAAGAATGGCTCGTAGTTTTTTTTGGCCGAAAACGGGTTGATTATAAAGGCAACATTTTCCATTCTGAAATTTAAAGGCTAACTATCAATTACTTAAGATTGATTCTGGTTCTGAACTTGGGCTGCAAAAATGGTTTGATTTCGCTGAACGGAACTTTTATCAATACCGGACCGGCTGCATACGCCGCAATTTCATACTGATTATAAAGAAAATAAAGATTCGCATTATCAAAATAAAAGTTTTTATTCAATGGAATGTCCTTTTCCAAAAGCATTTCAGCCTGACCTCGGTCTAAATCTCCCTGTAGGAACTGAGTCATCAGGATCCGTGACCAAACCTGCGCATCCCGATTATTAATGATGTCATTCAGTGTAATCTGGCGGCCGGATTTAAGATCGAAAACGCGGTACATTTCGTTGTAATAACCGTGCGCACCACCCGTGTAACCATCACTTAGATAAGTAAGTGTAAGGATATCGTCTTTGTGCGCGAAGACTTTCATGATAGAGTTTTGCGTCCATTCCTGTGCAAAACCGGGCATGAAATCAGTCAGTGATTCTTTAGTTTGACTGAAATAATTATTCTTTAAGCTGTCGAGTGCGCCCTGTAATTCTATTTTGCTGAAAGACTTGGTTTTAATGTTTTGGCCGGCGTAAATGCTGTCGAGAATTGTTTTGTTAAGGATAGTTGGGAAAACTAAAGTTGTCATTTTAAATGACGCAGTGACGCTGTCGGCCACCATTACGCTGTCTGCAGCCACTACAGAATCTACTTCAAAAGCTGCAATCTTATCTTCCGACGGTTGTGCGCCGGACTTTTCGGTTTGCTTTTTCTGTGAACATGCCGTAAGGAGAACAGTAAGGGCGGTAAAATGGAGCAGAAGCGTTTTCATAAAAAGTAAGTTTAGGTTCTGTGCTGCAAAAAACCGTCCATTGCTGAACGGTTTTATGTAGTAGTCTTCCTAAAAATTAAACATCGATTTTGGCGTAAACCGCATTTTTCTCAATGAATTCACGTCGCGGCGGCACTTCGTCACCCATCAGCATTGAAAATACGTTGTCAGCATCTGCAAGGCTCTCAATTCCTACCTGTTTCAGGATTCGGTTCTCAGGATTCAGCGTGGTTTCCCAAAGCTGTTCAGGATTCATTTCACCCAAACCTTTATAGCGCTGTACTTCTACGCCTTTTCCGTCCGGAGCGAGCTCAAGTGTAAATTCTTCACGTTCTTTTTCATTGTACGCATAGATCTTCTTGTTCCCTTTTTTAAGGAGATAAAGCGGCGGCTGGGCGATGTAGATATAGCCGTTTTCGATGAGTTCCTTCATGTATCTGAAGAAGAACGTCAGGATCAATGTGGAGATGTGCGATCCGTCAATATCCGCATCGGTCATGATCACGATTTTGTGATAACGCAGTTTGCTGATATTTAAAGCCTTACTGTCTTCTTCGGTTCCTACGGAAACGCCAAGGGCGGTGTAGATGTTCTTGATCTCATCATTGTCGTAGACTTTGTGAAGCATCGATTTTTCCACGTTCAGGATCTTACCTCTTAGCGGGAGAATGGCCTGGAAATGGCGGTCACGACCTTGTTTAGCCGTTCCGCCTGCGGAATCACCCTCTACCAGGAATAATTCGGATATCTCGGGATCTTTTGATGAGCAGTCGGATAATTTTCCCGGAAGTCCGCTTCCGCCCATCGGCGATTTTCTTTGAACAAGTTCACGTGCTTTTTTCGCGGCCTGACGTGCTTTCGCCGCCAAAACCACTTTCTGAACGATGATCTTAGCCTCGTTTGGATTTTCTTCGAGGAAGTTGCTGAGCATCTCGCCCACAATCTTGTCCACCGCTCCTGAAACCTCAGAGTTTCCAAGTTTTGTTTTGGTCTGGCCTTCAAACTGTGGTTCCATTACCTTTACGGATATCACTGCGGTAAGACCTTCGCGGAAGTCATCACCGGTAACTTCCACTTTTTCTTTTGCCGGAATACCAAGTTCGTCCGCGAATTTCTTTAAAGTTCTCGTCAATGCACGGCGGAAACCTGCAAGGTGAGTTCCACCTTCGTGCGTGTTGATATTGTTTACGTATGAATGGAGATTTTCATTGTAAGAAGTGTTGTAGCGCATCGCAACTTCCACAGGAATGTCATCTTTGTCACCTTCCATGTAGATCACATTGCTCATGATCGATTCTCTGTTACCATCGATGAATTCTACGAATTCTTTAAGCCCGCCTTCAGAGTGGAAGGTTTCAGTGATATTAGAACCGTCTTCATTTTGGCGTCTTTCATCGGTTAGGGTGATGGTGATGCCTTTATTCAAAAATGAAAGTTCACGCAGACGTGCTGCAAGCGTATCGTAGTTGTAAACGGTTTCCTGGAATATTTTTTCATCAGGCTGGAAGAATACTTCGGTACCACGTCTGTCAGTAGTCCCGATTTCTTTCACTGGATCCAGTGCTTTACCTTCTGAGTATTTTTGCTGATATACCTTGCCGTCACGGTTTACAGTCGCTACAAGCGATGTGGAAAGGGCGTTTACACAGGAAACACCTACACCGTGAAGTCCACCGGACACTTTGTAGGAATCTTTATCAAATTTACCACCTGCACCAATCTTGGTCATTACCACTTCAAGCGCCGATTTCTGTTCCTTTTCGTGCATATCCACCGGGATACCGCGGCCGTTATCTTTTACGGTAATACTCTCGCCTTCGTGGATCGTTACCGAGATAGTATCACAATGCCCGGCCAGTGCCTCATCAATGGAGTTGTCTACTACTTCGTAAACCAGGTGATGCAGACCTCTGGTGCCTACGTCCCCAATGTACATTGAAGGTCTAAGCCTCACGTGTTCCATCCCCTCCAATGCCTGAATGCTACTCGCCGTGTATTCTTTTTGACTCATAATCTTATTTTGTCCAACCTCAGTTTCAGCTGGTTTGCTAAGTTTGTTTTAGTATAAATTTTTTGCAGTTTATCCCCGTGTTTTCGTGGATAATAAAGACCAACAAATATACGCAATTTATACCAAAATTGAAAGTATTTCCAAGGCGCAATTGTAGCTGCTGACATCAAAAAAAACTCCGCATCGGGAGGTTAATGTTAGTTTTTAATGGATTTAAAAGTTTCGCTCGGCCTGTCATGAAAATCAATTTGAATATGATAAATCCCGCGCGTTAGATTTTGGGTCTGAATCTCGCCTGTTGAACCGACTTTTGCGGCTTTTCCCGAGGCGTCGTAGATCGAAACCTTCTTTATTTTATTAGCTGTCGAAATTTTAAGTTGATCGCGGAAAGGAGTGGTGATCCTTGTTTCCGTTAACTGTGTGCTTTGCGTGTCAAGCAGAGTTGATTTGTATTTGATGACATATAGATCGTGGTTAGCGGAGTTACGAACCATGACGAAAAGGTTCGGGCCATTGGGCAACATAGCTACCCATTGATCTGCCGAGACATTTTCATAAAATTCTTCAAGACCATTCACGGTTGATTTCACACCATTAAAATCATAAGCCATCATCACTGGTTTACCTTCTTTTTTACCCGCAAACAAATAATGGTTTTGAAGTGAAACTGCATCAGTTATCGCGGTATTTATATTAGATAAACCAAAATCAAGGTAAGTCTTTCCGTTAATGTTTTTGGGTTGTGCCGTACTTGAGAGAATAGCCGCCCGCGTCTCCTCGTCGCCGCTGTTTGGATCTACGCCATATAAATACAGAATCTCATTTCCAGGTGTAAGGACAAACTTTTTAGGATACACGGAAATACCGTTTGAAGCGCCCGCGTAATCATAAAGATGCGCGTTCATCAGGTCGTAGGTCGTAAACTGATGCGGTGAATTTTCGTTGCTGACTGCAATTTCATAATGGTACTTGTTCAGGAAGTTTTTTCCGTTACTGTTCCCGAAATAGCTGTACAGTTCCATGTATTCCTGCGGTAGACCATTTACGATCGGATTTTGGTTGCCCGCGTTGCCGTAGCCGTTATTGATGGCTCCGTTCGGTAAATATGCGGTGATTTTTCCCCAAAGATGATAGAAACCGTTTTGCTGGAAACTGATTTGGTTATAGAACAAATCCGGTCTGGCCGTCATGGTGCCATTAATCCCGAAAGTTGTGTCTGTCTTTCCGTCGGGCAGAAAGCGCTTGAGCATTGTGCGGGACGTACCTGCATCAGTGTCTTTCACGTAAATCGCGATCATTTTCTGACCTTGCTGCGCAAACTGGATGCCGCTGCCAGTTTCACCTACAAGAAGGACCTTTCCATTGGTTCCATAACTTACGTCCAGCGCGCCGGAAGAGGTGAGTTTGGCCATCATCGCGGAATGAACGTTGCCCTCAGACCCAAGCGTCAGCGTAAGCGAGCCGTTCGGATTCAGGAAGATCTTTTCGAATTGCGTTTCCGAAAGTGTGGAAGGATAAGAGATTTTTGCGATGCCGCCGTTACCGAAAGTGGCGTCTTTTACCAGCGAAATCTGGCTTGAGAGGGATATGCACGAAAGCATACCCAAGAGGGTAAATTTTAGTTTCATAAATCATTTGTGTGTTGCGGTAAATATACAAATCTTTTATGAAACAGAAAACCCCGGGCGATGGCCCGGGGTTCTGAAAATTAATAGTTTAAAGCAGAATCATATTCACCTTTTCATCGGTCTTCTCTACTTTAATCAGATTGTTTTTGGTTAAATTTTTCGTGGCTTTGTCCCATTTTTTACCGGAGAGCTGTGAGCGGTTTTTTACTTCCGCAATCTCCATCGGCTCTTCCTGAGATTTTAGGATCTCCAAAATCATTTTTTCGTCTTCGCCGAGTTCAACCTGTGGAACCACTTTTTCAGGTTTCATCTGTGGAAAGAAAAGTACTTCCTGGATCGACGGATTATTTGTTAAAAACATGATCAGGCGGTCCATTCCGATACCTAAACCTGACGTTGGCGGCATACCGTATTCAAGGGCGCGTAAGAAATCATTATCGATGAACATGGCTTCATCATCTCCCCGTTCGGAAAGTGCCATTTGGGATTCGAAACGTTCTCTTTGGTCTATTGGGTCATTTAATTCTGAATATGCGTTGGCGATTTCCTTGCCGCAAACCATCAGCTCAAAACGTTCTGTAAGTCCTTCTTTGCTGCGGTGCTTCTTGGTCAAAGGTGACATCTCCACCGGATAATCGGTAATGAATGTCGGCTGGATGAAATTTCCCTCACATTTTTCGCCGAAAATCTCATCGATGAGTTTTCCTTTGCCCATCGTTTCATTTACTTCGATGCCGATTGACCTGGCAAAATCAAATAATTCCTGTTCAGATTTTCCGGTAATGTCAAAACCAGTGAATTTCAAGATGGCATCTGTCATTGAAATCCTCGGATATGGCGCTTTCCAGTTAATTGAATGTTCACCGAAAGTTGATTCAGCGGTACCGTTAACCTGCAGGGCGCAGAATTCCAGAAGTTTTTCGGTAAAATCCATCATCCAGTTGTAGTCTTTGTAGGCTACATAGATTTCCATTGCGGTAAATTCCGGGTTGTGCGTTCTGTCCATTCCTTCATTTCTGAAGTTTTTCGAGAACTCATAAACGCCGTCAAAACCTCCTACGATAAGCCTTTTAAGATAAAGCTCGTTGGCAATTCTCAGATATAATGGTATATCGAGCGCATTGTGATGCGTTATGAATGGTTTCGCTGCCGCACCGCCGGGAATCGACTGAAGAATAGGAGTTTCCACTTCGAAATAGCCCGCGTCATTAAAAAATGTACGCATTGCATTAAAGAGTTTTGTACGTTTCACGAAAACGTCTTTCACCTGCGGATTCACGATCAAATCTACATACCGCTGACGGTATCTAAGCTCAGGATCATTGAAAGCATCATGCGTAACCCCATTTTCGTCCGTGCGCGGCTGTGGCAGAGGGCGCAGTGATTTGGTCAAAATCTTAAAGCTTTCCACCTTCACGGTCATCTCGCCAACCTGCGTGGTGAAAAGTTCACCTTCAAGTCCGATGATGTCGCCGATATCCAACAAATGTTTATAAACCTCGTTATACAGGGTTTTATCTTCGCCTGTGCAGATCTCGTCCCGGTTAAAATAAACCTGAATTCTACCTTCCGAATCTTGCAGTTCGGCAAAACTCGCCTTACCCTGAATCCGGCGGCTCATCAGCCGACCTGCGATTTGAACTTTTTTGCCTTCTTCAAAGTTGGATTTTATCGTAGCGGTAGTCTCGGTGATATTATATTCCTCAGCCGGAAATGCATCTATACCCATTTTCTGCAGGGTTTGTAGCTTTTCTCTTCTGATGATTTCCTGTTCTGATAACTGCATTATTCTTAAGTTTTTAAGGCTGCAAATTTACACAAATTCCGCTAAATACAGCCGTTTCTGATCACCAAAAAAGCAGCGCTAAGGCTGCTTTATAAATTCTTTAAGACAAAAACGCGTTAGTGTATTACTTAACGTCAGTTTGTGGATCGATTGCAACCGAGTCCGGTGCTTCCGGCGAACCGTTACCATAGGCTTTGGTAGGGGAGTCCTGAACGGCTGCTGAAGAATCTGCAGCGGTAGTTTCCACTGGTTCCTGCAGCATGCTGTCAGATTCCGTAGCGGTTTCTTTCTTAGAACAGCTGGCTACTGCCAAACCACTGATTAGTGCAAGTGCGAATAATTTTTTCATTGTAATTTAATTTGAACAAAAATAGAAATTTAAGAATGAACATAAGATCAGGGCGATTTTATTTTTATTTAAAGTAAATACAAATTGATAAGTTTCGGGTAACTAAGCTTTTGAATGTCGTAAATTTGAGTTGTGAAAAGGTTCGTTATTTACATGTTCGTCTCCATTTATCTTTTTTCGTTTGCAGAGATGAGGCAGGTGCTGAAATTTCCGAATTTCATAGAACATTACCTTGCGCATAAAATCACAGACCGTAGCACATCTGTGTTTTCGTTCCTGAAGATGCATTACCTGAATGATCATCCGGTAGATGCAGATTATCAGCAGGATATGAAGCTGCCTTTTAAAACTCACGAAGCCAATACCATCGTTTCTAATCCGCTCATCATCCCGGAAAATTTCAGTTTTGCGCTGACTCCGCCGCGGTTTTTCACGGTAAAATCCCATATTTATTCTCACAGCTCCCATTACGCGTCCAATCTCTTGGGATCCATATTCCGGCCGCCGATTTTAGTTTAAATATTTAAGCAGCACGCGCAGAATTTCAATAATTCAGTTATTGACGTTTTCGCGATACCATTATTTAAATTTAAAATCAAACAAAATGAACAATACACATCTGCATTTGGTGGTAAACCATTTGCCAATCATATTTCCGGTCGTAGGATTGATAATTCTAATCATCGGTATTTTCACTAAAACCGAAATTTCAAAACGTAACGCGTACATCACATTTATTATAGGCGCAATAGCGTCGATAGCCGCGATGGCTACAGGCGAAGGGGCCGAACATGGCGTAGAAAATCTTCCCGGCGTTGAAGAAAACCTGATTGAAACACATGAAGAAGCAGCCGAACTCTTCGCAGGTCTGTCTTATATTTTAGGTGGAGTGAGTACTGTAGCGCTTTTCGCGAGTTTCCGAAGCTATACATTTTCTAAAATAATGCCTTTCATCGTCGGTTTATTTGCCTTAGCAACCTTGTTTTTTGCCCAAAAGGCTGGCACAACCGGTGGTGAAATCCGTCATACGGAAATTAGAAGCGGAGCTGCGGCCCAAAATGGAAATGCTTCTAAGGATGGCGGCGATAATGATTAATTTCACTTTAAAGTTATTTTATCATAAATCTCTTAAAATGAGCATTTTAGTTTGTGAATTTATTATGGTGATCATTAATTATAAAGTGAAAAAATGTTAGACAGAATCATAAGTTTTTCCATAAAAAATAAGCTGATCATCTTGTTGATGACCTTGGGCTGGATTATTTATGGAATAATAGAACTCAGAAAATTACCTATTGATGCGGTGCCTGATATTACGGATAATCAGGTACAGCTGATTACGTCGTCGCCAAGTTTGGGCGCTCCCGATGTGGAACGGTTTATTACTTTTCCGTTAGAACAGGCGATGAACAATATACAGGGAATCAAACAGATGCGAAGTTTTTCGCGTTTCGGTCTTTCTGTTGTGACCATTGTTTTCGAGGAAGACGTAGATCTTTATCTCGCAAGGCAGCAGGTTTCCGAACGGTTACAAAATGTTTCCAAAGATATTCCCGTAACGCTTGGAGTCCCAGAAATGGCCCCAATTTCTACTGGTTTAGGCGAAATTTATCAGTATGTAATACGTCCGAAAACCGGTTACGAGCACCGTTACACTGCTATGGAGCTCCGTACCATTCAGGATTGGATTGTAAGACGACAACTCCTGGGTACTGAAGGTGTTGCTGATGTTGCCAGTTTTGGCGGAAACCTGAAGCAGTATGAAGTTGCAGTAAATCCTGCGCAACTTAAAGCGATGGGAGTTACGATGCAGGAGGTTTTCACCGCTCTGGAAAACAATAACCAGAATACCGGTGGTGCATATATTGAAAAAGGTCCTACAATTCTCTACATCAGAACAGAAGGTTTGATGGGAAAGATTCATGACATCGAAAAAACGGTTGTTAAAAATCTTCCCGATGGAACGCCTGTTTTAATTGAAAATATTGCAAAAGTGCAGTACGGAAATGCGATCAGATACGGTGCAATGACTTATAACGGAAAAGGGGAAGTGGCCGGTGCGGTGGTGATGATGATGAAAGGTGCCAATTCCAATAAAGTTATTGAGAATGTAAAAATCCGCATCGACGAAATCCGTAAAACCCTTCCGGAAGGCGTGGTGATTGAACCGTTTCTTGACCGGACCAAGATGGTAAACAATGCAATCAGCACAGTTTCAAAAAACCTTTTGGAGGGCGCATTAATCGTCATTTTTGTTCTTGTAGTTTTCCTCGGAAATCTTAGGGCAGGATTTATCGTTTCGTCTGTCATTCCGCTTTCCATGCTTTTTGCATTTATCATGATGAATATCTTCGGGGTTTCCGGAAATCTGATGAGTTTAGGTGCACTCGATTTCGGATTGATTGTGGATGGTGCCGTGATTATTGTGGAAGCCATTCTACACAGGCTTCACGGCCCAACGCTCGCCAACAAAAACTTCCTTACCGCCAAAGAAATGGACGAAACCGTGGAAAGTTCAGCTGGTAAAATGATGAATTCGGCGGTATTTGGACAGATAATTATTCTGATTGTTTACTTGCCAATCTTGACGTTGGAAGGGGTGGAAGGTAAAATGTTCAAGCCCATGGCGCAAACGGTGATTTTTGCACTTTTAGGTGCATTTATCCTGTCTTTAACGTATGTCCCGATGATGAGCGCGCTCTTTCTGTCCAAGAAAATTACACATAAGAAAAATTATGCCGACCGGATGATGGATAAGCTTGAAGCGGTTTATGATAAAATTCTTAAGGTAGTTTTAAAATTTCAGAATCCTCTATTTTTCAGTGTTTTAGGGCTTTTCTTCTTCTCGGTTTTTATCATGACTAAATTAGGTGGAGAATTTATTCCCACACTTCCCGAAGGCGATTTTGCCGTTGATACAAGGGTTTTACCTGGAAGTAACCTTAAAACTTCAACTGACGCAGTTTTAAAAAGCCAGCAAATTCTACTGAAAAAATTCCCTGAAATTGAAAAAATTGTAGGGAAAACCGGAAGCAGCGAAATTCCAACCGATCCAATGCCGATCGATGCGAGCGACATGATGATTATCCTGAAACCGCGTAAAGAATGGACTTCCGCCAAATCATATGACGAACTTGCCGAAAAAATGTCTGCGGAACTCAAGAAAAATATCGTGGGCGTAACTTATTCCTTCCAATATCCGGTTAACATGCGGTTTAATGAACTGATGACCGGTGCAAGACAGGATGTTGTATGTAAAATTTTCGGCGAAAATCTCGATTCGTTAAAGATTTATGCTGAAAAATTGGGCGAAATTTCTAAGAAAATTGATGGAGCAGAAAATATTTATGTTGAGCCGGTTTCCGGAATGCCCCAAATTTTAATTGAATATAACCGCGCCGCGCTGTCGCAATATGGATTAAGCATTGGTGAGGTCAATAAAATGGTGAACACTGCTTTTGCGGGCCAAAGTGCGGGTTCTGTTTTCGAAGAAGAGAAAAAATTTGATTTGGTAGTCCGTCTGGATGGGGAACTCCGGAAAAATCTCGAAGATGTAAAAAATCTTCTGATTCCAACACCAACTGGTGTCGAAATTCCTTTAAGCGCAGTAGCTCAGGTGGAACTGAAAGAAAGTGTAAACCAGATCCAGCGCGAGGAAGCACACCGCCGAATCATTGTTGGATTCAATGTGAAAGGACGCGACATTCAGTCGACCGTGCAGGATTTACAGCAAATGGTTGATAAGAATTTAAAACTTCCCGTAGGTTATACCATCAAGTACGGCGGAACGTTCGAGAATCTTCAGCATGCGCAGCAACGTCTTGGTATTGCGGTTCCTATCAGTTTGGCTTTAATACTTCTGATGCTTTATTTCGCCTTCAGTTCAGTGAAATATGGATTGATTATTTTTACTACAATTCCACTTTCTGCGATTGGTGGAATCCTGTCACTGTGGGCTCGGGATATGAACTTCAGTATTTCTGCAGGTGTCGGTTTTATCGCTCTTTTCGGGGTGGCGGTGCTTAACGGAATTGTATTGATTGCAGAGTTTAACCGACAGAAGGAAATTCATTCAAATTTGAAAGAAGTAGTTCGTATCGGCGGTAAAATGCGGCTCCGTCCTGTACTGATGACCGCTTTGGTTGCCTCGCTCGGATTTTTACCGATGGCGATAAGCCAGGGTGAAGGTGCGGAAGTACAAAGACCACTCGCAACAGTAGTGATCGGAGGTTTACTACTCGCAACCTTTCTTACGCTTTTCATTTTGCCAACCGTTTATATTTGGTTTGAAAAACATTTTCCCCAACGTAAAAAAAACATTAACCTAGATGAATAATTTTAAAATAATGAAACCTAAATATCTCAGTCTGTTTTTAATATTATTTTTTCTGAAAAGCTTTCCGCAAACTCCAATTTCTTTGGAAAATGCGTACGACAGAGCAATTCAAAACAATTTGAATTTAAAATCGGGTCAGCTGAAAGTTGATTATCAGAACCGCATCCAAAACTCTGCTGTAGCGATAGATCCTTTGAATATTAATGCAGAAATCGGACAAATTAATTCTGCATATGTGGACAATGCTTTTTCCGTTAACCAAACGCTGCGGCTGCCGAAATTCTATAAAACCCAAAAACAGGTTTTAACGGAACAGTGGAAAAACGCAAAGCTGGGTCTGGATGTTCAGAAATGGCAACTGAAAAAGGAAATCGCTTTAGTTTACAATAATCTAAATTATCTGGACGAAAAACAGAAACTTCTGAAAAAAGCTGACAGCATCTATTCAAATTATTACACACGATCTGAACTTAGGTTGAAAGCAGGCGAAAGTAACATTCTGGAAAAAACCACCGCTGAAGCTTACCGAAGCCAGGCCGAAATTCAGCTCCAAAGTTTGCTGAAGGACCGCGAAATTTCAATTCATCAGTTTAGTTATCTGATTAATGATGGTGAAATGTATCAGAATGAAAAAGGGAGTTTTTATCTTTTGAATCTGGATTTTGATGAGAATTTTAGCGGAAACCCTTTAGTTCTGTCGCAACTCGAGCGTCAGAAAAACATTGAAAATGCAAGACTTGAAGCTGAAAAAGCCAAACTTTTACCGAGTTTCAATCTTGGGATAAATTCCACAACTATGAAAGGAAACGGCTCAGATGATAAGTTTTATAACGGAACTCACCGCTTTCAGACCGGTTTGGTGGGCGTGGCGCTTCCAGTTTTTAATTCTGCACAGAAATCCCTGATTGAAGGGCAGAAAATTAACCAGCAGATTGCCGAAAACAATTACGATATCGCTGTTCGTGACTTTAAAAACAGATATGCAAAAACCTACAGCGAATACCAGAAACTGAAATCTGAAATCGATTATTATAAAACAAAAGGTTTAAAAAACGCTCAAACCATCCTGTTTACAGCAGATCTACTGTCTAAAGAAGGTGAAATCAACTATCTGGAATATACCATTTTAGTGAATCAGTCGCTTGATATTCAGAACAAGTATATCGACGCTGAAAACACTTTGAATGAGAAAATTATTGAACTTAATAATCTTAAAAATAAATAAAGAATTTTTTGCTGCGAAGTTTCAAATAGAACTTCAAAACGAAATTTAAAAATAAGGCTATGAAAAAATTCACAACACTCCACAGGCTCATCCACTGGTTAATCGCAGTTTCAATGCTGGTGCTTTTTGCCACCGGATTTTTAAGAATGTACTGGATGTCAAAAAAAACCATCACTACCGCAATTTCTGCAGAACTGGGCAAAAATAATGTTCAACTGCCGCAGGAAAGTGTAGTTGGCATCGCGAAAAGCATCATTAACCCAATGTTCGACTGGCATATCAATTTCGCGTATGTGCTTGTTTTCGCTTATATTTTAAGAATTATATATCTTTTAGCTAAAGGCGTAAGATACCCTAATCCTTTCCCCAAATCATCTACAGGAAAAGAGAAACTTCAGGGGACTGTGTACAGTATTTTCTATATTTTGTTGGCGGTACAAATGGTCACCGGTTTTGCGCTGATGTGGGAGCTTGCTTCAGAACAGGCGCTGGAAAGGGCAGAAGAGATTCACAAATTTGCGTTCTACTGGATGCCTATATTTGTATTGCTGCATTTTGCTGGAATTACAGTAGCAGAACTCACGAATAAAAAAGGAATTACCTCCAAAATGATTGGCGGAGAATAATTAAACCGTTAAAAAAAATGAAAAAATCAATTATAGTAATGCTTTCCGGGGTTCTTTTATTCTCGTGTTCCAAAAAGGAGGAAACGGTAACCCAGGAAACATACGCCATTTCCGACGACCAAATCACACTGACCGATTTGCAAAAAAAAACGGCTGCCATTGAAACTACAACACTTAATAGTGAGAATATTGCCAACAAAATTCTCCTGACCGGACAAATTGATGTGCCGCCAACAGGAATGGCAGGTGTTTCTTCTTCAACAGGAGGAATTATAAAAACTGCACGTTTTGTACCGGGAAATTATGTAACCCGCGGTCAAACTTTAGCAGTTGTTGAAAATCCGGAGTTTGCGAGACTTCAGCAGGACTATCTTCAGGCAAAATCGAATTTGGGGTATGCGCAGAAAGATTATGACCGCCAGAAATATTTGAATAAATACCAGGCAAGTTCCGACAAGGTTACTCAGAAAGCTGCCAACGAAGCCCAATCACAGGGTGCTGCCGTTCGCGGAATTGAATCTCAACTGCGTTCTTACGGAATAAGCCCTGGAAGTGTGAGTTCCGGCAATATCAGAAAATCTGTGGCAGTAGTCGCACCTATTTCGGGTTACATTTCAAGAGTAAACGCGACTATTGGCCAGTATGTTTCTTCCGCCGATGTTTTGTATGAAATTGTAAATAACGGACAGATCCACTTGGCTTTAAAAGTCTTCGAAAAAGATCTGAATAAAATTTCAGTCGGACAAAAAGTCTATGCATTTACAAACCAGAACCCAACAAAAAAATTCGCCGCAACGGTGAAATTAATCGGTAAAGATTTTGCGCCGGACCGCAGCGTTCTCATCCATTGTGATCTGATCTATAAAGATGAAAGCCTTATTCCTGGAACCTTCATGAATGCAGAGATTGAAGTGAATGCGGAACAAGGATTTGTAATTCCAGACGATGCAGTTGTAACCTGGGAAGGGAAACAGTATGTTTTTGAAGAAGTAAAACCCACAACGTACAAAATGTTTCCTGTCACGATAGGAAATTCTGAAAACGGTTTAACCGAACTGCTGAATTTTGACATTAAAAATGCGAATAAAGCCTTTGTAACTAAAGGCGCATATCATTTGCTGATGGCACTGAAAAATGTTGAAGAGTAATTTTTCTAATTTTTTTCTTTTTAAATTAGAAATGATTTCTATATTTGTCCCAATGATAACGATCAACAATACAAACTGGTGGTGGCCTCAAAACTTTCAAAGTCTTGAGCACTGTTCTTTTGTGTAAATATATCCCACCAAAAAAATAAGAAGACTTTGACGAATGCGTTGAAGTCTTTTTTTATTTCTAAAACTTAAATCCAAACATGAAATTTAATCAAAATATCAAACTGAAAACCACCGTAAAATCGACCTTGAGCGATCTTTTTACGCCAATCGGAATTTACCTCAGGCTTCGCGATCAGTTTCGGGATACCATCCTTTTAGAAAGTGCCGGAAACCAAAATACCGATAACAATTTCTCCTTTATCGCGGTGAATGCCATTGCCGGAATTGAAATTCGGAATTATACCGAAGCTCAAATTAAGTTTCCGCTCGAAAGTGCTGAAAAAGTAAATATCGAGACTCAAAAACTGACGAATTTACTGCAGGAATTCTCAAATTGTTTTGATTGTCAGGAGCCGAATTTGCCAATTGGAAAGACCGCGCAGGGTTTTTACGGTTACACATCGTACGACGCGATTCCTTTTTTTGAAAGCATCAAGTTTAAAGAGATGTCAGAAGAAAACAGAATTCCGCTGCTGCGCTACCGCCTTTATCAGTACGTCATAGCGATCAATCATCACAATGATGAAATGTTTCTGATCGAAAATAAAATTGATGGATTGAAATCGGAGGTCGCAGTGGTAGAAAATTTAATCCAGCAAAAGAATGCGCCCATTTTCCCATTTGAAAAAGCGGGCGCTGAGGAATCAAATCTGACCGATGAAGAATACAGAAATTCAGTTGAGACTGCAAAAAAGCACTGTTTCCGCGGTGATGTTTTTCAGCTCGTTTTGAGCCGCAGGTTTCAGCAGAAGTTTGTGGGCGACGAATTCAATGTCTACCGCGCTCTGCGGAATATCAATCCGTCGCCATACCTGTTCTTTTTTGATTATGGAGATTATAAACTGATGGGTTCGAGCCCGGAAAGTCAGCTGATCATCAAAGACAACCGTGCGATCATTCATCCGATTGCCGGCACATTCAAACGTACCGGAAACATTGAAGATGACCTTAAAGCTGCTGAAGAACTAACGCAGGATGCAAAAGAAAACGCGGAACACACCATGCTTGTTGATTTGGCGAGAAATGATTTGAGCATTCTCGGAAAAAATACCAAAGTTTCGAAGCTCAAAGAAATCCAGTTTTTTTCGCATGTGATTCACATGGTTTCAGAGGTTACCGCCGATGTTTCAGAAGATCAGAATCCGTATGAAATGATTGCAACCACCTTTCCTCAGGGAACTTTAAGCGGAGCGCCGAAATACCGCGCCATGCAGCTCATCGATGAATATGAAAAGACTTCGCGCAGTTTTTATGGAGGCTGCATCGGATTTGTGGGTTTTGATGGAAGCTGCAACCAGGCGATCATGATCCGCACCTTTTTAAGCAAAAACAATACACTTTTTTATCAGGCCGGTGCCGGCATCGTGGCCAAATCTTCCCCGGAAAATGAACTGCAGGAAGTTAATAATAAATTGGGCGCATTAAAAAAAGCAATTCTTAAAGCAGAAAAACTTACATAAAAGTCACCAAGTGACGGCTAAATTAAGGACAGGAAGAATTCCTGTCAGGATTAATAAATGATCGGAAGAATTCCTCTAAAAATCCAAAAAAGACAACATGAAAATATTAGTTTTAGATAATTACGACAGTTTCACCTACAATCTCGTGCAGATGATTGAAGAAATTATCGGTGGGAAAGTATACGTTTTCCGAAATGACCAGATTTCCCTGGATGATGTTGATCGATATGACAAAATCATACTTTCCCCGGGACCCGGAATTCCCGAAGAAGCCGGAATTCTTCTGGATCTTATTAAAAAATATGCGCCGACAAAATCGATTCTCGGCGTTTGCCTTGGTCAGCAGGCGATTGCAGAAGCTTTTGGCGGAAGTCTGATCAATCTTTCGGAGATCTATCACGGCGTCGCCACGGAATCTACAAAGGTTTCGGAACATCGGATCTTCCAGAATTTACCAGATATGTTGGAGGTCGGCAGATATCATTCGTGGGCAGTAAATCCTGAAGATTTTCCTGAAGAATTAGAAATCACGAGCATCGATAAAAACGGAATGATCATGAGTTTAAAGCACAAAATCTACGATGTTCACGCTGTTCAGTTCCACCCGGAAAGTATTTTAACGCCGGACGGAAAGCAAATTTTGGAAAACTTTTTAAAATAGTTGATAGATTTCGGTTGATAGTTCTGAACAATTCAGAACTACACATTAATAACTGACAACCAACAACTAACAACCAGAAACAAATTATGAAACAGATTCTACAATATTTATTCAATCACAACACGCTTTCAAAAGCTGAAGCCAAGGCTATCCTTACCGAAATTGCCCAAAACAAATTCAATGAGAATGAAGTCACAGCGTTTGTCACGGTTTTCCTGATGCGCAGCATTACGCTCGAGGAAATGGAAGGTTTTCAGGAAGCGCTTTTGCGGCTTTCGGTCAGCGTAGATTTAGAAACGGATGATCTGGTCGATATCGTGGGCACCGGTGGCGACGGAAAAGATACCTTTAATATCTCCACGCTGGCCAGTTTTGTGGTGGCGGGAACCGGCCAGAAAGTGGCGAAGCACGGCAATTACGGTGTTTCATCCATTTCCGGTGCATCAAATGTGCTCGAAGAACTGGGTTATTCATTCAAAACCGATTCGGGCGACTTGCGCGCAGATCTGGCTAAAGGAAACATTTGCTTTCTCCACGCGCCGCTGTTTCATCCGGCTTTGCGTTCGGTGGCGCCGCTGCGGAAAGGCCTGGGTTTAAGGACGTTTTTCAATATTTTGGGGCCGCTTGTCAATCCCGCAAGGCCGAAATTCTCGATGATTGGCGTGTACAGTTTGGAAATCGCTCGGATTTATCAGTATCTGCTGCAGAAAAAACAAGAGAATTTTCTTCTTGTTCATGCACTCGACGGTTACGACGAGATTTCGCTGACCTCGGACACCAAGATTTTCGATAAATCGGGCGAATATATTTTCTCCGCGCAGGAATTGGGTTTCAAAAACATTAACGCCAACAGTATCTTCGGCGGAAACACGAAACAGGATGCGGCAAAGATCTTCAGGTCGGTTCTCGAAGGCAACGGTACTTATGAACAGAATGCTGTTGTACTTGCAAATGCTGCGATGGCCTTAAAAAACACCGGTAAACATGGTGATTACAAACATTGTCTGGCACTGGCGACGGAAAGTTTAGAAAGCGGCAACGCATTAAAATCTCTGGAGATTATTATCAAATAGATTTTTATGGCGACATTTTCCGTCTTCCACTCCCGCTTCCGCCGCGGCGGAGAGCTCCGTTCAAGCCGGGTCGCGGTCCTTTCATAACCGAAAACTCTTTTATAATGACAATTTTAGATCAGATAATAACAAGAAAAAAGCAGGAAGTTTCCTACTCAAAATCGGCCGTTCCTTTAGAACAACTTAAAGATTCTGGATTTTTTGGGCGTGAGACCTATTCACTTAAACAAACGCTAAAATCCAAATCCGGAATCATCGCTGAATTTAAACGCAAGTCGCCCAGCAAAGGCGTAATCAGTGAAAACGCAGATGTTTTGGATGTGGCAAAATCATACAAAACCTATGGCGCAAGCGGTATTTCCATATTAACGGATTCCGAATTTTTCGGTGGAACATTTGACGATATTTTAAAAGTCAGGAATGAAATCACAATTCCCATTTTGCGCAAAGATTTCATGATCGATGAATACCAATTTTACGAGGCGAAGTCCATCGGAGCGGATGTGGTTTTGCTGATTGCTGCGTGTCTTTCGGTCAGCCAAGTGCAGGAATTTACTGATCTTGCACAGGGCCTGGGCCTGGAAGTACTGCTCGAAATCCATACCGAGGACGAACTCGCACATTACAACGAAAACGTCGATTTAGTCGGCATTAACAATCGTAATCTGAAAGACTTCAAAGTAGATTTACAGCATTCTGTGAATCTGAAAAATCTGCTTCCTCAAAACACCTTGTCAGTTGCCGAAAGCGGAATTTACAGTGTTGAAGATTTCAGATTCCTCAAAAAAAAAGGCTTCGACGGTTTCCTGATGGGTGAATATTTCATGAAGAATCCGGGAGAAGCGTTTGACAAATTTATAAACGAAATTTCATCATGAAAATAAAAGTCTGCGGTCTCACAAAGCCTGATCAGATCGAGCAGTTAATTGACTTAAAAACAGATTTTCTCGGCTTTATTTTCTACCCGAAATCGTCGCGATATGTTTTGAACCATTTAAATGCAGACCAGATTTCAGTTATTCCTCATAGCGGAAAAGTGGGTGTATTCGTAAACGAAACCTTAGAAAACATTGTGAAGATGGCAGAAGAATGTTCCTTAAATTATATCCAGCTGCACGGCGATGAAGACGAAAACTATATTGATGAATTGCGACATAGCCTGAATAAAGAAACTATGATTATCAAAGTTTTCAGAATTGGACAGCATTCAGAAAATCTAAAATCTAAAATTCAAAATTTAAAATTCAATTCCGACTATCTTCTTTTCGACACAGATTCCGAATCATTTGGCGGCACAGGAAAGACCTTTGACTGGCAGATTTTGAATGATTTAGAAATTGCAAAACCCTATTTTTTAAGTGGCGGGATCTCCCTCGAAAATATCGACAAACTCACAACAATCACACATCAACCTTTTGCGCTCGACATCAATTCGAAATTTGAAACCGAGGCTGGAATTAAAGACCTCGAAAAAATAAAAAACTTTTATGAAAAATTATAAAAATCCCGACGAAAACGGATATTACGGCGAATTTGGCGGCGCCTTCATTCCGGAAATGTTATACCCAAATGTTGCAGAATTAAGGGAAAAATACCTTCAGATTATCGAATCTGCTGAATTTCAGGAAGAATTTCAGGATTTGCTGAAAAACTATGTAGGAAGAGCCACACCACTGTATTTTGCTAAAAATTTAAGTGAAAAATACCAGACTCAAATTTATTTAAAAAGAGAAGACTTGAACCATACCGGCGCGCATAAAATCAACAACGCGCTCGGACAGGCTTTGCTCGCCAAAAAACTCGGCAAAGAGCGTATCATCGCTGAAACCGGCGCCGGACAGCATGGCGTCGCCACCGCGACTGCCTGCGCATTACTCGGATTGGAATGCATCGTCTACATGGGAGAAATCGATATTGCAAGACAGGCTCCGAACGTCGCACGGATGAAAATGCTCGGCACCACCGTAATTCCGGCAACTTCAGGATCCAAAACGCTGAAAGATGCGGTAAATGAAGCGTTACGGGACTGGATCAATAATTCTACCACCACACATTACATCATCGGAAGCGTGGTTGGGCCGCATCCATTTCCCGATTTGGTAGCGGGGTTCCAGAGTGTTATTTCAGAAGAGATAAAATGGCAGCTGAAAGAAAAAACCGGCACCGAAAATCCGGATTACGTGATTGCGTGTGTCGGCGGCGGGAGCAATGCTGCAGGCGCTTTCTACCATTTCGTGAATGAGGAAAAAGTGAAGCTAATCGCGGCCGAAGCCGGTGGTTTTGGCGTAAATTCGGGTAAATCTGCGGCTACCACATTTCTGGGGACTTTAGGCGTTTTGCATGGCAGCAAAAGTCTCGTGATGCAGACTGATGACGGCCAGGTTATCGAGCCGCACAGCATTTCTGCGGGCCTTGATTATCCGGGCATCGGACCGTTTCATGCGAACTTATTCAGCGAAAAACGCGCAGAATTTTTCTCCGTAAACGATGATGAGGCACTGAAATCAGCTTTCGAACTTACCAAACTTGAAGGAATCATCCCAGCGCTCGAATCTGCGCATGCACTGGCGGTCTTAGAAAAGAGGAAGTTCGCGGAAAATGAGGTCGTGGTGATTTGTCTGAGCGGTCGCGGCGACAAAGACATGGAAACTTATTTGAAACATCTTTAGCCTTATTTGGGCGCCATTTCCGTCCTCCGCTCCCGCTTTTTTGCTCGTCGTACCTCCTCGCAAAAAGAGCTCCGCTCAGGCCGGGGCGCAGACCACGGCATTTAAAAACAAATTTAGTAAATCGAAATATGAATAACACAGATAACATCCAACAGCACAAAAAACTCAATATCTATTTCACCGCAGGAATTCCGCGACTGAATGACACCGCCGAAATTCTGAAAATAATTCAAAGTTCCGGTGCTGAAATGGTGGAAATTGGGATGCCATATTCCGATCCCGTGGCAGATGGGCCGGTAATCCAAAAAGCGCATGAACTCGCGCTGAGCAACGGAATGACGATTGCCACACTGTTTGAGCAACTCAAATCTGTGAAATCCGAAATCGATATTCCGATCGTGCTTATGGGTTATATCAATCCCGTCCTTCGTTTCGGATTCGAAAGTTTCTGCCGCGAATGTGCCGCCTCAAGCGTTTCCGGCCTGATTATTCCGGATCTGCCGCCCATTGAATTCGAAAAGAACTATCAGCCGGTCTTAAAACAGTACGGCCTGAACTTCATTTTTCTCGTAACTCCGGAAACCTCTGATGAACGGATAAAATACCTTGATTCTTTAAGCTCCGGATTTCTTTATGCCGTATCAAGTTCTTCCACCACAGGCAATATTTCCAAAGAAGTGAACAACGAAGAATACCTGAACCGCCTGGCCAGCCTGAATCTTAAAAATCCCGTGATGATCGGCTTCGGAATAAAAAACAAAGAAGATTTTCAGAACGTCACGCGGAAAGCGGCTGGCGGAATCATCGGGACGGCTTTCGTCAACATTTTGCTCGAAAACGACGGTTGGAAAGAAAAGACGGCCGAATTTATCCATAGCATAGTTGATTAAAATCGTATTTTTGGCATCGTAAAATCGGGTGCAGATACTTCGCAATAGGGATTGAAGTGGAAATCCTTTTTTCGGGGCGCGCCGCAGGCGCGCCCCAAAAAAGATTGCAACGGAAAGCCCGCCCCCGTGCAGCTGGCAAAGCTGTGGCAAGGGGATTGCCCAAAAAATCAGTAGTAAAAAATGACAGCGACACAGAACAGAACACTGCAGTTTCAGGACCTCGGCTTGATGGAATATGAGGCGGCATTTGCTTTTCAGGAAACACGGATGCAGGAAATCATCGCTTTAAAGCTCGAAAACCGCAGTAAAACCCCGGATTTACAACTCGAAACTCCCAATTATCTGCTTTTTGTGGAGCATCCGCATGTGTACACCATCGGGAAATCGGGCGACGAACAAAATATGCTGGCAAACGCCGAAAAACTGAAGGAAATCAACGCAACTTACGTGAAGACGAACCGCGGCGGCGACATTACTTACCACGGTTTCGGGCAGTTGATCGGCTATCCCGTGTTGGATTTGGATAATTTCTCGTCGGATATTTTCCTTTATATGCGCAATCTGGAAGAAGTGATCATCCGCGTTCTGGCCGAATACGGCATCAAAGGAATGCGCAGCGAAGGCGAAACCGGCGTATGGCTCGATGTGGGCAAACCCTACGCAAGGAAAATCTGCGCGATGGGCGTGAAGACCTCGAAATGGGTGACGATGCACGGTTTCGGGCTGAATGTGAATACAGACCTGCGCTATTTTGAATACATCATCCCGTGCGGAATTAAAGATAAGGCGGTGACCTCAATCAGTCGGGAACTTGAACGTACATTTACAGACATCGAGATCTCAGATCTTAAAATCAGGATCAAAAAACACTTCTGCGACGTTTTCGAAGCGCAGATTATTTAAAAAAGTTTCGCGCCGCGGTAAACTTCAGCGCTGCTTTCGAAGAGTGGTGCAGCAGCTTTACGGAATTCTGCGAGATGCTCGGAAGCGTTGTGCTCACGGTGATGCGCTTCACTTTCCCAAAGTTCCATCAGGAAGAAAACGCCTTTATTTTCCGACTCTTCTATAAGGTCATATTGCAGACAACCGTCTTCTTTCCGCGTTTCACTTACCAGTTTCTCGAGCAGTTCGAGTGCATCGGTAAGATGGTTTCCCTTGAAATGAAACAGCGCGACGATATATAATTTAGACATAAATTTGAAATGTTTGTCCGCCAAATTTAAGCTAAAATTCAACGCTTTTTTATGCTGTTGAGGTTTTTGCAGGAATGTCAGAAAAGCGGCTTGTAAATTCAGATTTCTTTAATCGGCAAAAAATTTTATCTTTGTCAAAACCGAATTATCAAAATGGCAGAATATAAATTAATACTTCCTTCGATGGGAGAGGGCGTGATGGAAGCTACGATTATTAGTTGGCTTTACGCGGAAGGCGACACGGTGAAGGAAGATGATTCCGTTGTGGAAATTGCGACCGATAAAGTAGATTCAGATGTTCCGACACCCGTTTCCGGAAAGATCGTAAAAATACTGAAGCAGAAAGATGAGGTAGCCAAGATTGGTGAAGCCATTGCGATAATGGAGATCGCCGGTGAAGGCGTTGCCGTGGCTGATCAGCCGCAGGAGCCGAAGACCGCTGAAGATGTTCAGACTGATATTCCGCAACTAAGTGATGAAGAAGTAAAAGAGCTTGAAAAACCGCTTTCAGCTACCAATAACACAGAATTTTCCGGTGATATTTACCTTTCACCACTTGTGAAAAGCATCGCGCAACAGGAAAATATTTCTGAAGCCGAACTTCAGTCAATCAAAGGTACAGGGCTTGAAGGCCGGATCACCAAAGAAAACATCCTGGCATACCTGGAAAACAGAAGTGTTTCCGCACCTGCACAGGCTGCTGCTCCACAAAGCGCACCGGCACAAGTTGCCCAAACTCCCGCGCCTGCGCCAATTTCGGCTCCGGTACCTGTAGGGCAGGGTGATGAAGTGATCCAGATGGACCGCGTGCGCAAGATCATTGCAGACGCGATGGTGAATTCAAAAAGAATATCGCCGCACGTAACCTCTTTCATCGAAACAGATGTGACGAATGTGGTAAAATGGCGTACAAAGCACAAAGATATATTTGAGAAACGCGAAGGCGAAAAGCTTACTTATATGCCGATTTTCGTAAAGGCCATCGTGAAAGCCATTCAGGATTTCCCGCTGATCAATGTTTCGGTAGACGGCGACAAAATCATTAAGAAGAAAAACATCAATATAGGGATGGCTACGGCACTTCCGGACGGTAACCTAATCGTTCCCGTGATCAAAAATGCAGACCAACTCTCGCTTTCCGGTCTTGCGAAGACCATCAACGACCTCGCTTACCGCGCGCGTAACAAGAAACTCAGACCCGAAGATACGCAGGGTGCCACGTACACCATTTCGAATGTGGGCGGTTTCGGAAACCTTATGGGAACACCAATCATCCCGCAGCCGCAAGTCGCGATTTTGGCGGTGGGTGCCATCGTGAAGAAGCCTGCGGTCCTGGAAACAAAAGACGGCGATGTGATCGCGATCCGCAGCCTCATGTTTATGTCGCATTCTTACGATCACCGTGTGGTAGACGGCTCGCTGGGCGGCATGTTCCTCAAACACGTGCATGATTATCTGCAGAACTGGGATCTCAATACCGAGATTTAAAATCGAAAAAAACAATTAACCTTCGGATTTTTCCGGAGGTTTTTTTGTGCTCGTTTTGACTTTTTCGAAAAGCACTTTTTAAATTAAATGAGAAGCTATTTCCCGCTTTCACTACTCGCTTTTTTCGGCGGCGGCGAAGCCGCCGCCGAAAAAGAGCTCAGACAGGCCGTTCAATCGGGGCTAGGGGTTTGCGCACTTTAGAAAGGTCTTTTAAAAAACATTATTTTTACGCTTTAAAATCAAGATGCATTATGTTTAAAATCCGCAAAGCGATTCCTTCAGACACGCCGGTAATTTTTGATTTAATTAAAAAACTCGCGGTGTACGAAAAACTCGAAAACGACGTGGTGACTTCCGTGGAAGAACTGCACGAAAATATCTTCATAAGGAATTTTGCTAAGGTTTTGATGGCAGAAGAGGATGGTAAACCGGTCGGTTTTGCGCTGTATTTCTATAATTTTTCCACCTTTGTCGGCAAGCCCGGAATCTATCTCGAAGATTTGTTCGTGGAGCCCGAACATCGCGGCAAAGGTTACGGCAAAGCACTTTTAGTAGAACTTGCGCGGATCGCTGGCGCTGAAAACTGCGGCCGCCTTGAATGGTCTGTGCTCGATTGGAACACGCCTGCCATTGAATTTTACAAATCACTGGGTGCCAAGCCTATGGACGAATGGACGATTTTCAGATTGGATCAGCAGGCCATCGCCAATCTGTCCCAATAAAAAAAGTGCGGCCCGCAGGGCCGCACATTATGTTTAATAAATCTTCGCGATTTCGTCGCAAAGCCATTCGAGCATTTCCCGGTCTTCATCCGTGAAAGGATCAAGCGTATGCGAATCGATATCAATCTGACCGATGTTTTCGCCGTTTTTGATGATCGGAACCACGATTTCCGCTTTCGTGTCGATGGAGCAGCTCAGATAATTATCCTGTTCATGCACATCGGGCACCACGAATGTTTCATTGGAAACCGCTACCTGGCCGCAAATTCCCTTTCCAAACGGAATAATCGTATGATCCGTCTCAGCGCCGACATACGGCCCTAAAATGAGCTCGTTCTTGTCGCCGTTTTTGAAATAAAAACCAGTCCAGTTGAAGTAGGGGATTTCCTGATCCAGAAGTTGACAAACCTTTTGCAGTTTATCATTCAAATTATTTGTTGGGCTTTCCAGAATGATGGAAAGACGTTTCTTTATTTCAGACATTGTTGAGATTTTAAGGTTTTAAGAGAATTCTTTCAGCTTGAGTTCTTCTTTGTAGCCGAACATGCCGCGTTCCACAATCATTTCGGCAACACCTTCAGGCACTTGGTTTTCCCATCCTGAGATGTGGTGCGCGATCTTGTGCAGGATGTCCCGCGAGTAGATTTCCGAATGGTTCGGGTTATAATCATTGATATCAACGATGCGGCGGTTCTGTTTGAAGTATTTGTACAGCTGCTTGAGGTTATCGCTTACTTTGAGGTTGTTTGAGGTCAGCAGTTCGTGCGTCTCCGGATCTTTATATGGGTACAGATAAACCGTCATGTCCTGTCTGAAGAACTTACCGAAAGCTTCGAGGATTCCACCGGAAAGATTACGGTAATACTTTTCGTCAAATACGTCCAGCAGGTTGTTTACGCCCATTGCCACACCAATTTTTCCGTTCGTGTAGTTAGCGAAATAATCGATCAGACGGTAATATTCGGAGAAATTGGAAATGATAACGGTATAGCCCAGTTTTGCGAGCACATCTACGCGGTCAAGGAAATCGCGTTCGTCAATGTCGCCGGCGGCGCGAAGATTTGAGATCGTTATTTCGAACAAAACCACCGTTTCGTCCACCCCACAGTTCGAATCCTGCATGAACATCTCGAGGCCGCGTTCGAACATATCAATATTCACAAGTGTAACTGGCCTGAAACTGCCGCGAACCGCGAAAATATTCTTTTTGTAGAGCACGTCTGCGGGCAGCATATTGTTTCCTTCAGAATTAAATATCACTGCATCTGTCATCCCGTTCTTCACCAGTTGCAGACTCATAAGGCGGTTATCAACGTACGCAAACGCAGGCCCGCTGAAATCAATCATATCAATGTCTACATTATCCATCGAAATGTCGTCGTAGAGCGATTCGATCAGTTTCCGCGGATTGTCGTGCAGGTTAAAGGCACCGTAGATAAGGTTTACACCAAGGCTGCCGAGCGTTTCCTGCTGCAGCGTGGCGTCGTTTTCCATGAATTTTACGTGAAGTACGATCTCGCTGTAATCTTCATTTTCATCGAGCTGGAAGCGCAAGCCTACCCAGCCGTGACCTTTCATGGTCTTATTGAAATTGATGGTAGTTACCGTGTTGGCATAGGAGAAAAACTTGCGTCCCGGGTTATTTTCGCGAGAAAGCCTTTCTTCAATAAGAGAAACCTCATAGCGCAGCATCTTGCGCAGACGGTTCTGTGTTACATATCGGTTTTTTGCTTCCTTGCCATAAATAGCGTCGCTGAAATCTTTGTCATAGGCAGACATGGCTTTCGCGATCGTACGTGAAGCACCTCCGGCACGGAAAAAGTGCCGAACCGTCTCCTGGCCGGCGCCTATTTCAGCGAATGTACCGTAAATATCTGCATCTAAATTTATAGCTAAAGCTTTCTGCTTTGGGGTCAATTTCGGAAGGGTCACGTGCAATTTTTAAATTTTTGTAAATTTACTCATAAAATATAGCAAGGCAAAAAAAATGAAGTTGAAATTTCTGGGCAGCGGTACC
This sequence comes from Kaistella pullorum, assembly GCF_014837035.1. GTDB lineage: Bacteria > Bacteroidota > Bacteroidia > Flavobacteriales > Weeksellaceae > Kaistella > Kaistella rhinocerotis. The sequence continues at coordinate 704,297 of NZ_JACSPS010000002.1, read as the reverse complement.
TCGCAGGGAGTGCCCGTTATCGGTTGCCACTGCGAAGTCTGCACGTCCGGAGACCCCCGCGATTCCCGTACACGTTCCTCTGTTCTCGTGACTACAGACCAACACAAAAAAATCCTCATCGATTGCGGCCCGGATTTCCGATTTCAGATGCTGCAAAACAGGGAAGACCACATCGATGCGGTGCTGCTGACGCACGAGCACAACGACCATGTGATTGGTTTGGATGATTTGAGGCCGCTGATTTTTAAAAATCACGGTGATATGCCGCTCTACTGCATGTCCCGCGTAGGAGAGGAGGTGAAAAGCCGTTTTTCATATGCCTTTGCGGCCGAAAAATATCCGGGTGCGCCTTCTTTCCAGTTGACTGAAATCAATGGTGATTTTACGCTTTTCGATGCGGCGGTGACACCGGTTTCGGTAATGCACTACAGGTTGCCAATCTTGGGTTTTAAATTTAAAAAACTCGCGTATATTACAGACGCGAGCCAAATTCCGGCTGATGAAATTCCTAAACTTCAAAACCTGGATTATCTGATCCTCAACTGCATCCGGAAAGTAAATGAGCATCCGGCCCACTTTATTTTGCCGCAGATTCTCGACCTGTTTGCGCAACTCAAGCCTAAACAGATGTATCTGACCCATCTATCACATCATATGGGATTACATGAGGCCAGCGAAGCGGAACTTCCGCCGGGCCTGCACCTGGCTTATGATGGACTTGAACTGGAATTTTAGGTTTGACAGTAGCTGAAACTCTAGCAGTAGGTTACTGAAAGCGTAGAAGCATCTTCTACTTTGACATTATCCACATTTATTCCTCTTGCCCGGTTTGAGGGGCCTTCAAAAGCAATCTGATAGTTATCCGACTTATTCGGTAGCGGAATAGTCACATCTGTCCAGCTGCTGTGTTCTGTAGTGTAAGTGCTTACGATCGGTGTCCAGGCATCTGCCTGATCCACTGTATAATAGATTCGCAGTTCATCCACATCACCAAACCAGTTCACATTTGCGAAACTGAATTAAAGCTCCGGCAAAAAGAGCCACTTCAAGACCGCAAGTTCTGGCTAACGAAATGTATGGGAACCAATGGTGTTTGCAGGGGGGAAACCGGTTTGGTCAGAACTTCGGTATTGTTATGATAAAAGTAATACATGTTTTATTTTCAATATTAAATTTGGGACTAAATGCAGAATCTGTGGACGAACGAGGCTTTTATATAGTACTGTTGTTTCTTCGCCGCATATAACGGACCTACAACCCTGTTTTATGAGGGGCTCTGATACTTTTGGAAAAAATATTTTTGAGGAATCCAAAAAAAATCTATATTTGCACACCAATTTACGGAGCCCAGTTGGCGGAATTGGTAGACGCGCTAGACTCAAACTCTAGTACCGCAAGGTGTGCCGGTTCGATTCCGGCACTGGGTACAAAACCTCAGCTTCTTCAGAAGTTGGGGTTTTTTGTTTCCTGCGTCTTATACTCCCTGCATTTCTTTGCAGACTCTTGATAATATACCCTTATTTTTTAAAATTTGTCATCAAAACATATGATTTCCGTCAATGTTTAAACGGTAAAGCGTCCGATCTTTTTTTAATTCTTCATCTTGACAAACATTATTTTAGTATTAATTCAAAACACTTGTTTTAAAATTAATAAAATGGTAAATAAATAATGAATGGTTTGTTATTAATTGAATTTAAATTGCAAATAAGATATATATCATACGGTTATTTTGCTTAAATATTAGCAGATAATTAAAATACCATTTACCTTTGTCCTATCAAAAAGCAAGAAAAAATATTAAAATTAGATACAATGAAAAATTTAGCAAACTTCAAGATTCTCGTGTTGGCATTCGGACTTTTCTCTGGCCTTGTTGCCGGTCAAAAAATCAGCAGCAAGAACGTGAAAACAACCGTAACCGGAACCTCTACTATGCACGACTGGACGATGACTTCAAACACCGGTACTTTCAGCGCGAATGTTTCAGGGAACACCCTTACAGACATTACCTATACTTTAGGAGCCAAAACCCTAAAATCTGGCAAAGGTGCAATGGACAACAATGCGTACAAAGCGATGGAAGCCGATAAATATCCGAACATCACCTTCACCGCCACATCAGTAAACGTAGGAAAAGGAACGATCACCGGAAAACTGAAAGTGACCAACGTAACAAAAACCGTAAGCTTCCCGGTGACAGTAGCGAAAAGCGGAAACGGATACACCATCACCGGTACAGAGACCATCAAGATGAGTGACTACGGGGTGACACCTCCTTCATTCATGATGAACACGGTAAAAACCGGAAACGATATCAAAATTACAGTGAACGTAAGTGCAAATTAAACAGAGAGAAATCAATTAAAATTTAAAATTATGAAAACGATGTTAATGAGAGCTTCAATGCTTGCAGTAATCTTCTCAGGAGCCGGCCTCTTACAGGCGCAGGACACCACCTCTACAATGCGCGACTATTTAGCGCCTGAAAAAGCTTCCCGAAATGTTTTTGAAGATCCAAAAGTAGCTTCTCCGGAATATGATGGTGTGAAAGTGTCTGTAGGTGGTGATTTTGCACTGCAGTTCCAGGCAATCGACCATGAAACCAAAGCGCCTTCGCTGGGCGTGGTTACCGGCAGTAATCCTGCAACGCCAAACACATTGGTAGTGATGGGTTCAGATTTTAACCTTCCTACCGCTAACTTAGACGTGAATGCTTACCTCGCAAAAGGTTTGAAAATGCATCTAAGAACCTATCTATCTGCACGTCACCACAACGAAGCGTGGGTAAAAGGCGGTTATATTCAGGTAGATGACCTTGATTTCATCTCAGAAGGTTTTGCCTCAAACATCATGAAGCACGCGAGAGTGAAAGTAGGTATGGATGAGATCAACTACGGTGATGCGCACTTCAGAAGAACAGATAATGCGGAAGCGATCAACAACCCATTCGTAGGCAATTACATCATGGACAGTTTTACTACTGAAGCTTTTGGTGAGGTTTACGGCTTCTTTAATAACTTTTCAGCAATGCTTGGGGTTTCAAACGGTAAACTGAACCAAACACCAGTGAAAGGTACAAACTACAATTCACCGTCCGTATATGCAAAACTGGGTTGGGACAAACAGATCAATGAAGACCTTAGAGTAAGACTGACGGGATCTTTCATCCAGACCAACGGTTTGTCTACAGGTGGTTACCTTTACAGCGCGGACAGAGCGGGTTCAAGATACTATTATGTACTGCTTACCCAGAATGATGCGATGGGAACATCAAACTATGCTACCGGCCGTTTCAACCCTGGTTTCAAAAAAGTGAAAGCGGTGATGGTGAACCCATTCGTGAAATACAACGGACTTGAGTTCTTCGGATTGTACGAGCATGTATCCGGCAACAAAGCAGCAGGACTTACAGAAAGACCTACAGACGGAGATTACACCCAACTTGGAGCAGAATTGCTATACAGATTCGGTAACAAAGAACAGTTTTACTTCGGTGGCAGATACAACACCGTGAACGGTAAAGATGACGAAGTTTCTGACGAAAGAAAAATTGAAAGATTCAACCTTGGCGGTGGCTGGTTCATGACGAAAAACGTACTTGCAAAAGTAGAATACGTATCTCAAAACTATAATGACAGTGCCGTGTGGGGAGCAACCAGTGCACTTCGTGGCGGTAAATTCAACGGTCTTATGCTTGAAGCGACCATCGGTTTCTAATTTTTAATATTTTTTTTGGAAGGGGTTTTCACGAACCCCTTTTTTTATCTTAGTGTCATGAAAAATTACAGATTAATCCTCCTGTTCCTCCTGCTTCCGCTGGCTGCCATCGCGCAGAAGAACGATGTGGTGATCAATGGCTGGACCAATATCGGAACATTTAAGTGCGCGAATGATAATTTCCAAAACTCCCGTTCGGTCTACTCATTCAGTGGAAACGCATTGCCAAACATTGTACTGAAAGTGGTGGATTTCGATTGCCGCAACAAAGTGATGACCGCCGATTTCCGCAAAACCCTGAACGCACAGGCTTACCCGACGCTAACCATCAGATTCCTTCATTTCGAAAAAGTCCGCACAAACTTTTTTGCTGCGACGGTGGAAGTGAAGATGATGAACGTGAGCAGAAAGTATAATATCGAGTTCAGTGAGGCAGACGGTAGTTTGGTTGGAAATAAGCGGCTTAAATTTTCAGATTTCAATATCGTTCCTCCAAAGAAGATGGGCGGGATGGTGTACGTAAAGAATGAGATCGACCTGTTTTTCAGCCTGGCACTGCGCTAGTTTTTTTTAAATTGTATACAGCATATCAAATTAAGTTTTTCATTATAATTGAGTGTTGACGGTGGGCTTCCGGTTTCGGAAGTCCATTTTTTATGGAAGTTGAGATGCGCGTACGGAGGTTGTATGCTGATTATTCTTAATTTTAGAAATAAACAGACCGTATATGCAACAAAAATCTAGAGAGAAAAGTAAACTGAAAGTCCGCGTGAAAGTTGCACCTAAACGTACCCAGGGAAAACGCTAAAGTTTTTTTCCGTTTAAAATGAAGTCGATATTACGTTTGAGTCCCGCGAATTTGGTCCTTTTCACCGGCGATTTCCGGAAGATTTCTGAAAAAATTTCCTGTGAAAGTTCGCGCCATTCACCTGTGTTGTGGCTTAAAATTTCATCCTTAGCACGGAATTTCGGTTGGTTGTGCGGTGACGCAAACCGGTTCCATGGGCAGACATCCTGGCAGATATCGCAGCCAAACATCCAGTCCGCCATCTTTCCGCGGAAACTTTCGGGGATCTCATTTTTAAGTTCAATGGTGGCATACGAAATACACTTGCTCCCATCCACTATTCTGTCGCTTACGATGGCGTCGGTAGGGCAGGCATCAATGCATCTGCGGCAGCTTCCGCAGTGATCCGTTGTAGCAAAATCGGGTTCAAGCTCAAGGTCACAGATTATTTCGGCCAGAAAATAAAACGAACCGTGCTGTTTCGTAAGCAGATTCGCGTTTTTTCCAACCCAGCCGATGCCCGATTTCCGCGCCCAGCTTCGTTCGAGGATGGGAGCCGAGTCCGTGAACACGCGGCAGTCGAAATCACCGATCTCCTCTTTAAGCTCAGCGACCATTTCACGCAGGATTTCTTTGATCACTTCGTGATAATCTTCTCCGTAGGCGTATTTCGAAATCTTCAGTTCCGAAAATTTTCCCGCATCGGTCTCTGGATAATAATTGTAGGAAAGTGAAATTACAGATTTTGAACCTTCCACGAGTAGGGTAGGATCAAGTCTTTTATCGAAATGATTTTCCATATAAGACATTTCGCCATGATGCCCGTTTTGGAGCCACGTTTCAAATGGCGTGACATCTTCTTCAAGAAAGCCCGCTTTCGAAATGCCACAGCTTTGAAAACCGAATTTTTTGGCTTTCGTTTTTATGTTTTCTGCGTATTTCCGGGCGTTTGCATTCATTTTAATGGTGCAAAATTAATCTTATTTATTAACTTTGTTACTGTGGCTTCAGGTTTTTAAAACCTGAATTCTATTCTTAAATAATTCATCCAACTTAAACAATTTACTATGTCATTAGCTGAAGTACTGCAAACCGGAAACTACCATCTGATCGATGTTCGCGAACCTATGGAACTTGAGATGGACGGCCATATCGAAGCAGCCCAGAACATCCCGCTCGGCGAACTCGAGCAGCGCAAACAGGAAGTCATAAACCTGAGCGGAACCAAGATTTTCTTCTGCCGAAGCGGGAACAGAAGCGGAAAAGCCGTGGATTATTTCAAGTCTGAAGGCATGACCGATGTGTACAACGGCGGCGGCTATGCGGATATGAAAGAATTACTTGAAAAAATGTAATTCAAAGTCTGCCAAACCCATAAACTGCATTTATGTCACATCTAAATCTAAATGATTGTTTAACTTTTTTACGTTCGTAAGGTATTGATTTACAGTACTCTAATGGATTGAATTTAATTTTGCCCCTCCTGCCTCATCGGATTTGGCACGATTTTGCCAAGTATGCAGGGTGTAAAACAAAAATTAAAAGTTATGAAATCAATGAAGAAAACAATCCTTGCATTAGGATTAATGACGGCAGGTTTAGTAAGTGCTCAAAGTGCAGATATGCGCAACATGCTGAAGGTAGGTGTAAACGGCGGTATCTCTGTTCCTGCTGAGAACGCAGGCGGAAACCTTGGTTTGGACCTTTCATACCAGAATCTTGTGACCCCTGGTTTCGGTTTAGGTATCGCAACAGGTTACAGCCACTTTTTCGGAAGAGAAAATGATGGGATCGATAACAACGATTTTGGAGTAATCCCTGTAGCAGCACTGATCCGTGTATATCCAAAACAGACCGGTTTCTATCTGGGAACTGACTTGGGTTACGGTTTCATCGTAGGTGATGAGCAGGTGGCTTCAAACAGTACAGTAGCAAGACCTGACGGCGGTTTCTACATCAAACCTGAAATCGGTTACCACAACCAGGACTGGAACTTTGCACTGCAATACCAAAAAACCTTCACAGGGGATAAAGGCGAGATTGGCAGCCAAAGTTACAATGCTGGTGCCATCGGAGTGGGCGTAGGCTACAACATTCCGCTAGGCAAATAAGACCTTGAAAATTTCTTTAAACCTTCTTAAACAGACCATTTAAGAAGGTTTTTTATTTTTCACGCTATTTTTCAAAACTATTATTATCTTTGGTTTCTAACATTAAAAAGATGGACTCTAATAATAAATTCAAGCTGTATCTTCCCGCCATTGCGGATGAAAATAACAACAATATTTCGCTCATCGCGGCGGACGTCCGTGGTGAGCTCACATGTTTTGCGCATTACACCACAGAAAATCAAAATCTGGTGCTACGCGCCGAAAAAGAATACAAAACAGGTGAATTCTCTTCATTTGAAGCCATTGCTGAACGGTTCATCGGTGAGTTTTCGCTTTCCGGTATTACTAAACTGGCCGTAGCGGTGCCCGGACCCGTGATTTCCCGCACATCCGCGCCGCAAAGGCTTTCGTTTGCGCTGAATGCCGATGAAATAAGTCGGCAGCTGAACATTCCAAGCGTGTACCTGATAAATGACCTTGAAGCTTCTGCGTATGGTCTTGGAAATGATGACGAGCAGTGTTTCCATACGATTCACCACACGCAGAACATGGTGCCGGGAAATATCGCCGTGCTCGCACCGGGCGCAGGCCTGGGTGAAGCCGGACTTTTTTGGGACGGGCAATACATGCGCCCTTTCGCCACGGAGGGTGGACATTGTGAATTCTCGCCGCGCACCAGTGATGAGGTTGAATTTTACCAGTTTCTGCACAAAATCTATGGCATCGTAACCTGGGAATCGGTGTTGTCGCACGACGGTCTTTTTAATATTTACCGTTTCCTGCGCGATGTGAAACAGCAAAAACAGCCGGATTGGCTCACGAAAGAGATCGAAGCCGGAAATTTCTCCAAAGCCATCATCGAAGGCGCGCTGCAAAGCCGGGACCGCATCTGCAATATGACCATTGATACATTCATGATATTTTTGGCGCGCGAAGCCAACAGTTTGGTTTTGAAACTGAAAGCTACGGGCGGACTGTTTATCAGCGGAGATATCCCGGTGATGCTGCAAACGTACCTGAACAAAGAAAAGTTTTACCGAAACTTTATCGTAAGTGATAAGATGGACGACCTGCTTCGTGATGTGCCGATCTATCTCGTGAAAGATCAGAAAACCATCATCCAGGGTGCGGCGCTCTACGCTGCCTTTTCGGGTGAGTAGCATTCTGTAAAAGTATCTAACTGAAAAAAGAGCCGTCGTGCTCTTTTTTTATTTTTAAATTTTATCTAATTTTAGTTTGATGAAATTATACGTGGTAAGCGGACTCGGCGCCGATTTTAAAGTTCTTGACAAACTCAAATTTCCCGAAAACCTCGAAGTGGTATTTCTTGAGTGGCTCATACCGGTTCGTAACGAAAGTTTCCAGGATTACATTATCAGGATGGCCGTCCGCGTGGATGAAAGTGAACCGTTTTGCTTGCTTGGCTACTCTTTTGGCGGCATTGTGGTGCAGGAAATCAACAAGCTGAAACCTGCGCGGAAAACGGTCATATTGGCGAGCATAAAATCACATCACGAAAAATCCCGCTTTATAAAATTGGGGGAGCGCACGGGTTTGCCGAAATATTTACCCGAAAGGATTTTCACCACTAAATCCGCTTTAGCGTACTCGTTCGTTAGGAAGTTTTTTGATCCCCAAAATCCGCGACTGATGCAGTATTTCAACGTCCGTGAACCCTATTATCTGAAATGGTGCATTGAAAAGATTTCAGGCTGGAAATTTGAGGAATGCCCGGACGTGGTACAGATTATGGGTGACCGTGATATCGTATTCCCCATTAAATATTCGAAACCCGACTACATCATTAAAAACGGAACCCATCTTTTCCCCGCCACGAAACCGCGCGAAACCTCTGAGATTCTTGCCAAAGTTTTTTGCGAATTGGCTTGAAATAAATATTTAAATATTCTTTAAATTTTATCTCCTTTTATTTGATTTAAGTTCTTCATCGTTGAGGATCATCTTTAAGATCAGCCAAATCCCAAAAAGTGCCGCCGCTAAAAAGAAAATCATAGCCAGGCCCGGATATCCCAGTATCACGAATGTTGTCGGAACGCGCATCAGCAAAGCCGCGCCTATGATGAGTGCCGCAATCACAAGCCCGATTGAAATCCTGTTAGCTACTTTTTGAAATCCATCGGTGAGCCGTTTTTCGTCAATCGCATCGATTTTGATTTCGAACTCATTATTTGCGAGTCTTTCGGTAATGGTATTAAGGCGTTCGGGCAGTTTTTCTGCGAGTTTCTTGGTCTCAATAAGCTGTGAAAGAAAATTCTCGGGTTTGAGGTCCTGAAGCATTTTTTTCTGCATCATTTTCTCCACATTTTCTTCGATGGATTTTTGCAGGTCATATTCGGGCGCCAGCACGGCCACAATTTGGTCGAGTTGCATGAGAATTTTTCCGAAAATGTTGAGTTCCACGGCCAGTTTTATTCCGTGTTCAGCGGCCACACGGTTCATCTGGATGAGGAGCGGCGCCGTTTTAAGTTTACCGGCCGATTTATTTTCGGCCTCCAGCACGAGGCGGTTAATTTCCTTCTGAAATTTCTGTACATCGGTTTCCTTTCCGTATTCGCTCATTTGAAGTAAAGCATTGGCGGTTTCCACACCATTGTATTTACTGATCGCGATGATGAGCTTCAGGATATCATCGCGCATTTCGGTACCGAATTTTGCCACCATACCGAGATCCATCAGCGCAATTCTGCCATCCTGTGTGAGATGGATATTGCCTGGATGCGGATCCGCGTGCGCAAATCCATCGATGATAATTTGCTTCATATAAGCTTCCACGAGCTCATCTACCAGAGTACTGTAATCATTTTCTGTCCTGCTGAGCGGCGAAACCGACGTGATTTTCTGGCCTTTCACAAACTCCATCGTTAAGATTTTGGAGGTGGAGTAGCCGTCGACCGGTTGCGGAACAAAGATCTTCCTGAAATTTTGCAGATTATTCGCGAGCACGCGCAGGTTTTCTGCCTCCTTCACGTAATCGAGTTCATTAAGTAGGATGAATCTGAACTCGTCAAGTATTTCATCTACCGCATATTTTTTAGCGGCATCATTGTGTTTCACCGCAAAATCAGTCATTTCTTTCAGTGTGTCGAGGTCTTCAAGGAACTTTTTCCGGATTCCGGGCCGCTGGATCTTTACCGCGACCATCTTGCCGGAGCGGAGCGTTGCCTGGTGAACCTGCCCGATAGACGCACTGGCGAGTGGTTCAGTATCAAAACTTTCAAAAGCCTTCGAGATTCGCTGTCCGGTTTCTTCTTCAACGATTTCCTGTACCGTACTGTATGGAATTTTCTCTACGTCGTCCTGTAACGTTTCAAGTGCCTGCAGATAATTTGGCGGTAACAGGTCGGGCCGCGTACTGAGTAACTGTCCCAGTTTCACGTAGGTAGGGCCCATCTTTTTAAGGTCTTCCACCAATTCTTGGGGACCGTGGTAATCGTCCGTTTCCCCATTTGAGTCCGTTTCCGCCTCTATATTCCGTGCGTTTTCACTCGCGGCGCGGAAGACATCGCTGTTCCAGTACTTGTATATGAATTTGATGAATTTCGAATAATTATTGAACTTTTCCTGTACGGTAGACATGTTTTTTTATTTTGCCAAGACTGATTACAAAAAGCGTGCATTACGCAACACAGATTACGGCAACACACTTAATTTCGCTAAATTTGTAAAGCTAAAGGTTCAGTACATTATGGAGTCAATCAGTGTTTTTGAAATTATAAAAGTGGGCATTGGCCCGTCGAGTTCGCACACGATGGGACCATGGAATGCGGCCTCAAATTTTCTGCAGCGTGTTCAGGACCGGCAACCAATAAGCGAAGTAAAGGAAGTTTACGTAGAATTTTTCGGTTCGCTGGCAAAGACAGGTGTCGGCCATGGAACGGATATCGCGGGCATGCTTGGGCTTTCAGGCGAAGACTTTAAGCTGATTGATACCTCCAGGATAGACGAAAAAATTGCACAAATCAAGAACTCCGGACAACTCAATCTGGCTGGTCGCCATGTGATTCCATTCATCTACGGCGAACATTTAATTTTAAATAAACAGAAATCCCTCGAATTCCATCCAAACGGAATGATATTCCGGGCGGTCTTTAACGATGGTCAGGAGTTTGAGCAGGATTATTACTCCGTGGGCGGCGGTTTTATCGCTACAAAGGAAGAAAGCTCTTACGAAAAACATTGCGTAAGGACTTTATATCCATGTCACCACGGTCGTGATGTCATCGCAAATATTCAAAAGTTAGGTCTGACCAAGATTTCTGATCTGATTTATCTGAATGAAGAAAGCTGGCGCAGCCGTGAAGAAACCGATGCCGAAGCGCTGTACATCTGGCAACAGATCAAAGAATGTATCTATAAAGGAGTCAATAAAGAAGGCATTCTGCCCGGTGGCCTGAATGTATCACGCCGCGCTGCCGGACTCAACCGCAAACTTTTAGGAGAAAAAATCTACCGTAACATTGATGAGTGGTTCCAGTTGGTCGTGGAAACCGAGGAAACTTTTACCAATATCAACAAATGGGTTTCGTGTTTCGCGCTGGCCGTGAATGAGGAGAACGCGAGTTTCGGAAGGATCATTACAGCGCCTACGAATGGCGCCAGCGGCGTAATACCGGCGGTGCTGATGTATGCACAGGCTTTCACAGAATTTACTTCCAATGATGACATCATTCGCTTCCTGTTGGTTGCTGGTGAAATCGGGACCCTGTTCAAGAAAAACGCCACCATCTCTGCCGCCATGGGCGGCTGCCAGGCAGAGGTGGGTGTATCCAGCGCGATGGCCGCTGCCGGACTGACCGAAATAATGGGTGGAACACCCGGACAGGTCTTGATGGCCGCAGAAATCGCGATGGAACATCACTTGGGAATGACATGTGACCCCATTGCCGGACTGGTACAGATTCCTTGTATTGAGCGCAACTCAATGGGTGCGATCAAGGCAATCACTGCCGCGAATATCGCAATAGAATCTGATCCTGCTAAAGCGCGCGTGACTTTGGACGAGGTGATACAATCAATGTGGGAAACGGCGCAAAGTATGAGCGACCGCTTTAAGGAAACGTCTGAAGGCGGTCTCGCAATAGCCGTGAATGTTGCTGAATGCTAAGCTGGTAGCTGTATCCTATTTCTGAAGGATGCCGCGTATCTTGTTTGCATTTGAAATCAGGTCTGAAAGCATTTCAAAATCTTTATTTTCAAGGGCTTCTTTGAATTTATTCAGCTGCAAAATATGTTCATTCAGGACATCGAGCACGTTTTCGCGATTCTGTTTGAAGATCGGAACCCACATTTCGGGATGCGACTTGGCGAGTCTTACGGTACTTGAAAAACCGGTGCTGGCGAGCTGGAAAATGGTTTCCTCTTCCTGTTCCTTTTCAAGTACGGTATTGGCAAGCGCGTATGACGTGATATGCGAAATGTGCGAAATATAAGCGGTGTGCAAATCGTGATCTGCTGCGCTCATATAAATCAGATGCATCCCAAGTGATTCAGCTACATTTTCAACTGTGTTTAATGCGTCTTCCGCCGAATTTTCGCGGTCGCAGATCACTGCAGCACGACCTGAAAAACTGTTGGAAACCGCCGCTTCCGGTCCGGAATTCTCCGTTCCCCACATCGGGTGGAATGCGACAAATCGGCTTCTGTTCGGATGATCTTTAATGCTTTCTACAATGCCGGCCTTGGTGGATCCCGCATCCATCACGGTTTGATGCGGTTTTATTAAATCTAAAACTATGGAGATAAGTGCTTTGGCGACATCGACGGGAATCGCGAGAATGATTAAATCTGAATTTTCCACCGCGTTTTCTAACGTAGAAATCTCATCGATAATCGCAAGTTCTTTAGCCGTTTTCAGATGCACAGTATTCATGTCAACGCCAAAAATGTAGCTGGCAGAGCCTCCGGCTTTAAGTTTTAAAGCCATCGAACCGCCTATCAGGCCGACTCCAATCACCGCAATTTTCATTTAAATCTGAATATGAAATCTAACGAATCTTCTTAAAACGCTGGTAAGTGGTTTCCGCGCTGCATTTCTCAAATGTGATCTCAAACCTTGGGTTTTTCTTTGGGTAATGCAGAATGTAAGTAGGGCAGGGTTGTTTCTGCGCCTGGCTTTTATCAAAATCGATGTTACCTTCCGTCATAATGCTGTCTTTCAGAAATGTTTCATCGACATTGTTTTCAGCCATCGCTTCCGAAAAATCTGCGCTGTAAACGGGTTTTTTCGACAGTGATTCTGCGATAACGCGCGAGTTTGGCAGATATCCGCTGCAGCTTGCGCCTTTTTTGTTCAGGATAAAAAATACGAGTAACAGACCAGGTATCATACCGATCATGAAAAACTTCAGTTTTCTCATTTAGAAGATTAGAAGGTTGATATCGTGATAATTAAGATTGAAACGGTCGCAAATCAACTTCTTTGTGTGACGGCCTTTGTACATGTAAAGTGACTGCTTGATTTCGTTCTTGCGCACCAGCATGTTTTCGAAACCGCCCTCTTCATCATAGTTTAACAGGTAGCTAAGGAAGAAATTAGAGATAGCTTTCGTCGTTGTGCGCGGCATTTTTGACGTAAGATTCGGAAGTCCGCAATGAATGACACCGTGCTTGATGATGAACGGATTTTCCATATCGGTAAGCTCTGAAGTTTCGATTACTTTTCCGTTGTCAATGGTCACGTCAATGATCACACTGCCTTTCTTCATCTGTGCGACCATTTCTTCCGTGATGATAGGTGACAGACTGATTTTAGACAGCGCTCCGATCACCACATCAGCACGTCTAAGGCTTTTTGCAAGTTCCTTGGGATCAATTATGGAAGTAGGAACGCGGCCGTCGACCATCATGTGCAGGCGGCGAAGTTTCGAAAGTGAATTGTCGAAAACTTTTACGCTTGCACCCAGTCCCAATGCGGCTTTCGTAGCAAATTCGCCTACGATTCCGGCACCGATGATGACGACTTCACTAGGCCGCACACCGGTGATTCCACCCAGCATAAGTCCGTTCGAAAGGGCGAGGAGTTCGGCAGCATAAAGAATTGAAATGTTGCCCGCAATCTCACCGATTAGCCTTACCAATGAAAGTTGTTTGTATTCATCCACGATGAATTCAAAGGCGATCGCGTTCACTTTCTTTTCCGCGAGTTGCTTGAAATAATCTTTGTCACGCAGATTGATTTGCAAAGCAGAAATAAGGTACGCACCGTTTTTTAGGTATTCGATTTCTTCCGAAGTCGGTGGATTGATCTTTAAAACCAGATCCTGCGAGAATGCTTCCTTAGCGTCCGGCGAGATCCGTGCTCCCGCTTCAGAATATTGTAAATCCGTGAAAAAAGATCCTTCACCTGCGCCGGTTTCGACCACGATCTCATGTCCGCTTTGTACCAAAACCTGCACTGCGTCGGGCGTGATGCATGTTCGGCGCTCATTGAGGCAGGTCTCTTTTGGGATCCCGATTCCGAACTGTTTACCTTTTTTTACAACTTCCAGTTTTTCTTCGTGCGGCATAAGTTCCTGCTCCGAAAATGGCGTGAAAACGTGTGTACTGCTCATATCTTAATTGTTGCAAATGCAATTTTTAATGCTTTGATTTTCCTTAAATGCAACGCTGCAAATATACGATGATATTTCGGTACCGTATTGCTGCTAAAGGAATGTAATATGCCGTGCATCATCCTCCGTCCCGATCTGCATCTCGTGATGAGGCGCAGCTTGAAGCTCTTCCTCAAAAATTTCAGGCCATTCTATGATGCACAGGTAAGCGCTGTCAAGATATTCTTCGATGCCGATGTCGTACACTTCACCAATATTCTTCATGCGGTACAGGTCAAAATGATAAACCAAACCTTTTGGTGTTACATATTCGTTCACGATGGCGTATGTAGGTGAGGAAACCTCGTCGGTACTGCCCAGATTTTTAAGCAAAACTTTCGTAAAAGTTGTTTTTCCGGCACCGAGATTTCCTTTTAGTAAAAGCACAGGATGTTTCAGCTGTGGCAAAATCTGGTCCACCACATCCTGCCACTGCTCCAGCTTATCAATTTTAAAATTCATCATGATTATTTATAAATCTGTACATCTATTTCACCTTTTTCAGTCACCGTTCCGCGGTACATGCCTGCGGTATTGAAAGGCATTGCTACATGGCCGTCTCTATCGAGCGCAATAAGGCCGCCGTCGCCGCCCATTGCACCGATTTCATCGATTACCTCCCGTGCGGAAGATTTAATGTCCTTATTCTGGTATTCCATTTTGGCGGCGACAGTTCGTGCGGCGGTAGCGCGGATGAAATATTCGCCCCAGCCGGTTGCGGAGATTCCGACTTGCGCATTGGCAAAGGTTCCGGCGCCGATGATGGGTGCGTCTCCGATGCGGTTCCATTTTTTGTTGGTCATGCCGCCAGTAGAAGTGCCGGCTGCCAAATCCCCGTTTTTATCCAATGCCACGGCGCCAACGGTTCCGAACTTTTGGTCGATTTCAAAGGCGTTTTTTGTATTGTTTTTTGAAGTTTTGTCTGACTTTTCCTTCTGTCGGACCCGTTGCAGACCGTCCCAGCGGTCTTTAGTCCAAAAATAAGAAGGCAGCACAATGTCCAGACCTTTTTTCCGCGCAAATTCTTCGGCACCGCGCCCGCTCAGAATCACATGCTCCGACTTCTGCATCACCGCGATAGCCGCTTTTATCGGATTTTTAATGGTGTGAACGCCGGCAACCGCGCCTGCTGATTTATCTTTTCCGAACATGATTGCTGCGTCCATTTCATTTTTGCCGTCATGAGTGAAAACCGAACCTTTTCCGGCGTTAAACAGCGGCGAATCTTCAAGGATTACAATGCTTGCAGCCACCGCCTCCACGGCAGATTTTCCGTTTTGGATCTCATTGTAGCCGGTTTGCAAAGCTTCCGTCAGCTTTTGGCGGTACGCCGCTTCTTTTTCGGGTGTCATGGATTCGCGTGTGATGGTGCCGGCGCCCCCATGAATCACCATTATGTATTTTGTCTGCGCAAAAAGGAGTGCAGAAACGGGAAACATTAGTAGTAGCGCGAGTTTTCTCATGTTAAAGATTTCGTCAAAATTAGCGAAAATTTTGGGGCGCGAGCGAAGCGAGCGCCGATGAGTGCTTTGGTCACGAAGCCATGTCTGACCTTGACTGCGCGGAACCGTCTTTCCCGAAGCTTCTGCGTAAGGGATCGCAGCGGAAAGCCCACAGCCGCGGCAGCGGCGAGGACTTGCAGCGAAGAGCCCGACCCGGGCGGCTGCAGAATACCGCGCCTCAATTGTAAGCGCTGGCGAGGGATACGCCCAAATAATTGTAACTTTTAGTAAACAAATTCGCTATTTTTACCGGATGATTTCTAAAGCCACCATCGATAAAATATTTTCTACGATCCGCGTGGAGGAAATCATTGGCGAATACGTGCAACTTAAACGTGCAGGCTCCAATTTCAAAGGGCTAAGCCCCTTCCACGACGAGAAAACGCCAAGTTTCGTTGTCTCACCAAGCAAACAGATCTGGAAGGACTTTTCCAGCGGAAAAGGTGGAACTGCCATTTCCTTTCTGATGGAAATTGAAAGTTTCACCTATCCGGAAGCACTGCGCCATGCCGCCAAAAAATACGGAATTGAGATTGAGGAAGATAAACGCGAGCTTACGGTAGAGGAAAAACAGTCGCAGACGGACAAGGAACTGCTTTACAAGATTCACGAGATTGCCAATGGTTTTTTTCAGGAGCAGCTGCAAACGGAGGAGGGCAGGACGATTGGGTATTCTTATTTCAAAGAGCGTGAGCTGCGCGACGACATCATTTCTAAATTTCAGTTGGGATACGCGCCCGAAAAAAAGGATGCGTTCACCGAATTCGCTATTGAAAAGGGCTATTCTAAAGAAATTCTGGAGAAATCCGGCCTTTCAATCTTTCCCGAAAATGCTCCCAACGGTATCGACCGCTTCCGCGAACGCGTAATTTTTCCTATTCACAGTTTTTCAGGCCGCGTGCTTGGTTTTGGCGGCAGAATTTTGCGGAATAACGTGAAAACCGCGAAGTACCTGAATTCTCCCGAAACCGAAATTTATCACAAATCTCAGGTTCTTTACGGCCTCAACCAAAGCAAGCAGGCGATTTCAAAAAACAACCTCTGCCTTTTGGTGGAAGGCTATATGGACGTGATAGCGCTTCATCAGGCGGGGATTGAGCATGTGGTTTCAAGTTCGGGAACCGCGCTTACGGTAGAGCAGATTAAGCTTATCAAACGTCTGACCGAGAATGTGACAATATTGTTTGACGGTGATACGGCCGGAATTAAAGCCAGTTTCCGTAGTATTGATATGCTGCTCTCGGAGGCAATGAACATCAGAATTTTGCTGTTCCCGGATGGCGATGATCCCGATTCTTTCGCAAGGAAACATCCGCAGGAATATGTAGAAAATTTCATTAAGACCGAAGCGACGGATTTCATCGACTTTAAGGCTGAAATCTTACTGAAAGAAGCGGCAAACGACCCAATAAGAAAAGCCGAAGCGATACGCGATATTGTAAAGTCGGTGGCATTTGTACAAAATGCGCTTAAGCAGGAGGTTTATTTAAAGGAAGTCGCTACGAAATTCGGACTTTCGGAACAGTCGCTGTTCAACGAACTCGATGTTCAGAAACAGGTTAAGAAACAGCAGGTTACGCCGCAGCAAAGACGGGAGCAGCAAGCCGCACCAAAGCTGGAAAAAGTTCCGGAACCGGAAGTTACCATCAATCCTTTACTCGTTTTGGAGGAAAAGATGGTCGAACTGATGCTGAAATATGGCGATATCGTGTTGCACCGCAAAGATGACGAGCAAAATGAATATCAGATTACGGTAATCGAGGAAATAATAGGCCATCTGGAGGAAGATAGCTGCGAGATCCAGTCGGAACTCAATAAAAAAATCATCGACGAGATAAAACTTGGTATTGCTGAAAACGAACTGCGTTCGGGCAACTTTTTCATGACATTACTCGACGAAAATATTTCGGGAAAGGTGGCTGACGCGCTCGTAGAGCCTTATGAAACCAGTGATTGGGGCAAATATCAGATCTTTTTCAGTTCGGAAGAAGAAGTGCTGCCGAAGCTCGTTCAAGATGTGATTTTCCGTCATAAAAGAGAGTACATTCTGAAAATCATTAATGACCTAAAGAACGCGCTGTCCGCGGATGAGGACAATATAGACACGTATAAGAAAATCATTACGCTGACGCATCTGCGCAAAGAACTAGATGAAAAACTCTTCCGAATTTTGTGACAGTTTGTCGGTCTTTTATTTTGGAATGCCGTTTGTGTACTTTGGTTTGCTAAAATTTAAGTAAAACATATAAAAATGGATATAAAAAAGGATTTCAGGGATTTCTCTGTGAAGCATTTAGGTAACAGCGGACTCGCCACTGACCAATATATGGGCATGTATGGCCCAACTAACCTTACACCATATATCATGGAGGAACGCCGCCTGAACGTAGCTCAGATGGACGTTTTTTCCCGTCTGATGATGGACCGGATAATTTTCCTCGGAACCGGCATTGATGATCAGGTAGCGAATATTGTGACTGCGCAGCTTCTGTTTCTCGAAAGTTCCGACGCTTCCAAGGATATTCAGATCTACATCAATTCCCCTGGAGGCAGCGTTTATGCAGGTTTGGGGATTTATGACACCATGCAGATCATCAAACCCGATGTTTCCACGATTTGTACCGGAATGGCAGCATCAATGGGTGCGGTACTTCTGGTTGCAGGAGAAAAAGGAAAACGTTCGGCACTGAAACATTCACGCGTGATGATTCACCAGCCTTCCGGTGGCGCGCAGGGTGTGGCTTCGGATATGGAAATCAATCTGAGAGAAATGCTCAAACTGAAAAAGGAACTTTACGATATTATCTCAATTCACTCCGGACAGACTTACGAATGGGTAGAGAAAGCTTCGGACAGAGATTACTGGATGACTTCTTCTGAAGCGAAGGAATTCGGGATGGTGGATGAAGTTTTGGAAAGAAAAATCGGGAAATAACATCAATTCCAATCAAATAGAAACGCGCTGAATTTTCAGCGCGTTTCTATTTTATAATAAAAGGGACTTTCGACTTTTTACTTTTGACTTGATTACTAATTAAATCCTTCAATAATCTTACTGAAGTCATCGATCTTGAGTGCTGCTCCGCCGATTAATCCGCCGTCAATATCGGTCTGCGAGAAGATTTCTTGGGCATTTTCAGGCTTTACGGATCCACCATAAAGGATTGAAATCTCGTCCGCGATTTCTTTGCCATATTTGTTGGCGATCAAACTACGGATGTGCGCATGGATTTCCTGCGCCTGCTCCGGACTTGCGGTTTCACCGGTTCCGATGGCCCAAACCGGTTCGTAAGCGATCACAACTTTTTTGATTTCTTCTGCGGTAAGGGTAAATAAAGCCGTTTCGGTTTGGTTTTTTACCACTTCCAGATGTTGTCCGGATTTTCTCTGTTCTAAAGTTTCGCCGTTGCAATAAATTGGGATCAGACCTTTGTCCAATGCCAGTTTCACTTTCCGGTTGCAGTGAGAATCGGTCTCGCCGTGATACTGGCGTCTTTCAGAATGCCCGATGATTGCGCCTGTAGCATCGATAGAATCGAGCATATCTGCCGAAATTTCGCCAGTATACGCACCGCTTTCATGTTCGCTCATGTCCTGCGCGAAAACACCGATCTCGTCCTGTTCATAAAGATCCTTTGCCATCATGAGATAAAGCGAAGGCGGCGCGATCCAAACTTCACAGTTCGTAGTGTTGTTTTTTTTGTATTCGAGTAACTGAAACATCAGCTGCTGCGCCTCGATTACGTTCTTATTCATCTTCCAGTTTCCGGCAACGATATTTTTTCTCATAGCGATTAATTATTTTTTTAATGTCTTTAATTTTATTTTTTAATACCTTCAAGTTTGAGCAGAAAAGCATAAACCAACGCTACATCTTTCAGATAATCAAATCTCCCCGATGCGCCACCGTGTCCGAACGCCATGTCCGTTTTAAGCAAGATCACATTATTTCCTATTTTGATGTCGCGAAGTTTTGCGGCCCATTTTGCCGGCTCGAAATACTGAACCTGGGAATCGTGTAAACCTGTGGTTATTAGAAGATTCGGGTAATTCTTTTTGGTGATATTCTCATATGGAGAATACGATTTCATGTAGCGGTAAGCTGCTTCGGTATTCGGATTTCCCCATTCATCATATTCATTCGTGGTAAGCGGAATACTCTCATCAAGCATCGTATTCACCACATCCACAAACGGAACCTGCGCGACGATACCATTGAAAAGTTCAGGTTTCATGTTCATTACCGCGCCCATCAGAAGCCCGCCGGCGGAACCGCCCTGCGCGTACAAATGCTGCGGAGAGGTGAATTTCTCTTTCACTAAATATTCGCCCGCATCGATGAAATCGATGAATGTGTTGATTTTCTTCATCATTTTGCCGTCTTCATACCACTGTCTTCCCATTTCCTGGCCACCACGGATATGCGCGGTCACGAAGGCAAAGCCCCGGTTCAAAAGGCTGAGCCGTGGAGAGCTGAACGTAGCTTCCATGGAATTTCCATATGATCCGTATCCGTAAAGTAACACCGGGTTTTTACCGTTTTTCTCAAATCCTTTCTTATAAACTACCGAAAGCGGAATTTGAGTTCCGTCTTTCGCTGTCGCGAAAAGTCTTTCTGTTACATATTGCGATTTGTCATAACCGCCCAAAACTTCCTGCTGCTTCAGCAATGTTCTAGCACCTGTACGCAGGTTTTGCTCGTACTGCGAACTCGGTGTAATCATCGAGGTATAGACAAACCTGAAATTATCGGTGTTATAATCAGGGTTTTCCATCGGACGAATGGAGTAGGTAGGTTCGTCAAATTTCAAGAATTCCTTTTTCTGTGTTTTTCTGTCGAGGATAGCAAGTTGAGACAAGCCGTTCTGTCTTTCATTAAAGACCAGAAAATTCTTGAATTCGTCAATGCCCGCAACCAGCACATCGGGCCGGTGCGGCAGTACTTCCTTCCAGTTTTGAAGCCCGGTTTTATCCAAAGGCGTTTCCATGACTTTGAAGTTGAGCGCGTCCTTATTGGTTAAGATCAGGAACTTTTCTTCCAGCGGATACACATCGTAAAGCACGTCCTTCATTCGTGGCTGAAACACTGAGAAAGCTGCGTTAGGCTGGTCCGTCGGCAAATACCGGATTTCACTGCTTGTCGTGGCCGCGGAATAGATGAAAATATATTTCTGGTTCTTCGATTTAGCAACGCCAAGATAATTGCTCTTGTCTTTTTCTTCGTAGACCACCACATCCTTAGCCGGATCTGTACCTAATGTATGGCGCTTGATTTTTTCCGAAAGAAGCGTCACATCATTCTTTGCCGTGTAAAAAAGCGTTTTGTTATCAGCTGCCCAGATCGCGTCACCTTCCGTGTTTTTTATACCTAAATCCGTGATTTTTCCCGTACGTAAATCTTTAAGATAAATCCGATACTGACGGCGCGAAACATCATCCACACCAAAGGTCATCATCGTATTATCAGGCGAAACATTGAAGTGTGCAGCCGCAAAATATGGTTTTCCTTCTGCCATCCGGTCCACGTCGAGCAAGACTTCTTCAGGCGCAGAAAGACTACCTTTTTTTCTGCAATACTTGAAATACTGCTTTCCTCTTTCGGTTCGCGAATAATAATAGTAGCCGTTCTTGTAAACCGGCACGCTTTCGTCCTTTTCCTTAATCCGCGCTTTCATTTCGTTAAAAAGCTCGGTCTGCAGCGGTTTTGTGTCGGCCATCATGGTTTCCACATACGCGTTCTCAGCCGTAAGATAATCTACAACTTTGGTGGAATCTTTTCCTTTTTTGAAGTAATCGATCATCCAGTAATAGGGATCCGCAACTTTGTCGCCATGGATATCGCGTACATGATTTTGCTTTTCGGCAACCGGTGGTTTGGTATCAGGCCAGTTTTGTGCGTTCATCAGACAGGTAAAAGTGAGAAGTGAAGCAGCGAGCGTTTTTTTCATCGGTGTGGTTTTTAGTTTTTTATTGAAAGCTTCAGTCGAGCTTCCAGATTTTTTTTAGCTGAAGATAGTAGTCGTGTTCCTTGTCAGTTACGTCTTCATCGGCTTTGATAAGTGATTTGGCAAACTCCGCGAAAGATTTTCTTTCCTCGTCGGTAGAATCATCATAGAAACACTGCGCATGAAACTCGAAATGCTCCTGCCATTTGTCCGGATGAAGTGTGGCGATGATGTCGAGTTCGTCATCAAGATCTACTTTGAACGGGAATTCTTCGGCAAGGAATTCCTGGAATTTCAAGCCTTCTTCCGGTGCGAATTCGCCGTCAACAGACGATAAAATCATTAGAATATGATAACCCGCGATTGATTTATTAGATTTTTGCATTGTTTTATTTTTTTAAATTATTATAGTTCAAATTGTTTTAAAGTTTAATTTGTCACAGTTTTAAAGTAGCCGTAAAAGATTCCGTTTACAGTTTATACTCTTAAAATTTACTGTTTCAGATAATCTTTCGCCGACATTTTACTGACGATTTTTCCGTTTTCTAAAACCACCACAAACGGATTGCTTCGTGCAATGGTCTTTATCGCAGTACCGTCCATCAGTGCGTTTTTGATTGTTTTAAAGGTGTTTGGATCCGTTGAAATTCCCAAAACATACGTGTTTTTTTGGCTTAAAAGATTATACTCCGTTTCCCTGATAAGCTGCGCATCTGCGTTTTTCGGATCGTAAGAAAAGACCAGAATTGCTTTTGGCGCGTTGATGATTTCGATGGTCAAATCAATCCCTTCCGACGTTTCAGGTTTGAATTTTGCAATCTCGGAACTGTAACCTTCCTTCACGATTTTTGATGAGGTTTTCCCATCCTCGATCTTCCACGGCGAGCCTTCTTCCCAATATTTTTTGTCGTTCACATATTCATCTTGGTTCACCTCGAAGACTTCAGAAGTTTTCTGATTTTTCAGTGAATAGAAAGTCTTGTATTCAGAAGGATTTTTTTCGATCTTAATTTTTTCCTCTTTCAAATCGGTCCCGATTTTATAATCGCGGAAATCGATCAGCGGTTCATGTACGATGCCGTGAATCGTAATCAGACCCATTGTGATAACCAGAACCGAGAACACGATATATTTGGCAGGCCTTTTTGGCTGTAAAAGCCCAAAAGAATTTCTGTACAGCAGCCACAACACGATAAGACCAAGCAGCAAAATAATGTCTTTAAAGAAACTTTGCCACGGCGTGAATTTGATGGCATCACCAAAACATCCGCAATCGGTCACTTTGTTGAAATATGCGGAATAAAACGTGAGGAAAGCGAAGAAAATGCACAAAGCGATCAGCGCCGCAAGTGAAAACCGCAGCCTGATTTTCAGCAACAGAAGAAAGCCCAAAACCAATTCGAGCGCCACCACCAAAATAGCGATTGGTAGCGCGATGCTTTCAAAAAAAGGCATGTTGAAGACCGTTGGCGAAAAATATTCTTCAAGTTTAAATGAAAAACCTACGACATCCACTGCCTTTACGAAACCGGAGGCAATGAAAATAAGTGCAACAGCAATCCGTAAAACTGATTTCATAATGGCTTAATTTTCAGAAGTTTTTACCGTTGGAAAACTTTTTTCACGCAGGCGGATCAGGCAGAAAGCTGCATAATTCAGCATATCAAAATAGTTCGCATCAATGCCTTCTGAAACCACCGTTTGTCCTGCGTTGTCTTCAATCTGCTTGGTTCTGAGCACTTTCTGATAAATTAAATCTGTGATTGATGAGATTCGCATTTCGCGCCAGGCTTCACCATAATCGTGGTTTTTTCGCAGCATCAACGCTTTGGCTTCACCCGCAAAATGGTCATAAAGATGTAGCATTTCTTCCCGGTCTTCACGATAATCATCCGCAACACCTTTTTCTAGCTGGATCAGGCCAATAATAGCATAATTGACAATCGCAATGAAATTTTCTCCCTCAGATTCGCCAACTTTTGAGGTGCCGGTGGTTTGAAATGTACGGAGACTTTTAACTTTGATGAAAATCTGGTCTGTGAGCGAAGGCGCGCGTAAAACGCGGAATGATGGGCCGTAATCGGACAGCTTTTTGGTGAAAAGATCACGGCAAAGCGTGATGACATCGTCAAATTGTGCGGACGTTTTTTGCATAAAAATTCAAATCTTTCCAAAGATAAGGATTTTAAAACATGCCTAAAACCTTTGCTGCCCCGATTTATTATGCGCTTTTAGCTAATTTTGCGCTATGGATAAGGTTTTCAACGCGTTCGGTTCATCAGCATTTTCTATTAACTGCCGCGGAAGGTTAGTCAGTCTTGAGGTGCCAAAAATTATGGGCATCCTAAATATTACGCCCGATTCTTTTTCAGATGGAGGAAAATTTAATGATCACAATGACGCATTAAGACAGACTGAAAAAATGCTTCGTGATGGTGCCACCTTCATCGATATCGGCGCACAGTCTACGCGCCCAAAATCGCAATATCTTACGGCCGAAGAGGAAATAAATAGGCTCGGAAAACTGATTTCAACCATCAAAATAGAATTTCCGGAGACGCTGATTTCACTGGATACCTTCCATTCGGATGTCGTCAACTTTGGTTTTGATGAAGGGATAGATGTGGTGAATGATATTTCCGGCGGAATGTTTGATCCCAAAATGTTCGGAACTGTCGCAAAAACCGGCTTGCCCTACATTTTGATGCATGTGAACCCGACCTATGATGAAATGCACAGCCAAAAGCTAGAAGGAAATCTATTACCTGAAATCAACATGTATCTTTCTGAAAAGATTCTGGAATTGAGGAGTCTGGGCGTTAAAGACATCATCGTAGATCCGGGATTCGGTTTTGGTAAAACGGTAGAGCAGCAGCACGATTTGATCGATAAGGTGCAGCATATAAATTTTGGCCAAAACCCAATGCTGATTGGTATTTCCCGCAAATCATTCATCTACAAACCGCTGGGTAAGTTGCCGCATGACATCAATGAAGAAACACAGAAACTGCATCTGAAAGTCTTACAGAAAGGTGCAAAAATCCTTCGCGTTCACGATGTCGCTGCCGCGCAAAAGACGCTCGCTGAATTTTTAGAATCTAATTAAGACCTGAAAGTTTCGCCGAATATTCCTTTGCGAACTGCGCGCGGTCTTCGTTGAGCTGTTCCAAAGTCTTAGGCAGCGTATAATTAAAAAGTACCTGGTCATCGTCATCCAGAAAGATCAGTTCTTTTTCTTCACCGTCAATCATCTGCGCGAAAATTTCCCACATTGATGCATCTTTCATTTTTAAAAGCTCAAAAAACTGCGCTGCTTTAATCTGAATAGTTTTCATAATCTAAAATCCTAATACATTTAGTTTCAGTTGGACCGCAAAATTTTCCTTGAATGCGTCTGTCGCATAATATCCGACACGGTAGAAAAAGCCAAGGTTAAAGGGCGTTCCGAGGAAGTGATTGACCTCAAACCCGACTTCCTGATAAAGGTGATCCAACTTGCTGAACTCAAAATTGTGCTGTTCCGGGTCTTTCATGTCGCCGCTTACTCCGCGGTAAATAATGTCAAAACTGGAAGTGGTTTTCCCAAAAGTCCTGAAATACCACGGGATGCGGTGCGTAATGTAGAAGCCTGCGAACTTGTCGTTAAAATATTTTCCGCTTTCCATCGTCGCAAAACCAAGGAAAGACGTTAGGTTATAGTTGAAACCGCTGCCGTCTGCGGCGCCCAGGCCATTCATGGTGAAATGGTGCCAAATCGGCGTCTCACCGGTAACGATTCCGCCATAAAGACGCAATCCGGTAACGCCCGCTTTCGTCTTGAAGCTGTGCTGCGCCAGTGCATCAAATCTGCTGTACTGTAAATCGCCGCCAAGTGCATTCAGACCCTGTTCATAATTAAAGAAAAACTCAGGATAATTTTGTTCGTAAGTAAACTTTCCGGCTGGCGTCATTATATTTTTAGAGCGTGGCGAATACTTCAATGTAAGTTGCGTTGCAAAATTCTGGAACCGGGCACCGCGCTGCATAAAATCGTAATCAAATGTTGCTTCTTCGCGGTCTTTCTTCGCCGATGCACGAAGGGTCAGGTCATTATTTAAGTCGTGTTCAAATGAAAGTTTGAAACCGTCATAACTATAGAATCGGTCGTTTTTAAGGTCGATGCCGGCGTTCATTATCTTCATCCTGAAATTCCAGAGATTTTCACTGAAGCGGCCCGCAGCCATCACATCACGATAGTATTCCGCGCGGAAAAAGGAGTTCTTTTGAAGTGTGGTTTTTACGTCCAGTCCCGCCCCGTATTTCCAGTTATGATCTTTAAATCCGTATGCGATGTAAGCATCGGGTGAAATATACGGATGAAAACGTTCGTTCAGTTTGGCCGCGATACCGAGCATTGCGCCTTCATACAAATTGTATTTAATGACTTGCGAAAGGTCAAAATCAACTTGTCCGGCCCGAAATTTTCCGCGGATAAGGCCGCTGAAACCGCTTATTTTCTGATCAAGTTTATACTTTTTGCCTACGCTGTCTATCTTTTCGTACGATAGTTTTTCACGTGCGGAAAGTGAATCTGTGCGGAAAGCATCGAGTGATTTTCCGTCTGCGTTCTGCACGGACATCGTGTAGCCGCTGAAATCTTTGCTTTGAACGTCGATCGGAGACTTAAAATCAAAATAATCAGCCATCATGTAGACGTAATTCCCGAATTTCTGCTTTTGATCCTTCGTTTCATCCTGCGCATTTTTGCTGTCAAAAACCGTGGATCCCATTTTTATCTTCAAATTTTCCTTGCTCAGAAACCATTTTCCGTCCATGGGTTTCCAGATACTGGTGATGCTACCTTCAGACTTTTTCTTGCTATTGCTTTCGAGCTTTTTCAGACCGTAGGTTTCGGCATCTACGTACAGATATCCATTGAACCGGCGTTTGTTCAGGGGCTGTTTATAATCGACCTGGCGAAACCGGATGACATAGTTCTTTCTTCCTTCAATTTCAATTGAATCGGTAAGGAAAAAACGGTAAAGTGATCGGTTTTCTTCACGGATCTCGCGCGGCATCGTATTCCGGTTAGACCGCAGGGTCATCATTTCGTAGATCGGATCTTTGAGGCCGGCCACGCGGTTATCCAGGATGTTGATCTTTTCGCCGTATTTCTTCGAATACAAAAATTCCGATGCACGTTCCCAAAGAAAGAGTTTACTTTCAGACATCAATTTGAGCACATTTACGCTCTCGGTTGAATCTTTTTTCTTTTGTTCGCTAACCTGTACCGTGGGCAGTAAACTCAGTGAATCTAGACGGTGCTGCAGAAAGGTATTGTACTGTTTAATGCTGTCCTCATCCAGGTCCAGCGAGATTTTTTCGTAAGATTTAAAACTGTAAGAATCAAGGCTTAGCGGGGAATTGTCTTTATAGTTGTCATTTACCTTTTTTAAAATGGCCAGAGCCAGCGGATCACTACTGTCATTGATTAAAACAGTTTCAATTGACTGAACTTTAGGATCCACTTTGGCAAGTGAAACTTCCATCACACGGTCAACAACCGCTTCATCATCGTAGAAGCCGGCTGCTTTTACATCCACTTTGGTGCATTTGGTTTTAAAGGTCAGCACGCCTTCATAGTTGGTTCTCCCGATAAGTTTTTTGCTGCAGAAAACGGAAGCGCCGGCAACCGGATTTTCGGTGCCCGCTTCACTCACTTTTAATTTGTTTTGTGCAAAGGCAACGAGGGGGAAAGAGAGGAGAAGAAAATATATAAGTTTTTTCATATAAATCGGTTGTAATGAATACGCAGTTGACTTTGTTTAGATGCTGCCTTTATACTAAAAATTGTGCCGCAAAACGAAGCCAATAATCGCTAAGAAATGCGTCCCCATTTGTTTTTCCCACGGTATTGCTGGGTATAATATTTTTTCAGGGACTGATAATCTGCCGTTTCGAGTTTAGGGTCGTGGGCAAGCAGGTTTTCCACCGCATCTTTGGCAGCTTTAATGATTTTTCCGTCCGCAATTAAATCAAGTTTTTTAAAATCTACAACGCCGCTTTGCTGTGTCCCCAGAATGTCACCCGGACCGCGAAGCTGCATGTCCACTTCTGAGATTTTAAAGCCATCGTTCGTCTCTGTCATTGTTTTTATGCGTGTACGGCTTTCTTTGCTGAGTTTGTCTGAGGTCATCAGGATGCAGTAGCTTTGTTCCGCGCCCCGGCCGACACGTCCGCGAAGCTGATGAAGCTGCGAAAGCCCAAACCTTTCTGCACTTTCGATGACCATCACAGACGCGTTCGGTACATTCACGCCCACTTCAATAACGGTTGTTGCAACCATTATTTCGGCTTTTCCTGAGGCAAAATACTGCATCGCAGCGTCTTTTTCGACGGGTTTCATCCGGCCATGGAGCATGGTAACATTTTTTCCTTCGAAGAAATCAACGATATGCCCGAAATTTTCCATCAGGTTTTTGTAATCCAGTGTTTCAGATTCTTCGATCAGTGGATACACAAAGTAGATTTGGCGGCCTTTTTCTATTTCCTCTTTCGCAAACCTGAAGACGGACAGCCTGTCTTTTTCACGTCTGTGGGCAGTAATGATCGGTTTCCGTCCCACGGGCATCTCATCGATCACAGAAACATCAAGATCACTGTAGAAACTCATCGCCAATGTTCTCGGAATCGGGGTCGCCGTCATAACCAAAATGTGTGGTGGAATCTTATTTTTCGCCCAAAGCCTTGCGCGCTGTGCCACGCCAAAACGATGCTGTTCATCAATGATCGCCAAACCGAGATTTCGGAATTTAACCACGTCTTCAAGGACCGCGTGTGTACCTACTAAAACGGTAAGTTCACCGCTCAAAAGCTCCTCGTGTATGATTTTTCGCTCCGCCGGCCGGGTGCTGCCGGTAAGTAATTTCACTTTAATGTCTGTGTCCTGCAGAAGTTCCTTCACCGAATAGAAATGTTGCTGCGCAAGGATTTCAGTCGGGGCCATCATGCAGCTCTGGAAACCGTTGTCAAGCGCAATCAGCATCGCAAGAAGTGCGACCATCGTTTTGCCCGAACCTACATCACCCTGCAGCAATCGGTTCATCTGCACAGGTCTTTTCATGTCGAGCCGTATTTCCTTCAAAACCCTTTTCTGTGCATTTGTAAGTTCAAATGGTAGCTTTTCAGCATAAAAATGTTTAAAATTCTCGCCCACATGCCTAAACGGATTTCCAACTGCAGTAGATTTATGATGAATTTTTTTTAATGCATAGCTCAACTGAAACATAAATGCTTCCTCAAATTTAAGTCGGCGGTTTGCATGATCAGCAGAATTTTTATTCTTAGGAAAATGGATGTGATAGTATGCGTGCTGGCGGCTTATCAGCCTATATTTTTCCATGACGGAAGTCGGAAGGTTTTCCTCAATGAGTTGTGGTAAATTTCTGAGAATATCGCTGACAACCTGTTGGAAAAATTTATTGTTGAGACCGCGTTTCGCTAATTTTTCGCTTCCCGGATAAACTGGCAACAGTGAACCGGACACCGCTTTTTTTTCGTCTGTTTCTATTTCGGGATGTGCGATGGAGTATATGCCATTAAACTCATTCAGTCTTCCGAAAACAATGAGCTCTGTAAGTATCGGGATCTGTTCCTTCATCCATTTAGAATAACGGAACCATACCAGTTCGATCGTTCCCGTTTCATCCCTGAACTTGGCTGAAAGTCTTGTTTTTCCGCTTCCGTACACTATTTCCTGCAAATCTGTGATTTTCCCTTTAAGCTGGATTTCGGTATCCACGTTCTCTGCAAGTTCTGAAATCTTGAAGATCCTGCTTTTGTCAATATACCGAAGCGGGTAAAATGTAAGAAAATCTTCAACTACCGAAAAACCCAAGACATTTTTAATGTATTTGGCTCGTTCGGGACCGATACCTTTAAGAAATTCTATGGGTGTATCTAAATTCAAGTGCAGTACGTGAAGGATTTATTTTTCGCGGAAGGCGAATTTCGTAAAAATAAAAAGGACTTGCAAATAGGTATTTACAAGTCCTTTTCAATTAAATATTCTTACTCAACGATACTTGATTTAAACTTTCGCTGGTAGTTTTCCCACTGCTCGCGCGTGGTAATTTTTTTATAACCATCGCTTGCCATGAAGGGTAGGTAAGGTTCCAGCTCCTGAGCGGTGAACGCGCCCTGCAAGATGGTGATGGGCATGCTGTGCTCGTCCAGGAATACGATGGTAGGGACCGCAGATACATTCATGTACCGCGTGAATTCGTGCAGCGAATTGCGGCGTTTCCCAGGTTCAAAACCGGGATTTATGAAAGCACGGCCGCCATATGTTACTTTTTCGCGGGATTCTGCGTCAAATTTCACGGCATAATATTCCTCATTTAAATATTTTGCGATTAACGGATGTCCGTAGGTGGTCTTGTCCATTATCTTGCACGGTCCGCACCATTCTGCGTAAAAATCAATGAAAATCTTACGTGGTGCAACTTTCTGTGCGCTTAGAGCTTCTTCCAGCGACATCCACTTCACCTGCGCGTGCGCTGAAGTCATTAAAAAAAGGAAAATTATACTGAAAATGTTTCTCATAGCAATTTGGATGGCTAATATCAGGATTAGTTAAATAAGGATTACCGCACGTCCTGCATCAGTTTTTTTACAAACGGAGAAATTACCATAAGGATTACACCAGCAAGCACTGCATATAAGCCGAGTTGTTTGTAACCTTCAGTGTACGCAATCAATGCATCCATATTTGAGGAGCCTTCTTTTGCGGTGGCCATATTCGCACCAATGATTCCCGCGACGTACTGTCCATACGCTGATGCCAGGAACCAGAGTCCCATCATCATACCCTGAAGTTTCTCTGTGGATAGTTTGGTCATGATCGAAAGACCAATCGGAGAAAGGCAAAGTTCACCAAAAGTGATGACCAACAGTGCGATGGTGAATATATTTAAGGAGGTCACGCCCTGTAAATCGGCGAAGAAACGTGTCGCAAAAAGTACGTAGTAACCCAGTCCGAGGAAAATGAATCCGAGTCCGAACTTGATCAGTGTATTTGGTTCAAGCCTTCTTTTGCTCAGCCAAATCCACAAAAGACCCAGCAGCGGTGCTAAAAATATGATGAAAAATGCGCCTCCGGAATTATTCACCCCATTTGGATCAAGACCCAATAGATCTTTGTTCAGATTATTGGCCGCGAAAATACTCAGTGAACCGCCCGATTGCTCATAAATTCCCCAGAAAAGGATTGAAAATATGATGAATACCAGTGCAGCCCAAAGCTTGTTGCGTTCAGGTGCTGAAACTTTAGACATTTCAAAAAACAGATAAATCAATGTCAAAGGACCGACAGTCCACATAAAATAATCGGTGTACTGCGGTACCGAAACCATAATCATGATAAGCGGTACAAATAATAATGTGAGCGCATACACCCCGTAAATCTTCCACTTTTCAGTTGGAATCAATGTACCATCTGCTGCAATTTTTTGCGGCATCAAACCGATGGGTCCCAGTCTGCGCTGTGTAAATACAAAATTAATCAGACTGATGACCATTACGATGGCGGCCAGACCAAAAGCCACATTCCATCGTTTATCTTCCGGAATGATATTAGTTAGCATTTCGCCCTTTCCAATCGCGATACACAGATAGCCGCCGAGCAGCGCACCCAGGTTGATTCCAGCATAAAACAGTGAGAAACCGGCGTCACGGCGTGAATCATCGCCCCGATAGAGCTTGCCAACCATGGTGGAGATGTTCGGTTTAAAGAAACCGGTTCCCACAACGGTAAACGAGATGCCGAGAAAGAAAAAGTCGTGAGGGTTTGTGGCAAGTATCAAACTTCCAACGATCATCAGCAGTCCGCCCCAGAACAGCGATTTCCGGAATCCCAGGATCTTATCCGCAAAAAGGCCGCCTACAAAGGTGAAAGCATACACGAAAGCCTGCGTGGCACCGTATTGCAGATTGGCTTTTTCGTCATCGAATTTCAGTTCAGAAATCATAAAAAATACCAGCATACCGCGCATCCCGTAAAAGCAGAAGCGTTCCCACATTTCCGAGAAAAACAGGGACCATATCTGTTTCGGATATTTTCCTTTAAAATCCTGAATTTGATCAAGCGTAAGATTCATTAGATAAAATTTTAACGAAATTAGAAAAAACCACCGGATATCCGATGGTTTTAAGATTTTTAAAGGTTTTGCTGTGCTTAGTTCACACCGTGCATTTTCTTTTCTAACCAACGGCTCATCATAAACAGGATCACAGCTGCAGCACCGCACATTACGATAAATACAAGGAAGAAATCAAACAGGTTTGCGATTTCGAATCCAAGGAAATGCGTAACTGCTGCGCCCTGACCATCTTCGCCGCTACCAGGAATAAGTGCTGAGAGCGTACCTGCAAATTTATTCGCCGCTGCATTCGCAAGGAACCAGGTTCCCATCAAAAGCGATGAAAAACGCAGTGGTGAAAGTTTTGAAACCATTGATAGTCCGATTGGTGAAAGGCAAAGTTCACCCATCGTGTGAATTACATAAAGTGCGATCAACCAGAACATTGAAACTTTGTCCATCATTCCAAGACCATACACTGCAAATGCAATTACTACATATCCTAAAGATACCAATGCAAGACCTAACGCCATTTTCTTTGGCGAAGAAGGCTCCATGCCGCGGTTTCCAAGACGTAACCACATTGAAGAGAACAATGGTGCAAGAAGGATAATTGCTAATGGGTTAACTGACTGGAAGTAACTCGCAGGCATTTCCCAACCGAAAATCATTCTGTCGGTCTGCCTGTCCGCGAAGATTGTAAGGGAGGCTCCAGCCTGCTCAAATGCGCCCCAGAAGAAGATTACAAAGAACGCAAGGATGAAGATCACCATAATTCTGTCGCGTTCTTCTTTTGTCAACGATTTATCGGTAAGCACGATAAGCGGCATCACGATCATTGCACCGTAAATGAGGTAGCCAATGATGTCGAGGTCGCTTTGGAACATCGTCTTGAAGTTCATCAGGAAGAAAATGATCGCGATTGAGCCTAAAACCATTCCCAGTTGTGCGATACCAAACTTGTTGGTAGGCATACCGATCGGTTTCTGCTCATTATCAACCAATAATTTATTTTTCTGAAGCATGAATGTTACCAAGCCGATTACCATACCGATACCTGCCGCAAGGAAACCCCATTTGAAGTCCACTTTTTCAGCCAAGGTACCTGAAACAAGCGGTGCAAAGAATGCCCCGAGGTTAATACCCATATAAAATATAGTAAAAGCCGAGTCAATACGGCGGTCACCTTTTGGATAAAGCTGGCCAACCATGGTGGAGATATTCGGTTTAAAGAAACCATTACCGATGATCAGCGCCGTAAGACCAATCCACATCAATGTAATTGCTGAAGTACCCGAAGTAGATGCACTGAAGAACATTATGAACTGTCCTAAAGCCATCAGCAAACCTCCGATCTCGATACTTCTTCTGTTCCCCAGAAAACGGTCTGAAAGATAACCACCTAGAAGCGGTGTAAGGTAAACGAGGCCGGTATAACTTCCGTAGATCTGGGAAGCTTCTGCATCATCCATTAAAAGCATTTTCGTCATATACAGAACGAAAATCGCCCGCATTCCGTAGTAGGAAAAGCGTTCCCACATTTCAGTCATAAACAAAAGATAGAGTCCTTTAGGATGCCCTGTCTGTACTTCTGTAGCCATAATTTATTTCTGTTAATAATTGTTAATAGACAAATATAGTTTTTTTCCGTTGTTCGGTATATAATTGTTTGGTATGTGGACACAAAAAATGCCGGACTTGCCGGCATTTCGTAGTGAAAATTGTACCAAAAACTACTTTACTCCTTTCTCTTTCATAATTACATTAAGCCTTTTCAGGATCGACAGTCCCAAAAGGGTAGCTAAAAGTAACAGTCCGAAATTGACAATGAAGAAGTTAGCTTTATTCTCGTAATCGTACCAGAAACTCGCTAAAACTCCGGAAAGTTTATTACCGATTGAAGTTGAAAGGAAGAATCCGCCCATCATCAAAGCCGTAATCCGCGGTGGCGAAAGTTTTGATACCAACGAAAGGCCCATTGGTGACAGGCAAAGTTCACCAATTGTAATAACTCCATAAGCTGCTACAAGCCATAAAGCCGATACTTTGAATAGCCCGTTCTGGCCCGCATATACCGCACCCACCATAACGAGGCAGGAGAGTGCTGAGATGAACAATCCGAGGACTATTTTACTTGGCGTTGTGGGTTCCTTGCCCTTTCGTCGGAGAAACATGAAGAAACCTACCACCACCGGCGTGAGCACAATTACCCAAAATGGATTGACAGACTGGAAAAGTTCAGTGTTGTAGAGGTAAACTTTCCCTTCCGGATTGGCTTCCATCGCAGCCTTTTTTTCAGGCGTCTCATTTCGGAAATAAATGTCTTTGCCCTCTTCTTTCAGGGCGTTGCCAGACTCGTCTTTTTTAGCCTGATACTGATCATCATAGACATTCACCGATTGAGTTGTATAATCCTTAGTATCCACAAGATAAATGGCTTCCAAAGGTTTTTCGAGCGCTGCAGGAACACTTCTGTCCGTATAATAATTCGCCCAGCGCGTCAGTGCAGTTCCGTTTTGTTTAAATACGGCCCAAAACATCAGGCTCACCGCAAAAATCGCCAATAAGGCACCAATCGGTCTTTTATCCTCCGAATTTGCCTTTACATAAAGCATGACATAGAAGTAAATAACAGGCAGACAGGCAAATATAAACGCATCAGTAGAATCACTTCCGAAGATATTTCCTGGGATTACCCAACCAACAACACCAGCGATGATTGCGGGTAGAAATACTTTGACCAAGACATCGGAAATCTTGGTATCACCTTCCTGAGCGGGTTTGATGACATTAGCTTTAAGAATATGCTTGCGGCCCAGTGAAAATATGATCAGACCCAAAAACATCCCTATACCGGCAGTCATAAACGCTTCGCCCCAGCCAAATTTGTTTCGCATGAAGGCCGCGATAATATTGCAGACAAACGCTCCGATGTTGATTCCCATATAGAAAATGTTGTAACCTGCATCCTTATTGGCTGCGTAAGGCTCTTCTTCGTAGAGGTTTCCCAAAAGCGTGGAAATACTTGGTTTGAAGAAGCCGTTTCCTAAAATAATAAGACCCATCGATGCGTAAAACATCGGTAAATCCTGGAAGACACCCAGACCAATGTAACCCAAAGCCATAAGAACCCCGCCTATGTAGATCGCTTTGATGTAGCCAAGCACCCGGTCTGCAAGAAAGCCACCCAAAAACGGCGTCAGGTATGTTAAAGCGATGAAAGTTCCGAAAATATCATCCGCGTTTTTGTCATTTAAAGCCAATCCGCCGGTTTCGGTAGGATCGATCATGTAGAGTACAAAAATTCCGAGGATTAGGTAATAGCCAAAGCGTTCCCACATTTCCGTGAAAAACAAAAAGGGTAGTCCTTTGGGATGTTTACTGGTGTTTGATGCCATTTTTTATATTTAAATATTAAAGATTTTCAAGTAAGAAGTCTGTCATTTTCTGGTATAACTGAGGTCTCGTCTGTCCGCCGAAAATACCGTGATTCTTGTCCGGATACGCCATGAACTCAAACTGCTTTTTGTTCTGAATCAACGCTTCGGCAAACTCCATAGAATTCTGGAAATGCACATTGTCATCAGCGGTGCCGTGAATCAAAAGGAATTTACCTTTCAAAAGTTTCGCGTATTCTGTCGGTGAATTCTCGTCATAACCTTTCGGGTTTTCCTGTGGGGTGCGAAGGAACCTTTCGGTATAAACCGTGTCATAATATCTCCAGTTTGTAACCGGTGCTACAGCGATTCCGGTCTTGAAAACATCAGCACCTTTGGTCAGCGCCAAACTCGCCATGTAACCGCCATAGCTCCATCCAAAAATCCCGATTCTCGAAGCATCAACATAGCTTTGCTTGCCGAGCCATTTCGCGGCTGCGATCTGGTCTTCAATCTCATACTTGCCAAGATTCATGTACGTAGATTTCTTGTATTTGGTTCCTTTAAAACCCGTCCCGCGGCCATCCACGCAAACCACCAGATATCCTTTCTGCACCAGATGATTGAACCAAAGTCCGTTACCGGCATCCCACGAATTGGAAACACTTTGTGAGCCAGGACCGGAATACTGATACATAAAAACCGGGTATTTTTTATTCCTGTCGAAGTCTTTCGGCTTCAGAATCCATGCGTTCATCTGGTCTCCAACTTCATTTGGAATAGTAAAAAACTCTTTTGTTACAAGGTTATCTGCCTGCAGTTTTTTGAGGAGTTCGTCATTATTCTGAAGTTCTTTTACCGCCTTTCCGTTGTTGTCCTTCAGCACGAAAGTGTAAGGTTTGCTCGCCGATGAGGACGTTTCGATGAAATAGTTGAAATTACCGCTGAAGTTCGCACTGTTGTTGCCTTCAGCATTTGAAAGCAAAGTGGATTTGCCTGAATTGATATTGATTTTCGAAACCACCTTGTTGATGCTACCTTTTTCCGTAGTTTGCACGAAAACCTCATAGGTTTTTGGGTTGTATCCGTAATAATCGGTCACTTCCCAGTTGCCTTTGGTGATTTGCTTTTTTAATTTTCCATTCTCGTCATACAAATAAAGATGACGGTTCCCATCACGCTCTGAACCCCAGATAAATGAGTTATCCGGCAGAAATTCCATTGTCACATTATCGGTGTCAACCCATTTTTCATCGGTTTCGGTAAATAATTTCTGAATCTTGCCAGTTTTGGTATTAACCTTTAAAACATCGGAGGCATTTTGGGTACGCGCGGAAGTGATAAGGATGATTTCATCCGGCTTGGATGTCTTAATGACATTCGGAATGTAATAATTCTTAAAATCCGACAGATCGAGAGCCACCGTTTTTCCTGAGTCCAAACGGAAAAGTTGTGCTGAGACAATCGAGTTCTTTTCACCGGCCTTCGGATACTTAAAACGCATCTCAGAAGGGTAGAGCTGCTTGCCGTAGATCGGGATATACATTTCCGGAACCTCCGTTTCATCAGACTTTACGAACACAATTGCGTCTGAATTCTGCGTCCACTCATACAGTTTTGCATGACCGAATTCCTCTTCATACACCCAGTCTGCGAGACCGTTTAATATTGAATTTTTCTTGCCGTCAGTTGTAATTTGAATAATTTTGCCGGAATTTAGGTCCTGATAGTATAAGTTATTGTCAGCAATGAAGGCAACCTTGTTTCCGTCCGGCGAAAAAGTAGGTTCCTGCACCGCATTTCCGTTATTCAGGCTGATCATTTTGCCCGTACGCAGGTCCTTCACATCAAATATACCTAAATAGGAATGGCGATAAATTGGTTCACTTTCCTTCAAAAGCAATATTTTCGATTCGTCGCTGCTGAAAATATATGATTCAAATTTTCCGTCAACGATATTTACCTCTTTTTGTGAGGTCTTGTAGGAATATTTAGCAATTCCGGCAGGCTCTATCACCACATAGCTGTCACCGCCTTTCAGCGATGCGATTCCCGAAATGCTCTTTCCGCGGTAATAGCCCGAGTAAATTTTATCGAGCGTTATTTCCTGCGAAAACAGCGCTACAGCCGCGAGTAAAGAGACAGATAAAAATATTTTCTTCATATAGATAATTTGATAAAGGTCTCAAAGATAACAATTTTATTAAAACGCCCGCCAATCGGCTACAGATGGCAGCAAAATTGAATTCGAAATGCATAACAACTAACTTTTTAACAATAAAATCTGAATTATGGCAAACAAGAAGTATTCGGATAAGGCATCCGATAAAATTGGAGAAGTGATGCACGAGTTCAAGGAAGGAAAACTAAAATCTTCCAATGGTGACAAAGTTACAGACCGCAAGCAGGCGGTTGCGATCGGAATTTCAGAGGCCAAAGAAAAAGGCCTGAAAGTACCGAAAGAAAAGAAATAGGATAAAATTCAAAAGCCATCAAATAAAGATGGCTTTCGTTTTATTTTGAATCAGAGTTATGCGTGAAACCAATTGCCTGACGTGGTTTTTCTACGATTCTGTAGTGCTGAAGTTCCTGCTTAAGATTCTCAATCCTGGTCGCGAAATCGTCGTAATTATTTACAGAGATATCTTTTATAAACCTGGACATCTGTTCGAAATATTCATCCGTCAGTTTTGCCGAAGCTTCCCTCAACGCAGGCTGCAGATGTTTTTTGATGTCGATATCCAGAGAGTTGTCTTTCAGATACTGCGTCCGGATCCGCTTTTTAAGGCTCTGCGTGAAATCGATGAGCATCGTGTTTGAGAATACCTTCATTCTGGCCGAAATTTCGTTCCAGAACGGTAGATGGTCTGCATTATTTTTTTCTAAAATCTGTTTTAGTAAAGCTTCGTCGGACAGATCTTTCGTCATATAATAAAGAATGATTTCCGCACGTTCCTGCACATTCGGTGGAAATACCGGAATCACCACATCGAAGCGGCCGGGCGCGAGTATCTCGCGGTCGATACCTGTTAAAGTGTTGGCCGAGGCTACCATGAGCAACTCCTCTTCCTCAAATCGGTCGATATGATGAAGTATGATCTCCTTAGTTTCCTCATCGCATGAATTGACCGAACTTGTGGCAGTGCGTTCCATCATCACATTATCAAAATCATCCATGAAAAGCACTACTTTTTCCTGTTTCATGGTTTCGAGCAGAAAATCATTAAAACTGGTCTCGTTGCCGTCTACAAACGAGGTCCCGAGATAATACTTCTTTATTTCTTTGAATTGATACCCAATGATCTGAGCAATTTTGTGCGCCCAAAATATTTTACCGCTTCCGGGTGGGCCGTAGAGAATGATTCCAGCCGGTCTGTGTATGCCCCAATCGGTGAGCGTGGTATTTTCATTTGCAAATGGGTCAAGTGCCTTTGAAATATAAAAGAACAGATCGCGATAGCCGATGAAATCACGTTTTGCGAGCGGCATACGCTTGCCGAAATAGTTGTACACAAAATTGTAGTCGCCACCCAATTTCTGGTCTACGCCAAAACTCGAAACTGAGGATCTATAGACGCCGTTTTCGTAAATCGCAGGTTTTTCCTTGCGGATCACTTCCGCGACCTTGTCTGCGGGCTGACTGATATTTCCGGCGATATCTTCTACGGTTTTGGGCTGTTCAAGATCCTTTTGGTAATTTTTTAAAAACGAAATATTTTCACGGGCAAATCTGGCAAAGTCTTCCTTTACCTCGAAATCTGTACTTATACATTCGGAAAGTTCGAGATCGAAATCCTGGATAAATTTTATAAAGCTGTCGGTGGTGATGTGAAGTTCCTTTGCAAGTTCGGCAAGTTTCATAAAAAGTGATTTTGGTCTGAACTGCAAAAAGTGTGCATAGCTTCTTTTTAGTTTTTTAAAGAAGGCCTACACAATAAGAAGATGATCAAAGTTTTTACGGCTCGAAACTTTCAAATTTTCCATTTTCGTAGAACCAAACAATCCGCTTTATGCCAACCTGTTCTTTTTCAAAGGTTTGCGATTCAAACTCGGAAATTGCAGGCGCTAATCGCTGAGAATCGCCTAAATCTTTTCTTTTGGTGTCTTGCTCAGGAATAACGGATTCTGAAGGTGCTTGCTTGCTCACCCGGTCTTCCGATTCGGTGTACCCAAAATTTTCATCATTGATAATTGAGAAGAGATCGGGGACAGCGGCAGGTTTTGCAACGGGTGTTTCTTCCGTTACGGTTTTCAGCATTTCGCCTTCACCGGTGATGATCCAGTCCCATTGCAGCT
The DNA here is from genome assembly GCF_014837035.1 of Kaistella pullorum. Taxonomy (GTDB): domain Bacteria; phylum Bacteroidota; class Bacteroidia; order Flavobacteriales; family Weeksellaceae; genus Kaistella; species Kaistella rhinocerotis. The sequence goes on along the minus strand of NZ_JACSPS010000002.1, from coordinate 664,831 downwards.
CCGGAAAGCGCGATTTGATTTTAATAAGAAAGTCTAGGGAGGGTTTATTACGTCCGGATGTGATGTGAGAAATGTTGCTGCGCTGCACATCTATTTCGTCTGCAAATTCTGATGCAGTCAACTTCGAATATTCGATAATTTGGGAAACTCTCTCATTCAAACTCATATTACAAATGTAAAGATTAAATTTAAATATGTAAATACATTTGTAAATCAAAACATATTACAAAAGTAAACCAGCCGTATGTGGCTGGTTTAGAATATTTTAAATAAGATTACGAATGTTAGTGACGTAAATGTTCATCCTTCTCCGGATCAAATTTCAGTTTACGTTCTTTCGTACGTAGAGGGAACATTAAGGAGAAAAGGATACTTAAACCAAGGATACTCACAATCACGATAAGCGAATGACTGGTTGTAAAACCCCAATTTTCAAGGTAGGAATGAAGCAGCATTTTAAGTCCGATAAACGTAAGCAGTACTGACAACCCAACCTTAAGAAAACGGAATTTATCGATGATTCCGGCGAGCAAAAAGAACATTGAACGCAGACCTATGATCGCAAAGATATTCGAGAAAAATACGATGTAAGGATCTTTAGTCACAGAGAAAATCGCCGGGATACTGTCGACGGCAAATATTAAATCTGTTGCTTCGATGATCAGCAAGACCAGAAATAGAGGCGTTATTTTCTTTACACCGTCAATCGTTACAAAGAATTTGTTGCCTACGAAATGGTTGTGGACTTTGAAAAAACGGTTCGCGAATTTTACCACTGGGTGGTTGTGTGTATCAATCTTATCATCGCCGTCCTTCTCAAAGAACATCTTGATTCCGGTAAACACAAGGAAAGCTCCGAACACGTACATGATCCAGCTAAACTTCTCAATCAGCGCCGCTCCCACGAAAATGAAGATAAAACGCATCACAATCGCGCCGAGGATGCCCCAAAAAAGCACGCGGTGATAGTTCTTCGGAGCTACACTAAATGCGGTGAAGACCAAAACCATCACGAATATATTGTCTACTGATAAAGCATATTCCACCACATAACCGGTAAGGTATTCGAGACCGAGGTTCTGATTATATAACTGGATACTGTTTTCTAAATCTCCCGGAATGATCTTGACAGGGTGGTGGTGCGAAGAAATGACCTGTTGCAGTTTTTCGAGGTTGTCTATGCCGTGGAGTAGGTGACCGTAGGTAAGCAGAACAAAGTAAAAACACATCGACAGTGCCACTACAAAAAAACTCATGAGACCTGCCTGTTTCATCGAAACTGTATCCGATTTTCTACTATTAAGAAGACCAAGGTCTAAAGCCAGGATAAAAACAATAAAAGCCAGGAAGGAAAGTAAGAAAATAGTTTCGCTGTTCATATAAAAATTTTATCGGCAAATATACTCCAAATAATAATTTCTAAGCCACGTTACAATTGTAACACGGTTTGTTATAAAACATTTTCAACAGAGCGGATATGTTTAGGTTAACAACCTACATTTGGGGAAAACCAACCCATTTAGTACTTAAAGTAAAATTATAAAATACTGTAAGTAAATTTCCTAAATAACTGATATTGTACTTTATAAAATTTTTCATTAAATATAACTCAATCCACAATTTTACCAACAGACAAACTGACCATTAGCGATGTTTAACGATTTTACAATTGTAATAAAATGTATTTGAAAAAATTTTAAAGTAAATTTGAAAATTGTAAACCGCATTTATGAACAGTACTTTCCTTTATCAAGCAAATCCTAATTTCCCAAACCGCTATATTTCCCCAGAAAAATTATTTAATTACTTACAGACGAATTTCAGCGACTTCATTTCAGAGATCGGTAGGTCATTTCTGGGCAAGCCTATTTATATGATGAAAGTTGGTAGAGGTGAGACGAAAATTCTGGCTTGGTCGCAGATGCATGGGAACGAATCCACGGGCACTTTGGGGATGCTCGACTTGCTTGAAATGTGCAATCGTCAGCCTGAAATGGAAAATCAGCTATTTTCAGATATTACGCTCCATTTTATTTTTATGCTGAATCCCGACGGATCAGCGAAATGGACAAGACGAAACGCGCTGGATATTGATCTGAATCGGGATTTCCTGAAAAGATCAAGTAAAGAATTCCAGATTCTGCGCGGGATCGCTGAAAGCGGAAATTATGATTATGCACTGAATCTGCACGATCAGCGAACCATATTTACCACCGACGGAACCAATCCTGCCACACTTTCATTTTTGGCGCCATCGGTTAATTTTGAGCGTGAGGTTACGCATGTTCGGAAGCAAGTAATGGCGATAGTTTCGAGAATATATAGTCGTCTGAACAGGAGTTTGCCCAATCAGATCGCCAGATACTCCGATGAGTTTTATCCAACATCAACAGGTGATAACTTCACAAAAATGGGTTTGCCCACTGTTTTATTCGAAGGAGGGCATTTTATAGATGATTATAAAAGGCTGCAGACGCGGAAATTTTACACTCTTGCGCTTATCGAGTGTCTGCAGGCGATTACCGTGCTGAAAGGCAGCATTTCTGGTTGGGAAGAATATGCAACAATTCCTGTGAATAAGGAAACGCATTGCGATGTGATTTACCGGAACGTGACCTTGAATCTTGATTATGAATGCACGCTGGATATCGCGGTGCAGTTTCGGGAAGAGTATGTGCCGGCCGAAGATGAGATTTCGTTCGTGCCGATTGTCATCGAGGTGGGTGATGTCGGAGCCAAAAAAGGCTGGCAGGAAATCGACTGTACGGGCAAAAAATTTATCTCAAGCCGGAAATTTCCCAAGTTGGACGCTCCGGTCGATTTCACTTTTGAATAAAAAAATTGCGGAGCATTCGCTTCGCAATTTATTTTTTGTATTTAAAAGAGGTTTACTTTAAAACCTTGATTCCATTCGCAACGAATCTTATTTCTTCCTGCGGTTTCGTGATCGCATCTATTTCAGCCTGCGGTTTCTTTGCATCTTCGGCGTAATGTTTTTGTTCATCCACTGAAATCACTTTTGTCTCGGCAGAACCTTCCAATAAAACTTCTTTTCCTTTCAATGCTGTAGGAACGAAAAATGCGTAATCCTTCATTTTTACAAAGAACTTCTCGTTGTTTTCGGTTTCCACCGTCAGCCAACAGCCTTTTTTCTCGCAAACGTCGGTTACTTTACCTTTCACAGCTACCTGATCCACCTTTTTTGCAGCTTTAAGTTTCTTATCGAGTTTAGCGGGTGTGATGGCATTTTGTTCTGCTTTAGCGGAAACTTGCGCTCCATAAGTTTCGCCAGCCAGCGCTTTTCCCTCCGGCGGACCCATTTTTTTAGCCGTTTCCTGCGCAAAAACTGTGGTGGATAAGACTACCGAAAGAATCAAGGCAAATTTTTTCATTGTTTTTATAATTTGAGCAAATCTAATAAATTTTTCACATGTAGATTTCTTTTGCTCCTAATATTGTGCAGAATGCGTTCAACGGACTCTTCTTCCTCAGAACTTATCGAAAATTTAAATTCTCAGACGGCCAACTGTCAAAGTGCGAAGGTGTAACTTCCTTTTTTAATACCTGTTGTCGCATATTGATATTAAAAACGTAAAAAAAACCTAAACCCGTTACCGAAATTTTTATATTTACGCCCGATAATAAATTTTAAAAAACCAGGAACCGACAAAATTCCGCCGTACAAAACGAAAAAATTTTATGCAGAAAAAACTTAAACTTTGGGATGCAACGATGCTTGTAATGGGTTCTATGATTGGCAGCGGAATATTTATCGTCAGTTCAGATATGATGCGGAACCTGGGTTCGGGGTACTGGCTCATCGTGGTTTGGGTGATCACAGGCATTATGACCGTTGCCGCAGCCATTTCGTATGGTGAATTGTCTGCAATGTTTCCAAAAGCCGGCGGACAGTACACCTACATCACCGAAATTTTCGGGAAAATGACCGGTTTTCTTTACGGTTGGGGACTTTTTGCGGTGATACAAACCGGAACAATCGCGGCCGTCGCCATGGCGTTCGGAAAATTTACCGCCTACCTGATTCCTGCACTCAATGATTCAGCACCCATTTTCCAAAGCGGTACATTCCGCATTACTTGGGTTCAGATTCTCGCCATTGTCGTCATTTTGCTGCTGACTTTTATCAATACCCGCGGTGTAAAAAATGGCAAACTACTGCAAAACCTTTTCACTACTTCCAAGATCCTCGCATTACTTGGAATCATTTTGTTCGGCTTTCTATTGATCAAAGATTCAAACTGGACGCAGAACATGAGTTTTGGTTGGTCCGGTTTCCAAAATTTCGGACGCGAAGTGGGTAATGACCTTGTTTCCACAGGCTGGCAGCCCATTTCCGGCGTCACCTTGCTGGGCGGAATTGCCGCCGCGATGGTCGGCTCCGTTTTTAGTTCTGTCGCGTGGGAGAATGTCACATTTGTTTCCGGCGAAATAGAAAACCCAAAGAAAAACGTCGTAAAGTCAATGGTACTCGGTACAATCGTCGTTATGGTACTGTACATGCTGGTTAACTTCGTCTATCTGAACGCGCTCGATCGTGACGGTATTGCGTTCGCCGACAAAAACCGCCCGGCTGTAGCTGCTTCCGAGGTCATTTTCGGCAATTTAGGCACGGTAATCATGGCAGTTTTGGTGATGATCTCTACATTTGGCTGTATCAACGGACTTGTTTTGGCGGGCGCGCGCGTCTTTCAAACCATGGCAAAAGACGGACTGTTTTTCAGGTCAGCCACCGAAAACAACCGGTTCGACGTACCCGAAAAATCGCTCTGGATGCAGGGAATCTGGGCCTGTGTACTCGCGCTGAGTGGTCAGTATGGCGATTTGCTCGATATGATCTCGTTCGTGATCGTGCTGTTTTATATGATTACCGTTTTTGGCGTGATTTACCTAAGAATCAAGAAGCCGGAGATCGTAAGACCTTATAAAACCTGGCTTTATCCGCTGACGCCGGTGCTGTATTTAATTATCGGAACCGCCTTCTGCGTGCTGCTCATTTGGTTCAAACCGCAATATACGTGGCCTGGTTTTCTACTTATTTTACTCGGGCTGCCGGTCTATTGGTTCATCAACCGCAGAAAAATTTCATAGTTTTCCGGAAGCCCGAAGATTTTCGCGTCTTCCGAAGTCTTCACCTGCTTTCACTACTCGCTGCCCGGCTCCCTTTCGGTCGCCGGGCGAGCTCAGACAGGCCGTTCAATCAGGGCTAAAAGTTCAGGAATTTCTCTTTCGTAAGGGTGGGATTCGCTGTCTATGCATTTACATTGTCGGTGATATTCAATCACAACTTCGCTTTAAAGCCATATTTATAATCATGCGTATCTTTAGCAAAAAGAAAAACATGTCAGAATTAGTCCCCATATTCCAGTCATCCTACTTATACGAAATCGAATTAGCCAAGTCAAAACTCGCTTCACGCGAAATCCCGAGCTATATAAAAAACGAATACGTGAACAATATCGCCGTTTTCCCTATTTCCCAAAATTACTTTCTGCTCGTCAGCGAGCACGATTTTGAGGAAGCGGAAAAGATTCTTGCAGAAACTCACGAAGACAGTACCGGGCCCGGACAGCCATCATAAAAATCCACCGAATAACACCGCGGTTTCCTTTTGCCTCACCTCATAAATCTGTATCTTTGGGCAAAATTTTTACATACCATGACCGACTGGAAAACCGTAAAAGAATACGAAGACATTACCTATAAAAAATGCGGCGCCGTAGCGCGGATTGCCTTTAACCGACCGGAAGTGCGCAATGCTTTCCGCCCAAAAACCACCTCTGAACTTTACGATGCTTTCTACCATGTTTCCGAAGATCCTTCGGTAGGCGTCGTATTGCTTACCGGCGAAGGACCGAGCCCAAAAGATGGCGGCCACGCATTTTGCAGCGGTGGCGACCAAAAGGCTCGTGGTGAACAGGGTTACGTGGGCGAAGACGGCCGTCACCGACTGAATATTCTCGAAGTTCAGCGTCTGATCCGTTTCATGCCAAAGGTTGTTATCGCGGTGGTGAACGGCTGGGCTGTAGGCGGCGGTCATTCACTACACGTCGTTTGTGACCTTACGTTGGCAAGCGAGGAACACGCGATTTTCAAACAGACCGATGCAGATGTAACCAGTTTTGACGGCGGTTACGGTTCTGCATATCTTGCCAAGATGGTGGGTCAGAAAAAAGCCCGCGAAATCTTCTTCTTAGGCCGGAATTATTCAGCGAAAGAAGCAGCAGAAATGGGCATGGTAAACGCCGCGATTCCTCACGCCGAACTCGAAGAGAAAGCTTATGAATGGGCGCAGGAAATCCTGGGCAAATCGCCAATGTCTATCCGCATGCTGAAATTTGCGATGAACCTTACCGATGACGGCATGGTAGGTCAGCAGGTTTTCGCCGGTGAAGCGACGCGACTTGCGTACATGACCGAAGAAGCCAAAGAAGGACGCAACGCCTTCCTTGAAAAGAGAAAGCCCAATTTTGGGGAAGATAAGTGGATTTCTTAATTGTAAAATATATTGCCGAGTGAAGCGCTGTCTTCTCTCACGATATCGTACATTTTACTAAAACAACGTATATAAAAAATAATGACAGACTGGATACAGGCCGCACGCCTCCGCACTTTACCCTTATCGATGAGCGGAATCATCGTAGGTTCATTCATTGCCAAATGGCGCCTCGAAATTGCCGGCTTGAGTTGGGACTGGATTGTTTTCGCGCTCGCGCTGCTCGTCACACTCCTTTATCAGGTGCTGTCGAACTTTGCAAATGATTATGGCGACGGCATCAAAGGAACAGATAGATTACGGTTTGACGAGGCTGAACAGCGCGCCGTAGCTTCAGGCAGAATTTCTGCACAACATATGAAAAATGCGGTGATTCTGTTTGCTGTATTGTCTTTGCTCGCTACCGTGGCGCTTCTGTACCAGGCATTTTTTAAAGAAGGATACATCAGCGAGTTTTACACATTTGTTGTTCTTGGTATCGCTTGCATTCTGGCTGCAATCGGTTATACTGTTGGGAAAAAGCCTTATGGCTACCTGGGTTTGGGTGATTTGATGGTCTTTATCTTTTTCGGACTTGTTTCCGTTGGCGGCAGCTACTTTCTGTTCACCAAGACTTTTGAGGCCGACATTTTACTTCCCGCAACCGCAATCGGTATGCTGAGCGCGGCAGTTTTAAACCTTAATAATATGCGCGATATCGAAAGTGACCGTGTTTCGGGTAAGAAAACACTGGCACTCAGGCTCGGTTTCCGCAACGCGATGATATACGAAATGGTTTTGCTGCAGCTCCCAATCATCCTTATTCTGGTATTTTTAATGATGAACGGGCTACACACCGAGAAAAAATATTATGCGTTTATAGTGATGATCATGCTGTTTCCGACGGCTGCGTTACGACGAAGAATTCTTCAGACCAAAGAACCGCGAGCGCTTGATCCGTTTTTGAAGCAAATTGGCATGATCACGATGACCACTGCAATTTTGCTGGCAATCGGGTTAAATTATTTTTAAAAAATCAGAATTTAAAAACTAAGAAAATGACCATACAGTTCCTCGGACAAAACTGTTTTCTGTTCACATACAACGGAAAAAACATCTTAAGCGATCCTTTCTATAACTTTCAGAAAGAACAGTCGGGATTTGATATTGCTGCACAAAAGATTGATTATGTCCTGATCACGCATGCACACGGCGATCATACTGCCGATGTGAAAGAAGTTCTGCAGCATCATCCTGAAGCGCAGATTATCGGTCAGCCCGAGATTTGCGGCTACTTCGGTCATTCAAATTCGATCGATATCAATTTTGGCGGTTCGGCAAAAATCGATGATTTAAAGATTTCAATGGTTCCTGCGAGTCACACAAGCTCTTTTCCGGACGGAAGCTATGGCGGTGAACCTGCAGGTTATATTTTCAGGTTGCCTGGTAAAAACCTGTATTTTGCCGGCGATACAGGCGTGATGGCAGACATGGCGCTGTTTCCGCAACTGTTTGGTGATATCACTCTGGCGATTCTGCCGGTGGGTTCGCATTACACGATGTGTGCACGCAAAGCGAGTTTTGCTGCAGCGGAACTTTTAAAAACACCAAAAGTGATTGGCTGTCATTTCGATACATTCCCTCCAATTGCGATTAATCATGCAGAAGCGGCGGAACATTTTGCGGAAAAAGGAGTGGAGCTTGTGTTACCTAAACTGGGAGAAACCTTTGAATTTTAGGCATAAAAAAATGGCAAGCGATCTACATCACACCGCTACAACCGTTTACCTTTGCTGCGTTCCCACCCTGGAGGATTCACAGGAGCTGGTTGTGTAGGACTTGCCGGTGCAAAGATAAAGCTTTAAATCAAAATTCAAAAAATTCAGTCATAAAAAAATTCTTAATTAAACTATTTTCATGGTAAAAAGTGTGTACACTATTGGCTTTCTGCTGTTTATTGCTACAATGATTCTCTTCTTCGGAATGTATTTTTTCGGTATGAACACCGATTATTTCAACAATTCACTCCTCATTAACGCGTTTCTTATGCCGGCGGTCTATCTTGCGGGCGCTTATTATTCCGTTTACGAACTCAAAAAAACCGGTGCGCTGATGGGATTTCGTGATGTTTTCGGCCGCGCGTTCAAACCGATGTTTTTTGGTGGTTTACTGTCTGTTCTGGCTATGTTTGCATTTCTGAATTTCGTGGACAAAGATGCCAAAGACCTGCTGAATTATCAGTACATCGAGCGTCAGAAGACCGAGCTCAAAAATGAATATGTAAAAGCAAAAACGGGTTTGAACAATGATGATATCAGTCGCCAACTCGACCAGAAATACAACGAACGGCTTCAAAGTTTTTCGCCGGAGATGCTGAAAGACAAAGACATGTTCTCGTTCCGTCAGTTCACATACTATTTCGCTGCAATACTGATTTTTTATGTGATTCTGTCGACCTTTTTCGCCACTTTTTTCAGAAATAAACCGCAAGTATAAAGCGGTATAACGCTCTGTTTTAAATTTATAATTAAAATGAACTTATCTATAATCATCCCGCTCCTGAACGAAGAAGAATCTCTGGAGGAGCTTTTTTCCAGAATCGACAATACCTGTAAAACCGCTGGCCTGACGTACGAAGTCTGGTTTGTAGATGACGGCAGTACCGATCTTTCCTGGAGCATCATTGAAAATCTTCGGGTTCGTTTTCCACAGATCCACGGAATCAAGTTTTCACGGAATTACGGTAAATCACAGGCCCTCCACGCAGCTTTTGAAAAGGCGCAGGGCGATGTTGTGATTACGATGGATGCTGATCTTCAGGACTTTCCTGAGGAAATTCCGGAACTGTACAGAATGGTCAAAGAGGAAGAATATGACATTGTTTCAGGCTGGAAAAAGAAACGTTTTGATAATGTAATGACCAAAAATCTGCCTTCAAAACTGTTCAATGCAGCTGCGAGAAAGGTTTCAGGCGTTGCTTTACATGATTTCAACTGTGGCCTAAAAGCGTACAGAAAACAGGTGGTAAAATCGATTGATGTGTACGGCGACATGCACCGCTACATCCCGGTTTTGGCTGCCAATGCAGGTTTCCGACGGATTACTGAGAAAGAAGTGCAGCATCAGGCGAGACCTTACGGAACCTCAAAATTCGGGACCGAGAGATTTGTGCGTGGATTTTTAGATCTTATAACGCTTTGGTTTGTCAGCCGTTTTGGCGGCAGGCCGATGCACTTTTTTGGCGCAGTTGGAACTTTAATGTTCATCGTTGGATTTTTATCCGCTTTTTGGCTCGGCATTTCCAAGTTAATCGATGTTTCACGCGGAATTTACGGCCATTTGCTCACCGATAATGCGTGGTTTTTTATTGCGCTGACTATGATGATTCTTGGGACACTGCTATTTATCGCCGGCTTTTTGGGTGAAATGATCATCCGTTCAAACCGTGAACATAAAAATTACAACATCGACGAAGTAATTTGATTATGAAAAATCTGTTTATCCTGATATTTTCTTTTACCTTGATCTCTTGTGGTGACATTTCGCCAAAAGGCAGCATCGAAAGCAAAGATTTGCCCCTTGAAGACTTTGTGAATATTGATCTTGATGGTAAATTCAGGGTATTTTATGTGAAGAGCGACAGCAGTTTCGTGAATGTGGAAACGTATCCCAATGTTTTCAATAACCTCAAAATCAATGTCGAGGATAAGACTTTAACCATAAAGGAAAAGCGCGCGACGAAAGGTGTCGATTTCTACAACATCACGCTGTATTCGAAGTATCAGCCGGAAAAAATTAAAATTTCTGATTCGGTTGAAATCAATGTTTCGAGTGAAATAAAGACCGATAACTTTCGCCTGAATTTAAAAAATTATGCTAAATTTATTGGGTCGGTTAACGCCCGCAGAGCAGAGGTGGAAATGGCGGACCGAAGTCAGGCCAACTTCCTGGGTAAAAGTCAGCAGGTGAATTTAAAAATTTCCGACAGCGCCAGTATAATAGCGCCTTACTGGAACATTGACAATTTAAAACTGGAGTCCACAGACGCAAATTATGCCGAGGTGAATGTAAAAGATTCGCTGAAAGGAAGCGTCAAAAACACGGCGAAACTCGTATATTATAACAACCCGATCCGGGCTTTCAAAATCGCCCCGACCGCAACAGTACAGAATAAAAAAATAGACTGATATTATGGATATTACCGAAAACTTAACACCACTCGAAAAAGCTAAACTTTGGCTGGGCGAAGGTTTTGATGAAGAAACGCGAAGAGCCGTAGAGATGCTGATCAGCTCACAATCTGCAGATTTGGACGATTCATTTTACCGTGCGCTGGAATTTGGTACCGGCGGGATGCGCGGAATAATGGGAGTGGGAACTAACAGACTTAACAAATATACGTTGGGGCAAGCTACTCAAGGTCTGGCGAACTATCTTCACCAGCAGTTTTCAGGGCAGCAGATTAAGGTGGCGATCGCTTATGATGTGCGGAATAACTCCAAAGAATTTGGGAAACTTTGCGCGGATGTTTTGACGGCGAACGGAATTAAAGTTTTGCTTTTCAAAGAACACCGCCCGACACCCGAACTTTCGTTTACGGTTCGCGACAAAAAATGTAATGCAGGAATCGTGCTTACAGCGTCGCACAATCCGCCTGAGTATAATGGTTACAAAGTATATTGGAATGATGGTGCCCAGATCGTGCCGCCAGATGATGAAGCGATCATCAAAGAAGTGTATTCACTGAAATTCGAGGATATCAAATTTGAGGGAAATGATGATTTGATTGAATGGATCGGCGAAGAGCAGGATGATGTGTACATTGACGCCTGTATGGAAAACTCGCTGTACCAAAAAGATAAAATTGGTTACGATAATCTGAATATTGTCTTCACTTCAATTCACGGAACAACTTATAAAACAGTTCCCCAGGCTTTGAAAAAGGCCGGATTTACCAAAGTTGATCTGGTAAAAGAACAAATGATTCCGAGCGGAAACTTCCCAACTGTAGAATCACCTAATCCTGAAGAGCCCGCTGCACTGGAAATGGCTCTGGATTTGGCGAGAATCACGAATGGCGACATCGTGATCGGAACAGATCCAGACGGTGACCGTCTTGGCATTGCTGTGCGAAACCTCGATGGTGAAATGCAGTTGCTGAATGGTAACCAAACCAATACGATCCTTACTTATTATATCCTTGACCAATGGAAAAAGGCCGGAAAAATTACCGGTAAAGAGTTCATCGGTTCTACCATCGTGACATCGGACATTTTTGAAGACATCGCCCAAAAATTCGGAGTCGACTGCAAAATTGGTCTTACCGGTTTTAAATGGATCGGTAAAATGATCCGCGACAACGAAGGAAAAGAAAAATTTGTGTGTGGTGGTGAAGAGAGCTTCGGTTTTATGACGGGTGATTTTGTACGCGACAAAGATTCTTGTGGTTCTATACTCTTGGCATGCGAAATTGCGGCCTGGTGCAAAGCCAACGGCAAAACCATGTACCAATACATGATCGATATTTACAAAGAAACCGGAATGTATTACGAAGGTCTTATAAATGTCGTGAAAAAGGGCAGAAGTGGCGCTGAAGAGATCAAACAGATGATGACCGACTTCCGCGAAAATCCACCAGCGGAAATTGCTGGTTCAGCGGTGACTGAAGTGAGAGATTACCTTGAACAGACTTCCTTAGATCTAAAAAATGGGCAGAAATCGGTGATGGATGGTATTCCGAAATCAAACGTGTTAATTTATTATACCGCAGACGGCACCAAAGTTTGTGTACGACCATCGGGCACGGAGCCGAAAATCAAGTTTTATGTTTCAGTTAAAGATTCCATTCAAAGCGAAGAAGAGTTTCGCCAAAAGCTCACGGTTCTTGATGGCAAAATCCAACAGGTGAAAAGCGATCTTAAGCTTTAGAAAAGTAATCTATCCGCGAAATACCAAATCGACGAAGTATGAAAGTTTCAAAACTCGCGCAGAATCTCATTGGTTCCGAAATCATAAAAATCGGAAATCAGGTCAACGACATGAAAGCTAGCGGTGCCACGATTGCCAATCTCACGATTGGTGATCTGGACTCGGATATTTACCCGATTCCGGCACTTCTTAAAGAAGAAATCACCAAAGCTTACCGGAATAATCTCACCAATTATCCGCCGGCAAACGGACTTCTGTCGCTTCGGAAAGCTGTTTCTGAAGATTTAAAAACCCGCTGGAACCTTGATTACTCGCCTGATGAAATTTTGATTGCGGGCGGATCTAGGCCATTGATTTACGCTAGCTTCCGCACAATTGTGGATGATGGTGACAAAGTGGTTTACCCGGTTCCTTCCTGGAACAACAACCATTATTCTTACCTCACGCATGCCCAAAAGGTGGAAGTGGAAAGTTCTCCGGAAAACAACTTTTTGCCAACCGCCGAAGAACTGAAACCTCATTTGAAAGGTGCTGTTCTCCTTGCGTTGTGTTCGCCGCTGAATCCTACGGGCACGATGTTTAGCAAAGAGCAGTTGAGTGAGATCTGCGAGCTGGTAATTGAAGAAAACAACAGCCGCACCGAAGGTGAAAAACCGCTGTATCTGATGTACGACCAGATCTACGCGATGCTTACTTTCGGTCACGAACATTTCAATCCGGTTTCATTGTTTCCCGAAATGAAAAAATATACCATCTACATCGACGGTACTTCGAAATGCTTCGCCGCCACGGGAATCCGTGTAGGCTGGAGTTTCGGTCCACAGGAAGTGATGGATAAAATGAAATCTTTGCTCGGACATATCGGTGCGTGGGCGCCAAAACCCGAGCAGCAGGCCGTTTCTGTATTTTTAAAAGATTCCGGTGAGGTTGACAAATTTGTTGCGGACTTTAAAACTAAAATTTCAAAAAGCTTGCAGGTTCTTCACGATGGTATTCAGGAATTGAAAAAGCGTGGTTTACAGGTTGAAAGTATCGAACCGATGGGCGCACTTTACCTCACCATCGAACTCAATTATTTAGGAAAAACTACTCCTGAAGGTTCCAAAATCAACGATTCCTCAGATTTGGTGTTTTATTTAATTGAGGAGGCCGGCGTAGCTCTTGTACCGTTTTCTGCTTTCGGAAACTCACGTACGATGCCATGGTTCCGCGCTTCAGTCGGTGGATTGTCTGTGGAAGAGATTTCAGCGATGATTCCTAGACTTGAAGCTGCCTTAAATCGACTCTCTTAATCTGTAATTTTTAGATTTAAATATTTAAAGCAGATTTAATTTAAAATTAAATAGTTTGAGAATCATTGCCGTAATTCCTGCACGTTACGAAGCCAGCCGTTTTCCGGGCAAACTTATGCAGTTGCTGGGCGATAAAACCGTAATTTACACCACTTACATGAATGTTGCGGAGACAGGTCTTTTTGATGAAGTACTTGTCGCTACAGATTCGCAGATAATCTTTGATGAGATAAAAAGTCACGGCGGAAACGTGGTGATGACCGGCCAGCACGAAACCGGCAGCGACCGCATTGCCGAAGCAATCAAGGAGTTGGACTGCGATATCGTGCTGAATGTTCAGGGTGACGAACCTTTCGTAAAATCTGATCCGCTCTCCCAACTAATTTCAGTCTTTAAAGATGATTTTGACAATAAAATTTCCCTGGCATCTTTAAAAATAAAGATGAGCAGCAAAGAAGACATCGAAAATCCTAATCATGTTAAAGTGATTACTGATCAGGATGATTTTGCACTGTACTTTAGCCGTTCTGTGATTCCGTTTCCTCGCGAAGTACATCCGGATGTAGAATATTTTAGGCATGTCGGCGTTTATGCTTTTAGAAAAAACGCGCTTCTCCGTTTTGCGGATCTGCCGATGCGGCCGCTAGAAATCTCAGAAAAGATAGAATGCATACGTTACTTGGAGTATGGTATGAAGATAAAAATGATCGAAACCGATTTCCTAGGGGTAGGTATTGATGTGCCGGAAGATCTCGAGAAAGCGAAGGAAATCTTGAAATCCAGCGAAAATGGCGGGAAAAGCGCTAATTAATTTTTAATAAATTTACAGCTAGAATTATTTAATGAAAAAGATATTATCAGCACTTCTGTTTTGCATATTCAGCCTTTTACCGGCGCAAACCGCTAAAGAGATCATCGATAAAAATATTGAACTTTCAGGCGGACTTACAAACTGGAAACTTTTGAACTCTATTGTGATTCATGGCCGTCTGACGCTCGGTATCAACGATGAGTATCCACTAAAAATCTATCAGCAAAGACCTAATCTGACCAAGACCGCAATCATTCTGAATAAAAAAGAGACCGCGATAGAAGGTTTTGACGGCAAGAAAGGGTATGCGATGAATTATGCTGCCAATAAGTTGCAGGAATATCCGAACTATATCGCTGAAAGTTTTGATACAGACTTCATCGACTGGGAAAACAAAGGTTTCGAGGCTAAATATTTAGGCAAGGAAAAAGTTGGCGAGGTGTACTGTCACAAGGTTGAACTTACAAAAAACGTCAACAAAACGATGTATTATTTTGACAGCAAAACCTATATGCTGCTCCGGGAAGTGAAAAAAGATGAAACGCTGACCTACGGTGATTACCGCAAGACCGGTGCGCTAACAATGCCGTACCGCATCGAATCTTCCTCGCCAAAAAAAGACAGCGATTATGTGATCATCATCAACCGGATTGAAACGAATAAAGTATTTCCGGATAATACCTTCAAATTTTAGCTTTAAATTGCTGCGTTGGATTGTTTTTTGCTGAAATTCAGACCAATCCAAAAAAAATAACGTAATGCAAAACTTAAAGAAACTTGTCGCAATCAGCGCTTTGATATTTTTCGCGACAGATACTAGTGCCCAGGAAGTTCGGATTCAGCCAAACCAAGTTCCCGGTGCTATTTCGCAGTTTGTACGTAAGCACTATCCGGCAATTAAGATTACCAGCGTAACCCGTGAAAAAAATCTTAGTAAGACAGAATACGACGTGCGGCTCGACAATGGAACCAAGCTTGAATTCGTCAACAACAAAATCGATGAGATAGAAGGCATCCAACGGATTCCGAACAGCATTTTGCCGGTGAAGATTCTTCGGTACATCCAAACCAATTATCCCAATTCATACGCCACGGAGTGGAAAAACGAGAGCCGCTTCAGGCAAAAAGTAGAATTAAATACCGGACTGGAACTGGAATTTGACCGCAGCGGTCGTTTCCTGAAGATTGACCGTTAACTGAATTAATAAAATTTTAAACATGAAAAAATTTGTATTCTTGTTCGCCTTAGGATTTTCGATTCTGGCCTGCACACAACAGAAAAAGGAGATTTCACAAGATAAAAACGCTGCGATGAAAACAATTCACGATTACAAAGTAGAAAGCCTGGATGGCAATGAAATCAATTTTGCAGATTTCAAAGGCAAGAAAATCCTTATTGTGAATACGGCGTCAGAATGCGGCTTTACGCCACAATATGCCGATTTGGAAACCATTTCAAAGAAATATGCAGACGAAGTAGTAGTTGTAGGATTTCCGGCGAATAACTTTGGTGGCCAGGAACCGGGAAGCAATGAAGAAATCGGTGCGTTCTGCCAAAAAAATTACGGCGTGACGTTCCCGCTGGCAGCTAAAGTTTCGGTAAAAGGTGATGACACGGCGCCAATTTTTAAATATTTAACCGAAAAAGACCTTAATGGCGTGAAAAACACGTCAATTATGTGGAATTTTACCAAATTTCTTTTGGACGAAAACGGTAAACTGATCGATTCTTTCATCAGCACGACCAAGCCGACTGACGAAAAAATCGTGAAGTATTTTAAATAATTAGCGGTAACGCTGGTGTTCTTTGTTCTTTTGGAACAGTTGGATTACCGGTTTCAGCATGCTTCTGTACTTTTCGATGTCGAACAGTTGCGAATCTGTAAGTGCTTTATACGTGAGCCACGCGCCAAACGGAAACAGAACCATGTTCGGTAGCCATGAGGCCAGATACGGGTCCATTTCACCGGCCCAAGCCATGTTTTCCACCGAGAGATTCAGGATGTAAAAGATAATAAAGACTACGATTGCAATCACAACCGGCAGCCCGAGTCCGCCTTTACGGATGATCGATCCAAGACTGGAGCCAATCAGGAAGAAAATAATACACGTCACCGAATAAGCGAAAATACGCTGCTGGTACATAATAATCCGCGAGTAGTAGGAGTGCAGCTCTTTCACCTGCGTCTTTTTGCTTTCGTTCAGATTCTTTAAACCTTCAATTTTTGTATACGCATACAGCAACATCTCCTGCTTTTTCTGCGCTTTCAAAGTATCAGTTTTCGGTATGGGCTTGATTTGTGTTTTAGGCTGCACTTTATCAATATAGCTCAGGTAACCGCTGGTTTGGTTCACCAAGTCATTCGTGAGATTTTCGATGATTTTGCTGTTCTCTTTCTGCGCTTTACTGATGGTAGAGTTCAGTTCAATGAAATTCTGGAATGAATAATCATCGGTGATTTGCTCAGCTTCAAGTGCATTATTAATGATTTCAGAAATATTAAAATGCGAGACTAGCGTGTCAAATTTTATGGTTTGGTCTGGCTGCCGAAGTCGCTGAAAGTAATCGGCATTTGACAGGTTTTCCTCGAAAATATGTCCGTTGTGAAGAATCAGTTTCAAATAATTGCGATTATCCGCCTGCACGAATTTCCCTTTTTCAGCCACGATAGATTGCTGACTTTCATAGGAATTCGCCATTTTATGGATGAAAACACCTTTGATATTCTCTCCGTTTTCACCGGAAATTTCATCAAATTTTACGCTGTACCCCGGAATCTGATTGATAAACTGTCCCGGTGTGAAATTGAGCGCAGGCTTCGTTGCAGCTATATTATAGAGCATATTTTTCGCTTTGCGCTGGAAATCGGGAATCACGTTATTCGAAAACAGGAACAGAAAGAAGGAGAGCATCACGGTAACGCCAAAAAGCGGCAGCATGATGCGTGTGAGCGAAATTCCGGCGGCTTTCATCGCGGCAAGCTCATAGCGTTCACCGAAATCACCAAACGTCATGATAGACGAGAGCAGAATGGTGAGTGGCAGAACCAATTGCACGACCTTCACTGAAAGATACGCAAGCAACTTCAGGATTTCCCAGTAGCTCAGGCCTTTCCCCGTGAACTGTGCCAGCTGGATCCAGATAATATTAACTACGAAAATAAAAAACAGGACGCTGAAGATGAACAGGAACGGGCCAAAGAAAGATTTGATGACGTAGCCGTCGAGTTTTTTAAACATGGCGCAAATTTACCAAAAAACTAAATATGGTAAGTCGCTGTCAGCGCTAAAAAAAGCCCTTCCTGACCGAAAGGGCTTTCTGATATTTTTAAAGCTCCGTGACAATATAATTTTTGTACTGACCTTTATCAAATGTAAACATCGAATTGCTGAGTTTTTGGTTTTCTTTATAATCACTGATCGCAATTACAGAAACCGAATTGTCTTTGCTGAACTGCTCCAGCTTCACCAACTGATTTTTGGCAGCGTTCACAAATATGTTGACCTCTTTGATGCCGTTGTTCGTGGTTGGGGTAAGTTTTATTCGGTCTGCAAGCACTCCATTCACCTTTATTTTACCTAAGTACTGCACATTGTAGCCTTTTTTATATTCTTCAATATAGGTTAAAGGTGAGAATATTTGTTCTGAGCCCGAAGGTTTTGCGATGGTAACTTCCTGGTCTTCCGCAGAGACGTTGTAGATTTTATTTCCGTCATAAAGCTGCTCCGTTCCCATGATCTTCAGTTTATAGCGGTCCCCGGCAGAGTAGAAGATCCCTGGTTCAGTCTTGGTAACGGTTTTTCCGGTTCCTGTTCCGTAAACAAATTTAAAATAAACGTTATTTTTCGTTTTGTACGTTTTGGCTACAGCATCGAGTAGGTTTTTTGCTTTTGCGTCTATCTTCTGTGCTGAAAAAGTTGCAGCAGTGGCAACCGTGAACAGCGCGAGTGTAATATTTCTAAATAGGCTTTTCATTCTTTTATTTTGTTTTTGGATTGAATTAATTAAATAAAGTTAAACTTACGTTTAAGATTTAAATTTATTTGCGCAACTCTTCCAAAAACTGTTCCAACGAATTGAGGTCGCTGATCTGCACTTCACGTGCTTTTGCGCCATTAAACCCACCTACGATGCCGCTCGCTTCCAGCTGATCCATAATTCTGCCGGCGCGGTTATAGCCCAGTTTCAGTTGACGTTGAAGCATTGAAGTAGAACCCTGCTGCGTAGAAACGATGATACGCGCGGCATCCTCGAAAAGGGCGTCTTTTTCATTCGGATCAAATGCGCCAACTGTTGAAGTAGTGTCTTCTCCTGAATATTCCGGCAGCATAAATGCACTAGAATAACCCTTCTGTTCGCCAATGAATTCGGCGATTTTCTCTACTTCCGGTGTATCTACGAAGGCGCACTGCAATCTCAGGATCTCGTTTCCGTTGAAGTATAACATATCACCCTTACCGATGAGCTGGTCTGCTCCCGGTGAATCTAAGATAGTTCTTGAATCCACGCTGGAAATCACACGGAAGGCCGCTCTTGCAGGGAAGTTTGCTTTAATCATTCCGGTTATTACGTTCACTGACGGCCTTTGCGTTGCCACGATCAGGTGGATACCTACAGCTCTTGCAAGCTGTGCAAGTCTGGCGATCGGCAGTTCCACTTCTTTTCCGGCCGTCATGATCAAATCCGCAAATTCGTCAACAACCAAAACAATGTACGGCAGGTATCGGTGCCCGTTTTCCGGGTTTAGTTTTCTCTCGCTGAACTTCTTGTTGTACTCCTTTAAGTTTTTACAGAAGGCATTTTTAAGCAAATCATAACGCTGGTCCATTTCCACACATAGCGAGTTTAATGTATTGATCACTTTGTGCGTATCAGTGATGATTGCATCATCGCCATCCGGTAGTTTCGCAAGATAGTGTCTTTCGATTTTTGAATAGAGTGAAAGTTCTACTTTTTTTGGATCCACCATCACGAATTTCAGTTCGCTCGGGTGTTTCTTGTAGAGTAGGGAAGTAAGGATCGCGTTGATACCCACCGATTTACCCTGGCCGGTTGCACCTGCCATGAGAAGGTGAGGCATTTTGGAGAGATCCGCCATGAAGATTTCGTTCGAGATCGTTTTCCCGAAAACCACCGGCAAATCCATATCCGAATTCTGGAATTTTTGTGATGAAATAACGCTTCGCATAGAAACCATCGACGGATTTTTTCGTGGAACCTCAATACCGATTGTCCCTTTTCCAGGCATTGGCGCAATAATCCTGATTCCCAAAGCCGAAAGATTCAGTGCGATATCGTCCTGAAGTTTTTTGATTGAAGCTACGCGGATTCCGGCTTCAGGAACAATCTCGTAAAGTGTAACCGTTGGTCCTACGGTCGCTTTGATCTCAGCAATTCCTACATTGAAGTTTTTAAGCAAACCGACGATCTTATTTTTATTTTCCTCGAGTTCGTCGCGGTTAATCGCAATTTCTTCGTTGCCATAATCTCTTAAAAGATCGATTGGCGGCATCTGGAAGTTGGCTAAATCAAGTTTATGGTCGTACAAACCATGTTTTTCTACAAGTTCGTTCGATTTTTTGTCGTGATCATCCAAAACATCATGTGTTTGCGCCACTTCTACCTTAAAATTGATGTCATCATCGCCTGTAAGGTTTATTTTTCCATCCACCGCCTGCATGGGACCGGCGTCAAATGAAGTTTCGTTTGGTGTTTTAATTGTTTCAAAATCGTTGCTGATCTCTACAGGCGGAAAATCTTTAATCACCACAGGTGTTGGCGTCACAGGCACCACGGGAGTTGAGGCTGCAACCATTTCGGCCGCTTCCAAATCCAGTTCGTCTGCATTTTCGAGTTCCTGATCGGCTTCGAACTTTTCGGCAGATTTCGGCATCATCGCTTTTACACGGCCAACGGTATTGGCATTCAGATCGTCAAGCTTCGATTTTACATTATTTGGATTTAAATTAAATTCAAGTATAAAATACAGCCCGATACTTACTACAAGTACCAACCAAAGTCCGGCAGTGCCAATCACCGAATTCAGGAATTCCATGATTTGGTAGCCGTAAACGCCACTCAGAACGCCTTCGCCGCGCGTTACGGCACCAAGAAAAATGGGCAGCCAGCAGATGAAAAAAAGTGAGTGGCCAATGGTTTTCCATGGCTTGAAATAATTCTTTTTAAGGATGATGAGTCCGAAAACCAGATAAAGAAATGCCACGATAAAGGCAGCGAGACCGATGCTTTCAAAAATAAACAGGTTACCTAACCAATCGCCGGCTTTGCCAAAAATATTTGAGGATTTTACCGTTTTGTCAAGCATTGTTCCGGCCTGACTTTGGTCTGCGCGCCAGCTCATCAGGTAAGAAATAAATGAGAAGGTGAGGACCACCGAGATGAGCAGGAACAACACTCCAAAAAATATGCGTGGCCGGGAAAGTGTCTTGCTTTGTGAAACGCCTTTTGCAGGCGCGGTTTTCGTGTTTTTTTCCATAGTAACAGTGTGGGCAAATTTAAAAAATAAAATCAAACAATTTCAGTCAAGACTTAGTTTTTATGGTTATCTAGCGACGTAAAAAATGTGGGCGATCTCTAATTAATTTAAAGGATTTCCATGTTTAGGAATGCAATTTGGATTAATGGCATTAAATCACAAAACCTCAATAAAATGGACAATAATAATTTCAAAAAATCACAGGATTTTGCCAATGTAGATAAAAATCTGAATGATAACGAAGCAAAGAACGAACAGCAACAGGCAGTTGAAAATTCGGAAATACGCATCAAAGATGTCCGAAACCCGGAACTTACGCAGGAAAATTTTGTAAAGAACGCAGAAAATGCTGTGCCGCCCGAAGCCTGGGAGAACCAAAAGAAAGCGTACGATGACGCGTGGCAGCACAACAAAAACCAGCAACTCGGCGAGGAGATGTAAAAATTTAACTTAAAAAAATAAAAATTATGGCACCCGAAAATAATAAGAACGAACAGGATCAGAAGCTCCGCGAGATGGATTACAGTCCTGAGAATGATATATTTAATCAGGAAGAACACGTACCGATCGATGGTGACGGCAACCCGATTTTAGATGAAACTACACCCGTTACCGATGTCGGTGATATTCTGGACGTTCCGTTGCCGGAAGATGAAGAGGGCGTAGTGATGGATGGCGTAGGTCCTGAAGATGAAGAGAACGATTTCTACAGCCTGAGCGACAATGCAGACGATCACGAATCTGAAAATGACGATATACTAGGATAGATTTACCAACTGAATTGACTTTCCCGCCTTGTGCGGGATTTTTTTATGCTTATTTTTGAAGCTGCACATCAAAAGCTTAAGTAAAAAGACTGCCTATGACTTTTCAGGACCAAATCTCACAGGGTATTCCCGCCGAACTTCCACAGCCAAAACCTTACGATACCTCAATTAATCACGCGCCGAAACGTAAAGAAATTTTAAACAGCGAAGAAAAGAAACTCGCCCTGAAAAACGCGTTGCGGTATTTTGAGCCTAAATTTCACGCTGAACTCTTGCCCGAATTCCGGGCGGAACTTGAAAAATATGGCCGGATATACATGTACCGTTTCCGACCGGATTATGAAATGAAAGCGCGGCCCATTTCAGAATATCCGGGAAAATCCGAGCAGGCGAAAGCCATCATGCTGATGATACAGAATAACCTGGATTATGCTGTGGCGCAACATCCGCACGAACTGATAACTTATGGTGGTAATGGCGCTGTTTTTTCTAATTGGGCGCAATATTTACTGACGATGAAATACCTGTCGGAAATGACCGACGAACAGACTTTGACCATGTATTCCGGACATCCGATGGGATTATTTCCTTCGCACAAAGATGCGCCGAGAGTAG
Organism: Kaistella pullorum; assembly: GCF_014837035.1. Taxonomy (GTDB): domain Bacteria; phylum Bacteroidota; class Bacteroidia; order Flavobacteriales; family Weeksellaceae; genus Kaistella; species Kaistella rhinocerotis. The sequence goes on along the minus strand of NZ_JACSPS010000002.1, from coordinate 642,428 downwards.
TGGTTACCAACGGAATGATGATTCCGAATTATTCTAAACCTGACGACTGGGAAAAATTCAATGCACTTGGCGTGACGCAATACGGACAGATGACTGCCGGATCATACATGTACATCGGTCCGCAGGGAATTGTGCACGGTACGACGATTACGGTTCTCAATGCATTCAGGAAAATCAAAAGACAACCTAAAGGCGGCTTATTCGTTACTTCAGGCTTAGGTGGGATGTCGGGCGCGCAGCCCAAGGCCGGAAATATCGCGGGCTGCATCACAGTAATCGCAGAGGTGAATCCAAAGATTACAAAAATCCGTCACGACCAAAAATGGGTCAACGAAATCCACGAAAACCTTGATGAACTGGTCGAAAGGGTGAAAAAAGCGCAAGACGCTAAGGAGATTGTTTCACTGGCCTATCTTGGAAATATCGTTGATGTTTGGGAAAAATTTGCTGCTGAAAATTTAAGGATCGACATCGGTTCAGACCAGACTTCGCTTCACAATCCGTGGGCGGGCGGTTATTATCCGGTGGGGCAGTCATTTGAGGAATCAAATCAGATGATGGCAGAAGATCCGGATTTATTTAAAGAAAAAGTTCAGCAGACATTGCGAAGACACGCTGCGGCTATCAACAGACATACGGAGAAGGGAACCTATTTCTTCGATTACGGAAACGCCTTTTTACTCGAAGCATCCAGAGCCGGCGCTGATGTAATGGCTGAAAACCCCACATTGGGCCGGGAATTTAAATATCCGAGTTATGTTCAGGATATTATGGGGCCTATGTGTTTCGATTATGGTTTTGGGCCGTTCCGCTGGGTCTGCACAAGTGGTAAATCTGAAGATTTACAGAAAACCGACGAGATTGCCTGCAATGTTTTGGAGGAAATGATCAAGAATTCTCCTGAAGAGATTCAGCAGCAGATGAAAGATAATATCCAGTGGATAAAGGGTGCTCAGGCGAACAATTTGGTTGTTGGCTCACAGGCGAGAATTCTTTACGCTGACGCCGAAGGACGGATGAAAATTGCGGAAGCTTTCAACAAAGCAATTGCGGCGGGAGAAATCGGTCCGGTTGTTTTGGGCAGAGATCATCATGATGTTTCGGGCACAGATTCGCCGTACAGAGAAACTTCCAATATTTATGACGGTTCCAGGTTTACCGCCGATATGGCGATTCACAATGTGATTGGCGACAGTTTCCGTGGTGCGACCTGGGTTTCAATTCACAATGGCGGCGGTGTGGGCTGGGGCGAAGTGATCAATGGTGGCTTCGGTATGCTGCTCGATGGCAGCGGTGATGCTGACCGAAGACTGAAGTCCATGCTTTTTTGGGATGTAAACAACGGAATTTCGCGTCGCAGTTGGGCACGGAATGAGGGCGCTGTTTTTGCGATCAAAAGAGCGATGGAAGCAGAACCAAAACTGAAAGTCACATTACCGAATTTTGTGGATGAAAATTTGTTCTAATTCTTTTAGATAAGAGATAATGTAAATGAGGCCGGAATTTATCCGGCCTCAGTGTTTTAGACTACTTAGATAAAAGATGCATTTAAAAGCTTTCCTTATTAAATATTAGCCTTAAGTTTTCACAATCACCGGTTATATAAATTCATCTATAACTTAAATAGTAAAATGTTATACTAAACTTATTTTTTTAGCATGATTTTTGTCTAATGAACCCCACAAAAAAATAGTTTATTATGAAAAATTTATTCAAATTTTCCGCGCTGCTCCTTTTCTTTGGGATGCTCGCGATGTCCTGCGAAGAAAACCGCGATGATGAAATGGTAATGGGCAACTCCATTTATGAACTGGCCTCGCGTGACGCCGATTTCTCAAATCTTAAAGCCGCTATTGACAAAGCTGGTCTTGCCGCAACCCTCAGCACATCCGGTTCTTTCACGGTTTTTGCGCCCGGTAACGCGGCATTCTCTGCATTTTTAGCTGAAAACGGTTACGCAAGTCTGAACGATGTGCCTACTGCGGCATTGAAAGAAATTCTGCTGAACCACGTACTGTCCACCAAAGTAATGGCCTCAGAGGTTACTACCGGTTATGTTTCCACGCTCGCAAAAGGCAGTGCCTCGGCAACCAAAAACCTGAGCATGTACATCAACACAGCTTCTGGTGTAAAGATTAACGGGATGTCTAACGTGGTGAAGACAGACATCAGCGCAAGCAACGGCGTGATTCACAAAGTAGACAAAGTAATCGGTTTACCTACTATCGTCACGCATGCGACGGCGAACCCTAACTTTTCAACTTTAGTTACTGCACTGACAAGACCGGACCAACCGAATTTTGTAAGTATTCTAAGCGGAACTTCAAATTCTCCGTTTACCGTTTTTGCACCTACCAATAATGCTTTCGGATCGTTGCTTTCCGAACTTGGCCTTTCAGGACTGGGCGCAATTCCTGCTCTAACGCTTGAAAACGTGTTGAAATACCACGTAGTAGCCGGTGCGAATGTCGCTTCAACAGACATTACCAATAACATGACCGTGAATACCTTCCAGGGTGGGACATTTAAGATCACCACAAACGGTGGCGTGAAAATTACCGATGCGAACAACCGCGTGTCAAACGTGATTGCTACCGATGTACAGTGCACCAACGGTATCATACATGTGCTGGATAAGGTACTTTTGCCATAGTTTATTTTTAGTTAATTGTTACGAAAGCGTCCCTCAAAAAGGGGCGCTTATCGTAAATTTGCACCTTATTTATTTTAAATCATGAAAAACACCTTTCTCGTCGTTTTCACAATTCTTTCAGCGCAACTGTTTGGGCAGGTCGGAAGCATAAACATCAATGTTTTTGATGAATTCAGCCGGAAACCGCTATCGGCAGAAGCCAAAATCGTTGGGCAGGACCAAATTTATCCGTCCGCGTCAGGAAACATCGTTGTATCTGAAATATCTTCCGGTACATATACCTTCGAAATCAGTGCGCCGGGCTACACCAGGAGTTTTCTGAATGAAATTAATGTAGTCCCAAATCAAAACCTTACATTTTCGGTGGGTTTAATAAAAGAGGCCGCCGAAATTCAGGAAGTTACGCTGGTGCGGAAAACTTATAAAACAACGGCGGAGAGCCCGCTGTCACTTAGGAATATAACGAGTGAGGAAGTGCAGAAAAACGCGGGTTCGAACCGTGATGTATCGAAAGCTATCTTAAGTTTTCCGGGTGTGGGCAGCACGGCGACCTTTCGTAATGACCTTTTCATTCGCGGTGGAAGTTCAGCTGAAAACAAATTCTACATCGACGGAATCGAAGTTCCGGTAATCAATCACTTCCAGACACAGGGCGCGAGTGGTGGACCGCGCGGCATCATCACTGTTGATTTTATAAAAGATGTCGATTTTTACAGCGGAGCCTTCCCGGCGGCAAGAAACGGTGTGCTGTCTTCGCTTTTTGAATTTAATTTAAAACAGGCGCGTAAAGATAAGTTGGGTTATAAAGCGGTTTTGGGTCTGGATGATATGCAGCTGATGGCAGACGGACCTCTGTCAAAGGACCAATCGTGGAGCGGACTTTTCAGTGTTCGGAAATCGAATCTCCAATTGCTTTTCAAAGCAATCGGTTTACCGTTCCTGCCAAGTTATTATGATGCGACCTTTAAAGTTTCAAAAAAGTTCGAGTCCGGTGACGAATTTTATGTACTTGGAATTGGAGCTAAGGATAGTTTTAAATTTAATGATGAAGCGGAACCCACTTTAAATAATTTGACTTTAATAGACCGCCTGCCGGTTTCACCACAGTGGAATTATACGGTAGGAGCAGGCTACCGCCACCTCGCTGAAAACGGAAACTGGCTCTTCACGTGGAGCCGCAATATGCTTGATAACCGGGCAACGAAATACTATCGTAATATTGAAACGCCCGAAAATTTACTTTTCGATTATAAGTCGCAGGAAAGCGAGAACAAACTGCGTGTGGACCGGAACTTTACTTTGAGCGATTATCAGTTCAGCAGCGGAGCAAATATTAATTTTGCCAACTATTATAATAATTCGATAGCTAAAGGTGTGACGCAAAGCGCAGTAAATTACGACGTGGTTACATCTGATCTCGATTTGATTCAGTATGGTTTTTACCTGCAGTCTGCCCGGAAATTTTTCGATAACCGATTGCAGTTGTCTGCGGGTGTACGTTTGGATGCAAGCAACTATTCAGATAAAACACAGAATCCGCTCGAGCAGTTTTCGCCGCGTCTTTCGCTAAGCTACCGTTTCGCAGAAAGATTGGTTTTTAATTTTAATACGGGCATCTATTACCAGTTACCAGCGTATACTGCACTTGGCTTTAACCTGAATGATGCATTTCTTAATAAAAATACCCTAGAATACATCAAAAACTCACATCTTGTTGCCGGTCTCGAATACAACGGAGCAAATAATCTGCGACTAACGCTCGAGGGCTACTACAAAAAATACAAAAATTATCCGTTCTCATTGCGGAACCAGATCTCATTGGCCAATGTTGGCGGTGATTTTGGAATCGTGGGTAGTGAGCCGCTGGATTCGCGTGGTTTTGGTGAGACGTATGGAATTGAATTCCTGGCCCAAAAGCGTACGGCGAGCGACTTCTACGGAATCATGGCCTATACTTTCGGCTATTCTCAGTTTTCAGATTCGGCCGGAAGCCTTCTGCCATCAAGCTGGGATTCACGTCACATCCTTACGCTGACAACCGGGAAATATTTTGGCCGCAACTGGAACGTCGGCGCACGTTTCCGCCTTCAGTCCGGGCTTCCGGAGACGCCGTATGACCTGCAGCGCAGCGCTTTGGTGAATATTTGGAACATCGCGAACGGACCCGTTCAGAATTTCGCACTATTGAATTCAGCGCGCGGCAATCTGTCACATCAGCTTGACCTTCGCGGCGAAAAGAAATGGATTTTCAAAAAATGGCAGCTTACGGCCTATGTTGACGTGGTGAATGCGTATGGATCTACAAGTCCGAGCGGTTTGCCGGTAGTAAATCTGCAGCGTGACAACCAGAATAACGGGATTATTGCAAACCCTGAGGCATCACCGGACCAGCAGTATTATCTGCTCGAAACCGGAACGGCAGACCGCTCCACACCGTTACCGTATTTCGGTTTTATATTTGAATTTTAAAAATAAAAAACTCCGCGATTTCAGCGGAGTTTTTTATCTAGCCAAGAACCGTCACCGAATTCTGCAGCATTTCATAGATCGCATCACGCCCGTTTTCTGGTTTCACGTTCACCGCGCGCGTCCCGTTAAAATGCAGACAAGTGATATATCCAAGTTGAACGGCATCAAGACAGGTAAATTTCACACAGTAATCCAAGGCGAGCCCTACAACTTCGACCAATTGGATATCATGATACTTTAAATAATCATCAAGACCGGTTTTTACGAAATGGTTGTTATCCTGAAAACCACTGTAGCTGTCTACGTCACTGTTTTTCCCCTTCTGAATGACGTGGGTCGCTTTGCTGATGTTGAGGTCTTTGTGAAATTCGGCACCGAAACTGCCCTGTACACAATGGTCTGGCCACATAAACTGAGGAATTCCGTTCAGCGTGATGGTTTCGCCAACTTTTCGGCCATTATTTGAGGCAAAACTTTTATGGTTTGCGGGATGAAAGTCTTGTGTCAGGACAATCTGGTCGTATTCGTTTTCTTCCATTAGCAGGTTGATGTACGGAATCACTTCATTTGCGCCCGGAACTGCCAATGCGCCACCTTCGCAAAAATCGTTTTGTACATCCACGATGATCAGTGCTTTTTTCATACTTTAATATTTTTATTATGCTGGAACAGCTTTTGTTTTTGAAATTAAAATTTACAAATGCTTAATGGCAAATGTTCAGCCATCATTCAAATTGCGACAAAACGGCCACAATACTCATAATCATGGATCCTTTAGAAAATAAAAAATATCCGCTCGGAAGATACAGCGCGCCCGAAAAGGTTTCGGACCCAGAACTGGAAGGGCACATTGATACCATCAGAAAGTTTCCGGATAAACTTAGATGTACTTTAAAAACTTTTTCAGATGATATGCTTGATACGCAATACCGCAGTGGCGGCTGGACCGTCAAGCAGCTTATCAATCATCTTGCAGACAGCCACATGCAAAGTTTTTGTAGGTTTAAATGGGCGCTGACAGAGGATAATCCTACAATAAAAACCTATGACGAAGCCAAATGGGCCGAATTGCAGGACAGTCGGAACGAACCCATAAAAGCAGCATTAACCCTGCTTGAAGGTTTGCACTGCCGATGGGCACACCTTATGAAATCGATGACCAACCGTGAATTCGACCGCACTTTCTTCCATCCAGAAATGAACAGAAATGTGGCACTGCGCGAGATTCTGGCATTTTATGCGTGGCACTGTGACCATCATTTTGCGCAGATATCGGCACTAATGAAGGAGAAAGGCTGGACATGAGAAGAAGTTTGAGCAATCCTGAAGATGTCTCCGAACTAAAACGCAGGTTAAACCAACTCAATGAACATTCGCCGCGAAAATGGGGACGAATGAGCAGCGCACAGATGGTCGGCCATTGCGATAAAATCCTGCAGGTGGGTTTGACTAAAATTGTGCTACCCGAAACCAATTTAGTCTTTAAAACTGTGGGAATTTGCACCAAACTGACAATGAAAGTATGTAATCACGGTATTCCGCCGAATATGCCCACGTTTGAGGTGGTGAAATTAAAAGAAAATTGTAATTTTGAGAGTACAAAGGCAGATTTTCTCGCAACTTTCGAGGAGTTTCTGAGCTCCTTACAAGCAGATACTTTGCTTCGCAGGCATGCTCTTTTCGGCGAAATGACAAGCTGCGACTGGGCTTTTCTGCAGTACAAACATATTAATCATCATCTTAAACAATTTGGAGTATGAGTTTTTTAGATAAAATTTTAGGCAAATCTGCCAGCCCGGAGTCAGCACCCGATTTTTGGAAATATATCGAATCTGAGAGCGATTTGGACAAAGCAATATCGGAATCTTCAGAACGTAAAGTGGCTATTTTTAAGCATTCGACACGCTGCCATATCAGCAAGATGGTTCTGAAAAATTTCGAAAGAGAGGTACAGCAAAATGACGGTGATGTTTCCTATTATTTTTTAGATTTGCTGGAATACCGCCCTATATCAAACAGGATCGAAAGTGACCTTAATGTTGTGCACCAAAGTCCGCAACTTATCGTGCTCAAAGATGGAAAGGCGATAAACCATATGTCTCATCAGGGCATTACCACCAGCGGAATTTAGCACCGACAATTACAGATGGAAAATATTAAAGCTTACCTGTCGGACGTTTTGCAGTTGCCGGGTGACGCAGGAAATTTATGCAGTTCGTTTTATGTGCCGATGACCGTCAGTAAAAATGAATTTTTGCTGCGCGCCGGCGAAGTTTGTAAAGGAACTTATTTTGTCGAAAAAGGCTTGCTGAGGATGTACTCAATCGACAGGAACGGCAAGGAACACATCATTCAGTTTGCGCCTGAGAAGTGGCTGATTTCAGACCGCAGCTCGCTTCATTTCAATGAAAAATCCGATTATTACATAGAAGCAGTAGAGGAGAGCCAAGTGCTGCTTCTGGACGCCGATTTCTTCACGAACATCAATCTACATTTCCCAAACACCTCTGAAAATAATGATTTGTTGTTGCAGAAGCACATCCGCAATCTGCAGAACCGCGTCAACTCGCTGCTTTCTGATACTGCCGAAGAGCGTTATCTGGATTTTATCCGGATGTACCCGGATATCCTGCAGCGCGTTCCACAATGGATGGTGGCTTCTTATCTTGGAATTACGCCGGAAAGTTTAAGCCGCGTACGGAAGGAACTGGCGAAGAAAAATTTTCAGACATCATAAAAAAAGGAACTCGAGTTTGAGTTCCTTTTATAATGAGTGGTACTGAATTATTTACCTAAATAAGATTTCAGAATCTTGCTTCTGGTATTGTGTTTCAGTCTTTTAATGGCTTTTTCCTTTATCTGACGAACTCTTTCTCTTGTCAGGTCAAAAGTTTCGCCAATTTCTTCCAATGTCATCGGATGCTTACCATTCAGACCAAAATAAAGTCTTACAAGGTCGGCCTCGCGTGGAGTAAGTGTCTGCAATGCTCTTTCGATTTCAATCTGAAGTGATTCGAGCATCAGTTCCTTATCAGGACTTGGTGATTCGCCTGAACGTAAGACGTCATAAAGGTTAGAATCTTCACCTTCTACAAGCGGCGCATCCATAGACAGGTGACGGCCGGAGTTTTTCATCGATTCCTTGATGTCGTCCTCACTCATATCAAGAACCTCTGCCAATTCTTCCGGCGACGGTGGTCGCTCATTTTCCTGCTCAAGGTGTGCGTAAGCTTTGTTGATTTTGTTGATGGAACCAATTTTGTTCAAAGGAAGTCTTACAATTCTCGACTGTTCTGCCAATGCCTGCAGAATCGACTGACGAATCCACCAAACGGCGTAAGAAATAAATTTAAAACCTCTGGTTTCATCATATCTTTTTGCAGCCTTCATAAGGCCGAGATTTCCTTCATTGATTAGATCGGGCAGCGACAGGCCTTGATTTTGATACTGCTTAGAAACCGAAACCACAAATCGGAGGTTGGCTTTAATCAGTTTTTCAAGTGCTACGCGGTCACCTGCGCGAATCTTCTGGGCCAGCTCTACCTCTTCATCCGCGGTAATCAGGTCTACTTTACCGATTTCCTGCAAATACTTGTCCAGTGAGGCGGTTTCCCGGTTGGTAACCTGCTTTGTAATTTTTAGTTGTCTCATCTTATTTCTGTAACACGTCCACTTTAGGACTGCAATCTATTATACGACCCTTTTAGGCGAAAGGTTACAAAAAATAAAAAACTCATTCTGATAATGGCAGAATGAGTTTAAAAAAATCAATAGGAATGTCAATTATTTAATGATTAATTTAGTTGTTTGGCTTCTTCCTTCGGAGATAAGCTGCAGCAGGTAGATACCCGCTTTTGCGTTTACTGAAACATTGTTTGTTCCTTTGGCAACCGGTCCGCCGTAAATTTTTCGTCCGCTCATATCTGAAATTACGATTTCACCTTTTGCGGAGGCATCTACCACAAAATTTCCATTACTAGGATTCGGATAAATCTTCTCGATTAGCTGCGTCGCATTTGCTATGGCTAATGGGTCCGCACATAAAAACGGTTTATAATCAACCAAGCCTTTCGCGGGGTCATCTGCGTTATGGAAGATCACTTCTTCTACCATTGCTTCCGTTGAAAGTTCACCTTCTCGCCAGCAGTTGTTTTCAGCACTGATCGGGTTCGGTGTGTTATTGTAAAGCGCATAGATCTGTCCACCGTTTCCGTTATTCGCGAAAACATTCTGACCAATACTTCCAAGAGAACCTCCGCCAAGATCTGCACGCGCAGTGTTGATGATGGTGATACCCCAAAGATGTCCGCGGATGATGTTTTTCTCGATTTTGATCGCCATCACCTGGCTGCCGCTGCCGGAAAGTGAGATACCGCTCCCGCCGTTAATCGGGTTGGTTTCGGTGTTATTGTCAATCAGCGTATTGTTCGAGATGGATCCGGAAGAATTGTTTCCCGTCACCGTAATTCCGTATCGGTTATCTTTAATGATGTTACCTTCAATCACCGGATGGTTTTCAACACCAAGCAGGGTAGAAACTGACACTCCGCCAACGCGCGTCAACGTTCTGTCCCCGATGATGGTGTTGTTCAGTACTTTCGTTATTCCGGTGCCGCTCGGGCCCATGTTGACCTGCGGGCGGTTCGTGTTTCCTTTTGTATTTCCGTACAGATAATTTCCGGTAAATTCAAGTGCAACCGATTGATTTGCTCCCGAACCCACCGCCGGCAATTCGTTTTCGATAAATTGGGAGTTGCGGATAATTGGATTTCCGGTTGAGAAATTAATAGACGCACCGGTAACAAGTCCTGATTTAAAGTAGCGAACCGTCGAATTTTCCATCAGGAAATTTCCTGTCAAAGCCTGTATGCCGCCGCCATATTCAAAAATGGTATTTTTAATGATAACATTTGCGGTAGACTCAAGGCGGATACCTTTGAAAATATTGGCAGGATCGGTAGCGGTCACCAACAGACTTGCAGCAGTGGTATCGTAATTCCCTGCGATATTGAGCTGAATTCCGGCATCAATCTTTAGGGTAGTGTCTTCATTCATTAAAAGTGCATCACCGGCAGAAATGGTAATATCTGAAACCATTTGATAACCGGTGCCTGTGTTCACTAAAACCGTTGGAGCCGCTTCAGAAAGCGATGCCAGATTGTAGGTAACGCCAGTACCCGGACTTACAAACTGGGAAAACGCGATAGCAGAAAGCAAGGTTGAAAATAAAATAGAAATCTTCTTCATTGTAAAATTGTTTGTTCAAAGTTAATAATATCCCTTAAAAACCTTATGCTTCGAATGTTAAACTTCACCCTCAAAATCCTATTTTTGAAGATAAATTTAAAAACTGATGCAAATTTCACCATTGATAGTCGGCACCATGCGCTGGGGAATTTGGGGCGCGAATCATTCTGAAAAGCAGGTGCAGCATTTGATAGAAACTGCACTTTCGCAGGGATTGACCACTTTTGACCATGCCGATATTTATGGAGACTACACCGGTGAAAGGCTATTTGGAAACACTTTACAGCACTGTTCGGTTGCGCGCGATTCGGTACAGCTGATTACGAAATGTGGCATCGAAATGCCTTGCGCAAACCGCGACTTTAAAATAAAATCATACAATTATTCGGCGGAACACCTACTTAAATCTGTTGAAAGCAGCCTACGCAATTTAAGGACAGATTATATTGACCTTTTGTTGCTGCACCGGCCGTCGCCCCTCATGAACCCACAAGAAATAGCTTCGACCTTCGATAAATTAAAGAAAGAGGGAAAGGTGAAGCATTTCGGTGTCTCTAATTTTTCACCGTCACAGTTCGAGCTTCTCGACAGTGAATTTCCGCTTGTGACCAACCAGATCGAAGTTTCGGTTAACGAAACAAAAGCATTTTACAATGGCACATTAGATCAGCTTATGCTCAAAAAGCTACGTCCAATGGCCTGGTCAGTAATGGGGAACTACTTTTCAGAAAATTCAGAACAGAATCTGCGCATTAAAAAGGTTTTGAATGAACTGGCTCCAAAATATAACGCCACCGAAAACCAACTGTTACTTGCATTTATACTAAAACATCCTGCCCGCATTCTTCCAGTGATCGGTACTTCAAATGCTGAAACATTGGTAACTCTGGCAAATGGACTTCGCGCTGAGCTCTCGCGCGAAGATTGGTTTAAGCTGCTTGAGGCTTCACGCGGAACCGCGGTTGAATAAAAAGTATAAAAAAAAGCGTTTAATAAATTTTTATTGTATCTTGCAGCCGTTTTTATATCCGAATTCACTATGTTCATCATCGCTGAATTTCTTTTATAATTTCAACAAGTATTAATTTTTTTTAATTTTTTTTTATGATGAACATTTTTGTTTCAAACATCAATTACTCTACAAGAGAAGAGTCATTGCAGGATTTATTTTCAGAATTTGGCGAAGTATCTTCGGCTAAAATCATTACAGACAGAGAAACTGGCCGTTCAAGAGGTTTCGGTTTCGTAGAAATGGGTGACGAAGATGGCAAGAACGCTATCGAAGCACTTAACGGAAAAGAACTTGACGGAAAGGAGCTTAACGTTTCTGAAGCTAAGCCAAGAGAAGACAAGCCAAGAAGAAGCTTCGATAACAATCGTGGTGGAGGCGGTTACGGTGGTGGAAACCGTGGTGGTGGTGGTTACGGCGGTGGAAACCGTGGCGGATCTAGCTGGTAAGATCATTCTACAACAAAAATATGGCGGCTTTCCTCTGGAGAGCCGCTTTTTGTTTATGTAAATATTTATTTCGCAATCAGAATATATCCTACATTGAAATACATGCGCTGCACAAGCTCTTTTTCAGCAATGATATTATTAAAATAAACTTTCACCGTATAGTCTCCCAATTGTTTCTCTGCGGAAATTTCTTCCTGTTCCACACGGCCGCTGCGCACTTTATACTCCGCTATTTTGCCATTAAGAAATGGTTTCAAATCCCAACTTTTATTGTTGTTCAGCGTAATTTTGAATGTTGGATCTTTAACATTTGAAATGTTTTCAAAGATGAAAATATCATTTCCGACGTTTACAGTCATTTTTTGGTCAAAATCTTCCGGACGGAACATATAGTCATAGCCCGAAATGTCGCGTATCTTATTTTGCGAAAAGATTTCAAGCCGGTTCGTTTGCACTGTGTTTTTTGTTGGAATTATATCGCTGAACTGTGCGCGCAAGCCGCCGTATTGTCGATGATTTTTGGCTTTAAAAATATCTCTCCGGTCTTTTTCACTCAAAAAATTAACAACAAAAGCCGAATCACTGCGCTGCATTAAATACATGAATTTATTTGAAACTTCATCGGCAATGCTGTCAGTTACTTTAGTTCCGAAATCAATTTTTTGATCTTTCAGAAGATTATTTTCAATTAAAATTTTTGAAAATTCAGCCCGCTGACTTCTTTTGGCCACTGAAAATGTATTTAAATAAGGAACCGTAAGTGAAAATATTCCGAAGACAAAAAGGCTAACCGGAATATATTTAATTGTTGGTTTTTGCGCCAAGTTAAAATACAAAACCACGGACCCAAGCCACACGGCGAGAAGAAGTACAAAATATCGTGGCTCCGTATAGCCATACTCCAGGATGCGTGTGAAAATCGCTACAAACAGAAGGAAGAGCAGCGGAAAAAGTGAGAAATAAAAGATTCTTGAAAACATTCGCACCCAGGATTTAGCCGAATTCTGTTTCAAAGGATGCACGATCAGCAGCGCAAAAATCCCAACAATGGAGTAGGCGAGAATGAGGTAGGACACCCAACCACGCGGAAGTTCCCATTTAAAAACGATCTTGGCCGCATAAAAATAGAGTATGAAGGCGTAGATGATTAGCAGCGGAATGAGGATGTATTGCGTGAAAAACTTTAAAATTTCCGGATAACTCCCGTCTTTTTCCAGCGTCCGCAAACCGCCCTGACTGAAAAGCACAAAAATCAAAGCACTCCCGAAAATACTCAGCAAATAGAAGATTTGCGGGTAAATCTTATCATTAAAATTAAAATCAAATAATTTATCCACGGCCAGGACCGCCAGTTCTACGCCACCAGTAAGTACGCCTGTGAATATAGCCGTGAGGAAGATATTGATAAACAGATTTTTGTTATACTGCCAAAAATTCAGCTCTTTTTCGCGGCTCAAGAACGCTGCAAAAGACACAAATAGATGTGAAAGAACAAAAGTAGGGATGAGTAGAAACGCGAATTTCTCCGTGAAATCTTCTTCTTTTTGAGGTAAGATAAAATAGAACGAGACTAAAAACAATACACCGCAGATTTCCAGAAAAACCGTTTTGCCAATCCTTTGTTCCAGCATCTTCAGTGAGAACATCATCGAGATACCCAACACAGACACAAGCGTGAATTTTACGTAAAAGAAGTTTTCAGGCCGTGCATCAAAATTGAGCTCGGCAAAACACATCAGTGAGACAGAACCCAAAAATGCCATCAGCAGCACCATCGGAAATTCCCCAACGGCCTGACCAATTTTGTAGTAAGTATCTTTAAACTTGCGCAGCATATGGCGGTCTTACTTATTTTTTTTCTTCTTTTTCTTCTTTTCTTTTTTGTCCTGCTTTTTCTTACCGGTAATTTCGTTGATGAAATCGCCCACTGCATTTTCTTCTTTAACCTCCTTTTCCTGTGGTAAATTGGAACTTTCTTCCGAATCCCAAAGTCCTTTTTCCGTAAGTGTATTAATCAATTCGTCACCCGAATTTTCGAAATATCCGGCCAACAGATTCTGCAGCAGGAAAAGTCGGTAAGAGGTACGCGGTACAGCCACTTCATACCTAAAGATCCGTCCTTCTTTTATGACAGACAAAAATTTCTTTTCGGTGAGAATCTTCACGAAAGTAGAGACTGTGTTTTGATGCGGTTTTGGCTCCGGATACGCGGCTAAAATTTCTTTCAGCGGCGCAGATTTCAGTTTCCACATGATTTGCATCAGAACTTCTTCACTATGCGTGAGTTGGCTTATTTTCATAAATTAAAATTTTGGATTGCTGCATAAAGATAAATAAAAGAAACCAACGACGCGATGGTTGCGCCCATGCAGACCTCCTTTACGGTATGCCGCCCAAGGACAACGCGCGTGATTCCGACCAACGCGGCAATAAGAAGCCAGGCAAAACCCAAAATAGGTTCGCGAAAGAAAAACAATGCCGCTACATAAACATTGAAGGCTGTATGCATTGAACTTTTCACGAAGTAGTTACTTAGTTGCAGCGCCAGCAGCAGGATGAACAGGAAAAGCATCACCAGGTCCAGGGTACCGTTCCGCAAATAATCATAACTCAAATAAGGGAAGAACACGCCGCTGATAAAGAAATAAAAACCTTTGCGCTGCTGCCGGTTTGAGACATCCAGGTTGGTATAGTTTCCTTTCTTTACATTCCAGATCAGCCAGATGACAATCGGAAGGATGATCAGCAGTAGAATCGGTATAAACCGGCTCACTGAGCTTCCCGGCTCGAAAAAATAAATGCTGCTGTAGATAAAGTAGATCAGCAGTGAGACAATCGGGTTAAAAAAATTCGAGATAAACCGCGAAAGATTGATGACGGTGCTGTTTTTAGTATTTGGCATTTTAATGATTATCTGTTCAAAAATAGGTCTTTTTAAAGTTTTTAAGACATAAAATTATTCAACGTATGCTTCGCCTTAAGACAAAGTTTTTTAGTATTTTTGCGGAATATTTGCAACTAAACATGAAAGAATTTTCAAAAGAAGTGTACCTAAAATGGTACGAAGAAATGACGATGTGGAGAAGGTTTGAGGACAAATGCCGTTCTCTCTATCTTAAACAGAAAATAAGAGGCTTTTTGCATTTATATAATGGCCAGGAAGCAATTCCGGCCGGTTTCGTACATGCGATGGATCTTTCCAAAGACAGCATGATTACCGCTTACCGTTGCCACATCCATCCCATGGCGATGGGTGTAGATCCAAAGAGAATTTTGGCTGAGCTTTGTGGTAAAGCAACAGGTACATCAGGCGGAATGGGCGGATCAATGCACATTTTTAGTAAAGAAAAAAGATTTTATGGCGGTCACGGTATCGTGGGCGGACAAATTCCTTTGGGTGCCGGTATTGCATTCGCAGATAAATATTTCGAAACTGGTGGCGTGAACATTTGCTTTTTCGGCGATGGTGCTGCACGTCAGGGATCACTTCACGAAACTTTCAACATGGCGATGAACTGGAAACTTCCGGTGGTTTTCGTGGTAGAGAACAACCAATATGCGATGGGAACTTCGGTTAAAAGAACTGCCAACCATGAAGATATCTATAAACTAGGTTTAGGTTACGAAATGCCATGTCTGCCGGTAGATGCGATGGATCCTGAAAAAGTGGCAGAAGCAGCTTATGAAGCCATCGAGAGAGCACGCCGTGGTGACGGACCAACCTTCATTGAAGCCAGAACTTACCGTTACAGAGGACACTCTATGTCTGATGCAGAGCCGTACAGAAGCAAAGATGAAGTGGCAGAACATAAAAAAGATGACCCAATTGAGATCGTTAAGCAGCGAATTCTCTCGAACAACTGGGCCACTGAGGACGAATTGACGGCTCTTGACGAAAAATCTAAAGAATTCGTGGAAGAGTGCGTAGATTTCATGGAAGAATCGCCGTATCCGTCTGCTGAAAAAGTATACGAGTATGTGTATGCACAGGAAGATTATCCTTTCCTTGATCTTTACGAAAACAAAAAATAATTTTTTAAAAATAATTTGGTAGTCGTTTGATTATCAAATTTTTATAAACTATAATAGACGAATAAAATGGCAGAAGTAATTGCAATGCCCCGCCTTTCTGATACGATGACGGAGGGAAAAGTGGCAAAATGGCACAAAAAAGTGGGCGATGCCGTGAAAGAAGGCGATATTCTTGCGGAAATAGAAACTGATAAAGCGGTTCAGGATTTCGAGTCTGAGATCAACGGAACTTTGTTATATATCGGCACTCAGGAAGGTGGTTCGGCACCGGTTGACAGCGTGCTTGCCATAATCGGGAAAGAAGGTGAGGACATTTCATCCTTGAAAGAAGGAGGATCCGCAAAGTCGGCTGACGCAAAAGAAACTGAAGGTATTCCTGAAGAAAATAAAACTGAACAAAACGTAACTGACGTAGAAACTACCAAGCCTGTAGAAAACGAAACAGGAACTCAGGCGCAAAATGCTGAGCTACCAAAAGGCGTAGAAATCATCACGATGCCGAGGCTTTCGGATACGATGACGGAAGGAAAAGTTTCAAAATGGCATAAGAATGTAGGTGACACCGTGAAAGAAGGGGATATCCTTGCCGAGATTGAAACTGATAAAGCCGTGCAGGATTTTGAATCTGAATTCAACGGAACACTGCTTTATGTGGGAACCGAAGAAGGCGGCGCAAATCCGGTGGACACGGTTTTGGCGATCATCGGACCTGCGGGAACTGATGTCTCTGCATTTACTTCGGGCGCACCGAAGGCGGCAGCGAAAACACCCGAAAAATCTGAAGCACTGGCTAAGGACAAAGAAGAAAGTGCTCCAGGTGCAGCAACTTCTAATCAGGATCGTATTGCTATTTCACCATTGGCCAGAAAGATTGCTGAAGACAAAGGAATCGATGTTAACGCGCTTACCGGTTCTGGCGAAAATGGCAGGATCGTGAAAAAAGATGTTGAAGGATTTAAAGCTGACGCACAGTCGCAAAAATCTCAAAGCACGGAAAGTTCAACTGCCGCTCCACAGGCTAAAGCAGCTGCTACTCCTGCATTTATTCAGGGTGAAGACTCCGAGACGCCAAACTCGCAGGTTAGAACTATCATTGCAAAACGTCTTTCTGAAAGTAAATTCACCGCGCCGCATTACTATCTCATCGTAGAGGTAGACATGGATAAATCAATTGAGGCCCGTAAGGAAATCAATTTATTGCCGGATACCAAAATTTCATTCAATGACATGGTGATCAAAGCTACCGCAATGGCTTTGAGAAAGCATCCGCAGGTGAACTCTACTTGGCATTCAGACAAGATTGTTCATCACGGGAACATCAATATTGGTGTCGCAGTGGCAATTCCGGACGGTTTAGTGGTTCCTGTCTTGAAAAATACAGATCAGATGAATTATAACCAGATATCAGCCGCTGTGAAAGATATGGCCGGCCGTGCCAAATCGAAAGGCCTGAAAGCCAACGAGATGGAAGGTTCTACATTCTCGGTTTCAAATTTAGGGATGTTTGGTATCGAAACATTTACCTCAATCATCAATCAGCCAAATTCAGCGATTCTTTCCGTGGGTGCGATCGTTGAAAAACCGGTGGTGAAAAACGGGCAGATCGTTGTAGGAAACACCATGAAACTTTCGCTTGCATGCGACCACAGAGTTGTGGATGGTGTTACCGGAGCTCAGTTCCTGCAAACATTGAAAACGTATTTGGAGCAACCGCTTACGCTGCTCCTCTAAAATAATTTTCTTCATTATAAAAAGCCTTCCAATCGTTTTGGGAGGTTTTTTTAGTTTAATAATCAAATCAATTCACTATTTTTGAAACTATGATCAGAGCAAAGAATATCCACAAATCTTACGGCGATTTAGAGGTTTTAAAAGGAGTCGACCTTCATATTTTGGAGGGAGAAGTAGTGTCCATCGTCGGCGAATCCGGTGCGGGAAAATCTACGCTTCTGCAGATTTTGGGTACATTGGACACGTCCACAAATCCGAAAGGCTTCAATACCGAATTAGCACTCGACAAGAAATCTTTCATCAATATGAATGACCGTCAGCTTTCAAAGTTCCGGAATGAAAATATTGGATTTGTATTTCAGTTTCACCAGCTTTTACCTGAATTCACTGCGCTTGAAAACGTCTTGCTTCCAACGCGGATATCCGGCAAAAATGAGCGCGAGTCACTCGATAAAGCCTACTCACTGTTTGAAGATCTTAATATTGCTCACCGTCTTCATCATAAACCGAGCGAAATGTCTGGCGGTGAAGCGCAGCGTGCAGCAGTTGCGCGCGCTTTGATAAACTCGCCGAAGATTATCTTCGCCGATGAACCCACCGGAAACCTGGATTCTAAAAATGCTGATGACCTGCATCAGCTTTTTTTCGATCTCCGCGATAAATACAACCAGACTTTTGTAATCGTAACGCACAACACCCATCTGGCCAATACGACAGACAGAAAACTGGTGATGAAGGACGGTCTTATCATTTAAATTTGATTTACCTGTTAGCCGTTTCAATTAGCCAAAATAACCCAATATGTCACTTAAATTTCTTGCAGAAGACGACCGGCCGCGCGAAAAATTTTTGCTTAAAGGCAAAAATGCGCTTTCCGATGCGGAGTTATTGGCAATCATCATGGGCAGCGGCAGCCGGGACGAATCAGCAGTAGAGTTGGCGCGAAAGATTCTGCAAAGTGTGGAAAACAATTGGCATCATCTTTCACGGCTGCAGATTGCGGATCTTATGAAATTTAAAGGTGTCGGCGAGGCAAAAGCGATCTCTATTGCAGCAGCTCTCGAGATCGGTCGGCGGCGCGCAGCGCAGGAAATTCCGGAGCGCACTCAAATCAAATCAAGTAATGATATATTTCTCCTGTTGAGTCCGTTTTTGTCAGATTTACAGACAGAAGAGTTCTGGGCGATATTTTTAAACCAAAATAACCGCGTACTGGGAAAATCTCAACTTTCTTCTGGCGGTATCAATCAATCGGTTGTAGACGTGCGGATCTTGTTTAAAGCAGCGATAGACCAGTTTGCCACGGCTTTGGTGATCGCTCATAACCATCCTTCGGGCAATTTGAAGCCGAGCACCGAAGACGTTAAGATTACCA
This sequence comes from Kaistella pullorum, assembly GCF_014837035.1. Taxonomy (GTDB): domain Bacteria; phylum Bacteroidota; class Bacteroidia; order Flavobacteriales; family Weeksellaceae; genus Kaistella; species Kaistella rhinocerotis. Next base: position 623,463 of record NZ_JACSPS010000002.1, on the reverse strand, counting down.
AGCAAATCGCTGAAGCCGGAAAGATTTTAAATATTCAGCTGCTCGATCATGTGATAATAGCGCAGAATTCGTATTTCAGTTTTGCTGACGAAAGTATGTTATGATTAAAAGATTGATCGGGTCCGACATAGATTTGATGGCTTACTCTCGCTGCATCGAAAATTCTTTTCAGCAGAATTTTTATGCCGATCCGGCGGTTCTCGACCTAAACTGCGAACGCTGGGAACTTCTGGTTTGCGGTGATTATGAATACGTAATGCCGGTTCCGGTGACTGTTAAGTTCGGTTTTAGATTCGTTGCGATGCCGCTATTTATACAACAGCTCGGAATTTTTGGGAAAGATGATGATGCTCAAGTTAATTTATTGTTTTACAGGAAATTGGTAAAGAATTACGCCGTCCAAACATATGCATTCAACGAAAGAAATTCGTTGGACGTCGTATTGCCTACACGAAAAAATTATGTGATTGCAAAGCAGGATTATGATTTTCTTTCGCGGAAAGGTTTTAAAAAAGGAAGAAAATCAGATATCAAAAAGATTTCCGGTTTGGAAATGTCATCAAAAATGGCGGATATTGAAACTTTTGAGTTTATTCAAACACATTTTAAAGGTTTGAATAAAACAGATGAAATCAGAAGTTTTGTGCAATTTCTCCGGAAATATTCCAGCAAACTTCACTTCCGTCATGTGTATGCGGGTGAAAAACTGGTTTCGGTGGCGGTTTTAACAGAAACTGACCAAAGCTTTGGTCTACTGGCGTTGATCAATGATGAAAATTTTAAAAATTTAAATGCTTCAACCTTTGTAGTCAATGAATTTTTGAAAAATAACATTGCAGACAAAGCGCTTGATTTCATGGGCGGAAATATTCGGGGAATCGAACTTTTTTTTAAAAGCTTTGGCGCTGTGATGACGACTTATCCTGTAATTCAACATAGCAGAAGCGCGCTGCTCAAAAATTTGTTTAAAGCTAAATTTTTAAGGTGAAAAACAGTCTGCAACATATCATGAGGACACTTTCGGCGCCGATTAGTCTGGATTTTCTAATTAAAATTACCGGGCAAAAACTCGTGCTGCCTTTTTACCACGCGGTTTCTGATGAGCTAAAACCTCACTTTTCAGAATTGACTTATTTCAGGACGGAAAAAGATTTCATCGCCGATCTTGAGTTCTTCACGCAGAATTTTGAAAGTGTTCCTATCGAAATAGCTAATGGATTTTCAAGACATTTTCACCTTTCATTCGACGACGGGATGCGCGAAGTGTACGACGTCGTTTTTCCACTTTTAACTGAGCTTAAAATTCATGCAACATTTTTTGTAACAACCGATTTCATCGATAATAAAAAGATGTTCGTTTCACACAAACGCTCGCTGTTGCTGAACGAGATCAAAAATTCGTCTTATAATTCGACAAAGGCTGCCGATTATTTGAAAATTAATGAAAATCAAATATTTAAAAATGTTTCGGAACTCAAAAATGAGACAGAAATAGATCAAATTGCAAATTTGCTTGGAATCGATTTTAAGCAATATTTACACGATCATCAACCGTATCTTTCTAAAAACCAAATTATTGAACTTAAAAAGGCCGGTTTTACCATCGGAAATCATAGCGAAACGCACCACAATTTCAATACGCTGAGTTTCAGTGAACAAAAGATTGAAATTGTCTCGACAAACAGATTTTTAAAAGCCTTAGGCGCCGATAAGTTGTTTTTCGCGTTCCCGTATGGCGACCATGGAATAAAAAATGAGTTTTTTGAATGGTTATTCACGGAAGGAGAGATTGAAAAATCCTTCGGCGTTTCAGGACTTAAAAAAGACTTTTACGAGAAACATCAGCACCGGATTTTGATGGAACAGCCTTACACTGCGGAAGAAATCATCAAAACGGAGTATTTTTATTATTTTTGGAAGGCTTTTTTGTTTAAAAATAAAATCAGGAGATGATTAAAAGTATTTACCAGCAATTATTTTCTGAGAAACTTCGGTTGCAGCTGCACATCAGTTTGCGGAAGTTAAAAGCACTCACACTTTCCGGCAACAATGTGTATTGCCCTTGCTGTGAACAATCCTTTTCTAAATTTTTAAGCAAAGGCAACGGACTTGAAACGCGCGACAATGCAATCTGTCCGAACTGTGGCTCGCTCGAACGGACGCGGCTTCTGTATCTGTATCTAAAAAACGAGACGGAAATCTTTCAGGATTCGCCTCATATTTTACATTTTGCTCCGGAAGAAGTTTTGAAGCAAAAGCTTTTACCAAATCCAAAGTATATCGACGCTGATTTAAATCCGAATTTTGCGCGGACGCAAATGGACATCACGGATATAAAATTCCCCCATAATCACTTCGACTATATCATCTGTTCGCATGTTTTGGGTCACGTTCCCGATGAAGAAAAGGCCGTCACGGAGCTTTACCGCGTGCTGAAACCGTCTGGAACGATATTTTTCCTGTCACTTTTGAATCCGGATTCGGCGTTCACCATCGAAGAGCCTAGCCGCGCAGATTCAGCAGAAGAAAAACTTAAATTATACGGCGAAAAAGACCTGCAGCGTCTCTATGGTCTTGATTTTTCTGCACGTGTCAGCAGACCTGAAGTTAAGGTAGAACGTATTGATTACCGCGAAAATTTCAGCAGTGAGGAGCGGCGCAAAATGTCATTGGGTGACGGCAAGCGCGAAATTATCTTCAAAGTCTCAAAGATTTAGTGCATTCTAGCTCATCGAGGTTATTTTTTGAGTAATTTTGCCACCTCAATATTTGAAATGATTGATTGGCCTTATTTCCCGTATGTATTTGCTCTTCTGCTCGCGATTCCGTTTTTGGTTTTCATGCGGCAGTTCGTGTTCAGCTATATCAAACTGAAAAATAAGGAGCTCAAACTGCTTACCGTAAAAGGCAGTGCCGAACAGCGCGTGAACGCTTACGAACGCATTACGCTTTTTCTTGAACGGCTGAAACCTTCAAACCTCGTGACAAAATTCGACCGCAATCTCGCGCCGCACGAATTCGTTTTCCTGATTGAGAAAAGCATTACGGAAGAATTTGATTATAATGCTTCCCAGCAGCTTTATATAAGTAAGGCTACCTGGAAAAATGTGGTCAGTGCTAAAGGCAACGTCCTGCATTTGTTGCGCACAACGTTTGAGGATTTGGGTGCAAATTCTACGTTGGATGAATTTAAGACCATCTTCCTCATGAATTATATGAACAGTGAAGATTTTGTGGCCCGCACAATTGATGAATTAAGGAAAGAACATTTAATAGTAAACTAAAAATAAGAAATGATACCAAATTTTAAAGCACATCCTTGGCACGGTATTTCAGCCGGAACGGAGGTGCCCGATGTTGTAAATGTCTTCGTAGAGATCGTACCAAGCGACACGATAAAATATGAAATTGACAAACAAAGCGGTTATCTCAAAGTTGACCGTCCGCAGCAGTTTTCGAATATAATTCCTGCACTTTACGGTTTTATTCCGCGTACCTATTGCCATGACGAAGTTTTGAAACTTGCGCTTGAAAGCGGTGCTGAAGACGTTACGATGGGTGATTTGGATCCGCTTGATATCTGCGTGCTGAGCTCGCACAATATCCACGCTGGTGGAATGTTGATGGAAGCCATCCCAATCGGTGGATTTAAGATGATTGACAAAGGTGAAGCCGATGATAAGATCGTTGCTGTAATGAAAGGTGACCATGCTTTCGGACATTTCCGTGACATCCTTGAATTGCCACAAGCGGAGGTGAAGAGACTGATGCATTACTTCCTCACATACAAAAATCTTCCGGACGAACCGGCGAAATGCAGGATTCAGGAGGTTTATGGTGCTGAGCATGCAAAAAAAGTTATTGCCGCTTCCCAAAAGGATTATGCGAGCAAGTTTGGTGGATAGATTACACTTAAAATAACACGATAAAAGACAGGTTTCTAAGCCTGTCTTTTGTTTTTTATAAAGGTGCCAGTTAAAAAAAAAATTGTATTTTCGATAACGGTTTTTTATTAACAAAAGCTTAACATTAAAACAAATAAACTATGAATTTATTCCTGCTGGTGCCCATTTTTGGGATTATTGGACTGATTTACACGTTTGCCCAAAGTGCCTGGGTAAGCAAACAAAGTGCCGGAAACGACCGAATGAAAGAGATCAGTGGCCACATTGCCGATGGTGCGATGGCCTTCTTAAAAGCAGAGTACAAGATCCTGATGTACTTCGTGATCGTTGTTGCTATTTTGCTCGCACTGATGGGCGCATCAAACGCCAATTCTCACTGGAGCATCGGTCTTGCTTTCGTTTTTGGCGCATTCCTATCCGCACTTGCGGGTTTTATCGGGATGAACATTGCCACCAAAGCAAACGTCCGTACCGCGGAAGCTGCGCGAACTTCACTTTCTAAAGCTTTAAAAGTATCATTTGCCGGAGGTTCCGTGATGGGAATGGGCGTTGCGGGACTTGCAGTTTTAGGTCTGGGCGCACTTTATATCATCATTAAACAAATCTTTGCGCCAAACTCTGCTGTAGACTCGCACGAAATGGAAAGGACGATTGAAATCCTGACCGGTTTCTCACTCGGCGCTGAATCTATCGCACTTTTCGCCAGAGTAGGTGGTGGTATTTATACTAAAGCCGCAGACGTAGGTGCTGACCTTGTAGGTAAAGTAGAGGCAGGAATCCCTGAAGATGACCCGCGTAACCCTGCTACCATCGCAGATAACGTAGGTGATAACGTAGGTGACGTTGCCGGAATGGGCGCCGATTTATTCGGTTCTTATGTTGCGACTGTTCTGGCAACAATGGTTTTAGGTCGTGAGACGATGTCACAGGACTTGTTTGGCGGTTTCGCGCCAATACTTTTGCCAATGCTAATCGCAGGAACAGGGATTATATTCTCTATTATCGGAACGCTGTTCGTGAAGATTAGCGAAACTACAGAATTAGACACGGCACCGGTTCAGAACGCGCTGAATTTCGGAAATTGGGGAAGTATCATTATCACAGCGATTTCGTCTTATTTCCTTGTTAATTATTTGCTTCCGGAAACCATGAGCCTTCGCGGACATGAATTCACCAAAATGGGTGTATTCGGTGCTATAATCGTAGGTCTTGTCGTAGGAACGCTGATGAGTATCATTACCGAATATTACACCGCGATGGGTAAAAGACCGGTGAAAAGTATTGTAAAACAATCTTCTACGGGCCACGCGACCAACATTATCGGTGGACTTTCCGTCGGGATGGAATCTACACTTTTACCGATCATCGTTTTGGCAGGCGGGATTTACGGATCGTATCTGTGTGCCGGACTCTATGGTGTGGCGATCGCCGCAGCCGGGATGATGGCTACCACAGCGATGCAGCTTGCGATTGATGCATTCGGACCAATCGCGGATAACGCCGGTGGTATTGCCGAAATGAGTGAATTACCGAAGGAAGTTCGTGAAAAAACAGATATTCTGGACGCAGTAGGCAATACTACGGCTGCTTCCGGAAAAGGTTTCGCAATCGCTTCTGCAGCGCTTACTGCGCTTGCGCTTTTTGCAGCATTCGTAGGCATTGCAGGTATTGATGGTATCGATATTTACAGAGCTGACGTGTTGGCCGGACTATTTGTAGGCGCTATGATACCGTTTATCTTCTCTTCACTGGCAATCAAAGCAGTAGGTGAAGCAGCGATGGCGATGGTGGAGGAAGTTCGCCGTCAGTTCCGCGAAATTCCGGGAATCCTGGAAGGAAAAGCGACGCCAGAATATGAAAAGTGTGTGGCGATCTCTACCGATGCTTCGATCAGAAAAATGCTTCTTCCCGGTGCTATTGCACTTATTTCGCCACTATTGGTCGGTTTCATCTTTGGACCTGAGGTTTTGGGAGGCTTCCTCGCAGGAGCCACCGTTTCCGGAGTGTTGATGGGAATGTTCCAAAACAACGCCGGTGGCGCTTGGGACAATGCGAAAAAATCATTTGAAAAAGGTGTTGACATCAATGGAGAGACTTTCTACAAAGGTTCTGAGCCACATAAAGCTTCGGTGACCGGTGATACGGTAGGTGATCCATTTAAAGATACTTCCGGACCTTCAATGAACATCCTTATCAAGTTGATGTCTATTGTTTCGCTTGTTATTGCGCCTACCTTAGCCATCATGCACAAAGACCAGATTGACCAAAACCGTCTTGAGAAAATTGAAGCCTTAAACGCTGCTACTGGCAATGTAGCGGTAGTTGAAACCGCAAACGGTATGGATGCGGGTGTAGTTTCACAGCCTGCCGAAGTTCGTGGTCAACTGAATGATGAAGGTGATTTTGTGTATGATACTGGAGAAATTCAGGAGGTAAAGCTTTCCAATAAAACCATTGCAATGGGTGAAAACAGCCAGCTTTACGCGATGTACAACGGAATCAAACTCCAGGATCAGGCCGTTCTCAACCCAAACAATTGGTACACGATTGAAAATCTGCATTTTGTAAGCGGAAGCAGCGACCTAAAGCCGGGTGCTGATGTTGCGCTGGCTAATTTGGCGGAGATTATGAATGACTATCCAACCTTAAAGATCAAATTGGGTGGTTATACTGATGACACCGGAAACGCTGATACCAATCTTAAGTTGTCAAACCTCAGAGCACAGACTGCTAAACTGAAACTTCTTGAAATGGGAATCGCAGGTGAGAGAATCGAAACGGAAGGTTACGGACCACTGTTTCCGGTTTGTGAGGCCAATGATACCGATGAGTGTAAAGCACAGAACAGAAGGATCGATGTTCGCGTCGTGAGTTTTTAATAATTTGTATTTAAAAAAGTACCGCTGAATTTTCAGCGGTATTTTTTTTTAAATATGTAAATTTTAAACTTCAAGAAGGTCCAGAAACTGTTGCTCATCGATGATTTCGATTGTGCCGATCTGTTGGGCTTTCTTCAGTTTGCTGCCTGCTTTTTCACCAACAACCAGATAGTTCAGGTTTTTGGATACAGCCGAAATGTTTTTCCCGCCATGTTTTTCCACCATATCTTCAGCGTCCTCACGCGTGAAGAGCGAAAGTTTTCCTGTGAAAAGAAAGGTTTTGTGCTGCAACGTATTGCTAAGCATCGCGCTGGAACCTGAAGTTTTTTCAAGTTGTACACCATAAGATTTCAGACGCTCGATCATTAGGATATTTTCAGGATTCCGGAAGAATTCGGTGATGCTTTCGGCAATCTTTACGCCGATGTCTTCCACCTGAACAAGTTCTTCAACTTTGGTGTTCATCAGCTCGTTAATACTGTTGAAATTTTTGACAAGTTTCTTTGCCACGGTTTCACCTACATGCTTGATCCCAATGCCGAAAAGCACCTTTTCGAAGGGCACTTTTTTAGAATCTTCAATGCCTTTGATGATGTTTTGGGCCGATTTTTCAGCCATTCTTTCAAGCGGGAGGAGCTGTTCCTTGGTCAATGCGTAAAAATCCGCAGGGTTTTCAATCAGTTTTTCGCGGTAGAGCTGTTCAATTGTTTCGCTTCCTAAGTTCTCGATATTTAATGCTTTCCGCGATACATAATGGATCATCCGTCCAATCACCTGTGGCGGACAGTGAAGTTCATTCGGGCAAAAATGGATGGCCTGATCTTCTACGCGAACTAGTTCAGTTCCGCACTCCGGGCAGTTCCGGATGTATTGGATCTCAGCAGAATCAGCTTGGCGCCGCGATAAATTCACCCCAACAATTTTTGGAATGATTTCCCCACCTTTTTCTACATACACGAAATCGTTTTGGTGCAGGTCAAGTTTTCTGATAATATCCTCATTATGGAGACTCGCGCGTTTTACAACGGTGCCGGCCAGTAAAACCGGGCTAAGGTTGGCAACTGGTGTGATGGCTCCTGTTCGCCCGACCTGATAGGTTACGGCCAGTAATTCTGTTTCGGCTTTTTCGGCTTTGTACTTGTGGGCCGTGGCCCAGCGTGGTGACTTCGCCGTATAACCGAGCGTGCGCTGTTGCGCGAGGCTGTTTACTTTAACCACAATACCGTCAATGTCGAAAGGTAGAATATGTCTATTTTCTTCCCAATGATTAATGAATTCTTTTACTTCCTCAATGTTTTTGCACTGCTTCGCCTGTCCTGAAATGCTGAAGCCCCACGATTTGGCTTTTTGCAGCAGTTCCCAATGTGTCTCCGCATCTGTTTTTTCAGCTACAAACTGATACATCGCGGCGGACAAACCTCTTTTGCGCACTTCCGCAGAGTCTTGTATTTTAAGACTTCCGGAAGCTGTGTTGCGCGGATTCATAAATGGATCGAGACCTTCGTCTGCGCGGCGCGCGTTTATTTTGTCAAAATTTTCATGGGTAAGGTAAATTTCACCACGCATGAAAAAGCGCTCAGGATAATCTCCGTACAACTGCATGGGAATTGCCGAGATGGTTCGGACATTGGAAGTGATTTCATCACCTTGAAAACCATCGCCGCGCGTAACGGCTTCCTTCAGTTTTCCGTTTTCGTATAGGATTGAGATGGAGGCGCCGTCATATTTTAGTTCAGCAACAAATTCGCTTGGTACATCAAGAGTTCTGCGCAAACGCTTTTCCCATTCATCCAAATCATTGAAATCATAAGAATTGTCAAGTGAATACATCCGAAACTGATGCTGAACGGTAGGAAATACCTTCGTCACCTGGCCGCCCACACGAAGGGTAGGCGAGTTTGCATCAAAGTATTGTGGAAACTGTGTTTCAAGATCCTGAAGCTCTTTGAGCTTCATGTCAAATTCAAAATCTGAAATGGTAGGTTCATCCAGCGTGTAATAGCTGTAGTTGTGCTGGTGAATTTCTTTGCGCAGCGCCTCTATTTTTTGCTGAATATTTTCGGGCATTTTACTGAAGTTTAGATAAGAATTGGAAATTAATAGTTTGAATTTTCCTGTGCGCGTTTATTCGCTAAGCATTTGCTGAATTTTATCAGAAAGTTTCTCCGAATTCGGAAGCATCTCCTTCTCAAGTACCAAATTGATCGGTACCGCCGGAACATTTCGCGCGCCGATTGCTTCCACAGGTAAGTCGAGATATCGGAAACAGTTTTTCGAGATGCGGTGTGCGAGTGCTTCTGCAAGTGAATTATTGATCTGTTCCTCCGTAAGCACGATGCATTTTCCGTGTGCTTTTACGCGTTCAAAAATCAGTTTCTCATCCAGCGGAATCAGTGTCCGCAGATCAATGATTTCCACTTGCCCGTTAAAATTCTTCGCTGCGGCTTTGGCCCAATAAACGCCCATTCCGTAGGTTACGATAACAATTGAGCGTCCTTCCTGAATACATTGCTCCTCAGCTTTCACGGTGATATCTGCTTTGCCGAACGGTAAGATGTAATCTTCGGCGGGAGAAACCCGTTTTGCATCTTCAGTTCCAGGCACTTTGCTCCAGTACAGACCTTTATGCTCAAGCATTATCACAGGGTTCGGATCATAATAAGCAGCTTTTAACAATCCTTTAAAATCAGCAGCGTTGCTTGGGTAGGCGATTTTAATTCCTTTGATATTTGCAAGAATACTTTCTACACTGCCACTGTGATAGGGTCCGCCACCGCCATACGCGCCGATGGGCACGCGGATGATATTGCTTACGGGGAATTTTCCGTTGCTTAAATAGCTCGATTTTGAAATTTCCGTTACCAATTGGTTAATCCCTGGATAAATATAATCTGCAAACTGAACTTCTACGATAGGTTTAAGTCCTACAGCGCTCATCCCGACAGTAGAGCCGATGATATATGCTTCCTGGATGGGTGTATTAAAAACCCGTTTTTTACCGAATTTTTGTCCTAATGTAACCGTTTCGCGGAACACGCCGCCGATTCTTTCGCCCACATCCTGGCCGTAAAGTAACGCTTCGGGATGTTTTCTCATGATTTCCTGAATCGCGTGTATCGCTGCATCTACCATCACAATTTTTTCTTGGCCGTGCGGTGAGCGCGTACCGCTTTCTTCGGTAATAGGAGTGGGTGCGAATACAAAATCTTCCACAGATTCCGGTGAGGGATCCGGTGCTGCGAGGGCATTTTGGAATGCATTTTCTGCTTCCGAACGTGCTGTTTTTTCCATTTCGTTCAGCGTCGCTTCATCAAGCCCAATTTCAAGAAGACTTTTTCTCAGAATATCACCCGGATCTTTCGCGCGGCAATTGATCAATTCATCTTCCTGACGGTAAAATTCACGCCGCACACCGGAAGTATGATGGCCTATCAGTACTGTTTTGGCACAAACTACGAGCGGTTTACGTTCTGCACGCACGAATTCTACTGCATTTTTCATCGCTTCAAAACTTGCCGCAAAATCGGTTCCGTCGACACGCATACGGCCAAGACCGGTGAATCCCGCCACGAAATCGTACGCATCCGCAGTGCGGGCTTCTTCTTTTGTAACAGAGATTCCCCATTCGTTATCCTGCACCAAGAAGATGATCGGGAGTTGGTGAAGAGCCGCAAACTGGAAAGCCTCCGAAACTTCGCCTTCGGTTACCGAATTATCACCCAAACTGCAGATTACAACTGGATTTTGCTTAAATTCTTTAAGCCCAAATTCTTCAATATATTGAATACCCTGCGCAATACCTGTTGTAGGTATCGCTTGCATCCCCGTAGCCGAACTTTGATGAATGATTTTCGGTAGATTCTCTTCAAGACTTGAAGGGTGTGAGTAGTAAGATCTGCCGCCTGAAAATGGGTCGTCGGCTTTAGCTAAAAGTTGGAGCATCAAACGGTACGGCTCAAAGCCTATGCCCATCAAAAGACTTTCATCACGATAGTACGGCGAAACCCAATCCTCGGCTGTAAGCTGATAGGCTGTGGCAAGCTGTATGGCTTCGTGTCCGCGTGAGGTACTGTGAACGTAAGGTACAATTGCCCGGTTTTCTTCATAGATATCCGCCATGGCTTTCGCGAGCATCATATGATTGAAGGCTTTTAATAAAATCTCTTTAGATACGTTGGGCTGAGTTTCGGTTTCCATAGCTAACAAAGATAAAGATTTTAGGGGAAATTTAAAGATGATGACGTTATCTGAAGCCTATATCAAGCCCTAAATAGCTACAAAATGATATTGTCGCCATTTAGCCTGAACCGTTGAATAAAAGTTACTGCCTAAGCTAACCTTTTGCGACTTATTCATGGATGTTTTATTTCACATATTTATCCTATATTTACCACAGAAAAATTTAAATATTAGTTTTATGAAAAAATTATTACTCTCTTGCGGTATCGCTTTTAGCTTTTTCGCACAGGCTCAGCTGAATCACTTAGCTGATTTCGAGGATGCAACTGATGTAGGACAGTACGCACAATTTGGCGGCGGTACTTTCACTTCCGCAGCTGCATGTTCGGGAGATTTTGGTGGACAGTTGCAGATTGGCGCGGTCACTACAAACGGTACAGTGACGCAAACAGGTTGGATGGTCCTTACAGAAGTGCTTGAAGAAGAATTCGGCAAACTGAACAATGGACAGGCGGTAGATGTAAGCTTTAATTACAAAAAAGCCGCGAACTCAAACGGAACGCTTTATGTTGCCCTATTCAGCTACCTGCCGGCAACAAACCAGTGGAACGTGGAATACATCGGAGCAGGAACTGCATTGGGAGCCGCTGCGATTACGACTTGTCAAACTAAAAGTGCTACTATTCCTGCAGGTAAGATGCAGCCCGGCCAAGCCTACGGTATTGGCGCGTGGGTTGTAGGAAGTGCTAACGGAAATATTTTTGTTGATGATATCAACATTGCACAGCAAAACGTAAGTACTGCACCTGCTTGTACTACCTTTACCAACCTTACCAGCGGTTCAGTACTGCCATCGGGAACCAACACTATTTCATGGAATGAATCTCCGACTGCAGTAAATTATTATCTGAAAGTGGGAACTACTCCTGGCGGAACTGATGTCTTCAACGCTGCTGTGACAGGAACTTCACAGAACATTACCCTGGCGCCAAACGGTACTTATTACGCCTCTGTGTCTCCTTGGAATACAGTAGGACAGGCGACAGGTTGTACGGAAGTATCTTTCACCACGAACAATGTGATTACTTATTGCGCGCTTACAACGAATCAGCCTACGGCTATTGCGCCAATTAAATCTGTAAACTTTGCGGGCGTAACGAACAGTTCTGATCCTACAGCAACTACTATTGGTTCATTCGCGCATTATCAGGATTTCACATCCACTATTTTTGAGGTGAAAGATAATGTTACTACATTGCCTATCACGGTATCAGGAACTACAAACGGAAACCCTGTGAATGGTTGGGCTATGTCTGTATTTATCGATTGGAACGGTGACGGTGACTTCGATGATGCCGGAGAATCTTACTTCAATACTACAGCAACTATGGTGAGAAAAGCAGGGGTAACTGATAACCCGGTCGTACTTACAGGAAATATCACAATCCCTTCTGGTGTTGCGTATGGCCAAAAACGTATGCGAGTGAAGTACAATTTTGCCAGCACGGCTATCCACACAGCACTTACCACAGGATGCAGCCAGATGGGTAACGGTCAGGCGGAAGATTATACGCTCGATTATCAGCAGTTCCTTGCAGTAGGAAATGTTAGTAAAGATGCAGTATCTGTATATCCTAATCCATTCGTTGATGTGGTGAAGATTTCTGATATCAAAGGTGTAAAATCAATCACAGTGACAGATGCTTCAGGCAGAAATGTTCGCACTTTAGCTGCGGCTTCTGAGATCAACCTTGCACAACTGAAATCTGGTCTTTACTTTATCAATCTTCGCTATGAGGATGGTACTGTGAAAACAGTGAAGTCTGTAAAGAAGTAGATTTTTCATTTAAATTTCTATTGAAGGACGGCAGTTTATCTGCCGTCTTTTTTTGTTTAGATTTAATTTTGTCGGCCCAAACTTTCGCTGTTTTAAGCGTAGAAAATCAATATGCTTATAGTGAAATTTCTGGCAACCGAACCTGCTTTCATGGTTTTGATTTAAGAAGATAAACGCCTATTTTTACCAAAATTTCCACACTTCATGTATCTTATTTTCGACACTGAAACCACCGGTTTACCTAAAAATTTCAATGCACCACTTACCGATGCCGACAATTGGCCCCGGATGGTGCAGATCGCGTGGCAATTGCATGATGATTTAGGAAATCTTATTGAAAACCAGGATTTTGTAATTAAGCCTGACGGTTTTGATATACCGTTTAACGCATCGCGAATCCATGGTATCTCCACCAAAATGGCCCGTGAGGAAGGTCATGACCTGCGGGAAGTGCTGTCACTGTTTTCCGAGGTTTTAAAAAAGTCTAAGATAGTTGCCGGCCACAATATTGATTTTGACTACAAAATCGTCGGCGCTGAATTTTTAAGACAGGGTCTTGACGACTCGTTGCACGCAATTCCGTCTGCCGATACAATGGAGATCGGTACAGAGTATTGCCAGTTGGGAGGTGGCAAAAATGGCCGGTTCAAATCGCCCAAACTTGTGGAGCTCTATGATAAACTTTTCGGTGAAAAGTTCGACGAAGCCCACAATGCCGCGGCAGACGTAAATGCCACCGCACAGATCTTTTTCGAGATGATACGAATAGGGATTATTCCCGCAAAAGCATTGCAAATCAGCGAAGACGAATTGCAAAGATTCCGGGACGCACACCGGTCACGATTCGCGCCGTTCCCGATTGTCATCCGCCGCCAGGTTTCAGCTACTAAAAAGAAGAAAACCGTTGATTTTGGCGATTTTGATGAGATCGAACTTGGCGAATACTTTAATTTTCACAATCACAGCATTTATTCGTCGCTACAGTCTTCGACGCATATCTCTGAACTTATTTCTCACGCTCTTGCCAATGATTTTCCGGCGGTGGGACTGGTGGATATCGGAAATATGATGGGCGCCTTCAAATTTGTTGCGGAGGTGGAAAAGGCCAATGACAATATTTCAAAAAATTATCAGACCTATCTTCAAAAGTTAGAATCTGCTGCAGCGGAAGGGCAAACTTTCACCGAACCTGCGCCGCGAAAAGAACCGCTGATCCCTGTTTTGGGTTGTGAATTTTATATTTCAGACAGGCCGGAGCAGAAGCAGTTTACCAAAGACGATCCCGACCGCAGAACGAATGTAGTTTTGCTCGCAAAAAATTTCAACGGTTATAAAAACCTCATCAAACTCTCAAGTCTTGGTTTTGTGAACGGATTCTACTTCGGCGTTCCGCGGATTTCAAAACAAATGATCGCGGAGCACAAATCAGACCTGATTGCGCTTACCGGCGGCATTTCAGGTGATATTCCTTCGACAGTTTTAGAATTTGGTGAACAGAAAGGAGAGGAGGTTTTCAAGTGGTGGAAAAATACATTTGAAGATAATTTTTATGTCCAGCTTCAAAATCACGGGGTAGAAGAGGAAGAATATATCAATGAAGTGCTATTGGGCTTTGCAGATCAGCATGAAGTGAAAATTTTAGCCCAAAATGAAACTTTTTACACCAATAAAACCGATGCAAACATTCAGGATATCCTTTTCTGCATCAAAGATGGTGAGAAGCTTTCCTCACCGGTTGGTAAAGGTTTCGGGAAAAGACGTGGTCTTCCGTCTAAAGAGTTTTATCTGAAAAGCCGCGAGGAACTGAAGCAGGCTTTCATTCAGTTCCCTGATGCTTTCGAAGCTTACACAGAGTTCCGGCAAAAATTTGAACCATACAAACTGAAGCGTGATGTGCTGCTTCCGAAGTTTGACATTCCGGAAGAGTTTTTACATGAAGAAGATTTGCTTGATGGTGGAAAACGTGGTGAAAATGCCTATTTGCGGCATCTTACGTACCAAGGTGCACGCCAGCGATATGCTGAGATTACTCCGTCAATAAGTGACCGGCTCGATTTTGAACTTGATGTCATTGCAAAGACCGGTTATCCGGGGTACTTCCTCATCGTACAGGATTTTTGTAATGAAGCACGTAAGATGGGCGTTTGGGTGGGTCCGGGACGTGGATCGGCCGCGGGATCTGCGGTGGCTTACTGTACAGGAATTACGAATGTGGACCCCATAGAATACAATCTGCTTTTTGAGCGTTTTCTGAATCCTGAACGTATCTCGATGCCGGATATCGATATTGATTTTGATGACGAAGGCCGTGATAAAATCATCAAATGGGTAGTTGAAAAATACGGCAAGAGCAATGTAGCGCAAATCATTACCTATTCTGTTCTTGGCGGAAAATCCGCTATCAAGGATGCCGGACGTGTGCTCGATGTGTCCATCCCGGAAACCAATAACATTGCTAAACTCGTTCCTGCTGTGCCCGGAATGAACATTGCCAAGGCTTTTGCAAAATTTGAAAAACTCGGGCCGGAAGACAAAGTTTTAGCGCAGGAGATGAAAGATATTCTGGCTGATCCTGCTGATGAGCGTTATGATGTGTTGAACGCAGCGCAGAGAATGGAAGGCTGCATCCGGAATACCGGAATTCACGCATGTGGTGTTATCATCACTCCTGAAGATATTTCGAACCTTGTGCCGATCGCTATTGCGGCAAAGGATCCGGATATTTTGGTCTCGCAGTTTGATAACTCGGTGGCAGAAAGTGCCGGTTTGCTGAAAATGGACTTTTTGGGTTTGCGGACTTTGACGATCATCAAGCACGCCATCAAACTCATTAAGCAAAGACACGGAATTGAAATCGATACAGACAACATTCCGCTGGACGACCTAAAGACGTATCAGTTGTTTCAGGAAGGCCGCACAATTGGTATTTTTCAGTATGAAAGTCCGGGAATGCAGAAGTATATGCGCGAGCTAAAACCTACGAAATTTGCTGATTTGATCGCGATGAACGCGCTTTACAGGCCGGGCCCAATTAAATATATTCCAAATTTTATCAACAGAAAAAACAAGCTTGAGGAAACAGTTTATGACCTTGAAGAAACTAAAGAATTTCTCGAGGAAACCTACGGAATCACAGTTTATCAGGAACAGGTAATGTTGCTTTCGCAAAAACTCGCCAACTTTACCAAAGGTGAAGCCGATACGCTGCGAAAGGCGATGGGGAAAAAAGACCGCGCTACTTTGGATAAAATGTATCCTAAATTTTTGGAGGAAGGACAAAAGAACAATCTCGACGTTGATAAACTCAATAAAATCTGGAAAGACTGGGAAGCTTTTGCAGAATATGCTTTTAACAAATCTCACTCCACCTGTTATGCGCTGATAGCTTATCATACCGCTTATCTTAAAGCCAATTATCCCGCAGAATACATGGCGAGCGTAATGACGAATAACCTCAATAATACTAAGCAGATCACCATGTTCATGGAAGATTGCAAAAGCATGGGCGTTGATGTGTTAGGACCGGCCGTGAATGAATCTCAATACGAGTTTTCGGTGAATGAAAAAGGTCAGATCCGCTTTGGGCTTGGCGCTATAAAAGGAATTGGTGAAGGTCCGAGTGAGGCAATCGTAAATGCCCGAAAAGAGGAGAAATACCGCAATATTTATGATTTCTTCGAAAAAGTTCCGTGTACGCAAATGAATAAGCGAGTGGCGGAAAGTTTGGTGATCGCCGGTGCTTTTGATGAGGTTGACCGTTACCACCGCGCGCAGTATTTTGACATCGATATGAGTGGCCGAACCAATCTTGAAAGGCTTTTGCGCTACGGCCAAAGTTTTCAGGAAAGCAAAAATGAGATCGAAAATTCGCTTTTTGCTGACTTTGCAGAAGAAGTGCAGATCGAGCAGCCCAAAATAAATCCCGCGCCGGAGTGGCAGAACATGCACAAACTCAATAAGGAAAAGGAAATTATCGGGTTTTATCTTTCCGCGCATCCGCTTGATGAGTACCGTTTTCAGTTTCAGTTTTTGCAGGGCGCATTGAGCAAGAAGGAAATTTTGGAAGGCAAGAAAGAGGAAATAGAGGAACTGAGTCCTCTCATCTTACCTACGGAGATCATCGATACAGCGGAAGCTGATGAAGATTTGGTGGATATTCCGCTGGATGTTGCTGATGAGGAAGATGACGCCGCGATAGAAGAACCGACGAAGAAAGTAGAGCCGCGGGGAAATTTTAATTTCCTGAACCTTGATGAGATCGATAGTTTCAAAGATACTGCGTTCGCGGGTCCGCAGGCCGATCTGTTTAATAATGACCAGCTGAGCTGGAAGGAAAAACAGGCGCTTCGAAATAACACACCTGAATATATGGTCGCCGGACTGGTAACCGAATACAGCGTCCGCGACGGAAAAAACAGTGGCGAAAAGATAGCTTTTGTCACACTGGAAGATTATAGCGGAAGTTACAGTTTTAGGCTCGGCGACCGAGATTATATGAGGCTTCGTGATAAAATAGAAGTACAGCGTTTTGTTATTTTCAAGATTAAATTTGCGCAGTCTAAAGACCGGCGTGTTTTCGTGAATGTGAATGAAGTGACCGATCTGAAGGATGCTTTCGAAAAATTTGCGAAAAAGATGACCGTGGTAATTGGGCTGAATGACCTTCGGCGTGAGGACATCAGTTTTTTCCGCGAAAACTTCATCGATAACAAAGGAGAGCAAAAACTTACGTTCCTTGTCAAGAATCCTGATGACCAGACCACAGTTGAAATGCTTTCAATGAAAGCACAGATTGAAATTAACGGCTCACTGCTCGAAATTATCCATCAAACGCAGAAATATCAGGTATTTCTGAATTAAAGCGACATTATCGTAATTAAAATTATTAAAAAAGATTCCGCATAAATTTCTTTTGCAGGTATTGATATTTTTGCTAAATTAGCAATCAAACACACAAATGCATGAGAAATCAAATTATCCTCTACGATAATCATTATCTCTCTATGGAAGCATTCTGCTGCTTCCTCGACAGTAATGGTTATAACAAAAAGTTCGATTACCTCCACACCTCCGACTTTCAGGAGCTTCCGGAGATGATTACCAACCAGGCGGAAATCGCTATTATCAACGTTTGCGGCGTGCCGAGCAATGACGCTCTGGAGATGCCCGAGAAACTTCTCGCGAAGAATCCGCAACTCAAGATCATCATCGTTTCTTCAAGTCCTGAAGTGAAGGTGATTAAAAAATTCTTTGAGAAAGGAGTGAAGAGTTTTTTAACCAAAACCACTGACGGTGCGGAATTCGTGCACGCGATGACGCAGGTGTTGGAAGGAAAGGTTTTTCTTACGGAAGATACCAAAAACGCGCTTTACAACTTTATTTGCAACGTTGAAAATATCGAAGAGCCTGATCCTTTGCGCACCGAAGCACTCACAGTCCGTGAAAAAGAAGTTTTGCGTCATATCTGCGAAGGATTACGGACACGCGAAATTGCCGATGAGCTGTTTATCAGTCCGCACACGGTAGAATCTCACCGCCGCAACATCATGCAGAAATTGGAGGTACGAAGTTCCTCCATGCTCGTGAAATTTGCGATGAGCCACAAATTAGTTTCTTAACAAGGATACAGATCTTTTGCTTCCCCTAAAAGGTTACACGCTTTTGGGGGATTTTTTTGTACTCTGGCATCTCAGCCAACGTTAGGATGCGCTTCCTGCTTCAGAATATTCTTTTCCTTTAAGGCAACCAGCATACGTTCGTACTTGTATTGCTGCCAATCGAATTTTGCTAAGAATTCAATGCCCGCACGGAAACCTTTATTGAAAAGTTCGGTCTTTTCCTGTTCATCCATGAAGAAATTGAGCCAGTTACTTGGGCTGCAGTCTACATATTGAATGCTGTGCGTGCTGTAGAAGGTGTATTTCGTGAGAAAAGTTTTATCGTTAAATCCTTTCAGTGTATCAAAGATATTCGCCATAAAAGATAGCGGACTTTTCAGGATCTCCTTCGTTCCGGAGCTGCGCGCCTCACCCAATTCCGCTTTATCCATAAGTCTGACCCCAAAGACCGGAACTCGCGGATAGAAGATGTCGCTTTCGTGAAAAATATCTATAGGAAAATTTGAAATACTGCCACCATCGATGAAGATTCCTTGTTCATATACACTTGCCGGCTCTGCATTAAGCCAAAATTTCCACGCCGCAACTATTGAATCTTTTGAAGTATCGATTTTTGTAATCATTGGCTCGAAAAAGTAGGGTACCGACATCGAAGCACGTACAAACCTCGCCGGGCTGATCTCGGAAAGCTGTGTGTTGCTCCAGTAAAGGTTGGCCATTTTGGGTAATTCAACTTTTATTTTTGAATTGATATCAGTGGTGATGATCGTGTAATCTGCACGCAGTAGCGTAAAAGGATTGTCACGATAAACGTCATTGTCCTGCGCGGCCTGCAAAAAGTTGCGGAAGCGTACCAGATCAAGGTTGGCTAGTTGAGTGTCTGGGATGTTTTTAATGTGTTCGAGCGCATTGGTGTAATATTCCGGGCCATTTCCGTATCGGTAGTTGAGCTGCAGGTCCCTACCTTTTTTGTTGTATTGCTCATTCA
This sequence comes from Kaistella pullorum, assembly GCF_014837035.1. Classification (GTDB taxonomy): domain Bacteria; phylum Bacteroidota; class Bacteroidia; order Flavobacteriales; family Weeksellaceae; genus Kaistella; species Kaistella rhinocerotis. The sequence continues at coordinate 604,057 of NZ_JACSPS010000002.1, read as the reverse complement.
GATGGCTGATATTTTTGACGTTATTACGTACAAGAACGGCCATCATTTGCTTCTCGAATTCGTTTCCCGGATTAAGTCCGATGTGATTCTTATTAAAAAGTTGAAAATAATGCCAACTGATTAATGCCAGCGATAAAAAGATAACAAACGGCAACAGATACCACAGCGGATTGATTTTAAAAATTAAAGTAACAAATGGGAAGAGCAGGATGATAATCAAAAGTCCCAAAACCGTATATGACGCTCTTTTAATGTACCTTTTTCGTTTCAAAATCCGGCTGGCGAGCCGGCGCACAATAGATTTTCCATCCATGAAAGCCTCAAATTTCCAACTAAATAAGATTTCTCTAATCTTCGTGCTTTTACTTAATTTATGATTACCCAGGGCTGCAATAAGCATCGTATTGATCGCCCCCGCACTCGTTCCCGCGATACGCAAAAAGCGAATCCCAAAAACTTCCAGCGCATACAGATAACCCACCAGCGCTACACCCCAAACGCCGCCGCCTTCCTGCACAAAATTTACATACTGATTGCCCTCGTCGTCTAATATGTCCGAGAATTCCTGTGCTGCGATGTTGTCACAAAGTTCGCTGAATCGTTCTTTTGATTCCTTATCTAACTTTGCATCGTGCTGTATCATTTCGATTATTCTTGCATCCATTTGAGTCAGGTTTTAGTTTTTATTATCTTGGTCTGTTTGGCCGCCTTTCACCCGTTTCCTGATGATATTGAAGAGGTAGATCACAAGTGGGATGACGATAAGTGAAAGGATTTCCTTGAAATGTGAATCCGCAAACCGGTAAATCTTTTGCCCAAAAGTGAGTTGCGGCTCGTTGATGTCAATTTTGATATTGATTTGTCGCTCTGCAAGTTTCAATTTCTGTCCCTCAGGGGTTTCTGCTTTGATAAGCAGCGTGATATTTCCCAAATGCGCGGTCTTTGCAATAGCTTTTACTTTCCAGTGCCAGTAATTTCCATTCTCCAAATCGAGTGTTTGCTCATTGGGGTCAGCTTGCGAAAGTGGTTCTGCATCATCTACTTTTGTTATTTTAAAGTCATCAAAATCGTAGAGTGGTTTTATCGAAAGTTTTTTGTAGGCTTCAATGTTTTTAATAATACAAACCACGCTGCTGTCATTGATTTTGGTAAACTCCAGATCCTCCTTTTCTATTTGTCGGATGCTCTGTCGGACCTCTGACGGTTTTCCCTGCACTTTCACGAAAACGCGCAGGTCACGGGTTTCATTTTGCGGGATCACCGGGTAATATGAAAATCCGAGCGTGGCATCTACAGGCTTCGCTTCATTATCGTCTGTTACACTTTCACCGGCATCGGCATCCACAGAAACAGCGGCAGAATCTATGTCTACCGAACTTCCGAGCGTTGCCGAATCTGTAAATACGGCCGTATCAGAATCTGTCGCCGCGGGTGCGTTTTCATTGGAGCCACCGGAGCAAGCCAAAAGCAGAAGACAGAGTAAAAAGGGCGTGAATATTTTCATTTTCAGGAATTTTAAATCATTCAGCGGCGAGATATTCTTTCAGTTTTTGCGAAACTTCCGGCGACTTCAGTAGTTCTTCCCGCATCAGTTCACGGTCAGCATCGCTCCAGATATCATTTTCGTGATATTCCAAAAACTTTTGGAGAGCCGGATTGGTGTGCATTTGTTGCAGGATTTCAGTCTGGAACATTTCACCGCGTACTTCATTAGCTTCATTTTCACCTTTCAATCTCAGTAAAAGTCCGAGTAGATCCAAAATTCCCCACAGATTCACGGTTGCTTCTTTGGCTTTAACTAAATTTTCTTCGGAAGGCGGAACTGTTAAAGCTTGGTCTGCTTTCAAAATACCGCGGCCCAGATAAATTTTGTGCAGTGGGTAAGAATGGCGGTCCGCCGAAGCGAAAAGTGCGTTTTTTACCATTTCTACTTTACGCCATTTTTCTCCCGGGAATTTTTTCAGTATCTCGTTGATTTCATTGCGATAATACGTTAGCCAAATTGCCGCTGCGGCTGCAACCTGCGGCGTGGCAGATGACGTTCCGCCACCGTCAAGACGGAAGTATTTGCCTGCGTCATTCATGGTCGCCCAGAAAACGTTCGGCGTGTATGCTGCCAAAGCGTGAGTCATCACGTCGGCAGGTCCGAAATTTCCCTGCATCGTCTCACCGCCCTCAGATTTTGTTTGGATTCTTGCCTTCAAAACGTACGGAAGATTGTCATATGCGACGCCGGTTGCTGCGATCACCCGCTCCCAGCGCGCGGGATATAAAATCGTTTTAGGCAATGCTTTCCTGGGTCCTTCAAACCACGAATTTCCGGCGGCTGTCACAACTGTGATTCCGGCTGCATAGGCTTTGTTCACCATGTTTGCCCACGCTTTAGTAGGCGCACCTGCCATTGACATACTAATGACTTCACAACCTTCGGAAATTGCATATTCCAGCGCATCTACAAATGAGGATGTCTGGATTAGCGCAACCGTTTCGCTGATCCGCATTGAGATAATTTCGGCAAACGGTGCAGCACCTACCACACCGCTGTAATTGTCACTTGTATGTGAGTTCCCGACGCTCCCGCCGGCTAATAAGATCATCGTCGCCGTGCCGTGGCCATCCTGCTCAAGTTTTGTACCTGAGGCGACATCTATCGCCTGTTTACCTTCTTCACCTTTAATGAAACTTCGGCTTTTGTCTTTCATTAAGTTTTTTGGCAGCGCGGGATGATCCGGCTGAAATCCTGTATCGATGTGCCCAACTTTGATCCAGGGATCTTTCACTTTTTCTAAAAGTCTTTTATTAGCTTTAAAAAATTCGGAATATTTATCTGTAAGATGCCAAACAAAACGGTCGGTACCGTCATCCGGGCGTGGCCAGTTTTTAAGGTATTCGTTTTCATCAAAAGCTTCTAAGTCTAGGTTTTGGCTTGCCAAATATTCCGGATCCTGTGCGGAAAAAATCCTATGTCGCAGGTCCGGTTCTACAAATTCAGGTTTTTGTCCGGCCGCCAATTCGCCGTCCAAATAATCGTGTGCGGCGTCCCAAGGGTTTAGTTCGTCGCCTTTTGTAATGATCCGAGGAATTGGTTTTCCGAATTTATCTAATATTTCCATCGCTTTGTTATTTTAAATTTTATTGTCATAATCCGAAATGAAGGCCAGTCTTTCCGCGGAGCCATCAAAGCCGAAGCCTTCCAGTTCGGCGTGTAAAGGACCATAGTTGCCGTTTCTGCAAACAAAGTAATCCGGCGATAGGTTCTTTACTTCGGTAATGATCGGCCGCTGTGTATGACGGTAGGGAAGAACACGTTTTGGAACTTCCTTCACCACGAAATAAATCAGGTCAACTACGCTCACAAACTCATCCGTGGGCGAGAGATTTCCATTAAAGACCTCAAGACAGACTTCCGTAAAAAGGCTATTGTCGGAGCCCGGCAAAATCACCGATTTTTCATCGTCATCACAAGCTGAGATAAAAACCCTGCCCTCGCCGCCCTGAAGTTTTTCAAGGAGCAGCCTGTTCGACGTCTCGGGAACTGTTTCAAGCTGCTCGAAAACCGAAATTTCTTTTGCTTTCATGCCGTCTGCATGGCAGCAATCGAGCAAAACCAATATTTTGTCGGCATTGAGCTCATTGATCTTCTGTGAAAAGAGATTTCCATTGAGCATGGTTTCTTCTTTCTGATTCAGATCAGCACCGGAAGTTTTTAGATAAAAGTCGCAAACCTGAGGATCATCCCCGCGTGGAGTTTTTAATCCGTGACCGGAATAGTAGATCATCACAGTCGGATTTGTGGTTAGCCGGCTTGCAACAGTGATTCGCTCAAGCGCCTCAAGAACCTTTTGTTTTGAAGCGTTTGTTTCCGTAAGAAATTCGACATTTTCATTGGGGTAGCCGCCTTTTTGTGGGTCGCTAAGCAAGTGATAGATTGCGTTGGCATCAGCAACTGTGGCAGGAAGATCTCCGCCAACACCAATGATGAGGGCAAAGAAATTTTCCATGACTTATTATTAATCAATCATCAGAGGAACAAAAGAAGGATAATAAAGCAGCGGAAATTCTTTGCTTTGAGAATAGTTATTTTTCATGGTTGTGTTGTTAGTTTCCTCAAAATTAATAATTTATCACAACACAACTTTATTTTTTTAATTAAATATATGTTCAGCAAGGAATATATTTAATCTCAATAAAATCACCATCTTTTCCGGCGGACATAAACAAATGTGATGACTACGATCAGCACCATCAGACCCAGTGTCATGAAATATCCGAACGGTTCGTGAAGTTCGGGCATGTTATCGAAGTTCATTCCGTAAATGCCGGCGATAAATGTGATTGGAAAAAAATACATCGAATAAATCGCAAGTACCTTCATCACCTGGTTAGCACGTTGGTCACTCATCGCCAGGAACATCGAAATCAGGTTGGTAGATTGCGATGTAAGATGTTCAAAATCTATTACAACGTCGTCGTGTTTATCTTTAAGGTTGATAAATTCCGAATCATTAATCGAGAGTATTTTAAACTGATCGATGATGCTTCCCGAGATGTGCAGAATGCGGGAATTCAGGCTGCTGCGTCTTTTAAGGTTGTAAAGCTGACGGATAAGCTTGCTGTTTCCGTTGTTTTTTAGAAAAATATCATTCTCAATCTTATCCATTACTTCCAGCAGCTTTTGTGACTCATCATCGAAGGATTTCATTACTTTCAGTGCAAGAGCAAGCGCTATCCCGTCGGGTGTGGGTGAAAGCCCGTCCGCAGCCTTGATTTCATTTAAATATTCAACGACGCTTAGATTTTTCATACGGTGAACCGTGATGATCACATCATCTTGCAGAAAAATCCCGAGCTTTGTGGAGACATCACTTAAGGTATTCAGTGCGCGGCGTTCAAGCTTTGTATTTTCTCGCAAAAGAAAAAATCTTGTGCCTCCGTCTTCCTCAAATTTCGGAAGGTGGTTCGGATCCATCGTATCTTCCAGCAGCAAGCCATTGATGTGATAGGTTTCCTCCAGAAATTTCAGGTCCTGAAGCGTGGGCGCTTCCACGTCAATCCACTTACAGTGTTGATTTTGGTATACGGTTTCGATTGGCATTAAACAAAATTAGCAATAAATCTGCCTGCTGCTGTCCCGCTCTGTTGATTTAAATAAAATTATCTTTGCACAAAGAATTTTACATGATAAAAAGTACAGTAAGAGGTATTGGCCATTATGTTCCGGACAATGTAGTGACCAATGATGACCTTGCAAAACTGATGACCACCAACGATGAGTGGATCACGGAAAGAACGGGCATAAAGGAACGCCGCCACCGAGCCAACAGAAATGATGCAACAGAAACCACAGCCTATTTTGGTTTTAAAGCTTCTGAAAAAGCGCTGGAAATGGCTGGTCTTACCGCAAAAGATATCGATTATATCGTGTTTGCAACGCTCTCACCCGATTACTATTTTCCGGGTTGTGGCGTGCTTTTGCAGGAAATGTTGGGCTGCGACACCATTGGCGCGCTCGATGTGAGAAATCAGTGTTCCGGCTTCGTGTATGCGATGAGTGTTGCGAATGCTTTCATTAAATCAAAAACATACAAAAACATACTTGTAGTAGGTGCTGAAACGCATTCATTCGGACTCGATTTTTCTGATGAAGGCCGCGGTGTTTCGGTGATATTTGGTGATGGGGCAGGTGCTATAGTATTATCTGCATCAGAAAGTGATGATACCGGCGATATTCTGTCTGTTAATATGCATTCTGAAGGGAAATATGCCGATGAACTTTGCACGAAATTCCCGGGATCTAAGTACGGTTGGAGCGACAGGATGCGTCTGGAGCCTGAAAATGTGACCAATGCTGAGATTTACCCAGTGATGAACGGTAATTTCGTCTTCAAACATGCGGTGACACGCTTTCCGCAGACGATGATGGAAGCGCTGGAAGCAGCCGGAAAAACAGTGGAAGATCTGGATATGTTCATTCCTCACCAGGCCAATTTGCGAATTGCGCAGTTCGTACAGCAAAAAATGGGACTGCCGGAAGATAAAGTATTCAATAATATCCAGAAGTATGGAAATACCACGGCAGCGTCTATTCCGATTGCATTAAGTGAAGCCATTGCCGAAGGAAAAATAAAAAGGGGAGACCTTGTGCTACTGTCTGCTTTCGGAAGCGGATTTACTTGGGGTTCTGTGCTTTTTAATTATTAATACACACAAGTTGAAACAAAAAAATGCCCCGTTTTGGGGCATTTTTATTTATTGTACCGGAGATTGTGTAGACTCCAGCGCAGCCGAATCAACACCGGAATTGCGTTCTTCTTCCACACTGTGATTTTCTTTGAATTCATCCCGTTTTTCTTCTTTCTGCACACAGGCGCTCATGAAGAGCATTCCTAAAATCGCGAGACCAAATAAATTTTTCATGCTGTTATTTTTTTAATTTGATACCAGCCTGCAATAATTATGCAATCATTTCAAAACTGAAATTTACGCGCCTAATTGTTACTCAAACACTTCAAGTTCACTACCGTCAAAACTGGCAAATACCATCGTCGGTTCAGAGTCCTGATGGAAAATGTTGCCGTCTCTGTCAATTGCGATTGCGCCGGCAAATCCGTTGATTTCCTTCAGTTCAGCAAAAGTTTTATCAAAAGCTTTCTTTAATGATAAACCATCGGTAACACGGGTCACTATTTTTGCGGCGGTAGCGTTGCTCACTATGTCTTCGCCTACACCCGTACAGCTCACCGCACAAAATGTGTTCGCATAGTTTCCGGCCACAGTAGCCGAATCTGAAATTCGCCCCACAATCTCAAAACCTTTACCACCGGTAGATGTTGCAGCTGCTAGATTTCCATCTTTATCGATTGCGACACAACCCACAGTTCCTTTTCCGCCATTTTTTAGCTTTTCCTCATATTCTTCGCGCCTTTTCTGTGTTTCTGTAGAATATTGTTCGAAACCTTTTTCAGCAGCATATTGATTGGCGCCGTTTCCGCCCAAAACGCGGTCATCCTCATTTTTAAGGATTTTCGCGACTTCAATGGGGTTTTTAATGTTTTGGATATTGATTACACCGGAAAACTTCTGAGTTTGTCCGTTCATCAGTGATGCACTCATCCTTATCTTTCCGTCACTTTGAATCTGTGATCCGGTTCCGGCATTGAACAGTTCGTCATCTTCAAGGAGAGAAACCGCGTAGACCACGGTCTCTTCCGCGGAATTATCCTTTAGATATGAATACGATTTTTCAATAATCTCCTTCAAAGCATCCTGCTTCGCGGTCTTTACTTCGGTACTTTGGTCGCTTTCAGAGAAGAAGCCACCGTGTATAATAATTTTCATCTTTTAAATTTAACTGTCCTGTGGAATCGGGTTGTACTGGGAATTAACGATGGTGAACTCTTTTGTCTTAAGGTCAAAATAATCGTTCTGAGACATCACATGAACCGTGAGATTGTCAATAGAAATGGGTTCTCCCAACTGGATTTTAGTTAGGTTGGTGTCTTTAATGAACCTTCCGTCGACCAGTATCACAAGTCCGGAACCAATCGCTGTCATTCGGTCACCCGAAATGTACAGTCCGGTATCTTCACCAAGTCCTATGCCTAACGTTCTCGGATTATTCACCACCGACTGAAAAAGCCGCCCGATTCTTCCGCGCTGCACAAAATGTGTATCCACGATCACATTTTCTATGAAACCGAGTCCCTGGGTTGTTTTTATTTCGCCTTTCAAAAGCGCCTCGCTGCTTGATCCCTGGTAAATCATGTTTTCAGAAGCCGCCGCAGCACCAGCTGAGGTGCCTGCATAGATGAAATTCTGCTCCTGATACTTCACTAAGATGGCTTCATGGAATCTTGTGCCACCCAGGATGGAGGTGAGCCTCAGCTGGTCGCCACCCGTGAACATCACCACATCTGCAGCGTTGGCCCGTGCCACCATTGCGTCACTGTTTGCCTGCTCGCGATTTTGGATATCGAGGATGTTGACGGTTTTTGCGCCTAAGAATTCAAAGGCTTTTTTATATTCGGGACCTACGATTTGCGGAATTTGTGAAGCGGTAGTGATTACTTCGATAACAGAATCTTTCTTTAGCCGTGATTCATCGATGATCTTTCGGAGGATTCCTCTTTCAAAAAAATTAAGATTTTTCTCAACATTCTGGTCATATTCGGTTTCTGCAAAACTCCCTTTGTTCACCGCACCTCCGATGATCATTAATTTCCCAACTGCTTTCATAGAGTGCAAATTTACTAAATTTAAGTTTTCAGCGCTTTACTTACCAATTTTCAGGCCGACAGTATAGATGTACTTAATTCTAATAAACAGGCGGATAAAAAAATAGTTGCAGATTTTTAGGCATTTCCTTTATCTTTGATTCTGTTACAAAAATTTACAAGTCGCAAATCACATCAATAAACTATGAAAATTGAAAAAATACAGGTTTTAAAAGGACCGAATATCTGGAGCATCCGACGAAAAAAACTGATTCAGATGAGATTGGATCTGGAAGAACTTGAACATTTACCTACCAATAAGATCGACGGTTTTCGCGAAAGGCTGGAGCAGCTTATCCCTTCACTAGTCACACACAGATGTTCTGAAGGCGTACATGGAGGCTTTTTTCAGCGTGTAGAGATGGGAACTTGGATGGGCCATGTCATTGAACACATTGCACTTGAAATTCAGACGCTGGCGGGTATGGACACAGGCTTTGGACGAACACGCGAAACGAAAACACCTGGCGTTTACAATGTGGTTTTCAGTTATTTGGAAGCCAATTGTGGCGTGTACGCGGCAGAACAGTCGGTGGAACTTGTACGATATCTGATTGACGGTAGACAGTACGATATTGAAGCGTGCATCCAGCAGCTCAAGGAAATACGTGAACAGGAAAGGTTAGGTCCTTCTACCGGAAGTATTGTAGAAGAAGCGGTCTCCAGAAATATTCCGTGGATACGTCTCGGCCGTAATTCGTTGGTCCAATTAGGGTACGGCGTAAACCAACAGCGATTTCAGGCGACCATAACCGGGAAAACCAGTTCTATTGCGGTTGAAATGGCCTGTAATAAAGAACTGACAAAAAAAATGCTCGATGATAACGCGATTCCTGTGCCGATGGGAGAACTTGTCACCGAGCCTGAAGACCTGGATAAAGTAATTCGCAAGATAGGATATCCGATTGTTTTGAAACCCCTGGACGGCAACCATGGAAAAGGATCTTCGATCAATGTTAATGATTGGGAAACTGCACTTATTGGACTACAACACGCCCAAAATTACTCGCGTAAGGTAATTGTAGAAAAATATATTTCCGGCTATGATTTCCGTGTGCTTGTGATCAATCATAAAATGGTGGCGGCAGCCAGAAGGGTTCCGGCGCATGTAGTGGGCGACGGTGTGCAGAATATCCAGCAACTTATCGATATCGAAAACCAGGACAGCAGAAGAGGTTACGGACACGAAAATGTGCTTACCGAAATATTGGTGGATAAAGATACCAACGAACTGCTTGAAAAACTGAATTACAGCCTTGAGACTGTGCCTCAAAAAGGTGAAGTGGTCTATTTAAAATCCACGGCCAATCTCTCCACCGGCGGCACTTCTATAGATGTGACCGATATGGTGCATCCCGAAAATGTCACCATGTGCGAACGGATCTCGAAAATCATAGGTCTGGATGTTTGCGGTGTCGACATCATGGCTCAAAACCTTACACAACCTTTAAAAGAAAGCGGCGGTGCAATCATCGAAGTAAACGCAGCGCCCGGTTTCAGGATGCATTTGGCTCCGAGCGAGGGCCTGCCCCGAAATGTGGCTGCGCCAGTTGTAGATATGCTTTATCCGCCCGGAAAACCTTTCAGAATCCCAATCATCGCGGTGACGGGAACCAACGGAAAGACCACTACGACGCGCCTTATAGCACATATCGTAAAAAACAATGGGTTCCGTGTAGGTTTCACCACTTCAGACGGAATCTACATCCAGAATACAATGCTTACGAAAGGAGATACCACCGGGCCAATCTCTGCTGAGTTTATCTTAAAAGACCCCACTGTGGAATTTGCAGTCCTCGAAACTGCGCGTGGGGGGATTTTGCGCTCCGGTCTTGGCTTCAGTTCCTGTGACATTGGCGTACTGACGAATATTAAAGAAGATCATTTGGGCATGAATGATATTCACAATCTTCGGGATTTGACCAAAGTAAAAAGGGTAGTGCTGGATGCAGTGAAAAAAGGCGGCTGGAGCGTCTTGAATGCAGATGATGCCTATTCTATGCGTCTGATGCCGGACCTTGATTCGAAAATTGCCATTTTCAGCCTTGATGAAAACAATGAAAACATCCTGAAATTCGCGAAAGAAGGCAAGATCACATGCGTTTATGAGGAAGGCTTCATCACCATCAAAAAAGGTGATTGGAAAATTCGTGTTGTGAAAGCACGAAATGTGCCCATTACCATGGAAGGGAAGGCGCGCTTCATGATTTCGAATGTACTTGCGGCAACCTTAGCAACATATCTGCACGGTTTTGCGATAGAAGATATAGCAAACTCACTCCGCACGCTGATACCAAGCGCTGCACTGACTCCTGGACGTCTGAATTTATTTAAATTTAAGAAATTCCACGTGCTGATCGATTTTGCGCACAATCCGGCGGGTTACGAAGCTATTGAAGATTATCTTAAAAATGTAGATTCACCGAAGAAAATCGGGATTATCTCCGGCGTTGGCGACCGTCGTGATGAAGATATCCGAGAATGCGGGAAAATCGCGGGAAGAATGTTTGATCATATCATCATCCGCAACGAAAAACATCTGCGCGGACGAACTGAAGAGGAAATAAATGGCCTTGTAATCACCGGTATCCATGAATCGGGACGTGATGTGAGCTACGAAATTATTCCAAAGGAAACAGATGCACTTAAACATGCAATCAGTTTAGCTGAAGAAAATACCTTCATAATTGCCCTTAGCGATGTTATTTCAAATGCGATTGAACTCGTGCAGGAATACCAGATCAAGGAACTGCAGGAAGACGGTAAAATACTTTAAATACAAAAATGAAATTCCCTCAAAAGATTGAGGGAATTTTTTTTAATACGGTAACTTGATGTTCTCAGGATTTACAAAATCGCCGGAATATGGATTTTCGAGAAAACTTAAGAAAGGCTTACGAAATGTGATGATGTCTTCGCGCTGAATTCCGTAGACAGACCAATAGTTGGAAAGCAGTTGTGCAAACATATCCTGGTCCCAAAATCCGAATAGCGGCCGTGACGCAACAACAACAACCGGTAGTGCTTCAATCTTAATCCCGTTGTCTGTACGCAGGTTCTTATACTCGGGTTTGTACTGCAGCAGATAATCTGAATAGTGAAAACGCGCGTAAAGTTCCTCAAACTGAATCGGATGAAGTATGTGACCTTTCATCTTTTCGAGGATTTCCTGCTGGCATTCGCCGATGATGCCATTGTCTTGTAGGCATGCAATGAAACCAAAACCGTTCACACCAAACTGGAAGAGAAGGTTGATCGCATCATCGCGGTAACTTAGGATGTCTGCCGAATATTTCAGGGGAAATACAGTGATTGACCACGGTTTCCGGTCTGAAAATGAAACCGGCTCGATAATCGACTGTATCATCAAATGAAAGTTCCCGAATCTTTCGCGGAGCATCGGAGAAAGGTCGAATGTCTGACCAACACTTAATACACGGTTGCTTTCGTACTGCATCTCGTGATAGAGCAGGCCATAAACGATTCGGCTCGTCCAGAGAAAAATCAAATGCTCATCCAGTGCGGCCATTCCTTCGTAGCCCTTTTTGTAGGCTTCAAATATTTTTTGGTCTAAATTTACAAAAGCATCTTTTACGCGCTGCGTGCACGGCAATTTCAGGTCGGCATACACGTATGATTTTGATTTATCCATCATTTCGATGCGGTCCTGGCCTATTTTGAAATGATCCATCAGCCATTCTGGAAAGACCGTCATGCTTTCGGTCGTGAGATCACCGGTAAGAAAACAGAATTGTTCTCCAAATATCAATTCTTCAAAAGGATTAAAAAGTGTAAGTGCCATAAGTCTGAATGCCGGTTTTTCGGCGCTGCAAAGATAAGGATATCGCGCTATCCGGAAGCTGTTGCGCTATAACAAAGTAAAAAAAGCTATTTTATCTTCCCAATTATTTGCCTATTTTTGACCGATGGAAAATTTCGTGGTTTCAGCAAGAAAATACCGTCCGCAGGAGTTTGATACTGTGGTGGGACAGGCGCATATTACTGATACGCTGGAGCACGCCATTCAGGAAAACCAGCTCGCGCAGGCACTGCTTTTTTGCGGTCCGCGTGGCGTGGGAAAAACAACCTGCGCGCGGATCTTGGCCCGAAAAATCAATGAACGCGACGGTTCTACGTCGGAAGATGGATTTTCCTACAATATTTTTGAACTTGATGCCGCTTCAAACAACGGTGTAGATGAAATCCGCGAACTTACTGATCAGGTTCGTTTTGCACCGCAGGTCGGCAAGTACAAGATCTACATCATTGATGAGGTTCATATGCTTTCGTCAGCTGCCTTCAATGCTTTTCTAAAGACACTTGAAGAACCGCCGGCACACGCTATTTTCATTTTGGCTACTACCGAAAAGCATAAGATCATCCCGACAATCCTTTCGCGATGCCAGATTTATGATTTTAAAAGAATCACGATCGAAGATATCCAGCTGCAACTGAAAAAGATCGCTGAAAAAGAAGGAATAGCGTACGAAGACGATGCGCTTTATATGGTTGCCCAAAAAGCAGACGGTGCCATGCGTGACGCACTTTCGATATTTGACAGGCTTTCTACCTTCACGCAGAAAAACATTACTTTGGCGAAAGCCGCGGAAGTACTGAATATTTTAGATTACGACCAATATCTGAATATCGTCGATCTTGCACACGAAAACAGGATTTCCGAAATAGTTTCAGCGTTTAATGAGATAGTGAAAAAAGGCTTCGATTCTCACATTTTCATCGCGGGGCTCGGAAACCATTTCCGCGACCTGATGATGGCCCAGAATACGAATACTTTAAATTTAATAGAAGTCGGCGAAACCACAAAGACGAAATATGCCGCGCAAAGCAAAAAGTGGAGTGCGCAACTTCTGATAGACGCCATTGAAATCTGTAATCACGCAGACATCAATTATAAAAATTCAAAAAACCCACGGCTTACCGTCGAAATTGCGCTCATGCAACTTGCCTCGCTTACTGCAAACGGCAGTGCAGATAAAAAAAAAAGTATCTGATTTTAGCACCGCAGGCTAATCCTAAACCTGTAGTTGCGAAGATTTCCGTAGAAAAATCTGTTGCTGTAGCGCCCGTGCCGACCGAACCGGAAACCGCGCCAGTCATTGCAAAAACTTCCGAACCATTATTAGCGAAAAAAGCGCCATCCCGTTACAGCATTACGGCGATGCTTGAAAAATCGGAAGAAAAAGCCGAAATAGTTGCGGAAAAACCTCAGGAAAAACTGCCGAGCAATCACTTTACCGATACTGATCTTCAGCAGGAGTGGCAAAAGTTCCTGCAAAACCTGCAGAGCGACGATGTGATTGTTTTTAATGCAATCAGCTCATTCCGCATTCGGAAAAAGGATGAAGATATTATTGAAATCACCTATCCGTCAGACTCTGCGAAGAGCGAGTTCGAGAAGGTGCGCGCAGATTTCTTCAACCATTTCATGCATAAGGTGAATCATTACAACATAAAAATAGAATACAGAAACGACGTCACGCTCAAAAAAGAAATCGTGACCAAGCGGATGCTTTTCGATAAATTAGCGGCGATAAATCCTGTTTTAAATGAACTTGACGAATTATTTAAATTTGACTTTAATTCTTAAGTACAGGAAACGTCAGAAATCAAGAATAAAGAATGGATCTAAAAAATATTGAAAACAAGTGGGTTCACCAATTTGCCAAACCCATCATCATAGCCGGCCCGTGCAGCGCCGAGAGCGAAAGCCAAATGCTGGAAACGGCCAGACGCATCAAAGAATCGGGTGCTGACGTGCCGATTTTTCGCGCTGGAATCTGGAAACCACGCACGAAGCCGAACGGCTTTGAAGGCGTTGGCGTAATCGGTCTCAACTGGCTTAAAAAAGTAAAGGAAGAATACGGTTTCCGTACCGCGACTGAAGTTGCGAACGCGCATCACGTGGAGGCTGCACTCGCGGCGGATGTCGATATTTTGTGGATTGGAGCCCGTTCTACAGTAAATCCTTTCACTGTGCAGGAAATTGCAGAAGCATTGAACGGAACGCAAAAACCAGTTTTCGTAAAAAATCCGGTGAACCCTGATTTAGCATTGTGGATTGGCGCACTGGAAAGGCTTTTGAGCCAGAATGTGCAGAATCTCGGTGTCATTCACCGCGGTTTTTCAACCTATCGAAAGACGAAATACCGGAATATTCCGAACTGGCAGATTGCACTGGATTTCCGGCAGGAATTCCCGAATATTCCGATGCTTGTAGATCCGTCGCATATCTGTGGAAACCGAACCGGTCTGGCTGGCGTAGCGCAGGAGGCGTTCAATGTTGGTTATGAAGGTATGATCATCGAAACGCACTGCAACCCTGATGAGGCTTGGAGCGATGCGTCGCAGCAGATTACGCCTGAGGTTTTGGCTGATATTATTTCAAATCTGCAGATCAGGAACTCTGATATTTCAGCATTTGATGATGAAATGGACAGGCACAGAACACTGATTTCCGACCTTGATTTCCAATTGATTGAGTTGCTGTCGCACCGCATGAAAATTTCGGAAAAGATTGGGACCTTGAAAAAAGACAACAACATTGCGATCTTCCAACCTGAACGCTGGAAAATCATTTCGGAATACGCGCAGCAAAAAGCTGACGAAACGGGAATGTCATCAGAATTTATAGAGAAAGTCTTCAAAGCGATACATGAAGAATCAATTGAAGTTCAAAACAGTCTTTAAATTTGAAAAAATAACGGTTTGAAAGGACTTATCACTAAATCTACCGGCAGCTGGTACCAGGTTTTAGACTCGGAAAAGGGCCAGTTTTATGAAGCGCGGATCCGTGGCAAATTTAAGCTCATAAAAACAAGGCTTACGAATCCTCTGGCCGTAGGTGATATGGTAGAATTTTCTTTGGAGCAGGATGATGTCGCGTGGATCACGCACATTACGCCGCGAAAAAACTACCTGATCCGCAAATCTGTAAATCTCTCGAAAGAAGCGCATATCATTGCCTCTAATATTGATATAGCATGCTTTATCTATACGCTGAAATTTCCGGAAACTTCCTTAGGTTTCCTTGACCGTTTTCTGGCATGTTGTGAAGCGTACAATATCAAACCGCTCATCCTTATCAATAAAATGGATACGCTGAGTGACGAAGAAACGGAACTGGTGCGTTATGTCGAGTCGCTCTATAAAGAAATCGGCTACGATACTTTAGAAATTTCTTCTTATTCTAAACTGAACCTGGACCAGCTTCAGGATTTGATCAAAAACAAAGTTTCGGTATTTTTCGGTCATTCGGGCAGCGGGAAATCTACGTTGGTAAACGCTCTGCAGCCGGATTTAAACCTTAAAACATCCGAGATATCAACCTCTGTTCTTAAAGGCAAACATACCACTACATTTGCCCAAATGCATTTCTGGGATTTTGGCGGAAGCGTGATCGATACACCAGGGGTGCGGGAGTTTGCGATGATTGATGTAGAGAAAGCCGAAATCCAGCATTACTTTCCTGAGATATTTTCCGTTGGCAGAGGCTGCAAGTATCACAACTGTATGCACATCAATGAGCCTAAATGTGCGGTGATCAAATCACTTGAAGAGGGCGGAAGGATAGAAGAAAGCCGCTACAACACCTACCTGAAACTGATGGAGGAAGCCGAAGAAAATTCGCTTCCATAAAAAAACCCAGCCGAAGCTGGGTAAAAACTAATAACCATGAAAACTCAAATTAAACATGAGAATCGAAGTGTTATTCACAACTTCTGTGCCAAAATGAATTTAGCTCTCTAGAAAATGAATTTACGGTGCAAATATATAAAACTTTTTGTACTTTTGCGCCACATTAAAATACGATATATGTCAGGTAAAATTACGTTCACTATGATCAAGCCAGATGCAGTTGCAGATGGTCACATTGGTGCTATTTTAGGGAAAATCTCGGAAGCAGGTTTCAAGATCAAAGCTTTAAAACTTACTCAGCTTACGGTTGCTGATGCGCAGAAATTCTACGAAGTTCATGCAGAAAGACCTTTTTATGGTGAACTTGTGGAGTTCATGAGCAGCGGACCTATCGTTGCGGCGGTTCTTGAAAAAGATAACGCGGTAGCAGATTTCCGTACACTTATTGGAGCAACGAACCCGGCCGAAGCTGAGGAAGGAACCATCAGAAAAATGTTTGCAAGAAGTGTTGGTGAGAATGCCGTACACGGTTCAGATTCTGATGAGAATGCATTGATCGAAGCTAATTTCCATTTTTCAGGTAGAGAGATTTTCTAATTACTTAACTGAATTATTTAAATATAAAAAGTCCCGGCAACGGGACTTTTTCTGTTTTCAGACTTAAAGTTTTAAATTTTCAGAAGTTCAATGGTCCGTTCAGGACTTTCAGATGAGAAGACTGCGTTTCCGGCGACCAAAACGTCGGCACCGGCTTCGAAAAGTCTGCCTGCATTATCCAGATTCACGCCGCCATCTACTTCAATCAGTGCTGTGGAATTATTGGAAAGAATCAAATCCTTAGTCTCCGCAATTTTCTTGTAAGTATTTTCAATGAATTTCTGCCCGCCAAAACCCGGATTCACGCTCATCAGCAATACCAAATCCACTTCTGCGATGATATCTTCGAGCATCAGGACCGGCGTGGCAGGATTGAGCACTACACCCGCTTTCGCTCCCTTTTCCTGTATGAGCGCGATGGTGCGGTGAAGATGAGTACACGCTTCGTAATGAACGGAAACCAAATCTGCACCCGCAGAGATAAATTCCTCGGCATATTTTTCAGGCTCCACAATCATCAAATGCACGTCCACAAATTTCTGCGCGTGTTGCTGAACGGTTTTCATCACAGGAAATCCAAATGAAATATTGGGTACGAAACGGCCGTCCATTACGTCGATGTGAAGCCAGTCTGCTTGCGAGTTGTTGAGCATTTCTATGTCTCGCTGCAGATTTCCGAAATCGGCTGACAGGAGGGAAGGAGCGATGAGTTTGGTTTTCATGAATTTATATTTAAAACGGAATCGGTTTTAAGGAATTTTAGTGATATTTTAGATTCATTCCGGGCTCGATTTTCAGCAAAGTTTCGTACATAAGATTGATGACATGTTGTACGTCTTCCTTGGAAACCATCTCCACAGTGGTATGCATATAACGTAACGGAAGTGAGATCAGTGCAGAAGGAACACCGCCGTTTGAGTGCGCAAACGCATCTGTATCTGTTCCGGTTGCACGGCTTGCCGCCGCCCGCTGAAACGGTATATCTTTCTCTTTGGCTGTCTCCACGATGAGGGAGCGAATGGTGTGATGAACGCTGGGCGCAAAGAAAATTACAGGTCCGGCACCACATTTTTGGTCGC
This sequence comes from Kaistella pullorum, assembly GCF_014837035.1. Lineage (GTDB taxonomy): Bacteria > Bacteroidota > Bacteroidia > Flavobacteriales > Weeksellaceae > Kaistella > Kaistella rhinocerotis. Next base: position 586,452 of record NZ_JACSPS010000002.1, on the reverse strand, counting down.
CTTCCTTCTTTTTCTCGATCATCGGCGTGCCTGTGTCGTGTGTCACATCGGTGACAATGGCGATGTTCGGTTTTATCGTGTCAGCGATCATATCAGCGCCATAAAGACCTACCTCTTCCTGCACAGAATTGGTAATGTAGAGACCATACGGCAACTGCTTTTGGTTTTCTTTAAGCATTCTTGCAACTTCGGCAATCATGTAGCCGCCGATACGGTTGTCCAGGGCGCGGCACACATAATATCGGTCGTTCAGTTCGAAAAATTCGTCAGGATAGGTGATCATGCAGCCAACAAATATTCCCAAATCTTCTACTTCCTGCTTGGAGATGGCGCCGCAATCAATGAATATATTTTCGAGTTTCGGGACGGGTTCATCTGAACTTATGCCGCGCGTATGTATCGCCGGCCAGCCGAAAACTCCCTTAACAACACCTTTTTCGCCGTGGATTTGAACAACCTTCGACGGAGCGATCATTTGGTCTGAGCCACCATTCCTGATCACATATATCAAACCTTCATCCGTGATATAATTCACGTACCACGAGATTTCATCAGCGTGCGCCTCGATGACCACCTTGAATTCGGCTTCAGGATTGATAATACCGTAACATGTTCCATAATGATCAAATTCCACTTTGTCCACAAATGGAGCCACATAATCCATCCAGATTTTTTGGCCACCATGCTCGTAACCGGTTGGTGATGCGGTATTTAAATATTTTTTTAAAAAGTTTAAAGACCTATTTTCGTCAGCCATTATATTAGGTATGAAATTTGATGTAAAAGCCTGATTTTATACGACGTAAAAATAATGAATTTAAATAAACTGGTGGTACTATCCGCTGTGTTTTGCTTCAGTTTCATGAGTGCCCAAAAGGACACCGTACTTATTGCAAAACCAATTAGCCAATACCCACCCGAGCTTTTGAAGACTGACGAACTGGGAAATAAATATTACTACGACGAAGCTCAAAAAGCCAAAATATACGAGATTGACGGTGAAAATGTGGTTGTAATGGACGAACTCATTTTGCTGAATAAACCTAGGTTTAATAACCAACTCGATCAAAACTATTATTACTTTCTCAACAAGAAACTCAATCGTGTTTATCCACTTTTTCTTACGGCACTGGACCAGTATCAGGGTATTCAACAGGAAATAAAGGGTCTTAGCCGCGCCGAACAGAAAAAATACGTAAGTTCGCAGCAGAAATTGCTGGCAGATCAGTATGAAAAGCAGCTACGCGACCTGACGACCACCGAAGGGAAAGTTTTTGCTAAACTGATGTACCGTGCGACCGGCAAGACAGTCTTTGAGATCATTAAGGAACTGCGTGGCGGCTGGAGTGCTTTCTGGTGGAATGTTAAAGGAAATATTGCAGATATTGAACTGAAAGAGCCTTACGATCCGTACCGAAACCGCACCGACGAGTTTTTGGAATCGCTTCTTCAAAGCAACTGGAATTCCGGATATCTGCAGCCATACCCGGGTCACCGTGATTTCAAAATAAAGAAATAAGATTTTTTTAATGAACAGATTTTTCAACAGACTGATATTGGCCGGCGGGCTCATTATCTCAGGTTTTATGTACTCTTATGGCATTACCGGTCACCGGATAGTTGCCGAAATTGCCGAACGGAATCTAACACGGAAAGCAAAGAAAAATTTAAAGAAAATCATTGGCGACCAGAAATTGGCTTATTGGGCAAACTGGCCTGATTTTATAAAAGCTGACACCACGGGAACGTGGAAACATTCCGAGGTTTGGCATTATGTAAATGTAAATTCGCAGCCAAACGCTAAAATGTTCTCTGACAGTCTTCAGGCACAGAAAGGTCCGAATCTTTACACGGAGATTAAAGCACTTTCAACGAAAATCAAAGACAAAAATACGCCGCAGAATGAGCGCGAGATTGCGTTGCGCTTTCTTATTCATATGGTTGGAGATTCATCACAGCCACTACATGTGGGTCGCGCCGAAGATTTGGGCGGAAATACGATTAAGATTAAATTCTTCGGAGATAATACCAATCTACATTCGCTGTGGGATTCTAAACTGATCGATTTCCAGAAATACAGTTACGAGGAGTATGCAACTGTGTTGAATGTAAAATCTAAAAAAGAAATCGAGCAGATCCAAAGCGGAACACTTGAAGATTGGTTCTATGACAGCCAGAAAATGGCGGATACGATCTATGCAAATACGGTAGCCGGAGCCGCTTATTCCTACGATTACAACTATAAATTTGCGCAAACTATGGAGCGCCAGTTGTTGCATGGAGGATTAAGGCTGGCAAAAATCCTGAATGAAATTTTATAGGAATCTTTCACAAAGTTTTTCGTAAGCGATCCTGTCAACCGGGAGTACGAATGGGTTTTGGGCGGCATTGATTGGAAGCCACTCTGTTTTTTCGATGCACGGATCCATGATCAAGAATTCAGTTTCATCAGCGATTTCTACGATGTAATAAATGGTAAGTAGCTGCTCGTTTTCGCGAAAACGGGAGGCCACGAAATGTTCCTGCGTATAAAGATGACTTACGATATTGATCTTTACATTTAATTCTTCTTCAAATTCGCGTCGGAGACAATCGGTAACACCTTCGCCGAGCTCCAGTCCGCCACCAGGCAGTTTCAAAAGATTTTGGCCTACATATTCTTCATGTAGTACCAGCACTTTTCCGTCTTTTACCGCGGCGCCATATACGCGGACATTTAGTTTTTCGGTCATTGGTTTAAATTACAGAACATTCCAAAGTTAATAAAATTTAGGATGTAGGTTGGCTTCCTTTCCAGGCGATCATCATTTCACGTTTTCCCGGTGGTCCGGGACGTTTTTCTACTTTAAAACCGAGTTCTTTAAGAATCCGCCGAACGCTGCCTTTGGAAGAATAAGTTGTGAAAAGTGCACCCATTCCCATTTTATCAGCTACCATTTCTAAGAGAGGCTGCTCCCAAAGATCCGGTTGTACACGGGCGCCAAAACAATCGAAGTACACAAGATCGATACTTGGCATTGCGATGTTTTCAAGTTCAAAGAAATCGCATTTATATTTAGTTAAATAAAAATTAGGGACTATTTCCACTTCTTTTTCCCACTCGCATGCATGAATTTTAGCATTGAGGTCTGCTATGTTTTCCTCATCGAAAAGGCTCTCATATGCAAGTTCTGTAATTTCGGCTTGCATTACGGGATATTTCTCTAATGTATAATAATGAATAACATGACATTTGTCATTTCTTAAAAATTCATTTAATGTTACCAAAACGTTAAGTCCTGTGCCAAAACCGAGTTCCAAAATATGAATTTCGTTATTTTCAAACAATATTAATCCATTATTGATAAAGACGTGACGCGCTTCCTGCAACGCACCGTGACCGGAATGGTAGTTTTCATTTAAATCCTTTATTAGCAGTGTTTTACTGCCATCTTTGGTAGTTGTTACAATCCGTTCCATGCTAAATTTTTTCAAAAATACTTTAAAACTTTTATATTTAGAAAATTATGTTAAATTTGTAGAACATCAATAAAATTTTTTAATATGATAATTCAAAAATCTGCAACTCCCCGGATTGCAACCTTTGATCCACAAAATTTCTCTTTTGGCGATACGTTTACGGATCATATGATCATCTGCGAGTATGAGAATGGCAAATGGGGTGATGTGAAGCTTATTCCGTATGGTCCGCTGCCTTTTACACCAGCAATGATGGGGCTGAACTATGGTCAGGCATGTTTCGAGGGAATGAAGGCTTATAAAGATGATGAAGGCGAAGTTTTTCTTTTCAGACCTGAAAAGAATTTTGAAAGAATAAATAAATCTGCATCTAGATTGGCGATGCCGGAAGTTACCGAAGAAATGTTTCTTGGCGGCCTGAAAGCACTTGTAGATATGGATCGGGAGTGGATTCCGCAGGGAGTAGGGACTTCTTTATATATCCGCCCGCTTATTTTTGCAACGGAAGAGGTATTGAAAGCAAGAATTTCAAATAAATACATGTTCGCGATTGTTGCGACACCGGCAAAAAGTTACTATACTGAACCGGTTTCTGTACTCATTTCAGATTTTTACTCACGTGCGGCAAGCGGCGGTGTAGGTTCTGCAAAAGCAGCTGGGAATTATGCAGCATCTTTCTATCCGACTCAGTTGGCAAATCAACAGGGCTATGAGCAGGTGATCTGGACAGACGATTCCACACACGAATATTTCGAAGAAAGTGGAACGATGAATGTCTTCGTACGAATCAATGATACCATTTATACTCCTCCTACATCGGAAAAAATTCTTGATGGCGTTACGCGTGACAGTTTTATCCATTTGGCGAAAAGACGGGGTATTGAGGTGAGAATTGAGCCTGTATCTGTGAAAAAAGTGATCGAGGCGCAGAAAGATGGTAGCCTGAAAGAAGTTTGGGGCGTTGGAACTGCCGTAGTTACGAGTGTTTTCCGTGCGCTGGGTTACAAAGGTGAAAAACTTGAACTTCCTACACTTCCACTTGAAGAAAGCTTCGCGCTTTCACTGCAGCAGGACCTTGTGAATATTCAGAACAATAAATCTGAAGATCCGTTTGGCTGGAGAATGAAAGTAGGTAAAGAAGTTTTGCAGGATGCTTAATTTCTATCAGCGATAAATATATTTGACCGGGAACTTCCCGGTCTTTTTGGTTAAAAGTTTAGCGCGAATTCACTATTTTCGCAAATATTTATGCGCAAAATAATTGTCTTTTCAATACTTGTAGCGGTCGGCTGTGCACAGAAACAGCAGAGTCATCCGCCTGTAGGTGGCTTTCTGAGCGAGAAAGATCTGGAAACTTCAAAAAACCGGGCGAAAAATTTAAATCAAACCGAAAGACTGCAGATTGAAGACTGGATCAAGAGCCAGGATGAAAAGTTTTATCCAATGCCTTTAAACTATTGGGTAAATGTTGAAAACCTGCAGAATAATCCACGGAAAGCTGAGGGTCAGACCATCTCCTATTCTTATGAAATTTTTGATTTTGACCAAGTGAAACTTTCGATAGAGCCGGTGGAGAAAAGGAATGTTCAGTTTGGACGTTTTGAGGAACTGAAAGCCGTAGAAGATGTTTTGAGATATCTGGAACTCGGTGCTTCTGCCACTATTTTGGTGCCTTCGGTGTTGGCTTTTGGCACTTATGGTGACAATAATAATATCCCGAACGACTTGCCGCTAATTATAAAAATCAAAGTATTATAAAAATTAATCCATGTTTAAAAAGAATTTATTAATCGCAATGGCAGCGTTTTCGCTCAGCAGTTGCACACCAATCTATAAAAAAATGAACGTAGAAAAAGAAACTTACGAAGGCTTAAAAGATGGCCTTTACGCGAATTTCCAGACTTCAAAAGGAAATATGATCGTAAAATTTGAAGATCAGAAATCACCGGTTACGGTGGCTAATTTCGTGGGTCTTGCAGAAGGAAAAATCGAAAATAAGTCCAAGACTAAGGGTGTTCCGTTTTATGACGGTACTATTTTTCACCGCGTGATCAAAGATTTCATGATTCAAGGTGGTGATCCGCAGGGAACCGGAATGGGTGATCCCGGCTACAAATTTGAAGATGAAAAAAATGACCTTCAGCACACCGGAAAAGGTATTCTCTCAATGGCAAATTCAGGTCCTAATACCAACGGTTCGCAGTTTTTTATCACTGAGGTTGCAACACCTTGGCTCGACGGAAAACACACCATTTTTGGTAAAGTGGTAAAAGGAGAGGAAGTGATTGATGCTATCGCGAATGTAGAAAAAGGTCCACAGGATAAGCCGCGTACGGATGTTGTTCTGGAAAAAGTTTCTGTATTCTCAAAAGGAGATCAGTACAAAAACTATGATGCTGCGCAGGTTTTTACTGAAGGCAAATCTAAAATTGCTGAAAATAACAAAGCTGCGATGGCAAAGATTGAAGCAGAAAAGAAACGTAAAGAAGAAGAATTCGCAGCAAAGCAATTGAAAATGGTAGAAGATATGAAAGCCGGGATGCAGGTGACAGCTTCAGGACTTTACTACAAAATCACGAAAACTACCGACGGCGTTGCGCCAAAGGCCGGTGATGAAGTCGCTGTACATTATGCAGGTCGTTTGGTTGATGGTAGTGAGTTCGATTCATCGTTTAAACGTGATGAGCCGATCACGTTTTCAGTGGGTATTGGCCAGGTCATAAAAGGTTGGGACGAAGGAATTTTACTGTTAAAAGAAGGTGAAACCGGTACTTTCCTTATTCCTTCAGATCTTGGATATGGAGCAAGAGGTGCTGGCGGCGTGATTCCTCCGAACGCGTGGCTGGTATTTGATGTGGAGCTTGTAAAAGTGAATGCAACTTTAACAAGATAACTCAATAACCATAAAATTATAATAAAGGGACACTATTTTTTAGTGTTCCTTTTTTATTGGTTAATTATTTTAGCTTAATTCTTCAGTTTTAATTAAAAATACCCTAAAGCATCATAGCAATTATGGTGATTTCACGGTACAACCATTTTGATTGTTACGGTAAATTTGTACCAGAAGTTTAAGGAAAGCACGGAAGCGAAAAGCAGGTATAATGCGGCAACAGAAACTTAAACTTGAATTAGCTTTACACAACACAGATAGATGACGATAAACACAAATGACTGAAAAGGGAAGGTGCATTTCAAAAGAATGCATCTTTTTTATACTACTTTTTCACCGCAGATTTTGCAGTAGCGCGCGTCATCATCTATATCCTCATTTCCGCAGCGGTTGCAAACTTTCTCCAAATTTTGGCGTTTGTTGCGCATTTCAGCCGTTACGATTCCTGTAGGCACTGCAATGATAGAATAACCTGCGAGCATGAGCAAAACGGACAAAAACTTGCCCAGTGGTGTGGCAGGTGAAACATCGCCATAGCCGACGGTAGTAACTGTTACTACTGCCCAGTAAATACTTTGCGGAATACTTTCAAAGCCAGGTCTGTGGCCTTCCACCATGAACATCAGCGAGCCTACAATCACTGAAAAAATTACCAGAAAAAGCAGGAAAATGTAGATTTTGCGTGAGCTGTTTTTCAACGCACGTACGATGAAAGTGCCGTCATGCATGAAGTCGAGCAGGTTGAGGATCCGGAAAATACGTAGCATCCGCAGCATGCGGATGATCAGGAAATACTTCGTAATAGGGAAGAAAAGACTCAGATAAAAGGGCAAAATCGCCAGAAAATCAATGATTCCGAAAAAGCTGAAGATATAGGCGCGGCGGTTGCGGATCGTGATTATCCGTAAGACATATTCGACGGTGAAAAAGGCGGTTATGATGATCTCCAGGATTACAAATAGCCGGTGAAGTTTCGCGTCGTAAATTTTCACACTTTCCATCATGACGATGAAGGTGCTGAGGAGGATCAGTGTAAGCAGTGTGAGGTCGAACAGTTTTCCGAGCCGCGTATCAGATTTGAAAATGATGCGGAAAACCTTGCGTTTCCAGCGTTTGTTCTCAGAAATAAAATTGTGTTCCTTATCCATATGCCTTTAGGAAATAAATGTAAATAAATAATTCCTATTTTCGTAACAAACTTAGTGCAAATGAAACTGAAGCAGGCTGTAGAAGCCATTGAACAGCGTTTTAAGATAAGCCAGGCCGAAGATTTTGATAATGTCGGATTACTTTGCGGCAATCCGGAACGTGAAATTACGGGAATACTGGTGTGCCATGATTCACTGGAATGTGTTGTAGATGAAGCTATTTCGAAAAATTTAAATCTGATTGTGGCTTTTCATCCGATTGTTTTTTCAGGCTTAAAATCCATTACCGGTAAAAATTACGTGGAGCGTGCTGTACTTAAGGCAATAGAAAATAAAATTGCGATCTATGCCATCCATACGGCATTTGATAATGACTATTTCGGCGTGAATTATCGCATTTGCGAAGAATTGCGCTTAAAAAACCAACAGATTTTGATACCTAAAAAATCTAATCTGTCAAAACTGGAAGTCTATGTTCCGCACAGTCATGCAGATACGGTAAGAAACGCAATGTTTGAAGCGGGCGCCGGCAACATCGGTTTTTATGATGAATGCAGTTTTTCGGTTGACGGGCGTGGGACATTCAGACCAATTGAAGGATCAAATCCATATTCCGGTACGCAGGGTGTTCGCGAAAACGCCGCGGAAGAAATGATTTCCGTAATTTTTGAAAGCTACAAATCATCAAAGATAATTTCCGCTTTAAGAGCAGCGCATCCATATGAAGAAGTTGCTTACCAACTTACTAATCTCGAAAACGAAAATCAATACGCCGGTCTGGGGCGTTTTGGTCAATTTGAAAAGGCACTGACTGAAGTAGAATTTCTTCAGCTTTTAAGAGACAGATTTAGTTTGAACGTAATCCGCCACAGCAATCGTATGGGCAAAATGATTGAAGCTGTCGCTGTTTTGGGTGGCAGTGGCGCCAGCGGAATAAAAAGCGCCTTGGCGAAAGGCTGTGACGCGTACGTCACGGCTGATGTGAAGTATCACGAATTTTATCAGGGCGAAGACCGGATGCTGATTTGTGATATCGGGCATTTTGAGTCTGAGCAATTTGTCCCAGACCAAATATTTCAAATATTGTCGGAAATTTTTCCTAAATTTGCGGTCTCAAAATCTCTTGAGAAAACCAATCCTGTTAATTATTTTTTCTAAAAATATGGCTAAGAAAACTGTAGAAGTTACAATTGAAGACAAGCTTCGGGCACTGTATGACCTGCAAATTATTGATTCACGTCTAGACGAGATCCGTAATACGCGCGGTGAACTCCCGATTGAAGTTGAAGATCTCGAAATTGAAATTGAAGGTTTAGAGAAAAGAGCAGAAAAGTTTCAGGCCGAAATAAAGGAACAGAACGACGAGATCAATAATAAAAATGAGGTTATCAATCATGCTAAAACATTGATTGACAAATACAAAGCTCAGCAAGATAACGTTCGAAACAACAAAGAATTCGAAGCTTTAGGCAAAGAGATCGAGTTCCAGGAACTTGAAATACAGTTGGCTGAAAAAAGAATCAAAGAATTCGGTGCGAAGATTTCACATAAAGATGAAACTTTAGAAGAATTGACCAACAAGATTTCTGAACTGAAGAATCACCTGAAATTCAAGAAGGAAGAGCTTGAAAGTCTTGTTGCAGAAACGCAGAAAGAAGAGGAATTCCTTACTGCGAAGTCTGAAGAATTCGCTAAAAATATCGATGAAAGACTGCTGGCATCTTACCAAAGAATCAGAAGCAACTCACCGACCGGTCTGGCGGTTGTAGGTCTTGAAAGAGGTGCGCCGAAAGGTTCATTCTTCACACTTCCTCCACAGAAGCAAATGGAAATCGCTCAGCGCAAAAAAATCATTATCGATGAGCATAGCGGTAAAATCCTGGTAGATGATGATCTCGTAAATGAGGAAACTGAAAAAATGAAAGATATTATTAAATTTTAATTCTTTCTCTAAAAATAAAGAAGGTTCGGAAATTTTCCGAACCTTTTTGTTTTATTCAATAGCTGCATTTTCCAGACAGTCTTTTATTCTCCGCATGGCCTTCATAAGTTCCGCCTCAGATGCTGCGTAAGAAAATCTGATGCAGTGCGGGTTTCCGAATGAAACTCCACCAACGGTCCCTACATGCGCGTTTTCTAGCAAAAACATCGCAAAATCATCTGCATTAACCATTAATTTTCCGTTCAGTTTCTTCCCTAAATAGTAGGAAATATCCGGAAAAAAATAAAATGCAGCTTCCGGATAATTCACTTTAAAACCCGGAACGTCCTGCAAAAGATTGAAGACCAAGTCACGTCGCTCGCGAAATTTTTCAATCATATATCCATATTCACTTGGCTCGGCACGTAACGCTGCTACAGAAGCTTTTTGCGCCATCGTATTCGCGCCACTTGTCATCTGACCCTGAATTTTTTCGCAACCTGTCGCCAGCCATTTCGGACAAGCCGAATAGCCGATTCGCCAACCTGTCATCGCAAATGATTTTGACATCCCGTTGATTACCGCGGTTTGCTCATAAACTTGTGGAAATTCGGCAATCGAGGTGTGTTTCCCGTCATAGTTGATGTATTCGTAAATTTCATCTGAAATTACAGTTACCTGTGGATGTTTCGCGACTACATTTGCAATCGCCTCTAGCTCCTCATAGGAATAAAAACTGCCCGATGGATTGCACGGTGAGCTGTAAAGCAAGATTTTAGTCTTGGCTGTGATGGTATTTTCAAGTTGCGCGGCCGTCATTTTGAAATCTGTATCGATCGAAGTCTCAATGAAAATCGGCACGCCGCCCATCATTTTCACCATTTCATTATAGCTCACCCAATATGGTGCAGGTAAAATAACCTCGTCACCATCGTTCAGTAATGAGGCAAGCACATTCAGGATCGATTGTTTCGCGCCGTTTGATACGCATATTTGGCTCGGTTCGTAGTGAAGATTATTGTCGCGTTTCAGTTTGGCACAAATGGCCTCGCGAAGATCCAGAAATCCCGGGACGGGGGAGTAGTGGCTGAAGTTATTGTCTATCGCTTCGAAAGCGGCTTTCTTAATATTTTCCGGTACGTCAAAATCCGGTTCGCCCAATGTCAGGCTGATTACGTCCAGGCCCGCGGCCTTCATTTCCCTCACCTTATTACTCATCACGAATGTCTGCGAAAAGCTCATTCTGCTAAGGCGGTTTGCTAGTTTCTCCATAATTTTTCTTAGGCTTCCAAAGATAAATTTTTTCTTCATGCAGGCGCTTTCTTTTTGTTTAAATTTGCCAAAAATGACTTAGATGCAGACCGAACTTATCCTAAAATATTTTCCCGATCTCTCCGAAAACCAGAAGCAGCAGTTTGATAAACTCCAGGAACTGTACGCAGAATGGAATGCAAAAATCAATGTGATTTCGCGCAAAGACATGGATTCGCTTTATGAGAAACACGTCCTTCATTCACTCGGCATCGCGCGTGTGATGAACTTCTCTCCCAACACGAAAGTGCTTGATATTGGGACTGGTGGTGGATTTCCGGGAATTCCGCTGGCCATTATGTTTCCGGAAACTCATTTTACGCTGGTAGATTCTATCGGTAAAAAAATCACCGTGGTGAAGGAAGTTGCCGCCGCTTTGGAACTTCAAAATGTGACCGCGATCCATGCACGTGCGGAAGATATTCCCGGAAAATTTCACTTTGTAGTAAGCCGTGCGGTGACGCAGATGCCGGTGTTTTTGCGTTGGCTCAAAGGAAAATTTGAGAAAGAGCAATTTAATCCAAAACACAATGGCGTCCTTTATCTAAAAGGCGGAGATCTAAGTGAAGAGCTTTCGGGACTGAAATGCGAAATATTTGACCTTAAGAATTATTTTGAAGGCGAATTCTTTGAGACTAAAAAAGTGGTATATTTATCTAAAGGAAATTTTAATTCTTGATATGCACGTACTATTGCGATTATGTTTATCGTTTTAGTTGTAATAAATCAAATCTTTATGAAAACTATATTAAAAATGGCAATGCCGCTGGTTCTTTTTCTGGGCCTTGCAAGTTGCAATGACCGGTTTGAAGGTGATGAAATCACCAGCACAGAACTCGCAAAGATTGACAGCGTGAATATCGCGCAGGACACGATGGATGTTTACACCATCCAGACTATTAAAACCTATTCAGATTACGCCGCAAACTGTGAAGGCTTTTACGGCTACGATTATGTCCACAAACCTTCACTGCAACGTGATGTTGCCACATATAAGTTTAAAACGACCGCGGCTTGTGGGGAAACCCTGGCGCGCTCCTCACAGATCAATTTCAGACCTGTGGAGGCTGGTGTTTACACATTCCGCTTCTGGACGGGTAGAGATTCTTCAGGCGCCGATGCCTGGCTGGAACGGATGATCGTCGTAAAATAAATTCTGTTTTTAATTTTCAAAACTTAAAGCATTCGAGGTAGGTTTCGGATGCTTTTTTTGTATTTTTAAAAGTTAATCATTACCCGCAACGCTAAATGAAATTTTTAAATAAAATTGTAACTGAACTGCTCGCTCTGAAAAGTGACCTTTCGAAGTTTAACATCGTGCTGCCCGGCAAGCGGCCGATAGTTTTCATCAAGAAAATATTTAAAGAAAAGCAGTATTCCGGTTTTTTGCCTAATTTCTTTACCATCGAAGACTTAATCACTGAAATTGGCGGAAAGACGCCTGTCCAGGGTATTGCGGTCTGGTTGTTTGCATTCGATGTCTATCGCAGCCAGCATCCGGGTGAAAGCTTTTCGGATTTTCTTAAATGGTTTCCCACTTTGCTGAAAGACTGGGATGATATTTCAAAATTCGCCGAAGATGACACCAAAGTTCTGGAATACATGGTGAGCGAAGAACGAATTAAAAACTGGGCGGAAAACCTGGGTGATCAGGACGGCACGGTGCGTAAGCATTTGAATTTCTGGCAGCGTATGAACGCCTTCGTCCCTTTGCTGCAGCTCCGGCTGGAGGAAAAAGGCTGGGCGACCTCGGGCATGATGCACAAAGCGGCTAGTAGAAAAATAGAAGAATTCGCTCAAAGTACGGATGGGAAATATGTCTTTTGTGGTTTTAATGCCTTCACGCCGGTGGAGGAGAAACTTGTGAAAAACCTTTTGCAGTGGGACAGGGCGATCTGTTATTTTCAGGGCGACGATTATTATGTCGCGGATGAAAGACAGGAAGCCGGCAAGTTCCTTCGCCAACACAGGCATTGGAAAGAATTCAATGAAAGCCGGCCGTTTCGCTGGATCGAGGATGATTTCCGGAAGACCAAGAACATTAAGGTTTATGAAGTTTCGGGCAATGTGTCGCAAACTAAAGTGCTGCCGTCAATCTTTTCAGAAATTGAATCTGAGAATCTTGCCGATACAGCAGTTGTTTTATTGGATGAAAATCTCCTGCCAGCCGCGTTGGATGCTCTGGCTGCAGCGCCGCGCCTGAATATCACGATGGGTTTTCCGCTGAAAAATCTGGCATTCAGCAACGCGATGAAACGGCTTTTTTATCTTCAGAAACTACTCGAAGCCTCAGATTCATCTTATTATTACAATGACGTACTTTCTATTCTGGAAGAACTGCCAAACGCGGATCAAGACCAAGAGATCATCGTACAATTCCGGGTGCAGATTGAGGAACGGAATATTATTTACATCTCCCGCAAATTGCTAGCTGAGCTTCTGGGTGAACTTTCGTATTTCAATCTTTTTCAAAAGCAGGAATCGGTCGCGGTATTTCTGGATTTACTTATTTCGTATTGCTACCAACTGAAGTTTGGTGATTTGGATGACATCCAATATGAAAATATTTCGCACTTCGAAAAATCATTTAAAATCATTAAAAACCAGTTGTCACCCTACAGTTTTACACTGAATATGGAAACGCTGGAAGTGCTTATCAACCAACTGATCAGCTCGGAAACAATTGATTTCCAGGGTGAACCGTTAGAAGGTTTGCAGGTGATGGGTTTACTGGAAACGCGTCTGCTGAATTTCGAAAATATCATCCTGCTTTCTGCCAACGAAGGAAAACTGCCGCTGGGGAACACTCAAAATACGTACGTGCCATTCGGAGTGCGGAAGCATTTCGGTTTGCATACTTTTTTAGAAAATGACAGTATTTACGCTTATCATTTTTACCGTTTTCTGCAGGATTCCCGGAATGTACATCTGCTGTTTAATGCTTTGAATTCGGGTGTGAACAGTGGTGAGAAAAGCCGTTTCATCACGCAGCTTGAAATAGAAGACCGGTATCACAAAATTGAAAATATCATCATCGAAAACAGTTCGGAACCGATTCTTCTGCAGCCGATGCAGTATGAAAAAACGCCTCCGGTTCTTGAGCAACTTGAACTTTGGAAATCGCGGGTTTCTGCCTCGCACCTTACATCGTACATCTATGATCCTATTGATTTCTATTTGAATAAGATCCTGCACACGCGGGAAGGCGAGGAGATGGAAGAGGAGCTTTCGCAGCGCAGTTACGGAAATCTTGTGCACTATGCACTTCAGCATATTTATGATCCATTAGTTGGCAAAGTGTTGCAAAATAATGATTTATCACTGATCAGTGAAACGATAAATGAAGCTTTGAATGCCGCGATTGAGAAAATTAAACATCAGCCTGAATTTTATGAACGCGGAATCAATTTCATCCACAAATCAATTGCGGAAAGGGTAGTGCGAAGTGTGTTGCAGCATGACATCGAACTTTTATCCAATGGAAACACGCTCGAAATTGTGGGTGTGGAGCGGGAATTTACCAGTCCGCCGTTTTATTTAAACGACGAAAAGACAGATTCAGTTGCATTTTACGGTTTTATTGACCGAATTGACAGATTGAACGGAAACCTTCGCATCATCGACTTTAAAACAGCAAAAACGAAAAATCTGGCGATTACACATCCTAAAAAAGACGATGGTGGCGAAAAATTGCAGAATCTGTTCTTCAGCAGTGATTATAAGCAGGCGATGCAGCTTTCTATCTATGCACATCTGATTCTGAACAGCACCGATTTTGTTGACAACAAGGTACAGTGCGGAATCTGGAGCTTTGCCGAGGTAAACAGAGGCGTACAGACGCTCAGTCTTTTCGGCGATGATGAGATTACCGCCGAAAATCTGCAAACCTCAATGAACGCTGTGAAAAACGTTATTTTAGATATCCTGAACCCCGAGAACAAATTCGTGGAGTCAGTTAAAGTTTCGTATGATTATTAAGCAATTTAACCAAAAGCATTAATTCCGGTGATGTCCATTCCAGTAATTAGGAGATGGATGTCATGCGTACCTTCGTAAGTGATTACAGATTCAAGGTTTGCCGCGTGACGCATCATCGGAAATTCACCCATTATTCCCATACCGCCCAACATTTGTCTGGATTCCCGCGCAATGTCGATTGCCATTTTCACATTGTTTCGTTTGGCCATAGAAATTTGCGCAGGTGTAGCTTTATGATCGTTTTTAAGGTTACCGAGCTGAAGGCAAAGAAGTTGTGCTTTGGTGATTTCTGTAAGGAATTCGGCCAGTTTTTTCTGTTGAAGCTGGAATGAAGCTATAGGTTTGCCAAACTGTTTGCGCTCTTTTGAATACTGTACAGCCGTGCAGTAACAGTCTACAGCAGCGCCGATCACTCCCCACGAAATGCCGTAACGCGCAGAGTTCAGGCACGAAAGAGGACCTTTCAGACCAATGACATTCGGTAAAATATTTTCTTTCGGAACCTTTACATTATTAAACACCAATTCGCCGGTTTTTGACGCACGAAGACTCCATTTATTATGCGTTTCAGGCGTAGAAAAACCTTCTAAAGTGCGCTCAACAATAAGTCCGCGTACTTTGCCGCTTTCATCTTTAGCCCAAACAACCGCGATATCACAGAGTGGCGCATTCGTGATCCACATCTTGGCACCATTAAGCAAATAATGGTCACCTTTATCCTCGATCTTCGTTTCCATTGAACTTGGATCTGAACCATGATTTGGCTCGGTAAGACCAAAGGCACCAATCATTTCTCCGGTCGCAAGCTTCGGAAGATATTTACGCTTTTGTTCTTCAGATCCAAACTCATTGATTGGGAACATCACCAGCGAACTTTGAACAGAAGCAGCAGAACGAACGGCCGAATCTCCGCGTTCGAGTTCTTGCATGATGATTCCGTAAGCAATTTGATCAAGGCCTGAACCGCCATATTCTTCGGGAATGTACGGGCCGAGTGCGCCGATTTTGCCCAGTTCCTGCATGAGACCGGGAATATCGGTGTGGTGCTGCGCAGCATTGTCAATCTTAGGCATCACAAAACTTTCAACCCAATCGCGGACAGACTGGCGGATTAACAGATGCTCTTCGGTGAGCAGACTGTCCATCAAATAATAATCGGGGATGCTTGTGAGCGGGTAGTATGACATATTTTATAGTTTTTTGCTAAAATTAAGTTTTTTCGCAGTGATGGCGAAATAATTAAAAATTAAAAATTGAGTTTTAACGGACATCCCTGAAGCGATAGAGGTAGGGCGCCTTGTTTGCCGAACCGTCATATAATTTCTCCAGTCTTTCTAAAAAATTCATCGCCAGTATTTTGCGCTGAAAATTATTCCTTCTGAAATTTTCGCCGAGCACAGCTTCATACACACTCTGGAGCTCGTTCATCGTGAATTTTTCCGGCAAAAGGTTGCTGGCAGCAATCTGCGTATCGATGTTTTTTCGGATATATTCAGAACCCTTTTTCACAATTTCTTTGTGGTCGAAGGCTAATTTGGGAAGTTTATCGAGGTCAAACCACTTGCCGCTTTCATTGTTGTAGCGCGGAAAAACGCTTATCTGTGTGTAATCTACCAAACTGCAGTAACCCGCGGAGATAAACCGTTCAAAAAGCCAGTGATCATCGGGAAATGTAAGATTTCTCGCCTTTAAAAAGTCTTTGCTGAGTTTTAAGCTTGTGCGGTCAACTTTCCCGAAAGTATGAAACTGCTCTAAAAAAATGTTGTCTAAATAGGTTCTTTCGTAAAGGATGCGGCGCGCAGCTTCATCTAAATCTTCATCTTCTTTAACAAATCCACCAGGCAGGGACCAATATTCCACGTCTTGCCAGTTTAAAAGAAGCACTTTTAACCTGGCATCCTGAACGCTGAAAATAGTGCAGTCTACAGAGAGATGCTTAACATATTTTTCTTTCGTCAATACGCCGTGCAGACGCATGTTGTCTGAAATTTCATCATTGATCATATGTGTTAAAATTAGTAGTTATCTTATCATATTTAAGAATTTCGGTTGGGCATAACATAATTATCATGCATGATTTTTGTCATGAAATTTTTAAAAATACATTAAAAATAAGGAAGATGGAGTTTCGGATTACCAAACATTAACGTGAAGCGGCCGTGGGGAAATTTTTGTCAAAATCTTTGCAATCGGTCGGCTTCAGCGAATGACCTTCATATTTCAGTTGGGCAGGATTTGCATAACGGTCTGTACTGCCTTCTGTGACGTGGTCACCAATGCCTTCAAGTAAGTTTCCGTCTTTTTTAAGAAAATAAATTTCGCGTTCAGATGTCATTCCTTCAGCTTGGAAAACATAGTTTAATTTGAGTGTATCACCGTTTTGCGTACCGGATATTTCGCCAAAGGAACTGTCTTTTTCAAAATTTTTGTAACGCATCTTACCAATCAAGGTACCGAGATTATCCTCAATGGAAACAAAGACGGAATCTTTGCCAACCACGGATATATAGCAATTTTGAATAGTTGAGAGCTCGATGGGTTCGTTGGATTCCGGAACTTTAACTGAATCAAATTTGGTTGAACTGTCAGTAATCTGTTCAGATTTTTTTTCGCAGCTGAGAATCATTGAGCCGGCGAGTAATGCAAGGCAGATCTTATTCATTTTTAATTTTTTCATGACTATAAAAGTACAAATTTTTGGTAAGTGGAAGATATTATACGAGGACAACAAAAAGTGCTATAATTTATATTATGTTAAGTTGTTTATGTTTTTGGGCATTTTTAATATTTAGTAAGTCTCAATCTCCTTTTTTGCGGAAACCCCCTGACAGATGCTATTTATTTATTTATTCAAATTGATGCCAGCTACGCTTATACATTAAAATAAAAGATTAAAAAGGTTTTCCAAAACCGGAAAACCTTCATATTATTTTTTCAGACATTTCTCCAGAAACTGATCCTGTTCCCACAAAACGTGCAAAATATTTTCACGGGCAGCGTAACCGTGAGATTCCAACGGAAGCAAAACCATACGTACCGGTGCACCCAGATTTTTCAATGCCTGGAAATATCTTTCGGTCTGCAGCGTGAATGTTCCCGGATTATTATCGGCTTCACCATGGATCAGCAACATCGGAGTCTTCATTTTATCTGCGTTCATGAATGGTGACATCGTGTTGTAAACCTCCGGTACATCCCAATAATTACGCTGTTCAGATTGGAAGCCAAATGGCGTAAGCGTTCGGTTGTAAGCGCCGCTTCGCGCGATGCCACAAGCGTAATCTTTTGAATGCGTAAGCAGATTAGCCGTCATGAAAGCGCCATAAGAATGCCCACCCACAGCAACTTTTGAACGGTCAATATAGCCAAGCTGATCCACCGCATCAATTGCCGCTTTACCATTGGCTACAAGCTGTGGAACGAAACTGTCATTCGGTTCACTTTTTCCTTCACCGATTATCGGGAAAGCCGCATCATCCAAAACCGCGTAACCTTTGGTCACCCAGTAAATGAAAGAGCCGTAACTCGGAAAGGTAAAATCATTTGGATTCTGGGTATTCTGGCCGGCTGTGTTTTTGTCTTTGTACTCGGTTGGGTACGCCCAAATGAGCAACGGCAGTTTTTCCTTTGGATTTTTTCTGTCAAAACCTGCCGGCAAATAAAGCGTTCCGGTGAGTTCTACCCCATCATTACGCTTGTATTTGATAACTTCTTTGTGTACGTTTTTAATACTTTCGAATGGATTTGCAAACGTCGTAAGTGCCGTTGCTTTGCCATTCTTAATATTTCTGAGAAAATAATTCGGATATAGATTGGCCGATTGTTCCACTACCAAAACTTCACCTTTTTTTGCATCCAAAATATCGATGATATTCTCTTTCGAATATTTCAGCTTAGAGGTATAGACGCGTTTTTTTGATAACGTATTTACGTCAATTTCATCAATAAATGGAAACTGCCCGCTTTTTGTGAATCCGTCACCCACAAGATATGCCTTGTCGTCTTTGGCATCGATGACCGTTCTTCCAAATTGGTTCTTCGATTGGTTAAATGAACCCGGATCCGTGTAAACATCCTGATAATTCCGGTCATCAATGATGCGGTGTGTGTTGTCTTTCAAGTTGATAAGGTATGATTTGGTATTCCGCGTGTCGTACCATGAGTCTGTAATCACCGCAAAATTTCCATTAGACCAATCAATATTATTGAATCTTTGCTTTGTTTTAAAGAATGATTGAGGTTCTGCACTGAATGGCGCTTTCCAAAGAAACACTTCATCGCGAAACTCGACGGATTTAGACTGATCACCGCCGTCCAGGGCTTCCGCATACACGAGCGTTGCAGGCTCATCATCCCGCCAGGTCATGCTGCGCTTTCCGGTGCGGACAGACGAGAAACCTTTAGGCATTATTTCAGTTAACGGCACTTCATTTACGGTTTTTACGAGCTTCCCAGCCGTATCGTAAACCGCGGTTGTCATTGGAAAACGGTTCAAAGGAACTATGTACGAATATGGCCGCTGAATGGTAGTGAGCATCAGCAAGCTTCCGTCAGGAGAAAGACTCATCCCGGTATAGATCGCAGCGTTTTTGAATGTACTTTCATTACCGTCAACACTTATTTTTACCAATTCAGCGTTTGCCAACGTGTCGAAATTTTGCTCATCCTGCGGGTTTTTGAGTAAATCCTGATAAGTTCTGTTTTGCGAAACCTTTCCGTCTGCGGTAGAAACCGTAGGACCGGTGGGAATTGCAGTCTTTGAATCAATCAATGCTTTGCGGTCGTCCGGAATGCTTTTAACCAAAAGTGATTTTGAATCTTTCATCCACACATAAGGCGTCCCGAGATTCGCGTTCAGGTTGTCGCGGCTGATTTTTTTTGCGGTTGCCGAAGCGAGGTCTACCACCCACAACTCCACTCCTTTTGCGGTAGTATTTGTGAATGCCAGCGTCTTTTCGTCAGGTGAGAAACTCGTATACGATATTTTAGGATTGGCCGGAAGCCCTTTAACCTGCGTTTCCGATTTATCTTTTAACTTGCGGACTTTCAGGTTGTTAATATAAGTGACAGTGCTGCTGATATTTGTGACCGGATTCACGCGAAGACCTGCGAGTTTCATTTCGGGCATATTCAGTTCGTCCAACGATTTGTACGTGTTGCGGTAGGTGAAAACCATCCAGTCTTTCTTGCTGTTCATGATGACGCCGGGCGCGCGTTGGAAGTCAGCGAGCTGAAGGATTTCGGCAGAAGGCTGCTGGTACGTTATATTTTCCTGTGCGAAAGTCATTCCGGCAAAAAGAAGCGCGAGGACTGCTGTTTTGATTCTCATAATGATCTGTTTAGTTTTAGTATTAAAAAAAATGCACCAACGGTCAGTCAATGCACTATAGATATGTTTTAGCTAATTACCAGCTCGATTGGCGGCGCCTGGTTATCATTGCATCCACTGAATATCTGCCGGGCCCGAACGCAAAAAGTAACATGTAAACCGAAAGGTAAAGCAAGCTCATTTCACGTTTTGCAAATGGATCTGCGCCATGAACGATCAGTCCGGCGACAGCCATCGTGATCAGCAGGAAAAACAGTGCGAAACGCGTGAAAAGTCCCAGGATGATGAATATAGAACAGACAAATTCTGCAAATACGGCTAAGATAAGTGTGCTTTTGGGGCTCAGCCACAGAAAACTGTAAAACTGAATTTCTTCGCCGGAAAAGAGTTGCTGCAATTTTGGAAAACCATGCGAGAGCATTGCAAATCCTACAAAAATTCTGGTAATAAGGATGACGATATCACTTATTGCAGCATTACTTTGCGAGGAAGTAAAGTAGTTCATCGGGACAAATTTTACCAAATTTAAGAAAATAACCTGTATCAGCAACTACTAGCGGTAGCCGAAATTTTTGAGGTCACGGTCGTTTTTGCGCCAGTCTTTCTTCACTTTTACAAAAAGGTTCAGGTGTATTTTCTTCGCAAAGAATTTTTCGAGGTCGAGCCGGGCTTCCGTACCCACTTTTTTTATGGCTTCACCTTTGTGGCCTATGATGATGCCCTTTTGGGTATCGCGCTCCACGTAAATGATTGAATCGATGAATATGATGCCTTCTTTTTCTTTAAACATTTCTGTCACCACCTCTACTGAATAAGGGATTTCCTTCTCATAATTGAGCAGGATTTTCTCACGGATTGCTTCATTCACGAAAAATCTTTCCGGCTTGTCCGTATACATATCTTTGTCATAATATGGCGGACTTTCCGGCAGCAAAGATTTTAGTTTAGGTAAAATAACCTCAGTGTTAAAGGCGCGGAGGGCAGAAATGGGCAGTATTTCAGCTTTAGGAATTCTTTCGTGCCACAGCTCCATTGTCTTTTCAAGGTCAAGCTGGTTCGACTGATCGATCTTGTTGATCAAAATAAGGACAGGAACTGGTATTTTGTTCAGTTTTTCAATCAGAAATTCCGACTGTTCGCCGGTATCAAGCACATCTACAATGTAAAGGAAAACATCCGCGTCCTGTAGTGAATCTTTCACAAAATCCATCATTTTTTCCTGCAATCCGTATTTTGGATCAAGAACGCCCGGCGTGTCTGAAAATACGATCTGAAGATCCTCTTCATTATACATTCCAAAAATCCTGTGGCGCGTTGTCTGCGCTTTCTGCGTTACGATGGCGAGCTTCTCACCCATCAATTGATTGAGGAGAGTAGATTTACCCACGTTGGGCTTACCGACTATATTTACAAATCCAGCTTTATGCATTGAAAAAAAGATATTAAAAAAGTCTGTGTTTAGACCTTTTGCAAAGTTAATGAAACAAACTTTAGTATAAGAATTCCGCGAAAGGCAAAAATATGCTGAAACAAGGTTTTTTAGCTCAGAGATGGCAGTTTGGAATGTTGTGTTCTGTCGTTGAATTACCGCTTATAAACCACTGGCAATATCTCATTTACGAGAAGGCCGTAACGCTTGCGCAGCTCCGGTGAAAATTGCTTTGAATAAAAATTGATATCAACTTCAAATCCGGCGTTTTTCAGTCTTTGGAAATAATCCATTCCGTACCAGCGCACGTGATCGTACTGGCCGAAGTTTTTCTGTCGTTCTTTTGGATCTTTAATTGAAAAATCTTCGTAAGTTTTTTCCAAACCCGTTTTCATCGGTACCTGAAAGATTCCCCAGCCGCCCTTTTTCATCACACGAAATAGTTCGCCCATCGCTTTTTGGTCATCTTCGATATGCTCCAACACATGATTGCAGAAAATGACTTCAAAACTTTCGTCTTCAAAAGGTAAATCAAGAATGTCCGCTTTCACGTCCACAATTGGGGAAAAAAGATCTGCCGAAACATATTGGAGATTTTTTGTTTTTTTGAACCGCCGCTGAAATTCCTGTTCAGGCGCGATATGCAGCACTTTGTAGTTTTTCCGGAAAAAATCGGTTTCATTTTGGAGATACAGCCACATTTGGCGGTGACGCTCGAGACTTAAAGTACCGGGTGAAAGCGCATTATCACGCTGTCTTCCGTAGCCATACGGCAGAAATTTCCGATATGATTTACCGTCAATTGGATCTGTGAACCGGTCGCCTTTAAAGAGCTGATAAATCAACGGCCGCAAAAAAACGCTCAGGTTTATAAGGATAGGCCGAGGTATATTATTCAGAAAAAATTTTGCAATTTTTCTCATCAAAAATCGAGGGTGAAGGCGTCTTCTTCCGTACTATTAATTCCTAAAGCTTCATAGATATATTTAAAGGTGCTCAGCAGAACCGGTTTGCCACCGATTATTGCGACATTGTGCTCGAAGTGTGCAGACGGAGAGTTGTCCAGCGAAGTAACCGTCCAGCCATCATCATGAAATTTCACTTTTTCAGTACCGAGATTTACCATCGGTTCTATAGCCAGCGCGACACCGTCTTTCAATACTTTGCCACTGCCTTTCCGGCCATAATTCGGAACCTGTGGATCTTCGTGCATCTTTCGGCCAAGACCATGGCCTACAAGTTCACGGACAACACCATAGCCGTGTTTTTCGCAGTGTTCCTGGATAGCATTTGAAATATCTCCTACTCTTTTTCCACGAACACACTGCGCAATTCCTTTGTACAAAGATTCTTTGGTTATATCGAGCAGCTTTTTAGTCTCAGGTTCCACTTCTCCCACTTCAAAAGAATAAGCGTGGTCACCGTAAAAACCGTTCATATACACGCCGCAATCAACGGAAAGTATGTCACCTTCTACAAGCGGTTTGTCATTCGGAATTCCGTGTACAACCTCCGCATTGGGCGAGATACACAGATTTTTCGGGAATCCGTACATTCCGAGGAAAGCCGGTTCACCGCCATGATCACGGATGAACTCTCCACCCAACTTATCAAGATGAACGGTGGTCGTGCCGGGTTTTATTTCTTTGGCCAGCATGCCGAGCGTCCTGGAAACCAATTGTGCGCTTTCGCGCATTACCCTCAGTTCTTCAAGTGTTTTTAAGATGATCATGTAAGTATTTTAACAGGCTTAAATTTAAATTTATCAGGGAAGGAAAGTTTACCAGAAAAGACCTTTTTTCTTTTCCTTCTTCATTTTTGAATAGGCTAAAACCTCAGAGCCTTCCACGCGAAACTCGATACGGTCATTGATGATGTTATAGATTTCGCCCCAACCCGGAAAACCGCCAAGGTTGCGGTCATCAATGAAAAGATCTGCATCTATCTTGCGTGAAGCTGCGTCTGCATCAAAAATCTCACCTTCAAAACTTGAATTGACGGCATAAAACTCCACACCATGTTTGCGGCAAAATTCTACGGCCTCCTCGAGTGTTTTCCCGTGTCTGTACGTCCATAAGATCAGTCGGTAGCCTTCAGACTGCAGTTTACGCAAAGTTTCGAACGCAAAGGTTTTGGGTTTTCCAATACCCGGATATGCGTCTTCTACGACGGTTCCGTCAAAGTCAATTGCAAGTTTCTTGTTGCTTTTCATCAAAATAAATTTTTTGCCGAGCAAAGATAACAAAATAAAAGAGCGGCAGAAAATCTGCCGCTCGCAATGAAATTAATTTGAGTTTTCTTATTTAAGACTTCACCCATTTAAACTGATATTCCAGATCCGGGGTCGCAATCCTGTCTGTTACGCGTTGCAGCCTGCTTGGCAATTTCATCAGGTATTCCTGGGCTTTTTCCGCTTTTTCGGTTAGGCCGGTGATATGTTCTATTTTCCAGTCGTTCAGCAAACCACTAAGTATGTCAATATAATCCTGACCGGTATACACCATCGCGCGCTGGGCCGCATCGGAGAAGTGACCCCACAATTCGCCTGCTTTCTGGCCAGATTCCCGCATCAGATGTGCCGGCATTACAATTTTCTTACGCATCATATCTTCAAAAGCCAGCATCATTTCGGAAGGGTCAAGTTCAAAAATACGTGTGACAAAGTGCTTGTATGCTTTTGCGTGTCGCGCCTCGTCAGCAGCGATCACACCGCACATTCTGGAAAGTTTTGTATTTCCGGTCTGCTTTGCCAAAGAACCTACTCGCCTGTGTGAGATGTTGGTAGCGGTTTCCTGGAAACTGGTGTACACGAAATTTCGGTACGGATCCATTGAAGTTCCGATATCGAACCCATCCTGAATTAAATATTGAGTAGTGATTTCTACTTCCCGCATATTTACGCGGCCACACAAATAAAGATATTTGTTCAGCAAATCACCGTGACGGTTTTCTTCTGCCGTCCAGCTGCGTACCCATTGAGACCAGCCGCTTCGTTCTTCCTGTTCGATACCATCGATTCCCATAATCCATGATTCATAACTTGGGAGCGCTTCTTCGGTGATACAGTCTCCGATGAGCGTCACGAATAGGTCATAATCCATTTCCTGGGCGTAGGTTTGCAGTTCTTCTACATCATATTTGAACTGATCTGCAGTAGGATCCGGCAAAAAATCTGTGGGTTGCCAAATTTTTTCCACTGGGGTAAGATACGTCGCTATGAAATCGCTCACTTCTTTGCCCAAACTGCGCATTACCTCTATTCTTACAAGTTTATCGTACATCATGTTAATTTTTACCGGTACGCAAATATAACAAAATAGTATTTATGGCATATCACAGGCAGACCGGGAAGTAAAATCCCCGGTCTGCGTTTTTAGTTTTGTTATACAGTATTTTTTATTTTACTGGAATGTCTGTGAATGTTCCATAGACTTTGCTGGCTGTGCCACCGGTCCCACTCGCTTCGAAAGTGCCTGAAGCTTTGCTGCCATCATTTTTGGTAATGATTATTTTGCCGCCGCTGGTGCTGCCAAAACCATTAAAATATAAAGCGTTTCCCGCAGTTCCGATATCATAAGTTCCGACCGCTGTGCCGCTAAGATTTATTTCAAATACAGTTCCCGAACTGGTAGTTGCACCTGTGAATGCAAAAATACTCTTAAACTGTGTTCTGAGTTCAGAGGACCCGGCAGTTTTCAACGCCGCGTTCATATCATTTTCCCGCCAGAAAAATCCGGTTGCAGCAGGCGGTGCAACCTGGTCATCATTAGTTTCTGACCGTTCGCATGATATTAAAATCACTGATGCAAGGATGATTGGAAGTATTAGAACAAAGTATTTATTAAAAGTTTTCATGATTATTTTTTGTTGTTTAAAGAAAACCGCACCCTTATGAGCCACTTAAATACTTATAAATTATCGAAGGGCGCGGAAATCACTATGATTTTACTATTGGTTCACATCAAGCCTTGAGATCAGAAGCCGGTCACCGTTTGGTGTTTCACTGAAGAAGTACGTGTAATCTCCAATCTGCATCCGGTTGTATTTTTCATACAGGTAATATTTCTTTTTTTCCAGGTCTCCCAATGTGCGGAAGGCGGATGAGGATCCTTCTGCAAGGTTCAGTTTTCCGTATTCGATACTGTAAAATGGCGAATAGGAAGTGGTAGTAGTATTGGTGGTAGACCCGTCAAAATTCATGAAACTGCTGAAATCTGTATCCTTATCAATTGCTTTTACCATTTCCATTACCCAGTTAACAGACTTTCCGTCCTTGCTTTCGATTACATAACTGGTTGCGGGAAAATTATCAGCGGTCATCGGAGAATTATTAAAAAAGCCTTTTTTGTTCTTCTGATCGAGCAAAACCGTGTAGTTTTTCTTCAAACTGCCGTCCGGATTCAGGTGAAGCATATAAAGACCCTGATAAATCCTTTCGTATTTCGGACCGCTGGATGAAGTTCTGATGCCTGCGAGTGTGTTCAGCATTTTGTTTCCGCCTACTCCACCGCTGTTTTTCTTGAAATCCTGAAAACTTAAAACCATCGAGCCATCATTTAAGATTTGGAAATTATTTGTCTTAAATTTTTTGCCGTCAAAACTGAGCGCTTTTTTCATGTCGGGTCCTGCAACTGCTTTCTGATTCAGCTCCTCGATCGGCGTCGCATTAGCGAATACCAAACGACCACCGGAGACTTTGCACACGATGAAATCAGTATATTTTTTTTCATCCATGGCATTTTCAAGGTCGTCCTGGCTCGGCATCATTTCCTCTTTGCCAGTGGCGAGGTTTACAGCTTTTTTTCCGGCACTTACCAATCCGCCTAATCCGCCAAGTTTACCCAGGACTTTTTCTGTGGCAGACGTTCCGCTTTTGGTTTGTTCTATTTCTTCAGAATCCATACTGGACGGAGAAACTGACATCCCGAGTAATTCTTCCGCCGTTTTCCCGTCTTTTTTTATTCCAAGTCCATAAAGAAGCACATTTCCGTTCTTCTCGTACGCATTGATGATCCTGTAACCGGCTGTGGGTGCGGTGAATTTGAAGTTTTCTCTAATCGTACCTTCAGGCGTGATGCGGAAATAAGTCATCTCATTTGGTGGTAGATTTGTGCCTCTCGCCGGAGCCATTACCAAAATCCAATCACGTGGTAAATCATCGTTTTCTATATTACGGCTGTCATCATCGAGCAATGGTTTTGAGAAGACGGGCCGAAGCTGGCTACCGGTCGCAAGAGATTGTATTTTCCGTATACTGCCGTCGTTTTGAACTTTTAATAATTCGATTTTAGAAAAATCTGCTTTTTCGCGGCTGTAAGGGTAGCCCATCACGAGGATCGCGCTGTCTCTTTCCACTTCATAAGCACCTCCGAAAAGGTATTCGTCGCCATTGTCGTTGGTGAGTTTTTGTTTGTCGAGCATTTTTACCTTTCGCACATATCCACCCGCAAGCCAGTTGTATTTGGCGGTTACTTTCCGGTTTTTGTAAACCAGTTTACCCATCAGGTTTGAACTTACCGAAATAGCATTGTTAACCAGTAGATCACCCTTGTATGTCAGACCTTTGTACCGTTTTCGGGCTTTTTCTATTTCCCACTCATCTTTCTTTGATCCGGTGAGATTCGCGTCTTTATCAAAGCTGTAGGTTTCTATTTTCACCATCTTTTTAGACGATGGCAAAAAATAGATCATGTCGAAATTACCATCCGCTTTAGCTTCTACTCCACCCAAGTATCCTTTTTTGGCTTTACGTGAAATTTCATAATCTTTCTCCAGGACGTTCATGCCCTGCGCATGCATCGCAACACCTGCTGTAACAAATGCGGCAACAAATAAATTTTTGTAATTCATGATTTGTGATTTTTTGTAGAATAAAAGTACACCGCTGCCCGGTACACATCGCTACACCTTTTTGGGTATTTTTAGGCATAAAAAAACCTCGCGGTGCACGAAGTTTATTTATTGACCCGAAGTTTATCGCTGAAATTTCGTGACAATTAAAATCGAATTCAAATCTTCCGTTAATGAAGATCATCCAAAAGCTGCAGGTCGGTTACAATTTGCATCAGTTTAGGCAAACTGTTTACGTCGGTTTTCCGGTAGATGTTTTTCCGGTGGGTTTCTACAGTACTCAGGCTTATGAAGAGTTTTGCGGCAATTTCTTTATTCGAGTCGCCTGCGAACATCATTTTCACAATCTGTTTCTCACGGTCCGAAAGTTTCACTGCGGGATAATCCACAATCTTTTTTCGGAAGCTATCCAGCATTTCCGCAGCCTCAGGTGACAGATGCGTGTAGCCTTTCCGAACGTATTGAATGGCCGAAACCAGTTCGCTGCGGGAGATTTTTTTCGAAAGATATCCCTCCACACCCGTTTTTTCGATTAGTTCATAAATGATTTTCGCCTCATAGTTCATCGAAAGTATGATGATTTTTAGATGTGGAAACTCCTTTTTCAGAATTTTGGATGCTTCGAGACCATTGATAGCAGGCATCACAACGTCCATCAACACTATTTCAGACTCTACTTTCCTGTTTCGCAGGTCATCAATGAAAAGATTGGCGTCATTATAGGTTTTCTTGATAGCGATATCTTTTTCGAAACCCAGCATCAGCTCAATACCTTCAATAATGATATTGTGATCGTCGATGATTACGATGTTTACAGTATTCTCCATCAGTATGGGATTTTCATTTTGACTGTGGTTCCGCGATCTTTCTCACTTTTCAGAACATACGATCCTTTAAGCATTTCTATACGTGATTTTATATTTTCCACGCCCAAACCACCGGCTGCGATGGCCTCATCGACATCAAAACCAATCCCGTTATCACCATAGAAAATCTCCACAAAGCCCTTGTCCTGTTGAATTTTAATTTGCACTTCCGATGCCTTCGCATGTTTGATTGTATTGTTCAGACATTCCTGTATCACCCTGAAAATCAAGACCTGAAGTGACTGATTAAGATCCTTCCGAAGATTATTGATCTCGAGTTGAATATTTAAACTAGTCGAACTGGTTTTGGCTACCAGATCACGCAAGGCATCGGGCAGACTGTTTCTGATGAGCATATTTGGCATGATTTGGTGTGAAAGTGTGCGAACGTCCGAAATTGCGTCCCCGAGAATAGATTGCGTTTTGTTAAGAACTGCGGTGAATTTATTTTCGTCATTTTTAAAGTCATTAAACATACTTAGGTTCATGTTTGCGGCAGAAAGCAACTGGCCGATACCATCGTGAAGCTGCGTTGCCATGCGCTTCCTTTCGTTGTCTTCGGCCTGCAGTACGGCGTTTGCGGCAAGTTCCTGTTGATGTAGGACCACCCGCTGCAACTGAACTTTCTGGCGTGCACGGTAATTCTGATAATAGAAAAAGCCGAGCAGTAACACGCCAAGAAGCGAGAATACCAGGACATTACGCTTGAATACCTTTGACTTTTCGGCTAAAAGCTGACGGTCTTTTTCGGCGGTTTCATATTTTACCGAAAGTTCCTCGATCTGCTCAGCCTTTCCAAGTGTGAAAATACTGTCGTTTATGATTCTGAAATTTTCGAGGTTTTCATATGCTGCATCGTTTTTGCCCTGCAGACGATAGATTTTAGCGAGGTTTTGATAGTTGTTTTTCAGTAAATCAAGATAATCAAGCCGGCGGGAAATGGCGTTACTTTTAAGAAAATAAACCTCAGATTCGCTGTAGCGATCCTGCTCCTGATACAACTTCCCAAGAACATTATAGCTCATGGCCAGCGCAAATTCATCCTTTGTCTGCTCACGGAGGTTTATCGCTGCAAGCAAAAATTTTTCCGCCAATTCGAATTTCTTCTGCAAAATATAATTGCCGCCGATAAATTCTAAAGAATATCCCTGACCCACAAGATCACTGCGTTTCCTTTGTATCTCCAGTGATTTCTGGTAACGGCTTATGGCTTCATTATGTTGCTCTAAATATTCGTACACCACGCCACTTTCATTATAAACTGTGGCAATTCCTTCTAAATCATCAAGTTGCGTATAAATGTGGAGTGCTTCATCATAGTTTTTCAGCGCCCGCTGATAGTCGCTGGTTTTGCGGTAAAAACGCCCTAGATTGTTGTAAAGTTCGGCGAGCTTACGCCGGTCTTTTTGAAGTTTGAGGATGTTCAGCGCACTGAAATAATAACCTCCTGCGCTGTCTAATTTGCCCGAAAAATAGTAAGCGTTGCCCAGATGTCGCAGGAATTCGGCCTCCAGCGTTTGGTTATTGGTTTTTTTGGCAAGTTTACGGCCCTCGTTCGACAGTTTTATACTGCGGTCAAAGTCTTTAGTTTCAAAAAATTCCGCATATTTTTTATACAGCGAAAGTTTTTCGGAATTACTTTTAGATCTTTTTAAATTTTCGGCGATGGTGTCCCGGGGGTTTTCCGCCGCAAATGCAGATGCGACCAGAATCATCAAGAAAATATAAATTTTTGATCTCAAGTTGTATTATTTGTACCTAAATTATAATTTTAAGCACAAACAGCCAACATTAGTATAAAGAAAATTTCCTAATTGCCCTAAATATCATGCGATTAGCTTACCAAAACTTCGCCGGTCATCTGTTCGGGAATTTCAAGATTCATGACGGTAAGAATGGACGGCGCGATGTCGCCGAGTTTACCAGGCTTAAGATTCCACGTTTTTTCTTTATCCATCACGATCAGTGGAACCAAATTGGTTGAATGCTGTGTGTTCGGGCTGCCATCAGCGTTTTTCATGACATCTGAATTGCCATGATCCGCCAGAATGAAAACCGTATATCCATGTTCATAGGCGGCAGAAGCCACCTGGCTGATACAATGGTCTACAACCTCTGCAGCCTGCACGGCAGCGGAAAAAACGCCGGTATGTCCTACCATATCGGTATTTGCGAAATTCAGGCATATAAAATCAGCCGTTTCATTTTCAATCTCTGGAAGAATCTTCGCAGTGATGTCGTAGGCTGACATTTCTGGCTTGAAATCGTAGGTCGGGACATCTTTCGGGCTGGGACAAAGAAGTCGGCGTTCGCCCATGAATTCGGCTTCACGTCCGCCGGAAAAAAAGAATGTCACGTGAGGGTATTTTTCGGTTTCGGCCACGCGGATCTGCGTCTTGCCGTTACGTTCCAGTACTTCGCCTAAAGTATTCTGTAGCACATCCTCGTCAAAGACAACCTTTACATTTTTAAAATCTTTATCATAGTTTGTCATCGTGACGTAATAAAGATTCAGCGGACTCATACCGAATTCGGGCAGTTCATTCTGCGATAACACCTCTGTAATTTCGCGGCCCCGGTCTGTACGGAAATTGAAACAAAACACCACATCTTCATTCTGGATGCGTGCCACGGGCAGGTTACCGTCTTTCATGCACAGGATGGGGCGTAAGAATTCGTCTGTAATTCCATCTGCGTAGCAATTATTTAATGTGCCGATCACATCACGCGTCCGCTCTCCAATTCCGCGAACCATTAGGTCATAGGCGAGTTTTACGCGGTCCCAACGGCGGTCACGGTCCATTGCGTAGTAACGTCCGATAACACTGGCGAGCTTTCCGGTTGTTTGCGCCATGTGCTCTAAAAGATTTTCAATAAAACCTTTGCCGGAATGCGGATCACAATCCCGCCCGTCTGTGAAAGCATGTACAAAGACATTTTCAAGACCATACTCATGTGCGGCAGTAAGTAAACCTTTAAGATGATTGATGTGTGAATGTACACCGCCATCGGAAACCAAGCCGATGAAATGGACGTTTTTTTTATTTAATGCAGCGTATTCAAAAGCCTTGGTGATCTCATTCTGTTTGCCTAAAGTTGCATTTTCAACCGCCATATTAAGCTTTACCAAATTTTGATAAACGACGCGGCCAGCACCTAAATTCATATGCCCAACTTCGGAATTACCCATCTGCCCGAATGGCAGACCCACCGCGGTGCCGCTGGCTTCAAGCGTAGTATTGGGGAAGTTCTGGTAACAAGAATCGATAAATGGTGTTTTAGCCTGCGCGATGGCGGAAACCTCAGGAACCGTTCCGAGTCCCCAGCCGTCAAGAATGGCTAAGATGGCTTTTTTAGACATATCAGATTAGATTTTTGAAGTACAAATTTAGTTAAAATGTGCCGGTATTGGCTCGTTTCCGACCCATGATTTATTCCATGAGCGTTTTTTCAAATGCTTTCCGGGCACTGCCACGGAAATATACTTCGCCTCGGTATTGATATCCTAAACTCTTTAAAATAGAGAGCATCGCGGCATTGTCGAAGTTTGTATCAACTTTTATGGTCTTAATACCGCTTTGTAACACCGTTTTCTCCGCTTCCCTGAAGATAGCCTTCGCCAGCCCCTGCCCTGCAAAAGCGTCTGACACAGCCATTCGGTGAAGAACCGCATAAGGACCATCAGAATGCCATTTGCCCTCGATCTTTTCGTACGCCGGCTCCATATCAAATATCAGGGCGCAATATGCTGCAATTTCGCTGCCGATTTCAATTACATAACCCCAGCCGTCTGCAATGTCATTTTGAATGGAAGTTGGGTTTGGATAACCGTCCTGCCACTGCGTACTGCCGTCACGGCGCCGTCTTTCGATTGCCTGAGCAATGATTTCCCAAACCTTTGCAGCGTCCGCCATTTCCGCTTTTCTAAAGGAATAATTTGTATTATTTGTTTCCATATATTCTTAAAAGATGTAAAAATAGTTATTATGTGTGGGGTTGATTCCGTTACAGCCTGTAAAGAGTTCATTTAAACAATTCTTCTTTAAATCTTTTTAATAATTTAGTCTTGGATGAGCAACAATTTAAAAAATTCACAAAAAAAGAAGTTAGTCGTATTGTCAGGTGCGGGAATTTCGGCCGAAAGTGGTATTTCTACATTCCGCGATTCCACTGGTTTGTGGGAAAATTACCGCATTGAGGATGTTGCAAGTCCGGAAGGTTTCGCGCGCGATCCTGAATTCGTTTTAAATTTTTATAACGCACGGCGCCGTCAACTCCGGGAAGTGAAACCTAATGCCGCACATCTCATCCTGGCTGAGCTCCAGCAGGATCTTGATGTACATATAATCACCCAAAACGTTGATGATCTACATGAACGCGCCGGCTCCAAAAATGTGATCCATCTCCACGGTGAGTTGAAAAAGGTTCGGCCTGTAGATTCTGAAAACGATATAGTGAAATGGGAAAATGATTTAAATGTTGGCGACACTGATAATCGCGGAATACAGTTGCGCCCGCATATTGTATGGTTTGGCGAGGTGGTTTCAGAGCTGGAACACGCCGTAAAAGTTGTTTCGGAAGCCGATTATTTCCTGATTATCGGTACTTCGATGCAGGTTTATCCTGCTGCAGGGCTTGTGGAATATGTGCCAAGTAGTGGCATAGTGTTTGTTGTTGATCCTCAACTTGAAAACAAATTTACAAACAGGGAAAATTTCTTTAAGACTTCGGCTACCGAAGGGATGAGGATGCTGAAACAAATATTAAGAACGAAACTTTAAGCTATAAAAACAAAAAAACCGATTCCTAACAAACCGGTTTTTTTTTTCATCATTTGTGTCTTGTGTTTGACGCCTCAAAAATACTACTAAACAAATAACAGAGATAGCGTGAAAACACCCTATTTCAAAAAAGATTGTGTTTTATTGCAAAAAGAACTATCCCTACACGTGATTTTACATTGAGTTTTACAAAAACCGAATCGCGGTAACCATCTATCGTTCTAGGACTTACAAACATTTTATCTGCGATTTCACGGTAGGTAAGCTCTGAGCAAGCCAACTTTATGAATTCCAGTTCACGGTCTTTCAAAGTTTCATTGAGACTGTCCATGAATTTTTCTTCCGTTTTAATTTTCAGAAGACTTTGCGTTACGAGATCGGTGTAGAAAATACCTTTTTTGTGTACAATATCGATCGCATCAAAAAGAATATCCGGTGACATATCTTTAAGCAAATAGCCCTTGGCACCGGCTTTCAGCATTTTTATGATCGTTCCTTCATGATCCTCCATTGTAAGCGCGATTACTTTCAGCTGGGGGAATTCACGCGTGAGGTCTGCGGTAGTTTCTATCCCGTTCTTTATCGGCATGTTGATATCCATGAGTACCACATCCGGAAAGTCCTGCGTTGCTCGGAGTTTTTCTATAAAATCCTGCCCGTTCGGACTGTTCATAATCACATCAAAGTTCGGATTATAGGAAATCATGTTTTCAAGTGCTTTCGAGACCAGTTTGTGATCGTCTACAATCGCAATTTTTATAGGTTCCATCATAGTTTTTTATAAATTATTGTCACTGCCGTACCCTGGTTTTCTTCAGAGCTGATTTTAAATTCAGCATTGATAATCTTAGCGCGGTTAATCATGTTCTTCAAACCGATTCCTTCGAAATTCCGCGCGGTCTTAAACCCAATCCCTTTGTCGCTTATCACAAATTTAGTTTGCTTTGGTCTGTCTTCCACTATAATCTGGATACTTTTCGAACGTGAATGCTTGATCACATTGGTAATACACTCCTGGATGATCCGAAACAAAATAAGACCATGCTCCGCATTGATAGGCAGATGATGCCTGTTGATCCGGTAATCTACTTCTAAAAGGGACAATCTCTTGATGCGGAAAACCTCTTTCTCAAGCGATTCCACAAAGTCCCCCACATCCGCCGCCGGCGTAATAAATGATTTCGAAATATTACGGATATCCTGCAAGCTTTCGCCAAGTATGAGATTGATTTCCTCTACAATCCTTAGGTCTGCTGGATCGGCATGTTTCAGTTTGCTTGTCATAAGGCGTGCTACCGAAAGTTTCTGGCCCAAATCATCATGCAGTTCCTGTCCGATATATTTTAAAGTCTGGTTCTGCAGTTCAACCTGCGAGCGCGCCAGTTCCTGCTCAAAGATAGCTTCTTTCTGTTGGTGGATAAGCAAAAGTTCGGATTTTTTCTTGATGAAAACGCCGTAAATTACAATAAGAATCAGCAATACAATAAGAATAATGATGCTGCAAAGTATCACAATTATATCAGTGGAAGAAAGTTGCAGTTGCATACGTTATTCGTCGGTTTTAGCTTTGAAAATGCCGATAATGGTTGCTATCTGACCCAAAACATGCACCATAAAAAGCGTTGTATAGAAAAGATTGGCGCTAAGTCCAGCGTAATACCGGGCAAATATCAAAGGTAATGCACCTATAAAGATAATTAAAGTACTGATACAAGCCCAAAAAGGAAAATAATTTTGAAGTGCAAATATCTTTTTTGAGTTAAATGTTTCTGACAGAACCAGAACAATGCTGACCGCCAGGCAAAATACACCCATAAAATAAGTGATGAAAGGGACTTGCTGGAAAAAATCGTCAATCAGTATGGCTCCGAGGATATATTGAGTAAAAAAAAGCACAAATATCCCTGTGCTTATTTGGCGACAAAGCCGGACTGCAAGCAACTTATGAAAGTACAGAAGCAGCAGTGCAAAAACAATAAGATCCAAACCAATAATGTACACGGGCGAGGAATTATAATTGGGATCAGTGCTGCGCTGAAAAGTATTATAAGCCTCCACGACGGTCAGGACAAATACAGCGGAGATGTAGTACCATTTCGCGCGACCTGCATTTCTATGTTTGTAAAGCAGCGTTAAAAGTGTTATGACAAGTACGCCCACTCCTATTGCACCTGATATATCTCTCGCGGTATGCATCTTATAAATATGTTAGGATTGAGCATTACATTAAAATAAGTGCGATTCTTTGTGGAAAAAATAACACTTATGTTGCAAATATATTATTTAAAATTACCAGACCTTACGTGAAATCACCCGAAACAACATCGTATGATTACATTTGCCCTGAAGATATTTTATCATTATATTTCACTCTTAAAGTAATAATCAGGCATTGATCTACAAAATGGAGTCCAATAATCACATATTAGAAAATTTTAATCAAATCATCCGTGAGCTGCCGCCTCACGTGCAGCTGGTAGCGGTAACCAAAACCTACCCGGCTGAATCGGTGCATATATTATACGGCGCCGGTCACCGCACTTTTGGCGAAAACAGAGTGCAGGAACTGCTCGAAAAACACGCGCAGCTGCCTAAAGACATTAAGTGGCATCTTATCGGAAATCTGCAGAGTAACAAGGTCAAACAAATCGCTGCGTTTATTGATACCATTGAAAGCATTGACTCCGAAAAAATCCTTACTGAAGTCAACCGGCAGGCCGGCCGTGTTGGGCGCAAGATAAATGTCTTGCTACAAGTGAAAATTGCGCGGGAAGACACAAAATTCGGACTTACGCCGGACGAAGCGCGCGAGTTATTTGAAAATTATGTGGATTCGCAGTATGAAAATGTGATCATCGATGGACTCATGGGGATGGCTACCTTTACGGAGGATGAAGAACAAATCAAAAGTGAATTTAAAATCTTAAAAGCTCTGTTTGATGAATTCTCGGCCAAGAAAAAACTGAATACACTTTCAATGGGAATGAGTGGTGATTACGGCCTGGCTATTGAGTGCGGAGCTACGTCGGTACGCATTGGGTCTGGTATTTTCGGCCCACGACAATATGTCCGCTAAGTGCTTTTGGGTATGATTGTTGATGAATTTTCAGCAAATATTAATACCTTAATTTAAAGAATCCTTAAATTTATATAATGCAGAAAATCTTAATTGTAGAAGATGATAAAGCGATCTCCAGTGTTTTGCAGAGCATCCTTTCCGACGAATTGCCAGATTACGAATTCGTCAGTGCGGAAGATGGGTTGGATGGCTTGAAACAAGTGGAGAAAGATGATTTTGCCCTGGTGATTTCAGATATCAAAATGCCGAAAGTTTCCGGGACAGAATTTCTGAAGCAGGCTCTACAGGTTAAACCAGATCTTACCTTCGTCATGATTTCCGGCCATGGAGATATAGACACCGCAGTTGCGTGTCTGAAAGATGGTGCTTATGATTTTATTTCGAAGCCAATTGATATCAACAGATTGATAACCAGCGTTCGAAATGCACTGGACAAGCGGAACCTTGTAAAGCACAATCAGGTACTCAATGTAGAGAACAGCACATTAAAGAAAAAAGTAAATAAGAAATATCAGATGATTGGCTCGTCTCCTGCGCTTAAAAAAATTCAGGAGATGATCGAAAAGGTAGCTACGAGCGATGCCCGTGTACTTATTACGGGTCCCAACGGAGCCGGAAAAGAGTTGGTTGCGCATGCAATTCACGCGCAAAGTGACCGAAGCAAAGGTCCTATGATCGAAGTGAACTGTGCGGCTATTCCTTCAGAACTTATTGAATCTGAATTGTTTGGGCACGTAAAAGGCAGTTTTACGGGTGCCATCAAAGATAAGCAGGGTAAATTTGAACTTGCAACAAACGGTACCATCTTCCTTGATGAAATTGGGGATATGTCATTAGTGGCACAGGCTAAAGTGCTCCGCGCGCTGCAGGAAAGCAAGGTTTCACCTGTTGGCAGTGATAAGGAAGTGAAAGTGGATGTACGAGTGATTGCTGCCACGAACAAAAACATGCAGAAAGAGATCGAAGCAGGGAAATTCCGTGAGGATTTGTATCACAGACTTTCAGTTATTGAAATTTATGTACCGCCATTGGATGAGCGCAAAGAAGACATTAAACTTTTGGTGGAACATTTTTCCAAGGTTATTTCTGATGAACACGGTACTGCGCTGAAGACTTTTGATGAGAATGCGATTAAGGCACTTGAAGGTTTTAGCTGGACAGGAAACATCCGTGAGTTAAGAAACGTTGTAGAGCGTCTGATAATTTTAGGGTCGAACCCGATAAGTGAAACAGATGTGGCAAGTTTCGTAAGAAAATAAAACAGAGGTCAATTTGATCAGAACGATAAAGTTTGCAGTATTTTTGCTGCAAATTTTTTTTTATGCCATTTCTTAACAGAGACTACACGCGTGCCAGCCTCGCGCTCGCACTACCTGTGATGATCACACAGGTCGGCCAGGTTTCAGTAAATCTTTTTGATAACATAATCGTTGGAAAACTGCTGGGTGCGCAGGCGCTGGCATCGGTTTCACTCGGAAATGCGGTATTCTTCTCCATTTTTGTCTTTGCATTGGGATTCTCCTTCGCCATTCCGCCGCTGGTTTCGGAAGCGCATTCTCAGCGAAAGCATAAAATAATTGACTCTGTTTTCCGGCATGGTTTCGTAATCAATATGGGAATCGGTATTATATTGATGTTGCTGCTTTTTCTTGCTATGCCACTACTCTACCATATGGATCAGCCAAAGGAAATCATCCCGGACACGGTGGCATTTTTGAGCATCATGACGGTCAGCATTCTACCGTTTATGGCATTTCAAACGCTCCGCGAAGTCTCGGAAGGACTTTCCTATACAATCGGTGTAACTAAAGCGACCATCATTGCGAATGTTATAAATGTAGCATTAAACTATGTTTTCATTAAAGGAATGTTTGGTTTGCCGGCAATGGGTGTACAGGGATCAGCGCTCGCGACGCTGATTGCGCGGATTTTTATGGTGGTCTTCCTCTATTATGTATTGGTAAAAGAAGAAAAAACACGCCGCTACATCAAGGATTTTTCGCTTAAAGTTGCTGAATTTTCAAAGGAAATGTTCCGCAAAATGCTGAAAATCGGTTTCCCGACAGCTTTGCAAATGTTTTTCGAAGTGACTGCGTTTGCGGGTGCGGCCTTTATTTGTGGACTTGTTTCTGCCAGAGACATCGCATCGCATCAGATTGCCCTTTCCATGGCTTCATTTACTTTTAATCTTTGCATCGGTTTTAGTGTGGCTTCCACCGTTCTTATCGGCCGGAAATTAGGTGAACGTGATTTTGTAGGACTTCAGCGGATCGGAATCAATAATATAAAGATCGTTTTCTTATTTATGCTTTTTTGTGGGTTGGTATTCATCTTTGGCCGACACATTTTGCCGACGTTTTTCACGCGCGCAGAAGATGTTGACGTGATTCAGCTCGCAGCCAAACTATTGATCATCGCGGCCTTGTTCCAGCTTTCAGACGGCATTCAGGTAGTGGCGCTGGGCAGTCTTCGTGGTATTCAGGACGTGAAAATCCCTTCCATCATTACTTTTGTTGCGTATTGGCTGATAGCGATTCCACTTGGTTATTTCCTATGTGTTCCTTTCAAGATGGGTGCATTCGGGATGTGGATTGGTTTAGGTCTGGGCCTCACTGTTTCGGCATTGTTGCTGGTAAGAAGGTTTATGAAACTTACGCAGCGAAAAATTAATTCAGCACAGCCGATTTAATAATATTAAATATTTATCTAAATAAACTTAGAAACATTAAATAAAATAGCCGCCTCAAAAAATTGGGGCGGCTATTAGTTTTTAATAGTTAAATATTAAAATTCAAGTTCATGTTCAGGATCGATGTGCTCATAATCAGCTTTCATCTCCTCCGCATAATCCGTTTTTTCATGATTGGAGAAACGGTTTTCCAGTTTCACTACGATGTAATATACAACCGGAACAATGATCAGCGTAAGAAACAGCGAGGAAA
This sequence comes from Kaistella pullorum, assembly GCF_014837035.1. GTDB lineage: Bacteria > Bacteroidota > Bacteroidia > Flavobacteriales > Weeksellaceae > Kaistella > Kaistella rhinocerotis. Next base: position 547,466 of record NZ_JACSPS010000002.1, on the reverse strand, counting down.
GCAAACCACCGATAATTACAATCGCAAGTCCGTTGTTCATTTCCGCCGCAGCACCCGATGCAAGCGCAATCGGCAACATACCGAATACCATCGCGATCGTGGTCATCAAAATCGGACGTAATCTGGCATGGTTCGCCTGGATAAGTGCATTTTCAATCGTTTCACCTTTATCCATCCTGTGGTTGGTAAAGTCAACCAGTAGAATCGCGTTTTTCGCAACCAAACCAATCAACATGATCACCCCAAGAATTGTAAAAATGTTCAAACTCTGGTTTGTTAATGCCAATGCCCAAAGCGCCCCAATAAATGATAACGGAATTGAGAAAAGTACGATAAAAGGTTTCACAAAGTCGTTGTAAAGCACAACCATAATCATGTAAACCAGCATAATCGCTGCAAGTAGCGCAACTCCCAAAGTTCCGAAACCTTCACTTTGGTTTTCCATATTTCCACCCCAGATCCAGCTCACGCCTGCGGGTTTCTGTACCTTCTCCATTTTAGTTTCCCATTCCGCAGCGATAGTTCCGGTAGTTTTACCAACCACCTGAGACTGTACGGTAACTGAAGGTGAGCGGTCATATCGTTCAAGTAGCGCCGGCCCCGATGAGTTCGAAATCGTTGCAAACTGCGAAAGCTGGATGGTCATTCCATCATTATTCTTGAACGTGATGTTTTTCACGTCATCGATGCTTTTTCGGTAACCTTCATCAAGAATGATGTTGATGTCATATTCATTGTTTCCGGTTCTGAATTTATTGGTGTCGTTACCGCTAAATGCCGTACGAAGTGTTTGCCCCACCTGCGCAACGCTCAATCCGAGTGACGACATCTTATCACGGTCTACTGTTACCGCAATTTCTGGATTTCCGGCTTCTACCGAAAGTTTCACTTCAGAAGCACCATCGATAGTTTTCAATTGGGCTTCAGCTTGCTTTGCATAGGCCATTACATCCTCCAGCGTCGGTCCTACCACTGTCATCTGAAGCGGTGCCTGCTCTGCACCCATGAAACCGATAGGAACGGTAGTGATCTTAGCACCTACCAGTTCTTTTTCAAGCTCGCGTTTCATTTTTGCGGCGTAAACTTTTGAACTTTCGCCACGCTCAGACTTGGGAATGAGTTTTACACTTATCTCCGACTGATAGCTGGTTGCCTGCGCACCACCCATACCGGTACTCGCCTGGCCAACCGTGGTGATCATTCTTTCGATTTCCGGTCTTTTACTTAGGAAAGCTTCAGCTTTTTGGGTGGTAAAGTTGGTTTGCTCGATGGAAACATCTTTCGGCATTTCGATCTGAACTAAGAATTCACCTTTATCAGTTCCGGGAAAGAAATCTGAACCAATATACCCGAATGCTACCATTAAAATCGCTGAAACAAAGAGGGCAAAAGTGATTGTGAATGTCTTGATTTTGTGGTGAAGACTCCATTTAAGGATATTTGTAATAAATACGGTAAAACGCGAAAGTCCGTCCTCAAATTTATAGATCACTTTACCAAATAGTGAATCTTTACTGATCAGATCGAGTTTCCCGTAACGTGAATACAACCACGGAACCACGGTAAATGACACCAGAAGCGATAGCATGGTCGCAATAATCACAGTAACACAGAACTGACGGATAATGTCTGATACCAAACCGCTGCTGATCGCAATTGGGAGGAATACCACCACAATTACCAGCGTGATCGCGGTAACGGTAAATCCAATCTCTGATGCTCCGTCGTACGCCGCGCGCACCTTGTTCTTACCCATTTCCATGTGACGGTGAATGTTTTCGATTACTACAATCGCGTCATCCACCAGAATACCTACGACCAGGGAAAGCCCGAGTAAGCTCATTAAGTTCAATGAATAGTCAAGCAGGCTTAAACCAATAAATGTGGCTACAAGTGAGGTTGGAATCGCGACCATCACAATAAGTGCATTTCGGAAACTGTGCAGAAAGAATAACATCACGAATGCCACAAGACCCACGGCAATGAATAAATCCTTGATTACCGAGTTCGCAGCTTCAAGGGTAAAGAGTGATGTGTCATTAGCAACATCAATCACCAGTCCCTGGCTTTTGTATTGCGTCTGCATCTGCTCGATCTTTTTCTGTACAAGCTCACTCACTTCCACAGCGTTCGCATCAGTTTGCTTCTGAACCTGTAGCAAAATCGTGCTTTGCTGGTTAACACGTGCAATCTTGTCTGTTTCCTTTTGGGTATCCTGTACTTCTGCAACGTCTGAAAGCCGGATATTCTGTCCGTTTGCGGATGAGATGGTAAGATTTCTTAGTTCATCCACAGTCTGAATCTTACCCGAAAGACGGATAAGCGTACTGTTTTCGCGGGTTTTCAAACTTCCTGTGGGGAAGTCAAGGTTTGAAGTGGAGATAATCTGTTGAACTTGCGGAATCGTAAGTCCGTAACCTTCCAGTTTATTTAAATCTAAGTTTACACGGATTTCACGCTCTTGTCCACCTACAATGTTCACTTGAGCGACGCCCTGAAGTCTCGAAAATTCAGGCTGAATCTTCTGGTCCATAAGGTCGTAAAGTTCGCTTTGCGTCAAATTCGCGGTCACACCCATACTCACGATCGGTAAATCTGAAAGTGAGAACTGTGAGAGCGAAGGTTCTTCGATGTCTTCCGGAAGTTCTGACCGTACAGCGTTGATTTTCCGCTGAGCTTCATTTAAGGCAAAATCTACATCAGCGTCATTATTAAACTGAATGATCACTACCGACAGGCTTTCGTATGATTTCGACTGGATTTTCTTAATTCCTTCGAGCGAGGAAATTGCATCCTCAATTTTTCTTGAAACCGTACTTTCTACCTCTGATGGCGATGCACCCGGATAGATGGTAGAAACGGTTACTACTTTAACCTCGAATTTTGGGATCAGCTCATAATTGAGCTGGGTATAACTGAAGAGCCCGCCAATGATTAGTAATGCAAGCATCACGATCACCACACTGGGTCTTTTTATCGATATTTCTGCTAATTTCATGTTATTCTTTTAATCGGCTTACTTTAAGATTTGGACTTTCGTTTTGTCTGCCAGGTTTATCTGACCACTGGTCACTACCAAGTCTCCTTCTTTTAAGCCGCCCGTGATTTCTACTTTCTCGCCATAGTTCATTCCGGTTTGTACCTGCGTGAGATAGGCTACATTATTCCTTACTACGAAAACTTTGTTGTCACTTACACTTCCTACAAATGCGTCCCGCGGTACCGTAAGTACGTTGGCTGCGCCTGACTGGTTGAATGTTGCAGTACCGTACATCCCGGCTTTAAGTTTATTGAAGCTGTTTGGAACGGTGATTTCAACGGGAAATTTAAGCGCCCCGGAAGCAGACGGCGCGATGAAAGTTATCCTTCCGTCGATATCACCTTCGATAACGTCTGGTTTTACTTTCACAGTGTTGCCGACAGAAAGCTGGCTCACCAACGCCTGGTCAACATCCACTTTAAGTTTAAGCGAAGAGATATCTACAATTTCAACAATCGGAGTTCCCGGCGCTACCACAGCACCCACTTCCACCATTTTTTGATTAACGATACCACTGATTTTCGAGATTACATTCGTATCGCCAGACTGCAATCTCGCAGACTGAACCTGTGCACGCGCATTCTGAACCTGCAGTCTCGCCTGATCCAGCTGCAGTGCAGTGACACCACCTGTTTTGTAAGCAGCTTCGTAACGGCTGAGTGCGGACTGAGCCTGCGCCAAATTCGCCTGTGAATTGCTCACATTCACGTTAAGCTTTTCGCCGCCAAGACGCCCGATGCTTTGTCCGGCGCGCACATAGCTACCTTCTTTTACATAAAGTGCAACAAGCTGTCCACCGATTTCTGCAGATATCTGGCTCTGTCTGTTTGGCAAAAATGTACCGTTCACTGCAAACTCGCCACTTATTTCCTCTCTTGTCACTGGCGCCGTACGTACCGCAACGTTCGTGTTTTTCTCAGCAACGATAGCCACCTGTTCCTCATTTTTCTTCTTATTATTCTGGAGGATGAGGAAAAACCCCACTGCCACGGCAATGATGGCCAATATTGTTATTAAAGTTCTTTTTTTCATTTTTTTAATTTATTTCTTTTAATGTTTTTAGTTTTCCTTGAGATTTTAAGAGGTCTATTTCAGCCAGTTTGTAATCGAGCTGTGCGCGTGTAAGATTATTTTTAGCATCGGTAACGGCGCGTTCTGCATCCAGAATTTCATTTAAGGTTGCAAGTCCGTACTGGTAATTGGACCTTGTGTTTGCCAAAACTTCTTCCGCTAGCTTAACATTTGAAAGTTGCATATTGATGGTCGTCATATTATTCTCGAGAAGTGTAACCGCATTTTTGTGTTCCATCTCAAGGCCCATTTTAGCTTCGCGAAGATCAGCCTGTGCTTTTTCAATTTCAATTTGATTGAGTTCAATTCTAGATTTTGTAGCAAAACCATTGAATATTGGGACGCTGATATTAAGTCCAATTGATGCGACATCAGACCAAAAAACACCGTTTTTCTCGCCGTTCCACCAGGGGAACTTATTTCCCTGGCCCAGGAAACCGTAATTGGCCGATAACGCTACAGTGGGGTAATATTCGGCTTCGCTGGCTTTTTTCTGCCATTCAAGCAACTCGACTTGCTTATTGGCAAGGCGGAGTTCGGTTCTTTCATCGAAACTTCCGGGATCGCTGTCTGGTAAAATGGAGGGGTCAAAGGTCTGTGCAGGCAGATCAATTTCCTGCTGCATCGGCATCCCTATCATAAACTTCAACGCATTTTCGCTGATTTCAACGGCATTCTCAAGTTGTTGTTTTGATGAAGTGATGTTGTTTTTAGCTACTTCTGTACGGTCGAAATCGATTTTTCTCGCGAGTCCAGCGTCAAAAAGACCTTTAATGATTTTCCCCGTTTCATTGGTGATTTTCAGATTGTTTTCGGCATTTGCAAGCATTTGCTCGCTCTGATAAACCTGAAAATATGCATTAGCTACACGTTCAATAATCTGTTCTTCGGTAAGTTCTGCATTGATAATGTAAAATTCCCGTGTAGTTTTAGCAGCCTTTAAACCCGTAAAAACCGACTGGTTAAACAGGACTTGCGTAAGTTGCAACATGTTGCTGGAGGTGAATTTTTGGCCAAATGCAACCTTTACCTGTTGACCCGGTGCTCCAAAAATCTCTCCCGGCAGTACACTTTCCTGTAGAAGCGGGTTGTAAGCGGTGTTACTCCCGAAAGAGATGTTTGGGTAAGCGCTTGATTTTACTTCAGCGATTTGAGCCTCACCTCTCCTGATGTCCAGGCGGGCCTTTTCGGCATCTGCTTTATTTTGCAGCGCGTAGGAAATAGCTTCGGGTAAGGTAAGCATCTTAGCTTCCTGCCCAAAAACTAGAGTTCCGGCAAATAGCAAGCTTATAGCGAACTTTTTCATTTATTATTTTTTAATTTTTTAATTGTTTCTTTTCCTTTTTCAGTAGTGATAGCGTGCATATACATCATCATCAACTCGTCCTTATATTGTTCGCGATCCAGTGTGCTGGTATCGATATAAGGTGAACTGTCATAAGACATCACAAGCTGAAAGAAAATTTTAGAATATACCACAGCATCGAAATCATCGCGGTAAAAACCCTGTCTTCGGCCTTTCTCAATATTTTGAACCAACACTTCGGAAAACTTTTCCGAAAAATTGAGCATATGCTTATTAAATATTGCCGGATAGTATTTAATCAACTGTTTAATAAGTATTGTTTTGTTTGAATGTGAAATGCGTTCAATCTCTTCATCCCTGCAGACCATTCGCTCTATCGCATTGTCAATGCTTAAATCCAGTTGCTTAAGTTTTGAAATAACAAGGTCCAGATGGTACCGAAGAATTTCTTCGAGTAATTCTTCTTTGTTGCGAAACATCTGATAAAGCGTTTTCTTGGAGATTCCAAATGCATTGGCCACATCATCCATCGTCACAGTTTTCGCGCCGTTTTCAATAAACAGCTCTGCGGCTTTGACTAAAAAATTTTGTTTGTCATCCATAATTGGGCGCAAAGATACGACAGAAAACTTAAAAACAAATAAAGTTTCCAAGTTTTTTTATTTTGCATTTTTAATGACAGTAAAATTGAAAATAAGTGAGGGTGTTTAAATCACCCTTCTAATAGTTTCTAATGATTTTCAAAATTTCCCTGCTTGCTGGGAGGCGCTATATGTCCTAATGATCCTACTTTTGGAACACAAACTAACCAAAATTTTTTAACCATGAAAAAATTATTTACAAGTGCGATCGCACTAACTGCAGTAAGTTTAACTTACGCTCAATCGAATTATGACTGGACTTGGCAACAAGGAAACGGCAACACAGCTACGGTAAACCAGTCGGGGTTACAGAACAACAACAACCTTTATCAGGTGGGTGACACTAACACTGCAACCATTGACCAAACTGGGCAAATCAACGTTAATCAGGCCCGTAGTGAAGGTGACATGAATGCTATTGATGTTGACCAAGTAGGTGAATCTAACAGTAACGCTACTAATCAGTACGGAAATAACAACATTGGTACGGCAAATCAGAATGGTTTCGACAATACATTAATCCAGCGTCAGGAGGGTAACAGTAACGTAGTTGTGGGTATTCAGGCTGGTGACTATAACTATGCGTGGCAGGATCAGCTGGGAGATGGAAACAGATTTTCCATTACTCAGCTAGGTGACGGTAACCAATCGTTCCAAAAACAAGTTGGTGATTCCAATGAGGGTATAGCTATGCAGAACGGTGACAGCAACTATATCCACCAGGATCAAGGTGGAGATGATAACTATGCAACGAATACGCAAAATGGTAACGGTAACTGGGGAGATTCTCATCAGTGGGGCAATGATAACATCAGCAGAGCTTTGCAAAATGGAAATGGTAACTTCTTGGAACAATTCCAAATTGGTAATGATAACCTAGCTGACGACTGGCAAATCGGTAATGATAACACTGGTCAAATAAATCAAACTGGAAATGGCCACATACATTGGGGTACTGTTTTCGGAAATGATAACACTATGACAGTGAATCAATCTAACTAGTCATCTCACTATTCTACAAATGCAGGAGGAATCTCGGTTCCTCCTGTATTTTTCTAAAATCCAGTTATGAAAAACCTAATCACGCTTTTCGCAGTGCTGCTTTGCGTAGTTTTTTCGGAAGCGCAAACAATTACAAGCAATAATGTACTTGAGTATTATGCAAGAACGCACGCTTCTTTATTGGCAGCGGATCCCGGTTCAGCCACTGTGATGCTTCAGGTCGGTAATAATAATCTTATGGAAGTTACAGATCTCGCATCAAGCTATATAGCACTCAGCCAGATCGGAGATAATAACACTACATATCTCTATAATACCAACAATCATCGTGGCAATGCTGAGATTAACATTATAGGCTCTGGAAATTCTGTCGAGATTCTGGGAAGTAACAGTATATCTGATGGAATGAAAATCAATATCAATGCTAACGATACCAATATTTTTATGAAGAATTATTAAAACAACCCCACCCCTTGAAAATGAAAACTCTCGCCACGATTCTGGGAATATTTTTTGTGGTCGCCAAAAGTTCTGCTCAGTCGCAGCACGGCGTTACCGCAAAAATCATAACCGAACAAAAAGAAGGCTCTTTACAAATAAGAGCAGCAGCTATAAGTACCTCAGATACTTATCACAGCTTAAATTACATCATGGTTTCTGTGAAAAAAGGACAATCAGGAAGTTCCAGCAATAAACAAAGCGGTAAATTTTCAATCACTCCCCACGAAACCAAAACACTTGCAGAAACTAACTTTAATCTCCAGAAAAATGACGGATTGAAGGTATACCTCTTTGTAAAAGATGAAGAGACCGACGCATTATTGTCTAAAGACAGTCTGGAGATCAATGGTGCACAGTTCGCCAAAGAAGTAAGTTACATACCTGAAAACAAGCTTGAACTTTCCGGATTAACAATCGATGAAACAAAAACCCGAATTGGTCAACAGTTTTATGACGCATTTTTTATGAAGTATAATCAACTGCCGAAAAAATTCCAGGGTACAGTAACGGTAGCCGAATTGCCGGGATTTGGCCGCAGTACGCGTGTTACCGTGATGTATGACGATCAGCTTGTTTACGTATTTGTACCGCGGGCTGATGATGAGGCAATAGCTGAAGAAGTCACACGTACACTCGCTATTCTGGAGGATTACAATGCGAAGAGCAGCGTACGTAATAATCAGTTTAAATATTAAGTTCATGAAAAAATATATTTTAATAGCACTTCTCTGTGCGCCATTTTACATTTTTGCTCAGCAACTGGTTTACAAGCCAATCAACCCCGCTTTTGGAGGTGATACTTTTAATTATCAATGGTTGCTAAGTTCTGCTACCGCGCAAAATCAGTTTGATAATAGTTCGCGCTCTACGCTCGGCAGAACTAGCTCTCTTGACAGTTTTACGGAAAACTTAAACCGTCAGATTTTATCGGAATTATCCCGAAAGCTGTTCGGCGATCAGTTCGGTGACGGAGAACTGCAGCCCGGAACGTACGTATTTGGCTCCATATTTCTGGAGGTCACCCAAACCGGTCAGGGTCTGCTCATTACTATTCTGAACACGGACACCGGCGAACAGTCTGAAATCGTCATACCGGGCGGCGGCTAAAATTATTCAACCCCTTGAAAATATCCCCATGAAAACAAACAAGCTAACCAAAATTGCACTTTTAACACCATTAATTTTTTTTACCAGTTGCACCCTCTTTAATTTACCTGCTACCGGCGAGAAATCAACACTCGGTGAAGTAACACCTTACACGCCCGAAATTAAAAATCTTCCTGCACCAAAGGAAAAAATCGTGGTTGGTGTATACAAATTCCGCGATCAAACCGGGCAATACAAAGCCTCGGAAACTGGCGCGAGCTGGAGCACGGCCATTCCCCAGGGAACGACGCCTATTTTACTCAAAGCACTGGAAGACAGCCGCTGGTTTACGCCAATCGAGCGCGAAAACATAGGTAATCTCCTCAATGAAAGGCAAATCATCCGCAGTACCCGAAAGGAATATGCAGGGAATGACGCCAATGAGGCAGCCCTATTGCCACCACTTCTATTTGCGGGTATTATACTCGAAGGCGGTGTGATCTCGTATGACACCAATGTGATGACCGGCGGGATCGGGGCGCGTTATTTTGGACTCGGAGCTGGCGCCCAATACAGGCAGGACCGGATTACGGTTTACTTACGGGCGGTGTCAACCTCGTCCGGCGAAATTTTGAAGACCGTTTATACGTCTAAAACCATCCTGTCGACAAGCATTAACGGAAATTTTTTCCGGTTTGTAGATACGGAAAGACTTTTGGAATCGGATATAGGTATTACCCAGAATGAGCCCGTACATCTTGCAGTGACTGAGGCTATAGAAAAGGCTGTTCATTCTCTGATTGTCGAAGGTGTACGTGATAATTTATGGGCTAATAAGCTCGCTAATCCTACCGATTTCGATAAAATCGTTGCCAATTACCGTACGGAGGAAAAAGTGAACGACCAAAGGATTGTCGGAAACAAGTTTCCACAGAGTAATCGCGGTAAGTGGGCTGCTTTTGGGAATCTTGAGGCTTTCACAATCAAAGGTGATTATGTAGATGCTAAAATGAATATTGGCGGAAAAGTCGGACTGAAGTATTTCCTTTCCGAGTACATCAACGCTGAAATTAACGTCAGCAATGTAACGATTGAAAATAAGGACATCATTAGGAGAAATGTTTTCGTTTCTGAAGTGAATTTAGAGTATCTGATGATTCCAAAAGTTAAGCTGAGTCCTTTTGTTTACGCTGGTGCCGGTACTTTTTTTCTTCCAGATAAGCCTCGTTACAAAGCCCAGGTAGGCGGCGGACTTGAATATTTGCTTAATCAAAATCTCGCGCTGCGTCTTTCGAGCCAGTATGATTTCGGTTTCACCGATGACTGGGATGGATTCGTGAACGGCTCACAAAAAGACCAGGGTGTACGGATTGGCATCGGTGTGAATTATTATTTCGGTTCTAAAAAAGCTAATAATTAAAAACATGAAAAATTTACTCAATATATTCACTGCCTTCGTTATTTTATTTTCGCTCACCTCCTGCAGTGAGGAGCTCGTGAGCAAAGTGCAGACAGGAACTGTAAAAGGAACCGTAATCAAAAAAGGAACTAATCAACCTTTGAAAAATGTAAAAATCTATACCGCACCATCTACGCAAACTGTTTTTACCAAAGATGACGGTAGTTTTGAAATCGCAGAAATACCTGTTGGCGAATACTCTTTAAGAGCGGAACTATCAGGCTATGTAACGACTTTGCAGGGAATCAGTATTAAAAATGGAGGGCAGAATGTGTCTGTTGTTTTGGAAATGAGTGATGACGAATCATTGAACTCTCCACCATCAGCACCGGTTTTGCTTAGCCCGACTGATAATGCGGTGGACCAACCGTTGTCAGTCGACCTGTCATGGAGCGCTACAGATCCGGACTCGCTGGATGTATTAAAATATACGTTGACGGTAAAGAATGATTTCGACCAGAATGTCATTGAAATCAAAGATTTAACGGAGAAACATTATTTCCTTGAAAATCTGAAGTTTGGAGTAACCTATTATTGGCAGGTCAGCGTAAGCGATGGCGTAAATCCCGCCGTAAACAGTCCGGTATTTCGGTTTAAGACCAATTCGGTTCCCAATAACAGATTTCACTATGTAAAAAAGTCTAATGGAAATTATTACATCGTCTCAAGCAACGAAGCCGGCAGCAACTTTAATTTCACGGCACTTTCTGCAAACAGTTGGCGTCCACGTTTAAGCCAGAATGCACAGCAGCTCGCATTTCTGAGAACTACCGGCGGTAGCACACATATTTTTACTGCCAAACCAGACGGTTCACAAGCATTCCAGGTCACCACGATTCCTGTTGGAGGTTTCAATAATGCCGAGCTCGACTTCTCCTGGAGTACCAACGGCAAGGAACTTCTATACCCGAGTTTTACTAAACTTTACAGAATTAACAAAGACGGCAGCGGCCTTGAACTTGTGTACACGACGCCTGACGGAAGTTTAATTTCTGAATGTGACTGGAGCTATGATGGTAGTATGATTGCACTGAAAACAAACGATCCAAACGGATACAATGCCAAAATAATCGTGATTGATATGCTTGGAAACGTGATAAAAACGGTGCTTGAAAACGTAAACGGCGCCGCCGGAGGTCTTAACTTTTCGGTTGATGGTAATCTCTTGCTCTATACGTACGATATCAGCGGGCATCAGGACAATAATTACCGTCAGCTCAATACGCATATTTTCATTCACAATATGCAGACAGGAGATGTCACCGACGTGTCGGTCGCGAGCGAAAAGCCGGACGGTACAAATGACCTGGATCCCAGATTTTCACCCAACAATGCCGAGGTAATCTTTACAAACACTTCCAATGACGGTATTTCAGTGAAGAATATTATGAAAGTAACCTTGCAAGATATTACACGAACAGCTTTATTCCCCGATGCAGAAATGCCGGATTGGGAGTAATGTTTTCAAGGGGAGTTGAGGAATTTATTCCTCAACTTTTTTATTTATTTAAAGCCGGAATTTTTCCGGCTTTAATTTTATTTAGTCCTGCCCTACGCACTTTTGTGTATATAGCGCGAGAGCTTTATGCCAAGATCCGTCCACACGATTTTTGGATTTGCGTTTCTTTCCAAGTGATAATCTGCCTCGGAAATTTCGTTTAAAATCACTTCAATATTAGCTCCGTGAATGTAACGTGCAAAACCATCCCATTTAAAGCCATCCGTCACTATTTTCCGATATACCAAGTCTGAATTTCCGTAATTCTGCAGCAATGCAAGCCGGAACATGTCGGCACAGTACTCGAGGAAGTTTTTCTGTTTTTCCCGGTTCCATGTGGCAATATTACGTGCCCAAAAAACAATATTTTTCAGGTACTGCGGTTTTTTCTTCACCTGAAATGCTTCGCGTACCCACAATACGAAGAGATTCTGGAATTCAGAGTTTACATCTTCGGCGGATACGAGTTTTTGCGCGATATTCCAATTTCCCTGAGTCTGAAAAACAATTTCCCGACGCTTTTCATCAGAGATATCAAAATGTTTTTGGAGTGCTGCGTCGATTTCCGCATCATCAATCCGCGGGATTTCTACCAGTTGCGTACGGGACAGGATTGTCGGCAGAACATTATCACTACTTTCGGCTGTGAGGATGATTACAGTATCTTTCGGCGGTTCTTCCAGAAACTTGAGAAACTTATTGGCAGCCCAAATATTCATTTTGTCGGCCTGCCATATTATCAGCACCTTGCTGCCGCCTTCGTAGCTTTTTAATGAAAATCTTTGATTTTGGGCATCGATTTCTTCAGCATAAATGGTCAGCTGTTTGTTTTCCGACTGTAGAATATTGCTCCAGTCGGCATTGTCAGCGTATGGATTTTCGAGCACAAGTTCCCGGAATTCGTCTGCGAAATGCGAGGACAAACCACTCGATTTCTCTTTGAACACCGGAAATGAGAAATGCAGGTCAAGGTGGTTGAGATGCTCAACTTTAGGCGCTGACCCTTCATTTTCGCGGGCGAAAATCTGTCTGGCAAAAGCCAGTGCGAGTGCTAATGTACCATATCCATATGCGCCGACAAAAAACTGCGCATGGCTGACACGGTTGTCCGAAATGCTATTAGCAAGCATGGTTTTGAGCGTTTGCTGGCCAACGATCTGATCCCAATTCATCTGCCAAAGATATTAATTTTGGTATCAAGATAATCTGTCCTTACTAGGACGAAAATATATTTAAATTAAATTTTTAGCGAATTAAGCAGTATTCAACGGGAGAATTATCATTAAAACGAAGCATGAAAACGGCTTCTGTACTTAACAAACTTTAACCTCTGTAAAATTTCTTCAATTCAGTAATAATTAAGATATTTGCGCATTATTTTTAAAAATAACGAATGAAAAAATTTTTTGTGTTGCCAATGGTCGCCGCGGTTTTTTTTGCCAGCGCGCAAACAATTGGTAATTCACCGTACGCCGCCTTCGGAATTGGAGATGTGAAGTATGACAATACGACGGATGTGAATGCGATGGGCGGTATTTCTACAGCTTATATTTGGGATTTTAATAATAATTTCAATTTCAGCAACCCGGCAGCCAGCAAAAATCTTGAGCTGACGACAATCAAAGTAGAAGCAACCAACGAAAACAATTTTTTCAAGTCGAATTTCGATAACATGAGTGTGAATAAGCACTCTACTTACCTTTCAAATCTTTCAATTGCATTCCCGCTTTCACCGAAAGTCAAATTTGGAGTCGGTTATCAGCCGTACAGTTCAAAAAAATACTCCGTTTTGGTTCAAAATGAGCAAGACGGCGTTACAGAAGCAAACCTTTTCCGTGGTGAAGGTACTTTGAGCACCGTTCAAGCTGCACTCGCCTACCAAATCACACCCGAATTTGCATTAGGCGCACGAACCAATTTTTATTTTGGTAATCTTTACGATATCAATGAGCTGACGTACAGCAATGCGGAGCTTATCAATGGCTACGAAACCCGGAACAAGGTAAAGACTTTCAACTTCACGCTGGGTACAGCCTATCAGAAAAAATACGGTCTAGACCGCAAGTTAACGCTTGGTGCCACCTACACTTTCGGGAATACCGGCCAGATGGAGACAAGTTACATGAATAGTACCTACTACTACAACGGCAATTCCGACAAAACCAATATGAGCATCATCGATGAGCAGTACAGCTCCGATAAGAATTTGATCCCAACGGAATTTTCGGTGGGTGCGGGCTATGGTCGTGATGCAAAATGGTTTTTAGGAACTCAGTTCGATTATAAAAAAGGTGAGACAATCCAGTTCCTGGGTCAGCCCTTTGTAAACCAGAATTCTTACAGAATTGCCGCGGGAGGTTGGTATTTGCCGAACTTTAATAATTTCAGAAGTTATTTTTCACGAGTGACCTACCGTTATGGTGCTTATTACGAGAAAGGTAATCTTTCATTTAACGGAACTGATATCAATCAGTTTGCGATCACCGGCGGACTTACGCTGCCATTTGAGAACCGAAGCGCAAACCGCCTGAGCGGCATCGATGTAGGTTTGGAGATTGGAAAACGGGGCACGCTGGAGAACAATATGATCCGTCAAAATTTTGTGAACTTCCGAATCGGTTTGAATTTCGCTGATAAGTGGTTCCAAAAACGTCTTTATGATTAAGAAATGATTCGTCAGAACAAAATATTTCCTTCAAGTATAGCAGGCCTTCTGGGTTGTGCTATATTTTTTGCGCTTATTTCTTGCGAAGAAGATCTTACAAAAGTCAATCAGAACAACAATACCAACTTCCCTTCGCAAATTATCAACCGCGCGAACATTGTACAGCGTGATTCAGGTATGGTAAAGCTGCGTGCTACGGCGCCCCTCATAGAGAAGTACGAATATATCGACTCGCCGTATATCGTGGCAAGGAAAGGAATCAACATACTTTTCTACGATAAGAAAAAACCGAATGTTCCGGGCAAAATCGTGGCAAAATATGCCAAATTCAACGAAAAGAAAAAATTTTATGAGGCGAAAGGCAACGTGCGCATTACAACAAATGAAAATCAGATGTTCGCGATGCAGTCGGTATTCTGGGACCAGAACAAACGTCTGATTTATACTTCAGACACCGTGTACGTTACCGACAAAGATGGTTCGACGCTCGTCGGTGCCAATGGTATGAAGGCAAAAGATGATTTCAGCGAGTACACATTTTTTAATAATTCCGGCAACATCAGCGCACAGAAAATCCCCGAACAGGGCCAATAATATTTCGTAAATTCGCGTCAAATGGTTTTTATTTGATGGAATTTCACGCGATTGGATTAATGTCCGGCACCAGCCTTGACGGGCTGGATATCTGCTTTGTTCGGTTTCAGTTCGATGGTGGTGATTGGAATTTCAAAATTCTCCATGCCGAAACTGTCGGCTACAGTGAAGAATGGGAATTCAAGCTTCGCAATTCAACACAACTTAGCTCCGCAAAACTTTTAGCCTTGAATTCTGAATATGGATTTTATCTCGGTGAGCAGGTTCAAAAATTTATACGAGAGAATCAACTAAGCAACGTAGATCTGGTTGCTTCCCACGGCCACACGGTTTTTCATCAACCTCAGAATAAGTTTACTCTGCAAATTGGCGACGGACGTGCGATTAATACGATGGTAAAAATTCCGGTAGTATATGATTTCCGAAGTCAGGATGTGCTGATGGGTGGCAACGGTGCGCCCTTAGTCCCCATTGGTGATGAATTGCTTTTTGCCGGATACGATGCCTGTGTGAACCTGGGCGGTTTCTCGAACATTTCCTTTAAGGCGAATAGCAGACGGATTGCGTTTGATATTTGTGCGGTAAATATCGTATTGAACCGTTTTGCAAAGGTTTTAAATTTAAAGTATGACAAAAATGGCGCAATCGCGCGCAGCGGAAAAATTATTCCGGAACTTTTAAATTCTTTGAACGCGCTTCCCTACTACAAGTACGCTCCTCCAAAATCATTAGGTATTGAATGGGTTGAAGAAAACATCGATCCGTTAATACAGGATCAGATGGCTGAAGATCTACTCGCGACGTTCACGGAACATGCAGCTCTTCAAATAGCTGAAACGCTGGGAAAATTTGATTTGAAGAAAGTCTTTTTTACCGGCGGCGGAACTTACAATTCGTTTTTAATTGAAAGGATAAAAACAAAGTGCAGAGCAGAAATCATCATCCCCGAAAAGGAAATCATTGATTACAAAGAAGCCCTGATTTTTGCATTTATGGGCGTTTTGAAACTTAATAATAAAATCAACGTACTTTCTTCAGCCACGGGAAGTACAGAAGATCATTCTTCAGGATTAGTGGTTTAAAAATTTAAAGACAATATTATGCAGATTGATATAAGAAAACTTGCAGTAGAAGACTACGAAGAACTGCGGGAAACAATGATGAAAGCGTACCCGACAATGTCTCAGAGCATTTGGTCGAAAAAAAGCATCCAAAAACTCATCCGGATCTTTCGTGACGGGCAGATTTGCATTACCGTCGACGGCAAAATAGCCGCGGTGGCGCTTTCGCTTATCGTGCAGTATGAGTTGTATGGGGACGATCACACTTATAAAGAAATTACAGGAAATTATACGTTCAATACCCATTCTGAGACCGGAAATGTGCTCTATGGCATTGAAGTTTTTGTGGATCCGGAGTACCGAAAACTCCGTCTCGCCCGAAGACTTTATGACGTGCGGAAGGAACTTTGCGAAACGCTGAACTTAAAATCCATCATGGTTGGCGGCAGAATTCCTAATTATCATCTGCACAGCGATAAACTTTCGCCGCGTGCCTATATCCAGAAAGTGCGGAACAAGGAGCTGTACGATCCGGTACTGAGTTTTCAGCTCGCAAACAATTTTTTACCGGTAAGGATTCTTAAAAACTACCTTCCGGAAGATTTTCATTCCGAGGAAAATGCGGTTTTGCTGCAGTGGAACAACATCTATTACAGCAAAAAACCGAATACGATGCAGGATTCGGTGATCCGCCTCGGACTTGTTCAGTGGCAAATGCGTCACTTCAAGACCATCGATGCGTTTTATGAACAGGTAGAATTTTTCGTAAATGTGATGGCTGATTATAAATCGGATTTCATCATGTTCCCGGAATTCTTCAATACGCCTCTACTTGCGCCTTTCAACCATCTTTCGGAGCGCGAAAGTATGTTTAAACTGGCCGAACTTACAGAGCAGATTAAGAATAAAATCTCTGAGCTGGCGATTGGTTACAACATCAATATCATCGCCGGCAGTATGCCGCTGGTAGAAAACGGCGATCTTTTTAACGTGAGTTATTTGCTGCACCGTGACGGAAAGATCGATGAGCACCGTAAAATTCACATCACACCCAACGAAAGAAAATTCTACGGCATGAAAGGTGGCAGCGAAATAAAAGTGATCGATACAGATTGCGGAAAAGTAGGCCTTGTGATTTGCTATGATGTAGAATTCCCCGAACTGCCGCGGATTTTAGCCGACCAAGGAATGAAAATCCTGTTTGTTCCTTACCTTACCGATACGCAAAATGCCTACGTTCGGGTCCGCCACTGCGCTGCTGCCAGGGCAATCGAAAACGAATGTTATGTTGCGATTGCGGGCTGTGTGGGGAATCTTCCGGGTGTAAACAATATGGATATCCAGTACGGTCAGGCCGCGGTTTTCACGCCGTCTGATTTTGCATTTCCATCGAATGCCGTGAAAGGCGAAGCTACACCGAATACGGAAACCACTTTAATCGTTGATGTAGATTTAAATTTACTCAAAGAGCTGCATCATTATGGCGCGGTACGTACGATGAGCGACCGCCGTTCCGATCTATACACCACATTGGACCTGAATGCGGAAAAAGATTAGTTTTAAATTATTTATGCTAAAAAAGAAATCCTGAAACTTTACATTTCAGGATTTTTTATTTTCGGGATAAACTTTTTTTAAAGTTTAAATTCAAGCTTTACATTGAAGAAACGGCCGGTCATCCGAACCGGAACCGGATAGTTGTAGCCCGATGAAACATCGTTCACCCATTGGTTGGCAACTGTATTTTGAATGTTGAACGCGTTGAATATCTGTACACCGAGGGTGAGTTCATTGAAATTACTCCAGAAACCGCTGTTTACTTTGTTGTCTTTCTGGTCGATGAACACTTTAGACAAACCAATGTCCACTCGTTTGTACGAAGGCAAAGTACGTTGGTACAGATACGGCGCCGTGTAATCCGGTTGACCGTTTTCATCCAGTGTGATCGGTGTTCCGGAAGGAAGTCCGTTGGCGTATGTCAACGTTAAATTTACACGCATAGACGGAAATTTCGGCATATAATCCTGGTAAAACATTGAAAATCTGAAGCGCGGATCAGTTGGTCTTGAAATATCTCCGCGACCTTCAATGTTTTCAAATACACGCGCGTAACTGGCGGAAACCCACGAATCGATTCCGGGAACAAATTCACCGAAAAGACGCGTGTCTACGCCGTAAGCATAACCTTCCGAATTGTTTTTACCCGAATACCTTATCCTCACATTATCGAGATAATAAGGAATCAGGTTATCCATTTTCTTATAGTACGCTTCTGTTGTGAGTTTAAACGGACGTTCGAGCATGCGGAACTCATAGTCATTTGACAGGATAACCTGCATTGACCGCTGAGATTTGATGTTTGGATTGAAATTACCGTCTAAATCTTTGATTTCCTTGTAAAATGGCGCCTGATAATAGATTCCGCCGGAAAGTTTAAACAGCATGTCCATTTCCCAATCTGGTTTTATCGCAAACTGCGCACGTGGCGAAATTATGGTTTCATCATTGAAATCCCAGTGTGAAGCACGGACGCCCGCGTTCACAAATACACGGTTCGTTCCCCAAAAGAGTTTTTTCGAAAACTGCGCATATCCCGAAAGACGCGTTGGCTGAATGTGATTCTGGCCTGCAATATGAAAACGCAGTCTCAGGTCAGACGGATCCAATGTTCCTGGATCTGTATAATCGCGAGGCGTGCTGTAACCAAGCGAATCGACAAGCTGCCATTCATTGGTGAAATCTTTGAGGTTCTCTTTTTCGAACTTTAACCCTACTTCAAAATCTGTGTTCACATCGGGTGAAAAACGGGTTTTAAGCTGGCTGCCGTATGTTTTCACCAATAAGTCGTTCCGTGCATGATCAATCTGTCCACCCACATCGTAAGAGGTAATTGGGTCGCCTGTGATCGGATCAAAAGTTTGCAATAAATAAGCAGAAGCAATGGAATAATACTCGCGTTCACGGTTTTGATAAGCAAAATTATCTAATGTAAAAGTCCATTTTTTGTTTGGCCTGAAGTTGATCGATGCCGTACCCATCATGTTTTTATAGGCATCATCTTCCTGGCCGTTATAGAAAACGCTGAGTCTTAGTGGAGTTTGTAACGAGCCAAAATCTACTTCCTTCACTTTCGGAATCATCTCATAATCATTCTTACTGTAGTAACCAACGAAGGAAAAATCCCATTTACTGTTCAGTCTGTAAGTGATATAAGATTGAAAATCAAGATACTGTGGATTAAAATCTGTGTCTTCATTTAAAGTATTAAGGACCAGATTTGTATTTCGGTAACGTCCGGAGAAAAGCGCAGAAAGTCTTCGGTCTTTCGTAGCAAAGCCTGTGGAAAGTCTTGCTCCTATAAGGCTTGCTTCTCCTGAAACTTCAAATTTGGTAGGCTGTCTGTAATAAATATTCAGCGCCGAAGACATTTTGTCGCCGTATTTTGCTTCAAAACCACCCGCTGAAAAGTTGATGGCCTGCACCATATCCGGATTGATGATGCTCATGCCCTCCTGCAGCGAATTACGGATCAGGAAAGGTCTGTAAATTTCGATATCATTGATGTAGATAAGGTTTTCATCGTAATTACCGCCACGCACCATATACTGTGAGGAAAGTTCGGTATTTGAGTTAACCGACGGAAGGGTTTTCAGCAATCCTTCAACGCCACCCGAAAGTGACGCGACCTGCTGAGCCTCTTTTGCTGTGATTTCTACAGAGGTGAGATCGGTAACTTTTGGTTTGCCTTTTTTCTGAAAAACAACTTCCTGAATCTGCGTTTCGCGCCCGGAATCTTTAAAAAGTACGTTCACGTTCTGTACTTTCGGCGTCGGTTTAATGTTTTTGCTGAAGCTGAAAAAACTCTCTTTTGAAACCTGAAGTTGCTGCTCCGTAGCTGCTACCGGAATTTTTACCATTCCATTCTCGTCTGTAGTAAAGCTTCCGTTGTTATAATAAACATTGGCCGCGCTTACCGGCGCTCCGTTTTCGTCTAATACTTTCAGGGTGATTTGCGCGGACAGAACTGCCGGAACAAAGGCAAACAGTAGAAATATCTTTTTCAATGGTTTGAAGTTTAGTTTTTAAAGATAGCAAATTTTAAAGCACAGCTTCGCGCACGCGGGTCAATTTCTGCAGCAGATTCTCGAGTTTGTCAAGTTGCAGCATGTTCGCGCCGTCTGATAAAGCACAGCTGGGGTCGGGATGTGTTTCAATGAAAAGTCCGTCTGCACCCACAGCGATTCCGGCTTTGGCAATAGTTTCTATAAGTTCAGGTCTTCCGCCAGTCACACCGGAGTTTTGGTTGGGCTGCTGAAGTGAATGCGTTACATCCAGAATCACTGGCGCATAATGTTTCATCGTTGGGATTCCGCGGAAATCTACGACCAAATCTGTATATCCAAATGAGTTCCCGCGTTCGATGATAGCGGTTTTTTGGTTGCCCGAATCTGTCACTTTTTCCACCGCAAATTTCATCGCTTCCGGTGAAAGAAACTGTCCTTTTTTCAGCGTTACGCACTTTCCTGTTTTGGCTGCAGCTACCAACAGATCGGTTTGTCGAACCAGAAATGCCGGGATTTGCAGTACGTCTACATATTTTGCAGCAAGTGCTGCGTGGTCGTTCTCGTGAATATCCGTGGTAGTAGGAATACTAAAAGTTTCGCCTACTTTTTTTAGTATCTCAAGCGATTTTTCTTCGCCAATTGTGGTGAATGAATCTACACGGCTGCGGTTGGCTTTTTTGAAACTGCCTTTGAAGATATAAGGAATCTCATATTTGTTGGTGATCTCTATCACCTTTTCCGCGATTCGTAAAGCCATGTCCTCACCTTCGATGATGCAGGGTCCGGCAATCAGGAAAAAGTTTTTTGAATTTTTGTGCTGAATATTATCAAGGTATTGAATCATTATATTTAAAAATTTAAATTGAAAAAAGTAGAATTTAAAACTTACAGCTTCTGCAAAATCTTTTCAATAGTATTAATATTACGTGAAGTTACGAGATGCTTGTAACGTTTGTTCCCGAGTATTTTTCCGAAATCTGACTTTACGGTGTTGCCTTTTGAATTTTGCCAGTAAAAATGATGGTTTACTATTTTTGTTTTTTCGGCTTCTGATGCTTTTAGTTTACTGAATTCATCATCCAACATCTTATCAACGCCCTCTTCACCAATGAAAGCGTAGACGTGAGATGAGGAATCGTTTTGAAACGGTACATATTGCAAAATCTGCTTCACTTCATCCTTGGTTTTAATGAACATAAAAGCGTCATATTTAAAATGATCACTCATTGCTTTTTCAAGTGAAATTTTAAGCTCGTTTACCGACTTTTCGGACGAAAACAGAATGTTTCCCGATGCCAAAACAGATGAAACTTCACTCAATCCCGCACTTTCAAAAACATCACGAACGTCGGCCATCTTCATCGAAGTACCGTTCACATTTACACCGCGAAGAAATGCACAGAACCTCATCATTGCGGAATTATTGCGTGGCTCGGATAACCGCATTAGTGATCTGCGTTTCTTTCTCCTGGCTGTAGGTAGAATCGTACGGATTCATTATATCAAACAGATACGTGTAAAATGGCGTTATCTTCTGCACTTTCTCAGACTCTTTGTACGCCTTCTCCTTCCCCATAATCTCAAGATTTTTCACAAAACCGTTGAAACGTTTGTCAATAGGTTCAATAGATTTTACGACGTAGTTATAACCCTTGTCCCTTTTCCCAAGTCTGTCATAAGCATCACTCACTGCGCCCACCACAAGTGAATATTCCATCGGTTTTGTACGCATTTGCCGCGAAACAAACATCTGTTCGCGTGCAGAAAGCCTGCTGTAATAATCATACTCTTCGAAAATTCCTTTTTTGAGCTCCTCGGCAAGCATTAAACCTTTCTGTTCCTGGCCCGCCACGATGTATCCGTAAACCATGGAACTCAGCGAACGCGGATCATTGTATTTCGCCACCGGAATTTCGCGGGAAGCCAAATCGAGTATTTCAAGTGCTTTTGCACGCTGTCCCGAAAGTGCAAGTGCTTCCGCGGCGCGGCTGGCCGAACTTCGGTAGCTTACGATATTCTGCATACAGGTTTCATCAAAATGCACATTCAGGTCTTTAAAATTGCCCCAACGGTAGTTTTTTACGATATTATAAAGTGAGTTTGCGTCTACGCGTCCCATTTCACCGTCTTCACGCTCTTCTGTCTTAATCGGTACAAGTCGGTAACTGAAACCGTCATACTGTAGATATTCACCAAGATAGAATATGTTTTCAGGATCATAGATTCCGCCGGAAGAGAAATTGATAGACCGCTTCCAGTCGTTATTCGCAAGCATATCCAAAAGCAACAGATTGTTTTTAAACATACTCGATCTTCTGTAATCAATCGTAATTTGGTCTACAACCTGATTAAGATCCTTAGCCTCAATGGTACCCGATTTGAGTGCGTTTTCTTTATTCACCGGAAGTATGAATCTGCTTACAGGCAGGAAATTGAACTTTTCAAATTTCTCCTCACCAAAAAGCATTTTCAGGATCTCATCTTTGTCATCAGATTTTGTTCTGACGAAATTCAATGCTTCCTTTAATGTCATCGAATCCTGTGTAAGGTATTTTCTGAAGCCTGCGAATGCACTTTCAGGCGCGCCCTGGTCTTTAAGGTTCGCAAAAACATTTTGCCAGTCTTCAGGACTCATCAGGAATATCTGGTCATTGGTCCCGTCGCGGTAATCTTCATGCGTGAGAATCGACGGTATCGGCATTGAGTTATAAGTCCGGCGTTTTACCTGATCGATATTCCACGGTGTGGAAAGAAGCGTAAAGTTCACTACTTTCACATCATCACGCAAACCGGATGTTTCCTGCATTCCCCAAATCGGATACGTATCATTATCCCCATAAACGAACAAAATATCGTTTTTCGGTAACGATTTTAATGTGGAATAGGCATAATCATAAGCAGCTGAACGGCCGCTTCGGTCATGCGGTGTATAATTCTGGAAGCCCATCATCAGCGGAATACCTAAAAGGATAACGCCAACCGCTACGTTTGCTGCATCTGATTTTATCTTTTTCTGAACAGCCCAAAGAAGTGCCGCCGCTCCAAGCCCTATCCACACCGCAAATGCGAAAAAGGACCCCACCATTGCATAATCACGTTCGCGGACTTCAAAAGGTTTGACGCCGGTATAGAAAATAATTCCGACGCTTGTGATGATGAACAGTGAAAGTATGGCGTAGAAGCGTCCGAAATCACGGTTCAGCTGAAAGAAAAAACCTAGAATTCCCAATAGCAGCGGAAGAAAAAAGAAGGCTACGGTGCTTTCGTTTTTGAATTTTGCGGGCATTTGGCTTTGGTCACCCCACATTGCATTATCAATAACAGGAATGCCTGAAATCCAGTTGCCGCGGTTGTTTTCCATGTTACCTTCGAGGTCATTCTGGCGGCCGACGAAGTTCCACATCAGATAACGTACGAAGTAATATCCATTCTGAAAAGTGAAGAAATAATCCAGGTTTTGAGCGAGGGACGGCTTTTGGATGTTAATCAGATTATAAGGCTTCACTTTAAGATAGTCATCAGCCCGTATCGTACCTGCGTCAAACTTGCCGCGCAATTCCTCAAATATTTGTTTAGCTTCCGGGCTTTCAGCAACGTCCGGATTATCATAATTAAATGAAAAATCAGGCGCGCCATACATCGAAATGTAGTTCGACATTACATCTTTGTCTTCGCTGAACATCCTCGGCATAAAGCCCACATGCGCCTCACTGAAGACATAATTGAAACGGTCGCCCACCTTCAGATAAGTGCCTGTTTTTTCGTCTTTTTCGTAAACGTCACCCGTTTTCTTGGTTTTATAGCTGCCGTCTTCGTTTTTCTGGATTCCATTGGCGTCAAGATAAGCCGTGTAATTCTGACCATAGGAGGTTGGCCAGTCGCCATATTGCTCACGGTTATAATAATCGAGCATCCCAATCGCGTTATCCGGATTGTTCAGGTTCATGGGTGGATTTGCATTCGCACGTATGGGAATTACCATCCAGCATGAAAAACCGATGATCATATATACTACAGACAATGCGATCGTCTGCCAAATACTTTTCCCGGAATTTTTAGCATATTTAATGGCGAAATAGCACAAGCTGATCAGTATGATGAACGCGATTACAGTTCCTGAGTGAAACGGCAGACCAATGCCGTTTACGGCAAAGATTTCCATTCGTCCGAAAAGGGTCATTATCAGCGGGAAAATGCCTTTGAAGACAATCCCTAATATCACAAGCGTAATTGCATTTGCCCATAGAAAGCTTTTCCAGGTAAAATCGTAGTTCCTTGCATAATAAATAAAACAAACGGCTGGAATTGCCAACATACACATCATATGAACACCGATTGACAGACCTGTAACAAAGAAAATCAGTATGATCCACCGTTCATTGTCTGAGTCGTGATATTCATTTTCCCATTTCGTAATAAGCCAAACCAAAAGCGCGATAAAAAGCGTAGCCATCGAATAAACTTCACCTTCCACAGCTGAGAACCAAAACGTATCTGAAAAAGTAAAACAAAGTGCGCCAATCGCACCTGCAAACAGGATCGAAATCTCCTCGTGCCGCGTGATCTGCTCAAAATCTTTGTTCAGTAATCTGCGAACCAAATGCGTGATGATCCAGAAAAGGAACAATACCGTAAGGGCGCTGAAAAGTGCGGACATTGCATTGATGACAATTGAGTAGTTTTCCACATCCCCAAATGCCAGCATCGCTGCCACGGCACCTACGAGCTGGAAAAGCGCTGCACCCGGTGCATGTGTCACTTCAAGCTTTACTGCAGAGGCGATATACTCACCCGTATCCCAAAAGCTCAGGTAGTGCTCAATAGTTGAGAGATAAGTCAAAAAAGCGATAACAAATACTACCCATCCGAGGACGGTATTCCACTGTTTGAAACTCCAGTTTTTCATAGATAAAATTCAGATATGCGAAAATAAGGTTTTTCAGCTGTAACGAACTAACTCACCATGAAATTTAGCGCTTCAATGATATGAAAAGAGCAGATTTTAAAGATTAAATTAGACCACAAACCATAGCATCTGCCGTATTGAAATTGTGTATAAATTTCTCAATAATTAATTTTTTAGTATTTTTGCCACGCTTTTTAGGAGAAAAAAATGACGACTAATGACTAATGTTTACAATAACATTCTGGATTTGATAGGCAATACGCCGATGGTAAGGCTGAACGAGGTAACCAAAGAAATACCCGCAACCGTCTATGCCAAGCTAGAATCTTATAATCCGGGCCACTCCACTAAAGACAGAATAGCGATCCACATCATCAATGCTGCTGAGAAAAAAGGCTTGCTGACACCCGGATCTACTGTGGTGGAAACTACTTCGGGCAACACCGGTTTCTCCGTGGCGATGGTTTGTATTATTAAAGGTTACAAATGCATTCTCGCAGTAAGCGATAAAACCAAACAGGAAAAGATTGCCTACCTAAAAGCTTTAGGTGCTACCGTTTACGTATGTCCGGCAAACGTTCCGGCAGATGATCCGCGTTCGTACTATGAAGTTGCGCGCAGGATCGCAGAAGAAACTCCGAATTCTATCTATATCAACCAGTATTTCAATGAGCTCAATATCGATGCGCATTACCAGACCACCGGTCCTGAGATTTGGGAACAGACAGAAGGTAAGATTACGCATCTCATCGCGTGCACCGGAACCGGCGGTACGCTTTCAGGCTCAGCTAAATTTCTAAAGGAAAAGAATCCAAATATTAAAATAATCGGTGTGGATGCCGCGGGATCTATCCTGAAAAGTTTCCACGAAACCGGAAAAATCAACAAAGAAGATATTCATCCTTACCAGATTGAAGGAATAGGAAAAAACCTGATTCCTTCGGCACTTTTATTTGATAAAGTAGATGAATTTGTACGCGTAAATGACGAGATGGCGGCTTACCGTACACGTGAGATCGCTTTGAAAGAAGCTATCATGGGCGGATATACTACCGGCGCGGCGATCCAGGGATTGTTGCAGTATGGAGCAGCCAACTCATTTAAAGAAGATGATGTGGTAGTTGCGATATTTCCTGATCATGGCTCACGTTATATCACAAAAGTGTATAGCGATGAGTGGATGAATGAGCAGGGATTTGTGAATAACGGCGTACACAATTACGACTCACTTTATAAAACGGAACACGTGAAATAGAATATGTGATAAAACTCATTTACAAAGCTTTTTGCGTGGTGCAAAAAGCTTTTTTTATGTTTGAAATCATTAACTTTGCCGCTATCCTATATTTAATACATTTAATTACGTAATGACAGATATTTTTGAACGGTTAAGACAGAACCCCGGACCGCTGGGGCAGTTTGCAGATTATGCCGAAGGTTATTTTGTATTCCCAAAACTCGAGGGGCCTATCGGGCCGCGGATGCAGTTTCAGGGCCGCGAGGTGGTTTTCTGGAGCGCGAATGATTACCTGGGTCTCTGCAACCATCCGGAAGTTTTGGAAGCTGATGCAAAAGCAGCTGCTGAATTCGGGATGTTCTACCCTATGGGCGCCCGCGCAATGTCAGGAGAAACGGCGCAGCACCAGCAACTCGAAAGAGAACTGGCAGAATTTGTAAATAAAGAAGCTGCATATCTGTTAAATTTTGGCTATCAGGGCATGGTTTCTACCATTGATGCTTTGGTTTCACGCCATGACGTGATTGTTTATGATGCAGATTCGCATGCGTGTATCGTAGACGGGGTGCGTCTTCATATGGGTAAAAGTTTTACTTTCAAACATAATGATATCGCAAGTTTAGAAAAGAATCTGGCCCGTGCGACAAAAGTAGCTGAAGAAAACGGAGGCGGTATCCTGGTGATTACCGAAGGTGTTTTCGGGATGCGCGGAATGCAGGGAAAGATCAAAGAAATCTGCGATCTTAAATCCAAATTCGATTTCCGACTTTTAGTAGATGATGCACATGGTTTCGGAACATTGGGTAAAACTGGTGCCGGCGCTGGTGAAGAACAGGGTTGCCAGGATCAGATCGATATTTATTTCTCAACATTTGCCAAGTCAATGGCTGGTTTCGGTGCATTCATCGCGGGTGACCAGGAGATCATCAGAATCCTGAAATACAACCTGCGTTCACAGGTTTTTGCGAAGTCGCTGACGATGCCTATGGTAATCGGAGGTCTGAAAAGACTTGAACTGCTTCGGTCACGTCCGGAAATAAAAGCCAAACTTTGGGAGAACGTAAACAAGCTTCAGAATGGTCTTATAGAACGCGGTTTCAACATCGGTGGTACCAACACGTGTGTTACGCCTGTAATGATGCAGGGTTCTACGGTAGAAGCAACGCTTCTAGTGCAGGATCTGCGCGAAAATTATGGTATCTTCACCTCGGTAGTGATTTATCCGGTAATACCAAAAGGCATGATACTTCTCAGACTGATCCCTACCGCATCGCACACCGATTCGGAGATTAATGAAACGCTGGATGCTTTCGATGCAATTCATGATAAACTTACCTCAGGTTTCTACAAGGAGCAGGAGCAGAAACTTTTAGAAGAAAAAAACCTCCAGTTCAAGAATTCATAGAATTTTCAAACAGTTATTAATAATATAAACCGCTTGAAATTCAGGCGGTTTTTTGTAGGTTTAAAGTGACCATTCTCAAATTTAAATAATAGCAAAAAATTATAACACATGAAAGAAATTATCATCACCAAGCAAGATTCGAACAGGATCCATAAATCAATTATGGATGCCAAAAAAAACAACAGTATAAAGAAAGAAGATGCAGAAAGGCTTTTGCGTGAACTGCATGCAGCAAAGATCGTGGAGTCTGCCGAGATACCGGCTGATGTAGTGACGATGAACTCGGTGGTGAAAATCCATTTCCAGAATAATAAGACTGAAACCGAATTTAAAATAGTCTATCCGGAGCAGGCAAATATTAAAGAAAAGAAAATTTCGATCTTTTCACCGGTTGCAGCCGCGCTTATCGGCTATCGCGTAAAAGATGAAATCGACTGGATAGTGCCGTCAGGAATGACAAAGATTATCATTGACGAAATAATTTATCAGCCCGAGGCAGCCGGAGATTTTGAGCTGTAATGCCAAGTACTCCCAGGTTCACAACAAAAAATCCGCCCTGGCCTAGCCGGTGGCGGATTTTTCTCGTTATATATGGATGTGTTTTTCTCGTTACTGAATCTTCAGCAAAAATACAAGTATCACGGCTTTTATTTTTGCCCAAGTTTGCCCATTTTCTGAAATGCATTATCTTTAGCAAAAATTAGTAACTACATATGATTCAAAAGCTCAGACGCGAGTTTGAAGAGATTTATTTCAGCACGATTTCTACCACCAAAGGTTTGGAAGCATTAGCCGTAAACATCGGCATCTCAAAGAATTCTATGCGCCGTTTTCTCGGCAAGATTCAGGATAATACAAAGCTTCGCGACTCCACACTAAGCCTTATCGCGCAAAGACTTGGCTACAAAGATTACCGCGATTATTGCAATAGTGTGGGCCGGGAAAAGTACACGCTTGATTTTGAATTACTCGACATTTATTACGGAATCGTCAAAGGTCAGGGTACGTCGCTCAACGAAACGCGTTTCCAGCTGGCGAACTATTATTTTGCCGAAAAAATCATCTCCGATCCTCAAAATCTGAAAGAATTCGTCAAACGTTTTGCACAGAATGAGGAGGCGCTCGAATATGTTTTGGCATGGCATCCATCGTATGAGAACGTGGCGTACAAACACTATCAGGACGCATTGCTGAATCTGGCTAAATTCAGTTCAAAAGCCCACATCAAAGTTTTCGCATTGGCATTCGTATATTTCGGCAAGTTCATGTCCGAAAGTTTGCAGGTGGAAGAATCAGGCAAACTATTGGTTCAAATTGAAAAAAATGTGGTAAAAATGCGCCGGGAAAGTGAAAAGTTCGATGCATTCCCGGAAGCACGGTACATGATTGCAAGGTGCATCCATGATTATCTTAGCAATGGTGACGGTAATAAGTATCATGTTCCAGAACACCTGCAGCGCGAAATCACGCTTTCTCATGTGCCGAATCTCACCTTCACAGAACGTTTTATCTATCGTACCTACGTCACCAATATCCTCAATGTCCTAAAAGATTACGAGAGTGCGGATATATGCTTTGGTGAGGATGTTTCTGAGAAGACAATCAAGCAATTCGAAGTTGATAATCACGCTTATCGTGCGCATGTTTTCCTTTACAGACTGGAGCGCGCTATCACGCTATACCATCTGGGGCAAAAAGATGCCGCGATGGATATCTTTGAGTTGCTGCCCAGCGATATCAATAACGTGAAAACATTTTCGTTTGACAGCAAAATGTATTTCGAATTGAAATACCTCTTTTTTGCGCAAAAACTATATCCGAAACGTAAAGATATCCGAGGCAGGTTCGAGCTTTTGGCAAACAGGATGAAATTCACATACCTACAAAAAATATAATGTTCCCCATATTTTTCACTATTCTGGGGCACATCGCGTATGGAACCACCAATGTACTTTGGAAGAATCCACGGAACGAGGTCGGTACCTTGCCGCTGATTATTATTCGCAGTTTAGGGTGTCTCGTTATTTTCTCAGTTTCATTTTTCGTTCTCCAGGCAGTCGGAATTATCAGTATTCCACAGGTTTCGGCAAGTGATATATTACAGACTATGGGTATATGCGCCATAAATTATTTTGGTCTCTTCTTTTATTTAAAAGCGATGAAACATGCGCCCGTTGCGCATACCATCGGCTTTGGAAAAATCGGGTTGATCATCGGTATTGCCGTAGGATATTTCGTGTATGATGAAGAAATTTCCCTGCTTAAAATATTCTTGGCTGCACTGGTACTCATTGGCGTTTCGATGATTGAATTCTCATCGGGAAAACGTACAACTTTATTGTCAAAAGGTTTACTGTATTCAGTTTTATGCAAGGTTTTTTGGAGCACCGCGTTCCTTTATGTTCCGTTCATTACTAAATTAGGACCGATTCTGTTCTGCGTAGTGCTCGAGTTCACAGTCTGTACAATGAGCCTTCTTCTTTTTCTGTGGAAACCTACAAAAATATCACACCTTACGGTCAGTAAAAGAACTAAATATGAAATCGGCCTACTCATCATTTTGGGTACGCTCGGGACGTTTTGTTTAAATTTTGCGCTGGCCAATATCAGTATTATAATGTTCGCTGTAATAGGTTTGATAGAACCTGTAATAGGGCTTAGCATCTCCAAACTTTACCATAAAGAAAAACTTTCGCGTATACAGCAGTGGGGTATTGCTGCGGGCGTAGCAGCAGCATTTATTCTGTCCGCTACTAAGTAAAATTTGGAGATTATAATTAGTCCCGGGAATACGGTAAATTTGCAAAAAATTGCTTTTGAACGATATCCTCCTTATCACGCCTCCATTTACTCAGCTTAATACTCCTTATCCGGCCACAGCTTATATTAAAGGATTTCTTAATACAAAAAATATCCGAAGCTTCCAGATGGATTTGGGAATTGAAGTGATTTTGGAGTTGTTTTCTAAAAAAGGAATGACTGATGTCTTTGCACAACCGATCGATCTGCAGACTACCTCCTTAAATTCCCAAAGAATTTTCTCGCTCAGAAGTGAGTATATCAGGACTATTGATCAGGTAATTCTATTCCTTCAGAACAAAAATGCGACGTTGGCCCGACAAATCTGTACGATGAATTTTCTGCCTGAAGCCTCACGTTTTGCACAACTCGACGAGCTCGATTACGCTTTCGGGACTATGGGCTTGCAGGACAAAGCAAAACATCTGGCTACACTTTATCTCGAAGATCTTTCAGATTATATCGTTGAAAATATTGATCCTGATTTCGGTTTCAGCCGCTATGCAGAACGGATCGGCCATAGCGCAAACTCATTCGACGAATTATATCACAAGATTGTAGGACCTCAGACGTACATTGACGGCCTGACTTTGAAAATTCTCGCTCAGCACCTTACACTCGAAAATCCACGGTTAATCTGTTTTTCAGTTCCGTTTCCGGGCAATCTATACTCTGCTTTCCGTGCCGCTAAGTATATTAAGGAAAACTACGCTCACATTAAAACAGCAATGGGTGGCGGATTTCCAAATACAGAACTCCGTCAATTAAGCGACAAGCGAGTTTTTGAATTTTTTGATTTTATCACGCTGGATGATGGTGAACTTCCGGTTGAATTATTGATCAAAAACCTTGATGAAGACGGTCCGAAATCTTATAAAAGAACTTTTCTGTTAGAGGACGATCAGGTTGTTTACGTGAATAATTCGTCTTTGGCGGATTATCGCCAGGCTGAAGTAGGCACGCCGGATTACGGTGATTTGCTGACAGACAGATATATTTCGGTGATTGAAATCGCAAACCCTATGCATAGCCTCTGGAGCGACGGGCGCTGGAATAAGCTGACGATGGCGCACGGCTGCTATTGGGGCAAATGTACTTTCTGTGATATTTCACTTGATTATATCCGGATTTACGAACCGGTCGCCGCTAAAATTCTGGTTAACAGAATGGAAGAACTGATCGCATCGACAGGTGAATCTGGCTTTCATTTCGTGGATGAAGCCGCACCGCCGGCCCTGATGCGCGAAGTTGCACTTGAAATTATACGCAGAAAACTGGTGGTAACCTGGTGGACAAATATCAGATTTGAAAAGAGCTTCAGCCGTGATCTGTGTGTGTTGCTTAAACTTTCAGGGTGCGTCGCGGTTTCCGGCGGACTGGAAGTCGCCGGTGACCGGCTCCTGAAGCTTATTGATAAAGGAGTGTCTGTAGCACAGGTGGCGCGGGTTACCAGAAATTTCACCGAAGCCGGGATTATGGTTCATGCTTATCTGATGTACGGATTCCCGACGCAGACAATTCAGGAGACGGTAGATTCTCTCGAAATGGTAAGACAGATGTTCGAGATGGGCGTTTTGCAAAGCGGTTTCTGGCATCAGTTTGCGCTGACGGCACACTCTCCCATCGGTATAAATCCACAGGAGTTTGGCATAACACCGGTGAAACGTGAGATTTCGTTTGCCAATAATGACATCGATTTCACAGACAGCACCGGAATAGATCATAGCAAGTTCAGTTTTGGCCTCAAAAAGTCTCTCTTCAACTTTATGCACGGAATTAATTTTGACGTTCCACTGCAGGAATGGTTTGATTTTAAAATTCCGCGTCCAACCGTCGATCCGGACTACATCCACGATTCTCTAGTTGAAGATGAAGTTTTTAAATTCAAGGCTAATTCAAAGATTATATTCATGCATCCGGAGCCGATCAAGGATGATTTCATTAAGTCAAAGAAGGGAGATTCGTGGGAAATTACTTCACTTACTTTTCATCTGAATACGAATATTCTTAAAATTGAATTAAAACAAAAGCTCGCTGCTTGGCTTACTGAGAGCATGCTGAGACATTCAATAAAAAACGGGAGTCAAATTACCCTTCATCAGCTTAAAAATGATTTCGAACTGCACTTTGAAAACTTCGAAATGTTCTGGTTTTCCAAACCTGTTCAGCAATTAAAAGAAAACGGAATTATTTTAAGCCTCTAAAAATTATTACAGATTCTTTAAGTGTAAACTTTCTATAAAAAAAATCCCGGAAACTAATTCCGGGATTCTGTTTTTGTATCTGAATAGAAAATTATTCTGCAAGAATAATCCCTTTATTACCGCTGAATTCCACTACTCCGCTTTTCACTTCGATTGAATATACGCTGTCAGACGTATTTTCTTTTGTAAAGTGGTTGGCGTAGTTTTCAGGAATTTCGTTCGTATAAACCCTCACCTTACCGCCTGTAAGCGAGGCTACGATGGCCGCGTGATCTTTCTTGATGTGGAAATCTCCGTTTTTGCCGGGAAGCAGTACTGAACTTACTTCGCCTTCGAAAGCTACAAACTCTGGGGTTAATATTTTAATGTTCATTTTCTTTAGATTTTTAGATTAAGAGATTTGAGATGGGAGACTGACCAAAGTCTATTGTCTCCTATCTAAACTTCTCAAGTCTAACTTTTACGCGTTTTCTGCCAACATTTTCTGTCCGGCCTCGATTGCTTCTTCGATGGTTCCTTTAAGGTTGAAAGCAGCTTCTGGCAGGTGATCCAGTTCTCCGTCGATGATCATGTTGAATCCTTTGATGGTGTCCTTAATATCTACCAATGCACCTTTAAGACCTGTAAACTGCTCTGCAACGTGGAAAGGCTGAGAAAGGAAACGCTGTACTTTACGAGCGCGGTAAACTGAAAGTTTATCTTCTTCTGAAAGTTCTTCCATACCAAGAATCGCGATAATATCCTGTAAAGCTTTGTATTTCTGAAGGATTTCTTTTACTCTCTGTGCACAGTCGTAATGCTCATCACCTAAGATCTCAGGAGTTAGGATTCTTGAAGTTGACGCCAATGGATCAACCGCGGGATAAATACCTAAGGAAGCAATCTTTCTGTCCAAAACCGTTGTTGCATCAAGGTGAGCAAATGTAGTTGCAGGAGCCGGGTCAGTCAAGTCATCCGCAGGTACGTAGATCGCCTGTACTGAAGTAATTGAACCGTTTTTAGTTGAAGTAATTCTTTCCTGCATCGCACCCATTTCAGACGCCAGCGTTGGCTGGTAACCTACCGCTGATGGCATACGGCCTAGAAGTGCCGAAACCTCAGAACCTGCCTGTGTGAAACGGAAGATGTTATCAACGAAGAAAAGTACGTCTCTACCCTGTCCTTGTCCGTCACCATCACGGAAGTATTCAGCAATTGTAAGACCCGAAAGTGCTACTCGCGCTCTTGCTCCAGGTGGCTCGTTCATCTGTCCGAAAACGAAAGTACATTTAGAGTCTTTCATTTCTTCCATATCTACTTTAGATAAGTCCCAACCGCCATTTTCCATGGAGTGCATAAACTCATCACCGTATTTAATAATGCCGGATTCCAGCATCTCTCTCAAAAGGTCATTTCCTTCTCTCGTTCTTTCACCTACACCGGCAAAAACCGAAAGACCACCGTGTCCCTTTGCAATATTGTTAATCAATTCCTGAATAAGTACTGTCTTACCTACACCAGCTCCACCGAACAAACCAATTTTACCACCTTTTGCATAAGGCTCTACAAGGTCGATTACTTTAATACCAGTGAAAAGAACTTCTGCAGATGTAGAAAGCTGATCGAATTTTGGTGCTTCTCTGTGAATTGGCAAGCCGCCGGTTTCTTTTGAAACTTCCTGGATACCATCAATAGCGTCACCTACCACGTTGAACAGACGTCCATATACACCTTCGCCGGTTGGCATGGTGATTTGGCGGCCCTGGGAAATAACTTCCTGACCTCTCTGAAGACCATCTGTAGCATCCATTGCGATACATCTTACAGAATCTTCACCGATATGTTGTTCTACCTCAAGAATTACTTTGTTACCGTCTGTTTTCAAGATTTCCAGTGCGTCATAGATCTTTGGAAGCTCTGCTGCATCCGAGAAAACTACGTCGATTACCGGACCGATAATTTGAGAAATTTTTCCTTTAATTTGGTTTGCCATTGCTGATTTTTTTCGTGTGTGCAAATATAATGAAACTTCCCAAATTGGCAATTGCTTTTAAAAGAAGATTTTTATCATATTTGCAGCATCAAATCAGCACTTTTGAACATCATCAAAAACCTTCACGGATACACAGCCCAAAAGCCACTCGCGCTGTCAATCGGCATGTTCGATGGAGTTCACCTCGGACATCAGCAAATCATTAAAAAACTGAATGCTTTCGCTGCACAGAATAATCTGGATTCCGCGTTGTTGACCTTTTGGCCGCATCCGAGGAAAGTTTTTAACCCAAATGATGATTTAAAATTACTGAATACCATTGACGAAAAAACTTACCTTCTGCAGAAGAACGGTATCCAGCATCTGTTTTTGAAGGAATTCGACGAACGTTTCCGCAATTTGACCGGTGGAGAGTTTGTAAAGCAGATTTTAGTTGAAAAACTCAATGTAAAATACCTGATCATCGGTTACGATCACACATTCGGCAAAAACAAAAGCGGAGATTTCGCGTTGCTGGAAAAGATGGCACCCGAATGTGGTTTTGAACTCGAGCAAGTACAGGCCGTGGATTTTGGTAAAGCGCCAATAAGTTCTACCCAAATCCGAAATGCGTTGGCAGAAGGAAATGTGGTTGCCGCAAACGAAATGTTGGGCTACGTCTATTCAGTCAACGGCGTGGTTGTTGGCGGTAAGCAAATTGGCCGTACAATTGGTTATCCTACAGCAAACATAAAGGTAGATTCAATGAAACTTCTTCCAAAAAAAGGCGCGTACATCGTGGAAGTTTTTGTTGAAGGTGAGCGTTACAAAGGAATGTTGAGCGTAGGCACAAATCCTACCGTGGGTGGCAGCGCGCTTTCTGTGGAAGTTTACATCTTAGATTTTGATGCAGATATCTACGGTAAAGAAATCTCGGTCAATTTCCGCGAGTTTTTGCATGATGAGATTAAGTTTGAGAGCCTTGAAAAGCTGATTGAAAGGCTTGATGAGGACAAACGCCTCACTGCGGAATTCGGTTTTTAGACTGAATCTTTTACCTCCTGCTGTTTCTTTTTGGTGAGCGACTTGAAAATCAGTTCATAAGAATGATCAATGAGCTTTTTTATCAGTTCCTTCTTTAAACCTTCACAAACTACCGAATTCCAGTGCGTTTTGTTCATGTGATACGCGCCCGAAATCTGCGGATGGTCTGCGCGAAGTTCTTCGCTCCGCTCTGGATCGGTTTTCACGGCAATATGAAGCGGATGTTTATCGAGCGACATCAGCAGGAACATTTTGCCACCAACTTTCAGCACCAGCGTTTCGTTATCGAAAGGAAAGGTTTCTTCGACGCCTTTCTTTTCGTTGCAATAATCAAGAATTTCCGAAGCGTCCATTCAGTTTTAAATTTGTAATGCCTAATGAGCCGTGGCGATTTAAGGACAAAATTATTAAATTTCGGCAAGAAATTGGCATCGGGACCGCTAACCAAATTTTTTATATGAAAGCTTTAATAATCGGCGCGACGGGCGCTACTGGAAAAGATTTAGTCAAACTTTTACTTAATGATCCCGAATACAGCGAAGTTTCGGTATTTGTCCGAAAGCCTTTAGACATAAACAATTCAAAACTTACCGTAAATGTGGTGGATTTTGATGCTCCTGAAAAGTGGCAAAAATTAGCACAGGGTGATGTTGCATTCTCCTGTTTGGGGACCACATTGAAAGCAGCCGGCAGCAAAGATGCCCAATGGAAAGTGGATTTTGATTATCAGTATAATTTCGCAAAGGCAGCACATGAAAACGGTGTTGAAGATTTTGTACTGGTTTCCGCGTATGGTGCGAATCCGCGGTCAAAAATATTCTATTCAAGGATGAAGGGTGAACTGGAGGAAAAAATTAAAGCACTCGAATTTCCAAAGCTCACGTTTTTTCAGCCCGGAATGCTCGAGCGCAAGGATTCTGACCGTACCGGAGAAGTTTTGGGTGCAAAAGTGCTGAAGTTTGCAAACAGTCTTGGATTATTTAAAAGTCAAAAACCTTTGCCTACCCATGTTTTAGCTCAGGCGATGATTAATGCCGCCAAAATTAAATCTAAAAGTTTCTCAGAGATCAAACTGGGCAATATCTTCAGTTTCGCCGCGAAATAGCACAAAAAAGTTCTGATTTCTCAGAACTTTTTGTTTTAAACTTTCATGATGTCTGCCTCCTTTGTTTTCAGATGTTCATCGCAAATCTTTACGTACTTGTCGGTTAGCTCCTGAATTTCAGCTTCAGCACCTTTGATAAGGTCTTCGGAAACACCGTCAAGCTTTTTCAGTTCCTTCATGCCGTCCTGGCGTGCATTGCGTACGGTAACTTTGGTTGCTTCGCTTTCCGCTTTTGCCTGCTTTGCCAGCTCGCGGCGGCGCTCTTCTGTAAGTGGCGGAACGTTCAGGATAATATTATCACCATTGTTCATAGGCGCGAAGCCAAGATTTGAATTGACAATCGCTTTTTCGATAGCACCTATTGCACTGCGGTCCCAAGGCTGAATAGAAATGGTCATCGCATCGGGTACCATCACATTTGCCACCTGGTTAAGCGGGGTCGGCGCACCATAATACTCCACCATCACATCCTGCACCATCGAGGTAGATGCCCTACCTGCGCGGATTTTCTGAAAAGCGTGATCTAAGTGTTTCAGCGCAGCATCCATCTCCTGCTTTACCATGTCGATGATTAGATTTATTTCTTCCATAATTTTCTGTTCTTTTTAAAATTATAAATAAATGTATGCAGTAAATTAAAGTCCTACCAGCGTACCTACCTTTTCGCCCTCTACCACGCGCTTTAAGTTTCCTTCGCGATTCATATCAAATACAATGATCGGTAGTTTATTTTCATGACTTAATGTAAAGGCCGTCATATCCATCACTTTCAGGTCCTTGGCGTAAACTTCGTCAAAAGTCAGTGAATTAAATTTCACTGCATCTGCATTTTTCTCCGGATCAGAATCATAGATTCCGTCAACGCGTGTGCCTTTTAAGATCACATCAGCACCAATTTCGATTGCTCTTAAAGTTGCTGCCGTATCGGTTGTGAAATACGGATTCCCGGTTCCGGCACCAAATATCACCACACGGCCTTTCTCAAGATGGCGTGTTGCTTTTCTTTTAATGAATGGTTCAGCCACCTTATCCATTTCAATTGCAGACTGTAGTCTTGTGTGAATTCCCGCATCTTCCAGAGCGCCCTGCAGTGCCATGCCGTTGATCACGGTTGCCAGCATCCCCATATAATCTCCCTGCACACGGTCCATCCCTTTAGCAGCGCCGGCAAGCCCGCGGAAAATATTACCGCCACCGATAACGATCGCCACTTCGCAACCCATATCGACCACTTTTTTTATTTCAGCAGCATATGCCTTCAGGCGGTCATTATCAATACCATACTGACGGTTTCCCATGAGGGCTTCACCACTTAATTTCAGGAGAATTCTCTTATATTTCATTTATTAGTTTTTAAAACTGCATTTTTGCCCTGCAAATATAAGGAAACGCGAATAATTCCGTTAATACATTTAAATTTAGACTAAAAATTTCATCCGAATTTTTCTAAAAAAATTACTTTTGCAAACACAGATCATCATTTGAAAAAACTCTTTGCATATTCCGCTCTGCTGTGTTCTACACTTTTTTTCGCTCAGGAAGGGACGCGGGTGTATCCGTTTCTCAACCTCCCGTTTTCGGCTCGTCAGGCAGCGATGGGTGGTGACGCTGTTTCAATACGTGATTATGATGTGAGTTTTGCAGGTGTAAATCCGGCGGTAATGAATATCGAGCAGGATGAAATGTTAGCCATAAACTATGCATCTTACCTTGCCGATTCTAAATACGGAACCTTCACCTACGCCCGTGATCTGCAGGAAGCACATCTGATTTCTCTGAGCGCCCGCTATATGGATTATGGCCGCATGCCGCGAACTGATGAAAGTGCAAATATCGACGGTGAATTCGGAGCGATGGATGCGTCTGTGGGTGTTGGCTACGCCTATCAGTTTGATGAAGACTGGACGATCGGCGGAAGTGCGAATTTCGTGACCTCAAAAATCGATACTTACGCGTCAATGGCCGTTGTAGGAAATGCAGGCGTAACTTACCATAATAGGAAAAGCAACGAAACTGTGGCCCTTGTTTTCCGGAATTTTGGCTATCAGTTTAAGACCTTTAATGGTTTGCGCGAAAATGTAGCTTTCAGGGTAGACCTGGGTTATACAAGGATTTTAGACGAGTTCCCGCTCGCATTTACCATTACCGCGCACGACCTTCAGCAGTTTAATATTTCACAGGATTATAACAATAACGGTCAGCCGATCAGCTGGCAGCGCAAATTTGCCGACCATTTTTCCCTTGGTGCCGAACTTTTCCCACAACAGGCCTTTAATATCAGACTTGGATATAATATACGCCGGGGCAACGAGTTGGCAGTTTTGGACCAGCGGAGTTTCGCAGGCTTAAGCGCGGGTTTCGGAATTAAGATATCTTCTTTCAGGTTCGATTATGCGCATGTACGCTATCACAATGCCTCTAACACGAATATGTTTGGGCTTACGCTGGACCTCATAGAAGTTTCCGGAAACAGACGCTGATAATTTTCAGATTTAAGGAAAGACAGCCGCTTCCCTGGCTTAAAATTCAAAAAAAAAGATGAAATTTGCGCTATGAGAAAACCTGTCATAGCAATAGATGGCTACTCCTCCACCGGCAAAAGTTCAATTTCAAAAATATTGGCAGAGCGACTCGGACTTATTCATATGGACACCGGCGCGCTGTACCGCGGTATCACCTACTATTCCTTACAGTGTTGTGCTGATGCGCAAGGAAATATCAACTTCGAAAAAGTATTTGACAATCTTAAAAACATAAGTCTGGAATTCCGAAAAACCGGCGACATACTGACTTTATTCCTGGACGGTGAAGATATTTCGCAGCAAATCCGTACGAAAGAAGTTTCGGATCATGTAAGCCAGATTGCTTGCCAAAAAGAGGTTCGCGCGTTCCTACTGGATACACAGCGAGCTATTGCGGCACAAGGCGGCGTTATTTTAGACGGCCGTGATATCGGCACGGTGGTGTTGCCCAATGCCGATTATAAGTTTTTCCTTACCGCCAGCATTGAAGAAAGAACCAAAAGACGCTTTCTCGAACTCCAGAATATGGGTGTGGAAATATCAGCTGAGGAGGTGAGCCACAATTTAACGACTCGCGACAAGATTGACAGTGAACGTGAAATTGCGCCACTTCGGCAAGCTGAAGATGCCATTTTGATCGATAACTCAAATATGTCTAAAGACGAAACAATCGCTGCAATAATAAGCCATATTGCCGAGTTTTAACATTTATTTAAGAAAGTACCCTTTCAATTGGTATATAAATTGTAATCCTTTGTTGAAATAAATCAAACATTAATTATTAACTATTAAAAATTATTAAAATGTCTAAAAAAGGTAATAATTCAGCAGGAGTTTTAGCCGGTTTACTTGCAGGTGCAGCAGCAGGTATTGTTCTTGGAATGCTTTACGCTCCGGAAGAAGGCAAAGAAACCAGAAGAAAGGTAAAGGAGAAAGCAAATGAGCTGAAGGATGTAGCCGTAGACCAATATGGCAGAGTTTCTGAGAAAGCTAAAGAGCAGTTCCAGGATGTATCTGGCAAAGTGCGTGACCAGTATGGCAACATCACTACGCAGGTAAAAGAAACAGCAGATAAAGTAGTATCATCTGTAAAAGAAGGCTACGACCGCTATAAAGATCAGGCAATCGCTACTACCACAGAGGTTGTAAAAGATGTAGAGAATGAATTAGACGGCATGAAATCTTAGGAAGATGCGGTAATTCAAAACCAACAGGAACTTTAAATTTTTGAAGTTCCTTTTTTGTAACTTTAAACATAAACATTATGCTTGACCTCGTAAAAGAATACACCTCGAAGAGGCTCACGCTTCTTAAGATGGAGGCAACCGAAAAGTCTTCGGTTACGGCAGGTACGGTTACCTATCTTACGCTGGCCGCGGTGGCTGCGCTCTTTTTTATCATTCTGCTGAATATTGGCCTGGGCTTCTTGATCGGCACGTGGGTAGATAACTATGGTTACGGTTTCCTTATACTTGCCGGTTTTTATCTGCTGCTTATCCTGATTGTTTTCGCTGCGCGAAATGCCATCAAAGCCGCTGTCGCAAATAAAATCATCAAATCACTAAACAGCTAAAATTATGGATACTAAATACAGTAATTTAGAAGAACTGAAGCGAAAGAAAGAACTTCTTAAGAAAGATGTTTCAGGCCTTGAGGATTTATTGACTTTTGACAATACGAAGGAAAGTTTGAGTGCTTTTACCAATGGTTTTACCGACAGATTTCTGAAGGAGGAACCAAAAGCGGGCGGTGGCACAGAACTTAAATTTGACGGAAGCGGAATTGTAAAAGAATTCGCGGAGAATCTTAAAGATTCTATTCTCCACAAAAATACTGTTCGTAATTTCGCCGCAAATCCAGGAACGGTCGCGATGGCCGAAAATGCTTTAAAACTTGGCGCGGTAAGCTATATCGGTAATTATGCGCGCAAAAATTTAAGCAACACGAGTTGGAAAAAGAAAGCCATCGGACTTGCACTGATCTATGTAGCACCTGTGGTACTGAAAATGGTACGCGAGAGGCTTGAAGACTATCAGCGAAGCCGCACTACATCGAGCATGCAGCAACTTATATAATCTAAACCGCCTGGGCGGTTTTTTTTATTTGGAAAATATCTGTCCTAAAATAATGCCCGCGGCCATCGAAACGTTCAGGCTTTCTGTAGCCTGCGATTTTCCCATACGCGGAATCGTGATCTTATCTGTTAAAATTGCTTCAGTTTCAGGACGTATTCCGTTTCCTTCATTGCCCAAGACCAAATCAAATTCCGTTGGAAACCGGAAACTATAAGTGCTTTCGCCCTGCATATCAGTTCCGATAACCGCCCGGCCTGAAAAATTGAAATAGTTCTGAAGATCGGTATACAGGATGTTTACGCGAAGAAACGAGCCCATGCTAGCCTGGATTACTTTGGGATTGTAATAATCAGCAGTGTCCTCACTGCAAATTATTTGTTCGATACCGAACCAATCGGCAAGGCGGATGATGGTACCCAGGTTCCCCGGATCCTGGATGCCGTCCAGAACTAATTGCACAGGAACATCACTTTTCATTTCCGGTTTGATGATCTCACAAACCGCAACTGAGTCTTTCGGATTTTGCAGAAAACTTATGCGTCTTAGTTCTATTTCAGAAACCGCTGTTATCTCTGTATCACTAATATTAAGCGCAGTAGGATCAACCGAGTACAGCTGCTGGATTCTGTAGCGTGAACCCGGGATTTCTTTGATGGTTTTGTTGCCTTCAACCAAAAACAAATTGTATTTTTGTCTGAACTTCTTCCTGTCCAGGGACTGTAAAATCTTTAGTGTATGAGCGGTAAGCATCTGTTAAAATATTATCAAAAGTATCATATATTTTTCGCTTTCGCAATTGCAGTCTCGCTTCTGTACGCCTGCAGCACCACCCGCAAAGTCCCCGATGGTGAATATTTGCTCACAAAAAATAATTTCCGCTATGAAGACGGAAAGCTTTTTGCAGACCAGGTTCCCGATTATGTAAGCCAAAAGCCAAATAAAAAACAGCTGTTTCTGTT
The DNA here is from genome assembly GCF_014837035.1 of Kaistella pullorum. GTDB lineage: Bacteria > Bacteroidota > Bacteroidia > Flavobacteriales > Weeksellaceae > Kaistella > Kaistella rhinocerotis. The sequence continues at coordinate 505,271 of NZ_JACSPS010000002.1, read as the reverse complement.
TCCGATCGGTCTGTGGATGTACAATGCCACAAATCCTAAATACGACTCGATACTGAATGAGTACCTTACCTACCCGTCTGAAATTCGGGATCAGAAGTTGCGCGACTCGCTTTTCATTAAATACAATCACCCCGAATATGTGGGCAAAAGCCTCTTTTATGAAAGGTTCATGCACAATATCGGCCAGCCACCGGTAATCCTGGATCAGGGTAAAACCGAAACCAGCGCCAACTCTATACGAAAATACTTCGTGTATCGCGGCTATTGGGATGCCGATGTAAAATTCAGTCATGACCTTGATTCAGCGGCTAAAAAAGCGCAGGCAAACTATCTTATCACCCATCGTGAACCTACAATCATCAGCGATTATTATTATAATATTCCGGATCCCGCGATACGCTCTGTTTACGAAGAAGATCTAAGCAAAAGTCTTGTGCAGGGGAAGAATATTTTAGACCAGAGCGTGCTCGAAAAAGAAGTAAAACGTATCAACGACCTTATGAAAGAGCGCGGATATTACCGTTTCAATAACTCAAATGAAGAAATTTATTTCACTGCTGACACGCTGCAAAGCCGCAAACAGGTCCCGCTGACGATGGATATCCACCGTGACTCCCTGGATACCCCATACCGGAAGACTACAATCGGCGATATTAAAGTTCATTATCTTGAGAAACTTGCCGACACCGTTGATACGGTAAAAGATTCACTGCTCGGAATCAATTTTTACAAACTCGATGATCAGTATAAAACGATCGCGCTTTGGCGACCGCTAATCTTAAAGAAGGGTGACCTTTACCAGCAGCGCAATCTGGATCTTACCAAGCGGAACATCGCGTCCACAAACAATTTCAGCGTGCTGAAGTATGATGAAATCCTGCGTAAAGACAATGACAGTATATTGGATGTGAGTTATTATCTCGCGCCACTTCCGAAATATGACCTACGGATCGCCACTGACCTTAATTATTCTCAAATCCTGAATTTCGGCATATCGCCGTCTGTGGATCTCACTACTCGAAATGTCTTTGGTGGCGCAGAAAACCTTGTCACGAGTGTATCAGGTATTTTTGGTTCAATCGAAAATACCAAGGATCCGGATAAGCGTGTATTGGCTTACGAAGTTTCCGCACAGGGATCGCTCAATTTTCCGCGTCTGCTGATGCCTTTCACAACCTGGAAATTGATCCCAAAACGCTTTTCACCGGCCAGTTCCATCGTTTTGGGCACATCTGTCCAGAATAATATTGGCTTGGGGAGAATTGGGTTTAATGCGGGCTTAAATTATTTCGCGAATGTAAATGACATCGTCACGCACCGTTTGTCACTGTTCAACACGCAACTTAGTTTGACGCGTAACAAAGACCGTTATTATGATTTTTTTCCGGTAGATGAAGGGGTAAGAAATGCTGTTTTTGATGATTATTCACCGGCGCTTGTGAATGATTTTAATAACGGGACTATCACATCTGATGAGTTCGCGACCATAATCTTAAATGATGAGCAGTATCAAAATTCGCTTTCGGGGGACCGGCTTTCGCTGTTCAATACGTTCCGCCAGTCACTCATCAACAAAGACAGACAGACGCAGGACGTACTCATTTCCTCAATGATTTACAACTTTATCTACAATGAGATTGGTAAAAAAGACAGACCGAATCCGGTTTATCTTAATGCAAAGGTAGAACTTGCAGGCAATGTGTTTAGTCTTTTTAATAACAGGACAGAAAATGACGGGGTTGTTTCCGGAGCTTCCAAGACCATTTTTAATATTCCGTACTCTCAGTTCGTGAAATTTGATGTAGATATTCGGAAATATTACACGTTCTTCAACGGAAAACATACGTTGGCACTCCGACAGTTCATCGGCGTGGGCATTCCTTACGGCAATTCATCCACGATGCCTTTTGTAAGGTCTTATTTTAACGGCGGGTCCAATGACATTCGGGCATGGCGTGTTTTCGGCGGTTTGGGACCGGCAGATTCACAACTCGATGAGAAAATCCGAAGCTACGCAATGGATAATTTAAAACTTACCACAAACGTAGAATACAGAGTTCCGTTCACCCCAATGTTTGAGGGAGCGGCATTCGTTGATGCGGGTAACATTTGGGGCTTAAAAGATACCGGCTTTGGCGATGAATTTAAGTTCAGCAAATTCATCTCGCAGATGGGTGTCGGAACTGGCGTAGGTGTAAGGATAAATGTGGCTTACATCACGCTGCGGCTCGATGCCGCTTACAAGGTGTACGACCCTAACCGGCCGCTGGGCGAGCGTTTTGTTTTGGGCGAGACCTGGAAACCGGTACTCAACTTTGCTTTCGGTTATCCGTTTTAAAATGCAACCGCAGTTCCTTACTGCGGTTTTTTTTTACTAAAAAAATCAAAGGGCACAAACTTAGCTACAGGTCCGGCGGTTGGAAATAACCTGTAAACATTAAACATTTAAACAAAAAAAATGAATAACGAACTACCACAGTTTAAAGTAACACTTGGCATAATGCCAAACTACGCCGACACGAAGGACGGAATGCTGATCGACGGCGTTTCCGAAAACCGCCCTGCAGCGCTTGCGGGCATCAAGGCAGGTGATGTTTTGAAACGGATAGGAACGTGCGAGGTAAGCGAAATCTATTCGTATATGGATTGTCTTTCGCGCGTAAATCCCGGCGATCAACTGCCTGTCACCGTAGCACGCGATGGCGAGGAAATCACACTGAATGTTCAGTTTTAAATTAATAAAGACGCTCTGTAAGCGTCTTTATTAATTTATTCATCGAAAAGGCTGCCGATGGTACCTTCGTCCGGGAAATCTTCTTCTTTCACATCTTCATCGATGAAGCTGATGTGGCCGTCTGTGCTTTCCACCACGTCAAAACCGGGATTGATTTCCTCTTCGGGCTCCGGAATATTTACGCTGATGGTTTTCACCCTGTTGCGCGTGAGTTGGTTTCCGATTGCTTTTATGCCTTTCACCGTAATGAACTCGTCAATATTGATTGTTTCAGGTTCGCGCTGTTTGTCTTTTTCTTTCGCAAAAACGATTTCTGCGGTGGCGCCATTGGCAACAATCACCTGCTCGATAAAGGATTTTGGATGTTCTGTAGGCAAAAAGTGCTGGATATTCGTGGTGTTTTCGAGCAGAAAACGTTTGATGAAGTACATCTGTTTCTCGCCATCGTAGTAAATCGCAGTCACCGGCTGCTCCGGTTTCCATTTTTCGAGAACCAAATACTCATCCTCAAACCGGTTCATCAGGTCAAATGACATCAGCCGTGCATCACCATTCGAATTTATGGTAAGGATCTTGTCATCACCTTTGAAAGTTCCGAGCAAAGTTCCGCGCGCATCCGCATTCAGGCGGCGTACCGTGTCATCAAACCAGATTTTCCGCGGTGCCAGCGTAGAATGACCTTCTTCTTTCAGATCTACTTTTTTCACCGCGTATTTAGTGACGAGATTTCCTTTTGAATCACGGCCTTTGATACCTATTTCGGCAAAATCAATCTCAATCTTGTTCTTTCGGATCCTTGCATTAGGCTTCAAAAGTACCGTCACTACTTCGGCTTCGCCATTAGGGTTCGCCGAAAAATAAAGCATTTCCGAACCTTTGGTGTCGGAGGCGAGTTTATAGTCAGTGTTCCGCGTAACGCCGGTTACGGAGAAACGTTTCATGTAGTATGGGCCTTCTTTACCTTCGCGGTAAATCATGTTGTAAACCGTGCGTTTATCGTTCTTTTTCCAAACCGCAACGTGCTGGATGTTTTTACCGATAAACGTCTTTGGTTCCACTTTCACCACTTTCATCGTGCCGTCTTTCTGGAAAGTGATGATGTCATCGATATCCGAGCAGTCAAAAAGATACTGGTCTTTTTTAAGTGATGTCCCGATGAAGCCTTCCTCAAAATTCGCATAAAATTTTTCGTTTGCCACGGCCACTTTCGTCGCATCGATGGTATCAAAAACACGAAGTTCGGTGCGTCTCTCCTTCCCTTTTCCATATTTTTTCTGGATGCCGAGGAAATAATCGATCGCGTACGGAACCAGGTTTTCGAGATGATACTTCACCTGTTCTATTTTAGCCTCCAAATTTTGGAGATTCTCGATCGCTTTATCTTGGTCATAACGGGAAATTCGCATGAACGGAAGTTCGGTAAGCCTGATGATATCTTCAGTTGTCACCGCACGCAGAAGATTTCCCGTAAACGGTTTCAAACCTTTGTCCACCGCTTCATAAACTTCCTCTTTCGAAGATTTACCTTTGATTTCCTGATAGATTTCGTTCTCGATGAAAATCTTTTCAAGACTTGCGAAATGCCACTTTTCCTGCAGTTCGTGAAGCTCAATTTCGAGTTCAGTTTTTAAAAGCTGTACTGTGTGGTCTGTGTTACGTCTTAAGATCTCAGATACAGTGAGGAATTCGGGTTTATCGCCGACAATCACACAGGCATTGGGCGAAATAGGAATTTCACAATCCGTAAAAGCATAAAGCGCATCAATGGTTTTGTCCGGAGAAACATCATTATTCAGCAGAATATTGATTTCCACCTGATCAGACGTGTTATCTTCAATTTTTTTGATCTTAATTTTTCCTTTATCATTGGCTTTGATAATGGAATCTATCAGGTCACCTGTATTTTTACCGTACGGTAGCTCCGTGATGCAGAGTACGTTCTTTTCTTTTTGAATGATTCGCGCGCGTGTCCGGATTCGTCCGCCACGTTCGCCGTCATTATAGTTCGTTACATCCAGCATTCCACCGGTGAGAAAATCCGGGTAAAGCTCGAACTTTTTATTTTTTAAATGTGCTATTGATGCATTGATGAGCTCATTAAAGTTATGAGGCATTATCTTGGTCGAAAGTCCGACACCAATTCCTTCTACCCCCGACGCCAACAGAAGCGGAAACTTCACCGGAAGGTCGATGGGCTCATTGTTCCGGCCATCATAAGATTTTACCCAATGCGTAGTTTTAGGATTAAAGACCACTTCCAGCGCGAAAGGCGTCAGCCTTGCTTCAATATACCGCGCAGCCGCAGCAGAATCGCCGGTAAAAATATTTCCCCAGTTTCCCTGCGTGTCAATCAACAGTTCTTTTTGCCCGATCTGCACCATAGCATCGGTGATGGAGGCGTCGCCATGCGGGTGATACTTCATCGTATTCCCGACGAGGTTCGCCACTTTATTATAGCGCCCATCTTCCAGCTCGCGCATAGAGTGCATGATTCGGCGCTGCACAGGCTTGAAACCATCAAAAATAGAAGGTATAGCACGGTCCAGAATTACGTATGAAGCGTAATCGAGGAACCAGTCTTTATACAGTCCGGAAACTTTTTTCAGTGATTCTTCGTGGTGATTTTCTTGTTCTTCCATCAATCCAGCTCTCGCGTATATTTGGTTTTCTTAATGATTTTTATGTGGTGTACATTTAGGCCTCAGCGTTGGCAAGCTCTACTTTCTTGTCGATTTCGGGATCTTCTACGACCAGATTTTCGAGAATGAAAAGCTGCCTGTCCGGTGTGTTTTTACCCATATAGAACTCGAGTAACTGATCGATCGTCTGATCTTTCCCTAAGACTACCGGTTCAAGCCTGATATCTTTGCCGATGAAATGCTTGAATTCATCGGGAGAGATTTCACCCAAACCTTTAAATCGGGTTATTTCCGGGTTTTTACCTAATTCTTCAAGTGCTTTTATCCGTTCCGGCTCGCTGTAGCAATACCTTGTCTCTTTTTTGTTCCGCACGCGGAAAAGCGGAGTTTGAAGAATGTAAAGATGGCCGTTCCGGATCAGGTCCGGGAAAAACTGAAGGAAGAATGTGATCATCAGAAGGCGGATGTGCATCCCGTCAACATCGGCATCGGTTGCGATCACGACATGGTTGTAACGCAGATCTTCGAGTGAATCTTCAATGTTAAGTGCCGCCTGCAAAAGGTTGAATTCCTCGTTTTCGTAAACAACTCTTTTGGTCAGTCCATAACAGTTCAGCGGCTTCCCTTTCAGCGAAAATACTGCCTGCGTTTCTACATCGCGTGATTTTGTGATGGAACCCGAAGCGGAATCACCCTCGGTAATGAAAATCATCGTTTCACTTTTCCGCAGCGCTTTCTGGTCATTGTAATGCTGGCGGCAATCGCGCAATTTTTTGTTGTGCAGTGAAACTTTCTTCGCTCTTTCACGCGCGAGTTTCTGGATGCCGGAAAGTTCTTTCCGTTCGCGCTCAGAAATTATGATCTTGCGGTTTATTGCTTCTGCAATTTCCGGATTCTGGTGCAGGAAGTTGTCGAGTTTGTTTTTTAAGAAATTGGTTATGAAAGTCCGCACGGTCTCTTTGCCGGGCTCCATTTCATTGGAACCTAATTTGGTCTTCGTCTGCGACTCGAAAACCGGCTCAATCACCTTTACGGCAACCGCTGCAATAATCGATTTGCGGATGTCGGCCGCTTCAAAATTCTTATTGAAAAATTCGCGGATGGTTTTCACATATGCCTCACGGAACGCATTCAGGTGAGTTCCACCCTGCGTGGTGTTCTGGCCGTTGACAAACGAAAAGTACGTTTCCGACTGTGATTTGTCTGAATGTGTGATGGCCACCTCAATATCTTCATCTTTAAGATGAACCACCGGATAGAGAATCTCCCCTTCAATCTCTTCCTGAAGAAGATCCTTCAAGCCGTGCTCTGAGAAATAGGTTTCTCCGTTGAATATGATTTTAAGTCCCGGATTCAGGTAACAGTAATTTTTGAGCATCTTTTCGATGTACTCTTTCCTGAACTTGAAATGGGTAAAAATGCTTCCGTCCGGGATAAAAGTGATTTCGGTTCCGTTGCGGTCAGACGATTCGGTTTCCGGAAAATCTTCCGTGATCAGTCCTTTTGAAAATTCAGCCACTTTCGCCTTGCCATCCCGCACAGATTTAACCCTAAAGTACTCCGAAAGTGCATTCACAGCCTTGGTACCGACACCGTTAAGACCTACAGATTTCTTAAAGGCTTTTGAATCATATTTACCGCCGGTATTCATTTTCGAAACCGCGTCCACCACTTTTCCGAGCGGAATTCCTCGTCCGTAATCGCGGATCGAGGCTTTTCCTTCGTCGATCTTAATTTCGATGCGCTTGCCGGCTTTCATCACGAACTCGTCAATCGAGTTGTCAATGATTTCTTTTAGCAAAATATAGATACCGTCATCGGCCGATGAACCGTCGCCCAGCTTACCGATGTACATTCCGGGTCTTACGCGGATGTGCTCCTGCCAGTCGAGGGTCCTGATGTTGTCTTCTGAGTAGTTTACTGCGTTGTTTTCGCTCATATTTGGGCCTGAATGTTTTTAAAATTCAGCAATCCACAAAAATAGTGAAAGTTAGCTCAAGCTAAAAACTTTGTGGAAAAAATAATGTCCCTAAAAATGCCGTCTTGCCAGGAGAAAATGTATTTGTATTGATCGGCAATTCAGTAAAACTAAAAAAGCACACTGAAGAAGTGTGCCTGATATAATTAAATTCTAAAAAATTTAAATTCCGTCGCCGTCCAGCATTCTGCCCAGACCGCCGAGCAGGCTTCCCTCCTCGCCTTTTTTTGTAGTGCCGAACTGCAGGATCCTGTTCGCCAAACGTGCAATTGGCAACGTCTGAATCCAAACTTTTCCCGGACCGCGGAGCTGTGCGAAAAACAGACCTTCCCCGCCAAAAATGGTATTCTTTATGCCGCCCACAAACTGAATGTCATAATCTACATCTTTCGTAAAGGCCACAATACAGCCCGTATCTATCTTCAAAACTTCGCCCGGCTGCAGTTGTTTTTCGATCACGTGACCGCCGCTGTGTACGAAGGTCATGCCGTCTCCTTCGAGTTTCTGCATGATGAAACCTTCGCCGCCGAAAAGCCCCGTGCCCAGCTTACGCTGGAATTCGATCCCGACCGCCACACCTTTGGCCGCACACAGAAATGAATCTTTCTGGCAAATCACTTTTCCGCCTAATTCTGAAAGGTCAAGCGCGATGATTTTCCCCGAATACGGCGCTGCAAAAGTAACCTGCCGCTTACCGGACGCGGTGTTGGTAAAGGCCGTCATAAACAGGTTTTCGCCGGTGAGCATCCTTTTTCCAGCGGAAAAGAGCTTGCCCATGATACCTTTTTCATTTCCGTCGCCGAACATCGTCTGCATCTGTATGCCGTCTGTCATCATCATGAAACTGCCGGGTTCGGAAATTACGCTTTCATTCGGGTCCAGTTCTATTTCTACGCACTGCATTTCTTCGCCGTGGATTCTGTAGTCGATTTCGTGGTTGTTCATTTTTTTAGGTTTTTAAATTTTTATGATTTGTAAAAATCTGCAGCCAAATGTTACACCGGAACGTTTTCCTCGTCTTCGGTCTGCTCATGGTCTTTAAGATCTTTAAAGCTGCGTTCCATCTCAAACATACGGTAGAGAATTCCGGGCAAAGACATGAGTACGGGACCAAAAACAAGTCCCATCACACCGAAAATCTGTAAACCGAGCAGCACACCAAAAACCGTAATTAGTGGATGAATGTCCGCCATTTTTTTTAATAAAGTAAAGCGCAGAATATTGTCGATACCACCCACAAATATCAGACAGAAACCTGCCAGCATCAGCCCGCCGCTCACATCGCCGCTGGCAACCTGATAGACACTAATCGGTACATAGATCAGCATCGTGCCGAGTACCGGAACGATGGATGCGGCTCCAGTGAGCAAACCCCAGAAGATCGCATTCTCGACACCGAAAATGTAGTAGCCCAAAATTGCAATCAGACCCTGGCTTAGGCCCAGAATGGGTATTCCATAAGCATTGGAACGGATCAGGTCTGCATTGGCACGAATGAAATATTTTTTCGTATCCCGCGAAAATGGGAGCAGATCTTTAAATTTCTGTTCCATTGTCCGCGTTTCTTTAAGCATAAAATAAAGGATAAAAAGCGCGACAAAAATGTTTCCAAAGGTCTGGCCGACCCAGTTCAGCGTGGAAGGAATGTAGGAAACTGCACGGTTCAGCACTTGCATGATCTGTTCATTGGAAACATGGAAATCAAACCTTTTGAGGTACTCATTGTTCTCCAGAAATGTCCGCACAGCGTCGTATTTTTTAATGATTCCCTCACGGTCGCTCAGGAATTCATTGATTTTTGGAATCAAGATCTCCAGGATGATCCAGAGCGGCACCGCGAATGTGATAATGATAAGGAAAATGATGAGCGTGATGGTAAGATTGCTGTTCCACTTTTTTTCCTCGGTGTATTTTAGGTAAGATTTGCGGGTAAGAACATAGAGCGTAATGGCGCCCAACAGGCCTGACATGAAATAATTAAGTTCAAACAAAATGAGCGCAACGAGAAAAAGCGCGGTGAAAATAAGGGCTTTCTGAACGCTGATTTGACTGAAAAGTTTTTTCATAAGCTGGTTTTGGTTTAAATTTTAGCTGTTGAATGTTGCTTTCTATTTGCGAAGACTATCTTGTAGATCTCGAGCGCGGTTAACGGTAACAAACCAAGAACAACCGCCATCATCCATCCTTTTTGGTCGAGCATATGAAGTTTAAAGGCTTCACGCAAAACCGGCACAAACAGGACGAGAATCTGCATCAGAATCCCAAGTACAATTGCACCCACAAGATATCGGTTGCCGAAGATACCTATTTTATACAGTGGTTTTTTCCTATTCCTTAAGCCTAAAGAAAAAAACAGTTGCGAGCATACCAAAACCATAAATGCTAAAGTGCGCGCATTCTTCACCACTTCTTCGGGAATGTTGCCGTCTGCAGGAGAATAACCGAGTTCGTAATATCCGTACCAATACGCCAGCATCGTGATCAGCCCGATGAATATACCGCCAACAACTGCCTGTATTCCGGCGCCGTGCGAAAAGAAGTTTTCGTTTATGGAGCGAGGTTTTTCTTTCATTACATCGGGGTCGCCATTATCCATGCCCAGCGCGATGGCCGGCAGCGAATCGGTAAGCAGGTTGATCCACAACAGCTGTGTCGCGATCAGGGGCGACTGCCAGCCCACCAGCAGCGCGAGAAACATAACCACCACTTCGCCCAGGTTGCAGGTGAGGAGAAAAATGACGGATTTTTTGATGTTATTGTAGATGTTCCTTCCCTGTTCAATGGCTTTAACAATAGTGGAAAAATCGTCGTCGGTAAGAATCATGTCTGCAGCGCCCTTTGCTACATCGGTACCGGTAATTCCCATCGCCACACCGATGTCGGCCGCGTTAAGCGACGGTGCATCATTCACGCCGTCGCCGGTCATGGAGACTATGTTTCCATTGGCTTTAAGTGCGCGTACTATTTTCACTTTATGTTCCGGGGAAACGCGTGCGTACACCCGATAGCTGTTCACTTTCTGTTTTAATTCGTCCTCACTGAAGCTGTCCATTTCCGGCCCGGTGATTACCTGATCCACATGATCGGCAATGTGCAGATCCTTAGCGATGGCAAACGCAGTGTTTTTATGATCGCCCGTAATCATGATGGTTTTGATGCCGGCGTCTTTCGCGAGTTTTATCGATGGTTTCACTTCGTCGCGTGCTGGGTCTATCATGCCTACCAAACCAAGAAGCACAAGGTCCTGCTCCATTTCGTCGGGATGCGTATCTCTTGCAGCGGGTTTATAGGCTACGGCCAACGTGCGCAATGCATGATCTGACATTTGCCGCGCGGCGTGGCTGAAGTTCTTCAGATCGGCTTCGGTAATTTCGCGTACTTCTCCGTTGTCAAAAATCCTGGTCGAAACTTTTTTTAAACTTGCCAATGCACCTTTCGTGAAGACTTTGTAATCGCCGTCTTCTTCCTTCACCAGTACCGACATCATTTTGCGGTCACTGTCAAAGGATTTTTCATTAATTCGGTTTGTATCGTTCTCCAGATTCTTTCGGTCGAGTCTCAGCGTATCGCCCAATGCTAACAGTGCTATTTCGGTCGGGTCGCCGGTGGCATCGTCATTATGCAAGGTGGCATCGGAGCATAAGATCATGGCTTTAGCTGCAAATTTTGCGGCATTCGGAATGTCGTTTGGAACATGTTCATCCAAATCCAGCAGGCCTTGTGTGGTATAAACCTGGGTGACGCTCATTTTATTCATGGTAAGCGTACCGGTCTTGTCAGAGCAAATTACATTCACTGAACCCAATGTTTCCACTGCCGGAAGCTGGCGGATGATGGCGTTGTTTTTCGACATTGCAGTGACGCCGACGGAAAGTACCACCGCTACGATTGCAGCCAGGCCCTCGGGGATCGATGCTACGGCAAGTGAAACCGAGGTGAGGAACATTTCGCCCAGATCCCTTCCCTGAAACCATGAAAGAACAAATATAAACGCACAGATACCCACCGCCATCTTTCCCAGCATTTTGCCGAGCTCGCTCAGCTTTTTCTCCAGAGGTGTTTTGGTGAGTTCTTCGTTATCGATAAGGTGCGCAATTTTGCCGACTTCGGTGCGCATCCCGGTTTCTACCACTACTCCGACGCCGCGGCCGTATGTAACAATGGACGACATAAATGCCTGATTATCCCGGTCGCCAATGGGTGTATTCGGGTCGTCGTAGATATCGGCTGCCTCTTTAGAGCCCGGGACGGATTCACCCGTGAGGGCCGATTCTTCGGTTTGCAGATTTGCCGACTCTATCAGCCGCAGGTCGGCGGGCACCACCCTGCCGGCATCCAGAATAACGATGTCCCCCGGAACCAGCTCTGCACTGTCGATTTCAGCAGTATGTGAATCGCGCCTGACGAGCGCCCTGGGTGACGACATCTGCATGAGTGCTTCAATCGCTTTCCCGGCTTTAACTTCCTGAAAAACCCCGATTCCGGCGTTAATCAGGATGACCAGAATAATGATGACCGAATCTATATATTCGCCCATAAAAAACGTAATGATTACGGCCGCAAACAGTACATAGATCAGCCAGTCGTTCAGTTGCGAAATGAAAATCTGAAAGACCGATTTTTTCTTTTTAGCTTCCAGACGGTTAGGCCCATATTTGCTCTTCCGGCTCGCCGCCTCCTCGCTGGAAAGGCCAGTGGCGGGGCCAACACTGAGTTCCTTTAAGGTTTCATCGATGGATTTTGTAAACCACATAGTTTGTTTTTTAGGTACTGAACAGTTTCTTAAATTTAGGCATTATTTCGCCGTGTAAAAATATTTCACGGTAAAATAAAGCGCAAAAGAAAACCTTACTCATTGCTGAACAAGGTTTTTCAGTGGCTACTCAAGCATATTTAGAACTTCTCAACCCATTTCTGGAAGGCATCCACAAAAGTCTGAAGGAATTTTTCCGTGTCCGGCACAACTGTCTTTCCGTCTTCCCCGAAAATTTTTGATGAGTTCCCGATATACGCTTCAGGTTGCTGCATCAGCGGAACATCAACAAATACGAAGGCCTGACGGATATGATGATTCGCTGCCAAACCGCCCAGCGAACTTACTGACGAAGTGACGACCGCGCCCGGTTTTCCTGGCCAGACGGAGCTTCCGTACGGCCGCGATCCTACATCGATTGCATTTTTCAGCGCTCCGGGAATTGTGCGGTTGTATTCGGGAGAAACCACCAGAATACCGTCGGCGCTTTGTATTTTCTGCCGGAATGCCGTCCATTGTAGCGGTGGATTTTCATCGAGATCTTCACTATAAAGAGGCAGATTTCCGATTTCTATAATTTCCATGTTGAGTTTACCTTCCGCAAGCCTGATCATTTCATTTGCGATTTTTCTGTTGTAAGAATCTTTCCTTAAAGAGCCTACAAGTACTGCGATGTTTTTTGCCATAATTTTGTTTTAAAGGTTGAGATTGAGTTCTGCTAAACTTCTGAATAATTTAAAACTCAAAGTTTAAATTTTTTATACTGCAAGATAGCCGCCATCTACCGGATAATAGGACCCTGTGATGAAAGACGCATCATCTGAAGCCAGAAAAAGCAACATTGCGGCGATTTCTTTGGGCTCGCCAAGCCTGCCGAAAGCATGTTTATTTTCGAGCATTGTCAACGCTTCTTTGCCCATCGCCTCCTCATTCACCATGCCACTATAAATAAATCCGGGGCCTACTGCATTGATCCGGACTTTATCTTTCGCATATTCCCACGCCGCAGATTTCGTAAGACCCACCACACCGTGTTTTGCAGCCACATAGCCACTTGAGGTCGCAAATCCTGCCTGACCAAGAATGGAAGCAATATTGATGATGCTTCCGCCCCCGTTTTCTACCATCGCCGGTGCCTGGTATTTCACGCCGTAGAATACGCCTGAGAGGTTGATGTCAATGACTTTCTTCCAGCCTTCGATTGACATGTCGCCCGCTTTGTTGATTTCGCCACCTATTCCTGCGTTGTTTATAGCAATATCAAGTTTGCCGAATGCTTTCAAAGTTTCGTCTACTAATATTTGGTTGTCTTGAGGGCTGGATGAATCTGCTTTTACGAAAAGTGCTTCTGCGCCGCTGCTTTTTATTTCGTCCACTACCTTGCTGCCGTTGACTTCATTGATGTCGCTTACGACAACTTTTGCGCCTTCTTTAGCGAAAAGAATTGCCGTTGCTTTTCCGATTCCCGATCCTGCGCCAGTAATGATGGCCACTTTGTTTTCTAACTTTTTCATATGCTGATTATTTAAGTGATTAATAAAAACTAAATAGCTGTAATTTGCTATGCTTATCTTACAAATTTAGTTTAAATAAAATGGTAAAGCATTGATGTAAGGTAGTTTAACCATATTTAAGAAATTAGATAAGTTCAAACATTCAACTTATCACATGTGCGGTGTTCAATATGAACCTAATGTATGAGAGGTTTTAAAATCACCCAGTGTAAACAAAAAAGAGTTTACCTGGTGGGGTAAACTCTCTATAAATGTTCAGCTAATGAATTCTTACACATTAAACCTGAAATGCATCACATCGCCATCTTTTACGATATACTCTTTGCCTTCCACTTTCATTTTGCCGGCTTCTTTTACTTTCGCTTCGGAGCCGTAATTCACGAAATCCTCGTAGCCGATTACTTCTGCACGGATAAATCCTTTTTCAAAATCCGTGTGAATGACGCCGGCCGCCTGAGGAGCTGTCCAGCCCTGTCCAATGGTCCAGGCGCGCACTTCTTTCACACCAGCCGTGAAATAGGTCTGAAGTTTCAAGAGGTCGTAAGCTTTTCTAATCAATCTGTTAACACCAGGTTCTTCTAAGCCGAGTTCTTCAAGAAACATCTGTCTTTCTTCGAAAGTTTCAAGTTCGTTGATATCAGCTTCGATCTGAGCGGCAAGAACCACCACTTCGGCGTTTTCTTTTTTCGCCATCTCTTCGATTTTAGCGATCCATTCGTTGCCGTTCTTTATTGAATTTTCATCAACATTACAAACGTAAAGAACCGGTTTGTTGGTTAAAAGCTGAATATCTGCAATGATATCTGTACTGAAATCGTCCATTGGAAACTCGCGTACATTCCGGCCGTCTTCCACGAATCTAAGCAGGTTCTGAAGCGTTTCATAAGTCAGGACATCTTCTTTCTTACCGGACTTGATGAATTTCTTTGCTTTGTCAACGGCTTTTGAAATGGTTTCGATATCCTTCAGCTGAAGTTCGATGTCGATGATTTCTTTATCGCGCATCGGGTCTACTGAACCTTCAACGTGCACGATATTTCCATTCTCAAAACATCTTAAAACGTGGATGATCGCTTCGCACTCGCGGATATTCGCCAAAAACTGGTTACCAAGACCTTCACCTTTGCTGGCGCCTTTCACAAGACCTGCGATGTCCACAATTTCCACTACTGCAGGCAGTACGCGCTCAGGATTAACGAGTTTTTCAAGTTCGAAAAGACGGTGATCCGGCACTGAAACCGTTCCTAAGTTGGGTTCGATGGTACAGAAAGGATAGTTGGCAGACTGAGCTTTGGCGTTGCTGAGGCAGTTAAAAAGGGTTGATTTACCTACATTCGGCAAACCTACGATTCCACATTTCATATAATGAGTTTGAATTTAAATATATAAAGACAGAATGATATTCTGTTTAAAGTGCGCAAAGGTAGTGATTTTGTGAATGTTTTTAAGGGTAAAATTTTCACTTCCACATAATTGTACCTGAACTTTTCCAGGCTAAATTTTCTTTGTTTTAATTTTTAACGCGAAATATTTAATATTGAAAACCAATTGATTACAAAAATATTTTAATATCACTATAAAAATAGTTGTATGTATGAGATTAATTCCTACATTTGTATCACTAAACATTTAGTGATATGAAAATTACGCAACTCACCAAAGCCGAAGAACAGGTAATGCAGTATTTGTGGGACCTGGAAAAAGCCTTTCTAAAAGATATCCTCGAAAAGTTTCCGGAACCGAAGCCGCACACCAATACGATATCGACCATTTTAAAGGTTTTAAAAGAAAAAGCTTTTGTTGATTACAACGTTTTCGGTCGTCAGCACGAATATTTCCCGCTTGTACGCCGCGAGCAATACAGTGGAAAATCAATGAAAAGCCTCGTGAAAAACTATTTCGAAGGTTCTTACCGCAACGCGGTTTCCTTTCTGGTTGAAAAGAATGAAATCAGCGTTGAAGATCTTGAGATGCTGCTTGACGAAATCAAAAACAAAAAATAATGGAAGCGCTCCTGCTCTATTTCGGCAAAGTAATCCTTACTTCCGGTGTAATGTTTCTGTACTATCAGTTGTCTTTAAAGGACAGGACATTTCATCATTACAACAGGTTTTATCTGCTTGGCACGATGTTGATCAGCCTGCTGCTGCCTTTGCTGAAACTGTCTTATTTTACAGTTGAAGTAAACAGTGATATTTATCTATTATTAAATAAGTTAACGTACGCCAACGAAAATAAAACTTTAAGCCATGATTTCGGTTATATTCAAATTTGTGCTCTTGTTGCTGGACTGGTTTCTGTCGGTCTTCTCCTAAGATTTTTACTTGCCGTTGTACGGATTGAGCATTTTAAAAAACGCTATCCGAAGAAAAGTTTTGAAGGCATCAGTTTTTACCAAACTGATATTGCCGAAGCACCGTTTTCATTTTTCCGCAACCTTTTCTGGAAAGAATCCCTGCCGATTTCTTCTGACCTCGGACGCCAAATCCTGAAGCACGAAATGGTGCATATTGAGCAGAAACATTCCTGGGACCGTGTTTTCTCTGAAATTCTGGTTGCAGTTTTCTGGTTTAATCCATTCTATCATTTAATCAGGCGCGAAATAGCGCTTATCCACGAATATCTGGCTGATAAAAAAGCCGTTACCAATTCGGACACCAAGGTATTTGCGCAGATGCTTTTGGCGAGCCGGTTTTCCGGAAGACCGCTGCCCGCAACGAGTCCGTTTCTCAGTTCTAACTTAAAAAAACGACTAACAATGCTTAAAAAACCACAGACCAAATACAGCTATGCACGTCGCATCGCAGCTTTGCCCCTAATCTTCGCCCTCTGTTTCTTCTATCTTGTCAACGCAAAGAACCATGAAATCGCGGCAACCAACATTCAGATCGAAGAATATGTGACCGCGATGACACGGGA
Organism: Kaistella pullorum; assembly: GCF_014837035.1. Lineage (GTDB taxonomy): Bacteria > Bacteroidota > Bacteroidia > Flavobacteriales > Weeksellaceae > Kaistella > Kaistella rhinocerotis. The sequence goes on along the minus strand of NZ_JACSPS010000002.1, from coordinate 488,734 downwards.
TACCCTACCGCCGCCACCGGCTCCAGTTCCTGAAGTTCCTGAAGTACCTAGCCCGAAGGCTGTCCTTAAAGTAGACAAAATTGAAAATGAATTGCTGTTGCGGTCGAAAAACAGGGAGCGGAAGTCTGAGCAGGTGCAAAAGCTGAGCGCAGAAATGCAGCAGACATCAGCGCAGATCCAAAAACTGACTGAAAAGAACCTGGAGAGCAGCGCAGAATTCAAAGACCTTGAAATGCAGCTTTCAAAACTGGACGCCAAAATAAAAGAAAAACTCAACAGTGAGGATTTTACTGCAACTCAGGAGCAAATGGCAGCAAGAATAAAAGAACTGACGGGCAAGACAATTAAATTTTACGATTCTGAAGATTTTAAAAACAAAATCCGCGACTACGAAAAACACGCAGCCGAAATCGACAAAAAAGTAAACTCTCCGGCCTTTAAAAAGCAGTTACGCCAGATGGAGCGCCGTTCAAAGGACATCGAAAAGACAGTCAATTCACCCGAATTTCAAAAGCGCATACAGGAAGCCGAGCGCCGGGCAAAGGAAATGCAGATCAAACTTGATTCGCCGGAATTCCAGCAGCGCCTGAAAGACGCCACGCAAAAGGCTGAGGAAGCTGCACGAAGATCGACGGAAGCCAACCTTCTGCGCGGTAAAGAACAGGATGTGATCTACTATCTGGACGGAAAGACGATATCCAAGGCAGAGATGGATAAAATTGAACCTAAAAATATTGAATCGGTGCACGTATATAAGAAGGATGGCAAAGGCGAAATTCACATTACGGGCAAGAAATAGCAGTCTTTAAAACAGCGATCGCTAAAAAGTCGGAGATTTTCTCCGGCTTTTGTTTTTTTAGACCTGAAAATGATAATTCTCATAAGGAGTCAGCGATAATTTTTCCTTAACTTTAGTTTATTAAAAATCATTAAAATTTAAAGTCATGGAAAACCACATTTTAACCAACGAGTTTCCTGAGTTCGAATCAAAAATCAAGGCGCTGAAGCTGAATGACGACAATTTTAAGAAGATGTACGTGAATTATGAAGAGGTAAACGCACTCATTCAGCATTACGAAGAAGGTGAAGTGAATCACACCACAGATGATCATCTTACCGACCTTCGCAAAAAACGCGTTCACCTGAAAGATAATCTGTACACCTATCTAAGACAATAAATTTTTATCAAAATCAAATTTTATCATGGCGGCCCTATCGGGTCGCTTTTCTTTTTGGAAAATTTAAAATGCAATTGATAATCAGGCATTTGAGTTTTCTGTAATTTTATGTATAAAATTGTGATAATTCTTCATCGCTGCACAAATTATCCGGTAAAAAAGATTACTTTTGCACCGTCAAAAAACGTTTATGCAAAACATTAGAAATATCGCAATCATTGCGCACGTTGACCACGGAAAAACTACGCTGGTCGACAAAATCATTCACGCCACCAGTGTTTTCCGCGAAAATCAGGAATCAGGTGATCTTATCATGGACAACAATGACCTTGAAAGAGAGCGTGGAATTACCATCCTGTCAAAAAACATTTCGGTAACTTATAAAGACACCAAGATTAACGTAATCGATACGCCTGGTCACGCCGATTTCGGTGGTGAGGTGGAAAGAGTACTGAAAATGGCTGACGGGGTTCTGCTTTTGGTAGATGCCTTTGAAGGTCCTATGCCGCAGACGCGTTTCGTTCTTCAGAAAGCTTTGGAATTGGGTCTGAGACCGGTAGTGGTAATTAACAAAGTTGATAAGCCAAACTGCCGTCCGGATGAAGTTCACGATCAGGTTTTTGACCTGTTCTTCAACCTTAATGCTACGGAAGAGCAACTTGACTTCCCAACCTTCTACGGTTCATCAAAACAAGGTTGGTTCAATTCATCTTTGGAACAGACTGATAATATTTTCCCACTATTAGATGGTATTTTGGAACACGTTCCTGCGCCCGACGCTAAAGAAGGTCCGCTGAGAATGCAGATCACTTCACTCGATTTCTCTTCTTTCTTAGGAAGAATTGCGATCGGTAAAATCACCCAGGGTTCTGTAAAAGAGTCTGAATGGATTGGTTTGGCTCAGGAAGACGGCAACATCATCAAAGGAAAAGTAAAAGAGCTTTACGTTTTCGAAGGTCTTGGTAAAAAGAAAGTTCAGGAAGTTAAAGCAGGTGATATCTGTGCGATCGTAGGTTTCGATAAATTCCAGATCGGGGATTCATTCGTTGATCTTGAGAATCCGGATCCGTTGCCACGTACGGCAATCGATGAGCCTACTTTGAACATGACGTTCTCGATTAACAACTCCCCTTTCTTCGGAAAAGACGGTAAATATGTAACTTCAAATCACCTGAAAGAAAGGTTGATGAAAGAGTTGGAGAAAAACTTAGCACTAAGAGTTGAACCAACTGAAGATGCCAATACATTCCTGGTATTCGGACGTGGTATCCTTCACCTTTCTGTATTGATCGAAACAATGAGAAGAGAAGGTTACGAAATGACGATCGGTCAGCCACAGGTAATCCTTAGAGAGATTGACGGTGTTAAATGTGAGCCTTATGAATCTATGGTAGTTGACGTACCTGAAGAATATGCATCACGTGTAATCGACTTGGCGACGCAACGCAAAGGTGACCTGCACATTATGGAAACCAAAGGTGAAATGCAGCACATGGAATTCGAGATTCCTTCAAGAGGCCTGATCGGACTGCGTTCTCAAATGTTGACTGCTACGGCTGGCGAAGCCATTATGGCACACCGTTTTGTAGATTACAAGCCTTTCAAAGGCTCAATTCCCGGAAGACTCGTAGGTGTATTGGTGAGCAAGTCTCAGGGACCGGCTACCGAATACTCTATCGCAAAACTTCAGGACAGAGGCAAGTTCTTTGTTGATCCGGGCGAGGAAATTTACGAAGGTATGATCATCGGAGAGCAGAATAAACCTGGCGATCTTGTTGTAAACATCGTTGAAGCCAAGCAGCTGAACAACATGCGTGCATCCGGAAAAGACAAAGACGGCAGCATCGCGCCAAAAATTCTTTTCTCTCTCGAAGAATGTATGGAATACATCCAGAGCGACGAAGCTATTGAGGTAACACCAAACTTCATCCGTATGCGTAAAAAAATTCTTTCTGAAAACGAAAGAAAACGCATTGAAAGAGGTGCAAAAGGGTAATCCCTTTTAGATATAAAGATAAAGCCCCAAGAGATTGGGGCTTTTTTGCGATCATTTTTTACAAATCATTAATTAGCAGCACAAATGCTGCGGTGCGAATTTTGTTGCTTATGTCGGGGCGAACTTAAAAAAGTCACTGTGCCCGAAACGGATGGACCGCTCCTTTTACTTTGGGACTACAGGCGGTTTACGTCCTGTTTATCCGCTTCCTTCTAAAATCGGGATAAATATAGTTATAACTTTAAATAAAAATTTAATTATGAACAGAACCAAAATAACGCTGCTCGCACTGGCTGCTATGCTGGTATTATCCTGCACGGCACAACAGAATGCCGCCGCTGAAAGCGCACCTCAGGAACAGAGCACCCCAAAGGGACAGAACAGCATTGACCGTTTTGCAGACATTGAAGTTTTGCGGTACGACGTGCCAAGCTGGAATGATCTGACTTTAAAAGAAAAAGAATACGTGTACTACCTGAGCCAGGCCGGTTACGCAGGCCGCGATATCATCTGGGACCAGAACTATAAAAACAACCTGACCATCCGCCGGGCCCTGGAAAAGGTTTATCAGAATTACAAGGGCGACAAAACCACACAGGACTGGCAGAACTTTGAGATTTATCTTAAACGCATCTGGTTCGCGAACGGTATTCACCACCACTACTCCAACGACAAGATGAAGCCGGCATTTTCCCGCGTCTATCTGGATCAACTTTTAAAAGAGACCAATACTACGCTGAATACAGCCGTGGCTGATGTACTCTTTAATAATAAGGACAGCAAAAAAGTGAACCTGGACCTCAGCAAAGGACTATTGGAAGGTTCAGCCGTTAATTTCTACGGTGACGGCATCAGCGCTGATGAAGCCGACCGCTTTTACTCCAATATGAAAAGCAAGCATCCACAACGTCCGCTTTCAACAGGACTCAACTCCAAACTCGTTAAAGAAAACGGTAAGCTGACCGAGAAGGTGTGGAAAAGCGGCGGCATGTACGGCGCAGCCATCGACCAGATTACGGGCTGGCTTGAAAAAGCAAAAGGCGCAGCCGAAAACCAGAAGCAGGCAAATGCGCTGGACCTGCTCATCAGATATTACAAAACCGGCGACCTCAAAACCTGGGACGATTACAACGTAGCGTGGGTGGATGCCACTGAAGGGAACATTGACTATATCAACGGATTTATCGAAGTATACAGTGACCCGCTGGGCCACAAAGGCTCCTATGAAAGCGTGGTACAGATCAAGGATTTCGACATGTCCAAAAAGATGGAAGTCCTTTCAAAGCAGGCGCAGTGGTTTGAAGACAACTCTCCGCTCATGCCACAACATAAGAAGAAAAATGTGGTAGGCGTCAGCTATAAGACGGTAATTGTAGCCTCGGAATCCGGTGATGCATCACCAAGCACGCCAATCGGTGTGAACCTTCCTAATGCTGACTGGATACGTGCTGAACACGGTTCAAAATCCGTTTCACTCGGAAATATCATCGACGCGTATGATAAAGCAGCCGGTTCGGGACGTCTTAAGGAATTCGTGAATGACGATGAAGAACTGCGCCTCGCACAGAAGTATGGCGAACTTTCCAGCAAACTGCATACGGCGCTGCACGAGGTGGTAGGTCACGCGTCGGGTCAGATCAATCCGGGTGTGGGAACGCCTAAGGAAACACTGAAAAGCTACGCTTCGACAATGGAAGAAGGCCGCGCTGACCTTGTAGGTCTGTACTTCCTGTACAACCCAAAACTGCAGGAACTGGGGCTCACTGATGACTGGAAAGGTGTGGGTAAGGCCTCATACGACAATTATATCCGCAACGGGCTTATGATGCAGCTCGTGCGGCTGGAACCCGGCGCCGATATTGAAGAATCGCACATGCGGAACCGCCAGTGGGTAAGCGCGTGGGTTTTTGAGAAAGGAAAAGAGGACAATGTAATTGAAAAAATCACACGCAACGGTAAGACCTATTTCAATATTACCGACTACGATAAACTGCACGATCTGTTCGGGCAGCTGCTGCGCGAAACCCAACGCATTAAATCGGAAGGCGACTATAATGCCGCTAAAAATCTGGTTGAAAATTACGGTGTTAAAGTAGATCAGACCATCCACAAAGAAGTGCTGGCGCGCAACGCGCAGTATAAGGAGGCGCCGTACCGCGGTTTTGTGAATCCTTATATTACACCGGTTAAAAACAGCGCCGGCAATGTAACTGATTATGTGTTGCAATATCCGGAAACCTTTGCGGAGCAGATGCTGCACTATTCTAAAGAGTACAGTTTCCTGCCGGACCAGAACTAAAAATGCAGAGGCTGAGGCCACCTTTTGAAATCCGGAGTCCGGCAAATTATAACCGGAAACTTACCAAACCGTTTCATCCATGATGAAGCGGTTTTATGTTCTGAAAACGATTTTACCAACCTCAAGGTGTGCATCAACACATTCAAAGGGTACACAATTTGAAGGTTTCACCTGCATTTTACCATCTTTTCACCCTTCCACCTATCGTGCAAATGGCTAAGCGCATCCCTAACTCCTATTTTCAAAAACATAATGCAGTATATCTGGCACAGTCGCTGTTGGGTAAAACACTGGTACGCAAATTTGCGGACGGCCGCGAACTGCGTGCACAGATTACTGAAACGGAAGCCTATTTCGGCACCGATGATCTGGCGAGTCATGCGAGCAAAGGCCGCACCCCACGCACCGAACTTATGTTTGGCGAGGGCGGCTTCGTGTATGTTTACCTGATTTACGGGCGCTACTGGCTGCTGAACATTGTAACCGGAAAGACCGGACAGCCCGAGGCCGTGCTGATCCGGGGACTGAGTACCGTAAGTGGACCCGGGCGGATCGGCAATCTGCTGGAACTCGATAAAAGTTTTTACGGAGAAGATGTGGGGAGCTCAGAACGGCTGTGGCTAGAGGATTCTGTATTGGCAGGAACGGTCACCGCCGGTCCGCGTATCGGCGTGGATTATGCCGGTGAAGTGTGGAAAAATATGCCGTGGCGGTTTGTGCTGGATCCAGATTAAACTGATATGGACAGGTATTTCAGGGTTCCGTATTGTTAATAACCAATCGCCCAAAGCCAGCAGCCCGTATAGGTTCTGTTATAAGTTTCGAACCGCAAAGAAGAGGATTCTGCGGTCGCTAAACAGGCAGTTGCTGCGTCTCAAAAATCTTAACCGGCTTTTTATCGTCCCCTATCGCTACGAGCGTAAAATCGCCGCTCACGGCTTTTTCTCTGCTTTCGAGGTACATTTCCTCGATGAAGATTTCAACGGAGACCTTCAGACTGCTGTTCCCTACATATTTCACACGGCCTATCAGCTCAACCAGCGTATCGGCGGGGATAGGCCTGTTGAAATCGATGCGGTCACAACTCACAGTAACAAAGGATTTACGCGCAAAACGTGTGGCGGTCATAAAGGCAACTTCGTCCATCATTTCCATTACTTTACCGCCGAACATTGTGTTGTGATGGTTGGTGGTATTTGGAAAAACGACTTTAAAAACGTGAGTTTCGGAAGATTTAATTTTGTCTTCGTAATTCATCTCTGCTGATTTTAATTATAAACATTGAAATGAATAAAATCCCGGAGATTTTACTTCAGATCGCGAAAGTATTTTGGGGATCCGACTTTCTGCAAATGCAGATTACGGTTGCGCGACAGTTCGTGAGTTTCACACGATTCACCCTTTGGAGACAGCAAATGTAGGGAAATATTTAAATTATAGTGTAATCTTCCCCAAAAACCGAAACGAAGATAAATATAGTTTTTAAATTTGGGAAAGATGAAACAAAGCAAATTTACAGAGGTTCAGATCGTAAAGATTTTATCTGAACAGAATCAGGGGAAAACGGTGAATGAGATCTGCCGTGAACACGGAATAAGCCAACCCACCTTTTACAATTGGAAGAGCAAATATGGCGGTATGGAAGCCCACCAGCTGGCTCAGTTGAAAGAGATCGAGAAGCAACTTTCGCAGTATAAAAAGATTGATGCTGAGCTTACATTGGAAAACACCGTTTTAAAAGACGTGATCGAAAAAAAGCTCTGACGCCTTGCGAGAAAAGAGAGTTGGTAGCTTATTCCAAACAAACCCATGGAATAAGTATTCGTAAGGCGTGTGATGTTTTCAGGGTAAGCAGTTCGGTGCTTTATTACAAAAAGCGGAGCAATAATGAAGATGACCAAATCTGTGAAGAACTGCTACTGCTGGCAAATCAACACCAAACGTGGGACTTCTGGCTAATGCGCCACCGTTTGAAGAACCTTAGTTTCAGGTGGAACCATAAAAGGATTTACCGAATTTACACTTCGATGAAATTGAACCTTCGCAACAAGTGTAAGAAGCGGCTGCCGGCACGGGTACAGGAAAATTATGAGTACCGAAGAAAAATTTATAAACGTGACTGAGACAAGGCTATAGTGCAGCAACAGTTTATTTGCAGCAATAGTGAAAGCCTTGATTAATAGCGGTTTATTTAAATTGTTTGCAGGAGTGTTTGTGGTTACAAAGCGGTGGATGCGTAATTGACCGAGACCTGAATTAAGGAGACTTAGAGTAACGAAGGAAACGTAAGTGCTTTTTATCAGAAAGGAAACATATCATCATCTTGCTCACTTGCGACAAAATCCTCGGCTTCTTTCAAAGGATTGTAATCAGGAATCCAGTTGGAATATTTGTTAAGGATGACCGCAATATTCTGCAGGTACCAGTGTTCTGAAAGTCTAATTTTAATACGTCCGGTAATGAATAAGTCCTGTTGATAATCAGCTTTGTATTCAGTGGCAAATTTGTAATAAGGGAAATGGTAATCCGCCCTGATCAACCAATCCTGGATGGTCTCGTGGGTAATTAAAGGAAAGGCAATGAACTCTTGCAAGAGCTCGCGGGCAAGGTCAGATTTTTCGAGAACCTCTGCCAGAGGTTCGAGAATCCAGAGGTAGCCGGAGACTTCGTTTTTATAACGGTAGGATTTATCGGTGAAAATGTCTCCGATGGAGTGTAGATGACGATAGGTGCTGACCCAGGAAACATAGAAATTTTTTGACAGAATACCTTCAGTTTTGATTTCCATTTCGAGTTCTTTAACCGCACGGTCGCACTCCTTCTGCTCCCGGATGTGGACTTCTGTAGGCCTATAATCTACCTTGTCCTCTTCATAAAAGTGAATACCGACCCATTCTTCTGTGATTTCCCTGTCGAAAGTTTTAAAGCTGCTGCATTTGTAAATGTCGGTATAATCATCATCCGATTCTTCGAATACCATGCTCATAAAACTTTCGCCATCAGAATTTATAAAAGAATATCCTTTTTTACCCTTGTTGCAATTGGTGCACATTCCCCTCACTGCTTTAAAGTCTGTTTTATAATCCCGATCGTTCCGAAGGTCTGAAAAGTATGATTTTAGTTCTGCCACAAAGGTTTCTTTGTGGACATCCTGGTAAGACTGCCCGTCATTCAGGAGGACGTCGAGCATCTCTGCGTCAAGTTCTTCAAATGCTTTGAGTATTAGTTTTTTTTTTGACATTTAAGGGTATAATGGAGTAAAGTTATCAGAATTAAGCAGTGGGCTCTATTGTGGTTTATCAGGGTAGTAGTTTGAATTAACAAATTTTAATTTTCGCATATTTTTAATTTCGTAGCGCTCCCCGTCTATCATCACCGCATCTTTCACGCTGGCCAGTTCAGTAGGTATACAGATAAAAATAAGTTGTAAATAACGGCTCTGTTCCTTGGGGTAAAGGAATTCAATATGAGAATGGGAGGAAATTGATTTTAAAATTATGTCACGTTTAAGTTCTAATGTTTGCGTATCCGGAGTATCTAAAGTATTTACAAAGCTTCTTATCGATGTCATTAATTTTTCATCCGGTTTACCCCCGAGCTCGATTGCCTTATCAATGTAGTCGTTGGCTTTTTCGAAATTGAGAGATTTAAAGTTATTATAAGCTTTTTGAAGGTTTTCTTCTGCAGGATCTGTCTTTTTATCTTCAATTTTATTATCAACTGATTTTGCTATACTCCTCCCTGGATATTGTGGATCAGCATGTTTATCATGTGCTTTTGACCGTTGTTCAGGTAAATCATTTTGTATTTCTTCAGGCTTTTTTTTACGCCAAAAATCCAGTAGACCCATGTTGTGTTAGTTTTTAGATGTTTTTTCTGAATATGTTGCAAGGTGAGAAAGGAGTGTCCTGCCCTTATTGTCTACAAGAGCTTTACAATAATCTTTATTACCAATGATCAGCAATGAACTTTTTGCCCGGGAAACAGCAACGTTTAGGAGGTATGCTGAATAATAATTAATGAACCTATGTAAAGATACATGAGCATTTTCGCTTACGACTATACTAAAAACAATAATATCCTTTTCATCACCCTGGAAACGATGTACAGTGTCAACTGTCAAGTTTTTATTTTGAAAGTTCATAAATGCCTTTTGTAGCGCCTGTTTTTGATGTGCAAAAGGAGTGACTACCCCGATAGTTGCGCTCGGAAATTTTTCAGATAATTTTTTAACCTCTGTGACGCACTTTTCAATTTCTGCATTATTAACATTTCTATTGTTTTCAACTTCTCCTCTTACATCCAACCAGTGAAGACCAGGAAGTCCAAGCTTGAAATCTGTGTTCTTGGTTTTTATCTCCAGTTCCTGACCCGCAAGAACACGATAGAAATGGGTGTTACAAAATTCTATGATTTGTGGATGACAACGGTAGTGTTCTTTTAAGAACACTTGCTTTAGCTGATTTTTGTTAGACACTTTTTCCGCTTTTAAAAATAGGGAATCATTTACATAATTGTGATCAGGCACTGCGATATCAAGCTGGTCAGCAATAAATTCCTGTTCCTGTTTCTTTATTGATGTTATATGAGGTAGCTGTAGTGGATCACCAAGAATCACAACTTTTTTAGCACGATACAGCAGTGGTAAGACCGATGCGATATCGCATTGAGAGGCTTCGTCTATTATTAACAAATCAAAAATATCACCTTCCTGGAGAAAAGCCTTTCTCACTGTCAAATTACTAATCGAAACTACGTTATAAGTGGTGAGAAAATCATGGGTAACGCGCGAGAATTCAGATTGCTCCTCACGTTTCCACGAAATACCATTTATTAAATAATCGGCGTATCTGACGATCGTGTAAGGATCGGAATTGCGCAGTTTCTCATTGATTACTGTTTTGACAAGTTTTTTCGATGAATCAACAATCGAGGGTTCGAGTTTGGCTAATTGTAAGCGATTTTGTGGTTCTTCCGACAGTAGTTTGTCATAAGTTGACTGTAATTCTTTAATTTCAATCGTAATTTCATCTAATTGCATTTTAAAATCGGCATTCTTATGAGAAATTTCTTTCTGAGAAGCATATTCAGATTTTATCAGATTCAGATTATCTGCGAATGAATGTGTAATTTTTTTATCCGGTGAAAAGTATGGCTGTTCTTTTTCGATATATTGTAAAAGTTCGGTTGGAAGTGCACTGTTTATTTTTTTGATGCTTTCCGTTACCATCTTTTTGTGAAAAAGATTGAACGAGAGTTTTGAAAAAAAGCCTTTTCTGTTCTGGATTATTAAAATGAGCTCATTTATTTCGGACAAAGAAATATTAAACTTTATATTTCTGTCTATGTAAAGTTTTTTGTGAATCTCAGATAATGTGCGCATCCAAGTATCAAAATCATTCTTGATGACAAATTGTTGCTCATTTTTCTGTTCCAGGTTTTTTCTTAGCTCTGGAATTCTCCTAATTTTTTTTATAAGTTCACTTTGCAATTCCAGCAATTTATTGTGGCTTAGCTGAATCTGTGATAATTCCTCTTGCTGATCTGTTAAATTTTCTGAGTTGATTAAGCCGACAGTTCGTGAAAGAATATCTTTAGTAGAAGCATTAATTTCGTTATTACCAAACCTTATAAAGTAATCTGTGTCCAATAAATCATTTATTTTCTGATATACATTATCGACCGCTTTATTATTCTTACTTGCAAATAAAACTTTCTGACTATTAACGACAGCATTTGCCATTATATTCATTACAACCTGGCTTTTTCCTGTCCCGGGAGGCCCTGTAATAATGAGTAAGGGTTGTGTGAAAGCAGCACGAACTGCCATTTTTTGATAGCTATTAAGGTCAGTTATCTGAACATACTTGAAGTTTTCAATATTATTTTTGAATGATATCTGTGAGTTTGTAAGAAAGGAATCTAAGACTGAATTTCTGGCGGGAAGTGGAGCTTTGCCATTTAGCCAATTTCTATATTCAGCCTGTAGCTGCAGTGTAAATTTACTTTCATCGCTTAAACCCACTGAAATAGTGTTACCTAATGAAATGGGAGTGTCCAATATTTCTGATACGATGGAAATTTTATCCTCCAATAAGACGCTCTCTGTAAGTTTTTGAGCTATTTCCTCGATTATATCTTCAGTTAAACTTAATTCTGAAAGTATTGCCGAGAACAAATCGAAACCATTAAAATCTATATTGATATTTTGATAGTCTTCAATTATACTGTGAACAGTTACTCCATAAAACAAGGGGACCGTCTCATTATTAAGGTTAACATTTACACTGATGAATAGATTTTTTGGAAAGTTTTCTTGTCTATTTTGTAAAAAAACATTAAGAAAGGTTGTGTTTAAAGAAAGGTCTAAAGTATAGTTATCAACTGCAATAGCGTTCCAGACAATCGGAAGATGAAATATGTCTGTGACTGATGCTTCATTTAATTTTTCCACAGAGATCATGGTATTGTAAAAGGTCAGCGTTTTTTTTACTTGATCTGAAATTCCTGCGGGAAGAAGCTGCTTAATTTTCTGCATCCTATCTGGATCGTAGGACAGCAGACTTTTATCCTCTTCTATAGCGGCTGAAGCATCAAACAAGTCATCTTCCGAAATTGAAAGTAAACTTATAATGTTTTTGATTTCATTGTCATTTAAATACAGATTTGAACTGTGTATATCGTTTAACCGACTAATGAAATTATCATTGTCTGTTATATGAAATTTGCGCTGGATGTGGGCAGGGATGGTATTATGATCGAAGTATATTTTTCTTTGGAAAAGGACAATGCCGCAGGTGTGATCCCATGAGATATTATCATGATTAACCGTCAGAATGTTGTTCTGTTTCTCTGAAAGGAACTGAAACAGGGTGAATCGATAGGCATTAACCTGCTGAAATGGATTCCGTGATCTGCCGCCACCTGCAACAAAAACGATTTTTTCCTTTTCGGTTTTTAACCGCCATGGACCATTTTCAGAAAACTCAAGTGTGCCGGAATAATCTTTAAAATCAATTACGACAATTGCACCATTTTTAATAAAAATTGCATCAATTGCCTGGCCGCCGACGGAGAGGTTACCCACAAGAATGTGTAAGCCATTTTTGTTTTCGAAATGTTCGGATAAATTACTACTGAGGGCACGAAAGAAAATATTTTCATGCGTATTTTCATATTTTTCAACGAGATATGATTTGAATGCCATGATGCGATTTTTTTATGTTTGCTATTATTTTAATACTACAGTTCCTGCAAAGGAAATAAACGGTTATATTCAATTTCTTTCAAACAACAACATGTACCCGTGTTGACACGAGAGCGGACTGACTACGGCAAATCTGCGGTTAAGCGTTGTAGATGGGTAGATTAGTAAAGTGTAGATGTAGTTAAAGAGTTTCATTTGCGTACTTATTTTAAGGTAGGAGAATAAAATTTCTTGATGCCCACTACTTTTGCTTTAGCATCATAAACTCTGGGAACCCTTTCTTCGAACTCAATATCTGCCAAATATCCAGGGCTTACGGACAATTTTTGAATCGCTTTAGGTCGAATAAAAATATGCCTTAAATCCTCGTGATTCTCCCCTTTGAAATGATACCTTATAGATACCCAGATGCGTTGCCCTTTGTTATTGTGAAACCAAGCAATTGCATAAGGGTCACTATGAAAATTTAAAGAAGAAATAGACTTGACAAATGTGGTCTGACCATATTCTGCCTGTAGGCAATTTCTTGCCGCATCTAAATACTCGTAGTGAGAACGCGGGACCATGTCACGAACCGAGTCGGTATATATGTTGACCCGTTTGCCGGTTATTAAACATAAATAGTTATTCCCCTCAAGACCATTTTCAAATGTATATGGATCAGAACCAATCGCCTTAACCGGAAAAAGTATGGGTATAAAATTATTTGCATAGCTAATCTCCAAATATTTGCTAAAATCCTCGTCGGATATAGCGGAAGTTTGATGTTCGTTAATTAGATGTACAATTATACAATATACCGACCCTTTGAACCTTATTCCTACTGCATAAGAATCATCTATATCTATGACACTCATTACATTATGAAAATCATCATTAATACGATTATTTTTTTTGCCTTCCTGTATTACAGCGCTAAGTTGATGGAATAAATATGATAAAGCTTGGTCGAAAATATCCATAATATTAGAGTATGATATTATTAATTGAGGTATGGTTATTACGAGTGGTAAGATATTTCTAGAATTTCAACAATATTATCAACCCCTTCGATACTTGCACTATCCCCGACTGTTTTACCCATTACTGCTTTGCCTAACGGACTGTTAAAAAGAACTTCTCTAATCTTTGGATTTGCTTCGTTGGCGGCAGTTTTCGGACTTACAATTTTAAATTGTAAAATTTGCTTTTGATTGATATAATTGATTGTAACGTAAGAGCCAATTTCGATCTTTTGTAATTCCGTATCGACTAAAATTATATCCTCTTCAGGGTAAAGAGAATCTATATTTTCTACAGAAGGACTCGCACTATCTAAAAGTATCTCTGGTTCTTCGATTGAAATGATGATATCTTCACTGTAAATTCCTTCTGAAAGGTCTGAATTTGCAAACAGATCACCAGATTTTGGAGTTTTTACATTATTCACAAATTCTAGCAACTTTTGTATTTCGTAATCAGGATTGCGCCACCAATTAGTTCCCCAAATACGGTGAAATATAAACCCATGGGATTCTAATATTTTCTGGCGATGAAAATCGTACAAATACGCTTCTTCACTAGAATGAAATTTCGCACCATCACATTCAAGTGCAATTTTGGGAATGCCAGGCATTTTTAAATCAATTACCATATCAATTCTGAACCCTCCTACTTTATATTGCAGCTCTATAAAATCCCGCAACTCAGTTTCGCGAAGGCGAGTATATACTTCCTCTTCAAAAATAGATTCTAATTTATCCTCAATTGCAGAGATACTTTCTGAAGATGCAGGATTGTTAAGCGCTAAGGCCTGAAGAACAGATTTTCGTAAGTCTTCATTTTTTTCACTGACCGCTTTTGCATATGCGAGATATGCGTAGAGTGGTGCTTTACCGTGATTGGTGCCCGTCGTTTTCAAATATGACTGGTAATTACCTATGTGCTCTTCCGGAATTGAAGTTACAATGTAGTTTTTGTATTTTGCTCTCGTAACAATAACGTTCAGCAATTTGTAACCTTTTGAATTATTTAATTGACCAAACCTCTGATGAAATTTGCCTTCCTCATCTGGACCATATGTCGTCGACATAATGATTACATCTCTTTCATCACCCTGGATATTTTCAAGATTTTTTATGAAGAGACCATCGGATTCCAATCTCTCAATTTTCTTAATAAAATCTCTATCGCGATCTACTTTTTTGAGTTCAAGGATTTTCGTTTTTATTAAATCACGCTGCTTAATATTAAAAGTTGCAATCCCTACGGACGGGTATTTCCCCTGAGAATCTTTATGAATATTATTTTTTAAAATTGACATGACGACTTCAGCTTCCTTGTCATTTGTGTTGGACTCATAAATACCTCCGACATGTATGTATTTTATCGGTGTATATTCTACCGCAACCGGGAGAGGAACAAGCTTTTGACCGTAGAAAGCGTAATTACTAAAGTCAATAAGAAAAGGATGTCTAGATCTATAGTGAAAATTTAAATGCTGGTTTTTAAAATTGAGTTCTGATACTGCGTCCAATAGTGAGATTGATGAGAGCAAGCCAGCTTCAACTGAACTTTTATCCTTTATCGCAAAACTCTCTTCCTCATCTTCCTCCTCACTTTCCAACAAGCCTGCAATTAGTTTTTTTTCAAAGAAGCTTGATGGTGGCATCTGATGTTCGTCGCCAGCAATTATAATTTGTTTTCCCTTAAGCATAGCCGGCAAATTATCTTCTAGCCGTAACTGACTTGCTTCATCAAATACAACAAAGTCAAAGTAGCCGTTCTTTTCTCTAAAAAGTGTTGACGCCACATCTGGAGTTGTAAGAATTATCGGATGTAGGTCGGTGAACAAGTCACAATTGTGTTCAATTAGATTTCTGAGTGAATATCGTCGGTTGCCGGCTGCACCCCGCAGGTTATAGAGATTATTAAACTGGAAATACGGTGAAGCACTATTGAAACGTGAAACCGCATCGCGCTGTTTTTTATACCAAAAATCATTGATGCTAGAAATCTGCGTTTCCTCGACATTAATAATTTTCTTTTTATAATCATTTAAAAAGATTTCATCCGTTGGAAGATCATCAGATGCATTTTTCTTCAATAAGCGATCAAAATAAAACATTAAAAATGAATATTCCCAGTTTTCTTCAGTCTTAACATTAGCAATAACTTTTTTCTGGCTTTCATTCAAACCTTCATTGAAATTTATCCATTTGTAAGAATTTGATAAAGCACTTGGATGCTCATCGTATAAGGCACGTTTTTGATTAATCAGGTTATTAACGTAATCTATAAAAGCATTTATATTAACAGGTAAAGTGCAATTTGAAATATAATTATCCGATAATATCTTAGAAGTTAAAGAATCATAGGCCTCAACAAGCTCACGATAAATCTCTAGATGTGAGAACAAATCCTTATCCTTTAAAATATCCGCGTTGAGAAACTCAAAATCAATTTTGGATTGTATGCTTTCAACAACAGTTGCAATACGTTTTTCAATTTTACTTATCTGTTTTTCGTTGTCAACCAATTTTGAATTATACTCGAAATCAAATTTAAAATCCGGCGAATGATTTAGAGCCGAGGTCAACTCCAGCCAATTTAATTCTTGTGAGGCGAAGAAATTATTTATATCCGAAATTAAATCATCTAACAGTTTTTTCTGATTAACCGACAGAAAATTTCGCTGTAGTAATAGCTGCAGATGTCCTATTATTCCTGCAGAATCTGTTAGCGTTGATAAATAAGGTAAATCAAGGGAATTAAATCCCTTTTCCGATTTGCGGGTAAATTCGGAGATCGCAGAAGTGTAACTACTATTAAAATTATTAAAGCTTTTAACATTTAAGGAGATGTCCTGAGCAGGTTCTAATCCATCAAAGTTCGGAGAAGTAGAAACGGAAAATGATAACGCGTCATATAATTCATTGAACTGTTTGACATCGGAGAGTATGGATTTTTTTTCACTGGAAAACCAACTGCCTATTTTAAAACCAAAGGACCTCTGCGTTTGTTCATTTAAAAAATCTGGTTTTTTCTGATTTCGATTCCATATATTCTGAAGACTGGTCACTATATCACTAAAACGAGAAATATCCCGATCAAAATCCGCTTTATTGTTTTCTGTAAATTTTACTTTGTGAGTGGAAATTAATGCATAAACATTTAAAACATTGGTGCGCAGCTTAGAAAGTGACGCGTCTATTATGTCTTTTTGTGCATAAAGTTTTTTGTTGCGTTGTACGATAAACTGGTTATAAAGTTGATTTTTAAGTTCGCTGATTTTATTTAAACTTTGATCGTAGGCTTCGAAAGCGGTTTCTAATTCTTCCTCAAAACTGTAGAAGCTATTATTTAAAAAACTTTCTCGCGTGAGCAAGGTGATTTCACCAGAAGAAGTATAATCTGCATACAATTGTTGACCTTTTTGCAAAAGTGTGCGCCATTCATCATATTCCTCATAGGTAAAAGCAAATGCCATATTAAGAGGGAATGCAACTTTCTGGGCATCATTAAAACGATGATTTTTTAAATATTTACCTACAATATCTGACCAAGAGTATAATTCCAGCATTTTAACATCTAAACTTTTATGCTGTTGGTTGATTCTATCAATTGCTGCCTTGATATTTTTGAGTTGTGCCTTGTACTTTAAAGGACCATTAGCGTAGGTAGAAGATAGGCGGTGAAGATTATTAACACGGCTTCTAGCAGCGGAGACTATAGTCTGTCTCCTTTCAGATGCATCGTTAATAAGAGCGACATGGGACGATAAGCCTACTCTATCCAAAGATTTATGAAGTACATCTAATGCTGTGTGTTTTTCACAGACTACAATTGTCTTTTTACCATTTTCCATTGCATTTACTAACAAAGCAGTAAGCGTCTGGCTCTTGCCAGTACCTGGAGGCCCCTGAATTACCAGATGGCGTATTTTATCTATGGAATTTAAAAAACTCTGCTGCGAAGGATCCGTGGGTATAGAAGTTAACGACTGGAAAACATTTCCTTCCGGGTGGCCTTGTACTAGTTCTGCTCCTTCCAATGACAGTAATGCATCGTAATCCTTAATGATATTCTGCTTCTGAATTTCAAAATATGAAAATAAGCCGGAATATGTAAGAAAGCTATTTGTATCATTCAGAGGAAGATCTTCATATTCCTCTTCTGATAATATTGGCGTAATTTCACTAAATATTTTCTTAAGATTATTCTCAAGATTAGCAATTTTTGATACATTCGTCTTTTTAAGGACTGCGGTACAAACATCGTAAAGCTCCTCCTTTGTAATTAAACCATCTCCTACCAAATCAGCGCTCAACGGATCCAGAAATATACCACCATCAGCCTGGAGATGATTATCCAAAACTTCATTTAGATAGATATCCGAATCCGGTTCTCTAGAAATTATCCAGGCATCATTTTTCTTCGAACGTTCTACCTTGAGTTTCCAAATAATTAGCGGTGCCACTGTAAGCTTTTTATCAGTTCTATTTCGCCTTATGAGCAACGGGAAACCAAAACCAAAAGTTTCAACACCTCGTTCTTCCTTAATTACGGTAACCTGATTTAATAGACTAGTAAAAATTTTACTGATTGCAGAAAACTTTTTATGCTCGCCCACGGATAAATTAAATAGATCAATTTCCTTATCCTTCCACGAAATTTCAAACCTAAATTTTCCTTTAGAAAATAATGTTTCCAGGAAGTCTTGAGGCATATTTTGATCGATGGCTGATAATAAAGAAAAATCGAGTTTATAATTTGATTTTTTAGGGATAGCATTTAAATGAGTTGATAACCTGTTACCAACTTTTAGTCTGTTTTGTAATTCCTTTAAGAAAGGTAAAGAAAGCTCCATTTTGTAAAATTGCGAAATATTATACAATATAATCTAGGTTGCCGTATTAATATGCTGTTCAAAGTCCAACAATAGCGATAGCCCTTCGAGTGAAAATTTTGCACGGTGATGATCATCGACATTTGAATGACATTTTACACACAAGCATTGTAAATTTGATCTATTATTGTCTGTTTTTATACCGTTACGGTGATGTGAATGAAGGAATCTTTGCTCGGCTTCGTTTTTGGCTTTGAAACCACACTTTTCACATGTGAACCGCCTAAAATCTCTGTAGCAAAATGACAACTGCTTCCAGTTAATAGTATAGCCGTTGCCATCCACTATAGTCTGTTTAGTGCGTGGATTTTCTTCAAGACTAAGGACGAAATTATTAAAAGTGTTGAGCCCCATTGAGATCTTATATTCCCGACGGAGTTTTTTCAGACATTCCCAACAAATTTCAAGATCGGCTTCGACCTCTTTTTGTTTATCTAGTGACCAATAAGTATTCCTAGCGGAATTGGTAACTTTCATACGACGCCCAAGCCTATCCGTGGTTTGACAATCGTGGATATGGAACGCAGGAGTTCTCTTGAACTGAATATCTTTATATTCTGGAAGAAAACTTCCTAAGCGGACGAAACCATTTTTTTTTGACACACGATAATAGCCGATATGATCATGTTCTAAAGTAGAATTTGACAAGATAAAGTCCTGAACATCGTATTCATAGTCGACCGCTAATAAAGAAGAAAAATACAGTGCAGATTTTCCCTTTCTGAAATCGTATATCATTTTTCTGTTAGGGTTTTTTGTAATTCCTGATTCGACGTGTTTATTTTAAATTCTACTCTTCGAGATTTATTCAAATCAATTGATTTATCTGTTTCACTTAGCGTAGAAATTTCTCCTTTACTATTAAGCGTTCTCGAAAAGGACATCCCATTTGATGTAAGCAAAAAGTCCAGCTTTGACCGGTTTTCTTCAGGTAAAGATTTATACGAATCTAAAGATCTAATAAAAGAAAGTACTGATTGTGCGCGTGCAGATGATAGTTGAAGGTTATATAAGTAACTTTCCATTTGATCTTTCTTTGGCGCAATGGTGTCGGTATGGCCTTCAATTCTTATTTCACTTATGTATGGCAGATTTTTTTTATCCAGAAGAATTTGCTGGTATTTAGGCCAGATTTCTGCAACCTTGTATTTAAAAGATGGCGTCATCTCAGCTGACCCGATTGTAAAAAGCTCGTCTGATTTATTGATACTATCCTGTAGGAATTTGAGAGACATATCTGCGTCCAGTTCAACATTTTTGCTTTTAAAATCTTTTTTGAGGTCTTCGCCAATAGAATTGTATATATCATCTTTAATAATTTTGTCTGAAATACCCTCTAATATGTATGCTACCGCTATAAATAAAAATATTATCGCCAACCCTGTCATAATATCGGAGTAAGCAATAAAATTGTGATCGCTTTTAGAACGAGGTCTAGCCATTTGCTAAAGATTTTATATTTTGATTGATCAATTTAGGTATTGCTTCGTAATGTTTTTTAAACATTTCATCCATTGATGCCATAGTTTGAGATATGCCTTGCACATAAAGCCTTTCTTCGTCGGTATCTATTTGCTTCAAATCTGCGAGTTTGGAAATCAAAAGCTCAATATTCACCCTAAGATTAGCAATTGCCTGCAATTGCTTTCTTGTGGTCTGTAATTCTTTATTAAATTCGAGTACACTTGTTTTGATGGTTGAAGAAGCCTCTGAAAGATTTGAAGTAATTTCTACGAAACGCTCATCTTTGACCATTACAGAATTAAGGGCATCAATAATGTCATGAAGAGTACTGTTCTGAGATAGCAAATTGGCGTTTGTGTTAACGATGTTTTCCAGGTTTGTATTCATGTCCTCCGTGTGCTGTACAATGTTTTCATACCGCTGCGCGAAATTTTCAATATACGCTTTGTTCTCTTTTTGCCAATTATTAAGACTATCAATCGAGTTGGTAAGTTCAGAAAAATTCTGCTTTACTAATAGGCCCAGGGTATCTCTGAAACTTGAATTCAGATCCGAAATAACTTCTTGCAAAGCTTCAATTAATGCATCATGATTTGAGGTTGCTAAATTTTCACCAAACTTTGAAAGATTGTCTGCTAATTTTTTATTGGATTCTTGAATTTTGGAAATTAAATCATCAGAAAAAGCGCGGTTTAATTTATCAATTCCGTGTCCCAATCCTAATAGAAGTGCGTTGGTTTTTTTCATCTCTGCGAATTCCGGAGATTCAGGTGGCTGAATATCCCCATACAAGTTCAAAATTCTATTTACGCGTTGTTTATAGAAGAGTGACAAAATGAGACCAACAATGGTAACTAAGAAAGCAAATCTTAATCCCGAGAGGAGTTCTTTGACGCTTTCTTTTATCTGGCCAGCGTCTGTTTCAAAATTAAGTAGGCCCAAGAATATACCTGCACAAGTACCTAATAGACCTATTGTTACAAAGGTAGAAGGAGCATTTTCGAGTTCGTAATAATTAATCTCCAGGCGTAGTTTTGGAGATTTCGCACGTGAGATAATATTTTCATAATAAAGAATGAAAGCGAGCATTATTGCTGCAGCTGCAATCATAATTAGTAGTTCGTAGTTCATATGTTTTATTGTGTTTTATTTTAGTAATTATGGCAATTAAAAAAAATGGAAATGGGATTATTTCATGTTAAGGTGAAAATTTTAACCACCGCCTATAATTATTATAACAAATAGTTATTGATAGAGGTAACGCTGGTATTGTATAAAATTGTTTCTGATGGTGAGTACGTCTCCCAGTTTATGTTTAGCATCCTGGATGGTGTTGTATTTTAATTGCAGGAAAGCACTTATTTTTTCGTCATCGAGTTCCTCTACGCCTTTAAGAACATATTGATCTAATACAAAATTCAGGAAGTCGCGGTTATTATCATCCAAATGTTCAAACTGAAATCGTGCTTTCTCTACGCGTTCCACCCGTTCCAGTATTTGTGAATTGTATGCGACATAAGAGAGCACGTCATAAATATCAGAATTCTCGGCTTTCAGGATTATCTGAAATTCCTTGAGTTGCTCTGAGGTAAAGCCTTTTTCTGAAAGTTTTTCCAGGAGTTTTTTGCGGGTTGCGGGAACGCTCCACTGTTCTTTGAGATCGGCTTCGCTGGTGAAGAAAGATGGCAACTGGCCATAGAGCTGCTTCAGGAATTCTGAAGCTGTAATTGGGGTGCCGTCTGCGGACCAAAATGAGGTTGTGGTCATTGACTGTAACTGACGGACTTTGCCATCGGCTAAAACAACTTCTATCATCTTCTGTTTTACATTACAACGGCAATCTATATAACCGCATACCTCACACGGTTCAGGATCAGGTTTTGCGCAGATGCAAGGTCGCTGACCACATTCTTTGCAGATTGGCTTTTCCTTCTCACCATCTGGAGGTACAGGATCCAATGGTTCACCATCCCACTCAGGATCGCTAAAATGTTTGTAAGCTTTTACAAAATCGTAAATGGTAAAATAGTCTTTGCCCTCATTCAAGCGTGTGCCTCTGCCAACAATCTGTTTAAACTCAATCATAGAATTTACAGGGCGCAGCAGAACAATGTTCCGGATTTCCGGGGCATCTACTCCGGTGCTGAGTTTCTGGGAAGTTGTGAGAATTGTGGGAATGGTTTTTTCGTTGTCCTGGAATTCTCTAAGGTATCGTTCACCCAAATCGCCATCGTTCGCGGTAACCCGCTGACAATAATTTGGGTTTTTCCTGACAGCGAACTGATTTATTAAATCCCTTATGGCTGCTGCGTGTTCCTGGGTGGCGCAGAATACTAAAGACTTTTCATTCTGGTTGATCTGGTTCATGAACTGTTTTACCCGAAACTCTTCACGCTGTTTTATCTTAATGATTCTGTTAAAATCTTCTTCCTTGTATTCCCTTCCTTCTTCGATTTCTCCTTCTATAATTTTATCATCAGAAATGTAAATATAATCGTCAATATTAGTGTCGATCTGTTTTACCCGAAAAGGCGTGAGGAAGCCGTCGTTTATCCCTTCTTTGAGTGAATATACATACACCGGCTTACCGAAATATGCATAAGTATCAGCGTTTACATCGCGTTTTGGCGTTGCGGTGAGACCGAGCTGAGTAGCAGGTGAAAAGTATTCCAGGATTGCACGCCAGGTACTTTCGTCGTTTGCGCCGCCACGGTGACATTCGTCAATGATGATAAAATCGAAGTAATCTTTTGGATATTGACCGAAATTGGGAGTTCCTTTTTTGCCGTAAGCGGTATCTTCATCCGCTACCATTGGCCCTGCAGAAGAGGCCGTTTCTTTGTTCCCGGACATAAAAGTTTGGAAGATTGTAAAGAAGATACTGCCGTTCTTCGGGACCTGCCCTTTCTTGTTTATTTCTGCCGGCTTAATCCGTACCAAAGCATCTTCCTCAAATGCACCGAAGGCATTGAATGCCTGATCTGCAAGAATGTTACGGTCTGCCAGGAAAAGGATGCGCGGACTTCTTAATCCGTCTTTTCGGATGTTCCACTTTGCGTGAAAAAGTTTCCAGGCGATTTGGAAAGCGATGGCAGTTTTCCCGGTTCCGGTAGCTAATGTCAGCAAAATTCTTTTCTGATCATCGGCAATGGCTTCCAGTACTTTGTTGATGGCGTTCTGCTGGTAATAGCGAAGTTCCCAAGTGCCACCCTTGGTTTCAAAAGGAATGTCGTAGAATTTCTGTTTCCAGTTGAAAGCTGCGGGATGATCATGCGTTTCCTGCCCATACAGCATTTGCCAAAGCTCTTCAGGCGTTGGAACTTTATTAATATCCTTCTCTGTACCTTCGAGATCGGCGAGATAGTATTTGTGGCCGTTGGTTGCAATGGCAAATCTCAGATTCAGTCTTTCTGCATAATCCTTTGCCTGCCCTAAACCTTCGGTGTAATAACAGGTAGATGCTTTTGCCTCAATGACCGCGACATTTCTGTTCTTATACTGCAGGATATAATCGGCCTTATCGGGCATGGCTCTTTTGCCAGAACCAATTAAACGGCCCTTAGAAATCGGAAATTCTCGACGGATTCGGCTGTCTTTCACGACCTGCCAACCCTGTTCAAGAAGGTGCGGGTCAATGAGTTCTGCGCGGGTTTCGGATTCGTTCATGTTATTTAATGGGGCTTTCTTTTAAAATGCGACTGAAATCTTTTTCAACATACTTTAAAAACTGTGGTTTGCAATGTTCAGTTTGTGTTTTGGTTTTTCTGCCATTAAACCAAATAGACCTTTTACCAATATTTTTTCCGGTCTTATTTTGATTTGACTCATTTATAAACTCATGCGAATTCAAGATCCAAATCATTTCCATTCTTTCAGAGTAAAACACAAACCAATAATTATTTCTATATTCATGTGGAATTGCAGCGAACAATGCTGCATCCCCAAAAACCACGTCTTTTGATCTGGCCTTAACCTGAACTTCTACAAAACTGCCGTCGGGTCTTTTTATCACAGCATCAATTCCATCGTCATCTACCATCGGAAGATACACATCCAGCCCTTCTTTGAGCATTAAGCTAATGACATAATGCTCAATTCTTTTGCCGAAAGACGCTGAACTCCTGAATGACTTCCCCATCTCCTTTTTAATTGATTAATTCCCCTTTAAACGCCTTCTCTAAAATGCTTTTTTTCAACTCCTCCAGGTTGGCGAGTTTTTGTTTGTATTTTTGCTGAAGGAGTTCGGTTTGAGCGGAAAGTTGATCTAACTGTGAAACTATTTCCTTTTGTTCATCTAAAGATGAGGGAAAATTAATTTTGTTATCTAAAATTCGCCCCGGAGCTGTATGTTTAACCATAGTACCAGTGGCTGTTAATTTTATTTTATCCAAATACTTTTTAGATTTTAGAAAATAGTACAAAAATTTCTTATCAAAGTGTTCATCGTTGCCTTTACTTATGAATTTACCAATTCGTTGATTGTGAAGAATGTTGCAGGATTCAATTATTGCAGGTAAACCCAGAATTTTCATTTTTGAAGATAAGTCAGTCATTACAACAGTTAAATCACCCACATCAAATAAGAAATCTAGTGGATATTTCGCATGTGTTCTTTTGGTATTTTTTTTCGTAAAATATAAACCGCCATTTTCATGATAATTCCCTGGGGTCAAGACTATAGGAAGATCTTTATTTTCACTGATTTCAAATAATTTTCCATCAAAAGCATACCCGTGCTTTATCAAATAGAAATCTTCTAATTTTTTCTCTTCCCACCCTTCACCATTTTCCGAAAACACTTGATTCAATTTGCTTTGAAAAAGCTCTTTTGCATTCTGGATGTTTTTTTCGATATTGACTTTGGCGCGGTCGATCAGAACGAAAGCAGTATCTAATTTTTCTACGATTTGTTGTTGTTCAGGGAGTGGGGGGATTGGAATTTTTGCCTCTTTTAGCACCCTGTAATGTCGCGCATAACCCAGATCATCAAGTTTCAAATTACTTATTACATATGCAAAATATCTTGAATCAATTTTGTCAATTGGGTCAAATATTTTTACTCCATCAGCTCCCACAACAAAATTGAAATCAATATACTTAACAATTTTGGTATGATCACCAAAAATGACCACCGGCTTAGTTATTTTAATTAAATCTTCTTCGTTATTCCAATAACCGTTTATTAATTTTTTTTCTTGAGAGACAATTGGAAAATTACCAATTGATAAAAAATTCTTCTTGGAAATTTTATTATATCTAGGAAAAGGATTTAAGCACTTTTCAAATTCATATTCTAACCAGCCTTCCTTCATTGGAGTAACTCATTTAAAGTTTGCAATATCTCACTCGTCTCCTCATCCAGAGTAGTTATCTCCTCCAAAATTAATGCAGGTTCACGCAACGGTGTTTCCTCTGGCTTGTTCGGATTTTTCACACTCAAATCCAATGTAGCTTCTAAATATTCAGCTACCGGAAGGTTCCAAGATTTTTCAGACTCGGGTTTTGTTTTCTCTAGATGTATAAATTCCTTTAAATCGGCATCGTTCAGCGGATTGGTCTTGCCCATATTACGACCCGGATCAAGCTGGTAATACCAGATGTTCTTTGTGGCCTCGCCCTTGGTAAAGAATAACACCACCGTTTTAACACCCGCACCCTGAAATGTGCCCTGAGGCATATCCAGTACGGTGTGCAGGTTACAGGTTTCCAGAAGGTATTTACGTAAAGCCACCGAAGCATTGTCGGTATTGCTCAGGAAAGTATTTTTAATGACTACCGCAGCACGGCCGCCTGCTTTCAGCGATTTAATAAAATGCTGCATGAAGAGGAAGGCCGTTTCACCAGTCTTGATATCGAAGTTCTGCTGTACTTCCGGTCTTTCCTTACCGCCAAAAGGTGGATTTGCGAGGATAATATCATAACGGTCCTTTTCCTGAATATCGCGGATGCTATCTCCTAAAGTATTGGTATGCGTAATGTGGGGAGCTTCGATGCCGTGAAGGATCATGTTCATGGTCCCGATGATGTAGGCCAGATTCTTTTTTTCTTTACCGAAAAGGGTATTATCCTGCAGTGTGTCGAGGTTGGCAGTTGTTTTCTCCATCCGCTCGTACAGGTATTCATACGCTTCGCAAAGGAACCCGGCAGAACCGCAGGCAGGATCGTAGATCTTTTCGCCAATTTTCGGATCAATCACAGAAATCATTGCACGAATCAAAGGACGTGGCGTGTAATACTGGCCGCCATTTCTTCCGGCATTGCCCATGTTCTTGATCTTGGTTTCGTACAGGTGGGAAAGCTCGTGCTTGTCTTTGCTGGTACCGAACGGCAGTTTATCCACCATATCGATGATCTCGCGAAGGTTGTAGCCTGATTTTATTTTGTTGTTAAGCTCGGAGAAAATTTCACCGATTTTGTATTCAATGCTTCTGGCATTTTCGGAATGGAGGTTCTTGAATTCGGCGAGGTAAGGGAAGAGTTGGTTTTCGACAAATCTCACAAGGTCGGGTCCGGTAAGTTCCAGATGGTGGTCATCAGAACCGCTTTCGCTGCGTGGTTTTGCCCAGGTTTCCCAGCGGAAAGGTTCATCAAGGATGTATTTGTACTCCTTGCCTTCCAAGCCAGCTTCATCTTCCTTGTCTTTTTCGAGGGAATCGAGGTATCGTAAAAAAAGAATCCAGGAGGACTGTTCGATATAATCAATCTCCGAATCAGCTCCTGAATCCTTGTATAGTAAGTCGTCTATGTTTTTAAACGTCTGCGTAAAGTTGCTCATTAAAATGTTTGAATAGGTTTCGGTTACCTTTCAAAAGTAGGGAAAAAGGTTGGGATGGGAAAGGGAACTTATCAAATCGAAATGCCCTAAAACTATTTTCGAACCGCTCTGTTTCCAAGAGCGAACTTATAACCGAACTGGAACTGATAGAAGGCATCATCAATTTTATTTCCTTTATAATTGTGGGTTACTAACCGCACAAAAATGGCGGAATTGGGATTTCCATTCGCATGATAAAAAATTTCCGCTTCATGTTTAAAAACGGGAACTATAAAATCTGTAGCAACATCGTTATATACATTAAAATTTTGGTAATCAAACCATGATAGTTCTACCTTATAGTCAAAACCAAAGTTATTAAATCGTTTAGTACTTAAGTGTAAACCTCCTCCATATCCCATCGACTTAAGGCCTCTTACATCCCTGATTTCTTCAGTACCTATATTAAGTTCTGAAATATTGTAATTCAAAAATCCATAACCGCTGAGTTTTACAGGTGCACTTTTGTGTTGCCATTTAATAATTTCGCCCTCTACACCCATGGTAAGAAACCGTTTTTCGACAAGATTAAGTCTTTGAGGATGAATTAAATCATCTTGAATGTGTTCCAAAGATGCAAACCTATTATCATTTTCAAATCTTGAGTAATTAACATACGGTGACAGCGTGGGCAGAAATTCTATCTGTCCCATGATACTATTTCCTCTCAATACCGGGAAGGGATACGGGAAAAGGTAAAAAGTAGCCCTTCCGTCCACTTGCACGAGACCATTTTCAGCCTCTCCAAATAGGGCCAGAAAATCAGAATATACTCGCAGTTCCACAATTTTCTCCAACGGTGCTTCCTGTACTATTTTGTATCTAACATTGCTGTCGTTATTATCTTTTATATCATCAGGAAGTTTAATGTTAAGTTCTAACGGAATGTAATGGTTACCAATATCGTAAGAATATGAAAAGATATCAGTAAGTTTTATATAAAGGTTTGAAAGTTCAGAATCTGTATAGCCACGCATTGCATCTTTTTTTTCTGAGTGCGAGTAATACATAAACTTTCTATCCCCATAACTTGAGAAAAACAATA
The DNA here is from genome assembly GCF_014837035.1 of Kaistella pullorum. Classification (GTDB taxonomy): domain Bacteria; phylum Bacteroidota; class Bacteroidia; order Flavobacteriales; family Weeksellaceae; genus Kaistella; species Kaistella rhinocerotis. Next base: position 460,844 of record NZ_JACSPS010000002.1, on the reverse strand, counting down.
CACTTTGACCTACTTGATTGCTAAAAATATGAGTATTGCCAGCTTCATCATCCACTTTAGCGATAATATCATAAAAGTAACCGTCTTTTATTTCCACACTAAGACTATTAAATTTAAAGACCTTACCGGTCAAAATATAATCACTAGTATTTTTTTCTCTTAGCAGCACATTAATTAATTCTGAAGATGATGCGATTAAGTTATAAAGCTTTAACATCTTACTATCAGAACTACCTTTTTTTATTTTTTTAATTTCACCTCCTGTAAAATATCTGTAAAAATAGAATGGCTGGCCTTTTTTAGGGATTGTGATGTCTCCTAAATAATGATCCTTATTTACCGTCATTAAAGCGCTCCTGATAATTTCAGCTTCTTTTCCGGTTTTATTTTTTAAAATATCATGGTCAATGGTCTGATCTTCTCCAAAATATGATATCAATTTCGTTTCTTCCTGGGCAGTCGAATCTCCCGTAGACATCTGATGTTTATGCGGAAAAAAGAGCTTTAAATCTTCTAGCTTTAATTTTTCCTTTGCAATATAAAAAGACATTGCTGTTTGTGCAGCAGTATATACGGAGTCAAGTCTAACTTGAATTTTTCTTGTTTCCTGTATCTGCTGGGTCAATTCATTCAAAACTTTCGAGTCTTGGTTTGAGGGAACGATTTTAGCCTTAATCTCTTCCAAAATCAAAGTTCCTTCTGCAAGCTTAGTACTATCCTGTACATAACTGGCAGAAAGTTCTCTTAAATACTTTTCAGCATCCGATTGCTGACCCCAACACACGCCGCACATAAGTGACAAAATAATTAATAAAGTTTTTTTCATGGTGATTAGTTTAGAACTAAAGTAAGAAGTAAAGACCCTTATACCCCGCGAAAAACACCCTTTCTTAATCACAAAATGTAATGGTATAAATCAAATGAATTGTTTCTAATAAAACAATAATTTTAAGCTAATACAATCGCCCTCCTCCCACCCTCCTTGCACTCTCCTTCCCAAAATCACCCTTTTTTCGGAAGCACGCCGCAACAACACCCGAACAAGTCTGCAACAAAACTGCAAGGGGTGCGGACACATCCGGACAGGAAAGGACATTGCCGGACAAGTCTTGTATCTCACCGCAATTGAAAGACATGTGCATGCTTTGTAGTAACCGTACTGCTATTTGGCGTCGATTATAATCATGACAGGAGGTGCCTGGATTTTAATTCGTAATTAAACTTTGTCGCGGACTAATTATTACAATAATCATCGGTTAGCGAAGAGAAACATCATAAGGGAAAATTGGTGGCACAAAGTGGCGATATCTCACCTATTTTGAAACTATTTATGCCAGTATGTTTTAAAACAGGAAAGAAAGTCTTAATGTATGCTAACGAAGAAAATAAAGTGACAGTTAAAGAAAGTTTAACTTACTGATTTGTAATTACTTGCATGGACTCGCTTACCTTTCTATATTTGTCCTGTTTAACCCCAAAAAATAAATAAAATGGGAACAATTAAGAAAGGAATCCTGGGTGGATTCAGTGGTACTGTAGGTACCGTAGTGGGCGCTAACTGGCGCGGAATGGACGTCATTCGCAGCCGTCCAAAAAAGTCGGGAAGTATTGCTACTCCCCAGCAACTGCTGCAGCGCGAAAAGTTTGCGCTTGCCATTAAGTTCCAGAACTCGCTGCGCACCATGCAGAAGCGGCTCTATGGTGACAATGCCGGCGTGAGATCGCGGGTGAACCTCGCCGCCAGCCAGCTGCTGCGCGAAGTGGTGACGGATGTGAACGGTCTGGTAACGCTGCAGATGGACAAAGTGCAGATCACCAAAGGTGAGCTGACGGGCTTCCAGGATCTGGCGGTAACGGCGACGGCCGGTGAACTGCTGAACTTCACATGGACAGACAACAGCACGCAGATGATGGCTAACGCGACTGACATTTTCAGCTGCGCCATCTATGAGGCGGAAAGTGGTGAGTTCTTCGTGAAGGAAGGGCCGGAAGTACGTACTTCGGCGCTGGCAGAGGTGGCATTGCCTGCAGACTGGGCAGGTGCTACGGTGCATGTGTATGCATTCTTTCAGAATGCAGAGCAGGATCTGGCCTGCAATTCCGTTTACCTCGGTTCAGCTGTCCTGATCTGACAGTTCGCCGGGTAACCGGGTGAGAAGATGCCGCAGAAAGCCTCGCTTTCCTGCGGTATTTTTTTTGATGTCGCACGGATGGGGCTGCCCTACTCGCCTTCCCGCATCATCCGGTCAACGGCATCTGCCAGGTAATAGATCTTGCCGCCTAGCTTGGTATAAGGAATCTTCCCCTCCTTGCGCCAGCGGTGCAGTGTACGGTCAGATACATGCAGCACATTCATCATTTCGGAAGTGTCGTAATACGTGCCGGTCAGCGGATGCGCACTGCTCTCATTCTGCCAGCCGGGCGTTCGGTACTGAGGGCGGTTGTTGATATTTTTTTTTCTGTTCATTGGTGTCTGTGCATTTTTTATAATGCGTATTTCAAATTAGTATTACTGTCTTGTACTTTAATGATAAGTTTACTTTTTAATCACCCTCTGGTGGAGTCTGAATAAACCTTCTTCCGTCGTTTTTTTGATGTCGTAAATCACCGTTTGCTTCGCCATGTAATCTACGCCTAACTCCTCCAGCATAGCCCGTGCGTTAATATAGTCATATTGACCTGCTTTGCCAATTGGGAAAGTATTTTCTTTGGCGTCAGGTGAAACTTCCATAAGCAGTTGCTCATCTTCCCCAAAACCAAATCTTACGAAGCGGTTACGTTCTGTATTGAGCATCTCCATAGCTCCCTTTGAAAGTCCAAGCTTTCCTGTTTTATGCACCGTAAGTTTTGCACTACCTCCTGTTGCGTCTGGTTTAATAAATCTTATTATCATTTCTTAATGTTTTTACAAAAATAAAAATACTTATCTATAAATGAACAATAAATGCACATAAAAATCTGGGTTACAGTTTATTTTAAACCAAGAATGCCTCTAAATACCTTATCAACAGTGTAGATACTGAATATATATTAATTTACTTACTATCAGTGTTATCGCCAACTATAGGCTATGTGTTCGATCTTGTAAAAAATCAGTTTTCAAAAAAGATCGTTAATATCAGTATATGAAATACACACAAATAAAAGACAAGTAATGTAAAAGAGAATAAAATTGAATTCAAATAAACGTAAATAGATAAGATAGGAAGCACTATTTATATCAATCTTTCCTTACATGCGGTTCCGGTAGCTTCATTCAATTATATTCAGAATTTCGAGCGGCCATATTTCGTCATGTTGGTGAAACGAACCCACATCAGTTTTATCTGTATGATCTCACCTTATGGCTAAGATTTTCTACCCGCTGTTTTATTGTTTAGCAATGACCATGTGTGAATGTTCAAATCAAGATTTATTGATTAACAGGGTTTTGAGCCGGTAAATAAATTTTACATTTAAGCGCTGTGTACATGAGAAAATATTATTTTAGTTAGAAGATTACCATGTTTCTTAAACTACCTGAAATAGCACTGCTTATAAAGATCCGAATAAACTTAAAATAGCTCTGTCACAAAACAAGTAACAACACACGCCCCCCTATGACAAAAACTGCTTATTTAGGCGTTTTTACAACCCATAAATACCCAAAAAATTCACACATCCGATATTTCAAATTTTTTGGACAGCATACGACATTGTCAAACACGGAGGTAATCTGTTCGCTTTGGGCATCCCGAAAGACCGTTTTCTGATTGTGGGGCGCGACAGTATGAAGGAAAGTTGGGGTGTTCAGGACTACCAGTCCGGCTACGATGTTGATTTCGGTTCTAAAGTTGAGGTTTAAATAGTTACTTTTATTAAAACTTTTAAACATCATTAAGCACTTGATATGAATTTTAAACGAATCATCGCCGCCCTCGGCCTGCTGGCACTTAGCGGTTCCAGCATTCAGGCACAAAAAAACAATAAAGACGTAAAAGTGATCGGACAGATGAAAAACGTGATGTGGAAGGGGGAACTTTTCGGAAACATTCACCTCGACACCATTGCCAACAGGAAAAACCTGTACGGCTTTGGACCTGTGGAATATCTGGCCGGCGAAATTCTGATCATCGACGGCAAATCATACAAATCTACCGTTACTTCTGATGCAGCGATGAAAGTTGAAGAAACCTACGACATCAAAGCGCCGTTTTTTGCTTACGCCAATATTTCAGACTGGTCCGAACAAAGTTTGCCGGAAACTGTACAGAACCTGGAGCAGCTCGAAACTTACCTCGATTCCATTACCAAAGATTCGCCTCGTCCGTTTATGTTTAAGCTGAAAGGAACCGTAGAACAGGCGACGGTACACATCGTGAATTTGCCGGAAGGCTCAAAAGTGAGTTCGCCGGATGAAGCGCATCAGGGTCAGGTCAACTATAAGCTGCAGAACGAAAAAGCGGACATCATCGGGTTTTTCTCCACAAAGCATAAAGCCATTTTTACGCACCACGATACCTTCCTGCACATGCATCTGATCACGAAAGACCGCCGACAATTGGGACATTTAGACGAAGTGACCTTTAAGCCGGGCACCGTGAAACTGTATTTGCCAAAGTAATTGTGGGATTGCTTGCGCTTGTATGTTTATAAGAAAAAGATCAACCTGAATTAATAAGCCCGCTAAATGGCGACGGATAAAAATAAAAAAATGCTGACACACGTACATCCTAAATTACCGATGCGCGGCAGGGCTGCCACCGTTGCGTTTTATGTGGATAAATTAGGCTTTCATCTATTTGGAAACACAGATTTTGAAGGCTATTTAATGCTTGAGAAAGACAATAGACAAATTCATTTTTTTGAGTTTAAAACGCTTGATCCGGAAGATAATTATGGGCAGATTTACCTTCGTACTGATGATATTGAAAGGCTGTATCAATCTTGTTCAGATCAAAATGTAAGCATTCATCCGAACGGAAAACTGCAGGTAAAACCGTGGGGTCAGAAGGAATTTTCTCTATTGGATCCGGATAACAATCTGCTGACATTCGGACAGTCGGCTTCTTAAAAATTACATTTCATTAAAAACAATCATCATGGAACTTCTGTCAAAAATCCTGATCGGACTTGTTGCTCTCGAGCATCTTTACATCTTGTACTTCGAAATGTTTGCGTGGGAAACCATAGGCAAGAAAACTTTCCGCTCGCTGCCTGCAGATCTGTTCACGCCTACCAAAGGTCTTGCGGCGAACCAGGGTCTGTACAACGGTTTTTTAGCGGCAGGTCTCATCTGGACATTTTTCATAAAAGACCGTGAGTGGAGCAGCAATATCGCCATTTTCTTTCTCACCTGCGTAGTCGTGGCGGGAACATACGGTGCACTCACGGCGAGTAAGAAAATATTTGTGACGCAGGCGGTGCCGGCTATCATTGCGCTGATCGTCCTTCTCCTGAAAAACTAAAACTCGCCGGGAAAAAGGGTCTACTGTCTTTGTTTGAGCCTGGCTATCACTTTGAGCAGGGCCTCCCTGTTTTTGGCTTCGTGGTAAAAGCGCGGCAGTTTCTCGAGGAGGGTAAAATGGGTGCGGTCTTTGTGTTCGCGAAGTGTGGCAGAGATGTAGGATTCGAGATAATCCAGATGCTCGCGGTTGTAGGCGATGAAGACCTCATTTTTAAAAGGTGCGGTGTACCACAGAGCCGTACCGAAATATTCGTTTGCAGCCACATTAAGTTGTCCGTGCATGCCAAGCAATTCGACCTCCGTACTGCTTATTTTTGAGTAACCGCAGTGCATGCAGTTGAGCCGTGCGTCCTTCTTTTCATGGTCGGCAGTGGCGGTTGCCTTTTTCGTACAGGCAGGACATTCTACATCTACCTTATCCCGGAAATAGCTGAGACGGTGATTTTTGTCCCGGAAGCGTTGAGTCATGGGAATTCTTTGGCTGTAAATGTATTAAAGATTTAGTGGAGTTAAGTACTGACTAAATTTTATCGAATCTTTAAAACAAACTTCACAAAACCTGTGCAGTGCGGGGGCGCCTGATTTAAATCTTATTGCGATAAAATCGGATGATTGACTTACTTTAATATTAAAATTGTCAGAGAGTAGGTATAAAAATTAAAAATAGTCCGGGGATACACAAAAACTCTTTTGTTGTATTTTCCGAAGTTTTTGAACCTGGATAAAAAGCACATCCCTCTGCCTTTTCGGTTTTAATACGTAACAGAGTTCCTTTTTTTAACGTGCGGTTTCCCTCGCAGTCCCGGTTTTTCAGCCGCTTCATATTTTGTATCTTCGCGTACGGAATTACAGTTCAGATGCTATGTACACCGGAGATTGCCTGCAGCTTCAAAAAAAATTAGCGCAGCGATCAGCACAGCAGCAAATTTCTGCTGAGCAAACCATCAGCTTATGACGGAAACCAAAAACACCAGACCGCTGATTCATTATTCACTGATTGTGGCTACCTTGATCATACAGGTGGTCATTGCGGTTTTCATCTACAACGAATATTTCAACCAGAAGAAACTCGAGTCAATCGAAGCGCAGTTGCGAGACAGCCGTACGCTCGAAAGAGCCGCCGGACAGGCACGCACCGACCTTCTGCAGGCGCAGGATAATTTAAGAAAGTACAGCGACACGCAGGACAAGAAAGATCTCGATGCCTACTTTGCATCATTGCGCAAACTCAGCAGAAATCTGGACAGTATCGCCTCCTCACCGCAGCTCAAACCTGAACTGGCTGCGCTCATTCAGGCCCGGAAAAAGCAGCTTGATACCCTCCCCGATCTGGATAAGGTCATCCAGTCTGTGTACACTGAATCAAAGAAACCGCGTGCGGAGAGAAAACCGCTCGTCCTCAAAGATTTCAAGATTGCACCTCCGGAAACACGTTTCGATCTGAAAATCGAAAAGCAGGTGGATACGGTAGCGAAGAAGCCGTTTCTTTCACGGCTGAAAGACGCCATCAACAATGAATCTGAGGTACAGCGCGAAGTGGTGCTGGTTACCACGCGCCAAAGTGATACCATTAACACAAACAAGATCAAGAATGAAGTGGACAGTGTGCTGAGGAACGTACAGGAACACTACCGCAGTGAAATTAAGACCTATGAGGCCGGCCTGCAGAGTACAATGAAGCAGAATGACAACCTGTACCGCACGTATGACCAACTGATGTGGATAAGCAACAACTGGATGGAGGTTTATACTTTCGCCGTTGGCGATCTCAGCAGGGCACTGCAGGATCAGTTCGATGAGCAGCGTTCGGAAAACCGCGAGATCCGCAAATATCTGCTGACGGGACTGACGATTCTGATGTTCCTCGTGTTGATGCTTATCATCTATTTTACCCGTCAGTCCTATTTGTATCAGCGTGAACTAAAACTGGCCAATGAGGAGATCAACAGCAACCTGAAATTCAAGAACCGAATCCTCGGCATGCTGAGTCATGAAGTTCGGGCACCGCTGAAGATCATCAACCTTTTCATAGACCGGATCAGTAAGAAAAACAGTGACGAACGTATCGAAGACTATCTTCAGTCAATGAAATATACGAACAGTTCGCTCCTGCTGCAGGCTACGCAAATATTGGAGTATGCAAAAAACCAGCAGCGCGGACAGACGGTCAATGCGGTAGCGTTCGGTCTGTACAGCGAAACCGAAAGAATCCTTACTGCTTTCCGCCCTTATATAGAATCCCGTAACAATGAGTTTACAGTGCAGAACGGAATTCCCGCGGAAACGGTCGTGTTTTCAGATCATATACTGATCTATCAGCTGTTCGTAAACATTCTGGGCAATGCGAATAAATTCACCGAAAACGGAAAAATCTCGGTCCGGACATGGCTCGTGGAGCAAAACCATTCTGTTCAGATGCATGTAAAAGTGGAGGATACAGGCAGCGGCATTTCCAAAGCCGATTTGAAACGGATCTTTGATCCTTACTATCAGGGCCGGAACTTTAAGAATGTGGAAAATATGGGTGCCGGCCTGGGGCTGAACCTTTGTCGCGAGACCGTGGAACTGCTCGGCGGGCGAATCAGTGCGGAAAGTGAACTTGCTGAAGGCACAAGCATTTATTTTTATATTAATCTGAATAAACCCACCCAATGACAGACCGAAAACCGGTGTTTCTTTTAGGAGACGATCATCAGATCATAAGACAGGGAATGGCATTCATTGTAAAAGATCTTTTCCCCGAAGCAGAAATAAAGCATGCTTCTACGCTGCGGGAAATCCTGGAGAAAGCTGGTGAAGGCCTTCTGGACGCGGCAATTCTGGATGCGCAGTTTCCGGACGGAAATTCGGTGACCATTTTAAAGAAAATCCGCGAACTGCAGCCGGATGCCCGAATAATCATTTTTTCAAGTGCTGAGGAGGAACATTATTCATTAAAGTTTATTGCTGAAGGCGCAAACGGTTTTCTGAGTAAACTGGCAGAAGAAGCTGAGATTGAAACCGCACTGCAGGAACTGATGACCAGGGGCAGTTATTTTTCACCGATTACTCAGCAGTTACTGGCACAGGCCGCCCTTAATCCGGTGAGTCCGGATCCGCTGGCACGGCTGACAGACCGTGAGCTTGAGGTCGCGGATCTGATGGCTGAAGGGCTGGGAAATCTGGAAATAGCCAATAAGCTGGACCTTCGGCAGAACACAGTAAGCACTTTTAAAAAACGTATTTTTAAAAAACTTGATGTGGAAACTTTGGTGGATTTTCTGGAGGTGATGCGCATTCACAGAGAAGAACCGCGTAGATAAAAATCTACAACAGGACAGAAAAACATCGGTGCCTTCTGTGCGGAAAAAAGTAGTCACTTGACCTTTCTTTGTAGGGAATTTTTGAAATTATACTACATAAAAAGGTTAAATGAAAAATACAGTCCTGCAGGATAACACTGCACTTCCCATAAGCCGCATCCGCGTCATTGCGCGGTTGCGTTCACTCAAGAAAAAAGAATTTGGCGTGCTTATCGGCGCACAGATCTTGATGTTCAGCGCCATCTATGCCGTGAATAATTTCCATCCCTACTTCGAGGAACTGCACTTCCAGCGTATGGAAACTTTGCCGGGCAGAATTCTGGTGTATTTCCTGCTTGGTGCACTAGTATTTCAGGTGTGTTTCCTCATTTTTGTGGCAATCCTTTTCATGCGTTACCGTCCGGTCACCGGAGTGTCCGACGGTGATTTGCCATCCTGCACCGTAATTGTACCCGCCTACAACGAAGGCAGTCTTGTATATGATACACTGAAAAGCATCGCCGCCAGTGACTATCCGCAGCATAAAATGCAGGTGATAGCGATTGATGACGGAAGTACCGACGACACGTGGTCCTGGATCCAGCGTGCACAGAGCGACATTGGCGACTCCATCACCATTTGGAAACAGCCCGAAAACCGTGGGAAGAGACATGCGTTATACCACGGTTTTAAATCGGGTAACGGTGAGGTTTTTGTGACCATTGATTCAGATTCTGTCGTAAAACCCGATACCCTCCGCAATCTTCTGAGTCCGTTCGCGGTAAATGAAAAATGTGGCGCCGTAGCCGGAAATGTCAAGGTGCTAAACCGTAATCAGGGTATGATCCCGCGCATGCTGAACGTAAGCTTCGTATTCAGTTTCGAGTTTATGAGGGCTGCCGAAAGTTCCCTGGGATTTGTTCTCTGTACGCCCGGCGCGCTGTCGGCCTACCGCCGCGATGCTGTGGATAACTGCCTGGAGGAGTGGATGAATCAGAAATTCATGGGTAATTACGCCACCATCGGGGAAGACAGGGCCATGACCAATCTGATCCTGGAACAGGGCCTTGATGTTCAGTTCCAAAGAAACGCTGCTGTCCTGACAAATACACCCGTCGGTTTTAAAACATTACATAAAATGTTTACGCGTTGGGGACGGAGTAACGTAAGGGAAACGTTGAAGATGAACCGTTTTATGTTTAAACGTTTCCGCGAGACCAACAGAACCGGGGCCCGATTTATCTTCCTTCACCAATGTATGAAGCTGCTGATGGCTTACCCGCTGATGATTCTGATGATATATTTCCTGTTTACCCATCCGCTGCTTTACGTAAGCTCCGCACTTACCGGCACCTTTATTTTCTCGAGTATACAGATGCTCTTCTTCAGCCGGAATTATCCTGTGGGTGACGGACTCTGGGCTTATCCGTACAGTGTCTTTTATCTCTTCGGATTATTCTGGATCTTCCCCTTCGCCATTGCCACCGTGAAGAACGGCGGCTGGCTGACCAGGTAATTGATAAAAAAAAACGCGTCTGAGTAGCCTTCTGCGAAGGATACAGCCTACAAAACCAGCTGGGAGATTCTCTTCCGGCTGTTTTTCTTCCAGTACCGAGCCGTATTGAGAAATGAGCCTGCCGGCTGCATCTATCTGAAATTTAACCTGGGAATTCCACCCAGTGATTTCCGCAGAGTCTTCACTTACAGAAACATTCAGTTTATTCTGGGTGACACTGTCTATGTACATGCCGCTTTGCTGTGCAAGCGCCGGCGCGGAAGGATTAGATTTTCTGACGCTTTCAGGTACTTTTTGATATTGCTGTCCAGGGATATATTAAGCCCACACTGAGCATCGTGCGTGTAACAGTTTAACATAGTTTTAATATTTCACCACAAAATGTTAAAAAGTTCAATTAAGTTAGCTTTAGCCGCAGGGATACTTATTTTAGGGCCATATTTTAATGCATTGAATAATTTGCAACTGCTATAGAAGTATTTCACGGCTATAATTACGGGCAGATTTACCTTCGCACCAATGATATTGAAAGGCTGTATCAATCTTATTCAGATCAAAATGTAAGCATTTATCCGAACGGAAAACTACAGCTGAAACCGTGGGGTCAGAAGGAATTTTCCGTATTGGATCCAGATAACAATATGCTGACATTCGGGCAGCCTGCATGTTAAAACTACATTTCATTAAAAACAATCATCATGGAACTTCTGTCAAAAATCCTGATCGGACTTGTTGCTCTCGAGCATCTTTA
>NZ_JACSPS010000002.1:439253-449750 GCF_014837035.1 Kaistella pullorum | reverse complement strand
ATCGCCATTTTCTTTCTCACCTGCGTAGTCGTGGCGGGAACATACGGTGCACTCACGGCGAGTAAGAAAATATTTGTAACTCAGGCCGTGCCGGCCCTTCTTGCGCTGGTCGTACTTCTTTTGAAAAACTAGAATTTCCTTTGGAAACAGGTCAGCTATTTTTGTTTGAGCCTCGAAATCACCTTTAGCAGGGCCTCTGCCTTTTTTAGCTGTCGGCTAAAACTGGGTTATTACGCAAAATTTGCGGACTGTTTAAAATAAAAGAGAAGGTGCGCAACCCTCTCTTTTTCAGCAATAAAATTTTTATTCTAAATTCTCTTTCTAAAAATCATATAACCTATTGTAAGGCCAAAGTTGGAGTTCTTGATGTAACTGTCCGTTTCTCCTTCAGGATAATTCAGAATGTTAGCTAACCCTTTGGTATATCCGGCCCTCAAAGTAAGTCCTTTCTCAAATACATAACCCACTCCTACATTGATTCCATAATCCGTGTTCTTATAAGAATAGTCTCCATCGTTGATTTTCAGTTCTCCCCGGTCGGTTTCAGCCCCTATAAGATAGCTGAAATAACCGCCCGCAGACACAAAGAAACTGCTTCCTACAGGTTTCACTTTATACACCAGTTCAACGGGTAACGACACGTATGACAGCATAAGCTGATCTTCAGTCTCGTCCAGCTTTGAAGTATAAAAACCTGCGCTGAGGCCTGGGTTGATGGAAAATCTTGCGTCATTCAGCGCAATCCACTGCACGTAATTAAATTTTACCATCGGCCCATAGCTGTGATTAAACTGTTCACCTTCTGATCTTTCGTCAATTTTTGAGACACCACCGGTGAGACTTAATTCCTGCGCGGAGGCAAAAGTTGATGCGGCCAGCGCTACTAACGCTACTAATTTCTTCATGTTCATAGTTTCTATTATTTATTTTGTTTTTAGTACACGTGTCGTCAGTGACATTTTCCAACGTTTACCCTTTTCATCCTTATAGACATCGCGGAAAAGCGTTATGTTTTTACCATCAAAAGACCACATATCCTGCCCTTCTGGAGATGAATATTTTATATCGTTCGCACAGTTCTGAAGAGTATCCTTTTGCTCCTGAATATGCTGAAATAACGCCGCCTGCGCACTGTTCATGTCGAGGTTTCCTTCCCCCTGACTGTTATAGTAAAGAACCTGTTTCTGAAAACCCACGACCGTCCCGTCCTGCACGAAGACAGCGTGGACAGTCTTGTCGTAAATGGGTTTGCCGGTGGTAGCGTTGTAAGGAAAGACAAAATTCTTTTTATCCTCAAAGTTGATATTTTTTGAATAGTAAATGTACACTGCTGATCCCTGTGATCCTTCGCTTACTTTTGCCGATTTATACTTGCCGGTAAGGATATCAGGATATTGTGCTTGAAATTCTTCGATGCTCACTCCTGTCCGTAAGCGCTCGAGGGTATATTCTTTAAAGTTATTCTTGCATTCCTCCCTGAGTTCCTCCTCATATTTACGTCTGGCCTCGGTTTCATCTTCCCTGCGTTTTTTCTCTTTCAGCCAGGCCTTTTTATCTTTGATCAGATTCATTTTTTTAAGGCTTTCCCCCTCCGCATATATTTCTTTGAATTTATCATCCAGCCCGTTCTTTTCGGTCGCTTTCAGGTACTTTTTAATGTTGTTATCCAAAGATACATAAAGGTTGTACTGCTCTTCGTCAGCGTAAAAACTGTAGGGGTTAAAAAGATTTTTCTGAGATACAATGCGCAGATACAAAGATTTATCCGTCATCCCGCCAAGTACCTTTTCAAACTCATTCACTTTTTCGATGGTCTGCTCAAAATCCCGGTTATTAAAGGCAATTTCTGCTTCTTCGAATTTAAGCTCAGCCACTGCATTCTGGGCCGCGGCAAAACCGTTCATTAACAGAAATATATAAAGTAAAAGGATTCTCATGTTTTATTATTTAATTAATGTTCCGTAATTGCTTTTTTCAACCTGCTTCTTCACTTTTTCTTCAGGTACTGCGACCGATTGTGTGTTCTCGTCGGAAATCACCGTTCCAAACGTGGGTTGCGGCGCTCCCTTTATCTCCTCCGGGCTGTGTTGACCCGGTTTACCTTTATATTGCACCTCTTCAACACGCATCCCGGTGCTTTTCAGTGCGCGGATAAGATTGTTTCGCGTATTCGCCGCCTCATCATATGTATAATAGTATCCATGCAGAACTTCACTGTAAGGGGTAAGGTTCTCAATTTCATTTTTAACCTTAGCAGTATAGGCCCGTGTGCCATCCCTGTACTTCCCGACTTCGAAAACATTCGAAACATAAGCCGATGCACCATACTCGCTACTCAGGTCGTTGTGAGCATAGATAAAGAAGTAGAGATTGGAGGCTTTTTCCTTAGAAACCAGCGGAATATCTGTGGCCGGCAGTATCGCAAAAGCATCCCTGCGGTTTGTCTGCATCATATATAGCTCATGCTGACGCTGTCTTTCCGCCTCCGCACGTCGCTCGGCGATAGCTTGCTGACGCTCCTTTTCTGCCCGGTTATATTGCATGATGCCGCCGATAAGGTTAGCCATCTCACTTACACCCTGTGTGATGATTTCATCACGCTGCTGGGCATAGAGCTTATCTGCGGCCGCTTTACGCTGGTATTCGGCTTGCTGTGCGGCGATTCGCTGTTGATAGAGTTCCTGCTGCTGTGCAATACTTGATGTGGACTTCGCTGCATTTGAAATCTTCGAGATCTGGTTGAATGCATTTTCGGTAGTCTGATGCGTACTGCCGTCTGCTCTTCTTACATAAGGAACGCCGTTCTCACGATAAACCTGCACATATTCTCCGTTAACTTTTACTTTCTCCGACAGATTCGCGGCCGGGGCATTAGACGACCCCACTGAACCGGCGGTGGACATAGCAGTTCTTTCACTGATAGCAGTATTCTGCGCTGTTTTGGTAGTGTTTTCACGCTGCAGTCTTTCGCGCTCTTCGGCTGCCGCTTTCTGTTTCTGTTCAGCTTCTGCTTTTTTTCTAAGCTCCTCCTCGGCCTTTTGCTTTTTTGCTTCCGCTGCAGAGCGTTCTTTTTCTGATATATTCTCAATTTTTACAATCCGGTAATATACAGTAGAAATCATGCTGTAGAGTGCGCTGCCTTTCTCGTCCTCCCCCATTTGCTTCCACGATTCTCTGGGACAGGCGCCGGCAGTAAGCCTTACTGCAGAACCAATACCATCACTTCCATAAGGTTTTCCGACCGTTTGTGAAGGCGCAATAGTAATTCCGTCGCCCAGCGGCCCAAGTTTATGGCTTTTTTCCGCACCGCAAACCAGACGCGCGCCGTAGTCGATATAGACTTTCAGTTTATCTGTTGTATTGTTAGTGACCGTGATTCGGTAATCCTGCGTCATCATACCAAATGCATCATTCTTTTCCTGATACATCAAGGTGACGTGAATCCTTGAATCCTGCTGTGTCACAGGAATATCAACCATATACTTTGTTTGTCCGTAAATCACCGGAACCGTAGAAAGTAAAAACGTCACCAGTAACAGACTGAATCTGTGCATATTTAACCTTTCTGTTATTTTCATAAATCATTTTTTTGGCTGGCGTGCAAAACTATTCAAAATTTTGACATAAATCCATCCCCCTAAAGTATTATTTTTAACATAACTTTAGTATTTACGCTGCCAACTGTTAAAAAGATAAAATCTTTTAGTCATTTGTTCCCACACAGTGTGTACGTATTCACTTATTCAAGTTCTTAAGATAAATTCCGGCTGTAACAGAAGAGTTTTCACGGCTAAATTTTTGCATTTATAGGTAAATGTTTAAAGTGCCCAAATTTCTTCTCTTTATAATTTTGCTGTCTGTAATGGTGGGCTGCGACGGTTTTAAACTTCCGAAAAATATCTTTGAAACCTCCGCACGTGCCAAATATGAGCGCGGCTATGATGGCCCGGATAGTCTGATGACGATGTGGAAGGATCAGTATGAGGTCGCTGCAGCCTCCAAACTTCTCATTACTGACAGTTTTTCTGCCATTGCCGAGTTTCAACCTAGTGACGTACATACACTCACCTACCAACTGGAACTTAATCGTGGCGATCTGCTCGTCATAGCAGCCGAAAAACCAGATTCCCTGCAGCCTCGGATCTTTGTGGATGTATATCCAGCTGATTTACCTGTTAATTCGTCGTCAAGTACGTTGCTGGAGGCCGGTACATATACTCACTTTATCGAAAAAAACGGATTGTACAGAGTTATCATTCAGCCCGAAATTGCCTTTAGCGGTACATTTAACCTTAAAATATACACCCAACCTTCCCTTTCATTCCCGGTCGTCGGCAAAGGAAACAGTGCGGTGCAGAGTTTTTGGGGTGCCGTGCGCGATGGCGGCGCGAGAAATCATGAGGGCGTTGATATTTTCGCAGCGCGTGGTACCGCGGTAGTTGCCGCCGTAAAAGGAATGGTAACCCGGACCGGTAATGAAGGCTTAGGCGGGAAACAGGTGTGGCTGCGCGATGGAATCTTAGGGAATTCGCTTTACTACGCGCATTTGGACAGTGTGATGACGACAGCCGGAACTCGTGTTGAGCCTGGCGATACCTTAGGTACAGTAGGTTCCACAGGTAATGCAGAAGGTGGTAGTCCGCACCTTCATTTCGGAATTTATTCTGCAGGCGGCGCGGTGGATCCCTGGCCATTTCTTCGTAAGCGCGTTGCAGCTAAAAATCTTAATGTATTTATTCCGAACGTCGACAGAATTAAAGCAGGAAGCAATATCCGAACAGGTCCGGGAACTGCATTTGGTACTGTACTGACCATTCAGCAGAAGACATCGCTAAAATTGCTGGCTACGACCGGCGACTGGGTTCACATCAGAACAGCGTCAGGAAGTGAAGGCTTTGTTCAGAAAAACAGATTGGAATAAATTGAAAATGAATGGAGTGGCATTATTTGTGTTCGAAATTAGATAGCAAAAATATTCTTATGGAAACACAAAGAACCTACACACTCATTACGGGCGGCAGCTCCGGCATTGGTCTCGAACTTGCCAAACTTTTCGCAAAAGACGGTCATAATCTTATCTTGGCTGCACGCGATCAAAGTGAACTTTCAAAAGCACAGACACAACTTAAAAGTCTTGGTAACATCGATGTTATCACGATTTCCAAAGATCTGTTCCATATGGAGCAGGCCGATGACCTGTACCGTGAGATCCGCGGGAGAAATTTAATGGTTGATGTTTTAGTAAATAATGCTGGACACGGATGGTATGGTAAATTTGAGGAAACGGAACTTGAAATGGAACTGTCGATCATCCATCTCAATATTTGCAGTCTCGTCATTCTGACCAAGCATTTCCTTAAAGACATGATTGAACGCGGCAGCGGTAAAATCCTGAATACATCCTCCATTGCCTCCAAAATGCCGGGCGCGTGGCAATCTGTCTATCACGGCACAAAAGCCTTCGTACAATCGTTCAGTGAAGCGGTGCGTGCAGAAGTGAAAGACCGCGATATCGTTATCACGACCCTTCTGCCCGGACCTACCGACACCGATTTCTTCCACAAGGCGGGAATGGAAATCTCGAAAATGTATGAGAAAGACAAACTTGCAGATCCTGCGGATGTCGCCAAAGAGGGCTATGATGCGCTGATGAAAGGTGACGATATGGTGGTGGCCGGTCTTAAGAATAAAATGCAGGCTGCGCAGATGGCTATTACGCCCGACTCGAAGCTGGCGGAGAAGATGTTTAAGGACCAGCAACCGAAAGACGGATCTCAATAAAAATTCAATTAACATTATGAAGACTCTTCCATTTGGGGAGAGTTTTTTTGTAAATTAAATAAACCTTCACTAATAATCAGTACGATACAATAGTGCTGATTTATTCAGCCATTATTCTAAGCACTGACGAGTGCACATATTTCCCAGATAATACTATTTTTGTCTTATGAACATCCGCAACTTTAAATATACGCTCATTGCAGCCAGCGCGCTTTTTATTACTTCCTGTGCCACACCAAAACCTAAACCCGCTGTCAAAAAACCCGTTACAACCGCGAAAACCTTACCTACAAAAACAAGCGAACCAAAATCTGAAGTTCTCACGTTGGATTTGCCTGAAGTAACCCGCGAATTCCGTGCTGCCTGGATCGCTACCGTTGCCAACATCAACTGGCCATCGAAAAACAATTTGACGTCTGAGCAGCAAAAAGCCGAAGCCATTCGGATTCTCGATATGTTGCAGGACGCTAATTTCAACGCGGTGATTTTCCAGGCACGGCCCTCTGCCGATGCGCTTTATAAGAGTGATCTCGAACCTTGGTCATATTTTCTTACCGGTTCGGCCGGTACGCCACCTACTCCTTTTTATGACCCGCTGGAATTCTGGATCGCGGAGGCGCACAAACGCGGGATGGAACTGCATGTATGGCTTAATCCCTACCGCGCGCACCATACCACCGGCGGCCCTGTAACTTCTGCCAGCATGGCCAGTAAAATGAAGAATGAAACCTACAGACTCCGAAACGGAATGTACTGGCTTGATCCGTCGGACGAAAAAGTTCAGGATCACGTCTCTGCGGTGATTCGTGATATCGTAAAACGTTACAACATCGACGCAGTGCATATCGATGACTACTTCTACCCTTACCGCGAATACAATGGCGGAAAAGATTTTCCGGATACCCGAACGTGGAGCGCCTATCAGAATTCAGGCGGACCGCTGAGCCGCGCAGATTGGCGTCGCGGAAATGTGAATAAATTCATTAAAAGAATTCACGATGAGATTAAAACTGAAAAATCATATGTCAAGTTCGGAATTTCACCTTTCGGCATCTGGAAACCGGGTTATCCTGCAGATGTTACAGGAAGTTCACAGTATGACGAGTTGTACGCAGATGCAAAACTTTGGCTCAATGAAGGCTGGTGCGACTATTACGCTCCTCAGCTTTACTGGAAGGAAGATGGAAAGCAGCGTTTCTCGTCTCTTTTGAAATGGTGGATTCAGGAAAATTATAAAAAGGTGCACCTTTGGCCAGGACTCAATACGGTCGGAATTGCCGTAAGTGACAAGCCAAGCGAGATTGCGAATCAAATACATACCACCAGAAATCTGCTTAAAGATAACGCCGGCACCATTCATTACAGTGTAGATGGCATTTCAAAAAATCCGGCAATGCTGAACACGCTCAAAACGCTGTACAGCGAGCCGGCGCTTGTACCTGCAAGCCCGTGGATCAAAACAAAGGCTGTTTTAAAACCTGAAATCACAGCTAAACGCAGCGGAAATAACGTACAGACAGATTGGTTCTCGCGAGAGGCAGATCAGGTAAGGCAATGGGTGCTTTTCACACAATACGGTGACACGTGGGAGACTGAAATACTGTCGGCAGCTGAAAAGTCAAAAACACTGTTGCTGACCAAAAACGGTAAAAACCTAAAAAGCGTAGCCTTGCGCGCAGTTGACCGACTCGGTAACGAAAGCGATTATGCGGGTGTGGCAGTGAAATAATTATTTACGCCTGCCTTATTAACATAAGCTCCGGAAAAATCTCTTTCCGGAGTTTTTTTGTTTTGTCATGAATAGATAAAATTTAAAGTTATTATCTTCTATAAAAAAGTCATCCTAAATAGATCCTGTATTCTCGCTTTTCATAGAGTTTATTCTGGCTTCGCTCCTGTTGGTCCACACCCTTATTTGCAATTGCGGCAAATAATCCATATATTAGCACAAATGCTTACTATTTTTCACGCCGGATAAATTCCTTAATTAATATTTTTAATTAAATCCGACAGCGGGCTACGGCTCATCCTCTGCAACGCAGATATTTTCAAGCACATTAATTTTTTTAAAGGATCCACTTTTTTAAGTGGCATTCCTGTTAACTTTTTTAAAATATTTTACATGGACAACACAGAAAATCTACAGTACAAACGTATCGGAATCATCGGTGCGGGACCCAGCGGTCTGGCGCAGATTCGCGCATTCGAAGCGTTAAAGGCAAAAGGTGAAATAATACCCGAGATCGTCTGTTTTGAAAAACAAAGCAACTGGGGTGGCATGTGGAACTATTCCTGGCGTACGGGCGTAGGGAAATACGGCGAACCCATTCACGGCAGTATGTACAAATACCTTTGGTCAAACGGTCCGAAAGAATGCCTTGAATTCTCAGATTATTCATTTGACGACCATTTCGGAAAACCCATATCCTCTTATCCTCCGCGGCCGGTACTGTTCGATTATATCGAAGGACGTATTAAGAAAAGCAATGCGCGTAAATTTATCCGTTTTGATACCACGGTACGCTGGGTAAGTTATGATGAAGACTCCCAAAAATTCACGGTAATACTCGATGATTTAAAGATCAATAAGACCTATTCAGAAGTTTTTGATTATCTGGTGGTTGCTTCCGGACATTTTTCAACGCCCAATATGCCGTATTTCAAAGGGATCGAAGGTTTTGGCGGAAACGTGATGCATGCGCATGATTTCCGGGGCGCTGATCAGTTCAGGGACCGCGATATTTTATTGATAGGAAGCAGCTACTCTGCCGAGGATATTGGACTCCAGTGTTATAAGCATGGCTCAAAATCGGTTACACTGAGCTACAGAAGCAACCCGATCGGTCACAACTGGCCCGACGGCATCAAAGAGGTTCCGTTAGTTACGCATTTTGAAGGTGACACCGCCTATTTCAAAGATGGCAGCAGTGAAGATTTTGATGCGGTGATCATGTGCACCGGCTACCAGCATAAATTTCCCTTCCTCCCGGACGAACTCCGTTTAAAAACAAGAAACAACCTCTATCCTGACAATCTCTACAAAGGTGTATTCTTCAATGCACTGCCTCAATTAATTTATTTGGGAATGCAGGATCAGTATTATACTTTTAATATGTTTGATACGCAGGCCTGGCTCGCGAGAGATTACATGATGGAAAGATTTGAACTTCCCGGCGAAGCTGAAAGGCGCCTTGATATTGATAAATGGCTGGAGCGAAACAGTACACTGAAAACCAGTTTTGATAATGTCGATTTTCAAACCGATTACATCAAAGATTTATTGGCACTGTCCGATTATCCTCACTTCAATCTGGATAAAGTGGCGGCAATGCTAAAAGAATGGCTGCAAGACAAGGAAGAAAACATACTGACCTACCGCGACAAGACCTACCAAAGTGTGGTGACCGGCACGATGGCCGGGGAACATCACACCGACTGGATGAACGAGCTCGATGACAGCAAAGAACGGTATCTCTATGGTGCCGAAGAAGAAGAACTGATTCCGGAGCGAATGTAATCACGAACTTTAGTTAATTAATAACCCCGGGCAGCAGCTTCGGGGTTTTTGCTTTTTTTAAATCCGGCGGGTCAGTCTTGCCAGATACTGGTTATTTTCGTCTTCGGCGATACGTTCCACATTCCAGCCGGCAGCTCTTGCAATCATTGACATTGTACCAAAATCCAGATAAAGCCAATGAAACCATTCAGTTTTTTGCCGTGAATATTCGTAGCAGCACTTCACTTCACCGTAATAATGTTCGGGTCGCGGAAGATCCTCGTACATATACGCGATATCACAAGAATCAAAGATTATCTGTCCGCCGGGTGACAGCAGCTTCTCGGCATGCTTAAGAAATTTTATAAATCCTTCGCACGTGCCGCAAAGTCCGATACCGTTCATCAGAAGCAGTAAAGTGTCAAATTTTTCGTTTGAATACTCAAAAATATCATCACAAACAACATTTTCCACGCCGCGTGCACGCATTACGTCACAAGCCGCATTTGAAATTTCCAGGGCTGTAACGTTGAACTTCAGGTTCTGCAGTTCGATCGCATGTGAGCCCGCGCCCGCCCCGATGTCGAGCACTTTTCCGGTGCATAGTTTTAGTGCTTTTTGTTCAAGTTCCGGCATTTCATAGAAATCACGGAAATAAACCGGCAGCGGCATCTCTACTTTCGGCCCGAATTCGTCGTGCACGAAAAGTTTCTTTTTGGTGTTCTTTACAAAATAATCGTGAATGGCTTGTCCGGGAAGGTCTGTCATGGTTCAAATATAAAAAATGCGCAGCAAATATTTTTAATTGAAGGTCACAGCCGTTTAACTCGCTAGTTCATAAGGCTTAACTTTTACTCCCGAAATTCTCGAAACACCTTTAAATAAAGAATTTTCAAATAAATTTGGAACTTAAGGAAAATGTCGTATATTTGCATCACAATATCGCGGGGTAGAGCAGTAGGTAGCTCGTCGGGCTCATAACCCGGAGGTCGCACGTTCGAGTCGTGTCCCCGCTACTAAGCAAAGAGAATCACAAAAGTGGTTCTCTTTTTTTATGGCTGATGGAGCGCTCATATTCGCCGCGGCGAACGCACGTTCGGGTTTCCGCCGCAGCGGACTACTAAGCAAAGAGAATCACAAAAGTGGTTCTCTTTTATTATGGCTGATGGAGGGCTCATATTCGCCGCGGCGAACGCACGTTCGGGTTCCGCTGCAGCGGA
>NZ_JACSPS010000002.1:0-439153 GCF_014837035.1 Kaistella pullorum | reverse complement strand
AAAGAGAATCACAAAAGTGGTTCTCTTTTTTTATGGCTGATGGAGGGCTCATATTCGCCGCGGCGAACGCACGTTCGAGTTCCGCCGCGGCGGACTACTAAGCAAAGAGAATCACAAAAGTGGTTCTCTTTTTTTTGTTTGATGGAGGGCTCATATTCGCCGCGGCGAACGCATGTTCGAGTTCCGCCGCGGCGGACTACTAAGCAAAGAGAATCACAAAAGTGGTTCTCTTTTTTTTGTTTGATGGAGGGCTCATATTCGCTGCGGCGAACGCACGTCCGGGTTCCGCCGCGGCGGACTACTAAGCAAAGAGAATCACAAAAGTGGTTCTCTTTTTTTATGGCTGATGGAGGGCTCATATTCGCCGCGGCGAACGCACGTTCGGGTTCCGCCCAAGCGGACTACTAAGCAAAGAGAATCACAAAAGTGGTTCTCTTTCTTTGTGAGGAATTGCTGAGGAACAAATTCAAGGCTTTTTTGTAAATTTGAATATGGCAAAAATTATCAGAATACATCCGGATAATCCTCAGGAAAACCTGATCGATGAAGTGGTGAAAACACTGAACAGTGGCGGGCTCATCATCTACCCGTCTGATACGGTTTACGCACTTGGCTGTAATATTTTTGATATCCGGGCGATGGAAAGGCTCGCTGCAATAAAAAAATTAAAGCTCGCAAAAGCTCAGTTTTCTATTATCTGCAATGATCTCGGGCACCTTTCTACATTCACCCGGCCGATTGATACACCGGTTTTCAGATTCCTTAAAAGCAAAATCCCGGGACCCTTTACCTTTATTCTCGAAGCCGGTAAAAGTCTCCCACTTGCTTATAAAGGCAACAAAACGGTCGGAATTCGTGTACCGGACCACATGATTCCGCAGATGATTGTCGAGAAACTGGGTCATCCAATCGCCTCCACGTCCGTAAAAGATGAAGATGAGGTCATCGAATATTCGACCGATCCCGAACTTATCGCTGAAAAATTCGACCATTTGGTAGACATCGTGATCGATTCTGGCTTCGGAGACAATGTTGCTTCCACCATTATAGACCTTACCACTGGCGAGCCCGAAATCATTCGTCAGGGCAAAGGCGAGTTGTAGTTTTTGGGCGTCTTATCCGCCCTCCGTTCCCGCTTTTGCCGTTTTGTAAACGGCAAAGAGCTCCACTCAGGTCGGGACGCGGGATTTCCACTCATTTCAAAGAATTATATCAGAAAAATTAATATTTATAAATGAAGATAGTAACCTCTCCCGCGAAACTGATGAGCATGGACTATAAAAGCGATCTGCTGAAACCCACTACTCCGGCGTTCATTGAGGAAGCAACTTTGATACATTCTTATTTAAAGGAAAAAACTCCGCGCCAACTGTCTGAATTGATGGAAATATCTGCGAAACTTGCCGATGAAAACTGGGAACGAAACCAGCAGTGGACGCCAAAGCCGGCAAGTAAAGAATCGTCAGCCGCACTGTATGCTTTTACCGGCGAAGTCTATCGCGGACTTGACGCAAAAACTTTAGACGCCGATGCCATAAAATATCTGCAGAAAAACTACCGCATACTTTCGGGTTTGTACGGTTTGCTGAAACCTTCAGATAAAATAATGCTCTACCGCCTTGAAATGGGTCGGAATTTCGAATTCGAAAACTACAAAAACCTGTACGAATTCTGGCGACACCGGATCACAGAACAGTTCAACAGTGAGCTGAAATCAAAAGACATCATCCTTAATCTGGCCAGCAACGAATACTTTAAAGTTCTCGACAAAAAGAAGCTGAAAGCACCCGTTATCGATTTCGATTTTTACGAAATGAAATCCGGCAAACCGAAAACCATCGTGGTTTATACAAAACATGCGCGTGGCCTGATGGTTCGTTACTGCGCTGAAAACAGTATCCAGAAACTGGACGAAGTGAAAGGCTTTAATCTGGAAGGCTATCGGATCGATGAAGAAATGTCGAAGGACAATAAATTGGTCTTTACAAGATGAAGCTGAGCTTTTACGCACTTACTTTGACTTATTATAATCTAAGTCTTTACAGCACCTTATAAGTGAAGTTTCGGCTTAAAAAACTTTATTGCCAGCTAATTTTACCTAAAGTTCAACGCATTCCCGTAATTTTACATTAAAATTACGAGATGAATTACCATACCCGAAAATGGATCAAACCGGAAGACCTTAACCCAAACCATACGCTCTTCGGCGGCCGCCTTCTGCAGTGGATTGATGAAGAAGCTGCGCTTTATGCAATCGTTCAGCTGGAGACACCGCGGTGCGTGACGAAGTATATTTCTGAGATCAACTTCATCAGTTCGGCAAAGCAGGGCGACATTATAGAAATCGGCATCGAAGCGACGGAATTCGGCCGTACGTCAATCACGCTTTATTGCGAAGTCCGGAATATGATGACGCGGCAGACTATTATCACCATCGAAAAGATCATCTTCGTAGGCGTGAGTGAGGACGGCAAACCCACTCCTCACGGTAAAACCAAAATAGAGTTTATCGCAGACCGGCTGAAGAGCAGCGAGGATGAAAGTATTCATTAAAAATATGGTTTGCGGCCGCTGCATCACTGCGGTGCAGCGAATTTTTGCCGATGCCGGAATTCAACTTTTGTCCGCTGATTTGGGAGAACTTGAGACCGTGAGGGAAGTGACCGGTGCTGAGCGTATGATGGTGGAAGCTGCATTAAATGCAAACGGCTTCGAACTTCTGGAAGATATCGCCCGCCAGGAAATCGAGCGGGTGAAAACGTTCATCATCCTCACAGTTGACTCGCTGGATATTTCTGAGGATTTTCTGCTGTCGAAATCGCTCGCTACACATCTGAACAAAGATTACAGCAGTATTTCTAAAAATTTTTCGCAGCTGGAAACCACCACGCTCGAGCAGTATTTTATACTTCAAAAAATCGAAAAGGTAAAGGAACTGCTTTCGTATGGCGAAGATTCGCTCACCGAGATCGCCGGAAAGCTTGGCTATAGAAGTGTTCAGCATCTTTCAGCGCAGTTTAAGACGGTCACCGGTTTCACACCATCCGATTTTAGAAAAATAAAAGCGCAGAAGCGGTTTCCGCTAGACCAAGTCTGAATTCTATAAGATTGTTCCTGAAATTTATAACTGTTTTCAGCGTGCTTTCACGAACTTTGAAAAAAAGATTCTATGAAAAACCACAATCATCATAATCACACGCCACCTTCTGAACGTATTTCACCAAGCTCCGTTTACTACTGCCCGATGGAATGTGAAGGAGAAAAAGTATATTTCACACCCGGAAAACGCTGCCCGGTCTGCAATATGTTTCTGGTCCCGATCGAGGAACGTGCAGATTACCAAAACAAGCCGGTCACTTTCTCCAAAACCAATCTTCCGGAAAGTTTTAATGATAAACTGGGCGAATATTTTTGTCCGATGTTCTGTGAAGGTGACAAAACCTATGATTCAGATATTGGCTGCCCCGTCTGCCACATGCATTTGGAAAAGATTGACGAGGAACTCCTCAAAGCAGCCTCTCAGACCAATTCACATTCTCATGCTCATGCTCCTGCAGATGTTCTTAAACCAATAATAAATTCTGACAAGAACGCCGGTAAGTTCTATTGCCCGATGTATTGCGAGGGTGACAGGGTTTATGATTCAAATGTCGGCTGCCCGGTCTGCGGAATGGATCTGGTGCAGATTCCGGCGAAAGGTGAAGCCGAAGATGACGGAACTTATCAGTTGTTAAAACGTAAATTCTTCATTGCTCTTGCCTTCACGTTGCCGGTTTTCCTTCTTTCAATGGGCGGAATGATCATTGATCTGCAACTGGATCCAAAAGTCCGCGGATTTATAGAATTAGTTCTCTCGCTGCCCGTACTTTTTTATGCCGGCTGGTTCCTTATAAAACGCGGCTTGAATTCATTCAGGACCTGGAACCTGAATATGTTCAGTTTGATTGCGTTGGGTGTATGTGCAGCGTTTCTATTCAGCCTTATCGCGCTGCTTTTCCCGAACATTTTCCCTCCTGAGATGGGTCATGGCGGAGGCGCACCACTCTATTTTGAAGCCGTCTGCGTAATTCTTACGCTGGTTATTTTAGGCCAGCTAATGGACGCCGCAGCACACCGACGAACAGGAAATGCAATCAAGGAACTGATGAATCTTTCGCCCGATGAAGCTAATTTAATGGTGAATGGCACTGAAAAGAAAGTTCCGCTTTCAGAAATCAGGGTCGGCGATATACTTCGCGTAAAGCCGGGCGAAAAAGTACCTGTTGATGGTAAGGTTACAGACGGCAGTTCGAGTATCGATGAAAGTATGATCACTGGTGAACCGATTCCGGTAGAGAAAAAATCCGGAGACAAAGTGACTTCGGGAACTATTAACGGAAACAGCGTTTTCCTGATGACTGCCGAAAAGGTAGGCGATGAGACTTTGCTTGCGCACATCATCAGGATGGTGCAGGATGCAAGCCGAAGCCGTGCACCAATTCAGACGCTTGTGGATAAAGTTTCGCGGATATTCGTCCCGACCGTGATCGCGGTGGCAGTTCTAACATTCATTGCCTGGTTCATTTTTGGCGGCGAAGACAGGCTGATCAAAGCGCTAGTAAACTCTGTCGCTGTGCTTATCGTCGCGTGTCCGTGTGCCCTGGGTCTGGCTACACCGATGAGTTTGATGGTTGGAATCGGTAAAGGTGCCAGAAATGGGATTCTGATTAAAAATGCCGAGGCGCTGGAACAGATGAACAAAGTAGAAATTCTTATAACCGATAAAACCGGCACACTTACCGAAGGAAAACCGAGCCTTGATCATATTTATTCAACGTCAGGTGATCAGCAAAGTGTGTTACATTTGGCAGCCGCATTAAATCAAAACTCTGAACATCCGCTCGCAAATGCAGTTTTAACCGAATTTGCAAAGCAGAACCTTACGTTTGCGAAAGTTGAAGGTTTTGAGAATATTTCAGGGAAAGGCATAAAAGGCATAATCGGTCAGGACCGAATTCTGCTCGGTAATGAAGCACTCCTTAAACAGTTTGACATCGAAATTCCTGCGGCTGTGCGCGAGCGTGTGACGGAAATGCAGATGGACGCCAAAACCGTTTCTTACCTGACGAAAGGTACCGAAGTTTACGGATTCTTAAGTTTTTCCGACAAGATAAAATCTACCTCAAAAGAAGCACTGAAGTATCTGCGGAAGCACAACATAGAGGTCATCATGATGACCGGTGACAACGAGCAGACCGCTGCCGCCGTCGCTGCAGAACTCGGTATTGAAAAGTTTTATGCATCCCAGCTTCCGCAGGATAAACTTGAAAGGATAAAATCCCTGCAGGAGTCCGGAAAAATAGTCGCGATGGCGGGTGACGGAATCAATGATGCTCCAGCCCTCGCACAGGCAAACGTAGGTATCGCGATGGGAACGGGAACAGATGTGGCAATTGAAAGCTCAGAAATTACTTTACTGAAAGGTGATCTCACCGGCGTGGCAAAAGCCCGGATCCTAAGTGAAAATCTTGTAAAAAACATCCGGCAGAATCTGTTTTTCGCCTTCATTTATAACACACTTGGTATTCCGGTGGCGGCTGGTCTCCTCTACCCTTTCTTTGGAATTTTGCTAAGTCCGATGATCGCTGCAGCGGCTATGAGTTTAAGTTCAGTCTCGGTCATTTTAAATTCACTTAGGCTCAATAATGTGGATTTAAATGTGAAATAATTTAAAAATGCGTTAAAAATTCGTCAAACGTGGGCACATTTAATTTTGGCAATAAAGGCGGCAATATTTTTGCAGCCTTTTTTTAAAATATTAAATATGGCAAACCTTACGAACAAAAAAATTGCAGTTTTAGCAGCTGACGGCTATGAACAGTCAGAACTTGAGAGTCCGGTAAAAGCACTGAAAGAAGCAGGTGCTGATGTAGAAATCGTTTCCCTTAAGTCCGGAAAAATTAAATCGATGAAAGATCATGAATGGAGCGATTCTGTAGAAGTTGACCGCACGGTGTCTGATGCAGATGCTTCAAAATATGACGCACTTTTGCTTCCTGGCGGTGTCATTAATCCCGATGCAGTACGGGCGGACGATGATGCAGTAGCATTTGTAAAGGAGTTTTTCAGTGCAGATAAACCTGTCGCGGCGATCTGCCACGGTCCACAAACCTTGATTACCGCTGGCGTGGTTGAAGGCAAGAAAATGACTTCTTTTGCAGCAGTTGCAATTGACCTCAAAAACGCCGGGGCAAACTGGGTGGATGAGGAAGTGGTGACAGACGGTAATCTGACGACGAGCCGTAAACCCGCTGACCTTCCCGCCTTTAACAAAAGAATTGTGGAAGAATTCGCAAAGTAACCTACACTGACACACCAATGGACGAAAAAATCCCAAAACAACAAACAGGTGCAACCACCGATGTTTCCTCCAAAATTGAGCTGGAAACTGAAGAACTCGCCATCGCGCATTTTCAAACCGTAAAGAAAAGATTTCTCGCCATGAACTCCTGGGAGCTCTATGCAGGTGAGGAAAAAGCTGAATTTTCGCTTCGTGACGGTAACGGTGAAATCCTTCTCGAAGAACCGAAAAGAGGGGACTATTTTTGCATCAAAACTCCCGGATTACACAATAAGACGGGTGACGGTTATGATTGGGTACAGATCGAGCATATCGAAGAAGAATCTGATGCGCATAACGAGTGTGTGTACATCCGTGTCCGGCCCTGCGCAAACCCTACAAAACCGGATGACCACGTCGCTCATTTCTTTGACCCAAAAGCCACATCGAATTTCCTTGTAAAACGCATAGGCCGCGAAGTCATTGCAGAAGTTCACGGACGTAACGAGGTGCCTAATAAAGATGATGTGGGTATGATTGAAAAAGTTCGTAATAATATCGTCGCACTTGGCGGAATGCTGATCGCCAGTGAATTTCAATGGAAAGCACTCACATCAGCTATCGTCAAATATGAAGAATAAAATATATGTGGGCTGTTCCGGCTTCACAGGCCGGGACTGGAAAGGAATTTTCTATCCGGAAGAACTGCCGGGGAAGGAACAGCTCACATTTTATTCTACAAAGTTCAATGCTGTAGAGATCAATTCAACATTCTATCGGAAACCGCGGCAACAAACGCTTGAAAAGTGGCGGTCAGCGGTACACGAGGATTTCCGTTACTTCATTAAAATTCCCAAAACCATTACGCACATCCTTAAACTCGAGAGTACCATGCAGGAAGTTTCAGCTTTCTGCGATTATATTTCTGAAGGTTTGGGGAAAAAACTTGCGGGATTTTTGTTTCAGTTGCCTCCGTCATATCATTATAGTGAAGAAAATCTTCAAAAAGTCCTCAGTACAGTTAATTCCAACTATCTGAATGTTATCGAATTCAGGCACAGCAGCTGGTGGCGCGAGGATATATTTGAAATATTAAAACAAAACAACCTCATATTTTCAGGCGTGAGCTATCCGAAAGGAATCAGTGATGAATTTATTACAAATCACGAAAAAACAGCTTATTATCGCCTGCATGGCGTGCCGGTAATGTTTAAATCTGAATACACCGACGCTGAATTGCAGAATTTAGCCGAAAAAATCAAAGGAAGTGACCGCGATGTCTATGTCTTTTTTAATAATACCTGGGGAACAGCAGCGCTGAAAAACGCACAGCATTTGCAGGAGTTATTGAAAAAGGGTAATTAAAACTTACGTTCAATCACGTAATCTAGCATCAACATTAAAGACTGTTTCGCCTCACCATCGGGGAATTCATCCAGAATATTCTTTGCCCGCAACTGGTAATTTTTCATCACATCGACCGCATAATCGAGCCCTCCGGACGATTTCACGAACGCAATAAGTTCCTTTACACGTTTCGTGTCATTATTATAGCGGCGGATTGTATTTAAGTAATATTTCCGGTTCTCGGGAGTTGCATTACTCAATGTATAAATGAGCGGCAACGTCATTTTCTGCTCTTTGATATCGATGCCGACAGGTTTTCCAATAAAATTTGAAGTGAGATAATCGAAAAGATCGTCTTTGATCTGGAATGCCATGCCTGTGAGTGTGCCGAATTCCATCATTTTTTTGCCTAAAGCTTCGTCTACACCGTTTGATAATACACCGATTTCGCAACAGGCTGCAATCAGCGTAGCCGTTTTTTGCCGGATGATTTCGTAGTAAACGTCTTCCGTGATATCAAGTTTTCGCGCTTTTTCGAGTTGCAGGAGCTCGCCTTCCGCCATTTCCCTGATCGTGCGCGAAATTACCGCAAGCAAATCAAAATCCTTATGGTCTGTAGACAAAAGCACCGCTTTTGACAACAGATAATCGCCCACCAAAACTGCAATTTTGTTTTTCCATAGGGCATTGATCGAGAAGAAGTTCCGGCGTTTAAAACTTTCATCTACCACATCATCATGTACAAGTGTTGCGGTGTGGATCAGTTCGATCATTGATGCCCCACGAAAGGTCTTTTCGTTCACCTCCCCGACCAGTTTTGCACATAGAAACACGAACATCGGACGCATCTGTTTGCCTTTTGTGGTCACAATAAACCGCGTTACCTTGTCGAGCAACGGAACATTACTCTTCATGGATTCGTAAAACTTCTGCTCGAAAAGTTTCATTTCCGCAGCAATGGGCGTTCGGATTTCTTCTACGGTATTGGCCACAAAATGTCTGGTAAAGGGGGTTATTTAAAAATGATGACAAATATAATTAAAATCAAGTCAGCTGAGGACTTTTTGAGAATCAAAGCAGCCCAAATGCCATCGAACTTATCTCAGTTTTTCATGCGGTACAAAATACAACCGCGGTTTCACCTTTCCCATCGGATGCCGGAATTCTTCGCCGGAAATATAAAGTCCGTGGTCATCAGCCGCAATACCTTCAATTTGCCCCAGGGTGACTGATGACCCGAGATAATATTTCCTGACTGGACCGCCGAAAAACATTCCCGGTTGAGTTTCTTCAAATACCATCAGATAAACTTCGGTAGATTTTGTATAACCAATGAGATACAGTTTGCCTTCGTAATACTCAGCGTCAGTCACCACAAAACCGGTGTTGTACGATTCAGTTTTCTGGGCTGGCTGGGAAAACTTTAAAGTTGGATCGATGATGTAATGACTTGTCGCCCTGGAAGCCCATTCTTTAGTGAAAATATGGATTTTACCGTTCAGGAAAATCATCGCTTCTGCATCATAATCATTGTTGATTATACGCCTTGTAAAATCGGTTTGTTCCGGATAGTAATATGAAATGATTTTAGGCTGATAACCGGAAGTCCGCAGGCTGTCCGCCGCGAATTTATATATCTTCAAATCCTTCCGCGTGCCGGCGTTGTTTCCGACGTCACCAACGTACAGCGAAACAGAATCACTCGCAATGGCCTCCCAGTCCACGTTTTTTACTGATGTTTGAAAGCTGCTTTTAATTTTTGCATACTTTGGATCAATCTCGAAAATTTCGGATGAGTTCCCTCCATCATTGATTGTGTAAAGTTTGCCATTAAAGAAACTCAGACCCGAATTTTCTTTCAGTGTGTCGCTAAAAGCTGCGGTTTCATACTTTTTTAGTTTAAAAAATCTGGTCTGTTGTGCCGTGAAACTCTGTAGAAGAAAAAGGAAGGAGAAAATGAACAGTCTATACATTGTTTGCATGTCTTCTGAGCAAGATACGGATTTTAATAAAATCGAGAAGAAGGCCGGCTAACAGAAGAAATGCACCGAACAGAAGGGCGTTTAATCCGAATTCGGAATGCAAATAACCACCCGCAATACCGCCTGCAAAAAACATCCAGATGATTGTTAGACGCAGCCTGATTGATTTTAATAGTTTAATGCGGTTGGCCCGGTCACGGTAAAAGAAAAGTTGGGAAAATTCTATGCCCATATCGGTGAAAAGTCCGGTGAGATGGGTTGTTCGGACCACTGCATTCGAAATGGTGGTCACCAGTGCATTCTGCATTCCCATCGCGAATAAAAGCGCAAAAGCCACAATATCCGGATTGTTTTCCACCAGCCAACTGCCCGACAGACCGATGCCAATTAAAATAAATGCTTCAACCAGTGTTGGAATTACGTACATTAGATTCTCACGCCGGCGGAGGTAAATTTCTACTACGAAACTTGAGAAAAATGCGCCGACGAAAAAGGAAAAGACGTAAAATGCGGCGTTAAATGCCAGATAGATATTCCTGTGAAAAGCTTCATCAATAAAGAATGCGAAATGACCGGTAACGTTGGTTGTGAGCGTATTTACAGAGAAGAAACCGACAACATTCACAAGCCCGGCCACAAAACTTAAAAGTGAAGCGATCGCAAGATTGTGCTTTTCTGTGCGGGTTTTACCCTTGTGCGAAAACATCAGTCACCGGCTTTATTGGCAAGCTGTCCGCATGCCGCATCTATATCGCCACCGCGGCTGCGGCGCACAAGCACGTTGATTCCTGCGTTTGAAAGTTCGCGGACGTACCTTTCTTCGGCTTCCACACTTCTGTGATCAAATTTTCCTTCACCAATCGGGTTATACTGAATCAAATTTACTTTTGACGGTACTTTTTTAGAATACCTGATCAAGGCTTTAATGTGTTCGTCATCATCATTTATTCCACCCCAAACGCAATATTCGTAAGTGACCGGATTGCCGGTTTTTTGATACCAATACTGCAATGCCTCCATGATTTCCGTCAGTGGAAACTTTTCAGAAAAAGGCATTATTTCGTTCCGGGTTCTTTCGATAGCAGAATGGAGTGAGAGTGCCAGGTTCACACGCAGATTTTCGTCCGCTAGCATCTTTATCATTTTCGGTATGCCCGAGGTTGACACCGTGATCCGTCTTGGTGACATGCCTAAACCTTCGGGTGTAGTGATTTTCCTGATGGCTTCCACCACGTTTTTATAGTTCATCATAGGCTCGCCCATGCCCATAAAAACGATATTGGAGAGCGGCCGATCAAAATACATTTTGCTTTGCTGATCGATAAGTGCGACCTGATCTACGATTTCCGCAACTTCTAGGTTCCGCATCCTTTTCAGTTTTGCAGTAGCGCAGAATTCACAGTTGAGCGAACATCCCACCTGTGATGAGACACAAGCGGTGGTGCGCGTTTCTGTAGGGATGAGAACAGATTCTACCAATAGACCGTCGTGAAGTTTCACGCCGTTTTTAATGGTTCCGTCCTTGGATTTTTGCAGAAGGTCAACCGAAATCGGGTTGATGGTATATTCAAGCGCAATTTTCTCCCGCAACTCTTTCGAAAGATTCGTCATCTCCTCGATGGAGTGGAGATTCTTACTCCACAGCCAGTCATAAACCTGCTTCGCACGGAATGGTTTTTCACCGAGCGTTACGAAATATTTCTGTAAATCTTCGAGAGATAAGGTGCGGATGTCCTTCAAACCTGATTTTAGATTTTAGATTTTAAATTTTGGATTAAAAAGGTCTGTTCCTTTAATCCAAAATTTAAAATCAATAATTTATAATTTCTTAAAGAATCAGCATTGCATCACCGTACGAGTAAAATTTGTACTCGTTTTTGATGGCTTCTTCGTAAGCATGCATCAGGAAGTCTTTCCCCGCAAACGCAGCAATCATCATCAGCAGCGTAGATTTAGGCGTGTGAAAGTTCGTTATCATTGAATTGGCTACACCAAAATCATGTGGTGGGAAGATGAATTTGTTCGTCCAACCGTGGTAAGGCCCGATTTTCTTATTTGATGATACCGAGGTTTCCAGTGCGCGCATCGTTGTAGTTCCCACGGCACAAACGCGTCGCTGCTCAGCTACTGCATTGTTGATGATATCCGCATTTTTCTGGTCGATAATCGCTTCTTCCGACTCCATTTTGTGCTTGCTCAGGTCTTCAACTTCAATTGGATTGAAAGTTCCAAGACCAACGTGAAGTGTCACTTCGGCAAAATCGATTCCTTTTATCTCAAGGCGCTTCATCAGGTTTTTCGAGAAGTGAAGCCCGGCCGTTGGCGCAGCAACAGCACCTTCGTGCTTGGCGTAAATTGTTTGGTAACGCTCAGCATCTTCGGGTTCTACGGCTCTTTTGATATATTTTGGAAGTGGAGTTTCACCTAATTCTTTCAGTTTGGTTCGGAATTCCTCATAAGATCCGTCATATAGGAATCTTAAGGTACGTCCACGTGAAGTGGTGTTGTCAATAACTTCCGCAACAAGTGATTCGTCTTCAGTAAAGAAAAGTTTGTTCCCGATACGTATTTTGCGCGCCGGATCTACCAAAACGTCCCAAACACGGGTTTCGCGGTCAAGCTCACGAAGAAGGAAAACCTCGATCTTCGCGCCGGTCTTTTCTTTATTTCCATAAAGTCTTGCCGGGAATACTTTGGTATTATTAAAGATAAAAAGGTCTTTTTCCTCGAAATAATCTACCACATCACGGAAATATTTGTGCTCGATGGTTTCAGTTTTACGGTCCAAAACCATCAGTTTTGCGTCGTCTCTGTGTTCAGAAGGATGTTCGGCCAGAAGCTCTTCCGGCAGGTGGAAGTTAAAATCAGATGTCTTCATTTTTTTAAATTACGGTTTAAAAATTAGGGTCCGAAAGAATAATTTTCGGCCTGCAAAGGTACGGATTTGAAAGAGGAAAGTCAAGTTTTTGGATGCTGGCTAGAATTTAAGTTCTCCAGGCAGCGTCACTACAAGGTCACATTCATATATTCATCGAGTACAACTTCGCAATTCTCCTTGCCTTCAGTTATTTCGGCGCGGGTTACAATATGGTTCCCCGGATAATTGATTCCGTAGTCAACCTCGCTCGAGCGGCTGATGCTGTACATTCGGAAGAGGTTCTTATTGGCAGGACTTAAAGTTAGCCGTTCCTCGGACTCTGGTTTTTTGGCTTTTTTTGAGGTGTATTTCTTCATCAGGACCTGGTGAGTTGAACCCGGGACCTCCATAAATTCAATTCTTTTTTCAGTCTCTTTTGATCTACCATTCAGTTTAAATGAAGAATCGTACGTGAAGCTAAAATATATTTCGCCCTTTACCTTACTTTCTGTAACGGTAAAGCGATGTGCGAGCATTCTTCCTCTGTCGGTTAATAATGCACGGAAAGAATCCGGACCTTTCACTAAATGCATATAATAAGCGAAATCATCAGAATTAAAATAATTTACCGATTCCCCTTCGTGTTTTGGATCTTTAGTTTTCAACTTATATTTAGTGAGAAAATCGAATGCGTAGGTTTGTGCATTTATGCCTGCACAGAATAACATTAATGATACAAGTAAAGATTTTCTCATAAAAATGTTTTAACGACTTTCCACGCTTCCAGTTTCTTCTCAAAACCGATGGTATGAAGCGGACTTGTAGAAGGCAAAACCCCAAACGGAATTTGCGAATCCTTTCCTAGTATTTTCTGAACTTCTTTCGACGATTTTTGCCCATTGCTGAAAACAGCTTTTATATTAGGATAATCGGAAATAAGCTGAAGTACGTCATTATGTTCCTCTTTCCGGATTTTCGCATCCGAACTTCCCTCACGCTCGCAAGAATCAATGACATCCCAAAGTGCAATGTCATATTTGGCTAAAAGTTGCTTTCTGGCGTCGTAATCAATCTGAAATTCTTCCTCAAATAAGTGAAACAGGATCTTCCAAAACTGGTTTTGCGGATGCGCATAATATTGCTGCATTTGAAGCGATTTTACGCCAGGCGCGGAACCGAGAATCAGGACCTTAGATGTTTCGGAAATGATCGGAGGAAAAGATGTGATGCGGTCCGCCATAAATTTTTAAATAAGAATAAAAAATAATGGAATGATAAATGTAAGACCTAAAAATATAAAAATTTATGTTATGAAAAAGTTATCACTGATCTTCGGATTATTCGCCATGCTGATCGTGAGCAGCTGCCGCGATATCGTAAATACCGTTCTGGACGCTCTGCCACCGTTTGACGTGCCGTTTTCCACTAATGTTCCCGTGCCGCTTGCGGCGGTGAGTACCACCACATATACACGTACACCGGAAATCCCGATGAACATCAATCTTGATGCAAAAATTAAAGAGAACAACCCCAACTACTCTATCAACAACCTGAAATCGGTAAAACTGAGCACGCTGAAAGTCGACTTTGTAAGTTCAACACTAGACACACGGCTAAATGCGATAAGAAACGCAAGAATCTATGTGAAAGCGCCCAATCAACCGGAAAGGTTGATCGCTACTGCCTACGACAACACAAATCCTGATACCATCACATTCACGGTCGTGGATGAGGAACTGATCAATTATTTCAGGACCAACGAAAACTCACTCATCTTTGAAGTGATGGCTTCCACGCCCACTGCAGACCAGCTGACGGTGCGTATCTCTTCCGGATTCAAGATTAGGGTACAGCTCTAGTTTTAAATATTTCGCATAAAAAAATGGCTTTTGAAATCTCAAAAGCCATTTTGTTTTTAAAGTGTTTCTTTCAGCCATCCGAAGAATTCGCGTTGCCAAACAAGTGCATTGTGCGGATTCAGCACCCAGTGGTTCTCATTCGGGAAATACAGGAATTTCGCTTTCAGACCGTGCAGTTTTGCCGCCTGGAAAGCTTCCTGGCCCTGCTCGTAAGGCACGCGGTAATCAATTCCACCCTGAATGATCATGATAGGTTTGTTCCATTTATCCACGAAATTGATCGGATTAAAATCGGTGAAGGCTTTTGGCAAAGGTTTGTCCGTCAGTTTTCCGATATCCCAGTTTGCAAACCAAAGTTCTTCGGTGGTCAGCGCCCACGATTGCATATCGAAAAGCCCGTCATGCGCGATGAAAGTCTTGAAACGGTTCTCGTGGATACCGGCCAGCATAAACACGCTGTATCCGCCGTAACTTGCGCCCACGGCACCCATTCGGTCACCATCCACGTAAGGAAGTGTTTTGGCGTAATCTGTAGCTGCCAGATAGTCCTGCATTACCTGCCCGCCCCAGTCCTGAGAGATCTGTTCGTTCCATTTCGTACCCCAACCTGGCATTCCGCGACGGTTAGGTGCGACGATGATGTAATCGTTAGCGGCCATCAGCGCAAAATTCCAACGTGTGCTGAAAGTCTGCGTAAGCGCAGATTGAGGTCCGCCCTGGCAATAAAGCAAGGTGGGATATTTTTTTGAAGCATCAAAATTCGGTGGGTAAATGAACCACACGCCCATTTCTTTACCGTCCGTGGTTTTCACCATTTTAAGTTCGGTTCGTGAAGGTGTGATCTTTGCGTAATTCTCTTTATTGATGTCCGTCGCACGCACCATTTCACCATTTTTCAAATTTACTTTGAAGAGATCAGCGTTATGATTCATGTCTGTTCTTCCTACCAGAAGCGAGTTTTTGTCCTGCGCATAAATTTCGGTAACATCAAAGTCTCCTTTCGTAATCTGCTGGATCTTTGCATTTTTCGGATTTAATGAAAACAGCTGGCGCGTTCCACGAAATGCGGTCGTGAAATAAATTGTTTTCGAATCTTTTGTCCAGAAAACATCGCCTACTACACTTTCATCCCAGTTTTGCGTGAGATTCTGCACTTTGCGTGTCTTCCAGTCCATGATTTTCACATCATTTTTATCAGCTTCATAACCGTCGCGCGCCATAGATTGCCACAAAAGCGTCTTGCCGTCGGGCGAAAATTTCGGACCTACATCATAACCTTTGTTATCGGCTGTCAAATTGGTCGTGATACCGTTCGCCAACTCATAGA
The DNA here is from genome assembly GCF_014837035.1 of Kaistella pullorum. Lineage (GTDB taxonomy): Bacteria > Bacteroidota > Bacteroidia > Flavobacteriales > Weeksellaceae > Kaistella > Kaistella rhinocerotis. Next base: position 423,462 of record NZ_JACSPS010000002.1, on the reverse strand, counting down.
CGAAAATATCGGTATTGGTCGATTTCGCATATTCAGCGCCGCTTAAAGGTTTGGTTACATATAAAAGCTGCGCTGAATCCGGACTCCAGATGAAATCTTCAGCGCCACCAAATGGCCGTTGCGGTGCATCCCAGGGCTTTCCTTCGAGCAAATCTTTAGCTGAAGACACATCATCAGCCACATTCACCACAAAAACATGGTTGTATTTTCCTTCATTAAAATAATCCCAATGCCGGTGATTGAGGTCTGTGTAGATGTGTGCGGTAGATTTCGGAACGTCCTTGTATTTATCTTTACCGAGGACCGTCTCCACCAAAACCTGCTTGCTGAACGCTACTTTCTTCCCGTCAGGAGAAACAACTATGTTGTCGACATCACCGATATTGTAAAATTCGGTCCACGTCTTTCCGGCATCTTTGGAAAGGAAGATCTTACCGCCTTCTGACGCATATAAACCGTTTGCGTCCCATTGTATCAGCGCTTTTTTGCCTAAATCAAGTGAGGTAGTTTCCGCACTTTTAATGTTAAAGAAAAAATTAGTCTTATTGTTTTTTTCCGTTTTCAAATCGGTTTTCCCAACTGAGTAGATCAGTGAAGAATGATCCGGCGAAACGGCGCTGACGCCAATCTTGTTCAGTGTCCACAAAGTTTCGGGCGTCATCACATTCTGTGCGTTCATTAGAAAAGGCGCGGCCAGCGCGAGCAATGAGTTTTTAAAGTTCATAAAGGATATATTAAATGATGAAGTGCTGCATAGCACGACGGTGCTGCACAAAGATAAAAAATTAAGGTACACCTAAAATCGGTGTGCGCAGAATCTCGGGAAACATCTCATGTTCCCGCGGGAAATGATGTTAAACTTTCAACTCTTAAAAAGTGGTTTGGAAGCAAAGCAAGCGTAGAAGCTCAACACATGGTTGCACCGCGCGGTTTTCAGGTTAAATCTTGATATTTAAATATTTGATCTAATCATCTGATGACCCAGCGATCCCGCCAAGTAACGACGTGATCAGTGAAAGTGCGATACTGAAAATCAGCGCCCACCAAAAACCGTCTACGGTCATTCCGTCAATGAAATAATCGGCGATCAGAATCACGATAGCATTGATGACGAACGAGAATAATCCAAGTGTGATGATTGTCAGCGGCAAACCTAAGATGCTCAGGATCGGCTTTACGATAAGGTTTAAGACACCGAGAACGATTGCAAACACAATCGCGGTAGAAAATCCTTCGAAATGTACACCGGACAGAATTTTAGTCAGAAAGAACGCTACAACAGCCGTAATCAGAAGTCGGATAATTAAATTCATAGCTTAATTTTTAATTAAAGATTATTATTGAAAGGTTTGAAATTAGTCATTTCCATTAAAATTACAAAAATTCAAACACAGCGAAACGCATGCCTTTATGGAAAAAATTCACCGCGATTTGCTTTAGGAAAGCCTTTCCAGAACCGATTGCAGCACAACTTCGTTTTAAAACGTGGCTTAAATTTATTATCTTCATCGCAAAAATTATTAATAATGAGACATTACGTTAAAGCAATAATGCTTTCTACGGTGTTTGCCGCAAACCTGAATGCGCAGACCACCGATCCGATGGTGCAGAAAATCATGAATGAGACTTACCAGAATTCGCAGCTCGAGCAGCTTGCGTATGAACTTCTCGATGGCATTGGGCCCCGTTTGGTCGGTAGCCCGAAAATGCAGCAGTCGCACGACTGGGCGGTTGAAAGATTTAAAAACTGGGGCATCAACGCCAAAAACGAGCAATGGGGTGAATGGAAATCGTGGGAAAGAGGAACTTCCACTATCGAAATGGTAGCGCCACACAACCGTTCTATTGAAGGAATGCAACTGGCGTTCAGTCCGGCAACCGGTTCAAAAGGCGTTACGGCTGACGTAATGATGTTGCCAGAATTTACAAGCGCAGAACAGTTTCAAAGCTGGCTCCCAACCGTTAAAGGCAAATTTGTAATGGTTTCTCAGTATCAGTCTACGGGACGCCCTGAATATAACTGGAAGGAATTTGCGACACCCGAATCATTTGAAAAAATGAAAAAAGAATCAGAACTGGCGTCCGAAAAGTGGCAAGCTTCTATAAAAGCGACTGGCGAAACATCTCGCACGTTGAATGCGAAGCTTGAAGCGGCCGGCGCGGCCGGAATTGTCTCCTCCAACTGGTCCAGAGGTTTTGGCGTTAACAAAATTTTCTCCGCGGGCACGAAAAAAATCCCGGTTGTTGATATCTCGCTTGAAGATTACGGACAGCTTTACCGCATGATCCAACACAAAACTACACCGAAACTTAAGATCACGGCCAATTCGAATGACCGCGGTATGGCGCCGACTTTCAATACGGTGGCTGAAATCCGAGGTTCGGACAAGCCGGATGAGTACATCATTCTGTCCGCTCACCTCGATTCGTGGGACGGCGGTACCGGTGCTACCGACAACGGAACCGGAACTATCACCATGATGGAAGTAGCGAGAATCCTTAAAAAATTATATCCAAATCCTAAACGTACCATCATCGTCGGACTTTGGGGCAGCGAGGAACAGGGTCTGAACGGCTCCCGCGGCTACGTTTCTGCGCACAAAGACCAGATGCCAAAAATCCAGGCGGTATTTAACCAGGACAACGGTACAGGGCGTATCGCAAATATCAGCGGACAGGGCTTTTTACACGCTTATGATTATTTAGGACGATGGCTGAACGCAGTACCGAAAGAACTCACAAAAGATATCAAGACTACCTTCCCGGGCTTTCCGGGTGGTGGCGGATCTGATCACGCGTCTTTTGTGGCCGCTGGCGTGCCTGCTTTCATGCTCGGGTCGCTGAACTGGAGCTATGGAAATTACACCTGGCATACCAACCGCGATACGTATGATAAGATTGTTTTTGATGATGTGAAAAGCAACGTGGCGCTTATCGCGATCCTGACTTACATGGCAAGTGAAGATCCCGAAAAAGCATCCGGCGAGAAGATCAAACTTCCGGTTGACTCACGTACTGGCGAGCGGATGAAGTGGCCCGAAGTGAAAGAGCCAACCAGAAAAGGTGGTTTGGATTAAGATTTTTGATTTTAATTGAAAGACGTCTCCCACGAGGAAGACGTCTTTCTTTTTTATTAAATTTTAATAATTTCATTTAAGTTCGATCCACACTGGCCCATGATCACTCGATTTTTCCCAGCCACGGACATCGGTGTCAACACCTGCCTTTTTCAGTTGGGGCAAAACCTCAGGCGAAAGCAGGAAATGATCGATCCGCATGCCGGCGTTTCGCTGGTAAGCATTGCGGAAATAATCCCAAAAGGTGTAGATCGTTTCGTTCGGATACAAATGCCTGATCGCATCCGTCCAGCCCTGACCGATCAGGTTGTGAAATGCTTCGCGGATTTCGGGCAAAAATAGGGCATCGTTTTTAAATTTTTCCGGCTTGTACACATCGTTTTCAGTCGGCATCACATTGAAATCACCAGCTAGAATAACCTTTTTTCCTGAATTGATCAGCATTTCCGCGTGGGCGTCCAGCCGTTCGAACCAACCCATCTTATAATCAAATTTTGGTCCCGGCACTGGGTTTCCGTTAGGCAGATAAAGACAAGCGATAATTAAATCCTTTACTTTCACTTCAAGATAACGGCTCGCATCGTCTGAATCATCGCCGGGAAGAGAAGTACGCGACACCTCCGGTTTCCCGATCTTTGACAGGACTGCAACACCATTCCAACTTTTCTGTCCGAGCCACAACGCTTCATAACCCGCTTCGAGGATCGCTTCCTCAGGGAATTTTTCCTGCGGTGCTTTCAGTTCCTGCAGACAGGCGATATCTGGCTGCGTTTCGCTTAGCCACCGCAGCAGCACGGGCAATCTGCCATTCACACCATTTACATTATAAGTTGCAATTTTCATTTGACGATTGTTTAAAGTTTTTTCGTTTTTTGATTGGAAGAGTTTTTGATACAGCCAATCAAAACCACGAGTATGAGAGCAATTTGGAATGGAGCCATCGGCTTCGGATTGGTAAATATCCCTATCAAACTTTACACCGCAACCGGCGAAAGCAATCTCGACCTTGATATGCTCGATAAAGATGACCTTTCAAACATCAATTTTAAACGCGTAAATGCAACCACAGGAAAAGAAGTGAAATACGCAGATATCGTGAAAGGTTACAAACTCGAGGACCGGTATATCGTGCTGACTCCGGAAGATTTCGAACAGGTGAATCCGGAAAAAAGCAAATTACTGAACATCAAACAGTTTGTCGATATAAATGAGATTGACAGTGTTTACTTCGAGTCATCTTACTTTCTCGAGCCGCAGAAAAATGGAGAAGATGCCTACAAACTGCTGCTAAATGCCATGATCAAAACGAAAATGGCCGGCATCGGGACATTTATATTAAGAGAAAAAGAAATCCTTTGTCTGGTTCGTCCGTATGATGACAAGATCTTAATACTTAACCGCATGCGTTATCCGGAAGAAATCCGGAGTTTTGAAGACCTGAAGGTTCCTTCTGCGAAAAAACCCAATAACGACGAGTTGGAGATGGCAGAATCACTGATCAAACAGCGCGCGACAAAATTTGATCCGGCTAAATTTAAAAACACCTACAACGAGGACTTGATGAAGATAATCGAAGCCAAAGCAAAGGGTAAGACCAAGAAAATCGAAGCTAAGGAAGAGGTTTCATCTAAAGCAACCGACCTGATGGCGCAGCTGAAAGCAAGTCTTGAAGCCGGGAAAGCCAAGGCCGGATAACGGGATTTAATTCATAATGCAATGAAAAACCTCGAAGAATACAACAAAAAGCGTGACTTTTCGCAAACCATCGAACCTGAAGGCGAACTGAAAAGCTCCAAAGGTAAGCTGAAATTTGTAGTGCAGCGTCACGCCGCAAGCCGCCTTCATTATGATTTCAGGTTGGAAATGGATGGCGTCCTAAAAAGTTGGGCCATACCGAAGGGTCCATCGCTTGACCCAGAAGACAAACGTCTGGCGATGATGGTGGAGGACCATCCTTTTGATTACCGCACCTTCGAAGGTACAATTCCCGCCGGAAACTACGGCGCCGGCGTGGTAGAAATATGGGATGAAGGCACCTACGAACCATTAAAAAAGATCAAAAATAAAAGTGATGATCTGGTGATGCAGAACGAACTCGAAAGCGGCTCGATCAAGTTCGTCATGCATGGCAAAAAGTTGCATGGTGAATTTGCACTGGTGAAAATTAAGAATTCGGAAGAAGGAAATCCGTGGCTGCTCATCAAACATAAAGACGAATTCGCTACCGATCATTACGACGCGGAGGAAAATACGAGCCCTGACTCAAAAGTCTCTGAATATCTTCAGAGCAAAAAAAAAAGTAAAAGCGGTAGTGAAACGCACAAATTAAAAGGTTTTAAAAACTATACACCTGCCCTCGCCGGCGAAAAAAAACTGAAAAATTTCATCACTCCGATGTTGTGCGGAATCACCGAAAAGCCCTTCAGCTCACCTGACTGGGCTTTTGAGATTAAATGGGACGGTTATCGCGCCATCGCTGACCTACGCGATGAAATCCAGATTTATTCCAGAAACGGATTATCCTACACTGAAAAATTTAGAAAAATCAGCAATTCGCTTAAGCTTCAGCAACATGAAATGATCCTAGATGGCGAACTGGTAGCCTACGATGATAAGGGAAAACCGAATTTCCAGTGGCTGCAGCGCATCGGGGAAAACCCCAATTTAATCGTCATCTATCAGGTTTTCGACCTGCTTTGGCTTAATGGTCATTCTACGGAAAACATGACTTTGCTGCAGCGGAAAGAGTTGCTGAAAGAGGCATTGGTGGAAACTGATGTCATTAAATATCACGATCACGTCCTCGAAAATGGTGAAGAATTTTATCGGCTTGTGGAAAGCCTGCAGCTGGAAGGGATGATTGCCAAGAAAACGGACAGTACTTATCAGCGCGGCACCCGAACAGGCGACTGGCTCAAGATTAAAAGCATGAAAACCGATGAAGTCTTGATTTGCGGTTTCACAGCGCCGAAAGGTGGACGGAAGAAATTCGGTTCGCTCGTATTAGGCCGATATTTCAATGGTGAACTGAAGTTTTGCGGTCACACCGGAACCGGCTTCAGTGACAAGACGCTGACTGAACTGCACAAAAAGATGGAGCCGCTGATCACTCAAAAATCACCTTTTGCTGAAGTACCGAAAACCAATGATACCGCTACCTGGCTCAAACCTGAACTTATTGCTGAGATTAAATTTACGGAGACTACCGAGGAGCATATTTTCAGACATCCGGTTTTTTTGAGGTTGCGCGAAGACCTTAGACCTGAAGATTTAGATACAGCTAAACCTCAGGAAAAATTAAAGACTGAAAGTGAACTTCCAGACAGTGTCCCGATAAAAAAAACACCGGAAAAGACCGCGGAGGAACTCACGAATTTTGGCGACCAGAATGTGAGGCTTACCAACCAAAATAAGATGTATTTCCCGAAAGACGGCATTACGAAAGGTGATTTGATCGCCTATTACCAAAGCATGGCGGATTACATCCTACCCCATCTCAAAGACCGGCCACAGTCGATGAACCGTTTTCCAAATGGGATTGATGGAATGAGTTTCTACCAAAAAGATGCATCAGATGAAACTCCGACCTGGATTAAAACACAGAAAGTATATTCAGAATCGAATGACAAACTGATCAATTATATCCTGTGTAACGACCGAGCTACGCTTGCTTATCTGAACAATCTCGGTTGCATCGAACTGAATGTTTGGACGAGCCGTGCGAACACTTCAGACCAGCCTGATTATCTTGTGCTTGATCTGGATCCGTCTGAAAACAACACCTTTGAAGAGGTCATCCTCACCGCTCAAACCGTGAAAAAAATCCTCGATAAAGGTGGAATCGAAGGTTTGTGTAAGACTTCAGGCTCATCCGGCATCCATATTTATGTACCAACCGGTGGACAATATACTTTTGAGCAGGTGAAAAATTTTGCACATCTGATGATGCAGATGGTTCAGCAGGAACTGCCCGAAATCACCACCCTTGAACGTGCACTTCAGAAACGCGACAAAAGCAAGATCTACCTGGATTATCTTCAAAACCGCCGCGGCCAGACGCTGGCAAGCGTCTACAGTCTGCGACCCAAAAACAGCGCGCCGGTTTCTATGCCGATTGAATGGGATGAACTTAAGTCAGACCTTTCGCCCACCGATTTTAATATTGAGAATGCCCTGGAACGCGTTCAGACCAAAGGCGACCTGTTCAAACCTGTACTCGGGCCGGGTTTTGACATGCTGAAAGCGATCGGTTTTCTTGCAGAATCTTGAAATTTGCTTCGGAATATTCTTCAAATCTTGTTTTACAGTGGCTTTGGAAGCATTTTTGATAATGCATCAATATGCAGACACAGAACTACAACAACCACAAAAAGTACTACGCGCCACACCATTTTATTTTCCTGCCGCTGCTGATGATTTTGCTGATCGTAGGTGTATGGAATTTTTTTACTGATGAGGATAACCAGTTAATTTGGATCTTATTTTCCGTGGTTGTATTTCTCATCTCATATTTGGCAATCATGCTGCGTCAGCATTATGCACTTGGAAATCAGGACCGCATTATCAGGCTTGAATTTAAGCAACGTTACTTTGAAATCTTTGGCGGAAGATCGGATGAGGTTGCTGAAAAACTCAATTTCTCTCAAGTGGCTGCACTGCGTTTTGCGTATGATGATGAATTTAAGGTTTTGATCAAGCGCGCGCTTTCGGAAAATATCTCGGGTGATGAAATTAAAAAAGCCATCAAAAAATGGCGACCGGATAATAATCGGGTGTAAAACAATAAACTAACATTAAAAAAATAGATTATGAAAAAGTTCACATTGTTCAGTTTAATGACAGTAGCATTAATGACTTTAACGGGTTGCGATGTCATAGGAACCATCTTCGAAGCAGGTATGTGGTGGGGAATTATACTTGTAGTTGCAGTGATTGGTTTAATTCTTTGGCTGTTTACTAGAAATAGAAATTGATTGCAATGCAGAAAGATTCAAAAAAGAAAATCCGTCCCGAGCAGTCGCAGGCTAAACCGGGTTTGGAAAAAAACCTAAAACCCAAACCTAAAAGTCAGCCTGCGCTTGCGGGCGATAAATTATCGGGAAAAGTTGCTCTCATCACAGGTGGTGACAGCGGCATCGGACGTGCGACTGCACTGCTGTTCGCAGAACACGGCGCTGATATTGCGATTGCTTATTTGAACGAAACTGCAGATGCCAAAGAAACGAAGAAAGTAGTAGAGAAACTCGGTCGCAAATGCCTTCTTATCGAAGGTGATTTGGGCAACGAAACGCATTGTAAAAAGGTGATCAGTAAAACCTTAAAAAAGTTTGGTTCACTGGATATCCTAATTAATAATGCGGGAACACACTGGGAAGCTGATTCCATAGAAGATATCACCACAAAACAGTTGATGACCACGTTTAATGCTAATTTTTTCTCCATTTTCTGGCTGACCAAAAATGCGATGCCACACCTGAAAAAAGGCAGCAGTATCATCAATACAACTTCAGTTACCGCTTATCGTGGAAGTGACCATCTGATTGATTATGCCGCAACAAAAGGCGCGATACTTTCCTTCACTCGAAGTCTTTCCGCGAATCTTGCGGAGAAAGGAATTCGGGTCAACGCTGTTGCACCCGGCCCTATCTGGACACCCCTTATTGCCTCCACGTTTTCAAAAGAGTCTGTGGCTGAATTTGGCAGTGATGTGCCGATGAAGCGCGCCGGTGAGCCACGAGAGGTGGCCACTTGTTTCCTGTTTTTGGCAAGTGAAGATTCGTCGTATATGACCGGCCAGGTTTTGCATCCGAACGGAGGTGAAATTGTGGGAAGCTAAGTTTCGGGATTGTGAATAACAAATTAAAATAATGAACACCCCTGAAACTGAAATTGTAAAATCCCTTACGCCGGCGAAAATCGTGAAGATCATGAAAGACCCGGTGAAATCGGCGAAAGCCGTGAGTCTTGTCTATACCACAGACCGCGACAGCGCGGGCATCGTACGGAAAAAAAGCGGCAAGAAGTACGCTTACTTCATGGATGGTGAGAGAATAAAAGACAAGGAAGAAATAAGCCGGATCAATAAACTGGCTATTCCGCCCGCATGGGAAAACGTTTGGATTTGCGGCTTACAAAACGGTCACCTGCAGGCTACCGGACTTGATGCCAAAAAACGGAAGCAATACCGCTACCATCCGGTTTGGAATGCATTGAGAAACCATACTAAATTCTACCGGATGGTGCATTTTGGATATGCACTTCCAAACATCAGGCTGAATTTGGAAAAAGACCTTTCGCTTAAAACTTTAGAAAAAAGAAAAGTACTGGCCGTGGTGGTAAGCTTGATGGAGAGGACGAATATCAGGATCGGCAACAGTGTGTATGAAAAGCTGTACGGGTCATTCGGGATCACCACGCTGAAGGACAAACATGTGGAGATTAGCGGACAGAAGATCCATTTTTCATTCAAAGGAAAAAAAGGAATCTATCACGATATAGATTTGAGGAACAGAAAGCTCGCAAAAGCCGTTCAAAACTGTAAAGACATTCCCGGGAAAGAGCTTTTCCAGTATTATGACGACGAAGGAAAACGGCATCCGATAGATTCCGGAATGGTGAATGAATATATCAAAGAGATCAGCGGTGAAGATTTTACGGCAAAAGATTTCAGAACCTGGTCGGGAACGGTGAACGCGCTGATCGCTTTTAAAGAAATAGAGGCCGCAGAAAATGACAGTACGTACAAATCCAAAGTAAAAAAGGCATTGGAAATGGTGGCTGAAAATCTTGGGAATACGCCAACCGTTTGCCGGAAATATTATGTACATCCGCTGGTCATCAATCTTTACGAAAATAATTCTATCCGGAAATATCTGGATGAACTCGACGCGATTGAAGTTGATGACGGCAAAGCCGGATTAACGAAAGAGGAAAAAATTGTAATGAAAATTCTGGAAACAGAGAAGCCCAGATGAATTTAAAAATTAAATAAACATTAAATAATACTATTATGAAAATCGAGATTCAGGAAAACGAGATCAATCTGCTACGTCTTGGCGAAACAAGATCTGAAGCAGAGACTGTGAAACGCGAGATCTTTTTTGAAATTCAGGGAAAGGAATATACAATTTGGGTGATACTTGACCGTAACAATACGGGTGAAAACTATGATGACCCCGAGAATTTCTATATGATGAACAAGGCGATGGTAGATGCGGCACTCGTCACTTTTCTCTCTGAACATCATTTCTACAACCATCGCGACGCAGATGGGGACAGGGCCTCAAACAGTATTTAGTACAATCCCACGAAGCCTGAAACTATTGATTTCAGGCTGTTTTTTTTATGCCTTAATATTTCAAAATCAATTTTGATGACTATAAAAACCAAGGTTTCATTCCGGCAATATGTGAGATTGCTGTTTGGCCTTACCTACCAGCGTCCGGTGCTGAAACTTCTTCTTGGTGTGGCCGTCGTGCTGATTTTATGGATCGTGTTTTATTACACAGGCATTTTAGATCTGCCTAAACCCATCATCTATCAGTATATCACGCTTGCACTTATCCTGGTAGCGCAGCCCATAGTGATTTTCACCACAATTTATACGGTTTATCACTCCAGTTTTCAAATTTGCGAACCACTGGAGATGCAGCTTTTATCTGATGAAATAAAGATTCGTGGCAACTCATTTTATATGGAAGTGAAGTGGGAGAAACTCTTTAAGATCATTGAGAAGCGCGACTGGTTCCTGATTTATCAAAACAGTTTATCCGCCATCATCATCGCTAAAAAAGATATGGAACATACTGAAATCACCGAATTCCGCAAGATATTGCAGGACCTCGAAAAAGTTCCTGTGCAGCTGATGGATCAAATTTAAATTTTTAAATGATGTCCGAAATATGCGCCACCACGTCCACCGGATGTGTCCCGTGCTGCAGACTGTCCATCGCAATGCCGAAAGCCAGGATTTCCTTGCTCAGTTTTTTCCCGAAAGTGTCGATTAAATCCACCAATTCGTCCCTTGTGGCGTCAAGTCCGTTGGCCGCAAAGGTTTCTTCCAAAGACTCTGCGATGTCCTCTTCGGGCTCACCATATGCTTTCCGCGCAATAACATACAGCAGGACGTGATCATCCAAAAATTCCGGTGTCGCGTTTGCGTAGGTAAGTAAGAATTCCTCATAATCAAATTTTTGCTTGGCACTGTTGAGTACATAATCTACCACGAGATTCAGCTCTTCATCGCTGAAATCTCCCATTTGGTTTGAATTTTCACCTTCATAGTCGTCCTCTTCTTCGAAATCGTCCTCATCAAAATCATCTGTGCTGAAAAATTTTTCCTCATCATCTGGCATATCCATTTCATCAGCAGTTAAATCGCTGTCAAATTCTGTGGTTTGTGCGGCGTTCAGATCGGTTTCCGCAGGATTTACATTGGCGGTTTTCTGCATTTCTTCCATTACAAGTTGGTGAAAATAAGCAAACCTGTAGCCGTACGCTACTTCCAGATCATTCAGTTCTGTCTCTACTTCATCAAGCAGTTCAGCATCTTCCTCCCCTATTTCTTCGGGCGTGGCAACGTGATTCAGCCAGTATTTGTCGCGCTGCAGGATGCAGTATACTTTAAAGATGGCTTTCTCAGCCTCGATTTTGTCGGTTTCGATCAGTGTATCAAAAGCCGTAAGGTTTTCAAGGTAAAAATTCTTATCGATCATGGTATGGACGTTTAAAATTAAAAGGAATTGAAATAAATTGCCGGCGCAAACTTAGCTAAAATAGCTTATTTGATAATATATAAATCGGTCTAAATAAAAATGCCGCGTTCTTTCTCGCGGCATTTTTTATAATGTTCAGAACTGATTATTCTGCTTTGTTTTTCTTAATTTTTGCACTGATGAATTCCCAGATCATTGGCAATATGGAGATCACGATGATACCGATAATTACGGTCTCAAAATTTTCCTGCACCACCGGCATGTTTCCGAAGAAATAACCAAGCAATGTAAGGCCGAAAACCCATACAAAACCGCCGATCACGTTATATTTAATGAATGTTTTATAATTCATCGAACCAATTCCGGCCACAAAAGGAGCAAATGTTCTCACTATCGGTACAAACCGCGCAATGATGATTGTCTTAGGACCATTCTTTTCGTAGAATTCCTGGGTTTGAGCGATATATTTTGGGTTTACGAGCTGCTTCTCACCAATTTTCCAGCCGAGGATTTTCAAACCGATATTTTTCCCCAAATAATAATTTAAAGAATCGCCCAATACTGCCGCAACAAACAACAGTCCCAAAACGAGCCACAGATTGAGGCTGGCCACATCACCCGAAGCGCCGACGACACCTGCGCAGAAAGTTCCTGCAGCAAAAAGCAGGGAATCGCCTGGTAAGAAAGGCATCACTACAAGTCCCGTTTCTACGAAGATGATGAGAAAAAGGATGAGGTAAATCCACAAACCGTAATCTACGATCATAGTGAACAGATGCTTGTCGAGGTTTAAGAAGAAATCGAGGATGCTTTGAATTAATTCCATAATGAGAAATGTAAGTTTTAATGGCAGCAAAAATAGTCTAAAGAAATGGGATTTGAAAAAGTGGGGAAAATCTGTTGCTGATGCTTAAGTTTTTAGGTTTTCTCTGGGAATAAAAAAAATCCTGCGGACGGATCCGGCAGGATTTCGGTATAATAAAGCAGGTAAAAATTATTTCACTGCGTCACGCAGTTCCTTTGATTGTGCTAAATGTTGCTCAAGCGTAGGAAGGGTCTTTTCTGCAAACTGTTTCAGTGCCGCATCACTACCCTGCGAAGCATGTTTCTTGAAAAGATCCACCGCTTTTTGGTGATCAGAAACCATCATTTCTGCAAAAGCTCTGTCGAAATCTGCACCTGTTTTAGCCTTCATATCGTCGTGCATTCGCTGCTGTGAAGCGTCCGGAGTGGTTGGCAGAGTAAGTCCGGCGGCGGTTGCGAGGCTTTTCAGTTCATCATTGGCTTTTGTATGGTCGCGGACCATCATCTCACCAAAACTTTTCACTTTCGCGTTGTTACCGTTGGTGGCAGCCAACTGTCCGTGCATCACCTCCATCATCCCGCTTTTAGCGGCTTCCATCGCGAAGGTTCTGTCCTGATCATTTAAGGTACCGCTTTGCGTTGTATCACCTGAAACTGCCATGCTGTCCTGAATCATTGCGGTGTCAGCCGGCATGTTCATCTCCAGACTGTCTGTTGACATTTCGTTGGTAGTGGTTTCATTCTTTTTGCAGGCTGTAAGAGCTACAGCGCATACAATTGCTAAAAGTGACTTTTTCATCTTTTTTATTTTTTAATGTTAACGTAATTGATTATCAATACGCTAGCGCTACAACTATTTTGCCAAATGTGTCTGGTGGCTTCTGAGAAGGCTTGAAATAAACACACTAAAAACCTCTCGAAAGGATAAACGACCAACCTTCATAGCCCCGGCTGACGCGGCATCCCCCGCGCGAGGTGTAAACCGAGCGCGGGGATACAGCAGAAGACGGGTCTGCCTGTGGAAAGATGCACCCAATGTGTTGCTTCTAAAAAAATTAAAATCAAAAAAAACGCGGACCATAAATGATCCGCGCATATATAAAATGAAATTTAGATTACTTAACAATCAATTTTGCTGATTGCGTTTTTGTGGTTACAAAATACCAGCCTTTCGGAAGATTCTTAAGTGAAAGCTGTGTATTATTGGTCACATTAGCAACAGTCTGTACTACCTGGCCTGCCGCGTTGTAGATCTTCACTGTTTCCGTACCGCTAAGTCCGCTGATGAATACAGCCTGAGTGGTTGCAGGGTTGGGGTAAAGTGTGATTTTCTTCGGTGCGATGGCCTGAGAATCTGTTCCTAACGGCGCATAACAAGACCAGGTAAGGTCATCAAATGACACACGGTTTTGTGTTAGGTCATCAACCAGCTCGATAGTAAAGTTACCTTCTACATCAATATTCTGGATGGTAGTGGATTTTGCAGTTTTAGAATATGGAATCTGTCCTTTTACCACACCATTGATCTTCAGAGTATAGCTTCCGTCTGAATCGCTGAACGGCAAATAGGTCTTTACAGTAAGCGAACCGATACCGCCGGAAATAGTGCTCGACTTCAGGCTGCCTTTTCTGATGCAGATTGCCCGGCTTGCACCGTCAATACTGATTTGTCCGTCTGTACGTGCATTGGTGGCAGTCCAAACGATTGATTTACTGCTCCAGGTTCTGTCTGCATAAGATGAAGACGCACTTGGGAGGTTTTCGAAATCCTCAGTTCCACAGCTCGTGCCCGAGCCTGTAGAAGCCGTTTCTGTAGTGCCCTGTACGGTTGCGCTGCTGGCAGAGAGGTTTCCGCTGTTGTCTTTTGCAATCACGTGGAAAGTATACGTCGTGGCAGGGTTCAGTCCTGTAACGGTGGTCAACGGATTGAAAACGGTAGCTTTCAGCACATTGTCAGCATAAACCTCGTAGCTGCCTACTGCATTGTTGTCTGTAGACGCTGTCCAGGCCAGAGAAATACTGTTCGATGTCTTCGCAGTCACCGCCAGGTTGGTAGGTGCAGTAGGTGCTTCTGTGTCGCCTTCTGTACCGCCGCTGAAAGTATCAGGCCAGTTGTTCTGCGCCTGTGGGCCACCCCAGATTACAGTCGCAAGATATGGGTTATCAATAAATGGATTTCTGTTTTTCTGTGTCGCAGCTACCACATTGTTGCGCTGGATTTCGAATGCTGAAACAGGGTCTTCCACATTCCATTTAAGTAGGATATCCGGGAAGTCTGAAGAGTAAGTGCTTGGATTCATTGTGATGTTCAACGGCAAACAACGGCTATTGTAACGTACATACATGTACATCAGGATTCTGGCAACGTCGCCTTTCCATTCGTTACCCGGATACCAGCCACCGCGTGAGGTTTTGTAAGCAGCCGCACCTGTTCCGTCGTCAAACGAAAGGTTGCCACGTGTGCTGTTCAGCGAGGTATCAGCAGGTCTCAGGTGATGTCCGTCAGCTCCCGGACCGGAAGTTCCGAGGTTCGGGGTACCTTTCGATTTTGCGTAAACGTGTTCGCGGTTCCAGCTTCCGCCCACAGGACGGCTTCTCTGGTGTGTTCCGGAAGCCTGCGATCCGTAGATCAACAAAAGGTTGCCGGGAACTGCGGGATCCACATCGCTGGTTTTCATCAAAGTCTGAAGTTCACTGTAAGAAATTACTTTAGTGTGCGTGTTGGTGATGAGGGTTGCCAGGTCACCTTTCAGGGCGTTACCTGTTTTGCTAAAATTTACTGAGTTGTAATACGCGGGAGCGCTTTGGGCGTGAAGTAAGAATGAAAACAAACTTACCAATAAGGATAATTTAAGCTTCATAATGCATTGAATTTTTATTTTTTGTCTAAAGTGTAAATTTTATCTTGGTAAAAAACCGTCACATTTTCGTCCCGCATTGTCAGCGGAAATAACGTTTGGCCTTGTAGAAAAAGCACGTCCGGAAAAATATATAGTTGTGCCTGAACTGCTTTTTGCAGGGAGTTTGACGACACTGATACCTGCAGTGCAGAATCCGTTTGAATATTTTTAAAAGCATCAAAGCCTGGATTTAACGGCCCGAAAGCCAGCACTTCGGTCCACAGACCCGGATGTCCGCTTCCTTCACCTACAAAAACACGGTTTTCCTGCTCATCAATGCCTATGACATAAAGCGGTTGATCTTTACCACCTACGCTGATGCCTTTGCGTTGGCCAAGTCTGAAATTCCGGAAACCGGAATGTGCCCCCACTAAAAATCCATCGAACAGCGAATACGCGTAAGGCTTAGCACTGGCGTAAAGTTTCTCTTTCAGCGGTAAATCTGCAGGTATGGTTTGGCTGTATAGCGGCGATACTGCGGGAATCTCGACTAATTGTCCTTGCTCATTTATCATTAAAAACCGAAAAACGCCGCGTATGATGATCAGGGTGAAATAACGGGCAGCTAAAGTACCCATTTTTAATTACTATGCGAATGACAGAACTCACATTCTGCCAAATCACGACCAATAGCTGATAAATGTTATCAAATAAAGAATTTTTTCCGGCGTAAGAAATCCAAAATTGGCACAAATTAACTCCCAGAAATGGGTTCTGTTATCAAAATTCCGGGAAATTGGCATCGATTTTTTTCAGCTCATGGAAATATTTTCTGCAGTTCCGCATAGTTTTCCAACCTTGATTAAACCGGTAGTAGCGCACACCGCGTTTTCGGTGTTCTTTTGAAATTTGATAAAGAATGTTCCAGTGACGCGCGAGGATGCGGCAGGCTTCGAAAAGTGTATTACCATTTCCATAGACGTGATGAGGCTCGGCACCGGAACCGTTGTATTCGAGGATTAAAAAATTCCGGCCAGCCTTCAAATCTTCAATGGAAGCACATTTAATATCATAACGGCCATAATAAAGCGTATCGGAATATGAACTGATCTCATCAAAAACCGAAACCAAACGGGCATCAATCTCCTCATCAAGACTTTTAAGGGAGCATCCCCGACTCAGGTTCAGCGCATTGCTCATGCAGATGCGTTCGCCATTGTGTAACACAAAATGCAGTCTGTCTGCGTGTTTTGCCCGCATTTCTGGAAGCCTGAAGCGTAACTTCGGACACGCTGTCATCAGTTCATCTAATGTCGAAGTGCCGTCACCTACCACATCAAGGAATTCTTTCCGAACAAAACCGGTAATGGTCCCTTTTGCC
The DNA here is from genome assembly GCF_014837035.1 of Kaistella pullorum. GTDB lineage: Bacteria > Bacteroidota > Bacteroidia > Flavobacteriales > Weeksellaceae > Kaistella > Kaistella rhinocerotis. The sequence continues at coordinate 406,646 of NZ_JACSPS010000002.1, read as the reverse complement.
TCATTAGGAAAGCGATAATAGAAGACACTCACCTCCAGCGGATACGTCACAAATTCCTGCACCACATAGTTTACAAGCATCGCCTCATGATACAATCTGAGCTGTGCCGCGCTGCTGATGATCCTGAACATGAAACCCATCCGGCCCACATCGGGTTTTACAGCGAACGGATACTGAAAAGTTTCGGAAACTGTCTGTTCCAGCTCACTGAACGGAATATTCGCCTTCACGCCTACTGTTTTTGGATAGGTTGCGGGCGGCAAATGCTCATAAATCGACATTTTCGTCATACCTTCGAATCCGCCGAATTCAAGTTTGGGATTTGATGGTGTGAAAAACCACCAGGAGCGCGCACGGAAGCAGTTCCAGACCCATATGGGAACAATCGGGACGTATTTTATACGCCAGTCCCAGGTCTCCCAGTGCGCGATTTTGTGTAGAATGGGTCTTAGCTGCATACCGATCGTAAAGATAAATAAAGCAGCCATTTCCACTCATGTTTTTGCCTGGACTTGATACTTTATTTAAACAATTAACTCCGATCCGGCTGATTATAATTTAAAATTTCGAGGGTGCGCTGGTCTGGTTCCGAATTGAAAAATTTTGCCAGCGCCTCTGTGAAAACCGACTCAGCACTTCCATCTGCGAGAGCAAAAAGCGTAAGACTCGATTGAAGCTTAAGATTGTCCGGACTTCCAAATATTGCATGTGCATCCCGCCCGGACTGTGAGTTCAATGCTCCGGTAATCTCGCGCAAACGTCCGCCAAGCAGTGGATGTTTCAGATATTCATGTGCTTCCTGCAGATCTGCTAATCCATAAAAATTTGCGGTTTCACTGCGGCCCAGACCTGTCAGCTGCGGAAAAATAAACCACATCCAGTGCGATTGTTTCTTTCCGTTGCTGATTTCGTTAAGTGCATCAGCGTAGGTATTGTTTTGGGCAGTGATAAATCTTTGGAGTGACATCTTATTTTTTTCGGATGCGCAGCAAAAGGCATTCCGCAGGTATTAGTATAATCGGTTAATGGAGTTTAAACACTTGCAAAAAGACCGTTAGCCACTGACTTAAACAACAAAAAGCGAGGTCCTGTTTAGTGAAAGTTTAAATAATTGAATAATTTAAAGAAAGAAATAAGTTGGTTAAAGTATTTTACGTGGCTGAAAAATATTGGAAATCAGCTCCGAAAAAGTGGCCGGGGCGGCGAAAAGATATTGACCACAGAGACACTAAGTTGGTGTGTGGATGATCTGCTGAATTATTAAAAATAGAACCACCTGACCCAAAATGTCAAGTGGTTAATATGATGTTCTGTAAATGAGGAGTGCGTTATGTCGTTGTATGCACTATAAGTTCCGGTTAAGGATTTGTGGAGAAAATAGAGCCGTTGGCAATCAGCGCGCGGCGGTTCATTTTGAGAATATCGCGCACCCACTCGGCAAAATCTTCCGGCTGGAGCACTTTATCGGGATTACCGTCTGTGAGTCCGCCCTGAATGGACATATCGGAGGCGATGGTACTCGGCGTAAGGGTAATCACGCGGATGTTTTCCTTGCGCCATTCGGCCATCATGGATTGTGAGAGCGATACTACTGCAGCTTTCGATGCGGCATACGCGGACATATTCGGTCCGCCTTTCAGTCCGGCCGTTGAAGCGACATTAACAATATCACCGGCACCGGCTTCTTTCAGGTAAGGATAAACGGCTTTTGCCGCGTAATAAACCCCGAAGAGATTGGTTTTTATCACTTGCTCCCATGTTTCAGTGGGCATTTCATTCAGTTTTCCGAAGTCGCCGATGCCGGCATTATTCACCAGGATATCCACACCTCCCAATTCGCCCGCCAGTGTCTGGATTCCTTTCTGTACCTGCGCCTCATCGTCAATGCTGAAGACTGCATAAGCCGCTTTCACGCCGAGATCCTGAAGTTCGCTGACTACTGATTTGAGGTTTTCTTCATTGCGGCCCGTAAGACCAATATTTGCCCCTTCGCGGGCCAAGGCTATAGCGACCGCTTTACCCAGTCCGCGACCGCCGCCAGTAATGACGGCATTTTTTCCTTTTAAGTTCATAACAATATGTTTTGTGCAAATTTAGTGATTCGGAGCGGGTTGCGGGGGATAATGATACCTTCTCACGAAAAACTATACGAGTACACATGCTGATACACCGCCACAGTCTTCATGCTCACTTTTTCGTTGGTATATTTTCTTCCGGCAGCCAAAGAAGCTGATCGTAGATAATGGTTTTCACGAAAGAAAAAAGGATGCAACATGCACTGCTGCCTACCGTTTGTTTCCTTAATAAAAGCGATTCCGCATTACACTTACTCTCCGTCTTCAAAATACTTTCCGGTTCGATTCTGGCGGCCGCAATTTAGGTCGCTGTAATAACGTTTACGGCGCTTTAGTTCTTCATCGAACATAACATTCAGTCCGTGCTGGCTTTTGTGAAAAGACATTGTGTTTTTAATGTCGAGATCATTTGTTACTGCAGTAACGTCGTGATCGGTGCCGAGGTAGGTGAAAGTCCAGCCCTTCTGTTCGAGTCTGACGATAAGTTCGCGGATACTTTTTGCGGAATACGCCACCGAAGCATTTTCGTAACCGTCGGTGAAAATGCTCACGAGGACTTTGGTTTCCGGAAAATACTCGGTTTTTACACGGAGACGGTTTGCGGCGGTTCCTATCGCGTCGTGCAGGGGCGTACCACCGTTGGGACGATAATTTACCTGGCTGAGCGTCGGCACTCCGTCTGGTTTTACGTTTTCGGATATATACGTGATTCCATACGTATTAAAACTTACGAATGAGACGCGGTGCTCCTGTTCGGGAAATTCCGCGGCAGTTGCTTTAATGTTTTTTAGAAAACCGTTGAAACCGTTAAGTGTAGCGTCATACATCGAACTCATAGAACCGCTGGCATCAAGGATGATCAGATTGTGAACCAGAATTTTTTTCATGTCTTGAAATTTTGAAGTGAATAATTTGTACACGACAAAATTACCTGTGAGAACAGAGCGTTTTACTTTCTGCAAGGTTGCAGCACGATTTCGCTCCGGCTATATTCAATTTAAGATTTACAGTGTAAAACCTTTCGGCATCGAAATGAGTTCGCGCGGTACCGCAACCGAAAAACGCTCGCCCGGCAGACCATTGATCACATAAAAATTAGCCAGCGGTTCCCCGATCTGATCACGCAGTTTCCGGTTGAGGCGCGACTTGTTGTAAGAAAAATTACCATCAATATTATCCACCAGTCTGCGAATGTTTACAGGGTCGGCATTTGCCTTCAGTTGCTGGTATATGGTGAAAATTTCGCTCTCATAATCATCGAGTTCGGCAAGGCGGATGCCTTCGGGGCTCCGCAAAAAGAAAATGAGAATGGTTTTTTCAAGTGGTGTCAGCGTTAAATCATTATCAGCAACAGTGATAGTACCCTGTCCGCTCACGGAGATTTTTTTTGGTTTAATGTTGCCTGCAAAACCCTGTGAAAACTTCAAGCGGGTACGTATCTTCTCGAAAATCTGCAGCGACTGTGCCACGATCTGTGGATCGGCACCGCGCTCCTCCAAAACTTCCAGACAACTATGACACAGATCCGCGGTGCGGAGCTTGAGGATAATCTGGCTTTTGTTTTCGCAGAAGTCGTTCATACAGCCAATTGCGTCTGTATGGAAATGCTCAGAAATATTCTGATCGAGTTTAAATTCGCTCAGAATGCGCAACATGTTCGCTACCACTTCATACGCTACCGGATACGTCTCGGGCGACTTCAGGAAGTGTTCCCAGTCCGACGCCTGCACGAATGCATTGCGTTTCCCACCAATATCAAACATGCTGAAAAAATTCATTGAATTCCGCCTGTTGGTGATCAGTATGACGAAATCATCCTGTGAAATGGAGGCATCCATTCGCGCACGGTCGCAGAGATAAAACAACTCGCTCCAGCTCAGCGGGTAGCCAAGATGTGCCTTATAATGCTGAAGCCTGTATTCAGACTCAATCCGGAAACGGAAATCGGGGCGGTAGCGCTGCTGTTCAATCTGAAATTTGTCACCGTAGGTCCACGGCATGTGTACCACTTTGAATTCCAGCGGTCCCGGGACCGACGTAAGGATTTCGAGAACCGCATCCACAGATTGCGGATGCACCTCAGGCGAATAAATAAGGTAAACTTTCAATAGGATAATTTTACCCTTTAAAAATAGCAAAAAAACGGTGGCTAAGACAACCGTTTTTCAAATTCGAGCACTACTCTACGCAGTTCCGGTGATAGTTTATTAATTGAAAAATTCCGTATCTCATCCGGAATTCCGCCATAGAAAGCAGTCGCAATACCGCCGGTGATCGTTGCAATAGTGTCCGAATCGCCGCCGATCGAGATTGCATTGCGGATAGCATCTTCATAATCTGTACTGTCCAGAAACGCCACGATAGCCTGCGGTACAGATCCCTGGCAGGTCTCATCAAAACTGTAATTCTCACGGATTGTATCACAGGTAAAATTAAGGTCGTAACCAAAAAGCACGGTGATGAATTCTTGGATTTCCGAGCGGCTCTTTCCGCTTTTGGCCAGAAAGATTGCTGCGGCCACGGACTCTGCACCTTTCAATCCTTCCGGATGACTATGTGTGATTTCCGCTGTTTTATGTCCAAGATTGATTGCCTCGCGCAGTGTTTTTGCATAAAAACCCGCAGCACTGGCGCGCATCGCGGAGCCATTGCCGAAACTGTTGTACGTTTCAGCACAATCTGTGTAGATCCACCTGTTAAATAGACCGCCATACCCACGGTTCGGATAGCGGCGGCCATAGAATTTCAGCGTCGTAGCGAGATCCTTCCGGTTCATAATAGCATCCGCAACAGCCACCGTCATCACCGTATCGTCAGTGAATTTGCAGTCTTTATTAAGGAGCGTAAAATCTTTAGACTTGTAGTTTTTCCATTCGAACCGTGATCCGATAATGTCGCCGGCTATTGCGCCGATAATTGTGTTTTTCATATCAAATATTTTGAGCAAAGGTAGACTGCCGTAAGGGCCGATTGAAGTTTTGCAAGGTTGCAGCGGCTCGCAGGAGGCATAAAGATTCCTAAAAGGACAACGCTTTGAAAGAAGCATCTCTTTAAACGGGTAAAAAACATGTAAGGGTGTGTTTTATAAAAAATGATAAACAGACAGAAAAATGCAAAAACCATGATACCCTGTCGTCAGTTCGTCCCTATTAAGAATAATCGATATTGCTCAGGAATTATGAAAATTCATATAATAAAGCTAAATTTATACATTAACACAGCTAAGATCATATTGACCAAATGGTACAGAATTTAATTGAACGAACGTCCGAGTTGACTGAGAGATACATCGACATTCTAGAACAAACAGGTGACCCGAATGAAAACTACAAATATTTAGCAATCAATACGTTTCAAGATAATTGGAATCTCGAAAAAGAGGATTTCTATCAGATGTTCCGCGCTTCTTTCAGCAAAGTTTCGAATCTGCTATATCAAAACTCGTGGGGATTTATTGAAAAAGCAGCTTTACACTTTCCGACCGAAACAAAAGAAATGTTTCGAAATCTGTATGACGAAGAGGATGAGATTTCACTAAGGATAAAAACTTTTCAAGCTGAATCAGAAAGCATATTGTCTAAGGTCAGACAGGCATTAAACCGAACCAATATTAAAACTCAACAGGATGAAAGGACAATCTCGGTTTATCTGGCTTTCCGGTATCCTGAAAAATATATTTTGTACAAGGCAGATTATTATAAGGATCTTTGTAATTATCTTAATATTAAATCCCAAAAATCGGGACAGCGATTTCTGCATTTACAAGCGTTAGCAGGACAGATCATTAAGGAAAAGTTACTGGATGATGATTTCCTTAAATCCTATAGAAAATTCTATCAAAAACCTGCCTGGGATGATAAATATCTGATGATTCAGAATATTCTGTATGTCGTTTTCAGAGATTTGAAAGAGGCAGATTTAGTCAGTCTGCTGAAGGATTTTAATGTAAAAGATTTGCAGGAATATTATGGATTTTTAGATAAGATCATTGAAAATTTCGGGTTGCAACACAATGATCCACGACTTGTTTTTAATTTCCGAAAGAAATGGATTGCTTTTACCATAGGACAACGCTACATTTTCCGGGTTGGTGATAAAAAAAGTAAAGAAATGACTTTTGGTGTGATCGCCAGTGAAGCTATAACTCCCCACTACGAAGGGTATGAAGGGGAACTACTCGCCTACTGGAACAAATCTGATACTATTTTAGAGATTGCAAATCAGCAGAACAAGGTATTTGAGGCGATAGAAAAAGAACTTACGAAGACTCAAAATTCCGGATATTCAAAGTACAATAACGGTGATCTGGAACAAATGGCTTTTGATATCGATTTTAGAAATGAAATTCTCGGCAAGCTCCATAATCATCCTGCAGATAACGCACCTACGAAACCACACACTGAAGTAAAAATGCCATTGAACCAAATTTTGTACGGCGCGCCGGGAACGGGGAAAACGTACAACACAAAAAAAATAGCCGTTGAAATTATTAATGGTCAAAAAGAAAGGTCCCGAGAGGAAACAAATAGGGAATATGAAGACTTGATAAATGCAAAACAGATCGTATTCACCACATTTCACCAGAGTTTGAGCTATGAGGACTTTATTGAAGGGATAAAGCCCACTATGGACGAAAATGAAGAAGGAATAAAAACTGTTGCTTATGAAGTTAAAGAAGGCATTTTTAAGGAATTATGCAATATTGCAAATACAAATACAGCAAAGAATACATGTAACAATTTTGATGAAGTTTGGAATAGATTAATTGAGGAAGTAAAGAATAAAATTGCTCAAAATAAATTATTAAAAATTGGTTCATGGGAGTATGGTTTGTCCTCTAAAGATTCTCTTAAATATTCCTCCGTTAATTCTCCATCTCAATATACATTCACTATCACAAAACAAAATATTTTTGATACTTATCATGACAGGCAAGCAAGACCGTCAGGCGCTTTCCAGAAGGATATGAGAGATATCGTTGAGTATATGACAACTAATTTTAATTTAGAAAAGTATAAAGAAGCAAAAGACTATGTGCGATCTCATCGCCCTTTCGTCCTCATTATTGACGAAATCAACCGGGGAAATGTATCAGCCATATTCGGAGAATTAATCACATTAATTGAAGATAGTAAGCGCGCTGGAAATTCGGACGCTTTAGAAGTTACATTACCGTATAGTAAAGAGAAATTTTCTGTCCCAAATAATTTGTACATCATCGGCACAATGAACACCGCGGACCGAAGTGTAGAGGCGTTGGACACGGCATTGAGAAGGCGTTTTTCTTTTATTGAAATGCAGCCTAACCCTGAAATACTGATGGATTGTGAATATCGCGATGTGGATCTAAAGCTATTATTGCATACAATTAACCAACGCATTGAGATATTGATTGACAAAGACCACCAAATCGGTCATTCTTATTTTATAGGAGTCAAAAGTTTAGAAGATTTGAAAACCGTTTTTAAAGATAAAATCATTCCTCTTTTAGAAGAATATTTTTACGGAGATTTCGGGAAAATCGGTTTAGTGTTGGGAGGTAGGTTTATTTATCAAGACGAAAAGACGGCAGAATTCCCGAAAAACTTCACGTATGAACACGACTTTGCAGAAGATAAAAAAGTGTACCGTTTTACGACTTTTGAAAGCTGGAATGAAAAGACTTTTATTTCCGTTTACGAAGATTAAGGAATGAATAAAAAAAAATTCATACAGGTTTTTGAGTATCAAAAATTGCGATATGATGATTCGGGTAATTTCCGAAAACATCACTTTGACGCAATGGTAAAATTCAATGAACTGCATCAAAACAAATATTTTACGGTCATTCACAATGGGATACGTTTCGGAAGTTATGTAGGTGTAATTCAGATAGGTGGGTTAACCATTGAGATTCTTCCAAAGGCTGACAACAAAGAAGATGCAGATAAAAACCTGTGGCAGAATGTTTTGCTGAATATGCTGAAGGTCTGCAAACATATTCAGGTAGAATCTGTTTCCGAAACGCACCTTACGAAACGGTACCAGTCGATTCTGGATGTTTATTTTGAACTGTATTTAACCGAAGTGGAACGGCTGGTGAAGAAAGGTTTGGTGAAAAAATACCGAAAGAACCAGTCTAATAAAAATGCTCTGAAAGGTAAATTGCTTTTCGCTCAAAACATTCAGCAGAACCTGGTTCACAAGGAGCATTTTTTTTGTGAACATATGGTCTATGACAGAAACCATTTGCTGCATCAGATTTTGCTGAAAGGCTTATTGGTTTTAAAGACTTTCATAAGTGATTCACTTCAAGACAGATTAAACCGTGTACTTTTTGAATTTCAGGAATTTGAAAATATTAAAATTCAAAAACAGCATTTTGACAGAGTAATCATTGACAGAAAAACTCACGATTATCAAAAAGCATTTGATATTGCCAAAATCATCATTCTGAATTACTCGCCAAGTCTAAAGTATGGAAACGAAAATCTGTTGACGCTTTTATTCGATATGAATACATTGTGGGAAGAATATATCTTCCGAATCTTACAAAAGCACAAAAAAGATGAAATTGAAATCTCGTTTCAAAATTCCGACAGGTTTTGGGAAAACAAGCGCATCCGTCCTGACATCATTTTAAAAACAGCACATGAAACTTTCGTAATCGACACCAAATGGAAAATAATAGGATCCAATAATCCTTCGGACGAGGACCTGAAACAAATGTTCGTGTACAATCTCCACTGGAAAGCCGAAAAATCCTTGCTGCTTTACCCGAAAACCAATCAAACAGACAGCGATTTCGGCAACTTTCATTTTGACAACTTAGGGAAAAAATGCAAACTCGGATTTATTGATATCACCGATAAGACATCCATTAAAAACGGTAAAATAGTGGCAAATGAAGTTTTGGATAAACTGATTTACGAGTCACAAATTGATTAAGCAAATTTTATTTCCCGATACAAAACTTCGAAAAAATATTTCCAAGCACTTCATCATTGGTGAATTCACCGGAGATTTCGCCGAGGTATTCCAGTGCGTTGCGCAATTCGTAAGCCAGAAGTTCTGTTGTAATTTTTTCAGTAACCGCATCCTCCACTGCCTTTACTGCCTGAAGCGACTTCTGCAAAGCTTCGAAGTGGCGCTGGTTCGTGATGACCACATTTTCGTCAGTTTTTAAGCTTTCGACAAAGTGAGTAAGTGAATTTTTAAGCTCGTCCAGATTAACATTTTCCTTAGCCGAAATTTCAAGGAATTTTAAGCTCTGCTGGCCGGTTTCCGCTTTAATTTTCTCTTCAAATGAATGTGTGGCTGCCGAGTTTTTGTCCATTTTTGTAAAGCAGATGACGGTCTCCAAATCATCACGCAACAGGCTTTTCAGCATCGCGATATCTTCAGAAATGTCGGTTGAAGCTGCATCGATTAAGTAAATAAGGATATCAGCTTTGTCAGATTTCTCTTTGGCCTTTTCTACCCCAATTTTCTCGATTTCATCTGTAGTTTCACGCAAACCCGCCGTGTCAATAAGTCTGAACGCATTTCCTTTTATATGAATCACTTCCTCGATCGTGTCCCGCGTCGTTCCGGCAATGTCGCTTACAATCGCGCGTTCTTCTTTTAAAAGTGCGTTCAGCAGCGTAGATTTTCCCGCATTCGGTTTCCCGAGAATGGCGACCGCTACCCCATTTTTGAGCGCATTTCCGTACGTGAAACTTTCAATCAGGGATTTTAGTTTTAATTCGATTTTATTCAGCAGCGCCGTCAGCGCCGTGCGGTCTGCAAATTCTACGTCTTCCTCAGCGAAATCGAGTTCAAGTTCTACCAACGAAACAAAATTCAGCAAATCGGTTCTCAAAATGGAAATCTCATCCGTGATGCCGCCCTTAAGCTGTTTGAGAGCGACTTTTCGCGAAGCTTCGTTTTCAGACGCAATAAGGTCTGCAATAGATTCGGCCTGGCTAAGATCAATCCGTCCGTTCATGAAGGCGCGCATGGTGAATTCTCCGGCTTTAGCCATCCGCGCACCGTTTTTGAGCAGAACTTCAAGGATTTTTTTACCGATGAAAGGCGAACCGTGGTAGGAAATCTCAACGGAATTTTCTGTGGTAAACGTTTTCGGTGCCAAAAAAACCGAAACCATCACTTCATCGATACTTTCACTGCCATCTTTTATAAATCCGTAATGAACGGTGTGCGATTTCACTTTTTCCAGATTTTTACCTTCGAAAACCCTGTTAGTTATTTCCACCGCGTCATCGCCCGAAAGCCTGATGATGCCGAGTGCGCCCATACCGTTCGCTGTCGCGATCGCACAAATCGTGTCTTGCTTCATACCGCAAATTTACGGATTTGGTTTGAGTAGCTAAAAGTTTAAAGTTTTAAGGAAAAGAGACTACGAACCGCCGTAACCCAACGGTAGGTTTTCGTGAGACCGTTCAGGAATCAACTTATATCATTCTTAGCTTAAGATATTGTTAATTTTTATATAAATAATTAAATCCACCACTTCCGATTTACATTAAAAGACGTAATTTCATATTGGTATTGAGCAGTTTACAGCCTCTCATCAAAATCTGAATTTTATGGAAAATCCAATACAGGGCACCGACCGGATACTTACCGGTTTCATTCAGGCAGTGCTAACGTTCTACCTTTTCGTCAATTCGATTCTCAATATTGCGCCGCTCGTGAACCGAGATCTCGGTATCGGTGCCAGCTCAATAAATATTGCGGTGTCCCCAGTTGCACTTTTTCAGAAATTCTCGTTGTGGTTTTCGGCGGAATGGCGATCAGACGAGCCGCGCAAAAATTCTCAGAACAAATCTCTGTCTCAATACAATCGGCTGAACTTTCAGGTGCTGTCAGCGCCCACTGCCCGCAATAAAACACCTGAGAACGGTGGTAAATTTAAATAAGACTTTAAACTAAACTAGCATGGAAAATTCAAATCAAGTTCACACCTTCCGCGGTAATGACCGCCTGCTGTACGGCATTATACTCGGCGTCCTGGCATTCTGGCTTTTTGCGCAAACAACGCTCAACATTAACGTCGGGATGGCAAAAGACCTCGGAATGGAACAAAACGCAATGAACATCGCGGTCTCCATCACTTCATTATTCTCCGGGATCTTTATCGTTGTATTCGGCGGTTTGGCAGACCGCGTCGGACGCGTCAAGATGATCCAGATCGGTTTTATTTTCAGTATTATCGGTTCAGCACTGGTGGCACTCACGCCCGCAGGTTCTTTGGCAACTCCGGTTCTGATGACCGGAAGGATCTTCCAGGGTCTTTCGGGCGCAGCGATTATGCCGGCGAGTTTAGCCCTCGTGAAAGCGTACTGGGACGGCGCGGCAAGACAACGGGCAGTGAGCTTATGGTCAATTGGTTCGTGGGGAGGTTCAGGCTTCTGTGCATTATTTGGCGGATTGGTTGCCTCTAACCTTGGCTGGCGCTATATTTTCTGGGCCACAGTAGTGATTTCTATAATTGGATTTTTAATGGTAAAAGGTACGCCCGAAAGTAAAGGCGAACCCAAACCCGGCTATAAATTTGATCTTGCAGGCATCGTTACATTTATGATTTCCATCATCGCGCTGCAGATTTTGCTGAGCAAGGGAAGTGATTTTGGCTGGACAAGCCTGTTATCGCTAGGTCTTCTAGCTGGTTTCGTGATTTTTGGTTTGATTTTCTACAAAATTGAAAGCGGTAACGGTAATGCATTTGTAGATTTTAAATTATTTAAGAATTCAATTTACACTGGCGCCACCATATCAAATTTCCTGCTTAACGCCACAGCCGGCATCCTGATTGTTTCGCTTTCGCTTGTACAGCTCGGCGCGGGATTAAGCTCCCAGGAATCTGGCTTGCTGACATTGGGATACGCGATCGCAATAGTAGCGTTCATACGTGTTGGCGAAAAGCTTCTGCAAAAATTTGGGGCACGCAAACCTATGATTTGGGGTTCCTTGATTGTCGGATTATCAATCATTTTGCTGATGCAGACACAGGTTATGACGGAGACCTATAAGATTCTGGCGATCATCGCCTACACCCTTTTTGGCCTTGGTCTGGCCTTCTACGCAACACCCTCGACAGATGCTGCTCTTTCTAACCTTCCTGATGACCAGGCAGGTGCAGGTTCCGGGATTTATAAAATGGCTTCCTCACTTGGCGTGGCCTTAGGCGTGGCTGTCTCTGCCGCCGTATTTACGGCTTTAAGTGGCCAAACCGGCCCTATCGAATGGATGGACGGATTGATTAACTTCGCTGGACGCCAGGATAATCTGGCACTTCGGCAGGGCGCATTGGTTGCTTTGGGACTTAATTTATTGATGGTAATTCTGGCCATTATATCAATCCTGATGACCGTTCCAAAACATGTGAAAACCAATAACAATTAATTAAAATATTTAAAATCAATAAAATGGAAACAGCTGTTTTAGACAGAATAAAAGAGGGAAAAGAAATGCTTACCTCATGGATGAACCACATGCACCAGACACCTGAACTGGCGATGACTGAAACCAATACATCAAAATTTATTGTCGAAAGACTTCGCGAAATCGGTGGTTGGGAGATTGCTGAAGGCATCGGGAAAACCGGGATCGTAGCTTCAATGACAGTGGGTAATGGATCAAAATCAATTGGATTACGGGCAGATTTCGATGCGCTCCCAATCGAGGAAACCAATGAATTGCCTTATAAAAGCACCATCCCGGGCAAAGCGCATCTTTGCGGACACGACGGGCACACGACCATGCTTTTAGGAGCAGCCAAATATTTAGCCGAAACTAAAAATTTCAGCGGTACCGTACGCCTTATCTTTCAGCCCGGTGAAGAAACAATGGAGGGTGCGCCTGCCATGATTGCGAACGGGCTTTTCGAAAGCTTTCCCGTGGACGCGGTATTCGGGATGCACAACATGCCCGGATTGGAGCTGGGTAAATTCTATTTCAACACAGGAAAATTCATGGCTGCGGTAGACAACTGGGAAATCGAGATTACGGGGAAAGGCAGCCACGGCTCGATGCCTGAACTCGGTATTGACCCGATCGTGTGTGGTTCATCGCTCGTGTTGGCGCTTCAAACCATCGTTTCCAGAAATCTTTCGCCCTGGCATAATTCCGTAGTGAATGTCGGCTCCTTTCAATCGGGAATTGCCGGTAATGCCGTTCCGCAGAAGGCTGTGCTTCGGCTAAGTATACGAAATATGGATCCACAAGACCGTAAAATGGTGCTTGATAAGGTGAGGAAGATCACAAAAGCCCAGGCCGAATCTTTTAACTGTGAAGTGGAAATCCGCGAAGGTATTCCCGGAACTGTGCTGGTAAATGCTGAGGAAGAAACGCATTGGGCTGCCGAAGTGGCGAAAAAGACTTTTGGCGCAGAAAATGTGATTACAGATGCCCATCCGTACATGGGAAGTGAAGATTTCGCCTTTATGCTTGAAAAGAAAAAAGGAAACTACTGCATGGTCGGGAACGGTGACACCTATATGGTACATCATCCACAGTATGTTTTTGACCAGCAATTGCTGCCAGTGGGCGCGCGCTACTGGGTGGCGCTGGTGGAGAATTATCTTCAGTAAAAAAATTCAACCAAAACTAATACCATGGCTCCTCTAAAAACAATCAACCGCTATCACTTCCTTGCTGAATGGGGTGGCAACCGCGTCGAATTCACTGAAATTAGCGGCCTCGAAATTTACATTGATGTCGTAAATATGCGAAATGGAAGTTCGCCGGAAAATTCAGAATTAAAGATTCCAGGCCTCACAAAGTTCGCCGATGTCGTACTCAAACGGAATATCGTGCAGGGTGACCAGCAGTTCTACGACTGGATCAGGACAAACAGCTTCGGTAATGTGGAACGGCGCGACGTCACCATCCGATTGCTCGATTACCAACATCAGCCCGTGATGACGTGGCGCCTGCGAAATGCTTTTCCCTCACGCTATATCGGGCCAGTGCTGATGTCCGGCGACAGCCATTTGGCTACGGAAAGTCTGGTTCTTTCACACGACGGACTAGACCTGATGAAATAAAAAAGCGGCTGCAAATCAATCTGCAGCCGCTTCTATTTAATTTAAATATTTACAGTGGTTTCACCTGTTCAAGGAACCAGGCTTTTACTTCTCCTTCCAAATCTTTTTCAAGTTTTTCACGGCACCAATCGTGGTATTCGTTCAACCACATTTTTTCAGGTTCCGTAAGCAAATCTACTTCGATTACGTTGCGGTCAAACGGACAAACCGTCAAAGTCTCAAACGCATAGAAAGTTCCGAAATCGGTTTTTTCAACTTCCTGGACCGCGATGAGGTTTTCATGGCGTATGCCGTAATGATTTTCGTAGTAAAATCCGGGTTCGTTAGACAGCACCATTCCCGGGATTAAATCCTGAAAATTCATGTCTTTTCTAATATTTTGCGGACCTTCATGTACGTTCATAAAACTACCCACGCCGTGTCCGGTACCATGATTATAGTCCTTCCCGTCCATCCACAGCGCGAGACGCGCAAAAGCATCAAGTTGAACGCCGCGCGTACCTTTCGGGAATTTAACCATGGACAACTGGATCAAACCTTTTAAAGCTAATGTTGAATTTCGCTTAAATTCGTCAGAAGCAGTTCCGAGTGCAAATGTTCGCGTGATATCGGTGGTTCCCTCAAGGTACTGTCCGCCGGAATCAACCAGAATTGTGTCTTCATTAGTAACTTCTTTGCTGCCCTCTTTGGGTGCCGAATAGTGCATGATGGCGCCGTTTTCTTTAAACCCGACAATACTGCCGAAACTTTCTCCGACGAAATTTTCACCTTCCGCACGGAAACCGCGGAGTTTTTCACCGATGGAATACTCATTCATGGCTTCTTTTCCGGCTGTGTGGGTAAGCCAATACAGGAATTTCACCATAGCCACGCCGTCACGCTGCATCACCGTGCGGAAACCTTCGAGTTCGGTCTCATTTTTAATGGCTTTCATCAGATTGCCCGGAACCGGAGCTTTAATGAAAGTATTGTTGTTTTTCAACGCTTCGAAAACCGACTGGTTGCTGTTAGGTGAAATAAGAATCTTCTGCTCGTTTATTTCATTCAGATAACCGAAAAATCCATCATAATCCATCACTTTTACCGATGATTCCTGCATTTGCTGAATTGCGTTATCATCAAGTTTTTCCTGATCAATGAATAAGACAGCATCATCTATCGAAAGAACGATATAACCTAAAAATACAGGATTCGACTGTACATCGCTGCCGCGCAGATTAAGGGTCCACGCCACATCATCAAGACTTGAAATGATGTGCAGCGAAGCGTTCATTTCTTTCATTTTCGAACGTATATCACTGAGTTTTTCCTTCACAGATTTGCCCGCTCGCTCAACAGGATGTACGAATACAGGGTTTTTCTTCTTATTTTGGGATCTTTCGAGCCATACTTCTTTAAGCAAAGGCAGATCTACAAGCGTAATATTTTTTGCAGCCAGTTTTTGCTCCAAAGTTTCCCAGTTGGTGTTGGATGTGGCGAGTGCGTTTACGGCGACTTTACCATTTTCGGGCGTTTGCGAAATGATCCAATCAATATAATTCGGTGTAGACTCCTCACCTTCTTTCATCAGTACGATTCCTGAACCTTCAAGTTCTTTCGGCGCCTGTACAAAATAGCGCCCATCTGTCCAGAGACCTGCTTTTTCCCGCGTAACAACCACGAAACCTGCCGAACCCGTAAAACCCGAAAGCCACGAACGCTCCTGCCACTCATCAGGTAAATATTCGCTCATGTGCGGATCCGCAGAATAGACGATGAAAGCATCAACATTATTTTCAAGCATTTTCCGGCGCAGCGCCGCTATTTTTTCAGATGAAGTCATATTTAAAATATTTTAATGTGAATGTACGAAGAAATGGGATTTTAGAAAACCTAAAAGACCTAAAAATCGCTTCTCAGTAGTTTTAGAATAAAAAAAGCACCGGATATTTCCGATGCTTCTGTGTTGGTCTAATATTAATTCCAATTATTTTCCTGCAGCCTGCATGGCGGCTTCTTTTGCTTTGAATTCCTGGAATTTCGCTTCTTTTTTGTTTGACATGTACAAACCTTTAAGCAAGCTTACAGCATCAAGGCTTTGCTGGTCGTTCTCGTACCATTTTTCAGCATAAGGCAGCGCGGCAGCAAGGCGTGCACGTCTGGCTTCGATAATTTTGTTTGCCTGCTCGGTTTTACCGGCTTTGCGGGCAGCATTGTAATCATCGATAGCTTTCGCATCATCACCCATCGTAAGATAGGTAAGGTTTTGCCAAGCCTGCGCAAAATCTGGTTTTAACTCAACAGCTCTCTTGTAAGATGCTTCCGCATCAGCTGTGGTAGCTGGATCTTTACTTTGAAGGACACCGAGGTTATACCAGTTGTTTGCATCGTTGGGGTTTTTCTGAGTCAGGACCTTCAAGTTGGCTACAAACTCATCCATCTTACCGGATTTGTAATAAGCCGTTCCCTGAAGTTCTGTGAGTTTTGCGCTAGACGGGAACTTTTTGATACCTGCTTCAATCAGTTTCAAAGCTTCGTCGGTTCTGCCAGCCTCCACTAGAAGTGCAGCATTGGTCTCATACAGCTCCAGTTCGATACTTGGCGATGTATGGGTTTTAAAATCAGAATATTCTGACGTCGCACCCAGTTTTTTGTTGAGATCCCAGGTTACTTTATCCATTGGTTCCAACTCACCTGTTTTCTTATTTGTCGCAGAGTAAGTCGTCTGAACACCTGTAAAGCCAGATTGGATAAGATCGCTGTAAATATCGATCGCTTCCGTTTTCTTGTCAGCTAATGCATAATTAAGCGCTGAATAATACAGATATTGCTTGTTATCCTGTCCACCTGCTTTGAGTAAATCGTATACTTCTTTGAACTTCGGAGCGGCAGTAGCATAATTCTTTGCCGAATATGCATCCATCGCTGTTTTATTGGCTTTCTCGATCATCGGATTGATTGTATTTCCGATTTTCGAACTTAATGTAGGGGTGTAAGTTTCTTCTTTCAAACCCTGGATACCGGATTTGTCAGCTTCAGCTTTACCAACAAAATAAACACGGTTTTTCGAATTGTCACGACCTGTGTAAATCTTATTTTTACCCAAATCGCTCATTTTAGCTAAATAAGCTGCTCCTTCAGAATTTTTTCCGGCTTTCAGCAAAGACAAACCTTTAGCATAATAGTACTGCTCTAAAAGTGCAGGCTCCAGCAGATAAGTTTTGTCGCCAATCACAGACTCTGCAGCAGAAATCTGCGACTGCGCCGCTGCCAGGTCACCAGCATCTACAGCCTTCACAGCTGCAGCAACTTCTTTTTTCTGTGCGAATGCAAAGGCTGTAGAAACCACTGCAATGCTTAAAAATATTTTTCTCATTAAAGTAAAATTAAAAATTAGTATTCTTAATCCGCGCTGTCAACATCATCCTGTGATTCGCGGTTCTGTTTTTCTTCATCTTCCTCGATTTTTTTCAGCGTTTTTTCATCACCTAAATTGGTGAATGCATTATCTCCGGTTTTTGGAGTCTCGCTGAATTCGGGAAGGTCACTGGTTACGGAAGCAGGAAGTTCACCGGTGGTTTCTTCCGTTTCATCCTCTACATCGTCATCTTTTTCCACTTTTGCGATGGCTGCAATAGAATCATTCCCTTTAAGGTTAATCACTTTTACACCCTGCGTATTTCTACCCATAACGCGAAGTTCGGTCATGCTCATACGAATGGCAACACCAGATTTATTGATGATCATCAGGTCATCTTCATCAGTCACATTCTGAATCGCGATCAGTTCACCGGTTTTTTCGGTGATGTTCAGCGTAATCACACCTTTCCCACCGCGATTGGTGATCCTGTAATCTTCAACGGCTGTACGCTTGCCATAACCTTTCTCGGAAACTACCAGAACGGTCTCATTTTCAACGTCATTGACAACTATCATACCAATAACTTCGTCATTATCTTCAAGTGAGATACCCCGAACACCGATGGAACCACGGCCGACGGCACGAGCCTTCTCTTCAGGGAATCTGATACATTTACCATTTTTCGTAGCAATCATGATTTCAGAATCACCTTCCGTAAGTCTTGCGCCTAACAGTTGGTCATCTTCACGGATCTCGATCGCATTTACACCATTAGTTCTTGGGCGGGAATAGGCTTCAAGCGACGTTTTCTTTATGGTACCGTTCTTCGTAATCATCACCACATTCATGCGGTTTACATATTCGGTATTTTTCAAATCATCTGTTCTGATGTAAGCTTTGATCTTGTCATCAGGCTCGATATTGATGAGATTCTGTACAGCGCGTCCTTTTGAAGTTTTAGATCCTTCCGGAATTTCAAATACACGCAGCCAGTAACATTTACCTTTTTCAGTAAAGAAAAGCATGTACTGGTGATTCGTAGCAGCTACGATATACTCGAGGAAATCTTCGTCACGTGTTGTCGCGGCGCGGTTTCCTACTCCTCCACGGCTCTGAACCTTATATTCTGAAAGTGACGTACGTTTGATATAACCTGCATGCGAAATGGTAAGTACTACCTTTTCATCCGGAATAAGGTCCTCAATTGACATCTCACCACCGGAATAATCGATTTCAGAACGGCGGTCATCACCGTACTTATCTTTCATCTCCAACATTTCATTTTTAATGATTTCAAAGCGACGCTCTACTTTTGCGAGGATGTCTTCCAAATCATTAATATAATTCATGATCTCTTCATACTCAGCGCGGATTTTATCGAGTTCCATACCCGTAAGCCGCGCAAGTCTTAGATCAAGTATTGCCTGTGCCTGAACTTCTGACAGGTCGAATTCCTTCATCAAACCTTCTTTCGCCTCCGCGGGATTCGTACTGTGACGGATGATGTGGATCGCCTTATCAAGGTCATCCTGCGTTCCGATCACTTTCATGAAACCTTCAAGGATATGGGCGCGTTCTCTGGCTTTCTTCAGCTCATATTCCGTTCTGCGGATCACTACTTCATGTCGGTGATCTACAAAATGATGAATGATATCTTTAAGGTTAAGCTGTTCCGGACGGCCTTTTACCAGTGCGATATTGTTTACACTGAAAGACGTCTGAAGCGAAGTGTACTTATAAAGCATATTTAGTACAACATTCGGAATCGCATCGTTTTTAAGTTCGTAGACAATTCTAAGACCCTGACGGTCAGATTCGTCACGAATTTCGTAGATGCCCGGAATTTTTTCCTCTTTTACGAGTTCAGCGGTGCGCGCGATCATCTCAGCTTTGTTGACCTGATATGGAATCTCAGTCACGATGATTGCATTTCGGTTGCCAACCTCTTCAAAATTTATTTTCGCGCGAAGCACTATTCTGCCTCGGCCTGTATGGAAAGCGTCACGTACCCCATCATACCCATAAATGATCCCCCCAGTAGGAAAATCGGGCGCGATGATGTGCTTCATCAGCTCATCTATCGTGATCTCATTATTATCGATATATGCGACGATGGCATCTATACTTTCCGAAAGGTTGTGCGGCGCCATATTGGTCGCCATCCCCACTGCAATACCCGAGGTTCCGTTTACCAAAAGATTTGGGATCTTCGTCGGCATTACGGTAGGTTCCGTGAGCGAATCATCAAAGTTATTCTGGAAATCAACGGTATCCTTATCCAAATCTGCGAGGATCTCATCCGAAATCTTCTTAAGCTTGGCTTCAGTATATCGCATCGCTGCAGGCGGGTCACCGTCCATTGAACCAAAGTTACCCTGCCCGTCTACCTGCGGATAACGCAAGCTCCACGGCTGGGCCATACGTACCATAGCATCATAAACCGAGGAATCGCCGTGCGGGTGATATTTACCCAAAACGTCTCCTACGATTCTGGCAGACTTAAGATGTTTTCGGTTGGAAAAAACGCCGAGCCCGTACATACCGTACAAAACCCTTCTGTGAACCGGTTTCAGACCGTCTCTTACATCGGGCAACGCTCTGGATACAATTACCGACATCGAATAATCGATGTAAGAGGACTTCATTTCATCAACAATATTGATGGGAATTAACCTTTCTCCTTCTTTTTGCATAATTTTTATTAATATAATAACAGCCAGACCTTTATGGTGGCCATCTGCCGCTCTATTTACTTTAAAATTTAGAACGTGCTAATTTACGAAAAAATTACCGATTTTTGCGCCTATAATTAAGCACAAAACTTACAAAAAAGCATAGCGATGAGCATTCTTAGTGTGACCTTTCATTCCCCTCTGGACCAGCTGGAAGCCTGGCAGGAGTATACGCAAAACGTACTGCCCGAAATGATCGGCAATCTGATGGACGTGGAAAAATATATGCTGTCTGACGTGGAAAGCGAAATGATCAACGAAGGTCACAATACGAACCTCCTGCTGATATTCGACAGTGCAGAAAAGCGCAAAGACTTCGTCGAAATCGAACTGCTGAATATTTCAGAACTGATAGAACAAAAGTTTGGTGACAGCATCATGATTTTCACCACCTATTTGAATCCGCAGATTAATAAACTTTAAAATTCCGGAAACTAAATCACCTCGAGGAAGCGCATCGTGTCCACGTGATCTGCATACGTAGAGAGCGACGGATGCTGGGTTTCACCAAAATTGATCGATGCAAGACCAAGTTCGGGTTTTGCAACAACGGTTTGGATGTTTTCTGAATTTTCTGCCAGGAATTTTTCGACTTCCGCAATGTCGTCATAACGTGAAACATTAATTACAGAAAGCGGTGAGAACAGATTTTCGTCCTCTTTCAGCATTACAAAATTGTTGTCCCAGAATTTTTCCTGATTAAGCAGGTAAATAGCGCGGTTATACTCATAGTTGTTCGCGTATTTGTTGTGATTAATGACATCTTTAAAGCTGATAAAACTCTCAAATAGCCGGTCAATCAGGAAATCTGCGGGCAAAAAGAGGCGCGTCACGTTTCTGCAGCCCAACCCGAAATAGCGGAAAATATCTTCTGCAAGTAGTTTTAGTTCGGTCTCGCTCTCATCGCCGCGCAATACTGCGACGGAAGTCCTGTTTTTACGGATGATGCTCAACTGATCTTTGAAGTAATATTCCAGATAGCGTGCGGTATTATTGCTTCCGGTGGCAATTACGGCATCAAAACCCGCAAGACGTTCAGCAACTTCAAATATGATATTCCCGCCCGAAAATTCATCCCATTTATTTAGTAAAAACGGGAGCAGGCGAATGTCTTTGGATGAAAATTTAATCATTGGGATGTGACCGCTCAGGATAACCGAAACCACATCATGAAAGCCAACCATCGGGATGTTTCCGGCCAAAATCAGCCCTACTTTCTTCGGATTATTGGTAACCCGGTATTGTTTGAGCCAGTTTTCAAGATTCTCAGTCGTGAGCTGTTCTGCCCATTCTTGAAGTGCATATCGCTGGTTTTCGATCGTAAACCAGGGATTTTCGATTTCTGAACGCTTCAGCGTCGCGTAGAAAAGCCCGTCGTCGTCAGAATATTCGTGTTCTTCTTTCGTAAGGAAAGCTTTAATATAATCACTTAGTTTAGAAAGTCCCTCGACCTGCGCCTTTTGGTTCATTGCGTAATTTTGCATCGGTGCAAAAATACAAAATCCTTTCTGCTTCTATTGTTATTTGCCGAGCAAGTTGATGAGTTCGAGCAGGATCTTGTCTGCATAGATCTGTTGGTTCGCGGCGAGCCCTAAGTTTTCCTTGCCATAGATTTTTTTTGAAAGAACGGTTTTCCCGTGCAGGGTTACCGCGATGTACGCAAATGACCGTTCTATCCCATCCTCGGGAACCGGCTGCGCATATCCCGTAATAGCTACGCCCATTTCAGCGTTGAATTTTTTAGCGATTTCAAACGCCATCTTTTCGGCAATTTCATTAGAAACCGAATTGCACTGCTCTGCAAATACCGGATTTATGTATAAATGTTTTGCTTTCTGCCCCGAATTATAGACGGTCATCCCGCCCTGGAAAATGGTCATGGCATCTTCGGCAAGGGAGAAAATATTCTGCAAAAGTCCGGCGGTACAGCTTTCCGCAAATGCAATGGTCAGTTTATTTTTAATAAGTAATTCAGCTACTTGGGCAAGGTTTTTGTTAGTTTCAGTTTTCATAAGTGATAGTCTGTAGATGCGCTGTAGAAACGCCATTGACGGTACTTCGTCACTATTTTTAATAAAAAATAAACTAACAAAAATAATTCCAAATGAACAGGGACGGCAACAACCAAAGTATTTGGGAAAATGAGATTTTTCCACATGAAACATTTAAAGCTACCACCGACAAATTTGATACGGTAATTGTAGGTGCAGGAATCACCGGCATTTCGTTGGGCCTCGAACTTCAAAACCGCGGTCACCGATGTCTGATTCTGGAACAGGGCAATATCGGTTTCGGCACTACAGGCGGCACCACAGCTCATATCAACAATTTTTTTGATGAATCATATGACCGTTTAATCAGCAAATTTGGCGAAGACAAAGCCCAGACAATTGCTGATAACGCGATGAAAGTTTCGACGATGGTTCGCAACAATGTTCAGGATTACAATATAGACTGCGATTTCGCCGAATGCAAATTTTACCTGTTCAGTGCCGAAAAGAAACAGGATAAGCAGCTTGAAAAAATTCTTGATGCGCATCAGCAACTCGATGTTCCTACACGCGAGGTAGATAAAATTCCTTTTGACATCAGTTTCAGGAAAGCTATTGAAATAGACGGCCAGGCACAGTTTCACCCGCTCAAATATATCAACGCATTAGCAAAAGTCTTTGAGGAAAAAGGTGGCGTTATCTTGACCGGAACGCAAGTTACCGAAGACGACCACAGCGGTGAAAACATTACGCTGAAGACCCAAAATGGCGGAACTTTCACATGCAAGAATCTTGTTTGGGCTACACACATTCCACCTGGAATCAACAGATTCAGCATGCTGAATGCACCTTACCGAAGTTATGCTTTAGCAGCCCGTTTAGGCTACACGCCCGAACAAATGGCGCAGTCGGCGGATCTTTACGATCCTTATCACTATTTCCGCTATCACCGGTCGGGGAATGAAAACTACCTGATAATCGGTGGTTTCGATCATAAAACCGGTCATGAAGACGACACGCATAAACCATTTGAAGACCTTATTCAGTATGCAAAGGAGAATTTCAGATTTGAGGAAATTGTTTCAAAGTGGTCCGCGCAGTTTTATGCACCGTCTGACGGGTTGCCGTACATCGGTAAGATGCCGGGAGAGCAAAACGTGTACATCGCTACCGGGTACAACGGAAACGGAATGACCTGGAGTACTTTAGCAGCAGAAATCCTGGCCGATACAATTGATGGAATCGAAAGTGAACTTGGAGAAATAGTAGCGCCGTCCCGAATTGAGATCATGGCCAGCGCGCAGGAATTCGTGAAAGAAAACACGGACGCAGTTTTTCATCTGATTGCAGATCAGTTTACCGCAGATAAAAAAACCGAACTCGAGGAACTGAAAGCCGGTGAAGCGAAAGTGATAGAACACGAGTCGCAAAAAGTGGCGGCCTACAGAAATAAATCCGGAGAACTCGAACTTGTATCCGCTATTTGTCCGCACATGGGTTGCGTGGTGAATTTCAACACTGCAGAAACCACCTGGGACTGCCCTTGCCACGGTTCACGTTTTGACACGCAGGGAAACCTGCTTACGGGACCTTCATTAACAGGATTAAAACGACTTGACAATGCAAAATAATGACCAACAAACCCCACGCGGCATGTCCACAGTCATCCCGGGGAAAACCACAACCGTGACGCACAATCTTGGCAGTATAGATGTAATTGTTGCACTTTACAATGTCGCCACCTGTAACGAACTGAACGCTGGTGTTACCATTCTGGACGAAAACTCATTAATGATTACAACCGCCAGTGGTACGCCGGAACAGATTCGAGTGGTGATCATGGCGCTATAAGTATTTAAAAATAACAACACCTTTTAGGCCGCGGAAATTTCCGGGGCTTTTTTAGGATGATTAGATTCAAAACCACTATCAGCACTCAAAATAACGTACATTTATTACTTGAAAAACCGTTTTTAATGGCTCCCGACAAGACCGTCAAAATATTTCGACTCTCGCAGGTAACTGCGAGCATCCAGGCTACGATACAGAAAAGGTACAGCAGCCATTTTTGGGTGACGGCGGAGATCAACAGGCTTAATCATTACAGCCATTCGGGACATTGCTACCCTGAGCTTGTGGAAAAAGTAAACGGAAAGATTCTGGCTGAGATCCGTTCTGTGCTTTGGAAAGATGATTTTGTACGAATCAACCAACAGTTTATTACGCAGCTTCAAACTCCGCTGAAGGATGGCATCAAAGTCTTGATGCTGGTAAAGGTTGCTTTCAATCCCATCTCCGGAATTCAACTTCAGATAAAGGATATCGATCCTGTTTTCACTCTCGGTGATCTGGAACGCGAGAAAAATGAGTCGGTTGCGAAGCTTAAATCTGAAAAAATTTTTGATTTAAATAAATCCAGACCGCTGCCTTTACTTCCGAAGCGGATCGCCATCATTTCGGCTCAAACAAGCAAAGGTTACAGTGACTTCATTAAAATCCTTGATACCAATCCACACCGTTTTACTTTTTTCCACATGCTCTTTCCGGCGTATCTGCAGGGCGACAGATCTGTTGATTCGATTGTTTCAGTGCTGCAAAAGCTGGAGAAGGTTAAAGACCATTTTGATGTGGTAGCCATCATTCGCGGGGGCGGCGGCGATGTGGGATTGTCTACATTTAATAATTTTGAACTCGCAAAAGCAATTGCCACATTCCCTTTACCTGTCATCACTGGCATCGGACATGCGACAAACGATACGGTTTCCGAGATGGTTTCCTATTATAATGCCATTACGCCAACCCAATCTGCAGGATTTTTAATAAAAAGATTTGAAGAATTCTCCGTTCCGGTTGAAGAAGCCGTCAAAAAAATCCAGCGCGAGGCAGAACTGAAGCTGTCCCGGAACAAGGAATTGATTCGCCAGTCTGTGGGAGCACTACAATCTAAAACCAAAACGGCTGTGCGACGCAATAGCGAATCGCTGATGTCTGAGCAGAAACAGATCGCGCAGGCTACACGCTTTCACATTAGATCCGCTTATGAACGCCTCCAAAGCTTTCAAGAGAGAACTTCAGCAGCGTTCAGTCAGAGAATTTCAGCTACAGCGGGTAATCTTTCGAAAATTTCCGAAGTCTTAAAGTCAAAATCATTAGTTACCCTAAATGAGCAAATCATCAAACTAAACACGACCGAAAACCAGCTGCGCGCGCTTGATCCCGAAAACGTCCTACAGCGCGGTTACAGTATTACCAAACACAACGGTTCGGCTGTTTCATCATTAAAAAATGTGATGAGCGGCGATACCATCGAGAGCATTTTACTTGATGGAACCATAAAAAGTAAAGTAACAGAGAAAATTACAGATGGAAGAAAACATTAATTATACAGAGGCGTTCCGCCAACTCCAGGAGATTGTAGCGGAAATCGAATCCGGTGAAATTTCTGTGGACGAATTAGCCATAAAAGTGAAAAAAGCCACAGAACTGATTAAAATTTGCCGAAAAAAATTATATAGTACTGAAGAAGATGTAAATAAAATTCTGGAAGACCTCGAATGATTGTGGATACCATAATCCACAAAACTTCCTGAAAGCGCCGATAATATTGCATACATGGCAGCGCAACGCTTTAAGGTGCACGGAATTATTTGTAACTTTGCGCAAATTTAAAATAACGACATAGCAATGGCTATCAAAATAACAGACGAATGTATTAATTGTGGAGCTTGCGAACCGGAGTGCCCCAATAATGCAATATATGAAGGAGCGGTAGACTGGAAGGCTTCAGAAGGAACCGCGCTGAAAGGCCGCGTGGTGATGAAATCTGGTCTTACGGTAGATGCTGACGAGCCACAGGAGCCTGTGAGTGATGATATCTACTTCATCGTAACAGATAAGTGTACCGAGTGTATCGGCTTTCACGAAGAGCCGCAATGCGCGGCGGTCTGCCCGGTAGACTGTTGTGTTCCGGATGAAGACCATGTAGAATCTGAGGAGAGCCTGCTGATGAAAAAAGCTTTTTTACATGGCGAATAAATAAGACGCTCACATTATTGTGGGCGCTTTTTTTTCACAATTAATTTAGTCAATTTAACATTAAGAATAAACTCATGAGTAATGTTCACAATTTTAGCGCCGGTCCGTGTATCCTGCCGCAGGAAGTTTTCGAAAAATCTGCCCAAGCCATCCTGAATTTTAATGATATCGGTCTTTCGATACTTGAAATTTCGCACCGCAGCAAAGATTTTGTCGCAGTGATGGATGAAGCGCGTGCCATCGTGAAAAGACTCATGAAACTTGGTGATGATTATGAAGTGCTGTACCTCGGCGGAGGCGCGAGTTTACAGTTCTTAATGGTTCCTTTTAATCTTTTAAAGACCAAAGCTGCCTATCTGGATACCGGAACCTGGGCTGCAGGCGCGATAAAAGAAGCAAAGATGGTGGGAGAAATAGATATCATCGCTTCTTCAAAGGCTGATAATTACGCTTACATTCCGAAAGATTATGAGGTGCGAAGTGAATATGATTATTTCCACTGTACATCAAACAACACGATCTACGGAACCCAGATGAAATCTTTCCCGAAAGTGGATACGCTGATGGTTTGTGACATGAGTTCTGATATCTTCTCGCGGGATATTGATTTTTCGCAATTTGATCTGATCTACGCTGGCGCTCAAAAAAACATGGGTCCTGCAGGCGTTACACTGGTCGTGGTGAAGAAAAGCATTTTGGGCAAGACCGACCGCGTGATTCCGTCTTATCTGAACTATCAGCAACATATCGATAAAGAATCAATGCTGAACACGCCGCCGGTATTTCCGGTTTACGCGTCACTACTCACTTTGCAGCATCTCGAGAAAAACGGCGGAATAGCCGCTGCCGAACAGCGGAATATCTCTAAGGCCCATTTGCTTTATGACGAGATTGACCGCAATCCAAATTTCGAAACCTTTTGCCGCGCTGAAGACCGCTCGCTGATGAATATTTCATTCAAACTTACCGATGAATCCAAAAAAGATGCTTTCGATGCAGCCTGGAAAGCGGCTGGAATCAGTGGATTGAACGGTCACCGCAGTCTTGGCGGCTACCGCGCGAGTATGTATAACGCGATGCCGATCGAAAGTGTGCAGGTGCTTGTGGACGTGATGAGCAGTTTAAAATAAATCCAAAAGCAAATAGACAGTATGATGAAAGTTTTAGCCAACGACGGAATTTCAAAATCCGGTGCTGATGCCCTTGCAAAAGCGGGCATAGAATTGCTGGACGCAAAAGTTTCACAGGAACATCTAACGGCTTATATCAACGAAAACAATATCAACGTACTGCTTGTGCGCAGTGCCACAAAGGTCAGCCGCGAACTTATTGATGGCTGCCCGGGTCTGCAGATCATCGGCCGTGGCGGCGTCGGGATGGATAATATTGATGTAGAATACGCGATTGATAAAGGAATTTACATCATCAATACGCCAAAAGCTTCTTCGCGGTCTGTGGCCGAAATGGTTTTTGCTCACTTTTTCTCACTTGCCCGATTCCTGCATGAATCGAACCGCCTGATGCCTCTTGAGGGTGAAACGCACTTCAGTGCGATGAAAAAATCTTTTTCGAAAGCAATAGAACTCGAGGGTAAAACCTTGGGCGTGATCGGATTCGGCGGTATCGGACAGGAAGTCGTGAAAATGGGCATTTCACTAGGAATGAAGATCAAGGTCTTCACACGAAATATTAAAACTGAAACTTTATCCCTGAATTTCTATGACGGTCAGAGCGTCAGCTTCCAGATTACCACAGGCAACGACTGGGATGAATTCTTAAGCGATACCGATTTCATCAGCATCAACACGCCTAAATCTGACGGCTATATCCTCGATACACCACAGTTTATGAAGATGAAAGATGGTGTATTCATCGTAAATACAGCGCGAGGCGGCGTATTAAATGAAGTGGCACTTATCGATTTTATCGACAACGGCAAAATCGCCGGCGCCGCATTAGATGTTTTCGAAAGTGAACCCACACCTGAACTTCCGTTGCTGATGAACCCTAACCTTTCGCTTTCACCGCACCTTGGCGGCAACACAGTAGACGCACAGGAAAAAATAGGTGCCGAACTTGCCGCGCAAATCATAGAATTAAAACACAAACTTTAAATAATTTATGCCAACTTTTAAGCCTTTCCGGGGAGTTCGTCCCAGCGAAGATTATGTAGACGTATTCCCAACTCACCCACTCGATAACTTTTCACAGGACGAAATCAACAAAAAAGCACAACTTGAGAGTTCTTATATCCAGATGATCAAGCCTTACGTGGTGAGCAAATCTAAAGATCTCGACAGGAATCTGCGAAAAATCCGAACCAATTTTGAAGAACTTTTAGACGATAAAACCCTTGTTCAGGACCCTTCAGCCTACTATTTGTACGAACAGGTTCTGCCAAATAAAATGGTGCACCGCGGTCTGCTTGGCCTGGTGAGTGTGGATGATTTCCGAAGCGGAAAGATTAAAAAACACGAGTCCACGATCACACATAAAAAGGAAAAACTGGCTTATTATCTCGAGAAAGTGAACATACAGGCCGAACCCGTTCTGCTCACTTATATGGCGAATCCTAAGGTGGAAATGCTGCTGAACCATGAGGAAAAAAATGTTCCGATCCTGAATTATCTGGATGACAGCAAGGTTCGACACAAAGTTTGGCGGATTGATAACCGCCTGAAAATGCAGCAGTTTAAGGAGGTTTTAGAGCAAATTGATTCATTCTACATCGCTGATGGCCACCACCGGATTGGTTCAACTGCGCTGAATGCCGAAAACATGCGTGAAAAGAATAAAAAACATACGGGCGCGGAGCATTATAACTATGTCTTCAGCTTTCTGGTTTCAAACCAAAGCATTAAAATTCACGATTACAACCGGATTCTTCAGGATCTGAACGGGCTTTCAGAAGAAGAGTTCCTGCACAGGATCAGCGAGAACTTTTTGATTCACGAGAAAGGCGAAACGCCATATTATCCGTCTCAGAAATTCCATATCTCAATGTATCTGGGTGGAAAATTCTATTCGCTGCACGTAAAGCATGACCTGAGAAAAAAGCAAAGCGAGTTGAATGACCTTGACCACTTTTTGCTTGAAGAATTTATCTTAAAGGATATTTTAGGAATTGAGGATGCCAAAACCACCGATAAAATCACCTATGTGAAAGGTAATTCATCGGTTGACGGCATTCATTTACTTAAAGAAAAAGTAGATTCCGGCGATTTCAAGGTAGGTTTCGGGATTTATCCGGTAAGTTTCAATGACCTGCGGAAAGTATCGGACAAAAATATCAAGATGCCGCCAAAATGCACGTATATAGAGCCAAAACTCGTAACGGCACTGGTAATGTATGACATGAAGCAATAAATTTTTATTTAAAAACGGTACTTTTGAATTGAAATCTATATTTTTTTTAAATGACGATTAATTTCATAAAAATACCATGGCGCAACTGATCTATATGATCGACAAAAACCGGTAATGAGAAAACCGCCATTTTACAAAAGTGTGCTGAATTCCCTGCGGGGATTGGTTTGGATGCTGAAAAATGAACGCAATTTTCAGCTGGAACTTTTAGCTTTAATAATCAATATCATTTTAATATTAATTTTACAAGTTACCGCTGCAGAAGCAGCACTCATTATAATGCTGTGTGCCACCGTGTTATGCGCAGAGATTTTAAATACAGCCATTGAAAAAATCTGCGACATCGTTAAACCTGATTACGATGTGCGAATCGGTATTATCAAAGATATTTCAGCCGGCGCAGTTCTGTTGTTGGCCATGGGTGCAGTTGTGGTTGGAATTTTAATCTATCCTAAATATGTTTTGTGAGAAATAAAACATTTACATAAAAACAAAAGCCATTTCAAGTCATGAAATGGCTTTTATAGTTTTTATTATTTCAGAAGATATTCTTCCATAAAGCGGATCACCGCAAGTCGCTGAAAATCTATATTTTCCTTTTTCCGGAAGCCGTGGCCTTCATTTTTCGCTTCGAGATACCAAACGGTATTTCCCTGTGTTTTCAGTTTGTCACGCATTTGTGTAGCCTCTGTCACCGGAACGCGCGGGTCGTTTGTACCCTGAATAATAAACATCGGTTTCCTGATTTTGTCTGTATTGTGAAGCGGTGCAATCTTGGTAAAGAATGCGCTCATTTCCGGGTCGCGCTCGTCGCCATATTCTACACGGCGCAGGTCACGGCGGTATTCCTCCGTGTTTTTCAGGAAAGTATTGAAATCTGAAATCCCCACGATGTCAACCGAGCAACGGATCTTGTCAGCATACTCATAAGCGGTTGCCAACGTCATGAATCCACCATAACTGCCACCCATGATCATGATCCGGTCTTTGTCGAGTTCGGGTTGTTTTGCGATCCAATCCAGCAAAGCTCCAATGTCTTTTACAGAGTTCATCCGGTTAAAACCGTTGTCGCTTGCGATGAAAGTCTTGCCGAAACCTGAGGAACCGCGGACATTCGGATAGATCAGTGCCACGCCCATCTCGTTGGTGTAATAATTTCCCGAACCTAAAGATGACGCCATCGACTGACCTTCAGGACCGCCATGAATATTGATCAGCACAGGACGTTTGCCCGTAAATTTTTTCGAAACCGGATAGTAGAAACCCGTAATTTTCATCTGATCGAAACTTTTCCATTCGATGAGTTTCGGTTCAGACATGTCAGATTTCAGCATTCCGCCCTGCTCGCTGTCTGTCCAGCGTTCGGTTTTCCCGGAGGCCAGATCGAGTTTATAAATATCTGCGGAAGAATCGTAGGTTGACTGCGACATGAACAGCGACTTTCCGTCCTTGGTAAATTCAAAATTATTGATCAGTCCGCTCGGCAACGTTTTTACTTCGTTGTACTTTTTTGAATCCGCATCCATTAAATACAGCTTGTTGAGGCCGCTTTCATTGGTTTCGAAAGCAATTTTCGATTTGTCTTTTGAAAGTTCGTAGTCCGAAACTTCCCACGGAATTGCGGACGTGAAGTAACTGATCTTTCTTGTCTTAACATTAAGCGTAGCTAAACGGTCAAATTCGTTATCGCGATCAGTAACGTACCAGATTTCGTCTGCATTTTTGCTGAATTTTGCGCTGCCCTGAACCACCTTTTTTTCATTTCTGTCGGTGATGCTTTCAAGCTTGCCTGTCACGGTATCAAACAGATAAAGGTAAGAGTCATTGGCCGAAACGTATTCACCGATCAGCAGTTTTTTACCGTCATCCGAAATATCATTGATTCCCCAGCCGCCGCCTTTCAGTTCGAGAACGAGTTTTGCTTCCGAAGGCTTCAGCGGATTCATGAAATAGATATCGCGATCACCGCCGTTCCTTTTTGTTGACGAAAAATAAAATCCTGAACCGTCCTTTTTCCACATGACGCCACCGTTCTGCGATCTGCGGCCATCCGTGAGCATCGTAGATTCCATCGTTTTGAGGTCGAGCCGGAAAAGCTGCCCGAATTCATTTCCGCCAATATCTTTGGAATAAATCAGATATTCGCCTTTTGTAGGTTCATAGGTCGCGAAGTTCACAGGTTCATCAAAAAAAGTAAGTTGTTTTCTCGCGCCCATCGGCCGTGAAAGTCTGTGCAGCTGATTGGTGGATGCAAAACGCGTCACCATAATAATTTCACTTCCGTTCGGATGAATCGCACTGAAATTTGCACTGCGGCTTTCGGAATATTTTTTAATCTTTTCGCTCAAACTTTTGGGAATAGGTGCGATATTTTCGGCAATCAGATTCTCATTAGGCAAAATAAGGTCGATTTTTTCCTGGGCAAAAAACAAGGTTCCGGAAAAAATCAGCGCCGGAACGAGAAGGCTGTATTTCATAATTATAATTTTTATGAAGATATGAATTTTTACGAATGAAAAAACCACTGCAGAAACAGTGGTTTAGAATTATCTTTTTCAGAATAATTTTTATTTCTGATCATATAATTTCAGAATATTTACAAGATCTTCACGTGTTTTCATTGTATCAACCAGCGTCAAAAGATCCGGATAATCAGCGAATCTCTCTTTCAGTTTTTTCCCGGAAGCGTTGAAAAGACCGCTCTTTATTAACTCTTTATTATCTTCAACCAAATACTCCGTAGAGCTATAATTACCGTACAAATTGGTAAAATAGTAATCTATAAAGTAGCTCATTCGGCCTTTGTGAAGCGATTTTACAAGACCCAAATCCAAATGGTCAGGCGCTGCCACAAAAACATGTTTTAAATCTTCTGTGTCTGTAAATTCGATATAGGCAACATCGTTTTCTTTTAGATTAAACTTCTTGCCGAAGTCGTCAATCATGTAAAGTTTCTTTATGACTGTAGCCGGTGAATATGTGGAAAGCTTAAACGCACCCATATTCTGAATGTGACTTTGCACGGTATCATTAGATTTTTTCAAAACATATCTGGCCGGAAACTGATGATCCTTAAACTGATGTGTTTTTTGTGCGGCGCCTAAAATTGAAAACAAAATTCCGAAAAATACTGCGATCCTTTTCATTTTATATATGTATTACTTCACCATACGCCGCGGCAGCTGCCTCCATAATCGCTTCCGAAACCGTTGGATGCGGGTGAATTGATTTAATGATTTCATGTCCGGTAGTCTCGAGTTTACGTGCAACTACAGCTTCAGCGATCATATCTGTAACGCCTTCGCCGATCATGTGGCATCCAAGCCATTCGCCGTATTTCGCATCGAAAATCACTTTCACAAAACCGTCTGTATTGCCGTTTGCAGTTGCTTTTCCACTTGCAGAAAGTGGGAACTTCCCTACTTTCACTTCGTAGCCTTTTTCTTTTGCCTGCTTCTCCGTAAGACCTACCGATGCAACCTCAGGATGACAGTAAGTACAACCCGGAATGTTTCCGTAATCAATTTTTTCTACGTGAAGACCTTTGATTTTTTCAACACACGTGATACCTTCAGCAGACGCAACGTGCGCCAGTGCCTGCGTTGGCAGGATATCGCCAATCGCATAATAGCCGGGTACAGAAGTCTCGTACCATTCGTTCACCAATACGCGGCCTTTTTCAACCTGAATTCCGATTTCTTCAAATCCCTGACCTTCTACATTGGCAGCAATACCAACTGCTGAAAGCAGGATATCAGCTTCAAGTGTTACGTTTCCGTTCGCGGTTTTCACATTTGCTTTTACACCGGCTCCGCTGGTATCCACAGACTCCACGGAAGCGTTTGTCATGATGTCAATTCCAGATTTCTTAAGCGACTTCTCAAGGTGTTTAGATACTTCTTCATCCTCTACCGGAACGATATTTGGCATGAATTCTACAACAGTCACCTTAGTTCCCATTGAATTATAGAAATCTGCAAACTCAACCCCGATAGCACCGGAACCGACAACAATCATCGACTTTGGAAGCTCAGGAAGTGCTAATGCCTGGCGGTAACCGATTACTTTTTTACCATCCTGCGGCAAGTTCGGCAGTTCACGCGAGCGCGCACCTGTTGCAATGATAATATGTTCAGCACTGTATTCGGTGGCTTTTCCGTCTTTGTCTGTCACAGAAACTTTCTTGCCTTTCTGAACTTTGGCCGTACCCATGATGACATCGATTTTATTCTTCTTCATCAGAAATGAAATCCCGCCGCTCATCTTCGTGGCAACGCCACGGCTGCGCTGAACGACTTTGGTAAAGTCGAATCCCGGATTTTCAATTTTATTAAGACCGTAATCTTCGGTATGCTTCAGATAATTAAAAACATGCGCAGATTTCAGCAATGCTTTGGTTGGGATACAGCCCCAGTTGAGACAGATTCCGCCCAGATTTTCTTTTTCGATGATGGCAGTTTTGAAACCCAGCTGCGAAGCTCTGATAGCGGCAACATATCCGCCGGGACCACTTCCGATGACAATAATATCGTAGTTCATGTGTTAAAAAAATTTAGTGCGAATTTACGAAAAATTCGCGTCTAAGCGGTGCCGTGGGTGCGTTAGTTTTTATTCAGCCAATCTTTTAACTGAGTAATTTCAGCGTTTTGCGTTTTCACGATATCTTCTGAAAGTTGCAGCAGTTCCTTTTCTTTGCCATATTTTAGATAAACTTTAGCCATATCCACCGCACTCTTATGATGCGGAATCATCTGCTGTGCATAATCTTTATCGATGTCATTGTGAACCGGTATATTTTTATCCATCATACTGGACATCGACTGATTGAGTGCCTGCACGAATTCTTTACTGTCAGCTGACGCATCTTTTCGGTCCTCATACTTTTTCATCAGGTGGATTTCTTTATTTTGGGTTTCGATCACTTTTCTTGCAAAGGACTTCAGCTCCTCATCCTTACCTTTTTCGAGCAGCAGTTCGGACATGTCTACCGCGCCTTCATGATGTTCCTTCATCATCCGCGAAAAATCTGCGTCATTGTTCCCGGTAATTGCATTGCTGTGCATCTCTTCCATCATGTCTTCCATCTCCGCAATCATTTTATTCTGCTGCACGGGCCTGTTTTCTGTCATGGCGGTATGTTCGGCTACCGCAGTATTGGTTGGGTCTTCTTTCTTACTGCACGACACTGCTAAGGCAGCAACTAACAGCGAAACGACAAGTTTATTCATAATTTTAATATTTAAAAAAAACCATGCAACCTCTCTGCCAGAAAAAAAGCAAACCGAAGTTTGCTTTTTATTTTAAGTTTTCTGAAAATTAAATCTGCGGAAATTTCGCGGGATCGCTTTCATTGAATACCGCATAGACCTTCTCCACGATGTCGTCCACACTCGGTTTGCTGAAGTAATCGCCGTCACTAGCATACGCCGGACGGTGGTTTTCGGCACTGATCGTGAGTGGATCTGAATCCAGATAACGGAAAGCTTTCTGCTTTTCAAGGATTTGCTGAAGGATGAAAGCGGATGTTCCACCTTCCACATCTTCATCGATTACGACAAGACGGTTGGTTTTCTTCACGCTTTCAGCAATTTCGTGAGTCAAATCGAATGGGATAAGTGACTGTACATCGATCACTTCCGCCGAAATCCCAATTTTCTCAAGCTCCGTAGCGGCTTCCATTACCAGTCTCCAGGTAGAACCGTAAGTTACTAACGTGACGTCTCTGCCCTCTTTCGTAATTTCGATTTTTCCAACCGGAACGGTGAATTCGCCGAGGTTTTCAGGCTGTTTTTCTTTAAGACGGTAACCATTGAGACATTCCACAATAAGCGCGGGTTCGTCACTTTGCAGCATCGTATTATAGAATCCGGCAGCCTTTGTAAGGTTCCGCGGAACCAGGATCAGAATTCCTTTTGACAGATTGATGATTCCGGCCATCGGTGAACCTGAATGCCATACGCCCTCGAGTCGGTGTCCGCGCGTGCGGATAATAACAGGTGCTTTTTGTCCGCCTTTCGTTCTGTACTGAACGGTTGCCAGATCATCGCTCATGCCTTGCAGGCAGTAAAGAATATAATCTAAATACTGAATTTCGGCAATTGGTCTAAGGCCTCGCATCGCCATACCGATACCCTGACCGAGGATGGTTGCCTCGCGGATCCCCGTATCAGCGATACGAACGTCACCATATTTTTCCTGCAATCCTTCAAGTCCCTGGTTTACGTCACCGATATTTCCGGCGTCTTCACCAAAAACTAAGGTTTCAGGATATTTTTCAAAGATTTTATCAAAATTATTCCGAACAACTACACGTCCGTCCACAGTCTCCGAATTATCGCTGTAAACTGCCGGAACTTCCTGTACATTGGTAGTTTTCAGCATCGATTGCGAGTAGAGATGTGAGGAGTAATTGTCCTTTTCTACAGCATAGATCTCATCAAGTTTGGCTGCAAGTGCCTGTCTGTCTGCTGAATCGTTATCACGGGTCAGTAGAAGCGTTTTTCTCGCCAGATGGAAGATATCTTTCTTGGCTACGGCAATTATTTTACTGAATTTTTCAATTTCCGATGATACCTCCGGATTCGCTTCCTTTAATTTTTCTGCAAGCGGTAGGATTGTGTTTGTAAGGTCGCTAATGGGCTTCTGGTAATTTTCCCAAGCTTTTTTCTGCCCTTCTTTTACGAACCTTTTCGCCTCATTATCAATTGCATCGAGCTCTTCTGCAGTGGCAAGGCTTTCGTCTTTTCCTTCGATTTCGATCGCATAGTCTAAGATCCACTCGCGGAACTTCGCCAGGCCATCAAATTCACCTTCCCACTTTAATCTTTCTTCATTTTTATAACGCTCATGTGAACCCGAAGTTGAATGCCCCTGCGGCTGCGTAACTTCTATCACATGCACGACTACCGGAACACTTTCGGTTCTTGCAAAATGTTCTGCACGTGCATAAGCATCGAGCAATGCAGGATAATCCCAGGCTTTTACCTGAATGATCTCACAACCTTGGTTCTCGCCTTCTTTTCTTTGAAAACCCGACAGCATTTCAGCGATGTCGGCTTTTGCACGCTGATTTTGTGTCGGGACAGAAATTCCGTATCCGTCGTCCCAGATCGATACAATCATTGGCACCTGCAGCGCACACGCGGCATTTAGAGATTCCCAAAAATGTCCTTCCGCAGTGGATGCGTCACCTATAGTACCGAATGCGACTTCATTTCCGCCGTTAGAAAATTTTTCAGAACCTTCAAATTTTACACTCTTATATATATTGGAAGCCAATGCAAGCCCAAGCAAACGCGGCATCTGTCCGGCAGTTGGGGAAATATCAGAAGAAATGTTTTTCTGCTGCATCAGGTTTTTCCAGGAACCGTCTTCATTAAGACTTCTTGTCGCATAATGCCCATTCATCTGGCGGCCGGCCGAAGCCGGCTCCCGGTCTACGCTCGTGTCAGCATAAAGCTGAGCAAAGAAACTTTCGACGCTTACAGCGTTGATCGCCATCGCAAAAGTCTGGTCACGGTAATAACCTGAGCGGAAATCTCCGTTTCGGAAAACTTTAGCCATTGCCAATTGCGGCAACTCTTTACCGTCACCGAATATTCCAAATTTTGCTTTTCCGGTAAGTACTTCACGGCGGCCCAGATAAGACATTTCGCGGGATATTCTGCCGAGTCTGTAATCTTCAATCACCGAGTTTCTGAAATCACGGAAGGAGACTTCCTGTGTTTCTATATAAGGGGCTTCCATATGAATCTTCGTTTTTACAAATATAAATAAATGATATGGTTTGCCACAGCCCAATTCCCAATTTTACGGAAATAATAATTTAACAAGGTAAAAATTATCATTATGGAATATTTATTTTTGCAGCCACAAAACGCCCGTGGCGTACAGGTTGGTATAAAAAAGATTCTTCCGCAACAAGCGCGGAAGAACCAAACACAAATGATGAAAAAAAAATATATAGATTAGGGGGTTACTTTTTTGGAGGGATTACAATTTCTCCATCGACTTCTAAGTTTGAAGTACCGGCTGGATCTGTATTTGTTCCCTGTACGTTGTGGCTGTCGTCTAATTTACTTGTAGAATCCTGTACTCTTTTTAAAGTAGCGGCTTCTGTTGGTGATAATGCTTCGTCTGGCTGTCTGCAAGACTCTAATGTATAGGTAGTGAAAACTACGGCTGCGATAAGTGCAAATTTTTTCATGCGTTTTATTTTTGACAAATGTAGGACAGCCACCAGATGCACCGCAAGTTTTGTAACCGTTAGTTTATAAAAAATAACAAGTAATTCATAAAATTGATGGCGGATTTTAAAAAAAATAGCAGTATTATTGTAAAACAAATGATGAAAAATGATTTATCTACCTGCTAATCATTTTATTACGGTTCTATGCTGCTGAAACATATATTCTTCTTATTCATTTTAATCTCTGTTTGTTTTACGCGAAATATTAGTGCTCAAACATCTAATATTTCAAAACTGAGCAACGAAGAAATAGAAAAACTCATCGATTCTTATCACACAAATCCCAAAAAGACTTGGGATCTTATACAATTTTACATAGCAAAATCAAAAAAGGAATCAAATCCGGAAGCATTGTTTTATGCTTATAGATATGCCAGTGTAAAGAGTGACTATCCGAAAAATATTTTATATGCTGATAGTGCATTAGCTGTTGGTGAAAGGTCAAAGAGAAAAAAAATATTACTAGACGGTTATCTTAATCGCGGTAATATAAATATGAGCGAGGAGTTTTACCAAAAAGCGCTGAATGATATTTTAATTGCAAATAGATTATCCCAGGAGTCCGGAGATGAATATATTTACAATAAAACAATATATTATATAGCACAAAATAAAATTTATTTAGGTCAGTATGAAGAAGCAAAGACTGAACTGAAAATTTGTTATAATTATTTTAAAGCAAACCTTGATGCAGAAGCTTCTTTAGGAAAAAATTATCAGGCTCATTATATCTTTTCATTACTTAGTTTAATTGATTCAAATACCCGATTAGGTGAATTTAATGAAAATAAAGTTTTACTTAATGAGGCTTTCACCTATCTGCGGGCTCATAACTTAGCTCAATATTTACCCTATTTTATTTCTTCTCAGGGAACAGACGCTTACTACAAGAAAGATTACGAAACCGCCATCTCAAAACTTTCCGAAGCCATCCGGCTCTACAACGACCAATGGCCGCATAACACCGAAGTCTATTACCTCGGTCTTTCGTACTGGCACACGGGAAAGCAGAAATTGGCAATAAAATACCTCGAGGAAATCGATAAACATTATACCAAAACTAAAAAACTGGATCCGCAGTTCCGTTCGGCCTATGAAATTTTAATTACCTACTATAAAGCCGCCGGAAATACTGAAAAGCAGCTCGAATACATTGACAAGCTGATGGTACTCGACCGTTCCTACGAGAAAAATTATAAGTATCTGTACCAAAGAATCGTGAAGGAATATGATACCAACAAACTGGTGGCAGAAAAAAACCGGATCGAGAACACCCTGCAGAAACAGCGGATCATGTTCGCGGGACTTGTCGCACTGCTCATCGCTGGTTTTGTGTTTTTTGGCTTCAGGATTTATAATGAAAAGCAGAATTACAAGAAACGCTTCGAAGAGATCTTGGCTCAGCGGGATGATCACCCCGCCGAAGTGAGCGCACCGGTGATTGAAGACGGAAAATTCGAAGACCACCAGAAACTGGATTATGATTTTTACAACAAAATTCCGGGGCTCAACCCAATTTTTGTAGAAAACATCCTGCAACAACTTGAAATTTTTGAGAAGGAAAACAAATTCCTCGATTCCCAGGTTTCGCAAAAGCTGCTGAGTGAGGAGCTTGGAACCAATTCCACTTACTTTTCAAAAATCATAAATACCTACAAAGGCAAAAATTTCACGCTTTACATCAACGATCTGCGACTCGATTATATCATTGAGCACCTGAAAACCGACGTGAAATACCTGAATATGGATGTGAAAGAACTGGCGTCAATTGCCGGATTCTCCAGTGCGGAAAACTTTTCGGATAATTTCCGCCGCAAGTTCGACCTGAAACCCTCTGTATTCATCAAGATGATGAAGGAAAAATTGTAGAGATACTTTAATCCAAATATTTTGCTCTGCAATTAATTAACTCCAAAAACACATTTCCCTGTAAAAAAACCGGAACTCAAATAGTTGAGTTCCGGTTTCTGTAAAACGTAAAATTTAAATTATGAATCTATAATTAGGGGTTAGTATTCATTTTAATGTCTGAATTTTTCAAAAATTCATCGATGATTTCAAAAGCTTTCTGCTCATCCTTCAGGTTTACCATAAGACGGATCGTGTTGGCAGTGGGCGTCGTAGTGAAAGACATATATTTATCATTTACAAATACGGGGATTTCCTGATTTTCCAACTTTGACCTCATTAATTGGATTTCCCACGCATTTTCGCTTTCAAAAACCGATACCCTTGTCTCTCTTTCCATACACTGCTCTCTTTTGAATTCTAAAATTACAATTTAAATCTTGAAATAAATGTTAAAGTAATATTAAATTAGAAAAAATTTAAAATTTCTTAAATCATAATTTAAATTTTCTCAATATTTGCTGCTATTTTATCCAATGCAATCTGAATTTCATTTGTTGTTACATTCAGGTGTGGACGGAAGCGCACAGAGCGGTCGCCGCAAGCCAACAGAATCAACCCGTCATCGTAAAGAATCTCTCTAAGGCGGTCACGCATCATCCCGGTTGGCAAATCGATGGCGCACATGAGCCCGCGCCCACGCGCGTTCGTGAAAGTCTGCGGATAGTCTGCCGCTAATTTTTGAAGGCCTTCCAGCAAATATTCACCAACAATTCTGGCGTTCTCTACAAGGTTTTCTTTCTCAATCACTTCCAAAGTCAGCTGGAAACGAAGCATGTCCACAAAATTTCCGCCGAATGTAGAGTTGATTCTCGAACTTTCACGGAAAAC
The DNA here is from genome assembly GCF_014837035.1 of Kaistella pullorum. GTDB lineage: Bacteria > Bacteroidota > Bacteroidia > Flavobacteriales > Weeksellaceae > Kaistella > Kaistella rhinocerotis. Next base: position 366,091 of record NZ_JACSPS010000002.1, on the reverse strand, counting down.
GTTTTGCGGTATTTCGTTGAACTTTTCCTTATTAGCCAACACACCACAGACCTGCGTCTTTTTACCAAACGAAATAATGTCAGGTTTAGCCGTGAAATGTTCGAACGCCCACATTTTACCGGTGATTCCGATTCCGGTCTGCACTTCATCAAAGATGAGCAATACTTCATTTTCGTCGCAGATTTCACGCAAGCCGGTGAAAAACTCGTCGCGGAAATGGTGGTCACCACCTTCGGCCTGGATAGGTTCAATAATGATGCACGCTACCTGATTTGGGTTACTGATGATTGCTTCCTGAATATGCAGCAGCGCAAGCTGTTCGTTTTTAATGGTTTCTTCCAAATTCTCCTCGGTAACCGGAAAAGTGAGATGCGGATTCGTGATCCTTGGCCAGTCGAATTTCGGGAAATACTGATGTTTACGCGGATCCGACGTGTTTGTTAGGCTTAATGTATAGCCACTTCGCCCGTGAAAAGCTTGCTTGAAATGGATGCAGATTCCGGCTTCCAGATCGAGACCTTTCTCAAAATTCTTGCGCGTCTTCCAGTCAAAACACGCTTTCATCGCATTTTCTACCGCTAAGGCCCCGCCTTCGATAAAAAAGGTGTACTGCAATTCTTTAGGAATGGCAACGCGCGAGAACACTTCCATAAAATCTGCAAATTCCTGGGAATACACATCTGCAAGCGTGGGTTTGTTCACGGCAAGTTTGCCGAGCCACGCAGATCTTTCCATTAAATAAGGATGGTTGTAACCGATGGAAGCCGAGCCAAACATTGAAAACATATCCAGGAAATCCCGGCCGCTCAGGCTGTCGTGAATCCAGCTGCCCTTAGATTTTTCGAAATCCATTACAAAATCAAAACCGTCTGCAAGCATATGTTTGCCAAGTGTTTCTTTTACTTTATTGGTAGTTTGAGGTGAAGAAGCGAGTACGTCGTTCATAGCTGAAAATTGAATTAGTTAGATGATATAAAAGGATTAAACAGCGTCAGTTTCGTTCTTCGCTTCACCGCTTAAGTCGAATTTGATTCCCTGGGCTAAAGGCAGGCTGGCTGTATAATTTATGGTATTGGTCTGGCGTCTCATGTAATATTTCCATACATCGGAACCCGATTCCCGGCCACCGCCGGTCTCTTTTTCACCACCGAATGCACCGCCGATTTCAGCGCCTGAAGTCCCGATATTTACATTGGCAATACCGCAGTCTGATCCGGCTTGGGATAAAAACAGTTCAGCTTCGCGAAGGTTTTGCGTCATGATAGCCGAACTCAATCCTTGCGGAACATCATTCTGAAGTGCGATCGCCTCTTCGAGCGTTTTGTATTTAATTAAATACAGGATCGGAGCAAATGTTTCGTGCTGCACAATCCCGTACGAGTTTTCAACTTCTGCGATGCAGGGTTTCACATAACATCCGGATTCATAGCCGTCACCTTCCAGCACGCCGCCTTCTACGATGAAATTTCCGCCTTCTTGCCGGCATTTTTCAATTGAATCAAGGTATTGCTTCACCGCATCTTTGTCGATAAGCGGACCTACATGATTGTTTTCGTCGAGTGGATTCCCGATCTTCAACTGGCCGTAAGCCTGTACCAGGCGGTTTTTCATTTCGTCATACACAGAAGTATGGATGATGAGCCTTCTTGTCGAAGTACATCTCTGCCCTGCAGTGCCTACTGCGCCGAAGACAGCGCCAATAATCGACATATCCAGATCGGCATTTTCGGTAATGATGATTGCGTTGTTTCCGCCAAGTTCTAAAATTGATTTGCCGAATCTTTCCGCCACATTTTTTCCGACAGTACGACCAACTTTCGTAGATCCGGTGAAGGAAATAAGAGCTACATTCTTATCACTAACAAGCATTTCACCGATTTTATGGTCGCCCACAATCATCGTAGAAATGCCCTCAGGCATATTGTTCTCATTTAATACTTCATTGATGATATTTTGGCAGGCGATGGCGCAAAGCGGGGTTTTTTCTGAAGGTTTCCAGATGGTGACATTTCCACAAATCCACGAAAGCGCCGTATTCCAGGACCAAACAGCCACCGGGAAATTAAACGCCGAGATAATACCGACAATTCCGAGCGGATGATACTGCTCGTACATGCGGTGGCCGGGACGTTCGGAATGCATGGTGTAACCGTGAAGCTGCCGCGAAAGTCCTACCGCAAAATCACAGATATCGATCATTTCCTGCACTTCACCCAGACCTTCCTGCAAGGACTTCCCCATTTCATAGGAAACGAGTTTTCCCAAATCATCCTTGTACTCACGGAGTTTCAAACCGAACTGACGAACCAGCTCCCCTCTTTTCGGGGCCGGAACCATGCGGAATTCCTTGAAAGCAGATTTTGCTTTCTCAATTACGGTTTGATAATCCTCAGGATTGGCGGTTTTAACTTTAGAAATCAGTTTTCCGTCAGTTGGCGAAAAACTTTCGAGCATGTCGCCCGTGGCAAAAAAAGCTCCGCCAGCAGAGACACCATTATTTTCATTTGAGATTCCTAAATTTTTCAGCATTTGCGGAATACCGTAATCCGTGGTTTGTTCGGTCATGTTTAATTTTATTTTAAAGATGCCCTAATTTACAAATTTTTGCCAAACGGGAAAATTTAAATGAACCTTAAAAATATCATTTTATCTTTGCCGCAGAAAATTTAAAAATGGAGAATCAGCAACAAAACGGCGACACCAATTCGAAAATGAAAATATGGCTAAAACGCGTCGGGATTGGCGGCCTGATCTTTTTCACGCTGAAAGGCATCGCCTGGCTTTTCATCTTTTATTACGGTGCTGAATTTTTGCAGCAGTGTTCCGCCAAATAATTCAATGCAGATTGGGCTTGGTGAGCCAGTCTTCTTTAGAAATCCAGTATTCTACATTTTTACGGTCGGGTTCGCCGTGGTAGGCCACCACTATTTCGCCCTTCAGCTCTGCACCAAGTCTTTCCATGGCCGTTCGCGAACGCCAGTTTTCTGCTCCGACGTGGAATTTAACCAATCGCACATATTTAAATATATAATCGAGCATCAGTTTCTTGACCTTCGGATTGATTTTGGAGCCCCAAAATTTTGTGCCGTAAAAGGTATATCCGATGAATATTGAATTTTCCGCTTCATCAAAATCATAAAACCGTGTACTTCCGGCCACTTCCCCACTGGTTTTATCGAAAATTAAAAATGCACCGCCGGAAAGTATCGCACCTTCAAAGAAGTTTTTGAAGACCTCGCGTTCGTAGCGGTTTTTATTGGGATGCATTTCCCAGACTTTCGGGTCAGAAGCTACTTCGTACAACATTTCAAAATCAATTTCCTGAAGCGGAACAAGTTTTACCTCCTCATTTTCAAGTGTTGGCTGCAGAAAGTTTTCCATACCTTTTTTCATTAAAGATAATGATTTTGAGAAAGGCTTTTGGCCAGAATTAAGCAGTTTGCCTTAGAAAAGCATGGCTTGCTCGAGCTCAAGCAATTTCTGCTTGCGCCAGATGCCACCGCCATAGCCGGTGAGCGTACCATTGGTCCCAATCACGCGGTGGCATGGGATGATGATTGAAATTTTGTTCAGGCCGTTTGCATTCGCCACGGCACGCACCGCTTTCGGATTGCCTAAAATATTCGCCTGCTGTTGGTAGCTTCTGGTGGTCCCGTACGGAATTCCGCGAAGTACTTCCCATACTTTCTTCTGGAATTCAGTACCCACAAGGGAAAGCGGCACGGTGAAAATCTGTCTTTTGCCTGCGAAATATTCGCCAAGTTCCTGTTCTAAAATTTTAAAATGTGGATTTTCACCCTGAATGATATTCGCATTAAAATGCTTCGAAATCTCCTTTAATTCTGTGGGCAGCGCTTTTCTGTCGGAAAACTCGAGCATGCAGATTCCGTTGTCGTCAGCGCACGCGATCATGGTTCCAAGCGGCGTTTCGATTCTTTTCAAATCGACAACCTTCTCACTTTTTGAATTTTTCGGCGACACGCCAAAGATGTTTTTAAAACTGTCATTAAAACCGCTCAAACTTTCATAACCACTGTCAAAAGCCGCTGCGGTCACATTCTCGCCCGAATTCAGTTTTTTAAAAGCCGAATTCAGCTTAAACATCCGCTGAAAGGCGTGAAAAGTGATTCCGTGATGTTTCAAAAACCAGCGGCGAACCGTGGCGGGCTCCAGACCTCTTACCACCAGATCATAATCTTTAAGTTTCAAGGACGGATCAGCCGCCAGTTCATTTAGTAAACTTTGAATTCCGACCGGGGTCTCGTCGGGATTTTCTAGAGGTTTACAGACTTTGCATGGCCGGTAACCTTTCAGGATGGCCTCTTTGGTCGTATTGAAAAATTCCACATTTTCAAACTTCGGTTTGCGCGCGGTGCACGTTGGCCGGCAGAAGATTCCGGTGGTTTTCACGCCCATCCAAAAAACGCCTTCAAACTCGGGGTTTTTGGCGAACGAGGCCTGATACATTATTTCGTTTGAAATTTCCATCACGTAAATTTAAAGCAAATTTAAGCGCGCGGAAAAATCTTTACAACCGAAAACTGAACAGGTATTTTTTTAAGATTAAATAAAAAAATGTCCCAAAAATTCGGACCATTCAAATTGAAATGTAGTTTGGTAAACTAGGGGAATATATTCCGTTTATTTCTTAGCTGCCGCATCACGTTCAATCTGGCGGATTTCTTTCAGCTTTTCAACCACTTTTGCCACGGCATCAGGATTTGCTGCTTTTACAGGAACCGTTACCTTGGTCTGGTCCCATTTCACCACCATATCTACAGAATTATCGTCCACGGGATTGAGCTCGATACCGAACCACTCCTGCTTTTCCGCGAGTTTCTGTACAGGCACGGTAATTTCGGTGACATTCAGTTTTTCGTCATAGGCGTAAGCGCCCCACTGCTGCGCATCTTTGTTCAGGATGACTTTCCACTCCTTTTCTGTCGGAATCACGAACAAACCGTAAGTTCCGGCCGGCACCGTTTTTCCGCCGAAGTTGACAGGCTGTGCAAAGGTAATTTTAGTAGAACTGTTGGCACCCGCTCTCCACACCTTATTATAGGGTACCAGGTCGCCAAAAATCTTTCTGCCTTTTACACCCGGCCGGCCATAATCTACTGAAATCTTGGTGGTAGAAAACTGCTGTTCTACTGACTGTCGCGGGCTGGCTGCCGGCAGATTGTGCTGCGCGAACGCAAACAGCGAGGATGAGATGAAAGCTGCAATCAATAGTTTTTTCATGGGATATTTTTTTTTAAAGATAAAAATTTTCAGGCAGACACAAGTAAATTTTTTTTGCATGCGCTTTAGTTTGAATTTTAGGCATAAGGGAATTGTTCATTTCATCTGAAGGGAACGTAAAGTTTCAGAAATCTGTATTAAACTCATTTATTTTTTGGGGTATTCCGTTCGGATTCAGATCATTAGAAGACCGTGCGATATGAATTAATTCATACCCTCAGCTTTTCCAAATTTGTATATATTAGCGTCCGATATTTTAAGATTTTTTTAACATTTAATGTTCCATTTGTAAACACCGCTGATGAGGAATTTTTACCTGTTCGTTTCACTTCTCTTATTTCAAATTACTTTTGCTCAAACCATTTCGTCCAACGACCTTCGACAAGGAATTTTCGAAGATTCGAACGGAAAAATAATAAAAGGTACCGCTGCTCAGGAAAAATTCCTGAAAGAAAGGGCTGTAAAGGTTCAGCAGGAACATTCGCATCTGCACAAAGCGACCCAGACGGCGGTGGAAATGTGTACGAACGGCGGTTTCGAACAGACCGAAACCGTGGGCGGCAAGCAGTATATCAAAAATTTCCTCTATAATATCGGTCAACCACCGGGTCCCACGCAATGCAAATCGATATCCAACAGCGCGATAAGTTATATCCCGCAGTACAGTCCGGGAAATACCCAGCTGATGGCAACGTCTGTACCTTCCAATCTTATCGATGAGTTCATGGGCGATATCAAAGCCTTTGACCAGTATGCTTTAAAGATCAATCACACCAATTCGAGCACCTATGGTTCCATTGTACAGGGCAAAAGATTTAAAACCAACAATGAGAACCAGTTAAAGTTTAATTACAAGGCGGTACTGCAGTCTGTATATGACAGTAGCCATACCGATAACCAAGCCTACTTCAAAGCCAGAGTGATAAATAAAGACGGCATTGTGGTGAGCGAATTCTGCCTGGTGGGCGACGAGAAAAACTGTATTTTCACCAAAGTTCCTTCGGGCGGCTACGGCTATGTCACGCTGTACACCGCAAAGTGGCAGTCGGGAATTCTGGATATTTCCTCTATTCCCAACAATGAAGAGTTCACGGTAGAATTTATGGCGTCGAGATGCGGCCTGGGCGGACATTTCGGCTATGCTTATGTGGATGATATCTGCATGCTGCAGTCCACTGAAAGCTTCGTAGGTTCTGTGGAAACCGATCCGCTCTACAAAATCTGCCCGGCTTTGCCACTGCAGGTTTGCGGCAGCTATACCCTTCCGAATTCGGGTGGTGTCGCGGCCAGTTTGAAAACACTTACGCTGAAACTCCTCGATCCGGCCGGAAATGCAATTTACACGACCACCGCACCCACCACACTGGATACGGTGAATAAAAAGTTCTGTTTTACGCTATTGCCGCAGAATTTCCCCAATACCGCGAACGCAAATTACAATGTAAGTGTCACTGCGGATTTCGATGTGGCAGCAACAGGCGGCGGAACGGGCTGTGGAAGCAGCGCGGGCAATACGGCAATATTTGCATCAGCCACCGATTCGGATGCCAATCCGGGTTGGGACATCAGTTTCCTCAACTGTTCCGGTGGCTGCGACATCGCCGTAACCCCCGCGAAACTTTCAAAATGTGACAGTGATCATAACGGCAGCGAAAACTTCAACCTCAGTGACCTGAACGCGCTGATTGTGCCCGCCACCAGCGGTATGACCTTTAGCTATTTTACAGATTACAATGGTGCCTTTAACAATACCGGTGCAATTTCAAATTTTACCAACTACAGTTCTGCTTCTGCGGTACTGTATGCGAGAGTCAGCAAAGATCCCGGCTGTTATAAAATCATTCCGGTAAACCTTGAAGTCAAAAACCCTACCGCGACCATCACCGGAATCCTGAACGTATGTTCCGGAAGTACGGTTCTGAAAGCTTCATCGGGCGCTACATACCTCTGGAGCACCAGTGAAACCACACAGAACATCACCGTTTCAGCTACAGGAATTTATTCAGTTACCGTAACCGACAGTTTTGGCTGCTCTAGCACGGCACAGGTGAGCATTGAGCCGAGCCAGACGGCGGTGAGCCCTACGCTGGAGATTACCCAACCTTCCTGCTTTGTAAGCAGCGGAACCATTAAAGTGACTTCGCCTGCCCTGCATTACAGTTTCGACAACGGGAACACGTGGGTAAACAATCCTGTAAAAACAGGCTTATACCCCGGAACATATAAAGTAATGATCAAGACCGCTACCGGATGTACCTCGTATGCGCAGGAAGCAGTCATCACGCCCGTTCTTACCGCTTACCCTAGCTGCAGCGCAGTGCAGCCTAAATTTTGTGGTGATAAAGGCACGATCACCGTAAGTAACTCTGCGGCATATTACAGTTTCGACAATGGTGTGACCTGGGGAACCAGCTCCACGGCAACCGACTTGGCACCGGGAAATTATTCGGTGCGCACCAAAGATATCTCGGGATGTATTTCAAATGCACAGGTGGTGAATATTACGAGCAATACACTCGGAAATCCGGATTTTACAGTAACTGAACCGGCGTGTTCAGTACCAGGTTCGATTACGATCAATACGCCTGCAGATTTTTACACGTTTGATGCGGGACAAACATGGGTTACCAGCAATACACTTTCGAACCTGATGTCCGGCAACTTCTCGGTGGGCATAAAGAACAGCCTGGGCTGTACTTCTTATTTCTCAAGTATTTATCTAAGGCCGTTTCAAAACACTTCTGCACAGTACAGTGTGATCCAGCCTACCTGCGGTGCCGATGGTACGATCTACATCAGCACCGAAGCTGATATGTACAGTTTCGATAACGGTGCAACCTGGACGACCAGCAATATGAAAGACCTGCCGGCAGGCACCTACCGGATTAAAATTAAAAATGCGGCGGGATGCGTTTCGCAGACCTCGACGGTATATCTTTATGAACCTCAGATCGAGAGTCCATATTATACCGTGGTTCACCCGAGCTGCGGCGTTAGCGGAAGCATCACAATCAATTCAGTTTCAGATTTCTACAGCTATGATGGCGGTGTGACATGGGAAACAGCAAATACCAAAACCCTACCAGTGGGAAGTCACCAAATCATGGTGAAAAACAGCCTTGGCTGTAAATCTTCCGGGACCTGGGTGTATCTGCAGGAAGTAAAACTGCCACAACCCGATGTTACTTTTGTTTCTCCCACATGTACCACCCCAGCAAGCATCACCGTAAATACCCCGGCCGCGTTCTACAGCATCAATGGCGGAACCACATGGTCTGCCTCCAATGTGTTTACAAATCTTACAGGCAGCAGTTATCAGGTAATGATTAAGAATGCACAGAATTGTGTCTCAGATGCTAATTATATTTACTTTTATCAAACCTATCTTCCACAACCTCAATATACAGTGGTGAATCCAAGCTGTGGCAATGTAGGAAGCATCACATTCACTTCTCCGGCGGCGTTTTACAGTATCAACAGTGGAACTACTTGGACCACTAATCCGGTATTCACCGGTCTGGCCCCGAATGTGACTTATTATCTGATGACAAAAAATGCAGCGGGCTGTACTTCTCAGGTCATTTATATCTCGCTTAGCGATACAGCGCTCGCGAGCCCGGATGTTACCGTAATCCAGCCTTCATGTGGAGTTAATGGCAGTATTACTGTTAAGACGCCAGGTACATCGTACAGTTTTGATGGCGGCTACACTTGGAGCACTTCGCCAATCAAAGACAATCTCACTTCCGGTTATTATTATGTGATGATAAAGAGCGGAACCTGCATCTCAAGCAGTACATCAGTCAATATCAAGCAGTTTTACCTGCCAAATCCCACATTTACCCTTGTACAGCCAACCTGTGGCACGGGCGGTACCATCACTTTTACCACGCCTTCCGCACAGTACAGCATCGATGGTGGCCAGACGTGGAGCAGCAATCCTGTCTTCACAAACCTCACTGATGGGTACTACTCACTGGTGATCCAGAATGCCCAGGGATGCAAATCTGTTTCATACGGTGTCTCGGTCAGCCTGCAGAAATACTATCTTCCGAAACCCAATGTAAGTATTGTGCAGCCAACGTGTACCATAAAGGGAAGCATCAAAATCATGACGCCGGCGGCGATGTACAGTTTTGATGGCGGACAGACCTGGGGAACCTCGAATGAGATTAACAGTCTTACCTCCGGTTACTACAGAGTGGTCATAAAGAACGCGCAGGGTTGTACCTCAAATCCGTTCGATATGAGTGTATCGATCACTCAGTTTTTCCTGCCGAATCCATTTGTAAAGACCGTGCAGCCTACGTGCGCAGATTCCGGCAGTATTACTGTCGTGTCCCAGGCCGCGCAATACTCGTTTGACAATGGCACCACCTGGGTTACAAGCCCCGTAATGCTCAATCCTGCACCGGGGTATTATAATATTAAGATTAAAAATTCGGCAGGATGCATCTCCACAGCAACATCAGTTTCAATTAATAAATTTTTCCTTAATCCGCCGAGCGTTACCGCCATACAGCCTACCTGTGCAGTTCCGAAAGGAAGCATTTTCATCAATACCATTGCAGACCAGTACAGTTTCGACAACGGGGCTACCTGGACCACCAATCCGGTGAAAGACAACCTCAGCGCGGGCAGCTATAACGTCCTCGTGAAAAACACTTCGGGCTGTGTCTCACAGAATGCATATGTGTATATCAGTTCGGCACCGAATACGCCTCCAACCCCTCAGTTTACGGTTTCCCAACCGACAGCCTGCGATGCGACCGACGGAAAAATCACCATCAGCGCCACCGGTATCAGCTATACCTTTAACGATGGTGCCAGCTGGACCACCGATCCGGTAAAAAGTAACATCGGTGCGGGCACCTATATCATCCGGATAAGGACGAGCACCTACGGCTGTGAATCCGCACCGGTTGCCGTTACGCTGAATTCGGGGACAACCATCGCCGCACCTGCTGTTACCGTGACAAACCCTACCTGCAGCGTCGCCACAGGAACTGTTACAGTCACCACCGGCGCCGCCACGTACAGCTTTGATGACGGACTCACCTTTGTCTATTCAAATACAAAAAGCGGCCTTGCACCCGGAGTTTATAAAATTAAAATCAAGAACGCCGCCGGATGCCTCTCGGATGTAACTTCGGTAACTGTAAGTCCACAGGCACCACTGCCTGCTCCGGCATTTACGATACAGCAACCCGACTGTGGCAATGCATTAGGCTCGCTGCAGATTACCACACCGGCAGCAGAATACAGTTTTGATAATGGCATCACCTACGGAACTTCGAATACCAAAAGCGGTGTGGCACCCGGAACTTACAGCCTGATGATCAAAGATGCTGCGGGATGTATTTCCGTGGCCGGAATTGCAACTGTGAATACGCAGCCGATTACACCTGCTGCGCCACAGATCGCGGTTTCGGCACCTTCCGGCTGTGCCGTGGCCAACGGTACAGTTTCTGTTATTTCTGCGGCCGCACTCTACAGTTTTGATGATGGAGCTACGTGGGTTTCACAGTCTTCGGTCAACCTTGCGCCGGGTGTTTACAAGGTGCGAATCAAGCTGTCGTCAACGGGATGTTCTTCACCGGCAACACTTGCCACCGTGGCCCCTCCACCCAACGCGCCAACTCTTCCGCTGTTTTCAGTAGTTCAGCCCGTATCGTGTACCAGTCCGTTTGGTACGGTGACCATCACTTCAACAGAAAATCAGTACAGTTTCGACAATGGCGTGACCTATTCCGCTAATCCGGTTTCAGGACCGCTTGCGCCCGGAACCTACAGCCTGAAAGTGAAGAACAGTGCGGGATGCGAATCGGGTGCAGTATCGGTAACGGTGAATGTACCTTCAGACACGCCACCACTGCCAAGCGCAACAGTCCAGCAAATCGACTGTGCAAATCCGTCAGCCACCATCGTAGTCAATCAAAGCGCTGCCCAATACAGTAAAGATGGTGGACTGACCTGGCAATCCGGCAATAACTTCACCGGATTGACACCGAATACGTATCCGATTAAAATTAAGAATACCCTGGGATGCATTTCCGAAACGAGCCTTATTACGGTAACTCCATTCAGCAATCCGACGCCGAAACCTCTTGTCAGTGCAACTCAGAATTTCTGCGTCCAGCAACACGCTACAGTAGGTAATCTCACGGCGAGCGGAACCCAACTGAAATGGTATTCAGCTGCCGTTGGCGGCACAACTCTGCCTGTGACCACTTCCCTTGTAGATGGGGCAACCTATTATGTAACTCAAACGCTGTCATCATGCGAAAGTGAAAGGGCGCCGGTAAAAATCATCATTTACAGTACCCTCGCACCCACAGGGCCAGCCGCGCAGGTCTTCTGTGTGAGTCAGTTGGCAAAACTATCAGACCTGAACGTAACCGGAAGTCTGATAAAATGGTTCAGCAGTCCGACCTCCTCTACGCCGTTGCCTGCCAGTACGCTGCTGCAGGATGGTACAACATACTTTGCCACGCAGACCGAAAAAGGCTGCGAAAGTATAAACCGCCTGGCAGTTAACGTATCGCTTGTGGTCACCAATATTCCGGCAACAGACTACCTGGCCCCTTCCGACTGTGCGGATGAGATCGGGACTAAAAAGACAGATCTGAAACAATATCAGGAGAACTTGGTTCCGAACTCGGCGGCCTATACTTTCACGTATTATGACCGGAATAATGTGCTTATTAACAATCCTGGGCAATACACCCTGTCGGTGGGGCAGAATATCGTGTATGTGGAAATCAAATCGGCTGCCGGATGTGCCGCGCGGGCTAAACTCACGCTTCCGCTGAAAGCTTCGCCCATCGTCAACCTGCCGACAGATGCAGAATACTGCCCGGGCAGTTTTGTGAAGTTAGATCCGGGAAATCAACCTACCGGAACTACGTTTGTCTGGACTTATAATGGCACAGCGCTAAGCAGTCAGCAGACCGTAAACGCAGACCGTACCGGAGTCTATACCCTTACAGTGACTAATGCGGTGGGTTGCAGCACTACAAAATCGGTGAATGTAAAACAGGTCCAACTTCCGGTGATCAGCGACATTAAGATTGAAAACACGACGGTCCATATCATCGTGGCCGGAAACGGAATGTTTGAATACTCTATCGACGGCGTTAGCTGGCAGGCATCAAATACATTCCATAACGTTCCTGCCGGCAATCATACCGCATTTGTAAGAAGTGGCACCCAGCCCTGCGCGACGGCGCAAAAAGCCTTTACCATCTTTATCATCAGTAATGTGTTCACACCGAATGCCGATGGTATTAATGATAACTGGGTCGTTGAAGGCATCGAGAACTATCCGGGAAGCCACGTGCGGGTCATCGACCGTTTCGGCACCGTGGTGCTCGACCAGAAAGTGAACGGCGCATTCTCCTGGAACGGCCGCCACCTCAGCCGCCATCTGCCGACCGGAAATTACTGGTACTATATCGTGGTTTCAGACGGCCGAATCCTGTCGGGTTATGTGATGATAAAAATCCGGAATTAAGGTTTTAATCCTACTCTTCAAGTATTTTAAAAATATAAACAAGACGCTCTTTCCGGAGCGTCTTTTTTTAGGACCAATTTAGACTTGAATAACCGATTACTATTATTTAAAAGGCAGGCGCGGATTCGGTATTCAATTTAAATGGTTTCGTAATTGAACCACGAGTTCTTCTAATAGACCCACATAGAAATTGCACGACTGGCAAAGCATGACCTCAATCGCAACGTACTGGCTTTGAGGTTTTTACAGTGTATAACACCTTTTAATTTCATCTTTAGTATATCTGAAATGACTGATCGAATCCCTGTCTCCTCGTTTCAAAAACATGACGCGGTGCACTCGCTCAACTGTTATTGGGCAAAACCCTGGTACGCAGATTTCGGGATGGGCGTGAATTGCGGGCGCAGATCACTGAAACCGAAACGTATTTCGGTTCCGACGATTTGGCCAGTCATGCCAGCAAACCAGGAAATTCCCAGGTAGCCAGGAATATGGAAGCGGAGAACCTTTAATTTTATTCGAGGGGAATAATGGGCTAATTTCTGATTTTTATAACCAGATTCCTTTTCTCTCAAAGCAATTTCGTGTGATTGCTATGGATACCAGGGCACTGGGGAAAAGTTTAGACTTTGCCAAAAATGACTACGGTTACGAGAAACTTGCTGATGATTTACTGCAAATTGTAGAAGTACTTAAATTGGAAAAAGTAAATATTATTGGTTGGAGTGATGGCGGAATTACGGGTTTGATTTTTAACTCAAAAAATCCTGGACTTGTACATAAACTGGTTACCATTGGGGCAAATACACATCCTGACGGAGTAAATGAAGAATTATTAAAATCGATCAGAAAAAGGCATGATAGTACAACGGATGAAAAAGAAAAAAGAAGACTGAATTTAATGATCAATTATCCAAATATTACATTAGACGATTTAAATAAGATAAAAAATCCCGTATTAGTTATTGCAGGTGATGATGACGAAATAAAATTAGAACATACCGAACAACTTGCTAAAATGATTGAAAATTCAAAATTAGAAATTATTGAAAAAAGCACACATAATGTTCCGTTTGACCAACCTGAAATCTTGAATAATTTACTCGTGAATTTCCTCGAAAATAAAAAAAACCGCAAATAACATTGGTAACTGTTGCACAACCCTAATTTTCCGGCTTAGGTTTGACAACCTTATAAAAAAACAACCTCTTTTATTCTTTGGCTTCGCTCAGAAACCAGATTTAAAGGAGGTTTTTTTTTTAGCGGTGAATGTTTTTCGGATATTCGGGTGGCTTAAATGGTAGCTATTGAAGTCGTTGAAAAGAGGTTCTGCCAAAACCAAAACTTGCCTTTGGGAAGATTCATTTACAATGACAAAAAATTTTTGGCCATCTGGCTCATCTCATGCTAACGCCGCGCTCCGAGCCCGCTGGCTCCGGTGTCTGAGGCTCTCGAAGGCCCCGCTTTAAAGTATCCTCACTGCGGAGCATTACTGAAATTAATCAGGTTCCGGTAGTGGGGTCGATACCATACTTCCCACGCTTATCAGTAATGTAACCGCACGCCTCTACCCCACCACCACTGCGGTTTTTCGGCTCAGCAGTTGGCCCTTGGCATCGTAAAACCGGATCAAAGCAAATTTCAGCATAGCTTCTTCTACATCCGCAAAACACGCATGCTCGGGAACCGAAAACTCCGCACACGGCAACACCACTTCAAATATACTTTCCAGATACTCCAGGGAACCCTCGCCCCCATCCGGATGGATAAACCTCAGCGTCACTAAAGATTTGATGCTGCCTGCTGGAATGTGGTCAAAATAAAGCATCCGCTTCTCAAAATCATAACGGCAATTATTGCCCTCGCGCTGATTCCAGACAAAGCTGGCCAGTTCTGCCCTGCCTTCCATCGCCTGCAGGCCGCACAGCACGCTGCGTTTTCCCTTTTCTGATTGCTTATCATGCTTCATTACCTGATGCAGCATCTTCGCCATTCTCCCGTGAATTTGGTGATCATTCAGATCCTTCACAAAAGGCTGGAGAGCACGCCGCAGTCGTCCGCCAAATTGTGAACACCGCCCAAACTCCGCGGCATTATTTCTTACATTCACATACTTTGCGTCATTCCGGATCTTTTCGCCGTCAAAACCGCCCGGCGTGCGCACAATAATCTTTCCGTTCATTTCGTAGAACGAAAGTCCCTTAAATTTACCCGTAATTTTCAGTATACCTTTAAGTTCCGCCATATTCTTAAATTAAAAGTAAAACTAAGGTACGCATTTGAATAGATATAGTATGGTTATAGTATGCTAAAGTGTAGTATTCCCCTGATAACCTGCATAGAAATCCTTAATAGGAAGCAGCAGGTACGGGGAAAACTGCTGCTGATCTGCTACTGATCTCCCGATTCCGTCGTGTCTGCTTAGCCCGGACCCTTCAGATCTCGAAGGGCCCTTGACTTCGGTGCCTGAGGCCATCGCAGGACTCGAAGGCCTCGAGGCCACCCAACCCAAAAAAAAACGCGCCCTCCCCGGCGCGTCTTCATTTATAAAGAACCAGATTTTACATCTGCTCCATCTTAAAACTCATGCTCTCGATCACTTTTAAAATAGCTTCTACCGTATCCATCGAAGTCAGGCACGGAACACCGTTCTCCACCGACATTCTGCGGATCTGGAAACCGTCTCTTTCCGCCTGTTTTCCTTTCGTGGTCGTGTTTACCACGTACTGCACTTTTCCTTTTTGGATGAGGTCGATAAGGTTAACATCTTCTTCACCGATCTTGTACCCGATTTTCACCGGAATTCCCTGCTCTTCGAAGAATTTTGCCGTTCCTTCCGTAGCCCAGATTCTGAATCCCACTTCGTGGAAACGTCTGGCCATTTCTGAAGCTTCTTCTTTATGCTTGTCAGCCACAGTGAATAGAATGGATCCGTGCGTCGGCATTTTGCGGCCGGCTGCGACGAAACCTTTATACAGTGCTTTTTCGAGCGTCGTATCTTTGCCCATTACCTCGCCGGTCGACTTCATTTCAGGACCGAGGGAAGTATCCACTTTTGTCAGTTTCGAGAAAGAGAACACCGGAACTTTTACGAACACACCTGCCTTCACAGGCGCCAGTCCGTTTTCGTAGCCTAAATCTTTCAGTTTCTGGCCGAGGATAGCTTTCGTAGCAAGATTAGCCATCGGGATTTCCGTGATCTTGGATAGGAAAGGCACGGTTCTCGACGATCTTGGGTTCACTTCGATTACATAAACTTCACCGTCAGAAAGCACATACTGGATGTTCATCAGTCCGATCACATTCAGACCTTTCGCCAGTCTTTGTGTATAATCGACCAAAGTGTCGATTTGCTTTTGCGTAATATTCTGTGGCGGATAAACCGCGATGGAATCTCCGGAGTGAACGCCCGCTCTTTCGATATGTTCCATAATTCCCGGAATCACCACGGTGTGGCCATCAGAAATAGCGTCCACCTCCACTTCTTTTCCGGTTAAGTACCGGTCAATCAGAATCGGATGTTCGGAGTTTTCTTTCACCGCATTCGTCATGTAATGCGCCAAATCTTTCTCGTCGTACACGATTTCCATGGCCCTGCCGCCCAAAACGTAACTCGGACGAACCAAAACGGGATAACCGATTTCCTTTGCAATCACCAATGCTTCTTCCTTGGTGAAACATGTTTTACCTAATGGCTGTGGGATTCCCAATTCCTGCAGGGCGGCTTCAAATTTATTTCGGTTTTCTGCGCGGTCAAGGTCTTCCAGGGAAGTTCCCAGGATCTGAACGCCATGCGCGGCAAGTTTATCTGCCAAATTAATGGCGGTCTGTCCGCCGAATTGCACCACTACACCTTTGGGTTTCTCCAGTTCGATGATGTTCATCACATCTTCTTCCGTCAGCGGTTCAAAATAAAGTTTATCGGAAATGGAGAAATCTGTCGAAACCGTCTCCGGATTATTGTTGATGATAATCGCTTCGTAACCCAATTCTTTAATAGCCCAAACAGAATGCACCGTCGCGTAATCGAACTCCACTCCCTGCCCAATTCGGATAGGTCCGGAACCAAGAACGATGATTTTCTCGCGCTCTGAAGGCACACTTTCGTTTTCCTCTTCGTAAGTTCCGTAGAAATAGGGCGTTTCACTTTCAAATTCCGCGGCACAGGTATCCACCATTTTATACACCGGCATCACGCCGTGTGTTCTTCTGAACTCGAACACCGTTTTCTGGTCAGATTCCCAAAGATGCGCGATATGCAGGTCTGCAAAACCGAGTTTCTTGGCTTGCAGTAATGTTTCTTTATCGAATTTATTTTCGGCAATCACCTTTTCAAAATCAATCAGTTTCTTAATTTTCCAGATGAAGAACTTATCGATTTTGCTCCATTCCACGATCTGCTCCCAATCATAGCCTCTTCTTAAAGCATCGCCGATGATGAAAAGTCTTTCGTCATCACAGACGCGGATTCTTCTTTCAATTTCAGCATCGGTCAGAGCTTCGGCGTCTTTGGTTTTTAAACCGATATGTCTCAAACCGGTTTCAAGCGAACGGATGGCTTTCTGAATGGATTCTTCAAAGTTTCTTCCGATGGCCATCACCTCACCTGTCGCTTTCATTTGAGTCGAAAGCCGGCGGTCAGCAGTTTCAAATTTATCAAATGGGAATCTTGGGAATTTCGTTACGACATAGTCAAGAGCAGGCTCAAAACACGCGTATGTCTTTCCCGTCACCGGGTTCATAATTTCATCTAAAGTCAAACCGACAGCAATCTTCGCCGCGATCTTCGCAATTGGATAACCTGTCGCTTTACTCGCCAAAGCCGATGAGCGCGATACGCGTGGATTCACTTCGATAATGTAATAATCAAAAGAATTCGGATCCAAAGCCAGCTGAACATTACAGCCACCTTCAATGCCAAGTGCACGGATAATTTTTAAGGATGAATTTCTGAGCATCTGGTATTCTCTGTCCGAGAGCGTCTGCGACGGCGCTACTACGATGGAATCTCCGGTATGTACGCCGACAGGATCGATGTTTTCCATATTACAAACTACAATCGCGTTGTCGTTTTTATCCCGCATCACCTCGTACTCGATTTCCTTGAAACCGGCGATGGATTTCTCGATCAGACACTGCGTTACCGGCGAATATTTTAACCCGAAACTGGCAATCTCCTTCAGTTCCTCGTCGTTGTGCGCAATTCCGCCTCCGGTACCGCCCATGGTAAATGCAGGACGAACAATCACCGGATAACCGATGTTATGCGCAAATTCCAGTGCGCCCTGAACGGTGTTTACGATATCTGAATCCGGCACCGGTTCGTTGAGTTCGCGCATCAGTTCACGGAAGAGATCGCGGTCTTCTGCCTGGTTAATCGCAGAAAGTTTCGTTCCGAGAACCTCCACTTTGCATTCTTCCAGAATCCCGGATTTCTCCAGTTCTACTGCCATGTTCAGACCGGTTTGGCCGCCCAGTGTCGGCAGAAGCGCATCCGGCCTTTCCTTTCGGATGATGTGGCTCACAAACTGCAGCGAAATTGGTTCGATATACACCTTATCGGCAATCTCAACATCCGTCATGATCGTCGCCGGGTTGGAGTTGATCAGAATCACCTTATAGCCCTCTTCCCGCAAAGACAGGCACGCCTGCGTGCCCGCATAATCGAATTCAGCCGCCTGCCCGATGATTATTGGCCCGGAGCCGATGACGAGGATTGTTTTTATGTCGTTTCTTTTCATTTTTATAGTAGATTCAAGAATCAGGAACCGAGATTCAAGATTTTTTTACAAGGTTGTTTCTAAAGGAATAAATCATTTTTTGAATTTCAGACACATCGGCAATCAGGTCATTAGCAGAAACATCGTCCAAAAGTTCAAGTTCTTTAGATAAAATTAACTGTGTCTGAAGCTCAAATGCAGATCCCAGTGCGATTGCGAGGAAGTGATTGAATTCTTTTTCGCTGTTCCGGCCAGAACCTTCAGCAATATTTGACGGAATCGAAACTGCGGATCTTTTCATCTGAGAAATCAAACCAAATCTTTCTTCAGATGATATTTTATGAGAAATAAGATAAATTTTCTTTGCAAGAAGAATTGATTTCTGCCAGAAAAGTAATTTTTCAAAATTATGCATAGTCTTGGCTCTCGATTCTTGGCTCTTCGTTCTTAAACCCTTCCATTAAACCAATAAACTCATCAAACAGATAATTCGCATCCTCAGGGCCCGGGCTGGCTTCCGGGTGATACTGAACGGAGAAGCACGGGTGGATTTTATGTTTCAGTCCTTCGTTGGTTCTGTCGTTCAGGGCGATGTGGGTTTCTTCCAGATCGGTGTTTTTGAGGGATTCTTGGTCCACTGCGTAACCGTGATTCTGGGAAGTGATGGCAACTTTATTGGTCTTCAAGTCCAATACGGGATGGTTTCCGCCGCGGTGACCGAATTTAAGTTTGAATGTCTTTGCGCCGCACGCCAAACCGATCAGCTGGTGTCCCAGGCAGATTCCGAAAATCGGCACTTTACCGAGCAGACCGTTGATGAGTTCTGAGGCACCTTTCACATCTTCGGGATCACCGGGACCGTTGGAAAGCATGACACCATCAGGATTTATCAATAAAATTTCTTCGGCAGTGATATTTTGCGACACCACGGTTACGTCGCAGTCGCGTTGGGTAAGTTCGCGCAGGATGCCGAGTTTAGAACCGAAATCGACTAAAACAACTTTTAATCCTCTTCCCGGACTGGCGTACGCAGTTTTTGTAGAAACAC
This sequence comes from Kaistella pullorum, assembly GCF_014837035.1. Taxonomy (GTDB): domain Bacteria; phylum Bacteroidota; class Bacteroidia; order Flavobacteriales; family Weeksellaceae; genus Kaistella; species Kaistella rhinocerotis. The sequence goes on along the minus strand of NZ_JACSPS010000002.1, from coordinate 346,569 downwards.
TTTCAACCTGATTGGTTGGAAAATCAGTAGTTCTTAAATATTCGATTACTTCGTTTTCATTTGCATCTGCAGGAACAATTTTACCTTTTACAACGCCTTTGCTGCGTAAAACACGGGTCAATCTTCTTGTATCAACTCCTGAAATACCAGACAGTTTTTTCTTCTGGAAAAATTCGTCAAGTGTCAGTTGGTTCCTGAAGTTGGACGGATAATCGCACAGTTCCTTTACGATCAGTCCTTTGATTGCGGGCTCAATACTTTCATAATCATCGCGGTTGATGCCGTAATTTCCGATAAGCGGATACGTCATGCAGACGATCTGTCCACAGTAGGACGGATCAGAAATAAGCTCCTGGTAACCCGTCATTCCGGTATTGAAGACCACTTCCCCGCTGGTTTCAAAGTTAGCGCCGAAACCTTCACCATGGAAAACGTCACCGCTTTCTAATATTAATTTCTTTTTCATTCTTATTTTAGATTTTTAGAGACAAGAATCAAGATGCAAGACTCAGCTCTGGAGATTATACAACGATCACGTGTTATCGATTCTTCGTTTTAGCTCTCGGCCCCTAACTCCTCGCTCTCGACTCTTGGCTCTTGACTCTCGACTCTTGGCTCTTGGCTCTTGGCTCTCGACTCTTGACTCTTGACTCTCGACTCTTGGCTCTTGGCTCTCGGCTCTTGGCTCTCGACTCTTACCCAAACTGAAAACCTTCCGCTTCCAGCGCATCTTTTAAAATTGCCATCCGCGCGAAAACGCCGTTCTGCATTTGCTTGAAAATCCGTGAGCGACCGCATTCCACGAGGCTATTGGCTATTTCAACACCACGGTTGATCGGTGCGGGATGCATGATGATCGCCTTTTCTTTCATCATTTTCTCACGGTCAACCGTCAGACCGAATTTGCGGTGATAACTTTCGAGCGAAATCTTCATCTTTTCGCCGTGCCTTTCATGCTGAATTCTCAGAAGCATCAAAACATCCACTTCTTTCACCAGATCATCGATGGACAGATAGGTTCCGTTGATGATCGTGCCTTCGTCAAACCATTTTTCCGGACCTGAAAAATATACCTTCGCACCCATTTTGCGCAGCGCTACGGCGTTAGAGTTCGCTACTCTGCTGTGCTTCACGTCACCTACAATTCCGATTTTCAAACCTTTAAAGTGACCGAATTCCTGACGTATCGTCATCAGGTCAAGCAGATTCTGTGAAGGATGGTTTCCGGTACCGTCGCCACCATTGATGACGGGTAAACCGATTGATTTCAGTTCTTCGTAAAATTTGTCTTTGGGATGCCTCACCACGGCCAGGTCAATGCCTAAACTTTTTAAAGTCTTCACCGTATCATACAGCGATTCTCCTTTGTTGAGGGAACTGGTAGTGATATCAAACGGCACTACCTGAAGACCCAGTTTGCGCTGGGCAATATCAAAACTGGTTTTTGTGCGCGTGCTGTCTTCGAAGAAAAGATTGGCAACAAACACATCCTGCGTAGCACGCTGGATCTTGCCGTTCGCGAATTCATCAGCTGAATCGAGCAATGAATTGATTTTTTCAATGGATAAGTCGGTGATTCTTAACATAGTTTTTAGATTTTAAATCAAAAAAAAACGAAGCCAAAAAAGCTTCGTTTTAAATAAATATTGTTTTTCCGGCGTCGCTGCCTTTGTGTAGATCGTCTAATGGAAATGTACCTTTCATTAGGCGCAAATGTACGAAATATTTTGTTTCCTGCGAACAGGTGGAACCAATTTCTGCTAAAAACGCTTACAGCGTCATTCTGTATCCTTTTTATTTTTAAATTTAAAGATAAAATTAATGTGGAATGAAAAACTATTATATAGACAGTCTTCCCGACTATTTCAAACAGTATAAAAAATCAATTAAAAACCCCAAAAAGTTCTGGGACAAAATTGCTGACGAAAACTTTGTTTGGTACCAGCGCTGGAGTAAAGTGGTGGAATATGACATGCAGGAGGCGAAAATCAAATGGTTTAAAAACGCCAAACTGAACATCACCAAAAACTGTCTGGACCGCCATCTGTCCCTTCGTGGGGAAAAAACCGCCATCATCTGGGAACCCAACGATCCGGGCGAGGAGGCGCAGCATATCACCTACGCCGATCTGCACGCGCGCGTCTGCAAGATGGCGAACGTGCTGCGTGATTTGGGCGTGAAAAAAGGAGACCGCGTATGCATCTACCTTCCCATGATTCCGGAGCTGGCGGTGACCATGCTGGCGTGCGCGCGGCTGGGAGCTGTACATTCCGTGATATTTGCGGGTTTTTCCGCTGCGGCAGTGACCTCACGGGTTAATGATTGTGAAGCAAAATGGATCGTATGCTCAGACGGAAGTTACCGGGGGAACAAAGCCATAGATTTAAAAGGAATTATCGACGAAGCAGTGGAAAGCTGCCCAAGTGTTGAAAAAATTCTGGTGGTGAAACGCACCAGCGGCGAGGTGACCATGAAGGAAGGACGCGATTTCTGGCTGGAACCGCTGTATGAGAAAGCGCCCTCAGATTTTATTTCGGTAATTATGGATGCCGAGGATCCGCTGTTTATCCTTTACACGTCCGGATCTACAGGCAAGCCGAAAGGTATGCTTCACACCACTGCCGGGTACATGGTCTACACAGCATACACTTTTAAAAATGTTTTTAATTATCAGGAAAACGATATTTACTGGTGTACGGCTGATATTGGCTGGATCACCGGCCACTCATATATCCTATACGGACCGCTCGCAAACGGTGCTACCACAGTGATTTTTGAAGGTGTACCCACTTATCCCGAACCTGACCGATTCTGGGAAGTGATTGAAAAACATAAGATTACACAGTTTTACACCGCGCCCACTGCCATCCGTTCACTCGCGAAAGAATCTTATGAATGGGTTGAGAAACATGATCTGTCGAGCTTGCGTGTCATCGGTTCTGTGGGTGAACCTATTAACGATGAAGCCTGGCACTGGTATAACGATCATGTGGGCAAGAAAAAATGTCCGGTCGTCGATACCTGGTGGCAAACAGAAACCGGCGGCATCATGATTTCACCGATACCGTTTGTAACCCCCACCAAACCCACGTATGCTACACTTCCCCTTCCCGGGATTCAGCCGGTTTTAATGGACGACAAGCGGAACGAGATTACGGGAAATCAGGTTGACGGCAACCTCTGCATCCGTTTTCCCTGGCCCGGAATTGCGCGCACGATCTGGGGCGATCACCAGCGGTACAAAGACACCTACTTTACGGCTTTTCCGGGCAAATATTTCACCGGAGACGGCGCACTTCGGGACGAAGTCGGCTATTACAGGATTACGGGACGTGTAGATGATGTGATTATCGTTTCGGGTCACAATTTGGGTACGGCACCAATCGAAGACAGTGTAAACCAACATCCGGCCGTAGCAGAATCAGCGATTGTAGGTTATCCGCACGACATCAAAGGAAGTGCACTTTATGGTTATGTTATTTTAAAAGATGTCGGTGAAAGCCGCGACCGTGAAAACCTGCGAAAGGAAATTAACCAGGTCATCAGCGACACCGTGGGACCTATCGCCAAACTCGACAAAATACAATTTGTGTCGGCGCTGCCGAAAACACGTTCAGGAAAAATCATGCGTAGAATCCTCAGAAAAATTGCGGAAGGCGATTTCAGCAATTTTGGCGATACCTCTACCCTCCTGAACCCGGAGATCGTGGATGAAATCAAGAATGAAAGGGTTTAATTCGGGCACATTCGGGAGAAAATCACTTTCGGCTTGACGCTTAATATCTTATCTTTGCCCAAACAATTTTTAATATGAAGTTTTTCATCGACACGGCCAATCTCGATCAGATCAGAGAAGCACAGGACCTCGGAATTTTAGACGGCGTAACCACCAATCCATCACTGATGGCCAAAGAAGGCATCAGCGGCAAGGAAGCAATCCTTACACATTATAAAACCATCTGTGAGATTGCAGACGGCGATATTTCAGCGGAAGTTCTTAGTACAACCTACGAAGAAATGATTGCGGAGGGTGATGAACTGGCCGCCATTCACCCAAACATCGTGGTAAAGATCCCGATGATCAAAGACGGCATCAAAGCGCTCAAATATTTTTCAGACAAAGGCATCAAGACCAACTGTACGCTGATTTTCTCTGCCGGACAGGCTTTGCTGGCCGCTAAAGCAGGTGCAACCTACGTTTCACCTTTCCTTGGAAGACTTGATGATATCTCGGTTGACGGCCTGAACCTGATTGAGGAAATCCGGATTATTTTTGATAACTATATGTTCGATACTGAAATCCTCGCCGCCTCTATCCGTTCGCCGATGCACATCATCAACTGTGCAAAAATTGGTGCAGATGTAGTGACTTCACCGCTTGGATCTATTTTAAATTTACTCAAACACCCTTTGACAGACTCCGGTCTGGCGCAGTTTGTAGCTGACGCGAAGAAAATGGGTTAACGATATTTTTACTTATATGAGACCGTTTGCTGACCGCAAGCGGTTTTTTTGCTTTAATGCTACATAATTTTAAGCAATCATATTGCACGCAATATAATTTTGCGTATCTTTGACGTCAGAAAATTAAAACAAAAGCAATATGTCTTTAATAGAGAACTTAAAATGGCGCCACGCCGTGAAAGCTTACGATTCAACAAAAAAGGTAAGCGAAGAAGATTTAAATAAAATTTTAGAAGCTAGCCGCCTGGCACCTACCTCTTCAGGCCTTCAGCCTTTCCGTGTGATTTTGGTGGAAAATCAGGAACTGAAAGAGAAATTGGTACCCGGAGCATTGAATCCGGAAGTGATGCGCGACTGTTCGCACGTCCTCGTCTTTGCAGCATGGGACAGCTACTCCGCGGAAAAAATTGATAAAGTGTACGATTACCACACCGAGGTCCGTGGGTTACCAAGAGGACGCTTCAGCAGTTACACAGACCAGCTTAAAGTAATTTATGGTGCGCAGACAGCCGAAGAAAACTTCGCGCATACGGCCAGACAAACTTATATCGCATTAGGTTTGGCGATGGCGCAGGCTGCGGAACTGAAGATCGACAGTACACCTGCGGAAGGTTTCAGTACCGAAGTGGTGGATGAAGTGCTTGGTTTAAAAGAACTTGGGCTTAAAAGCGTTAGTTTGCTTTATCTTGGGTACAGAGATGCCGAAAATGACTGGCTCTCAAACATGAAAAAAGTACGGATTCCGATGGAGGAATTTGTAATCATCAAATAATTAATTAAAATTCTTCACCATGGATCAACCGGATACGCCGAAAATTGAAAACCAGCTTTGCTTTCCGTTTTACGTGATCGCCAAAGAAATCACGGGCATGTACCGTCCTTTTCTGGAAGAGCTTGATATCACCTATTCGCAGTATCTGGTGATGATGGTTTTGTGGGAATATGAGCGCCTTACCGTAAACCAGATCGGTGAAAAACTTTATCTGGACAGTGGTACACTAACACCACTGCTCAAAAGGCTGGAAGCCAAGAACTACATCGTGAGGCACCGTAAAAAGGAAGATGAACGTGTGGTGGAAGTTTTTTTGACGGAGGAAGGAAACCTGCTGCAGAAAAAAGCATGTGTTATTCCCGGAAAGATGCAGCAAAAGCTGAATCTGTCCGCTGAAGAACTCAGTACGCTGAAAGAGACACTGAACAAATTATTAAACAAAATCGAAAATTAAAAGATATGAAAACATTGTATTCGACAAGCGTTACTGCAAAAGGCGGCCGCGACGGACATGTAAAAAGTGAGAATGGAATTCTCGAACTTGATGTCAGAACTCCAAAAGCACTCGGCGGCAAAAGCGATGACTTTGCCAACCCCGAAATGTTGTTCGCGGCAGGCTACGCCGCGTGTTTTGACAGCGCGCTGAACCTGATGATCAGCAAATCCAAAACTGAAACCGGTGAAACTACGGTTACTGCCGAAGTAAGTATCGGGCAGATTGAAAACGGTAGATTCGGCCTGGCTGTACTGCTGAACGTGAACGTTCCGGGCGTATCGCAGGAGGAAGCTGAGACTTTGGTAGAAAAAGCGCATCAGGTGTGTCCCTACTCCAACGCGACGCGGAATAACATCGATGTAACGCTGAACGTAACCAATAATTAAGGTGGATACACACAATTGAGCTTTGTAAGACGTAAAATGAAAAGCGGCAAACTGTAAAAAGTTTGCCGCTTTTTTTGTGACCCGGAAGGGACTCGAACCCCTAACCCTCAGAGCCGAAATCTGATATTCTATCCAATTGAACTACCGAGCCATTTGTAGCATTTCGCTACGCTTTAGAAACTGATCTTCACGCCTCCGAGTATCTGTGCTCCCAAAACTTTATAACCTTTGAAAGTTTGATAGTTGCTGTTCAGCAGATTGTTTCCGAGTGCGAAAATACTGAAATTTTTGTGAACTCGGTACTCCGCGGATAAATTTAAATCGGCATAACCGCCAACTTTATCATCGTTGTTTTCAGTCGAAATAAACACGTTCGGCTGGCTTCCGCTTTCCGTGATTTCAAACGAATTGGTTGTCAGGTCGGTAGAGAAAATAGCGTTGGCGCCAAGGTGCAGTTTCTTGTTCAGCATCGAATATTTTGCCCCGATCCCGGCTTTCAGCAAGGGCACATTATAGATATGCTCATAGTTCTCAAGATCGTATTTAGTAAACTGTGCTTCTGCATCAAGCGTAAGGTTGGCCAGCGGAAAATACTGTACACTCGCCTTCACCTCGCTCACTTTTCCGTTGTCGTACACCGCAGAAAAAGAATTCGCATAATCGTAAGCTGCGCGATTTCCCGAAACAGACGTATCAAACAGATCATTCGCACGGAAGAATACCATATCGTTGATCTTGCCGAAACCTGCACGGAAATCGTATTTAATCTGCTGGTCTATGTCACCACGAAGACCTACATAACCTTTGTATTTCGTTTCCGTCGGTCGCAGTTGCTGGTCAGAAAGCAGATAAGGATTGGTCTCAAGGAGATTCGCGAACGAATTCAGTTGCAGGCCGCCTGTCACACCGGCATAAAACTTAAACTCATCAGCAGCCGCAAACTGAAGTTCAGCTTTTGGGAACCAATAGGTCCTGTTTTCCTGCACCTGATCGGTATTTGCGGTAGAATTTTTAGCATTTAAAAATGAAAAATCAGAGCCCAGCATTAAGTAGGAATCTCCATTAAAGAACGTGACCTGCGGCGCCACGGTCGCATTTAAAAATTTAGAAGAATTCTCCTGCAAGATGGCGAAATCTGTATTTAAAGTTTCAAGGTTCAGCCCTAAATCTGCATTCAACACCACATCATTCCCAACCGGAAGCTCTACACCGTGCTTTGAAAGATTGACCCTGATCTCTGCCTGAGATTCCTTTGCATTGAAATGATCGCCCAAAAACGAAGTTTTAAGCCGGACGTTATTTAATATTTCGTTGCTGTAAAAGTCGTAGTAGCCGTTTACTTTGAAGCGGTTGGTTCTCTGCTTAAGATCGGTGTCTGCGTCCGGCTGCAACGCGTAAATTCCGTACAGGTTATAATCGTTCAGGCCGTAATCTGCGATTACATTGAATTTGCCTTTTTCACCGTTTGCATTCAGATAAGCCGCAACATTGCCGATGTTTTGTTTAGAACTCCAAGGATATTCTTTTTTGAGTCCGGAAGTTGAAAGTACATGGAAATCTGCGCCCACCTCTATTTCGTTTTCAAGCTTTGTCCCGATATTTCCGTCGGCCAGTATGCGACCGAAATTTCCCATTCCCAACTGGAAATAATTGTTCAGGTTTTCTGCCTCGAATTTGGGTGAAATGTCTTCGCCCTGTATGGTTGATGTCTTGAAATCTGACGCCGCCGGCACATCCGTTACCGTATACCGCAGGTTCAGCGAGTCTTCAATCTTCTTTTCTCGCGGCGGATAGTTTTTTTCGGCTTCTACAGAAGTTTTCTTCTTTTCTATTTTCTTGATTTCCGGTTCACGCTTGCGGTCCAGGATAAGTTGTTCTTCTTTGATTTGCGCAAAGGCACTCTGAGAAAAACCGATCATTAGGAGTGAAAATATGGGGATTCTGAAATTCATGTTTTCTTTTTGAGATTAGCTAAAATTGACTTTTAGGAATTTTGGACACTACTTGATTTGTTTTTTCACCTCTTTGGCTTCGGCCACAATCTCCGGGAAATCCTGATAATTCGCGATGATTTGGTCTGCCGTGTAGCTAGCCTGGTATTTGTCTTTGAGACCGATGTAGTTTCGGGCCATCAGAATGAGCGATTTTGCACCCCAATATTCCTCTGAGGCGTAGTTATTAGCCAATTTGAAAATAGTTTCGTTTGAGTTTTTAAAGGCTTTGGCTTTATTTTGATAAAATGCTTTTGCATAAAGTGCCTCCGCCGCCACTTCCGTATTCGACGACTTTTCAAGTGTCGAATAAGCCGTTTTCGCCTCATTGTCCCGGCCTTTGTTCATCAGGCTGCGTGCTTTGATGACACGCGCCTGCTCTGTCACGGACGCCGGATTTTTGGTATTTGCCAACACATTATCCGCGAATTTTTCGGCCTGTGCAAAGTTCTTCTCTTCGGCAAAAATCTTCATCAGTTCAATATTTGCGAAATTCTTCAAATTCGAATTGGCAGAATTTGCCAGCGGCTCGAGGAATTTCTTAGCTTCTGCCGTATTGTTTTGCTCCAGATAAATTTGCGCCAGACGTGTCTGAGCATCCTGCTGATAATCATTCTGCACGTTTGCCACTTCCTGAAGTACCAAAAGTGCTTTCGTCGCGTTTTGGGTCTGGTAATAGCTCTCGCCCAATTCATACTGAGCCTGATAAAGCCCGTCACCGGTTGGGTTTTGCGTCAGATAACGCTCATAAAGCGGAATGGCTTTGGCGTAATCTTTAGCTGCGTAATAGTTTTTAGCAGTAGTCAGGTTGATTTCATCGAGTTCCGACGCATCGATCCGTACACCTACACTTTTAGCAAAACTTTCGTAACCTTTAATGTCGCCGTTTTTAATGAAAATCGGACGCGAGGCCTGCACGATCTTACTTGCGTACGCGGTGTTGCGGTATTGGTTGGCCAGCGATTTCAGCTCAGCCAAAGCTTTTTCTGTCTGGTTTTGGTCGATGTAGTTCTGCGCGCGGTAGATTTGAGCATTCGCGACCAGATCCTTGTCCGGACTGTTTTTGATAACCTGCGAAAAGTAATCGTTTGAGCTGCTGTAATCGTCATTCGCGGCATAGGCGGTCGCTATTTCGTATTGCGCATCGTCGGTATATTCAGAATTTTTAAACTGAACAAGCAGTTTTTTAAGTTCGGAAATCTTCGCCTCTGTATCACCTTTGAAACCAAGCGCCATCGCTTTCTGGAATAAGGTGTAATCGTCCGCATTCACGGTCTTTTCATAGATTGCGATGGCCTCATTCAGCTGATTATCTGCATAATAGGTATCCGCCAAACGCAGCTCCGCATCATTCTTGAAGTCAGCTTTTGGGTTCTTCAGATATTCCTCGAAATACTGTTTGGCCTGTGAGAACTTTTTAGATTTAAAATAAGCATATCCCAAATCATAACTAAGCTGCTGCTTCTCCGGGAAGTTTTCATGCGCAATCCTTTCATAACGCACGATAGCGGAAGGATAATTGCCTTTTTGGTAGTAGGTTTGGGCCAGCCAATAGGTCGCGCGCGTATTAAATTCTTTATTGATATTGAATTCCAGACTGCGCAGGAAGTAGCGTTCGGCCGCATCAAAATTACCTTTGTTAAATTCTTCAGTCCCGACTAAAAACGAAACTTCCTGATCGATTTTATTAAGCTCAGGAGTAGAATTCGGCATTTTATCGATTGCGCTAAGCGTGCCTTTGTAATCGCCCGAATACAGATAAGATTTTACGAGCAGAGACCTCATTTCGGCAGCCTCCGCACTTTTCGGATATTTGTTGATGTAATTCTGGATTACTACCGGTGCCGACTCAAACGGGTTTCCGACATCGTAGCTCAGCTTCGCGTACTGAACGTGCGCCAACTGCTGAACTTTCGGGTCATAACTCATTTGGTTCGCCGAACGGAAAGCCGACAGCGCTTCCTGCTTTTTGCCCACGGCCAGATACGCGTTACCCAATTGATAATACGCATTCTGGGAAACCGATGAATTACTGTTAATCAGTCGGTTGTAGTAGGAAACCGCTTCGTCATATCTTTTAAGCTGAGCCGAGACAAAACCCATTTCGTAAAGGTCACTTTCAGACGGTTCAGACTTGCTTTCAAGATAGTTTTTAAGATGAGGATACGCCGATTCATAATCTCCTTTCATGAAATAACTTTCCCCGATGATCTTGTGAACTTCGGCTTTATAGTCAGCTGATATAGATTCGCCAAGAAGTGAATTCCCTTCCTCGATAGCGCGGTCAAAATCCTTATCGTTAAAATACATCTGCACGTAGTAAGGCTTTACAACTCGCGCATATTTTTGGTCTTCCCTGATTTGGTCAAAGAACGAAAACGCTTTTTCATTCTGGCGGTCCGCGTAATAAAGATGGCCAAGCATGTACGCAATATCCTTTTGGTCACTGCCCTGCGCATTTTTGTACGCTTCTTCCAGGGCTTCTATTGCACCGCGCGAATCGCCAGTCATGAATTTGGCATAACCCAATTTCATCACATACTGCGTATTCTCCTCCTTTGAAAGCTGGTATTGATTGACATTATTTAATGTTTCAAGGGCTTTATCAAAATCTTTCTGCGTCAGATAATAATCGGCCAACGGCAAATTCGCCTGTGCAAAATAAGCGGAGTTCGGATATTCTTTAATGAAGGCTTCCAGACCTTCTTCCGCATGGTTTTTCCGGAGGATGACACCAATCACATTATCAAAGAACTGCGCAGCTTCTTTTCGCGACTGTGAAAGGTTTTCATTGTAAAAATATTGCCGTGCATATTCGAACTGCGCGGCGCCATAAATTTTGTTCTGATAAAGATTCTCAGCGAGACCAAAGCGGTAATTTTCGCGGTCGCTGAAGAATTGGGATTGTTGTGCTTCGGAAAGGCCGTAATTAAAAAGAGCGGCCGCAATAAGAATTTTTTTTGATTTCATTGAATCCTGGATTTCGTGGAGTTTCTGCGTATTGCGTTTCCACTATCAATCAACGAAAATATAAAAAACTTATTGCCTGCACAAACGCGTAAAGTGCCTGCGAAAGCACTTTACATGAATATTTAAGCATTATTTTCTGCTAAAAAGTAGCGCGGCTAAATCAGTTTCTGTTTTTAAGTAAAATCCAGCCCTGGCGCTGCTCGGCTTTCTGCGTCACTGCGTCGTAGAAAGTGAGCGTGTACCAATAGGTAGACGAAGGTACTTTTCGGCCGCCCGAGGTACCGTCCCACTCCACTTTGTCTTTATTTTGGGATTCGAAGACTTTGTTTCCAAAACGGTCGACGATTACCAGCGAAACATTCTCCATTTTATCGAGGTTCTCAATCTTCCAAACGTCATTTTTTCCGTCGCCGTTCGGCGTGAACGCGTTATGGATCTTGATGAAATAAACCGTTTTTGGAGGCCCAAAACAACCTGTGGCAGACTGTACCTGGATTTCATAATACGGCTCCGTAGGATTCATCAAAATATTCGAAGGTTGCTGAATGCCGTTAAAATAGTATTGGTACGGCGGCGCACCACCGCTTGCTACTACCTCAATTGAGTTTGAAGTTTGGTTTACCACCTCGATTTTTGGTTGGTTTTCATCTGAAATGATGAAACTGTGCGTGTACGGACAGCCATTCGGGCCGTTTTTAAGCACAACCGAATAAGTTCCGGGCGCTGTGAAATGGGCAACTTGGGCAGTTTGGCCGTCGCTCCAGCTGAAAATGCTGTTTTCAGAACCCGCATCAATGGCTAAAGTTTCACCATAACAGATGAAATATTTATCAACCAAAGTGCTGGAACGCACCGGCGTCTTCACCTTTAAATTGATCTTAGCCGATACCGGACACTGGCCGGGAGAAGTGATCCGCACATACACAGTCTGCGCAAATGGAGTTGCATTACTGTAATTCGACGGAATCTTTTCGGTGAATGCAGCATCTTTAAAATATTCAAATACCGCTGCAGGATCCCCTGAAAAAACCGCTTTCTTTGAATCTAAACTGAATGAAGTCTTGCCATCAAAGTCTTCGTCACATAATTCGTAATCGGTTCCATTGCTCAAAATTGCCGTGGGCGTTCCCTGTGCAAAAGTGATGGACTGAAGATCTGAGACGCAACCGGTGCTGTTGTTTTTAATATAGAAACGCACGGTCAGCGGCAGTGTAGCCAAATTAAAACTGTTCGGAAGCGGATTGCCAAATTCATCGGTGAAAGTGTACTGTGATTCATTCGCGATGGCTTTATCTTTCAAATCCTGCAATGCATAGGTGGTCTCGCCACAAACCGGGATTTGGGAAATGAGCGATACAGGTTTCGGATTATAATTTAAATTAAAACTCACCACGTCACTGCAAGTGGGATTGTACACAACCTTAATGTATGGAGCCGCGCCATAAACTGATTCATCGTAGGCTGCAACCTGCGCCGCGGTAAGTAAGGCGCCGGAAGGACTATAATACTGCAGCGTTACCGTCACCGCAGGATCCGCATTTACAAGATCCGAAACGTTCTGCGTCAGATCGAAAACCGTATTTCCCTGACAGTTTGTAAGCGAGACATTACTTTTAAGCAATGTAGGTTTGCTGTATACCAAAAAAGAAATATCGGGATTGTTTTGGGCAACACATCCCGTCACATTATTAACTACTCTAATGTACAAAGTCGTAGTTCCTATACCGCCACGAAAATTGAGGGAAACAGGACTGTTACCCGATTGCGCATCCTGTAAACTCCGATGGAAACTTACAGTAACATTCGGATCTGCGTTGATTTCCGGAATCAGCGAGGCCAGATCAAAGGTTTCGGTACCATTTGCGCATTGGGGCGGAAGTTGCGTTGTCGGTGTATTCGCCTGAACCGGCGGATGAAAATCAAAATTCAACTTCACGATGCTTTGGCAGGTGAAATTTGGGTCGGTAATTTTAACCCAAACACTTACGTTTGTCTGTGGATTGACCGGTGATGGACTAAAAGTAGTGCCGTCCGTCGAAAACTGAATCTGAAATGTGGAAGCGGTGAAAAATTCAGCTTTAAACTGCGCGGCTGTATAAGAACTTACATCATCACAAAGTTTTGAAGTTGTATAGGTTTTATTGTTTGGCGGAAAAGACAGGTAGGCGATGCTGAAATTTTTAGTGAAAGTACAAAAAGGACTTACGCCGGCATTCGTGGTTACTTTAATCCTGAAAAGTTTGGTTTGACCGGAAAGCACAGTGGCCGTTGTAATCGGTGTTGAAGATCCGGCTTCGAAATATTCGATGGTATAATCGCTGCCAATAGGATATCCGGTGACCGTGGCAAGATCAAAAACACGCGATGGTTGGTCTGCATTATCACAGAATTTAAGCGTTTGGTCATCGTGGACGAATGTCGGCAGACTTGAAGAGATATTCACAACCTGGCTCGCAGATTTTACAATACACGTGCCGGCTGTATTCCTCACCTGAACATAATAGCTACCGTTTCCGACCAGAATGCTGGTGCCGGTTTGGCTGAAACCCGCATCAGTATCAGAGCGCCATTCGTATACGAGATTCGGGTCCGGACTTATGACGTGAAGTTCCGCAGGGCTGCCACAACCAGCTGCATAATTTGGTGCGGAAATCTGCGGGTTTTGCAGTAGATTGAATTTCACCTGATCCGATGCCACAGCACCCACCTGCGTACCGCTGGGATCATGATAGGTGACGTCAATTCTGAGGATATCGCCTGCATTCGGCGTGAAATTATTTAAAGTATCGCCGTTTTCGCCCGGGATTTGAACACCATTCCGGAACCATTTAAATTGAGGCGTAAGGTTCTGTGACGGTGTAAGAACCCAGGATTTGGCGCCGTTATCACTCCATTTTCCGTTGTTATATGGTGACGTGGGTCCTGAATCCGGCGGCCATCGGCCAAGCTTTCCATCCTCATTCTGCACGCCGATAATGGCATTTTTAGAGGAATCTGCTTTCACTACTCTGATGATGATGCTATTATCCGCAAATATCACCACTTGGCTCGTAATAGTCGCGCTGTAACCGCCAGCCGCAGTTCTCTCCAGCACCTTGTCAAAACTGATGCTGAGACCCGCCACACCATTATAAGTTACGTTGCCGTATTTTAACTTGTCATAATAGTTCGGGTCATAATATCCGATATCTGTATATCCAAAGAAGATCTGCGCGAAATTGAGCGATCGCGTAAAGTCATTGGAATCAATCTGATTATAAGCGTCATTCGGAATTTTGATGTTCGTTGAAGTGGCATCGTTACCAGAATGCATTTTGTCTACATACCGGCTGGTGTGAAGGTTGGCGAAGTCGGTTCCGGATCCGAAAAGCAGCCTGCCATTAGAACCCACCACGAGCTCTGTATACTGCTTACCGTAAAATTCAAATGTAAAAGGTATCGGAATCGGCCGGCTGAAATGATCATTTCCAACCTTATTGCTGAAAGGTATATTGTTCGCTGGCGGTGTTATCGTTATGTGTGGCTGAGTAATAGAATAATCGCCCGTTGAAGTGGCTACTGCATCCACCTTCAGATTAAATTTCTCTCCCGTGCAAAAGTACTGCTCAGCGCCATATGCAGGACCGGAAGGCGGCGTGTACAGACTTACAGACTGCGCATACCCCAACACGCTGCAAAACGCGATCAGTACTGTATAAATTTTCTTCATCAATAGAAATTTGACCAAAAATACTGTTTTATTTAAAAACCGCGTCGCTGCGCTTTTTCGTATGGCGGTTTTAATAATTTTTAACACTTTCTTAATTTTTCTGCTAAATTTGTCAAAAACAAACTTGAGTATGAATCAGCTTTTCAGAAGAAAGCACTACAACGAAAGTGACCAGCCCTCGGGCCTTCTCCGCGTTTTGGGTGTTTGGGATATCGTATTTTTCGGCATAGCGGCAATCATCGGTGCGGGCAGTTTCAGCAGCTTGGGCGAAGCCATTTTCAGGGGCGGCCCGGGTGTCATCATTCTGTATCTGATCTGCGGCTTCGCGTGTGGATTTACCGCACTTTGCTACGCCGAATTTGCAAGCAGAATCCCAACAGCGGGTTCTGCCTATACTTATGCCTACGCCAGTTTTGGTGAGTTGATTGCCTGGATCATCGGTTGGGCACTGATTATGGAATATTCATTTGGAAATATTTACGTCGCATTTTCCTGGAGTGATTATTTCACGAGTTTTATGGAACGTATCGGCATTCATATCCCCGATTATCTGAGCTGCAGCTACACTGAAGCTAAAAAAGCTTTCCTCGCAGGTTCTGAAAACAAGGAACTTCTGAATGCCTGGACTACTGCACCGTTGGTAGGAAACCTTAAGATCATCTTTGATTTGCCCGCACTGGTCATCAACGGTTTGATTACGTGGCTTTGCTATGTGGGCGTAAAAGAATCGAAAAATTTCAACAACATTTTCGTACTACTGAAACTGTTTATCATTCTACTTGTAATTGCTGTGGGTATCGCGTATATCAATACAGACAACTGGTTTCCGGTAAGCGCGGTAACCGGTGAATCATCCTTCATGCCGACCGGCTTCTCCGGCGTGATGAGTGCAGTTTCGGGTGTTTTCTTTGCCTATATCGGGTTTGATGCATTGAGTGTACTTTCTGAAGAAACCAAGAATCCGCAGAAAAATCTGCCACGCGGAATGATCTTCTCAC
Source organism: Kaistella pullorum (assembly GCF_014837035.1). GTDB lineage: Bacteria > Bacteroidota > Bacteroidia > Flavobacteriales > Weeksellaceae > Kaistella > Kaistella rhinocerotis. The sequence continues at coordinate 330,783 of NZ_JACSPS010000002.1, read as the reverse complement.
TCGTTTTCTGCACCATAATTTATATCATTCTTACACTCGTTCTCACCGGAATGATTGATTACCGCAGGTTTGACGGTGTGGGAGACCCGCTTTCCTTTATATTTGAAACTTCTAATGCCAATATTCCGTGGATGGAATTTGTAGTTTCACTCGGAGCGATAGTAGCAATCACGACGGTTTTATTGGTTTTCCAGATGGGCCAGCCCCGAATCTGGTATGCAATGAGCCGTGACGGACTGATGCCGAAAAAATTCATGGAAATTCATCCAAAACACAAAACACCGTCCTTCGCTACCATCATTACCGGTCTCGTAGTGGGTGTTCCGATCCTTTTTACTGACAAATCATTCATACTTGATTTCACCAGCATCGGGACGATCTTCGCCTTTGTGCTTGTTTGCGGCGGTGTACTGTTGCTTCCGGCCAAGGAAAAACTGAAAGGAAGATTTCATTTGCCGTACATCAATGCGCGCTTTATTTTTCCGGTATTTTTCCTCGGCGGCCTGGCGTTTTTCTACTTCTGGCAACCGGCTTTCTTTCAAAACCTGCTCGATTGGAATGACGTAAATGAAGGTGAGTTCCGCGTGTCTGTAACCTTCTTCATCTTAATAAATCTCGTACTCTGCGTGATGGCCTTTGCACGGAATTTATCCTTAATTCCGCTCATGGGCCTCAGTTCATGCCTTTATCTGCTTACAGGGATGAGCCACAACAACTGGTTTTGGTTCCTGCTTTGGTTTGCGATTGGTATGATTATTTATTTCTCTTACGGGTTCAAGAACAGCAAACTGAACAAAGAACTCAATGGGGATTTAGATTAAATATTAAATGAAAGAGCGGATCCAAACCTATTCAGAATTTTACACGTACTACCTGGCAGAGCACCGAAAGGTCGGTACGCGCATCTTACACTTTGTGGGAATACTTGTCATACTGTTTGTATTGGCTTATGTGATTTCAACCGGTAAAGAACGGTTTTTGTGGTATATCCCGATCGTAGGATATGGTTTGCCACTGCTAAGCCATTTTATCTTTGAGCGAAACCGGCCAACTTTTTACAGTTATCCGATGTGGACACTCATCTCAGATTTCAGGATGTCTTATGAACTGATCACGGGAAAAGAAAAATTTAAGTTATAAAAAAACTCCCTTGCGGGAGTTTTATGTTGCTACTATTTATATAATTCTTTTTCGGTCTCTTTTGCACTGTTTAGTGCTTCAGAAATTTTCGAGATTGCATTTTCATAGTTGGGCAGCGTATTCCATTTTCCTTTGATAATGGCGGTTTTCACATTGTCATTCGCAAAATAAAGCGTATTGTCGGAAAGGTTTACGATTCTGTTATCAATATATGTATAACCCGCGCGGCCGGTCTCAATCATACTGTAATAGCTGATCATCACTCCCCAACCAACGTTCACGTAATTTACTTCATCAATATTATATTTAGCCTTAAGGTAGCGGAAATCATAGTTCGAATACTTTTTGCCTTCAATTTTGTCACCTTTGTATTTTTCAGCGGTTTTAGGATCAAAGGCATCAGTAATGATCACCACTTCCTTTCCTTTCGCACGTAGAAGCTCCGAATAAATATTAATCAGGTCCTGCTTAGGGTCCAAATTCGTTTTTGCAAGGTCAAGCAGCGGCTGGTACTTATCACCGGAAGTCACTGCCATATCCAGAAGGCCCTGAGATCCTTCGCGGTACTTTTGCGGTTCTGTAACATTTACAAATAATCCTATTCTGGACGGTTTTGAGAAATACTCAGCGCTCATAGGAACCTGAACCTGGCAGGATATCAGAATAAAGAAAAGGGCAATCAGCCCAAGAAAATTGATTTTTTTCATTTAAATTATTTTTTGCTAAAACTAAGGAAACTTTAGGTCTAATCAGGCATTAAATCGCTGACTGTTATCAACAAAAAATCCCGAAAAATATTTTCGGGATTTTGTTTTTTTTAATGCAAATGCTTACCGGTTGGCGGCGGATAATCGCCTTTGCCCGTTTCTTCCATTTTTTGCGTCGCAGCCATAGAAACCACCAGGTCATTCAGCATAGAACTTGCAGCGCTAGGTGAATTAGGCAGCAAAACCAAATTGCTTCGGTTGTTCGCACCGATGGAATGCAGGGTGTCGTAATGCTGTGTAACCACGATCAGGGCAGAAGCTTCCTGCGAACTGATGCCCGCTTCGTTCAGCATTTTCACAGATTCTTCAAGACCTTTGGCGATTTCGCGACGCTGGTCGGCGATACCCATACCCTGAAGTTTTTTAGATTCAGCCTCAGCTTTCGCCACAGCTACGATACGGATTTTCTGTGCTTCAGACTCGTATTCAGCGGCCGTTTTTTCACGCTCGGCAGCATTGATCCGGTTCATCGCATGTTTCACCTGCTCATCCGGATCAATATCCGTTACCAGGGCTTTGATGATGTCGTACCCGTAACTTTGCATCGCGTCCTGCAGCTCACCTTTAACGGCGATTGCGATATCGTCTTTACGTACGAAAACGTCATCCAGTTTTAGCTTCGGAACTTCCGCACGCACCACATCGAAAACGTAGGAAGTAATCTGGTTTTCCGGATTTTCGAGTTTGTAGAATGAATCTGCCACCTGCTCTTTGATGACCTGATATTGTACAGAAACCTTCATCCTGATGAATACGTTATCGAGTGTTTTTGTATCGATGATCACGTCGAGTTGCTGGATTCTGAGATTCATCCGTTTCGCAACCTGGTCGATAAACGGGATTTTTAGGTGCAAACCGGCATGGCGCACTGAGTGAAACTTACCAAGTCTTTCCACGATTGCAGCTGTAGCCTGCTTCACCGTGAAAAAGGAGGCAAAAAGGACGATGAGTCCCAGAAAAATAAGAAAGCCTAAAATTGCCATTGTTTAATTTTTGATGGTTATGATTGATTAATAATAGTAAAAAGTAGATTTCTATAAAGATAATGTTTTTTTGTCTAAAAATGCCAGTCCGCAAGTCAATCCCATTAAAATAATTCCATAGTGCACTGTATTTTAAATAATTAGTATATTTGATTAAACTAATAATCCGAACACAAAAATGATGAATCTGCCTTTCCCTGAAACTTTTACGTCTACGTAGTCACTACGCTTTGTTATGCTGCAATAACGGCGGTGAGGTACCTTAACTCATCCCTTTTGTCGGCACCCTACCCGATTTCAAGATCCGTCCGCAACCGGAAAACTTTGCCCTGTTTTTTAAATTTAAGTTTTAAATAATGGCCATGCAGAAATTAATCAATGATATTTCCTTCGAACGCTTCCGCGATGCCAGTGAGCAGATCGATGCTGTGAAAAGAGGGATCCAACACAACCGTCTCGGCGAAGCTACGCTTACCGAGATCCAGACAGACAGCGACCGTCTCTCCAAACGAATCGCTCGTGAAAACATGCCGATCTCTGCCGCGCTGGAACGGATCAATGGTGTGCCGAACTTTCAGGACATCCAGGTATTGTATAAAATTTTGAAAATTTCAGAATCTGTGGGCCGCATCACCATCAAGACACGCTACGGCAATTCAGGGTATGGTACGGGATTTCTAATTGCACCGGGAATTTTGATTACCAACAACCATGTTTTCGGCGATGCCGAAACCGCGAAAAATTCTGTGGTTCAGTTTTATTATGAACTTGATGACAGGAACGAATCCAAAAAAACGCAGACATTCGGTTTTGTGCCGGAAAAACTCTTTTTTACGTCCCCTTTTAAGGTTGAAACCGGTAAACCTGACAGCGGACTGGATTTTACAATCGTGGCAGTATCTGAAAAGTCAAAAGAAGGCAAGAACATCGCTGAGATTCCGCACACGGTACTCGACGAGAATGCAGGTAAAATTATCGAAGGCGAAAACTGTGTCATCATACAACATCCAAAAGGCGACTATAAGAAGACGGTGATGAAAGACATCCGGATGCTCACGCTGAAAGATGACTTTTTGATTTATGAGTCAGATACATTGCCGGGCTCTTCCGGTGCGGCCGTCATTGGACTTGGAACCGGCGAGGTGGTGGCGCTTCATCACAGCAGTATTCCGAACAAAAACCAGCAGGGACAGTGGCTTCGGAAAGATGGCGGTGTGTACAGTGAGGGCGATGCAGATGAAACCATAGACTGGCTTGGGAACGAAGGTGTGCGTGTAAGTTCATTGATTCGCGCAATAAAGAATGCCGTGCTTCCGGACGAAATGAATGCTTTTAAAAATTCAATTTTTGGCAGGATAACAGACAGGTCTGATGATCAGAAAGATTCAAACTCCACCCAAATACCAGCCCATGTAATGAATAATTCAAAGCAAAACGTCGTAAATGAGGCCATCAACAAGATTCAAAACAATACCCTGAATGTGGATGCACCTCTCCAATATTTTGAAATCGAGCTTTCAAATATAGTTATTATGCAGGATGACTGGAGATATAACTATAAAGCACTGGTTGCTGAAATCATGACATCTGAACCACTTTTTCCGATGTCTACCATTCCTTCTCAAAAAGCCATGCACTACATCACCCTGCGCTCACACCTGAATCCCTGGGAAATGGCGGCCAAACTCGAAGCATTACCGCAAATAAAAACCGCCACGCCGGATCTGGAAATGGAAACGGACCTTCAAATAAGAACCGATAGTTACGGTCGGCTTACGGAATCTGATATGCTTGAAAGTATGAAAACAAGCCATGCGGTGGGCCGGCAGGATGATTTTAAAAGCAAATGGAGCGCGTCCACGTATTTTAATTTAGACGATGCTGATGAGTTGCGCCAAAGAATATGGAACCGGACTGCCGTAGGCTTGGATCTGATACCGGGACAACCGACGGACGTAGTATCATTAATTAAAAAAAACCGTGGCGGTTCACCGGCAGATAATGCCACAGAGGCTGAAAACACCGATGACCTCGCCTCAGAAATACTTAATAATTTAAAGAACATACAGCTCGTACAGCTTGATACGGGCTATACCGACCACGCGAAAATAAAAGGCCGTTTTAATCTGAACTGTGATGAGGACTTCATCGATGGTTCAGATGCGCGCGATGTCACACGGAACGGTTTCCTACGGCATCCTGGTCATGGCACCAGAACCGCCAGCATCATCACCGGGGGCGAAATGAAAGACATCTACAAAAATGACGGCAACTACGGAATCCTTTGTGATGCTGAAAAAAATCCATTGCTGAGCATCATTCCGTACCGTGTTTCAGAATCCGTAGTTCTGATAAGCCGTGGAAAAAACGTGGTAGATGCCGTAAACCAGGCGATCAATACCAACGCAGACATCATGTTCATGTGTATGGGAAGTTACCCGCGGCCGATGTTGGCTGAAGCTGCGAAAGCCGCTTACGACAACGGTGTCATTTGGGTTTGTGCAGCCGGCAATGAAGTGGAAATGGTAGTTTCGCCCGCACTTTATCCGGGAACGATTGCCGTCGCCGCAATCAATCCGAACCAGAAGCCCTGGCGTGGCAGCAGCTACGGCAGCGAAGTTGACATTTCAGCGCCCGGTGAAGACGTTTATGTGCCTTCGATTGACGAAAAATATAACGAAATTATGGTGTACGGCAGCGGAACAAGTTATGCCACGCCACATGTTGCTGCGGCTGCGGCGCTCTGGAAAGCAGTGCACCACGACAAACTTATGGAGAAATACCGTTTCCCGTGGCAGATTGTGGAAGCTTTCCGGTGTTGCCTAAAACAATCGGTTTCCAAACCCGCAACTTGGGATAGTGAGAATTATGGAGCCGGCATCCTGAATATCCCGGCACTACTCTCCACCGCATTGCCGGAAATCGACCAAAGTACATATGCGTACCGAAACGACACCAGGCAGGAGTGGGATCTCGGCGTCCGTGAGGGCATACACTTCCTCTGGAAAACAGCACTGCGCAAGACAAATCTAACTCACGAGAGTTTTTCGGAGTTTGAACTTACCGAACGTTCGCGGATCGCCCTTTCGGCAATGACCGGCAACACCACGTCCAGCATATTTGAGTCTGAAAGCATCACCGCACGTGCAGATTCTGAGAAAATCCTCAAAATGTATTTTGACAGCTACAAACACAATTAGCCATGAAACAGAAATATTTTGACCTGCACCTGCATCCGCTTTTTAAAAATTTTCTGAGTAAATATGACACACTCGTGCCTTTGCCACAGAAAAAATTCGATGACCTTGCACAGCCGGTACGCATGTCTAATGCGGTCACCAATCTGCTTGATGAGCTTTTCATTCACATTCTTAAAAGCCAAAGCAGTGTGAGCCAGTGCCTGCAGGGGAATCTGCATTTTGCCGTTGCGTCCATAGTCAATCTTGAATATGGCTTTGCGGACAGCCGTGGATTTTTCAGCAACATCCTGAAAAGCAAATTCTCTAATCCGCTCGATAAAACATTTTTTGAAAAAGTACGCAGCGGTGAAATCTCCTATTACCGCCTGATGCTGATGGAACTGAATCTTTACAAGCAGCTTCGTGACATGCCCGAAAGCCAGGTCAGCATTCTGTCCAGAAATGTAGGGAATAAATCGGCGCCAAAAAAACTCAACATTATCTTAAGCCTTGAAGGATCGCATAATTTCAGCAAGCTGATGATCGGGAATCCTTTGAAAACCGATTTTGTTCCTGACAGATTTATCGATATACAGAAAACCCTAAAACTTTCCAAAGTTGCGGACAGTCTGTGGCGCGAGATAATAACAGATAGCAGCAATGATCCATTGCCAGACAATTATAGCCAAAACCCGGCAAGAAATTTTGAACGCTTCTATAAAAGTCTCGCACGCGAAAAAATGGATCTGCTGTACCTCACACTCACCCATCTCACGCACATCAACGAACAGTTTCTCGCAACGCACGCGTTCGGAATGAAAATGCTGAGACATCCGTCTTTTTACCCTTTCGGAAATGGAATTACCAATCTGGGCCTGGAAGTGATAAGCACCTGTTACAGCATGCGCAACCATAAGGGCGAACACCGGCCTATTCTCATAGATATGAAACATTTGGGTTTAAAGTCCAGACAGGATTATTACAGTTACCGTAAAACATTACTTGAGAAAAATCCGGCTTACGAAAAGATACCGATCATCGCTTCTCACGTCGGTGTTACCGGATATACTTATAACGAATGGAAAAATGCCCTGAAACGCGATTCCTGCACGGTTTACAACTTTGAGGGTGCACGCGCCGTTTCAATCGAGATGCAGCGCAAAAATTGTGGCAAATGGGGTTCGTTCGTCAATAATGATTTCAGTTTCAATGCGTGGTCAATTAATTTGATGGATGAAGACATCACAGAAATCCTAAATAGTAACGGGCTTATCGGCATCAGCCTCGATGTGCGTATCTTAGGTTTCCAATCGGAATTTGGCATTCAACTTACAAGTGACAATGAATATTTAAGTACAGCCGATTTCCAGACGCATTTTCCACAGATCACCGTAAAGAATCTGCCGACCAACAATCTGGAATCAATGATTTCTGAGAATGAAAGCTGGCTGATACCAACAAAAGAAGACCGGCATCCGCTGGCTTTCTGTTTCAATATCATCCATATCATTCAGGTAGCTTTGCTCCGAACGGAAATCGGCGAGCCGTGGAAACACATCTGTATCGGCAGCGATTTTGACGGACTGATAGAACCGCTGAAAGTATCACCGCAAGTCACCTCGCTCGATGAACTGGAAGCCAACCTGATCAAATGGCTGGCAGTAGCGGAAGAGGCTTACGTAAAAGAAAACGGCGGTAAATGCGTGCTCTCAAAGAAACCTACCGCAGAGCTAAAGACTATTGTTCGTGGAATAATGTTCGAAAACGGCCGCGGTTTTATCGACCGCTGGCTTGCCAATTTCGGGATTTGACCTACATCGTCATGCCAATTTCGATCCCTTTGATTTTGCGGTAAATATCGGTCGCAAAATTATCGGTCATGCCCGACACGAAATCTACCACACCCAGGATCTTCTGGTAATCGGTTCCGTTTTCGTACAGAAACTGATGCGGAAGAAGTTTCAGAGCCATCTTATCGTAGGATTTACGTTTGTCGGCAGTCTTCAGAATTGGCGGAATAAAATGGTCTAAAAGTTCATACATCACGTTGTAGCCGGCATTTTCAATCTCTACAACGGCTTTATGATTGTAGATTTTCTCTCTCGAAAAACTTTCGATTTCCTGCAGAGAGCGGTTTCCGTCCTTATAAATATCGAGCAGCGACCTGTTTAAAGAACCATTTAAGATCGATTCAAAATTACTTTCGTAAAGCGCTATCGATTTGTTGATGAGTGCATTGATCACTTTTGCACGCAGATAGGAGATCCTCTCGTTGGCATTGCCGAGAGCCGCAAGCTTATCTTCTACCCTGCCTGTACTTTTGTTTTCTGATTTTATGAGTTCAAAGAAGAGATTTTCGCAGTCGCTGGTGGAGACAATGCCCAGGCGGTGTGCATCTTCCATGTCGATGATGTTGTAGCAGATATCATCGGCCGCTTCTACAAGCCAAACGAACGGATGTCGGCGGAATGCCGTTGGCTCATCAGCGTCCTGCAGCATCTGAACAGATTCCGCAATGCGCAGAAAAGTATCTTTTTCGTTTTGGAAAAACCCAAATTTCTTTCGGTGAATACTCGCTTTATCTTTAGCAACAGCCTCGCACGGATATTTGGCGATGCTCGCCAGCGTGCTGTGCGTAAGTTGCGTTCCGCCATCGTCCTTACCGTTTTGCTGATGCGTTAAAACCCGGATCGCGTTCGCATTTCCTTCAAAATTGACCAGATCTGCCCACTCTTTGGGGCTGAATTTTTCTTTCAAACCCGATTCATTCTTTTCGAAATAACTCGCGATCGCGTCTTCGCCAGAATGTCCAAACGCAGGATTACCCACATCATGGCAAAGACAGGCCGCAGCTATCACGTTCTGAAGATTATGCTGATAAAAGCTTTGAGATTCGGGTGACAGTTCCTTTCCGAAATTATTAAAGATAAATTCACCGGCTGCACTGCCAAGACTTCGGCCAACCGATGAAACCTCCAGCGAATGCGTGAGACGGTTGTGCACAAAAACACTGCCGGGTAGCGGAAAAACCTGCGTCTTGTTCTGAAGTCTGCGGAAAGCCGCCGAAAAGATGATGCGGTCAAAATCTCGCTGATAATCTGTTCGCGAAGCTTCGGTAGCCACGCTTTTGCCAGTACGCTGGTTGGTGAAGATTCTGTTTAAATCCATGCGCCAAAAATACATTAATTATCCAGCTTCCTAAAATGGTTTAAGATTTGGACTTTCAGATTTCAAACTCCCTGAACCATGCCCGAAGGTCCGTCAATATTAATACTGAAAGAAGCTGCGCAAAAATTCCGTGGACAAAAGATCCTGTCCGCAAGTGGAAATGCAAAAATAGAAATGAACCTGCTTCCAAAGTCCATTTTTAAGGAATACCGCGTATATGGCAAACAGTCTTTTTTGGTATTGAATAATGTGGTGATCCGTATCCATCTGCTTCTTTTCGGTTCTTATTCGGTGGACGAACAGACAAAACCTGACCGACAGCTTCGGCTGCATCTCAAATTTGAAAACGGAGACCTTTATTTCTATTCGTGCTCGGTGAAAGTTTTAGAAAAGAAAATTTTAAAGGAAATCGATTGGCAGGCAGACGTGTTAAGTGATGAATGGAAGCCTGCAAAAGCAAAAAAGAAGCTCAAAATCCTTCCGAAAGAAATGGTTTGCGACGTATTGCTCGATCAGAGCATATTTTCCGGTGTGGGCAATATCATCAAAAATGAAGTTCTGTTCAGGATCGGTGTGCACCCTGAAAGTCTGGTCGGAAATTTACCACCGAAAAAACTCAACGCTTTGATTTTTGAAGCTAGAAATTACAGTTTCGACTTTTTACGATGGAAAAAAGAATACGTCCTGAAGAAAAACTGGCTTGCACACACGAAAAAAATTTGTTCTAAATGCGGCGGACCCATTACAAAAAAACATACGGGAACTACGAACCGGCGAAGTTTTTTCTGTGAAGAAGACCAGAAGCTTTATTAGCTTTCTGAAACCGTACTTTGATAGCTCTTCAAAATTGTTTTGATTTCCGTCCAAACCTTTTATCTAAGGCCAATATTGGTTATCATTGCAAAAATTTTTTTAATGAAGAAGATCTATTTTATTGCAGCCATGGTGGCTTGCGCAACAGTTTCAGCACAACAGACAATTACCTTTGAAAGCTCCGAAGGCTTTTCCTTAGGGAATATCAATAACCAAAATGGCTGGACTGTTACCGAAACCAGCGACGGACTGCTGACTAATCAAATTGTAACGGATGAAGTATCAAAAAGTGGAACGCAATCCTTTAAAAACGCTCATGTTCCGCAGTATTCCGATCAGTGGTTCCCTATTTTTGGTGCGGAAAAATCCATTTCACCGCCATCTGATTACCAAAATACGACAATTTCCTATGATTTCTACTCGCCTAGTCAGCTAGGCTCCGACTTTGAATTTGCACTTTACAGTATAAACCAGGCAACTCAAGAATATGATATCGTACTTGCATTAGGATTTGAAAACCGTGGTTTTATCTATATTTATCCGGAACTGAACTTTGGAGGATTTAGCTATGCAGAACAGAAGTGGCAAACCAACACATGGTATAATGTGAGAATTGAAATTAAAGAAGAAACGATCAGATTCTTTCTGGATAACGAGTTGATGCTTGATGCACCGAATAACAGCAAAGTGAACATTAACGGCATGACATTGCTACACAACAATTTTGGTGGAGATGCATACTATGATAACATCAAGATCAATGAGGCAAACATGGCAGTTGCGTCCGTGAAGAAAGGAAAAGCAAGCGTGTATCCAAACCCGGTGAAAGACGTGCTTCACGTGCGGCTGCCGGCGACAGAAAAAGTAGCGGCCATTGCCGTGTACAACCTGGTAGGACAAAAAATCAGCTCTGTAGATTCAGCTGGTGAAATTAACGTTCAAAACCTGAAGGCGGGAACCTATGTGCTCACGGTGACCGATACAAAAGGTGTTTCTTACTCCTCGAAATTTGTAAAGCAGTAACATTCTGTACTTTCAACCAAAAGAAATTCCCAAACTATTAAGTCTGGGAATTTTTTTTATTTAATTATTTCAAGTTTTACATGTAAGACTCAATAGGCTCACATGTGCAGATCAGGTTTCGGTCTCCGAAGGCCTCGTCAACCCGCGCTACAGAAGCGAAGAATTTATGCTCTCGAACCCACTCCAGCGGATACGCTGCTTTTTCGCGCCCGTATGGCTTGTCCCATGAATCTGAAATCACGAGTTGCTCCGTATGCGGTGCGTTTTTCAGCACGTTGTTCGTTGCATCTGCGGTACCGTCAGCTATTTCATCGATTTCTTTTTTAATGGAAATAAGTGCTTCAGCAAAACGGTCGATTTCTGCTTTGCTTTCAGATTCCGTAGGTTCGATCATCAGCGTGCCTGCAACCGGGAAACTCACTGTAGGCGCGTGGAAACCATAATCCATAAGTCGTTTGGCTACATCCGCCACCTCAATACCGACAGCCTTGAACTGACGGAAATCTACAATACATTCATGGGCAACCCGTCCGTTTGCATTCGCGTAGAGAATCGGGAAATGTTCAGCGAGGATTTCCTTTAGATAGTTGGCATTCAGTATCGCGTGTTCAGTAGAGGTCTTCAAACCAGCTGTACCGAGCATTTTTACGTATGCGTAAGAGATATTCAAAACAAGTGAAGAACCGTAAGGTGCCGCAGAAACCGCAGCGATCGCTTCTTTCGCACCTACTTTGATCAATGGATTAGATGGTAAAAATTTCACCAAATGTTCAGCCACACAAATCGGTCCTACACCAGGTCCGCCGCCACCATGAGGGATAGCAAATGTTTTGTGAAGATTCAGGTGGCACACATCGGCACCAATCGCACCCGGTGAGGTGTAGCCGCACTGCGCGTTCATATTCGCGCCGTCCATGTAAACCTGTCCGCCAAAATCGTGAACTACTTTAATGATTTCCTTAATGTTTTCATCAAAGAAACCGTAGGTTGAAGGATACGTAATCATCGCGGCAGAAAGGTTTTCCGCGTGCTGCGTTGCTTTCGCTTTCCAGTCTTCGATGTCAATTTCGCCGCTGGCAAGGTTTTTCACGACCACAACTTTCATCCCGGCAATCACTGCAGAGGCAGGATTGGTTCCGTGCGCAGACTGCGGTATCAGCACAATGTTCCGGTGCTTGTCGCCGCGTGAGTGGTGATATTCGCGGATCACCATTAAACCTGCATATTCACCCTGCGCACCAGAGTTTGGCTGAAGGGAAGTGCCTGCAAAACCGGTGATTTCGGCAAGGTCTTTTTCAAGTTCTTTAATCAGCATCTGATAGCCACCTGCCTGTTCAGTCGGCACGAATGGATGTACATTACCCCATTCCGGCCACGTGATCGGCAGCATTTGTGTTGCGGCATTCAGTTTCATCGTACAGGAGCCAAGCGAAATCATAGAATGCGTCAGGGACAGATCTTTTCTTTCCAAACGCTTGATATAGCGCATCAGTTCAGTCTCCGTATGGTATTTATTAAAAACTTCAGCTGTAAGGATTTCATCAGTTCGCAGTGAATTCGCCGGAATCTGCATCTCTTCTTTGATTGAAAGTTTAAAACTTTGCTTTTCCTTGAATTGTGCAAACGCATCAAACAGAACCTGCAGTTTTTTCTCCGTCGCTGTTTCATCTATCGCGATGCTCACCACTCCGTCGCTGAAATAATTGAGGTTGATTTGATGACGGTCAGACATAAGCTGACGAAGCGAATTTTTCTCCTCTTCATTCATCCTGAATTTAACGGTATCAAAGATCGGCTCTTCTACCACGTCGTATCCTAACAGTTTTAGTCCGTCGTGAAGCGCATTCGCTTTAAAATGAATCTGCTCGGCAATGAAAGCCAAACCTTTCGGCCCATGATAAACTGCATACATACCTGCCATTACGGCCAATAAAACCTGAGCAGTACAGATATTGGATGTTGCACGCTCTCTTTTGATATGCTGTTCGCGGGTCTGAAGCGCCATTCTAAGAGCTCTGTTCCCGTTTGCATCTTGAGATATACCGATGATTCTTCCCGGAATATCGCGTTTGTAATCTTCCTTACATGCAAAAAATGCCGCGTGAGGCCCACCGTAACCCATCGGGATACCAAAACGCTGCGTAGTTCCCACGGCACAGTCAGCGCCCATTGTTGCAGGTGACTTTAATTTTACAAGTGCGATCGGATCACATGCCACAGCAACCTGAAGATTGTGCGATTTGTATTCTTTAATATTTTCCGTATAATCGTGTACCACGCCGTTTTTACCCGGATACTGCAGCAAAACGCCAAAGTAGGAATTATCGAATGCGTGCGTCTGATGATCACCAACTATAACATCGATGCCAAGACCTTCAGCTTTGGTTTTCAGTACTGCGAGTGTTTGTGGCAAGACCATATCCGAAACAAAAAACTTAGCCGCACCAGATTTTTTCTGGTCTTTATTTCTGGATTCATAGAACATGTGCATGGCTTCGGCCGCTGCCGTAGATTCATCCAACAATGAGGCGTTTGCAAGTTCGAATCCTGTGAGGTCGCAAACTACAGTTTGGAAATTCAGCAGGGCTTCCAGCCGACCCTGTGCAATTTCAGCCTGATAGGGTGTGTAAGCCGTGTACCAGGAAGGATTTTCAAGGATATTGCGCTGTATAGGGCTCGGAAGTATGGTATTGAAATATCCGAAACCAATGTAGGTATCAAACTGCGCGTTCTTTGAGGCCAGCTCTTTCGAATGCGCAAGCATTTCGTACTCTGACAGTGGCTCTGAAATATTAAGTTCTTTCTCAAGACGGATGGAATCTGGAATGGTCTGGGAAATCAGTTCATCAATTCCGGCAACGCCAATACGCTGCAGCATTGCATCACGATCCGCCCCGTCCCGTGAAACATGGCGATTTACAAACTTTGTGGTGTTCATTATTAAGGGTAAATTTTGGTGAAAACTAATGTTGTAAAAATACAACTTTAAACTTACAGCCACAATTTCAGGCTGTGAACAATATTTACACACACGACTTTATTTATAATTATTCTAAATTATTGTATATTCGCGGCATGATTTCACCCATCATCCCTTTTAAGGTCGCACCACTGCCAAGTTCTTCTTCACATGAAGAAATGTTTTGTGATAAAAAGAAATGCTGCAAAAAATTTAAGAAAGGAAAACGCTGTAAAAAGTGTCCGGGTCGCCTTAAATTAGCCTGACTTTCTTAAGAATTAAACGTTTTGTAGAGTAGCAAAACCGCGATAAGTACGAAAACCAGCGCGAGCACGAGCCGGATAATTTTTGGCTGACCGCCAGGGTTCGTGCGTGAAGGTTTTTGGGGTTTAAAAAGTTCTTCCACCTCATTCCGGAACTTCTCTGAGTCATTTTCGAAAACTTCAGTAATTGTAAGCGCACGGACAACCGTTTTATTCAAAAGCGAATTGGTTGCGTGAAGCAAAAGTTGAAACTCGCCGTTCTTGAAGTCGGTGATTTTAAAAGCACGTTCGCCATACCCTTTTTCAAGCCCAAAAGGAATGATTTTTACGATGTCGGCATTGTTTGTCTGCCATTTGATGATGATCTCCTCCCCTTTTTGTGCCCTGATCTTATTTGAAGAAAAACTTTTGATTGCTGGCGGCAGTGTAGGCCGGTAACTGCGCTGCTGATGACTCAGGTTTTCATCGTAGATTCGCCTTTTCTCGCTGTCACCCAGCACATCGTACGCCTCCTGAACTTCCATAAAACGTTTGGCGAAAAAAGCGTCATTTTCGTTTTTATCCGGATGGTATTTCACCGAAAGCTTGCGGTAGGCCTTTCTTATTTCCTCATCGCCTGCATTTTCTTCTACGCTGAGAAAATAATAGTAGTTTTTCATTTGGCTGGAACTTTCGCGCAAAAATAAGGATTATCTGAAAGTTGGGCGGAAAGTGTCTTATTTTAAATATTTACTTTTCCGCAAGATTTTTGAGGACTTTAAAACCTTCATTGAAGCCACGGTTCATCATCCCTTCCATTTCGCCGGTAGCGTGCACTTCCGCACGAAGTTCCGTCGTATTTGGACCTATTTCGCGCAAGAAATATTTTTCTTCGGCACCGCTCCATTCCAGCTGATTGATTGTCGCTGTATCCACTTCACCGTTCCTTACCATTCCGAGGTGGCTGAAGATCACTTCTTCCGGTTCATTGATTGAACGGATCGTGGAGAACATACCGTTCCCTTCACTGTCCATAAAATAGGTTTCGCCGCCAACTTCCCAATCGGTCTTAAACTGGCTCCCGGCGGAGAAAAACTGAGTCCATTCGCCATAGGTCTCTTCGCCCCAAAGCAGATCCCACACTTTTTGGATGGGTGCATTGATTATAATTTCATAGTTGAAGGTCGCCATAATGTTTATTTAATATATTTTTTTTTAAAATCTAAGAACTGTACGCTTTTTCGAGCTGCGCGATGTCAATTTTCTGCATCGTCATCATCGTTTCCATCACCTTTTTACCCTTGAACGGATCGGGATCATTCATCAGCTCAATAAGTTTCTTTGGAACGATCTGCCAGCTCAGTCCAAACTTGTCTTTCAGCCAGCCGCACATCGATGCGCGCCCCCCATCAGAAGTTAGAGCATTCCAAAGTTGATCTGTTTCTTCCTGATCATCGGTCATTACAACGATAGAGACAGCTTCATTAAAATCGAACTGGTGATCATATGAATTGTCCATACACGCAAGCGTATAACCACTTACGGAAAATTGAGCGAAATTAATATTTCCCGCGATTTCATGCGCATCACCACCATTTTCTCCATATTTGGAAATGCTTTGAATCTCTGAATTGGGAAATAAATCAGTGTAGAAGCGCATCGCGTCCATCGCTTTACCATTATTCTGATGGATGAACATCAACACCGGAACTATTTTCTGTGCAATTGCCTTTTCTGTGAACATGATTTGCCACGTAACACCATATTTGTCCTCAACCCAACCATATTTCCTGCTCCACGGATATTCGCCGATATCCATCAGCGCATTACCGCCATCGGATAACGCAGACCAATATTTTTCTACTTCCTGTTCACTGTCACAAAACACCATAAAAGATACAGACGCATTTTTCTTGAATTGCGGACCGGCATTCAGGATCATCAGGCGCTGCCCAAACAGTTCAAAATTGATCACACTTGGCGTATCTACGGTGATTTTGCCTCCGAAGGTTTCGACATAAAATTTTGCTGCTTTATTGCCGTCGCCGTCAAACCAGAGACATGGAAATATTTTGTTGGTCATTTTTAAATTTAAGAAAATGAGAAGTACTAATTGTTTTCAGCATATTTATGAAAATTGTTCAGGATCGCATACCAACCTTCACGCTGCATCTCGCGTGAATTCTGGGTTTCAGGTTCAAACGTTTCGATGATTTGAGTAGTGCCGGGATCTACAGCATTGAAAACAATTTCTACCGTGCGGCCGTCTTCCAGGCGGTAACGGATCAGCCTTTCCGGCTGAATCTCTTCATACACCGCTACATTATCGAAACCAAAACTTTTGTCTTTCGCCTCCATGCGGGTTCTCAGGGTGCCGCCGACACGCAGGTCATTTTCAGCTTTCGGGCAGTGCCATTGGTCATTGGCAAAATTCCACTTGGTAATATGTTTGGGGTCATTCATAAATTCCCAAACCTTACGCACAGGTTTTAGAATTGTGATTTCAATCTTAATTGGTTCCATAAAAGTTATAATTTCCTCTAAAAATAAGGAAAAAGATTGTTGTAAACAAGGTGACGGGGCTGATGCGGGCAACTACGTGTAGGCTTCATTGAAATTAATCATCCAGAAAATCCCGAATTTATCCTGCAGACTGCCGAAATAGTCGCCCCAGAATTGGTCTTCTATGGGCATCTCAACTTCTCCGCCTTCTGCCAGCGCGGTAAAGATCCGGTCTGCATCAGCGCGGCTGTCCGTATGCAGCGAAATATAATTACTGTTGCCGGTCTGCAGCTTCTGACCCATTTCGGGAACGATGTCTGAACCCATCAGAAGATTATCCCCGATCGGTAGTGAAACGTGAAGTACGCGGTTTTTCATTTCGTCTGAAAGATTTTCAGCACCTGGCGCGGAACCCATTTTCATGATCCCTCCTGCGAAATCTCCGCCCAATACCGAGCGGTAAAATAGAAACGCTTCTTCCGCAGTGCCATCAAAGTTCAGGTAAGAATTTACTTTTGCCATGGTTTTTATTTTTATCAGTTTTTATCAAAGTTAAAAGCAAAAATTTAAAAACGCAACAATTGTTGTCACAACTTTTTTTGCATCTAAATAATTGCAAACCGGCGCATTAAAGCAAAAAAACGCAAAATGAATTGCGTTTTTTTATTGATTATGCCAGAGCGGCGAGCGCATTTTGATAATCTGGCTCCTGCGCGATTTCGGGCACCTGTTCGGTATAGATCACCTTGCCGTTTTCATCGGCCACAATCACCGCGCGGCTCAGCAAGCCCTGCATTGGCGAATCTTCCATCTCAACACCGTAATCATCACCGAAAGTTCCGCGGTAATCTGAAAGCGATTCTACATGATTTAAACCTTCTGCCGCACAAAACCGACCCAATGCAAATGGCAGATCTTTCGAAACGTTGATGACCACCGCGTTATTCAACGTTCCGGCTTCTACGTTAAATTTTCGGGCAGATTCTGCGCAAATTCCGGTATCGATGCTCGGAAAAATATTAAGGATTATCCTTTTTCCGCTGTAATCGCTTAGCGTTTTTTCCTCAAGTTTCTCATTTACAAGTTTGAAGTCTTTCAGGTCATCGCCAATTTGGGGCAGGTTGCCCACCGTCTTCACTGCGTTTCCTTTCAAAGTGATATTTGCCATAATAGTTTTGTTTTTTGTTCCTTCCAAAAGTAGCCATTATAGGGCAAGGTTAGGATATGTTTAAGGTTAAAATAATCTTAAAACTGCGGGTTGCAGTTATTTCACAGTCCTATTAATTTGCCTAAATTTGTTTCTTTAATTTTTTTAAATCATTAATAATGTCAGATAAATCTAAAATCGTCTATACCTGGACAGATGAAGCGCCGATGTTGGCCACCCATTCTTTTTTACCAATCGTAGAAGCATTTGCAAAAACTGCTGATATCGAGATTCTTCCGAAAGATATTTCGTTATCAGGCCGGATCCTCGCAAACTTTCCCGAATACCTTAAAGAAGACCAAAAGGTAGAAGACGCTCTGGCAGAACTTGGCCAATTGGCCACTACCCCTGAAGCTAATATTATCAAACTTCCGAATATTTCTGCATCTGTACCGCAGCTTGACGGTGCGATTGCCGAACTTCAAAAACACGGTTTTGCCGTTCCGAATTATCCTGCAGAGCCTAAAAATGATGAAGAAAAAGCCATCAAAGCAAAATATGCAAAAGTACTTGGCAGCGCCGTGAATCCCGTGCTGCGTGAAGGAAATTCAGACCGCCGCGCACCAAGAGCCGTAAAGAATTACGCAAAAGCAAATCCTCACCGAATGGGTGCCTGGAGCAGTGACTCGAAGACTAAAGTTGCGCACATGACAGACGGCGACTTTTACGGAAGCGAAAAATCGGTAACCGTAGAGAACGCGACTCAATTTAAAATAGAATTTGTCGCTAAAGATGGCGCCGTAACGGAACTAAAAGGTTTATCACCATTGAAGGCCGGTGAAATCATCGACACTTCAGTTTTAAACCTTAATGCTTTGAAATCTTTTGTAGCAAATACCATCGAAGAAGCCAAAGCAGCAGGTGTTTTGCTTTCCGGACACCTGAAAGCCACGATGATGAAAATTTCAGACCCGATTATTTTCGGGGCGATGGTCGAGGTTTATTTTAAAGATGTTTTCACAAAATATACGGATTTATTTGCGGAGCTGGACATTAATCCTAATAATGGTTTGCAGGATCTGTTCGACAAGATTGCAGGTAAAGAACAGGAAGCCGAGATCAAATCCGAAATAGAAAACAGCATCGCGAACGGACCGGCAATAGCCATGGTGAATTCCGATAAAGGTATCACGAATTTCCATGTGCCGTCTGACATTATTGTGGACGCCTCGATGGCGGCTCTTATCCGCGGTGGCGGCAAGATGTGGAACAAAGCGGGTCAGGAAGAAGATACCATCGCGATGATTCCAGACCGCAACTATGCCGGCTTTTATCAGGCTGCGATTGATGACATGAAGAAAAATGGTGCATTGGATCCTCGTACGATGGGTTCTGTGCCAAATGTGGGGCTGATGGCGCAAAAAGCCGAAGAGTACGGTTCGCATGACAAAACGTTCCAGGTGACTGCTGACGGTACAGTGCGTGTAACCGATGCAGACGGAAATATCTTCATGGAACAAACTGTGGAAAAAGGGGATATTTTCAGAATGTGCCAAACGAAAGATGCTCCAATTCAGGATTGGGTAAAGCTGGCGGTAAACCGCGCAAGACTTTCAGCTACACCGGCGATTTTCTGGTTAGATGAAAAGCGTGCCCACGATAATGAAATGATCAATAAAGTAGAAAAATACCTTAAAGATCACGATACTGAAGGTCTGGACATCCGAATTTTGAATATTGAGGACGCGATGACCTTGACGCTCGAAAGAATCCGTCAGGGACTTGATACGATTTCGGTATCCGGAAATGTACTGCGGGATTATCTTACCGACCTCTTCCCTATCCTGGAGCTGGGAACCTCTGCAAAAATGCTGTCCATCGTTCCTTTGATGAATGGCGGCGGTCTATTCGAAACCGGAGCCGGAGGATCTGCACCGAAACATATTGAGCAGTTCATTGAGGAAGGTTACCTGCGTTGGGATTCTTTGGGTGAATTCATGGCACTGCAGGCGAGCCTTGAGCATGTTGCACAGACTCAGGACAACAGTAAAGCGCAAATTTTGGCTGACGCGTTAGATGCGGCCAATGAAAAGTTTTTAGCTGAAGACAAATCGCCGGCAAGAAAAGTAGGCCTTATTGATAACCGTGGTTCGCACTTCTATCTTGCGATGTATTGGGCAGAAGCCTTGGCAAACCAAACACAGGATCAGGGCATTGCTGGAACTTTCAAACCTGTTGCGGACGCAATGATGCAAAATGAATCAAAAATCAATGAGGAACTTATTGGTGCACAGGGCAAAGCACAGGATATCGGCGGATATTATCACCCCGATTCTTCTAAAACTTACGCTGCAATGCGTCCGTCCAAAACATTGAACCAAATCATCGATTCTATTTGATGCTTCAAAAAGATAAACAGTAAACTTCCTGCATACCGCAGGAAGTTTTTTTTGTACATTTCCTGCAATTAATTTACACAAATCATGAGAACCTTAATTCTTCTTACTGTGCTGTTTTTAGTGTGTTCGTGCAGTTCAGCGCAAAATTTAAAGATTGAAAATGCGTGGCACGAAGTGAGTTTGGGCGGCGTTCGAGGTGCAAGAGCCGAGCGTTTTACAATTATCGTGAAAGAAAACGAAACGGTGAAGCCGCTACATTTAATGATTGGAAATATTAAAATCCCTTTGACCAGCTCAAGACATAGTGGTAATATAATTTTGACGGGCGCTTACTTCCCCGAAAACCAACCCACAGTAACTGAAAGCGGAACAACTGTGCATACGGACGATAATTTTGATTTGAATGCCGCTTATTTGGTCTCCGAGAATATCAGTGCAAAAACTGAAATACGCCAGAAAATCATCTTTAAAAATAAATCAAATGGCGCCTCTTCACCGGAAAACGAGGACGTCCCTGAATAAAGGACAGCGATTTTGAAACTTCCTTAGAAATAACATCGCGGAAACATTAAAAAAACATTAAAAACATCAACGTTATACACTTATATTTACAAAATATTAAATCCAAATACCATGAAATTTAAATTTATTCTAGGAATTGGGCTCACAGTAGCCTCTCTGCACCTCAATGCGCAGGTTTCGCCCATAAACGCTGCACGAAATAATAAGGTAAATAAAAAATACCTTAAACACGTCCGCGAAATCATTAATTCTTATCAAAAAAGTGTCGCTTATGCGAAAGAGCATAACCAAAAACCACCTGATGAGTACTTCCTGCACGATTATATCGCAACCATGGACCCCGAAACCGGCGCGGTACGAAACCAAAATTATGTAGCACTGGAGCAGGCAGTTGCTGCCGGGAAATATACACCCAAACAGTCACTTAAAATGTTTGGGGGCGTAAAAGACATGAATGCCAAAGACGGAATTTCGAACCAATGGGTTGAACGTGGCCCTTATTCGGTGGGTGGACGTGTACGCGGCATCATGTTCGACCCAAATGACGCGACCGGTAAAAAGGTTTGGGCTGGAGGTGTTTCCGGCGGATTGTGGTACAACAATGATATCACCAATGCCAACTCGGAATGGACACTTGTAGATGCCTTTTGGTCTAACACTACCGTTTCCTGTATTACATCGGACCCAAATAACCCGATGATTTTCTATGTAGGTACGGGTGAAGTGGAAACCGGAGACTTCAGCGGTCTCGGAATCTGGAAAACTAGCGATGGTGGCGCAACCTGGCAGCAGGTCTTCACCCTGGAGAACGGATATAATGGTAATGTAAAACGAGGGATGTATAACATTCCAACCATTAAAGTATTGAACAACAACGGTGCATCAATCGTACTTGCCGGCGTTGCCGGAACTTATTTCGGTGATGCGCAAACTTTTGCCGGACTTTACGAAGCGGGCCTTTATAAGTCAACTGACGGTACTAACTTTACCTTAATGGCAAGTTTGATGGCCACCAGCACGCGTGGCTACGATATTCAGGACATTGAGATCGGCGCAGACAATGCCATCTGGGTAGCCACGCGAAGAAGCTATTTTTCCGGTAGTAACTCCGGCGGGAAAATCTTTAAATCAACTGATAACGGTACCACATTTACAAACGTATACGATGTAGGGAACGCCAGTTCAAGAGTGATGGTGGAAGTTTCAGAAACCAATCCGCTGAAAGCGTACGCGCTGATGCAGGGCGCCAATACGAGCTCCGAACCGATCCGGATGGCGAAAACCATTGACGGTGGGGTAACCTGGAGCTCCACAAATGTTCCGCTTTCTGGGATTACCTTGCCAAACCCTATTGACACAGGCCAACCGGACAATGACTTCACGCGCGGCCAGGCTTTTTACGATCTGGTGATTGAAACAGATCCTACCAACGACCAGATAGTTTACGCCGGTGGCGTTGATTCTTATAAAAGTATCGACGGAGGTCTTACCTGGGCGCAGATTACGAAATGGAGCAATAACAACCTGATGGCTGCCGCTCCAATCTCACTGGTACATGCCGATCAGCATGCATTGGTTTTCAATCCAAAAAATACCGATCAATTTGTAATGGGAAATGACGGCGGGATCTTCTTCGCCGCAAACAAAAACAGCCTTGCAAGTACTTCGGCAATCGCAATGCGAAACCGAAGATTCAATATCACCCAGTTTTATCACGGTACACTGAATCCAACTGCCACTACAGCAAATGAGCAAATGATTTTGGGAGCTCAGGATAACGGTACGCAGGAACTGTCAGGTTCTGCACTATCAAACGCTTTCTACAATTCATCCGTAGTATATGGTGGTGACGGAGCGTACACAGCCTTTGACGACCAGGACAAATATTTGATTGCTTCTTACGTTTACAATTTCCACTATTTGTTTAACAGTCAGGGGATGTATGCACTGATTAATAATTCGACCCAACAAAATTCAGGTCAGTTCATCAATCCGTTAGCTGTGGACCGAAATCTTGATATCGCCTACACCAACGCCACAGGAAGCGGCACTTCCGTAATCCTGCACAGAATCAAAGGGCTCGATACATTGCCTTTTTCACCAACCCGTTCGCAGCTCAATATAGCTACGGTGACCAGTGGTGAACTGATTTCGGATATTTTGGTTTCGCCCTATTCCACCACAAGTTCTACATTGTTTGTAGGTCTGTCGTCCGGAAAACTGTTTAAAGTTACCAATGCAGATACAACGCCTGTTACAAGCCTGTTCGCTTTAAATTTTGGCGGTTACATTTCAGATGTCAAACTTGGGGCGTCGGAAAATGAAATCCTGGTGACGGTTTCCAATTTTAACAAAACCAGCGTATTTTACAGTACCGATGGCGGTGTAAACTTCGTTTCAAAAGAAGGAAACCTACCTGATATCCCTGTAAAAGCGATCTTCATGAACCCTGAAGATAATAATGAAGTGATCCTTGGAACGTATTACGGTGTTTGGGGAACATCCACCTTCCAGAGTGAGACTCCGCAGTGGGCACTGTATTCTGACGGTTTAGGTAAATTTAAAGTAAACCATTTTGATTATAGACCTTCGGATAAGACCATCCTGGCAGTAACGTATGGCCGGGGAGCGTTCACTACGAAGATAGACCGTACGCTTGCCACATCAGATGGGCAGCACAGTTTACTTTCGAACGTAGTATATCCGAACCCTACGCGCGGTCCGATACAGTTGAAATTTGACACGAAAGGCGGTAACACTGCAGACATTGAAGTGTTCGACGCGGCTGGAAGACTGGTTTTCAAGAAGAAAAATATAAAATCAAATGAAGAGTTCAGCATTGAAAGCCTCAGCAAAGGAAGTTATGTGCTGAAAGCCAGCCAAAACGGTACGATGATTTACTCTTCTGTCGTGATAAGAAAATAGATATAATCAAAACTATATAAAAAGGTAAGGCTGTGCTTTACCTTTTTTTCGGTTTAAGATTTAAATAATTAAAATATGCTTAAAAATTATATTCTTGCGGCAGCATTGCTTTCTGTAATCGCAATTAAAGGACAGGAGGTTACGGAAAATATTGAAACGGTGAATATCCACGCCCGAAAGAAAGTACAGAAAGAACGTGATGAGTTCAAGCGTCACGCACAGGCCACCGAGGTAGTTTCGGAATACGAAATTAACAGAAACAACCCTGCATTTATAGAACAGAGCCTGAATACGATGGCTGGTGTGCAGGTAGAAAAGCGCACGCAGCTCGGCGGCCAGCGCATCATCCTTCGCGGATATGGAAACGATCAGAAATTCAACAGCTGGGGCGTCAAGATGTATCTCAACAACGTACCGCTTACGGGCGCAGACGGCGTAACGGTGTTAGACGACGTAAACTTTGCCACGGTCAATCAAATCGAGGTGATAAAAGGTCCCGCGGCAACGCTTTATGGTGGCGGGTCTGGTGGTGCGGTAAGATTTTACGTTCGGCCTGAAACCAAAATGGGAACTTCCGTTTCTGAACAGTTTACTACCGGTTCGTTTGGGCTTTTCCAGTCATTGACGGCCTTAAACAACGTGGGTGCAAACCATTCGGTAACGGCAAATTATGGCCACATCGGAAGTGACGGTTACAGACCAAACGGTAAAACAATCAAAAATTTTTATAATCTGACGGGCGAAGTCAAGCTGAATCCTTCCCAAAAAATAACGTGGCTTGCTACTCACGGCAATTCTTTGGAGCAGGTATCCGGACAAATCTCATACGACGATTATTATAATGGTATTGATAACGGAAACTTCGCCTACATCCGTCGCGGCGCGAAAACCAAATTCATCACCAGTCGCGTAGGTTTAGGACACACTTGGGATATCACAGGGGACTTGCGGAATAACACCACCTTTTTTTACAGCGGGACAACAAGTGACCGGATCGCAGCGGGCGCCAACGAAACCTCTTCTACGCCAAACTATGGCTTACGTTCGGTTTTTAATTTTGCAAAGGACTGGGAAGAATTCAGCAGCCAAACCGAGTTTGGAGTGGAAATGCAGCAATCACGACCGTTGGTTACAAATTATCGGTACAAAGGCGTAAAAAGCACAGAACCGCCGGTCTTGAGACCGATCTATGAGGGATCTTACTTTAAGAATGAAAACAATCAGTCAAATTTTTTCATTGTCGAAAAAGTGACATACAAGCCCTGGGGCCTGCTGCTTTTAGGTGGCGTAAGTTTAAATAAAATCAGTTACCACCGCGAGGATCTGCTTGCGCTGCCTGGACTTTTCGTGGTTAATGGAAAAGACCTTTACAACAAAAATCTTTCGTTCGGGAAAAGTTTTGATGTTGTGGCTACTCCACATTTTGCACTCCAAAAAAGCTTTAACAGACACATCTTTAACCTTAGCTACAGCGAGGGATATAATGCGCCGACGTCAGCCACGGCTTTTATTGCCGGACTTAATCAGACCAACGACAATCTGACTCCCGAAAAGGCCAAAACGTGGGATTTCAGTGTGCACGGACTTTTTGCGGACACGTCAGTGGATTACCAGTTTTCAGTTTTTCAAATTGATATTAACGACAAACTTACCCAATTGCGCGGGCAAATTCCGGATAACCTTACGACGGCCTACACCTACTGGGCCAATACCGGAAACCAACGGAACCGCGGTCTGGAATTCAGTATCGGCTACCTGTTGCAACCCGAGAAATCTATTGTGAAAAACTTTCAGCCATTTGCAAGTGTGACGTACAGTGATTTTAAATATTCTGATTTTAAAACTTATTTAAAAGAAAGCGGCAGTCCTGCAGCGGTGATGAATTATGACGGGAAAAACGTGCCCGGAATTCCCAAATACAAGTATTCCATCGGTTTCGATATCGAGACGAACCCCGGATTGTACTGGCAGAATACATTGAATTACATGGGAAGCGTGTTCACCGATTTTGCAAACAGCAATGAGGTTCGGAGTTTCAGTCTTTTGAATTCAAAGATCGGCTACAAACACAGCTTCAACAAAATAGATGCTGATATCTTCGTGGTCGGCAACAACCTGTTGAACCAAATCAATTACACGTTTTTGTTTTATGGAAACAGCATCAATGATACCGATGCAGACAACCAATACAACGATCCAAATGTTTTCACGGACGTGAATCCGGGGCCTGGCAAGGCTTATTTCTTTACAGGACTTAACTTAAAATACCATTTCTAAATAAAAACTTCCCGCAGACAGTCTGCGGGAAGTTTTTGTGTATTTTAATAAATGACTACATCATCTTAAGATTATTCACTTCCAAATCGGTAAGGATCCGCCAGTGTCCGCGTTTGATGTTTTTCTTCGTCAGACCTGCAAACATCACACGGTCCAGCGCTTCCACTTCATAACCTAATTTCTGGAAAATTCTGCGAACCACACGGTTCCAGCCGATGTGAATTTCGATACCGATCTCGTTTTTTGGTTTTCCTTCGATGTATGAAATGCTGTCAACTTCGGCGATACCTTCTTCAAGACGGATGCCTTCCGCAATCGTGTTGAGATCAGCACGGTCAAGTTTTCTGTCCAAAGTGACATGGTAGATTTTCTTCATGTTAAATGAAGGGTGCGTGAGTTTCTTGGTCATGTGACCATCATTGGTCAGCAAGATGACACCTGTGGTGGAACGGTCAAGCCTTCCGACCGGGAAAACTCGGTACGGGGACGCGTTCGCCACCAGATCCATCACTGTTTTTCTGGCTTTTTCGTCTTTCGTAGTGGAAATGTAACCTTTAGGTTTATTCAGCAGTACATAAACCGGCTTCTCAGGTGTGATTCCCTGCCCGTCAAACACCACTTTATCGGTTTTTTGCACCTGGTAACCCATCTCTGTCACCACCTGGCCATTTACCGTTACCAAACCTTGCGTGATGAGTTCATCAGCTTCCCGGCGTGAGCAAATGCCGGAATTGGCAATGTACTTATTCAGTCGGATAGATTCTTTCGGCGTTTCTTTAGCAAGCTTATCAAATCGTCTTTTTTGTACAAAAGAGCGTGTTCTTTCGCCTTCATCTTTCCTGTCGAAAGGTTTGAAAGGCTTTTTAGGTCCTGACTTACTGTCGCCCTTTTCGTATTTGTCGCGTGTATCGAAGGATTTTCCGGTGCGTTTACCGGCAGGTTTCCGCGATGCGGGTCTGTTTATATTTTTCTCGTAAGACCTTGCTTCAGATTCGGACATCAGTTTTGGTTCACGGGCTTTCTCGGAGCGTGCAGTCTTTTTGGCTTCGGGCTCGTCGCTTTTCTTTGGAGCTCTGGCGCGCGATGCAGCGGTGCGTGAACTACCGGAATTTGAGATTTTGGAAATTCGTGGTCGTTTCGGTTTATCGTTGCTGTTTCGGTCTCGGCTCATTATATTTAAAAATTTAGGGCAAAGATAAAACTTTATCGCTGATAATCTGCTACCTGTTGCAATTGGCTGCGCAGGATTAAAATATTATAGTAAAATTATTAAAGGCTAGAATTGGGTATAAATTCCGTCCAAAAGCATCGCGATGATGCCTGCAAAAATCCAAATCCTGAGCATATTCAGCGCATAAAAATTCGATTTCTTGAAAGACTGCAGTGACAGAAAGATGACTGCGACAATCACCAATAATCCACTGGCGAAATAAATATCCATAATACTGTGAATTCCATTCAGTCTGATGATCAGTGCCGAGCAGAGCATGAGTGAAAGACTAAGGAAAATAATGACTGCACGGCTGACTTTATTTCCAAAAAAATTAGGAATGGTGCTGTAACCGAACATTTTATCGGCGTTTTTGGTGAGTGTATCTTTGATGATGTCTATCAGCAGCAGAATTACGAAGATAAAAAGCGCCATCAGGAAAACATTTAGCGAGAAGGTCCGGTAATAAACCATCATCCCGAAAAAGGGGTAAAGTGTAAGACTTACGAATGTCAAATTGTTCACAATCAACACCTTGCTAAGTTTATGGCTATAAAACCACATAAAAAACTGGTAGATTACAAAAAAGAAAAAGACGCGTGGTGAGATAAGAAATGAGAACAGTAACGAAGCCACCAGCAATGTAAGATAGGCGTACAGGAAGTATTTTTGCTTTAAGAAGCTTTGTATTTTTGTGCGGAAAGGTTTGGTGAGCTGGTCCTTTTCAAGGTCATAAAACTGATTGATGATCCCACCGGCCAAAATGCTCAGAACGGTGCAAAAAATAATGCCGTGGACGCGGAAATCAAACACAAAATCGGCCAGACTTTCCTCCTGGTTAAAGAGGAAAAAGGTGGACACATACAGCGCGAAAGTGAGCAGCAAAGCCACGAAAATCCGTGCGCCAAGCAAAAAACCTACGAGTTGTGAAAAACGGTAAAATAAAGGGTTTTTCATTCGAAAAA
Source organism: Kaistella pullorum (assembly GCF_014837035.1). GTDB lineage: Bacteria > Bacteroidota > Bacteroidia > Flavobacteriales > Weeksellaceae > Kaistella > Kaistella rhinocerotis. The sequence continues at coordinate 302,562 of NZ_JACSPS010000002.1, read as the reverse complement.
AACCGAAATCAATTATGAAAATTAGCTCGCGACCGAATGATTAAAATCTGTAAATAACTTCTTTTTCAAAGCCCGCAAGCATCTTTTCAGCTTTTCCGTAATCTCTGGTAAATCCCAAAATATAGCCACCGCCACCACTACCACAGAGTTTAAGGTAGTATGCATTGCTATCAAGACCTTTTTTCCAGGCGTTGTATAGGCTTTCAGGAATCATTGGTTTGAAATGTTCATATGCCCATACCGAAAGGTTTTTAAGATTCCTGAACAGCGGCGTCATCTCTTTTTTAAGGAAAGCGTCGATACATGCATTATTGTAGCGTATGAATTCTTCTTTTAGTGTCTTGCGGAAGCCTTCGGTCTTCATTTTTTCAAAGAAAATCTGCACCATCGGACCGGTTTCGCCGGTCATACCAGAATCAATAAGAAAAATCGCTCCTTTTCCCGCTTCACCTTGGGGAATAGTAACACGGTCCACATTATCTCGGTTTTCAATAAGAATCGGAAGGTTCATGTAGCAGATCAGCGGATCGATGCCCGAACTCTTGCCGTGAAAGTAGCTTTCTAGCAAACCAAATACTTTTTTAAGTTCTTTAAGTTCGTCTTTTGAAATGCTTTCAGGCTGATAATCTAGAACCGAATATTTTTCAAAGATCGCGGCCACCAAAGCGCCGGAGCTTCCTACACCGTACCCCTGAGGAATATTAGAATCGAAAAACAAACCTTTAGCAATGTCTGCTTTGAAGGCATTTACATCAAGTTCAAACTTTTCGGGAAGCGTAATATCTGTGAGATAATCAGCGTATTTGCCAAGAGATGTATTCGATTTTTTTTCGAAGTCGGTATTTAAATCTGAGAACTTAAGCGTGCCTTTATAAAAACTGTAGGGAAGCGTAAGTCCCTGAGAATCCTCAATGATACCGTATTCACCGAAAAGGAGTATTTTAGCGTAAAATAGAGGATTTGTCATTAGCTCAAAGGATTGATTTTCAAATGCAAAGATACGAATTTGTTTGCTAAACTCTTACTACCAAAAATGCAGCCAAAACGGCACTTTGATTCTTATTCCTTAGGTTTAAAGATTGAAAGTTTCACAAACCGGATTAATATTAAACCAACCGCGAAAAACAGTGACATCGAAAGCGCTGAATACCGCATATTGTGGTATTTATCAATCATTGTCGCGAAAATAAAGGTTCCGAGGATGATCGCCAGTTTCTCGAGCACGTCATAAAAGCTGAAAAATGTGGTGTTGTCCATTGAATCTTCAGGCAGCAGTTTCGAATACGTGGAACGCGACATCGCCTGCAAACCGCCCATTACCAGGCCGATAATGGCTGCGATTCCGTAAAATTTATACTCCACATACGGATTCTCTTTGTTTAGAAAATATGCAGACAGACACGCAACGATCCAAAGGATGATCGCGATTGAAATCACATTCTTGTTCCCGATGACGCGTGAAAGTCTTGAAAAGATAATCGCTCCGATGATGGCTTCTATCTGGATCACCAAAAGTGTCAGGATAAGTTTATCCTGCGCCAGATTGATCTCACTTTTCCCAAACAGTGTCGCCATAAGGAAAATGGTCTGCATCCCCACACTGTAAAAAAAGAAACTCGAAAGGAAAAATTTCAGGTTTCGGTCAGCAAAAAGCTTACGTCCTACTTTGAAAAGTTCATGAAAACTCTCGTTTACTACATCTTTATAGAAACTGATATTATCTTTCAGAACCATCCAAAATCCTCCCTGTTCCTTATGTTGCTTAAAAATGTTCTTATAGTTGAGCAGCACTAAATCTTTTGGCAACTGGGAATGTACTGCGCCAAATTGAGGCAAATGCTTGAAAGTGTACTGCGAGAAACCAAACCACCACGCACCCGTCAGCAGAAACGAAATCCGGGTATAAAGTTTGGCGTCTTCCGGTGTTTTGGCGAAAACCTGAATCAATATCAAACAGATCACAACCAACACCACAGACCCGATGTAGCCATAAACATAGCCTTTCGCGGAAAGCGCATCCTGCCTGTCGCGCGATGCAATGTCGGGCAGGAAGGAGTTGTAGAAAACCAAACTACCCCAAAATCCGACACTGGCGGTTATGCTGAAAAGCAAACCCAGAAACACATTCTGCATTCCTGTGAACATAGCTAAACCCATGCACGAAGTGGCTCCCAAATAACAGAAAAACTGCAAAAACGACTTCTTATTCCCGATTGTATCGGCCAGCGAAGATAATATCGGCGACAGCAAAACCACAATCAGGAATGAAATGGTAAGCGAATAACCATAGATTGCATCCGGCTGATAATCTTTTCCGAATATCGTAATCATATGACGCACCGGCACTTTGATCCACTGTCCGGTCTCCTTCACATACTCTGCTTTTTCTGAAGCAGTGGTAAGAATTGAATAATAGATCGGGAAAATGGTGGACGTTATTACCAGCGAATACACCGAATTTGCCCAGTCATAATATGCCCAAGCCCGCATGATTTTCGGGTTATTTTTGATTTGAGACATGGGCAATTGGTCGTTTTCAGGCATGGTTGAAGAAATTAGTAGCGCAAAAATAAAAAAACCATTAAGAATCAGATGAAAACTTCATGCATATTACTTAATGGTTTCGGGCTGTAAATCGTGTTTATTATATATTTTCAATCACTATCGCGGAAGCACCACCTCCCCCGTTGCAAATAGCGGCAGCGCCGTATTTTGCGTTGTTTTGTTTTAAGACATTGATCAATGTAACGATGATTCGCGAGCCTGAACTCCCCAGTGGATGACCAAGGGAAACCGCGCCGCCATTCACATTTACTTTTGCGGCATCCAGTCCCAAAATTTTGTTATTGGCAAGACCTACAACCGAAAACGCCTCATTAAATTCAAAATAATCGATATCTGAAACCTCTAGATTGGCCTTTTTTAAAGCGATTGGCAACGCTTTCGCGGGTGCAGTAGTGAACCATTCAGGCTCGTGTGCAGCATCGGCGTATGAAATGATTTTGGCTAATGGTTTCAAGCCAAGTTCTTCCATTTTCTCTTTAGACATTAAGACCAAAGCAGACGCACCGTCATTCAAGGTTGAAGCGTTTGCAGCGGTTACCGTACCGTTTTCTTTCTGGAAAACCGTAGGTAAAGTCGGGAAACGGTCGAATTTGGCAGTTTTATACTCTTCATCTTCGGCGAAAATTATTGGGTCTCCTTTTCGCTGTGGAATTTCTACAGGAACCACTTCATCTTTAAATTTACCTCCTTCCCAAGCTGCAGCTGAACGTTTGTAGGATTCTATCGCAAAATTATCCTGGTCTTCACGCGAAAACTGATGTTCTGCCGCACATTTCTCAGCGCAGACACCCATGTGAACTTTTCCGTAAACATCAGTGAGGCCGTCAAGCAACATTCCGTCCTGCATTTTCACGTCGCCCAGTTTTGTAGCATTCCGTGCATTAAAATAATGCGGAACCAAAGACATGTTTTCCATACCGCCGGCAACAATAACGTCCTGATCACCGGCTTTAATAGCCTGTGCAGCCATCATCACCGCTTTCATTCCGGACGCACATACTTTATTGATGGTAGTTGACGGCGTATTATTTGACAGGCCAGCTCCCAACGCAGCCTGACGGGCAGGTGCCTGGCCCTCGCCTGCCTGCAGCACATTGCCCATATATACTTCCTTCACCTGCTCCGGAGCCAGGTTTATTTTTTCTAATGCACCTTTGATGGCTGCTGAACCTAATTTTGTGGCCGGAACACCGGACAAACTTCCCATAAAACTTCCTATCGGTGTTCGCACGGCTGATACGATGAATACTTCTTGCATAATATTTTTAAATGGTTTTTTATGAATGGCAAATTACAAAAAAAACACACGCCGAAGGGAATGTGTTTTTAAAATAATATTAGTGTATTTCTTAGTGATTAATCTGTGCCATACGGGCGGGATCATGCTTGTGCTTGAACATTAAAGCAAAAGCTATGGCCACTATCAGTGCATAAACCGCGAAAACAAGCCAGATATCCGGCCACATTTTTCCGCCGTCCGTTGTGGTGTAATAGGTGCTTATCAGCCAGCCGCTTACGGCACTTCCGAGGATAGCTCCAAAACCATTGGTCATCATCATGAACAGCCCCTGCGCTGAGGATCTGATTTTGCTGTCTGTAGTACTTTCAACGAAGAGTGAACCCGAAATATTAAAGAAATCGAAGGCCATACCATAGATAATATTACTGAAGATAATAAGCACCAAACCAAAACCTTCAGGTCCACCCAATGAGAAAAAGCCAAAACGCAATACCCACGCAAACATCGAAATAAGCATCACTTTCTTTATACCGAATTTGTAAAGGAAAAACGGGATCGCAAGGATGAAAAGAGTTTCAGAAATCTGCGAAATCGAGATGATCATCGTTGAGTACTGCACCACCGCAGAATCTTTAAATGCCGCTACATTTCCAAAATCTTTAAGGAAAGTGTCGCCATACATATTGGTAAGTTGCAACGCCGCTCCCAGAAACATCGAGAAAATGAAAAACAAAGCCATCTTCTTCTCTTTGAACAGCTTGAACGCATCAAGACCTAATTTTTGAGCCAAAGTAGACTCCTTGCCCATCAAACGTGGTGGCGGACATTTCGGAAGAAAGAATGCAAAGATTCCCAGGACCACGGCAAAAATTCCGGCAAAATAAAACTGGTTCGCATTTAGTGAATTGCCAAAAATATTGGCAAATGTGTTACCGATGCTTATACCGGTTTCCGAAAATGAGCGTTCGTCACTGAAGATATTAGTACACCACATCGCGGCAATAAACCCAATGGTTCCCCATACACGGATCTTCGGAAAAACTTTCACTACATCGTAATGACTGTCTTTGAGAAGTTTATAAGATACTGAGTTTGAAAGCGATAAGGTTGGCATATAGAAACACATACCAATGAGCAAGATCCAGAAGAATGTGGTTGGATCATCGGTTCGGGCCAGAAGGAAAAGTGTAATACCGTAGAGGATGTGTAGTGTACCGTAAAGTTTTTCTGCGTTCACCCATTTATCGGCGATGATTCCCATCAATGCGGGCATGAATATCGATGCGATGCCGAGGGTAGAAAATACGGCGCCAAATTCGGCACCACTCCATTGTTTATAAGAAAATCCGTAGGTTCCCAGGGTTGTGAGCCACGCACCCCAAACAAAGAACTGCAGAAAACTTAGAAAAGTAAGACGTAATTTTAAGTTCATAGTTTATTTATAACGTTATTCTATTTTGCGGTTTCTGCGCTTTATTTCTTTCTGAAGCTCCAGCGCGGCATCAAAATCTTCATCCTTCACAGCTTCATCCAGCAATTTCTGTAATCCTTCAAGCGGAACCATCGCGAGATCACCTTCCATCACAGCATCAATATCTTCCTGCGCAGGTGTTGGCTCTTCCAGTTCGAGCAAAATACCGGCTTCACTGAGCACCTGAGGTGTGGTGAAAATGGGTGCATCAAACCGCACTGCCATTGCAACGGCATCGGAAGTTCGTGCATCCAGAATCAGTTCGTCCCCGGTCTCGTTATTTTTGAAATTCAGATTAGAAAAAAAGACGCCGTCGAGGATCTGATAGATGATCACTGAGGCGAGCGAATAATTCGCAGACCGTACAAATTTTGAAAACAGATCGTGTGTAAGCGGTCTTGGTGGATGAATATCTTTTTCAAGACCTAAAGATATGGCCTGCGCTTCAAAGTTGCCGATCACAACCGGAAGTTTTACGTTCGTTTCTTCATGCTCCAAAAGCAGCGCGTAAGCACCGGATTGCGTCTGGCTGTAAGAAATTCCGCGAATCGTTAATCGTTGGTAATCCATGGTTACAAATATAATTGTTTTTTTAGATTTCGGATTTAAATAAAAGCATATTAAATGAAAAACCTGCTTTAAAACAGCTTAATCACGGGCTTTTGTGAAGAACTGATATTTTCCTGCTTCCAAAAATATGCACGCTGGATCGAACAGGCATTTTTTAAGTTATTAAACAAAAAAAGACCGAAAAAATTTTCCGGTCTTCAACTATTAAACTACAATGTTGGCTTATCCTTTCAAAGCCTTGATTTTCTGAGTCAATTCAGGAATGATCTGGAAAGCATCACCCACCACTCCATAATCTGCTGATTTATAGAATGGCGCTTCCGCATCACTGTTTATCACCACAATGGTTTTAGAGGAGTTAACTCCCGCCAAGTGCTGGATCGCACCTGAAATTCCAACCGCAATGTAAAGGTTCGGAGCGATTGCTTTTCCGGTCTGGCCCACGTGCTCGGAATGTGGTCTCCAACCGATATCTGAAACCGGTTTCGAGCAAGCTGTGGCTGCGCCCAGAACTTCTGCAAGTTCTTCGATCATGCCCCAGTTTTCCGGACCTTTCATACCGCGACCCGCCGAAACTACTACTTCAGCTTCCTTCAGATCCAGTTTTCCGGTGCTTTGTTCATGCGAAAGTACTTTTGTATCCTCATTGCTGACGGTAAGATCCTTTATTTCTTCGCTACCTGCCGCAGGATTTTCCTTTATACCAAATGCATTTTGCGAAACTGTAAATATCGCACCCTGAGCCTCAGCTTTTGCATGCATAAATCCTTTACCGGAAAATGCTCTTCTTTTCACCTGGAAAGGCTGTGTGCTTTCCGGAGCTTCCAAAACATTGGTGATCAATGCAAAATCTTTCATCACAGCCAGCATCGGCGCTACTGACGAAGCGTCTGTAGTGTGTGGAAAAACGAAAACATTGCCGTCAGATACTTCTGCTAACGCCTGAGCGTAAGCTTTCGCACTAAAGTTTTTAAGGCCTTCATCTTTAATATTCAGCACTTTATCAGCGCCATATTTATAAAGAAGGTCTGATGAATCTGTCGGGTTTATTGCAACTGCCGTCACGGTATCGCCTGTCTGGCCTGCAACAGCCTTTGCGTAAGAAACCGCCTCGAATGCTGCTTTTTTGTAAACACCGTTTATATTTTCTGCATATACGAATACTGCCATTTTATGCTTTTTTAAGTTTTTTTGAATTTGTATTAAATTACTTTTGCCTCTTCATGGAGCAATCTCACAAGCTCATCCAGATTATCCGGTGAAACCATCTTTACAGATGCACGCGGCGGCACAGCGTCATAAGAAACACCCTGAACTTTCACATCTGAAGCTGTAGCTTCCTGCAAGTGAAGTGGTTTCGTACGTGCAGACATGATTCCGCGCATGTTTGGAATAATCAGATCTTTTTCATCTACCAAACCTTTCTGTCCTGCGATAACCGCCGGAAGTTTTACCGAAATGGTTTCTTTTCCGCCTTCGATCTCACGGATAGCCGTAGCTTCCGCCCCATTTACTTCAAGACCTACACAAGCGTTCACGAAAGGCTGGTTAAGAATTTGTGCCACCATTCCCGGAACAGCGCCACCATTATAATCAATTGATTCTTTACCGCATAAAATTAATTCGTATCCGCCTGCTTTCGCCACATTAGCGATTTCGGTAGCTACAGAAAAACTGTCTTTAGGCTCCGTATTCACACGGATTCCTTCAGAAGCACCTATTGCCAACGCTTTGCGGATTACCGGTTCGGTCGTAGCTTCTCCGATATTCAAAACAGTAACTGTCGCGCCCTGCGTTTCCTGCAGTTTCACTGCTTTGGTAAGCGCAAACTCGTCCAGCGGGTTGATCACCCACTGAATTCCGGTTTTATCCAGCGCAGTTTTATCTGCCGTAAAATTAATTTTGGAAGTGGTGTCTGGAACACTACTGATGCAAACTAATATTTTCATCTTAAAGTTTAAATTTATTTTTTGTTTAAAACTGTCTAATACGTTGAGGCTAAGATAACATTAAAATATTATGCATGCATAGCATCGCCTGCAATTTTAATATTTTATACATAATTTTAGCTGTTTGGTCTTGTAGGTCTGATCTCTATTTTGCTCGTCAACGCGCGCGGATTCATGTTGAAAACATTCATTATCACGTCGCCAAGGTCTTCCGGCTGAATTTTCCAGGCATCTTTTTCGGAAGGTTCATTCCCGTTAAAATGAGTAGAAACCGAGCCCGGCATGATGGTCACTGCTTTGATGTTGTATTTCCGTAAATCGATCATTGCCGCCTGTGTGAAACCTACTGCACCGAACTTCGACGCGTTGTAGCCTGCTCCACTTTCAAAAAAGTTGGTTCCCGCGAGACTTGAAATTGAGATATAATAACCTTCAGATTTTTTAAGTTCTTCAACAAACGCCTTCAGGGTGTGAAAAATACCGGTAAGATTGGTATCAATCATGCTGTTCCAGTCATCAAGTGACAGCTGGTCAACCGGTTTGAAAACGCCAAGTCCAGCATTTGCGATAACACTGTCTACCCGTCCGAATTTCTCCACTGCTTTCTTAGCAGCGTTTACTTCATCCTCAAAGTTTTTCACATCTGAAACCACACCCAAAACGTCCTCAGAGATCTGAGACAACTGCTCTTCAGCACGCTTCACATCTTCTTCTTTTCTTCCGCTGAATGCTACCGCGTAGCCGTTTTTCAGCAATATTTCAGCTACTCCGTAACCGATTCCTTTAGTTCCGCCTGTAATGTAGATTGTTTTCTTATCTGTCATTTTTAAAAGTACTTATTCTGTAAAATTAACATATTTATCGTGATCAGACGCTTTATATTAGATTTTTAAATGGAAAAAGACGATATTATTAGCGCAAAATTTCGCGATTTAGAGGAAATTTTTAAACATAAAAAAAGCCCGCAACAGTTTGCGGGCAATCTTAGCAACTGAATTAAAATCAGTTTCCGTTCGTATAATTTTCAAAGAAAAGCGGGATACTTTCAATTCCTTTATAGAAATTGAACAGTCCGTAATGCTCATTCGGTGAGTGGATCGCATCGGAATCCAATCCAAAGCCCATCAATACAGATTTTGCGCCCAAAACCTGCTCGAACATCGCAGTAATCGGAATGGAACCACCACTTCGGTATGGCAAAACTTCTTTTCCGAAAGCAGTTTCCATCGCCTTTTTAGCAGCTCTGAATTCTTTTGTATCACTTGGCAAAACGTAAGGCATTCCGCCATGGTGCGGCCGTACAGTCACTTTCACATTATCCGGCGCGATTTTGTTGAAATATTTCGTGAACTTCTCCGTAATCTCGTCCGGCGTTTGATAAGGCACGAGACGCATCGAAATCTTTGCAAAAGCTTTACTTGGAATCACGGTTTTCGCTCCTTCGCCTGTGTAGCCACCCCAGATTCCGTTGCAGTCAAGTGTTGGGCGTATGGATGTGCGTTCCAGCGTGGTATAATCTTTTTCACCTTCGGTGCCTTTCAGACCGATGGAGTTTTTGAAAGCTTCAGGATCATCTTTCAGCTTGTTCATTTCTGCGCGGTCTTCGGCAGAAACCACTTCTACGTTGTCATAAAATCCGTCAATTGTGATGTGTCCGTCATCATCGATAAGCTTCGAGATCATGCGAGAAAGCACGTGAATTGGGTTTGGTACCGCGCCGCCGTAAAGGCCTGAGTGCAGGTCACGGTTCGGACCTTCCACCTCTACTTCCACGTAACTCAGCCCGCGCAGACCAGTTGTCACAGTCGGCTGCTCATTAGAATAGATGTGCGTATCTGAAATGAGGATAGTGTCGCAGCTCAGTTTTTCGGTGTTTTGTTTCACGAACGCTTCCAGGCTTTTTGAACCGACTTCCTCTTCACCTTCAATTAAAAATTTAACGTTGCAAGCCAGAGAATTGGCTTTCATCATCGCCTCAAATGCTTTCACATGCATAAAAAACTGTCCTTTGTCGTCCGCTGCTCCGCGCGCAAAAATGGCACCATCGGGATGTAGCGCAGTTTTTTCAATGTAAGGCTCGAATGGTGGCTTTCTCCACAAATCAAGCGGATCCGGCGGCTGCACGTCATAATGCCCATAAACCAGTACTGTAGGTAAATCAGCGGATATGATTTTCTCACCGTAAACAATCGGGTAACCTTCAGTTTTGCAAACTTCTACTTTGTCAGCACCGGCATTGGTAAGATGTTTTGCTACTTCATCGGCGCAGCGCAGCACTTCCGCACTGTAAGCGGGATCTGCCGAAATAGATGCAATCTTCAAAAGATCAAAAAGTTCATCTACGAAGCGCTGTTTATTCTGCTGAATGTAATTGAGGGTTTCTTGCATTATATTTTATTTAAATAATTTAAAAATTCGAATCTTGTAAAAATAAAAAAAATGTCCTGCATCAGCAAGACATCGTGTTTTTATTATAGAAGGCTTATTACTTTACGTCAGCTTGTCCGGAGGTTGGCTGCTCTGTAGAAATCTTCGTGCCCTGAACTTCAGTTGTAGCGGTAGAATCGAGTTTTACGCCTATTGCAGGTGTTTCTGCGGCTACGGGTTTTGCGAGTTGTTTCTCTCTTTCACCCTGAGCATCTGCGCTGTACGGGAAACCTTCGTGCGAAACATTGTTCATGCGGAGAACAGATTTGTTGGAACCTTCCTGAACCTTGTGGCAGCTCATTAGCAAACCTAAAAATGACAGCGATAAAAGTATTTTTTTCATATGAAATTTTTGATGGGTCAAAAGTAAGAAATATTATGAGTTTTGGCAAAATGAACGCGTGTTTATGCGAAAGATTTTAAAATCACTTTACCCGAGTTGGCTTGCGTGAAAATAAGATATTGCCCGCCGCCATCACTTATCTTATATTTTGATTTGATCTGGTCTGGTGAAAGTGGATGATTTTTAGAGATGATGTTGAATTTCTCTTTTTTCCTGATTTCTTTTGCTTCAATTTGTTCAACTTTCAAAACGCGTCCCGGAAAGCTTTCGATTAAGCGGTCAGAAGTGTACAAATGCGAGTTCGGATGCAGTTTATTAAGTGCAAAAACACTGCTTATCAGGGAAAAGGCACCGGCTTTAAGCACAGCAGAGTTCGGGATGCAGAGGTATTGCTGAACTTCCGAGTACGTCGCCGCGGCCGATTTTTCATCGTTAAATTTAAAGCTAAAGACCGAATCCGCACTTTCCAGATTTACGCATTCGATCTGAACGTCACTTGAAGTAGAATTCGGCAAGATGGTCAACACCAACTCTTTAACCTCATTCCGGACAGCAATAATCTGAATCCTCTCAAGATCTGAAATTATCGAAATCAAATACGAAATATCAATCAGCGGGGATAGTTTCACCATTATTTTGGCCGAAATCTGCCGAAGTTTAGGCAGGATTTCGAGCAGGTTCGGGGAAAGGTCTTCAAGCAGAAATTTTTTGTTTTTGTTCACGTCGCGTCGTGCCGGATCGAGATAAATAAGATCAAAAAAGACCGAATTTTTGGCCAAAAAGGCTTCCAGATTGTCCACAATGAAGTTCGCCTGCTGATTGAGGTTAACCCAGTTATGCTCCACCGTTTCAGATAATTGTGCATTTTGTTCAACCAGGAAAACTTCTTCGAAATTCCTGCTTAGAAAATAAGCGTCAATTCCGAAACCGCAGGTAAGGTCAACAAATCTTTTACCGGAGAGTCCCTGCGTTTTAAACTCTGCGGTGGTTTGTGATGAAGCCTGTTCCAGATTGAGGTTTGGCGGAAAAACAATTCCGCGTTTTTGCAGAAAGGGAAATTTCTTGGCGGCAACCTTGCGGCCTTTAATCTGTTGCGCAATTTCATTCATTGCCACGTCCGCAAATGGCGAACGCTTTAGCAGAAGTGCATGCAGATCAGCATTTAAGTTTTTTTCGATGAAATTCTGTACGTCATCTGAAAGCAGGTGCCGGTTCATGCCTGAAAACAATTTATTCAAACATTTCGGCGAGGCGTACAGCTTTTATACGTGATGAATCGTATAACTGTTCGATGCTTTTTGTAGCTTCTTTTGCCGGATAAAGATTGACGCCGATCAGTTTTATTTTTCCTTCTGCAACCCAACGCTGTTCTTCCGTAGCCTGATCATAGACCATTTTTTGGATTTTACCAGTCGATATAGCAGTGATAAATCCACCATCAGCCTCTAAATCCAGAAATAATTTCCACGTCTTCTCAGCAAATTGCCGCGTGATTTCTTCCACATAATAACTTCCGTTCGCCGCGTCTTCGAAGACGTTTACAATGCTTTCGTAAGCCAGTACAATCTGCTGTTTAAAGGAAATTTCGCGCGAGAGACTGTATGCATTTTCTATTCTAAAATCATGACTGTAAACCGCGTCTGCACCGCCAATCATAGCAGCAGAAATCTCAAGCGTAGAGCGGATCAGGTTGTTTTCGGGGTCACTTATCGATTTGTTCCGTTTGGAAGTTTCTGCAAAAATATAGGGCCATAGATCAAGACCGAATTCTTTCGAGAACTCATTAAATAAAAGTTTAAACGCGCGGATTTTAGCAATTTCAAAGAAATAATTAGCGCCCACAGCAAACCTGAACGAAAGTTTTGACAACACTTCGGAACCAAATTTTTCGGTAAGCTCTTTAGCTTTAGCCAAAGCAAATGCCAACTGCTGCACGATAGATGCGCCCGCGTTTTGGTGAAGCGATACATCAATACAGATGTTGCGTTCGAAGTTTTTAGCCAAAAGTTCCCTGGTCAGTTGTTCATCCAATCCAGCATGTTGAATATCTTCAATCGGGTCAACCAAGGAGATATACCGGTTGTTCTCTTCAACCAGGATGTGTTCCGCAAGGTCTTTATTGTTGATAAAGACTAGCTTTTGAGACAGATTTTCAACGTTTTCATCGAGCAAAAAAGCAAATACTTCACTTTCAAGATTTTCATCAAAGTAAGAAACCAATTGCGTGGACTCTTCTATTTTAGGCAAAACCGGCAACGAAGCTCCTCCGGCTCCATAATAAGGTTTTACGCTGATGCCTTCAAGGTTTTCTTTCTGCAGCACAGCATAAATATCACCGGTTTTCAGCTGTTTCTGAACCAGATTTTCCCAATCTTTAAGCGTTGTTTTTTCGAACATCTTTACTGCGTTTTATTGACGTTTGTACTGTCCACCACCAGAATGAAGATTTCTTCATTGGGTTTCTTCATGAAATAGTTTTCGCGCGCAAATTTTTCCTTCTCCTGCTTATCATTCATTAATTTCTTGTAGAAATCGTCGTTTTTCTTGTACTCATCTTTGTAGTACGCAAGTTGTTTTTCGTATTTGCGTATCTCGCCATTCATTTCATTGATGACCAGAAATGATGTACTGTCAAAAAAAACCATCCAGCAAAGGAAAAGTGCAATGGTAATCGCATATTTATTGAGCATATATTTGCGAAACCAGCGCAGCGCAGGTGATTTAGGCTTTATTTCTTTAATTAGTGTTTTCATGGCGCGTCTGCTTTTTCAGCGTATTATTGATGACAGTGGAGAGAAAATCAATGGCCACCGTATTTTGCTTCATATTTGGAACGATGAGATCTGCCTCATTTTTCGAAGGCTCGATGAATTCCTGATGCATAGGTTTCAGCGTAGTCTGGTAGCGGTGAAGCACTTCCTGCAGATCACGTCCTCTTTCCTGTGTATCCCGACGGATACGCCGGATGAGCCTTTCATCGGAATCTGCGTGTACGAACACCTTTAAGTTATATTCTTTAAGCAGCTCTGCATTGGTAAGAACTAAAATCCCTTCTACTATCAGTACATTTTTCGGCTCGATGAGCAGATGGTCGCCTGTGCGTGAGTGTGTTACGAATGAATACAGCGGCTGTTCGATAGACTCACCGCGTTTGAGCGCTTTCACGTGCTGAATCAGCAGTTCAAAATCGATTGATTTTGGATGATCATAGTTAAGGACCTCGCGCTCTGATAATGTAAGCTGCTGATTATCATGATAATAATTATCCTGAGAAAGCACATTTACACCTTCAGTATTCAGTTGTTGAAGAATTTTATTCACCACCGTGGTTTTTCCGGAGCCAGTTCCGCCTGCGATTCCTATTACGAGCATATCCTTTTTGTTTGTGCAAATATAATACTATGCGCGGTTTCTATCCGAATCTTTGGCAAATAAACAGCGTCGCTACCCTTTTCGCTCGATCCCGAAAATGTAGTAAATCACCGCTACCACGCGTGCCAGAAACTCCCGTGATTGGTTTCTGTAATAACTTCTGTTCGCCAGCACGTCCTGCGCATCAAAGCCAAGGGCATTCATATTATTGTTACGTGCATAAAAAAGCGCGCGCAAATTGTGAAATCCCTGCGAAACAATGATGATATCGTTCTTTTGGAAGACGCGTTTGCAGTTTTGGATGCTGGCCTGCGTCTTGAAGCCTTTTGGGTCTTCCGTAATGATGCTTTCCGGCACGCCCTCCTGGTACACAAGATAGTTCTTCATCGCGTAAGGTTCATCATAACCCGGACTTTTCTCGCCACTGACAATGATTTTTTTTATTTTTCCGTGATGATAAAGCAATGCGGTGGCATCCATCCGCGAAGTGAAATACGGATTGGATGCCCCGGATTTCATTCGCGGCGAAGTTCCTAAAACCAACGCCGTCTCACGTGGCGGAATTTTGGAGATTTTGGTGAAAGTGCGTCCATTCGTGAGGGCATATACCCAGATATTAGCAAGAATCATCAGCAATACCGCGATCTCAACCAGCGTAAAAAAAGTCCTGAATATGTCTAAAATCTTTTTTACCACGGCAGCTGGATTTAAGCAACATCAAAATTTACTTTCACCTTCTCACTTAAGACGACTGACATACACGCAAGAATCTTTCCGGCCGATTCTTCTTTTTCGGTCAGATATTCGTTTTCAAGCAGCTCCACGTCCCCTTCCACAAGCTTACATTCGCAAATACCACAAATCCCCGATTTGCATGAATAAGGTACCGGAAAACCCTGCGCCAGCAGTTGCTGCAACAATCTGGCTTTGTTATTTGGTAGTGTAGAATGATAATCTCTATTAAAAAGTTTAAAGTCAACCGCTATATTTTGCACGAGCGGAAACTCCTTTTCTACTGGATAAATATCTTCATTAAATGTTTCAAAAAGTTCAAAATGAATGTTCTTTTTTGGAATCCCGTTGTTATAGCAGGCGTTAGCGAGCGAGCGGATCATCTCACCTTTGCCGCAGATCAGCACTTCATCTACGGCATCCCAAATTGTACTTTCTTCATCAGTATCATCCAAATGCAGGATCTGATTGATGATAAGATGAAGTTTCTTTTCATCCAGGCGACCCTGAAAAAGATGGTCAGGTGTGTTTTCGCGCGAAAAGAAATAGTAAACCTGAAGTCTTTCACTATACTTTTCAGTTAACTCGTCTAGATCTTTTTTAAAGGCGATTTCTTCCGTCCGGCGGTTTCCGTAAAACAGAAAAAGCCTTGTGCGCGGTTCGGAATGCAGAATGTTTTTGAAATGACTAAGCAATGGCGTAATCCCGATTCCGCCGGCAAAACCGATTATTGTGCGGAATTCGTGCGGTTTTGAGGTGATCGTAAATCGCCCTCTAGGTTCGGAAACTTCCAGAACATCACCCACTTTGTAATCATTAAACAAAACATTTGCAGAACTGTCATCCGACGAAATCTTGATGCCAAGTGTTATTTTCTGCTCGAATGGCGCCGAAGTCATCGAATAATCGTTTTGGAAAACGGTATCGCCGGCCTGATATTTCACTGTGACGTACTGACCCGCCTCAAACTGAAAATTGCTCTTCAAATGCGCCGGTATTTCAAATTCGAGCATGAAGGTGTTTTTGTTCAGCTGCTCTTTTTTTGCTACTTTTAGCGGATGAAATACGGCCTGACGCGGCTTTGTAGAAAGTGTTTCCATATCAATACTGTTTCAAAAATACTAAAAATAAAATGAAAAATTTACTCCTGGTTTTAATGCTCGTCGGCGCACTTTCGTCTTGTAAAAAAGAACATACTACACTGGACAGCAGCACAGAAACCGAAACTTTAAATACCGATTCCTCGTCTGCACATGCGACGCCGGAAAACTTCACGCCCTTCAGACAAATAGAGCTCTCACCCGACCAGGCATCCGCTTTACTTGCAAAAAAAGACAATGACACGCTGTACATCACCAACTTTTTCGCCACATGGTGCGGACCGTGCATGCGCGAAATTCCGCACTTCAAGGAAAAGATGCAGGAAGTGAAAGGTCAGCCGGTAAAATTCACCTTCGTGGGCATCGATGCTAGAGAAGACTGGCCAACGAAAGTAAAAGATTTCGCTGAAGAGAATAATTTGTCTAAGAACATCGTACTCGTAGATCCGGAAAAGCTCTCCCTTGAGTTTTTCCCCAAAAATTTTGATCAGTGGGACGGCGGCAGCATTCCGTTTACGCTGATGCGCAAAGGCGATAAGTCTGACGAAACAATCGGTATGATGACGAAGCAGATTTTGGATGAGAAAATAAATTCATTCAAATAAAGTGGTTGTCAAGGGTTTATAAACGAAACCGAATGGACAGGAAATTTAAAATTCTTTGTGGCGCCATTTCGCTTGCGATCATAACAGTAAGCGCCATCAACCTGAATATTGGGTTTTCAGATTTAAATTTCCGCGATTTTTTCACCGATACAGCAAATTCACAGATAGCAGGTCTTCGCATCAACCGTGTCGTAGCGGTCGTTCTGGCGGGTTTGGCAATTCCCACATCCGGATTTTTACTGCAGGAGTATTTCCAAAATCCGCTCGCCGGGCCGTCTGTTCTTGGAATCACGTCTGTGGCGAGCCTGAGCGTGGCTTTTTATCTTTTCTTTTCGCAGTACATCATTCTGCCGGAGATTTTGCAGGACAGCTTTATAAGCGTTTCGGCAATCGGTGGAAGCCTTGTCCTGATGTTGCTGCTTCTGGCATTTTCGCGCAGATTAAGCGACAGATCATCGATCATCATCTTCGGATTTCTTGTTTCGGCGCTGGCCGGCGCGGTAGTTTCGGTGCTGCAGTTTTACGCGGAAAGCCAAAGTTTAAAAAACTATGTTCTGTGGAGTTTCGGAGCAAACAACCAAGCTTCCGGACGGCAGTTGTGGATTTTAGGAATAATTGTACTTGGAGGACTTTTCGCAGCCTTCAAAAGTATTAAACCTTTGCTTGGCAGCGCTTTAGGAAGCGCATATGCGCAAAGTTTGGGTGTGGATCTGAATAGGCTCAAACTGCTCATCATCATTTCGTCTTCGGTTTTGGCGGCGTCGGTAACGGCCTTTTTAGGACCGATTCTGTTTGTCGGAATCGTGGTTCCGCACTTCTGCAGACTAATCTATAACCCCGCAAAACTTTGGCATCAGTGGATTTTGAACCTTTTGTTGGGTACTTTTATAATGCTGTTTTTTTCGGTCATTTCAGAACTCACGCTGTTTCCATTAAATGTGATTACCTCCGTTTTTGGCGTTCCTGTAATTCTGGCAATGATGCTCAAAAGCCGGAAAGCAAATTTTTAATTGTAAACTTGAATCAGCCCAGGTTTAAATACACGGAATTATGTTTTTAAATATAAATAAAGCAGCCTTTGGATACCGGAAACCGTTGATTAAGAACGCAGATACCGCATTGCACACCGGTGAAATCTGCCTCATCATCGGTAATAATGGAGTGGGAAAAACCACTTTGCTCAAAACTTTGTTAAAACAGATCCCAACGTTAAGCGGTGACATCTTCCTGAATAATCAAAATCTTAAAACTCTTTCCCACGAACAGATTGCGGAACAGATTGCGGTGGTTTTTTCAAAATCCGAAATTCCGGCAAACTTCAAACTTCGTGACCTGATTTCCTTAGGCAAATACATCCATTATCCGTATTATTTCGATCTGAACAACGACGATAAAATTGAAGTTTCGAAAATCATCGATGATCTCGGTCTGCAGCAATACGCGGATTTCCCGCTGCGCAACCTCTCAGACGGTAATCTGCAGAAAGCCTTCATCGGGCGCGCCCTCGCACAAAACTCGCCGATGATAATCCTGGATGAACCTACGACGCATTTGGACGAAAAAAATAAGATCACAATCCTGAAAATTCTAAGAAATCTGGCTAAAAAGCACCACAAACTTATACTTTTCAGTTCACATGACTGGCGCCTGGCGAAAGAATTTGCCGATAAAATCTGGTTGCTGCACGACGGGAAACTCGATACGGGAATTGCGGAAGAGATTCTACTGAATCATCATGAATTACTCAATCCCCAACTTTTTAACCTCGGAAAAGGCTTTGTGGCTGCAAAGATTGTTGCTCCCGCTTTACAAAAAGAAATGCTGTACTCTCTGCTCCAAAAAAATTACGCTTTTGATATCTCTGCAACGAAATTCTCTTACTCTGGTGATATTTGGACCGTAAAAACTGAAAATGAAGTTTTTGAATGCAAATCATTTGAAGAAATAATAAAAACATTAAATAATATCTACTAAAAATTTAAAATAGATTCAGATATAATAATACAGGTCACTTTTACGGTATGTTTTGCATACTATTTAATTAACTGCAAATCAACACATTACCACACTCCTATCCAGATACTATGCATGCATAGTATTTTTTTGTTATATTTGGTTTGAAGAAGATTAAGGGCTATGAAAAACAAAATGAACGAGAAAGTAGATAATATAGATCTGGTACTGAAATCTACGTGGCTTGCGGTTTCGAAGATGTACTCTGATTTGGCGCAGGATTATGATGCTACTGCGGTACAGGCACTTACACTCCTTAAAATTGATCCGAAAGACGGTACGCGCAGCACAAATCTGGGTCCCAAAATGGCGATAGAACCTACGTCGCTCACGCGAATCATCAAACTGCTTGAGGACAACGGCTATATCTATAAGGAGAAAACCACCAATGACAAGCGCGAGGTAATCATTAAACTTACAGACAAAGGACTGAACAGCCGTAACCTTTCGAAGGAAGTCGTGCTCAATTTCAATAAGACCGTCATGGAAAAAATTCCAAACGAAAAACTTGAAATTTTCAAAGAAGTGATGGGAGAAATCCTGCAGATTGCCAATCAGCTCAATAACAAAAAATAGCGCAACGAAGGTTGACGCTGTTATCAAAATAGTAATCAAAAAAATTAATAATGAAAAGAAGAATCAAACACGTTACGGTTCTCGGTTCAGGAATAATGGGTTCGGGTATTGCAGCACACTTTGCCAATATCGGCGTGCAGGTGCTCTTACTCGACATCGTTCCATTTGAGCTAAGTGACGCGGAACAGAAAAAAGGCCTCACGCTCGAAGACAAGAACGTGCGCAACAGGATTGCAGCAGAAAATTTTGCGAAACTGAAAAAAGCCAGTCCTGCCCTTCTCTACACACCAAAATTTGCCGAAAGGATTACCGTAGGAAATTTTGATGACGACCTGAAACAGATTAAAAATACCGACTGGATCATTGAAGTGGTAGTTGAAAGACTCGACATTAAGAAATCTGTTTACGAAAAAATTGAACAGTTCCGTAAACCGGGAACTTTAATATCTTCAAATACTTCCGGTATCCCGATTCATCATTTGGTGGAAGGCAGAAGTGAGGATTTCAAAAAGCACTTTGCGGGAACCCACTTTTTCAACCCTGTAAGATATCTTCCGCTATTGGAAGTGATCCCCACGCCGGATACCGACCCGGAAATTGTGAAATTCTATATGGATTTCGGGGCAAAATTCCTGGGGAAAACCACAGTGCTTGCAAAAGACACGCCTGCATTTATCGCAAACCGCGTGGGTGTATTCTCGATGATGAACCTGCTTCATGAAGTAAAAGGACTTGGACTGTCTGTAACAGACATCGATAAACTCACAGGTCCTGTAATCGGCCGCCCGAAGTCCGCTACTTTCAGGACTGCGGATGTCGTTGGGCTTGACACTTTAGTAATGGTTGCCAACGGTGTGAGCGCCAGTGGCACCGAAGCTTCCAACTCGAATGATGTATTTAAACTGCCTGAGTACATCCAGAAAATGGTAGATAATAACTGGTTAGGCTCCAAATCGCAGCAGGGTTTTTACAAAAAAATCAAGAATGCCGAAGGCAAATCTGAGATTCATGGTCTGAATCTGGAAACAATGGAGTACGAACTTCAGGAAAAAACCAGTTTCCCTACGCTTGAGCTTACCAAAAACATTGATAAGCCTATTGACCGTTTCAAAGTTTTAATTGAAGGAAAGGACAAAGCGGGTGAACTGTACAGAAAATCACTTGGAGCGCTGTTCGGATACGTTTCGCATAAAGTTCCCGAAATTTCAGATGAAGTATATAAAATTGACGACGCTATGCGTGCAGGTTTCGGCTGGGAAAACGGACCGTTTGAAATCTGGGATGCGGTAGGTGTAGAAAAGGGAATTGACCTGGCAAAGGAAGCTGGCTACGAAGTTTCGGATTGGGTGAAAAATGTAGACACTTTCTATAAAGTTAATGAAGAAGGTCAATCCACCTATTTCGACAAAAATTCCGGTAACTATCTGAATACTCCCGGAAAGGAATCCTTTATCATCCTCGACAATATCAGAAAAAACAAAACCCTTTGGAGCAACTCAGGTTCAGCTATTCAGGATTTGGGTGACGGTATCATCAACTTTGAGATCCGTTCCAAAATGAATTCGCTTGGCGGTGAAGTTTTAGATGGTTTAAACAGAGCCATCGACCTTGCCGAAAAGGAATACGACGGTCTTGTAATCGGTAACCAAGGTGCCAATTTCTCTGTGGGAGCCAATCTTGCTATGATTTTGATGATGGCGATTGAGCAGGATTGGGATGACCTGAATATGGCGATTGCCTATTTCCAGAAATCAATGATGAGGGTTCGATACTCCTCAATTCCAGTTGTTGTTGCACCTCACGGAATGACACTCGGCGGAGGTTGCGAAATGACGATGCATGCAGATCGCGTAGTTGCGGCTGCAGAAACGTATATCGGACTGGTTGAAACCGGCGTTGGTGTAATTCCGGGTGGCGGCGGAACAAAAGAGTTTGCCATCAGGACTTCACGCGAATTCCAGAAAGACGATGTAAAAAACAACAGACTCAGGGATATGTTTATGAATATCGCCATGGGTAAAGTGGCTACATCAGCTTATGAAGCATACGACATGGGCATCCTGGAAGAGCACAAGGACATCGTGGTTGTGGACAAAAACCGACAGATAAAAACCGCCAAGATGCTTGCTTTAAGTTTAGCGGAACACGGATATACTCAACCTATCGAACAGAAAGTGCAGGTTTTAGGCAAAGATGCCCTGGGAATGTTCTTAGTAGGAACTGATCAGATGCTTACCGGAAAGTACATTTCTGAACACGACAAACTGATTGCCGACAAACTGGCCAACGTCCTCGTTGGCGGTAATCTCTCGGAACCTACAGTTGTAACAGAACAGTATTTACTCAACCTCGAAAGAGAGACCTTCCTTCAGCTTTGCGGTGAAAGAAAAACCCTGGAAAGGATACAGTACATGCTGCAGAAAGGTAAACCTTTGAGAAATTAGAATGGAGAATGCGAGACTTGAGACACGAGATTTTTAATACAGCAAAACCATAGAACCATGCATAATATTAACAAATTGAAAATATGGAATGACTCGATTGATCTGTGCGTGGAGGTTTATAAAGCCTTAGCAAATATGCCGATGGATGAAAAGTACGGATTATCATCTCAAATCAAAAGATCTTCGGTATCCATTCCTTCAAATATCGCTGAAGGCGCAGGCCGACAAAGTGAAAAAGAATTTTATCATTTCTTGAATATCGCATATGGTTCAGCGTATGAATTACAAACGCAACTTATTATCTCTGAAAGGTTAGAATTTATTACTTATGAAATCAACCGGCCGCTTTTAGAGAAGTTGGAAGAAATTCAGAAAATGATCTATGTCTTCAAGGAAAACATTAAAAACAAATAATTAACCGCAAGAGTCTCATATCTCTTGTCTGAAAATCTAAAATCTAAAATGAAACAAGCATATATAATAAAAGGCTTCAGAACAGCCGTAGGCAAGGCGCCAAAAGGCAGTTTGAGATTTACCAGACCCGACGTTCTGGCGGCAACCGTCATTGAAAAACTGATGGCCGCCGTACCGCAACTGGACAAAGACAGAATTGATGACCTTATCGTTGGTAATGCAATGCCAGAGGCGGAACAGGGACTCAATGTCGCGCGTTTGATTTCTTTAATGGGATTGAGCACCGATAAAGTTCCCGGCGTAACCGTAAACAGATACTGCGCGTCCGGTAGTGAAGCGATCGCTATTGCCTCTGCAAAAATTCAGGCCGGTATGGCCGACTGTATTATAGCAGGTGGTACCGAATCCATGAGTTACATCCCGATGGGGGGTTATAAACCCGTTCCGGAAACCAATGTGGCGAAATCCCACCCGGATTACTATTGGGGAATGGGCTACACCGCAGAAGAAGTGGCAAACCAGTATAAGATTTCTCGTGAGGAGCAGGATCAGTTTGCTTTTGAATCTCACATGAAAGCTTTAAAAGCTAATGAAGAAGGACGGTTTGCGAATCAGATTGTCTCCATTCCTGTAGAATATAATTTCTTGGATGAAAACCAGAAGATGCAGACCAAGAAATTCGATTTCTCTGTAGATGAAGGCCCAAGGAAAGACACTTCTCTGGAGGGCTTGGCAAAATTGCGTCCTGTTTTCGCGAACGGAGGTTCAGTTACTGCCGGAAATTCTTCCCAGATGAGTGATGGCGCTGCTTTCGTTATCGTGATGTCCGAAGAAATGGTGAAAGAGTTAGGTCTTGAGCCGGAAGCACGTTTAGTTGCTTACGCAGCCGCGGGTCTCGAACCAAGAATTATGGGTATGGGACCACTCTACGCTATTCCGAAAGCACTAAAACAGGCCGGACTCGATCTTAAGGATATCGATCTAATCGAGATGAATGAAGCCTTTGCATCCCAGTCAGTTGCAATTATCAAAGAACTGGATATGAACAAGGAAATCCTGAACGTAAACGGCGGAGCCATTGCCCTTGGCCATCCCCTTGGCTGTACAGGAACCAAACTTACCGTACAGCTTTTAGACGAAATGCGTAACCGCGGCAATAAATACGGAATGGTCACCATGTGCGTAGGTACGGGACAGGGAGCCGCTTCTATATTCGAACTTCTCTAAAAATTTTGGATTTTAAATTATAAATTTTGAATCATGCAAAAAGATAACTTGATTAAGGATAAGACTTTCAACTTCGCGTTGATGACCATTGAGTTATATAAGATTTGCAGACTTCAGAATGAATATGTTTTATCAAAGCAAGTGCTGCGAAGCGGAACTTCCATTGGAGCAAATGTTCAGGAAGCCCTAGCGGGATTTACTGACAAGGATTTTCTCTACAAAATGTCCATCGCCAGCAAAGAGGCGCGGGAAACACAATATTGGATTGAACTTTTACACGAGTCTTCTCTTGTAAATTTTGATGTCATTCAGTACAGAAACGAAATCGATAGTATTGTAAAAATCCTCACTTCGATCGTAAAAACGCTTCAGGATAAACAACGTCTTAAATAATTCAAAATCCATCATCTAAAATCCAAAATTAAAAATCTAGAATTTAAATTTTAAAATTAAACTAATGGATAATACCACTCAAAAAACCCTAATCGGCGGTGATTTCCTTATCAAGGAAACACCTGCTGCGGAGATTTTCACTTTAGAAGATCTTTCTGACGAGCAAAAGATGATGCGCGATTCTGCAAAAGAATTTATCGACCGCGAAATCGTACCGCATCACGAGAGATTCGAAAATAAAGATTACGCTTTGACGGAAGAAAGCATGCGCAAACTGGGCGAAATGGGCTTCCTCGGTGTTACAGTACCGGAACAGTACGGCGGTCTCGGGATGGGCTTCGTAACTACGATGCTTGCCTGCGACTATCTTTCCGGCGGTAACGGATCTTTGGCAACAGCTTTCGGTGCACACACCGGAATCGGAACTTTGCCAATCCTTCTTTACGGTACTGAAGAGCAAAAAAACAAATATCTGCCCGACTTAGCTACAGGCACCAAATTCGGTGCTTACTGCTTGACGGAGCCGGATGCAGGTTCGGATGCAAACTCTGGTAAAACCAAAGCAAAACTGTCTGAAGACGGCAAACATTACATCATCAACGGGCAGAAAATGTGGATTTCGAATGCAGGTTTTGCTGAAATTTTCATTGTTTTCGCTAAAATTGAAGACGATAAAAACATCACTGGTTTCATCGTAGAAAAAGAAGGTACAGAAGGACTTTCTTTCGGCGAGGAAGAACACAAATTGGGCATCCGTTCCTCTTCTACCCGCCAGGTTTTCTTCAACGACATGAAGGTGCCGGTTGAAAATCTTTTAGGTGAAAGAAACAATGGTTTCAAGATCGCCTTGAACGCACTTAACGTAGGCCGTATCAAGCTTGCTGCAGCCAACCTCGACGGACAGCGCAGAATTGTGGCGCATGCTGTGAAATATGCAAACGAAAGAAAACAGTTTGGTGTTTCGATTTCAACATTTGGTGCAGTTCGCAAGAAAATTGCGGAAATGGCAACCGGAATTTTCGTTTCCGAAGCCGGCTCCTACCGTGCAGCAAAAGATGTTCAGGATAAAATTGACGAACTGGTTGCAGGCGGCATGGATCACCAGCAGGCAGAACTGAAAGGTGTGGAAGAGTTCGCAGTCGAAGCTTCTATACTTAAAGTTTTTGTTTCCGATCTTACGCAGCAAACTGCCGACGAAGGTTTACAGATTTACGGAGGTATGGGCTTCAGCGAAGATGCCCCTATGGAAGCGGCCTGGAGAGATGCACGTATCGGCCGAATTTACGAAGGAACCAACGAAATCAACCGTCTTCTTGCGGTAGGAATGTTGATTAAGCGCGCCATGAAAGGCCAGCCAGACCTGATGTCACCGGCTATGGCCATCAGTAAGGAACTGATGGGAATCCCGTCTTTCGAAGTGCCGGATTATTCTGAATTGTTAAGCGAAGAAAAAGCCGTAATTGCGAACCTTAAGAAAGTGTTCTTAATGGTCTCCGGTGCTGCCCTGCAGAAATACATGATGGATATCGAGAAACAGCAGCATTTGTTGTTGAACGCGTCTGAAATTCTGAACCAGGTTTACATGGCAGAATCTGCCATTTTAAGAGCAGAGAAACATTTCGCGGCAGATTCAGTGGAAGTGGCCATGGCTCAGCTCAACCTGTACAAAGCCGCAGAAAAAATCATCTCCGCTGCCAAGGAAGGCATCATATCGTTTGCCGAAGGCGATGAGCAGCGTATGATGCTTTCAGGCTTGAGAAGATTCACCAAATACACCAACCAACCGAATGTAGTAGCACTTACCGAAAGAATTGCCGCGCATTACGTAGAGAAAGGTCATTACTAAAAACAGTTTTTAAACTATACTTCAACGCCCCGGGAATCCGGGGCGTTTTATAGTTTTTGGTAAACAAATAAATTACTTTTTTTGGAATAAAGTAAACTATTATATACCTTGTGATAGATACAACGTAGTGAAAACCAATGAATAGA
This sequence comes from Kaistella pullorum, assembly GCF_014837035.1. Taxonomy (GTDB): domain Bacteria; phylum Bacteroidota; class Bacteroidia; order Flavobacteriales; family Weeksellaceae; genus Kaistella; species Kaistella rhinocerotis. The sequence goes on along the minus strand of NZ_JACSPS010000002.1, from coordinate 277,129 downwards.
TTAGAAAACCGTTAAAAGAAGGTTGCTATTTGAAAAGTAAGTCATGAAATTTGGTTCAGTCCGATCACGGGAAAAGAGTTTGTAGTTCCAATTCAAGGCTTGCAGGAAATCGGAAAAGGACTGCAATCGAAAATTAAAAAAAATAGCTGGTTTCTAAACCTTGAACCGTATTAAAATTTAAAAATGAAAAAATATAAATTTATAGTAGAGAGAACATCCACGGGTTTTTCCGCATTTGCGTAGGATGAAAATACGCCCGTATTCAGTATACTGGCAAAGACCTTCAAGAACTAAAAACTAATATCCTTGACGCGCTTAATTTATATTTAGAACATTCTGATAAAAAAGCGGTAACGACCGACAATATTGTCACCAAAATGGATTTACTAAGTTTCTTTAAGTTCTATTCGGTAATCAATGCGATAGCGCTGAGCAAACGCATCAACATGAATGAAACTTTATTATCGCAATACGTTAAGGGGAAAAAAGAACCTTCGGAAAAGCAGATCCAAAGAATCCTGACCGGGGTTAAAGATTTAGGAAAAGAACTGATGCAGCTGGAGATTGCATAAGCCTCAGTGGCTTATTAAATTATCAAATATAATATTCCATCGTAATGTCTAGGTGACTTAGATGGAAAATCTAAATTACTTCCGTCGAAGGTGCTACCTAAATATTTTTGCGTAATACGAGACCCATTTTAATCTCCTCGCTCCCGCGCGAATCCTTTCTACGAGCATTTACCTCTTTATTAATTCCCTCAAAATCTTTCCTTCTTTACACTTATACAAAATTGGCGCCCATCAACTCGCCGCACAACTTGCCGGACTCAACTTTAAAAAACAAATCCTTTGAAAAACTGAAGCATTTCCTTATTTTTGGGAAAATACACTGTTAAACAAAAATGGGACACTTACCGAAGTTAATTGAAGATTTAGCCTTAATACTGATTGTTGCCGCTTTTGTGGTTCTTCTTTTCCGTAAAATCAAGCAGCCGCTCGTACTTGGTTATATTATTGCCGGATTTCTGGTAAGCCCGAACCTCAATATTTTTCCGTCGGTGGTAGACAGCGCGAACATCAAGACGCTGGCCGAAATCGGGGTGATATTCCTGCTTTTCAGCCTCGGGCTCGAGTTCAGTTTCAAGAAACTGATGAATGTCGGCGGTTCCGCCTCCATCACCGCCTTTGTAGAGATCATTTTCATCACCATCGCGGGTTACTATACCGGGCGCTGGCTCGGCTGGAGTGTGATGGACAGTATGTTCCTCGGCGGGATGCTCGCCAGTTCGTCCACAACCATCATTATCAGGGCGTTTGACGAGTTGGGCGTGAAGACGAGAAACTTTGCAAAGACCGTTTTTGGCGTCCTCGTGGTAGAGGATATCGTGGTGATCTTGCTGATGGTTTTACTTTCAACTATAGCCGTTACCAAAGAGTTTGAAGGCACGCAAATCCTGTTTACCGTCGCAAAACTGCTCTTCTTCCTCATTCTGTGGTTCCTGCTGGGTATTTTCCTGATTCCTACTTTACTGAAGAAAATAAAGCCTTTGGTTGACGACGAGATCCTGCTCATCGTCTCCATCGGACTGTGTTTGGGAATGGTACTGATTGCAGTGAATGTTGGGTTCTCAGCGGAACTTGGTGCGTTTGTAATGGGTTCCATCATCGCCGAAACCACCGTGGCTGAAAAGGTGGAACACACACTGAAATCGGTGAAAGATCTGTTTGCGGCCGTATTTTTCGTATCCGTCGGGATGATGATTGATTACCAGGAAATGATGGTTTACGCCTGGCCGATCTTCATTGTGACAATACTTACCATTTTCGGAAAACTGTTCAGCTCTGCACTTGGCGCACTGCTCTCGGGGCAGCCGCTCAAACAGTCGATACAGGTCGGCATGTCTATGGCGCAGATCGGTGAATTCGCGTTCATCGTGGCGACACTGGGACTTTCATTGGGCGTAATCTCGGACTTTCTGTTTCCGGTTGCGGTAGGTGTTTCAGCCATTACCACGTTCACGACGCCGTATCTGATCAAACTTTCAGAACCATTCTACAACTGGCTGGTAAAGGTGGTTCCGCCTAAATATATTAAACGAATCAACCAATATTCATCGAATACGCAGAACATTCAGGCTGAATCTACCTGGAAAACCATACTCACGCTTTATGCCCGCATTCTTTTGATCAATGGGATCATCATTCTGGCGATTTATCTGATGTTCTCGAATTTCATCATTCCGGCCATCAACGAAAATCTGGACAGTAATGATATCAAAAACATCATTGGGAATGCACTTCCGGTGCTTTTCATCCTGCCATTCCTTTGGGCGCTGATGGTAAAACGCCCCGGAACTGTAGCTTACAAAGAACTGTGGACAAAAACAAAATACAACCGCGGACCGCTGCTCATCATCGAGATTACCCGAATCATCCTCGGAATTGTGATCCTTGGTTTTTTCCTCGACAGGTTTGCGTCGACCACCGTATCATTTTTTATCACAATTCCGGTGGCGATCGTCTTCATGTTCATGTTTTCAAAAAGACTTAATAAATTTTACGACAGACTTGAAAAAAGGTTTATCACGAACCTTAATGACCGGGCTACCAACTCTGATGATGCTGCACTGACGAGGCTGACCGGAAACACAGAAGTGATCAGCAATCTTGCTGCGTGGGATGTACACATCGTAGAGCATCAGGTGAAACCTTTGGCTGAATTTGTAGGCAAAACCTTGCTTGAGCTGCAGTGGCGCGAGAAGTTCGGCATCAATATCGGCTATATCAAACGTGGCGCGAAACTCATCCACACACCGGACCGTAACGAGGTGCTGATGCCATACGACAAAGTGGGGATCATTGGTACTGATGAGCAGTTCCAGGTATTCCGTCCGGTTTTCGACAGCGAAGAAGTGGTGCCGGAAGAAAACGCCGATCATATTAAACTCGGAAAGATCCTAATCAATCACCACTCGGTGAAAAAAGGCCTTACGATACGCGAGTCGGGAATCCGGGACAAAACTGACGGTCTTGTGATTGCGATCCGGCGTGGAAATGAGCGGATATTAAATCCGGAATCATCCGAAGTGCTTCAACTTGATGACATTGTGTGGGTGGTAGGTAACCGTAAGAAGATCGAGAAACTGAATGTAGAGATTTAATAGAAAAACGGTGGATGATCAGTCCACCGTTTTTTCTGAATCTTCAAGAAGCGCGTTGAGTTCGGCCAGTTCTTGCGCCGTTAAATCGCGCCATTTCCCGATGGGTAAATCGAGTTTAATGTTCATGATGCGGATACGTTTCAGTTTTTTCACTTCGTAGCCGAGATACTCGCACATGCGGCGGATCTGTCGGTTGAGACCCTGCGTAAGGATGATTCTGAATGAGAGCGTATCGATCTGTTCCACTTCACATTTATTGGTGACAGTACCTAAAATCGGAATTCCGTTGCGCATTTTGTGCAGGAACTGTGGCGTAATGGGTTTGTCAACGCGTACAATGTATTCTTTCCCGTGATTGTTTCTGGCGCGAAGAATTTTGTTGACAATGTCGCCATCCGAGGTCAGCAGAATAAGACCTTCGCTCGGTTTATCAAGGCGCCCGATCGGGAAAATCCGTTTCGGATGATTGACGAATTCAACGATATTGTCGCGCTCGCGTTTGGTGTCGGTGGTACAGACGATGCCGACAGGCTTATTGAGGGCAATGTAAACGTGCTCTTCCTCAACTTTCCGTACTGAAACACCATCGACCAGGATCTCATCCGCGTCTGAAACTTTTGTGCCGAGTTCGGGAATTTTGCCGTTCACGGTAATTCGGCCATGCTCGAGCATTTTATCGGCCTCGCGGCGGGAGCAAAAGCCTATTTCAGACAGATATTTGTTGATGCGCGTTTCCACGTAAATATTTTTAAATGTTTAATCCTCCGCATTGAAGCGGAAATCATTTTCAAGATAAGCAGAAGATGCATCTTCCACTGAAAATTCACCGATCTTCGTACGTCTCAGGTTGGTGAGGTACGCTCCCACTGCCAATTTCTGCCCAATATCGTGCGCCAGGCTGCGGATGTAAGTGCCTTTGGAGCAACCCACTGCAAAACGCACGAATGGCAATTCAATCTCGATATTATTAATATAGTGGATCGTGGTTTTACGCGATTTCATTTCCACTTCCTCGCCTTTTCGGGCTAAGTCGTAGGCGCGCTTTCCGTCAATCTTTATGGCTGAAAAAACCGGCGGCGTCTGGTCGATCTCGCCTACAAATGTATTTAAAGTTTCGCAGATGGCTTCTTCTGTAATTTTCGAATAGTCGCAGTGTAGGATCTCCGGTTTTTCTGTATCGTACGATTCGGTTTGTACACCGATCTTTATCTCGGTGAGGTATTCTTTAGGTGCGTCCTGAATGGCCGGGATATTCTTGGTGAATTTGCCTGTACAAACAATCAAAAGCCCGGTTGCGCGCGGATCCAGCGTTCCGGCATGACCGATCTTAAACTTTTTTGGTAGGTTGAATTCGTTCTTAAGTTTGTATTTCAACTTATTCACAGCCTGAAAGCTAGTCCAGTCCAGCGGTTTGTCGAGTAAAATGATCTGTCCTTCTAGGATGTCCTGGTCTGTCATTGTGATAAGCTAAATTTGAAAGGTGCGGAACCTGCAGCCCGACCTGAGTGGAGCTCTTTTTGCTGAAACGCAGTGAAAGCAAAAAAGCGGGAACGGAGGGCGGAAAAGCTGCCCAAATAACACACTAATTAAACTGCGTGAAATAGATTAACAACACGATTCCCACGATGATTCTGTACCATCCCCACGGCTTGAAACCATATTTTGTAAGCACGCCGATGAAGAATTTGATGGCCACCACCGCAACTACAAATGCGACGATGTTCCCAACGATAAAAAGCATCAGGTTGTCGCCCTGCATCAACATTTCGAAGCCTTTTTGTTCTACGCCTTTGTAGTTCCAGTCTTTCACGAAAACCGAATACACAGTGACCGCGAGCATCGTAGGAACCGCCAGGAAGAACGAAAATTCGGCCGCCGCCTTGCGCGTAAGTTTCTGCTGCATACCTCCGATGATGGACGCGGCGCTCCGACTGGTGCCCGGCATCATTGCAAGACACTGCCAAAAGCCGATCATCAGCGCACTTTTGTACGAAATATCTTTTTCGTCATCGATGGTACTTACCTTGAAAAGCCTGTCGATGAACAGCAACACCACGCCACCGAGGATTAATACAACGGCAATTGGCACCGGGTCTCCAAGCACGGCTTCAATCTTGTCATCAAACAGTTTTCCGAGCACAAGTGCCGGAATGACGGCCACGGCGAGTTTCAGATAAAAATTGACATTTTTGAAATCAAAAAACTTTTTCCAGTACAGAAAAACTACCGCCAGAATGGCACCGAACTGTATGGAAACCTGAAACATCTTTACAAACTCATCTTCCTGAATCCCGAAAACGGAGCTTGTGAAGATCATATGAGCGGTGGAAGAAACGGGCAGATATTCGGTTAAACCTTCGATGATAGCAATGAGAATTGCTTTGAATAGATCCATCTAAATAAATAATGGGTGATGATTAATTGGTAATGTTTGGGCCTTAGTCCTGCTTCGGATTCCGTTTTAGGATCGCGTACACTTCTATAACGAAACCGGCAATCACAAGCAGTGGTGCGATGCGGATGCGGCGGATGGAAAAAATATCTTCATTCCAGGCATTTGGATCATATTTGCCCTCCACAGTGTTCGCACCGGCTCCCATCATCAGCAGAAAACCTACCACGATAAACGCGAGGCCGATCAACATCAGTCTGTAGTTTTGCGGACCGAAATAAAACGGCTTCTTCGCCACAACATCTGCATCCTTGGTACCGATGGAATCGGCGGAAAATTTCTTATATTTTTTGGACATTTGTTAAGAATAATAGAGGTCATCAACATTTGAACGAAGGAAACGCCAGGTCGCGAATATCGTGGAGAACACGGTAATCAGCACTCCCAGCAAAAAGATACCGACCACCAAAATGATCAGTTTGTCGTTATCCTGTGCGAACGGTGTCCCGATCTGCGTAATGAAATAATACCACGCTCCGAAAAGTACCGCCAGTCCGAGCACCGCGCCGATCACTCCCAGAATTACGGCTTCTTTGATGAAAGGCTTGAGGATAAATCTGCGCTTCGCACCTACGAGTTGCATCGTCTTGATAATGAAACGTTTAGAGAATATTTTTAAACGTATTGAGTTATTGATCAGCACCACAGCCAGGATCAGAAACAGTACAGAGAAACCAAGGATCCACTTCAGCAGATTTTCGAGGTTGTTGTACACTTCCACCATCAGCGTACTATTGTTTTTTACGTCCACAATGCCGGGTGTAGCCTCGATTTGTTTAATGGCTTCATCTATCTTTGTCGGATCCACAAATTCGGGTTTCAAGGCAACTTCTACAGATGAAGGGAAAATGTTTTCTTCGAAAAGCGCGCTGCTTTCGATGCCCATACTTTTTTTAGCTTCGGCCGCAGCCATCTCGCGCGAGATATAGGTAGCACGCTTCACGGGTGCCAGGGCCTGGATTTTTTTAAATGTTTCCGCCTCCATCTTCACCGTTTTAGCGGAATCTTTGGCATCAAAATTCTCATCAAAATAAGCATTCACCACGAGCTGCTCTTTTATGTAATCTGAATATTTTTGGGCATTAATCAATATCAAACCCATCAATCCGAGCAGAAACAATACGAGCGCGATACTCACCACCACCGTAATATTGCTGGAGCGCAGGCGTCTCTTGTTAAAATCTTCAGCTGTCTTTGCCATTAAATAAAAAATTTCTGCTAAAATAGATAAAATCTTCCGTAATTTGCGGCCAAACCCTTATAAATAGCTGTTAAAAAAAATCTAAAAAGCCGGCCGGCACGCTGGATTTTTTCTGATAAATTACTAATTCTGCCACCGTAAACCATGAGCGTAAAAGCCAAAAAACACCTCGGCCAACATTTCCTTACCGACGAAAATATCGCCGCGAAAATTGTTGACAGCCTGTCGTTTGAAAACTATTCACAAGTACTCGAAGTAGGTCCCGGAATGGGTGTCCTGACCAAATATCTGCTCGACAAAGACACGGAAACTTTCGTGGCTGAAATAGACACCGAATCCATCGACTATCTTAAGCAGCATTATCCCAAAATGCAGGACGGGCATTTTGTCGGCGACTTCCTGAAAGCCGATATTGCCGTGATGTTCAGCGGTCAGGTGGCTGTAATTGGAAATTTTCCGTACAACATTTCGTCGCAGATTTTATTTAAGATCATCGATTTCTATGACCAGATTCCGGAAATGGTGGGAATGTTTCAGAAAGAAGTCGCGGAAAGGACAGCAGCCGTACCGCGAACTAAAGATTACGGCATTCTGTCGGTTTTGGTGCAGGCACTTTATGACGTTACATACCTGTTCACAGTACATGAGAATGTTTTCAATCCGCCACCAAAGGTGAAATCCGGCGTAATAAAACTGACCAGAAATCCAAAAGAAGGTCTGGCGGGCAATGAGGTTCTGTTTAAAAAAATCGTGAAGGCAGGCTTCGGACAGCGGCGCAAGAAACTTTCGAACTCACTCAAAGCCATTGAAATACCGGAAGCAGTGCAAAACCATCCGTTTCTGGATAAGCGTGCAGAGGAACTTTCAGTACAGGATTTTATAGCATTTACGAACGAATGGAAAAACGCTTAGGAAGGCGCTTTTTCGTCTGACGACTCGTCTTCAGTTTTAAGGTTTTCAAGCTGTTTCTGCAGGTTTTCAATGACTTCCCGCAATGCTTTGATCTCGTTTTTATTGGAAGAAACATTGCTTTTCAGCATCACATTGCGCGCGCGTTCGCTGTGGTCTTCTTCATCTTCTTCGTCGGCGATATCTTCGATATCTTCCTGAATATCATCAATATCTTCGGAAATCTCCTCGATATCTTCACTGATTTCTTCGATGTCGTCCTGAATCTCCTCGATATCTTCACGGATATCTTCGATATGTTCCTGGCTGCGGTTTACGGACATCTGAATGAAAATGGCGAGGTAAATGGCTTCAAGCGAAAGTACGGTGGTGAGCACGAGCAGCATTTTATCCACCGAAACCAAACCGAAAACCGGCAGCAAAAATGCCGTAAGAAAAACCACGGAATGCACGATGAGCGATGGTATAGAACCCATCCACCACATGATACTGTCTGTAACCTTCGTAAGAAACTGGATTTTCTTTTCGCGGTCTTCGCTTCGTCCCATCTGCTTATTTTCGGCAAATTTACTTAAAATCCCCGGACACGCCGAGCCCAAACAGCGCAAAATCGTAGACTGCAGGGTCTTGCGGATTCAGTTTTCGTAATACAAGATCCATTTCTTCTACGGTTTTCCAGTCGTTTTGTTTCCGTTGTATGATGTTCAGTTTACGCGAAATATTTCCGGTATGCACATCGAGCGGAATTGACAGATTTGCCGGATTAATTCGTTGCCAAATCCCAAAGTCCACACCTTTATTATCACGCCGCACCATCCAGCGCAGAAACATCATCAGTCTTTTCGCAGAAGAATTTTTATAAGTTGAACTTACATGTTTATGACTTCTGTGGATGTTTTCGCCCAGAAAAGCCTGGCGAAACCGCACAAGTGAATGATAGAAATTCTGTTCACCGTCCTGTAGCAGAAAAAGGTCTTCAAGACTTTCGTGAGAGGTATAAAGCCGTTGCAGATTGCGCAGAAATTCAGCAAAATCTTCGCCCGAAAAGGTACGGTGAATGCTTTTGTTATCTAAGGTTTTTAGATCATTCTCTTCAAAATTCTTTACGAAAGCGAAAGGCTCACCTTCCATGAAATGAAGCATTTTTTCAGCGTCTTTGATGATGGCTTTGCGGTTTCCCCACGAAATGGTCGCTGCCAGAAAGCCCGAAATTTCGATGTCCTGTTTAAGTGAAAAACGGTGCGGAATCTGAATCGGGTCGTTTTCTATGAATGATTTTGAATTGTATAGTTCAGCTTTCTCATCGAGAAAATCTTTAAGGTCGTCAGTGGTCATTTTAAATTTAAAAAAAGAAAAATATCAGCCAATTTTTACTGCCTCAAGTGCTTTCGGCAAATAAGAATTCGGGAAAACCTGCCGCGCTTCGTCGGTGAAAACATTCAGGTCATTGTAACGGTTGGAGAAATGACCCAAAATGAGTTTCCCTACATTGGCTTTTCTAGCGATCCGCGCCGCTTCCAGAGCTGTGGTGTGTCCGGTATAATCTGCCATTTCCTTCAGATCGTGCAGGAAAGTGGATTCATGGTAAAGCACATCTACATTTTCAATGATCGGAACTACGGTTTCGAGATAGCGCGTATCGCTGCAGAATGCGTAGGAAACAGACTTAGATGGCTCAGTAGTTAAAAGTTCGTTCTTCAAAACGTAACCATCACTCAAAACGAAATCTTTGCCGAGTTTGATGTTGTGATAATCGCAGGTTTCAATCTCGGCATATTTCGAGATTTCAGCCATATTGAGGTGACGCTCTTTCGGCTTTTCGCGGAAAAGATAGCCGTTACAGTAGATGCGGTGGTTCAGCGGTATCGTATAGACTTCTACCCTTTTGTCTTCGAATATTTTTTGTGATTTTTTGCTTTCGAGTTCATGATAAACAAGTTCGAAACCACGGTGCGTCTCCGTGATCCTGAAAATAGTTTCGAGCATTTCCCTGATGCCTTTCGGACCATAGATGTGCAGCGGTGTCTCACGGCCCAGCAAGCGAAACGAGGCGATAAGTCCCGGCAAACCGAAACAGTGGTCGCCGTGCAGATGTGAGATGAAAATATGGTTGATTTTCGAAAACCGCGCTTTGGCCTTGCGAAGCTGAACCTGGGTTCCCTCACCACAATCGATGAGAAAATGGCGTTCTTCCATCTCCAGAAACTGCGCCGTCGGCGAAGAGTTCACCGTCGGAATTGCCGAATTAAAGCCAAGAATAGTAAGATATGTACTCAAATTTGTTGGTCAAAATATTAACGTGCTGCAAATCTAATGATTATTTGGAGCTTATGCCTGCATTCCGTCCTTTTAAACCCAAAGCCAAAAGTTATTTAACCAAAAAAAATCCCGGTTAAAAAAACCGGGAATCTTATGTGATTTTACTTTTTGGTAATCGCTTTCAGTCTGAAATAAGACACGGCTGCAAGTGTAAGCATCCCTGCACTGCCGATATACACCCAAGCCGGAACCGGTATCGGATCGCCCGCCGCGTAGGAATGAAGTCCGCTCAGGTAATAATTCACACCGAAGTATGTCATCACGATAGTTGAAATAGAGAACAGCGCCGCAACGTGGAATGGCCAGCGGCCACGCAAACCTGGAACCATTCGCATGTGAAGAACGAACGCATAGATCATTACAGAAATGAACGCCCAGGTTTCTTTCGGGTCCCAACTCCAGTATCTTCCCCACGACTCGTTTGCCCAGATACCGCCGAGGAACGTGCCTACTACAAGCGCGTATAGGCCTATCGTAAGTGACATTTCAGACACGATCGTGAGTTCTTTGATGGTGGTGTCATTATGAATTTTAAAAATCCTTTTGTTTGCGAAAATGTAAAACATCAGCACGATGATCGCAATCACCATCGACAGGCCAAAGAAACCGTAACTCGCGGTAATGATCGCCACGTGAATGATTAGCCAGTAGGATTTAAGAACCGGAACAAGCGGTGTGATTTGCGGATCCAGCGCCGAACCGCCGTGCGCAAAGCCCATCATGATCACGGCCACCATAAAGCCGGCTGCGGGAATGAGCGCATTTGAATTTCGGTAAAGTACGAGTCCGGCCGTAATACCAACCCACGAAATGAAAATGATCGCTTCGTAACCGTTACTCCACGGTGCGTGACCCGAAATATACCAGCGTGCCACCAATCCCAGGAACTGGAAAACATAACCGATAAGTCCGATTAAAATTAACCCGCGGATTATTTTGTTTAATATCCTGTTCGGTTTGAACAGTTCGATGAAACCTAATACCAAGAGCAAACCGCCAATGATTGTGTAGAAAATCAGCAAATGGAAGTTGATGTTCACTTTGTTCATGAAGACTTCAAGATCAACTTTCGACTTGGCCGGAACTACGTTTTTCCCCCAGGTTTGCTGATAATCTGACAGTTTTTTAAGCTCTTCGTCAGCTTTGCTCCAGTTTCCGGATTTCTGCGCAGCTAAAACTTCGGAGAAATAAGGTCCCATCACTTTCTGCGCTTCCATATCCGGCTCGAAACTTTGGTCGAGCCAGGAATGCCATGTGTTGTTTGGATCATTCTGTACAGGTACAATGCGCATAAACTGGCCGCTGAAGAACTCATTGAAGGCCTGCACACGGTCGTTTACATTGATTACTTCCTTGTCGTAATTAGATTGCTCTGCCGGTTTTTTACGGAAGGCTTCCTGATAATCTTCCTCCAATACATAATGCAGATTACCCTGCGCATCGGCCGGGAAAAGCGACATCAGCGAGGTGTAGCCGTCTTCGTTGGCTTTGGTTTTTTTCTTTAATTCTTCGCCTCCTTTAGTACCAACTTTGATAATTGGCACCATCGTCCAGCTAGCCGTATCGGTGTTGATTGAAAGAAACCACTGGTTTGCCGTGAGGTGTTTACCACCCGTTCCGCGGAAGGCGTCTTTCTTGTAGAGTTTCCGAAGCACATCCAGCGCCTGCGTGTTCATCGGAACAATACGTCCTTCATAGTTCTGCACCAGCAGATACGCGAATTTATCAGCGTGTTCTTTACTAATGGTGTTTCTTGCGATGATTTCGTCAGCAGTAATAGGTTTTGGTGAACGCAAAGCCAGCGAATTCTGCTGTTTTTTAGGCGCAGGTTCTTCTATAAGTAAATCTGCTTCACTTCCGTGCCCGTGTCCGTCATCTGCAGAATGGCTCTGTTGCGAAGTTTTCGGCGCTCCGTCGGTCCCGTGCGTATCAATCTTTTGTGCGCTTAAATTTAAACTCAAAAGAATAAGCAGCACTGAAACAACGCGCTTGCGGTTAACGTCTTTAAGCATCTTGTTCAGTTTCCAGAAATGTGTTCCTTTCCAGAAGAATATCACAAACATCCCGATGAACAGGAAAGCATAACCAATATAAGTGATCAAGGTTCCCCAGAAATCATGGTTTACCGACAGAACAGTTCCCTGTCTGTCCGGGTCAAAACTCGCCTGGAAAAAGCGGTAACCGCCGTGGTTCAGTACGTGGTTCATATAAATTTTATAAGGCGTCTGCGTTCCTTTATCGATGATCTGCACGTGGCTTTCATAAGCACTTGGTGATGAACTTCCCGGATAGGTTTCCATTACGAAATCGTCGAGTTTCAGCGAGAACGGCGTTTTGTAAACTTTCGGTCCGAAACCTAGAATGATATTCATCCCGTCCAGCGAAATTTGTTTGAAGGCATTCGGATTTCCCTTTTCAACCGGCAAATCGACATTTACCTTGGTTTTTGGTCCCTGTACTTCCACTGTCAGCTGATCTGAAACGTCCTTGTCTTTTTTGCGGTCTCCTTCATAAGCAATGAGTTTACCTTTTTTCAGGCCATCCGGAACTACCAGTTTAAGGTCATTCACGGTATACAAGCTGCGGAGCACGAGCGGCTGATATTCATCCTTTTTCGTGGTGCCGGTTGCCTGCGTTGCCATCGTCATGTATTCAGCGTCAACCGGTGTTTTTATCATCAGAGGCCCTGAAGTATTGTCAAATTCTACAGCACCTTCAATCGGTCTGTTAAAACTCACCAGCGTTCCGTTGATCGATTTTGATTCACCGGGTTTTATGTAAATATTCTCACGACCATTCTGCCCTGTAGACACGATATGTAGAAACTCTGTACCGTTGTTATCCGCTACCAGACTGTCTTTTTTCCTTTGCAGATAATCTATTGTTTTTACCGAAACTTTTTTGCCGTGATAATCGTAATTGGCGCTGAAATTTTTGTGAAGCGGCGACATCAGATAAGGAATATCCTGATAGTTCAGGATGTCACCTTTTTCTTCAATCTGTATCTTAAAGAAATTCTTATCGGTGATCACCTCATTCGAAGTTTCACCTTCGCGGATATGCATGATGCCTTCATAGCTTATGTAACGTGTGATCGCACCGCCGATAAATATTAAAATAAACGAAAGGTGAAAGACCAAAACCGGCCATTTTTCTCGTTTCCAAAGTTGGTATCTTGAGATATTTCCGATAAAGTTCAGGATTAGAAGCAGCATGACCAATTCAAACCATTTCGCTTCATAAATAAGCGCTTTTGCTGTAGGTGTGCCGTAATCGTTTTCAAGGAAGGTGGCGTAAGCCATAGAGAAAGCATAAACAAGCAACAGGACCGCCATGGTGCGGGTTGAGATAAGAATACTCTGAAGTTTTTTCATTATAAGATAACTTACGCAGCCACTGAAAGCCGCATTAAAACTGAATAGCCGCAAAAATACGTTGTATAATCTTAAAAAGCGAATTTCCAGAATGTTATTTCCGCGTTTGCAAAAGTTTAACATTCGCGTAACATCACAGAATTTCAGTACTGAATTTTAGCCATTCGTGCTGTTCAGCATGGGCACAAATTTATACGCACCAAATTCTTCTTTTTCAAATTCCTTTTCAGAACGTTTGGTGAAACGCGTAAGGATCTGTTCATCGGTTTTGCCTAGTGGAATGACCATTTTTCCACCGATTTTTAGCTGGTGCAGAAGTTCTGTTGGCAATGTCTCCGCGCCGCAGGTCACAAGAATTTTATCGAAAGGCGCAAACGTTGGCAAACCCGCGAAACCGTCACCGAAACTCTGGAATTTAGGCCGAAGATGAAGTTCACGAAGTTTCTTATGCGCAAAATCGTGCAGGTCTTTTTGGCGCTCCACTGTGTAAACCCAGGCATTCATCGCGACCAGAACCGCTGTTTGGAATCCGCTGCCGGTGCCGATCTCAAGCACTTTCTCTTTTTCATTAAGTTCAAGAAGTTCAGTCTGCTCCGCCACGGTGGAAGGATGAGAGATTGTCTGTTTCGCCAGGATTGGGAATGCACGGTCTTCGTAGGCATAATCTTCAAAAATACTTTCGAGAAAAAGGTGACGCGGCACTGTATTGATCGCTTCTAGTACCTTCTCATCGGTGATGCCAATTTTCTCACGAAGATATTCAACCAAGAATTTTCTCTTTCCTTTATGTAAAAATGAATCCTGCATGCCACAAAACTACTGAATAGAGTCGAGATTTCCGAATCCGGAAATGCCTCTGCGCAACAATTCTCCGCGTGAATTTTTTATCTTTACCGAAAATATATTTTCTATGCTGAAAGCAGGACTGGTGGGCGCCGGACATTTGGGTAAAATTCATTTAAGACTTTTAAAACAGTCAGAAAAGTACGAACTGATCGGCTTTCACGACGCTGACCGCGAGAACGGCAAAAAAATAGAAGCCGAATTTGGCTACCGGTATTTCGAAGATTTCACGGAACTTTTGAATGAAATCGATATGCTCGACATTGTCACACCAACGCTTTATCACTACGATTATGCGCTGATGGCGATAGAAAACCGCAAACATTTCTTTATAGAAAAACCGGTTACGCAAACCCTGCAGCAGGCCGAAGAAATCATGCACAAATGCCGCGAATTCGGTATTAAAGCGCAAGTAGGACACGTCGAAAGATATAATCCTGCGTTCATCGGTTCCAAAGCCTTCATCCAAAACCCAATGTTCATCGAGATTCACCGCTTGGCTGAATTCAATCCGCGCGGGACCGACGTTTCAGTGGTTTTAGATCTGATGATTCATGATTTGGATATTCTGCTTTCCATCGTGAAATCTAAAGTGAAAAGCATCCATGCGTCCGGCGTGGCCGTCGTTTCAAAATCTCCCGATATCTGCAATGCGAGGATCGAATTCGAGAACGGCTGCGTGGCCAATCTCACTACGTCTCGGATTTCGATGAAAGCGATGAGAAAATCGAGGTTTTTTCAGAAAGACGCATATATTTCGGTAGATTTTCTCGAGAAAAAGGCGGAGGTGATCAAGATGAAAGAAGCACCTGAAAACCCCACAGACTTCGATATGATCATCGAAAATGCCGAAGGCGAGCGCAATCAGATCATTTTTGAGTATCCGAGCATTCAGCCAAATAACGCCATCTTAGATGAACTTGAAAGTTTTGCAGATGCCATTGCGCAAAATAAAAATGTAGAAGTTTCACTGGAAGACGGCACAGAAGCCCTGAAAGTTGCACTCGAAATCGTAAAAATGATCAGCTGAACTTAAAATTTGAAAAATTATAAATGAAAAATATTTTCCTGTTATTTCTGTTCTGTTCTGCACTCCTCTATTCCCAAGACACCATCAAACTTAAATTATACCGTGAAAAAGTGAACAACAGCGTCACGATCTACGCTGACAACGACGAATTAGCGCCTGTTTCTGTAGAGTTTTCTTTCACGGCAGATAATATGAGCTCCTCACTGGCGGATAAAAGTGTGATTGTCATTCCGGCGCAGTCGAAGAAGTTTGCGCTGAGCGATATAAAAACGGTCGACAGAACGAAACCCACAAAATTCGCCTACGATGCATACTATGTGTTAGGTGATGTAAATACAGGAAACACCGATGAACATTTTGTGTACACTTTGCCATTTGAAATAACCAAGAAACACAGCATTTATCAAGGTTATAACGGTAAATTCTCGCATCAGGATGCAAGTTCTCTTGATTTCAGCTTGCAGACAGGCGACAAAGTATTTTCGGCGCGCGGCGGAAAGGTGGTGACGGTGGTTACCAACAACAACCGGAACTGCATGACGAAGGAATGCGCCAACTTCAATAACAAAATTATCATTCTTCATTCCGACGGTACTTTTGCCGAATATGTACATCTCCGTCAGAACGGTTCGGTGGTGAAAGTTGGGGACGAAGTCGGGCAAGGTCAGCACATCGGTTTCAGCGGAAATACAGGTTGGTCTAAAGGTCCGCATCTACATTTTTCAGTTTTCATTCCGAAAATGGATGGTGGCAGAAGATATTTTAAAACTAAATTTAATATTGCGGGCAGCAAGGTTCCGGTGTACCTTTCGGAGGGCAAAACGTATAGCCGAAGCCTTTAAACAAAGCTGATTATGAAAAAAACCGTTTCAATTCTGTTGATTTTTGTCTCCACTTTAGGGTCAGGTCAGAATTTAAATAAACAGATCAGGGAAATCGTCAAAAACAAGAACGCCACTGTGGCCGTTTCCATACTGGATTTTGAAACGAATAAATCTTTCAGCATTAATGGCAACAGGCAGCTGCCAATGCTCAGCGTGGTCAAATTCCATGTGGCGCTGGCGGTTTTAAGTCAGGTTGACCAAGGAAAATTAAGCCTTGATCAAAACATTTTAATAAAAAAAACAGACCTTAAAGAAGATACCTGGAGCCCGATTCGCGAAATGTTTCCGAACGGAAATTTCGAAATGCCGCTTAGTCTTTTAATTAAATATACCGTCGCAGAAAGCGATAACAACGGTTGCGACATCCTGCTTGAACTAATTGGCGGACCCCGGAATACCGAAATTATCTTACGCAGCAAAGGCGCAGAAGGTTTCACTATCGCAGTAAACGAAGACCAGATGCATAAGGGTTTTGAATACATGTATCAGAATGTTACGACCACCAATGCAGCCAATAATTTACTGAAAGCATTTGCAGACCGAAAAATTCTGTCGAAAAGTTCGACCGATTTTCTGATGAACACAATGCTGGAAACTTCAACCGGCAAGAACAAACTCGTCGCTAAACTTCCGCAAACCGTTGTGGTTGCGCATAAAACCGGCTCTTCGGGCAAAGACAGGCAGGGCAAGACGATTGCGGAAAACGACATCGGAATCTTGACATTACCTAACGGAAAACAGTACGCGATCAGCGTTTTCGTTGCAGATTCTATGGAAAGCGAGCAGGTGAACACCGGCATCATTGCGGACATTTCGGAAGTTGTTTTTAAACATTTCAGCCAAAAAAATTAACGGATGAAGCGCAGTCTTTTTATTGTTTTTTTAATCAGTTTCCTCAACGTTTTTGCGCAGCAGAACTGGAAGATCCGCTTCTTTCATGAAATCAGCAACCGCGAGGTTTACCTTTATGCAGACAATGACGAACCGATGCCAATGTCTGCAAAATTTAATTTTAAACTGGTCAATCTACACAATACGCTGCCAAACGGGCAAACAGTTGTCATTCCGCCGTACACCAAAAAGTTTCCGGTCGCAAAACTGAGCCCAATTAAAGTGAATGCTTCGAATGAATTTTCTTACACCAACACATTCAATTTTGGTGATGCAACTTTGGAAACCTTTGATGACACGTATATTTATGACCTTCCCTATCCCACGGGCAAAACGCAGAGGATTTATCAGGGTTACAACGGTAAATTTTCGCACACTGGGGAATTTTCACTGGATTTTGATTTAAAGATTGGTGACGAAATCTGGGCCGCGCGTGAGGGAATAGTGACGGAAGTCATCGATCACAATACCAAAAGCTGCCCCTCAATCTCCTGCGTGAAGCTTAACAACCGAATCCTCATCATGCACAGCGACGGTTCATTCGCAGACTATTCACATCTTAAATTTAAAGGTGTGGTGGTGAAAAAGGGCGATTCCGTTACGAAAGGGCAACTGCTCGGTTACAGCGGAAATACAGGCTACTCCAGCGGGCCGCATCTGCATTTTTCGGTTTTCCTGAACCGTCTCGATGGTAAAAGAGACTTTATTAAAACAAAATTCAGGACTTCAAAAGGAATTGAAATCCTCGAAGAAGGAAAATCATATCTAAAAAATTATTAGCTTTTTAAAAAAAATATTAAACATGAAAAATATTGTAGTTATCGGTGCCGGAACGATGGGTAACGGAATTGCGCACACCTTCGCGCAGACAGGTTTTAAAGTAAATTTAGTTGATGTTTCAAATGAAGCGCTGGAAAAAGGACTGAAAACCATCACCGCCAATCTTGACCGGATTGTGGCGAAAGGAAATCTTACTGAAGAACAGAAATCGTCAACACTGGCCAATATTTCGACTTTCACGAAGCTTGAAGACGCCGCTCCGAATGTCAATCTGATCGTAGAAGCCGCTACCGAAAACCTTGACCTGAAACTTAAGATTTTCAGACAGATGGATGAGTTGGCACCTGAAAACTGCATCCTCGCGACCAATACATCCTCGATCTCGATCACAAAAATCGCGTCAGTAACCAACCGTCCGGAAAAAGTGATCGGCATGCATTTCATGAATCCCGTTCCGATCATGAAACTTGTTGAGATCATCAAAGGCTACTCTACTTCGGGCGAAACATTTGAAGCGGTGTATGAAATGTCCAAAAACTTGGGTAAGACACCGGTTGAAGTGAATGATTATCCGGGTTTCGTTGCCAACCGAATCCTGATGCCAATGATCAATGAATCCATCGAAACACTGTATAACGGCGTGGCCGGCGTAGAAGAAATAGATACGGTAATGAAACTTGGGATGGCACACCCGATGGGACCGCTTCAACTGGCCGACTTTATCGGGCTTGACGTATGCCTTGCAATCCTTAATGTGATGTACGATGGTTTCAAAAACCCTAAATATGCGCCCAATCCGCTGTTGGTAAATATGGTGACCGCCGGCAAACTCGGCGTGAAATCGGGTGAAGGCTTTTACGACTACAGCGAAAGCAAAAAGGCCGAAAAAGTTTCAAAGATGTTTTTGCCAAAGTAAAAAATTCGCAATGCGGAGAAAACTTCTTGAGAACAGGATTCACATTGGGCTTTTCGCCGCTACGGTTGTGATGATTGTCTTGCGTATCCTGCTTAATGAGAAAGGCCGCGTAACGCCAGATTCGATCCGGTTTATGCGGACTTCGCATGTCATTCCTGTTATTGATAATACCACAACGCCGCTCGGCTATCCGCTGAGTATCAAATTTTTTACGCTGTTTGGTTGGGGTGAATTCTGGGCCAGCAAAGTGGTCGGTATCCTGGCACTCATTGCGATGATATATCTTGCGAAAAGGGCCAAATTTTATCTTCGGGAAACCATCATCGTATGCAGCCTTTTCAGTTTCGTGTCCATCTTTGCGGCGACACTCAGTGAAGCACTGATGTTGCCGTTTGTATTCGTATTTCTGTATGTGGCGAGACTTCAGATAATCGGACAAAGCAGTGGTTTTCAGGCATTTATTCAGTTATCCGTTTCATTAATTTTGCTTTATTTGGTTAGATATCCGGCCGTTTTTTTTATGGGTGGCTTGCTGTTGTTTGGGCTCATCAATTACAGGAAACATTACAGCAAAAACTTCATCGGTGCGGCATTAACAGGATTTCTTTTCGTCGCACTGTATAAAGTAATGTTTATCGATCATTTCAATCCTGAATATCTCGGAAATGTGATAGAGCTGAAAATTTCGTCTACTTCACAGTTCATGACCGAGTTTTTCCGCGGCATGACAACCGCTTTCAATCCATTCATCCATATCGCGAAACCCGGCGGCGGTATCGTCAATTTCGCGATTTTTGGCGTCGGAATATTAAATATAGTATTTGCCGCCATCCTGTTCATCCGGAATAAACCTTCAGAAACAGAATGGTTTTTAGTGTTTATCGGCGTCACGGGAATCGTGTGTACATTCCTGGTGCAGTTCGTTTACGTTGTAGATGCGCTCGATTACCGCTTACTCGCTCCGTTTACGTTCCTGATTTGGCTGGTTTATTTTAAAAAGCTCTATCAGGTTTTCGGTAAACTGACCTATCTGGTGCCAGCCATCAGTTTGCTTACAGGATTGATATTCATCTTCCTTTCACGCGGAAATTTTCTCGAAAACCGCCGTGCGGCGGCCAAACTTTTAGATCAGGAAAAACTCCGGGATGCGCCTTTGAAATTTTACCGCGGAGAGGACTCGAACTTTTCTGCCACCCGAATCGCCGAACTGCTGAGTACGGTAAATCCAAACATCCGGTTTACCGAAAACCCGAAAGACACACTGCAAAAAACCACGCTGACGGCGCACAAAGTTTTGCGCAAAATAAAAATTGACACGAATAAGTTTCAATAAAATTTTAGTATTTTTGAAAACAGTAAAAATAAATATTATGAAATTACCAAAGTTTTTATTAGCCGACAATTCAGATTTTCCTGAAGACCTTTTTGTTGTTCATACGGAGTATCCGCGCTATATCCTGAACGTAGAAGAAGAGGAAGTGGAATGGCTGGATGACCTGCAGGGTGACGATGAAGAAACCATGGCAGATGAAGCAACAAAGGTGGTAGAAGCCGGCTTCAAATGGTGCGACGAAGAACTCGCAAAATATGACGAAGAGGAAGACGCTGAATAAATGAAAAAGGAACCTGAAAAAGGTTCCTTTTTTTTGTGGTGTTTTGTTGTTTATTACTGTTTATTGAACTTCAGTAGCAACAAATTTCCTCTGTAAAGTTCGAGCACATTGCCATTTACAACGTATTTGTTCACTTCATTGAGCATACGGAAATAGTTGCTCTCCACGTCCATATTTTGGCAGGCCATTTTGGTTGCTCCTACATTTTTTGCGGTGAAGTTCCCGGCTGTCGGGTCTAAAACGAGTTCACCAAAATAGCTGTTGCAGCCGCCGTTGCCGGTCACTCGGGCGGACTCGATATTCAATGTCGGTTTCTTGCCTGCCACATCATCGGCCAGAACCCATTTTGTATTTGCGATATTCGCCTGTGAACTGCCAACTCTCGAACTCGACATGGTAGTACAAGACGCGATTGAAACTGCAGCGAACAGGGCTAAAAAAATATTTTTCATAATGTTTCTTTAATCAAATTTAAGTATTTAAAAATTTACCGCGGCCTATCTTCAACGTAAAACCGGACTGAAAGCCGACTTACCTGCAAATTTTCGCCCGTTACGAACGAAGCTCAGCTCCAAACTCTTTCTTAAACGAATTAACCAACGAATTCATTACTTCTGAAATATCTTTTTCTTCAAGCGTTTTCTCTTTATTTAAAAGTTCGAAACTCATTGCGTAAGACTTCTTGCCTTCTGGCAGGTTTTTCCCTTCGTAAACATCGAACAGATTGATGCTCCGCAGGTATTTCGACGGATTTTTCTTCGCCAGGTCAAACAGTTCCGCATACGATACATTTCGGTCTACCAGCAACGCTAGGTCGCGGCGGATCTTATTGAATTTCGGAATGTCATTGAATTTAAATGTACCTGTAGCACGCAAAGTCTGGCAAGTTTCCAGTTCAAGTTCCGCGTAAAAACAATCCTGCTCAATGTCGGCATCTTTCAGCAACTGCGGTGCCACTTTCCCAAGTCTGGCAATAGTTTTGCCGCCTGCAAGTAACTCCAAAGCATCAGAAAATCTGGCGTCCTCCAACGATTTTTCTTCAATATTTAAACCGAGTTTATCCGTCAGCACTTTCAGGTACGATTTCATGCGGTAAAAGTCTGTCGCTGATTTCGGCGAAAGCCAGTTTTCTGCGGCATCACGGCCGGAAACCAGGATCGCAAGCTGCTTACGTTCCAGATACTTTTCCTTTTTGTGGTAGATCTTGCCAAGCTCGAAAAATTTGATGTCAGCATTTTTACGTTTGATGTTGTAATCGGCATTTTCAAGCAAGCCTTCCAGTAAAGATTTGCGCATAAACTGCAAGTCGCTGCTCAGTGGATTCAGAAGTTTTACCGCGTCGGATTCATCCTTCAGTGAGGTTAATGAATTGTTCATTACTTCATTAAAACCATTGCTCTGCAGCATCCTGGCCCATGCGTTTTCCAGCGCATCCTGGTCATCCGGCGTAAGTTTGGCTGGTGTAAAAGCGATTTTACTCTGCGAATCAATTTTATTATACCCGTAAATACGTAAAATCTCCTCGATGACGTCTATTTCGCGCGTTACATCAGCTCTGTAGGCTGGCACAGATAGTTCAAGCCCGTTCTGAATCTCATTTAAAACGGTAATTTCAAGTGATTTTAATATCTCCTTTATCTTTTCTTTATGAATTTTTGTTCCTAAAATCTGCTCAACCTTTGAAAATCTTAAAATCACATAATGACTTTCGATTTTTTCCGGATAATGTTCCAGCAGATCGCCGGCCATGGCTCCACCAGCGATTTCCCCAATCATTGAAATGGCATGCGTAAGGGCTGTCCGGGTAATTTCCGGATCTACACCGCGCTCAAAACGGAAGGACGCATCGGTATTCAAACCGTGATATTTCGCTGCCTTACGCACCGCCACCGGATTGAAGTAAGCACTTTCCAGAAAAATGGTGGTTGTATTTTCAGAAACACCCGAATTTTCACCGCCAAAAACACCGGCGATACACATCGCCTCCCCGTCGCCGTCTTTAATCATGATCTCGGTGCCGTTCAGCGTCCTTTCTATATGGTCTAATGTCGTGAATTTCGTTTCTTTTTGGCTTACACCCACTATCACCTTCCGCCCGGCGATTTTATCTGCATCGAACGCGTGAAGTGGCTGCCCGAGGCCGTGTAAAATATAATTTGTAATATCAACGATATTGTTGATAGGGCTTAAGCCAATTGCTTTCAGTCTGTTTTTCAACCAATCTGGCGAATCAGCAACTTTCACATTTTCGATGACAGCGCCAATATAACGCGGGCAAAGCGCAGAATCTTCCACTTCAAGCGTAAATTCAGTGCTTCCGGACGAGGTTACGGTTTTCGAGTCGAGCTTCGCGAACTCCGATTTCAGCTGGTTTGAACTTAAAAATGCATTCAGGTCGCGTGCTACACCGTAGTGTGACATCGCGTCTGTACGGTTAGGTGTGAGGCCAATTTCAAAGACTGAATCATTAGACAAATCAAAATAATCAGCGAAATTTTTACCTACTTCGTATTGATCACCATCTAAGATCATAATGCCGCCGTGGTCGTCACTCAGACCCATTTCATCTTCCGCGCAGATCATTCCCTGCGACACTTCGCCACGAATCTTTGCTTCTTTTATCACCAGCGGACTACCGTCGTTCAGATAAAGCTGAGTTCCGACCACCGCGACAGGAACCGTTTGCCCGGCAGCTACGTTCGGTGCACCACAAACGATATTCAGGATCTTTCCGTTGCCCACATCTACAGTGGTTTTCTTAAGTTTATCCGCATTCGGATGCTGCTCGCACGTAAGCACTTTTCCGACCACAATTCCTTCAAGACTGCCTTTTACGGACTCGAATTTTTCGATACCCTCAACCTCAAGACCGATGTCTGTAAGATATTCCCCGATTTTCTCCGGTCTGTAATCTGTTTGAATATAATCCTGAAGCCAGCTGTGTGAAATTTTCATTTTTAAAAATAATTTAAGAATAACCGCCGAAATAAACATGGTTTCGCCGGTCTGCAAATATCGTGTTTTCAGCGCCTAAAAAAAAATTGAGACCCGAAAAATTCGAATCTCAAATGATAGTTTTTTAACTGTTAGATGCTTTTTACATTCCAATCACCGGCATAGAAAGCATCAGGATATTTTCCTGGTCTTCCAGTCCGTCCACCGGCTCGATGATGCCCGGTCTGTTCGGCTGCGACATTTTCATCGTGATATCGTCGGAACTCAGTACAGATAGCATTTCGGTAAGGAATTTAGAACTGAAACCGATGTTGATGTCTTCACCGTTGTAATCGCACGGAATCTGCATGTCTGCTTTGTTTGCGTACTCGGTATCTTCAGCGTGCAAATGTAAAATATTGCCCGAAAGCTTGAATCTCACCTGATTTGTCGATTTGTTTGACATGATCGAAGCACGGCGGATCGAGCTCAGCAACAGGCTTCTGTTGATTGTCAGTACATTCGGATTCTCTTTTGGGATTACCGCGGAGTAGTTCGGATATTTACCGTCAATCAGTCGGCAGATCCAGATATTGTTTCCGAATGTGAATTTGGCCATGTTTTCATTAAATTCAATCTTCACATCTTCGCTGGAGTTCGCAAGGATGTTTTTAAAGATTGAAAGCGGCTTTTTCGGCATGATGAACTCAATCGGTTCCGGATTTCCAAGGTCGCTTCTTTTGTAAACCACCAAACGGTGAGAATCTGTGGAAACGAAATTGGTTTCGTCTTCTTTAAACTGGAAGAGAACGCCCGTCATCACTGGTCTCAATGAATCGTTGCTTGTCGCAAAAAGCGTATTGGTAAGTGCTTCGCAAAGAACGCCGGCTGAGATTTGAACACTTTGGGAGGCATCAAATTCCGGAACTTCCGGATAATCTTCAGCATGATCCAGCGCCACCGCGAAGTTGTCTTTTTCATCCAGTATCTCCAGGATACTGCCATTGCCGTCTTCCGCATCTTTTACAGATAATGTCAAAGGCTGTTCGCCATAAGTCTTCACAAAATCCTGAAAGATCTTGGCAGGCACGGCGAATTTCCCCGTATCGTCTGAACGTACTTCAATGGAATTTATGAGCGTGGTTTCGCCATCGGAGGCCGTTATTTTAAGGTTGTTTTCGTCAATTTCAAAGAGGTAGTTTTCGAGAATCGGCCGTGACTGGGAACTGGAAATCACACCACTCACCGTATTCAGTGCTTTCTGTAACTCCCCACTTGCAACAATAAATTTCATTTGGATATATTTATTTTTTTAAGGTCAAATGAAACGTGGACGCTTCATTTTAGAAAAATATTTTGACAAATATAACGATTTGAAGCAAAAAACCGCAATAATCCTAAAATATAAAAACGGCCTTTACGCAAAAGTTATCAACACTAATCCGCGCCCGGGAAACCGTATTCCTTCTCGTCTGAACCGTCTATTGTAATATTCAGTGCGAGATACAGGAAATGCACATTTTTGTTTCCGGACAGTGCAAATTCACGCTGCCAAAGATAGCCGGACGCGATGCCGAAATGATCATCGATCTGATACCCGAAACCACCATAAACACGGTTCCGTGCGAACAGCGGCTCCTGCGTCGTCACGAAGAAGACTTCCTCATAAGCATTCGCGAAGATGGTTCCCTTTTCAACCTTGGCAGAATTCAGCGGCACAGTGAGATTGAGCCTGTAGCGCAAACGGATCCGGTCTGAAACTTCATCGGTCTGCGGCTCATAAAACCAACTTTTTTCTGCCCGCACACGGTTTTCGAACTTTACGCGGCCTGCTTTAAAATCTACCACATCCTGAAGCCAGACACGGAATTCTTCCTTATCAAGCTTCCGGTCTGCGTAAGTCGCATAGCGTCCGATACCGATGAATGGCTTATGATTGGGCGTAAGTTTGTAGCCAAGCCCACCCTTGATCTCGTAATAATCGGGGTATGAGAAATCTTCGATTCCACGCAGCTGACCTTCCGCAAAAAGATAGAATTTCGGATGAAAATTATAGGTAACAGAAACACTATTGAAACTCGAAATATGTTCCTGAGCGCTTAATTTGCCGAAGAAAAGCGCAAACACGAGAAATAACAGGCATTTTTTCATCGGGCAAAAATAGCACTTTTTGGTTTAGCCAAAAAAAGTGTAACCTTTTCAGATTACACTTTTGCGTTTTAAGAAATTAGACATAAAACTACTTATCTTTTTCTCATCAAATGTGTAAGCAGATCATTAAAAAACTTTTTCATGATTGTTACAAATTTGTACTGCAAATATCTTAAAATTTTCCGGATTGAGCAATGCCGCCTTTTAAAATGAATTCGGTGGAAAAAGCGTAATTTTGTGGGTTCCAATTTTACACATGAGTACTACAGAAATAGATATAAAAAAAGAGATTTTCGTTAAAAACGCACATCTCAACAACCTGAAAAACATTGATGTACTGATTCCGAAGAATAAGCTTGTCGTAATCACGGGTGTTTCCGGAAGCGGCAAATCTTCACTGGCATTTGACACGATTTATGCGGAAGGACAGCGCCGGTATGTGGAGAGTTTAAGCTCTTACGCACGGCAGTTTTTGGGAAAGCTCGAAAAACCTAAAATTGATGATATCAAAGGGCTTGCACCTTCAATCGCGATACAGCAAAAAGTGATTTCATCTAATCCGCGCTCCACCGTGGGTACGTCCACCGAAATCTATGATTACATAAAGCTGCTTTTCGCGCGCGTGGGCCGCACTTTTTCGCCTGATTCCGGACGGGAAGTAAAAAAAGATTCGGTGACGGATGTGATTGAGCACATCAAACAGAATGAAAACCAGGATTTCCTGCTCAGAAGTCCGCTTAAATTTGAAACTGAAAAATTTCAGGAATTGCTGAACACGCTGAAGGTTTCCGGTTTCACGAAGCTTGAGGTAAATGGGAATGTCGCAGGAATAGAGGATCTGGAAAGTTTCGGTTTCGTGCCGGAAAAAGACATGGAAATCTTCCTGGTCATCGACAGATTCCGGTATGAGGAAGATGAAAGTTTCCTGCAGCGGCTTGCGGATTCAATACAGATGGCATTTTACGAAGGTCATGGTTACTGTTCTTTAAAAAATACCGAGACCGCTGAGATCACCGAATTTTCAAATAAATTCGAACTCGACGGACGTGAGTTCATGGAACCTA
The DNA here is from genome assembly GCF_014837035.1 of Kaistella pullorum. Classification (GTDB taxonomy): domain Bacteria; phylum Bacteroidota; class Bacteroidia; order Flavobacteriales; family Weeksellaceae; genus Kaistella; species Kaistella rhinocerotis. The sequence continues at coordinate 250,605 of NZ_JACSPS010000002.1, read as the reverse complement.
ATGTCCATTTTTTCAGTTTTAATAATCCTTATGGTGCCTGTCCCGAATGTGAAGGTTACGGTAAAGTAATCGGCATTGATGAAGATTTGGTGGTTCCAAATAAGAACCTGTCGGTTTTTGAAGATGCGGTGGCAAGCTGGAAAGGTGAAAGCATGGGCGAATGGAAGAAATCTTTTGTAAAGAAGGTCGGTACTTCATTTCCGGTGCACAAGCCCTATTTTCAACTGACGAAAGAGCAGAAAAATTATCTCTGGAAAGGCGACGGAACGCGAAACTTCCCATCCATCAACAGTTTTTTCAAAATGGTGGAAGAAAATCTGTACAAGATCCAGTACCGCGTGATGCTTTCCAGATACCGCGGCAAGACGCTGTGTCCGTCCTGCGAGGGTCTGCGACTGCGCGAAGAAACCCAGTGGGTAAAGATCGATGGCCACAACATCCAGGAAATGATAGAGCTGCCGCTCGACGAATTGCTGCCGCTGATCAATTCGCTGAAACTCAACGAACACGATGCTGAGATTGCAAAAAGGCTACTCTACGAAATCACCACGCGTCTCGATTTCCTGCTCAAAGTTGGGCTCGGATATCTTACTTTAAACCGGACATCAAACACACTTTCCGGCGGTGAAAGCCAGCGGATCAATCTCGCGACATCACTCGGAAGTTCGCTTGTAGGCTCGATCTACATTTTGGATGAACCTTCAATAGGACTCCACTCCCGTGACACCGAAAACCTCATCGAAGTACTGAAAAACCTTCGCGACCTGGGCAATACGGTAATCGTGGTAGAACACGACGAAGACGTGATGCGCGCGGCAGATTACATCATCGACATCGGTCCGGAAGCCGGTTATCTGGGGGGCGAACTGGTTTTTGCGGGTAATTTTGAAGAATTGAAAGATTCCGAATCGCTTACCGCGCAATATCTTACCGGAAAATTACAGATCGAAGTTCCGGCCAAAAGGCGCAAAGCCAAAGAATTCATCGAAATAAAAGGTGCGCGGCAAAACAACCTTAAGAACATTGACGTCAACATTCCGCTTGAGAATCTGGTGGTGATTTCGGGTGTTTCGGGTTCCGGAAAATCGACTTTAATGAAGGAAATCCTGACGAACGAGATTCAGATCCAGCTTGGAATGGGCGGTAAAAAAGGTGATTACGATTCGGTAGAATTTCCGAAAAAACTCGTCAGAAATATTGAACTGATCGATCAAAACCCCATCGGGAAATCATCGCGGTCAAATCCGGTAACTTATTTAAAAGCTTACGACGACATCCGCGACTTGTTTTCAAAGCAGAAACTCGCTAAAATTCAGAATTTAAAACCTAAACATTTCTCCTTCAACGTAGACGGCGGACGCTGTGATGAATGCAAGGGCGAAGGCGTGATCAACGTGTCCATGCAGTTTATGGCCGATATCGAACTCGAATGTGAAACCTGCAAAGGCACGCGTTTCAAGAGCGAAATCCTTGAGATAAAGTTTGATGAGAAAAACATCGCCGATATCCTGCACATGACTGTGGATGAGGCACTTGAATTCTTTAAAGACAACAACGAACAGAAAATCGTGACCAAACTGAAACCTTTGCAGGAAGTCGGTCTTGGTTATCTACAGCTTGGGCAAAGCTCCTCTACCCTGTCCGGTGGTGAGGCGCAGCGGATCAAACTCGCATCGTTCCTGGTGAAAGGTGTCACGACGGATAAGACACTGTTTATTTTCGATGAACCTTCTACCGGCCTGCATTTCCACGATATCAATAAATTGCTGACCTCACTGCAGGCACTTATCGAACTCGGGCATTCGGTGATCGTCATCGAACATCAGCCGGATATCATCAAGTCTGCAGATTACATCATCGACATTGGTCCGGAGGCCGGAAAATATGGCGGTGAGGTGGTGTTCCAAGGAACGCCGGAAGAACTGATAAAAAATAAAAAGTCACACACCGCGCGATTTTTGGTTGAGAAGCTTACGTAATTTAGAAGTTATCCACGAAAAATTGTTAGTAACTTGTGAATTTTAATATTTCGTTCATCTTTTGGAATATTTTAAACAGTTCATTTGCAGTAAGAAGGGGACAAGTTTTAAGATATATCCTGAAGTTGAAATTTTTGAAATCTAAAAAACAGAAGCGATGTCGGCTTCACTGTTCGTGGTTGTATAACTAAACAAATGAGATGAAATTATCTGTCAATCCCACGTCTGAAGCGTGGGATTTTCTTTATTTGTGGAAGGATTTTGTAGCCCCAACAGGAATCGAACCTGTATCTAAAGTTTAGGAAACTTTTGTTCTATCCGTTGAACTATGGGGCCGAAGGGCAAATTTACAAAGAAAAATTCCGCTACAGTCTGCAGCGGAATTAATTTATTGATTCAGTATCAACGGGTATTCTTACCGTCAACTACGATTCTTTCAGCGCGGTTCGCCAGTTCCCACGCGGTGGCAAAGACGAGTTGCGTACGTTTTTGCAGTGCGACGTAATCGATCTTGTCTGAATCGTCGCCCGGCTTGTGATAATCGGCGTGGATACCATCAAAGAAAAAAGCAGCAGGCACGTTGTGCTTTGCAAAATTATAATGATCAGACCGGTAATAAAGCCTTTGCGGATCTGCAGGATCATCATATTTATAATTAAGTTCAAGTTTTACGGTTTTATTATTTGCTTCCACATTGATTTTCTTCAAATCTGAGCTCAGCATTTCTGAACCGATTACATATACATAATCTTTTCCGCAATTCTCAGGATCGCAACGGCCAATCATATCAATATTCAGGTTTGCAACCGTATTGGCCAACGGAAATACCGGATTTTGGGAATAATAGTCAGAACCGATCAATCCATGTTCTTCGCCCGTCACATGCAGGAAAAGGACCGATCTTCTTGGCCCGTGTCCGGCCTTTTTGGCGTTCTGAAAGGCTTCCGCGATTTCCATCAGGGCAACCGTTCCACTGCCGTCGTCATCCGCACCATTATAAATCTGCCCGTCCCGTGTTCCGACGTGGTCGTAGTGTGCCGAGATCACGATGAGTTCCTCCGGCTTTTCGCTTCCCGGGATGTAAGCCAGAATATTTTCAGATTCCGGCAGGCTGCCACCGCGCGTTTTGGTCTGCATAAAGGCTTGCGGAACCATTTGATAATAAGATTTGAGCGGTGCGGGGAAACTTACACCCATCTTCTGATACTGACCAATCATGTAGCGGCCGGCTTTCTTTTGACCTTCGCTGCCGGTCTGGCGGCCTTCCATCTCATCGGAAGCAATGATATAAAGGTCCCGTTTTAGGTCGTCCTGGCTGATCGATTCATACGCTTTGCGAAATGCACGGCCGTCATAGGAATAATTTGTCGTAGCACAACTTGTCAGCAATACCGCCGAAAGCAACGGCACAAAGATGTTTTTCATAGATTCTTATTTAATTGGAAGGTTTAAAAATATAAAAAAATTCTAAAGTCTTTTCGATGCAGAATATAGTAAATTTGAGTATGATAAAACGGAAACATTCAGGTCAGGACATGTCTATTTTCTCGGAAATGTCGGCATTGGCGGCAAAACATCGGGCGGTGAATCTTTCGCAGGGTTTTCCGGATTACGAGACCGATCCGCGACTGCGTAAACTGCTTGGCGAAGCTTCTGATCTGCATTACAACCAATATCCACCGATGGGCGGACTGCCTGTTCTGCGCGAAAATCTGCTTACATTTAACCGTCAGCGTGAAATTCCACTTCAGCTTGAGCTTGAAAACATCATGATTACGCCCGGCGCGAGCTATGCGATCTTCATGGCGCTGGCCACGGTACTCGAGCCCGGAGATGAAGTGATTGTGCTGGAACCTTCGTACGATTCTTATGTTCCGTCCATCGAGACAAATGGTGGTGTGCCTGTCTATGTTTCCTTGAAGGATGACTTCACTGTTGATTTTGAGGCTTTAAAAAATGCAGTTAACGCTAAAACAAAGGCAATCATGGTCAATTCACCACACAATCCGTCGGGGTACGTGTGGACGCAATCCGACTGGAATCAGCTTGCCGAAATCACCACGCGAACCGGCATTTTCGTGATCTCCGACGAGGTCTATGATATCTTAACCTATGATGGTAACCCATTCTACAGCGCATTTCATCACCCGGACCTGTGCGAACGCTGCTTCAGCATATTTTCTTTTGGTAAAATGTTTCATGTGACGGGTTGGAAGGTGGGCTACGTGTTGGCATCAGCAGAATTACTGGCCGCGTTCGGGCGGGTTCATCAGTACGCCGCGTTTTGTGTAAATGCGCCTGCACAGTATGCGCTGGCAAAATATCTCGAGGTTTTCGATGTAAAAGAAAACCGCAGAATGATGCAGCACAAACGCGATTTTTTCACCGAAAGTTTTGCCGGTCTGCCGTTCAGCTTTGATCAGAAAGCCGGCGCGGGCTATTTTCAGCTATTAAAATTAGAAGATACAGACCTCAACGACCGCGAACTTGCATTTTGGCTCACCGAAAAAGCCGGAGTTGCAGCCGTTCCTCTTTCCGCTTTTTATAGAGACCGGCAGAAAACCGGACTCCTTCGCTTCTGTTTTGCGAAGAAAAAAGAAACCATTGAGCGGGCCGCACTCAATCTTAAAAAATTCTTCGGCAGCTAATTTCCGCTTCAATTGTTCCGGGCGTCGTCAGACAACTTACTGACAATCAAATTTAAATTCAAACAAACTGCTGGTTTTCTGCGGATCTCCGCTTTAGCACCGTTACGTTAAACAATGTTAAAACAGCCATGCATGGCATTTTAATTGAATGTTCTGCGGCATAACAAATCAAAAATATTAACATTAAAAATTTTAAAGTTATGGAAAACCAACAGTACAGACCAGAATTCAGAAACGATTATGTTTCACGCGTATTCAGATCAAGAGAAGAAGCTGACAATGCATACTCAGACCTTCACAGCAGAGGATACAGCAAAGACGATATCAACGTGATGATGTCTGATGATACACGCAATAGATATTTCACTGAAAATGATCACGACTCTGAATTGGGCGATAAAGTAGCAGAGAACGCAGCTACCGGCTCACTGATCGGTGGGGGTATCGGTGCCGTAGTAGGTGCTGTAGCAGCAATCGGTTCTAACGTACTTCTTCCAGGTCTTGGACTTGTAATTGCCGGTCCATTAGCTGCAGGTCTTGCAGGCGCAGGCGCAGGTGCGGCAACTGGCGGCTTGGTAGGCGCGCTTACCGGTGCAGGTGTACCTGAAGATGAGGCCAAAATTTATGAAAACGAGATCAAAGACGGTGGAATCTACATGGGATACAAACCACGTAACGAAGATGACGCACGTTACTCGTATGACAAATGGTATAACGACGATACCGAGTCTAGACTTTAATCTGAACAGATCTAAAAGACAAAACCACCGACATTTCGGTGGTTTTTGTTTGGCAATAGGGATGTGATCAAACTTTTTAGCGCTGAAACCATTATCTTAGCTAATAAATGCATTATGAAAAAAGTACTTATTATTCTTTGCGGCGCCCTGATTCTGGAATCCTGCGTAGTTTCCACCGCCGCCAGCGTGGTGAAAGGTGCCGGAAAACTAGCCTATAAAACCGTGAAAGGAACCGTGAAAGGTATCGCGTGGACGGTGAGCAAAGCCAAAGGTAAGATCGATGAAGACCGTCTCGATGGTAAATGGAAAATCGTGAGGATTTACAACGGTTCATTCACCGAATTTGAAAAAGCTGAAAATCCGGAAACTTCATTTGACAGCAATTGTGCAGAAGGTTTTGAACAAATCGAGTTTAAGGCAAAACGCAGTAAATTCAAACCGGTTCACTGCAGCAGTGAAAAAGAAGACTGGACGAAATATGACTTTAAGTTCGGTAAAAATCCGGCGAACGGTGAACGTGAAAACTATATCGAGTACAATTCGCGCAATTATATTTCAGTCATCGATGTCAGCGGGAAAAACCTGACGCTTGAAGGAAACCTGATGATGTCGGGAACCCAGGTTTATCTTCTTGAAAAAGTGAGATAAGCCGAACGCTGCCTGCAACGTTTTAAATTCAAGTTCGAATCTGCGGCGAAGTTCGGAGCAATTTTTGTTTTTGATCATATTCATCCGGCGGAATTTTCTGCCGCAATCATCAAAAACCAACTTATGCACAGAACGATTGAAGCCTCCATTCCATCAACCGCTACTCCTGCTGTTACCAAAGCCTTACTCAACGACCAGAACGTCATCCATCTCAGCGTACATGAAAATTCATCGCTGAAACCCGCCGGCGACACCCTCGTCATTCATGTGCTCAACCGCGGCACAGATGACGTATTGAAAATGATTGGTGAACATACCGAAGGTCTCGAATTCTCAATTGCCACCGCCGAGGTCGCCAGCCTTACGCACCATTCGAAACAAAAAGAAATCAACCATGATGTGGATGAAGCCATTTGGGAAGAGATGGAAACCGGCTTGCGGCACAACGGACGTATGACCACGAATTATCTGATCCTGATGTTCATCGGAGGCGTAATCGCTTCGGTAGGCTTCATTTCGGAAATCCACGATCTTATCATCGCATTCGTGGCGGCTTCTATTATCGCGCCGGGTATGGAACCTTTAGCCAAAATTCCGCTCGGTATCGCGCTGAAAAAAACCGATGTACTTCTCACCGGGCTGAAAGCTACATTCTTTGGTTACTTCACACTTATCGCCGCTTCATTTCTTACGTTTATGGTACTCGTCAATTTCGGTTTGGCAAAAGAAGCGGATTTCACACATAACGAAGCCACAGCAGGCATGCTGCATTTAAGACTTAAAGACATCTTACTCTCACTCGCAGCCGCTACGGCAAGCATCATCATGTACCTCTCCTACCGTACCAATGTAATCGCGGGTCCGCTTATCGCACTGATCATCATTCCGGCAGCTGCGGCGATGGGCATTTCACTTTACATTCAGAACTGGGATTTTCTGGCCAACTTCAGCAAAAGATTTATGCTGGATGTAGTGACAATCGTGATTGTGGGCATTATCTGCATAGTGCTCAAACAGAAGTTGGTGCACAAGCGCGAACCGCTAAGATAAAATCCGGCACAATTAATTAAAACAAAAAAAGGAGACTATTTATAGATCTCCCTTTCGTATGCTTTAAAGACAAGGTTTTTCAGACTGTTCAGGATCGTACTGTGATTCCGGTCTTTTTCGTTGTCAATCTTAATGGTTTTGTTGTCCTTTGTAATCAGGCGTGAATTCGACAGTGAGACCACGAAGCCTTCTTTCAGGAAATCATAGCGCACGCGGCTTTTGATCTTTCCCGCCTCCACTGGCATTACGAGAAACAAGTCGAGATGGTCGCTGCCTGAACTTATCGGCTCCACGGAAAAGCGGCCGGATGAAACCACATCGAGCAGAAACAGGTCGGTTTTGGCTTTCACCAGAGCGGCATCGTTGCGGGTGGTGTAATTGTATATTTCGCGCACCGGTTTCTGTTGTGCAAATGAAAGCACAGAAACCGTGATCAGCAGGCTTACTAATACTCTTTTCATTTTTTTAAAGGTTTAGCGCGATGCAGCAAAAAGCTTTCCACATTCCTACCTCAGGTTTAGCCACAACTAACACATTTAATGATTTTTAACAGTATTTAATATTTCGAACATTAAAATAATTAAAAACGCTTGCACGATTTGCAGAATTAAAGTATTTTCCGAATTAATATTTTAAAATTATTTCATGTCATTAACTTTCCTTCTTCTGCTCGTCATTGCCCTTGTAGTCATCATCGGCATCGTAACCAAAAAACTCGACATCCTCACCTATTCCACTGACCGAAACGGCAAACAGGTACCGAACGGTGTGCGCTGGAAACCACTCACCTTCATCTTTTTCGCGTGCATCGCAGCGCTGCTGCAGCCCATGAATTATGACGTGATCAGCGTGGGTCACAAAGGTTTGCTCATCAACTTACTGGGGGACAAGCGTGGTGCGTCTGATACCGAAGAGGTTTCCGGGGTCGTGTTCTACAATAAATACACCCAGGAAATCCAGGAAATACCGCTCGACCAGCGTCATATCGAATATCCGGAATCCATTATCGTGGCCAAAGGCGGTTTCCCCTGCCCCATCAAGCCTTCGTTCAACTATTCGGTGAAAGAATCCACCGCGGCGGATATGTTTACCAACCTGCGCTCCACGTATAAAAAGGGCGGACTCGAAGCTATTCAGGAAGGCTGGCTCAACAACGCCATCATCGGTGCGATCAACGATGTGGCGAACCGTCATTCGATTGATTACCTCTTCAACAACCGTGAAACCTACGAAGCTGAAATTCTGTCGGAAGTAAACAAACGCATCGGAAAATGGTTCCTCGTATCGCAGTTGAAAACCAATATTCAGCCGCCCAAAGCCATCCGCCAGTCGATTGAAGACAAAGCCACCGCTGATGCCGACGCCATTAAAGCGGAAGCGCAGGCACGTGTGGCGCAGGCTGATGCGCAAAGAAAAATCCAGCTTGCGAAAGGAGATTCGGCTTCTGTGGTTATCCGAGCGCAGGCCGACGCCAAAGCGATCAGCCTTAAGCAGCAGGAAATTACCCAAACCTATGTTGAATACCAGCGCGTGCTGAAATGGGACGGCGTAATGCCGACGACGGTGCTTGGAAGCGGAAGTGGGACGTTGTTGAATGTGAAGTAGGTTAATTTAGGCCACGAAAGGATTCGTGCAGCAGCGGGGGAATTTATGTACTTTTAGCAATGAGTGATAGATTCTACATTTTTTTATAGAGACATACAAATAAGTATGAAAATAAAATTTTTACAAGCAGGTAATGGAGATTCACTTCTATTATCTTTTAATGATGGGAAGCAAGATCGCAATATATTAATTGACGGAGGTGTTGCTGATACATATTATTCCCAGAGTAGTAACATTGAAGGAGATTTAAAAACTGAGCTAGATTTTATAAAAAAGAAAAGTGAATGTATTGATTTACTTATTCTAACTCATATTGACAATGATCATATTTGTGGACTACTTAAATGGTTTGAATTAGACGATAAAGCGCATGAATTGGTCAAAAATATTTGGTTTAACTCTGGAAAATCAATTGCTAGGCATCTCAATGAACCTGAAAATGAATATTTGAAAGTTGGTTTAAATATTTTTTCTGATTCTCAAACAGGTGTACATGAGGCTATTCAATTTGAAGATTATTTACTGGAGAAAAAAATTTGGAATCAGAAAATAATTATTCAAGGGGAAGATATTGAAGAGTTCGGTATAAAAATTCAAATTCTTTCACCAAATGACGATCATCTGAAAAAACTTTTAACGGAGTATAAAGAAAAAAGCAGTGATCCCGCATATACTGCTGCAAAAGAAAAAGATTGGGATAAAAATCTCAAGGATTTAATTGAAGAAGAAAACGGATCTGATTTTAGATTTTATCAAGATACTAGTATCAAAAACGGAAGCTCGATTTCTTTTATCTTGACTTCGGGCAATAAACGTTTTTTGTTTTTGGCAGATTCTCACCCCCAGGGCATAGTAAAACAATTAAAAACGCGCGGTTTTAGTAAGAACAACCCTTTAGAAGTTGAAGTATTGAAGGTTTCTCATCATGGCAGTAAAGCTAATACCAACAAGGAACTATTAGAAATTGTAAAAACAGAAAATTATATTATAAGTACCGATAGTTCCTCATATAATCATCCAAGTAAAAGAACATTAGCTCGAATAGTAAATGTTAAACCTGATGCCATCTTTCACTTCAACTACGAACACGTCCGAAATGCTATATTTACCGATATGGATCGTAATGATTACCCATTTAAAGCAAAGGTTACAAAAGAATTAGAATATTAGATAATGACATTAGATGGTTTAAAACTTTACACTGTTCGGATAAATAATGGTAGCGGATGTTTATTCCAACCAATATCTAATGGTAATGAATTTACTTATATACTTACCGCAAAGCATTTATTTGAAAACGGGGCAAGGGACAAGGATGATGAGATCATTCCTCCGATCCCCGATGGAACAATAATATCGATTGTTAGGCAAGAATATGTTGGAGATAAGTGGACGAAGACTCCGATAGACTATACGCTTATCAGAGGAGTAACATATTTTCCTCATAAAGAGGCTGATGCTGCAATATTAAAAATTGATTATTTGTCGCCGGGATATGATAAAATTGTTATAAATGATATTCCAATAATCAGCGATGGCTATTATTTAAATGGGTTTCCAAATCAATTTGATCAAGAGTTGGGTGAAGAATATACAACATACAATGTTAGAGAAATAGAAGCTTCAGGAAATTATTCTCAAAATGCTCAACTAACAAATGATGTATTAAATAAAGAGCAAATTGAAGGGATGTCTGGTGGTGGGATTGCCTCAGTACAAAAAGATCATATCTCGATTATCGGCATTCAAAGTAGAGTAAAGCATCCGAATTGGGCAAATGGTAAAATATGTTTTGTTCCAATGAAATATTTCTGCGAGATAATAAATTATGAAGAATTTAACACCTTATTAACTCAATTTCATGCTCCAAATGTTGACTTACGGCTTGTTTTATTCAATAACTATAAAATTAGTTGTGAACCATTTTATGAGGAGCGAGAAGTGGATAAGAACTTTCTTATCACATTAGGCGCAAATAATATTTGGATTCACGCAGATTCTGGAAAAGGGAAAACCGCATTTTTACATCGTAATTTAATAATTAATCATATTTCTTTTTGTTATTGCGATTTAAGTCCAATCATTATAGAAGATCCTGAACAAATTTTAGAAGAAATAATAAGTTGCATCGAAATAAAATATGGTTTAGAGCGGGATGATACTGAAAAAAATAAAATAAAGACTATTATAAAATTATGCGAAAAAATAGACGATGATAAATTTGTTATTGTTATTGATGAATTGACAACATTACCTTACGAATTACTTCAAAAAATCACTAAATCATTAAGTGCTGTTGTAATTCATTATAATAATACCTATCCAAATGGAAAATTAAAATTTGTTATATCTACATTACATAATCCAAAAATTTCAACTTCGAATTTCTCTAAAATTTCACAATATTTTGAGGTTATCGATCTAAATGAATGGAAAGAAAGTTTATCAAATTTGTATGACAGAATTTGTCCTGTAATCAAGTTGTATGATAGTGGTTTAAAAGAAGAAATCATTGCCAATTCATCTGATTCACCAAGAATACTAAAAACAATGTTCAGAAAGATCTCAATACTTGCGGAAACTAATGAACAAAATATTAAGCAGGTTATCTCTAAAACCATAGAAGAAAACATTTAAAATGGAGAGAATTTTAAAAAATTACACCACAATACCAGACCATCTGTACGTCGAAAGACAGGCGGATTATCAATTAAAAAATATAATTGATGAGATGCAGAGACCAGGATATGTATTGGTAGCAAGACAGATGGGAAAAACCAATTTACTTTTAAATGCTAAACGAAATCTGGAAAGTTCTAAGAGGCTGATTATTTACATAGATTTATCCAATCTCTACGAAAACGAAGTTGATTGCTACCGAAATATTATTGACACAATTATTGAATTGAATGAAAATATTTTTTTGGAAATCACACCAAATATTGATCAGATTAGAGGGAAAAATACGCCTCCACACAATGAATATTTGAGGTCGTTACTTTTGATTCTACAAAAATTTGATGGTGATATTGTGATAATTTTAGATGAGATTGATGCTTTAAAAAGTAAAACTTACTCAGACAATATCTTTGCTCAAATTAGAAGCAATTACTTTTCCAGAACAAATTATAGTGAACTTGAGAGATTAACATATATACTATCAGGAGTTATTGAGCCTACAGAACTGATTAAAGATAAAAACAAATCACCTTTTAATATTGGCGAAAAAATATATTTAGACGATTTTTCCTTTGAAGAACATAACACCTTTATATATAAATCTAAGCTTCAAATTTCGAACGAGTGCTCAGATCACATTTTTGAATGGATAAATGGAAACCCACGTATGACATTCGATATATGTTCGGAAATTGAAAAGAGTTTATTAAAAGGTAACCAGATTACAAACGAAATTGTTGATGAGCTAATACATAATAAATATTTAATTGCTTTTGATGTTGCACCAGTAGATCACATCAGAGAATTAATTAAAAACGACGAAGAACTGAGAGAAGCTATAAAATGTATTCAATCTAACAAAACTGTACATATTACTGATGAAATAAAAAGAAAATTATATCTTTTTGGAATCATAAGCTCTGACTTTAATTCAAATCTTTCAATTAAAAACAGAATTATCAGTTATACAACTAATATTGAGTGGTTAAATTCACTAGAGAACGAAATATCTTATGCAAATGCAATTAGCAAATATTCGCATGGATTTTACCATGAAGCAATTGGGACGTTTGAAGCATTATTAAAGGAAAACAATTCGGTTTTAATTAGTGAACAGATTAGATATCACATTGCATTATGTTACTACCATCTAGGTGATTTCGAAACAGCTATTGAATATCTTGACTATGAATTTCAAACGGATGTAGAATTTGACTCCAGGGTATTTCTGGCTCTATCAGAAATAAAAATAGGTAATATTAATGGTCTAAAAACTTTAGAGGAAATAGTATCGAATGGTAATACCAATTCAATTACTTTCTTAATGGCAATTCTAAACGTGGCTATCAATACACCCGATGGTAAAAAAGCTTTAGACTTTTTAGATTTAATCACAGCGGTAAATGACAATATTTACATCAACAGTAAAGAACTGCAAGAACTTAAAACTCTGTCTCATTTTTTTAAATCGAATATATATGAAAAGCAGGAACAGTGGGATGAATCAATTAACGAAAACAACATTGCTCTTAGTCTTTCAACAGCTGACGTTAGACCAATTTTACTACTAAATAAAATTAACATTCTTAAAATTTTAGGAAGAGATACAAACGACACAAAGCAAGAACTTGTAAATTTCATTGTCAGTGAGAGATTAAATTTTTCCGAACAAAATTATTACCCTGTATCATTTAATAGAATAAATCTGCCTGTTTTTTTTAATGGAGTTTTAGGAAGTGATACAACTGCATTTGATATTCTCTTTACATATATATCAACTAATTTACTAAAGGGTGAAAAGGAATGCATTGATCTTTTATTAAAAGAAGAAAACAATATTCCGGAATTATGTGAATACCTGTTAAGTGATAAACGTGATAAATTAGATACCTCTCAAAGCATAGCAATTTATCGTATTTTATCTTCCCGCAGTTCCCAAGATATTGATATAGTGAAATTTAAGCTGTACATAGATGAGATATCAGTGAATATTAAAGATTATATACTACAAGAATCCGATTACATGTTTATATTGAATGCCTTGTTCCAAACGATACATAAGAAAAATTTTAAAAATGCAATAACTTATTCAGAGGAAGTTTTAACGTTATTAAGACAAGTAGAAAATAATTTTTCAACCCATGTAAGTGCTTTGGCACAGTATATAAAATTTATTGGTGAATTACAATTAAATTTTAAAATTCAAGCGGTTGAAAGCGCGAACAAAACATTAGTGCAACTAGATAATATTAAAGAATTTATACCTGAAATTATTGATGTAAGTTTAGCAGCTAGTATACGAGACCAAGTGACTAATATTCCTTTTGTAAGAAATAACAAGATCGTTAATCAAAATAACAATCAATCAACGCTTAGAAATCAAATTGTAACAGCAAAATACAATACGGGGAAAATTATTAAAAGTAAATTTAAACATATTGAAAAAGATTTATTAGATGGTAAATGTATTATCATAGAATAAGCCCCCGCTACCGAGAAATTAAATTCGAACCCCGCTGCGCAAAGTCTCCTGACTTTGAGCCTTCTACAAAAATTATTTATCTTTGATAAAACACAACCAATGAAAACCGGTTACGTTATCAGAGATCATGAAAAGCCACATTTTATTACGGCTACTGTTGTTGACTGGATTGATATTTTCACAAGGAAAACCTATCGCCACATTATCATAAACTGTTTCGACTTCTGCATCAAAATAAAGGGATGGTGCTGTTTGGTTACGTCATTATGAGCAACCATATACATTTCACCGTGCGGAGTAACGAAAGAAGATTAAAGGTGATACCACTAAGACAGGGCAATAAAGTTTGGTAATGCTGTACGCGGAAGCCTTGTTACTTTGCGCCTTTAGATTATATTTCTGTATATAATTACCACTACCTGCTAAAAAAACTTTAACCGAATTTTTAATTTCCTTCTTACAAGGATTTTTTTATTCCACAATACGGAATGTTCTGCTGAACTCTGCACCAGAATTCCTGTAATTGCATATAAATCCGATCTGCAAGGTAGAACCCGGATACCATGATGATAAACCACGCGGACTTGTCACCGTACAATAATCACATTTCCGGGACGTTTTTGGCTGTTATAAAACGATACAGCAATATCTTTTATCGCACTGATCCTTTGTTTTTCAAGGGCGACATGATCCTTCCGCATGTTCATCTGCTGATCCCACTGTTTTTTCTCCTCCGCCGTTATCCTGTTTTCGATGTTTTTAACCAACAGACTGCTTTCGGCCGCACAGGGAGATACGCTGCCGACTCTGGAGAGAACTTCAAAAGCAGAAGAATAATCTTTCTGCGCAATAAACATTTTTGCGTCGCTGATGAATGCTGAACACTCCTTGCGCTGAAGATTACTGAAAATTTCCAGTGATTTTGACTGTGCGGTATTATAGCACCGTGCCGCATCTGGAATGGATGCCAACAATGCTAACGATTCTGCATATTTTCCGGATTTATCAAGGTTGGCTGATTTTGAAATGATCTGATTACAGTTGCTTTCATAGTACTTCAGCACTTTATCTGTCCCTTTGTTCAGGAAGGCGACCAGCGACGGGTCGCCAGCAGAGAGGGTATTTAGCGCATTACTAATAGCCAAGGCCGTATTTCGTCCGGTTCCTTTTAAGGTTTTGGAATAAGAGGAAAAAATAATATCAGTCTGATCCTGTCTTATCACAAGCTGCAGGGTCATAGTAATCACGTTGATATTCTGCATGCCGCCTTCCACAACATCCTGGCTGTTGATAATGATATTGGGTTGAAGGAGGAGACCATTGTTATAGTTTGTCGCTGCAATTCCATAGTCGGCAAGTAACTGCGTAAGTTTTGACTCCGTTTTCAATAATACATCCTGCTCAAAACGTTCTGTCTGAGCTTCGGTAAAGGAAACTGAGAGTTGAATCTTTCCCAGATCTTCCTGTGTTTGCGAATACGCGGCCGCCGAAGCCATAAATGCTGCGCAAAGTAATAATTTTTTAATCATTATTTAATGGTGATATAGATCGTATTTCCTTTAATATCTTTGTCTGTCTGGAGATTTAAATTCCTGAAGAACTTGAACATTTCGAGCGCAAATTTGTTGGCATTGTAGTTTTTTCCTGTCGAATCTTTAAGCGGAATTCTCACATCGTCCAAAATCATCCTAAAGTCTGTAGTACCCTGTATGTGATAGTTATTTTTGTAGGAATTATTTTCCATCCACATCTCGATCTGATCGGAAAGAGGAAGGTTTTCCGGTGCAATCTCGGAAGACATTTTATATTTTGAATCCTGAGCGAAACTGATATCAATGTTGATAGATTTACCGTTCAGGACAATATCGGTGAATTTAGCTTGCATCACGTTCAGGAATTCTTCAGAAACGCTTTCTACCGCTTTGGAAGCCAGCTTACCAAAATCATCTGTATAGAATTTGCCACTTTCACCCACTTTATTGGACAGCGAATTTCCTGTAGAAGCTTCATAGCCAGACATTACTACCGAAACGGAATTGCCTGAAGGCGTCCGGTTTTCGGTTACTTCTGCCTGAACGTAGATATCAGCACCGGACATTTGGACGATCTGGTCTTTAAGATCAGTCTGATTGTCAGATGTGAAGATATTATTGTCTTTTGCAGATTTTAGTTTGGCCACGAAATCTACGGTCGTGAAGCCACGATTGTCAAAAACCTCTTTTATTTTTGTAAGCGCTATCCTTTTGTTGACATCATTTTCAAGAATGGTTCGGAGGTCTTCACCTTCTTTTACGTAAGGAATGACCATAATTTTTGGCTGCACGGTCTGCACGTTCGAAGCAGACATTTGGGCAAATCCTTTAGTACTCACCAGGACAAGTGCCACTGGCAGTATAGTTTTCAGGAGAAATTTTTTCATTTTAGTAACCGAAGTTTCGGATAATGGAATTTTGTTCTAAATCTAATTTAAGGGCCCTAGTGTTAAGGACAATCCGGCAACTGCCATCTTTGTTCCGCGAGGCGACCGTGACAAATGTTTTATAGCGGTTCTTTTCGAAGAAGTTTTTAAAATAAGCAGGATTCTGTTTCTGTATCAGCTCTTCGGAGGTAGATATCAAAGGAAAAGTCTGATTGCTTTCAGGAAATCCCCGAAATAATAATTGGTAAATGGCCGCGTATTCCGGATTACCGGAGTTTACATCCAGAGTTATAGATGTACTGTTGCTCTCGATAACATGTATCTGGGAAACTCTGCGCTGCGGTGTGCAGCTGGAAATAAAAAACAGGCCGGTAAGTGACAAAATATAGAGGTACTTCATCTGTTATTTTTTAATGATAAGCGTACAGTCCAGTTTCTGTGAATCTGAATAGTTAGAAGAAAGGTTTTCACTGGACTTCCTGTCTACTGCCACTGCTTCGCTGAGGTTTTCGCCGGCTAGATTTATCACTTCCACTGTACCGATTAATTGAGGATATTTCTGGCCTTCAATAATTTCCGTTTTTTCTACTGTAAACCTGTCTCCCACTGCGACTGCATTGTTTTTACCCACATTCAGCAGGAATTTTCCCCTGTTTTCTGACTCCAGTATTTTTATCACTTTTCCCTGGACCGGGAAATTCTGTTTAAAATATTGGTTGATTTCACCCTGTAAAGATCTCATGGCATGCTGCACGGCACTTTCCGGGGACAGCATCAAATCGCCAGCTTTCCCTTCAAAGCTTGTAGCATCAGTACTGAGGCCGGTAGCCACGTCTACAACTTTCATCTGAAAGGCAACGCTGGCTTTATAACCGGTGATTGTTCCAGCCGCACTCTTCATTGCATACACCGGTATTTTAGTGATATGTCCGGTAATTATCTTTTCAGCTGCCATACTGGCTCCCTGCTCCACCCGGTTTTTACTGTCTATAAATGCTTCGGACTTCTGCAGTTCTAGTTCATTTCGAACCTTTTCACTGCTGGTTCGGTCTACGACACGGAATCTCTTTGTATTGGTAAGCATTTCCACGACTTTTTCAGTGACCAGACCTACAAACCTGTCGCTTTCATTGGTGGTGAAAGCGCTTACTCCCACTACGGCTCTGGTATCCTCCTGTGCCGGGAGCTTCGTCACAGGCAGCAGAAGGAGTAAGAAAAGAAGTGCTCTGTACATTAGAGATTCTCTGAAGTGCGAATCGTTTGAATCATGCTCTTAATCGCGGTAGCCTGAAAAAGTGTCTCTTCACCTAAAAGCGCTACAGCAGTTTTTGCATAATTAACAGCTTGTAAAGCTTTGGCAATTTTAAGCGGATTTTTAATTTCAGACGCATCTTTTGATGCACTGGCAACATCAGAGGAAATGTTTTCCAGGTTTTTTGACTGTGAATATATTCTCACGGCGAGTTCTTCAAGTTCTCTCAGGGTAGGTTTCTTAACAGTAACATCAGTTACACCGTCAACACTCTGACCGACGGACCGGTAGTACAGGTTCTGAAGCAGCGGTGTTATAGCTGCGGACTCCAACGCAGTGGAGGCAATTTTTATCTGAAGACCGTCAATAGAAGAAATTGCAGTTTCTTTTGGGGTTTCTAACTTCTGAATTTTTATAATTCTCTGTTTTGAAGTTTCAATTTGTTCTTGTGTCTGTCCAAAAACATTGGTGTAAGCAGTTAATAATACTGCCGCGAGTAAAAGTTTATTCATGATATTGTTGTGTAAAGTGTGTATCCACAATTCTCCTGGTAGATGGGTCCTATTAGCTGTACTACTGGAAAACTGAAAAATAAAAAGTGCTCGAAGGCGTGATGTAGGATGGAAATTCAATGAAAGTGAATTGCTCTATTTCAAAATGCAGATACCCGCAACATAAAATCGGCACAATCAGCTTGTAATTATTTGAAGATTTGCCTTAGCCTTAAATTTATTACTTAATTCTACCCCGCCGCTTTTTACTTCGCAAACAGAAAAGTTCTCATCTTCTATTCTAATTACTTTTAGTTCCCCAATGGGCTTTTTCCGTTTCATCATTTTCCCGGCAACTTCTACTTCGATAACTTCTGATACTATAAGTTTATCTTTTTCTTTAATACCAAAAGCTGACCCTCCTGCAATTAAAATCTTTTTTGCACCACTGTTACTATCAAATTCCTGGATTTCGACAATTGGAAAGGAGACAGGAAAATTAGCACCTACGAATTTGTCAATTGCTCCGCTTATATCCTGGACAGCTACTGCAAAGGCCTCTTGGGTATTTTGAGGGTCTTTTCCGGTTAGGACATTAGTCCAGCTCTTCAACGAAAGAATACCTTTGTCTGCTTTAGTAGCAAGCATATCGGAAGCGAGAATTTTCCCCGTCTCAATATCAATGAGTTTTATATCCAGCGAAATCGTGGAGTCATAGGTAGTATAATGTTTACCTTTTGAATCAACATGGTTCTGTTCCGTAGCGGTTACCGAGTTTATGTTTCCTGCAACTAAATATTGGGCTCCTAAATTTTTACTTTTTGCGATAAAAGTCCCATCCATAAAATCCTCAGTTTTTTGAAGTTCTCTTTCATTGCGGAGAGCTTCCATTTGAGCACGACTTACTATGTCAAATCTTTTTGTTTTTGCAAAGGAATTAGTTACTGCTTCTTCAATCGTCCGCGTAATGCTTTTGTCATAGCTGGAAGTAAAGGGAATTACTCCTATTGAAACCTTTTCTTGAGCTGAAATCAAACTGCCGATCAGCAGCATAAAAAGTAATGGTTTTTTCATGTAAAATAGATATTTTATTTTTTTCAAAAGTATCTCTTCCACACTAACTATATTTGTCCAATATTGCCCAAATGCATCTGATCCCATGTTCCTGGGGTTTACCGTCAGTTATATTGCGTCCCTTGGTCAGTTTCACATTACCGGCTGCACGCGGTAATTTCTCAGGCGGCACATCTTCAAACATGACTTCCTGTTCCGCTGACACAATTTCCGATGTTTATTTCGGCCAACTTCCCACATTGAAACATCATGGATCCATTATAAACCATTAGTTTTATTAGACGATATTGAGTCTATTTCGTACTTACATTGTGTAAGTAACGAACATGACCCGTCCTAAAATTACTGCTCAGATTAAAAAAAAGCCCGGTGAAAAAACACCGGACTTTACCTGCAAGCCATCACTATTCTAAAGTTTAATAAGCGAATTCTGCTTTGTTACTCAAAATTCATTTCCGGCATACTTTGCTGTAAGCTCTGCGTTGCTTCTATCATCTTTAAACTGATCTCGTTCATACGTTGTAGCTGCTGTGCGGAAAACTGTTCTTCACGGATGCTCTTTAGCCTGGTATTAAAATCCACCGCTTTTTGCATTAATCGAGGATATTCTGCCAACGCACGTTGGTCGCCTTGCAGAGACTTTTTATACATGGCGATATACTGGTCCATGTACTCCTCATAACTGTCGAGCATTTTATTGATATCTGCTTCTGAACTACCGGACTCAAATGAGGTTTCTTCGATAGTTTCTTCAGTTTCAGTGGCGATTGGCTCCGATGTAGAGTAAGTAGTAAATGTTTCTGGTTCCAGGCTTTCATTTTTTTCACATGAGCATACAATTGCAAGCATGGCAACAGTAAATAATAGTTTTTTCATAAAAATTAGGTTATTTTAAGTAGGGTTCAAAAATAGGATGGCAACCCGACGCAGCGTGAGCCCATTTCTGCCCAATCCTTCATTCCGCTTATTGGGTCCTAATTTTTTTCAGCGTCACACCGAATCCTCACAAAATCAGCCACACATATCCGCACTGCAAGAAGCCATTTCCCCAATTTTTAAAAGTCATGATTTATTTCACCCAGAAAAAGTGTGAATATTGGTGCCGCGAACTGGAATAATTTCGAATCTTTCAATAAAACTGTGTATTTTTACCCTTAACTAATTATTATGGAGCTCAGCACACAGTCAGGAGAAATTATTAGCCTGGAGGAAGCCAGACGGTACACCCATGCTTTTCAGAAACGTAATCTAAACGAAAAGAAAGCCTTCCTTGTCGGAGCAGAAATCCTTCGGAAAATTCTTGAACAGCCGGGCTGTCTGGGTATCCGAATCTACAACGGATACTGTGAGGAGGACGATATGCAGAACAGGGTTTTGATCGGCGTCGATGCTGACGGAAAAGATATGGAAACCGGTATTATTTTAGACAAACTTACGCCCTGTCCCCCAGGCTGCACATCATCATCCCTGTTAATGTAATGCCTGTATTGCTGTATATTACCTTTTTTGCGGGATTTCTTCCTCTTGCAGCATTGGTTTTACTTAAAAGTAAAATCCCAAATACCATGCCTGCAAAACCATTTATCTATCTGGCAGCCGCGAGTTCACTTTATGAAATGATTTTTACCGTGATGCTAAAAATAGATTCACGGGTATGGTTTACCGTATACGATATTCTTGCGTTTCTGTGCATTTTTTACTATTTTTTTAAAATTAACCGCCCAAAATACAGAAGTATTTTTACAGTATCCATGGTAATTTTTGCCCTGGTGGCTGGTGCGGGCTGTTTTATAGCTCCCAGAAGCCTGAGTCATTTTCTGCACGTACAGGCAGTCTTCTCCGGAACCATTACTCTTTTTGTGATGGTAATGACGTTTCTGTGGTTTACCGATATCTTCAGGAAAATGGAGGTTCCCAACCTTTGGGATCTGCCTGATTTTTATAACATTGCGGGTCTGTTTATCTACTATTCCACTACATTTTTTTTATTTTTACTCAGTGACATCATTCAGACTGACGGTTCTGTGATATTTCTGAACTACTGGATGTTAAATGTAGTTGCCGCGCTGATTTTAAGGACATTATTAACAATAGGTGTTTGGAAAAGTATTCGGAATTAAAACTATTTTTTTGGTTCGGAACCGCAATAATGGTCTTCCTGGCTGTTGCGGTCATCTTCCTTGCCCTGTATTACCAGAGCAGGCTCTACAAACTGAAGAAAAAGGAGGCGTTCCTGCGTATGCGGGCGATACTTAATAAAGAAAAAGAAGAACGAGCCCGCATTTCCTCCGATCTGCATGATACGGTAATCGGAAATCTCGTGTCCATCAGTATCTACTTCGGAATGCTGAAAAACCAAATCAAAGACCCTGAAGTCCTGGGCGTGATTAATGGGATAGACGATGAGCTAAAGGATACAAAGCAGCTGATCAGACAGATTACCTATAACCTGATGCCCCCGCTGCTGAGTAACAACGGTTTTATTGCTTCGGTGGAAGATTTCCTGCGCAAAAGCAGTGTTCGGTATGGGTTTACCTACGAACTTAATCACCTTGGGTTTATTGAATTTTCAAAACAGTCCTCCTATGATGTACTTCTTATCCTACGTGAGTTCATTACCAACAGCTGCGTGCACGGCGGCGCCACAGACATCAGTATAACGCTCACCACCGCGAAGAAGCACAATATCATTACCTACAAAGATAACGGTGCAAAGTATGACTTCGTTGCAGAAATGAACCGCTCCACCGGGTATGGGCTAAAGAACATTCTCTCGCGCGTTGAAAATCTCCACGGAAGTCTGCATCAGCGCGAATCTGCCACCCATAATGAGTTTGTTATATTTGTAAAAAGCGCAGACTGAAGCACAACGCCTAAGAAGCCGGAACTTTCGTTGGCTTTTTAACTTTCATTGCTAAATTCCGTCAGTTCCTGAAACTTTTTCCGCCTGCGGTTTCAGAGGGTAAAGTGCTTCAGTCACTCGATTTTTCTGCCTATTTTAGCGGTCTTAAAAAAAATATTTAATGACGGCCACCGCATTCATTCAGCAATCCACTTCCATTTCCGAACAAAACATCAGCGCAACGCTCCGGCTTTTGGCCGAAGACTGCACCATTCCGTTTATTTCGCGCTATCGGAAAGATGTCACCGGAAATCTGGATGAGGTGCAGATCGAACAGATCGCAAAACTGAACAGCCAGTTTCAGGAAACAGTGAAGCGCAAGGAAAGCATACTTAAATCAATTGAGGAGCAGAGCGCATTAAGCGCGGACCTAAAAAAACGCATCGATGAAAGTTTCGATCTGCAGGAACTTGAAGATCTTTATCTGCCGTTTAAAAAAAGACGAAAAACAAAGGCCGACAGTGCCCGCGAAAAAGGTCTCGAGCCTTTGGCTAAAATCATCATGAGCCAGAAGTCTGATGACCTGCATTATATCGCCGGAAAATACCTGAATGCGGACGTAGATTCGGTGGAAGAAGCCCTGCAGGGCGCGCGCGACATCATCGCTGAGTGGATCAACGAAAACGGTTATGTCAGGAAAATCCTCAGGAAACTTTTCCAGCGGAAATCGGTCATCAGTTCCAAAGTTGTGAAATCTAAAAAAGACGGCGAAGCTGCGCAGAAGTACAGCCAGTATTTCGACTGGCAGGAAAGTCTCAGCCGGATTCCCTCCCACCGCCTCTTGGCTATGCTGAGAGCCGAAGCTGAAGGCTTTGTAAAGACCAAAGTAGATATCGATAAAGATGAAGCGCTGCGCCTGATTGAAAATGCCGTCCTGAAATCCGATAACGCGTCAGCGGAACAAATCATTATCGCGATTGCCGACAGCTACAAACGGCTTCTTGAACCTGCTCTTTCCAACGAAGGCCTGCAGGAAGCGAAAGCAGAAGCCGACCTCAAAGCCATCGATATTTTTTCGGAAAATCTGAGACAGCTTCTGCTCGCGCCGCCTTTGGGTGAAAAGAGAATTCTGGCCATAGATCCCGGCTACCGCAGCGGTTGCAAGATTGTCTGCCTGGATGAGAAAGGTGATTTGCTGCACAATGAAACCCTTTATCCGCACGCGCCCCAGAATGAAACCGGCATGGCCATGAAGAAAATCCGCTCGATGGTAAACGCCTATAATATTGAAGCGATTTCGATTGGCAACGGAACGGCAAGCCGCGAAACCGAGTTTTTCATTAAGAAAATCGCATTCGATAAACCGCCGCAGGTTTTCGTCGTGTCCGAAGCAGGCGCCTCGGTTTATTCCGCAAGCAAGGTCGCGCGGGATGAATTTCCGAATTATGACGTCACCGTACGCGGCGCGGTTTCGATCGGGCGAAGACTGGCAGATCCGCTGGCAGAACTCGTGAAGATCGATGCAAAATCAATCGGTGTCGGGCAGTACCAGCACGATGTAGACCAGACTTTGCTTAAGAATGAACTCGACTCAACGGTGATGAAATGTGTAAATGCAGTCGGCATCAACCTGAATACCGCCAGTAAATCATTGTTGAGTTACGTTTCCGGTATCGGCGAAAAGATGGCGGAGAATATCGTGAGTTACCGTGCGGAGAACGGTGCTTTCGAAGACCGGAAACAGCTGAAGAAAGTCCCGCGCCTTGGGGAAAAAGCATATCAGCAGGCCGCAGCTTTCGTCCGGATTTCAAACGGAAAAAATCCGCTTGATAATTCGGCCGTTCACCCGGAAGCCTATCCCGTTGTGGAGCAGATGGCTAAAGACCTGAAACTTAAAACTTCCGATTTAATAGCCAATAAGGAGAAAATTGCACTAATCGTACCGGAAAAATACGTGACCGAAACCATTGGGATTCTCGCCATTAAAGACATCCTGAAGGAACTGGAAAAACCTGGTCTCGATCCGCGCAAAGCAGCGAAAATTTTTGAATTTGATCCGTCCGTGAAAAGCATTAAAGATCTAAAAACCGGAATGATACTTCCCGGCATCGTGAATAATATTGTGGCTTTCGGCTGTTTCGTAGACTTCGGTATCAAAGAAAGCGGACTGGTGCATATTTCACAACTGAAAGACGGATTCGTGTCGGATGTAAATGAGGTCGTGAAACTTCACCAGCATGTTCAGGTTCGCGTGACAGAGGTGGATGAAATCAGGAAAAGAGTGCAGCTGACGATGAAACTTGGTTGAGGCTGAGGTTGAGGTTAAGGCTGAAAAAATAAGGCACTCTTTTGGCTATACGAGCCGAAACAATGCATAAAATGAATACCATACTAGCCATCGACTGGACGGATTTAATGCTTGGCGCCGAAGACTGGTCTTTTCTGCCTGAAGTTGCGATCCGCACCGTCATCATGTTCCTGATCATCATCATCGGGCTGAGATTCCTTGGGAAAAGAGGCGTAAAGCAGCTTTCGGTTTTTGAATTGGTCGTGATTATCGGACTGGGTTCCGCGGCGGGCGACCCCATGTTCTATAAAGAAGTTGGGATTGTATTCTCGCTGCTCGTGTTTATTATAATCATCGCACTTTATGCCGGCCTTACCTTCCTTTTGGGAAAATCGAAAAAGTTTGAAGATATGGTGGAAGGCGAACCCGCCTGTCTTATTCAGGACGGTGTTTTTGTACTCGACAGTTTTAAAAAAGAAAATCTCGGCAGCGATGAATTTTTCGCTGAGCTGCGGCTTCGCGGCGTTTCGCAACTCGGTCAGGTAGAAACTGCGATTGCCGAGACATCCGGTGGCCTTAGTACGTTTTTCTACACAGAAGAAAATACCAAACCGGGACTTTCGGTGATGCTTGGTTCGCTTTCAAATCCGGTAAAAACGATAGACCGGCCCGACTATTATTCGTGCATTTTCTGCGCATACACGGAAGAGAAAACGGCAGGGTCGCCCGGTGACTGTCCGAACTGTAGGCGCGACAAATGGGTGGTAGCCTGCCATAAAAAAAGGATCACCTAGATCCTTTTTTTTGTTTAAATAAAAGCCCGCTGTCACAGGATTTAAATTTAAAAACTGCCACTTTTTATTTTCTGCTTTTTTCAAATTTCTTCAGCACTTTCTCAAGATTAATACCTTTGCCTAAGACGGGTTTGAAAATATCACCTTCCGAGCTCAACCGCTCCAGCGCGTTTTTAATAGTAAAGTCGCTCATCTTAAGACCTTTTTTCACTTCATCCCAATGTAGTGGCATCGAAACGGTGGCGCCGGGTTTAGGTCTTACAGAATAGGCAGCTGCAATTGTAGCATGCGGCCGGTTTTGCAGGAAATCGAGATAGATCTTTCCTTCACGGTTTTTCACGATCCTTTCGATGCTCGTGATGTCTGGCAACTCCTGGTTGACCAGCGTTACCAGCGCACGCGCAAATTCTTTAGACTCCTCATAGGTGTATTTATTCGCCAACGGAATGTAAATATGCAGACCGGTTGACCCGCTGGTCTTGCAATACGAAGGTACGCCCATATCGTCGAGCAGTTGTTTTGTGACCTGCGCGGTTTCAATCACCTGATCCAAAGAATTCTTGTCAGGATCGAGATCGATGATGCAGAATGTAGGGTTATCCGGCTTCTCCACCGTGCTGTTCCACGGATTCATCTCTATGCAGCCAAGATTCGCCATGAAAAGCAGTGTGGCCTCATCTTTCCCTACCAGGTATTTTCGCTCGCGGCCGTCAGAATCGCTTACATATTTGAACGTATCGGCCCACTTCGGTGCCTTTCCGGTGACATCTTTAAAGTAAAAACTCTCACCGTCAATTCCATCCGGAAAACGGTTCATGCTTTGCGGCCGGCCTTTCAGATACGGCAAAATGTAAGGCGCAACCTGATAATAATAGTTGATTAGGTCGCGCTTCGTGCGTTTTTCATCGGGCCAGAAGATCTTATCAAGATTCGTGAATTTCACTTCGTTGCCGTTGATTTTTTTAACCTGACTCTTTTCTTTTGGGTTCAAAAGGGTTTTTCTGGGCGCTTTGCCACGTTTTGCGATGATCGGCGCCGCATCTTCTACAATTTTTTCCACAGCCTGTTCTTTTTCGAGGGTTACACTTGTTGCTTTTTTGTCAGCCCGCATCCCCTGGAATGAGGGATGGCGCATGATGCCGTCTGTTGTAAGTTCGGTGAATGCCACTTCACACAGGAGTTTGGGTTTGAGCCACGTTACCGTAGCGTGGGGTGGATCTGGCCGGAAACGTGACGCTTTGTTCACATCCGGTTCTTTGTCAAATGGCGGTTTATCTGTAATCAGCGGTTTAAACTGTTCCATCATTTCCTTCTGGTCTTTCGTGTTGAAACCGGTTCCCACTTTGCCTGTATAAACCAGTTTTTTTCCTTCGTAAACGCCCACCAGAAGGCTGCTGAACTGTTTACGCGAGTCATCGTTGAGCGTGAAACCGCCGATCACCACTTCCTGTCTTTTGTTGGCTTTGATCTTGAGCCAATTTTTTGTGCGGTTCTTTGTGTGGTATTCGCTGTCTTTCCGTTTGGCCATAATACCTTCGAGGTCCATTTTTTTGGCAGTTTCGAGAAATTCTATGCCGGAGGTTTCAAAGGCTTCGCTGAGCAGGATACTGTCGCTTTTGGGCAGGATTTGATTTAATATTTCGCGTCTTTCCATTAAAGTAAATGCTTTCAAATCTTTACCGTCAAGCCACAGAATATCGAAAACGTAAAACACCAGGTCACCGTCCGCTTCGCTGCGCCAGTTCTGCAGCGCCCCGAAATTCGCCTGGCCGTTCGAACCTACAACAACGATTTCGCCATCAATCACTGCATTTAAATTAATTTGTTTAAGTTCGTCGTAGATGGGATAGAATTTTTCGTCGAAACTTTTGTCGTTTCGCGATTTCATCGTCACTTCGCCGTCATTCATGAAAGCAACAGCGCGGTAACCGTCCCATTTTACTTCGTAGATCCATTCATCACTGTCGAAAGGTTTATCCACCAGCGTAGCGAGCATTGGGTCTACGGAAGTATAGAACTTCTGCGCGGGCGCATTTTTCAGTAGTTTTTCAACCGTCTTACTATCCTTCGAAGATTTCTTAGGTTTCGAGGTTTCTGTCGCGGTATCTTTTTTAGTTGAGGAAGGTTTTTCTGTCTTTTTAGCTTTAGTCTTCTTCTCTTTCTTTTCTGCATCTTCTTCGCCATACACCTTGTCCGGAGATTTTTCCATTTCCGCAATGGATTTTCCGGAAATAACCGACTCATCCAGCTTGGTGATGTCTTTTTTGGTTGCAAACTCATCTTCGAGCTTCATCAAAAGCCAGCTGTTTTCACCGCGACCTTTCGTTTTTACTAGGGCGAATTCGCCTTTCAGTTTCTTACCATTCATCTTGAATTTCAGCCGTCCGGCTTCCAAATCCTTGCGAAGTTCTTTTTCGTATGCCTTAATATCCCCTTCTACGTCCGACGGAATATAGGTACCTTCGTCCCAGACAATCACGGTGCCGCCACCGTACTGGCCTTTCGGGATGATGCCTTCAAACGTCCGGTAATCGTACGGATGATCTTCCACCATCATCGCGAGCCTTTTGATATCAGGATCCATTGACGGTCCCTTCGGCACTGCCCAACTTTTCAAAACGCCCTCCATCTCAAGCCGGAAATCGTAATGAAGATGTGAGGCATCGTGCTTTTGAATGACAAAACGCAGTTCTTTGCCTGAAGGTTTGCCACCAAACGGTTCCGGTGTTTTATCTTCAGATCTTTTTTCGCGGTATTTTTCTAATGCCATGATATTGGGGTTTAATTAAATGCATTACTTAGCTGTGACGGGTAGCGTTTCACTAAAGGCACCCGCGCCCCGGCTTGAGCGGAAATCCTTTTTGTGAAGCAAAGCGGAACAAAAAGATTGCAGCGGAAGACGGATGAAGGCGCCCAAAAAGATGATCCTAAATTTTGAAGCGCCCGTAAGTTTTTTGCAAATATTAAGCCGTTCAGACGGTTGCGGCTCGAGGAGAATATTATAATACTGCAGACCTACCCGGATGGCGAAATGGAAAGCAGGAAATGGCCGGTATGAGAAAAATTCGAAGGAAATGGGTATCGTCCAATGACTGACTCACGAAAGCGGGAAACATATAAAACAAAAAACCTACTGATTTACAGTAGGTTATAAGAAACTTAAGCGGAGGAACAGGGATTCGAACCCCGGGACCTGTTACAGTCAACAGTTTTCAAGACTGCCGCAATCGACCACTCTGCCATTCCTCCATTGATCACGGTTTCCCGTTTTCAGTGGTGCAAATATAAAAAGGTTTTATATACTCACCAAACTATTTTTTCAAATTTATCTTAAACGCTTAATTTTCAATACCGAAAATTACCATTTAACTATCGACTGACCCAGCCAAACGGCCGCAAGACCTAAAATCACGCTCAGCAAAATATAAATTGCGAGCACTGTAAACTGCCCGGATTGCCAAAGGGAAACACTTTCAACCGAAAATGCGGAGAACGTCGTAAACCCACCACAAAAACCGGTGATCAGCAGAAGTCTTAGATGCAGATCACTTTTTACCAGCGCTGAAACAAGCACCCCAATCAGAAAACAGCCGATTATATTCGCGAGAAAAGTCCCGAGTGGAAACGTTTTCACCATCCAGAATCGCTGGGTACCCACGGAGAGCAGATATCGTAAAACGCTGCCCGCACCTCCGCCGATGAAAACAAAAAGAAGGCTTCTCACGCGCGTGTTTTTTGTTATTCTTAACTTAAATATTCAGCAAAGCCAAATCAGTCCAGTTCAGCCAAATATTTTTCAGCATCCATCGCCGCCATACAGCCGCTTCCCGCTGCCGTAATCGCCTGTCGGTAAATATGATCCTGCACATCACCCGCTGCAAAAACACCCGGCAAATTGGTAAATGTAGAACCCGGAACGGTTATGATGTAGCCATTTTCATCAAGATTGATTTGTCCTGCGAAAATTTCGGTATTCGGTTTATGACCGATCGCGATGAAGATTCCGTGTACATCAATTTTCGAAGTTTCCTGCGTTTGGTTGTTGATTACCACAGCTCTTTCCACCAAAGCATTCTCACCTTCAATACCGATAAGTTCATGGTTAAATTTCACTTCGATATTTGCGGTATTTTCTACACGGTGAATCATGGCTTTTGACGCACGGAAAACATCTTTACGCACAAGCATCGTCACTTTGTTGGTGAGTTTAGCGAGGTAAGTTGCTTCCTCCGCTGCGGTATCACCCGCTCCTACTACGATTACATCTTTTCCTTTATAGAAAAATCCGTCGCAGGTTGCACAGGCTGACACTCCGCCGCCGGCATATTTTTTTTCGTCATCGAGACCGAGGTATTTGGCTGTCGCACCTGTTGAAATAATCACGGTACGGGCTAAAATCTCCTTGTTACCTGCCCACAGTTTATGAATACCCCCTTTTTCAGTTGAAAATTCGGTTTTCGTGATCATTTCATAATGCACTTTGGTATCGAAACGTTCGGCCTGCTTCTGCAGGTCGAGCATCATCGCCGGGCCGGTAATACCGTCGGGATAGCCGGGGAAATTGTCTACTTCCGTTGTTGTCGTAAGCTGTCCGCCCGGTTCCAGACCCGTGTAAAGTTCTGGCTTCAGGTCTGCGCGAGCCGCATAGATCGCTGCTGTGAAACCGGAAGGGCCGGAGCCGACGATGATACAGTCTAAGATATTTTGTTCCATATTGAGGTTATTTTAATTCTTTGGTTTTTAGAAGGTGCAAAATTAAACCATTAAGATCACACTTTCACTTTGAGCTGTGCTACATTTAGTATTTTGTAAGTCATTTCCGTCAGCAACTGCGTTTCGTTCATATTCACAGCGCCTAGACCTTTTCGTTTCATGTCGAATTCACGCAGAACAGAGATGATCCGTGTGGCATGTTTTAAAGAATAATTGGCCGCAGCCACCCGAAGATCCTCCACCTGATAGTAATTCAGCTTCATTTCCTCCTGAATGAGTTTTGGATTCTTTCCGGCCAGCGTGTGATAAATAATAAGGTTTGAAAAAAAGCTGTATAGCGAACCCATTATCATCTCAAACGGGCTTTGCTTGGCGCTTTTACCCAAAAAATAGGCTACGCGCATGGCCTTCGCGGCGTCACGGTGGGCCAGCGTCTTTGTCAGTTCGAAAGTATTGAAATCCTTGCTGATCCCGATGTGGGTTTCGATGATTTTCTCGTCAAGAACATCGGTGTCTTTCAGAATCATCTTTAGCTTGGAAAGCTCGTTTGAGATGCGCGAAAGATCAGTTCCAAGGTATTCCGAAAGCAACGCCGGAATATTCGGCTTGGTGCGAAGTCCTAATTTGCGGATTTGTTGGTCGATAAACTTCGGCACGTCACTATCGTACATTTTTTCGCTCAGGAAAAGCATTTTGTTTTTCGAAAGTGTTTTCGCGAAAGCTTTTCTTGCATCCACTTTTTTATACTTGTACGCGATGACGAGAAGTGTACACGGTACCGGATTCTGCGCGTAAACTTTCAGTGCTTCACTTTCTTTTTCGGTGAGTTTGATTTCCTGGGCTTCTTTTAGGATAATCACCTGGCGGTCGCCCATCATCGGGAACTGGCGCGCGAGTGAAAGTACGTCACTGAATGTGGTGTCTTTGCCGTAAACTACGGTCTGGTTAAAGGCTTTTTCATCCTCCTCCAGCACATCGTTTTCAAAAGATTTTATTGCAACATCGATGTAGTAGGGTTCCTCACCGTGAAAAAAATAGATTGGCAGCAGCTCCTTATTTTTAATATTTTTGAGGATTGAATCTAAATCTTTCATAAATGCAAGTTCCGAAACTGAATTTTGAGGATACTTTTGACTTTAAAATCAGGAGCGACAAAGATAAGTTTTTTATTTATGACCTCGTACGCAAAACGTGGCTCCTGCTCACGCCCGAAGAGTGGGTGCGCCAGCATTGGGTGCACTATTTCCACTTCATAAAAGGCCGCAATCTCTCATCGCTTATCCTTGAAAAAAAAATCCTGCTGAACGGGACTACCAAACGCATTGACCTGCTGGTTACCGAAAAAACCCAGCCGAAAATCTTGGTTGAATGTAAAGCACCGGAAATAAAACTCACGCAGCAAACCTTTGAACAAAGCGCACGCTACAACTCGGTAACTGGTGCGGAAGAAATCATTTTAAGCAACGGCGTTCAGCATATCTGGGCAAAATTTGACGATAACCATTATAAATTTGAGCCTTTTAATTATTAATGAAACATCAATGAAAATAAGATTTTATTTACTCCTTTCCATTTTAATGCTAACGTCGCTGAAAGCCCAGAAGATAACGGACATTCGGCTCCTCAACAGCGGAAACTCGGCCGATTTAGCGGTTCAGATTGATAACACAACCGTCATCCTGAATACGAATGGCAAATTATTAAACATCAATACATTAAATTCCGATAAAATCACGCCCAATACAGGTTGGATAACATACGATTCCGACTCAAATATCGACTATGATAATCCGGATGCGATACCGCTGAACGGTGAAATTTCCTACTATGGCGACTTTCACGATTACAACAGTGGAAAATTAAAATCTGTCGGTGATGTTACATTTAAATATAATGATGGTTTTAAGACCTATCTCAAAGGAAAAGTAGAGCAAATCGGGAATCTTAGAATTTCTTATTTTGATGATTTTCATCCGTATCAAAGCGGAAAGATTAAGTCTATCGGCAACATTACATTCACTTATCACGATGATTTGCACGCATACAAAAGCGGCAAATTAAAATCTATCAAAGGCAACGCAGACCATACCAGGATAATGGTCAGCAATTACTAAATGCGTGTTAAGGTTTTATTCTGTACAACCGGACCGAAATTCTTTTCCGCTAAATTTGCATTATGAAATCAATCAGTTCGCAGGCAGTGGCTATCTGGCCGTTATTGGTATTCGTCGCGGTTTTTCTCGGCTTCGGAATATATTATGATGATTTTTATGCCTTGCCCTCACCCGTCGCAGCGCTGATCGGCATTACGGCCGCTTTTATTCTGCTTAAAGGGACAATCAACCAAAAAGTAGACACCTTCCTGAAAGGTTGCGGCGACGGCAAAATCCTTACGATGTGCATCATTTACCTGCTTGCCGGCGCTTTTGCGACCGTTACGGAGGCGACGGGCAGCGTTGATTCAATCGTGAATTTAGGTCTCAGTTATATTTCGCCGGCTTTTTTCCCGGTGGGTATTTTCGTCATCGCTTCATTTCTTTCATTTGCTGCCGGAACATCGGTCGGGTCGATCGTAACACTCGGCCCTATCGTCATCGCAATGGCTGAAAAAAGTGAATCACCGCTAGGGCTGATTGGCGCATGTCTATTGGCAGGTGCTATGTTTGGCGATAATCTTTCGCTGATTTCCGACACGACGATTGCCGCCACCCAAAGCCTCGGTTGCCAGATGAAAGATAAGTTCCGCTACAACTCGAAAATTGCGTTGCCAGCTGCGGCGGTAGCAATAATCATCCTTACGGTCATCGGTTTTTCGCACGAACAGACGTCGGCCGCAAATGAGATTAAAGACTTCAACTTACTGTTGATTCTGCCCTACATCCTGGTCGTAGCGCTTTCGCTTGTAGGCCTGAATGTTTTTGTGGTGCTGTTCGCCGGTTTGCTGTTCGCGGGAATCTTAGGATTGGGATTTGGCAGTTTTGATTTCATAGGCTTTGCCAAAAAAACCTACGAAGGCTTTACGGGCATGACCGAAATCTTTCTGCTGTCGCTGCTTACAGGCGGTCTCGCCGCTTTGGTGGAAAAAGCTGGCGGCATAGCGTATTTGCTTAAAAACATCAGCCGCATTATCAGTTCAAAAACAACAGCACTTCTTGGGATTGGAGCGTTGGTCTCCGCGGCAAACCTTTGCGTGGCCAATAATACCATTTCCATTATAATCTCGGGAAAGATTGCAAAAGAAATCAGTGATAAATATGAGTTGCAGCCGCAGCAGAGCGCCTCTGTACTCGACATTTTTTCATGCTATATTCAGGGACTGATTCCTTATGGCGCACAGATTTTAATCCTGATTTCACTGAGCAACTTTAAGATGAACTATCTCGAGCTTGTACAGAATGCGTATTACCTCCACATCCTGCTCATTTTCACGTTGGCGAGCATTTTCATCTCTAAGAAAAAACCAGCGCACATCAGTCTTCCCGATTCACCAATTCTATAGAAAAGGCCGGCAGGCAAATGGCAATATACTCGCATTCGTCATCAAACGGATTGCTGTAACGTACGCGTGCACCTTTTTCGATCAGGATGCTTTCACCGCCGCTCAACATCACAGTTTCACCATCGATTTCAAATTGTTTTTTACCGCGCAGAATGTAAGTAAACTCGTCAAATTCCGGCGTTTGATGCGGCTCGCTCCAGTTTGGCGGTGCAACCATATGTGCAATCGAAATTCCGGGTGTGTCGGTGGAATTTCCCCAAATTTCTTTGATGAGTTTTCCGTCCGTCGTTGGAACGATCGATGGATTTTTCTGGATTTTATATTTTGCCATGCTGTTAATTCTGATTTAGTTGATTCAATCAAAATTAAATAAAAAAATCAGGAAAAATTCCTGGTTTAAAAAGTAAACTTAGTGTCATTCTTGATGACCGACAGCACAATATTGCTGTGATACTGGCCGATATTCGGGATATTGGCAATCACCGTTGTCATGAAACTGTTGTAATCTTTAATGTTTTTAGCGACGACCTTGATCATATAATCGTACTGGCCAGAAAGACTCACGACCTCCATCACCTGCGGTTCCGCTTTTATTTTATCTTCAAACTCCTGAAGTTTGTCGTGCGACTGCTCTTTCAGAACGATATTACAGTATGCCATCAGTTCAAATCCGGCGAGTTCCGGATCGATCAACACGACATTTTTGCGGATGATGCCGTTGTTTTTGAGTGATTTTATCCTTTCATAGGTGGCAGTAAAGGAAAGTCCGATTTTTTCCGCCAAGTCTTTCACCGAAACCGTTGAATCTTCCTGTAAGAAATTGAGGATTTTATGGTCTGTAAGGTCTAAAGCTTTCATACATTATTTAAATTTCTGGAAGACTTCTGCAAACTGTGCAGAAATCTCATCGAGGCACAAATCCCCAATACTTCCTTTGTGGGTGTGCTTTAAATCATCATTCCGGTAACTGTAGGAACCGTCTTCAATGGAATTTCCGACCTCGCGGTAAGCTTCCCGGAAAGTCGCCCCATTCATTACCAGTTCATTGATTTTTTCGACGCTGAAAAGATAATCATATTTCTCATCCTTCAAAATATCTTCTTTAATCTGGATATTATTAAGCATAAATTCAAAAATCTGCAGGCAATCTTTTAAATCCTGAATTCCCGGGAAAATTATTTCCTTCGTCAGCTGAAAATCTCTGTGATAACCGGACGGAAGGTTGTTTGTAAGCAGTGTAAGTTCATTCGGAAGACTCTGAATTCGGGCGGATTTTGCGCGAATCAGTTCAAAAACATCAGGATTTTTTTTGTGAGGCATAATGCTGCTTCCAGTGGTAAGTCCGGACGGAAAACTCAGGAAACCGTAGTTCTGATTGCTGAACAGGCAGATATCATACGCGAGTTTGCTTAATGTGGCCGCCACCGTACTCATTCCCATTGCCGTGATTTTCTCCGATTTTCCGCGCGTCATCTGCGCATAAACGGAATTAATATTCATTTTTTCCAGTCCCAGTTCTTTCGTTGTAAAATCCCGGTCCAAAGGAAACGAAGAACCGAATCCCGCGCCGGAACCCAACGGATTTTTCTGAACAACCGATAATGCGGAGGCTAAAACTTCTAAATCTTCAGATAAAGATTCCGCGAAAGCACTAAACCACAAGCCGAATGATGACGGCATACCAATCTGAAAATGAGTATAACCCGGCATTAAAGCTGTTTTATGTGTTTCGGCCAGATTTATTAAACGCTCAAATAAATTTTTTGAAAGCTGTGCGATTTCCTTGATTTCCGCGGCCAGATAGAGTTTAATCGCGAGCAAAACCTGATCATTTCTTGATCTTCCTGTGTGAATTTTCTTTCCGGCATCGCCCAGTTTTTGGGTAAGATTGAATTCGATATGGCTGTGAATATCCTCTACTCCATCATTAATTGTCAGCAGATGATCTTTCGCCAAAATATACATTTCATCCAGTTCTTTCTGGATTTTTATATTTTCGTTTTCTGTTAAAAATCCGATTTTAGTAAGCATCGTACAGTGTGCTTTGGTTCCGATGATATCGTACTGGGCAAGCAGAATGTCGAAATCTTTGTCTTTACCAACGGTAAATTTTTCAATGATTTCCAAATAATTCTGATTCGCTGAATCTTTTGCCCACAATTTATTATGTTTCATCTTTAGAGGATATGTGAGAGAATTTTAATGTATTTTTCGATGCCTTCATCGAGTTCATGCTGATAAATAAATTCATCCGCCGTATGCGAACGGGTAGAATCTCCGGGACCAATTTTCACTGAATCGAACGGCATCAGCGCCTGATCCGAAACCGTGGGAGACCCGTATAAACTGCAGTTTTCCTTCTGCGCAGCAAACACAAAAGGATGATCTAAATTGATTTTTGAAGAATTTAAAGCCAATGATCTTGGTTGGATTTCCGACTCCAGTTCATTTCTGAAAATTTCTAAAATTTCCGAATTGGAATAATGCTCATTTGTGCGGACATCAATTGTAAAATGACACTGATCCGGAACCACATTGTGCTGTGAACCGGCGTTTATAATCGTTACGGTCGCTTTTACTTTCCCGAGAACTTCAGAAACTTTATCAAATTCAAAATTCTGTACTTTCTGAATGTCCCGAACCGCTTTATAGATCGAATTATCATCATTAATGTGAGCAGCATGAGAAGCTGTTCCTTTCGCCACACAATTCAATACAACCAAACCTTTTTCCGCAACCGCCAAATCCATTTTCGTAGGCTCACCAACAATTGCAAAATCAATCTTTCCTAAATCTTCGAGGATCGATTTTACGCCATTCTCTCCGGAAATTTCTTCTTCTGCAGTGGTGGCGTAGATCAAATTATATTTAAGTTTTACAGCGTAAAAATGCGTGAAAACAGCCCATAAACTCACCAAACTTGCGCCTGCATCATTGCTTCCCAAGCCGAAAATCTTTCCCTGTTTCTGTACGGCTTCGAAAGGATCAAGAGTGTACGCCGAATTTGGTTTTACCGTGTCATGATGGGAATTCAATAAAACTGTCGGTAAATTTTCGTCAAACTGAAGGTTTTTTGCCCAGATATTATTTCCTTTCCGCTGAAACGGAATATTTTTAAGATTTAAATACTTCTCAATAATCAGCGCAGTATTTTCTTCCTCCCGGCTGAAAGAAGGCGTTTCGATCAATTCGATCAGAAAATTCCGGGCGTCGTTCTTTAAGATCTCCATTAGTGCAAACTGATATTTGTTCCCGGATTTTCGTTGTTGAAATATTGCTCCAACGCGTCACTTTTAAGAATTCTGGCTTCTTCCACACCGTGATACAACGCCCTAAAAGCCGTCTGAAGTTTCGGAATCATTCCGTCAGCAATCTGTTTCGTTTCTTTCATTTGCGTAAAATCCGCTTTGGAAATGACAGGAATTACAGAATTTTCGTCGGTAATATCCTGCAGAACCCCACTTCGCTCAAAACAGTAAATAAGATGCGTTTTATATTTTGCCGACATCGCTTTGGCGATTTCAGCAGCCATTACATCGGCATTTGTATTTAAAAGGTCGCCCTCTTCGCTGATGCTGATTGAATTAACCACGGGAATGATGTTCCCGGCAATAAAATTTTCAAAAACCACATCATCAACTTTCACCACATCGCCAACAAATCCATAATTAATGACAGAAGCATCTCTTTTCTTCGAGACTACACAATTCAGATCTGCGCCGGAAAGTCCGATTGCCATAAGTTTTTGTGCCGACAAACCCGCCACGATATTTTTATTGATCAACCCCGCATAAACCATTGTGCAAAGCTCCAAAGTTTCACCAGAAGTGATGCGTCTTCCTTCAACCATCTGTTGGGGAATGAACAGTTTCTGTGCTAGTTCTGTCACTTTTTTTCCGCCGCCATGCACCAAGATTACCTTTTTGCCGGAATTAGCAATCGCTTTCAGACAGGTTTTCAATGTCTCCTTGCTGTTGATGGTTTCCCCACCGATTTTTATGATGAATAAATCTCCCATTTTACAATGAATTTTCGAGGATTTTCTTGATAATTAACTGTACTGAAATTGTTCTGTTATTGGCCTGCTCATAAATTAAAGAATTGGCAGAATCTAAAACCGCGTCACTCATTTCCAGATTTCTTCGGACCGGAAGACAGTGCATGAATTTCGTTTCAGGATTTGTTTTCAAAAACTCTTCACCTAAAAGCCAGTTTCCTTCCACCACAGGCATCGCACCATATTCATCATAAGACGACCAGTTTTTCCCATAGACAAAATCAGCATCTTTCAAAGCTTCCTCCTGATTGTGATACACTTTTGCATCGCCCGTAAAATCTTCGCTTAAATCATAACCTTCAGGATTTGCGATGCAGAAATCGACGTCCGCAGCATTCATCCATTCCGCGAAAGAATTACCAACTGCCTGCGGAAGCGGTTTGATGTGCGGCGCCCATGAAAGAACAACTTTCGGTTTCTGAGGTTTGTTCCAGTTTTCTCGGATCGTAATTAAATCCGCGAAACTCTGTAAAGGATGTCGAGTTGCAGATTCCAAGGAAATTACAGGAACGGTTGCGTATTTTATAAATGAATTCAGAACAAATTCGCTGTAATCTGCGTCGCGATCTTTCAAACCCGGAAAACATCTCAAACCGATGACATCGCAATATTCGCTCAGAACTTTTGCGGCGTCTTTGATATGTTCAACTGTAGAGCCGTCCATCACCGCGTTTTCTGCAAATTCCCAGTTCCAGCCATCCTGTCCGGCGTTGATGACCTGAACCTGCATTCCGAGATTCATTCCGGCTTTCTGGCTGCTCATTCTGGTTCTTAAACTTGGATTTAAAAACACCAATCCAAGCGTTTTATTTTTTCCTAAATCGCCAAAGCCGTAAAGATCTTTTTTAAGTTCCAAAGCTTCCTGAACAAGGATTTCAGGATTTGATATATCGTATACTGATGTGAAATTTTTCATTTTTAAATTGAATTTAGGACTGATTTTAAAGAAGAGATGAAATAATCCATTTCCGGATAAGAAATGGTAAGTGGCGGTAAAAGCCTCATGGTTAAAGGATCTGAAGCGCTTCCGACAAAGATTTTAAATTCTTCCCTTAATTTTTTTGAAACCTGAGCGGCCGGAATTTCAAAATCAATTCCTATCAAAAGTCCTTTTCCCCGGATTGCCTTGATCTGCGGAATCTCTTTTAATTTTTGAATTAAATATTTCCCTTTCTCTAAAGATTCCCGAATCAGATTTTCGTTTTCAATGATTTCAAGAACCGCAATAGCAGCGGCACAAGCAAGATGATTTCCGCCAAATGTGGTTCCGAGCATTTTGTGTTTTGCCTGAATTTTTGGGGAAATTAGAACTCCACCAATCGGGAAGCCATTCGCCATTCCTTTTGCTGTCGTGATGATATCAGGTTTCACATCAAAATACTGATGGGCAAAGAATTTTCCGCTTCTCGCGTAACCCGACTGGATTTCATCAGAAATAAAGAAAACTGAATTTTCATTGCACAGCCTTTCAATTTTATTCATCAATTCCTGCGACGGAATCTGAATTCCGCCAATTCCCTGAATTCCTTCAATAATGACTCCGGCCAACTTCTGAATATTTTCAAAAAAAAGTTTTTCAAATTCTTCAACATTGTTCCATTCACAGAAGATAAAATTTTCGGTTTCGTTTACGGGCGCAACAATCGAAGGATCGTCTGTGGCAGCCACGACAGCGGAAGTCCGGCCGTGAAATGAATTTCTGAACGTAATAAATTTCTTTTTTCTTGAAGTGAAAGAAGCGACTTTCAGCGCATTTTCGTTTGCCTCCGCACCGGAATTGCAGAGAAATAAACTGTAATCTTCGTAACCGGAAATCTTTCCGAGCTTTTCCGCCAGTTCTTCCTGCAATTTATTGATCACCGAGTTGGAATAAAAACCAATCTGATCCAACTGGTTTTTGATTTTTGCCACATAATGCGGATGCGTGTGTCCAACAGAAATTACCGCGTGACCACCATAAAAATCGAGATATTCGGCGCCGTTTTCGTCCCAAAGTTTGCAGTTTTCTGCCTTCACAATATTTACGGGCATCAACGGATATACATCAAATAATTTCATGATTAAAATACGGAAGGTTTAAGGTTGAGGCCTGCTTTTTCATTAAAACCAAACATTAGGTTCATATTTTGGATCGCCTGTCCCGAAGCGCCTTTCAAAAGATTATCGATCGCCACGTGAACGGCCAGATTTTTACCGACTTTTTCGATGTAAACAACGGCTTTGTTCGTGTTTACGACCTGTTTCAAATCGATTGGACTTGCTGAAACAAAGACAAACTTCGAATATTTGTATGCGTATTTATAGATTTCCTCAATTTCAACCTGGGAAAAATCGTTTTCCATCATCAAGGAAACGAAAATTCCACGCGTAAAATCACCGCGCCATGGGATGAAATTGATCTCCGTTTTTGTATCAGAAATCAGGGAAATGCTTTTTTCAATTTCCGCAATGTGCTGGTGAATAAAGGTTTTATAAGGTGAAATATTATCGCTTCGCCAGTTAAAATTCAGCGTCTGATGCAGCGCTTTTCCGGCACCTGTAGAACCTGTAATTCCAACGCACTGGATTTTTTCGATTTTTTCCTGCTTCAAAATCGGCAGAATTCCTAATTGAATCGCAGTAGCGAAACATCCGGGATTGGCGATATAAGAAGACTTCGCGATTTTTTCTTTGTTGAATTCTGAAAGTCCGTAGATGAATTTCTTATCGTTCCATTCTTCATCAACACGGAAATCGTTTCCAAGGTCGATAATTTTCGTATCGGGTGCGATTCGTTTTTCGTTTTCTATGAGCCAGTTTTTACTTTCACCATGCGGAAGACAAAGAAAAATAATGTCGGCCGGTTGCGCCAGATTTTCAAATTTAAGGTTCGTTTCGCCGAAAAGATCTTTATGAACATCCGAAATAAAATCGCCCTGAAGACTTTGACTGGTCACAAAAGAGATTTCCACATTCGGGTGATAGAGCAGAATTCTGATTAATTCACCAGCCGTAAAACCTGTTCCGCCAACAATTCCTGCTTTTATTTTTTCCATGTTATTTCATATTGTTTACCTGGTAATAAATGCTCAGCGCATTCGAATATATTTTTGAAAAACCTTTTACGTCGGCCTCCGTCCATGTTTTGTTCATTTCGCCGTAAGAACCGAACTCCGAAGACATCAGATCGTTTGGCGATTCAATTCCGATCAAACTGAAATGATAGGGTTTTAGTAAAATTTTCACTTTTCCGTTGACGGTTTTCTGAGAGCTTTCGAAAAGTGCTTCAAAGTCTTTCATCACGGGATCGAGTACGAGACCGTCGTGAAGGTAATTTCCATAAGAAAGGCTCAACTGGTCTTTAATTAAAAGCTGATTTTTCGTCAGCGTATGTTTTTCCAGCAAATGATGCGCTTTCAAAATAATCAAAGGTGCGGCGGCCTCGAAGCTTACGCGGCCTTTAATTCCGATAATCGTGTCGCCAACGTGCGTGTCGCGGCCAATTCCGAAAGCCTGCGCAATTTCCTGGATTTTCTGGATTGCTTCGATCGGTTTTGAAAATTCCTCATCATTTACAGCTTTAATTTCCCCTTTTTCGAAAGTGATGGACATTTCTTCATGTTCGGTTTTTGAAACCTGAGTTGGATAAGCGGTTTCCAGTAGTGACAGATTGGAAGTCAGCGTTTCTTTTCCGCCAACCGAAGTTCCCCAAAGGCCTTCATTGATAGAATACTGCGACTTTTCGAAGTTGATTTCAAAGCCGTTTTGTTTCAAAAATTCAATCTCTGCATTTCTGGAAAGTTTGAGGTCACGGATTGGTGTGATAATTTCGATTTCAGGCAAAAGGATTTGAAAAATACTGTCAAAACGAACCTGATCATTTCCGGCACCTGTACTTCCGTGCGCTATGGCTTTTGCACCGATTTCTTTCGCATAACCCGCAATCGCGGTCGCCTGGAAAACGCGTTCTGAACTTACGGATAGTGGATAGGTATTATTTTTTAAAACGTTTCCGAATATCAAATATTTGATGCATTTTTCGTAATAATTCTCCGCATCATCTATAACGTGGAAAGATTTTACGCCCAACTGATAAACACGCTCTTCAGTTTTGGCGATTTCTTCATTGGAAAAACCGCCGAGATTTACCATGACTGCATGAACTTCAAGCTGCTTCACTTTTGAGAGATAAACGGCACAAAAAGAAGTATCGAGTCCGCCACTGTAAGCTAAAACTACTTTTTCCATAACATTGTTCTTATTTTTTTGAATTTTGAAAATAACTTCTGGTCATCTTCCGCTTCGGTTTTTTTACTATTTTCAGGTTCTTTCGCTTCACTTGGATTGTAAAGCATTGCGGTACAAAGGCAGTTTTTGCGCTCTTTGCTTTTGAGGATTTCGAAATTCACGCAGCTTTGGCATCCACTCCAGAAAACATCATCCTGGGTGAGCTCTGAGTAAGTAACCGGTTTATAACCAAGATTGCTGTTGATTTTCATCACGGCAAGTCCCGTGGTGAGGCCAAAAAGTTTTGCGTCGGGATATTTTGTTCGGGAATAATCGAAAATGACTTCTTTGATTTTCCTAGCCAATCCTTCATTCCTGAATTTTCTGGAAACTATCAACCCGGAATTCGCCACATAAGTCTTATTGCTCCAGGTTTCGATATAACAGAAGCCGGCCCACTCGCCGGCCGCAGAAAAAGCCATCACAGCCTTGCCTTCATTAATTTTTTCTTCAAGGTAAGAAGCGGTACGTTTTGCGATTCCCGTTCCGCGTTCCTTAGCAGATTCCTCAATTTCTCTCAAGATTACCGGTACATATTTTAAGTCCTGCACCTCTGCAACTTTTACTGTAAATTTCGTATTCACTGTACGTTTATCTAATTAAGTCGGCAAAATTAGATATTTTTTGTTTATTACAAAATGTTTTTAGATATATTTTTCAAATAAGAGGGTCATCTCGAGCATAATTATCTACGAAACCTTCTGATTTCAGATAAAAATTCTGTTCGCAAAGCGCCAAAAAAAATCCCTCTCAATAAATTGAAAGGGATGAAACGCGATATATTTTAAAGCTACATCAAAAATATGTTGACATGCTTTATAGCGTGCGCAAATTCTTAAAATCTATTTACACACCGTACAGTAATTTGCAATGCCACAATCATTACACATTTTGCAGTTTGCCGCATTGAAATAATCTGCCTCATTACAGCCATAGACTTTTGCAAAATATTCATACGCTTTCTGGCATTTTGCGGTTCCTTTTGGGATTGGAACCGTGTTTTGGGAGCCTGCAGGACAGGTAAACGTAAAATCATAGCCCGGAAGCTGCGTCGCACTCGGTTCTACAACTTCTTCTTCGTCCCTGCCGAAGAGGTCTTCAAAACAACTCACAGAAACCAGCGACATGGCGAAAATAAGCGAAATCACAAATAATAGTTTTTTCATAGTTTTATTTTTTTATTAATAAAATATTGACAAAAACAAATTTCGATTATGAATACCTATTATACAATCCCACTTTTGGGCGATATTTAATAATTTTGTTATTATAACAGCACAAAAATCCCTCTCAAAAATTTGAAAGGGATGAAATTTTTTAGATATCTGATTTAGACCTGCATTTCGGGAATTTCCCCTTCGACGATGAGTTCGGCTTCGGTGGCTTTAATAATATCCTCGACTGAAACTCCGGGCGCTCGCTCCAAAAGTTTGAAACCATTTGGCGTAACATCCATCACAGCCAATTCGGTCACCACTTTTTTCACACAACCAACTCCGGTCAAGGGAAGCGTACATTTTTTGAGGATTTTGCTTTCACCAGCT
The DNA here is from genome assembly GCF_014837035.1 of Kaistella pullorum. Lineage (GTDB taxonomy): Bacteria > Bacteroidota > Bacteroidia > Flavobacteriales > Weeksellaceae > Kaistella > Kaistella rhinocerotis. The sequence goes on along the minus strand of NZ_JACSPS010000002.1, from coordinate 207,536 downwards.
TTGTTTACGTGCATCATCGCGACGATAATATTCTCCGCCGACGCCACCAAATCCATGGCGCCGCCCATACCTTTCACCAATTTTCCCGGAATTTTCCAGTTGGCTATATCACCGTTTTCGGAAACTTCCATCGCTCCAAGAATGGTAAGATCCACTTTTTTGCTGCGGATCATTCCAAAACTGAAAGCAGAATCGAAAAATGAAGCGCCCGGAAGTGTTGTTATCGTCTGTTTTCCGGCATTAATTAAGTCCGGATCCTCTTCGCCTTCGTAAGGAAAAGGACCCATCCCGAGCACCCCATTTTCACTCTGAAATTCCACGGAAATGTCCTGCGGAACATAGTTTGCGACTAAAGTGGGAATTCCAATACCGAGATTTACATAATAGCGGTCTTTAACTTCCTTTGAAATTCGATGTGCGATTTGTTCTTTTGTCAACATTATGCTTCTCTTTTTCGGGTTGTACGCTGCTCGATTCTCTTTTCATATTTCTCACCCTGAAAGATGCGCTGCACCATAATTCCGGGGATGTGAATTTGATTTGGATCCAGTTCGCCCGGTTCCACAAGTTCTTCCACTTCAGCGATAGTTATTTTTCCGGCGCCAGCCATTGGCGCATTGAAATTACGTGCAGTTCCTCTAAATATTAAATTTCCTGCGTAATCACCTTTCCAGGCTTTTACTATAGAGAAGTCTGCTTTATACGCATGCTCAAGGATATGCATCTTACCGTCAAATTCATTTGTTTCCTTGCCTTCAGCTACTTCGGTTCCATAGCCTGCAGGTGTATAAAATGCCGGAATTCCGTGTTGTGCAGCGCGACATTTTTCGGCTAAAGTTCCCTGTGGTGTCAATTCCACTTCCAGTTCACCGGAAAGCATCTGTCTTTCGAACTCAGCATTTTCTCCCACATAGGAAGCGATCATCTTTTTGATTTGCTTTTTCTGAAGCAAAAGTCCGAGGCCGAAATCGTCTACTCCGGCGTTATTGGAAATACAGGTAAGGTTGGTGACATTGCTTTCTACCAATTGATTGATACAATTCTCCGGAATACCGGAGAGGCCGAAGCCGCCTACTATTAATGTCATGCCGTCGGAAATTCCTTCTATGGCTTCCTGGGCGTTTTTTACTCTTTTGTCGATCATTGTTTTTACACGTTTTTTCGGTTACTAAATTTAGGTTTTTTTTTGAGATTAAGGGTTTTGAAAAACGGCATTGATTTTCAGCGTGTACCGCGTGAGGGATGGCAGCGGCATCCCCCTTGTCCCCTGCTAAGGGGCGAGGAGATATAGCGAACAGCCCGACCCGATGAGAGGAATGGAGCGCGAGCGGCCGCAGGCCGCGAGCGTGAAATGACCGAAGAGGGACACGCCCAGATTGAGATGAGGAGTTGGAGTTTGAGTGTAAAGTATTTGACTGTTTGACTGTTTGAGTTTTGAGTGGTGAATTAGTGTTTTTTAATTGATGAAAAGGACACGACATTATTTCGGTTAAGATGTTGGCTGGTAATAATTTTTGTGCTATTTTTGCAGCCTGTTAATCAACCTCTGACGAAGGACGTGAATGTTGCTTGGCTAGACAAAAAATTTTTTATTTAAAAAATGGATTTATTAAAGTACGTACAAGACAAGTACATTGCTAAGAAAGAATTCCCTGAATTCAAAGCCGGTGACACCATCACTGTGTATTACGAAATTAAAGAAGGTGCTAAAACGAGAACTCAGTTCTTCAAAGGAACTGTAATCCAGCTAAGAGGTACCGGTCTTACGAAGACTTTCACCATCCGTAAAATGAGTGGTGATGTAGGTGTAGAGAGAGTTTTCCCTATTAACATGCCTGCACTTCAGAAAATTGAAGTTGACAGAAGAGGTAAAGTTCGCAGAGCGAGAATCTACTACTTCCGTAACCTACGTGGTAAAAAAGCGAGAATCAAAGACGCTGCATACAAAAAGTAATTCAGACTTACTTCATAAGAAAACCCATCAGATTTGTTCTGGTGGGTTTTTTGTTGCTGAAATGCCGGTGCATTCTACACGACTGCGCCAAAATGCAGGCAGCGAAAATGATAATACAGTTGCAAGCCTACTTTTTAATTAACAGTTTGGTTGAATAATTCGTGTCCCGGCCTAAAGCTTTTACGACGTACACGCCATTTGGCAATGCGTGCGTATCTACGGCTTCAGAGCCTGAAATTTTTTGGGTTGAAACTAATTTGCCGGTTGCGTCGAAGATTTCGACATGTATTTTTCCTAACCCGTTTTTAGCGGGTTTGATATAGAATTCATTTTTCGCCGGATTTGGATAGATTGTACCGCATTTATCTGAAGTTAGGACGCCGCTGCTGCCTAAAACTAAATTCGAATAGAATATCTTATGACCTGCCGGATTGGTAACTACCAGATTTCTACCGGCAGACACCTCGTTATACTCAAAATAGAAACGGTCTAAAGGTTGCGACGGATAATAAAAATCCATCACTATGTTGTCGAAATCCCGCATCTCCTGAAGTCCCGGATCCCAAATATCTATGTAGGATCTGACGAGGTTTTGAAGCTGGAAGTAAGCCGCGTTATTCGGACCGAATGTAAGCTGACCAGTACAGTAGTTAAAAAAACGTGATTCGAATGTATTATTTTGAGCATTAAAAATCACTTTGCCGGATTCTTTAAAGGACTCGGGCGGATAATAATCGGTACCATACCAATTAATTTTCATGATTGTCCAATCAGTACTTTGCAGCAAGTGACTGTAAGGCTGTGACCACGCAACGCTTGAAAGTACTGCGAAAATGAGAATGTAAATTTTTTTCATGATGTGTGTGTGTTTTTAGTAAATTAAAGTTATCAAAATTTTAACGATGATTAAAAATATATACAACCGGTACAGGTATCGAGCGGCAAAAGCGAAACGATCACTCCAAAAAAATGCAGTAGAACCATCCCGCAAACAAAACCGCCCTGCAAAAGCAGAGCGGCTATTAGAAATCTGATTCTTGAAATTACTTTCTGATAATCAGTTTAGATGAATAATCTATACCCAATCCTGAAGCTTTCACGACGTATACGCCATTTGGCAGCGACTGTGTATTCACCGCCTCAGAGGCAGCCACTTTTTGGCTCGTTACTAGCTTCCCTGAAGCATCGTAGATCTGAACCATTACTTTACCCGCAATGTTTTTAGAAGTTTGCAGGAAGAATTCGTTCTTCGCCGGGTTCGGATAGATCGTGATTCCACGATCCGCAGCCACATTACCAGTAGCAAGCGTAGTACATGCCGGGTCAGGTGCCGGTTCTGTGTAGTCACCTTGCTGATCATTGATGTTAGTTGCTGACCCTGCTGAAGCATTAACCCCAAGACCGCGTCTTGCAAATACGCTCCAAATCATGCATTTATCCTGTTTGCCTGTTGTAGCTTCTTCGGCAGCCAAAATAGCGTTTCGACCCTGGATAAATCCTGGATTTGTAGGCGTAAGTTTAAGTGCGTCAACTACAAGCTGAAGAACTCTTGCACTTCCACTGTTCGGGTTGGCCATCACATCTGATGCATAACCGTACTTTTCAACATATTTCCAGTGCAGATCCCAAAGCATGCTTGCCCACACGAAACCGATAGAGTGAACATCAGGAACAAGTGCGCCAGCAGTGTTGGTATATTCCATTCCGTTTGTGTCACCGTATTCATAATTATTAATTCCAAAATCCGGTGAATACTGTGCCGGGCGAATCCCTAAACCTGTAATTGGTTCCGTAGTAGCATAAGTCCCGATTCCACGTGGAACTGAAGCGTCATCTCCCGGACGGTTGGTAAGCATCAAAGCAAAGAAATCTGACCAGCCCTCACCCATCTGTTCTTTGTTTATCGAAGAGCTCAGCTGCCCTACCAATCTTGTAGAAATTCCGTGACCGTATTCATGAATTACGATTCCGTTATCAAAACTTCCGTCACGCGTTTTCTGCATCAGTGGATCGTACTTCAGCGTAATATTTACAGGAGCAGATGCCTGCAGCAAACCTTTCATGTAAACTCCTTCTGAATTCTCAATAAGTACCGAAGGAATCGTGATCGTAGGGTCTACGCCGGCCATACCTGCTGTAGGAGTAGATGTTGGTAAGCTATAAATAATAGCAGCTACGGCGCCGGCATTCTGTGCATTTTTAACTTTAACCACAAAATCGCAGCTTCCTCTTTCTACCAGGCCAATAAGACCCGTAAGTGAACCTGCAGGTAATGCTGTACATGCATCCAGAACCGGTGAAAGTTTCACATCAGCTGTAACTCCCGTTGCCGTAAGTGCTGGTCCGAAAGTGGTGGAAATGTAGTTCTGTACTACGCGACCCACGGCTTCAGGAGGTGAATTATAATACACACGCTCAATCACAGACGGATCCCAAAGGTACATCTGCATTCTTGGACGCGTACCGTCACCCGGCGTAGCAAAGTTTGCGTTATTTGTACCACCGCCATCCTGTGCTTCAGCCTGAACATAATCATTCTGATTGCCGCCTTTTCCGAAGTTCCAGGCCTGGAAGTTACGCGCAGTCTCAGTGAAACCAAGACGATAGAAAATATCGTGAATCTTGTTATTTACATAGAAAAGGTTCGAGATAGCTGCATTCATGTTACCTGCTGTATCATTTACCGTAAACGGGAAATCAAAAACGCGGCTTGCGCCACCATCTGCATAGGCTCCCGGTGCATTGTTGTTGGCCTTGTCTTCATAAGCCATCACATTGTTTCCGCGGGTTGTGGTGTAAGTTCCGGTGTAAGTTCCGCCCGGAATTGTGTGCCAACCTTCAGGTGAGGCATCTGCAAACCAAGGATTTGAAACCAACTGACGTCCACCGTGGCTTGGGCTTTCCACAGGTAGTGGAAATACGCGGTAACTCGCGTCCTGCGGAGCTGCTGCTACTGCTTTTGCGGTATTTGAGAAATCATTTAAAAAGCCTTCCGGTGTATGTGCCGAATAATCGTGGTGATAGGCATCATGCTTAAATGAGCAGGACACGGTAAGGTTTTCTTTGCTTAATATTTCACCGGTAGCAGCATCAGCTAAGATATCCCAGTAATTTGATGTTCCTTTTTCTTCAAATACGAACTCGTGGCAAAGCTTCAGGTCATTGGCTGGCGTAAGGTAATACACCATTCTTGTTTTCACGAACGGCACGTCCAAATCTGCATCTTTAATGCTGATTAATCTGTAATTTGCACTGTTTTTCAGGTTAAGAGTCTGTGCTACGTTCTGGAAGATGGATTTCTCTGCGCGCGCCGATGAAGGCTGCGATACATGAGTGTAAGTCTTTGCAAAATTATCGGTAAAATAATTGATCCTGCTGTCTTTTACAAGTGCTGTAGCCACCGCGTTGTAAACCGGAATTCCGTTGTACGACTGCTGAACTTTAATTACATCCGCATTCATCGATTTCGAAAAATCCTGTGCGATAATCTCGAAATTATTGAGGTCGGCTTTCATAAATGTATTCTTCGATGACATGTGCTGCTTTATTATGGACTGGAAATCCTGTGCAGACGTGTTACCAAAAGAAAACATCAGACAAACTGCCGCAATTTTCAAAGGTAAATTTCTGTTTTTCATATATATTGATTATTAGGCACCGAATTTATAAAAAATATAGACATGTGCTAACTTTTTTTTACAAAAAAACGCCTCCGGTTGCGGAGGCGTCATTTATAAAGATTTGTAAGGATTAGTTCCCTTCCATTTTCTTTTTAAGTTCTGCAAGAACGTCAAGATCTCCCAGTGTAGATTTCTCTTCGTTACCTGTAGAAGTCATTGATGAACGTGAAGAAGAATTGTCTTTCACATTCTTTCTTTCCTCATCTCTGAAAGTTGCAGTATGAGATACTACTACTCTCTTGAATTCTTTATTGAATTCGATTACTTTGAACTGAGCGTCTTCGCCTTTCTTGATTTTAGATCCGTCTTCCTTCTCTAATAATCTAGATGGGCAGAAAGCTTCTACTTCAGCATCTTCGAACTGTACCTGAGCTCCCTTGTCGAAAACTTCTGTAGTTTTACCAGCGTGCACTGTTCCTTCAGCATATTTAGTTTCGAATTTATCCCAAGGGTTCTCAAGAAGTTGCTTGTGACCTAATGAAAGTCTTCTTGCAGCTGTATCCAATTCAAGAACTACAACTTTAAGTTTATCACCTACGTTGCAGAATTCGGATGGATGCTTGATTTTCTTAGTCCAGGAAAGATCAGAGATGTAGATAAGACCATCGATACCTTCTTCTAACTCTACGAATACACCGAAGTTAGTGAAGTTTCTTACAGTACCTGTATGCTCAGAACCTACTGGGTATTTAGACTCAATGTTAGACCATGGATCTTCGTTAAGCTGCTTCATACCTAGAGAGATTTTTCTGTCTTCTCTGTCTAAAGTTAAAACTTCAGCTTCTACCTCATCACCTACTTTCACGAAATCTCCAGCGCTTCTCAAGTGAGTTGACCAAGACATTTCAGATACGTGGATCAATCCTTCAACACCTGGAGCAACTTCTACAAATGCACCATAGTCAGCAAGAACCACTACTTTACCTTTAACTCTGTCACCCACTTTCATGTCAGCAGAAAGTGCATCCCAAGGATGAGCTTCAAGCTGCTTCATACCAAGTTGGATTCTTGTTTTCTCATCATCGAAATCAAGGATTACCACTTTTACAGTTTCACCGTCTGAAAGGATCTCAGATGGGTGGTTAACTCTAGACCAGGAAAGGTCTGTAATGTGGATAAGTCCGTCAACACCTCCAAGATCAACGAATACACCGTAAGAAGTGATGTTCTTAACAGTTCCTTCAAGAACCTGACCTTTTTCAAGCTGACCGATGATCTCTCTCTTCTGACCTTCAAGGTCTGCCTCGATAAGAGCTTTGTGAGATACAACAACGTTTTTGAACTCTGGGTTGATTTTCACAACTTTGAATTCCATTGTTTTACCAACGAACTGATCGTAATCTTTGATAGGCTTCACATCAATCTGTGAACCTGGCAAGAACGCCTCGATACCGTGTACGTCTACGATCATACCACCTTTCGTTCTTGACTTTACGAAACCGTTTACGATTTCACCAGTTTCGTGAAGCTCGTTAACTTTATCCCAAGCTTTCAGCGTTCTGGCTTTTTTATGAGAAAGCTGTAGCTGTCCAGACTTGTCTTCTCTTCTGTCAACCATTACTTCTACTTCATCACCTACCTGCAATCCTTGGTTGTAACGGAATTCGTTAAGAGAGATTACACCTTCAGACTTGAAGTTAATGTCAACGATCGCCTCTTTGTCAGTAAGTCTTACAACTCTACCTACAAGAACGTCATTGTCCTGAAGATTGTTAAGAGAACCGTTGTAGATTTCCTCTAAATCGCTTTTCTCTTTTCTAGCGTCTGCATCAAGACCTGATTCGAATGAATCCCAATCAAACTGCTCTGGTGCTACGTTTTGGTTCAAAAGAACCTCTGCTTTGTCTGTCGTTTCTGACATAATAAAATAATTTGTATTCCTTATTTTTCAATCTTTGGCTTAATGTGGTTAATGAAAAATACGGAAGATGTTAATTGTTAATGTTTTAACTTTGCCAAATGCTTCCACAAAAAGTGGTGCAAAAATAAGCAATTATTCTCACTGCCACAATATCTTAGGCATTAATATACAGCTATTCTGAGGAGGTTTTTCCGCGCTTGTCATTTTAATTTACCTTTGCAGCATGGAATTCGACTTAATCTACCGCAAACTGCAGATTCAGGACATGAATCAAATGCAGAAATCAGCATTTACCGCAACTGAAAATAATCGTAACACCGTCCTTCTTTCGCCTACAGGCTCCGGGAAAACGCTCGCGTTTTTATTTCCGGTTTTGCGCAGTTTGCAAAAGAATGTTTCGGGCGTTCAAGCTATGATTTTGGTTCCCGCGCGTGAGCTTGCATTACAGATCGAACAGGTATTCAAAGCCATGGGAACTGATTTTAAAGTTTCCATCTGCTACGGCGGACACGACAAAAAAATAGAAGTTAACAATTTAAAAGACGCTCCTGCCCTGCTTATCGGCACTCCGGGACGTATCGCTTATCACATCAGAAACGAAAATTTCGACCCGACGACCGTCCATACCTTGATTTTGGATGAATTCGATAAGGCGCTTGAACTTGGTTTTGAAGATGATATGGCTTTCATCATCCGTTCGCTGGAAAATTTAGAACAAAGAATCCTGACCTCAGCTACAGCGATGGATAAAATTCCCGATTTTGTTGGCTTGAAAGATGAAAAGATTTTAAGCTTTTTAAAATTACAGGAAGCGAAACCAGATATTCAACTCAAAAAAGTGATGACGATTTCTGAGGAGAAACTTGACACGCTTTTCAAGCTTCTTTGCCAAATCGGAAATAAACGCACCTTGATTTTCTGTAATCACCGCGATGCCGTTGATCGTATTTCCGACCTATTACGTGAAAAAGGCATTGACCGTGAAACCTTCCATGGAGGAATGGAACAGGACGAAAGAGAGCGCGCGCTGCTGAAATTCAGAAATGATTCCGCGAGAATTTTAATCACGACAGATTTAGCTGCACGAGGATTGGACGTTCCGGAAGTAGAATCGATTGTTCATTATCAACTTCCGCCAAAAGAAGACGCATTTATCCATAGAAACGGCCGCACAGCCCGTATGAATGCAAAAGGTTTTGCCTATCTGATCATGACCGAAGAGGAAAATTTTCCTTTTATTAAAAGCGACACACCGGTACAAACGGTTTCGGACCAATGCAGGATTCCGGCAAAAACACCGTTCCAAACGATTTATATCAGCGCCGGCAAGAAGGACAAAGTAAATAAAGTGGATATCGTGGGTTACCTCATCAAAAAAGGTGAACTGACGAAGGAAGATATCGGTTTGATCGAGGTAAAAGATACCACTTCTTATGTTGCGGTAAGTCGCTCAAAAGTGCGGGATTTGCTTAAAAAGTTAGGTTCGGAAAAACTGAAAGGCAAAAAAGTAAAAATTGAGGTCGCTTATTAAATTCATTTTCAAATCGCTATCTTTAAAAATCAATTTGCATACTTAGATGAAACTTAATCTGCCCGACAAATTATACTATCCGATTGGTGAAGTGGCAAAAGCTTTTAACGTAAATGCCTCGCTGATACGTTATTGGGAGCAGGAATTCCCGATCATAAAGCCTAAAAAAAACAAAAAAGGCAACCGCTACTTCACTCCTGAAGACATCAAAAACCTTCAGATCATCTATCATCTTGTCAAAGAGAAAGGTTACACGCTTGACGGTGCCCGAATCGCTCTGGCAACCAACAGCAAAATCTCCGAAACCGTTTCCATCATCAGCCGTCTTGAGTTCGTAAAGGCAGAACTCGTCAAACTGAAAGACTCCTTAATTGAAAAACCTTAGCCGTTAAAGGGTGATTATACTTCACAATGTAGGTGGTTTACACCACTGAAAATCAGCGTGTACGCGATAATTTTAAATAAAAATCGCCATGCGCCACCACATCCAACTTTCCGCCGCCAAGAACTACTTCTTAGGCTTAGCAACATCCGGTGCCATTCTGCTTACCGGTTTATACTATTTCAATTCAAAAAATCCTTCATCTGAGCCAAACCCTACAGATGTCAAATTAAATTTCGTCTCCGCAGAACAGATTCCGCTGCAGGACTTCGATCCAAATGAATTAAGTGACGTGCAGTGGGAAAATCTGGGATTCAGCACGAGACAGGTTGCCACAATTCTAAAATATAAGCAGGTTGTAGGCGGCGCTTTTGAGTCGAAGGCACAATTGAAGAAATGTTATGCGATCTCCGCAGAAAAATTTGCGCAGTTAGAACCTTACATCCTACTTCCGGAAAATTCTCAGAACAGTTATCAGAAATTCGGAAACTACAGACCTCACTACCGAAGTTATTCACCAGCAAACAATCGCAACAACCAACAACTTCATTTAACGCGAAAGTTTAATCCCGACGACCTTAGCGCAGATGATTTTGTGCGGATAGGCTTTTCGGAAAGACAGGCGAACTCGATTCTAAAATACAAACAATATCTGGGCGGCAGCTTCATCAGTAAGGAAAAATTCAGAGCCTGCTTCATGATCAGCGATGAAAAATACCGACAGATGGAGCCGTACCTGCTTCTACCCGATTCTGCTCCGGAAAACATAATGACTGTAAACAACTTCCGCCAGGCACAACAGAAACCAACGGTTAAGTATCAGAAATTTGATCCGAACAGAACCGATTTAGCCGGTTGGATAGCTTTGGGTTTTTCGGAGAAGCAGGCGCACGTGATCATTAATTATCGTGACCGAAAACTCCGCGGCAGTTTCAAATCGCTCGAGGATATCCAAAGTTGTTTTGTAATCTCGCCAGAAAAATTTGAGGAATTAAAGCCTTATATTATATTGGATAGGGAAAATTCGACTTCAGCAAACACGCCCAAAGCATCTTTCACGTCGAAAACTTATAATAATGAGGCGTCGCCCGAGACCAAAACTGATTTTTCAAAAACCGATCTCAACCAAATCACCTTTAGGCAATTGCAGGAATTTGGTTTTGATGACAAGAGTGCCGCAATGATTTTAAGCTACCGTAAAAAACTTGGCGGTTTCGTGACCAAAGAGCAGATTGTAGATACGTATGATATCGACAGAATCTTGGCTCAGCGTCTTATTTATGTTGCGCCACTTGATATTTCATCTGTTCCAAAATACAGACTAGCAGAGGCACCCGAAGAATGGCTACGAAATCATCCCTACTTCAAATATTCCGCTGATAAGATTATCTACTATCGCATCACCCATCCGGATGACAGGAAAATCTGGAAGTTCCTGAAGCTAAAACCAGAATATGAAACCCGGATGCGACTTTATGTACGGAATGACTGAACGTTTTTTATTTTTTAATGAATTTTAATGTTTGCTGATCGAGTTTCAGTGTATAAACGCCCGTTACCAGACCACTTACATCAATTGAATTGGCCTTTTTGAATGGATATTGGATAACACAAACTGATTTCCCGCTCGCATCGAAAATTGAAAGCGAACCGACTTTTTCCCGTGAATTACCCTCAACATACAGCGTATTTCCGGTCACCGGATTAGGATAAATTCTGAAACTGTTCTGCGGGGCGGCTGAAGCACTTCCGGTTGATAAGTTTCCGAGATTTTGACAATAATCGGCCGGGTAGGTTTGCCATTCAGAAAGCGTGAAAGTGGCATTAGGCTCAGTAACAGCATTTAGTCGGTAAAGAGACTTATTTGCCAACGTTGAATAATTGTCAGTCGCGCGTACACCAATAGCATCTACAGTTGAATTCAAATATCGCAGTTCAAGATACTGACTGCCGGAAAAGGCCATTTGCGGCGATGCCGAGACGAAACGAGCCTCCTCATTAGTAATACAGGAAAAATTAGAATATGGATTCAGCACTACGAAAGTTTCATTATGCTGAACCACGCCTTCAAGTTCATAGGGTGCCGGGAAATAGTAATTGTCATTCACACTGTTATAAAACTGAATGGTTAAGCGGTATTTGTTCAGATCTACTGCATGGCCGGTTCTGTTTGTGATTTCAATTGCGGCATTCTGGCCGGTGCCTTCCAAATATTTCGTAATCTGTAAATCCTTTGCATATGCATCAGAAGCTAGCGTTGTAACGGAAATAAGATTACTTTCCGCCGATTCCAGATAGCCGTTGTCGAACGCGCGGACGGTGAAGTTATATAGAGTTCCCGGTTGCAAATGATCCACAGAGAAGCTTGTATCCTTCGTGACACCCACCAGAAGACCATTCTGATAAATGCGGTATCCCAACACGTCCCCTGATTCGGAGGCGGACCAGTTCAGATTAACAAAATATGCACTGGTAACAGACGCCGAAAGATTTTGAACCGCTGCAGGTGCTGCCGCGTCCGGGGTCTGCGTCCAGATCACGTTCACCCATTCCGGATGGTCAATAAACGGATTTCGGTTTTTTTGGATGGCAAAAACCGAATTGTTACGGTCTATTTCCCTTTGCGAAACCGGATCCTGTGCGTGCCACTGAAGCAACATCTGAACGTACCAGTTTTCAAATGCTTTTTCTTCCGTACCGTCCAGAGGGCTGGTATCATTAGCCGCTGAACTTCCGTTATAGAAATTAAATGAACTCAGTTTACCCTCATACCGTACCGCGAAATACAGCAGACTTCTGGCAACATCCCCTTTAAATTCATTGATAGGTTCATAAACTCTTCCGGTATAGCCTGAGCTTGCCGTCCCGTTTTTACTTATCTTGGAAGAATTGGTGAAAGTGTAATAGTTGGTGCTGCCCGCAACCCCATACGGATAATTACTTCGCAACTGGTTGATCCGCGCATCTGTCGGAATTACATAAAACAGGTCCGAATACATCGGGTAATTACTGTTATAGGTACTTTGTGGCATCATGTGCTCACGGTTCCAGCCTTGTCCTTCAGCAGAAGCAGAACCTATAATGTTAGCGATTGTGTATTCATATACATCTGGCCCATTTGGAATTTCCGAGTAGATATCAAGGAGAATTGTATTATTACCAGCACTGTGATCGTAATAACGGTCAAGATCGGTTTGATTATAAAATGCGGGCAAATCTCCATAATGCCACGTTATATTTTTCTTTGAGACTATTTCGTGCAGTTTACTTTTCAACGCATAGCCGGTAAGCGAGGCAGTTCCATCATAGTAGCCTGCCGGCGCCTGCGAAAATGCATAATAAGAAGTGAGGACTGATAAAAGTAAAATTCGCTTCATGTAATAATTTTAAAAAAGCTAAATTAATCATTTACAGGAAGCATGGCATCAAGTGGATACTTTATTTTATAACGTACTTTGGACTTAATGTCACCGCTACCACTGCCGACGTACGCTTGACAAAAAAAATTATTCTGCATCCTTCATTTTAATTATCTTTGGAAACAAAACATAAGATATGAGTAGCGACATTATGGATAACATTTCAATGATTGCCGAAACTGCCAAAGATTTTGCAGAAAAGAACATTCGCCCAAGAATTATGGAATGGGACGAGAGCCAGCATTTCCCGGTTGAACTTTTTCACCAGCTTGGTGAGATGGGTTTTATGGGGATCGTAATTCCTGAAGAATACGGTGGCTCTGGTTTAGGCTATCATGAATATGTGGCCATTTTGGATGAAATTTCGCAGGTAGACCCTTCAATAGGTCTTTCAGTTGCTGCGCATAACTCCCTGTGTACTAACCATATTTACGAATTCGGAAATGAGGAACAGCGCCATAAATGGTTGCCACAACTGGCTTCCGGAAAAGTAATCGGTGCCTGGGGCCTGACAGAACACAACACAGGTTCAGATTCGGGCGGAATGAGCACAACAGCTGTAAAAGATGGCGATGACTGGGTTATCAACGGGGCGAAAAATTTCATCACACACGCGATTTCCGGCGACATAGCAGTAGTGATGACTCGCACAGGCGAAAAAGGAGCTAAAAACAATTCCACCGCTTTCGTGCTTGAAAAAGGAATGGAAGGCTTCACTTCCGGACGTAAAGAAAACAAACTCGGAATGCGTGCTTCTGAAACAGCGGAACTCATTTTCGATAATGTCCGCGTACCTGACGCCAACCGCTTAGGCGAAGTAGGTTCAGGTTTCAAACAGGCCATGAAAATTTTGGATGGCGGACGTATCTCTATCGCTGCTCTAAGCTTAGGAATTGCCCGCGGAGCATACAAAGCTGCTTTAAAATATTCACTTGAGAGACATCAGTTCGGTCAACCGATCAATCAGTTCCAGGCAGTGAATTTTATGCTTGCAGACATGGCAACTGAAATCGACGCGGCAGAATTACTTATTCAGCGTGCCTCCAATCTCAAAAACGCCAAGAAACCTATGACTAAAGAAGGTGCAATGGCTAAACTGTATGCATCTGAGGCTTGCGTGCGCATCGCAAACAATGCGGTGCAGATTTTTGGAGGTTATGGTTACACCAAAGATTTCCCGGTAGAGAAGTTTTACCGCGATGCGAAACTTTGTACAATCGGCGAAGGTACTTCAGAAATTCAAAAATTGGTGATTGGCCGCGAGATTTCCCGACAATAATCAATCATAAACAATAGAAAAAACACCGGTATCGGTGTTTTTTTTTGCTTAAACGCTAATTTCGATAAAATCATCGATTTAAACTTTTATCTAAATTTTTTATAGTAAAACACATTATGTAATTTGTTTTTTTATATACATTTGATTTTTCTTAACGGAAACAATAATTCAAATTATTTGTATTAAATGAAAACAAAACTATTATCGCTCGCATTCGCGGCAGTAGCCGGTTTGACCTTTGGCCAAACCGGTTCTTTGTGGACTCAAACTTCCCGTTCGGCGCACGCTGAAGTCATCGGAAATAAAGTTTCCATACAGACGCCCAGGCTTTTTCAGCTTGACATTGAAGGCTTGAAACTGGCTTTAAAAAACGCTCCGAAAAAACTCGCAGCAGATGAAAAATCAGGGAAAATAATAAGTTTCCCTTCCGGTGAGGGTAATTTAGAAGATTTTAAGGTTTCAGAACAGTCGAATTTTGAACCTGCACTGGCCGCAAAATATCCGGACATCAAAGCCTATGTGGGCCAAAGCCTATCGGATCCTTCCAAAATAATTTACTTCAGTGTTTCTCCGCTCGGACTTTCGTCCATGGAAATTCATGCGGACAATTCTGCCGTGTTTATTGAGCCTTACACAACCGACGCACAAACCTATGTTGTGTACAAAAGATCTGACAAAAAAGATAATTTAAGCAAATTTGAATGTACCACGATCGATGAGGTTCGGGCCCAGACCGACCTTTCAGCCAGACCGAACGCAGACGACGGTTTACTTCGTACTTTCAGGCTCGCGCTTTCGTGCACAGGAGAATATGCCGTTTATTTTGGCGGAACCAAGGCGCAGGCACTTGCAGCGATGAACAACACGATGACGCGCGTAAATGGCGTTTTCGAAAAAGACTTTTCGGTAAGAATGGTTTTAATCGCGAATAACGATGCCGTGATTTACACCAACGCTTCCACAGACCCCTATTCAAACGCATCATCTATGTCGCAATGGAATAACCAGCTTCAGTCTACACTAACCTCGGTGATTGGCGAGGCAAATTATGACATCGGGCATTTATTCGGTGCTTCCGGCGGCGGCGGAAATGCGGGCTGTATCGGCTGCGTCTGCGTAAACGGTTCAAAAGGCAAAGGTATAACCTCCCCGGCTGATAACATTCCGGCTGGTGATAACTTCGATATTGATTATGTTGCACATGAAATGGGTCATCAGTTTGGCGGAAACCATACTTTTACTCATTCTAATGAAGGCACAGGTGTTCAGATGGAGCCTGGATCGGGCTCCACGATCATGGGCTATGCGGGCATTACGTCGGTTGACATTCAGCCACATTCAGACCCAATCTTTCATGCAGTGACCATTCAGCAGATCACAAACAACATTAAATCCAAAACCTGCTCAGTAAATACGCCCACAGGAAACTCAATCCCCACAGCCAACGCAGGTTCTGATTATACGGTTCCGAAAAGTACACCTTACATGCTTACCGGAACTTCAATTGATGCGAACGGTGATGCACTTACCTACATTTGGGAACAGATGGACAACCAGACTACGTCGGCAGCGCCAAGCGCAACAAAAACAACAGGTGTGAACTTCCGCAGCTGGGTACCTTCTACCTCGCCTACGCGGTACTTCCCACGGATGCAGTCGGTTTTAGCCGGTTCAACCACCACGGCTGGGCAGGAAATTACTGTTGAGGCGCTTTCATCAGTTGCGAGAAATCTTAATTTCAGATTTACAGTTCGTGATAACCGTCCAGGCGGTTCCGGAAATAATTCAGATGATGCCGTTATTACGGTGAATGCGACCGCAGGACCATTTACAGTTACTTCACAGTCTTCTGCTGTTACATACAGCGGTGGTTCTTCACAGCCAATAACATGGAACGTTGCCGGTACAACCGCCAATAATATCAATGCCGCAAACGTAGACATTCTTTGGTCAACAGACAATGGAAACAGCTGGACAACATTACTCGCAGGAACACCAAACGACGGTTCTCAAAATGTTACAATGCCGAACTCAGCTACTTCCACAGGAAGAATCATGGTGAAAGGCAGCAATCACATTTTCTTTAATGTGAATAAAGCCAACATCACTGTGACCGCGGGTACTTCAGACACACAGGCGCCAACGGCACCAACACTTGCAGCTTCCGGAACCACTCAAAATTCAACAAATCTGTCGTGGAGCGGTGCAACGGATAATGTGGGAGTTACCGCCTACGAAATTTACCGTGGTTCCACATTGCTTGGAAATACTTCGGCCACAAATTACACAGCGACAGGTCTGGCAGCATCTACTACATACACCTTTACAGTAAAAGCTATGGATGCAGCGGGCAACACATCTGCAGCGAGTAATTCGGTTTCTGTTACCACACTTCCTCCCGCCAGTGACACCACAGCGCCAACGCCTCCTACTTTATCTGCGTCAGGAACTACATCGTCAGCCACTAATTTAAGCTGGAGCGGTGCAACTGACAATGTGGGTGTTACAGGTTATGATGTTTATCAAAATTCAGCGCTGATCGGTTCTACAGCTTCAACATCTTATTCAGTTACCGGTCTTACGGCCTCCACAAATTACAGCTTCACTGTGAAAGCTAAAGATGCAGCCGGAAATATCTCAGCAGCCAGTAACGCAGTTTCAGTTACCACGTTGAGCAACTCTGTTACTTATTGTACAGCTTCTGCAAGCAACACAGCTGATGAGCGAATTGGTAATGTGAAGTTCGGAACCATTAATAATTCATCTACCGGAACTGCCGGATATGAAAACTTCACCAACGTTTCAACAAACGTAACACGCGGAACATCTTACCAGATTACAATTACACCAACGTGGACATCTACCAAGTATAAAGAAGCTTACGCTGTGTACATTGATTACAACGGAAACGGTGTCTTCACAGATTCCGGCGAGAAAGTTTGGACTAAAACAGCTTCAACCACAACTCCGGTAACAGGCAGTTTCACGATTCCTACTACAGCAAAAGTAGGTACCACAAGAATGCGCGTGATGATGCAGTACAATACCGTTCCTTCAGCGCCTTGCGGCACTTTCACTTACGGACAGGTTGAAGACTACACGCTGAACATCGTTTCTGCCAACAGAGACGAAGACCGAATGGTTACGCCTACAACAGGACTTTCAATTTATCCAAATCCGGTAAAAGGAAATATCCTGAATATCGAGAATGCGGAGTCATCAGACTTCCGAATATTCGACATGAGTGGAAAACTGATCAGCAGCGGTACCGTCACCGCCCAAAAAGTGGACGTAAACCGTTTGGTAAAAGGTGTTTATATCATTCAGATTGGTAAGACTTCAAAACGTTTTATCCGCGAATAAATTAACGAAACCTTCTTTATATGAGCCGCCGCAAAGCAATTTGCGGCGGCTTTTTCATTTTAAGTTCGAATTTCTATCTTTGTTTAAATATCAATTTTAATGGATAAAATAGATTCGCTGAATCAGGTGGCTCAGTTCCACAGAACCTTTAATGCACCCATTCTCACTTCGCCACAGATACCGTCTGCTGAAAGATGCAAACTTCGCGTCGACTTACTTCAGAAAGAACTCAATGAACTAAAAGAAGCGATTGATAATAATGATATAGTTGAGGTCGCCGACGCGCTTTGCGATTTGCAGTATGTATTAAGTGGCGCGGTCTTGGAGTTTGGGCTTGGCGAAAAATTTGTAGAGCTTTTTAACGAAGTGCAGCGTTCCAATATGTCTAAAGCCTGCGCTAATCAAATGGAAGCAGATGAAACAATAGCGTTTTATAAAGAAAAAGGAGAAGACGCCTATTGCGAAACGAGTGGTGAAAAAATCAATGTTCACCGGGTTTCCGATAACAAAGTTCTTAAAAACAAATACTATTCTCCAGCAGATCTTAAAAGGATCCTAAACCTTACTCCAACAAAAAATTTAAGTTAATGAGAAAATTTTCAACGCTTATATTCGCGGCTACACTCACGCTTACCTCAGTTTCGTGCAGCAGCCAAAAAACGGTGGTAAACCGCGAAGTGGAAAGTACCTCCGACGGCAAAATGCTTCTCGGTCCGCAGACCAAAAACCAACTGCTGAAATCTCCATACAGCGAGTGGTACACTCCGGAATTTGAGGGATACAGCGTGGATGAAAACGCAATCGCTGAACTTCGGAAAGAAAAACTTAGCAGCTATAATCTTACAGTGGTGATGGGAACGTGGTGCGAAGACAGCCACCGACAGGTACCAAGGCTGATGAGAATTCTGGAGACCTTGAAATTCCCCGAAAACAAACTTACAATGATAGGCGTAAACCGCAAGAAAGAAGCGCCAGGCGGTGAAGAAGGCCTGCTTAATATTCAGTTTGTACCGACCATTATAGTTCAGAAGTACGGCAAGGAAATCGGCCGCATCGTTGAAAATCCGCAAAGCGGCTACATTGAGCGCGACCTGGTTGAAATTCTTAAAAAAGACAATTCCACGATTAAAGAAATATTCAAATAGTGAAAAATTATTCGAAAATATTACCTTTTATTATCGGGGCAGCGGCAATGCTGCTGATGGTGCTGATCTATAATTCACTTTCCAAAAGAACCGAGGATAAGATGCAGAATGATTACTACATCATCACCAACCAAATCCGAAAGATGAATAAAATGGTCGTAATGGAGCAGGATTTCTCAAGCATGCAAAAAACAAAAGTGACATCTCAACTTTTGGGCGGCATGCTGCCAAACATCGAAAAAGAGCTCATCACATTCACAAAAACGAATGCGCAGGTTTCTTACGATTTAAATAAAATGAAACTTGAAGTTGATTCCGTGAACCGCAAAGTTATCATCCGCGAACTTCCGGCGGCAGATATCAAGATCATCCCGAGTGTCGAAATACAGTCTATGGACGATTCTTTCCTCGACCGTTTCAATGAAAAAGACCTGCAGAAAGTGACGAAATCGGCGAAAGACAATGCGTACAAGACCGTAAATCAGCAGCGCCTGCGCGCGGAAGGCCGCAAACAGTTGCTTGAAAACCTGGATCAGCTTTTCGTTTTGGCAAGGGCTTTGAACTACGAAATCGAAGACCAAACCGGTCAGATCGATACCACAAAACTCTAAAAACTTTACTCATGATTCCTGAAAAAAAACAAGACAAAAAAACACCTTCAGATGTAAAAAAGGAAAATCAGGATCTGCCGAATATACCGGCTTCCTCCGAAAAAATACGCTCTGAACAGCCGACGGATAAAGAGATAAAGCATACATCCAAACTTCACAAAGACGGCAAAACAGAAAGTCAGGACCAAAACGAAAATTAATTTTTCGTTTTTTTTGTGTAAAATCTATCGCACTTTATACTTAAAAGCCTTCTTTAAACCACAATGTCATAATTTTTGCTGTTCCAAAGCAAAGTTTAACCTAAAAAATTAAAATTATGTCATACACAGTCGTGGGCATGTTCCCAACTACCGAAGCAGCCGAAAAAGCATCCAGTAAACTCGCCAGCGCAGGGTTTGGAAAAGAAGATTACCAGATCTCACGCTATTCTACCACCGGCGAATACACCGAAGGTTCTGAGTTTGATGAGGACGAAAACACTTCCGGATTCTGGAACTGGCTCTTCGGAGACAATGATAACGACCGCAAAAAATACAGCTACGCCGGCAGCAAAAGCAATATCGTCACCGTATACACCAATACCAGCGACCGTGCCGAAAAAGCCCGCGACATCATGAACGACGAGGGAGCGCTGAATGTAAATGATGTCACACGGGACCGCTACATGGGCGAAGAATTTGCATCGCCTGACAACAATTTGACCGAAGACGAACGCGCAAGAATCATTGCCAAAGCCAAAAACAACCTGTATATGGTCGGTGAAAACCGCTCTTACAATTTTCGCGGACGCGGCATGAGCACCGACATGGATTCCATGGGAAATGCCGATGATTAAAGGAAACTAAAGAAATAAAATCCGGACATTTTGTTCGGATTTTTTGTTTTTAGAGCCCGAAGACTCTTACACGTGCCACTACCCTGCCTGCTTTCCATTACAATCTTTTTTGTTCCCTTCTATTCGAAGGGAACAAAAAAGGATTTCCATTGCAATCAGGGCTAAAACATCAGGCATTTTCTCTTCCAACATACAGTGAGGACATCCTCTGTTTAAATTCAACTTTTACACCAACAAAAGTTGGAAGAAAAACCGTATTTTTGCTTCTTAAAATTTTGAGCTAAAAATGGTAAAGATCACACTTCCCGACGGGAGCGTCAGAGAATTCGAGAGCGCGGTAACGCCTGTTGACGTAGCAAAATCGATCAGCGAAGGCCTCGCCAGAAACGTAATTTCTGCAATGGTAAACGGCACACAAACCGAAATCAACACGCCGATCAGTACAGATTCTACGCTTCAGCTCCTCACCTGGAATGATGATCTTGGCAAAAAAGCCTTTTGGCATTCTTCCGCTCACCTTCTCGCGCAGGCAATCGTGGAATTTTACCCGGACGCCAAACTTACCATTGGGCCCGCCATTGAAAACGGTTTCTATTACGACGTAGATTTCGGCGATGAAAGTCTTTCAGAAAAAGACTTTGATAAAATCGAGAAGAAAATGCTTGAAAATGCCAAGAAAAACTCCACTTTCAACCTTTACGCGGTTTCCAAAGCAGACGCGCTGAAAGAATATGCCGACAATCCGTACAAAACCGAGTTGATTTCAAACCTTAATGATGGCGAAATCACGTTCTGCTCTCACGACAACTTCACCGACCTTTGCCGCGGCGGCCATATTCCTGCCACCGGAATCGTAAAAGCAGTGAAAATTCTGAACGCCGCTGGAGCTTACTGGCGCGGAGACGAGAAAAACAAGCAGCTGACACGTGTTTACGGAATTTCGTTCCCTAAGCAGAAAGACCTTACCGAATATCTCGAAAGACTTGAAGAAGCAAAACGCCGCGATCACCGTAAACTCGGTAAAGAACTTGGTATTTTCGCATTCTCAGAAAAAGTGGGCGCAGGTTTACCGCTTTGGTTACCAAAAGGCGCAGCATTAAGAAAAAAACTAGAAAACTTCTTGTCTGAAGCCCAGAAAAAATCGGGTTACGAGTTCGTGATGTCTCCACATATCGGTGCCAAAGAACTTTATGTAACTTCTGGTCATTGGGATAAATATGGCGCAGACAGTTTCCAGCCGATCAAAACGCCGAATGAAGGTGAAGAGTTCATGCTGAAACCGATGAACTGCCCACACCACTGCGAAATCTACAAAGTCGGACAGTGGTCGTACAAAGACTTGCCAAAACGATTTGCAGAGTTCGGTACGGTTTATCGTTACGAACAATCCGGCGAACTTCACGGTCTGACACGTGTCCGCGGATTTACACAGGATGATGCGCACCTTTTCTGTACACCCGACCAGCTTTTGGCGGAATTCGAAAATGTGATCGACCTGACACTTTATGTTTTTAAATCTTTAGGATTTGAAGATTTCGTGACGCAGGTTTCACTGAGAGACCCGGACAAAAAAGAAAAATACATCGGCAGCGATGAGAACTGGAAAAAAGCAGAAGATGCAATCATTCAGGCAGCTGAAAAGAAAGGTCTGAAAACGATCGTGGAATACGGTGAAGCTGCTTTCTATGGGCCAAAGCTCGATTTCATGGTGAAAGATGCGCTCGGACGCAGCTGGCAACTTGGTACCATCCAGGTAGATTATAATTTACCGGAGAGATTTGATCTTTGGTACACGGGAAGCGATAATGAAAAACACAGACCGGTGATGATTCACCGTGCGCCGTTCGGCTCGATGGAGAGATTCATTGCGATCCTGCTTGAAAACACTGCTGGCGATTTCCCGCTTTGGCTTGCACCGGATCAGTTTACCATTCTGCCAATCAGCGAAAAATATGTTGATTATGCGAAAAAAGTTTCGCAATTACTGGAAAATCACGATATTTGCGGCCTGATCGACGACAGAAATGAGAAAACCGGACGTAAGATTCGGGATGCTGAAATGAAAAAATTGCCATTTATGTTGATAGTTGGCGAAAATGAGGAGCGGGATGGCACAATTTCTGTCCGCAGAAGAAACGAAGGCGATTTGGGCACCATGAGTGTCGAAGATTTTATCGCCTACTTCCAGAAGGAAGCAAAAATTTAAGAATTAACATTAAAAATTAAACACCATAGCACAGAAATTTAACTACCGAGGCCGAGGTCCACAGCGACGCGTACAGGAAGATTTGCATCAGATTAACGAAAAGATCCGGGCAAAGGAAGTACGTTTGGTCGGCGACAATGTAGAACCCGGCGTTTATCCGCTGCAGAAAGCGCTTGATATTGCCAAAGACCAGGAACTGGATCTTGTGGTAATCTCAGACAAGGCGGAACCGTATATCACGCGGATTCTTGACTATAAAAAATTCCTTTACGAGCAGAAGAAGAAGACCAAAGAGCTTAAAGCCAAGCAGGTGAAAGTGGTGGTAAAGGAAATACGTTTCGGTCCTCAGACTGATGAGCACGATTACGACTTCAAGAAAAAGCACGCCGAAAAATTCCTTGAAGAAGGTTCAAAACTGAAAACATACGTATTCTTCAAAGGACGTTCTATCGTTTTCAAAGATCAGGGAGAAATCCTTCTTCTGAAACTGGCGCAGGAACTGGAACATGTGGGGAAGGTAGATCAGTTGCCAAAACTGGAAGGTAAGCGGATGATCATGATGATGAGCCCTAAGAAACCGGCAAAGTAATTTAGCTTTAGCTGATAGGTTTAAAATATAAAAAGAGACTTTATTTAAGGTCTCTTTTTGTTTATATTTAATCGTAGATGGAAGTTTGAAAGAACTTTAGTAAAAATATATGCACAAAAAAAAGAGACTAAATAAGTCTCTTTTTTTTTGATAGTGTCAAATAATTTGCTACTCTTCATCTTCGGCTTTCTTTTTAGATGTAAGTAAGCTAACGGCGATAGCCGTTCCGGCAGCGATGAGCGCCATTTTCAGGATAAAGCCTTTTTTGTTGTGCTTGAGTTCCGCACCCCAACCAAGTTCGTTGAAAATATTTGGAATATGACCTTCTTTGAAGTCATCCAATATTCCTTCCACTACACCCACACGGTCTGCCAGGACAAGAGGAAGCCATCTTCCGTAACTTGACTCACTGTATTTGAACGCGATTTCGCGAAGTTTTCCGTTGAGACCTTCAGGTGGTGAAGCAGTGCCGAAAACGGCTGTAAGGTTTGGCCGTTCTACGGATTTCAGGATTTCCACATCGTCTTGTTGCTGCGCTGGTCTGTCCCAGGCGTAACCTTCATGTTCTGCGTTATTGCGCTTTTTCATCGGGTAGACAGGATCATTTTCAGGATCGGCGTCTATCCCCCAACCCTTTATGTGGCTGAAATCAGCGTTTTCACTCTTTTTAAAATCGGAGGGTTTTGTTTCATCTGTAAGCATGTCGTAATATTTTTAAGTTAAAAAACCTTTTAAGCTCTCGGCGGAATCAGTACTGTTTTTATACAGCCATCAAGTTTCTGCGAAAAGATGTGGTAAGCATCAGATATTTCTTCCAGTGGAACGCGGTGCGTAATGATTTGTTTCGGATCGATGACACCGTTTTTCACATGCTCAATAAGTTTCGGCAAGTGACGTTTCACCGCGGCCTGATTCGCGCGGATGGTAATTCCTTTGTTTACTACATTTCCGATTGGTACAAGTGCATCAATCGGTCCGTAAACACCGACAATTGAAACGATTCCTCCTTTCTTGACGGAGTTGATCGCCCAATGCAGCGCCGTAGTAGAACCTCCCTGCAGAAGCAATTTTATACCCAGTAACGTATTCATCCTGTTTCCTTTGGCCTCGCAGCCTACGGCATCGATACAGACATCTGCTCCCAGCGAGTCGGTTTGGGTTTTGATGAAGACCACGGGATCGCCGATGCTTTTGAAGTTATAGGCTTCACACTGCGCATACTTAGCCACGAAATCGAGTCTATATTCCAAATGGTCGATTACGATAACCCTTCCGGCGCCAAAGAGCCAGGCACTTTTAGCAGCCATAATACCGATTGGTCCAGCTCCAAAGACAACAACCGTATCGCCTTTCTGTATTCCGGCCATTTCGGCGGCCTGATAACCGGTCGGTACTACATCGGTTAGAAGTACAGCGTCATCAGGATCCATCCAGTCTGGAATTACGGTCGGGCCCACGTCCGCGTACGGTACCCTTGCATATTCTGCCTGTCCGCCCTGGAAACCTCCGGCGGTATGCGAATATCCAAAAATCCCACCTACGGCGGTAGCGCTTGGGTTTGATTCGTGGCAGTTACCGTAAAGTTCCTGCTTGCAGAAGGCGCATTTGCCACACGAAATATTAAACGGGACCATCACTTTATCGCCCACTTTAAGTTTTTGGACGCCGGATCCTACTTCCACAACTTCACCGATGAATTCATGCCCGAAGGTGGTGCCCACACGGGTATCGGGAACAAGGCCGTGATACAGATGAAGGTCGGAGCCGCAAATACAGGATCTGAGCACCTTTACTATAGCGTCTTCCGGATGCTCGATCTGTGGCTCCGGCATATTGCGGTCGGGACGGACGCGAAAAGGTCCGCGGAAATTCATTGCTAACATATTTGTTTATTTTTTTGGTGATTGAATCTTCATGCATCAAAAAAAAGACCGCGAAACCTGAAATAATCATAATTTATGATTTTTTAAGAGGTTAAATAGTTCAGTACAATGCCGAGCAAATCAAATGCAGCACGTACCGCGGACCGTGAATTTTTAAATCCAATTAAGTGTTTCGGCTATAAAAGGGATAAAGTGTAAATATTTTTGTCTGAAATGATTTGCACCGTCTGCGTGAGGGATCGCAGCGGTTACTCCTCGCGGCGGCGGGCCGACAGGCCTGCCGCCGCGAGGAGTATGAGCGCCCGACGCAAGTGAGGAAGTGGCCCCGGCAAAGGACGCAAGGACGTGCCGGGAAAACGACCGAGCGCGCGGCACGCCCAAAAACTTAAGCAACACCACTTTCCTATTACAACAAATTGTTGTACTTTTGCACCCTGAATTGTAGTGTAACACCCCAAGGTGCCGCGACAACAGAAAACAGGATTGATAACAAACAGATAAATTAAGCAAAATGCCAAAATTAAAAACTAAATCAGGTGCTAAGAAGCGTTTTAAGCTGACCGGAACCGGGAAGATTAAAAGAAAAGGTGCTTTCAAAAGCCACATCTTGACGAAAAAAGAAACTAAGCAGAAGAGAAATCTTACGCAAACTTCTTACGTTGCTACCGTGGATGAGAAAAGCGTACTTCGCCAATTAGCCATTAAGTAGTTTTTATAAATCAACCGGTTTATAAGAATTCAAAAAAAATTCAGAAAATTTAACCCTGAAACGGTGCAGAAAAGTGTAATGAAATAATTTACCGCCCTTTTCAAAAAAAACAAATTCAATTATGCCAAGATCAGTAAATGCCGTAGCTTCCAGAGCTCGCAGAAAGAAAGTAATGAAGCAGGCTAAAGGTTTTTTCGGTAGAAGAAAGAACGTTTGGACTGTAGCTAAAAACGCCGTGGAAAAAGCAATGCAATACGCTTACCGCGGTAGAAAAGAGAAGAAAAGAAATTTCCGTAGCCTTTGGATCATGCGTATCAACGCGGGTGCAAGAGAACACGGGATGTCTTACTCCCAGTTTATGGGCGCTCTGAAAAGCAACAATATCGAACTGAACAGAAAAGTTTTAGCAGATTTAGCAATGAATCACCCTGAAGCTTTCAAAGCAGTTGTAGATCAAGTAAAATAAGTACAATTTTTTGTTATCAATTATTAAATCCTGAACTTCGGTTTAGGATTTTTTATTTTAATTTTACGCCCATAAAAATCCGTCCTGTGAAAAAGACTTTCATCGCTTTAGCTGTTGTATTTACCGCTTTCGTATTTGGCCAAACTATTTCGGTTTACCAGTCGAGGGTTGATCTTGTATCGGCAACCAATATCAATAATTTCCTTTCCGAATTCGAAGCGCTGGGCGTGAAAACCACGGGGAGCACCGCGAACGCAAATACACTTGCCTGGCTGAAAAATAAATACTCGGAGTTTGGATACAGCGCGTCCTCTATCCAGGAGCAAAGCTGGACGCAGAGTGGCTACACCAGCAAAAACCTTATAGTTACCAAGATCGGGACTGGAAGCAATGCCTCAAAGTTTATCATCGTTTGTGGACATTTTGATACCATCGTGGGACGCGGAACGAATGACAACGGCTCCGGCGTCGCACTAATATTGGAACTGGCCCGGATTTTAGCTACCGTGCCCACGGATTATTCTATTAAATTCATCAACTTCTCCGGTGAAGAACAGGGTTTGCTGGGAAGCCGGGCGTATGTGGCGGGTACACTTGTTCCTTCTCTCGCCAACACTGCTTTCATACTTAACATTGATGAAATTGGCGGCGTAACCACCAAAGCGAACACCACGGTGACCTGCGAAAGCGATCAGACCAGCGCGGGTGGAACAGCGAACAATGCCCCAAGTCTCGCAATTACCACCAACCTGGCCACATACATCC
This sequence comes from Kaistella pullorum, assembly GCF_014837035.1. Classification (GTDB taxonomy): domain Bacteria; phylum Bacteroidota; class Bacteroidia; order Flavobacteriales; family Weeksellaceae; genus Kaistella; species Kaistella rhinocerotis. The sequence goes on along the minus strand of NZ_JACSPS010000002.1, from coordinate 180,858 downwards.
GGAATTACAGCAGTCTGCAAACCACGATGTCATATGCCTACGCCTCTGATTATATGCCTTTTGAACAAAAAGGCTACGTAATCACGGGTCTGTTTGAAACCAATGAGACTCCGCACAAACATTCTTCTACGGACCTCAAAAGTAATATGGATCCGGCGTATGTCACTAACATCACCCGCGGCGTTGTAGGTGCCATGCAGCATTTCGCAGGCGCTTCAACTGACCCAACTCCACTTTCGACAGTTTCAGCAAATATTTCGGAGCGCGTAAGTCTTTACCCCAATCCTGCACAAGACAATGTAAACGTAGGTGTAGATGCAAAGTATTTCAAAGTATTCATCTCAGATCTTACCGGAAAACGGGTTTTACAGTCAGAAAATCAGCAGAACATTGATATTTCAGCATTGACAAACGGCGCTTACATCCTGACGACGCAGATCGGCAACGAGTCTGTGAGTAAAAAGCTTATTGTAAGAAAATAGATTTAGTTTATTTTTAAAAACTTAAAGCAGGAAGTAAATCTTCCTGCTTTTTTTATTCCTGTGTATTGAAAAGACTTTCGTAGACGCCCATCAGGTCGGCGGCTACCTTTTCGTCTTCAAACTTTGTGACATACCGCAAGCCTTTTTCGGTGCGGCGATCACGTTCTGATTTATTTTCCCACAGGAAGAGAACTTTGGCTTTTAAATCGGCTACATTGTACGGATCAACGTAAAGAGAATCCGGTCCGCCGGCTTCGGGCAACGAAGTTCTGTTGCTGGTAATGACGGCTGTTCCCGAAAAAAGCGCCTCAATGACAGGAATTCCGAAACCTTCATACACGCTAGGATACACAAAAATATCTGCGAGCTGATAAATTGCCGCGAGCTCGTCCATAGAAACGCCTTCGAAGAAATGCACGCGCTGCTGCATCTTGTTTTTAATTAAATACTTCTGCACGCGCCCGATATATTTGGTTTTTTTTCCGACGACCACGAGCGGAATCTCAGAATCCGTGATTGCTTTTACTACATTCAGCAGGTTTTTTCTTTCCTCAATGGTTCCTACATTCAAAATAAAACGCTCAGGAAGCGAATACTTAAGTTTTACGACACTCCGTTCTTCGTCGGTTTTTTTTGATTTAAATGCGGCGTGGCAACCCTGATAAACTACGTTGATCTTGTGCTCAGGAACTTTCAGGTAATGAATGATGTCCCTTTTCGTCTGTTCGGAAATCGCAATGATTCGGTCGGCCTGCTTTGCGGCCTGCCGGAATTTCCACAAATGAATCTTACGGTCAAAAAAAGAGTAATATTTGGGAAATTTCAGAAAGATCAAATCATGGATCGTTACCACTTTCCTGATCGGTTTTGGGTTCCATTTCAACGGCAGTTCGCCAGAAAGGCCATGGAAAACATCAGCATCCTCGTTCTGCGCGTCTTTGCCCATTTTGAGCTGGCGCGAAAGGTTGCCTTTTGACGTCGGAATAAAATCAACATTCGTTAAACTGAGGATTGACTCACCTTTTGCTGTCTTCGACTTATTTAATAAAAGATACTCATGCGCCGGAAAGTGCGTAGCTAAAACCCGCACCAGGTCCCGCGAATAGTTGCCTAAGCCCGAACTGTTGTTAAAAAACCTTTTACCGTCGAATGCAATCTTCATACGTTTGCCTTTCTTTCAAATTCCTGAAAAGTGCCAAAGCGGAAACCGTTTTTATTAAGCCAGCCTAAATATTCGTCAAAGCGCTGCACCATTTCGTGGCCTGTGTTTTTGGTCGTGAAAGCCGGAAGTTTCAGTTTCTCATCTTTAATACCGGCGAATTCCCAGGGATGAAAATAAATATTTAAATAATTATCTTTCTTTAAGACAGCTTTGCTTAAAAATTTATAGAACACAAGCGGGAAATTATGGAAACTCAGCCAAAACAGCGGAATCCGGAGTATGGGTGATACAGATGCAGGAACCTGAAGTAGTTTTCCCTCACGAAAAAAAGTCCTTGAAACACCAAGATTGTTGTATTTTCCAGGTAAAAATGTAGGATTGACCGATGAATTGTAGGTATAGCCCGCAGCTTCGACATCCTTATAATCTACTTTTTTCATTCGCGGCATCCGCAGGCCGGAAACATTAGTCCCGAACATTTCCGCCAACTTCTCACGCGATTTTTTCAGGTCTTCAACAGAAAATTTTGAATGGAACCACGTATGTGAAGCGAGCTCATGACCTTCTTCCAATAGCTGCACGATCAGGTCTTTGTTATTTTCAGCAAAGACAACGGTGGAAAAGAAAGTAGCTTTTGCATTGTGTTTGCTGAGCAGCGCAAGGATTTCGATCAGGCCGCGCCGCGATATTTCGAGTTGTTCCTCAAAACTGATTTCACCGCCATATTCAAAAGGCATATCAAATTCTTCGATATCAAAACTGAGCAAAACCATATTAAAAATTTTTAGATCTGATGATGTAGTTGGGTCTGTCCTTAACCTGCTTGAAAATTTTGCCTAAATAAATGCCGATTATCCCAAGCATGATTAGCTGAACCCCGCCAAAAAACACAACGGTCATGATCAGCGAAGCCCAACCGGAAATCTCTGTGCCGTCTACGAATGAATTGATTACATAAATACCATAACCCACAGCGGCAAAAGCTGAAAAGATAAAGCCAAGATACGCCGCCAGATAAAGTGGTTTAACGCTGAATGCCGTGATGCCGGTGAAAGCGAAACGCATCATTTTTTTGAGGTTGTAGCTGCTTTGGCCTGAAACGCGTTGTCCAGCCGTAAATCTTAAGCCGGTCTGCCGAAAGCCCATCCAGTGGGTAAGTCCGCGCAGAAAGATGTCAGATTCGTTCATGTTGCGCATTACACGCACCACCGCTGCATCCATCAGCCTGAAATCTGAGCCGCCACCCTCGCTCATATCTACATCAGAAATTGCCGTGAGGAAGCGGTAATAAAGCGATGACGATTTCCTTTTGAACATCGATATCTGCTTTGGGTATTTACGGATGGTGTAAACCACATCGTAGCCTTCTTCCCACTTTGCAATAAGCGTCGGAATAAGTTCAGCGGGATGCTGCAGATCGGCATCCATCGAAATTACAGCATCACCGTCAGCAAGGTCAAGGCCGGCTTTCACGGCCGGCTGATGGCCGAAGTTCCGCGAAAATTCGATGGTTTTTATTTCGGGGTGGAGTTTTGATAGTTTCTCTAAGACATTTTGAGTGTCGTCGGTACTTCCATCATTGACAAAAATAATTTCAAATGTATAATTCAGTGATGCAAAAACGCGTGCAACCGCGTCATAGATCAACACGATGTTGCCTTCTTCGTTATGTGCCGGAATTACAATTGAGATTTTTTTCACCGTAAATGTTTTATGCGAATTTATAATCTTTTGCAAAATCTTTCGTCATGAGTTCATAGCATACCCGAAACCACACTACGCAGCACGGCAAAGCCTTGAGCGAATATTTCATGATATAATTTTCCTTAATTGACTTCGGAAACAGATCTGAAAACGAAAAGCACGTGAGTATGATAACGAATACCAACAGCGCGATATCAACTGCCGTTTTTTCTTTCTGCATCAAAAACCACAACATCACACCCGAAACCGCTATGATAAAGGTAGGCGATTCGGAACCGGAACTGAAAAGCACGATAAACAAAAGCGTGGACGCCAGAATCATCATTTGGAAAGCCAAATTTTTATACTGTTTAATCCGAAGATACGGTAATCCAAACAAAACGATACCCGGCAGCAGAAACGTAAGGTTTGAAATTTCTGCGCCGCTGATCCTCCGCACAATTCCCATCAATGAGTAATCCTGACGGTTGCCCAATACCTGATTCGACATATTCTTCTCCGATAAAGACTGGTACCAATCCGCATAAGATCTTAAACCAAAGCCGGGATTTGAGATTATCATTGGCAGGATGAAAAACAAAACCGCAACCGCGATGAATGCACCGATAAACCGAAGTTTATTTTTAATAAAGAAAAATGAAGAAAGCCCCGCGATCCCGTACAGTTTTACGAAGAACCCAATTAAAATCGCGAAGGCAGATTTGGCTTCCTTCCGCTCATAAACGTACACAGCGGACAGCATCAGTAATCCCGTCAATGCAATGTTAAATTGAAGACTCACCGCGGCTGTGATAAATTCCTGCAGACACAGCCATGCAAAAAACGCTTTATACTGGTTCGGGAACGGTAATTTATGGATGGCATAGGTGAAAATGGCGGCATTAGCGACGTTCCACAAAACCATTCCGAACCAATCGGGAAGCAATGCAAATGGCGCGATGATTACGCTGAACAGGATGCCGTAATGATTGGCATCAAAATGCGCGTCTGGATAGTATGAATAAATATTCCGCTCACTCAGCGTGTTGACGAAGACATTCTTAAAAATCAGATAATTATTATATTTCAGCGGTCCGCCCAGATATTTTGCAATGGCAGAAGCGGCAGAAACAAGAAAATAAATCCCAAAAATATATTTGGGATCTGAAATGAATTTTAAGAATTTAGATTTCACGGTGCAGGGTTATACTGCGACGTTATTTTCGCGAAGCGCATCATTCAGTGAGGTTTTCTTATCGGTAGATTCTTTTCTCTTACCGATGATCAGCGCGCACGGAACCTGAAATTCTCCGGCCGGAAATTCTTTGGTATAACTTCCCGGAATCACGACCGAACGTGCGGGTACACGACCTTTAATTTCAATTGGATCATCTTCTGTAACATCAATGATTTTTGTGGAAGCCGTAAGTACCACATTCGCGCCTAAAACAGCCTCTCTTTCTACGTGCACACCTTCTACAACGATGCATCTGGAACCCACGAAAACATTATCTTCGATGATTACCGGCGCAGCCTGCAACGGCTCTAAAACGCCACCAATACCTACTCCACCACTCAGGTGTACGTCTTTCCCGATCTGCGCACAGCTACCTACCGTCGCCCACGTGTCTACCATAGTTCCGGAATCTACAAACGCGCCGATATTCACATAAGACGGCATCAGGATCACGCCCGGCGCAATATACGCACCTTCTCTGGCAACCGCATGCGGCACCACACGAACGCCTTTTTCGGCATAATTTCTTTTTAATGGCATTTTATCGTGAAATTCGAACGGACCCACTTCGATAGTTTCCATCTTTTGGATCGGGAAGTACATCACCACCGCTTTCTTCACCCATTCATTTACTTTCCAGCCATTATTGGTAGGCTCCGCAACACGCAATTCGCCTAGGTCAAGTTGGCGGATTACCTCGCGTATCGCCGCCTGGCTGTCTGCGTTCTGCAAAAGGTCGCGGTTATCCCAAATATTCTCGATGGTCTGCTGTAACATATCTGATTATTTTTAAATATTAAAATTGAGGCCGCAAATCTACAAAACTCTGCGCACGAAAAGATACGCCTGATTCCAGTATTTTTCGTTCAGCGATGAAATGATGACGCCTTTTGACGTAGAAGCATGAATGAATTTCACCTCGCCGCCATGACCAATGTCGTGCACAATACCCACATGCGAAACGCGGCTACCGCCCGCTGTGGCGAAAAACACCAAATCACCGGGTTTGGCGTCGCGGATGTTTACTTCTTTTCCGGTACTCGACTGGTCTTCGGAGCGGCGTGGCAGTTTCGTTTTGTTCTCATCGAAAACTTTTACCACCAAACCGGAACAGTCGAAACCCGCCGATGTATTTCCGGCGTATTTGTAAGGTGCACCGAGATATTTTTGCGCATCGCGGAGAATCTCTTCGATCTGCGAATTCAGTTTGCCGGAAAAATTAGATTCCAGATTTTTTAAGTTGGGAGATTTTGCAACGGTTTTTGTAGGAATGCTTCGCTTTACGACTGCGGGTTTGGAAGCGCCACATGAAACTAGAAGCAATGCCAGAACGGCCAGAAGAAGGTTTTTCATAGTAGAGTTCGCACTGAGGTTCAAAAGTACTAAAATTATTTTGTCTAAGCTGAATATCACAGCGTTTTCCGGGTGTTAATAGATTTTTAATCTTAAAAATATCTTCATCAAAAGTTTTTGGTTAAAAATTATTTATATTTAAAAACTTCAAGCAAAAAACAATGACTTTACAGGATCTGAAAGATGTATATAAAACTGAATTAAGCGCAATTTATGATGCAGGCGAAATCACGGAGCTGTTTGCGGTATTCACAACAGAATTTGTAGGTCTAAGCCGAATGGAACAGCGGCGGTCTTTGGATTTAATCCTAACCGAAGACCAAACAAAAGTACTTATACAGGCTCTAAACGAACTGAAAAGCGGAAAACCCTTCCAGCAAATCCTCGGAAAAACCGAATTTTACGGTGTTGATTTTATTGTGACTGAAGATGTGTTGGTTCCGAGACCCGAAACGGAAGAACTGCTAGAACTGGCGATTGGACAAATAAACCGCATACATACCACCAAGAGAACGCTAAAAATACTTGATATTGGGACCGGCAGTGGTATCATTCCGATAATCCTGAAAAAGCATTTTCCGGAGGCTAAAGTTTGTGCCGTCGACTTCTCTCAGAAAGCGCTTGAAGTTGCGCAGAAAAACGCGGCACTGCACAACGTGGATATCAATTTCATCCATGCAGATTATCTGAATTCTGAACTTTCTGATGTTTTTGAGGTGATCATTTCGAATCCACCCTACATCAGACAGAATGAAAAATCGGATATCGCCGTCTCTGTGAAAGATTTTGAACCCGAAATGGCGCTGTTTTCACCCACCGAAAATGCGCTCATATTTTACGAAAAGATCGCCGGGGACTGCAAAAAACATCTAGCTGCGGGCGGAATGGTATTTCTCGAAATCAATCAGAAGCTTGGAGCGGAAACGTGTGGACTGTTTGAAGAGGTTCTGACCCGCGCGGAACTCGTGAAAGATATTTCCGGGAATGACAGGATGGTATGGGGAATAAAATAGGATATAATTTCGTGGTCCGGTTTTGTATGGCGCGAGCGAAGCGAGCGCCAAAAAGTTTTTTTTGTCTCTCCGAAATGAAAAATACCTGATTTTTTAGCCCCGATGGAAGCGGCATCCCCGGCGACGCGCCAGCGGCGGCGGGATATAGCGGACAGCGGGTAAAGTCGTCGAAAAATCGACTCACTTTCTTGCTCCTAAAAAATTACCCGATTTTCTTTTTCACGAAGACCATGTACGACATGTAGATTAGTGGCAAAGCCATGATGGCGAGGTAAAGTGCATTCTCGATCGCACGCTCCGGCTGAAGCGCCACCGCAAAGACCAGTCCGAAAAATGCACCGCCTAAATGTGCGGCATGTCCGATATTGTCATTTTCACGCGGGTTCAGCATCATATACACCGAATACGCGAAGTATGCGAGTCCAAAAATGTAGCCCGGGATCGCAATTGGGATGAAGAAAAAGTAAATCCCGAGATCCGGAATCATCGCAATGGATGCGAACAGTATTCCCGAAACGCCACCGCTCGCACCAATAGCCGAATACCAAGACTGGTTTTTGTACAGATACAGCGAGAACAAGTTTCCAAGCAGTATAGAGCCGAAGTACACGACTAGAAATCCGATTGGTGTGAAGGCCTGAATTACAATGGGCGCAAAAAAGTAAAGCGTCATCATGTTGAACAGCAGGTGCATCATGTCCCCGTGCAGGAAGCCCGCGGATATAAGCCTTACATATTCTTTCCGCTGTAAGATTGCACCTATATTGAATTTATACTTCTCGAACATTTCTCTGTTGCTGAACGCAACGAAACTGATAATGGCCGTGGCGGCTATGATAATAAGTAAAAAGGTATCCATATCTAAATAAAAAGTTTCAGCAGCGCCGAAACTTTGGTGTTAAACTATTTCTGAGGTTAAACTCCGGGCAAGTAATTTTTCGTGCATTGGCTTCAGAACTTCAAGACTGCCCGTTTTCACTGTACATTTACCTTTGTAGTGAACCAAAATGGTACATTGCTCGGCCTGTTCTAATGTGTGACCGCAAATTTCGATCAAAGCCTCGATTACATAGTCGAAAGTGTTTACATCATCATTCCAAAGCACAATTTTATATACTTCGTCTTCACGCTCCAGCAGCGCTACTTCTTCATCATATTCGCGCTGCGGATTTTCATAATCGCGCACGTTATCAAAAAACTGATTAAGCATTTTTAGATTTCTGAGATTTCGTCTGTCAGTTCAGACATGATGTTCGGCTCGTCATAGGTGAGTTCTACAACGTCCACACTCTTATTCTGCATTTTGAGAATCTTCACATGGTAACTGTTCATCACAAACTCCTGATTTTCCTCCGGAATATCTTCAAGCTCATGCAGGATGTAGCCGGCCAGCGTATTGTATTCACCGTCTTCGGAAAGCGGAAATATCTTTGGCAAATGTTCATTGATCTCATCCAGGTTTTGAGTCGCCTGCACGCAGTAAACATTTTCGCCAACTTTCTCTACGATTCTGTCTTCGTCATCTTCCTCGTCCTGAATTTCTCCTACCAGTTCTTCCAGAATATCTTCAAGTGTGATGATACCTTCCGTACCGCCAAACTCATCGATAACCACGGCTAAATGCTGCTTTTTCTGCTGGAAAACTTTCAAAAGATCAGAAATTTTCTTGCTTCCGACTACGAAGAAGGCTTCACGCATCAGTTCTGCAAGCGTGTCGTGCGTCACTTCGCCTTTGGTACGCACATACACACGGATGATTTCTTTCGCATAGAAAATTCCGATGATATTGTCAATCGAACCTTTATAGACCGGAATACGCGAGTACCCGCTGTCCATGATTTGCGTAATGATATCTTCTATCGGATCTTCAATGTCGATTGACGCAATATTCTGACGCGGCACCATGATCTGCTTCGCAGAATGGTCTGTAAAATCAAACGCGTTCTTGATGATCTCATAATTTTCTTCCTGGATCTCACCGCTGTCCGCAGACTGCTTCACCAAAAGCTGAAGTTCTTCTGTGGAGTGTATTTCATGTTCCGTAACCGGATGAACTTTCATTAATCTTAAAACCGCATTTGACATCATGTTCATTGACCAAATGAAAGGTTTGAAAACAGTATAAAAAACGCGAAGCGGCATTGCGATCGCCATCGTAGTAGGTTCAGCTTTACGGATTGCGATAGATTTTGGTATCAGTTCACCAAAAACGATGTGCATGATCGTGATCAAAAGGAAACTTACCACAAGAGATACCGTATAAACAGTGGCTTCCGCAATTTGGAAGTTAAAATAATGGAAGATATTTTCTATGATATGATGCAGGGCGCTTTCACCTACAAAACCGAGTCCCAGAGAAGCGAGTGTAATACCGAGCTGCGTGGCGGAAAGGTATTCATCAAGATGTTTGATGATGTGCTCGGCCTGCTTGGCCATTGAGTTGCCTTCGGCAGCTTTGATTTGAATTTGAGAGTAACGAACCTTAACGATTGAGAATTCTGCGGCTACGAAAAAGCCATTGAGTAATACTAAGAATAAAGCCAGTAAAAGCTTGACGACGTCTGAGTCCATTTAATTTTTTAAAAATAATTCCTACAAATATATATAAAAAATAAATAACGCCGGGGAAACGATCCGCCATCCAAATGCATCAATATTGCGCGGTTAGCACCAAAAAAAGCACCGGCAAAACCGATGCTTATATAAATTTGTCTATTGAAATTCTTACGAATTTTTAAGGGCTTCTGCGCCGGATACAATTTCAAGAATCTCATTTGTAATCGCAGCTTGTCGTGCTTTATTATAGAAAATCTTCAGATCATTTCTCAGGGCTTCGGCATTGTCGGTTGCCTTGTGCATCGCCGTCATCCTGGCGCCGTGCTCAGATGCAATAGAATCCAGAATTGCTTTGTAGACCTGTGTTTTGATCGATTTTGGAATCAGAACATTCAGGATGTCGGCCGCATTTGGCTCGAAAAGGTAGTCTGTATTCGCAGATCCTTCTTTTTCCGACATCTTTATCGGCAATACCTGCTCAAGCTGAACTTCCTGCGTTGCGGCGTTGATAAATTTGTTATAAACAACAAATACTTTATCGAATTTACCCTCACGGTAATCGCGCATCACATTCTCCATGAAATTTGATACCACCTGGAAACTCATGCCATCGAAGATCGCACTTTGGTTATCATACACGGTACGCGTTCTGCGAACTGCATCGAACACTTTTTTCCCAACGGCTAAAATTTCCACTTCGTGCGGCGTATTGCTCAGTGCGCTGTTCAGCTCTTTGATTACCGAAGAGTTGAAAGCCCCCGCAAGACCTTTGTTTGAAGTAACTACGATGAAAAGAACCTTTTGCACTTCTCTTTCCTCAGTAAATGTGGAGATCCCTTCAAGATCCGTCGAGGAACTTACATTTTCAATAATTTCCTGCAATTTTTCCGAGTAAGGTCTCAGCATTACGATCGCGTCTGTAGCTTTCTTCAGCTTAGCTGCAGAAACCATTTTCATCGCGCTGGTAATTTGCATCGTAGAAGAGATGGAAGTAATTCTACCCCGTATTTCCTTTAAGTTTGCCATTTGTTCTATAGTTGTCGGTTGTCGGCTTCTGGTTGATAGTTTTAGAGAAAATCCCGTGAGCTACCAACCAAAAACCATCAACAAATATTAATTATATTTTGAAGCCAATTCTGTAGCTGCCTGCTTCAGAACGCCTGTAATATTATCGTCGATCTTTCCAGCTTTGATAGCGGCCATCGTATCCGGATGTTTTGATCTAAGGAACTCCACATACTCTTTCTGGAATTCTTTTACCTTTCTGATTGGGATATTTCTCATCAGGTTTTCTGTACCTGCATAAATCATCGCTACCTGAGAATCTACAGGAAGTGGTGAGTTTACCGGCTGCTTAAGAAGCTCTACGTTTCTCTCACCTTTAGAAATTACACCTTGCGTAGAAGCATCAAGATCGGAACCGAATTTAGCAAATGCCTCAAGTTCTTTGTACTGAGCCTGATCTAGTTTCAATGTACCTGAAACCTTCTTCATCGACTTGATCTGCGCGTTACCTCCTACACGTGATACAGAGATACCTACGTTGATCGCAGGACGTACACCTGAGTTGAACAGATCAGATTCAAGGAAGATCTGCCCGTCCGTAATCGAAATTACGTTCGTTGGGATATATGCAGAAACGTCACCAGCCTGTGTTTCGATAATTGGAAGTGCAGTAAGTGAACCGCCACCTTTTACGATAGGTTTTAGAGAATCCGGAAGATCGTTCATTTGTGCCGCAATGGTATCATCAGCGATTACTTTTGCAGAACGCTCCAATAATCTGGAGTGAAGGTAGAAAACGTCACCTGGATAAGCCTCACGGCCCGGTGGTCTTCTCAATAGAAGAGAAAGTTCACGGTATGCTACGGCCTGCTTTGATAAATCATCATAAATGATCAATGCAGGACGACCTGTATCACGGAAATACTCACCGATTGCAGCTCCGGCCATTGGCGCGTAAACCTGCATTGGAGAAGGGTCTGAAGCGTTTGCAGCTACAACCACTGTATATGCCATCGCACCTTTATCTTCTAATGTTTTAACGATCTGTGCAACGGTAGAAGCCTTCTGCCCAACTGCTACATAGATACAAAATACTGGTTCACCAGCGTCATAAAATTCTCTTTGGTTAAGGATGGTGTCAATCGCCACAACTGTCTTACCAGTCTGACGGTCACCGATGATCAGCTCACGCTGACCTCTACCAACCGGAATCATGGAATCGATGGCTACAATACCTGTCTGAAGAGGTTCTGTAACCGGCTGACGGAAAATAACTCCCGGCGCCTTTCTTTCCAATGGCATTTCGTATAAATCTCCGGTGATCGGTCCTTTACCATCAATTGGGTTTCCTAAAGTATCTACTACTCTACCCAACATGCCTTCACCTACATTGATAGATGAAATTCTTTTGGTTCGGTTTACCGTATCTCCTTCCTTCACCTGCTTAGACTCACCAAGAAGTGCTACACCCACATTGTCTTCAGCAAGATTAAGAACGATTCCTTCGATACCGCTCTCGAATTTTACCAATTCACCGTACTGAACATTTTCTAAACCGTACACTAAAGCGATACCATCACCGATGGTCAATACAGTTCCTACCTCTTCCACATTACTCTGTGTGTCGAAGTTTGCCAACTGCTGTTTAAGAATTGCAGATACTTCTGCCGGATTTATTTCTGCCATTTTATGGTTGTTTTTGTCTTAATTTAATTGAAATTCTTTTTTAAGCTTGCTCAGTTTTGATCTTACAGAAGCATCGATTTGCTGATCTCCCACTCTCAGGATATAACCTCCAAGAAGTGATGAATCGATTACCGTCTTCACATCAAATTTGTTGTCATGATTGATCAAATCTGTCGCCTTCAGGATGTTTTTTTGGTTCTCATCTGTAAGTGGAGCCGCTGACGTAAGCGTAATTCTCTGCACGCCGTTCATTTCGTTCACTTTGTTGATGAATTCCTGAGCTACGTTCTGCATTTGGCTTTCGCGACCCTGTTTGATGATCAGTGTGATCAAATTTTTGGTTACCGGTGAGAAACCCTTGAAGATTTCCGCAGCAATCGATTGCTTTTTCTTGCCGTCAATAATCGGCGACGCGAAGAAATTCTGAAGTTCACGGGAATTGGCAATCGTTTTTGCAACATCACCCATTTCCGCAAATACAGCCTCAGTATTTCCGCTGTCCTGCGTAAAGCTCAGCAGTCCCTGTGCGTATCGTTTGGCTACTTTACTTGTAAGCATCTTAGTTCAGGTTAGATTTGTTCAGGATGTTTTCTACTAATGCATTCTGCGCACCGTCATTGCTGAGTTTTTCCTTAAGGATAGACTCCGCGATGTTTACGGATAAAGTTCCGATCTGGTTTTTGATGTCAGACATCGCCGCTGCTTTTTCTGCCTGGATAGACTGGCGAGCCTGCTCGATCATTTTATCACCCTCTACTTTTGCAATTTCTTTGGCTTCACCTACGATTCTTTCCTTAATCTCACGCGCTTCCTTCAGAATGTTATCGCGCTCTACCTTAGCTTCACGGATAATGATTTCGTTTTCAGCTTTAAGGTTTTGAACTTCCTGCTTAGCCAATTTAGCCTGATTAAGTGAATCAACAATAGTTATCTCTCTCTCATTCACGGCCTGCATGATCGGTTTCCATGCGAATTTGTGTAAAACAAACAGCAAAATCAAAAAGATCACAGACTGAATGATAAATAAACCTGACGAAAAGTCTTCTAATAATCCCATACGAGTTATAATAAAATATTGTTCTTAAATTTTTTTTCTAATTTTTTAAAAAAGATCACTTGCCGTAACCAACCGTTCCCGGCAAGTGAAAATTTCTGAGTGTTCTTAGTTTACTGCGAACAATGCAGCAAATGCAAGACCTTCTACAAGTGCAGCAGCAATAAGCATCGCAGTTTGCAGTTTACCTGCCTGCTCTGGCTGACGAGCCATACCTTCCAAAGCAGCAGCACCGATTTTACCGATACCAAGACCTGCTCCGATTACTACTAGACCTGCTCCTACTAACTTAGGGATTTCCATAATATATAATTTAAAAAATTAGTTTCTGTTTATTGCTTTCAGCTACTTTTAATCAGCTGTTGGCTACTTCTGCCGCTTACGTGGCTCTATTTACTTTTTACTATTGCTTTTGCTCTTATTAATGAGCTTCTTCATGATGGTGCTCCTCATTGGCCATACCGAAATACACCGCCGAAAGCATCGTGAAGATATACGCCTGAAGGAACGCTACCAAAATTTCGAGCAAATAAAGCACGAATGTCAGGAAAGGGAACGCGATACCCGCGATTACATTTTTAAAGACATAAATCATTGCAATAAGCGACATTACTACGATGTGACCCGCAGTCATGTTCGCGAAAAGACGGATAAGCAGCGCGAAAGGCTTGATAAACATCCCGATAATTTCAATCGGCATCATCACCAGCTTCATCGGCCAAGGCAAGCCCGGCATCCAGAAAATGTGCTGCCAATATGTTTTATTTGCGGTAAACTGCGTCAAAAGGAAAGTCACGATCGCCAACGCAGCAGTGATTGCTAAGTTTCCTGTCACGTTGATCCCGAAAGGCATCAGACCTAAAACATTAAGGAACAGAATAAAGAAAAATACGGTCAGCAAGTAACCCATGTACTTTTTATAGTTCGTCCCGATGTTTGGTTTGGCAATGTCATCACGAATGAAAATAATAAGCGGTTCGAAAATCTTCCCTGCACCAGATGGCACCAAAGAATTCTTATAGCTTCTGGCAATCGATACAAAAAGAAGCGTCATCAGAATCGCTACTAAAAGGATAGCGAAAACGCTTTTTGTAATTGACAGATCCAGCATTTTAGCGTTGGTCGCATGTCCTTGGTCATCCATTTTGATGGTTCCGGAAGCATCTGTCTTATAGATTTTTTCGTGGAATAACTTGTAGTGGCTTCCTTTGCTTTCCACGGTATTTTCACCATGGTTAAAGGCAGAACTCATCATCGTGTGAAGCCCGTTGTCCTGATCATAGAAAATTACCGGCAACGGAAACCCGATATGGTGTCCGTCTTTGGTTACCATGATATCGAAGCTGTGAGCGTCCTTCACGTGGTGCTGAATAAACTCCTGGTTTTTAGCTTTTTCAGCCTGGGCCTCAGTTACATTTCCGGCAACCTGTTCAGTAGCGTGTGCATCAGCTGCACCGGTTTCGTGCTGCGCCTGTGAAAGCGAAAATGTAGATAAAAATCCAAGTAAAAGGATAACTCTTTTAAGCATTATGATATATCTTTTTAAAGTTTTGCAAAAATAGGATAAATATTCAGATTACAAAGAGGTTGTCTCCTGATTTTTTTCATCTTTTTCGGCGGCCGAGGCATCCTGAAACTGAATAAGTTTCACCGCAAATAGGGTTTCGAGGATAAGTGATACCAGATATGGAATTGCAAAATGCAGCTTATAGTTCGGAACGGTACTCAGTTCAAGCTGACCCATCGCGATGAAAAGCGCCGCCATCTTCACCATCACCAAACCCAAAAAACCAAAACCGATATACTGCGGGAACTGGTTTTTTATAATGCTAAGAACGGTAATCACCATCACGAACAGCAGCGTAAGGAAAATATAATAGCGGAAGAACACGACATCAAAACCGATCTTCAACCATTCCCAAAGCCCGAAATGCACGGCAATCATGACAAAGAACAAGATGATATAAAGTGTGGTAGGTTTCATTTTCATTTTTGAATATTTTTTAGCTGTTTCAGCAGATTGTAAAATGCCAGTCCCATCGCGGTGAAACCGATAGCAACCGTCAGCAGGTTGCTTTCGATTTCATAATAGTCGTTAATCTTCTTTCCTCCCCAAAAACCAAGTCCCATCGTGGCCAGCATTTGGAAAACTACAGCTGAATAAACACCGTACTGCCGCAAGCCCGAGGAGGCAAATTTGCGTTCAACGTCTTTACCCGCAGAGTTTGGGTTGGTATTTTCGGTTGCCATTTTATTAATTTTTGCAAAGCTAATGATAATCAGTCAGCCTAAAAATTTTCAATTTTAAATATCCGCGATTTTCCCTATTTTTGCGCATCTTTAAAATAAAAAACCGATGTTCAACAGTTTACAGGATAAATTAGACAAAGCTTTACACAATATCTCAGGCCGCGGAAAGATCACCGAGATCAATGTGGCTGAAACCGTAAAAGAAATCCGACGCGCACTGGTAGATGCCGACGTAAACTACAAGGTGGCGAAAGACCTCACAAAGCGTGTTCAGGACAAAGCTTTAGGCCAAAATGTTCTCACGAGCCTCACGCCGGGACAGCTGATGACCAAAATCGTGCACGATGAGCTTGTAGAGCTTATGGGTAGTACGAGTGAGGGCATCAATCTTTCGGGCAAGCCTTCTGTGATTTTGATCGCAGGTCTGCAGGGTTCAGGTAAAACCACTTTCTCCGGAAAATTGGCGAACTATTTAAAGCAAAAAAGAAACAAAAAACCTCTTTTGGTGGCATGCGACGTTTACCGTCCGGCCGCGATCGAGCAGCTTAAAATATTAGGAACCCAAACCGGAATCCCTGTTTATACGGAAGAAGGTGCCTTAAATCCTTCGTCTATTGCTGAAAATGCGGTAAAATTTGCGAAAGAGAATAATCATGATGTAGTGATCGTGGATACGGCTGGCCGTTTGGCAGTTGATGAGCAGATGATGAATGAGATCAAATCGGTTCATTATTTCATCAAGCCGCAGGAAACACTATTCGTAGTAGATTCCATGACCGGTCAGGATGCGGTGAATACGGCGAAAGCGTTTAACGAAGCCTTGAATTTCGACGGTGTTGTACTTACGAAACTGGACGGTGATACGCGTGGTGGTGCGGCGCTTACAATCCGTTCGGTTGTTGAAAAGCCTATCAAGTTTATTTCTACCGGTGAAAAAATGCAAGCGCTCGACGTTTTCTATCCGGAAAGGATGGCCGACAGAATCCTTGGGATGGGTGACGTGGTTTCCCTCGTAGAACGTGCCCAAGAACAGTTTGATGAAGAGGAAGCTAAAAAACTTCACAAGAAAATTGCAAAGAACGAGTTCGGTTTCGATGATTTCCTGAAACAGATCAATCAGATCAAGAAAATGGGGAACATGAAGGACCTTATGGGAATGATTCCGGGAGTTGGCAAAGCGATTAAAGATGTGGATATTCAGGATGACGCCTTTAAACATATCGAAGCGATCATCCACTCTATGACGCCGGAAGAAAGAAGACGCCCGTCAATCATCAACACGCAGCGTAAAAACCGAATTGCACGCGGAGCCGGAAGAAAAATAGAAGATGTAAATGCTTTGATGAAACAGTTTGAGCAGATGGGCAAAATGATGAAGATGATGCAGGGACCGCAAGGCAAGCAGATGATGGAAATGATGAGCAAAGGAATGCCGAAGATGCCTGGAATGGGCGGAAACCTCTTTGGGAAGTAAGAGTTCGAAAAATTCAGATAAAAAACAAAACCCGGATCAGATGATTCGGGTTTATTTTAGATATGAACTTAATACTATTTGAACTTGTAGTTAAGACCAACGTTCAGTGTGTTGATTTTTGCAGAAGCACCGGCATCTTTAGCAGCTCCTTTGATATGATCATTTAGCTGAAATCCGTATCTAGCCTCCACGCCAAAAGCTTGAGTAAAGTTGTATCCCGCTCCAAGCGCAAGACCAAAATTAAATCTGTTGTAGTACTGATCCATCCCTGCAGGAACTTCAGCAAGATCAAACATTAACTGAGGACCGAATGCCAAGTTAAATTTTGGATCAACATAATACTTCAACATTACAGGAATTTGCAAAGCGTTGGTATCTTCAGCAAAAAGATAATTAATGCCAGGTGCTATATTTAAGCTACCATCAAGGTTGAACTCTCCAAAAAAGCCAACGTAACCACCAGTCTGTGAGTCACTCTCAGAATATCCGGGAGCTTCAGCTTTTGCATTAAAAACTGCTACACCACCAGTTAAACCAAATGATTGCGCGTTAGCCAATCCAGCTGCCACGAATGCAACAGCAAAAAGTAATTTTTTCATAGTTTTTATAAAATTTTGCCGCGAAACTAAGCGTTTTAACTTATGTTAACAACTTTTTGCGAGCAAATTTTAATAAAATTATTCTTCCCGCTGGCGCTGCTCTTCCTTTCCATAGGCATTGATGATCTTGCGCACCACCGGATGCCGCACCACATCTTCTTCCGTAAGATGTACAAAACCGATCTCCTTTACATCTTTCAGAATGCGCATCGCCTCTTTAAGGCCGGATTTCTGACGCAGCGGCAAATCTACCTGGCTTGGGTCGCCCGTGATGATGAATTTGGCATTCATTCCCATCCGGGTAAGAAACATTTTCATCTGGGCGTGCGTAGTATTCTGCGCTTCATCCAAAATCACAAAGGCCTCATCTAGGGTACGGCCGCGCATGAAAGCCAGTGGCGCAACTTCAATCACCTTTTTTTCAATGAATCCTTCCAGTTTTTCATGCGGAATCATATCGCGAAGCGCATCATAAAGCGGCTGCAGATATGGATCAAGTTTTTCTTTAAGGTCGCCCGGCAGGAAACCAAGGCTCTCACCGGCCTCCACTGCGGGTCTTGTAAGGATGATGCGTTTCACTTCTTTGTCCCGAAGGGCGCGTACTGCTAACGCCACGCTGGTATAGGTTTTCCCCGTACCGGCCGGCCCAATGGCGAAGACCATATCTTTTTTCTCCGATTCCTTTACCAGAATTTTCAGATTGGTGGTTTTGGCTTTAATGATTTTACCGCTGACGCCTTTTACAATGATATCCTGATCGAACACGATCTGCTTTTCAGTTTCGCTCTTTATGCTGAGTATATTCTCTACATCCTTCAGCGTAATGCTGTTGTTTCGGGAGATGAAACCTATGATATCATCCAGCTTATTTCGGAGCAAATCCAGCGTTTCCGTGTTGCCCTGTGCAAAGATAAAATGGTCTCGCCCGGTTATTTTAAGGGTTGGAAACGTAGATTTTATAAGATTAAAATATTGGTTGTTGACGCCGTAAAATGTTTTAGCGTCTATGCCTGTAATTTCGTAATTCAGTTCAAACATTCAGTTGTACTTTGTGATCGTTAATTTGTTTAAAATTATTCATTTTATTTTAAATACACGCTTTTGTGCCGGCGAATACGTCGCAAAATATTTTTTTACTTTAAATTTGCCGTTCCTATTTTTCCAATAATGGCGGTCATCACATTCACATCAGATTACGGATTGGTTGATCACAGAGTTCCCGCTGTGAAAGGTAAGATACTGAGCCTGAACGAGAATGCTTTCATCGTGGATATTACGCACGAAATCCAGGCATATAACCTTTTGCAGACGGCCTATATTGTCCGGAACGCATACCGGCACTTTCCTAAAGGCACCGTGCATATCATTGCAGTCGACAGTTTTTTTACTAAAGCCCGTAAGTCCCTTGTTTACGAAGCCGACGGACATTTCTTCATCGCCGCCGACAATGGCGTGATGAGCCTTATCTTTCACGACCTGAAACCGGACAATGTTTATGAACTTACGTTCAACAATCGTTTTGATGATGCTGTTTCATTTACATGTACCGATATTTTCGCGCCTGCTGCCGTACATTTGCAGAATGGCGGTTTACCGGAAGTAATCGGGCGCAAATATAATATGCCGAAGCAACTTGCTCTGCCGCGCGCCGTCTTCAATGAAAAAGAGAAAATGATCATCGGCGAAATTATTTACATCGATAATTTCGGAAATGTAGTATCCAATATCAACCGTCGCTTTTTCGAAAAATGGAGCATCGGTTACACCGGTTTTTACTTAAAATTCAGGAACCTTGCATTAACGAAAATCTACAATCAGTACACCGAATTGATTGCTGACTGGTCGCTGGAACATGAATACCACGGTAAATCCGCAGCCATTTTTAATGATGCCGGCCTCCTCGAACTTACGATCTATAAAGGTAACCGCCAGAACGGTGCGAAAACACTTTTCGGACTTCATGTCGGCGAACGTATTTACATTGAATTTTTGTAAATCTTAAAAACCTTTAAACATTAAAAAAAAATTAGCCGGCTCTTTTCAGAACCGGCTAATTTCGTTATCAATTATTAATTATCTAATCACTTTCTTGGTCACAGTTTCTTTTGAAGTTGTAACGCTCACCACATAAGTTCCTCTTGGTAAAGAAGACAGATCAAGTTTTGCAACTGTAGAATCCACCTTTGCACCTTTAGACACCATTTTACCGGAAGCATCAAATACCGAATAGGACAGTACTTTATCTTTCGAAGTAATGGCAAAGACACCTGCAGTAGCTGTTTGCGAAATGTTTACATCGCTTGAGAGCGCAGCGTCATTCACACCCAAGATCGAGCTTTCAAAATGAGCCACCCAGCCCGCTTCAGTTGCTCCTGGATCTGAAATAAATCTTACTGTGATGGCACCTGTAGAATGCGTGGAAGTAAATGGTCCCGGAATGGTATTTCCACTGATCTGTGTACCGCCTGTAAATCTTGGTGAACCGGTACTTGGTCCGTCATACACATTCATGAAATCATATCCCTGCTCCGTAGCAAACTCTGTGAATACCAATTTAAGTTTGGCATTAGGCGCGCAAGTGGTTGAAGGATAGAATGTCTTAATGATTATCTGGCTGTCACCATAATTAGCATTTGCACCACCCGGATCGGTAAACGGAACACCCGCACACCAATCTGCGTCGGTAAGTATAAGCTGCTCATACGCAAATGCCTGTGGACCTGAACAGTCTGTTCCTACAGCGATGGTGTAATAAATTCCCTGCTCAAGGTTTGAAAAAGTAAGTACTTTGTTGGTCGTATTTCCGGAAGCAACAACGGTTCCGTCCATTTTCGCCAATCTGTATTTCCAGCTTGTACCCGTAGCATCAACGATTGTTGCACTTGCAGAAGTAGCGGTTACACTGGTGATAGTAAGTCCGGTTACAGTAAGTGCACACGAGGTTACACAGTTGGTTCCAAGGCACCCTTTAGAATTTACCGTATTTCTGATCAGCGCACCCGGCTGCGGACCAAAACCAAGTGAAAAGTTGATTCCCACAGAGCCAACAAGGTGGCAATAACTCATGATCGTACCGCCGTTTGTGGGAAGCGGTGCGTTACAACCCTCGTCATTACCCGATGCAGGACCGCAACCGTCGATCGCGGTATCATTGCCGTTCCAGGCACATGCGTGCGTGTGTGGCGACCCGAGGTTGTGACCAATCTCGTGGGTCATTGCCTCAATGTTCCATGAATAGGTAGGTACGTTCTGGTAACTGAAGTTTACCCCTGAATACGAATATTTGTAAGTGCTGCAAAGTGCATTTACCCAAGCGATACTTGTAGTTGCGGGGTTTCTAAGTAATTGTGCGATATCACCGTTGAAAGATGTTCTTGTATTTCGGAACTGGTTCAGGATATTCGACGGTGTACCGGAATATGGATCCGTGGTTGTCCACACCATCACTTCACTTAAAGCTACTGTTATTCCGTCATTTGCGTAAAGCGTAGAGATATTGTTATGCATTGCAGTCACCCAGTTGGTGGTAGTCTGCACGTTTGAACCATTCTGTGTATATGGTCCGAAGCCCGCTTCATAATAAATCCTCACGCAGTTGTCCGTCTTTTTGTCGGTCATTGTTTTCGGATCGAAAGACGGCATCGCCATTTTTTGGTTTTCAATGAGTTCATCTGCCGCGCAGCTAAAAGGATTTGCCTGCTTAAGATTGGCATCATTGTAAGAAACAAAATATTCAGAATCCCTGGTCTTTCCGATTACGATGTTACCGATATTCCTAATTGAAGTAACACCTACCACATCGTCATTGAAGAAACTGATGGCGACAAGTGATTCATTATCACCTTTCACGATCCCGTGATAGTATACGCCGGGTGAATAAGTTGTGCGGCCTTTGTCAGTACTCAGCCTGAAATCATCGGTAAGGAAATTGTTTTTCACCAATTCTACGGTGATATCTTTACCCTCAAATGGGAAAACCATTTCTAAAGCTTCCGGTCTTTCAGCATTTATACGCGAAATTTCCGCGGTATTCAGTTTCATTACCGAGACGCCATCTGCGGCGGCCTGGTATTTATTTCGCAGCTGCACCGATTTTTCTTCGGTGAACAGACTGTATTTAGCAAACATCTTGTTCGCGCTGTGCGCGCGCTGCACCTTTTCTGCAACGGGCCTCAGGCTCTGCGAAAACCCTAAAGCGAATAATGCAAAAGTGAAGCACACTTGGAGAATTCTTTTCATATGTAATATTAAATAGATTATTTATCTGCAAAAAAAGTAAATAATATTGAAATACACACCGAAACCTGTAATTTTAACAAAAAAATTCGAGGGGCGTATTCCGCTCAAAATCCACTATATTTGCGGCTAAATTTCTAAGATGCTGTACGTAATTCTGAAGGCAGTTCACATTATTTTCATGGTCAGCTATTTTGCCGGAATTTTTTATCTGGTTCGGATCTTCGTCTATTATAAAGACACCGATGATTTCCCCGACCCGAAGCAAAATATCCTGCGCGAACAATATGTTTTTATGGCGCGCCGTCTTTGGAATATCATCACGGTGCCTGCCGGCGTAATCATGCTTGCAAGCGGACTTACACTCATTTTTTTAAATTTTGGTCTGATGAAGTCGCCGTGGTTTCATCTGAAACTGACGTTTTTAGTAGGACTTGTGCTCTATCATTACTGGTGCTGGAAAAAAGTGCTTCATTTAAAGAATCTCTCGGGAAAATCAATTGAAACAAAAAACATCAAACTTCGACAAGCTAACGAGATCGCTACATTCATTTTGTTTCTTGTGGTTTTCACAGTTATTCTTAAAGGTGCTGTTTTAGCTTATTGGTGGCAGCTCATCACTGGATTTATTCTCCTGGTAGCCGCGATTACCGCCACCGTAAAACTCGTAAATAAAAATAAAGCTGGCCGTTAACTACTGACGGGAATAATAAAATATGATTGCAATTTTCAAAAAAGAACTTTGGAGCTATTTCGGGAGCTGGCCGGCTTGGCTGGTGATCGGAGCGCTCAGTATTATCGGTGGTCTGTTCCTGTTTTTCTTCGAAAACGATTTCAATATCTTCGATATCGGCAGCGCAAGCCTTCAAAGCTACTTTGTACTGGCGCCGTGGCTGCTGCTGTTTATAATACCGGCACTTTCGATGAAAACGCTGGCCGAAGAACAGCAGAGCGGAACGCTTTACTGGCTATTTTCCCAGCCGCTGAAGGTTTCTGATATCGTTTTGGGAAAGTTTCTCGCGGTTTGGTTGGTCGCACTTTTGTGCCTTCTGCCGTCACTCGTGTATTTTTACAGTGTTTATTCTTTAGGCGTTCCCGCCGGCAACCTTGACCTTGGCGCGACTCTCGGAGGTTACTTCGGTCTGTCTGTATTGGCAGCAGCATTTTCAGGTGTTGGAATTGTGGCCTCAGCCCTGTCGCAGAACCAGGTGATGGCCTATTTGCTCGGCGTAGTTTTATGTTTTTTCATGTATTTCGGCATAGAGCAACTCGCAAGTTATAAACTTCTTGGCGGTGCAGATTATGTACTTTCCTCACTTGGGTTTTACCAGCATTTCGTAGCGTTTACTCGTGGTCTTATAGACACAAAGGATGTATTCTACTTTCTTCTGGTGGTTGGGCTCTGTCTTTTTTTAGCTAAAATATTTGTTGAAAAGAAAAAATAGCATCGCGATTTATTTTTAAAGATGAACAAAAAAAACTTCATATACATTGCCATCGCCGGGCTTCTATTGCTTGGCACTTTCGGAGTTTTCTCGCACCGGTTCGATTTTACGCAGGAAAAACGGTATACACTTTCAGAATCTACTCTTAAGGTTTTAAATTCAATTCAAAAGCCGCTGACGGTGGAAGTTTATCTTGAAGGCGACTTTCCGGCGAGCTTTCGTCAGTTGCGAAACGAAACCGAATTCATGCTGCAGGAATTCCGGAAAATCAATCCAAAAATCGATTATAAATTCATCGATCCCATCAAAACAAAGATGTCACGCGACACGCTGGCCGCAATGGGAATGCAGCCCTCCATTCTACCCGACATGAAGGATGGGCGGATCTCCGAAATCGTGATGTTTCCGTATGCCGCCATTAAATATAATTCTTACGGAACGTCCATTCCCCTGGTAATTACACAGAGCGGAATCGACGCCAATGAACAGCTCAACCGTTCCATTGAAAATCTGGAATATAATTTTGTCTCGAACATTAAAAGCATAAGTGAAGAGCGCAAAAAAAACATCGGAATCCTCATCAATCAGGATGAGCTGGGTCCCGACCAGTTTCAGGGTTTTATGGAGATGGCGCTCGAAAATTACAATGCAGGTCCTGTGATTCCGCAAAATCAGACAGAACTTTCGATGGCTGACGTGCCGCGTTTGAAACAAATGGATGCGCTGGTGATCGCGAAACCGCGTAAACCGTTTCCTGAGAACGAAAAAATAATTTTAGACCAATACATCATGAACGGCGGGAAAACGCTGTGGATGATCGATGCGGTGAATGCGGAAATGGATACATTGTTCCAGTCGAAGAAAATAATGGCGTATCCGATGGAGACTAATCTTACGGATCTTTTTTTCAGTTATGGAATCCGCATCAATTCAGGTTTGGTAAAAGATATGCAAAAATCCGCGCTTATCAGAATCGTTTCCGGGGAAATCGCCGGAAATCCACAGTTCAGCAGTTTTTTATGGCCTTATTTTCCATTGGGCATTGCGGAAAGCCAAAATCCTATCACGAAAAACATCAATCCGGTAAAATTTGAATTTCCTACCTCAATCGATACTTTGGGCAGGCCTAATTTGCGCACCAGAGTACTTTTTGAATCGAGTGCGCGGACGAACACGAAACAAGTCCCGAATTATGTCGCACTGAGCGAAATCGTGAAAGCGGATTCGTTAAGTGAATTCGACAGGCCTTCGCCGCCGAGGATTTTTGCGGTTTCTCTTGAAGGCAAATTTACGTCCGCCTATAAAACGCGCAGCGAACGCGGATCCTACCCAGGTTTTCGCAGTGAAAGTGGTGAGAACCGGATGATTGTCATTGCAGATGGTGATGTGGGCCGAAACCAGGTTTTCAAAGGCAACGCATTACCGTTAGGTGAGGATTTGCTTACGAAACAGACCTATGGAAACGCCCAATTTCTGCGCAATTCACTCGATTTTCTGCTGGATGATGCAAACCTGATGGAACTTCGTAACCGAAACATCGAAGCCCGCCTGCTCGACAGACAGCGCATTGATGAAGAACGGACATATTGGCAATGGATCAATCTGCTGCTGCCGCTGTTTTTTACGGCTTTAGCTGCGGCAGTTTTGGTTTGGCTGCGTAAAAAACGGTTTAGCTAAACAAATATTACCGCTAAACGTCTTTAATGAAATCTTCATAATCATAGAAGAACCTTTCGAAACCATCCATTTTCGAGACGAAAAACTCGAAAATATCACGCCACGTTTCCTTGTTATAGATTGAAACGTTTTCTTTTGAAACCCAGATGCGCGCGATGATCTTGCCGTTTTCCAAAAGATAGGTCGAATCTTTATTAAAGTCACCGATCTCGTCTTTGAGCATAGCTTCTAAAGACCATATTTTGTCGTAATAGGCCTCGCGGAAGAGTTCATCCTTCATCTCAATGTCCAGCGAGACTTCTGCTTTCTTGTTGTCTGCATAAAACTTAAATGAAAAGTCTTTGATCTTTGTGTCATAAAGTAACCATTTACGCGGAAAACTTTTGCCAAAAGCTGTCCAGAATTCCTGTTTAAGTTGCTGCGCTTCGTTTTTTGAGAACATTTATGTGCGTTTTTAATTTGCCAAATATTAAGAATAAAAAACGGGCCGAAGCCCGATTTGTAATTTTTGTTTAAATTTTTAATCTACTTGATTACGCCAAGTTCTCGGCCTACTTTTTCAAATGCCAAAATTGCCTTATCTAAATGTTCCTTCGTATGCGCGGCCGAAAGCTGTACACGGATCCTGGCTTTGCCTTTTGGTACGACCGGATAGAAGAACCCAATTACATAAATCCCCTCATCCATCAGTTTTTCAGCCATTTTTTGGGCTAAAGGAGCGTCGTAAAGCATTACGGGCACTATCGCCGCATCGCCGTCCGGGATATCAAAACCTTTTGCCTTCATTTCAGTTCTGAAATATTCAGCATTTTCCATCACACGGTCGCGGAGTGAGTGATCATCGGAGATCATATCCAAAACTTTCATCGCTGCTCCTACAATCCCGGGAGCTAGTGAATTTGAAAACAAATAAGGCCGCGAGCGTTGTCTCAGCATATCGATTATTTCCTTTTTACCGGAAGTGAAGCCACCAAGAGCTCCGCCAAGCGCTTTACCTAATGTTGAAGTGATAATGTCTACCCTTCCCATCACATCATTGGCTTCATGCGTCCCACGGCCCGTCTTACCGATGAAACCGGTCGCGTGGGAATCGTCTACCATTACCAGACAGTCATATTTATCAGCAAGGTCGCACAAACCTTTGAGGTCTGCCACGATACCATCCATCGAGAAAACACCGTCTGTTACGATGATCCTGAAACGGTGATTTTTCTCCGAAGCGGCCTTTAGCTGTTCTTCAAGGTCCTGCATGTCATTGTTCTTGTAACGGTAGCGTGCAGCTTTGCAGAGACGCACTCCGTCAATAATGGACGCGTGATTCAGTTCATCGGAAATGATAGCGTCCTGGTCTGAAAAAAGCGGTTCGAAAACGCCACCGTTTGCATCGAAACATGCAGCATAAAGAATGGTATCTTCCATCCCAAGAAACTCAGAAATCTTAGATTCAAGCTGTTTGTGGATATCCTGAGTACCACAGATAAACCGCACGGAGGACATACCATAGCCGTGACTGTCAACCATATCTTTTGAAGCCTGCATCACCTCGCGATTATTTGAAAGTCCCAGGTAATTGTTCGCGCAGAAATTAAGTAACTCTTTTCCGTTCGCGGTGATTACCGCAGACTGCTGAGAAGTGATGATACGTTCGGTTTTATACAGTCCGTCATTATTTATGTTTTGCAGTTCATTGCTGAGTGTATCGATGAAATTTTGGGAGATCATAAGGTAAATTTTATTAGAATTGCTAATTTAAGAAAAAAGCCTTCATTTCTGAAGGCTCCTTTGCTTTATTGTTTGATGAACTTAAGGTTCTGACTGTCAATTTTCAGTACGTATAAACCTTTTACAAGTGAACCCACATCCAGGTTTTGGCCCGGTTGATAAGTCCCGGACTTCAAGAGCTTGCCGTCGGCACTTATGATTTCAAATGGTTGTGATGTTTTCAAACCTGAAACGGAGATGTAGTTTTTCGCCGGATT
Organism: Kaistella pullorum; assembly: GCF_014837035.1. Taxonomy (GTDB): domain Bacteria; phylum Bacteroidota; class Bacteroidia; order Flavobacteriales; family Weeksellaceae; genus Kaistella; species Kaistella rhinocerotis. The sequence goes on along the minus strand of NZ_JACSPS010000002.1, from coordinate 153,967 downwards.
TGGATAAAGTTTTACCGCATCGTTAGTAGTATCGTTTACTGCAAGAATCGACGAATCTTTAACCACAGACGAGTTTCTGTGAATGATTTGATTTTCATAATTAAACTGAATGGAGGCCACGGGAAAATTAAGTTGGTTAGCAAAATTCTGGTTGTTGGCTGTGTGATCCAAAACCAAATATGCCACCTGACCACCGGTACCATTTACTTTGATTGGCAACGGCATCTCGAAGAAACTTACTGAAGAATGGCTCTGTGTCTGGCTCACGCGAAAACGAAGGACCTGATCTGAAGTCTGGTTCCATCGGATCTGGTAACTTGGGTAACCCTGGCCGTAAATCCAGTCATTAAAAAATTCCGTGAAGTCTTTACCGGTAGATTGCTGCAAAGAGTTTTTAAGGTCTGCCGTGCGCGCATAACTGTACGCCAGGTTCGGTCTTGAATGATAATCTTTTAAAGCAGCGTAAAACACGTCATCCCCTAAAATCCATTTGATCATCCTTACGACATAACCACCTTTGGAATAGCTGAGCCTGCCACTGAAAATGGCACCTGTATTGCCCAAATTGGAATCCGCAACATACACGCTGCCGCCGGGGCTGCTTGTAATATAGCTCATCTCCTGAGCTAAATAATTTAAAAACTGCGTATTCGTCATCAGCAATTTTTCATTAGCCAGATGTTCGCCAAATGTGGCAAAACCTTCATTAAGCCAGATATCATTCCAGGCGCCACACGTCACTTTGTCACCAAACCACTGGTGCGCCAATTCATGAGCGATAATTCCGCGACTCCACGCGCCCATTGAAGACATCGTAGCATGTTCCATTCCGCCACCCCAGCCAAACTGCATGTGACCGTATTTTTCATTCCGGTACGGGTAAAGCCCAAAGTATTGTTCAAACGTGTTCATCACCGTCTTGGTCCACTCAATATTTGACATTATCCCAGAATTGGTGGTGGTTGAAGGATACAAATAATTGACAAAAGGAAACGCGGGGTTGCCCATCGTATCGTTCAGTTTTGTATAATTCGTGATTCCCAGCGCAATAAGATATGCGGGAATCGGATAGTTTGTTTGCCACCAGGTAAGTTTCCGCCCGCCCGTAAGGGCAGCCTCAGATATCAACTTGCCGTTTGAAGCTACATTGTACAGTGAAGGTGTATTGATCTTAATATCTACTTTTTCAATTTTGTCATTGAGGCTTTGCTTTGTCGGAAACCACTCCTGCGCGCCATAAGGCTCAGATAAGGTGTAGAGTGCCGGTACGCCGCCCTGAGTAGAAGTTGTGAACGCATCACCCGCACTGCCGCCGGTATTTGGAGCGCCAGCATATCGTATCGAAAGTGAATCAAGCGTGGCCGCAGATATAGCAGCCGGAAAATCGATCTTGATTTCCTTTGTTGAAAGCTGCGTAAAACTTACATTGGCACCGTGATATTTCACTTCTGAAACAGTGAGATTATCGGCCAAATCGAAATAGATGCTCGAAATATTCTGGTTTGGGATAAAATGGTTTGTCACCGTCCCGCTTACGTACTGCTGAGCGGGGTCAAGTTCAAGTTCAAGGCGCTGATAGCGTAAATCGTAGTTAAGTGTATTCGGATTTACGTTGTACTCAATCATCTTCGCGTATTTGAGTAGTTCGCTATTTATCATACTTTTTCGCTCAGCTTCCTCATTTTTTTGAGCGAATGTCTGAAGCGAAATCAATGAAAATGCAATTGCATAAAGGTTTTTCATTTTTAAATATTTGCCGATAAAGGTAAAAAAAACCCTGCAATAATATTTGCAGGGTCACTGATTTTTAAATCTTTAAATATCAAAGCTGAAGAGCCGGTTTCAGGATTTGCTCCATTCGGTTTTTCACCTGATCTACAGAACCAGCGTAATTATTGATCAGCAGGGAAAAAACATAAGTCTTCCCACTGTTTGTCTTTAGGTAGCCAGCCAGTGTTTTAACTTTGTTTAATGTCCCTGTTTTCGCGAAAATCTGGCCATTGCCTTCACCCACAAACTGACTTTTTAATGTACCTGTTTGCCCGGCAATAGGAAGTGAGTCAAAATAATTGCGGAAATAGTTTCTGTCCATTAGACCCGTTAAAAACTTAACCTGCGAAATGGGCGAAACCACGTTAGAACGCGAAAGTCCGCTGCCGTCCATATAATTCAGACCGTCAAGGTCGAAGTTGATTGATTTTAAATGTTCGTTTACTACAATTTTACCGCTTGATGCCGTCTGGTCGCCTTTTTTCTGGAAACCTACAGTCCGAAGCGTTGCTTCCGCCAAAGCATTATCACTTCGCTGATTAATGTAATAAACCACTTCGGATAGGGCAGGTGAGCTGTAGGCCGTTATCTTCACACGCGGTTCAGGATTGGTTTCAGTAAGACGCGTCACCACTTTTCCGGTAACGGATGTACCTCTTTTCACCAGCAAAGTCCTGAAAGTATTGGCCAGATAAGCTGGCGGATCCGCAACCTTGGTTGTCAGGGCAGCACCTTCAAATTTATCCGCGTAAACCATTTGTCCGATGTAAGGTGAGATGTAATAAAAATTCTTGCTCTCAGAAAAAGGGTTTGATGACTTCGCGATTAGTTTTTCATTCTGCGGACTGATCTCTGAAGTAGAACCAGCAGGTAGATAATAACTTCCGTTTTCCAGCCAAACAATGTTTTCGGGCAACTGATTCAGTTTGTTTGATTTAAATATGGCAGTCTGAATGATGATATCGCCATTTACTTTTTTAATCCCTTTTGAAGAAAGCGCATCCAGAAAGTCTGCCGCGATTGCTGAGTACGATGACGCGCCAGCTTTGTTGGTACCCAATGTAGGGTCACCGCTGCCGACGATGTAAAGATTACCCTGCAAAACGCCGTCTGCATCTATTTCACCGGAATGTTCCAAAAGTGTGTGCCATCGGAAATTACTGCCCAGCAAGCTCATCGCGGTTTCTGTTGTCAACAGTTTGGTGGTGGAAGCAGCGATAAGTGGCGTGGTTTCATTGTATGAGCTCACCACTTTCTTAGTTTTAGGATCATAGATCACGAAGCCCCAATTCGCATTACGCAAGACTGGATCATCGCTCATGGCATTAATATTGATGTCCAAAAGCTCTTTCGGACTCATCAATTTTTCCGGAGCGGTAAAGTCTTTTACAATTGAACTCGGATGGCTGTCATAAGACTGTGGGATATTAGAATTTGCGAAGGTGCCCTGAGCAAATGTAATTGACGACATTGCAAGTAAGGGCGCTAGAAAAATATTTTTAAGTCTAATCATTTAATTTTGGTTATTTGATTATCTGATACTTACGTTTTAGGTAAAGGTTTAATTAACCTTTCTTAAACGCCCAAAAATATTAAATATTACCGTAGGAACAGAATTAAGCTTCTTAAAACACTTATAGAAGCTGTTAAACTATGTTAAAAATCGACAAAAATCAGTTTTTTCACGCTTTTGTAAGCCGGAATGTCTTCCACTTCGTCTAAACTTTTCATTACGAGTGATTTATATTCAGCGTAATTCTTCCGCGGAAGTTTTAGCCAGATCTGGTATTGATAAAGCAAATTCAATTTCGCAATCGGTGACTTTTCAGGTCCCAGAATACATTCTTCAGGCAAATATTTTCGCAAAACTGAACCCAAAAACTGCGAACACCGGTCTGCTTTATCTTCACGCCGATGTTTTATTTCGATCATTATCAACTTTACAAATGGTGGATAATGAAATTTTTGCCGCTCCGCGAGCAAATGGGTGTAAACCTCGGTGGAATCATGCTCAGCAATCAGCTTGAAGACCGGATGCTCGGGATTATAAGTTTGAATCATCACTTTCCCTTCACCCGAAACGCGCCCTGCACGGCCGGATACCTGCGTGATCAGCTGATACGCACGTTCTTCCGCACGAAAATCCTGCACATAAAGTAAGGAGTCAGCTTTTGGTATGGCAACGAGTTCGATATTTTCGAAATCCAAACCTTTGGAAATCATCTGGGTACCTACAAGGACGTCTGTTTCGCCCTCCTCTATTTTTTCGTAGAGCTTTTCGTACGCAAATTTCTTGCGCATAGAATCCACATCCATCCGGTCCACTTCCGCATCGGGCAGGAGCCTTGAGATTTCTTCATGGATTTGCTCCACACCCACGCCACGAAGGTTCAGATTGGCGGAATTACAGCGCGGACACGCCTTTGGCTTTGCTGCTTTCTGTCCACAGTAGTGACATTTCATCTCATTAGAAAACTTATGAAAAGTCATCACCACATCACAGTTTGAGCAATAATTCACATAGCCGCAACTTTCGCATTCTATCACGTTCGAGTATCCGCGGCGGTTATGCAGAATCATTGTTTGCTTGTGTCGGTCAATTTGCTTCTTGATCTCATCTATGACACCCAAAGAAAAGTTGCCCACAGACTTTTTCGAGTCCTGCGCTTCTTTGAAATTAATGATCTGAACTACCGGAAGATTGACGTTTCCAAAGCGGTGCCTCAATTTTACATGTGCAATTTTGTTTTTTAAAGCCAAAAAGTAAGATTCGACCGACGGCGTTGCAGAACCCAGGATGGCACGGCCGCCATAGAAATTTGCCAGCATCAAGGCAGCATCGCGGGCGTTGAAAAACGGCGAAACTTCACGGGGCTTGTAAGCAGAATCATGTTCTTCATCGACAACGATAAGCCCCAGATCCGAATAGGGTAGAAAAAGCGCATTTCTGGTTCCAACCAGCACCTTGATTTCGCCGTTCCGGACTTTACGCCACACCTCTACCCGCTCAAAATCTGACAGTTTTTGGTGATAAAACCCAAGTTGACGTCCGTACTTTTTTTCGAGCCGCTGCACAATCTGCTTGGTGAGGGAGATTTCCGGCAGAAGGAACAGCACCGTGCGGCCCGCAGATACGGTTTGCTCAATGATTTCAAGATAAACATGCGTCTTACCAGAGGAAGTGACGCCGTGTAAAAGTACGTTTTGGTTTTGACCGAAAGCAGTTTCTATTTCTTTGGTAGCAGTCTGCTGTTCGGGTGTAAGCTGTTCGCGACTTTCCGTTTCGCCGTCGTAGAGCTCGATCCGGTCTTTCTGCATGAAATATTCTTCAACCCAGTTTTTAGAAATAAGTGTTTTTAATGGTGCTGTGCCAAAATTTCCCTGATCCAGAAACTGCGATTTTTTCAGCGGTATTCCGGCAAATTCGGTCTCATGTTCCAGAATGCTTAGCAAAAGTTCCTGTTGCCGCGGTGAGCGTTTAAGTGAAAGCAGAATTTCGGGTAAAGACGCTCGTATCTCCGCAGGATTTTTAAGTCTCAGATACGCGACTTCTTTTGCCTTATAGGTTTCAGCGATTTTCTCGTCAATTTCAATGTACTGAAGGTCAATGAGCGATTTGATCGTTTTTACAATCTCCTTTTTTGGGATAAATGCTTCGATTTCTGTGACATTGATCAATTGCCTTACTTCCAGAGCGTGAATTAAGTGCATCTCGTGAACATCAAGGTTCTCAAAGGCAACGGAAACATAAGGCTTCAGTTTCAAATAAGTTTCACTCTCTAGTTTCAGCGAAGCTGGAAACGAAAAACGGTAGATTTCACCGAGGTTGCAGAGATAATATTCGGACAGCCACTGCCAAAACTGCAATTGACTTTGAGGCATGATAGCCGCATCATCCAGCAAACTGATGATGTCTTTCGGTAAAAAACCTTCGGGCTCCTCGTCGTGAAACTGAAAAACGATGCCGGTGTAAATCTTTTTGCCCCGAAATGAGACCAACACACGCATGCCCACTTCGATTTTATCTTTAAAATCAGAAGGAATCTTATAGGTAAATGTACCTTTCAGGTTAAGCGGTAAAATGATTTGGGCGAAATTCAAAATCGGGCTGCCATAAACAGTTTGCGAAACGGCAACTGCAAATTTAGAAAAATTCGCAAGAGCGAAGTGCGGAAGAGCATCGCAGCATGCTTCCTATTTCCCGTTTCGGCGTTTCAGTTCACGGCTGATCAGGCTGAGTTCCCGACCCGTCTGACCGGCTACAGAAGTATTTTCCTCCGCACGGCGCGTGAGATACGGAACTACATCTTTCACCGGGCCATAAGGAAGATATTTGGCAACATTGTAATTTTTATTCGCCAAAAGATAGGTGATGTTGTCGCTCATGCCATAAAGCTGCCCGTAAAAGATTCGTGGGTCATTGTTCTGCAGACCGTTTGCTTTCATTTTTTCGATGACAAGCTCACTCGAGATCTCATTATGCGTGCCGAAAAATGCGGAAACACAATCCAGATTGGCCATCACAAAATCAATGGCGTCATTATAATTTTTATCAGAAGCTTCCTTTGTAGGTTGAATAGGATCAGGATAATTCATTTCAGCGGCACGCTCCCTTTCCTTTTCCATATAAGCGCCGCGTACAATCTTGTAACCGATAAAATAACCTTTCTCCTTCGCGGACTTCAGGTTTTGCTGCATATATTCAATACGTCCTGTCCTGTACATTTGCATGGTGTTCCATACTATCGCTTCCTTCGCGTTGTACTTTTCCATCATCTCCTCTATCAGCCAATCTACAGCGTCCTGCATCCACGATTCTTCAGCATCGATCATCACTTTCTTGCCGTTTTCGTGGCAGAGCCCGCAAACCGCATCAAAACGTGCGACAATGCGTGACCATTCCTGCTGCTCAGCGTCTGTGAGGGTAGATTTCTTACTTACTTTTTCATAAAGACCGATTCGGCCAAATGCGGTAGGTTTAAAAACAATAAAAGGAAGTGCCGGATTGCCAACTGAAAAACGAACAATATCCTGAATCTCCGCGCACACCGCGTCAAACGTGCTTTCTTCTTCTTTGCCTTCAATGGAATAATCGAAAATGCTGCCTACGCCGCGTTTGTACATGCGGTTTACCACGTTCAGACTCTCTTCTCGGGTTTCGCCGCCACAAAACTGCTCGAATAAAGTAGATTTTACGATATCACCTGCAAACGGAAAATTATTGTGAACCGCCACATTCAGCAGTCGTGTCCCGATTTTTGTCAGCGCCGGTTGCTCAATCAGTTTAAACATCCAGTAGGCTTTGCGGAGCTGGCTGTTTGATTTGTCTGCGAAGGCGATCTGCGTGTCATTGAATAGGCTCATGGATGGTATTTTGGATGTTCGCAAATTTAACGATAGTAGCTGAATAGAAAAACCATTTTAAAGTTTAATTTTGTGATAAAATTCAGTTAATGATCACAATTTTAGACGACAGTTTCAGCGAGCTCAATGCCTATTTAGAAAGCAATAAACCTTCGAAAATCATCTTTCTTACCGATGAGAACACGCATGAGCACTGCCTTCCGTTTCTGTTATCTAATGTCACCACTGAGGTTCCGTATGAAGTCATAGAGATTGAACCAGGTGAAGAACTCAAAACCATCGACACTGCCACGCAGCTTTGGGAAATTTTGTCAGATTTCGAAGCAGACCGAAAAACATTAATGATTAATCTGGGCGGCGGCGTAATCACGGATCTGGGCGGGTTTGTAGCATCCACTTACAAGCGCGGCGTCTCATTTATCAATATACCGACTACGCTTCTGGCAATGTGTGATGCGGCAATCGGCGGAAAGAACGGCATTGACCATCAGTTTCTGAAGAATATTGTGGGCACTTTCGCAAATCCTGAGCAGATTTTCATTTATGTGGGTTTCCTAAAAACGCTTCCTCACCCAGATTTGCGCAGCGGGTTTGCCGAAATGCTGAAGCACGGACTGATAGCAGACCGAAAGCATTGGGAAGATCTGACCGCCATTTCTGAATTAACACCCGAAAACATCGCGCATTATATTGAAAGGTCAACTGGGATCAAGCAAGAGATTGTGCAGCAGGACTTCAAAGAGCAAAATATACGTAAAACGCTGAATTTCGGACATACCATCGGGCATGCACTTGAAAGTTTGTTTTTAAAGTCTGGCTGCCCGATTCCGCATGGTGAAGCTATTGCTATCGGGATGATATGCGAAACAAGGCTGTCTTATCTAAACAAGTTGATAACTGAAGAGGTTTCGGACGAAATCATCAAACAAATCAAAAAGTATTTCCCGTTACACGACATTTCATCGTTCAAAATTAAAGAAATCCTGCATTTGATGACCAATGACAAAAAGAACAGTTTAGGTGAAATCAACTTCTCTCTACTCAACGGGATTGGATCATCATGCTACGATCAGCGTGTTTCAAATGATGAAATTACCGAAGTTCTGACTTTCTATAACAACATGACAGCATAGTGCTATTCATTGCATTATTATTAAATTTTATGACTATACTGCTAATATAGTCCTGAATTTCAATGCATTATAATAATTTTTAGTTAAACATTTGTTTAATTTTTTAAATCATACACCGGTTTTGGCACACGGTTTGCGACATCGCTTTCCGTAAAACAAAAAATTTAAAAAGCGCAGACCGATAATTTAGAACCGTGATATTTCAAATTAAAGAATATTCACAATCTAAATTCAGTCAGCAAAAATTAACTAAAAATTTAAGATTATGAAAAAGTTATTTTTAGGTGCAGCAATCGCAATGAGTTCATTGACATTCGCACAGCAGTTTGGTATCAAGGCAGGGATGAATGTTTCTTCACTTTCTACTGAAGAAGGTTTGGATGATCAGTCTTCAAAAATCGGTTTTAACGCTGGTTTGTTCATGAACGCTCCGATCGCTGAAAACTTCAGCATCCAGCCAGAGCTTCTTTACAGCCAATATGGTTCAAAAGTAGATTGGGTAAACCCGATTAACAACGAGCGTTACTCAGGTTCAAGAAATCTTGATTATATCACTGTGCCAGTAATGTTCCAGTACAACGCTACACCAAGCTTCTACCTTGAGGCAGGTCCGGAATTGGGTCTATTGGTTTCAGCAAAAGACAAGTCTAAAAACGAAACTACAGGTAACACAATTGCTGAGTCTGATAACTACAAAGACGAGCTAAACGGCTTCAACTTTGGTGTTGGTCTTGGTGCAGGTTACTACTTTACACCTAATATCGGTCTTACTGCAAGATATGTGGCAGGTTTCACAGACATCTACAAAGATGGTGAGAACAGTGGTGACGCTGTGAAGAACAACGTATTCCAGGTAGGTTTAGCATATAAGTTCTAATAAGACAGAATTTATTAAACAGAAAGGTTGAGAAATTTCTCAACCTTTTTTTTATTCGTCTGTATAATCAGGATTTGGTCCGGGAGGAACGGGATAAATTTCGGTAAAACACCCAAAGCAGTGGTCGCTGCTGCCCAAAATTTCCTTCAGGTTATCCATACTTAAAAACTCCAGTGAATCTACTCCAAGATAATCGCGCAGTTCAGTAGCTGTCATATTTGCAGAGATGAGATCTGTTTTGGAAGGTGTATCGATGCCCAGATAACATGGCGCAATGATTGGCGGTGACACACTTCTGAAGTGAATTTCCTTCGCGCCTGCATCTTTCATAATTTTTACAAGACGTTTCGAAGTGGTTCCGCGTACAATGGAATCATCAATGATCACTACCCTTTTGCCACGTATTTCGGAAATGATGGGATTAAGTTTCAGGTTGACGATCCGTTCGCGCATATCCTGTGTCGGTACTATGAAACTTCGGCCGATATAGCGGTTTTTAATCAGAACAGGTCTGAAAGGTATTCCGGAGGCTTTTGAAAAGCCAATCGCGGCCGGCACGCCCGAATCGGGCACTCCAATCACAATATCGGCATCTACAGGAGACTGCTGCCAAATTTTCTCACCGGATTTCTCGCGGATTTCATGCACATTGATTCCTTCCAGCGTCGAATCGGGTCGTGCAAAATAAATATATTCGAATGCACAAATACGTCTGCGGCAATTTTCTTTTACTAAAAATGATTTCAAACCCTGTTCATTCTCGCTCGTGTACACTATTTCGCCGGGAAGAATATCACGTACATATTGCGCTCCCACCGCGTCCAGCGCCACAGATTCTGAGGCTGCAACGAAGGTGTTCTGATCAATAGCGCCAAGAACCAAAGGCCGAATACCGTTAAAATCACGGAACGAGAAAAATTTATTGCGCGTCATCCCAACTACGGAATAGGCACCTTCGATTTTTTCCATGGTCGCTTTGATTGCGGCACGCAAACCCAGGTCCAGGTTTTTCTGGATAAGCCTTAAAATAACTTCCGAGTCTGAAGTAGCTTTGAAAACGACGCCTTCGGCTTCAAGTTCTCTTTTAAGTTCGACCGCGTTCGTGAGATTTCCGTTATGTGCAATTGAGAGAATGATCTGGTCATATTCATTTTTCGCGAAGAAGGGCTGAAAATTATATTTCTTCTTGTCGCCGGCGGTGGTGTAGCGCGTGTGCCCGATCGCCGAATTGCCCATGAAAGTTTCGGGCTCGCGGATGTTTTTGTACACATCCAGCACCAGACCTTCATCCTTGATGTTGAAAATGCGTCCTTTGTTCATCACCGAGATTCCGCAAGCTTCCTGTCCGCGGTGCTGCAGTGCAAAAAGGCCAAACTGCGAGAGGGAAAAAGTATCCAGATCCATATCCGAATATATACCGAAAATCCCGCATTCTTCCGACGGCGAATCGTGCATGTCCTCGCTCTTCATCAGGTTCCGGCCGTACATCCGGTCTTTAAACTGATCTAAATATTGTTTTTTTTGTGATTCTAAATCCTGCATGATTCGTTTAAAAAAATTTTACTTGCCCAAAACTTTTTTCAGGCGCTCGTAGATTTCTACGTATGCTTCGGTCACCTCGCCTAAATCCCGTCGGAACCGGTCTTTATCGAGTTTTTTCATGGTCTCCTTATCCCATAAACGGCAGGTATCCGGGGAAATTTCATCTGCGAGGATAATTTTTCCGTCCGCTGTTTTTCCAAGCTCGATTTTAAAATCAACCAAAATGATATTCATCCGGCCAAAAAGTTCAATCAGGATATCATTAATGTCAGAAGTCAGTTCGTACATTTCGTCCAGTTCCTCATAAGTTGCAACGCCCAGGAAGACCGCGTGGTGATCATTGATCAACGGATCACCGAGTTCGTCATTTTTAAGACAGAGATCGAAGATTGTAACGGGTGATTTAATACCTTCTTCCACGCCAAGTCTTTTGGCCATACTGCCTGCGGAATAATTCCGCACTACCATCTCAAGTGGGATAATGTTCACCTTCTTTACCAACTGTTCGCGCTCGTCTAGCTGTTTGATGAAATGCGTCGCGATGCCTTTTTGACTTAAATATTCAAAGATCAGCGTGGTAATCGCATTATTCATCTCTCCTTTTAGGTCGACGCTGCCTCTTTTTTGGGCATTGAAGGCAGTTGCGTCATCCTTGAAACGGACAATCACTTCATTCGGATTGTTAGTTTCGAAAATTTGTTTCGCTTTGCCTTCGTATAACATTTTTCCTTTTTCCATGTCTTTTTGTAATGATTTGTAGCTGTTAAATTTGAACTAAGATCCCGACTATAACCGCTATTCCGAAGCTTAGCAGCGTGCCGATGAGCACATATTCGGTAAGTTTTCGCTGTTTTGCCTGTGCCAGATCACTGAAGCGGAAGACCGATTTGGCGGCGATCATGAAACCGACACCTTCCCAATGATTCACTAAGATAAATACGAACACTAGCAATCGCTCCAGGATGCCGATATATTTTCCTGCATTGATCAAAGATTCTGTTTGGTTGTCGGCAGAAGATGCGTCTTCGGGCGTCCAGATCGAGATTAAGGTCTTAATTAAAATTGAAGTGGGCAGCGTAAGGAAGATGATGGCAGTAGCGATGCGGATATTTTCGGGCGAAAACAGGTCAGACCAACGCCAATACGGAAAATAAAGCGCAGAGACTCCAGCGATTACGGCGATGTGAAGCGCCTGGTCGAGGAAAAACCACGTTCTTTTGTTTGTATCTGTTTGAAAATGAAGTTTCAGCGCATCTATTATTAAATGTGACACAGCAACTACTGCCGCGATCCACCATAGTTTGATGTTCCAAAGAACGATGATTACCAATGCGAAATGGATGAAACCGTGCAGGTAGAGATAGATGCTTGCTGTTTTTCTTCGTTCTTTATGGCTGACCCATGCGTTTGGCTGGAGAAGGAAATCTCCCAAAAGATGAGCTAGTATAAGAAGCGTGAAAATCATTTAAAGTTCTGCTATTTTCTTCCTGAAAAACTGGTTAGTCTCGTAAATGAGCTCATAATTGGCCCTTTTCAGCCGCTGGCTCACCGATGATTGCGAGATGCTGAAATCCCTGGCGAGCTGCTCCTGTGTGAGATCGCGGTTGGTAAGCATACGGTGAATAATTTCAGCCGTGGCGACTGACCAACCATCAAAATCTATGGATGCCCATTTGAACAGAATATTCAGGTCGCGGTTCACGTTATCGTTTTCTGTTCGTATGGCGAGCGTTCTGCCTTCTGCTTTGATTTCGTTCAGCAAGCGGCCAGAATTTACATAAGCTGAACCATTTGATTCCGTGATTTTTTCTGAGCGAAAGACTTCGTTTCCAACGCCAATAGCGAGACGGACGTCAAGGTTTTCGATGTTTTTAATCAAAGACTTGATCATCAGTGCTTTCGCGAACGCATCATCAACACTGCATTTAATCTGAAATTCGTCACCTCGGTAAATTTCCCAGTTCTCCGGTGTTGCAGACCATGTGGACAGCAAGTTGCGCAGGCTTCCGATCCAGGATTCGGATTCTGCATTTTGTGAACTGATGATATCACCGGTAATGACTGCAATCATAATACAAATATAAGCGAATTTGCTTATAAACACCAAATATAAGTTATTTTGCTAATATACTGCACTTATAAGGTTTTTAGCTTATAAAGCCACATTATAAGCAATTAAGCTTATAACTACGATTTTGGCATTCGCCAGTTGCTTGATTTATTTAAAATATTCAACTCCATTACGGAAGATATTGTGATATTCGGCGGTTGGGATATTCCTGAATAGTCCCGCTGCATACCTTTCCGGATGACCCATCCTGCCAAAAATCTTACCCGACCTGTCCGTAATTCCTTCAATACCAAACAAAGAGTTGTTTGGATTGAAAGGCATTCCATGCGCCACTTCTCCGTCCAGATCTACGTATTGCGTCGCAATCTGTCCGTTTTGGTAAAGTTCGGAAATTATACGCTCATCTGCCACAAACCGGCCTTCACCATGCGAAAGCGGAATTGTGAAAACCTGATCCTTCATTCCCTTCAGCCACGGCGAAGAATCATTTACAACCCGAACATCGGTCATCTGCGAAATGTGACGACCAATCGCATTGTGCGCTAAAGTTGGCGATTCCGCGTCCAAATCGCGAATTTCTCCGAACGGTAACAGTCCGGATTTGACCAATGCCTGAAAGCCGTTACATATTCCGAGAATCATTCCGTCACGCTCCAAAAACTTATGAACTGCATCCATCATCGCGGGATTCTTAAGCACATTGACAATGAATTTCGCGGAACCGTCCGGCTCATCACCTGCCGAAAACCCACCGGAAAATACAAGAATCTGCGCCTGCGAAATCTCCGCACACCACGCATCAATGCTTTCATTTAAAAGTTGGTTGTTAAGATTAATCAGTGGTAAACTTCGAACCAGAGCACCTTCTTTTGTAAAAGCATTCTGCGTCTCATATTCGCAATTTGTACCGGGAAAAACAGGTGCAAAAACCCGCGGCGCTGCAAATCCGTGCTTACTAATTATCACAGGACTCCGCTTAACACTATTTAGCTTTGAATCAATTTCAACTTCAATTTTATCCGTTTCTACCGTTGGGAAAAGACCTTCAAAAACGGAAGTATTTACTTCAAGTAATTTTTTAATATCAAAATTAAAATTATTGATTATGAGGTATTTTCCCGAAACAACTTCACCAATTAATTGAAGTGATGAATTGTCTAAATTTGATGTAGATTCAATGACGAAACTGGCACAGTTTTTCTTTAGCAGAAACTCCTCAGTAACAGAAACCTCAGCTCCCAACATGTTCCCAAAACTCATTTTCGCAAGTGCAACCGCAACACCGCCATCCTTTACAGTCTTCACCGATTTAATATTTCCAGCTTTAATATTATCATGAATAAAACCGAAGATTTCTTTCAAAGCTGAATAGTCAGGCAGTCCGTTTTCGGCGGGTATGTGATTGAAAAAATACAGCTTGTTCCCTGCATGCTTGAACTCCGGAGAAATGATATTATTCTTTTGACCGGGCGCACAGGCAAACGAGATCAACGTAGGCGGAACATGGATATCCTGATAGGTTCCACTCATCGAATCTTTACCACCGATAGCAGCCAGTTCCAGATTTACTTGCGCATCATAAGCGCCTAAAATTGCGGCCAAAGGTTTGCCCCACTTCGAAGGATCATTTCCAAGTTTCTCAAAATACTCCTGGAAACTGAGCCTGATGTTCCGATAGTTCCCACCCATCGCCACGATTTTTGCAACACTTTCAATGACGGCATTGGCAGCGCCAACCATCGAATTTTGTGAAGAAACTCCACCATCAAAACCCCAGGCCGCGAGCGAAACGGTTTCTACATCTTCAGCACCCAAAACCGGCAACGTCTGCACGCTACCTTCGGCTTCAGTCAACTGATACCTTCCGCCAAACGGCATCAGAACGGTAGTGCCGCCGACGGACGAATCAAACATTTCCACAAGACCTTTTTGGGAAGCCGCAGATTTATCGGAAAGTGCCGCATAAAAAGACTCCTCAGAAAATACAGGCGAGTCTGTCTGCACATTTTTCAGATGAGAGACTTCCACTGTCTGACTTTTTGCACATCCGTTCGAATCGAGAAAATCGCGGCTCAGGTCCACAATCATTTTGCCGCGCCAAAACATTTGCATGCGTCCGGAATCATTTACTTTCGCAACCTCTACCGCGCGTATATTTTCGTCCTGACAATATTTAATGAAAACTTCTTTATCTTTCGCCTCGATGACGACGGCCATTCTCTCCTGCGACTCCGAAATGGCGAGTTCTGTACCATTCAAACCACCATATTTCAATGGCAGCACATCGAGGTTAATTTCCAGCGATTCTGCTATTTCACCAATCGCAACGGAAACGCCGCCTGCACCAAAATCATTTGATTTCTTAATCAGTGAGGTAACTTCCGGACTCCTGAATAAACGCTGAATCTTGCGTTCTTCCACAGGATTTCCTTTCTGAACTTCTGTAGATAAGGTATGGATCGCGGTTTCATCCTGCTCCTTTGAACTGCCTGTCGCGCCTCCAACACCATCACGGCCGGTAGCACCGCCCAAAAGGATTACAATATCACCGTTTACAGGTTTTTCACGCCGAACCCAATCTTTTTTTACAGCTCCTACCACAAATCCTACTTCCATGCGTTTTGCGCGGTATCCTTCATGGTAAATTTCGCTTACATGCGTAGTAGCCAAACCAATCTGGTTTCCGTAGGAGGAATAACCGTTTGCAGCCTGTTTTGTGATGGTGCGTTGTGGTAACTTGCCCGGTAACGTAGCAGAAAACGGTTCCAGCACGTCAGCGGCACCACTAAGACGCATTGCCTGGTAGACGTAAGCACGGCCGGAAAGAGGATCGCGGATCGCACCTCCGAGGCAGGTGGATGCACCGCCAAACGGCTCGATCTCTGTGGGATGGTTGTGCGTTTCATTTTTGAACAGAAGATACCACGGCTCCTTTTTTCCGTCAAATTCGGCTTCAATCTCTATCGTGCAAGCATTGATTTCATCGGAAATCACCAGGTTTTCAAGTTTGCCGGTTTTATGGAAATATTTCGCACAAACCGTAGCCAAATCCATTAACGAAATTGGTTTTTCTTCCCGCCCGAGAAATTTTCGTTTTGCGAGATAATCTTCAAATATTTTTTCTAAAGTTGCTTTAAATGCACCTTCAAACCGAATGTCAGTAAGCTCTGTCTCAAAGGTGGTATGCCGGCAATGGTCGCTCCAGTAGGTATCTAAAACCTTAAGTTCCGTTTCACTCGGATCACGTTTTTCTTTTTTAAAATAAGACTGGATAAACAGCAAATCATCAAATCCAAAAGCAAAACCATGTTCCGTGTAAAATTTTTGCAGCTGAGATTCCGACCATTGAGTGAATCCATTATGAATAACGACCGGATCAGGTGTTTCGACTGACGGAATTTCAAGCTTCCCGAGGTCTTTTTCCTGGCTTTCAACTTTATTGATCAGATGAGACTTAATCAGTTCAAAATCTTGCGGCTGAATCCCAAACAACTCAATGAGTTTTCCTGTACGAACCGTTGTATCTGTGTGACCGGTGAGCAGCGTGATGCATTGCTGTGCCGAATCTGCGCGCTGATCATACTGTCCGGGAAGAAATTCGGTCGCGAAAAAAAGCCCTTTCGCCGGATTTTCATGGTGTAAAACGTCGGTTACGGGATCGACGAAAGTATTGAAAACCACTTTTCCCATTTCGGGTTCGGCCAATCCAAAAACATCGTAAATGTTGTACACTTTCACGTTTTCGAGTTTCGGAACAATGTTTTTGAGCTCATTGTAAATTTGCGGACTTTCTACATCAAAAATTCCACGTTTCTCAACAAAAATTCGGGTCTTCATACGATATTTTGATTGGCAGCATTGAACATATTCACTGCCTTTAACTTTTTAAATATTAACTGTTTACGTACCGGAACAAATTAAAAATAACAAAAAAAATGCAGACAAAACAGCCTGCAAATCATTATACTTTAAGGTCAGCATTCCAGCCGATGAGTTCGCTGTATTTAGCCAAAATCGGGCGAACCTCATTTTCGATAAACTCTTCAGTCTGAACCGGTGCAAAGCCTATGAAATTGGCAGGATCAAGAACTTCCATAAATTTCTCCTTATCCATTTTCAATCTTGAATCATTCAAAATCCTTTCGATAAGGTCGTTTTCTTTACCTTCCATCTTCACTTTTTTCGAGGCTTCCATGGAGTGAACGCGAATGATCTCATGAATTTCCTGCCGGTCACCACCAGCTTTCACTTCTTCCATGATGATATATTCGGTCGCCATGAACGGTAATTCGTCCATGATGTGCTTCTGGATGCGCTTTTCGTAAACCACGATGCCGTTCATGATATTATTCCAGATCAGCAAAATAGCATCCACCGCTAAAAATGCCTGCGGTATCGCGAGACGCTTGTTGGCCGAATCATCAAGCGTTCTTTCGAACCATTGCGTCGCTGCTACCATTGCAGAACTTGACGAAAGCGACATAACGAATTTCGCAAGCGAACCAATTCGTTCAGAGCGCATCGGATTTCGTTTATATGCCATCGCGGAGGAGCCGATCTGGTCTTTTTCGAAAGGTTCTTCTATTTCTTTCAAATTCTGCAACAGGCGGAGATCGTTTGTAAATTTATGTGCCGACTGCGCAATATTGCTCAGCAAAGCCAACACTTTAGCATCGATCTTACGGTCGTACGTCTGTCCTGACACCCCAAAAACTTTGTCAAAACCGAAACGCGCGGAAAGTTCACGATCCAGATGTTTCACTTTAGAATAATCTCCGTCAAAAAGCTCAAGAAAGCTGGCCGCGGTACCTGTTGTACCTTTCACGCCGCGAAAACGAAGCGTTTCAATAAAAAATTCAAGTTCTTCAAAATCCAAAATAAGAGACTGAAGCCAAAGCGTCGCTCTTTTCCCAACAGTAGTAAGCTGCGCGGGTTGGTAATGCGTGAAGCCGAGGGTGGGAAGATCCTTATACTTTAAAGCGAATTCTGAAAGTCCGGAGATTACATTTACCAATTGTTTGCGAAGCAGCAAAAGGCCGTCACGCATTTGGATGAGGTCCGTATTATCTCCTACAAATGCCGAAGTGGCACCGAGATGAATGATTCCTTTCGCAGCAGGTGCGGCGTCTCCATACGTGTGGACGTGCGCCATCACGTCATGCCGGAATTTTTTCTCGTATTCAGCTGCTTTTTGAAAGTCGATATGATGCGCATTTGCCTTAAGCTCGCTGATTTGCTCATCTGTGATGTTCAGGCCAAGTTCTTTCTGTATTTCGGCGAGTGCAATCCACAGTTTCCGCCAGTTTCTGAACTTATTGTTGGGCGAGAAATTATAAAGCATTTCTGCGCTGGAATATCGCTCTTCAAGTGGGTTTTTGTATGAATCCATTTTGTTTTTTTGGCGTGTTGCGGTGCACAAATTTAGTTTTTTAGAGAGGAATATAAAAGTTGTAAACCGCTATTTAATTTTAAAAATTCAGAAAAGAAAAACGCCCCGAAAGTTCGGAGCGTTATTTTGATGTTAAGAGTTGCCAGCGTATTTCTGCAAAAATTCTTTCACTTTGTCTGCACTGTAACCCTTTCCTTCTTCGAGCACTGCGCTGTCTTGCGTGTGGATCATCTTACCGTCCGCGTCAAGCACTATGAAAACCGGATACCCGTATTTCGCGCCGGGATTGTCATATTTTTCAAAGACTTTCTCGTTTTTATTCTCCGGAGAGTAATTCAGATGATAATAGATGTAGCTATCCGCTAAAATCTTGTTCAGCTCAGGTGTAGAATGCACAAATTCATTAAATCGCAGACACCATATGCACCAATTGCCGCCGGCCTGCAATATGATTTTTTTATTTTCGGCCTTTGCCTGCAATACAAGTTCAGCAATTTTCTTTTCAGCGTCTTCCTCCGCGTTGTAGGGCTTAGGTAACCGTGCCTTTTCTTCGGCTGCAGCTTTCTTGGCAGCATCAGCACTGACCGTTTGCTGAGTTTCCGCTTTTGTTTTGCTGGTATCTTTCGTGGTGACCTGTGCGGACAATAAAGAAAAAGAAGCAAGTAGCGAAATAGATAATATTTTGGTTTTAATAATATTCATTCTTTCAAAAAATTTGGTGATGCAAAATAACAAAAAATAGCGGCTTTCAGCACGTTAATAATTGCTAAATTTGCAAGCATCAACATGAAATTCCTATTTAAAATCATCTTAGCCATTTCCCGGCTGCCGCTTTGGCTACTGTATATTTTTGCGGATTTAATCTTTGTGATTACTTACTATGTGTTGCGCTATCGTCGCACGGTGGTGAAAGAAAACCTGCGAAAATCTTTTCCAAAGAAAAGCAGTGAGGAACTGAAACAGATTGAAAAAAACTTTTACCGAAATTTTGCCGATTATATCGTTGAAACACTAAAGTCCTTCACCGTTTCAAGGCTGGAACTTCGGGTCCGTGTGCAGCATCTCAACCAGGATATCTTTGCGGAGGCAAAGGCTGAGCAGAAGAACGTGATTCTCTTAGCGGGCCATGTTTTTAATTGGGAATGGTTTACCGCGCTCGCAACCATCATTCCGCAGGAACACAGCTTCCCCGTTTACCGGAAAGTGCAGAGCGGGTTTTGGGAGGAAGGTATAAAAACCGTGCGGAACCGCTTCGGCAACACCGCAGTGGAGGCTAAAGAAGTCATCCGACACATTTTTAGAAATAAAAATGACGGAAATTCAGTGTATATGTTTGTGGCAGACCAGACGCCTCATGTCTCCGAAGTTTCATATGGTCTTAAATTTCTGAATCAAAAAACACCGGCATTCATCGGCTACGACAAACTTTCTACGCGAATGGATCTGGCCTTTGTGTACTGTGAGATGAAAAAAGTGAAACGCGGTTTCTACCAAATAAATTACCATCGGATTTACCCGGATAGCGAAAGGTTTAGCGAATTCGAAGTGGTGCGAAAATTTCATAAACTGCTCGAAAACACCGTCAATAAAGACCCTTCAAATTATTTGTGGTCACACCGCCGCTGGAAGTACCAACACGCGGTAAAATTCATGGATACTACAAATGAAAACAGATAAGTTGAGGGTCGCAATTGCCATTTTAAACTGGAACGGAAAGTCATGGCTTGAAAAGTTCCTGCCAGGCGTTATCCAATATTCTTCGGAAACTGAAATCTATGTAATTGACAATGCTTCTACGGATGATTCAATAGATTTTGTCCGACGCACATTTCCTTTAGTTAAAATAATTGAAAACGCCAGTAACAGCGGTTTTGCGGCAGGTTATAACGAAGGCCTACGCAGCATCGATGCAGATGTATTTTGTTTATTAAATTCTGACGTGGAAGTCACCGAAGGTTGGCTGCAGCGCGTGGTTGCCCTATTTAAAGAGAATCCGAAAATTGCCGTTATTCAGCCGAAAATATTAGATTACAATAACAGAAACCAGTTTGAGTTTGCAGGTGCTGCAGGCGGTTTCCTCGATAATTTAGGTTATCCCTATTGCCGCGGACGACTTTTTGAAACGGTGGAGACAGACTTGGGTCAATATAATGACGAAGCCGAAATTTTCTGGGCCTCAGGTTGCTGTTTTTTTATCCGGTCTAAGGATTTTTGGGCGCGGGATGGTTTTGATGAAAGGTTTTTTGCACATCAGGAAGAGATCGATCTCTGCTGGCGGCTTCAGAATGCCGGTCGGCGCATTTTCTATACATCGCAGTCAACGGTATACCATGTCGGCGGCGGCACACTGAATAAACAAAGCGCGCGTAAAACTTTCCTGAACATCAGGAACAACTTCACGATGCTTCTAAAGAATTTGCCTACAAAAGCCGTTTTTCCGGTCCTGCTTGCAAGGCTGATTCTTGATGCGGCCGCGGCCGTACATTTTGGTTTAAAGATGGGCTTTCCCCATTTTTTAGCCGTTATACAAGCACATTTCAGTTTCTACAGACAGATTCCGGGAACATTGAAACTTCGAAAAGGTCCGCAGCTACAGAAATATTTCAATGCAAAGTTTATCATATTTAAACATTTCCTTTAGGATTTAAATTTGACAACTTTAACTAAAAATAAGCTACATTTATCATTGCAATGAATGAAAATGCTTATACCATATTGGCAGTCTTCGGTGCTGTCATCCTCATTACAGGCATATTAATCTACTTTTTTCAGCACCGATTTTTCTTCCAGCCGGAAAAACTTCCGGCAGATTTCCGCTTTGCGTATGACAATCTACGTGCAGTAGAGAAAACCGTGGAACCTGAACCCGGTGCAAATATAAATTACCTGCATTTTCAGGTAGATGACCCAAAAGGTGTAGTGTTATATTTAAAAGGAAATACAAAAAGCATAAAAGGCTGGGGGAAATTTGCGATAGACTTTACGCGGCTCGGCTATGAAGTCATCATGATGGATTATCGCGGTTTCGGGAAAAGCACCGGAAAACGGACTTCAGATGCCATGAAACGCGATTCGCAGTTTATTTATAACCTTGCAAAAAAAGAATTTACTGAAGACAAAATCGTGGTCTACGGCCGTTCACTGGGTAGTGGATTTGCCGCCAGGCTTGCTTCAAAAAACAATCCGCGTCTACTCATCCTCACGTCGCCGCTCTACTCCATTTCGCGAGCGGTACAGCGGTATTTGCCATTTATGCCTGCACGGCCGTTCCTGCGGTACAATCTTCCGACTTTCCAGTATTTAAAGAATGTCCGCTGCCCAATCAAGATTATTCATGGCAGTGACGACCGTCTCGTGCCTGTAAACACGGCCATAGATCTGTCGGAAGTTAACCCGAAACTTACACGCCTCTATATCATTCTGGGTGCCGGACATATCAATGTGCATCAGTTTGAAGAATATCATCGCGTAATGCAGGAAATTTTTGACGAACGGAAAATATTTATCGATGTTGAAAAAACCAGTTTCGGGTATTCACACCGCAAATAGTCCGTTAAAACTTATCTTTGCATACTCAAAAAGCATTTATCCTTTTATTGTCCGCTGTCATTCTTAATTATTTTTAATGCCCGATTTTTTTAAATATTTACAGGAAAAAGTAGTCTTCTTACCCGCGGCGCTGGACACTTCGCATACTTTCGATTTTGAGACGCCTTTTGAAGAATACTTTTGGGAAACCCCATTTGGCGGAAAGATAAGTTGCATCCATTTTAAGACGACGAACCCTGTGGGTGTAATCGTTTACTACCACGGCAATTCCGATAATCTTGCACGTTGGGGCAGCATCGCGGAACAACTGACCAAATATTCATACGATGTTCTGGTGATGGATTACCGCGGATACGGTAAAAGCAGTGGACCCCGAAATGAGGAATTCCTCTATTCAGACGCACAGGCGACCTACGATTTTGCCCGTAAAAATTACGGCGAAAACAATACGGTCATCTACGGCCGCAGCCTTGGTGGCGCTTTCGCAGTAAAAACCGGCGCCCAGAACCATCCTAAAATGGTGATTTTGGAGGCGGCGTTCTACAATCTTCAGGATGTAGTGAACCGCTGGCTTCCTGTGCAAGTTACCGACCGGGTTGCACCCAGAATGAGGTATCACTTTCTTTCAAACCAAAATATTCAGCATTTGCACGTTCCATTGTATCAGTTTCACGGTTCTTTGGACAAAATTGTTCCGGTAAGTTCGGGACGTAAACTTTTTGAACATTATTCGGAACTTCGGCCGGATGTTGAAAAACAATTTATTGAAATAAAAGAAGCCGGACATGATGACTTGGCCGATTTTCCGCTGTACCGGGAAACATTGAAAACCGTGTTTTAAGTTTAAATTTACCACTGAAAAAATGATTGATTTTTGCGCCATAGATTTTGAAACCGCCACACATGAGCGAAATTCCGCCTGTGAAATGGGAATCTGTGTAGTAGAAAATGGCGAAATCGTGAAAACCCAGACCTGGCTGCTGAAACCGCCAAGTTTCCCCTATTTTAACCCCCGAAATGTCGCCGTACACGGAATTTATCCTGACGACGTGCGTGATGCGCCTACTTTTGATGAGATTTGGCATGAAGCTGAGGAAATGATGTACGGCAACCTGATGATTGCGCACAATGCTGGTTTTGATGCGGGCGTACTTCGGAGCTGTCTGGATTATTATGGTTTTTACAAGCCGAAACTAAACTATCTCTGCAGCATATCTATCGCAAAAAAATCCTGGAAAAATTTGGGTAAATACGGTTTGAAAAACCTCGCAGAACAACATCAAATCTCTTTCAATCACCACAGAGCCGGCGATGATGCCGAGGTATGCGCCAAAATTTCGCTCCTGGCCTTCCAGAATATGATGGTCACCAGAACCGACGAAGTGCATGATGTACTCCGAAAAAATTTAAAAGTTCTTTAAAAATCAATTGTGTAAAACTTCCGCAAGCAGATTGAATTTCGGGATTTCGATCTTCAGGTTTTCGCGGCTTGAAAGATGTGTGCAAAAATAGGTTCCGCTCATGCTTCCCACGCCCGAACGAAGTACCACATTTGAGAAATATTTAAACGTTTCTCCTGCGCCGATTTCAGGGGTAAGACCTATCACGCCCTCACCTTCCACTTCGGTATAGCCGAAACCCACATCATAGATCAGCCACTCACGACGGAGCAGCACAATAGGTTGGTCACTGAGATTTTCAATGGTTATATGATAACGAAAAACAAAACGGTTTTCCGACGGAAAACTGTTCTTACTGTCGTACTCCGGATAAACGGTAACTTTGATGTCGAAAGTAGTTAATGAGAACATAACCGCATTTTAAATTTGCATCTGCAAAAATCCCGCCTTTTTCGGGCGGGATTTAATAATTTTACTCAAAACGTTTGATTTAGACCTAAAGTTCAAGGGCTTTGCGCTCGTCTCCATTAAATAAATGCTCCACAGGATTGTCAATAGCTTCTTTCACGGCTACCAAAAATCCTACAGATTCCCGACCATCGATGATTCTGTGATCGTAAGACATTGCAACATACATCATCGGACGAATAACTACCTGCCCATCTACTGCTACAGGACGCTGGATGATATTGTGCATACCCAAAATCGCAGATTGGGGCGGGTTGATGATTGGCGTAGAAAGCATTGAGCCGAAAACCCCACCATTGGTGATGGTGAATGTTCCGCCGGTCATTTCATCTACGCTGATGTTACCTTCACGTACTTTATCCGCTAAATTCTTGATGCTCGCCTCTATGCCCCGGAAGCTCATGTTCTCGGCATTTCTCACCACAGGTACCATAAGACCCTTTGGCCCGGAAACTGCCACGGAAATATCGCAGAAGTCATAATTAATTTTATAATCGCCGTCAATAGAAGCATTCACATCAGGGTACATTTGCAATGCGCGTGTAACTGCTTTTGTAAAAAATGACATAAAACCCAGTCCGATGCCATGTTTTTGCGCAAATTCGTCTTTGTACTGCTTTCTGATTCTGAAGATTTCAGACATATCCACTTCATTGAAAGTAGTAAGCATCGCCGTTTCGTTTTTCACAGAAACCAGTCTGGTAGCAACTTTACGGCGAAGCATTGAAAGTTTAGTGGAAGTAACAGCGCGTGAACCACCCGATGTGCTGGAACCCATCGCAGCAACTGATGCAGTTTGTGCATCCTGCTTGGTGATGCGGCCGTCTTTGCCCGAGCCGGTAACGTCTGATGCCTGAACTCCTTTTTCATCAAGGATTTTCTTTGCTGCAGGAGAAGGTGTACCGGAAGCGTAGCTCGCTGGTTTTTCTTCTTTTGAAGCCTCTACTATCGCAGGCTTCTCTACCACTTTCTCTTCAGCTTTCGGCGCCTCAGCGTTTTCGGCTTTTGGAGCTTCCGCGGTACTTTCGGGCTTTGCAGCGCTCATATCAATCAGGCAAACTACCTGACCCACCTGCACTACATCGCCTTCCTCCGCTTTTAGTGTAATGATACCACTTTGCTCAGCCGGCAATTCTAATGTTGCCTTGTCTGAATCTACTTCAGCAATTGGCTGATCTTTCTCCACAAAATCGCCATCCTTCACGAGCCAAGCGGCAATTTCAACTTCTGTGATTGACTCGCCGGGAGACGGCACTTTCATTTCTAATATTGACATCGGGTATAATTTATTTTAAAATTAATTTTTAAATATGAATTAAGCTGTTACAGGTCTTGGTGCAGGTGCATCGTCACAGTCGAAAACCTGGTTCAGCACGCTGTTCTGGTTGCGTTCAAACATTTTGTGGCTTCCCGGCGCCGGTGAACCACTGGCTACGGGTGCGATAACGTTTATACCGGTATCGCGAAGGTTGCGAAGTATATAGGCCCACGCTCCCATATTTTCAGGCTCTTCCTGTGCCCAGATAATCTGTGTTCTGGCGCTGTATTTAGACAAGATTTCCGCAATTTTTTCCTGATCCAGTGGATACAGTTGCTCCAAGCGCACCAGCGCGATATTATCACAGTTGCGTTCTTCTTTTTTAGCTAAAAGTTCATAGTAAATTTTACCTGAGCACAACACGAGTTTTTCAATTTTGGTAGCATCTGCCGTAGCATCATCAATGATTGGCTCGAAACGTCCGTTCGCAAAATCTTCAAGCGGTGAAACCACCTTTGGATGACGAAGAAGAGATTTTGGCGTCATGACGATCAATGGTTTTCTGAATTTCCATTTTTGCTGCCTTCTCAACAGGTGGAAATAGTTTGCCGGCGTGGTAACATTGGCAACCGCCATATTTTCATTGGCACAAAGTCCTA
The DNA here is from genome assembly GCF_014837035.1 of Kaistella pullorum. Classification (GTDB taxonomy): domain Bacteria; phylum Bacteroidota; class Bacteroidia; order Flavobacteriales; family Weeksellaceae; genus Kaistella; species Kaistella rhinocerotis. Next base: position 128,487 of record NZ_JACSPS010000002.1, on the reverse strand, counting down.
AAAACCGTTCAAGTCGCGCAGAAGAATGTTCCGCGCCCTGACCTTCGAAGCCGTGTGGTAAAAGCATCACGAGACCGTTCTGAATCTTCCACTTCTCTTCAGCAGCAGACAGGTATTGGTCAACGATAATCTGTGCACCGTTCACGAAATCTCCAAACTGTGCTTCCCAGATCGTCAGCGTTTGCGGTGAAGCCATTGCATAGCCATAATCAAACCCAAGAACACCGTATTCTGAGAGGTGTGAGTTGAAAATATCAAATCTGCTTTCCGAAATATGTTTCAGCGGTACGAATTCTTCCTCCGTATCTTCAGTTTTCAAGACCGCGTGGCGATGTGAAAATGTTCCGCGTTCCACGTCTTCCCCGGAAATACGGATATTATTGCCTTCAGTTAGAAGAGTTGCATACGCTAACCACTCACCCAACGCCCAATCAAGGGAGTTGGCTTCGATCATCTTAAGACGGTTTTCGAACAGTCGCGTAATTTTATTTAAGAATTTTTTATCGCCAGGCAAGGTTGACATCTTTTTAGCCAACTCTTTTAATGCATTAAGATCAAAACCCGTATTTACCGGCTTCAGCATTTCGCCGCGCGGAGAAATAGCAAAATCTTTCCAGTCATCCGCCATGAAGATATCCATCGTGTTTCTTTCGATCTCTTTAGATGCGTCAAAATCAGCATCCAGAAGTGTTTTGAACTCGGTTTCCATCTTTTTCAGGATTTCCTCAGATACAATTCCTTCCTTGATCAGTTTTTCTTTATAGATCTCACGTGGATTCGGGTGTTTTGAAATCAGCTTATAAAGGTTTGGCTGAGTAAAACGCGGCTCATCGCCTTCGTTATGGCCGTACTTTCTATAACCAAGCAAATCGATGTACACGTCTTTGCCAAACTGAGAACGGAAATCTGCCGCAAACTTCATTGCGTACACCACCGCTTCCACATCATCAGCATTCACATGCATCACCGGCGACTCAGTCACTTTAGCGATATCTGTACAGTAAGTTGAGGATCTTGCATCGAGATAATTCGTGGTAAATGAAACCTGATTATTTACGACAATATGAACGGTACCACCGGTTTTGTAACCGTCAAGCGTCATCATCTGTGCGATTTCGTACACGATGCCCTGACCGGCGATAGCGCCATCACCATGGATCACGATCGGCAATACTTTTTTGTAATCTTTGTACTTGTCATCTACTTTCGCGCGGCAAATTCCTTCTACCAATGCTCCTACCGTTTCAAGATGCGACGGGTTTGGAGTTAGATTTATGGCAACCTGTTCACCAGAGGCCGTCGTGATTATTTTTGATGAGCCAAGGTGATATTTCACATCACCTGAGAATACGTCTTCCTCAAACTCTTTACCTTCAAATTCAGAGAAAATCTGCTTGTAAGACTTTCCAAAAATATTCGTAAGGACATTAAGACGGCCGCGGTGTGCCATTCCCAATACTACCTCGTCAACACCAAGCTGTGAAGCGCGTGAGATAAGTTGATCCAGCGCCGGAATAAGCGATTCGCCGCCTTCGAGTGAAAATCTTTTCTGACCCACGAATTTGGTATGAAGGTAATTTTCGAACGCAACAGCCTGGTTCAGTTTCTGCAGAATTTCAGTTTTTTCGGCAGCGCTGAGCTGCGGCTGGTTTTCATTTACCTGAAGCCACTTTCTGATGAAAGCATTTTCCTCTACATTAGTGATGTGCATATATTCTACACCCACAGATTCGCAGTAGATATTTTCTAGATGACGGATGATTTCCTGCAGAGTCGCGGCAGAACTCAATCCGGTTTCTGTCGCTGAATTAAATTTCACCGAAAGGTCCGCTGCAGTAAGTCCAAAATTCTCTATTGCGAGTGTTGGCTCATACTTTCTGCGCGCGCGCACCGGATTGGTATTGGTAAAAAGGTGTCCGCGCTGGCGGTAAGCTTCAATGAGGTTGAGAACTTTAAATTCTCTCTTTATGTCATCAGGGATGAGTCCTTGAGATGCAGCATCATTGGCAGCGTGCACGATATTTTTCTGTGCAGGCGCCTCATTTTGATCATCGCCGTAATTTTCAAGCGCAAAATCAAATCCCTGGAAAAATGCTTTCCAGGAAGGTTCTAGTGAGTCGGGATATTTTAAATATTGCTGGTATAAGTCTTCTATAAGCTGCGCATGTGCGGCATTCAGAAATGAAAATCTGTCCATTATTTACAGGTTAAACTGTTGTTTTTATTTAAAACACAAATTTAACAAAAATATATGAGGAAAAGGCCCGAAAAATACAGTAAATGAGTGAGTGAATTTAATTTAGCGGAACACAGGCACAGCCAGTTTCAAAAGGACATTGCTTTCCGCAGTAGGCTCTTCGATGAAGGTTTGCTGCAACTCACCGGTTCGCAATGTGTCCCGTTTGGCCTGAGAGAGAATCTGCTGAATCGCTTTTACCCGACCCGAATATGCGCCACGGTAGTAAACCACGTAGTTGCGGGATGCGTGCAGGGTGCGGAAAGTAAAATTATTATCAGAAATACCGATACGTTTTGAAAGCGGAATGCCATAATAGTAAGATACTTCTTTGTCCGTATAGCTGTCTGCATCGGTGATCAGCACAGGTTCACCGTATTCGTCATTTTTCTTGGCCAAATCGCTGGTAATGTAGTTAAGCGTTTTGTTATGATTCAGTATGATATTTTTGAAGAGCAAATCTTTTGTATTGCGGGTGCTGACATTCACGCCTAAAAGCAATCTTCCGGGGCTTTGTTCAATGATCAGCGAATCGAATTTTATATTTTCCCGCTCCTGCTCTTTCTGCACTTTATTTCCAAGCGTTGAGGCAAGGTTTTTTGTACTTGAATCAATATTAAAGCGCATATTTTCAGCCGTAAGATTACCGGACCTTTCCCACCATCCTTTTCCCGGAATATTTATACTCCACAAGATATCAGTAGTGTTCATTTGAGGTGTAAATTTCACATCCAGCACTACGGGTTTCTCACTATCAGCACTGTAAATATGATATCTAACTGCTTTTTTCGGCATCGCAAAACGGATGAAAACTTCCCCGAATTCATCGTCATCAGCTAAATTTTTGTAGGTCATGGCACTGCCCTGTCCTTCATAAGGACTGAAAAAACGAAACTGGAAATCAGGATTTTGCGTAAAAAAGGTATTCCACTCGGCAAAGTTCTGCAGATTACTAAACTGGCTGTAAACGCGGTCAAGTGGTTGGTTCACATTGGTGCGTACGGAAAAGGTTTCACCTTCGGACTTAAGATTCTTCGAAATCACATAAAAAATAAGTCCCATCACTACGGCGACCATTATTATCTTAATCCAACGCATAGCCGCAAAAATACAAAAAAGTAGCTGATGCCCAACCGGGAATGAAGGTCAGTAAATTCACCCTGGATTTTAAGGAATTGTAGTTCCCGAGGTGATTACGGCGTTTTTCTTTACGACTACAATCCCATCTTTTATGGAATATTTTTCGAAATCACCGTCCGGAAGATGTTGCCCACCCAAAATCCGAACGTTATCGCCGACGCTGCAGTTTTTATCCAGAATCGCCCGCTCGATATAGCAATATTTACCAACACCAAGGTTTGGGATGCCCTGAGACTCATTGTTCATAAGCTCTTCCGTATTTTGGTAATAATCTGCGCCCATCATATACGTGCTTATTAGTGTGCTCCCTTTATCGATTCGGCTGCGGTTGCCCACGATGGAATTTTCGATCTTATCAGCCATCACGACACATCCGTCACCAAAAATGGCTTTGCTCACATATGATCCCAGGATTTTGGAAGGTGGAAGCATACGCGCGCGGGTGTAGATCGGTGAGCGGCTGAAGAGGTTGAACTTAGGCAAATCCTGAGTCAGTTCGAGGTTTGCATCAAAAAAAGACTGGATCGTTCCGATATCCGTCCAGTAACCATCGTACTGAAAACTCATCATCTTGTACGAGCCGATGGCATTTGGAATCAGTTCACCACCGAAATCATCACCTGGATCTTCATCAAACATTTTTTTAAGCATATTCCGGCTGAAAACATAAATCCCCATTGACGCTAAATATTCCTTACCCTCACGTTTACTTTTATCCGAAACCTCCGATTTCCAGTCCTGAAGCAGATCTGCGGAAGGCTTTTCAATAAATGAGGTAATATTTCCCTGCTCATCAGATTTTAAAATTCCGAAGCCGGTTGCATCATGAGCATTTACCGGAATGGTGGCGATCGTAATATCGCTTTCGTTCTGGCAGTGAAATTCGATCATTTCGCGAAAATCCATTTGGTAAAGCTGGTCACCGGATAAAATCAGAATATAATCATATTCATATTTGGTCAGATGCTTCATAGACTGGCGCACCGCATCAGCGGTCCCTTGGTACCATTTATCGCTTTCAACATTCTGTTCGGCAGCCAGAATATCCACAAAACCACGGCTGAAAATATCAAAGTGATAAGAATTTTTGATATGTGAATTCAGTGAAGCCGAATTATATTGAGTAAGCACCAAAATACGGTTGAAACCGGAATTGAGACAATTGGAGATCGGGATATCAACTAACCTGTATTTTCCGGCTATAGGTACCGCAGGTTTAGACCGTGAATAGGTAAGTGGAAATAAACGCGAGCCGCGACCACCACCGAGAACAATAGAAATTACGCTGGGCTTCATAAATATAAGTTTTTAATGTTTTGAAAACCTTCGCCAGGCCTTAACAATATTAAGGATTAATTGGCTTGAAACCAAATAAATTACATCCCGTGAAAGATGTTACTATCCCAGCAAATTCAGCACCGAAACGGCATTTCTGCGGTTAACTTAAGGTAAATTTAAAAACACAGAAAGGCATATCTTTGAAGGGTGAAAAAGAAAAAAAGAGAATTTCAGGCCAGCGAACTTGTAAAATCATTTGCAAGAATTCATGGTTTTGAAGATAAACTGCTGGCTTTTGAGGTGAAGGATTTTCTGGAAGAATATCTGAGCAACGTGCTTTTCGAAGAGATAGAATCCGTAGATCTGGAACAGAAGGTATTGAAAATCAGGATAAAATCTCAAATGCTGAAAAATGATTTCCGGTTGCGGAAAAGTTTTTATTTAAATAAATTCCAGGATAAATTCGGCGCAGAAAACTTTATCGACCTTCAGGTTTTGTAACCTTTCTGTAATTCAGCATGTCCTTGGTAGTTTCATCAAGTTCTGAACGGATTGGTAGGAAAAACCGGAACGGGTTCTTCATAAAATAGCGCCAGATCTCTCTCGAAATCTCCTTCATCTCTCCCAAATCCACCTTACGCGAACGGAAAGCCAACAGGATGGAGAGGCCAAAACTCACCGCAAAATTGAAAAATCCGATCAAAAAGACCGTGGTAACCGTGATGATCACGGTATATAAATCTACATTAAAGCCTTTGCCGTAAAAGCCGAGCGCTACGTTTCCGGCCGCAAAAGTAATGTGGCGGATGTCCAAATCCAGTCCGAGGAAAATTCCGATAGGTCCGGTGACGCCTAGGAAGATCCCGAACCAAAAATTTGAGACAATTCCGGCCCAGTTTCGGGCATAATAATTCGAAATTCCCTTCGCCGTACGCGCTCCGAGAAAATAATTGAGCAAAGGATTTTTCGCCAGTCTCTTCGGAATATTATAATACACAGAGCTGTTTCCTACATTTCCCGAAATGATTCCCGATACAAACAGGAAAAAACCGGCGATACACGCGTGCAGGATCGCTTTTGATTTGAACGGATCCTGGTCTGTAAGCAGTTTCGTGGCTTTTTCAGCAGCAAAATTTTGCTGGAACAACACATCCAAACCATAAATAATTGCCAGTGCAACCGGAAAAGACAGTAAAACGTTACCCATGAAGGCAATGAACTGCGAACGGAAAACCTTTGATACCAAATGGGCAAATTCCACATAGTTCTTACGTGTGTTTTCACCTTCTGAAAGCACCCGCGCCATCGTAGCTGCCGTCATTGCCGGCTGTTTGGTAGCGAGACTGAAGTTCATCAGATAAATCATGATGAAACCCATCGCATAGTTGAAAGCATACAGTACCGCATGCGAAAAATCACTGCCGGGCAATGTGCCGTAGAAAAGTTTAAGAATGACAAGACACGCCACAATGATTCCGCCGCCACTCGCTTTCATAAACATCGTGAAATAATCACTTTTAGAAGACGTGATATAATGCGCACCGGTTTCGGCGGTGTGATTGGTAATGAGATGCGACATCAGCGTCGTGCTGTCTGAAATCAGGTCGCGGAGATTGTTTTTGTGGGTTTTGTATTCTAATATGTTAAAAAACAGCTGTTTGGAATTTTTTAATACATCTTTTTCAGAATCTACAACCAGAATTTCCAGAATATCTGTCATTCGGTTCAGCTGCTGCCGAATTTTGATCAGTGACTGATTGATTTTACCGGAAATGCCGTATTTCTCGGAATTTTTAAACGCAATCGTTACAAATTCAAGACATTGCGTTAAATAAACTTTGATCTGTTTATAAAGTTCATCGCGCGAATGCAGGAAAAAATCCTGATCCACCAGAAAATTTTCATTCAGGACATCGAGTTCGTTCTGCAGCGCCAAAAACGGATTGTCAAACTGCCGGTATTCCGGGGCCATGTGCACCACTTCGGCATCCATCGCATTTCCGATCACGCGCCAGGCAAGGATGTTCAGGGAGAACAGAATCTCACGCTTAGCTTTTGGGCGGGCCACGATATCATCTATACCGAGCAGCAAAAAAAGTTCATCGAACTGCTCTTCACTTATATTCCGAAAATATTCAAGGTCTTTTATGGGCCGCACCGACGCAGTATCTACCAGCACCCAAACAGAGTTTTCGTTTTCTACGGCAGGCAATACTTTATCTAAAAGTCTCTTCTTGAATTCCGGATAAAATGCGTTTTCAGAAAGTATATTGGCTTCCGTGAGCGAAAGGTTGAACGGTTTACCATCAAACAAATGATTAAGGTAGAAGCCAAAATTGGCGGTGATATCCGGGTTATGCCGAAGAAAATCAAGTATTTCGGCAAACGGTGTGCGCCGCAGATGAAGCATAAGGTCAGATAACGGCTCCAGTGATTTCGTTTCATTTTGGAAACTGAAATATTTGGTAAGAACCGCTGTGAAGGTAGCGCGCTTTCTGTTGTGGTAGAGCGTCATCCGTGCAAAGGTAAATTATTTCAGACTTACGTTATTCATCTGACGCATAATCCATCGGTGCTTTTTCTGGAGATAAGCCGAAGGATTTTTGGGATCATATTTTTTCGGATTCGGCAGAATTGTGGCAATCCAGGCAGCTTCAGATTTGGTCAGGTTTTGCGAAGATTTATTAAAGTAATAATTGGAGGCAGCCTCTACCCCAAAAACGCCCTGGCCCATCTCGATGGAATTCAGGTACCTTTCCAGAATCACATCTTTCCCCCAAATAAGTTCAATGATAAAGGTGTAAACTGTCTCTAGCCCCTTGCGCAGCCAACTTCTACTTTGCCACAGAAAAATGTTTTTGGCTGTCTGCTGGGAAATCGTGCTGCCACCTCGAATCTTCTTCCCTTTTTGGTTGTACGCCATGGCTTTTTCGATCGCTTTATAATCAAAACCGTTATGGGTGAAAAATGCCTGGTCTTCTGAGGCGATCACCGCTTTCTTTACGTTGTTTCCCATTTCGTCATAGGAAATATAGTCGCGCTCCAGTTTTCCGTAATCAAGGATGCCACCGATCTGCGTAATGGTGATGGGAGGATTAAAAAATTTGCCCCATACGATGAACAGGATATTGGCAAGGATCAGGATATAAATCAGGCGTTTAATTTTTTTCCACATATCTTTCAGTAAATGTTGCCGGTATTTTGGGCGTGCAAAAATAACGATATTATTTAAGTTCTTTAAGGTAAGTCAGTTCATATTCGGGCAATAGTTCCGGATGAAAAATCTTGATGTAGTCTTTTAAGACGATATCGGCACGCACTACTCCACTTTCAAAAAAATCATTGGCGCGGCCGCGCTCCCGGCCAGAAACCGTGTACAGCTTTCCCGAGTGGTAGACGGGCATTTGCGTATAATTCGGATTGATACTCAGCAGTTCTTTCTTTGTACGGTGATTGCCAACATTCACCCAAAATTCAGCTTTTTCGGCGCGCGACATCACTTCTTCAAAACTCATCGGAATTGCTTTTGAGTCGGTGTTTTGCGCAATTATATATTGCGCATTTGCATCTTTGATGAGTTTCGCCAGGCTGGTTTTACCGCCGGGCAAAAACCACTGGTTGCCGTACATCTCGTTCGCCAGAACCTTTGGACTAGATTGCGCTTTTTTAGCTAAATTCTTAAGGGAATCGTAGGCTGCTCTAATGCTGCCCAACCTTTCGGCCGCTTGCTTCTCGGCGCCGAGTAATTTTCCGAAAACCAAGAGATATTCGGCTTTTCTTAACGGATCCTGCTCGAGGTATTCATCAAGAAAAATGATTTCTATACCGTTTTTTCGTAAAAGACCATAGGTGTTGTCAAAGCTCGAGATATAGTTCGTGAAGACAGCATCCGGCTTTGCGGCGATAATTTTTTCAACGTCATATTTCTGCTCGTTGCCGATGTTGTGGACGGAGCCATTCGAAATTCGTGCATTCAGTACAGGCGAAAAAACGTACTCTGGGCTTGAAATTCCTGTGATTTTATTATCCAGACCGAGCTCGCTGACGTAGCCAACAAGGCTTGCATTGAGCAAAATAACTTTTTGAAAGGGCAATTTACTTTGCGGAATAGTATATTTAAATTTTCCTGACTGAAGTTCGAATGTGTTTGTATCATCCTTAAAACGAACATTTTCAGAGATATCATGCCAGTCTTCGGACGTATCATTACTTTCCTTTTTACATGAGTTAAGAACAAAAAGTAAAATAAAAAATAAAATTTTGCATTTCATTTCTCAAAGAAACCAAAAAAGTGCTATATTTGCAAACCGAAAAACGGCCTCGTGGCGCAACTGAATAGCGCATCTGATTACGGCTCAGAAGGTTACAGGTTTGAATCCTGTCGAGGTCACTTTTTATTAAATCCTGCAATTCGTTTGCAGGATTTTTTTTGCACTTTTTTGTGATGATTTCATTGTTTTTATATTGCTTCTGGGGTTAATAAAATAAAAAACACGCTGGGAAAGCGTGCTTAAATCTATATATAAAGGTTAAAATCAAAGGTTTACGAACAGTTTCGGATTTACTGGTGTGTTGTTTTTGTGCACCTCATAATGCAGATGCGGACCAGTAGAACGACCTGAGTTTCCGGATTTAGCGATCACCTCATTCACTTCGATCACATCGTTCGCCTTCACTTTGATTGTTGATAGGTGCCCGTAAAGTGTCGCCAAGCCATTGCCATGCGAGATTATCACGCAATTACCATAGCCACCTTTCGCGCCGGCAAAAATAACGGTCCCGCGCGCCGCAGCACGTACATCAGTTCCGTAAGGCACCGCAATATCCATTCCTTTGTGAAACTGGATCGGTTTCGCTTCAGCTGCGTCAGATTTTTGTGCTGTAGCGTTGATATTAGGCTTTTTAGAGGCAATCACATTACCCAAAGAGTCTTTCTCCGGTGAATTTTGCGCTTCCGGAACCACGCTTTTCAGAGGTTGCGCAGATGCCATCAGGATATTTCTTGGCGGAATCGGGTTCACTCGCTTTCCGAAATTTGATGAAATATAACCGTCCGTCGGGATGCCGAGCGGCACCTGCTGCAATTTGTTCTGCAAATCCATCAGATATTGGCTGTAGCGGTTGGTTTGTCTTGCAAGGTAAACAGCATTTGAAATGCTGTCCTGCGCAAGCATGGCAATTCTTGCGTCTGAAAGATTTTTTTCTGCAAGAAAAGAGTTAAGTTCTCTCACCGTTTGGTCAACCAGCGACAGTTTATTTTTCATTTCCAAATAATCCACACTGTCTTTCTGTGTGTTTATTTTCACGAGATTCACCTCGTACGTCTTGTCATTCTGTTCAGAATACATTTTCCCGATGATTACCGACTGCGCAGCAATCACGGTAAACATTAATGCGCCAATAATTTTAAGAATGGCTTTTGATTTGATTGTTTGAACTATCTTATTGTAAAATGTCATTATGTTTAAATTAGCGGCTGCAAAATTAATAAAAATCTGTCATTCCTATACGTAAGTGTCTTTTTTTAAAATAATTTAACTTTAAGTTGCCGAATGTACATCACGGAAAACTGCCACACTCCCCACCTCGGAACGGGTTTTACCCTAAATTTCCTCAATCATGACCGCACTTTTGTATATTTGTTAATTAACTAAATTTTAATGGCAAGAAAGGCTTCAGAAAATGATAAGACAATCGGCGTATTGGGAAGTGGAAGCTTCGCGACTGCGATTGTAAAAATGCTAACTGAAAACAGCAAAATCGTCCATTGGTGTGTCCGGACTGAGTTTGTAAAGGGAGCCATTGAACTGCGGCACCACAACCCCACTTACCTCACAGCCGTAAATTTCAATGTAAAACATCTTCATCTTACTACTGACGTCAATGAGCTTGTCACCGCCTGCGACATCATCGTTCTTGCAACACCTTCTATCTATCTGTCGGATTCACTTGAGAAAATGACCTGTGATTATTCGGGTAAGATCTTCGTATCCGCGATAAAAGGAATTGTACCGAAAGTGAATGATGTAGTGGCACATTATCTTCGTGATGAATTTAAAATAGGATTCCGAAGTCAGGCCGTGATCGCCGGTCCGTGTCACGCTGAAGAGGTGGCGATGGAGCGGCTTTCGTACGTGACGATTGCGACCATCGAAGAAAACCAGAAAATGCTGAGCCGAAAATTCGCCTCGCATTTTATTAAAGTAAATTGTTCTGCAGACATTTTGGGCAATGAATACAGTGCCATTCTGAAAAATATTTATGCCGTAGGAGCCGGCATTGCGAGCGGTTTGGGTTACGGAGACAACTTTACCGCCGTGTTTGTAACAAATGCGATCCGCGAGATGGAAGTTTTTCTTGAAGCCATACATGAAATGCCCCGCGATGTGAATGAAAGCGCTTATCTGGGTGACCTTTTAGTGACGGCTTATTCACTTTTTTCGCGAAACCGGAATCTTGGCAATCTTATTGGTAAAGGCTACACGGTGAAATCTGCATTGCAGTCTATGAACATGATCGCAGAAGGCTATTATGCTGCTGACTCCATCTACAAAACTTCACAGGAAAAAAACATGAAGACGCCCATCATAGATGCGGTTTACCGCATTCTGTATGAGGAGGCCAACGCAGAAATTGAGTTTAAGAAACTTACCGTTTTGCTCAATTGATCAGCATCTTTATCGGCGTTCCATCATTAAAAACGACTTGAAAAATGCCAAAATTCCGAAACCAAATTACACCCAAACCGCGGTATGATGTAGTGCTGATTGGCGGTGGAATAATGAGCGCCACGCTGGCCACCTTGCTGCACGAACTGCAGCCCGAACTGAAAATTGCAATTTTTGAACGGTTGGGACGCTTTGCGCAGGAAAGTTCGGCCGCCTGGAACAATGCCGGGACCGGGCATTCTGCATTTTGTGAACTGAATTATACCCCGCAACTTCCGGATGGCTCCATCGATATCAGCAAAGCCGAAAATATTGCAGAGCAGTTCGAAATTTCAAAGCAGTTCTGGGCTTTTCTGATTAAGCAGAATTTTATCCGCAATCCGCAAGAGTTCATCAATTCGTGTCCGCACATGAGTCTTGTGTTTGGTGAGAATGACCGCCAGTTTTTGAAAAAACGTCATGAACGTATGTCTCAATCACCGCTGTTTGAGGAGATGCAATACAGTGACGATCATGAAAAACTGCGCGAGTGGATCCCACTGATCATGAGCAAAAGAAATCCGCATGAGAAACTTGCAGCAACAAAAATGGATCTAGGGACAGATGTCAATTTCGGTACATTGACCCGGAAAATGGCACATTACCTCATCGAAGATTCCGGCGTTGAAGTATTCCTGTATCACGAAGTAAAAGATCTGGATCCGCGTGAAGACAATGCCTGGCAGATGCGCGTGAAAGACAGGCTTCATCAGCACAGCCAGCGTGTGGTAGCAGATTTTGTATTTATCGGTGCGGGTGGATATGCGCTTCCGTTGCTTGAAAGTTCAGATATCCCCGAAGGAGCAGGCTACGGCGGGTTTCCGGTTTCGGGCGAATGGCTGGTAACACACAATCCGGATCTGGTGAAGCAACACCGTGCGAAAGTGTACACGCAGGCACCGCTGGACGCACCACCGATGAGTGTTCCGCACCTTGACTTGCGCATCATCGACGGGAAAGAGGCTTTGCTTTTCGGTCCGTTTGCAAGTTTTTCCACTAAATTTTTAAAGGAAGGCAGTTATCTCGACTTGCCCGAAAGTATTAATTTCAAGAATATACGCTCGCTGTTTGGCGCATGGTGGCACAATTTACCATTAACACAATATTTGCTGCGTCAGGTTGCGATGACCAAGACGCAGCGGATTCAACATTTGCGTGAATTTATAAAAGATGCCGAAGAAAAAGACTGGGAAATAAAAGTGGCTGGTCAGCGCGTACAGATTATCAAGAAGGATGACCAATTGGGTGGAAAACTGGAGTTCGGGACAGAAGTTGTGGTAAATTCTGCGGGAACCATCGCGTCTTTGCTCGGTGCGTCGCCCGGCGCTTCTACGGCGGCTTTTGCAATGCTACAGGTGCTGGAAAAATGCTTTAAGGACAAATTTAATAATGAATGGCGCGAAAAAATCCTTCAAATATTCCCAACCTATGGCCAAAAACTGGCTGATAATCCCGAACTCGTGCGGAAAACGCGTGCGTACACCAAAGAGATTTTAAATCTTAATTACGGGGATAAGCAATAAACTGTTTTGCCTGAACCAAAGCATCTTATGGTTTGAAGATGGATTTCTTAATGGCTGCGACGCTTTCAATACGTCGCTGATGGCATAAAAATCGCTTATGGAATTTTAACATTAAAAAAATTAAATGCTATGGAAAATCCAGACAGAAATAAACCCGGGAAATTCATGATCGCCGCTATCGTGCTGCTGGTTGTCGTTATCATTTCATACCTCATCATCATGCAACTTTTTCCAAACCTCTTCATGACGTTGCCCACCGGCGATGCGCAGCCTGTAGATGCTAGACCTTAGCCAGGAAAGCGTTGAAAGAGGCTTTTGCTGAAACACTTCCGTCTTCTAAAATCTCGCCCAGTGTGAGCAACTCGATTTGGTTAACCAAATTTTGGTCAAATGGTTTTTGTACGCGCACGTAATTCTCTGTGAAACCGTACATCTTTCCGTTCCGGTTTTCATGTTCCCAAAGAACCGGAAGTGTCTTGCCAATTTGGGTGCGGTAGAACTCCATCTTCTTTTTCTCTGAAAGAATGCGAAGCATTTTGTTCCGTTTTTTACGTTCCGCAATACTTACTACGCCTTCCATGTTAGCTGCTTCCGTATTTTCGCGTTCAGAATAGGTAAACACGTGCAAATAGGAAATCGGCAGGCTGTTCAGATAGTTGTAGGTCTCCAGAAATTTCTCCTCAGTCTCACCCGGAAAACCCACGATTACATCAACGCCAATACACGCATCGGGCAATACTTCACGGATTTTCGCAATCCGGTCTGAATATAAACCCGTCAGATAGCGCCGCTTCATTTTCTTCAGAATCTCATCTGAACCGCTTTGCAGCGGAATATGAAAATGAGGCATAAACCTGCTGCTCTGCGCCACAAGTTCTATGCTTTCATCCTTCAGCAGATTGGGCTCAATCGACGAAATTCGGATCCTTTCAATTCCTGCTACCTCATCAAGTTCTGAGATCAGGTCAAGAAATGTGTGTTCATGTTTTTTGTTTCCGAATTCACCTTTGCCGTAATCGCCGATATTTACGCCGGTCAGCACAATTTCCTTTATACCTTTTGCAGCGATCTCTTTCGCGTTTTTCACTACATTTTCAATGGTGTCGCTTCGCGAAATACCGCGGGCAAGCGGAATGGTGCAATAGGTACATTTGTAATCGCAACCATCCTGAACTTTCAGGAAAGCGCGCGTTCGATCTCCTATAGAATAACTTCCGATGAAAAAATCTGTTTCCGCAATCTCACAGGAGTGAATCTGGCCGCTGGTCGACGACTTTCTCAAATCATCGAGATAGCTTAAAATATTGAATTTCTCCTTTGCGCCCAACACCAAATCTACGCCTTCGATTGCCGAAATTTCTTCGGGTTTCAGCTGAGCATAGCAGCCAATAATTACCACAAGTCCTTCCGGATTGGCCTTCATGGCACGCTTCACATGAAGTTTACATTCGCGGTCAGCATTGTCGGTCACAGAGCAGGTATTAATCACATAAATAGCCGCACGGTCGTCAAAACTCACTTTTTCATAACCTGCGGCGGTAAGTTGACGCGCGATCGTAGAGGTTTCAGCGAAGTTCAGTTTGCATCCAAGCGTGTGAAATGCAGCGGTTTTAGGGAGTAAAGTTTCCATATTAGAGGCTGCAAATTTAGCGAAATTATTCCGGAAGATTTGAAACCGAAAACTTCACAGATTTATAACAGTTATCACAGATCGTCTGAATCTGTTTTGAATTCATCACGGATCTCCTCACTTTCGGCGAAACAAACCGGCGAACTGTTCGGGCGAAGTTTTTCATCTGATTCTACTCCGCCAGATTTACGGTCTTCCGTCTTTTTATTTGAATTATTGGCTGTAGCCGCAGACTTTGACTTTTTTTTTAAATCGTCGGTTGCTTCGGTGTGTTTATTCTGACTGTCGGTTTTTTTCATCGTCTGAAATGCAAATGGAATGTTTAATTAAAGATAGAAAAAATAAAAATCAGGTCTGAAAGTGAATGCGTTGCAAAGTAATTCGATCTAAATTTTTTGATTCGCGGCATGATAAATCTCGCAAAAATTTTAAATTTGGTAAAACTAATCCAATGAAAACCCACGAAAAAAGGTGCCGAAACTGCCGTCAGCATCTGCTTCTGCATCAGCGTTTTTGCCACCAGTGCGGACAGAGAACCGATACGCACCGCATCAACCTCCATTTTTTGATTCACGAGCTACAGCACGGTGTTTTTCATGTTGACAGCGGAATTCTATTTACGCTCCGCGAACTTTTCACACGTCCCGGACATTCGATCCGCGAATATATTGATGGAAAACGTAAGCCACACTTCCCGCCTTTTACGCTCGTAGTGATTTTGGGGTCGGTTTGTGCACTGGTTCAATATTTTTTTAAAAAAGAAACCAAAGAAGGCGAAGGGCTCACGACGAAAAAAGGTACGGGCGATGCATCTTTAGAAAGGTACGTGGATTTTGAAGGTCTTGTGAATTACTTCCGTCACATCATCGACTGGTTCACCGAGCATTTTGCGTTCACTGTTTTGCTTGTTCTCCCGGTTGCGGCATTGGGTTACTTTTTAGGCTTCCGAAAATACCGGCTGAATTATCCCGAATGGCTTGTCGTAATGCTTTTCCTGGCCGGACAATCGCTCGTACTCTATATTCCCTTTATATTTCTCAACCATTTTCTTGGTAACCAGAACGGCTGGTTTTTTCTCCTTTCATGGGGAATTATCACGTTTTCTCTGATGCAGTTCTTTGACGAAAGGGGCCACCGGTACATTTTTCTCCGTTCTTTGTGGTCAACGTTTTTAACGTACTTTTTCTCAGTGATTTACCTGGTGCTTGCCGCGCTGATATTTACGGTAATTGGGATTTTACTTTACGGATACGAGGGTATTTTCACCAAGATCATCGAGAAAATATGACAAGTGTTATGAATTAGCTAAAAACAGGGAAAGGTCATTTTTGCCATCATTTAAATATTTACCTTTGCACCTAAAATTTTTAGCAAAGCAATTATGAATTTTGAAAACTTTACCATTCCGTTTGATATCAACCCTGAATATTCTAAAAAAGTCGCGTACTTCTCGATGGAATTCGCCATCGACCAGGCACTGAAAATCTATTCCGGCGGCCTGGGTTTTTTAGCCGGATCGCACATGCGGAGTGCTTATAACCTGAAGCAGGACCTCGTAGGAATAGGTATTTTGTGGAAATTCGGTTATTATGACCAGGCACGCAATCATGACCAGACCCTGCAGCCGACATGGACCAAAAAGATGTATTCATTTTTGGTTGATACCGGAATTAAGTTTCAGATCGAAATTCACTCGGCGCCGGTTTGGGTAAAAGCGTATTACCTTGATCCCGAAATTTTCCATACCGCACCCATGTTCTTCCTTTCTACGGACGTGCCGGAAAATGATCATGTTTCAAAAACCATCTCTCACCGTCTTTATGATGCGAATGAATCAACGAAACTTGCGCAATACATCCTCCTCGGAAAAGGCGGCGCGAAACTTCTTGATGAGATCAAACTTACACGCGATGTCTATCACCTGAATGAAGCACACGGTTTACCTGCGGCGTTTTACTTACTTAAAAAGTTCGGCGGTGATCTTGCGAAAGTAAAAGAGAAACTCGTTTTCACTACGCACACCCCTGAAGAAGCCGGGAACGAAAAACACGACCTTTTCCTGTGCCATAATATGTCTTATTTTTCCGGACTTTCGATTGAGGAAGTGCGTGCGATAGAAGGCGAACAGGACGACAGATTCAATCACTCACTGTGCGCGCTGAAGGTGGCACGTATTGCCAATGGCGTATCGCAGCTTCACGGCAAGGTTTCGCGAAAAATGTGGAACAAATATCCCGGGATTTGCGAAATAAAGGCGATCACGAACGCTCAGGAGTTTAAATACTGGGCCGATAAACCGCTTTATGACGCGAAAGATGAGAATGACACGATGACATTTGATTTCCGCAAGAAGCATTTGAAAAAAAGAACGTTCAAGATCGTGGCCGACCAAACCGGAAACCTTTTTGATCCGAATGTTTTCACGATTGTTTGGGCGCGCCGTTTCGCAGGATACAAGCGTGCTGACATTCTTTTGCACGATAAAGAACGATTTGAGAAACTGCTGAACAACCCGAAATATCCTGTACAGATCATCTGGGCCGGAAAACCGTATCCGATGGATTATTCGGCGATCTCTACCTTTAATACGCTTGTTGAAGAAAGCAAGAATCATAAGAATATGGCCGTGCTAACAGGCTATGAGTTGGCTTTGAGCAAAGCTTTAAAGCAAGGTTCTGATCTCTGGCTGAATAACCCGAGAGTTCCGCGCGAGGCCTCAGGAACTTCGGGAATGACCGCGGCGATGAACGGCTCAGTAAACCTTTCCACAGACGATGGCTGGATTCCGGAATTTGCCAAAAACGGAGTGAACGGTTTCGTGGTGCCACAAGCCGATTATGAGAACATGAGCGTTTATGATCAGGATAATTTTGATCTCGAGAACCTCTACAACGTCCTGGAGAACGAAATCCTGCCGATGTATTATGACCAGCCCGATAAGTGGAGAAAAGTACAGCAACAGGCGATGGATGACGTGAAAACCGCGTTCAACAGTGACCGTATGGCCGATGAGTATTATAAGCAGATTTACGCTTAGCAAGTTTTTAAATATTTAAACACAATCCGGAAAATTCGTTTCCGGATTTTTTTGTACCTAATGTTCTTAATTAAGTATTTAAAATTCCATTCAAAATTTTCACCAAGATTTAAAAGCCGGATTTAAGGTCAAATCCGTATTTTTGCGATATGACAAACAGTGACCAGCTCAAAGATGTACAGGCGCGTGTAGCCGATTTATATAAGTTCCTTCAGATCGAAAAAAAGAAAATAGAGATCACCAACGATGAAGAAAAAACCGTGTCGCCGGAGTTTTGGGACAATCCGAAGGAGGCTGAAGCGTTCATGAAGCAACTTCGCTCTAAGAAAAAATGGGTGACTGATTATGAAGAGATCGTTAGCCGTTTCGAAGACATCCAGGTTTTGATAGAATTTGCGAAAGAAGATCCCGATTCAGAAAAAGAACTTGATGAAGCCTTTCCTGTGCTTGTAGAAAAGATCGAAGACCTTGAGTTCCGAAATATGCTTTCAAACGAAGGCGATGAGCTTTCGGCCGTTCTTCAGATCACCGCCGGTGCCGGTGGTACCGAATCCTGCGACTGGGCATCGATGCTGATGCGGATGTACACGATGTGGGCCGAAAAACAGGGTTACAAACTCCGCGAACTCAACTTTCAGGAAGGCGATGTAGCGGGGATAAAGACCGTAACACTCGAGATAGACGGAGAATTTGCTTTCGGCTATCTGCGCGGCGAAAACGGCGTGCACAGGCTGGTGAGAATCTCACCGTTTGATTCAAATGCAAAACGCCACACGAGTTTCGTTTCCGTCTACGTGTATCCTTTGGTGGATGACACTATCGAAATCAACATCAATCCTGCCGACATATCATTTGAAACCATGCGATCCAGTGGTGCGGGTGGCCAGAACGTAAACAAAGTAGAAACTGCCGTAAGACTTCGCCACGCTCCTACCGGAATCATCATAGAAAACTCTGAAAGCCGTTCCCAGCTTCAGAACAAAGAAAAGGCAATGCAGCTCCTGCGTTCAAGACTTTACGAAATGGAACTTGAGGAAAGGATGAAAGCCAGAAACGAGATCGAAGCCGGCAAAATGAAGATTGAGTGGGGCAGCCAAATCCGGAATTACGTCATGCATCCCTATAAACTGGTGAAAGATGTGCGTTCGGGTTATGAAACGTCGGATGTAGACGGCGTGATGAACGGTAACCTTACACCTTTCCTTAAAGCCTTCCTTATGGCAGACGGCACCGCCGCAACCGAAGACGACTTTTCGCTCTGATGTTTTGGGAAACTTTAACTATATAAATTTTCCGAAAAAACTGCCCTTTTGTTACCTTTGTGAATATGGGAAATTTTGAGAGTTGGAAGGATTTGCTGAATCCTGAATTTTATATACAAATGGGCGGTTTCTGGCTCATTTTGTTTATCATTTTTGCTGAGACCGGCCTGTTCGTCGGCTTCTTTTTACCTGGCGACAGCCTTCTGTTCGTGTCCGGAATCTATGCCGTAGAGATCATCAATGAATCAATAGGTTCCACTGGAAGCGACTTTCTCGATACCACCATTCTCGCAACCGCTGTGGCTGTGGCAGCCATTATTGGAAATGAAGTTGGATACTGGTTTGGTTTAAAAGCCGGCCCGGCACTTTACAAAAAAGAAGACACTTTCCTCTTTAAGAAAAAATACCTGTTTCAGGCGCATGACTTTTTCGAGCAGCATGGGGCGCTGGCTGTGATCATGGCTCGCTTTCTTCCTGTTGTACGAACCTTTACGCCTATCGTTGCAGGCATCGTGAAGATGGATAAAGGCCGGTTTCTGATAGATAATATCATCGGTGCCTTTTTATGGTCTTTCTCATTAATTTTTGCGGGTCATTATCTGGATAAGATCTTCCTTGACGAATTCGGTATTGACCTTAAAACCCATCTTGAAATCATCATCCTGATCATCGTGCTGGTCACTACGGTCCCACTTGTATTAAAATTCTTCTTCGGAAAGAAAAACACGAAAGATTATAGCCAGCATTAATGCTATTAAATACTAAAAAAGCAATCTAAAATTTAGATTGCTTTTTATTTTCTGTTAAAAACTCAGCTTAAAGCGTGCCGCTATTCAATTGAAAAGATCACGCACCTTATCAAAGAAAGTCTTTTCCTTTCCGGAAGGTTCGGCCATCATTTCGCCGTTTTCAATCTGTTTCTCAAAGAAGGCACGCTGCTCCGGAGACAAATGCTGCGGCGTCCACACATTAATATGTACAAACATATCGCCTTTCCCGTAGCTGTCTATACTAGGCAATCCTTTGCCTGAGAGTCTCAGGATTTTGCCGGATTGC
The DNA here is from genome assembly GCF_014837035.1 of Kaistella pullorum. GTDB lineage: Bacteria > Bacteroidota > Bacteroidia > Flavobacteriales > Weeksellaceae > Kaistella > Kaistella rhinocerotis. The sequence goes on along the minus strand of NZ_JACSPS010000002.1, from coordinate 108,618 downwards.
GTTCCCGCATCCACTTTTATCTTCACCTTTCCGCCAACCGTCGGAATCTCTTTTTGAGTTCCCAAAGCGGCCTCCGCGAAAGAGATGTATAATTCCTGATGAAGGTTGTCACCTTCGCGTTTGATGCTACCATCTGCCTCTTCTTCTACCACCACGAGTAAATCGCCCGGATTGCCACCGAACGGCGCATCATTACCCTTGCCGCGGACATTGAGCTGAATACCCTCGCGCGCGCCTGCCGGGATGTTGATGGTTACTTCTTCATCTTCTTTAATCAAACCCTGAGCGTTGGCACCAGCAGGAATTTTATCGGCAATTTTACCTATACCCTGGCACGTACCACACGTAGTTTGCGTCTGCATCTGTCCGAACATCGTGTTCATCACCTTCATCTGCACACCGGCACCGTTACAGGTAGTACACGTTTTTGAAGTGGCACCCGGCGCCATCTTCATTTTTTTCACTTTGATGGTTTTCTGCGTACCGTTTACCATTTCCTCCAGGTTCAGCCTGATGCGAACCCGAAGATTTGAGCCGCGTGCCTGCTGACGCTGACCGCCACCGGCAAATCCGCCGCCACCGAAATGACCGCCGAAAATATCACCAAACTGCGAGAAAATATCTTCCATATTCATCCCGCCACCGAAACCGCCACCGCCGAAGCCGCCGCCATTCACGCCCGCATGTCCATACTGGTCATAACGCGCTTTCTTATTATCGTCGCTGAGCACTTCGTAGGCTTCTGCCGCCTCTTTGAATTTTTCTTCTGCGGTCTTGTCACCTGGATTTTTATCAGGGTGATATTTTAAAGCCATTTTCCGGTAAGCTTTCTTTATCTCGTCTGCGGACGCACTTTTAGAAACTTCCAGAATTTCGTAATAATCTCTTTTTGTCATCTTTTAAATAGGATAAGTAATGAAGAATGGGTAATGGGTAGTTGCCTGAAAACCCACTAATCATTGCTGATATTTTAGTTTCCGGTAACTACTTTGCTGAAACGGATCACGCGGTCATGCAACTGATAACCGGTTTCCACTACGTCGACAATCTTTCCTTTCAGCTCTTCTGAAGGTGCGGGAATCTGCGTAATGGCTTCATGAAAATCTACGTTGAAATCGTCTCCGGCTTTCACTTCGATGGGCTTCAGACCTTTTTCTGTGAGTTTAGTCTTAAGTTTTTGATAGATGAGCTCCACTCCCTGAAGATCTGCTTCATTGCCGTTTTTCGCAATTTCTTTCAAGGCACGCTCAAAGTCATCCAAAACTCCTAACATCGAAATCATCATATCCTGATTCGCGTATTGGAAGAATTCCATCTTTTCTTTCGTGGTGCGTTTTTTATAGTTTTCAAACTCTGCGAAAAGTCTGATATAGCGGTCTTTCTCGTCTGCCAAAAGTTCCTCCGCAGAAGGTGTCTCTGCCACATTTTCAGGCTGGTTATTCTCTACATTTTCATTGGATTCTTCCTGCAAATTCAGTTCATCTTCCTGAAATTCTTTATTTTCTGACATAATTATACAATTTATCCAGCAACGTTCTCAAAGATTTTGCCAAATCAGGGATACGGACATTTAGGCAGATTTTAGTGCAGCGGCAACCGGTAAGAGAAGCCACCCGAAACAAAATAGGATGGCGAAAGTTCAGAAAGTCCGGCGCCCGCTGATATATCTAAGGAAAAGTTTTGATTTAAAAGCAGCATTGCGCCTGCATCAAAGCGGTGATCGGCACTTTCATATTTATTCAGATAACCGTAAAATTCAGCAAAGAGAGACAAGTGATCTGCAGCTTTGTAGCTTGCGGCAATGGTATAGAGCGCACTTGCGTCAGGAGTTTCTCCATTCCATTCTGCACCCAGATTATAACTGAGCTCGAAATGATCTGAAAACGCATTGCGGAAAAGAAACCTGAAATCCGGCGCGACATAAGTAGATTGCAGGTCTGCAGTCGCTAATTCCGCAAAGGTGAGATGACCAACGAAGGAAATGTCCGGAATAAAACCTTTACTTTTTATTAACGATGTTTTAAAACCAACCGCTACCGGAGAAAGACCTGAAATTCTTCTGCCTGCCCTACTTTCGGTTGTGAAATCGGTTTGAAGTCGAAATTCAACATTTGGAGTGATTCCGTACCGCCACAATAGCGTGGGATGGTAAATAGTTTGTGCATCATTGTGCACTTTCTCATACATAAATCCGGTTTCAGCCTGCAGATACCGATGAGGAACGGTTGCGGGAGATTCGGTTTGATCGGGCCTGTCGGTCTCAATCTGTTCCTGCGCAAAATTCAGAATTGGAACCGCAAGTAAAAATACTGCAAAACTTAGCGCTTTCATATGTTGGTGAATGTTTCGAGCAGCAGATATAGATTAAGGGCAATAATGATCGCGGCAATTATCCAAACCAAAATTTTAAGCCATGATTTATTCACGAATTCGCCCATTTTAAGTTTTGAGCCGGTGAACATCACTAACGGAACGACCGCGAAGCTCAGCTGCATAGATAAGATGACCTGGCTGAGTACCAATAAATCGGTTGTGCCTTTTTCGCCATATAAAACAGTAACAATCAAGGCCGGAATAACCGCAATCAACCTGGTGATCAGGCGGCGAAGCCAGGGTTTGAGACGGATGTTCAGAAAACCTTCCATCACGATCTGGCCGGCAAGCGTACCGGTGAGTGTAGAGTTCTGGCCTGAAGCTAAAAGAGCCACGGCGAATACAATGCTCGCAAGCGTGGTCCCCAAAAGCGGTGTCAGCATTTTGTGAGCATCATGAATATCTGCAATATCCTGATTTCCCGTCGTGTGAAACGTGGCTGCAGCAACGATAAGAATCGCTGCATTAATAAAGAAGGCGAGAAAAAGCGACACCGTACTGTCGATAGTGGCAAACTTGATGGCTTCTTTCTTTCCCTCCGTCGTCCGCTCATAATTTCGGGTTTGTACGATGCTGCTGTGCAGATACAAATTGTGCGGCATCACGGTGGCGCCCAAAATCCCGATCGCAATATAGAGCATCGCCGGATTGGTGACGATCTCTTTCTGAGGAACAAGACCACTTAAAATGGGGAAGATATCGGGTTTACTTAATATTATTTCATACGCAAAACATCCTAAGATGACGATGATCAGACCTGCAACGATACTTTCGATATAGCGGAAACCTTTAGCCTGAAGAAAAAGTATGATGAAAACATCAATCACGGTGATCACTACGCCCCATGTAAGCGGAATGCCGAAAAGCAGATTCAGCGCAATGGCCGCACCAATCACTTCCGCCAGGTCGCAGGCCGCAATCGCAATCTCGCAGAAGACCCAAAGGATAAAATTCGTCACCGGATCAAAATGGTCGCGGCAAGCTTGTGCTAAATCACGCTCCGCAACGATGCCTAGTTTTAGCGAGAGATGCTGCAAAATGATCGCGAACAGATTTGAAATGAGCACCACAGACAGCAATGCATAGCCGAACTGTGCGCCGCCGGCAATATCGGTCGCCCAGTTGCCTGGATCCATATAGCCGACCGCGACCATAAGACCGGGCCCTGTAAATGCAAAAAGTTTCCGCCAGAAACCGGCATTTTTCGGAATGTTTACACTCGAAAAGACTTCAGGCAGCGAATCTGCGCGGCGTGCGTAACGCCAACCATTATTTATATTTTTCAAAATGTTAGATTAGTCTAACAAATATATTAAATTAATAGAAGCCTCCAAATAAAAGCAAAAAAAATCCCGGACAAGCCGGGAAGTAAATTAAATATTGATCACTATTTCGTGAATCTGATTGCTGTTTTTCTGTCTTTTTCACGCTCCATGTCACTGGCAGACTCCTCTACTGTGGCAAACTCTTCTCCATATCCTTCAGCTGAAACCACCTGCGGAGAAGCGAGTGCAGCCTTCACTGCGTTCGCGCGGTCCTGTGATAGCTTCTTGTTCATATCATCATCTCCTTTTTTATCGCTATAAGCACCGATTTTAATTTTAGCATCAGGATAAGCCGCTAAAATTGCTTTTATATTATCAAGCTGAACCTGAGATTCAGGTGTAAGTTTAGTTGAATTAAACTCGAAATTCAGGTTATCAAAATTGAACCATCTGTCCTTCAGTGCATCCTCATCTGCATTTTTATATTCTTCGGAATTTAAAAAAGCTACAATTTGGTCTTCTATTCCACCACGGTACGCATTTACATTGCTACCCGATGGCAATGCCACTGACATGGATTCGCGGTTTGCGGCAGTCATCGAGCTGTCGGCTAAAGAATCTGTAAGCACTGCAGCCGGTTCAGACTGTACTGCGGTAGAATCCGTCATCACAGTAGTTTGCTCGGCAGATTTGTCACATTGTCTCCAGAGGAACCACGCAGCCAGCGCCAGCAAGATAAGCGGCAGGAGCCATCTCCATAGTGAACCTTCTTTGTGAACATCATTTCTGTCTACATGCACATGCGTATTTCCTCCTCTGTTCACATCTACGGTAGATGTTTCATCAGGCTCGGCAGAAGTGATCTTAGCGGCATCCGGATATTCATCAGCATTTGCCAAACTGCCTTGTGCGGTCTCAGCAAATGTGAATCCAGCCGGAACAAGTGATGCAACATTTTGGCGCTCATCACGCAGCAGAGACGCAATGCCCGATGCATCCATGTTTTGATCCTCGGCATATTTACCAATAGAACCCACAGCAGCACCGGTCACGGTATATAGAAGTGAATTTGCCGACGTATTGTTTATTCCCGCATATTCTGAAACGGAATTTACCAAATTAGGTACGCGGTCACCAAAAATTGCTGACAACACCGTAGCAACCATTGAGTTACCCGCTGTTCCGCTCAGCAAATTGCCCAAAAGGCCACTTGCAGAGGAATTGCTTATCGTACTTTGTACACCGGGTTTATCTGCGTTATCAGCCAGTGCCGTAAAGACTGAAGGCAATAAAACGCTCACCGCTTTCGATACGGCAGATTCACTTTCACCCAACTGTGTGGCACTCTGCGAAATAAGTGCAGGACCCAGTTGACCACGAATAAGATCAATAATGTTTAATGACATAGTAGTTTATTTTAAAATTTAACATTCAGAAAAACCTGATGCAAATTTTAATCCAAACGAACTACTGCTTTCGGCTATAACTATATCTTCTAATATGCTTTTGCAAATATTACGCGCTGCGCGGAAGGCTTTCCAGTAATCATTGAAACTCCCTCTTCAAGCTCATTATCCAATGGTATGCAGCGTATCGTGGCTTTTGTTTCGTTCTTAATCTGTTCTTCCTCTTCTGCTGTTCCGTCCCAATGTGCGGAAATGAAACCACCCTTTTCTTCAAGAACTTTTTTGAATTCTTCGTAGCTGTCCACTTTCGTAATGTGGGAATCGCGATATTCCAGTGCTTTGTTATAGATATCATGCTGAATGGTTTTCAGCAAATCTTCGATATAAGAATCAAGACCTTCGAGCGCGATGGTTTCCTTTGTAAGATTGTCGCGGCGAGCGATTTCTACGGTGCGGTTTTCAAGGTCGCGCGCACCAAGCGCGATACGTACCGGTACACCTTTAAGTTCATACTCGGCAAATTTCCAGCCCGGTTTGTTTTCTGTACGGTTATCGTATTTAACAGAAATTCCTTTTGCTTTGAGTTTTTGCTGGATATCAAAAGCAACCTCATCAATCTGTTTTAGCTGTTCTTCACCTTTAAAGATCGGTACAATCACCACCTGAATCGGTGCTAATGACGGTGGCAATACAAGCCCAAAATCATCAGAATGCGTCATGATCAAAGCACCCATCAGACGTGTTGAAGTTCCCCACGAAGTTCCCCATGCGTGCTCGATCTTTCCTTCGCGGTTGGTGAATTTCACATCAAATGCTTTCCCAAAATTCTGTCCCAGGAAGTGCGAAGTACCCGCCTGCAAAGCTTTTCCGTCCTGCATCAAAGCCTCGATGCAATAAGTCTCATCTGCACCGGCAAACCTTTCGCTTTCAGTTTTGAGTCCGCGGATCACCGGAATGGCCATGAACTTTTCAGCAAAATCTGCATATACTTCAAGCATTTTTTCAGATTCCCCGATGGCTTCTTCTTTCGTGGCGTGTGCTGTGTGACCTTCCTGCCAAAGGAATTCAGCAGTACGGAGGAATAAACGCGTACGCATTTCCCAACGAACTACATTTGCCCATTGATTAATCAGAATCGGTAAATCACGGTAAGATTGTATCCAGTTTTTATAAGTATTCCAGATGATAGCTTCAGAAGTTGGTCTTACGATGAGCTCCTCTTCAAGTTTCGCTTCCGGATCTACAACGAGTTTTTTCGGATCGTCCGGATCGGTTTTCAGACGGTAATGCGTCACTACGGCGCATTCTTTGGCAAAACCTTCGGCATTCTTCTCTTCAGCTTCGAACAGACTCTTGGGTATGAATATCGGGAAGTAAGCATTTTCGTGGCCGGTTTCTTTAAACCTTCGGTCCATCTCATCTCTCATTTTTTCCCAAATTGCATAGCCATAAGGTTTGATAACCATGCAGCCGCGAACACCCGAATTTTCAGCCAGGTCAGCTTTTACTACGAGTTCATTGTACCATTTGCTGTAATCTTCGGCGCGCGAAGTAAGTTTTGCCATTTTTTATCTATCTTTGATTTAACTTTTGCAGATTTGCTATATCTAATATTCACAGTGGTTTCAAGCCATAATAAAACTTTTCGGCAGTATTATTTTGGTATGAATTGCAAATATAATTCAATTTAAAACTTTTCACCTATCATGGAAAAAATTACTTATAAAAATATCCTGCAGGCATTAAAATCTAAAGTTGTTTTGATGCTTGCGGGAAGTTTTGTGTTAACCTCCTGTGTCATCCAGACAGGTGGCTATACAGAAACAGACGGGGTCTACTATGACCCAAACCGTGACACACTTCCGGAAGGGTCTATGACCCACAACAGCAATAGAGTTGGCGATTATTATAACTATCAGGCTAATGAGGACCAAAACGTTTACCTCAACACGGAGAACCGAAATGAAAGCTGGCGCGAAGCGCAGGGCTCAGACTGGGGAACCTACGCAGGAACAAACACGTATTACAGCGATAACTGGGGCTACCCATACGGTTATTACAGTGGCTTCGGCTGGGGAATGACTTTTGGTTGGGGCTCACCCTGGGGATTCGGCGGATATTACAGCCCATGGGGCTACGGCGGATATTATAATCCGTGGGGCTTCGGATATAATCCATGGTACAGCTACTACGGCGGTTTCTACGACTACTATCACCCGTATTACGGCTACAGTCCTTACTACATGTACAATCCTTACGGATATGGATATGCAAATGGGTATAATACTTATCAAGGCGGCTTCACGAACAGAAGAAGCGGTACTGACAACGGATTCAGAAACATCCGTAGCTCTAGCAACAGTCTGAGAAACACGAATAACAGCGCCGGGTTCCGCAACGGAACAGCGCCAAGAAGTTCAGAAAACAGTGGCTTCCGGAATCAGACTACACAGCCGAGACAGCGCGATTTCCAGAACAACACGCGTGAGATGTCTCCGAGACAGAGTACGCCACGCCAGACGACTCCTACCTACAACGAACCCAGGTTCAGAAGCAACAGTGGCAGCGATGGCGGCTTCCGTTCCGGTGGCAGCAGAGGCGGCTTCAGTGGTGGCGCTACCTCCGGCAGTACACGCTCATCGGGTGGTTTCAGAAGATAATTTTAATTTAAATATTTAAATCAAATAATGATCAGAAAAACATTGATGATCACATCCCTTGCTGCGGCTTATCTGATGAACGCACAGGATGTTTCGACGATAAAGAATACAGCGGACGTATATTCGAGCTCCACTTTTCAGGGTTCTGCTAAATACAACGCTATGGCAGGCTCAATGGGCGCCTTAGGTGGTGAATATTCGGTGATCAATTCAAACCCTGCCGGCATCGGTGTCAGCATCGCTAATGATTTCTCGGCTACGTTGGGCATACAGTCACAGAATAATGTTTCACGGCTGAATAACCAGTCTGTGGAGTATAAAACAAACAATACAGACATTACCAATTCCGGCGGAATCGCGGTATTTCCGGTTTCATCTTCCAACTGGAAATTTGTAAACGTTGGTGTATCGTACTCAAACCGCTCACTTGACGATTATACCGAAACTCCGGGAAACAGTAACGTGTCATTGGAATATGTGGATGATAACCAGAATGTGCAAAATTTTGGATTTGCAGGTCATGCGTACAACCGCTATGGAAATCTGAACAAGACCGGCATCGCGGTAGGTGGAAACTATGCTAACAGAATTTACGTCGGAGTTGGCGTAAACTTTCACAACTCGATCCTTGACCAGTTTGATTCAGCAGCGTTCACAAATGCAACAGGATCAGTAGAGTATTTTGACAAGCAGTTCACGCCTTTTTCTGAGTCTGCCAGCGGTTTTTCTGCGTCTGTGGGTGTGATTGGAAAGATCAATCCGAATTTCCGAGTGGGTGCAGCAGTGGAAACGCCTACCTGGTGGAATATTGAGCGTATCTATAACTCCTACCCTATTTCCACATACGGATCTTACTACGAAGACCGCAAACTTTCCTCACCGCTGAAAGCAACGCTGAGTGCCGCATATGTAGCCAATAAAAACTTTTCGGTTAACGTAGATTATTCACTGGGGCTCACAAAACCTAAGTATAAAGTGTATGGCGAGGCGGAAACGGTTCTTAATGATTTCTTTTCAGACAGCTACACCAGCAACTCAGAAGTAAAAATCGGTGCCGAATACAGACTTGATGCCTTCAGATTGCGCGCAGGTTATGGTTATGCTGCAAGTCCTTTCGATTCGGTTTCCATAAGTGCTTTTGATAATGCCGGAAGCGGTGCGAACAGATCATTTGATAATATGTTTGTCAGCAGCAGAAATACAGTTGGCGCAGGTATCGGTTATGATTTCAGATCGTTTTATATCGATGCTGCATATCAATATGTTAATTCAGACTATTCAAATCCATTCCTGTACGGTTCACAAACTGCAGGAACTGGATATTATTCAGGTAATACAGCCCTTAATTCTTCTAACTATCTCGTTTCAGATGTTGAAAGTACGCAGAATAACTTCTTCGTAACTTTGGGCTGGAAATTTTAAGAACAATAGACTTCACATATGAATAAAAGCTTCGGAATTATCCGGAGCTTTTTTTAATGTGCGTGAAAGAGATGACCGAACATCCCCAGAGCCACACCGCAGATCACCATCAGTATTTTTACATAATCAATATTGTGGTTCTTGTTGCTCTCAAAGATGATCACCGATGAAATATGCAGAAAAATGCCGCCAACAAGCGCCAGAAAGTACACTTTATAGGCCGGATTAAAGAAGTTCCCAAGCATCAGACCGAGTGGCGAAGCAATAGCGAAAATGCCAATGATCAGCAGTGAAGAAGTCGAAAACTGCATTTTTTTCTGTGATAAAAATGCGCCCAGGACAAATGAGATCGGTAAATTGTGGAAAAGAATACCCATCAGATAAGGACTGAAAACATCCGTTTCATTTGCGAGTGGAATTCCCTCGAGGAACGCGTGCACAAACATTCCCAGCATCAGTGCCAGCGGCAGGATGTTCTTTTGCTCGTGGTGGTGATGAAAATGCCCATGCTCAAAACCTTTGGTGAGATTTTCTAGCAGCATCTGGAGCAGTACACCCGCGATCACAAACAGGCCGATATTTTTGATGTCGCTTGTGTAGATCTCCGGGAAAACTTCATTGAGACATACTGTTATCAGGAAACCGGCACTCAGGATGAGCAGGTTCTTAGCGAACTTCTGCTGAGACCCAAAGAACTTTCCCAAAAAAACGCCAATGACGACACTAAGAACCAGCAGGATTATTATCGGCAACATAAAATTTTTCTGTTTAGTTAGTGACTTTTCGGAATACACTTATGCAGCGCGTCGAAGTCTCCGCATCATATTCGCCGAGCGAATAATCACCGTACGTTTTCACGGTTTCCAGACCCAATTCGGCAGCATATTCCTTGATTGTTTCGGGTGAATGCAGCTTGACGCGCTCATAGTAATGATGCTCCTTATCTTCTGCTGTAAAGTGAATGTCTTTAATAACAAATTGGTTTTCAATTTTTTTCTTAATCTTAAACTCAATACCCTGCTTTACGAGCTTTTCTTCCGGCACCAGTGTATTTTTCACCCATTTCTCATTCAGGAAATCAAGCACAAAAAAACCGCCGGGCAACAGCACATTATTTATCGACTTAAAGATCTTCCGGTCCTCCTCCGGGCTGTCAAAATATCCGAAACTGGTGAAAAGGTTGAAAACGGCATCCACTTTTTGCGCGCTCACATCCGGGAAAATCTCGTTTCGCATGTCGTGAACTTCAAATTTTAAAGAAGGATTCGCAAATGTTTGGTTGTGTTTAATGCTTTCTTCGGAAAGATCGAGACCGAGAACATCGTAGCCTTTTTTATTGAGAAAAACCGAGTGACGGCCTTTGCCGCACGCTAAATCTATAATTTTGGAACCTTCGGGAATCTTTAAATCCTGCAGAAGCAAGGTAATAAAATGTTCAGCCTCTTCGTAATTCCGGTCGCTGTAAAGAATGTGATAATAAGGGGTATTAAACCATGTTTGAAACCATGCCATTCTGCAAAAATAACTATTTTTGCAAATCCTGAACTACGAATACGCGTGTTTGAGACTTCTGCAAATCCGCCCAACAATAATTTCTAGAGAACCGAAAGGAAGCTATTCCGGCTAAATATTTAACACACAGCCGGTTCAGTATAAACCCCGCAAACAAATAATGGACACACAAAATTTAAAAATACAGATCAAAACTTTTTTCGGCCTTGAGCCGGTATTGGCTGAAGAGATAAAAAAATTAGGCGGCACCAATGTCGAGATCAAAAATCGCGCGGTAAACTGTGAGGGTGACCTGGGTTTCCTTTATAAGATCAATTATTCTGCACGAACCGCACTCAAGATTTTGGTACCGGTGCTGACATTCAAAGCCTGGGACGAAAGCCGATTTTATGACAAACTTTTTGCCTTCCCGTGGGACGATTACATGAGTGTGGACCAGAGTTTCGCAATTGATGCAACGGTTTATTCCGAAAGATTCAGACATTCGCAGTTCATGTCGCAGAAAATGAAAGATGCAGTCGTCGATTATTTTAAATTCCATCACCGTAAAAGACCAAATGTTGATACGACGGATCCGGACATCAAATTCCACCTGCATATCGACCGGGAATTGGTAACGGTATCGTTCGACGCTTCCGGCGACGCGCTTTTTAAAAGAGGTTACCGCCGCGAACAGGGCGAAGCACCGATCAATGAAGTGTTAGCCAGCGGCATGCTGCAACTCGCAGGTTGGGACGGGAAAGGAAACTTCCTGGATCCCATGTGCGGTTCGGGAACTTTGCTGATCGAAGCCGCGATGATCGCGATGGATCTGCCAGCGCAGATTTTCCGTAAGAAATTCGCATTCCAAAACTGGAAAAATTACGATGCAGAACTTTTCCAGAAAATCAAGGAAGTACGGATCAACCGTATTAAAGAATTCACCGGAAAGATTGTCGGTTATGATTTGGATTCTCAAATGCTCAATGCCGCGCATCTCAATGTGGAAGCAGCCGAAATGGAAGATGTGATCGAGATTAAAAGACAGGATTTCTTCGAGTCTAAAAAAGAGCTTTTCCCGCTGCTGATGGTTTTCAATCCGCCCTACGATGAACGTATCGAAATCACCGACGATGAATTTTATAAGAAAATAGGAGACACTTTCAAGAAAAGCTATCCGAATACGCTGGCCTGGTTCATCTCTTCAGATTTGGATGCGGCTAAAAAAGTAGGTTTAAGACCATCACGCAGAATCAAACTTTACAACGGAAAACTCGAATGCCGTTTCCTGCAGTTTGAAATGTATGAAGGCACGAAGAAAGTGCATAAACTGGAAAACAATCAGTAATTAATAATCCAGCAATATATCAATTTAACAATGTAGCAATTTTCACCAGTAAACTTCCATGGTTAAAATGGTAAATTGTTACATTTTCAAATTAACCCATTTTCAAATTTTCAAATTAACGAATTGCCTTCTCTCTCCCTCATCATCGCCATCTACAACCGCAAAGACGAACTGTTCGAGCTGCTGACGTCACTGACGAAGCAAACGGACAAAGATTTCGAAATCATCATTGTGGACGATGGATCGATGATCGACCTCAGGCCCACGGTCGCGATCTTCGATGAAACGCTGCAGATACAGTTTTTCCGGAAAGAAAATACCGGCCCCGGACTCTCGCGGAATTATGGTGCCAGACGTGCAAAAAATGAATGGCTTGTGTTCGTGGATTCAGATGTGATCGTGGAGACAGATTACATCCAAAACATTAAAAAAAACATTGAAATATCAGATTGCGATGCCTTCGGCGGCGCGGATAAAGCCCACAAAGGTTTTAACCTGATGCAGAAAGCCATCTCCTACTCGATGACTTCGGTTTTCACGACAGGCGGCATCCGCGGCAACAAAAAATCCGTGAGTAAATTTCAGCCGCGGAGTTTCAACATGGGCGTACGGAAAGCTGCATTTGAAAAAGTGGGTGGTTTCTCGGAGATGCGCGTCGGCGAAGATCCCGATCTGTCGATGACATTGTGGGAAAATGGCTTCAAAACCGCTTTCTTCGATGATATCGGCGTCTATCACAAGCGTCGCGTAGATTTCGGCAAATTCTCAAAACAGGTCTATCAGTTTGGCTGTGCGCGCCCGATTTTGAACCAGCGCCATCCCGAGTACGTAAAACTTTCTTTCGCGTTTCCCACCTTCTTCCTGCTTGGTTACGTGATGGGTTTCACTGAATATTTTATCTTTCAAAAAGGCCTCATACTCGGTTTTTACGGCCTATATACGCTGCTGGTATTTTTCCATGCACTGTACAAAACGCGCAATATCAGCATCGCGGCATTCGCCATACTTTCCACGTATATCCAGATGTTTTCATATGGCTACGGTTTTCTGAAATCATGGATACTGCTCAATATATTCCGGCAGAGACCGGAGGAAGCTTTCCCCACACATTTTCACAAATCTTAAGGTTATCCGATAACTAAATAGTGATAAGCGATGAAAAAATTAATAATTTCGGTATCCATTTTTGCAATGCTGATAAACTGCGCAGTGACACCCTACAAATCAAAAAACATGGCAGAACAAAAAGATCAGGCTGAAAACCCACTTTCGCAGGAAGACACAACACCGAAAGTGACAGGAATTGGGGGAATTTTCTTTTTCTCCGAAAATCCCGAAAAGACGAGAGAATGGTACTCAGAAAATTTAGGACTCGAGGTGAACCAGTGGGGTTCAAGTTTTGAATTTCGAAATGCAAAGAGACCGGAGGAAATCAATTATTTACAGTGGAGTCCTTTCAAACAGGGAAGTGAATACTTTTCGCCGTCAAAAAAGGAGTTTATGATAAATTATCGCGTCCAGAATATCGAAGGACTTGTCGAAAAACTCAAAAATAACGGTGTGACTGTTCTTGACGAGATTGAGACCTTTGATTATGGAAAGTTCGTGCACATCATGGACGCAGAAAGAAACAAGATCGAACTTTGGGAACCTATTGACAAGGGGTTCACGGAAATGGGCGGTGAGACGACAAAATAGCAAAGCCTGAATGAAGCTGAACGACAGAAACACACATGAGGTTCAGTGCATTAATGAAAGTGAAGTGCGAAACCCGGGAAACAAAGTTCGGTACGAAAAATCCCGATTGCGTTTCGCAGGAGACTGACAGCAAACACTTGGAAAACCGCGATTCACCGCGCCCCGGATTGAGCGGCCTGTCTGAGCTCTCCCGCGACCGGCAGGGCGTGGGAAGCGAGTAGCGAAAGCCGGAAATGGCGGCCAGATAAATTAATTTTAAAAAACATAACGTATGCAGACTTATCTTGAATTTACATTTAAAATAGAACCTCTACAACCCTGGAATGAAATCCTGATGGCTGAGCTCATCGAAGTGGGATTCGACAGTTTTACGGAGGAACACGATGGCATCCTGGGTTATATTCAGAAGGATCTGTTCACCGAAAGCAGTCTGCAAAACGTGAGTCTGCTCACCCACCCGGAAGTTGAGATCAGCTACACGTACAGCGAAATGCCGAATATCAACTGGAATGAGGAATGGGAAAAAAACTTTGATCCGATCAACGTCGAAAATCAGGTTTCCATCCGCGCAGAATTTCACGAAAACCAAAATCTGCCGCACGAAATCATCATACAGCCGAAAATGTCTTTCGGCACCGGACATCACGCCACCACTTATCTGATGATCCAGCAGATGCTGGACATGGATTTTGAGGGTAAAACGGTGCTGGATATGGGCTGCGGAACTTCTGTACTTGCCATTTTCGCGAAACAGAAAGGCGCAGGAAAAACGGTGGCGATCGATATTGACGAATGGTCTGTAGAAAATTCAAAAGAAAATGCGGTGCGCAACAACGTCGAACTCGAAATCTCGCAGGGAACCGGCGAAAATCTGGGTGGCGAAAACTTTGACATCATTCTGGCCAACATCAACCGCAATATCCTTATTTCAGATATCCCGACTTATGTTTCCGTCCTGAACGACGGCGGAAGCATTCTGCTTTCAGGGCTTTGCTTTTTTGATGTAGCGGACATCATGGAAGTTTGCACGCAACAGAATCTTAATCTGAAAAGACAGCTTCAGAGGGAAGAATGGGTGTCGCTGTGGCTCGAGAAGTAAACTCGCGTAGGATTTTAACGAATGGATTCTTGCGGCCTGATTAGGTTTAAATTCAATGAAACTTTAATGTAACTGTATTAAAACTCCAATAGACTATTGGAGTTTTATTGGACTTATATTGGACTTATATTGCAGATAGCCCGAAGGAAATTACGGGATGCGCTGAAGTTCCAGATCCTCACTGATCTCCAGGATTTCGTACACCCGCCGCGAATCAATAAGCGCCACGTGATTTCCGCTAAGTTCTATTTTGTCTACATTTTCATGATAAACCACCAGCCCATTTCTCAGAATTAAAAATGCCGGATTCTTCGGATGATACGGATGTTTGATTTCTATATAATCAAAAATATTCTTCGCATCAAAAATTTGAATGGGCTGTACCAAAAGTTAACATTTAAAGCAAAGTTATTTAATTACGGCCGGGCGATTCAGATATAGGATGATGCGGCGAAAAAAAGCACCATTCTCTGCAAATTATGCGGAGAACAGTGCTTGCCTGATTTATGATTATTTAATGATAACGCCTATTGCGCCGCTGGTTAGTCAGAAATAGATGGCCTCAAAGACAGCCAGCGCGCTGTTGCCTTTCTTAAGGTGTAAGGTATCTCCGTTCAGGGTGTAACTGTCCGCGTTATGAAATACATTCAGATAGGCGCGCTCATCCATTTTGAGTTCCGTGCAGGCCCTCATGGTGACGGCCATATTTTCATTAAATGAGATTTTGCTACTGTCCTTAAGTTCATAAGAACCGCTGAAGCCATTGCACCCACCAAAACCGCTGATGCTGCCGTCGCTTCTCAGGATAAAATGCGCCTCACGTTCCTGGGCCGCCTCCATGGTCACAGGCTTACCGTCCAGGACGGTCAGTTTCCAGTATTTATTAAGAACGGGATTGGTGCTCATTTCCGCAAACACGGCCAATTGGGCCCTTCTACCCACATTCAGCATCAGTTTCCCGTCACTCAGCGTAAAGTTGTCTGCTGTGTTCAGTACTTCAAGCACATCTTTTTCAATATTCATGTCAGCAGGTGCACACATCATGCGCGAACTTGCCAGTTGTGAGAATCGTATCTGCGTTCCGTTGGTGATGGAATAATTCCCCATCAGGGTGTTGCAGCCTGTTTTACCGCTCACTTTATTAGTTCCGTCCAGGCTAATATAAACCGGTAACGTCGCATTCACCTGCTGACCGTCCAGGGAGATAAGTTCCCACGTTTTATTTACCGTATTTGAAGCTTCGGTTTTTGCATTCTGCATAGGCGTACAGCTTGTTACAATAGCTGCCAGCACCGCTGTCATTAGTAATTTCATATGGTATAATTTTAAATAATTGCATTCATCAGAATACCGTGCCGAACGTGGCTGAGGCCCCAATTAGAATGATATTAAAGTTTGAAAACGGTTTGTAAACTCAACGGTCAGAAAGCGGCAGCCAACCTCTGCACCTCTCCTTAGTTTCCTCTGTAAGTGGAATAACCGTAAGCCGAGAGCGTAATGGGAACATGATAGTGCTGCTCATCGCGGATCTGGAAAACCACCTCAATAAAAGGGTAAAAGCTTTCTGTATTGTTCTTTTTGAAGTAATCGCTCACCAGATAGGTCAGTTTAAAGATGCCGTTGGATGTATTACCCGGCAGAAAATCGGTAATCCGGCCGTTGGCATCGGTGGTTTTTTCATCCACAAAAGTCCAGGTTCCGGCCACCTGCTTTTCAAGGCGGATCTTTACACCGCTGGCAGGAGTGCCGCGCGAGACATCCAGAATGTGACTGGAAAGCTGATGGCTGTAGGTCTGGCCGAAAGCGAAAACCGACAGGACTGCAAAGACAGCAGTAAAAAACATTTTTTTCATATTGATCATTTTTGGATTATTTGGATGTTAAGATTCCTTTCTCCGGAATAGCGGCCGCACGCGCGATCGCATCGTCATTTTCGGGGCTGCCGCCACCTGCCACACCTAGGCTGCCTATCACATTGCCGCGGTACCAAATGGGTACACCGCCACTCAGGAGCAGGAGATCGGGCAGGGTGTTCAGGTTATGGGTATAGGCGTTGGCTGCGGCGTTCCTCAGCAGCGCCAGCGTCGCTGTTTTGGTGGATACCGCCGTGTAGGCCTTACGCCTGGCCGCCTCGGTATTGTGCGGACCCACACCGTCGCCGCGCATAAGCAGGATAACGGTTCCGGAGGCGTCCAGCACGGCTATGGAGACTTGCTTATCCAACTGCGCAGCCTGAGCAGTACTTCTCTTTGCAAGCTCCAGCGCAGCCTCCAAAGTGAGATGATCCGCCGGCTTTACCAAAGTGGCAAGCGGTTTCGGCGTATGCTCCGGGCGGCGTTGTGCCAAAGTCAGTGTGGACAGCAGAATCAGAAAGGGAAGGTACATTTTCATACTTAAATTTCAGCAAAGGTAATTTGCCGTTACGTAGAAAATGTTGCTCCAGGTCAACGTTTTCCTTAAATTCTGGATTTAATCCGGCTCAGGGTAGAGGGTGAAAGTCCCAGATAGGTAGCCGCCATTTTGTTGGACAGGCGCTGCAGCAGCAAAGGCTGGTGACGGATCACCCATTTTACCTTTTCTTCGGCATCAAAACTTTGGAAACCGTAGATTCTTTTCTGTGCGTTAATGAATCCCACTTCCAGGATTTCAGTGTAGATGGCCGCAAAAGCGGGCTCGGTGGCCACCAGTTCGTAGAAATCGGCGCGGCCAATGCGCAGCAGATCCGAGGGCTCAATACTCTGCAGGTATTCATCTGCAGGCAGCTGGTCTATAAAGCTGGGCAGCGCGGTGATGAAGTTTCCCTCGAAAGCAAAGTATCGCGAACTTTCATTCCCGTCCTGATCTGTGGTAAAGATGCGCAGGGCGCCCGAATTAATAAAGTAATAATGCCGGCACAACTGGTTCCGGTCCAGCAAAATCTCCCGCCGCGCCGTCTTCACCGGGCTGAAACATGCAAAAATGCGCTGCAGCGCCGCCTCATCGGCAGGCTTTCGCGTGAGGATAAAGTGTTTTAATAATTCATACATGAAGGTCAGAAGCTGGGATCATTGGCAAAGGTCAATTTCCGGACCATTGAAGTGCTGATGGAAATGCGTTTTACAATTTGGTTTTGGTCCTCATCAGTTCAGTAAGCGACACCGTAAACGGAAGGCCTGCCTTAGAGTAGGGGTTTGGCTCTTCACGTTGAATCTTTTGGTAAGCTTCCAGTCGTATGAAATCCCAGCGTACATTTTCAAACTCGGGATCGGGGACCTTGCGGATTTTGATGGCCAGATAATGGTCTTTCGGACTTTTGGAAGCTGGATAATTCAGTTCCTTCAGATGCTGGCGCGAGAATACTTTTGGGCCTTTACTTATTATTTCGAAGAGATCCGAAGCGTAAGTATGTCCGCTCCGCCGAAGCAGCAGATATTTTGCGTTCACCACCTCGCTGCTGAGTTCAAGTGATTTCTCATTATAAATTTTAAACTAATATCTTGGAACTCTTTGTTGCTTTGTCGAAAGAAGTGGGCAACGTCAACATAATTAAGTAGGATTCTCAGCGATTAATCTGAGCTTACGGGAAATTTCCTGTCTAAAGTTTTCCAGAATTTTAGCTTTGGAATCCTGGAGCGTTTCATTTTCTATCAATGCAGACTGCCCTGCCAGATCAGCTAAAACTTCAATGCCGGATTTTTTATCAATTAACTCCAAATACGGATGTCTTTCGTTGAGTATAAAAGTAGATTTCGCATCGCGGTAACGTGGTTCCCATAAACTTCCGTCTGCAACGGTTCCTGTTTCAGGTTTTAAGTATTGCTGCGGCGGTTCTGTGACCTGAGTGATTCTTATTCCGGAGGCTGCAGAAATATCTACCTTGTGCTCATAAGTCTTAGCAACAACAAAATCAAGTAATTTATTAAATATAGCAGCAAAAGCATCTGAAAAACCACTCCTGTATACTCCCAGATGATCTGCAACTATGTTTCCGAACATATCTCCGTTCGAAACTCCTATATAATTAAGCATTGCCGGATGGTACTCTCGTAGGCTTTCTTTTATTTTTTGGGGGACGTAAAGCCGGCGGTACTTCCGACCTTCGTGGGAAAGGGCATGAATATAATCTTCAACGGAGAATTTATACTCCACAACAAATAATTTTTCCGCGAGTGTTGCAGTTAAAGCGGAAATATCAGAGTCAAAATAATATTTTTCGAACTGATCATTCAATCTGTCACTTAAAAGTTCGGTACCGGAATTGGGGAGATTATTTATTTGCTGAATGTAATCTGTTTTTTCAGACTCAGCTGCAAAAAAGTATAACGTAACTGCTGAAATGTGATCCAGATATATTTTAAAGAGCTCGCCTCTGGAATCAAATATTTTGTAAACAAGATCTACAGGAAGAGGGATAGCTTTTTTCCAGAATATTAATTCTTCCTGCCTGCTGTCAGGTAATTGCGCAAGCAGATATTTTTTGAAGTCGTGTTTATTTAGCGTGTGTATTTCCATTCTCTTTAATTTTGAGTTGAATTTCTTGTACTGTCAGTGGCGGGTTTTTTAAATGCGCTATTGCGTGACAGTTAGGACAAAGGGGAACGAAATCTTTAATCGGGTCGGGTTTAATTACGCCGTTTTCTGAAATCGGATTCAAATGGTGAACATGTATGTAATCCCTGGCAATATCACCGTATAAGTCCTTCATTCTTAATCCGCAAACCTTGCAATTGTAACCATGGTAAGCAATACATAGTGACCTGTTTCTGTGGCTACGCTCGTATCGTGTTAGCAAGTCTGATTTAGCTGATCCCTCTTCCTCTGCTTCGACGTTGTATGGAAAGATGTTTAAAATAAAGGATATTAAAATATCCGAAAAACTATCTGCATGATCGCCGCCGCCTCTCTTTTTATATATTAAATTAAAATCCCAATTTTCAAATTTGCGTGTTGAAGGATCTAGATTTTTTTCAATGTAGTGTTTGTGAACTATAACAGAAATGTTTTCATATATTTCCAGCAAATTTTTTAGCGGACTTGCAGGGTCAGCGAGGCTTTGTGCTGCATGAGATGACAGAGTTCTCGCAAAATTTTCAAATTTTAGCTGTACTTCATATTTTGAACTTTCTTCCAGTACCATCACAAGGAAACCTGTTCCTTTAGCTATGGAATTATCACGGAACTGAAACAATCCTCCATCTTTATCGAGGATTTCCCAGTTTTCGGGAAATTTTTTTTCACAGTAGGATTTAAAAGAACTCATTCAATAGATTCAGTGGATTCATAATTAAGCTCTTCCTTTATTTCAGGAAGCTCTTCTGCCAATGTTCTTAATGATCGTGATACACTGACGCGCATATCTTCAAGATTTCTTTTTACGGTATCACTCATTACACTCAGCTCGGCTTCAGCAAGGCTCCACAATAATGAATCCATCGCAATAATCAAGGCTGAATTATCCTTGTTAGCCAGATAGAACTTTTTGTAGAATTCATGCGACTGATTGATAAAAACGGCATGTCTGTTTCCGTCCACCAGACCGGGACTCCACAGGACACCATCCGTCAGATTTTCTTTTGTTTCAATTACGCGGGAGTCTTCGAAATCGAACTGTAGTTTAACCCTCGTCGTACCGAACTTATTTTTGATTTCAGCTTCACCACTGCTCGTATCAATATTGTTCACGACAGATCCGCTGGTTGCTGATGCATGATGTTTTTCGATCGCAGTACTGGACTTTGCATGCTGTTCATTTAAGAGCTCATTATTATTTTTCACCTTACCTGCAGTACCCACACGATACCTGCGGTTCGCTTCATTTCTTGCCGGTGCAATCACTTTTTTCAAGTGTTCGCGTAAATCCTTCGGTAGATCTATCCGTGATTTTTTAATATCTATTTGAAAGTAGTGGTCCAGTTTGTGATCGAACAATAACTCCACCCTAATCAAATTTAAGTGAGGGTCCTTGACAAATAACCTATGGGGCCATCCCCCTGAATAAATCATCCGACCTTCGCGGAAAACGTGAAAGCCTTGATTATCCAAACCATATCTTGCTTTTTTTTCCTCCTCGGTATTAAGTTCACTTTTAGTAGGGAGAATATAAATATTAACATAGAATTCACCGATCACTTCTTCTTCGCCATCTTTCATTTCCGTTATTTGAAAAGGCTTGTTTTCGTGAATTTCCACCCTTTTCGCACCGTCATCATTAAGCCAACGACAGAAGGGATCCCAAGGCTCTAGCGGAGTTTTATTTACAAAGATCTCTATCTTAGGATTACCACTGCTTCCACTTAAAAAATTAAAAAAGACCCCCGATAAATGTTCGCGTAATTCCTGTTCAATTTTATCAAGCTGCTTCTTTAGAGAACCGTCACCTGTCGATCTTACAAGGCGGTCGATTGATTCCCAGATGACAATGGTTCCATTTTTACCTACTGTCACCTTATTTAAAAAAGCTACTTCTTCCTCATAATCTTCCATTTCGGGTCTCAACAATATCCACTTGTCTAATTTTTTAATTGTATCCAGATCCCACTGCCTTATTGATAACTGATTGTCCTTTTTAGAAATCACAGTTAATTTGCGACAAAAAGAAGTTGAAGCTGTCTTCAAACCCATACCAAACTTTCCAAGTGATTTGGGACTCGGTCTTAGCGGAGACCCATAAATCATAGCTGCTTCCAGAGCTGCTTCGTCCATACCGTTACCATTATCAGCAATCCACAATGAGGGATTATTACCGAAATCTGTTTGCAATATGATCTCAATTTGATCTGCGTCCGCTGATACTGAATTATCCACAATATCAGCGACCGAGGTTGTAAAGATATAGCCGGTATCTCTTAAGCTTTCTACAAGGCGGGCGGCCGATGGTTTCATTTCATCCAGTGTGTCTAAAGAATCTGTCATAAAATTTATTTTATAATTGGTGTTTTGCTTAGTGAAGAGAGGTAGTCGTCAAAAGATAAATCATCGGACGTTGAAGTTACAACCTCACCCGAAAGCTGTCGTTTATTTCGCAGGCGGTTATCTATCATTTCCTCTATTGTATTGACGTAATATAAATAGTAAACATTAACATTTTTTTCCTGTTTATTGCGGTATGATCTGGCAGTAGCTTGTTCCTCCAGTGCCGGATTCCACTGACGAGTGTAATGAATAACATGGTTTGCAGCGGTGATATTCAGCCCCATACCGGCGGTTTTAGGATTTAAAACCATTATACTGAAGCCTTCGAATGCAGAAAAATCATCGATTCTTTTATGTCTTTCCGAAACTTCGACTCTGCCGTCTATAGTGAAAATAGTGGTTGCATAATGTTCCTCCAATACTCTTTTGAAAGTATCTATCATTTTCAGATATTCAGTGAAGATTATAACCTTTTCATTACGGATCCTGATTTCATCAAGTATTTCAATCGTTCTGGTAAACTTTGAACTGGCGTTCGACAGCTGTTTTACATCAGCATTTTCAAATGAAGGTGAATCGAGCAGTAAAGGGTGGGTTGTATATTGTCTAAGATTTTGAATCAGTGTAAAAACATTAGCCGGACTTTCCGTTTTTATCCGGGCTAATATAGACTCACGCTCATTATTATACAATGAGGCTTCATTGCCGTACATTTCGAGAGCCTGGTGTATATCAATTTTATCCGGCAACGAATCCAATACATCTTCTTTTTTTCGCCGAAGCATAATAAAAGATGTTTCATTGCGGAGCGAGGACAGGTCCGACTCTATTAAAGTCTGCTCGATATCTTTTTTTATAAATTTATTAGTAAAAGATTCCCGTGTGCCGAAATAACCAGGCAATACAAAGTCTGTTAATGACCACAGATCGAGTAATGAATTTTCGACCGGAGTTCCTGTCATTGCTATTTTTACTTCAGCTTCTATATTACTTAAAGAGATCTTTCTTTCCGAATCTGGATTTTTAATTAAGCTGGCTTCATCAATTATTATCGCACCCCATTTTAATTTGTTAAATAAATACTGGTCATTAATGATCATTGAGTACGACGTGATAACAATATCTTTGCTTTTAAGTAATTCTACTGAGCCGGTTCTGACAGAGCCATGGTGTACATATGGCTCCAAAGCAGGGGAAAAAAATAAAAATTCTCTTTTCCAGTTTTCAAGAAGCGTACTGGGCACAACAATTAATATATTTTCAAAAATCTTCCTTTCCAGAAGCCAGGCAGTTAATGCTATAATCTGTGCCGTTTTACCCAAACCCATATCATCGCCAAGAATACCGCCGATTTTGTTTATACAACAGTACTGCAACCACTTTAAGCCATCTTTCTGATAGTCATACAGGTCCCTAATAAATAGAGATGAATTACCGGTATATAAATTACTTTCTAAAATCTGCTTAAAATCAAGCTGCTCGCTTGAAAATTTTAAGCAAGAGTATTTGTCACGTTGTGAATAAAGTTCAAGCGCAAGAAGCAGGGGTAAATTGCCGGAAGCATCAAGCTTCTCCAATAAACCAGCGGTAAACAAAACAGATTCTTTATCCACCGACAATACTTCTCCATTTTTAATCAGGTAATTGTTTTCGGTTATAAAAATAACCTCCTCCACATTAAGCTGCCTTGTTTTAAAAACCGAAGTTAATTCAAATGATAAAGATGCGAACTCTGAACCTATGTCCACGTTTACTACCAATTCATTTTGTGATTTCACTACCTTTAATGCTGATACTTCCTGATCAATTATAATTTCTCTGTAAGAAATCCCAAAAATATCCTTCTTAATATGCAACAGGTTGTAGAGGTCCATAGGGGTTAAAGGCACTAAAGAAGAAGTTTTGTTTGCAAACTCAATCTTTTTTATTTCCTTGTTTAAGACTATAACCTGATTCATATATTAATGATTTCCATTTATAAGTTACCGGTGATTCACAAATCCAATAGCTGATTTTTTATTTCAAAAGCCAGAGTGCTAACTACCGGTACAGAAACACTGTTTCCAAACTGCTTGTACGCTTGGTTATCGGATACAGGAATTTCATACCAGCTGTCAATAGGGTATCCCTGCAGTTTTGCAGCTTCAACTGGGTGAAGTTTTCGGGGACGGTCAGGTTTTCCTTTTACGCCTTTTTGTTCGATGAGGATTTCACTTCCATCCTTATAATATCTTGCAGAGATGGTACTTGTATAAGATGATTGAGAATTAAATATTGAATAGCCGAAACCATTTCCCTTTTCTGCATGCATAATCTTTCTTCTCTGATGCCCTTCCCATAATTTTTCAGAAATGGTGTAAGTTTTATTATCCCTGTTTTCAAATTGCTGCAACTCCTTGTTTGTTAACAGGATATCGCCAACCTTTATTTTTTTTGCCAGTTCATCGCGTTTCTCTTTTTCATAAATCACTTCATCTTTCTGCGTGAGACCAAAAGGGAATTTAAAATCATTTTTTTTAACTGAATCCCTATGCCAAGCTACAATGAATATCCTTTCCCTGTTCTGGGGAACGCCAAAATGCTTACTGTTTAATACTTCGGCCGCCACCTCATAACCAAGATCATTTAGTGTATGCTTAATAACCTTGTATGTATTTCCTTTATCATGATTTCTAAAGCCTTTTACGTTTTCCAAAAGAAGAACTCTTGGAATTGCAACTTTTTTATCAAGTTTGTTAGCTTCAATTTTCGCCCGAATGATTTCTTTAATATTAAAAAATAATGTTCCACGCGTATCATCAAAACCTTTCTTTAAACCTGCATGAGAAAACGGCTGACAAGGAAACCCTGCGCACAGTACATCAAAATCCGGAATATTGGAGTAAACGAGTGCCGAATCCGTAATATCCTGGTTAAAATGTCCCCCAGTAAATAACTCAGGCGATATTTTGCTAAAATTATGCTCGTAGGTCTGCCGTGCAAACTTATCTATTTCTGAGGCGAATACGCATTCGCCACCATTTTCGTGCATCGCGATATGAAATCCTCCTATACCTGCGAAGAGATCTATAAATTTAAATTTGTGCATGCTGCTTTTAAAATTAGTAAAAAGAAACTCACAAAATCAAAAAAAATATTTATCAATTATTTTGACCTTGTAGCTACTTTATTTGAGACTGTGGCAAAGATATTAAAAGATAGGTGCGAAGCAATTACACTAAAACTATATAGTACAAAAGTGCCAGTATATTTGAAAACCGCGCACTGTTTTTGCTGTTAAAGATTATAAATGTAACATGGCAGACAGACATACCCCTGCACAGCGCAGCTTTAATATGAGCAGAATCAAGAGTAAGAATACCAAACCTGAAATGTTGTTACGTGGAAAACTGTTTGCTGCAGGATTCAGATACAGACTGAACGTCAAAAATCTTCCCGGGAAACCGGATTTGGTTTTCAAAAAATATAAAACTGCAGTCTTTATACATGGTTGTTTCTGGCATGGACATGAACACTGCAGGTATTTTGTAACTCCCAAAACCCGGACTGAATTCTGGACAGCAAAGATCAACGGGAATATCAGGCGCGATCTAGATAATGAACGGAAGCTTTTAGCTGCTGGTTGGCAGGTTTTAACTGTGTGGGAGTGTGAGCTTAAAAAAAATCGAATTGATGAAACCATCGAACTTATTCAACAGAAAATAAAAAGTAACGTCGGGGATGCAGCAAGTTAAGTAGTTAATTTAGGTTCAATCTTTGCAGCCACCCATCCATATTCCAAAATCTACCCCATGATTCCAAAGAAAATCCATTACTGCTGGTTCGGCGGACAGCCTAAGCATGAACTGGCCGAACACTGCATTGCTTCATGGAAGCGCATTCATCCCGATTTCGCGAGATTATTGAATGGAACGACAGCAACTAGCCAGCCCTGAAAGCAAAAAAAAACCGCTCCGCAAATTGCGGAACGGTTGTGGCCCAGCTTGGGCTCGAACCAAGGACTTGCTGATTATGAGTCAGCTACTCTAACCAACTGAGTTACAAGGCCAAAAACATCAGGATGTATCCCGGCTGTTTTTATGAGGTGCAAAAATAAGCTTTTTTATAGATTACCAAAATATTTTTCAGGCTTTTTCCTGGCATAATTCGATCAGGACGCCATTGGTGGACTTCGGATGCAGGAAAACCACGAGCTTGTTGTCGGCGCCGTCTTTAGGTTCTTCGGAGATGAAGATGAATCCCTCTTTTTTAAGTCTTTCAATCTCAGCATAAATGTCATCTACACCGAATGCAATATGATGGATGCCCTCCCCTTTTTTTGAAAGGAACTTTGCGATTGGGCTATCTTCGCTGCTGGCTTCCAGCAGTTCAACCTTGCTTTCGCCGACCTCATAAAACGAGGTGGTGACGCCTTCCCGCGCAACCGATTCCTGTTTGTAGTTTTTCTTTCCGAGCAATCGCTCAAACAAATCATCGGAAGTGCCGAGGGAATTGACGGCGATGCCGATATGTTCTATTTTCATAAATGCTTTTTGTTTTTATACAGTCACCCGCGTGAGGGCGGAGTGCATTGTCGGAGCTCTTTTTGTGGGCGCGCCAGCGCCCGCAAAAAAGCGACTGCACGCAGACCGGCCTTTTTCAGCGGCTGGCAAGGGTGCTGGCGAAAAAAGGACACGCCCAAATATTTCAAAACAAAAATACTAAATTTGCACCATGAACGAAAGCAACAGACAAAGAAAAGTAGCCCAGATTATACAGCAGGACATGGCTGAACTCTTCCGCAAACAGGCGTCTGACAGCAAGCAGAACTTTCTGGTCACCGTCTCTGATGTGAAGATCACGGCCGACCTGAGTATTGCCAAGGTATATCTCAGCATTTTTCCGCCGGCTCTGCGAAGCGCGATCATGAAGGAGATTGAGGTGAACAAATCTACCTACCGCAACTTCCTGGGCCAGAAAATGGGCAAGCAGGTGCGCATCATTCCGGACCTGAATTTCTACCTCGACACCACGCTGGACGATGTGGAAAAAATAGAGAAAGAACTGAAAGGCGAAGGCGACAACCCGATTCTATAAACCTCCACAACTCTTGAAAAACACGCCGTTCTATATCGCGACGCGCTACCTTTTGGCCAAGAAAGGCAGCACCGCTGTGACGTTCATCACGTGGCTCGCGGCACTGGCGATGACGGTGGCTGCCACCGCGATGTTCATCATCATCTCGGTGTTTTCAGGCCTGGAGGACCTGAACCAGGACCTGATTGCGAACCTGCACGCTGATCTTACGCTCAAAAGCAAGTCGGGGAAAACTTTACCGGAAATTCAGAAGGCTGCAAAAGTGCTGGCGTCTGAACCGAAGATCGCGCATTTCTCAAAGGTCATTGAAGAAAAAGTGTACATCAATTTCCGCGAGAACGGCGATATAGCCAATCTGCGCGGCGTAGATTCGGCTTATGTACTGGTGAATCCGATTGACAAAAATATTTTCTACGGCTCTTACCCGAGTTTTAAATATTCGAACGAAGTACTGCTTGAAAACAAGCTCGACAACCGGCTGAGTATTCCCGTAGGCGAAAGTTCGGACGTGGCCAACCTGATGATGCCCAAACCCGGCACCGGAATCATCAGTAAGGAGGAGGATATTTTCAACAAGCGCGACATCTTTGTGTCCGGCGTTTTTCCGGGCAACGATCAGCTCGACAACACGGTGATATCACCCATCGAACTAACACGCGAACTGCTGGAACTCCCTAAGAATTCGGCTTACCAAATCGTCATTAAACTTAAAAATGCCGACGAAGCGCAAGCCGTGAAAAGCGCTCTGCAGCAAAAATTGGGAAGTAAGTACGTCCTTACCACCAAATCTGAAGAAAATGCGGCCTTCTGGAAGATGATCAATACCGAAAAACTGTTCATCTACCTGATCTTCGCACTGGTGATTTTTATCACCACCTTCAATCTGGCCGGCGCGATCATCATCCTTCAGCTCGACAAAAAGGAGCAGGCGAAATCATTGATTTCGTTAGGTTTGAATCAGAGATCACTTAGAAATATTTACTTCTATACCGGAATTCTCATTGTAGCCTTTGGTATCCTGAGTGGTTTGCTGCTGGGGACTGTACTGAGCTATGTGCAGATCGAAACCGGATTTTTCAAGGCCGGTGCAGGCACAGACCTGGCATTTCCGGTGCGCATTCTTCCCGTGAATTACTTTATTGTCGCCGGTACGGCAGCGGTTTTCGGTGTAGCGGTATCCTGGTTTTTTTCCAAGGTAAACACTACCTATTCCACTCAAAAGTAAAAGTTTACCGTTCCTAATTTTTCTTTACCTTTACACCCCTAATTTTTAATCAATAACTGATATGAAAAAGTTACTATATTTTCAAATTGCGCTCTTCATTGCGGGCTTCGCAACAGCGCAAATCCCAAACGGATATTATAATACGGCAACCGGTACCGGATACGCCCTGAAAACACAGCTGCACCAGATCGTAAAGAACGGTCACCGTGACAATGGCTACAATGCTTTGCTTGACGCTTACAAAGTAGGTGACCTGGATAAATATTATGAAAATGACAACACAATCCTCGACATTTACTCGGAAAAACCCAACGGGCCGGATGCTTACAACTGGATTCCCGGACAGAAGGAGTGCGGAAACTACAATGGTGAAGGCGTATGCTACAACCGCGAGCACGTTTTTCCACAGGGATTTTTCAATGAGAACGCGCCGATGAAAAGTGACTACCTTCACATCTTCCCTACCGATGGCTATGTGAACGGTAAACGAAGCAACTACCCTTTCGGTACCGTAGGAAATGTAAGCTGGACATCAACTAACGGTTCGAAACTCGGCACAAGCAACTTCCCGGGTTACAACGGAACTGTATTTGAGCCTATCAATGAATTCAAAGGTGACATCGCACGAAGTCTGCTTTATTTTATCACCCGCTACCAGGACAGACTTGCAAGCTTCAAACACACCGACGCGAATAACCCGCAGGATGGTTCATCAGACCGCGGTTTCGATCAGTGGTATATCAATCTTTTGCTCCAGTGGCACCAGAATGATCCTGTTTCGCCAAAGGAAATTGACCGAAACAACTATGCATACACGTACCAGGGCAACCGAAACCCTTATATTGATCACCCGGAATACGTAACGATGATATGGACTTCAACACTCGCAACAGGCGAAACAGAAGTAAAAACAGGTGGACTGCAGGTTTTCCCGAATCCGGTGAAAAACGGCGAAATCAGCGTTAAAGGCGAGAATCTTAATGAGGTTGCGCAGGTACAGATCTTTGATCTTACCGGAAAACTGGTTCAGTCTGTCAGCCAACCGTTCAAAAACACATCGAAGATTTCACTTCAGAACTTACCAAAAGGTGTGTATATCCTGAAAGCCGGAAGCAGCAGCACCAAATTCATCGTGCAGTAAATCATTTAGATGTTAAATAATAAGACCGGCGCTAGCTGGTCTTTTTTTGTTTTAATATTTAACCAGCGTCTTGGCTGAAATAATCAAAAAAAATCCGCCTCTCTAAAGAAGCGGATCTTCGGATCATTTAATTTCGGATCATTTAATTAATATGTTCCTATTTTTTAATGAACTTAAGCGTTACTGTTTTGCCCGTTCTGGATGTAGCGTTCAGAATATAAACACCCGCTTTAAGGCTGTTCACCGCACTTTCACTCCCTTCAAAAACAATTTCAGTGGCTCTGCCGCTCAAATCGTAAATCTTCGCCTGGCTTACCGGTTCGCTTAGAAGCAGCCGGTCTTTTACCGGATTCTGTACGATCCGCAATGTAGAACCTGCAGTCTGGTCACTTACAGCAAGCAATTCCGCAGGTAAATTACTGCGTTTCAGATACAGTGTTGCATTGGCTACATCCACTTCTTTGTCATAAAAAACGTGGTAAAGTTTGCCGTTGCTGTGCAGGAACTGGTCACTCCACGGTGAGTACGGCGCGCTTTCCGGAACATACAGGGTATAAACACCCGCAGTGCCAAAACTGGTATCCAGCGAACCATTTGGATTGATGCGGCGGAAGTTTTTGTTATAACCAATGGTATTGTTGTTTCCGTCGTAGATATAATCAATATTTTCGGCAATGATGCTGCCGCCGGGCTGAAATACGAAGTTGCTGCCCACAAAATCCTGATAAGTTGCCGTTCCGTTAACTCCAAAGTTGCTTACAGGCAGCAAATCTGCATTCAGCTTTATGATTTTGTTGTTCGGATCTTCAATGAAAATATTGTTTCCGCTGAAATGCACATAGGAACCCTGAGCTAAATTGAAAATGGTGGTATTGGTGGAACTTTCGTTATCAAGTTTTATCAGCCTGTTACTTAAGTAATCGTGAAGATATAGGGCATTGCCTATCCGATTAATTTCTTCCACATCAACACTGAATGATCTCACACCGTTATTTCCGTATGTTGTGTCCAATGTTCCATTCTGATTAAATCTCATAATATAATCGCCACCATAGACCAAAAATTTTGAAGAAGGTAATGGAATCAGACCATATGGCGCATCCTCTTCCGCCATATTGCTCTGCTGATAGCCTGTGAAAGTGTTATCCACCGTTCCGTTGGCATTCAGGCGCAGCATTCGGAATGAAATGACGCTCTGGTCAATTCCGTTGTCGTATTCAGAACCGTACAGGGTCAGAATTTTTCCGTCCGGCAATGGATAAGCCTGTGAAAATGCTTCGTAATAGTCCATGCCGGCATACTGATCAATCACAAAACTTCCGCCCGTTCCAAATGAGGTATCAATACTTCCGTCAGGTTTCATTTTCACCATTTTGGCCTGCGAGATATTTAAATCTTCAATATACCGGTCGCCACTGAGGAGCACGTTGCCGTCGGGAAGTTCTGTTGCTTCAAAGAGACTCAGAAGATCCGGATGCGTGTACGTTCCGTTCGTCCCGAACGACGGGTCAAGTGACTGTGCATTGAAGCCGGCAAAGGCCAGCACAACAAAAGCTGATAAAGTTTTCTTCATTGTTTTAAGGTTTTAAGCAAATGTACACCAGTGACCTTAGGCGAATCAATACCACTTTAGGGCTATTTTTTCAGACTGCAGATATAGGAGGATTATCAAAAAACATCAGCTGTTGCTCATCATAATACGAAAAATTGTTGTGTCCGAGTAAACCATTTTCTATTTTTGAATGATGGAAAAGACCGCATTCGGCCTTATTGGCAAAAACATCTCCTATTCATTCTCAAAAAGATACTTCGAAAACAAATTTCAGCGGCTGATGCTGAAGGATCATGCCTATGACCTTTATGATTTACAGGATATCGCAGAGGTACAAAGGCTTTTTGAGAAACCGAATCTCCGGGGCCTGAATGTCACGATTCCATTCAAAGAAAAAATAATTCCTTTCCTCGACGAATTGAGTGATGAAGCGCGCCAAACAGGCGCCGTGAATTGTATCTCAATTAAAAATAATATAAAAACCGGTTACAATACCGATGTATTCGGTTTTGAGAAAACTATTCTGCTCCACCGAAATGAAAATCACCGGTCGGCGATCATCCTGGGCAACGGCGGCGCCGCAAAAGCTGTACAGTACGTCTTAAGCCAAAATGGAATTGATTTTATAACCGTCAGCAGGAAATCAGAACAGAATTTTGAAAATCTAAGTCCGGAAACCGTGACAGAACATCTTCTGATCGTACAGTGCACGCCGGTCGGCACCTTCCCCAGTGTTGAAGATTGCGTACAGTTCCCTTTCGAGTCACTTACCAAGCAGCATCTGGTAATCGACCTGATTTATAACCCATCAGAAACCGCATTCATCAGAAATGCGGCACGCCAAGGTGCGAAAACGGTCAATGGTCTGTACATGCTCGAGCAACAGGCCGAAAAAGCATGGGAAATTTGGAACCGTTAAATAAAAAAAATTTAATTAATTTAGTGCACTGATACACAAATGATATGAGGCTTCAGCTTCAATAAACCCTAATGACACTGCCATGATAACAGAAGATTCAATCTCTGACCAACCAAATAAAAAGCCTCAGGACGCTGGGAACGCTGACGGTCACATCGATAATAAATCCGCCTATGGCGTTGACGCCGCGTCCGGACAGGCCGAAGATTCTCCGGAAACAGGGACGAATCCGGCGGAAGTTGCGGTTTCGGCAAGACTTGTAGAACAGGAACGCGATAAAACAGAATCTTCACTCAATACAGAAAGTTCACGCTCAGCCGACAGTGCTGATGAGACCGAAAGCTCAGCACCACAATCTGGTGAACAGCTCGCTCCTGATCGTCAGCTTTCAAATCCGGAACCCGAAAATACCACTGACAGTACGAACCAAACTGAAGAAGACCATTCCGATCAAGAACCGGAAGAAATCTCCCATCTGAACCTGAATGAGATTTTGGATGAAATGCAGAATATCGTATCTAAAGACGATGCAGGCGCAGAATTCAAAAAATTCAACCAACTTAAAGACCAGGCGCATAAGCTGATTCATGACGAAAGTGAAGACGAGAAGAAAATTTTTAAGGAAAAAGAAGACGAGTCGGCAGAATTCAGCTTCACTCATCCGGAGCAGGGCAGATTTTCAGCTTTAACGAATCAGTTTCGCGAGAAAAATAATGCTTTCACACGGAAACAGGACGAGCAGCACGCCGCAAACCTTGTGGAAAGACAAGATATCATTGAAAAATTAAAGGCGCTCTACACCAACACAGAAGCCGGCACCAATCTTTTCAAAGCCATCCGCGAAATAAAGGAGGCCTGGAAAAACGCGGGTCAGGTAGCAAAATCTGAATTTAAAATCCTGAATAACAACTATTTCCATCACCTGAACCAGTTTTACCAGATGCTGGATATGAACAAGGAATATCTGGAGCAGGAATTCGCACATAATTTAGAGAAAAGGCAGCACATCATCGAACGTGCAAAGCAGCTGCAGGAAGAACCGGCCGTGCAAAAAGCGCTTAATGAACTGCAGTATCTGCATAAACTCTGGAAAGAGGAAGCCGAGCCGGTGGCCGAGGAATTCCGCGAAAAAACGTGGGAGATGTTCAAAGAGATCTCAAATAAGATCCACGACCGCAAGTCGGAACTTTCCGCACAGATAGAAACGGAGCAAAACGAAAACCTCGAGAAGAAGAATAAGATCATCGAGGAGCTGAAAAAGCTGGCGAAGCCTGAAAAGGAACCGAACCACAGCTACTGGCAGAACGCCATCAAGAAAATTGAAGAGCTTCGCAGTGAGTTTCTGAAGATTGGCAGCGTTCCGCGAAAAATTTCAAACCAAAACTGGAATGAGTTCAAGGTTCAGCTTAAAAACTTCAATTCGGCCAAGAATGATTTTTACAAGAGCCTGAAAACTTCGCAGCACACGAATCTGGAGAAAAAACTGCAACTGATTCAAACCGCCAAAGACAACAGCCTTTCCGAAGATTGGGAGACCGCAGTTCCGTTATTTAAAAAACTGCAGGAAGACTGGAAACAGATCGGACACGTACCGCGCAGCATGACCAATAAGGTTTGGGACGATTTCCGCAATGCGTGCAACACATTCTTTAACAACTACCGCGAGAAAAACAACGCCACGAACGATAACTGGAAGGAAAATTATAAGAGGAAAAAGCAACTGCTGGATGAGCTAAAAGAAATCACAGACGAAGAAGGCAGCGTAGAAAAGATTGAGCAGATCAAGACCACCTGGAACAACATAGGAAAAGTCCCACGCGAAAAGCTTAGCATTAATACCGAGTTCAACAAAGTGCTTCGCGAGAAAATGAAACTCAACAAAATCCACGAATACGACCTGAAAGAAGAAGGACTTTCGGAAAACCAGCTGACAGACAAAGCGCGTAAGATTAAAAATCAGATCGCTGACCTCGAAGCGGAAATCGTGAAAATGGAAAACAACCTCGGTTTCTTCAGCAACCCAACACGCGAAAATCCGTTACTTAAAGAGACTTTTGAAAAAATCGATGATAAAAAAGTGCAGCTCGAAAGCATGAAACAAAGCCTTCACAACATTCTGGCCGGCGAAAATCAATAAAATCTGATATGTTTAAAAGACTGCTGTTTGCGATATTTATAAGCACATTCGTCAGCATAAATGCACAGGAACCGCGGGATTTGCTCTCAATTCCAGGTCCAATCGAGCTGGATGGCACTGAATTTTTCCTTTCCTGGAGCAAAGAAGCATCAAAGACACTGCTTCGCCAGCAATATATGCCGCGCGACGAGCGAATTGAAGACTTCAACCAAATCCTCGATTTTTCTTATTTTACGAAAGAAATCGATCTTGAACTGGCCGTAAGACAAAAAGTGGAATCCATTCAAAAACGGGCAGAAACAGACAGGTTGGCGAAAGTGAACGTAACTGAAAGTCCGGACGGCAGCGAGTTTGTAGTTGATTATTTTATATCTGAAATGCCCGATAAAGGCGACGCCTTCGTAGAATACAACATCTACCGTTTCAAGCCTTACAACAACGGAACCGCGAAAAACTTCCTTATTTTAGCGTACGCCAAAAGAATTTACGGCGACCCGAAATCTGCGGCCAAAGCGCTCGCAAAACAGCGCGACCAACTTATGCTGAGCCTGATCGAGTATAAAATCCCGGAAATAGTGGTGCTCCGCACGGAAAATAATTAGAGTATGCAATAATTTACGGCCCGGCATCAGTCGGGCTTTTTTAGTTAGAATCAGATGACGAAAGACGAAATGTATATGCAGCGCTGCATACAGTTGGCGGAAAATGCCTTTGGACAGACCTATCCAAACCCTATGGTGGGCAGTGTGATTGTATATGATGATGAAATTATTGGCGAAGGTTATCACAAAAGAGCCGGCGGGCCGCACGCGGAGATCAATGCAATCAACTCGGTAAAAAATCCTGAGCTGCTGCGTGAATCCACGATCTACGTCTCGCTCGAACCCTGCTCTCACTACGGTAAGACGCCGCCGTGCGCGGAAAAACTGGCTTCCGTTGGTTTCCGGAAAGTAGTGATCGGTACACTGGATCCTCATGAAAAAGTGAATGGCAAAGGCCGGAAAATCATTGAAGATGCCGGTATAGAAGTCGTCTCAGGAATTTTGGGGAAAGAATGTCAGGAACTCAACAAACGCTTTTTCACTTTTCATCAAAAGGAAAGACCTTATATTATACTGAAATGGGCCCAATCCGGCGACGGTTTTCTGGATAAAGATTTTAAAGCCACCCAAATCGGAAATCCGCTCACAAAACAGTTTGTGCATACGCTGAGAAGCCGCGAGCACGCGATTTTAGTTGGAACGAACACAGCGCTTACAGATAACCCGTCGCTCACCACACGCGAAATTGTGGGCCGAAATCCGATACGGATTCTGATTGATTTTGAGTTAAAAGTTCCGGGCAGCTGTAAAATATTTGATAATGATTCGCAAACCATTGTTTTTAACGGAATAAAAGATGCGGACGAAGGTAATTTGCGTTTTATCAAAATCCCGAAAGATGAAATGCCGCGGATGATGCTCGAAAAATTATACGAAATGCAGATCCAGTCGGTGATCATCGAAGGTGGCCGATTTACGCTCCAGCAATTCATCGATGCCAATTTGTGGGATGAAGCAAACATCATTAAAAACGAAAACCTTAAACTTGAAAACGGCACGAAAGCACCCACAATCGCGGCGGAAATCGTAAGGACAGAGATTTTAGATGACAATGAAGTTGAATTATATAAAAATTCTGCGTCTTGAAATTTGAATATAAAACCATTGCCGCGCCCGTTACCGATATCCTGCTGAAAGAAAAGGGAAGCAAGTTCATCAGTTTTGCATTTCCGGTCGATAATGAAGCGGACCAGAAAAAAGTATTAGAACACATCAAAACCTTACATCCGAAAGCCACGCATCATTGCTATGCTTTCCGTATTGGCCTCAATGGTGAAAATTACCGCGCGAACGATGACGGTGAACCCTCCGGAAGCGCTGGACTTCCCATTTACAACCAACTGCTTGCGCACGAAGTCACAAACATACTTGTGGTAGTGGTAAGATATTATGGTGGAACCAAACTGGGCGTCGCAGGATTGGTGAAAGCGTATAAAGATTCAGCCAAACTTACGCTGAAAGCAAGTGAAATCATTACAAAAGAGCTGGAGTGCACAGTTCAGATAAAATTCAGTTTCGAGAAACAAAATCAGATATTCACTTTGCTTAATAAGTTTGACGCAAAAATCCTGGATTTCAGCTCCGAACAAATTTGCACGATTGAAGCCAGCCTTAAAATGGCTTTAAAACAAAACATCTCGGAACAACTGTCCGAGATGCAGAATATTTCTTTTCAGTTTTTGGCTTAATCGCGTCTGCCCATCAGCATTGAGGCCCAGTAGAGAAGTTGTGCAAGTGAACCCAGCGCTGCCACAAGATATGTTCTGGCTGCCCATGTAAGGGAGTCCTTCACCCCGACAAATTCTTCCGCTGTCACTGTTCCCGTGTCTTTAAGCCACTTCATCGCGCGGTTACTGGCATCATACTCTACCGGCAAGGTGATGAATGCGAAAAGCGTCGTCACCGCGAACATTGCGACACCAATTGCAAGAACAGTCGTGTTACCGTTCGGATTATCAATGGTTTGCGTCGCGGTCATCAAAACGATACCGGCGATCAGTACAAACTGCATTAAGTTCGAACTGATGCTCACCAACGGAACCAACTTTGACCGTAGCTGCAGCATCGAATATCCGACAGCGTGCTGAACAGCGTGGCCACATTCGTGCGCAGCAACTGCGGCTGCGGCAGCATTTCGCTGCATGTAAACGGCTTCGGAAAGATTTACGGTTTTGTCCATTGGGTTATAATGGTCGGTCAGCTGACCGGGAACCGAAATTACTTTCACATCGTGGATATTGTTGTCGCGAAGCATTTTTTCGGCCACTTCTTTACCCGACATGCCGTTTCGGAGATGCACATTAGAATAGTGTTCGAATTTTGATTTTAAACGGGCAGAAACAAGCCAACTCACCAGCATCGAAATCCCAATAATTACATAATAACCTGTCATTTTTATATTTTATATTTTAAATTTAATACTCCGCTTTGAATTGTAAAAAACATGCCAAAGTTTTTATATCTGTTTTAATCAATTATCTTTGTTTTTACAAACCTACCGCAATGCCCGAAGTATCTTTACTTGAAGTAAAAAATGCCCGTGATTTAGATCGATTCGTACGTTTTCCTATGGAACTTTACAAAAATAACAAAAATTACGTACCGCCTTTAATCAACGAAGAAAAAAACGTTTGGGATCCTTCCCAAAATCCCGCCCTCGCCTATTCCGATACAAAGAAATATTTAGCAATGAAATCCGGCAAAGTAGTCGGACGGATTGCTTTGATCATCAACCGAAAAGAAGAGAAAGAGCTTGGCATCAGCAAGGTGAGATTTGGATGGCTCGATTTTGTGGATGACACGGAAGTTTCTGAAGCACTGATCAATGCGGCGAAAGATTTCGCACGCGAACATCAGATTAAAAAAATAGAAGGTCCGATGGGTTTTACAAACCTTGACAAATCGGGTATGCTGACGATGGGTTTTGACAAATTGGCCACAATGATCGGTCTTTACAATTTCGAATACTATCCGCAGCACCTCGAAAAGTTGGGACTGGTGAAGGAAAAGGAATGGGTAGAGTTTGAAATGAATTTCCCTACCGTACTTTCGGAAAAAATAGACCGCTTCAGCACGCTGATTGCCAAAAAATACAATCTGAAAGTGGTCGACTTTAAGAATAAAAAAGAAATCCTGCCGTACATCGACCCGATGTTCAGGCTTCTCGACCAGACATATAACACGCTTTCAACCTATACCCCGATCACCGAGGAGCAGAAACAGACCTACCGCGAAAAGTATTTCCCGTACATTGATGCGAATTACGTCATCTGTGTGACGGACGAAAATGACGAACTGATTTCGTTTGCGGTTACCATGCCCTCCTACTCGAAGGCTTTACAAAAATCGAAAGGTAAACTTTGGCCTTTTGGCTGGTGGCACTTCCTGCAGGCCGGGAAGAAGAACGACAGAGCAAATTTTTACCTGATCGGCATTCATCCGGAATACCAGCGGCGCGGGGTGACGGCGATCATTTTCAAGGAAATCTTTATCCGTTTCAGCAAGATGGGCATCAAATTCGCCGAAACAAATCCGGAACTTGAGGAAAACAAAAGCGTGCAGCTGCTGTGGCAAGACTACAATCCGGTGAATCATAAACGCAGAAGGACGTATTCGCTTACTTTAGATTAGAAAAGGATGAAAAAGCAATTGTATATCTACTCCGTTCTGGTACTGGCATTCATTGCCTATAACCAATTTTTCCAAGTGGAGGATGAGCGGACCAACGACCTTATCAACATACTTTTTGCCAGTTTCCTGTTTTTGTACATCGGCTATATGGCCTATGTGCTGATCCAAAAGCTCAAAAAGAAACAGCAGGACCGATAATTGCATTTAAAATCAGTACATACACACTTTTTGCGGAGATTTGAATGCTTAAATTTTTAATGGTTGCAGTTAATTTCGTAAATTTGTAGATTGAAAAAATATAGTATCCTATGAATATTCCAGCAGATTATATTCCAATTCTCATTCAGGTTGCCGTAGGTTTCGGTTTTGTGTTGCTTTGCATCGCAGGCACCCATTTCCTTGGGCCAAAACAGAAAGATTCTTCATTTAAAAAGAACGAAAACTTTGAGTGTGGGATTGATGTCGAAGGAAACGCACGTACGCCTTTCTCGGTAAAGTATTTCCTTACCGCAATTCTTTTCGTGCTCTTCGATGTGGAAATTGTGTTTTTCTATCCTTATGCAGTGAATCTGCGTGAGTTCGGGATTGAAGGTTTTCTTGCAGTTCTTACTTTCATTTCCGTGTTTTTTATTGCTTTTGTGTACGTGTGGAAACGTGGCGCCCTCGATTGGGATAAGTAAAGAAAAGCTGCAGAACCTATTTATTAATTATAAAGCATTTTAAAAATGTCAGATACAAAACCAGTAGTAAGAATGGATGCCGAACCTCCTGAAGGTTTCGAAGGCGAAGGTTTCTTTGCCACCAAACTCAGCAGCGTTATTGGCATGGCACGTAAATATTCACTTTGGCCGCTTCCTTTTGCAACGTCCTGTTGCGGTATTGAATTCATGGCGGTTCTTAACCCAACCTATGACGCATCGCGTTTTGGTATGGAGAGAAACTCATTTTCCCCACGCCAGGCAGATATGCTGATGGTATGCGGTACGATCTCAAAAAAATTAGGTCCCGTCCTGAAGCAGGTTTATACGCAAATGGCAGAGCCAAGATGGGTTGTTGCTGTGGGCGCGTGTGCCAGCAGTGGTGGTATTTTCGA
The DNA here is from genome assembly GCF_014837035.1 of Kaistella pullorum. Lineage (GTDB taxonomy): Bacteria > Bacteroidota > Bacteroidia > Flavobacteriales > Weeksellaceae > Kaistella > Kaistella rhinocerotis. The sequence continues at coordinate 69,590 of NZ_JACSPS010000002.1, read as the reverse complement.
TACCTACTCTGTTTTGCAGGGAATCGACAGAATCATTCCTGTTGACGTTTACGTACCGGGTTGCCCGCCAAGACCGGAGCAGATCATCGAGGGTGTGATGCAGGTTCAGGCGCTTTGCGAAAGTGAGAGCATCCGCAGACGTGACACGCCGGAATATCAGCACCTGCTTGAATCTTACGGAATCAGCTAAAAGATAAAATGGCTCAAAAGCCTGAATGATTACCGTGCGTAAAGTATATTTTGAATTTTTGCGCACTATCAATTTAACTCTATGACCAACGAATTTGTTTTAGAAGCCATCACACGCGAGTTTCCGGACTCCGTGATTTCACATTCCGAACCCTATGACTTTTTGACTTTAGAGATAAAGAAAGAAGACGTAAAAAAAGTAATTCACTATCTGCGCGATTCCAGCCTGGAGATCAAGTTTCTTACCGATATCTGTGGCATCCATTATCCGGGTGAACCAGAGAAAGAACTTGGCGTGATCTATCATCTTCACAACATGATGACCAACTTCCGCATGAGAATCAAAACCTTCATGCCGAGGGAAAATGCTGAAATTGATACCCTTACCGATCTTTATGCCGGCGCCAACTGGATGGAGCGTGAGACTTTTGAGTTTTATGGAATCAAATTCAAAGGCCATCCGGATCTCCGCGTAATCCTGAATATGGAAGACATCGGTTATCATCCGTTGCTTAAAGAATACCGACTGGAAGATGGGACCCGTACAGACAAGGATGATAAAATGTTCGGTCGATAGGGATTATTTGAAATACGGAATTTGAGATCGACGGTTTCAAATTTCAAAACTCAGATCAAAAATTATGAAAGACAACGCACTATCCAATATACTTAACCAGCACGATTCGAAAGAGCAGATTGACGGGCAACTTTATACCCTCAATCTAGGTCCTACGCACCCTGCGACACACGGAATTTTCCAGAATGTACTCACGATGGACGGCGAACGCATCCTGCACTCAGAGCAGACCATCGGATATATTCACCGCGCTTATGAGAAAATAAGCGAAAGACGGAATTTCACTCAAATTACGACGCTTACCGACCGTATGAACTACTGTTCAGCGCCCATCAACAATATTGGCTGGCACCTAACGGTTGAAAAACTGATTGGCTGCGAAGTTCCAAAACGCGTCGATTATATGCGTGTGATCATGATGGAGCTGGCGCGTATTGCCGACCACATGGTTTGTAACGGTGTAATCGCGATGGATGCAGGTGCGATCACCGGTCTTACCTACCTGTTTCAGGAAAGAGAGAAAATCTATGAAATGTACGAAGAGGTCTGCGGTGCACGTATGACCACTAACATGGGTAGAATCGGAGGTTTTGAAAGAGATTTCAGCCCGAGATTCCACGAACTTCTTCAAACATGGCTTAAGAAATTCCCTAAAATCTGGGGTGAGTTCTGCGCCCTGAACGAAAGAAACCGGATTTTCATGGACCGTACCATCAAAGTAGGTGCGATCTCGGCAGAAAGAGCCTTGAGTTACGGATTTACTGGGCCGAATCTTCGCGCGACGGGTGTAGATTACGACGTACGTGTTGCAGATCCTTATTCTTCTTATAGTGATTTCGATTTCATCATTCCGATAGGCAGTTCCGGCGACACTTATGACCGTTTCATGGTGCGTCAGCAGGAAGTTTGGGAAAGTTTGAAAATCATCAACCAAGCCTATAAAAATCTTCCGGAGGGAGCTTTCCATGCCGATGTACCGGAATTCTATCTTCCCGAAAAAGCAGATGTTTACAATAACATGGAAGCACTCATCTATCACTTCAAGATTGTGATGGGCGAAACTGACGTACCAAAAGGAGAAATCTACAACTGCGTAGAAGGTGGCAACGGCGAACTCGGTTTCTACCTGGTGAGCGATGGTGGGCGGACGCCTTACCGCCTGCATTTCCGCCGTCCGTGCTTTATTTATTATCAGGCATATCCGGAGATGATCAAAGGAGGAATGATTTCCGACGCGGTAGTTACCATGTGCAGCATGAACGTTATCGCAGGCGAACTTGACGCATAATGAAATTATAAATTTTGGATTATAAATTTTAAATTAATCCAAAGTCTTTACATATAAAAAGTTATACAACTGATAAGATTTTTAGAAATGTGATTTCATCTAAATCTAAAATCTAAAAATCTAAAATCTTTAAAAATGAGCGAAACAATAGCTTTTCAGCCTGAAACATTAAAACAGGTACAGAAAATTATCGCGAGATATCCCGAGGGAAAACAAAAATCTGCACTCATTCCGGTGCTTCATATTGCGCAAAAGGAGTTTGGCGGCTGGCTGGCTGTGCCGGTGATGGATTACGTTGCTGAAATACTGAGCATCAAACCAATAGAAGTGTATGAAGTAGCGACATTTTATACAATGTTCAACATGAAGCCTGTGGGAAAATATGTTCTTGAAGTTTGCCAAACCGGCCCGTGCATGGTAAACGGCAGCGACGGAATCATTCAGCACATCCGCGAGACGTTGAACATCAAGAACGGTGAAACCACAGCAGACGGACTTTTCACACTGAAAACAGTGGAGTGCCTGGGCGCATGCGGTTACGCACCGATGATGCAGCTTGGGAAATTCTATCACGAACACTTAACTAATGAAAAGGTAGATGAGATCCTGCAGCTTTGCCGCCAGGGAGCCATCGCTTTAGATTAATATTGAGAACGAAATGAGTAAAAAACTTTTACTTAAAGACGCACATATTGAAGGGATCCGTCACTACGACGTTTACCGAAAGCAGGGCGGGTACGATGCGGTAGAAAAGGCACTTGCGATGACTCCTGATGCGATAGTGGAGGAAGTGAAAACTTCCGGACTTCGCGGACGTGGTGGCGCAGGCTTCCCGACCGGTATGAAATGGAGTTTTTTGGCTAAACCCGAAGGCATCCCAAGATATTTGGTAGTGAACGCAGATGAATCAGAACCCGGTACTTTCAAAGACCGTTATCTGATGGAGTTCATTCCACATTTACTGATCGAAGGGATGATTATTTCGTCCTTCGCACTAGGGGCGAATACTGCGTATATCTATATTCGGGGCGAATATGCCTGGATTCCGGAAATCCTGGAACAGGCAATTGACGAAGCGAAAGCAGCCGGCTTTTTAGGTAAGAATATACTCGGCAAAGGTTATGATCTGGAAATCTACGTTCAGCGTGGTGCCGGAGCTTACATTTGTGGTGAAGAAACTGCACTTCTTGAATCACTTGAAGGCAAACGCGGTAATCCAAGACTAAAACCGCCATTCCCGGCTGTGAAAGGTCTTTGGGAATCTCCAACGGTAGTAAATAACGTAGAAACCATCGCTGCGGTAGTTCCAATCATCAATATTACGGGTGCTGAATACGCTAAGATCGGTGTCGGACGTTCAACCGGTACTAAATTGATTTCGGCCTGTGGAAACATCAACAAACCCGGCGTTTATGAAATCGACATGACGATTACCGTGGAAGAATTCATTTACTCCGAAGAGTATTGCGGCGGAATTCCGAACGGTAAGAAACTAAAAGCATGTATTCCGGGCGGAAGTTCAGTTCCGATTGTTCCGGCTAATTTATTATTAAAGACAATCAACGGCGAACCCCGTTATATGAATTACGAATCATTGGCTGACGGTGGCTTTGCGACCGGCACCATGATGGGTTCAGGTGGATTCATCGTCCTCGACGAAGATCAGTGCATCGTAAAACATACGATGAGCCTTGCGCACTTCTACGCTCATGAGAGCTGCGGACAATGCACACCATGCCGTGAAGGTACACCGTGGATGTACAAAATCCTTAAAAATATTGAAACCGGTAAAGGTACAATGGCAGATATCGATTTACTTTGGGACATTCAGCGCAAAATCGAAGGAAATACGATTTGTCCTCTGGGTGATGCAGCAGCATGGCCGGTAGCGGCAGCTATCCGTCATTTCCGCGATGAGTTTGAATGGCACATAGATAATCCGGAGGCGCTTACCCGAAACTACGGTCTTGCAGGCTATGCAGATCCAATTCCGGTAGCATCGGCTGCACAGTAACCGTTAGGATTTTAAATTTTTAAAATTTAATCAGAAAGTCCAGAACCAATTATTTAAAACAAAGCAGATTGCTTAAGGCCTGACGCTTAAAGCATTAAGATATGAGCGAAGAAATAAAAAAATTTAAGATTACCATCGACGGGCAAACCACAGAGGTTGCTCCGGGTACTTCTATCCTGGAAGCTGCCCGACAGATTGGCGGACGTTCAGTTCCTCCCGCGATGTGTTACTATAAACCACTCGAGAATAGTGGCGGCCGTTGCCGAACCTGTCTCGTAGAAGTATCTAAAGGATCTGAAGCAGATCCCCGCCCAATGCCGAAACTGGTAGCTAGCTGCCGAACCGGCGTGATGGACGGAATGGAAGTGAAAAACCTTACTTCAGACAAGACGCAGGAAGCCCGAAAAGCAGTGACTGAGTTCCTTCTGATCAACCACCCACTCGATTGCCCGGTATGCGACCAGGCCGGTGAATGTCATCTTCAGGATTTGGGTTACGAGCATGGTTTGGAACGTACCAGAACTGAATTTGAAAGACGGACTTTCGAGCCTGAAGATATCGGTCCTTATATTAAACTTCATATGAACCGCTGCATCCTGTGTGCAAGATGTGTTTTGGCGGCAAATCAGTTAACCGAAGAACGTGAACACGGAATTCTATTCCGCGGTGAGCAGGCTGAAATTTCGACGTATTTAAATAAAGCTTTAGACAACGATTTCATCGGAAACGTGATTGATGTTTGTCCTGTGGGAGCCCTCACAGATAAAACGGCGAGATTTGCACAGCGTGTTTGGTTTACAAAACCGGTAAATGCTTCATGTTCATGTTCGAAATGTTCCGGTAAAGTGGTGCTTTGGATGAAAGGCGAAGAAGTGATCCGTGTTACAGCTAGAAAAGATCAGTATGATGAGATTGAAGAGTGGATCTGTAACGAATGCCGCTTCGAGCGAAAAGACCTGAAATACTGGTCGATCGAGGGACCGCGACATATAGACCGCCATTCGGTAATCTCGCTGAACCATTATGAGAAGCCGAAAAACATGATCAATCTTTTGAATAATCCGGACGCTAAAGAAATCAGTGTAAAAGACGAGGAATAATTAAAGTTAAAAGGTGGTTTTGAATAAGTTTAAAATATTTAAATAAAACTAAAAACCGCCGCATTTGATAAATTATGGATGTAATTACATTTAAAATCATTTTAGTTGTGTCGCTTTTTGCCCTTTCCATGGGTATCGCAGCCTACTCTACGTGGGGCGAAAGAAAAGTGGCCGCAGCTCTTCAAGACAGAATCGGGCCGAACCGCGCAGGTCCTTTCGGGATACTGCAACCTCTGGCTGATGGTGGTAAACTCTTCTTCAAAGAAGGTTTCGTGCCTCAAAATGCCGATCGATTCCTGTTCTATTTAGGTCCCGCAATCACAATGTTTGTGTCGCTCATTACGGGCGCGGTGATTCCGTGGGGTAAAAGCCTGAACATTGGCGGAACTTCTTTCGCGGTGCAGGTGGCAAACATCGATGTAGGTGTTCTTTACCTGATCGGAATGGTTTCCATTGGTGTTTACGGAATGATGATCGGGGGTTGGGCTTCCAACAACAAGTATTCACTCATCGGTGCCATCCGCGCATCTTCCCAGATGATTTCTTATGAACTCGCTATGGGTCTTTCATTACTTTCCATTATTTTGATGGCTGGAAGTCTTGACCTGTATGCGATCACGTCATCGCAGGGTGAAGGTAATATTTGGGGCTTCATCCCGCTCGACGGCATGAACTGGAATATCTTCTATCAGCCTTTGGCATTCATCATTTTCTTCGTTGCGGCACTTGCCGAGACAAACCGTCATCCCTTTGACTTACCCGAATGTGAATCAGAACTCGTAAACGGTTACATGACCGAATATTCTTCGATGAACTTCGGTCAGTACATGTTTGGTGAATATGTGAACATGTTCATTTCAAATGCGCTGATCGCAACTCTATTCTTTGGCGGATTCAACTATCCGGGCATTAACTGGGTGACAGATAACTGGGGCGAAAATATTGCCGGAATCCTAAGTATCGCAGCGATGCTTTCGAAAGTAATTTTAGGGATCATCATCTTTATGTGGATCCGATGGACGATCCCGAGATTCCGCTATGACCAACTGATGCATTTGGGCTGGAAAGCTTTAATACCTTTAGCTTTGGCTAACCTGGTTATTACGGCAGCTGTAATTATTTTCTTCACTTAAAATAAAAATAAGTTTTAATGCGTAGGCCGATGCCGACCGCTAAAACCATTAAATATGAAGTTAACAAACCGATCAAAAGTAGTCTCGAACAAAGAGATGACTTTTATGGAAAAAATATACCTCCCGGAAATCCTGAAGGGAATGGCAATCACCATGAAACATGCGTTTCAGGGCGCTAAAGGTAAAGTGTACGCTTATCCTGAAGTTGAAAAGCCCCGTGCAAAAGTGTGGCGCGGACTTCACGTGCTGAAACGTGATGAAGAAGGTCGCGAACGCTGCACCGCGTGCGGACTGTGCGCCGTGGTTTGTCCTGCAGAAGCCATCACAATGACAGCGGCTGAACGTACACGCGAGGAAAAAGACCTTTACCGTGAAGAAAAATATGCGTCAGTTTACGAAATCAATATGTTGCGATGTATTTTCTGCGGTTTGTGCGAAGAAGCCTGCCCGAAATCAGCAATATACCTTACAGACCGTTTGGTAGATACTGAACTGAACCGCGGCAGTTTTATTTACGGTAAAGACAAACTGGTAGAAAAGATCAATGAAAGAATTGATATCACGGACCGCCAGAGTGAAAGACAAAAAAAAGCAGTAAAATAGATGGAACAGATTATTTTTTTCGCGGTATCAGCTATCGCACTTGCCAGTGCTTTCTATTTTGTATTCGCGCGTAACCCGCTCTACTCTATTTTGTCGCTGATCGTGACTTTCTTTTCTATCGCCGCGATGTATATTTTGCTGAATGCGCAGTTTTTGGGTATTGTACAGATCATCGTATATGCCGGAGCGATCATGGTTCTATTCCTTTACATCCTGATGATGCTGAACCTGAATAAAGCTGATGAGAGCAAAAAGCAGAATTTAAGCAAATTCATCGGCGTTTTCGCAGCCGGAATATTACTCACCGGTCTCCTTGGCGCGTACAAAGGTTTAAGTACGGCAACATACGGCACTGGTGCAGATTCATCTATCGGCCTCACAAAAAATCTCGGCAGATTATTGTTCAACGAATATGTATTGCCATTCGAGCTTGCCTCTATCCTGATTCTTGCGGGAATCGTAGGTGCAGTATTGATCGGTAAAAAAGACTTATAGAATTATGGGAGAAGTAAATTCATTTATACAGGCCGTACCGCTCGAATATTTCATTATTCTGAGTTCCGTGCTGTTCTGTCTTGGTGTGCTGGGCGTGTTGATACGAAAAAATGCAATCATTATTTTGGGTTGTGTGGAACTAATGCTGAATTCGGTAAACCTACTTTTGGCAGCATTCTCAAGCTACAAAGGTGACGGAAACGGACAGATTCTTGTGTTTTTCATCATGGTAGTTGCGGCAGCGGAAGTGGCTGTAGGTCTCGCCATCATTGCGATGATGTACCGAAATACAAAATCGGTAGACATCAGTATTTTTAATAAACTAAGAGGATAAATAAAGGATGGAAAATTTAATCTACGCTATTGTACTTTTACCTTTATTGGGATTTCTTATTAACGGACTTTTCGGTAAAAATTTGCCGAATGCGGTTGTAGGAGGCGTGGCGACACTGGTCGTTTTCGTTTCGTTCTGCATCGCGGTAAGTATATTCTTAAATTTTGATGCGGAATCACAGCCTGTGATCGTTCGTGCTTTCGAATGGTTTAGGGTGAACGGAATTCAGGTCAATTTCAGTTTCCAGATCGATCAGCTTTCACTGATGATGGTGATGATCATTACTGGGATTGGCTCACTGATTCATTTGTATTCAATCGGTTACATGAGCCACGACAAAGGCTTTCACCGCTTTTTTGCCTATCTGAATCTATTTATTTTCTCGATGTTGCTGCTTGTGATGGGAAGTAACTACCTGATTCTTTTCATCGGTTGGGAAGGTGTTGGGCTATGTTCTTATCTGCTGATTGGTTTCTGGTATAAAAATCAGGAATATGGCACGGCTGCAAGAAAAGCTTTCATCATGAACAGAATTGGTGACCTTGGGATGATTATCGGAATCCTGATGATCGCTTACCAAACCAACGCCGTGGATTTCCTTTCTGTAGCCCAGAATTCTTCAAAATTCGAACTTGATTCACCAATTATTATATTCATTACGATAAGTCTCTTCATCGGAGCGGTAGGTAAATCTGCTCAGGTTCCGCTTTTCACGTGGCTGCCGGACGCAATGGCAGGACCGACACCGGTTTCCGCACTGATCCATGCGGCGACGATGGTGACTGCAGGTATCTATTTAGTAGTACGTTCAAACTTCCTGTTCTCCCTGGCGCCAAGCACGATGGACGGAATACTGTTCGTCGGACTTCTTACAGCTCTTGTCGCAGCTTTCATTGGTTTGAGACAGAATGATATTAAAAAAGTCCTGGCCTACTCTACCGTTTCACAACTTGGATTCATGTTCGTTGCACTTGGAGTTGGCGCTTATAATACTGCGATGTTCCACCTGATGACGCATGCTTTTTTCAAGGCGTTGCTTTTCCTCGGTTCAGGTTCCGTAATCCACGCGATGAGTGGCGAGCAGGACATGAGAAAGATGGGCGGCTTGAAAAAGTTCATTCCAACAACACACTTTACATTCCTGATTGGTACGCTGGCCATTTCAGGTTTCCCATTCTTATCGGGGATGATTTCAAAAGATGAAATTTTAACCAATGTTTACGGTAAAAACCCGATTTTGTGGGTGGTATTGTTCATCGTGGCGACGCTTACGGCAATTTATATGTTCAGAGCATATTATCTTACTTTCCACGGCGAATTCCGCGGAACGGAGGAGCAAAGAAGCCATGTTCATGAAAGCCCGAAAACAATGACAATTCCGCTTATCATATTGGCTGTGCTCTCAGTAATTGGTGGTTTTATCAACTTGCCACACTTTATTGGTCACGGAAATTATGCAAAACTTGCAGAGTGGCTGAAATCAATTTACGTTTACGATGTTGAACTGCCGGAAGTTGCATTTGGAACTGAAATGATCTTATTAAGCCTCACAGTTCTGATGTTTTTCACCGTATGGTTTATGACAAAACGTATCTACGTGGACAAGAAAAAGATGGCTTTGCCTGAAGAAAAATACACCGGCTGGGAAAGACTTTCTAACAGAAAACTATTCCTCGACGAACTGAACAATGCGATCGTGGTTCGATTTATCGAAGGTTTAGGTGTTGGCGGAAATATGTTCGATAAAGGTGTATTGAAGCGTTTCGTAGATTTTATCGGGACAGGCGCGGAAGATTCGGGTCGTGCAGCCAAAAAACTTCAGAACGGAAATGTAGAGAACTATGTACTCATCATGTCGCTCGCCATCGGGATTATCTTAATTGTTAACTTTATATTACAGTAGTAAATGTCGTATCTCTTATTAGCATTCCTTCTATTGCCTCTGGTAGGTTCAGCAGTAGTGTTCGCGTGGAAGAACCCCGCAAGTAAATTTTTGGCGCTGGGATTTGCATTTGCACAGATGTTTCTTACTCTGTTTATGCTGTCGGAGCTTGATTTTAAACCAACCGTTGATGGCGTATTGCAGTATGAAATCAATTATCCGTGGTCACAGTTCATCCGCAGCAACCTGCATTTCGGTATAGACGGCATGAGCATGCTGATGCTTTTGCTTACCAATGTGCTGACGCCACTGATCATACTGTCATCATTCAACGAAAAACCCGGCTACAGAAACACTTTCTATGGTTTAATTTTACTGATGCAATTCGGACTTGTAGGAATTTTCACTGCACTGGATGGGCTACTGTTCTATATTTTCTGGGAAATTACATTAATTCCTATCTGGCTTATTGCCGGAATCTGGGGCCAGGAAAATAAAAAGATCCAGTTCACTACAAGATTTTTCGTCTATACGTTTGTAGGGTCGCTGTTTATGCTGGTTGGTTTGATCTATGTGTATTCAAATTCGGCTTCATTCGCACTTACAGATCTGTACAATGCACAGCTTAACGCTTCTGAACAGACTGTGGTATTTTGGTTTATCTTCTTTGCATTTGCAGTAAAGTTTCCGATATTTCCATTCCATTCCTGGCAGGCAGATACCTATACCTATTCGCCAACACAAGGAACAATGCTGCTTTCCGGTATCATGCTGAAAATGGCGGTTTACGGACTTTTACGATATCTCTTACCTATCACACCGGATCCTATTCTCGGTATATCAGGACAAATAGTACTGGTTCTCGCAATCGTAGGTATCGTTCACGGTGCACTGATCGCTATCGTACAGAATGATTCGAAACGCATTTTGGCGTATTCCTCACTTTCTCACGTTGGTTTAATGGTGGCCGGTATCATTGCTTCCGCAATCCTAACTATGAAAGGTGTAGTTTCAACGCAAGGTGGCGAAGGTGCATTAATTCAGTCTCTTGCACACGGTATCAATATTGTCGGGTTGTTCTACTGCGCTGATATTCTTTATAAAAGGTTCAAAACGCGTGACATCCGTCAAATGGGCGGTTTAGCGAAAGTGGCTCCCAAGTTTGCCATCGTGTTCATGATCCTGGTTCTCGGATCTGTCGGACTTCCTTTAACCAATGGTTTCGTTGGCGAATTTATCCTGATCAAATCTGTTTTTGATTATAATATTTTAGCCGCTGTAGTTGCCGGACTTACCCTTATATTCTCCGCCGTTTATATGTTCAGATTTTATGGCAAAGCAATGTTTGGCGAAGGCGACGAGCGGGTTTTAGCCTCTGCAGAAGATCTGTCGGGTGTAGAATTTTCGGTGCTTGCAACCTTGGCGGGCTTCGTGATCCTGTTCGGAGTTTTTCCGCAGCCGATAATCGAAATGGTAAGCAGCTCGGTGAGATTCATCTATGCCGCAATGCTGAACTAATTATTTAAGACTAAAAAAAACGAGTTTAAAATCTCAAATACAACTAAATGAGCGTTTTAATTATCATATTTATTACCGCAATCGCAGCCTTATTTTCGGGTGTGTTCGATTATGGCAAATTTTCGCGGTACATCAGTATTTTCGGGCTTCTGATCGCCCTTTATGTAAGCTTTTTGCCCGAGCCTGAATTCTTCAGCAAATACAGCGCGATGTATGAGTTTGGCGCCAATGCTGCCCTTTTCACGCGCATCTCGATTGTGGTGACACTATTGTTGTTCTTCATCGCGGGATTCGCATTCAGTAATCACCGCAGCCACCAGTCTGAGCTCTATGCGCTGATGCTTTTTTCGCTGAGCGGGGGTATCGTACTGTTTGGTTTCCAAAACCTGGTAACGCTGTTTTTGGGTATAGAGATTCTGTCGATTCCGCTATACGTCCTTGCGGGTAGCAGCAAAACCAATCTGCGCTCGAATGAGGCATCGGCAAAATATTTCCTGATGGGTGCTTTCGCTACAGGTTTTCTTCTTTTCGGGATTGCATTGGTTTACGGCAGTACCGGAAGCTTCGATCTTTACCAGATTCACGAATTTTCAGCTAAAAATCCGAAAGACTTTATGTTCGCGGCCGGAGCGGTACTGATGCTTTGTGCCCTCGCATTTAAAGTTTCATTAGCACCTTTCCATATGTGGAGCCCGGACGTGTATCAGGGATCGCCATCTTTGATTACGGCATTCATGATGTCTGTGGTAAAGATTTCAGCATTTTTCGCACTATTCAAAATGATGTCAATAGGTTTCAGCGGTATCACCGCAAGTTGGATTAACATCCTCGGAACACTGATCATCATTACATTGTTCCTCGCGAACGTGATGGGACTTGCACAAAGCAATGCGAAAAGGATGCTGGCTTACTCTTCTGTTTCCCACGTAGGTTATTTGGCTTTGATTTTCTTTGGACTAAACAACCTTTCTGCGTACAATCTGGCATTTTATCTATTTGCTTATTCATTGGCAACTGTGGGAGTGATGATGTGTCTGATTTGGGTTGAAAAACTGAAGCGTGAAACGTCTTATGAAGCTTTCAAAGGCTTGGCACAGTCTGAGCCGATTTTAGCTGTTGCTGCGGCAATTGGTATGCTGTCTATGGCGGGAATTCCGCTTACAGCAGGTTTTATGGGGAAATTCGCGATCTTCGCGCAGGCCATTAAGTCTACTCCATTCCTCGTTCTTGTGGCGATTTTAGGTTCCGCAATTTCAATTGCCTATTACCTAAGACTCATCATGGTGATGTTTTTCCCGAAAGAAAGCACATTCAACACTTCTGAACGCGTACCGCTAACCTATAATATTGTCGCCGTTTTCGTGATTGTCGCGATGATTGCTTTCGGAATTTTCCCGGACCTTTTTGCCCGTCAGTTCGGTTTATAATTAAATACAAATCTTAAAATATTGCGTAGCCGTCGGTTGCGCATTTTTTTTGCCTGATGGGAGAATATCATTTTGCAAAAATTTTCAGCGCGTGCAGACTTTCGTAACTTAGAACATTCATGCTCCTGTGCGTGATCACTCCTCATGAACAAAACAATTCTTACGGTTGCGCTGACATTATTTGGACTTATCACTTTATTTGTAAGCAGTTCCGTTCTGTTCGACTGGTTTGGGATTCGGCAGAAAGAAGGCAATTTCGTAACTGCTGTAGTTTGGGCAAACTGGCTGTGCGGTTTTCTGTATTTAATTTCGGCTTACTTTATATTTAAAGGTAATTTGGCCGCAAAGAACACACTTTCAGTCGCATTGGGCTTCATTCTTCTTGGCTATGTTTATCTGTTCATCCACATACAATCCGGAGTTCTTTACGAGATCAAAACCTTCATGGCACTCGCCTTCAGATTAATTTTAACAGGAATTTTCCTTTTAACCACCATAAAAATTTTAAGAAAATGAAAAAAGCGATACTCGCTACTGCGCTTGCAATAGCGTTTGTAATCTCCTGCGAAAAACAACATGATAATTTGGAAACACACGATCATGCCGCTGCGCAGACAGAGCACGATTCGTCCGGCAGTCGCGCTACTGAAAAATCTGATGATCATGCGGACAATTCAGTTGCACTGGAACTTGACAACGGTAAAAAATGGCGAATCAACGCGGAAATGACGCCTTTCATTAATGAACAAAAACGTTTACTGGACGCGTTTGATTCTGACACGCGCGACGCTAAAAAGTTGGCCGCAGATCTTCAAGCCGCGAATGAGCAACTGATTAAAAGTTGCACCATGAAGGGCAAATCTCACGATGTGCTGCACGTTTGGCTTACAAATCATATGAATCTGATAAGCCGTTTAGGCAAATCAACTAGGGCGGAAGAAACTGAAAAAATAGCAGATGAACTCGAAGATTCATTCAAAAGTTTCCATCGGTATTTCGAATAAAAGTAAATGTAAAGGTTCAGCTAGCGATGCTGGACCTTTTTTTTTAATAGTTTTCTAACTGAATATCAACCGCATATTCGATGCAAACGACTACAAACGACAATAATTATTTCAATACCGATTAATTTTTCAGAACGGAGCAACCTTTGCGACAGAGTTTCGGATATGAACAGTGAGATCCGGAACTAATGTTAAATCTTTTAAATTTTAAAGCTATGTCACTCAGAAACAAAATTACCTTAATCGGTAGAACAGGAAAAGATGTCGAAATCGTGAATTTCGAGAACGGAAAGATCGCTAAAGTAAGTCTCGCAACGTCTGATCATTACACGAACAGCCTGGGCGAAAAAGTAGAGGAAACCCAATGGCACAATTTGGTAGTGCCCGGAAAACTGGCAGACATTATGGAAAAATATGTCGACAAAGGCAAAGAGATCGCAGTGGAAGGGAAAGTACAGTATAAAAGCTGGGATGATAAGTCCGGCGCAAAGCACTACATGACGGAAATCCGCGTAGAAGAACTTGTACTGCTCGGCAAATAACACTGAAATCCATACAATTTTATTCACTTTCGTTGCACCGTTCCTTCAAAGCGAGCGGTGCAATGAAACCAAAACACAATGTCATGAAAGTAAAGATCCTGAAAATCCGCCTTTCGGAAGAGTTTATCCATGCTGATCAGAGCGTTCTCGACCGATTTCTGCAGCAGAACAACGTCCTAAAATATGAATCTGCTTTCGTTCGCGATGACGAAGCTTACTGGTCTGTGATCCTCTACTATGAAGAAACGAAGATGAGCGTGAATGAAGCAAAAACCGAAAAATATGCAGCGACGAAAAACGAAGAACTGAATCCTGATGAAATAAAAATCCTGGAATCCCTGAAACTATGGCGCAGCGAGAAAGCGAAAAACCAGAATCTTCCCGTTTACTTCATCGCGACCAATAATGAACTGCTGTCTATCGCAAAGTTTAAACCTGCAAAAAAAGAGGAACTGTGCAGTATCAAAGGATTCGGCAAGCACAAGATCGAAAATTACGGCGCTGAGATTATTGACCTGTTGGAGGAAGTTTAGAGTTTTTCGCTGACATCGAAGCAGTTTTAAAACTGGCACCAAAAACGTCGGCATAAATGTTTATTTTTGCATATTGATTGTGCAGGATAGCTGCAGGAATTCTAACTACCATTCTACAATATTTAATGAAGCCAAGTTTAGCCAAAGGTACACGAGATTTTACCGCTCAGGAAGTGATCAACCGCCGTTCAATAATTAATGTCCTTCAAAATAATTTTGAACTTTTTGGTTTTCAGCCTTTGGAGACACCAAGTTTTGAAAATCTATCCACGTTGACAGGGAAATATGGAGAAGAAGGTGACAGATTGATTTTTAAAATTTTAAACTCTGGCGATTATGCATCAAAAGCTAACGAAGCAGATTGGAATGATAAAAACTCACAGAAATTAATTGCCCAGATTTCGGAAAAAGCCTTGCGTTATGACCTCACGGTTCCTTTTGCACGGTACGTGGCGATGAACCACGGGCAGCTTACGTTTCCGTTTAAACGGTATCAAATTCAACCCGTCTGGCGTGCAGACCGTCCACAAAAAGGACGCTTCCGCGAATTTTACCAGTGTGACGCAGATGTTGTGGGCAGTGAGAGTCTTTGGCAGGAGGTAGAATTGGTTCAGCTATATTTGAAATCATTCAGCCAGCTTGGAATTCCGGTCACGATTCATCTGAATAACCGAAAAATACTCTCAGGTTTAGCCGAATATGCAGGTATAACAGAGCAACTGATTGATTTTACTGTAGGACTGGATAAATTGGACAAGATCGGAAGAGATGGTGTAATTAAAGAACTTCTTGAAAAAAACATTGCGCAGGAATCTATAAACAAACTTGATTTCCTTTTTGCTCAAAGCCCAAATGCGTTAGACAACTTAAATGAGCTGAAAGAAAAATTTGTAGGCAACGAAATTGGTACAGCTGGCGTGAGCGAGCTCGAATTTGTACTAACAAGTTGTCTGAACCTCGGCATTTCAGCGGAAAATCTGAAGTTCGACATTACGCTCGCGCGTGGACTCGATTATTATACCGGCGCTATTTTCGAAGTGAAGGCAAACGGCGTCGCAATGGGATCCATCGGTGGCGGCGGACGTTATGATAATCTCACCGAAGTTTTTGGTGTTAAAGATATACCGGGAATCGGTATATCTTTCGGATTGGACCGAATTTATCTCGTTATGGAAGAGCTCGGTTTATTTCAGGAAACTAATGCTTCTGCTGTGCAGTACCTATTCGCAAACTACGGCGAAACCGAATCACTGGAAGCGATGAAAGTCATCGGTAAACTTCGTGAGCAGGGAATCGCCGCGGAACTATATCCTGAACCTGCCAAACTTAAAAAACAGTTTACTTACGCAGAGAAGAAAGGAATTCCGAATATTGTTTTCTTTGGGACGCAGGAAATTGAAGAGGGACAAATTACTGTTAAAAACCTCGAAAATGGCGAACAGGAGACGATGAATATTGAATCTTTTATCGGGGTGAACTAATCTTCGTGTCCACAAAGCGTTTTACCCAGCGACTGTGCCTTTTTTAAGGTAACTTTTACTACTTCGTGCCGGCAGTTCGATAAACCGCGGCAATTTTTGGTCAGATGATATTTCTTGCCACCGGCGCTATCACATAGATAAACACTTGCTTGATAATAGTTAGCACCCGTATTTAAACCAAAAACCAAAATCAGCAAATAAAGAAGTTTCATCCAAATTGTTTAGCTGCCGAATTTAAACAAAACATTCCATCAAAATAAATCGGCGTAGGTGTTGAATTTAAATGGTTCAAAATTCCGGATTTTCAGACTGAAAATCTTATCTTTACGTAGTTCAGCACCTAAAAACACATAAACAAAGTCTGTAGCTGATCGTTTTTCACCTTCTAAATCCCCAATTATGGCCTATATGCTTTTACCTGCACTTCTCGCCGTGGTTTTCGCGGCATACCTGGCATACCTGTTTTTGTGGAAAAAAGATTCGGCAACGCTGAAGTCGGTTTTGTATCCAGGTTTGTTTTTCGTTGCCGTTTGGGCGCTACTCTATTATTTCGTTCTTAAATAAAAAAAGCACGGCGTCTAAACATCTTCAAAATCCAATTGAAATCAGCAAGCCATGGAAAATTATCTCGATATCAACAGAAATTCATGGAATGCGAGGGTTGAACCGCATCTTAAATCTGATTTTTATTTCGTGGACGAGTTCTTATCGGGCCGTACGTCACTGAACAGTATCGAGCTCGGACTTTTGGGTGATGTAAAAGGAAAAAAGATCCTGCATCTGCAGTGTCATTTTGGGCAGGACTCTATCTCGCTGTCGCGGATGGGCGCGACTGTCACCGGCATTGATTTTTCTGAAAAAGCAATCGAAGCTGCAAAAGATCTGGCCGAAAAATGTGGTACAAATACCCGCTTTCTGGTGGCAGATCTGTACCAACTTCCTGAATTGCTTACTGGTAAATTCGACATTGTTTATACGAGTTATGGTACAATTGGTTGGCTGCCAGACCTCGGCAGATGGGCAAAAGTGATCTCGCATTTCCTCTCACCCGGCGGAAAATTTATTTTTGTTGAATTTCATCCGTTTGTGTGGATTTTTGATGACGATTTTACGCATATCAAATATAATTACTTCAACGAGAAACCCATTGTAGAAACCGCTGCGGGGACTTACGCTGAAAAAACAGCGCCGCTCGTGCTTGATTACGTGACTTGGAATCATCCGACCTCTGCAGTGCTCACCAGCCTGATCAACGCAAATCTGGAAATACAGCAATTTAACGAGTATGATTGGTCGCCCTACGCCTGTTTCCATCATAATGAAGAATTCGAAAAAGGAAAATATCGCATTCCACAGTATGGAAATAAAATTCCCCATGTCTACTCGCTCACAGCCGTAAAAAAAGAGAGCTGACCGTCTTCTACGGTTTTAGCAGCGGCTTATAAGCACAAAGTACAGCTCAGCGCACCTCAAAAATTATGTCAAAAGCACTTGCAACTTCAGGCAAATAATTTGTATCATTGCAGTTCTAAAAATCTCAGGATCTTATTCTGCGTTTTGAATTGGGGGATTAGCTCATCTGGCTAGAGCGTTAGACTGGCAGTCTAAAGGTGGTCGGTTCGATCCCGATATCCTCCACAAACCATCCGCTTGCGGGTGGTTTTTTATTTTTAAATTAGCCTAACGCTAAAAGTATATTTTTTAAAAACTTAATATCATGAGTGATACCCAAATCTGTCCGAAATGCCAATCCGAATTTACCTATGAACAGGATGAGCTGATGGTTTGTTCGCAATGTTTTTACGAATGGAATCCGGCCGAAAACGATACAGCCGAAACGATTCTGGACATGAACGGTAACGAACTGCAAAACGGTGATTCTGTGATCGTGATGAAGGACCTTCCGGTAAAAGGCGCACCAAAACCGGTAAAAGCGGGTACAAAAGTGAAAAACATCAGGCTCCGTCCGCACAGTGATCATAATATTGACTGCAAAATAGACGGTTTCGGGGCGATGGCTCTTAAGTCTGAATTTGTGAAGAAAGCATAAAAAAACGCCGCGAACCCGGGAAGGCTAACGGCGCATACAAAAATAGGAAAAAGGAAAAATTTGGACAGGGTTCCGTTTCAAAAAACTCGATTGTCAAAGAGAATCTGACTAATCTTCGTCTCAGAGGCAGAAAGAGAATTAACCAAAGATTTCCTTATGCAGGAAAGTAAAGTTACGAAAAATTTTATACATTCCCAATTATTACCGTTTGAAATTTGTACGGCGAGTTCCTTAATTTTTTTTCCTGGAAACCTTAATTTGCCCCTCCAAGAGATCATCAGAATACATCAGGAGCTGGCCGTCTGCCAGTTTCAGTTTGTTCCAGAAATAACTTCCGGCAAAGCGACTTTCCAAAACTTCCGCTTTAGTACCATCCGCGTCAAAGCGGAGCTCATGAGGATAACAGAATTTTTTTTGCGCCTTTAGCAAGGTCATTTGATGTTCTGTCAGAACATTCAGCTCACCAAAAAGCCGCGCAACATATTCGTTGTAGGGATTTTTAAATGTCTCCTCGGGAGAATCGTTTTGTATCAGTCTTCCATCCTTCAATACTACGATCCGGTCCAGCCATGGCATGATCTCAAGAATCTCATGTGTAGAAATAATGAGGGAAATATCCATCTTGCGGACATAACTGAAAAGCTTTTCACGCAGTTCCAGTTTACGTGGGTAATCGAGATTACTGAACGGCTCATCGAGCAACAGCAGTTTTGGGATCACCGAAAGTGCGCGCGCAATGGCGACACGCTGCTGCTGGCCGCCGCTCAGAAACTTAGGCAGTGTATTAGCAAATCCGGAAAGACCTACCACATCGAGCAGTTCTGAGACGCGTTCCCGCTTTTCCTGAAGATTAATGTTCGATATAAATTTACCGACGTTTTCAGCCACGGTGGCGTATGGCATCAGATCGTAGTTTTGAGCGACGAGTTTCATCCCAGCTTCACCCGGAACTATATTCTTTTTAGGCCCGAAAACCGCTTTTCCATCGAAAATGATGTCACCTTCATGCCAATCTATCAAACCATAAATTATACTCAGAAGTGTAGATTTGCCGCAGCCACTTTCACCGGCGAGAGCCATGATGCGCCCGGGCTCCAAAGCGAGATTAAAATTCTGGAACAGCGGCCTGTCCGGAGAATATGAAAAAGAAAGGTGGCGGATTTCTAGCAGCATCTTGCAAACATATTATTTTTGAACCTAAATATAATTTAATTATTTTAGCGAAAACAATTAAATTCCAGCTTTTTATGAATAAAATATCAGGTTTTATGGCAGCTACCGCTTTGCTCTCCGCACTTTCGGCCGTTTCGTGCGCGAAAGACAAACCGGCTACAAGTGAAACTTCAGCCGTTACAACTTCCAAAGACGGCGCTGTTTACCAGATTGATACGGCCAACAGCCGTGTGGAATGGAAAGGTTTTAAGATCGTAAAATCTGAGAATGCAAGCCATTTTGGAACCATCAAATTCCAAAGCGGCGAAATCACAATGCACGAAGGAAAGCTTGAAAGCGGAAAATTTACGGCGGACATGACTTCAATGACGTCCACAGACCTAAAAGATGATTCGGAACAAAACGCCAAACTCATTGGTCACTTAAAAAGCCCTGATTTTTTCGACACCGAAAAGTTCCCGACAGCTACGTTCGAAATCACATCGGTCAATGCGAAGCCTGAAGGTGATTATAACACGGAAATCAACGGAAATCTTAATATAAAAGGCATATCTAAACCTATCACGCTCAATGCAAATGTTTCTGAGAGCGAAGGCATCGTGACGATCGCAACGGAGCCAAAAGACATCGACCGAGAGGATTTTGGTGTGAAATTCCAGATGCCGGTAGCAAACGGACTCATCAAAAATGAAATGAACCTCCAGATCCTGATCAAAGCCAGCGCAGCGAAGTAATTACATTTTAGATATAAATTTGAAAACCGATTCATTTTGAACCGGTTTTCTTTTTTTAAAGTGTCGACACCACTTGTTTGTGGTGTTTATTTCTGATCAGCCAGAGCCCGATAAAAGTAAGTAAACCATTGATAATAATCAGTTCAACACCTATGCGGTATGCGGTATTTTCGGTTACTAGGTAGTTGAGCAAATAAGTGAGTACCGGCGCCAAAAGTGTAATGACAATGATCGCGTATTTGCGGGTGATCTGAAATTTCGTCAGGATTCCGAAGGCAAATAACCCGAGCAGTGGACCATAGGTGTAGCCCGCAACTTCCATGATCAGGTAAACAATCGATTTGTCATTGATGGCTTTAAAGATCATAATCAGAATGAAGAAAATTGTCGTAAAGATCAGGTGGATTTTCATACGAAGCCTTTTCTTTTGCTTTTCAGTCTTGGTTTGGTCCTCGTTCATATTCAGCAAATCCACGCAATATGAGCTTGTCACTGCGGTAAGCGCGCCATCCGCGGACGGAAACAGCGCCGAGATAAGACCGATGATGAAAATCACGGCAATGAAAAGCGGAAAATAACCCTGCAGCGAAAGCGCCGGGAACAGGTCATCACCCATCACGTTGGTCACATTTCCGGCCGCATCTTTAAAGCCAAAAACATTCGTGATGCTTTCAGTTCCATTTACAACACTTACTATCTGCGAATAAACCGCGCCGTTCTCCATTGCGAAAAGGTAAAGCAACCCACCCAGGAAAAGGAATGCAAGATTCACGACCAACAGCGTTGCCGCGAACGTGAGCATATTTTTTTTGGAATTTTTCAGGTTATCGACCGAAATGTTTTTCTGCATCATTTCCTGGTCCAGACCGGTCATCGCGATGGTGATGAACATGCCGCCCAGCACAGTTTTGAGGAAGAAAGTCTTCGAGTTCACATCTAAATTGATCAGATGCGTGTAGTCTTTTGCAGCAAGAGTAGAATAAGCTTCGCCGGCTGACAGATTCAGATTTGAAAGGATAAAACCGATGCAAACCACCAAACTCAATATCATGAACGAAGTCTGCAAAGTATCTGTAATCACGATGGTTTTTACGCCACCTTCAAAAGTATAAAGCAAAACCATTAGCAGGATAATAGCGGAGGTAAGCCAAAACGGTACTCCCAAATCTGCCAAAAGAAAGATCTGCAGCACGTTCACCACCAGATAAAGTCGCGCTGTAGCACCAATTGACCTTGAAATAATAAAAAACAGAGAACCGATTTTATGTGCTTCCACATTAAACCTTCTGCCAAGATAGGTGTAAATCGAGGTCAGGTTCATCCGGTAATACAGTGGCAAAAGCACCGCGGCAACAATGAAATAGCCCAGGAAAAACCCAATCACCATCATGTAATACTCGAAACCGCCAAAAGGATAGTCACCCGCCGTCATCTTGCCGACAGTACCCGGCACGGAGATAAAAGTGACGCCACTGAGGCTGGTACCGATCATCCCGAACGCTACGAGCCACCATTTACTTTTTTTATTACCAATGAAAAAAGACTGGTTATCGGCGTTGCGGCTGGTGAAATAAGAGATTACAAGAAGCCCAATGAAGTAGGCGAATACGAATAAAAGTAAGACCGTTGCTGGGTTCATTTTTATAAAAAATTTTGGTGCAGCAAATATAGTTTTTTGTGCGTATTGCAACACGTTTCGCCATTACAAACCACCGTATTCTGTTTTTTTTGGCGCCTGTTCCGGCTTTCACTACTCGCTTTGAGCGGCAAAAAAGTCTTTTTTTTGCCGCGCAAGAGCTTAGACATGCCGTTCAATCCGGGGCGCAGGGAAACCTATAACTACAAAAAAACCTTTCCATCTCGGAAAGGTTTCAGTCTGGCACTTATGGCTATTTAGGCTAAAACATCCTGAATATCCGCATTCTTCTCAAAAGTAGCTTTCGCGTAAGTGCAGAGCGGAATCACTTTCTTTCCGTTTTCCCGCGCGAATTTGGCTCCGGCAAAAACAAGCTGTTTGGCCAAACCTTTTCCGCCGAATTCTTCGCTGACCTCGGTGTGATCAATAATCATGGTGTCCTGATCGGCGCCCGTGTACGTCATGCTGCCGGCTTTTTTACCGTCATAGTAAATATCAAACGAGCCTTTTGAACCGTTTTTTTCATGTTTTATTTCTGTCATATATTAAATTTTTTTTGTTTTAAATTTTCTAAAATAAAACGGCGGATTATCATTTTGATCCGCCGTTTTTGTTCTATTGCTGAGCGTGTTGCGTAGGTTTCGGTGCCCAGCGGTCATAAGGTGTCATATCAAAATTTTCTACCTCATCCCAATCCAACCCCAAAGTGTATGCCACACCTTTTCCGTAGTCAGGATCGGCTTTGTAGCAGTTTCTGATATGTCGGATCTGGATGAATTTTTCGGCGCCGCCAATGTTCACGGCGGTGTTTTTAAAAAGTTCTTCTGCTTTACCATCGGCTTTTATAATTCGGAAAAGATCGCCAGGCTGAGTGTAATAATCCTGATCATCGTCGCGGAAATTATGCTCATACGCCGTTCCATAGAGATCCAGTGGCGGTTCCTTATATTGCGGCTGTTCCTGCCATTCACCGTAGCTGTTGGGTTCATAATGTTTAGTACCGCCATAGTTTCCGTCTACGCGCATCTGCCCGTCACGGTGAAACGCGTGGTAAGGACAGGTAGGCTTGTTCACCGGAATCTGGAAATGATTTACGCCGAGACGATATCTCTGCGCGTCGCCGTAAGAAAAGAGTCGGCCCTGCAGCATCTTGTCGGGCGAAAAGCCAATGCCGGGCACAATGTTGGTCGGGTTGAACGCGGCTTGCTCTACATCCTGGAAATAGTTTTCCGGATTGCGGTTGAGCTCAAATTCCCCTACTTCAATCAGCGGAAAATCTTTTTTAGACCAAACTTTAGTCAAATCAAACGGATGAAAGCGGTAGGTTTTTGCCTGTTCCTCCGTCATCACCTGGATATAAAATTTCCATTTCGGGAAGTTTCCTTTTTCGATATTGTCAAACAAATCGCGTTGCGAAGATTCGCGGTCGCGCCCTATCACTTCAATGGCTTCTTCTTCCGTGAAATTCTCGATGCCCTGCTGGGTACGGAAATGAAATTTCACCCAATGCCGAACATTTTCTTTGTTATAAAAACTGTAGGTATGACTTCCGAAACCATGCATGTGGCGGTAACCTCGCGGTATTCCGCGGTCGCTCATCACGATGGTGACCTGATGCAGGGATTCCGGCAGCAAAGTCCAGAAGTCCCAGTTATTATTGGCGCTGCGCATGTTTGTTTTGGGATCCCGCTTTACCGCATGGTTCAGGTCGGGGAATTTTTTAGGATCACGGAAAAAGAAAACCGGCGTGTTATTGCCCACCAAGTCCCAGATTCCTTCGTCTGTATAAAACTTTAATGCAAAACCGCGGATATCTCGTTCGGCATCTGCTGCGCCACGTTCCCCGGCTACTGTAGAGAAACGCGCAAACATTTCGGTCTTTTTGCCAATCGTATTAAAGATGCTTGCCTTGCTGTATTGGGTGATATCATGTGTAACGGTAAAGGTTCCGAACGCGCCTGATCCTTTCGCGTGCATCCGGCGTTCCGGAATAACTTCACGATCAAAATTGGCCATTTTTTCTAAGAACCAGAAATCCTGCATCAGCAGCGGGCCGCGCGGACCTGCAGTTTGTGAATTTTGATTGTCTGCCACCGGTGCACCGGTCTGCCGCGTAAGTTTTTTGTTTTCGTCCATGGTAAAGGTGTTTTAGTATGTAACTAAATTACGCATTAAAACGTCACCATATCATTTATTTTGTCTAAAACAGTGATTGTGTTTACGTCCCTATTTAAAGGATGATTATCGTGACAATTTACTGTTAAGCAGATTTTTAGGCAGCGGCACATATTCATCTGTGTCACCGGGCACCAGCGGGAAAGCATCATGATTTTGTTCATGCCAGTTTTTCTTCGCTTTCTCGATTATTTCCCTGTCTGAATTGACGAAGTTCCAGAAAATAAAGCGTTCTTCCTCAAAAGGTTCGCCGCCAAAAAGGAAAACCGTTGAATTTTCAGCCATTTCAAATTCGCATAACCGCGCGTTTTTCGCAATAAGAAGCTGGCGGCTGCTGTACGTGTTATTCTCGATCTGCACGCTGCCTTCCAGGATATACATGCCTACTTCACCGAAAAGTTCAGATCCAATATTTATTCTTTCCGCTTTGGTATTTTTAATTTCAAGGAAAAAGAGTTTAGAATGCACCGGAACTGTCGATTTTCTGCCAAAAAGGTCGCCTGCGATAAGTTTGTATTGCAAACCATCCACTTCCCACTGCGGAATTCCGGAGGCTTCCGTATGATGGAAAGTGGGCTCGCTTTGTTCCAGTTCTTTCGGCAAACCTACCCAAATCTGGAAACCGTGAAGCTTCTTATCGGTTTTTCGCAAATATTCCGGTGTACGCTCTGAATGTACCACTCCTTTCCCGGCCGTCATCCAGTTCACGGCACCGGGCTTTATTTCGATGTCGTTACCGAGCGAATCTTTGTGCTGAATGGAACCCTCAAGTAGATAAGTGAGTGTTGAAAGCCCAATATGCGGATGCGGCGCGACATCCAAATTCTGAAAATCATTCAGCGCGGCCGGACCCATATGATCGATAAACACGAATGGTCCTACCGCTCTCTTCTCGCGGAACGGCAACAGCCTTCCTACCAGGAAATTACCAATGTTTGCTGCACGTTCTTCGATGATTAAGCCAATATTTGACATAGCAGGTTTATTTAAAGTTAAGAAATATGAAGATTCGGGATTATTAAATTTATGGTCTGAAAATCATTTAATTAATTTTAAAAAAACCATTAACCAACGCCTAGCCTTCTTTTAACCTCGGGTACCACCTGCGACGCGAAAATCTCGATAGACTTCATTGTAAGTTCATGGGGAAGCGTTCCCAGACTCGATTGTGCTACGAATCTCGTGAAACCAAACAGCTGATGCTGATACAGGATTTTCTCCACCACCTGCTCTACACTGCCTACCAGAAGCGAGCCTTCAGGCGCGCGCATGAAATCAAATTGTGGGCGCGACATTGGCTGCCAGCCGCGGCTTCGGCCCACGCGATCCATCATTTTTGCGTAATGCGGAAAAAATTCCGATGCTACTTTTTCAGCATCTTCACCTACATACATATGGTTGTTTACGCCCACCTGTAAATCTTCGGCGGCGATTCCGTTTTCATGGGCTGACTTCCGGTAAAGATCAAAGAACGGTGTAAACTGCCGTGGTAAACCTCCTATTATGGCTAACATAAGCGGTAGTTTAAGTTTCGCCGCCCGAACTGCAGACGCGGGCGTACCTCCGGCCGCAAGCCAGATAGGAATCTCGCCGGAAACGGCGCGTGGATACACACCCAAGCCGTGAATAGGTGCGCGTAAATTTCCGCTCCAGGTAATCTTTTCGGATCTATTTATTTTTAAAAGCAAATCCAGTTTTTCTTCAAAAAGTTCGTTATAATCATTAAGATCAAACCCAAAAAGAGGAAAAGATTCAATAAAGGAGCCACGACCCGCCATAATCTCTGCGCGACCTCCTGAAATAGCATCCACCGTCGCAAACTGCTGGTAAACACGCACAGGATCATCTGAGCTCAAAACTGTGACCGCGCTGGAAAGTTTAATGTTTTTTGTGACCGCAGATGCGGCGCCCAATACGGTAGTGGGCGAAGAAACCGCATAATCGGGACGGTGATGCTCACCGATGCCGAACATATCAATTCCCAGCTGATCGGCGAGTTTTATTTCCTCAAGCAAATCCTGTATCCTTCTGTACGCATTGGTACCTTTTCCTAGTTCTTTTTCGGGCTCCATATCAGCAAATGTCATCAAGCCGAATTCTATATTCCTCATCTTTCTTATTTTTAAATCATTATTAAATGGTTTACTTCTTAGCTTTTCGTTGTTTAAATGCAGCTAATTTATATCTCAAAATTACGCTAAGAAATGATGGAACACATTGATTTAGGTTAATTATGCTTGATTACTGCCTAATGCAGATTTTCCGTCTTCATATTATCGCCGTCGCGGTGATGCAATCTGCGAAAGACAAATCCGGACAAAATTGTAAGAAGCCCAACCACCAGAAAAGTGTAGCGGAAAGCCGCGTGCGGATCCGTCTGCCCCATCGTGTTCGCTTCGAAAAGTTTTAAAACAATAAGTCCAAAAGCGATTCCGAAACCAATAGCAAGCTGCTGATTAACGGCTACAAGCGAATTTCCGCTGCTGGTATGTGACGAGCGCAGATCTGCGATGGTAATGGTGTTCATCGCTGTAAATTGTATGGAATTAAAAAAACCGAGGACCGCGATAACTGGTACAAACCAAATAATGTTGGTCTCAATACCCGGAATGGCAAAACAGCAAATCAGGAATCCGATGATGAAAGTATTACCCATCAAAGTGCGCCGGTAACCCACTGTGTTCAGGATTTTCAGCACAAATGACTTCCCGAACATTGCGGTGAGCGCCATTGGAGCGACAATCCAGCCTGAAACTACTGCCGATTTATCATACGCAATCTGTATCATCAGCGGAAGCAAAAGTGGTATTGAACTAATGCCAAGCCTTGTCGCAAGATTCCCCAAAATACCGACGCGGAAAGTTCTCACCTGAAAAAGATTCAACGGAAATATTGGGTTATCCGTCTTCTTCGCATGTCTGTAATAGTAGTAGATCATCACGAAGCCCAGCGTAAAGATCAGCAATACAGGTGTAATATTTGAAGCATTTCCCAGCCACTCGAGTGAAACCGAAAGCAACAGGGATGCTGAAGCAAAAATTACAAATCCTTTAAAATCAAATTTAATGGTTTGGGAGCGGTATTCGGGCATGTGTTTAATACTCAGGATAATTCCGGCCACCCCTATCGGGATATTGATTAAAAAAATCCAGTGCCACGACAGATAGTCAACCATATAGCCGCCTACAAGCGGTCCCAACACGGGACCGATCAACGCCGGTACAATGGCAAAGTTCATGGCCTGCACCAATTCGTTTTTATCGTAAGTCTTTATTAAAGCAAGCCGCCCCACCGGAGTCATCAAACTGCCGCCAATTCCCTGTACGACGCGTGAAATAACAAGTTGTGTCAGACTTTGGGAAGCTGCACAAAATGCTGATCCGAGGCTGAAGATGGCAATCGCGAAAATGAAGACTTTGCGCGTGCCGAACTTATCGGCCAAAAATCCGCTGACCGGCATGAACAAAGCGAGTGTGAGAACATAGCTGATAATCGCGTTCTGCATATCGAGTGGTGACTCATTCAGATCTTTCGCGATGGAGGGCAGCGAGGTATTCAGGATTGTGGAATCCAGCATCTGCATAAAAATGGCAGTGGCAAGGATGAACGGCAGGATTTTCTTTGTGGGCGTGTCAAAAGTCTGGGAAAGCTTAGGCATATTGCTTAGCTAACAAAAAGCACACCCAAGTGGGAGTTGGGGAGTTTGGGGTTTGAGAGTAGTTGAGTTTGGAGTATTTGAGTTGTTGAGCGTTTGTGTGGATGAATTTGAGGTTTTTAAGAAAAATCACAGTGGTAATCAGTTCTTAATTACCCAAACTGCCACATATTAAAATCCTACACTTAAATCCACTTTCAGTCAAACCCTCCACTCTCCAATTGTCAAACTCTCAGACCCGCAAACCCTCAATCTCTCAAACTCCATACTCTATACTCAATACTCCCTACTCCCTACTCCATCCTTAATAACTATCCTCATGCACGCTCACCACTGCTCTGCCGCTCGGATCGTTCATTTTCTTAAAAGCTTCATCCCATTCCAAGGCAATCGGTGTTGAACACGCGACGGAAGGAACAGACGGTACTGTTGCGGCAGCGGTCTCACTCGGAAAATGTTCTTCAAAAATGATTCTGTAGCGGTATTCTTCTTTGTTCTGAGGCGTGTTCAGCGGGAAACGGTAATGTGCGTTCGACATCATTTCATCCGATACTTCTTTTTCAGCTAAATCCTTCAGCGAATCAATCCACAAATATCCCACGCCGTCTGAAAACTGTTCTTTCTGCCGCCACGCAATGGATTCCGGCAACAAATCTTCAAAGGCTTTCCGAAGAACCCATTTTTCCATTTTTCCTTCGGCTTTATTGATCATTTTATCTTTAGGATTTACCGTCATTGCGACATCCATGAATTCTTTATCTAAGAACGGAACACGGCCTTCAATTCCCCAGCTCATCAGGGCTTTATTGGCCCGCAGACAGTCGTACAGGTGAAGCTTACCTAGTTTTCTCACTGTTTCTTCGTGAAATTCTTTGGCATTCGGTGCTTTATGGAAGTACAGATAGCCGCCGAAAAGTTCGTCACTTCCTTCACCTGAGAGCACCATTTTTATCCCCATGGATTTGATGACTCTCGCCAGCAAATACATCGGCGTCGATGCGCGAACAGTCGTTACATCGTAAGTCTCCAAATGATAAATTACATCACGCACCGCATCCAGACCTTCCTGAACCGTAAAATGAACTTCGTGGTGAATAGAGCCAATGTGATCAGCAGCTTTTTGAGCGGCAACTAAATCGGGCGAACCTTCCAGTCCTACCGCAAAACTGTGAAGTCTTGGATACCATGCCTCCTGTGTGTCGCCACTTTCGATTCTGTTTCGCGCATATTTGGCTGTAACAGCCGCGATAATGGAAGAATCCAAACCACCCGAAAGCAAGACACCATACGGCACGTCACTCATCAACTGGCGGTGAACCGCGGCTTCCAAACTTTTTCTGATGGCGGAAATATCCGTCACGTTATCTTTTACATTCTCAAAATCTTCCCAGTCACGATGATACCATTTTTGCAGCTCAAAGCCGTCTAAACTGTAAAGGAAATGTCCGGGCAGGAAGGTTTCAATTGTCTTGCAGACGCCTTCCAATGCTTTAAGTTCGGACGCTACATAATAGTTTCCGTTCCTGTCCCAACCCTGATAAAGTGGACAAATGCCCATATGGTCGCGGCCCACGAGATAAATTCCGTTTTCGATATCATAAAGTGCAAATGCAAAAATCCCGTTCAGTTTCTCCAGAAAATCTTTGCCGTCTCTGCGATACAAAGCAAGTATGATTTCGCAATCTGACTGGGTTAAAAATTCATAGTCTGGAAACTCCGCACGCAGCTCCTGATGGTTGTAGATTTCGCCATTCACCGCCAATACCACTTTTCGGTCTTTCGTAAACAGTGGCTGTTTACCCGAGGTTGGATCTACAATCGCGAGTCTTTCGTGGGAGAAAATTACTTTTTCATCCTGAAAGATTCCGCTCCAGTCCGGTCCGCGATGACGGACTTTTTTAGACATTTCTAATATTTGAGGACGGAGTGCTTCCGTTTTCTGTTTTGCATCTAAAAGACATACTATTCCGCACATTTGTTTATAATTTTAATTAAATATTTGCTTATGGTTAAAAGTCGGTTACAAACTTATCTCAAAAGTTTAAAAAACAAAACAATTTTTTACATTATAAGAAAAACATCCTACAATTAATTTTTACAAAGAAAACTTTTCAATAAAATACCGTACTTTGCTGAAAAAGGTTAAAATTTTTCCGCTTATTATATTAAGACTATATTTACATTAAACTAATACACCGATCATGAAAACAAATTTACTTCTTCGCAGATGCCTGCGGAATGCAGTTGCCTCTCTGCTGCTCGCCCAACCGGTGCTTAATGCACAAGTTACACTGCCCAACACCAGACTGGTACAGCTTAATACGGTCAAGGGAAGCGCACTATCAATTGTAGAATCCACTGCAAATTTCACCTACCATGTAGGTACTGCCAATTCAGGTGAGATTGGAGTCGACGGCCTTTCTGCCACTAACATAGGCGTTGATGATTTATTTATTTTAAAGTCAAATGCATCCACAGGAAGTAATATGTGGCTTAAAACTTTTAATGCGGGAAACGGCGGGATCATCACACCGCGGTACGTCAGCGTTGATTCGTCTGAAAACCTGTATGTTTACGGGCAGTTTAGCGGCACTATTACTGCGGGAAGCACTTCAGCCACGGCTACCGGTAGCTCATCCTCTTTTTTAATGAAGATCAGCAGCAACGGAAGCGCAGCCTGGGTTAATCTGTTAACCGGTGGTCACAATGTGGTGTACCCCAAGGTAAAATGTGTAACCGACGGCACTGACACTTTTATTGTTTACAATCAGAATTATGTGGCCAGGATCAATGATACCAACGGAAACCTCGTGTACAACAACCAGTTTAACCAAACCGAGGTAAAATCTGTGGCTCTGCTGAACAACAGCCTGTACCTTGCGGGAGCAACTACTGACAATGGCGTGATGGCCGGCACGGAGACCATTCCCGCAAAAACGGGATTTATACTTAAGGGAGACAAAAGTGGCTCCTTTACTGCATCTTTGAAAGCAGCCGCCAACAGTGACACCAACTATTTCGGGGGATGGACAGACGTCAGTGACATTGCCATTTCTTCCGACGGAGCAGTGGTCTTTTCAGGTTTCAGCAAAGGTTCCACCAGCTTAATATCAGAAACATCGAACTATGGATACACGTACAATCCAAACCCTTCTCAGGAAAATAACAGAATTTTTAATTACGTGGCGAAGATCGATGCCAATCTGGGTGCAGTTGCTTTTTTCAAAACTTCCTCAGCATTAAGCTCAGATTATATTTACGGTATACAAAGCCGTATAACGCACGCATCAGTAAAACCGTACGGGACAACAGGCAATTTCCGGGTCATTTACACAGACAATCATTTCGACGGTAGAAATACCATTAACACTTTTACCAATGCCAATGGGACAACGACTACATTAACACAGTCCTCCACAGGCGGCAATGTGTATAAAGTGTTGCTGTCTTTCAACTCTTCGGGCGCCGCACCCTCCGCCCTGCAGCCTTTCACAAACGGACTGGTAAGCAGCGTGGGGAATAATTATTCCTTATCCATCGTTACAGCCAGACTTTTCAGCACGACTGTTCATGATGGATTATCCGGAGCAGCAATCTGGTCAAAAGAGAAAACAAACTCAATTTCCGGCTCGCTTGTGCACGTTTTTCAGCAAAATCTCAATTTATCAAAAGACCAACTGTTTGTTACGTCCGTCGTTGAAGGCAAAGCCAATTTCTTCGGAAAACAGGTAGATAACGGTTCCGGCGTCTCGGCACGACATTTCGCAAGGCTGCGTGCAGACGGACTGCCGATGTGGCATGCGCAGTTCCATCCTGACTCCGGGACGCGGGAATTAAACGTTTCAAGTGATTTTGCAGCTGTTGATAAAGACGACAACCTGCTGATGCTGGCGAACACAAGCGGCGCCACCTCTATTTTCACTGATGCCGCAGGAAATACGGCAAGCTTTAACCAAAATGCGCTGATAAGCACAAAAGTGATCATCAAAACCAATAAGGATGGTCATTTCATGTGGAGCAAACAGCTCATTCCGGCACAGGCGGCAATTATCAGCGCTGCCATTACAGCTGACGGCAATGGCGATGTACATGTGGTCGGGATTACCAATCAATCATTTACAGTGGATGGGAATACCGTGTCGGGCACTGTTTCTGGCAATATATTTATATTGAAATTTTCGGCATCAGGAAATTTGCTGTATTCCAAATCTTATCCGAATGTTGGTGCGTATTCCTTACTCCCTGTTTTGGACGCACAGCATACGCTTTATCTATTAACAGAACCAGTCAATCACACGGGAAATAATTATGTATTTGACGGTGTTACCATTCCTGCAAATCCAGATTATATGGATCATCTCATGTTAAAATTTAACAGCAGCGGCAACGTGACCGCGGGAAAAAATTTCTACGCAAACCAACCTGCCGGTTCTACAGGGTATTCATGGCCGAACGACATTGTATTTGACGGGGAAAATTTCATTTTAATGGGCAGCTATTACAGCATCAGCAATACGGACACCAATTTCAATGGTCTGGATATGGCTGCAGTTCCGAAAGTGTATTCGCCCGAAACACACATTCCGTTTCTAGCCAAAGTAAAAACGGACGGAAGTGTAATGTGGCAGATACCCCTGCATTCCAACAACTCCAACACCTCAGCTTATACAAACATCAGTTTGGATGAGAATAAAAACATCTATATGTATGGATACGTAAAGGATAAAATGTCGGTTAATGGCACAGAGTATCTTTTTGATGCAAATACCGGAAATAAAATACTGCTGAAACTGGATACAGACGGAAGTCTTAAATACAGCAAAGTGGTTGATAGCGGTATGAACAACTACCCCATGCTTTCGGTGTTCGGCAATGATAAAGTAAACGTTTCAAGTTTTACCTCTGCCAGTACTATCTTAAACTATCCGGTAAACTTCAACCGGGCATCCAATTTCTATATCGCTACTTTCGGCAACTTAGATACCAAGTACCTCACCCCGACCAAAGAGTATCTGGAGCTGACCAATCTCGAAATCAGCAATAATCCGGATAATGCCAATACTTTTTCGTTTGACATCATCAACAATGTCAACTGGACCGCAAACAGCGACACCAGCTGGCTCAATCTTTCCTACCTGAGTTTAACAGGGAAACATGACTTTAAGAATTCAATCTCGGGGAACGGTGATGCGAAACTGATCATGTCCGCGCAAACCAATACAACAGGCGTGAACCGCACGGCCAATGTTTTGGTCTCCGGCGACAGCGGTGTTTCACCTAAAACCATCGCAATCACACAGTCTGCGGTATTGGCCTCCGGTGAAAACAAGACGTTTGTTACCACGCTGTATCCGAATCCGACTTCCGATATCTTATATATCGATACAAAACAGAGAATTTCCAAAATCGAGATTTTCGATATGAGCGGAAGACTGTTGAAAACCGCTGACGGCAAAGACAAGAAAGTTTCCGTCGCGCAACTGAACAAGGGAACCTACCTCATCCTTATCCATACCGAAAACGGAGTTGTAAATTCCAAATTCATCAAGAAATAGGTATAAATCAATAAACACAAAGAAGCCATTTCAGCATTTGAAATGGCTTCTTCTGTTATCGACAATATTCCTTTAGGCTTTCCTGGCAATGAGCGCCATGTAAAAGCCGTCGAAACCTTCGCTCGGCATTACTTTTTCTTCTTTAAGCAGTTTGAAGCCCTCATTTTCCTTCAAGAATGTTTCTACCTGCTCATTATTTTCGCTTGGCAGAATAGAACATGTCGCGTAAACCATCTTTCCGCCTTTTTTCAGCATCTTGCTGTAATCCTGCAGGATTTGCTGCTGTTCTTTTTTAATACGGTCAATGAAATCCTGGTCAATTTTCCATTTGGAATCGGGATTTCTTTTTAATACGCCCAAACCTGAACACGGCGCGTCAATCAGCACACGGTCGGCCTTTTCGTGAAGTCTTTTGATGACTTTATTATCCTCTATGAAGCGCGCTTCGATGTTGTGTGCACCGGCTCGTTTTGCACGGCGTTTCAGTTCTGCAAGTTTCCATTCGTAAATATCAAGCGCAATGATCTGTCCTTTGTTTTTCATCAGAGCCGCCAAATGCAAAGTTTTTCCACCCGCGCCCGCGCACGCATCCACGACGCGCATACCTTCCTGAACGTCTAAAAGTTCACCAATCTTTTGTGAAGAGGCATCCTGTACCTCGAACAAACCGTCTTTGAAAGCCGATGTGAGAAACACATTTTTCTTTTCCTCAAGCTGTATTGCGTCCGGATAATTCTTGATTGGGAAACTCTCTACATTTTCATCTTTAAGGTCAGAGATGAGTTCTTTAGTGGATGTTTTAAGGGTATTGGCCCGCAGAATCGTCGGCGCCTGCTCGTTGAGCGCATTCATCTCACGTTCCCATTTTGGCCCAAGTTCTTTTTCAAGTGTTTCAGCGAGCCAGTCGGGGATCGAATGCTCAATGGCTTTTGTAGGAACTGTATTCTTCTTAAGTTTATTTAAGATGTCCGCGATTTTAATACCGTCGAATTCTTCAAATTTTTTGTAGTGCGTCTTGGTCCAGAGGCAATACGTAAGAATCATTTTATAGATATTGTTGGGTTTCACACCTTCGCTCATGTAATACTCAAGGCGTTTTTTCCAGCGGATGATATCATAGAAGATCTGTGAAACCACTTTCCGGTCTTCACTGCCCCACTTTCTGTTGGCTTTCAAAAGCCTTTCAATGACCTTGTCGGCGTATTTTCTGTCCTGAAAAAATGTTTCTTCCAGTGCGTCGTGAATTCCAATGAGTAGGTTTCGGTGAATGAGTTCCATTAAAAATGATTAAATAAAATTATAGCCTGCAAAATTACGCTTTTTGAAGATGAAAACACGTACGCGAATTTCTTCGCCATATGCACAGCTTCGAACACACCTCCCAACGGGCTGTTTTTACTTTTTACCTGGCACTTTTACCCGTTTCTGCCAAATAAGCGTTCCAGCCAGCCAGTTTGTATTGTAAGGCAGCGCTTTCGGCGTCATCGGATTTGTAAATGCCGCGACCTACGATGATGAAATCTGTCCGGAGGTTTTTTATCGCATGCTCCGGTGAGTGATACTGCTGACCTTTCCCGTCACCCGAATCAGATAAACTTATGCCCGGCGTGAACAGCAAAAGGTTCTCCGGCAATTGCTTCTGCGAAACACCGCCGATTACGTTCGGATGATCCTGCGCTACTTTCAGCGCCTGCTCGTGATAGTTTCTGTCCGTCAGTGTTCCTTTTGAAGACATTCCGAGGATTGCGACAACACCAACATTAAGGAAACAGTCCAAAGATTCGTAACCGCCGATCACGTGGGAAGTAACAAAGTCTGCCCAGTTTGAAATCTTATACATACCGTACGAAAACTGCAGCTCTTGCGTATAACCGATGTCGGCAAATTTGCGGTCTTCCATCAGCAGGAAATTGTGCTTCACCGCGAGGTCTTTGAGCGGAAGGATAGTGGTATCGGGGTCAAAATCGGTGATGATATCGATATGGGTTTTCAGGGCGACAATATGAGGTCCGATTTTATCGGCCAAGTCAAGCAACTCCTGCGTGGTAAGCACATCAGCCGAAGCGATCAGGTTTGAATTTTTTGCAATAGCGGTTTCCAGCAGCTTTTTAGCTACAGAATGCTCCGCCACTTCCAGTTTCTGCTCGTAAGTCAGGCGCACATCTTCCTTAAAAGTAATTTGGTTTCCGCGCAAAAAATCATTGATCCTTAAAACATCCTCATCGCAAAGATGCTCTTCTTCCTGCAACATTTTGCAGACTTCAGAAATGGTAAATAAGGTATGTACACGGTATCCTTTAGCTTCCAACAGCTCTTTTCCGCCCTGTTCGCGGTCGAGAACCACCACAATATCAGAAACTGTGATGCCTTCGTCTTCAATCTCCGGAATGGTTTCGAGCAAAGATTTGCCGGAGGTGATTACGTCTTCTACCAGCAGGCAATTTTGTCCCTTTTTATAAATACCTTCAATTAGTTTTTTGGTGCCGTGTTCTTTGGCTTCTTTTCGTTTAATGATCAGCGGAAGATAACTTTCCAAAGACATTGCTGTGGCCATAGGCAGCGCCGCATACGGAACACCGCAGATCAAATCAAAATTATCGAGCGGCAGCATATCCAAAAGGTAATTGGCAAGCCGTTTCAAGATTTTCGGGTCCGAGGCCAGCGGCCGCAAATCCACATAGAACGGACTTTCAATACCGCTTTTCAGGGTGAAACGACCAAATTTGATGATACCGAGCTCATAGCACTCGAGAAAGAATTTCTTTTTGCTTTCCATTTACTTTAAGGTTTGTTACAAATTTAAGGTTTTCCGCTGTTTCAGATGCAGAATTTCCCTATTTAAAAATTAAAGGGACTGCCTGAGAGCAACAGCAACTGTGCCAAAGGAACCGGAACGTTCGTGCTGGATCTGAATTAAAAAAGTATAAAAAATTCTATCTTCGTAGAAAATCAAACAATTTTTCAAATGAAAAGACATCTCTCCGCACTTTTGCTAATGTTTTCGGTATTTGCGCTGGCCCAAATCGATGAAAAAAAACTCGATGAACTCATTCAAAACACGCTGAAAACATTCGATGTTCCGGGCATGTCCGTCGGCATTATTAAAGACGGAAAAACCGTTTATGCAAAAGGTTTTGGCGTCGCTTCACTGAATACCAAAGCCAAGATGGACGAAAATACGCTTGTCGGGATCGCATCAAATTCTAAAGGCTTTACAGGCACCGCACTCGCGATGCTAGCAGATGAAGGTAAATTAAGTTTCGATGACAAAGTCATTAAGCATATTCCGGAATTCCGCATGTACGATCCTTACGTAACGCAGGAAATCACCATCAAAGACCTTATTACGCACCGCGCAGGTCTGGGTTTGGGTCAGGGCGATTTAATGTTTTTCCCAGAAGGTGGAAACCTGACGGTAAACGATATCGTGCACAATGTGCGCTACCTGAAACCCGAAAATACCTTCCGTACTACACTCGACTACAATAACATCATGTTCATTGTCGCGGGCGAAGTGATTCACCGCGCATCGGGATTAACCTGGGCCGAATTCATCGAGCAGAGAATTTTGAAACCTGTCGGTATGAATGCGAGCTACGGCAGCTATAGCCGCGCAAAAAAGGCCAACGTAAAAAACATTATTGAAGCACACGCGCCCGTGGACGGCCAAGCTGTTCCCGTGCCTCACGACTGGAATGAAACAGCAAACGCAGCCGGTGGAATCATCAGCAACATCACCGACATGAATACATGGGCGGAATTTCTGATGAACGGTTTCACGACGAAAGACGGCAAAAAACTGGTTTCGGACAAGCAGATTCAGCAGCTTTGGAACCTACATATCAATACACCGGTAGCACTCAAAAATGCGAATGACTCCAATTTTGCGGGCTACGGCCTGGGCTGGTTCCTGACCGATGTGAAGGGTCACAAACAGGTTTACCATACCGGTGGTCTCATCGGAACAGTGACGCAGTTTACGCTGATCCCCGACATGAAGCTGGGCATTGTGGTGCTGACCAATCAGCAGAGCGGTGCGGCTTTCAGCACCATTACCAACACAGTGAGAGATTCATACCTCGGCATAGCAGATAAAAACTGGCTCAAAACATACGGCGACCGCATGGCGAAGGTAAATGCAGATTACGAAAAGGGTAAGAAGGAAGTTTTTGCCAAGTCTGATGCCTTTAAAAAAGATAAAAAACTTCAACCAAAACCTGAACAGTATATCGGGACCTACCGTGACAACTGGTTTGGTGATATAATTTTAAGCCAGGAAAACGGCAAACTGCGCATCCGCTGCAAAAATTCGCCGCGTCTGAAAGGAGATCTGCTTCCTTACAGCCACAATACATTCATCGCGAAATGGGATGACCGCAGCTATGATGCGGATGCATTTGTGATCCTGAATTACGACGAAAAGGGAAAAGCAACCTCTGCCAGAATGAAACCGATCTCTGATATCACTGACTTCTCATTTGATTTTGAAGATCTGGATTTGCAGCGCGTAGATTAAGAATCACTTCACACCAAAATAAAAACCCTTTCTACTAACTTTTGAAAGGGTTTTGTTTTGTTTAAATGTATGCGCTAAATATATTTAGGCTCCAGGTAGAACAGCAGTTTTTTCGGCGCACCTTCAAAATCAGTCCAGGAATCACAATCGATTTCCCAAGCGGCAACACCGCAGGTGGAAAACGCGAAAATACTGTCACACAGCGTATTCGCAAAATTGGAGATTCCGTTGTTGTGAGAAAACATCGCCACCGACTCGGTATCATCTGCCAATTCATAAATCACCGACACAAAGTTCCCTTCATTGGCATTGTAAAGCTTCTTGTTCGTCTCCATATCCGCCTGGAAATGCTGATTGAAGATCTTACAAGTACTCAGTGCACGCAGCGCCGGGCTGCTGATTAACCGATCCACTTTTATTCCGGTTTCGTGCAGGTGCGCCGCCATGCGTTGCGCATCCAGAATCCCGCTTTCCGCTAAAGGCCGGTCAAAATCTTCTGTATCTTCAGGCCAGTCGCTTTTTGCGTGCCGAACAAGTAAAAGTGTCTTCATAGCTTATAGTTTACGGAATAAAATTATGGAATATTTTTAAATTTCATCAAATATTTACCGCGCGCTGTACCTGATTTATGTTCGGTAAATTTTCTTAAATTTGCGCACTATGGCTCAAATCCTCGCAATAGATTACGGAAAAGCGCGCTGCGGCCTCGCTGCAACAGACGATTTCCAGATCATCGCGTCGGGTCTTGAAACCGTAGAAACCAAAAACCTTTTCCCGTTTTTAGCGAAGTATTTTGCGCAGAACCAGGTGGAAGCGATCGTAGTTGGACTCCCGACAGACCTGAAAGGAAATCTGTCGCAGATTGAAACTGAGATTTTGAAATTTTTAGAAAAATTCAGGACACAGTTTCCGGATATTACGGTAAACCGTTTTGATGAACGCTTCACCTCCAAAATGGCCTCGTTCTACATTTCGCAGAGTGGAAAAAACAAGAAAAAGCGTGAGGAAAAAGGATTGGTGGATAAAGTGAGCGCAACGCTTATTTTGCAGAATTTTTTAGAACAACAACAAAAATGATACTACCGATACGCGCATTTGGCGACGCCGTTTTAAGGAAAAGATGTCAGGAGATAGACAAAGATTATCCTGAGCTCAGCGAACTGATTGCTAACATGTTTGAAACAATGGATTCCGCGCATGGCATCGGGCTGGCAGCACCTCAGGTTGGCCTTGATATCAGGCTTTTCGTGGTAGATCTGTCGCCGCTGGCGGAAGATGAAGATTATGCAGACATTGCAGATGAACTGAAGGATTTTAAGAAAGTGCTTATCAACGCGCAAATCCTCGAAGAGTCCGGCGAAGAATGGAAATTTAATGAAGGCTGCCTTTCTATTCCCGACGTCCGCGAAGATGTAAAACGTAAGGAAACCATTGTCATTGAGTATTACGACGAGAATTTCGTGAAGCATACAGACACATTTTCAGATATGCGCGCACGTGTGATTCAGCATGAATACGACCATATTGAAGGAATTCTGTTTACGGATCACCTCAGCAGCCTGAAGAAAAAACTGGTGAAAGGAAAACTGATGAAAATCTCAAACGGAGACGTTGCCGTCAACTACAAAATGAGGTTTCCTAAGTAGATTACCCGCCTTTAAGAATAAAAATTAAACTAAAAAATAAGAAAAAAATGCAGTTAGAAAAAATAATTTCAATTTCGGGAAAACCGGGTCTTTACAAGCTCGTCTCTCAGCTGAAAAACGGCTTCATCATTGAAGATGTACTTACAAAAAAGAAGCTCAGCATCGGTAATACATCGCAGGTGAGCCTGCTTGACAATATCGCGATGTTCACTTTTGACAAAGAGGTTCCGCTTTTTGAAGTTTTTGAGAACATTGCTAAAGATTCAGGTTATACGGAGACGATCTCTCACAAATCTACTGATGCAGAACTGCGCGAATTCATGCTGAAAGCACTTCCAGACTACGATACAGACCGCGTTTACGTTTCAGACATCAAAAAACTTGCGCAGTGGTACAACATCCTGCACAAAGCCGGCTACATCACAGCGGAATCTTTTGTAAAAGCTGAATCAACGGAAGAAGAACCAGCTGACGCAGTTTCTACTGAAAAAGTGGAGACTAAAAAACCAGCTCCGAAGGCAGAAAAACCGGCTGCACCAAAAGCCAAAGCATCATCTTCTGCTGCGAAAGGCGCTCCAAAAAGCACACACCGAAAAATGGGCTAAGCCATTTTGTAATATTGAATAACTTTGTCAGGTCACCGGTCTGGCAAAGTTTTTTTTTGCCTTAACCTTAACCTCAACCTAAAAACTAAATGAATTCAAGACAGGAAAAACTCGAAGCCTTCGGGCGTTTGCTCGATATAATGGATGATCTACGCGAAAAATGTCCGTGGGACCGTAAGCAGGATTTCCAGAGCCTGCGTCACCTCACCCTCGAGGAAGTGTATGAACTTTCAGATTCTATTCTGGCAGAAGATTTACCCGAAATAAAGAAGGAACTGGGCGACGTACTGCTTCATTTGGTCTTCTATGCGAAGTTGGGTTCAGAAAAAGAGAGTTTTGATATCGCAGATGTTATCAATGCGCTGAACGAAAAACTCATCTACCGCCATCCGCACATCTACGGCGATGTAGAGGTTCAGAATGAAGACGAAGTAAAAGAGAATTGGGAAAAACTCAAACTGAAGGAAGGCAACAAATCGATCCTATCCGGCGTACCGAAAGGTTTGCCGACTCTTGTGAAAGCCTTTCGAATCCAGGATAAAGTGAAAGGAATTGGTTTTGAATTCGCTAATGCTGATGATGCCTGGACGAAAGTGGATGAAGAACTCAGCGAGTTTCACGCAGAAACCGATCCTGAAAAGAAAGAACAGGAACTTGGCGATGTCTTTTTTTCATTAATTAATTATGCCCGGATTTCAGGGTTAAATCCCGATTCTGCGCTTGAAAAGACCAATCTTAAATTTATCTCCCGTTTCCAGAAAATGGAAAATTTGGCTTTGGCTAAAAATTTAAAAATCGAAGATCTGGTGCTATCACAGATGGATGAACTTTGGGATGAAGCGAAAAAATCTGAATACTAAAAGCTATGCAACAGTTTAAAGTAGGCCTTTGCGCCTTCGGAATGAGCGGAAAAGTCTTCCATGCGCCTTTCCTGAAACAGCACCCCAATTTTTTGCTCTCGGCAATTGTAGAACGCACAAAAAACGAATCACGGGAAAAATATCCGGATGCTACGATATACCGAAGCGTAGAGGAAATGCTGAGCGATTCGGACGTAGATATCGTAGTCGTAAATACACCCGTCCAGACTCATTTTGAATTTGCGAAAAAAGCGCTTCAAGCTGGCAAAAACCTCATTGTGGAGAAACCCTTCACAGTTTCGGTGGCTGAAGCGGCAGAACTCAGTTCACTGGCACGTGCACATCAGAAATTCATCAGTGTTTACCAAAACCGCCGCTTTGACCGCGATTTCCTGCAGGTTAAAAAGGTA
Source organism: Kaistella pullorum (assembly GCF_014837035.1). Lineage (GTDB taxonomy): Bacteria > Bacteroidota > Bacteroidia > Flavobacteriales > Weeksellaceae > Kaistella > Kaistella rhinocerotis. The sequence continues at coordinate 28,455 of NZ_JACSPS010000002.1, read as the reverse complement.
ATCGCCAGTGAAAAACTCGGCGCTTTGAAAGAAGTTGAGATCCGTTTTGACCGTTTTCGTACTACCCCCGGCACAAAAGACCACAAGGAGAATCCGGCATTGCCCGGAGCAGGCGCCTTGCACGATCTGGGTTCACATCTTATTGACCAGACCATGGTTCTGTTTGGTCCGCCGACGAGCGTTTTCGCCGATGTTTTCACGATGAAAGAGCAGGCGGCCGCAAATGATTATTTCGACATTCTGCTTCGTTACAAAAATGGCCTGCGCGTCCGGCTGAAATCTACTGTGTTTGCAAAGGAAAGTGCCTACGCTTACATACTGCACGGATCCCGCGGTTCCTTTTTACAGATGCGCAGCGATGCACAGGAGCAGGAACTAATAGCTGGTGCGGCACCACTCGGACAGGACTGGCAGCAAATACTGGAAACTGCAGACGGCATTTTAATCTATGAAGACTCCAACGGGGCGCATCGGGTCAACACCACAAGTGAACCCGGTAATTATATGGATTATTTCGACGCTATAGCGCATCATCTTGTCGCAGCAAAACCACTACCCTCTCCCGCATCGGAAGTCATCCTGAATATGCGGATCATTGAAGCCGCACTGAAAAGTGCAGAAACAGGCGCTTTTGTAAGGTTGGAATAGTCGTAAATTTAGTTCAGCAGCATTGTCTATAGAGTAGATTTTAATATAATTTTAAAACAGCTCGGGTTGTTGAGGTCTGATATTTGTATTTTCATAAAAACAAAAAAAATATTATTATGAGTAATACAAACACATCACAGGGACGAAAGGTACAGCCAAAAAGCTCCGCAGCAGAAGGACTGAGAGAGCTTTTCGTGGATGAACTGAAAGACATCGTTTATGCTGAACGCGCACTGCTGAAAGCTTTACCCAAAATGGCCAACAATGCCACAGAGTCAAAACTTAAGATGGCCATCGAAGATCATATTGCGGTAACGGAGGGGCAAGTACAGCGCCTGGAGCAAATCTTTGAAATTTTAGGCGAATCCAGCCGTGGCAAAAAATGCGATGCGATGGAAGGCCTCATCAAGGAAGGCGAAAGCATCCTGGAAGAAACGGAACCGGGACCAGTTCGCGATGCCGGCATCATTTCCGCGTCACAAAAAATTGAGCATTACGAAATTGCATCTTACGGAACACTTTCCGCATTCGCAAACACGCTCGGCGAGACGGAAATTGTGGAACTGCTTGAAGCTACTTTAGCCGAGGAAAAAGAAGCCGATTCATTACTTACCGAGTCAGCATACAACTCCATCAATTGGGAAGCGGCGGAAGAAGATCAACAATAACTGTCGAGCAGTCCCGAATAACCAATATTCCGGCTGCATCTATTTAACCTAAAACCTTTGTCAAAATATTTTGGCGAAGGTTTTTTTTAATATATCAAAATAAACCTATGATCACAACGCTGCGATGGCCACGCGTTTTGGCAACAAAATTTGAAATGGTTATCTTTGGTGACTTTGTATATTATTAACTTATTTGAAGCAAATGATTTTAATCGTTGATGATTCGCCCGAAAATATTATTTCCTTAAAAAAGGTGCTTGAAAAAAACGATTTTGAAGTCGATACGGCCTCGTCGGGCGAGGAAGCATTAAAAAAAATCCTTAAGAAATCTTACGTCCTCATCATCCTTGATGTTCAGATGCCGGGGATGGATGGTTTTGAGGTCGCTGAAGCCATTTCGGGCTACAGCAAAGCGAAAGAAACCGCGGTTATCTTCCTGTCTGCCGCAAGCGCGAATGTGAACCTCATTACGAAAGGTTATTCTTCCGGCGGGCTCGATTATATCAGCAAACCGGTAGATATGAACATCCTTTTGCTGAAAGTGAAAACATTCTACCGAATCTACGAACAGAGCCGTAAACTTCACGAAATGCAGGTTGCACTGCAGGAAGAAATTGAGTTCCGGAAAGAAGCGGAACGCAAAAAAGACGAGTTCATCAGCATCGCGAGTCACGAACTCAAAACACCGATGACGAGTATCAAAGGATACATTCAGCTGCTTGAAAGGAGCCTTGAAAAAAATGATATCGAAACGACAAGGTCGAGACTTACAAAAGTGCAGAATCAGGTAGAAAAACTTAATCTGCTTGTCGCCGACCTGCTCGATATTTCAAAAATAGAAAGTGGCAAGCTGAAGTTCAACAGACGTTATTTTTCGTTTGATGAAGTGCTTGATCATATTGTGGAAGTGATGCAGCAAAGTCATCCGCAGCTGAAAATGCATAAATCCGGTTTTGTGAGTGCTGAGATTTTTGGAGACGAAATGCGGATTGAGCAGGTCATCATCAATTTTATAACAAACGCGATCAAATACGCTCCCGGCAGCGACCAGATAGAGATCATGACAGAACTTCGTGATGACTGCGTCTATTTTTCCGTCCGCGACTTCGGTATCGGGATGTCTGAAGAACATCAACAGAAGATTTTCGACAAATTTTACAGAATCGAAGAAACCTCTGAGCGTTTCCAGGGTCTGGGCATCGGGCTCTACATCTGCCAGGAAATCATTGACCGTCACGGCGGCAAAATCGGTGTGAACAGCCAACCCGGCGAAGGATCCGAATTTTACTTTACTCTTCCGCTGCATCCTGTGCATGCGCAATCTGAAATATTATAAATATGAGTTTTAACCGAAATCTACTTTTTGGGCTGGGCATTTCGCTCCTTTTATTACTGGTGAGTTCAGCCGCCTCCTTTATAAGCATCAGAAACCTTATAGACAGTTCCGCGATGGTTCGCGAGACCAATAAAAACATCAGGGATCTTGAGACAATTTTCTCCTTGGTGAAAGATGCGGAGACCGGACAGCGTGGTTATCTCCTTTCCGGTGATTCACGTTTCCTGGAGCCGTACAACCGCTCGAAGGGCCGGATAGACGAGGCAATTACCAACCTTTCGGTCCAGCTTACGCATTCTGTGGAGCAGAGCCGCAACATGGAAAAGCTGCGCCACAGCATCGATACGCGCATCCAGATTCTGGACAGAAACCTTAATTACAAGCGCGTCAATAATCCGGTATCAGCGGAACAGTTGCTGGAGGGCAAAAAATACATGGACGAAATCCGCAATATGGTTTCAATCATGCAGTCTGCGGAGCAGAATGTGCTCGCATCCCGCACGGAGAGCATGAACAAATTTGCTTCCTACACGCCGATCCTGATTATCTTTTCGGCAATTTTAGCAATTACCATTACCTTGGTATTCTTCCGCCGTGTAAATCAGGATTTCCTTGAGAAAACCAATCTGACGAGCGAACTTGAGGAAAAGAACCTGGAAACGGAAAACCGCCTGAAAGCAATCGAAAAGGTCACAAGCCAAATCTCAAACGGTGATTACGACATATTATCTGACGAAAACGCACAGCAAAATCTGGGGAATGTAGCAAAACCATTGAACAGAATGGCTGCATCGCTTAAAGATTCATTCAATACACTGGAAACCAAAGAATGGCTCAGTTCATCTGTGGCCACATTGAACGACCGCATGATGGGTGACAAAACCATCGAAAACCTGGCTTCAGCAGTGCTTGAGACAATTACCGAAATCACGGGCAGCAGTGTAGCAGCACTTTATCTTCAGCAGGATAATTTCCTACACCTGTCTGGCTCTTTTGCAATGTCACGTGAAAACGGGCCGACCTCGCTAAATATCGGGGAAGGCATCACGGGTGAAAGCTTCCGGACAGGAAAAATGCAGCTTGTGGATGATATTTCTGAATCAAATATTACGATTAATTACGCCGCCGGTGGCACCAAACCTACAAATGTCGTGGCGCTTCCGATTACGCGTTATAATATTCCGCTTGGCGTGCTCGAACTTGGCAGTACGCGGAAATATTCACCACGTCAGCTGGAGTTTTTAGAAACCGTTGCAGGGAACATTGGACTGGCATTCCACAGTGCGCAAAGCCGGATCAAGCTGCAGGAACTTCTGGAAGAAACGCAGGCACAGTCTGAAGAACTGCAGTCGCAGCACTCGGAGCTTGAAAACATCAATGCTGAACTCGAGGCACAGTCTCAAAAGCTGTTGGCATCAGAGGAAGAACTTCGTGTGCAGCAGGAAGAACTCTTGCAGAGCAACCAGGAACTCGAAGAAAGAACCGCTCTGCTCGAGGAAAAAAATGTTCTGATTGAACAAAGGAATCTTGACATTCAGCAAAAATCGATTGAACTTGAGCAAAGCACCAAGTACAAGTCTGAGTTTTTGGCTAATATGTCGCACGAACTCCGCACACCGCTCAACTCCATCCTGCTCCTTTCCAAACTGATGTCTGAAAGTGAAGATCTTGACCCACAATACGTGGAATATGCCGAAGTGATGCAAAGCTCGGGTCAGGGACTTCTTCAACTCATCGATGAAATTCTAGATCTTTCCAAGATTGAATCGGGGAAAATGACTCTTGAATTCGGCGAAGTACCGTTAAGTGAGATCACGCGGGATATGCAGATGCTTTTCTCGCCTTTAGCAAAAGAAAAAAACCTCGCACTTAATATTAATGTGGAGGAAAACGCGGTTACGACGCTGCGTACCGATAAACTGAGACTGGAACAAATCCTTAAAAACCTGCTTTCTAATGCAATCAAATTCACTGGCGAAGGCAGCATTACGCTTAATGTTTCCGGTGAGAAAGAAAATATCGTCTTTAAAGTTATCGATACCGGAATTGGAATTGCAAAAGACAAAATGCGCCTTGTTTTTGAAGCCTTCCAGCAGGCAGACGGCTCCACGCAACGCAAATATGGCGGTACCGGTCTGGGCCTTTCGATCAGTCGCGAACTGGCGAGACTTCTGGGCGGAAACATCACGCTGAACAGTACCGAAGGTAAAGGCAGTGAATTTACCTTAACAATTCCGCTGGATGGTGAAAACCTGCACACCGCAGAGAAGGTGGAAGAAACCGCGCCAACTGGCATTACCGAAAAAATAACGGAAAAGCAGCCTGAACGTTACATTGCCGACCACATTCCGCAGCCTGTTGCTGATGACCGTGATACGATTTCCGAAGGTGACAAAGTGATTCTCATCATTGAGGATGATACGCCTTTCGCGAAGATACTTTTAGATTATGCCCGAAGCAAGAATTATAAGGCAATTGTCGCAGTGCGCGGCGATGTGGGTCTCGAGATGGCTCAGCATTACAAACCGCTCGCTATTTTGCTTGATATTCAGCTGCCGGTGATGGATGGCTGGCAAGTGATGGAAGCCTTAAAATCGAATCCTGAAACCAAGCCGATTCCGGTGCACATCATGTCATCGATGAAATTCAAGCAGGAAAGCCTGCTGCGCGGCGCGGTAGATTTCATCAATAAGCCTTTCGCACTCGAGCAGATGCAGGAGATATTCAAAAAGCTTGAAAACGCATTGAATAAAGGCCCAAAGAAGGTTTTGATCGTAGAAGAGAATGAGCAGCACGCAAAAGCTTTAAGCTATTTCCTTAGCGCGAATAACATTACCACCGATATCGCTACGAATGTAAGTGACAGTATCAATTCACTCCGCAGCCGTGAAATCGACTGTGTGATACTGGATATGGGCGTGCCCGACCGTAATGCGTACGACACACTTGAGACCATCAAGCAGAGCGAAGGTTTAGAGCAGCTTCCTATCATCGTATTTACGGGGAAAAACCTGTCGCAGGGCGAGGAAAACCGTATCAAGAAGTACGCAGACTCCATCGTGGTGAAAACCGCCTACTCTTATCAGCGTATTTTGGATGAAGCCGGTCTGTTTCTGCACCTTGTAGAGGAAAAAAACCGAAAGAATCTTCAGCCTGCTGGTACATTGAGTCTCACCGGCGAGTTGCGTAATATCCTGAAAGGGAAGACAGTACTGATTGCTGACGACGATGTGCGCAACATCTTTTCGCTTACAAAAGCTCTCGAAATTCATGGCATGACGGTGATTGCGGCGATGGATGGGAAAGAAGCGCTGAAAGCATTAGACAAAAATCCTGAAATCGATGTAGTGCTGATGGATATGATGATGCCGGAAATGGACGGCTATGAAAGCATTCGGGAGATCCGCTCGATGGCGCAATACCGAAATCTGCCGGTTTTGGCTGTCACTTCCAAAGCCATGATGGGTGACCGTGAAAAATGTATCGCCGTAGGCGCATCAGACTATATATCGAAACCTGTGGACATAGACCAGCTGATCTCACTTTTGCGGGTTTGGCTTTATGATAAACTTTAAATAAACATCGCAAAAATGAGCGAACAGAAAAAAATACTGATCATAGACGATGACAGCAAGAATATCTTTGCGCTGAGCGCGGTGCTGACGGCCAAGAAGTACGAATGCGTTTCCGCGCAGAGTGCCCGCGAAGGCCTTGATATTCTTCAGGCCCAACCCGAAATAGGTGTGGTGCTGATGGATATGATGATGCCGGAAATGGACGGTTACGAAGCCATAAGCGTGATGAAAAACGCCGGCAACCTGAAGCAGATTCCGGTGATTGCTGTGACGGCGCAGGCGATGACCGGCGACCGCGAAAAGTGCCTGGCCGCAGGTGCTGACGGCTATATTTCGAAACCTGTGAATGTGGACGAACTTTTGCAGGTGCTTAAACAATTAAATATTTAATAAAGGTGCTCTCTGAACGCAGCGACGAATACCTGGAAACTTTGCTTTCTGACGTGCTTGAAGTCTATGGATACGATTTCACGGGCTATTCACGTGCCTCGCTCAAACGGCGCATCGTGAGGCTTTATGAACTCGACAGGTTCGTAAGTTTTGCCGAATACCGCTACAGGATAAAAACCGATGCGGCTTATTTTAAAAGATTTCTGGAACAGGTTACCATTAATGTCACCGAAATGTTTCGCGATCCGGCTTTCTACAGCACTTTACGGACGGAGATCCTGCCACGACTCGGGACGTATCCTTTCATCAGAATTTGGGTCGCGGGTTGCAGCACGGGCGAAGAAGCCTATTCAGTCGCAATTTTTCTTAAAGAATTAAAACTCCTGCACAAATCGCTGATCTACGCCACAGACATCAATAATACCGTGCTCGAAAATGCGTCGCAGGCGATGATCCCGATGAGCAAGCTGCAGCTATACACCGAAAATTACCTGTCAGCAGGCGGCACAGAAAATTTTTCAGATTATTATTCGGCAAATTACAGCCTTGGCAAACTGAAAGATGAACTCCGCTCGAAAATCATCTTCTCAAGTCATAATCTGGTTACGGATAATTCATTCAATGAGTTCCAGCTTATCCTGTGCAGAAATGTGATCATCTATTTTGACCGGCCGCTGCAGAATAAAGTATTTGAACTGTTTGACAACAGCCTCGAAAAGTTCGGTTATCTGGCCCTTGGAACTAAGGAATCCCTCGACTTCTCACCGGTAGCTAAAAATTTTGAACGGCTGAAAGGCGAAAAGATCTGGCGAAAAATAAATTGATGATGAACTGTGATGCGCTGATGATTGGCGGCTCTGCCGGCAGCCTGGAAGTTCTGCTCAGAATTATTCCCGGTTTGGATGCTGCACTTCCCTTCCCTATAATCCTGGTGCTGCACCGTATGGCGGGTAAAGACAATGTACTTACCGATCTTCTCGCAGCCAAAACCAAACTTTCGGTAAAGGAAGTAGAAGAAAAAGAAAAACTAAGACCGGCCACGATTTACATTGCGCCACCCGGCTATCATCTGCTCATCGAGGGCAACCGAACTTTTTCACTGGACGCTTCCGAGAAAGTGAATTTTTCCCGACCTTCGCTGGACGTAAGTTTCGAAAGTGCAGCTGATGTTTTCAAAGACAAACTCGCCTGCCTTCTGCTTTCCGGTGCCAATAGTGACGGCAGCAAAGGTTTGGTGAAAGTGAAGGAAAAAGAAGGAATGGCGCTGGTACAGGATCCGGCCACAGCGGTGGTGAGCTATATGCCGGCCCATGCACTGGAAATCTTGACTCCAACCGCCATACTTACACCGGATGAAATGCCCGTATTTATTAATAATTTAGCAAAATGACAACAATATAATATGGATAAGAAAGTATTTATTTTTGATGATAATGAGGAAATCCTCGAGCTTTGCACCGAGATTCTGCAGGATCTGGGGTACGAGGTACAGACCTCACCTACTACAACCGATGTAGAAGAACAGGTCCTGGAGTTCATGCCCAGCCTGATATTTATGGACAACTGGCTACCGGACATCAGCGGCGTGGAAGCTACAAAACGTATTAAAGCCCATGAAGACCTTTGCCACATTCCCGTGATTTATTTTTCGGCGAACAGCAATATCGGTGAATTGGCCTCACTTGCAGGCGCAGATGATTATTTGGCAAAACCTTTTGACATTCAGCAGTTTGAAGAAACTGTATTGAAATATTCTGACGCATAAAAAGCAACGACAGAAATTTTACATAAACAATCCATCTTTCTTTTGAAGGATGGATTTCTTATGTGATTAAATTTTTATTTAAATAAATATTTATTGTTTATCAATAATTATTTATTACATTTGAATAAACATTTAAACTTATCAATCATGAAAAACACAGATGATTTCGTATTCAAAGCGCTGCATGTAATTGCCTGGATTATCTTTGTAGGCCTTAGCATCGAGGCCGGCGCACTGCTTGTGACGTTTGCTTTCAGCATATTTAAGCCTGAAACCGTACCTCTACTTTACCAAAAACTGGATCTCAGCCCCATGTACGCACGCAGCCAGATGGCATTTTACAGCATTTACAGTTTAATTTTGTCCGTTGCGGTTCTGAAAGCCTTCCTCTTTTATAAACTCATCGAACTTACCACCAAAATCGATTTGAAAAAACCATTTAAAGATCTCATTTCAAAACAGATTTACACGGTCAGCTATTTTACCTTCACAATTGGGATGCTGAGTTACTTCGGTCGTGAAACTGCAAAGCAACTCACTAAACGCGGATTCGAAACCGTAGGCGTACACGAATTCTGGGTAGACAGCGAGGCTTTTATACTGATGGCAGCGGTGATTTACGTCATCGGAAATATCTTTAAAAGAGGGATTGAACTGCAAAATGAAAACGAACTAACCGTCTGAGCTATGCCGATAATAGTAAACCTCGACGTCATGATGGCCAGACGCAAAATGTCTTTAAACGAACTTTCGGAAAAAGTCGATTTAACGCTGTCGAATTTGTCGATATTAAAAACCGGAAAAGCAAAAGCCGTACGTTTTTCTACATTGGAAGCCATTTGCAGAGTGCTCGACTGCCAGCCTGGAGATTTGTTGGAATTTATTCCGGAGAAAAATGATGTTAGAGACTGAATTTTAGAATGATACAGTTTTCCTAACCCTTCAAATAAGCTTCAATTTTTTCCTTCGGAATTAAATCAAGCAACGCATTCACATCGATAATTTTGTGTTTGTTGATGATGCTCTCTACCGCTTTTTGCGCATCCGGATAATTCACGAGCCTTTCGAGAAGTCCATAAACATTTACCATTTTCTTGTGCGTATTCTCTGCATCGCCGCCAAACCAAGAGCCGTTGAAATGGTGACTTACATAATTTTTGGGTAAATCCTGCGAGAAATAGACCGACGGAAAAAGTTTCACGCCATGCTTCAGTTCCTGTATGGTGTCGCTGTAGCGGTTGGCGCCATATTCTTTTTCAAGCATCTCAGAAAAAATGTCAGTATTGATGCGCTCAAAGAACCCATCCTGGCGGTTGTACCATTCCATAAAATCCCTGGATAACTGATGTTGAGGCTCTGCCATCCAGAAAGCGGAATACGGCACGCCTTTCACCTCGAAGCCGCAAACTGCTTTTTCTGCCAGGAATTCATCGAGTGGAAGCTTGAGCTCCATATCGGTGTCCATATAAATTCCACCGTGCTCGTACATCACTTTCGATCGCACATAATCGGAAACAAAAGCCCATTTCCCCTGTGCGTAGGCGTCTTTCACATACGCATTATCCTTCAGTGGCGAATTTTTATCGTTCCATTCTATAATTTCGAAATCAGGATGGATGCGTTTCCAGGAGGCGATGCAATGTTCGGCGAGTTCAGATTTTGGCTGTTCACCAAACCAACAGTAATGTATTTTTTTAGGAATCATAAATGATTGAAGATTTGAATTTTAATAACTTTTCAGCAAAGATTGAACCTAAAGTGTCTTATTTCAATTTTTAAATAAGTGCTATTTTTAATGAATTAAAAAATGCGAACCAAATGATACGTGCGCTCATCCTGCTATTCTTTCTCTTTCACCTCACTATGAAATCCCAACAAACCACATCAGCTTATCAACCCAAACCCTACGTCGAAATGAAAAGTCCGGAGTGGGTTAAAAATGCTACACTTTACGAACTGAATATTCGTCAGTTTTCTCCGGAAGGTAGTTTTAAAGCTGTCGAAAAACAACTTCCCCGCCTGAAGAAAATGGGCATCGATATTATTTGGCTGATGCCTGTGCAACCCATCGGCGAGGTAAACCGCAAAGGCAGTCTCGGCAGTTACTATTCTGTGAAAGATTATTTGGGCATCAATCCTGAATTCGGTACAGAAGCCGATTTCCGCAGTTTGGTAAAAGCCATCCACGCGCACGGCATGTACGTGATCCTTGATTGGGTGGCGAATCACAGCAGCTGGGATAATGAATTGGTTAAAAAACATCCGGAATGGTACACGAAATCCCGTGACGGCAAATTCCAGTCCACGCCGTGGCGGGATTATGATGATATCATCGACTTTGATTACAGCCAGCCTGGTTTGCGGAAATACATGACGGATGCTTTAAAGTTTTGGGTGAAAGAATATGACATTGACGGTTATCGATGTGACGTAGCCAGTTTTGTCCCTATCGATTTCTGGGAAAATGTGCGCACAGAACTTGACGCTATAAAACCTGTTTTCATGCTGGCGGAAGCGGAAGACAAAGAACTTCACCGAAAGGCGTTCGACGCAACTTATAACTGGACATTGTGGAACATCCTTCATCAAATTGCCATAAGCGGTAAAAGTGTAAAGTCCCTCGGTGAAGCCTACATCGCAGAACATGTCTCTATCTTTCCAAAAGAAGGAATCCGAATGAATTTCATCGACAATCACGACAAAAATTCGTGGGAAGGAACTCAATTCACCAATTTTGGCGCTGCTTTGAATGCTTCCATCGTTTTTTCTGCTTTAATGGACGGTATGCCGCTTGTTTACAGTGGTCAGGAAGCCGGACTAGACCGCTCGCTGCAATTTTTCGAACGCGATCCCATCGATTGGAAAGAACATGAAATCGCGAAACTTTATACGGCACTTTTCACTTTAAAGCATAAACACCAGGCACTTTGGAACGGCCAACATGGCGGTGAAATGGTCAGGATCATGAATGATAAGATGGATCAGGTCATTTCGTTTGTTCGTGAAAAAAATGGGGATAAGGTTATCGCAATTCTGAATATGAGCAAAGATCCAGCGCAGGTAAACATCGACACGCATTTCGATGAAGGCACGTATACGAATCTCTTTAGCGGAAAAGAACAGAAAATCCCAAAAACTACATCCTTAAAGATGGCGCCGTGGGAGTATGTGGTGCTGCATAACTCGAAATAAGCTAATCAACATTGGAGAAAAGAAACGCTTTCCCGTTTATTTTGCCGCATCTTTGCCTATTAAATATTTAAAAATGTCCGCTAACAAAAATACGCCTGAGAAAACACGTCTTCACCCACGAAACAAAAACCGCGAACCTTATGATCTGAAGGCACTTATCGCTACTGAACCGGATTTGGCCCTGCACATCAAACCCAACAAACACGGCATAGATTCTGTCGACTTCGCCAATCCACAAGCGGTAAAACTGCTCAACAAGGCCATTTTGAACCAATATTACGGCATAAAAAGCTGGCATTTTCCGGATGAGAATCTTTGCCCGCCAATTCCGGGTCGTGCAGATTACCTGCATCAGATGGCAGATTTGCTTACACAAAGCAATTTCGGCACACCTCCAAATGCGGCAAACATTACCGTTCTCGATGTAGGCGTTGGCGCCAACTGCATTTATCCTATTCTTGGAATCGCCGAATATGGCTGGAGCTTCATTGGCTCGGACATTGATCCAAAATCGGTTGAATCTGCACAGGACAATATCGCGGCGAATGATCAACTGAAAGACAAAGCCGAAATCAGGCTTCAGAAGGATGCAAAAAACATCTTTAAAGGAGTCATCAATCAAAATGAGCATATTGATTTCACCATGTGCAATCCGCCCTTTCACGCGTCAGCCGAAGATGCAGAAAAAGGAAGCCTGCGTAAGATCCGCAACCTCACTGGTAAAAAAACGGTTAAAACCGAACTGAATTTTTCAGGGGTTACTAATGAACTGATCTATCCGGGTGGGGAGATCGCGTTCATCCGCAACATGATTTCGGAAAGCAAAGATTTCGGCAAGAACTGTTTTTGGTTTTCGACTTTAATTTCAAAAGAATCAAACCTTAAAAAAATCTATAAACTGCTCGGCGAAGCGGAGATTTTCCATGTGAAGACAATTCAGATGGGCACGGGTAACAAATCGAGCCGAATTATCGCCTGGACTTTCCTCGATAAAAATGAGCAAAAAAGCTGGAGAGAAAACAGGTGGCGCGAGAAATAAAAACATTTTTTCATTTTATTCAAACCTTATCAGGCTGATTAGAATAATCTATTTTGCCACCACACCTTTGGCTTGAAATTTCCATAACTTGTCGCTGCAAACTGCAGGAAATATGAGTGACGGATTAATAAATTTCAGACAGGGTTTCACTTTCAAAAAACATACACCGGAAGACATCTCGCCTTTCGACCGTATTTTTGATGTCTTCAAAGATCTTTTGACGCACACTTCCGGCGATCTGGATGAAGCTTTCGAGTGGCTTGAAATGCTCGATAAGGAGTATGACATTTTTAATGAAGATTATTCGCTTGAAGATTTCATTGAAGACCTGAAAAAACGCGGCTACATTAAAGAAGAAAAAGACTCCGAAGACGGCAACACAGGCGAAGGAAAAGGTAAAAACTTGCTGACGCCAAAGCTTGAGAAGGCCTTGCGCGAATTTGCGCTCGATCAGATTTTTGGCAAACTCAAAAAAACCGGCATCGGCAATCACCGCACTTCCAAAACCGGAATTGGCGACGAACGTGACGGCGAAAACAGAAACTTCCAGTTTGGCGACGACCTAACCGCTGTGAACATGACTGAAAGTCTGAAAAATGCGCAGATAAATAACGGAATCAGTGACTTGCGCATGACCGAAGACGATTTGATCGTGGAGGAAACCCGCCACAAAGCGCAGATGAGCACCGTGTTGATGATTGACATCAGCCACTCGATGATTTTATACGGCGAAGACCGCATCACGCCTGCAAAAAAAGTTGCGATGGCCCTTGTAGAACTCATCAAGCGGAAATATCCGAAAGATTCAATTGATATTATCGTGTTCGGAAATGAAGCCTGGCCGATTAAAATCAAAGACCTACCCTATCTGCAGGTTGGGCCCTATCACACCAATACGGTAGCCGGACTGGAACTCGCGATGGATATTTTGCGGCGCAAGCGGAACACAAATAAACAGATTTTCATGATAACGGACGGCAAACCGAGCTGCATCAAACTGCCTACCGGCGAATTTTACATGAACAGTGTCGGATTAGACGAGATGATTGTCGCCCAATGTCTGAACAAAGCCGCGCAGGCACGGAAACTGAAGATTCCTATCACTACATTTATGATCGCGCAGGATCCTTATCTCCGACGGTTTGTGGAAGCTTTCACGGCGCAGAACAAAGGAAAAGCTTTCCTCACCGGACTTTCAAATCTTGGCGAAATGATTTTCGAGGATTACGAAAGGAACTGGATCAGGAGAATTTAAGTTTATTATAAGAGCCAAGGCAAAAGTAAAATAGCCATGTTTTGGTTTCGCTACTCATTAGTGCAAAAACATCCAAACCTTCAACCAGCAAACACCAACCATCAACAAACAACCATCAACAAACAAAATGATAAACGATACTACATTCAGACAACTTAAAGAATCAGGCTATGCACACAAGACGATTTCAGAAGAGATTCAGCAGAACCTGATTGCTAAAATTAAGGCCAAAGAACCCATTTTCGAAGGACTTTGGGGCTATGAAGACACCGTGATTCCTCAGCTTAAAAAAGCTCTGCTGGCGGGACATCACATCAATCTTCTGGGACTTCGCGGACAGGCAAAAACCCGTATCGCGCGCAGCATGGTGAGCCTTTTGGATGAATACATGCCCATTGTAAAAGGTTCAGAAATCAATGACAGTCCCTTTCAGCCGATCTCCAAATATGCGCGTGACCTGATTGCAGAAAAAGGTGATGACACACCCATTTCGTGGGTTCACCGCAGCGACCGTTTCTTTGAAAAACTCGCCACACCGGACGTTAATGTAGCTGATCTGATCGGTGATATCGACCCGATAAAAGCAGCTACGCTCAAACTTCCTTATTCCGATGAGCGTGTATTGCATTACGGCATGATTCCGCGGGCAAACCGCTGTATTTTCGTATTGAATGAGTTGCCCGATTTGCAGGCCAGGATCCAGGTTTCACTGTTCAATATTCTGCAGGAAGGCGACATACAGATCCGCGGCTTCCAGTTGAGGATGCCGCTTGACATCCAGTTTGTATTCACCGCGAATCCGGAAGATTATACCAACCGCGGAAGCATCGTGACACCGCTGAAGGATAGAATCGGTTCGCAGATTTTCACGCACTACCCGAAAACCATTCCGCTCGCCCGGCAGATCACCGAGCAGGAAGCCAACATTTCGGCCGGTGACAGTGCTAAGATTTCGATTCCAGATATGGCCAGAGACCTTCTCGAGGAAATCGCATTTTCTGCACGTGACAGCGAATTTGTAGATGCCAAAAGCGGCGTGAGTGCACGACTTACCATCAGTGCGATGGAAAATCTGGTCGCAGCTGCAAAATTAAGGTTGCTTGAAACAGATTCGGAGAAAACCTCGATACGTCTGATGGATTTTATGTCCGTGATTCCCTCGATTACCGGTAAGATTGAACTCGTGTATGAAGGTGAGCAGGAAGGCGCCGACCACGTGGCGAAGTTGCTTATCGATCAAGCAGTTATGACACAGTTCGAACAGATTTTCCCGCGGATCCCAAAGCTCGAGAAAGAAAGCATAAAAACGCCGTACACCGATCTTATCAAATGGTTTGATGACAACCAACTCGAACTCAATTATAACGATAGCGATGATGAACTCAACGGCAAATTGAATGAAGTAAAACCGCTGGATGTGCTGATTGACGAAAATACCGCCGACCTCGGTGACGGTGACCGCAGTTTCTGCAAAGAACTTATATTGTGGGCATTAGCAGCCAATAAAAAACTCGATAAAACCCAAACAGAAAACAAATACACTTTCGACTCTGCCGGGATCGGAAAATATTTCAGCAAGTAACACGGCCTTAAAAAAGAAATGCCCCGCAGATGCGGGGCATTTCTTTGTTTGTATCTTAATCAACCATCGCTTCGCCGGCCTTGCGGTAGGTGAAGTTTCCGTAAATATGGCGTCGCGCAAAACGGCTTGGCGAATCTGCGTTAACCATTTTAATGTAGGTATTCCGCGGCACGCCGATGTATTCGAACATTTTACCGTTCAGATGTTGGATTTTGAGGATCTGCTTTTCATAATCGAAATCCTGAATATTCGATTTGGTCGTGGTTTCCGTGTATTCTTCCTTATATTTCTCTTGTGTCTCGGGGTTAATGCTGACGAGGAAATGATACGCTTCAATCACCGATTTGCTTTTCTCCTCAGCTTCCAGCTTTCCGGCTTCATCATTCACGAATTTATCGGGATGTGCATCCTTCATGGTGTTGCGGTAGATGGTTTTCAGGTCTTTCAGCGTGGCGGTTTTGTCGACGCCAAGAAGTTTTCTGTGTTCGCCAATTCTTTTCATATATCGTTCTGTTGTTTGGTTTAAGTATCGTAAATTCAACGGTTAAAACTCTCGACCTGAATTTCGGGGTGCAAAATTAGGCTTTTAAAATTTAAGGCCCATTTTTTAATTTTTAGGCTCCCTGAACTACGTTCGTAAACTTCAACTAAAGCATTCGCTTTACTTTCGTTTATGCCCTCCGTTCCCGCTTCCGCCGTGCCGGCGGAGAGCTCCACTCAGGTCGGGGCGCGGGTCCACGGTAAAAACACAGATCGCGATAAAAATAAAAGTTGTACTAATAACAAACTGCGGAGACCGCGCGAAAACCTAGCCCGGATCGAAGCGGCATCCTTTTTTGGTGGCTGAGGCCGCCGAAGCCACCAAGAAAGATACAGCGGAGAGCCGGATAAAGCTCCTGAAAAAATTATCCAAAAACCCTATCTTTGCGGCTTAAAATTTTACTGAAAATGAATCCCTTTATTGAAGAACTGAAATGGCGCGGTCTGTACGCAGACATGATGCCCGGAACCGATGAACAGCTGAACAAAGAATTGACAACAGCCTATATCGGGTTTGATCCTACGGCAGATTCGCTTCATATCGGGAGTTTGGTTCAGATCAAGATTCTGGCGCATTTTCAGCAGCACGGCCACAAACCAATTGCTTTGGTGGGAGGTGCTACCGGCATGATCGGCGATCCGTCCGGAAAATCTACCGAAAGAAACGCACTTGACGAAGAAACGCTGAATCATTATGTTTCCTGTCTTAAAGGTCAGCTTACGAAGTTCCTGAAGTTTGACGGCAGCGAAGCCAACAGCGCGGAACTGGTAAACAATTACGACTGGATGAAAGAGTTTTCTTTCCTCGAATTCATCCGCGATATCGGCAAAAACATCACGGTGAACTACATGATGGCCAAAGAATCGGTGAAGAAAAGGATCACCGGTGAAGGCGGTGCAGAAGGCATGAGTTTTACCGAATTCAGTTACCAGCTGTTGCAGGGTTACGATTTCCTGCATCTTTACCGTGCGAAAAACGTGAAACTGCAGATGGGCGGCAGCGACCAGTGGGGAAATATCACCACCGGCACCGAACTGATCCGCAGAAAAGTCCAGGGCGAGGCCTTCGCGCTCACTGTCCCGCTGATCACAAAAGCAGACGGTTCAAAATTCGGCAAATCTGAAAGCGGCGAAAACTACTGGCTCGATCCGAAAAAGACGTCGCCGTACAAATTCTACCAGTTTTGGGTGAATGCTACGGATGAAGATGCTGAACGTTTTATTAAATTCTACACCTTCCTGACTAAAGAAGAAATCGAAACGTTAATCGCAGAACATAAAACGGCACCGCACGAGCGTAAACTACAGAAAAAACTGGCTGAAGAAGTAACCGTTTGGGTTCATAACCGCGAAGAATTTGAAAAAGCCGTGAAGGCTTCGGAAATACTGTTCGGTCGTTCCACAGCTGAAGATTTGGTGAATCTGGATGAAGCAACATTCCTGGAGGTCTTTGAAGGTGTTCCACAGAAGGAAATCGCGAAAATAGAAGTGCTGGAAGGCGGTGTGATTGATCTGATATCAGAAAAATCCGGTTTTCTTAAATCAAAGGGCGAGGCGAGACGAGAGCTTCAAAGCAACTCGATATCCATAAATAAAGAAAAAATAAACGACACTTTTCAGATAAAGGAATCTGATCTGATCGACGGCAAGTTCCTGTTGCTTCAAAAAGGAAAGAAAAATTACTTCATCGTAAAGGCTGTTTAAACTACAACAATCCGGCTCCAAGCCGGATTTTTTGTTATTACTAGCATATAGTTTCAGGCCTATAGCCACACTTGTAAACAGCTGTTTAACTTTTAAAGTTGTAATTTTACACCTAATTTATTTTAATGGCAGTTATCATTTTCATCATTGTGCTCTGGTATTCAGGGCTTTTTTTCCAGACTTTTTTTCTGCACCGCTACGCAGCGCACCAAACTTTCAAAATGTCGAAATTCGGCGAAAAACTGTGTTATGTACTAACGTGGGTTACACAGGGATCCAATTATCTTTCGGCCTACGGCTACGGTGTAATGCACCGCATGCATCATGCCTACGCAGATACCGAGAAAGATCCGCACTCACCGAAGTACGACCACAATCTGTTCACTATGATGTGGCGCACAAAAAGCATTTACCAGCAGATCAACAAGCAAAAGGTAATCATCGAAGAGAAATTCACCAAAAATGTTCCGCAGTGGGAAGCTTTTGATAAGTTCGCGAGTTCCTGGGGTTCCAGAATTGGCTGGGCAATCGCGTATACCGCTTTCTTTTACTTTTTCGCCACGGCGTGGTGGCAGTGGATCCTGCTTCCGGTTGCTTATATGATGGCGCCAATTCATGGCGTGATCATCAACTGGTTCGGACATATCTATGGTTATGTAAACTTTAAAGTTTCAGATACTTCAAAAAACCTGTTCCGTTTTGATTGGCTGATGATGGGCGAAGGCTATCACAACAATCATCACAAATACGGTGGAAGAGCGAATTTTGGAGGCGTAAGATGGCATGAGATTGACGTTACGTATCTGATCATGTTGCTTTTAGACAAAATGAAACTGATCAAACTGAAGCCGGTCGCGGTGGTAAAAAGGGAAGTTTAAAAAATAAAACCGGATTTTTGATCCGGTTTTTTTATTTAACTACAAAGTACAGAAAGAATTACACAATGGTCCCAAGTCGTATCTTTGGATATGCTGCAGAGACACCAATGCGCAAGAAATCTGCGTGATCAGCGTGATCTGAAGGCATTAAAAATAAACAAATCTATAAGTGACAGGCCGCCGCTGCCATTCCTCTCATAGGATGTCGCACATTCCTTTAAAGCGCCCTGACCCGGAAAATTGCAATATATTTGCGTATGGAATTACAATATCTCGTTCGCGAGCCCGAAACAATCACGCCTTCTACTACCCTACTTGTCCTGCTTCACGGTTACGGAAGCAATGAAGAAGACCTTTTTTCATTTGCGCCCACAATTCCGGAAGACTGGCTCATCGTCAGCTTCCGTGCGCCCCACAACTCGCATTATGGTGGCTATTCGTGGTATGATATTGACCTGATGAATGTGGAAAACCGCGTAGATGTACCGCAGGCGAGGCAATCATTAGAAAATATTTTGGCCAATATCATGAGTGTCAGCAACCGGTACGGTCTTACGGACAACCAGACGCACCTCATCGGCTTTTCACAGGGCGGCATCATATCTTATGCACTCGCGCTAGAATATCCTGAGTTGTTTAACAAAGTGGCCTGTCTCAGCGCATATCCCGAAGAAAAGATAATGCCCAACATGGTGAAAGACAAGAAGAAGCTCGAGCATTTGCGCTTCTTCATTTCACACGGAACTGATGATGCAACAGTGCCGCTCGAATGGGGCCGGAAAGCCGCGGATCTGTTATACGACCTTAGCTGTTTTTTCAGTTTTCGCGAATACATGAACGGACACGGCGTCAACCAGAAAAACTACATGGACCTGATGGACTTTTTGCGTAAATAAATTTATTAACCAAATGAAAAGGCTTTCGATTTTACTTCTGTTGCTTTCCATCCAGATTCAGGTCCACGGACAGGCAGCAGGTTCAGAACCCGAAAAACAGAGTACGCGGTCGGCTAATGTGAAAATTTTAAGTGAAAACTTTTCGGCACCGCAGCTAAACACAACCCGGCGAATCTGGATTTACCTTCCGCCCGATTACGTTTCATCCCGAAAAAAATATCCGGTCCTGTATATGCATGACGGCCAAAATCTGTTTGACGACAAAACTTCGTTTGCCGGAGAATGGCAGATAGACGAGGCGCTTGATAAAATTTACGGAGAAACCGGAAAATCGGCAATTGTCGTTGGCATCGATAATGGCGGCGAAAAGCGGATGGATGAACTTTCACCATTCAAAAACGAAAAATACGGTGGCGGCCACGGCGAAGAATATATGCGGTTCATTGTCGAAACGCTGAAACCTTACATTGACGGAAACTTCCGCACGAAACCGGGACGCAAGCACACGATTTTAGGCGGCAGTTCGCTCGGAGCATTGATTTCGGTATATGGCGGCGTAAAACACCCTGGGACTTTTGGAAAAATTTTGGCGTTCAGCAACGCATTTTGGTTCAATGAGTCTGAACTTGAAAATTTCATTAAAAATTCAAAACAGAACCTACGTCACCAAAAATATTATTTCGTACAGGGTAAGAACGAATCTGCTGAAATGGTGGCGCAGACGCAGAAAATAATCGACGCGCTGAAATCTAGGAGTGTGAAGGCAAAAAACATTTACAACCGCTCAGATGAGGACGGCAAACACAACGAAATGTACTGGCGGGGCGAGTTTCCGGCAGCTTTTCTTTGGCTT
Source organism: Kaistella pullorum (assembly GCF_014837035.1). GTDB lineage: Bacteria > Bacteroidota > Bacteroidia > Flavobacteriales > Weeksellaceae > Kaistella > Kaistella rhinocerotis. The sequence continues at coordinate 8,134 of NZ_JACSPS010000002.1, read as the reverse complement.
AAATAATTGGTTTTAGCGGTCGAAAGCGTTTGGATGGCTGTTTTTTATTTCATCCACCGTACCCAAAACTTTTTGCTCCAGAGAATTCTGATACTGCTGCAGTTTATGCGCAACACCGTCATCAAAAGTACCGATTATTTTAGCGGCTAGAATCCCGGCATTCGCAGCGCCGTTCAGCGCAACCGTTGCAACAGGAATCCCCGACGGCATTTGCAAAATAGACAGTACGGAATCCCATCCGTCGATGGAATTTGAGGATAAAATCGGTACACCAATCACCGGCAATGTCGTACAGCTTGCGACCATTCCCGGCAAGTGTGCGGCACCACCTGCTCCGGCGATGATCACGCTGATCCCGCGGTTTTTCGCGGTTTCGGCATACTCCAGCATACGTTTTGGCGTGCGGTGCGCGGAAACCACCGTAAGTTCGTAAGAAATGTCAAGCGATTTCAGGAAATCAGCTGCCTGCTCCATTATTTTCAGGTCGCTTTGGCTCCCCATGATGATTCCGACCATTGGTGTTGATGTTTTAATAATTATATCAGGCTAAAGATAAGGGTTTTCGCAGAATTTTGGAGAGAAAATGCCGCTGACGCTCGCGATTTTATTGCACTTGCCATCCACAATCCGGACAGAGAAACCCCTTGAAATTTGCGCGCCGAGTCTTCCTTAAAATGTTTTCGGTAAGATTTAAAATGAAGTAGAATAACGATCTGCAATTGGCGTAGTGATAAAACCTTTCAGCCGGCAGCGTCATATGCCTTTTTAAGCCAGCCGATTACTTCCTCGTCAATATCCTGCAGGCCGGAAATGCTTAATTTATGCGAACACATTGCATTGGGTTTTTCAGCTTCCAGTTTTCCGGTCGTCTCCTGTCCTTTCAGGTTGAGGCCAATTTCGAAGCGAGTCTTTGTGGCAGGGTTCAGAATTGCGAACTGTTTCTTCCGCCTCAAACTTACATAAGCGTTTTTTGGCGCAACCTCGATATCGTTGCCAAATGCTTTAATCTCCGACAGAAGCCTGTCGTAAACCGGTTTGAAATGTTCTTTTCCGCTGTATTGCCTGGTGATCAGTTCATCCTGATTTTCGGCCGAACCGGCATCAGTTTCATTGGCTTTATGCGCCACAAGATTGGCAAATCCGTGCGTGAAAGCGTGATTTTCTTTCAGATATTTAATGATTTCACCGTGCTTCGCGATGTTTTGAGCCTTTACGGTCTCAATCCATTGCGCCAAAGTTTTGCCTGTATTTTTATACAGGTTTTCGATCATCGTTTGTGTAGCTTTATCCATGGCTTAAGGTTTTGACTTCCATATTTTATCGGAAAAAGGCAGGTACTGAGGGAGCGCGGCAGAGCCGTACCAAGGGAAAATTTCGTAGTCCAACAGTCCGTTTTTTACCGCCGGATCGGTTTGTAACAATTGCGTTGCCTCTTCCCGCGTCTTTAAATTATTTAAGATAAAAATGCCCCGGTAATTTTTCTCATTTTTACCGAAAGGTCCTGCCACAATCAATTTGTCCTCGGCCACGAGGCGGTTGATGTTGGTCATGTGGCCTTTGAAACTTTCAGCAACAAGCGCTTTATCCGCGGATGTGTTGGCGCCAGTTTTCAGAATAACCAGGAAGTAATTTTTCATTCCATAATCGTCCGCGCCCATTCTCTTGGCTAATTCATTGTCGTAATTGGGGTTTGTTCCCAAACTCGTCTTATCTTTCTCAGTCTGCCCAAAAATGAGGGAAGCAGCAGCAAGGAAAGTAAAAATCAATACAGCTTTCATTTTATAATATATTTTATATGTTGCCGGTTACCGCTAGCTGAGAAGACCGCTTTGCCAATCATTAAAAATACAAAGATATCCTGGAATCAGTTACCTGTTTCACCGCTGGATTTTTTAATTCTGCAGATTCAAATGCTCTGTTTCTGATATTTTTCCGGTCGCTCTTTTGCTGAACTTAAGACTGGAAAATTTGTCTTTTGGTTTGTGAAGGCGCATTGTCAATGGAACTTCTCCGCTTCACCCATTTGTAGATTTCAAACCACAGAACGGAAACCGCGGCTACCAGAAATGCAGTCAGCAATTCCCGCAAAGACAATCCAACCAATCGGAAAAACGCCGCAAAAGAAGGTATGTAAAGTATTGCAGCCAGCAACAGTAAAGTAACACTGATGACGATCGGGAAGAGATTGTTCCTGTATTTCAGTGTCTCAAAAATACTGTATTTGAATGACCGGTTCGTTAAACTCAACAAAATGTTTGCAAATATCAGCGTCGTAAAAACCATTGCGCGTGTGGTAGCTTCGTCACCACCCTGCTGCATCGTAAACTGATAGATAACAAGAATTCCGCCGGTAATCATTAAACCCTGTATGATACTGATGCTCAATTCCTTCCAGTTCAGGAAAGTTTCGGTCATTCGGCGGGGATTCTGTTTCATTGTTTCTTTTTCCATCGGCTCATTCTCGTACACGATGGAACAGGTAGGACCCATGATCAATTCAAGGAAAATGACATGAACAGGAGTGAAGATTTGCGGATAAATCCATCCTAAAAACAATGGCAGAGAAACCGTAAGGATAATCGGTATATGAATGGAGATGATGTATTGAATGGCTTTTTTTATGTTGCTGTAAATCCTTCTACCCGCCGCAATGCCGGTCACCAGTTTATTAAGGTCGTCGTTGATAATGACCAGGGAAGCGGCGGCCTTCGCAATTTCGGTTCCTTTGTTTCCCATCGCCACACCAATATGAGCGGCTTTAAGTGCCGGCGCATCGTTCACGCCGTCGCCGAGCATGGCCACTACTGCGTCATCTTTCTTTAAAGCGTTGACCATCTTCAGTTTGGCTTCCGGAAACATCCGTGTAAAAAGCGTGGTTTTCCTGGAAAGTTCAGTAAGTTCCTGTTCAGTATGATCTACGATTTCCGCGCCATTCACTGCGGGTGAACTGTTGATAATTCCGGCTTGTAGCGCAATGGCATTTGTAGTTTCTTCGCTGTCACCGGTAATCACTTTTACTTTGATGCCCGCATCATAGATTTGCCTAAAAACATCCTCAATTCCGGCTTTTGGCGGATCATAAAACACAGTAAAACCTAAAAACTCAAAGTTAAAATCCTGCTGTTTTTCGGGGAAATCATTTCTTTCAAAATTCGATTTGGCTACGCCTAAAAGCCGGTAACCCTGCTTGCCGAGTTGTTTAATTTGCGCACGTAACTGTGTTTTTTCGTTTTCCGACAAATCTGACACACCCAAAAGCGCTTCAGGCGCTCCTTTGGCTGCAATGAGACGTTCTTTGTTTTTTTTATTTTCAAATATGTGCGTCATCATCGGCGGCTTGCCTTCCAGCGGATATTCATGGATCATTCGGAAATTTTGCCGAACATCTGTGTTCTGGGTCTGTTCGTAAATCTTGTGCAGGGATTTTTCCATTGGGTCGAACGGTACAGGCTCACTGCTCCACATCGCAAATTGTATCAGTTCTGCCAGCACAGGATCATTGAACTGGCCGTCCTCATAAAGACGGTGCGTCCGAAAGTCATACAGCGCTTTCAGTTGCATCGAATTTTCGGTGATCGTGCCGGTTTTATCGGTACAGATCACGGTGGTACTTCCCAAAGTTTCCACTACTGTGCTTCGTTTGATGATGATGCCTTCGCGCATGAGTTTCCAGGCTCCCAAAGCCATAAATGTGGTGAATGCAACCGGAATCTCTTCGGGTAAAATTGACATCGCCAGCGTAAGACCAACCAGGAGACTTTCGATAATATCACCGCTCTGCCAAAAACTGTAACCCCAAACCATGATGAACACCACGATTCCAATGACTGCCATGCCTTTAACGAATTTGGTGATTTGGGCGTGCAATGGCGACTGATCTTCCTGAATAGACTGAATTGACTCTCCTATCTTACCTAATTTTGTAGAGTCGCCGATATTCTGCACTTCAAAAACAGCCAGCCCCGAAACCACCAGCGTTCCGCTGTACACATTCCTGTCCTCGGTTTCCAGACTTTTAAAAACTGAAAACGTTTCACCAGTCAGCGATGCCTCATTTACCGAAAAATCATTGCTGTGAACAATTTGGCCGTCGGCACTGATCATTTTGCCCTCTTCGGTGATGCACAGATCACCGACGGCAATTTCATGTGTGGGAATCTGTATCATTTTAGAACTCCGGATGACGGTACTTAAAGGCTCATTGAGTTTTTCGAGCGCTTCCAGTGCTTTCTTGCTGCGGTTGTCCTGATAAAAGGAAATCCCCGACACCGCCACGATTGCAGCGAGCATAAAAGCAGCTTCGCCATAATCTCCCACAATGAGGTAAATAATGGCGACGGCAATAAGCAGCAGCAACATCGGTTCTTTTAGAATATCGAGAAGTAAGCTGAACCAGGAACTTTTTGGGGCTGAATGAATTCTGTTGTAGCCGTATTTCTTTTGAGAAGCCAGAACCTCCTCATTTGAAAGTCCGGTAAGGTGTTGGGGGATGTTGTGCGCCATAGCTTTAAAAATCAAATAAATTTCACAGCCAATGAAGACCTGCATTATGCGCAATGTCTAAAAAAAATATAGCGTCGAAGTGTATTTAATGATACATTTTCCGCATGTCCTAATTTAGTTAAAAGAACAATATAAAACTGCAATTAGAGTAAATTCTGCAGGTAAGGAAAAACAGAAGCAAATACAGCGGTCGCACCCTGTTTTGTGTTCATTTTTTTAACTGAAACAGGTGTCTTCGTCTTTCCGCCGTTTAAAGCTGGCGTTCGACAAATGTTTTACAGTAAGCTTTGATCTGCTCCCGGACCTGCCTGAACTGGTCTGTCACTTCTTCCGGCGTGCCTGCCGCCTTGGCGGGATCCGGGAAATTATGGTGAAGTTTTTGCGCTTCCGATGGGAAGAATGGGCACCGCTCTTTGGCATTGTCGCACACAGTGATTACAAAATCGAAATCGATGTTGCGGTACTCGTCAATATGGTTGGAGGTGTGGTTCGAAATATCGATTCCGTCCTCTTCCATCGTTGCAATGGCTTTTGGATTTACACCGTGCGTTTCAATCCCTGCACTGAAAACATTGGCTTTCTCTCCTGCAAAATGCCGCAAATATCCCTCCGCGATCTGGCTTCTGCAACTGTTTCCAGTGCAAAGCACCAGTACATTTTTTTTCATACGCTGTAATATTTTTGTTTTAAAAATAAACTCATCCTAACCAGCAAAATAAGAACCGGCACTTCAATTAAAGGCCCGATTACGCCCACAAAGGCCTGCGGAGAATGAATTCCGAAAACGGCTATAGCCACGGCGATGGCTAACTCGAAATTATTGCCGGTGGCGGTAAATGCAATGGATGCGTTTTTATCGTATGGCACTTTCAGATAGAGGCTGATAAAGAAACTCACGAAAAACATCACTACAAAGTAGATGATCAACGGTATTGCGATTTTCACCACATCCAGCGGCAACTCCAATATCTTATCGCCTTTCAAACTGAACATCAGTACAATAGTAAACAGCAGCGCGTATAAAGTGATGGGCGAAATCTTTGGCACAAATTTTCTGTTATACCACTCAATTCCTTTTGATCTTACCAGGAAATAACGGCTGAGAAAACCGGCTAAAAACGGAACGCCTAAATAGATCAGAACGCTTTGGGTAACATCTTTCATCGGGACGCGGATATTGAAATTGGCGATTCCGAGCTGGGCCGGCAATACATTAATAAAGAGCCAAACGAAAAAACTGTAGGTTAAGATTTGAAAGACACTGTTCAGTGCCACCAACAATGCAGTGTACTCTCTGTTGGCTTGGGCCAAATCGCTCCAGACGATCACCATTGCAATACATCTGGCCAGGCCGATCAGTATCAGACCCGACATATATTCAGGTTCGTTGCGTAAAAACAAAACGGCCAGCGCAAACATAAGCACCGTGCCGATCGCCCAGTTTAAAACGAGTGTGATCCCTATTACTTTCCGGTCTTTCAAGGCATTGGGCAACAGTGAATAATCTACTTTTGCAAGCGGCGGATACATCATCAATACCAACCCGATGGCGAGCGGAATATTGGTTGTACCAACCGTAAAACCGTCCATCACTCCGGCTATATTTGGAAACAGATAACCCAAGCCTACACCGAGTGCTATGGCGAGGAAAATCCATAAAGTCAGGTATCTGTCCAGAAATTTTAGTTTTGGCTGCATCTCCTAAGATTTAGCAACAGCCACTACCCGGCTCGCAAGTACCTGTATTCACCGTCAATTCGGCTAAGTTTTTCTTCGGTTTCCCAGCCGGGATTCCGCAGGAGTCCTGGGCCAGACAGGCGGTGGTTTTGTTTTTAAGTACAAAAGTTTCACCATTGAAATCGAGGTCATATTTACCTATTGTCTGATCCTGGTATTCGACTTCAATTTCCAAATCTTCTTCAATACCCAGTTTTTCCTGCGACAGCTGTATGATGTGGAGCAGTTTGCCCGGCTTCAAACGGTGTTCAAAATCGTCGGCGTTCCACAATTGGAAGTTGACCACTTTTTCGGAGCGGATCACACCTCCACAATCGATGAAATTCTTAAGGAGAATCCCCACTTCAGTGACGTGGAAATGCTCGGGAACAAAAGTTCCGTTTTCGAGTTGAAATTCAACATTTTGCAATGTCGGCAAGATCTGTTTTACGTCTGACAGTTTCATCTTATTTAGTTTTAATAATTGTAGTAAGAAATATTCCAGACAATGAATCAGCAGCAGTTCCCTTTTATGACGGTTTGCAGTATATTCGAAAAATAAGAATTCAGCAGGCTCACGGCATTTTCATCGATACAATAGCAGATTGAATTACCTTCGATGCTTCCTTTGATGATTCCGGCGTTTTTGAGTTCCTTTAAATGTTGCGAAACGGTAGGCTGCGCCAGAGGGAGTTCGTTTACGATGTCGCCGCAGATGCATTGGTTGACCTTCATCAGATATTCTATTATGGCGATTCTTGCGGGATGGCCGAGCGCTTTAGCCATTTTGGCAATTTGGTTTTGGCTGTCTGTAAAATGATCTGTCTTTGTGGCTCCCATCGTTCGTGTTTATAATATTGCAATATTACGATATAGTTTAAAACCATGCAAACAAAAGTTTAACGGAATTACTTCGATGTTACCGCCCGTACGCGCGAGGAACATAATACCGGAGCGACTTAGTGATCACGAAATGCCGGAACCCGTTGTCATGCTCTCGGAAAAAGCCCGGATTTCCAATGCTGAATTAATTACAAAAACGGATCTTGGACCGGCGGAAGGTAGTATGGGCGGTAACGGTTTCGGCTATGAGAAGTTGCGGCATTGAACCGGAAAGATAGTAAAACATCGCAAACTTTCAATCACCTGAGTATTGTCTTAAAGAGTTGGAAACCAGCAATTTTTATAGCCATAGTTAACTGCAGGCATAATTTTCGACTCCGCTATTGGTTCAATTTTTCTTTTTTATATCGATTTGATAAAATGATAATTGAAATAACATAGATCACTACAATTGCCAATGGAATAAAAACAAATCTTTCTTCGGGGAACAAATACCAAAGTGTTAGAACAGATATTGTTCGAACTAACGAATGAAATATTCCAATCCAATGGTCAATGATCCAACTTAAGGGCAACCACATTAAACCAGTCAAAATTCCAACGGTTAACGGTAAAGATGTATAATTTTCAATAAAAAACGGAATTGCAATTGAATACACTAGTATTGCTTGGGCAGCAGTATAGAAGAATAGAGTATTAAAAGTATTTTTCGGTTTGCTCTTATCGAGGAAATCTTCTCCAGTAAGTTTCGAGATTCCCATTCCTAAATACACAATCGATCCTGTTGAAATGAACAAAACCCAAACAGTAATTTGATCACTAAAAAACATTCCTGAAATTGCCACTGCTGACCAGGCGATCAAACCCGCAATTGGTGTTGCTAATAATTTCCCTCGTTTAAATTCATTCTTTTGGTCTTCAAGTGTTCTTCCAATCCCTTGCATATTTGATAAAGTTCAGATGGTTTGTAGGTTCTGTTTTTTAATGCTTGCAGTTAACGGTTGGGTATTTCTGTTGGCGGGGATTATGATAACTGGTCTTTCTAAATATAACAAAAAGAAGTATTAGCGAA
>NZ_JACSPS010000026.1 GCF_014837035.1 Kaistella pullorum | reverse complement strand
CAGAAATACCCAACCGTTATAAGCCATTTTAATGACAACCATCGATACCAAAAGACATATCGAAATTAACGAAGGCTATCAAGGTATAAACTTGACAGAATTTGCTATTGGGGTTGACGAACTAATTAGCAACGACCAAATTGTTGACACCTTCATTCGCTCAAAAAAATTCTCATTTGACAGTTTGCGTGACTTTGTAAAAGCTGAACCAGACAATGGTTATTTGAGACAAGCTTTTGACGTTGACAAAATAAAAATCACCGACTTCAAGAAAACGGACAAACAAGAAGTATCAAAATTTCTTATTGACTTTTTAAATGAACCGGACTGGGGTGACGATAAAAACGAATTTGCTAAACTGCTCGACAGATATTTTGAAATTCACAAAGAATTTGGGGACAACGAGTTTTATATTTTATCAAAGGACTGGTTCGACAAAGAAGATGAAAGAGTAATTGAACCCGAAAGTTGGGTTTATACCTATTACTTTTTGATTATTTCGGTAGACAGGAAATCAAACTTACTGACATTGACAGAATGGACATACGATTAACCAAATGACAGAAAAAACGGCTTATAACAGGCGCTTGGCAAAAAAGCGGGTTCAGTGCTTAAATGAAGCTTTGTGCTTCGTATCAAATTCAGTGCTAGCTGACAGTTTAGTGCTTCAAAATCCGCTTCTTCGCCAAGCACCAAACCGTT
>NZ_JACSPS010000025.1 GCF_014837035.1 Kaistella pullorum | reverse complement strand
TAACGGTTGGGTATTTCTGTTGGCGGGGATTATGATAACTGGTCTTTCTAAATATAACAAAAAGAAGTATTAGCGAAAATCCTTACGATGTAAACTTCAACCCCACTAATAGAAATACCGTGTTGTACGACGTTTTAACTAATCCAAGTTCCGAATTTTTCTTTGATTTTCCATATTCCACTTTCTTTCGTAAGAATTATAGCTTTTCCTCCACCACATAATCGTCCACAATAATAGTTAGATTCGACGTAAGCTAAATTTCCTCCACTATTCAATATTGGTATAGTTATAATATAAAAAGTTTCATAGTTTTCTATTTGCTCAATATCAAAAAATGTGATTAGTTCAGAATCTTTAAGATTTATAAAAAAGGATGTAGGATTTTTATTCTGTGATATAACAAAAATTAAATCAGTTTTATTTGTGATTTTTAAATATTTTTTTAATGTTTCAATTTGTACTGTGCGTGGATATTCGTAGATCGTATCAGATTCTTGTGGTAAAATGATTTGAGATTTCTCTAACTTATTTAGCACATAACCTTTGCTGATTTTATCGTCTATCATTTCTGATTTTATTACAGCTGAAATAATAGATTTAATTTCTTTTTTATCAACTTTTAAATTTTCATTTTTGTTGACGCAAGAAATTAATGCTAGTAAAATTAATGGTATAAAAAATATACATTTGATTTTCATAGAATGTCGTACAACG
>NZ_JACSPS010000024.1 GCF_014837035.1 Kaistella pullorum | reverse complement strand
GGATTGCGGAAGTCTGCTTTTGTATCAGAATTTTCGCTAAGTTTAAAGTCCGGTTTTTGTACGAAGATCTGGGGCAGTAGCCGCAACCCTCCATATACGCCGGACGTTATCTGCAATCATGGAAAAATCCGTAACAAAATGAAATTTACAATTTTAACTATATTATTTTTATTTTTTGGTAAAAGTTACTCGCAAGAAAAAATAGAATTTGAAGATGTGTTTTTCGTGAATGGAATTGCTTACAATAAATTGAATAATCAAATTTTTACAGGAATCGCACAGAACAAAAATAAAAATGGACACATAAAATTTGAAGAAATATACGACAATGGGAAATTGACTAAAACTTTACTTTATTACAACAATAATTCTAAACAAATTATTTCTACAGAAACTATTTTTAACCAAGAGAATAAAAGAGTGAAAGTTTTAAATTTTAGTTCGGACGGAAAAAAAATTCGCGAAACTACATTTGATGAAAATGAAAAAAAATCTGAATATAATTCCTACGAAAATGGAAACTTAATTCTTCATGAAGAATTTAAAAATGGGAAAAAAAACGGAAAATGGTTTTGTTATAATGATGATGGAACAAAATGCGAAATGGAATATTCTAGTGGAAAAAAAATAAAAGACTGCAGATAACACGGTATTTCTATTAGCGGGGTTGAAGTTTACATCATAAAGGTTTTCGCTAGTTGTTCTTTTTGTTATATTTACAAAGACCTGTTATAAAAGCCCGCCAACAGAAATACCCAACCGTTATAGGCAATTTCACCAAAAGATCGTCAAATGAAAGAAAAGATTACAATTTTTATTTTTATTATTTTTTGTAAT
>NZ_JACSPS010000023.1 GCF_014837035.1 Kaistella pullorum | reverse complement strand
TTCAGCGATTAATTCAGTTTTTAGCAAGTAGAAAGTTTTCGTATTTTTAGCCCGCCTGCAGAAATACCCAACCGTTATGGCTCATTTTAAAAGACGACACGACCAATGCAAATTAACGAAGAATTAAGACATAGAATTGGACTTGCACTAAATGAAGCGACTTTACTTGGCGTTGAGCTTGACAAGGAGAAAAATTTGGTTGCTTGCTCATTTGCGTTGGTTGCTATGGACAAGGACGGAAATGTTCCCGAAGACAATCGACTTTTATTCATTTTCAAACCAGTTGGACGGTTTGTTGCTTCATTACGAAATGGACATTGGGACGACAAAAACGCTGAAGTTGAAAAAATTGAACCTGAAAATATTTTAGAGATTATCCAAAGCTTTAAAGGACTTTCGATTTATGGTTGGGACTTTATTAATTGTGGTGACAAAGATTTTGGCACTTGGAAAGACCGCTTAAGTTTTGACTACTCAACAGGCGACAATATTGGACTAACGAACACGATTGACCTTTTTCAAGAAGGTGGCAACAGACATATTGACCTAAGAATTTGGTTTGACGACTTTGAAATTTTGACACCAAAGTATGAGCCAGTCGACTTGGAAGAGTTCTTAGAAAATGGTAAACGTGGTTGGGACGCAGTCTACGCTAACAACGACAAAATGAGCAATTTTGGAATTATCCCAGCGACTTCTGAAAATGAACAAAAGTTAAAGACTGCAATAAACAATTTGACAGGAGAACAGCAACCAAAAAATTGGTGGACAAAACTAAAAGACAAATTTAAAAGCTGACGATGGAAAGAAAAACGAGCCATAACACGGGTTTTGCGTCAGGCGGGGTGACGTGCAAAGTTGGAGCTTTGTGCTTCTATTCAAGTGTAGTGCTGGTTGACAGTTTTGTGCTCCGAAACCCGCCCGAACGCAAAGCCCGAAAACGTTACCGCCCATACTACCTTCCGCCGGTCCAAAATCCGTTTTTGTAATTAATTCAGCATTGGAAATCCGGGC
>NZ_JACSPS010000022.1 GCF_014837035.1 Kaistella pullorum | reverse complement strand
AGCCCGGATTTCCAATGCTGAATTAATTACAAAAACGGATTTTGGACCGGCGGAAGGTAGTATGGGCGGTAACGGTTTAGGTATTGGCGTTGTGCTGGCATTCAAGGTACAAAAGTTCAGCCTAAATTCAAATGTTGATAGCAGTACAAATGTTGAGTTTTGCACGTCAGCCAGCATAATGCCAATACCCTGTTGCCTGCTGGCATATTAGTAGGCACTTTCACTATCTTTTTGTCGCTGCAATTTTATTCGCTCCTGTCTTTCGGCTGTTTCTTTTAATATTCTGATTTTACTTTCCATTGTCCAGGTTTTAGTTTCTTCTACTAAGTACTCTAATTCTGTCATATGGAAATAGAAGTCATTGAAATGTGCTTTTCGTGGGCTTTCTATTAAATCTTCAACGGCTTGCCCAATTTTTTCATAAACACTAAATAGTATATCGATTTTTACGAAGTCAAGAGAATTTATTTTATCGGTTGTCTGTTGATTGATTGCTGTATTGTCATTATTTAACGCAACTAACCATTGTCCATGTGCAATTTTATTTCTTAATTGGCTTGGCTCGATAATAAAAGTATTGATGTGTCTTGTTAGAATTTGCTTCTTATTTTGAATGTCGCCTTTGTTGGCAATATTGTCAATTCTGCTAAAAGCTAACTCTAAACATTTATTCCATTTTTGCTCTAAATTTCGTTGTCCACTGATTTGATTTATTTCGTCTTCATTGAAACCGTAGGGTGTGTGAATTATTTTTAGAAAACAAAGCTCTGCGAATGAAGAAAAAAGTAATGCATAAAGTTTTGTCAATGCATTGAATGAGGAGCGGTCTTTTCTTTTAATAGATTGATTGAACAATCTTTTGATGTTTGTTCTTTGCTGTTTTAGTTCTCGTACATTTATTACGCTTGCTTTAAAAACTTCTATCATTGTTTTAAATTAAAAAGGGCTTGTAATGAATACTTCTTCAATACTCATTACAAGCCCGGAATTGAACCGGGAACTACCATTGCTGGTCGCTTTGCCTTATTAAGCTACAAGTCCGATACAAAGATAAATATTTTTTGTCATCAAAGTTTCTGTCAAAAGTGCTTGAGTTAGCAGAGTGCTCAAAAATGCTTGCAGGCAACGGTTGGGTATTTCTGCAGGCGGGTTAAAAATACGAAATATTTCTACTTCCTAAAAACTTAATTAATCGCTAAAAATCTTCAATTGAAAAATTCATACCCGCTTGTAGAAATACTCTGTTGTCTGTAGTTTTTCTACTAATCACCATCATAAAAATCAATAGAGTAAATAGCAAATAAGATGAGACAATAATAATTAATTTCGTTCTTAGACATGAATTCAAAATTATATGTTGAAGGTCCTATAATTTTTCCGGTTTGTTTAATATTTCCAATGTCAATTTGGTTCGAAATAAATTTCCCCTCATAAATTCCTATAATTTTATTTTTTTTCGTAATGGAGATGTTTTGCTTGTTCACTTCTAAACAGAAAATACCATCATCAATTTTAAAATGAATTTTATCTTTTAAATTCTGACTTAAGATTTCAAATTTTGGCTTTCTAAAAAATGAATATTCATATTGAAATTCAACAATTTTGTTTTGATTATAATCCAAAATTGCTGCTGTTTTTACTCCAAGTAAATTAAAATATTTTTTTATTCTCCTAATTTCCAAAATGATATTATTGTTAGAATCAAAGAATTTTGTTTTTGGATTATTAATTATAGCATGAAATTTCATTTAATGCGATGCTTTGTAAAATTACAGACAACGGTTTGGTGCTTGGCGAAGAAGCGGATTTTGAAGCACTAAACTGTCAGCTAGCACTGAATTTGATACGAAGCAC
>NZ_JACSPS010000021.1 GCF_014837035.1 Kaistella pullorum | reverse complement strand
ATTAATTACAAAAACGGATCTTGGACCGGCGGAAGGTAGTATGGGCGGTAACGTTTGGGTATTTCTGTTGGCGGGGACTTTTTATAACAAGTCTTTGTAAATATAACAAATTGAACAATTAGAGAAAATTTATATGATAGGAACTTCCGACCCGCTGATAGAAATGCCGTGTTAGCTACAGTATCTTTTAATCGGTTGCCATACCAAACCAGAAATCTATTTCGAACTTAGTTTTTTCATCGAAGTTTGATATTATTGCATCAGAATAAGAATAACGTTTTTGCAAGCTATATAGAGCTGAATAAATTAATAATCTGTTACAAAATAAAGCGGAATTTATCATTTCGATAGAGTTTTTACTATCTGAATTAATTCCAAATTCATTCAATTGAATAACTGATATGAATTCCGAGTGAGCATAATTTGAATATAGTTGATAAAAACCTACAAATAATTTTGTTCTTAATCTACTTTTTTCAATTAATTGAGTCCAGCTTATTATCCTTGCTATTCCGTATGTTTCTAATCTATTTTTCATTTTTTTTATCTGCCCGTAATACTTGCTAGAAATAATTTCTCTTTTTGTTTTGTCTATTTCTATTTTCTCTCTAGTTAATTTTTCGGTAAACAATGGATTTTCTCCAATTGTATTTTGTCTTACCATAAAACCTGACATACGCCAAAGTTTAAATCTAAATTCTAATTCGTCATCTTCTACATCACTAAGAAAAAGATATTCTAAGGTTAAATATGTTTCAAAAATACTTCTTGTTAAAATTAAAATAGATGCATAGTCGATGATAGATGCTTTTTTATTATTTACGTCAAGTATAGATGGATTAACTAGACTGTTTATTGAGTTTTGTGCAGCAGCAATTTTAATCAGTAACGTTTCGATATAAACTTCTCTTTCCTTGATAATAGGATTTAATTCTTTTACTTCTTGAATATAATTAAAAAGTAAATTTGATGCACGTAATAAAGATATTTTCAAAGAAGAAAAATCTTTTTTTCTTAAAGTTTCCAGTAAAAGTAAAGTTTCTCGTTTATCCACGGTTGTTGGGAGATATTGTAACTAACGTTTTGCAGCTACCCGAAGGGCGGGACTTTTACCACAAAACTTGATTTGAAAAACTAATGTTTGATTAACCACAAAATTGTCTTTGGAACACGAAACCCCGCCTTTTGGGTAGGTGCTGTTATGCCTCGTTTTTATGTCTGTCATAATAATTATTCAAAGTTTCGATTAGCTTGTCCGAACTAATGTCAAGTCCAGATGCCGCAATATTGAATGGTGAGTTGTAATTACTAATGTTAAACTGCATTAATTTTCGTCTAAATCCGCTTGTCTCTTTGTCAAGCCAATACTCAGGATTTTTCACTCCGATAATTACAATTCTTGTGCTTTGTATTTTGATTTCTTCAAAACCATTTATGTCACGCCATTTGATGTATTCGGTCAATGATTTCTTCGGATTAACATTCAGTCCATTGGAGTCGATGATTAAAGCAATTTCTGATTTAATCAGTCTTTTTATTCCAACAAAGATTCCAAGTCCGAAGAAAAGTATTGAAGCAATCCCAATTCCACGAGTGAAAATTGGGTTTCTTGCTCTCCAACCAGTCAGGTTGTCCGCTTCCAAGATTAACCAAAATCCTAAAGCAACGAATGCAATTGAACCTATCAATAACAATAATGATTTCTTTTTACTTGAATAAATTTCAACTCTTTCCATTTTGGTCAGTCTGTCTTTTTAAAATGAGGCATAACGTCCGGCGTATATGGAGGGTTGCGGCTGCTGCCCCAGATCTTCGTACAAAAACCCGACTTTAAACTTAGCGAAAATTCTGATACAAAAGCAGACTTCCGCAATCCGCCATATACGATGTTACCGCCCGTACG
>NZ_JACSPS010000020.1 GCF_014837035.1 Kaistella pullorum | reverse complement strand
AAAAGCACGGATTTCCAATGCTGAATTAATTACAAAAACGGATCTTGGACCGGCGGAAGGTAGTATGGGCGGTAACGATTGGGTATTTCTGTTGGCGGGGATTATTATAATTGATTTTTATAGATATAACAAAATGACCAATTTGCGAAAATCTTTATGATGTAAACTTCAACCCCGCTAATAGAAATAGCTTGTTATCTGCAGGCATTTTTTATTGTTTTTTATCCCAATCCAAAAAGTTTTTAAGGTAGGTTGGGTTGTCAATTTTGTCAAAGCCTGTTTTTTTCCAAAATATAAAAGTTAAAACAATTGGCTTTATTTCTGCGTTCTTATTATTAAACTCATATTTTACATATTTTTTTTCAGTTCCAAAAATTATTGTGTCCTTAATTTGAATTCTGTCTATAGGAGTTATTTGGGGTTTAATTGTTGAGTAATTTTTCCGTAGTTTGTAGAAATACATATGCATTGCTCCTGAATATACTTGTCCATCCTCAAATAATTCTAGTGAATTGTTAAATTCATTATTTTCTATACAAGTCCAATATTTATCAACAGTTTTTTTAATTTGTCTTTCAGGAGAATTTAAAACAAAAAAGTAAAAAAATAGCGCTAAAAATGGTAAAGAAAATGTTAATATAAGATATTTATTTTTCAAATTATTAATTTCGGGCTGTTTCGATTTACTTGCAGATAACGTCCGGCGTATATGGAGGGTTGCGGCTGCTGCCCCAGATCTTCGTACAAAATCCGGACTTTAAACTTAGCGAAAATTCTGATACAAAAGCAGACTTCCGCAATCCGCCATATACGATGTTACCGCCCGTACGCGCGAGGAACATAATACCGGAGCGACTTAGTGATCACGAAATGCCGGAACCCGTTGTCATGCTCTCGGAAAAAGCACGGATTTCCAATGCTGAATTAATTACAAAAACGGATTTTGGACCGGCGGAAGGTAGTATGGGCGGTAACGTAAAAGTATTGGCGAAGTGCGGGCGGGATTTAACTGAAAGTTCAATTCAGTTCGACGCGAAGCCAATATTTTTTCAATGAAACTAAGTTACTCAAAAAAGTGGAATTGGAAAATATTGGCGGATAAATGTTTGAAATAGTTAAACTTTAAATTTAATCCCGCATTTTGCCAATACAATGTTAGCTGTAGTGTTATTTTTGAATATCCTCAAGGATTTTATTGAAATTTAGTTGTAATCTATTCTTAAAATTAGTTAAAAAAAGTTTTGTTTGTAAATCAGGATTTATTAATCTATTTGTAGTAATGTCATAAATATCAGAATCTTGTTTAATTGAAGTTAAAGGATAAAATAAATTTTCACTTTTTTTTCTGACAGGATACAGTAGTTTCTTTTTTTTGATTGTATAATATAGGAGAATAATATTATTATAGTATAAAACTTCATTATTTGAAGATTTATGGGTTAAAATTCCAAAATCTAAATCATTATTGAAAGTGTTTTTTAATGGATTTAATGAATGATAAATATTATGTGATTTAATAATAATTAAAGCATCAATGTTTTTACTTTTACAATATTCTTCAAGTTGTTTTTCAATTTTTTTATTTCCATAAATTGGATCAAAATTATCTAATATTGAAATATTAAAATCAGTCAATCTGGTGGCTGCAATTTTATTTTCTATAAATAGAGAATCGAAAAAAGGTTTTATATTATAGTTTAAATCTTCAATATTTAATAGTTTAGCATTGAAAAATCCATTCAAATGAGCATGTTTTAGTTCGGGATTATAAGATTCATAAACACCAATTTTTTGACATTTATAAAAACAGATTTGTAAGAATAGGAAAATGAGTACTATAGTTTTTTTCATTATCGATTATATTTGCTATAACATTGCAGCTAACGTCCGGCGTATATGGAGGGTTGCGGCTGCTGCCCCAGATCTCCGTACAAAATCCGGACTTTAAACTTAGCG
>NZ_JACSPS010000001.1:56373-948259 GCF_014837035.1 Kaistella pullorum | reverse complement strand
ATCTATCAACATTTTCGCCCTTAAAAATAATGCTCTTCTGCGCTCCCCCTTCTCTCGATTTGGGACTGCAAAGATACCATCTTTTTAGTCCTTTCCAAATTTTAGTAACTTTAATTTAATATAAAAAATACAACTCACTGAATATCTGAAGGAAAAATTTAGACCCTAGATCATAAATAGGCTTCACTCTTTCTGTACTCCGGATAGTTCTATTTTATATAAAGCGGTATGAGAGCCTCAAAATAGTTGAGAGATGCAAGAAAAACCTGCATAAATAAAAAAAATCCCACTCCAAAAAGAGTGGGATTAATATTATAATTGTTATCCTGTTCTATTTATTCAGGCTCTTATTAAGATTTACTGCATCCTGGTAACCTGGATTCAGTTCTACTGATTTAGCAGCATACGTCTTGGCTTTTGTTACATCACTATCTTTTACCAAATAGGCTACTGCGAAGTAGGCGTAAGAAAGTGTTTCCTTATTAGCCGCCATGTCTGCCGGTTTTACAGTGCTAATGAACTTTTCGTAGGCTATTTTAGCTAACTCATTATTACCTGCCTGCTGGTAAGAATATCCTTGGCTGTAATACGCAGGAGCCCAATCAGGCAATAAACCGCTCATTTTGTGCCAAGCTAAAATAGCACCGTTCCAGTTGCTCGCTTCCTGATAGGCAATAGCCAATCGGAATAATGCATCTGTATCTTGTGGCTTCTTAGCAACTTCTGTTTTTAACTTCTCAATTTTAGGATTTGTAGGCCCTAGTTCTACTGCTGCTCCAATAGCTTTGATATTTCTAAAAGATATATGTTCATTATCGTACGGTAGAATCGTTAATCTATTTCCGTCTAACAATATTCGACCTAATCTTCCAATGAGACTTTGACCTAAAAGGAGCGGCGCATTACTTTCATGAACGATAGAAGCTTCAATATTGCTCAAAATCAGACCGCCAATTTCAATCTGTTTAATATTAAATTTTGTCCCAGTCGCAACATCCCCGTTTGCAATACTATAAAAGATTTCCTCTCCAATGTCCTCTCGGCTGATATAGCCATTTTTTAACATAAAAAGTGCTTCTGTTAAAGAAATGGAAACATCAGAAGCTCCAGTATCTAAAACAAACTTCAATGGTATACCGTTTACTTTGCACGGAACCCAATAAACACCTCCATTTTTTTCCATTACTATAGTCGTTTGCGAATAGCAAATAACATTTATAAAAGAAAAAAAAACAGGTAAAAAATAGGCTTTCATAACAGGAAAATTTAAGATTTCTTGGCGGTGACTTACCGCCAAGATATAAATTTATTTATTTAATTGATTGCTTAAATTCACTGCATCCCCGTAGTCAGGATTTAACTGAGACGCTTTTGCTGCATAATCTTTCGCCTTTACAAGATCAGATTTTTGCACGAAATATGCCACTAAATAATATGCATAGGAAAGGGTAACCTTATTTTTTTCTTGTTCCGCTACGGGTTTAGTAAGCAAGGTATCAATATATTTTTGATATTGTGCAATTGCCATATCATTATTTCCCAGTTGCTGATAATTAGTTCCCAATGCATAGTAAGAGTATTCCCAGCTCGGTACCAATGCAGCCATTTTATTCCATGTAAGTATGGCTCCATTATAATTTTCCGCTTCCTGATAAGCAATTCCTAATTTAATAATCGCGTCCGAGTCGTTAGGATTTTCTGCGATCTGCTTCTTAAGTGCTTCTATTTGTGGATTCGTAGGTCCAGCATCAACAGACGCCTGGCTTACACCGCCACCACCTTTAATCTTAACGAGCTCCAAATCCCAGTTCAAAGTCTCATCCTTAGCAGCTTTCGCAAGTGCAATCTTTTGCTGTGCATCTGACATCAAAGCAGATTTTTTCGCAGCATCAGATTCCTTTTCGGCCAGGCCGGCTGAAATAAGACCTAATAAACCCTGATCGGCTGGCTGAACTCTGCTTTTTTCAGCTTTAGCTAAAAACTGATCCATGCTTGACTTCGCACCTGTATAATCTCCATCTGCATATAATAAGTATGCACGCAACTTGAATTTAATAGGATCATTTACTTTATCGAATACTTTGTCCAGATATAATTTCGAGTTTCCGTAATCTTCATTCGTGAAAAAGAGTTTTGAAATCTCAAGCTGAGTATCCGGATCTTCGTCGGCATATTTGGCATAATTAAGCAAATCTTGTGTTGCAAGCGCATTCTGCTGATATCTGATATTATAGGCCGCTTTTGCTTTATAAGCTGGCGCAAAAGATGGATCGGCGGAAATGGCACGGTCAATATTTTCTTTTGCTTTCTGCCACTGCTGCGCCTGCATCCACAACGTTCCTATTCTGGTATAAACTGAAGCTTTGTTTTTTGCAACCGGCAATGCTTTGTCATAAGCTGTCATCGCTGATCCCGCAACTTGAGGGCTATTTGTAAGTTTCAGGCGATAAGCATCACCTAAAGTATAATAGTAATAAGCCGGCGTACCGCCTTTCTGAGATTTCTCCACAGCCCGATTGAGATAATCAATAGCCAAATCTGCGTTCGGAGCTCCACCGAAAAGCGTAAGTGCTTCCGCTGCGCGGTACAATACTTCCGCATCTTTATCACGTGCATCCTTTACAATATTTTGGATCTCAGTGATGCCGGACTTATCTCCCTTGCCCAATTTCACTGAGGCAAGACCTATTTTATTAAGATTGCTCTTTTTATCTGCTGCTAAACCTTTATTAAAGTTTTCCTGCGCTAGTTCGAAATTGGGTTCAAACTGCGTGAGATATGAATTTCCTAAGTAAAAATAATTCTCTGCCGTAGGTGATTTTGCGATCATCTCTGTGAATACGGACTTGGCCTTTGCATATTTATGGCTATCTGCATTCGCAATCCCTTCCTGAAGGGTCTGTGAAAACGCAAAATTCGAAAAGAAAACCGTTGCAATTCCTAGGGCAACTTTCTTTGATACATTCATCTTTATTCTTAATTTTTAATTTGTTAAACGTTATGATTCCGTTCCGATAATATTTCCAACTATCGTACCATTAATCAAGGTCACGAATCTGTGGCTAAACTATGCTCAACGCATCTGGACTTCCCGCGGAATAATGTTGTATGGCTGCAAGCCTTCTTTTTGCACAACAATCTGCCCGAGTTGCTGGCAGGAAAACCTGATCAAGCCATTACCTAATCCATAATAGGGTTCATTGGTAATGAAATACAAAACCCGCGTAAATGGATAAGACATATTCCGAAGCGTAGTAATATCGGGTGAGTAAACTTTTCCTTCAGATTCTACCCCAAGTATTTTTACTGAATTCCGTAATTCCTCTGACTCCTTATCATATGGCCGGCTAAGTGTATTCAAACTCACTACACCGATCTTACCAGGGTAATTGTTGATTTGTTGAATAATATTGCGGTTACCAGCGATCACCGAAAACTTAAGGTCTGACGGCAACATTTTAAACTTCTGCGCTACAAAATTGAGGTTGCTGGCATTGGCTCCATCGAAAATAATATTTTTCTCATCGGATAGAAGCTCACTTTTAAGATGCTCCAAAGAGACAGAAGTTAAAGGAGAGTTCTTGGCCACAACAAATACTACGGCATCAACAGCAAATTTTGCCGGCTGGATTTCCAGATCAATTTTGTCTTTGAATGCCTTCTTTTCACGGACGGTAAGATCTCGGGATAACACGATAGCGCGAACCTTGTTTTCCAACAAATCCAAAAAGGCTAAATCTTCCTTCTTTATTTCAACATTAATCTTGGTAGCGGGGTTAAGAGCCATGTAGCGACTGGTGAGTGCTTCTATAACGCTCTGGAAAGATTCATCCGCCGCGATCGTTATGGTTCCCTGGCTGGGATCGTCTATCACACGTTCATTTTTCTTACATGATGACGCGAGTGTGAAAAGCGCTATTAATAATATGATTCTATACTTCATTTCTATCCTGTCGTAATCTGTAGATTGCACGGCCAATTCTGAACAAACCGTAGAGTATTAACAATGCACCCAGCGAATATGCGATAAGTGGTTCGAGGTAAATAATAAAGAATTTATAAATAATCACCACAATACCCAAAATGATATAAAACATTCCGGTTATCAGGGACAGCCAATTAAAGATCATAGACAAAAATAAAGAAAATAAAAAAGAGAAGCAGTGTGCTTCTCTTTTAAATAATGTTAAACTTTATTAAGATTATTATTCAAACTGCATCGTAAGAGGCATCCTGAATCTGTATCGAACTGCCTGACCATTGATTTTTGCAGGCGCCCATTTATTCTTAATAGATTTTACTGTACGTATTGCTTCCGCGTTGAAATCCCTATTGCTGCCATTAGCTTTCACATCAGTAATAGTGCCGTCACGTTCCACAACGAAAGTAATTTCAGTTCTTACAGTCCCTTCATCACCATCCATCACCGAACCATCAAAACTGTTCTGAACTTTACTTCTGAACGAGTTAATACCTCCAGGGAATTCAGCCAGCTGCTCAACCTCCGTGTAAACTTGTGTTTCTGAAACCTGAGGCTTCACTTCCACAGTAGTGGATCTTGTAGGACCCGGTGGCGGTGGCGGCGGTGCGTAGGTCGGTGTTTTTACACCTTCCTGGTTTACCAAACCTGTTGTTGTTTCTAATTGCTTAGTAATTGGCGGCGGCGGTGTTTCCACTTTCGGCGCTTTCACCGGCTCCGGTACCACGTTCTGGATGATTTCCTGCTGAGGCTCCTCTTTTGGCGGTGGTGGCGGCGGTGGTGGTTCTTCCTCTTTTATCTCTTCGATAATTGGCTCTTCCTCTATGATGTCAATCAGATTGGCATTCACTTCGGTAGATTCTTTAGCATTCATCTCCTGGATCTTCATGATCACAAACGGAGTCAAAGCTGCTACGAGGAAAAGTATGGTTCCAAAAATAAATGACTTTGTGAGCACGTACCTGTAGTTCGTCCGCAGATCATAAGCGCCATATGCTTTATTTCTGTTCTCAAATACAATTTCATCTAATGTAAGATTGCTATTGTATGCGTTATCTTCTGCCATTTTTCTTCTTTATTTACTACGATTAATTTGTATCCGCAGCCGGTGCAGCCGGTGCTGCTCCTCCTACCTTTCTGTCATAAATAGCCTGCTCCCAAGGTTTCACATCGGTAATACCGTAGATTTCGTTCTTGGTAATAGCCATTTCATCCAGAATGTCTACAAAGTTCTTATATACGGCATCGTCAGTAGGTTTAATGATCACAGTGAATTTACTTTGATCTTTAGCTCTTGCTTTTGCCTGCTCGATTACTTTTGTAATCCCTTCTCTATCAAAAGATGTTTCCTGAAGCGTCTGCTCGTTGAGACCCGCCTGATCAAGCTGATGATAGAAAATCCTGTTGTCTTTTCCTATGATTAATGAAATCGAGTTTGAAAGGTCGATTTCAGTTTGCTGTGGTTTAGGCATGTCTTCTTTAGGCTTTGCCGGAAGGCCCAAATCCATCACATTCGGTTTGTTAAACGTGGTAACCAACATAAAGAATGTAATCAAAAGGAACGCCAAATCCACCATTGGGGTAAGGTCTACGTGGGGCGGCTGCTTCTGCGAGCGCACCTTGCCACCTTTCCCGCTGCTATCTTTTACTTGTACTTCTGCCATTTCTTTATTATTGTGCTGTCTCCTGACTTGTGATTAACCAGAATTTCAAGAAATCTATATCACGCAATCCTTCGAACAGAGATTTTACTTTTGGATATTCTGTCTGAACATCGCCCTTGATCGCCAACTTATAGTCGGGGTTAACGGCTAAGCTTTGCTGTACCCAATCGATTACCTGCTTGTTTGTGCTGTCCATCGGAACCCCGTTGGGACTTTTGTAAGCTTTACGCTCTTCATCAGACAGGTTCAGATATCCTTTCAGCTGGTTCATAGGCACGCCTACAGACTGAATATTTGCGAAGTTCACTTTCTCCTGGTTAGTGAAACTCATTCCATATTTTGCTCCCATCTTATCGAGTAGCTGCATTCTTTCCGTTCCGTTCTCTACCGGCGTGAAATAGAATTTCCCGTCAGTAGTAGCCAGAACAGTCATTAAACTCGCATCTGGAAGTAACTTCTCAGAAATCGAAGATGGCGTGGTTACCGTCTCGACATCGGGTACGTTGAACTGAGCCGTGAGGATAAAGAACGTAAGGAGTAGAAACGATACATCGGTCATCGCCGTCATATCCACCCTTATGTTATGTCTTTTTGGTTTGACTCTCGCCATTATTTTTATATTTATTTATTATACTTCACTATTTTAGACCACCACACAACCATCAGGTTAAATATGAAGGTCCGCACTCAACACAGATTTCTTAGTGAAATTCTGCGAATGACTGCTGGATTGACATTGCGATCTCATCAATTTTGAACGTTAATCCGTCAATCTTAGAAGTAAAATAGTTATAAAGAATAATTGCAACCGCAGATGTACCAATACCTAATGCAGTATTTACAAGTGCTTCAGAGATACCGATAGAAAGTGCTGCTGAATCTGGTGTCCCTCCACCTGCACCCAGCGCGCTAAATGCCTTGATCATCCCGATTACCGTTCCAAGTAGTGCTACAAGCGTTGCAACTGTACCTAAGGTTGAAAGGATCATCATGTTTTTCTCAAGCATTGGCATCTCAAGCGTAGTAGCTTCTTCGATAGACTTGTTCAGTGCTACCATTTTCTGCTCTTTATTCATTGCTGTATCGTGAGCCAAAGCTTTGTAAGTCGTAAGACCTTCTTTCACTACGTTACCTACAGAACCTTCCTGTCTGTCGCACTCTTCTAAAGCTTCGTCTACTTTATTCTGGTTAAGCAGGTTTCTTACAGTAAGTACAAACTGGTCTACGTTACCTTTACCTGAAGCCTTGCTAAGAACCATTGCTCTCTCTACAGAGAATACGATTACGATAATCATGAAAGAGATAAGGATTGGTACGATAGGTCCACCCATGTAGATAATTCCCATAAAACCGTCAGGATGCAGCTCCTTTGTTTCCAAACCTGAGAATGACACTGAAGAAAGACCTTCAAGTCTTGGATCAGCCTTAAAGTTACCCGGACTACCCAAAACAAATAAATAAATAGCCACACCTATCAGGATAAGAATAGGTATGATTAGCGCAGGATTCAATCCTCCTACTTTTTTAGCAACTACTTGCTCCCCATTGTTTGAAACATTCATTTCCATACTAAACTAAATTATAATTGTTATTTTTTAAATTTTTCGAGTGTAAATTAAAGTCAAATTAATTTATCGTGCAAATGCAAGCCGTTGTATGCGTGCTTTTTCAATGCTTGAAAGACCCGGCTTCCATTATTGATTTGATAAATTTTAAAATGTATTTTATTTAAAATTGGCGTTTACAAAAATACCTTTGAAAACAAGCGTAAAATCTGGGAGGATTTTTACGATTACAGCACAAAAATTTTTTTTCCAATAATTTTTATGAGACAATATTAACGATTTTTTTCTGTACTACGATTATTTTTTTAGGCGTATTTCCCGCCAGTTGCTTAATAACCCGCTCGTCTTTCAGCACATTTTCTTCGATTTGTGCAACGCTTAAATCTGAAGGTAATGAAAGCTTAAATTTCATCTTACCATTAAAGCTCACAGGATATTCAAATTCATCTTCCACAAGGTATTTCTCCTCAAATTCAGGGAAATTTTCAAACTCAATGGAAGTTGAATGCCCTAGACGGCTCCATAGATCCTCACAAATGTGCGGTGCATACGGTGAAACCACTATTGCAAGGGCTTCCAGGATTTTCCGTTTGTTTGTTTTCAGCTTCTGATATTCGTTCACCGCGATCATAAATGACGAAACAGATGTATTGAATGAAAAATTATCAATGTCTGAAACCACTTTTTTAATAAGTGTATGTAGTATCTTATATTCTTCTTTAGTTGGCTCTTCATCTGAAACATTGAAGCTATCTCCGTCAAAATAAAGATTATAGAATTTCTTCAGGAAACCGTAAACACCACTCAAACCCTGCGTATTCCATGGTTTGGACTGTTCTAATGGTCCAAGGAACATTTCATAGAGTCTTAAACAGTCAGCGCCGTATTCTTCGCAGATATCGTCCGGATTCACGACGTTGTATTTAGACTTCGACATCTTCTCCACCTCGCGCTCGCAGATGTATTTGCCGTCCTCCAAAATGAATTCAGCGTCAGCAAATTCCGGACGCCAGTTTTTAAATTTCTCGATATCGAGTTCGTCTGTTGTTCCTTTTAATAAGGAAACGTCCACGTGAATTTTTTGGGTTTGATGCTCTTGCGCAGCATTTTTAGACACGAATTTGTTTGAACCCTCAATTCGGTAAACAAACGCACTCATCCCCAAGATCATTCCCTGGTTGATCAGTTTTTTGAAAGGCTCATCATTATTGATATATCCGCGGTCCTTCAAGAACATATTCCAGAAACGCGAGTACAGCAAATGTCCCGTTGCGTGCTCACTGCCACCAATATACAAATCAACCTGACCCCAATAATCCGAAAGGTCTTTTTCCGTGAAAACCTCATCGTTCTCAGGATCCATATAGCGCAGGAAATACCACGAACTCCCTGCCCAACCCGGCATTGTAGAAAGTTCTAACGGAAAAATGGTAAGATTATCAATCAGGTCCGTATCTACAATTTCCTGTGTAGCTTCATTCCAGGCGAATGTTTTGGCATTGCCCAAAGGCGGATCACCGTCTTCAGTAGGCAAATATTTCTCCACTTCCGGAAGTTCCAACGGCAAAGCTGAAATGGGCAAAGTATACGGCATACCGTCTTTGTAATAAACCGGAACCGGCTCTCCCCAGTAGCGCTGACGTGAAAAAATGGCGTCGCGCTGGCGGTAATTGGTTGTTCCATGACCAATTCCGAGTTCTTCAATCTTTTGAATGATTGCTTTTTTAGCATCATTAAAATTCAGACCATCCAAAAAACCTGAGTTGACGCAAACAGAATCCTTAGAATCAAATGAAGCTTCATTGATATCCTGATCATTTTTAATGACATTTCGGATTTCCAAACCAAACTTTTTCGCAAAACGGTGGTCACGTTCGTCGTGTGCCGGAACTGCCATCACAGCGCCAGTTCCATAACCCATCAAAACGTAATCTGAAATATAAACCTTCATTTTCTGCTGTGTGAACGGATTCATCGCATATGCACCCGTGAAGGCTCCGCTTACGTTTTTCACGTCCGCCATCCGGTCGCGTTCGGTTTTCTTTGATGTTTTTAAAATGTATTTTTCTACTTCCGCCTTGTTGGCTGCAGCCGTAAGGGCCTCCACAAGCGGGTTTTCAGGCGCCAAAACCATGAAGGTTGCACCAAAAATAGTATCCGGACGTGTGGTGAACACCGAAATATTGGCATCAGATCCGTCAACTTTAAAATCTACTTTTGCACCGACAGATTTCCCGATCCAGTATTCCTGCGCATCTTTAAGCGGCTGTGGCCAGTCAATATGCTGCAAAGCCTGCAAAAGTCTTTCAGAATACGCGGTAATACGCATACTCCACTGCATCATTTTCTTTTGGAATACCGGAAAACCGCCACGCTCAGATTTGCCGTCTTTTACCTCATCATTCGCCAACACAGTTCCCAACCCCGGGCACCAGTTTACTGTTGTTTCGGCGCGGTAGGCCAAACGGTAGTTCAAGAGGATGTCCTGTTTATCAAGTTCGGAAGCAGTATTCCACTCCTCTGCAGTAAAGTTTAGTTCTTCAGTTTGCGTCGCATAAAGATTTTGCGAACCGTTTTGTTCAAAATATTCAATCAAACTGCTTATCGGCTCCGCTTTATCGGTGGTTTTATTGTACCACGAATTAAAAAGTTCGATGAAGATCCACTGCGTCCATTTATAGTAGGATGGATCTGAAGTGCGGACTTCGCGGCTCCAGTCGAATGAGAAACCTATTTTACGCAACTGCTCTTCGTATCTGGTAATGTTCTGCTCCGTCGTGACCGCCGGATGTGTACCGGTTTGAATGGCATACTGCTCGGCTGGCAAACCAAAACTGTCATAACCTACCGGATGCAGCACATTGAAACCTTTGTGCCTTTTGTATCTCGCATAGATATCAGACGCGATATATCCTAGTGGATGCCCTACATGCAAACCTGCACCTGACGGATACGGAAACATATCGAGCACGTAAAACTTTGGTTTTTCCGTAGTATTTTCGGTGCGGAATGTCTGATTTTCGTGCCAGAACTTTTGCCACTTTTTTTCAATCGATTGATGGTCGTAAAACATTAATGAAGTTTGTTTTCGTTTAAATTTTCCTTTAAAAGATGTGAATCTGCTGCAGAAATCACATCCCACAAAAATAGCACTTTCACACGAGAAATCCCCACTCGGGAAGTGGGGACCTAATGTTTTGAAGCCTGCTGGCTTTAATCTTTAGCGCGTCGGGCCGTAACCGTCGTCGTCACCTTGACATTTGGCTCGCCCTGGAAGGTATAAGTGCCGGAAACTTCATAAACGAGTTCGCTGTCAGTAAGCGTTTTCACCAAACCGGTCTGTTTGACACCAGCAGCGTCTGTAATACTAAATTCCATCGTCACCGGATTAAAAGTATAGCTGAAATTGCTTTCATCCTGCAGTACACACGTACCTCCTGTTTCACCGTAAGTCTTGGCCGTAGCCGTTCCGTCCATGTTAAAAATGATTCTTCCGCGTTGCTGGCAACTTGTGTACGCTACATCGTTAACATAAGCTCCGCTGCTTAGCGTGGCAGTTTGTGATAATTTATAAGGTTGCCAAATTCCCACGATTGTGTTTTCGGGGATATCGATGTCTTCGTCGTCATCGCTTCTGCAAGCGGATAAAGTAAGGATGGCCAGAAGCGCCAGCACAGGAAATTTAAGGTAAAAAAGCCAGGAACTATTAGTTTTTGAGCTGTTAAAATAATTTTTCATGACATTTTGATTTTGTGGATTATCAAAAAAGGTTTCCAAGTATTATGCCAGCAATACTTACGCGATATTGATATCTTTGTCCAAACATAATTAGATGCCGGAAGTTTCAATCATCACGCCCGTTTACAATTCTTCAAAATTCTTAAAGCAAACAATCGGCTGTGTCCTGAACCAGACCTTCACCGATTTTGAATGGCTGATTACCGATGACGCCTCCAGCGATGATTCGGTGGCAATTCTTCGTAAATGTAAAGACCCGCGTATCAAACTGACTTTCTCTGAAACTAACGGTGGCGCCGGTCATGCCCGGAATATTTCACTTTCAAAAGCAACGGGCCGCTATATCACTTTTCTGGATTCAGATGATTTCTGGGAACCCAATTTTCTGCTGGAAATGGTGCAGTTTTTAAAACAGGAAAACGCAGAACTGGCCTATTCGAATTACGCGCGGTGTGAAGAAAATCTAACACCCATCCTCGCTGATTTCAAAGCGGACAAAGAAGTTGATTTTCACAGTTTGCTGAAGACTTGCAGACTTTCACTTTTAAGTTCAATGTATGATTCGCGTCGTGTCGGTATTGAATATTTCCCAAACGGCAGCAAGCGCGAAGACCACGTAATGTGGCTTAATCTTTTGAAAAAAATCCCGACAGCCAAACCATTAAACAAAACCATGGCAAAATACCGGATGCACAGCAACGGAATCTCGCGGCGGAAATCATCGATCATCAAAGACCAATATTTGGTTTACAGAGACCATATGAGATTCAACACTTTAAAATCGGGGTTTTACACCGCACAATGGGCGCTGAACGGTTTCCTGAAATATTCTAAATTTTTTAACTGATGGAGTACTCAAAAGAATTTAAGCAGGCCATAAGCGCGTTTTCGTCGGTTGAAAAAGACAGGCTGATCATACGCTTACTGAAAAAGGACAGAATTCTTTCCGAAAAATTATATTTTGAACTCATCGATCCCGAAACTCAGGATGAGAAACGGGCGCAACTGGAAGATTCAGTAAAGGAAGAGGTCGCAGCGGCGTCAAATTATATAAAGAATGCCAAACATTTTCTGCGGCTAATCCGCAAAATCAGCGCAAAAATCACCGAACACGTAAAGATAACTTCGGACAAATTCGGCGAGGTTTCGTTGAATCTGCTCCTAATCAATGAGATTTTAGCGCTCGCCACGCACTTCCGCGATGGCTACAAGCTTTATATTTATCTGCTTAATAAAATTTTCAGGACGCTGGTACTCACCCAAAAACTGGATTCAGATTATTTTATAGAACTGAACGTATACTTTGAAAATCTCCACGAATCGATCCTCAAAAACACTGAACTTGCGCAGCTCGCCTTGCAGCACGGCCTCGATTTAAACTGGTTGCATCCGGAAAACATCCCCGAACATATTGCCATTATTCTGAAAGATCTGAAAAGCGACGGATTTTTAAGATAAGATTTTCGACAAAATAGCTTGTGTGGCATTCGGTTGTGAATCTATGAAACGCCGCGCGTTCTCGCCGATTTGTCGCCTAAGTTCATCATTCCGAAGAAGTTCGAGCAAATACGGCGCTGCAAAGAATTCATCTTCGAAACATTTTGCACCGGAGATTGCAATCAAACCATCGGCCTCAGGATTTTTGCGGAACTGGTCGCCAAACAGCACGGGAACGCCAAAAGCTGCAGCCTCCAGGATGTTGTGCAGACCTTTGGTGTGAAAACCACCGCCAACTACCGCTACATCTGCGTAGGAGTAAAGTTTTTGAAGCAGTCCGATGCAATCTATTATTAAAATCTGAGCATTGGTAAATTGTGCAAGTGTGGAATTTTCAAATTCCGAATAGAGAACCGCCGATGGAAATAGTTGGCGGATCGCGGGCACACGTTTCAGGTCATGCGGCGCAATGATGATTTTCACCTCGCGGTTTTTTGAAATCAAAAGTTCTACCAGCCTTTCCTCAGATTCCCACGAGCTTCCGAAGACAACCACTTTCCGGCTTTGTATAAAATCATCGATACAATCCACAAAATTATCCTGGCCACGCAATTTCTTCACCCTGTCAAAGCGTGTGTCGCCGGCTGTTGAAGAGTTTTTCAGGCCAAGTCCTTTCGCGAGAGCAGTAGACTGCGGAGTCTGATGAAAAAACCAGTCGACATTGTTTTTGAGCTGACGAACAAACCATTTCCCATAGGCTTTGAAGAAGACCTGTGTTTCGTAAAACAGCGCGGAAATCACGTAAATTTTTACGTTACGTTTCTTTAAAATATCGAGAAGATTGTACCAGTACTCGTATTTTACGGTAATGAAAATTTCGGGTGTAAAATTATTCACAAATTCGCTCACCCACTTATCTGTATCGAACGGCAGATAACATACAGCATCAGCAAAGTGGTTTTTCCGAATGACATTATCATAACCAGAGGGCGAAAAAAATGTAACTAAAATCTTGTGTTCGGGAAATTCTGTTTTTAATCTTTCAAGAACCGGCAAACCCTGCTCATATTCGCCGAGGCTGGCAGCATGCATCCAGATCACGCGGTCTTGCGGCGAAAAAACATTTTGCACCACATCACAGCTCTGTCTTCTGCCGGCCAGACCTTTCTTGAGTTTATAGTTGAAAACCGCGCCAATCTTCATGGCGGTTATCAGCAGACTTACGAATATGTTGTAGATGGTTTTCAACAGTATTTTCTTTAAAAGTTAACCAGCTTGGTTTTTACTGATCCTTGCCGAATAAATTAAGATTGCCACAACAAGCACGAGGCAAAATCCGAGCAGATAA
Source organism: Kaistella pullorum (assembly GCF_014837035.1). Taxonomy (GTDB): domain Bacteria; phylum Bacteroidota; class Bacteroidia; order Flavobacteriales; family Weeksellaceae; genus Kaistella; species Kaistella rhinocerotis. The sequence continues at coordinate 934,528 of NZ_JACSPS010000001.1, read as the reverse complement.
CTGATCGCAGAACTTAACCCTTCAGCATTTCCCAGGCCGGCCTGAATACTTTCAAATGCAATTATCGCGAAAAGCGTAACCACCAAAATCATTAAAATGCAGACAATCAACTGAGTTAAAGGTTTATTCTGGCGGATATTATCCGGAATATTAAGCAAACCTGAATCGGTGTTTCGGAACAGATAATTCAGGAAGATAAAAACGGCAGTATTAATCGATAAAAGTAACCAAATTGAGTGGCGCGAACCATATCGGTCCGGAGAACCTGAAAAATCGTAATGAACAGGAATCTGATCTGGCAAATGCTCAAAATTCAAGGCGGTGTAAGCCCAGACGCCGATCAGGATTATAAATGAAATAATGCGTAAAATGAGAGAAACATATTTCACTGCTATTATTTTTTAATCGCGCTGCATTCTTTTCACGAAGCGCAGTTTGTGGGTGTGCCTGTTAAGGTCTTTATTGAATATCCCAAGAGAATCCAGCGTATCGATGCGTACCTTTCCATAGGCATGGATGATTTTCTGGTCTTCGAGCATCATCCCTACATGCGTGATTTTACCTTCCTGGTCATCAAAAAATGCCAAATCGCCGGGCTCACTTTCTTCAATAAAATCAAGCACACTGCCAATCTCAGCCTGCTGATACGCATCGCGCGGAAGCTTGCAACCGTGAATTTTATATACGATTTGTGTAAATCCGCTACAATCTATACCGAAATAGCTTCTACCACTCCACAGATACGGCACATTCAAAAATGACAAGGCAGTTTCGCTTATTGAGGATACCGTATTTTGAGCATGCGATAAATATTTTACATCAACTTCACTTCCTGCAGATAACAGAATCTTACCTTCGGGAAGTTCTGTTGAAATAAAATTATCAGTAATTATTATGCTATTTGAATCTCCAGAATCGAACGTATTAATTTGCTTAGAATCTACCCAACCTTCATACTGATCAAAATCCATCCGGATTTTTGAAAAACCGCCCAGCGTTTCTAAAATCTCAACGTTTTCTCCGTACAGCAGCTGAGAAACCATCTCCGACTGATGCGAATTTTCTCCGCGCAAAGGCGCTACTGAAACGTTGCAAACCGCTCTTTTCATAGGCAGAACTTATATTTTCCGGATTAAATTTACCCCGTCACGCAAAGGTAAAATAAGATTTTCGAAATCGTCATGAGCCGCAACCAAATCGTTGAGTTCTTTAATTTTTTGTGTTGATTTCTGTTTTGGGCTCTCATCAAGTACTTTCCCGTACCATAGTACATTGTCAAAAAGCACCACCGAGCCGGAACGCAACTTTGGCTTGATCAGATTAAAATATTCTACATAGTTTTCCTTGTCTGCGTCAATGAATACCAGATCGAAAACCATATCGGTTTCTTTAAGGAAATCTTTGGCGTCCTGAATGCGGAAATCAATCTGTGCTGAAAATTCACTTTCGTTAAAATATTTTCGTGGCAGGTATTCTAATTCTTCGTTTACATCAAGTGTGATTATTTTTCCGTCTTTGTGCAGACCTTCAGCAAGGCAAAGCGTGGCGTAACCGGTAAAAGTACCGATCTCTAAAACCTTTTTCGGACGCATCATCTTCGAAATTATCGTGAGCAGCCTACCTTGCTGATAACCGGAGATCATATGTGGCTGCGTAGTTTTGCGGTATGTTTCCTGGCGCAGCCTTTTCATGATTTCGGGTTCCCGGGAAGCATGGATTTCTAAATAGCGGTCCATCTCAGGACAGTTTTCTTCAAAAAAACTCATTCATTCTATTTTTTTCAAATTTAAAGCTTTAAAAACAAAAAACGCCGCCCGGACTCACCCGCGCGACGTTTTTGTTCTTTTGAATCCCGATTATTTCACCGGTGCGATGTCCATCAGTTTCATGAATTCATCAAGTTTCGGCATGATGATGATTTCAGTTCTTCTGTTTTCCGCTCTTCCGCTTACAGAAGCGTTGGTGGTTTTAGGGTTGTATTCGCTGCGTCCACCTGCAGTGATTCTCGCAGGATTCACGCCAAATTTTGTCTGAAGGATTTTGGCCATAGAAGTTGCTCTAAGCGCAGACAGATCCCAGTTGTCTTTCGGCAGAGTGGAAGAATTAAGCGGCACATTGTCTGTGTTACCTTCGATCAGTACAGAATAAGTATCGTAATCATTGATCACCTGTGCTACTTTGCCCAAAACATCCTGCGCAGCCGGCAAAACATTATAATCTCCGGTTCTGTAAAGCATTTTGTCGCTAAGTGAGATCATCACCACGCCTTTCAGCACTTTTACCTGAACATCGTTATCTGCAATGTTATCAAGAGAACGCTTAAGTTTGTTAGACAGCGCAAGGTTTAGGCTGTCGTTTTTCGCGTTGGTAGAGATGAGTTGTTTGATGTATTTGTTTGAGGCATTGATCTCGCCAATCAGCTTATCAATATTTGCGGAACCTTTGCCGGTATTAGACAGACACGCATCCAACGAAGATTTAAGGGCTTCGTTTTGGCTTTTCAACAGGTTGTTTTCACTTGTCAAACCCGAATTCAATGATTTAAGGTCCTGAATTTCACGCTGTCTTTCACCGATATTTGTGATACATTGGTTGTAATTTTCGTTTAATGCGTCAAACTGCTTCCTGCTTACACATGATGTCAGCGTGAGAGCCATCATCACGATCGCAAAAATTTTTCCTGTTCTCATAAGTATATTTTTAGTTGTTTCAAAAGTAGAGATTTCATTTTAAACGGAAGAATTATCTTTGCTAAATATTCCTTAAAAATTGCTTACTGAAGCCACTTTCCGCGAGAAATTGAATCAACTTGCAGCAGATGCTGAAAATTCCACTTACCTATTGGCGGTAAGTGGTGGCGCCGATTCGATGGTGCTTCTAAACCTGTTTCTGAAAGCAGGTCTGAAGTTTCATGCAGCGCATGTCAACTATAAATTGCGTGGTGAAGATTCTGATGCTGATCAAAGGTTGGTTGAAGAGTTTTGCACCTTAAATGAAATTCCGCTGCACGTGTATGAAGTCTCAGTAAAGGACGAAAAACCCGAAGGTTCCATTCAGGTTTGGGCCAGAGATCTACGGTATCGCTTTTTTAAGGAAATTAAGGATTCCAACGGGTTCAATTACCTTGTAACCGCGCATCACCTGAATGACCAGCTTGAAACTTTTGTCATTAATCTTAGCCGCGCGGCCGGTCTGCAGGGACTTTCGGCCATTCCGGCGAACAAAAACGGAGTTATCAGACCTTTACTTTTATTTAAAAAAGAGGAAATCTACGAATTTGCAAAGGTGGAAAATGTCACATTTCGCGAGGACTTGTCTAACAAAAAAAACGACTATCAGCGAAATTTTATCCGAAACGAAATCGTGCCTGCACTTAATAAGATGAACCCGAATTTTCTTCAGAATTTCTCTAAAAGCCTTGGGTTTCTGAACCAAACCAACGATTTTGTTGCACAACAAATCCTTGCAATTGAAAGCAAACTGATCACACACCGTGACGGATCCGTCTTGGTCGACAAGCAAAAATTAGGACAACAAAGCGATTTTGTACATTTTGAAATCCTTCGGAAATACGGATTTGAAGCCGTCAAAGAAATCAAAAAAATTCTTGCCGCACCAAAAGGTAAGATCTTCCGTTCGCCAACGTTTATACTTGAAGTTGACCGGGATTTTTTAATCATCAAAGATCAAAATCCTTTAGAATCAGATTTGAAAAACGAGGAGATTACCGTCGCTGAATCTTTACCCGAAAACCGCTGTATAAATTTGAAGCAAATAATCAACAAGCAAAAGACTTCTAAAAAAACACAGTGGGAAATCGATGTTTCAAAGATCAGTTTTCCGCTCAAACTCCGGAAAAAAGCATCTGGAGACCTAATTTGTCCGGTCGGGATGAGCGGCCGCAAGACCGTTGCCAAGTTTTTTAAGGACGAAAAATTGCCTACCTTTGCGCAGCAAAATATTTGGCTCCTCACAGACGGTAACAACAATGTTTTAGGCATTGTTCCGCTTCGGCAAGACCGGCGTTTCGCCGCAGGTGAAGACTGCCAAAATAAAATTCTGATTACACTATAGCAGGCATTTCAGCCGCACAAAAGCGATATTTATAATGAAATTAAAGCATTTCTTAGTTCTCTCTTTACTATTTCTCTCACAGGTTTTCGCGGCTCAAATAAAAAATCCGGTAAAATTCAGCTACAGCGTCAATCCACTTCCAAATAACGAATACGAGGCTGTACTGACAGCAACAATCGACAAAAACTGGAAGATATATTCCAAAGACCTTCCGCCAGATTCCGGCATCCCAACGGAAATGATCGTACGCTCAAAACAGGGAATCGAACTGATCGGTGGCGTGGTGGAAGTAGGTAAAAAGCATGACGAGTTTTCAGAAGCATTCGGGGTGCAAATCGTTTATTATTCCGACCGGGCACTATTCAAACAAAAATTCCGGCTTAAAAATAATGCGGCGCCAGCGACGGTAACCGCTGAAATCACCTACATGACGTGTGATGACCGAATCTGTCTCGCGCCAAATACGCTGGAATTTGATCAAACCATCAAACCTACCGCGGCTGCAGGAAGTTCCGAAGAAGTAGAAGTACCGGCTGAAGTGACGCAAACCGCTGACTCCGCTATTACCGCCGCACCTGAGGAAGCTCCAGTTGCTGCTTCTAAGATTGTGACGGAAAACAAAAAAGACCTGAAGGTGGCGACCATCGACTTTCAGAATCCGCTGACAAACTGCGGGACGGAAGCACCACAAAATTCGGAGAATTTCTCGACCTACCTTCTGCTCGGTTTCATCGGTGGGCTGATCGCCTTGCTTACACCATGCGTTTTCCCGATGATTCCACTTACTGTTTCGTTTTTCACCAAGGGAACTTTAAACAAATCAAAAGGAAAGCGCGACGCGATTATCTACGGATTTTTCATCCTGTTGATTTTTGTGCTGTTAAGCGTTCCGTTCCACATCATCGACGGAATCGCGGGTAATATTTTCAACCAGATTTCAACAAGTGTTTGGCTGAATGTGGCCTTTTTCATCATCTTCCTGTTTTTTGCCGGAAGTTTCTTTGGCTATTATGACATCACATTGCCGAGTGCGATCGCAAACCGTTCATCAAAGGCAGAAGATGCGGGCGGAATCATCGGGATTTTCTTCATGGCGCTGACATTGGTAATCGTGTCATTTTCATGTACCGGACCCATCCTCGGAAGTTTGCTGGGCAGCGCAGTAACCGGTTCGGCAGACGTTCCGATGCTTTTGACGCTTGCACTTGCAGGTTTTGGTCTTAGCTGGGCGATTGTTTTTGGTCTGTTAGCACTGTTTCCACAGGCACTTCAGAATCTGCCAAAATCGGGAGGTTGGATGAACACCGTAAAAGTGGTTTTAGGATTTATTGAACTTGGCCTTGCCTTGAAGTTCTTATCAAAAGCAGATTTGGTTTCGAAGACATTCTTCCTCAAAAGAGAACTTTTTATCGTGCTGTGGATCCTCATCGCGATCGGTTTGGTGCTGTATCTGTTTGGAAAAATTCGTTTTCCTCACGACGACAAAAAACCACAGATTTCGCTTACCCGCAAGATCATCGGCTTCCTCGGCATCGGTTTCATCATTTATCTGTTGCAGGGATTAATTCCGGGTGACCGACCAAAACTCCAGCATTTGAGCGGAATCTTGCCCCCGATCAATGTGAGTTATCTTCACAACGAAGAAGACGGAATTCTGGGCATGCATCCTTCGCACGATTATTTTGATGCCATTGAACTTGCCAAAAAAGAAAATAAACCACTGTTAATCGACTTCACCGGTTACGGTTGCGAAAACTGCCGTAAGATGGAAGAGTTCGTGTGGAGTGAGCCTGATATCCTGCCGATTCTTCAGAACGATCTGGTGCTGGCATCACTGTATGTTGATGATAAGGAAGCGCTGCCCGAAAATGAGCAGATTTCAATTGACATGGGCAACGGTCAGCGTAAAAGGATAAAAACCATCGGTGATAAATGGAGCCTTTTCCAGCAGATAAACTTTAATAATAATTCGCAACCGCATTATGTCTTGCTGATGCCGGACGGAAAGGTGATCAACACGCCGGTGAGTGGATATATGTCTAAGGAAGATTTCAAGGCATTTCTCACGTGTGGAATTGAATACTTTAAAAATTCAAAGTCAGCCGAATAAATTACAAGCTCATATTACAAAAACAAAAAGCGGAAAATTTCTTTTCCGCTTTTTTAGTTTAGTGAGAAATACACTTTAGTTGGCCGCCGGCATTCTTTTCATCTGCATCTTGCCTTGTCGCGCCTGCATTTTTGCCTTTTTGTTAGCTTCCCATTTTTGGTACTGTGCCGGCGTAAGGATTTGTCGCATTTCCTCGTTCATCGCCTCACGCTTTGCTTTCATATGCTCCATCTTCGCTTTTCTTTCCGCCTGCATTTGAGGAGCAACTTGCTTTCTTTCGGCCATTCTTTTGTCCTGTAACTCTTTTATTTTGGTTACCTGAGCATCAGAAAGCTGTAGCTCGGTCTGCATCTGCTTCATTTTTTCCTGTCTCATCTTCTCCATTTGAGCCGGATCTTTCTTTTGCATCACTGGAGACTGCTGTGCCATCGCGAAAGTTCCGATTGCTACGAATGCTGCACTTAAAAATAACTTTTTCATTTTTAAAAATTTTATTATTGGTAATTTGAGGTTTTGATACTGAATGCTTGTTTAGGTTAAATCCGAACTCAATTTATTTTTAAGTTTTTAAACTTTATGTTACAGACATGAATAAAAAAAGAAAGCAACCGCTCAAAAAACGGTTGCTCTCAAAAAACACATCAATATAACTTAACCTAAACACTTATCTTGAAGTAAGCCTCATCCCAGGCGTTCCGGCTGACATACCCGGATTTCCCGTTGCGGGAGACTGCTGACGCGGGCTCGGTGCACTGTTTTCCATTTTTCTCAACGGAGCTTTGGTGTTGCCCGAGTTGTTATCATTTCTGAAACCACTGTCATTGCGCAGAGATTCGTTTGGCGTGCGCATTCCGTTTTGTCTTGTATTATCATTTTGACGAGGAGCAGTGCGTGGCGCCGGCGCCGTTCCGTTTCTCAAACCTTTTGTATCCGCCGTGTTCGGTGTAGAATGATCACGGAAACCATTTGCCCGCGGCGCGACATTTTGCGCATTTGCATTTCCAGGGGTATCACGGAAGCCAATTTTCTGGCGCGGATTGGTTTTATGATACTGAACACGGTCTACGCGGTAGCGGTTTACATTTATATTCCGGTAGCGTGGCACAATATACACGTGCGGCGCATAGTGCTGACGGCGGTAATTCTGATAATAAATCACAGGATTGTATCCGTGATAATAATTATTCTGGAAGATTACAAAAATCCGCGGCCCGAGAATTCGCTCAAGTGCGTAGAAACGGTCATAATACCAACGGTCCGGATTATAGCGGTAGAAGGAATTCCACGCGTTATAGGACTGGAACTGGTCGTTGAGCATCATGATCTCGCGGATTTGCCATGGAGACAGTCTGTACATAGAGAAGAACCGGTTCCAGTTCACATCATAGATACTGCGGCGATAATCATCATAGTAAGACCTGTAGAAATCCTGCGTATAATAATCTGAGGGATATTCATAATAATAATCGTCCGGAAAGTAAAACTCGTCGTCATATTCTTCGTAATAACCCACCGAACTTCCGGAGGTAGGATAATAATCCTGATAAATCTGTGCGGACATCCAGCTGCTGAAAACCACTGCAAGTCCAAAAAGTAATTTTTTCATTTCAAATATTGCTTTAAATTGCTGTTCGCTGAAGGCTATAAGAATAACATGCCAAAACAAACATTAAAAACAGCCTAACACGCTATAAGTAAATACTTTACGGGCAGCATGCTTATGTTGGATTGCGAACTAAAAAAGAAGTTAAACCCGGGGGTCTAACTTCCTGTTAATTTCAGCTAATAAGCTGATTTTCAAATTGTAAAAAATAAGCTGTTGTTGAGCCGTTTTTTATCTAAATTCTTAAAATAAATTTAAAATCTGTTCGAATCTTTCACCCAACCTGCAATCTTCGTATTAAAATCCGTCTCAGTCAGCAAAGATTCAAGGTTGAGATGCATCCTGTAACGCCAGTAATGTGGGAAAACCGCTGGATTGTTGATCCTTTCTTCGTCCATGTTTTCACGTGTAAGCGCAGAATCGGTCGCCAAAAACTCCTGGATTGGAAATATGGCAAGCATCGCTTCATTATAAAGATGCTGCTTCATAATGATCTCCGCGAGCTCCGGTTCCAGGTTTTCAGGTGCGGTTCCGGCTTGGCCAAGCTGATAGCGGAAGTATTGCTGCGTCAGTTCCCGATCCTCATGCCACCACTGCCGCAAAGTAGAACTGTCATGAGAACTCGCCGTCACCACGTTCATGTACGAAGCATTTTTGGGGTCATACCAGGCCACATCGTCGGAAGGCATACGCTGTACTTTCAGAGCGGTGATCGCCAAACGGTCCATCACGAGCGGAACCGATTCCGGTACAAGGCCGAGGTCTTCACCGCAGATCAGCATATCTGTCGCATTAAGGATCATCGGGAGCTTTTCCATTGCCATTCGGTACCACAGACCATCTTGCCGGCGGAAGAAATAATCGTTGTAGAGATCCTGTAGTTTTCCTTTATCCGCATCCGGCAAATATTGAAATGATTTCGTTTGGGCAAAATTAAACCGCGGATGATAGACTGTTTCGCCATCATCTTTGGTTTCCTTCAGAAAAAGAACATTCGCACATAGCGAAATAAGCTTTTCCTCTGCCCACGGATGTGGATTTTGCTTAAAATAGTTGGTGAGCTTTCTTTGGGAATTAAATTCATCTTTAAAACTGTACGTCCCGTTAAAATGATTATTCATAAACTGATTATGAATTGCATCACGCTCATTGCCAAATTCATCCCAAAGGACTTGATCATTAATGAACGGCTTGCAAAATCGGTCCTCATCAAATGCGATATCCCTTGTACCGAATTCAGCCCGTGTCACCGGTAAAGCCGGGTAGAAATAGCCTAAAATCCCCTGCGTGGCGTCCATCGGCATCCGCCAAATCCGGAAAAATCCAAGGATATGGTCGATTCGCATCGCATCAAAATATTGCTCTAACGCTTTGAAGCGGTTTTTCCACCATCGGTAACCGTCTGCTTTCATCGCCTCCCAGTTGTACGTTGGGAATTCCCAGTTTTGTCCGAGTTCCGTAAACTGATCTGGCGGTGCACCGGCCTGGAAATCCATACCGAAAAGATTCGGTTCCGTCCAGGCTTCCACAGAATGGCGATAAATACCGATTGGTAAATCTCCCTTCACCGAAATCCCTAGTTGATGCGTATAGTCTATCGCATCTTTCAATTGCAGATGAAGCTGAAACTGAACCCAGGCGTGCAGCATTGTGGCCTCAAAATCTTTGCTTTTCGGGCTGAAAAACTGTGCAACTTTGCCCGGAATGTACTTCCGGTGCGTTTTCCAAAGATTAAAATCGGGTGTACTGTATTTATCTCTTTGAACACAGAAAGCCGCGTACGGCAAGAGCCACGCTTCATTCTCCTTCAGGAACTTTTTAAACGCGCGGTCTTTTAAAATTTCGGTTTTATTGGCTTCAAAAGTAGCGTTAATGTATTTCCATTTGCCACGGATCATCCTTTCATAATCTATGAGACCAAGTTCGTTCAGCTCATTTTTTTCATTTTTAAATGCTTCAAGCACATCCTCGGGCAACGTATAAGAAAGATTTTCAAGTGCAAGGTATTGCGGATGCAGCGCGTATACCGAAATTGCGGCGTACGGATAAGAATCCGTCCAGGTATAATTTGCCGTGGTATCGTTTATCGGTAAGATTTGCAGCACCGAAAGGCTGGTTTCTTTAGCCCAGTTTGCAAGGTCTTTGAGGTCAGCAAATTCGCCTACACCAAATCCGTTTGCTGTTCTTAATGCGAAAACAGGCACCGCGACGCCGGCCGCATGCCACATCTCAAAACCTTTGAACCTGAAAAAGTGATCCGCATTGATCTGAAGTATATTTTTCTCTGTATTTCCCCCTGCGAAGCGGTTTTCACCATATTCAATATCGAAGACTTCGCCGGACTGCAGATCCTTTAAGCCATATTTATATTGAAATCCTTTGCTTTCTGTAGTTTCGATTGCCGCTTCCCAAACACCAAAATCGGTCTGTGTCATCGGCACGGTCTTAAAATATTCCCAGTTGCCTAGAGCTTTGCCATCACCCAAAAGCACAACCTGCCAATTCGGATTATAAATTGGCGCCTCAAGACGAAACAGGTGCGTATGTCTCTTCAGAACCGGCAGTTTCGAAGCCTTAAAACCACTTAATTTATTCTTCAGGATTTTGTTGTTAAGGTAATTTTCCGGAAAGTTTTTCAGATTCCAGACATCATAGATTACAAACTCATCATACTGATAAGGAAAATCGAGCTGATGCAACTTGAATTCTTCATCCAGGACATTGCCAGTGTTGTCCGTAACCTGATACCGGTACGAAATATTTCGTGTGAAATAGTCGAGTTCTGCTTCCCAGTTACCGTGACCGGCATATGAAAGCGGAAAAATCTTGCTTACGTGCTGATTTTCAATGATAAGGAGCTGCAGATTCTCACCAACCTTCGTCTGGAAATTAATACTGAAAAATAGTTTCATTTTAAACGTAATTTGTTCTGCAATTTAGGAATTTACGCCCTTTTTTCTGGAGTTTTCAGTATTAAATTTAAAGTCCTTAGCTATTGAAAATCACTTGTTTAAAGAGAATAATTATTCCTACAAAGAAAAACTTCCGGAAAAACAGGTTTTCCGGAAGTCTATGATAGATTAAGAACAGTTTAAAAAAGTGAATATGTGGTTCCTTCGCGGCCGTCTTTCAGCTCAATACCTTCAGCCAGCAGCCGGTCGCGTATTTGGTCTGAAAGTTCAAAGTTTTTGGCTTTGCGTGCCTGGTTCCGAAGCTCAATCAATACCTGAAGGGCCTGATCAAGCTTTTCGGGGTTACTTTCCTCAGTGGTTTTCAGACCGAGTACATCAATCACAAATCCGTTCAGCAAGGTTTGTAGTTCCTTGAAATCTTCAAGTGCTAAGCTCTCCTTATCATCTTTAAGTTTAAATATAAAGTTGACAGCCTCAAAAAGATGCGAGATCAATATCGGCGAATTAAAATCGTCCGTAAGCGCTTCATAACATTTGTCTTTCCACGTTTTAAGATCAAAAGTTGACTGAGATTTACAACTGCTTTCATCGAACTCAGACACGATTTTCACCGCTTCCATCAGCCTTTGGTAGCCTTTCTCGCTCGCCAGCATCGCCTCGTTCGAAATATCGAGCACACTGCGGTAATGCGCCTGCAGGAAATTGAACCTTACAACCGACGGATCAAAAGCTTTGTCAAAAAAATCGTTGCTGCCCGATACCAGTTCCATTGGCAGGATGTAGTTTCCGGTTGATTTGCTCATGCGCTGGCCGTTCATGGTAAGCATGTTGGCATGAAGCCAATAATTCACAGGTGACACGCCGTTGCAGGCTTTCCCCTGCGCTATTTCACATTCGTGGTGCGGAAATTTAAGGTCCATCCCGCCACCGTGTATATCGAAGTTCTCACCTAAATATTTGGTTGACATCGCCGTACATTCAAGGTGCCAGCCGGGAAAACCTTCGCCCCACGGCGAATTCCAGCGCATGATGTGTGCTGGTGACGCGGCTTTCCAAAGCGCGAAGTCCTGCGGGTTTTTCTTTTCGTTTTGCCCATCAAGATCGCGGGTATTCGCGAAGAGTTCTTCAATATTTCTGCGCGAAAGTTCACCGTAGTTCAGTCCACGTTCGTTATAAGCTGCCACATCAAAGTACACCGAACCATTGCTCTCGTACGCGAATCCGCTGTCGATGAGCTTTTGGGTGAGTTCAATCTGTTCGAGGATATGTCCCGTCGCAGTTGGCTCAATGGTTGGCGGCAGCAAATTGAAAACATCCAGAACTTTGTGGAAATCTACCGTGTATTTCTGCACGATCTCCATCGGTTCCAGTTTCTCGAGCCGCGATTGCTTCACGAAACGATCATTATCCACATCGCCATCATCGGTCAAATGTCCGGCATCGGTGATATTCCGCACATAACGTACGTTGTAGCCGAGATGGGTAAGTGAGCGGAAAATAAAATCGAAGGACATGAAGGTGCGCACGTTGCCGAGATGCACATTGCTGTAAACCGTAGGACCGCAGACATACATGCCGATGGTTTTCGGATTGATGGGTTTGAAGACTTCTTTTTCGCCGCTAAGGGAATTGTATATTTTTAAGGTCATCGGTTTCTGTTCTAGGTTTAAGTTCGTTCAAGAATGTTTAAAAATTAAAAAATGCGCTTGCCATTAAAGCAATCTTCACATTTTTAAATTCACACATTCTCAAATCATCAAATCACCATATTCAAATTAATTCTAATCTAGTTTTGCGTGGCTACCCACATAATGCAGGAATTCCTGGCGCGTGATTGGATTCGTCCGGAAGATGCCGCTGAGTTCTGCGGTGATAGTTGAGCTGGCTGTATCTTTTATGCCGCGGCAGTTTACGCACAGATGTTTCGCATCAATAATACAAGCAACATCTTTGGTATTCAGGGCAGATTTTAATGCATCAACGATCTGCATCGTCAGCCTTTCCTGAACCTGCGGGCGCCGTGCATAATAATCAACCAATCTGTTGATTTTTGAAAGACCAATCACCTCGCCATTTGAGATATAGGCCACATGTGCGCGACCGATGATCGGCAGAAAATGATGCTCGCAAAAAGAATACACCGTGATATCTTTTTCCACCAGCATCTGGCGGTATTTGTATTTATTCGAAAATGTAGAGATTCCGGGTCTGTTCTCCGGTAGAAGACCACCGAAAATTTCGTTTACGTACATCTTTGCGACGCGTTTTGGAGAATCTTTCAATGAATCGTCTGTCATATCCAGACCTAAAGTTTCCATAATCTGGTGGAAATGGTGCTGGATAATCTCCATTTTTTCCGCGGGCGTTTTGCTGAAAGCGTCATCGCGCAATGGCGTATGCTCTTTTCCCGTGAATACATCATCGTCGTTATCGATATCCTGGTTCATATTTGAATTATAAAGGACAAATTTAACGATTTAATCTTTTTAAACCTTACGCGTACGGCGGTTGTGTGAAATGCTCTGCCTTGCGAAAAAATAAATGTCGGGAGTCGAACAGAAATTAAAAACGCTTCACAGGTAACATTAAGAATAAAAAAACTCAGAACTGAAGTCCTGAGTTTTAGTTTGATTAAAATCCGCCTGCACCCGAGAAGGTGAATGTGGCCGATATTCCGGCCCGAATTGTTGATAGCGGGAAGGAGGTCGAAATTTTATACTTCGTGAGCAGCTGGTCGTAGAAAAACCTTAGATTAAAATTCTGCGACATATTATAGTCCGCCGAAATTTTCACGCTCATCATACGCTGTCCGCCCGTCACCTGAGAATCATTCTGCAGGATGTTCGTGATGCGTGTTTGGCTGTCTCTAAGTGAGAAATCTCCGCGGATATTGAGGTCACTCTTGATGTTTCGGGCCTTACCTTTAAAGTTGATTTTCATCTTCAAATCTTTCAGTATATAACCAAAACCTACGATATACTCATTACCCGCGTCTTCGGTGAGAGTATGATTGATGAGTCCGAGCATATACATACGGTCACGGTTATACTGCGCACGGAACTGCATGTTGTTCCGCATGGTAACGTCAGCACCGATAAGTGGTGCGAAAGTTTCCACATAACCGACCTGCGAGAACGTGTACGGATTAAATTCATTCCCGAAAGTATCAAATCTCGGCGCATCCGCATTGTTTTGAAGGTTATAATAGTCAACGCTCGACTGGATCCCGGAAGCGGTGTAAGTAGAACTGTAGCCGTGAAGAATATCGAATTTAGAGAACTGGCTGTTCACCAACGGGATATTTTTAAGCCCTGAATACGTCACACGCCAGTTCGGCAGCGGGAAGCCGGATTTTTTAGGATCCGTGAGCTCACCGTTTACAGATTTACCTTCGATTGCCGCCTGGAAGGCCGGAATCAAAATATACGCATTGCCAAGACCTTTTCCGGCTGCAAACTCAGCTTCGTTGTAGGACGCACCCGTTTGCTGATAAATCTGGCGGGCGTTATTCACCATCGTTTCGTAGATGTTTGTGCCGTCCTGGAACGCCGTTCCGAATGTCCATGCAGTGCGCGAATACGTGATCATATCCGTACCGAAAGAGAACTGGAAACCGTTCGCCGGATTAGAATCTGCATCCACATTATAACCGCCCTGCGTGAAGATGCTGTTGTAATTTTTAAGGAAATTTACATCAATCCTGAACTCATTCACAGGCACGATCTGCACATTCGCGAGGAAGTTTTGGTTCTTCAGCTGCGTGTACGGATCATTCATATACGGAGAATCTGAGATCCAGCCGTTTTCAATTACCGTTCTGCGGATATCCGCCTGCGAACCTAAAAGGAATCCGTACGTCGGGCCTCCCAAAGTCTGGCCGTAACCATACCAGTTTGGCGCAGAAAGCAGTCCCGGAAGCACAGTCCCGTTGTTTTCGTTGTACGAAATGTCAAGCTGTTTTATCGAAGTCAATGCATACGCGATGCTCTGCATGGGGTTCAGTTTGTTTTTAAACTTGTAGGATTTGAAGTTCCGTTTCGAATTTTTCTTCTGCCACGCAAGGTTGTAAACATTGTTCAGGGAATCTATTTCCTGCTTGCGTTTCTGCATCGTGGCGTTGATATTCTGGAAATATTTAAACTTACTGAAGAATTTAGGCACATCAACAGTTGAAGTTGCAACCACATTATTTGTATTCTGCCCAATGCTTCCCAAGCTTTCACTGATACCGGTTTCCGGATTCGTAAAGCCTGTCATCACTGTACTCCGCGCATTCCAGTTATAGGTGAATCCATAGCCGAGTTCTGCGTTGATAAAGTCGAGATACGGCAAATATTCGAACGGGAAGCGGTAGTTCAGCTGCACGCGGTGGTTGTAAAGTACCGGACGGCCTGCACGCAACGGATCAGAGAATATCGATTTCGAGTTCATATCCGCCACGTTGAGGTGATCGTTCAGCGTACGCATGGCCGAATTGATCTCAAGTTTCAGAGATTTAGTAAAATTAAATCCTAAACCATACTGCCAGCCGAAATAGAAATTCCGGTTTTTGATCACATCGAAATTCTGTCCGCCGGTTCCGTTTAATATGGCTTCAATATTCCTGAATTCAAGCTCGTTATAATTCCTGTCAATTTCTGTTCTGAAGGACAAGCGCGTCGGAACCGGATTAAAGTTGACTTCTTTAATAAACCTTAAATATTTGTAAGATTTCG
Organism: Kaistella pullorum; assembly: GCF_014837035.1. GTDB lineage: Bacteria > Bacteroidota > Bacteroidia > Flavobacteriales > Weeksellaceae > Kaistella > Kaistella rhinocerotis. Next base: position 919,114 of record NZ_JACSPS010000001.1, on the reverse strand, counting down.
CGGTATCGCTTACGATTTTGTTAAACGGACGGAGCACCCATGGTTTGAAATTGTAGTTGTAATCTACATAGCCGCGAAGATATTGTCTATAGTTTTTCTTGGTATAAACGTCACGGTAATAATCGTCATTATAAACCGTAGTAAGTGAAAGATTCTCCACGTCATAGAATTTCGGTTTTTTGGCGGCATTCATACGTTCTTTGCGCATGTTCACCACACCTATGCTTCGCTGCTGCGTGTAAGTTCGCGCGACAGTTTTCAGTTCGTCTTTGTTTGGCGCCTCCTCGAAGGTCACATCATTATCAAGTGGGTTGTACTTTGGATCTTCGATGGTCTGCGTATAGGAGTAATTCACCGGAATTTTTATCCCTAATTTTTCCGGCAGGAATTTATCTACGTTCACCGTAGTGTTTACGTTGTAAGCTGATAAGGTAGATTGTGCCCTTTCCGCCGGCTTTTCAGTGATTCCTCCAAAGCCGATTGTAGAGTAAGACGCGTTAGCGTTTACCAGTGCAAAATCCCCAAGATTGAAATTAAGGCTTGCGTTTCCGGCGTAGCCACCTTTGTTTTCGATTTCCGAAAGCCGGATCTCATTCACCCACAAAACTACTTCTTTTGTTTCGGCTGTGGCGTTGTTTCGCATCCCGAGCATAATAGTCGTTACATTTCCGAGACTTGGGCGACCTTTGATGAAGATCTTCTTATCCGGATCCAAACTTCCGAATTTGAAATCTTCTGTTCTTTCATCGATCTGAATCTGGTCATTTCCGTCGCGGCGAAGTTTTGCATCCACGAAACTTTGAATCATAAGATCCACATTGTTTTCAGAAGGCCAGATTTCAAGCGGTGAAGTAGCGTTTTTCGCGGTGTATTTCAGCGAAGTTTCATATTCATAATAGTTGTCCGTCGCATCGCTACCAAAACGGATGAAGAATTTGGCATCAGGATCAACCCGGCTGCTGCTCACATCACGAAGGTCTTCCGCATGCACGAAAAGCTCAAGTTTTTTGTAACGGCGCATATCCAGTGCAACATTTTTGAACACACCACGTGACGTTTTCGGTTCCATCGGCGCCGCCTTTAAATATAATGATGCTTCGTTCTGTCTCTGTGCGCCGGCATTTCCACTGAGGATCTGTCTGTCGATTCCCGGAGGCAAGACGTATGGCGGCTGGTTCAGGCCGTTTTCTTCAAGATTCACACTTCCTACATCCAGATTTTTATTGTCGATCTGGTTTACACCTTCGCTGTCATTTCCTAAGGCCGCGATGTCTTTGGTGTATTTTCTCCAATCGCTGCGAACAAGGTCTAAAGTTCCGAAACGAACCGTAGAAGTTTGGTCAAAACCTGTAAGAAGCATTCTCGCAAAACGTACATTATTTAATATTGACAGATCACGCACGCCACCGGCATTCGGGTCGTCATCGAACTGCGTCACAGGGATCCGGAAGAGGTACCATTTGTTGCTGCCCGTCTGCCCGTTCTGGAATTTTACCTCCACTTCTTTTTCATCTACGATGAATTTCTGACCTTTTGCAAGACTGGCCTTATCAAGATTAATGGTGTATTGCGTATAATTTTCGTTCTGGTCAAGGTTGTAATCGCGGTTGATATCTTCAGCATCCGGTGTTTGCGTGGCTACTTCGAGGCTGTTGCTCTGGGAGTTTCCTTCCGGGTTGCGGAAATATTTGTAACGTTCCGTCAGCGATGATGCCTGAACACCCTGGAATTTATCTGAAAGATAAAAAACGAAGTCATCTGAGGCCGGATCGGGCGTGTTCTTTACAGGATTGATGAAATTGGTGCCAAATTTTTCCTGCTCGCCAAGTGCATCAAGACCATCAAAACCTAAATCCTGCGCTGTTCTTTCTTCATTTTCAGTAGAGAATGCATAGAGAACAGGGAATTGGTTCGGCTGTGTTCCCCAGTTCGTGGTTGTTGTATTTGCCGGTACATTCGGCGTTGGCAAGCCATTTTCGTATTGCAGTTTGCCGTCCTTGAGGATATCTTCAGAAACATTCCCGAGCTGAAGCAAAAGTTTAGGATTGGCACCAAGCGGGTTGCCGTCAGCATACGGATCCATCATCCAGAATTCCACGTATTCAATGTTTGAATTAATGAAATTCGAAACCGAAATTGGGCGCATAAGTCCGGCCCAGCGCTGCTGTGTGCTTTCTTCAACCGGATTTACGTTATAAGGACCTCTTTCCGCCGGGAAATAAGTTATGTCGAAAGTATTCGTGAACAGTTGTTCGCCCGCCACGAAATCCCTCGAATTATAAAGTTCCTGCGTCTGCACGCGGCGTGAAGCGTGGTTCGAAACCGCCTGGGCATTGATGCCGCTTGGCGCGGTGCCGCCAATTCCGTAGAAACGCGGGTCAATATTGTACCACGTAATCAATCCGCGACCGTTCCCGTACGCTAAGTTATCGTTCAAAGTCCCATTCTGGAAGTAAGGCTCCGGATTTTTTTCAGGTTTTGAAGCCAAACTCCACATCGCAGGTTCTTTCAAAGATATTTTTGAAGTGGTCTGTTCGAAATCGTCAATATAAGACTGGTCACCAATACCTTTGTTCTGACCCGGGATCAGATACGCTGCTTCTGCGGCAAAACTAATATTGGAAGGCGCTTCCGTATTTACAAGCGGAATTTTGTCTGTAAGTCTCGTGAGGAATGGCAACTGATTGTTATAAAGGATATTGAAACCAGCCATGGTGTTATTCACCGCTTCCTGACCGAAATTCACTTTTTGTGTTAACGGTGTTTCGGCATAATTCACCACTGTAGTTCCAACCGTAAGATGCTCATTAAATTTACGTTCGAGGTTCAAGCCTAAAAAACGTTTACGCTGTGTATTGAATGAAAGCTGGTTTTCGAGGGAAATATTAATCGCCTGACCCGACTGTTTCACCGTTTCATTGATGATATTCACCGAACCGAGCATATAATCTACCGTATAATCTACACCTTCCTGAAGCTGAACGCCATTGGCTGTAACTTTCACCGAACCCTGCGGAACGTTAATCGCGCCCAGAGAAATGCCGGTTCCCTGAGAACCTTTGAAACGTCCTTCAAGTGTATATGCCAGTGCCAGACGGTTTTCTGAGGCTACATTCTTAAACTGGTCATAAAGTTCATTGAACACAAATTTCGGATCGCTGCTGCCTAAAACACCTTGCAGATAAGATCCGAACGGTTTGGCTTTGGTGAAGATCACTTTTCCGTTTTCGGGATCGATAGTGATACCCGGAACAAAATCAAAAATACCGTCACCCGATACAGAACCGTTCTGCTGCAGGTCATTGTTCATGTTGAGACGGTCCCAATTGAAAAGTTTAAGCAAATTAGTGTCCTGAACAGAGGTGTTCGGCAGATAATTCACTTTTCCGTTTTGGGCATCGCGCAGGTAAACATTTAATAAAAATCCATCCTGATTGATATCGTTCGAGTTCAGCGAGTAGATATTTTTCATCATCAAGTTCCACATCGGTGTTGTAGTTGTGGTTTTGATGTTTGATTTTAATAGCTTAGTGACAAGAACCGGACTTTCCTCCGAAAATTCCCCGACTTTGTAAACTTTGTTATCACCATTTAAGGTGTAAGAATATGCGACCGCCAGCAGCTGATTGTCATTCAGCCTTTGATTCAAAGACATATAACCGAGCTGCGGATGATATTTAAATTCGTTTTGGTTAAGTTTTCGGGCTTTACGGTTGAAAATAAACTGTTCGCCGTCTGTATAAGTTTCCGGTGAGCCGTTGGCATTAGGAAAAGACTGTCCGTTGATGGTGTTGTAAGCCGTATTCACATCCCGGATTCCACCACCAAGATTCACGATTCCCTGATAAAGTCCGTTCTGTGAGTTATCAGGAAAACCAGATACGCCTTCACCCAAATCCCGGATGCCCAAAATCCCTTTTTGATCCTGAAGATTACCCGAACCCTGATCAAGAACCCACGCTTCGATACGCGTAATGCTGATGCGGGAATTGATTTGCGGATAGTTTAGCAGCGCATTATCGTAGCTGTTCAGAAAGTAGTGGCTCAGGAAATAGTGCTGATTGTCTTCGTAGTCTATCGCATTGAGTTTGAACGTATTCATCACGCCTCCACCCTGCGCCACGATGGTTCGGGCCTCACCCTGCTGCTGCGAGAAAACTACGGTTCCGTAGGTTTTGCCGAGCTGAAATTCGGTCTTTAAACCAAAAAGCGACTCCGAACCTCTGATGAGGCTCGTGGAAAGCGGCATGTTTACGTTTCCGAACTCGATACGTTTGATGATTTTATCTTCACCGCCCGTGGTTTTGTCATTTAAACCCTTAGACTGCAAGTCACGCCAGGTTCCTTTGGCTTGCCAAACGAGATTCATCCGGTTTTCAAATGCGAAACCGCTTTGTGTATCGTAGTTTGCTTTAAGCTGAAGATTTTCACCCACCTTACCCAAAAGTCCGAGCTGAATTCTTTGCTGGATATCTATCGCGAAATTGGTTCGGTTTTGAGGCAGGATTAACGGATTGTCAATTTTTTGGTAAAGTCCGCCAATATCAAATGAAGCAAAACCCTGGGGGATCAATTCGATTTTATTGCCGCCAAATATGGATTCGAAAAGTTTGTTTTTAATGTTTACACTTGGCAGAAGACCTTTACTCAGCGCATCGGTCTTATCTTTTCGGTAGCCTAAATTATTTACGGAAGATTTTTCGCGGTAATATTCGGCAAGCTGATTATTCAGCATATACTGGTAATACTCTTCCGAAGTCATTGAAACCGGATTGCCTACAACCATATTCCCGATTTTCGGGTAAAGCACGTACATATTGCTTGATACATCGTAAAATGCATCGTACCTGATAGGATTGGGCAATGAAAAATCCTGACGCAAAGACGAGCTGTCTGATGGCGTTACCTGGGCCGAAAGCGGAACAGAGCAGAATAACAGGATTACAAAAACGAAAAATTTATGCTGAAAAAAAGTATTCTTCTCCAAATGTTAAATATTTTTTAAAATTTGCTTCACTAAATCTTCTACCGAAAGTTCAGCATCAGCCTTCAATAAACGGTCGGCGATCCGCTCACTCATCTTGCGTGAAATGCCCAAAACCTCTAATGCAGATAACGCCTCATCCTTCACTTTATTATTCACAAAGTTAGAAATATTCTCCGCTGAAACGGTGAATTTCTGCACCTTATCACGAAGATCAACGATGATTCTTTCCGCGGTTTTTCCACCGATTCCTTTCACCTTTTGCAGAAGCAAACTATTGTTGTTCATAATCGCCGCAGAAATCTCAGAAAGCGAAAGCGACGAGAGCATGATGATTGCAGAAACGGGCCCAACACCGTTAACAGAAATTAACAGATTGAACATTTCTTTTTCCGAAATTGTGTTAAATCCGAACAGCAGGTGCGCATCCTCGCGGATAATCTGCTGGACCTGAAGGAAAGTCGGCTGGCCGAGGACCAGTTTTTCAGAGGTTTGCAAACTGATGCCGACATAGTATCCTACACCGTTTACATCGATAATTACAGAGGTGGGATTAAGTTCCTGAACGGTCCCTTTAAGCGAATAAATCATTTGTATCTTAAGAATTTCAAAGATAAAATTTTAAATTAACATGTTATGCCCATAAGACATGCAAAAGTGGCAAATATAAGGAGATCATGCTGCGGTTTATAAAGAGACGAACTTGTTTTTCTTTTCGGTAAAAAAACTTTAATTTTGCACAGAAAGTAAAGATGTCTATACATAACAAAATCGTGGAGACAGCCATCACTTTCGATGACGTACTTCTTATCCCTTCATACTCTGAAGTTCTACCAAATCAGGTTTCACTAAAATCAAGACTTTCCGACAAAATTACGCTTAACGCACCCATCGTCTCCGCGGCGATGGATACAGTAACGGAGGCTGAAATGGCAATTGCGATGGCACGTGTTGGCGGCATCGGTTTTATCCATAAAAACATGCCGGTCGAGGAGCAAGCTGCGCAGGTCTACCGCGTAAAACGCTCCGAAAATGGGATGATCTCAGATCCCGTGACTTTGTCTAAAGATCACACCCTTGCCGAAGCAAAGGAAATGATGTCACATTTCAAAATCTCCGGTTTGCCGGTTGTGGATGCGGAAAATACACTGGTTGGGATCATTACCAACCGCGACGTGAAGTATCAGGAAAACCTCAGCGCTAAGGTGGAAGAACTGATGACCAAAGACAAGCTGATCACTTCCGATAAAGAAACCAACCTCGAGCAGGCGAAAGAGATCCTGCTTCAAAACCGGGTCGAGAAATTGCCAATTGTAGATAAAGAATTCAAACTTGTAGGTTTGATTACGATAAAAGATATTGACAATCAACTGGAATATCCGAATGCGAACAAAGACCAGAGCGGCCGCCTGATTGTAGGAGCGGGCGTCGGTGTGGGCGAAGACACGATGGACCGGGTTTCTGCATTGGTGGAAGCTGGTGTAGACATTATCGCGGTAGATTCCGCGCATGGACATTCGCGCGGCGTCTTAGATAAGATCAAAGAAATTCGTGCAGGTTTTCCGGACCTTGATATCGTGGGCGGGAATATCGTTACAGCAGATGGCGCCAAAGATTTGATCGAGGCAGGTGCAAATATCCTGAAAGTAGGCGTCGGCCCAGGTTCGATCTGTACAACTCGTGTTGTGGCAGGCGTGGGCGTTCCTCAGCTTTCCGCGATTTATAATGTTTTCGAATATGCAAAAACCAAAAATGTCGCGGTGATCGCAGACGGTGGAATAAAGCTGTCTGGTGATATCGTGAAAGCTTTAGCATCCGGCGCAAGCGCTGTGATGCTCGGTTCTTTGCTTGCAGGTACAGATGAAGCGCCGGGTGAGGAAATCATCTTCCAGGGACGAAAGTTCAAGGCTTATCAGGGCATGGGATCACTTTCGGCGATGAGACGTGGCGGCAAAGAAAGATATTTCCAGAGCGAAGCGAAGAAATTTGTGCCGGAAGGTATCGAAGGCCGCGTTCCCCACAAAGGAAAACTGGAAGAAGTGGTTTTCCAGCTTACCGGCGGAATTCGGGCCGGTATGGGTTACTGCGGTACAAAAGACATTGAAACTCTGCAGCGCGAAGGCAAAATGGTGATGATTACAGGTAGCGGACTGAAAGAATCGCATCCGCATGATGTGATTATCACACAGGAAGCGCCGAACTATTCGCTTTAAGCTTTTAAAATAAATATAACAGAGGCCGCAATATTTGCGGTCTTTTTTCGTGTTTAACTGGGAAAATGATCCTCTTTTTCCATTTGAGATATTTGGTTATATTTGTTAGGACGATGAAGAAATTACTGACGCTGACGATGCTCTCCCTCCTACTTGTGCAGTGCGACGCACTTTCCGCGCCGTCAGTTGCAGGACCCCGAAATACTGTTGGCAGTATAAATGATGAATCCGCGGAATATGCTACACTTTTTGCGAAAGATCAGCAACACAAAACCCAGGAAACCGCTGAAGTGCTGAATTATCTCCTCAATGACAACGATCCGGAAGATTCATTCACCGCGTTGGTCATAGAAAACACTTCGAACTGCAACATTATCGTTCGTGCAATTGCAGTAGATCAAAAGCATATTTACAATTTGCCGGTACCGCGGAAAGCAAAAAATCATTTTAAGATCTATAAAGGAAATTACACGCTGAAATCTAATGTGTGTACTGCCAGATACTATTCCCAAAAAAGCGTCTTTGATTCTGTAATCCTCACGATTAGAACAAATTAAATACAGTGGTTTTGGGATTACTGTTGCAATTTAGCTGGATTTTAATGTGTGGTGACATAACTCATACCGGGTAATTTTCAGAATTCCTATAAATCGGATATCTTTGTCCTATTAAAAATGATTAAATATTATTAGCATGAATAAGATCCTCGCAACCCTTGCACTCGCTCTTCTCACACTGCATGCCTGCAAACAAAATCCCGAAAATTCTTCTGCAACAGCAACCGAGAATGCCATGGACATCAAAGTAAGTGGTGAAACCGAAACTCAAAAACATTTCAATCCTCCGATGCTTCCAGCGGCAATTGGTGACCGTGCGGCTAAAAAAGTCATCGTTCATCTTGAGTCTACTGAAGAAGAAGGTACGCTGGCGGACGGCGTTACTTATAAATTCTGGACTTTCAACCGCACTGTTCCGGGCTCTTTCATCCGCGTGCGCGTTGGTGATGAGGTAGAACTTCACCTCAAAAATGCCAGCAACAGCGTAATGCCGCACAACATCGACCTTCATGCGGTAAACGGCCCGGGCGGCGGTGCAGAAGCGACCAATGTGGCTCCCGGCAAAACGGCAATTTTCAACTTTAAAGCTTTAAATCCCGGATTATATGTTTACCACTGTGCCGCAGCACCCGTTCCGCTGCACATCGCGAACGGAATGTACGGTTTGATCCTGGTAGAACCTGCCGGCGGACTTCCAAAAGTTGACCGTGAATATTACATCATGCAGTCTGAATTCTATACAAAAGGTAAAACCGATGAAAAAGGACTTCAGGAGTTTGATCAGGACAAAGGCGTAGATGAAAAGCCGACCTATGTGGTTTTCAACGGAAAGAAAAACGCGTTGATGGGTGAAAATAAACTTGAAGCAAAAGTGGGTGAAACCGTAAGACTATATGTAGGTAATGCAGGTCCGAACCTCGCCTCTTCTTTCCACGTAATCGGTGAAATTTTCGACCGCGTTTATATGGAAGGCGGCAGCAAAATCAATGAAAATGTACAAACTACCCTGATTCCCGCAGGTGGTGCAACCATCGTAGAATTCAAAGTGGAAGAACCCGGAGAATATATCATGGTAGACCACTCAATCTTCCGGGCATTCAACAAGGGTGCGATCGGCATCCTGAAAGTGACCGGTGAGAAAAACCCTAAAGTTTATCACAAAGTTCAGTAATCATTTTAAAGAGAAACTGCTGTGCAAGCATTTTTAAAAACAATTCTCTGGTCCGGCAGTTTCTTTTTCCTGATGCAAAGCTGCGGAGAGGCCGCGGCCGAAAACCAGGCGAATAACTACAGTACTATTGCGAAGGAAGTAAAAATAACGCCCGACGTAAAGATGGTGACCATCAAAGGTGGCGAATATCAGCCATTTTACGGTGAAGACAGTTCGCTGGTGGAAATTAAAGATTTCCTGCTCGATGAAAGACCGGTGACCAACCGTGAGTTTCTCTATTTTGTAAAGAAAAACCCTAAATGGAAACGCAGCAATGTGAAAGCTATCTTTGCTGATGACACCTATCTGCAGGATTGGCAGGACGATGAAACACTCCCGAAAAATGCGGATCCGGATGCGGCTGTGACGTACGTCTCGTGGTTTGCCGCAAAAGCTTATTCTAAAAGTGCCGGCAAAAGACTTCCGACGCTGGATGAATGGGAATATGTGGCGATGGCCGATGAAGAAACCGCCAATGCAAGGGAAAAACCCACCTACTCATCTAATCTGATCAATCTTTACAACGAAAAAGAACGCCAGCTGAAACCTACGATGGTCTCAAAACCCAATTATTGGGGTGCTTACAATATGTTCGATTTGGTTTGGGAGTGGACGGATGACTTTAATTCTATCATGACCACCAGCGACACCCGCAGCGGAAACTTCGATGACAAAGGGCTTTTCTGTGCGGCAGCGGCTACCACGTCGACAGACGCGCTCAATTACGCTTCGTACATGCGTTACGCGTTCCGGGCAAGTCTGAAGGCTAATTTCACGGTTTCGAATCTCGGGTTCCGGTGCGCGAAGGACCTTAACTAAACAAACAAATGAAAAATTTAGCACTGATCATATTTTCGTTTTTAATGCTTTTTTCGTGCAAAGAGAACGAAGCAAAATCAATGGAAAAGGACGAACACGCCAACTCCATCTTTCAGCTTGATTCTAAATGGCAAAACCAGGAAGGAAAAGAACTGTTCCTGAAAGACCTGAAAGGTAAAAACCTTGTGGTTGTACTTATTTTCACCTCTTGCCAAACGGCTTGTCCGCTTCTTGTTGCTGATATGAAAAGCGTTGAAAAGAAGATAGACAAAGACAAACTGAAAGAAACGACGCTGGTTTTGGTTTCGATAGACCCGGTGAATGATACGCCTGAAGTCCTGAAAAAATACGCACAGCGTGAAAATATCGACCGCGAACCCTACACGCTGCTCCGCGGAGATCTGGAATCAACACGTGAACTGGCCAATGTGCTTGCGGTGAAATACAAGGAAATCACGCCGATACTTTTTTCACACTCTAATATCATCAGCGTGTTCGATAAGAACGGTGAAATGGTGAGTCAGGAAGAAGGAACCGTGAAAGCCGGTGATATTGCGAATGTGGTGAACGGCTTGAACTAAGAATCCAAAAATAAAGAAAAATGTCATTGGGAATTCCAATGACATTTTTTATCTGAATTAATTGCCCAGTTTATCTTTAAAATCCTCGATTCGCCAATCGGTGCCGGCATTACCTTTTTCAATTTTTTCTTTTGAATATAGCCGATAATCGTTTTCGGTCTTTTCGAGCAGGTAATCATAAGGTCCGGCAGCGGAAATCAGTTTCACCAGCACCGGCGCTATCTCGAGCGTTATGAAAAGACCCATGATGAACGCGGCTGCAAGTGCGATGACTGCAGAATTCTTCCCGAGTTCGTCGAGTGCCTGCAGCCGCGCTGCAAAACCATTGAATTTATCTTCGAAGGTTTCGGTTTTGTTTCTTTCGGTTTCAATATTGGTATAGACTTTCGAGATTTCTTTATCTAAATATTCGAGGCGTGGCGCAACGGATTTCTGATAATTTTCGAGATCCTGACGTCGCTGTTCCTTTAGTTCCGCTTTACGTTTCGCGTTGGTACCAAAACCGACTTTGCCGGAAGTAAGACCGCTTTGTTTACCTAGAATTTCTTTTTCAAGTTCTACAGCAGCCGAATCATACGCTCGCTGATAATCGGCAGCACGCGCGGCAATCTGTTTTTTCTCGGTTTCAAACGGACCCGATTGTTGCATAATCCGACCGTTCATTTCAGCCTGAAGCTGGGTTTTATTGCGCTGGATGATCGTGTTGAGCTGTTTGTTGACTTCTTTTTCAAATATTTTGAGTTCGAGCGGTTTAGAAATGATGATTCCCAGGAATGCAGCCAAAATCAATCGAGGCAGCGACATCAACAGCTGATTCCACCAGGTTCCCGTTTTCTTGATAGAAGAAACGATGTAGCGGTCCAAATTAAAGATCATCAATCCCCAGACAATGGCGAATGCCACCGAAATCCAGATATCGTCAAAGACCGTGAACATCGCATAACCCGCGGAAAGCGTAGCAAATATCGCCGTGAACAATACGATGCCGCCGATGCCGGCGAACTTGTTCCATTCAGACGGTGTTTTACGTAAAATATGAATATTGCCTCCCGAACAGATGAGCAGAAACTTCTGGAACCAATTCATTCGGCGGCTGATGACAGGTTGTGGTTGTGAAACTTTCATAATCTGATTTGTAGCTTTTAACGTATCAATGTTACAAATAGTATTAGGTTTAGCCAAGTAAATGTGTTGTATAAACTGTGTAAATTGTTTTACAAAATCGTTTTGTTGAAACAGAGCACATTACCGTGGAAAGGTGAGGTTCCGGTCTTTTAGCCCGGATTGAAACGGCATCCCCGCCGCGGCGGGATAGAGTTGAAAGCCGGTACCACCCGCCGCAAGTGTAATACCTGTGTTGCTCCTTGAAAAATTACTTCAGACGGTCCGGATTTGCTTTCAGAAAACTCTCCCAACCGGTGTAATTCTTTTCTGTCACAGCATTCCCGGAATTGAAGTGATGGCAAACCGCCACGGCGAGACCATCTGATGCATCGAGGTATTTTGTAGGAAATTCTTTGAGGTTCAGCAGGCTCTGCAGCATGCCGGCGACCTGCTCTTTGCTCGCATTTCCGTTTCCTGTGATCGCCATTTTTATTTTTTTTGGTGAATACTCCGTGATCGGAATGTTGCGGTGCAGCGAGGCTGCCATCGCGACACCCTGCGCGCGGCCCAACTTCAGCATAGATTGCACGTTTTTGCCAAAGAAAGGTGCTTCCAGCGCGACTTCATCAGGATGAAATTCGTCGATAAGCGCGAGTGTTTTGTCGAAGATCACTTTCAGTTTGGTTTCGTGGTTTGGATATTTCTTAAGAATAAGCTCGTGGATTGAGATCATTTCCATCTTTCCTTTCACTACAGAAATGAGTCCGAAACCCATAATTGTGGTTCCCGGATCGATCCCTAATATTATTTTTTCGCTTTGCACACTACAAAAATAGATGGTTTAAATTAAACCGCTTCACCTGTTCAGCATAAAAAAACCGGAACTTAATCCGGCTTTAATCATTGAAGATTTAATTTTGAAAATAGTAACCTACACCGATCTGCAGGAAATTGTTTTTCATCACCACACCCGGACTTTCCTTTGCGATATTGCTGGTTCCGATATTGTATTTCGCTTCCGCCGAAAAGTTTGGCGTAAAACGGTATTCTGCACCAAAGGAAAACGAACTGTTGCCTTTGTGAAGGTCTTCAAAATCTACTTCTTCGCCATCCTGTTTGCCTAAAGCATTTGTCACAAAGCCAAAATTATACGCGCCTACCAACGCAAATCTTTCTACCGGATAAAGCTTTACTCCCACAGGGAAATAAACTGTAGTTAGGTGTAGTCTGCTGCGTTCGCCACCAAAATTCAGGTTTTCACCACCCAAACCTGCCATTGCAAGCTCCGTGAATATTGAAACGTTTTTGTGCGCATGGTACTCGATAGGAACGCTCATATATACGTTGTGCTTAGGATCTACCTGTTGCTTTTGGCCATCAACAGTAAGGTCTAATGTAGAGTTTACATAACCCACTTTAATTCCTGCTTCGAATTTTTGGGCGTTTAAAAAAGTAGCAGCGAAAACCGCCGCAGCAAGTACAATTCTGTTCATATATAATTTTCGCCAAAAATAAACTTAATGCGGTGGAGACACAAATCGGGATTAATATTTTTTGTAGTTTTAATTTAACCAAAATCACCTCATTATGACACGCAAAGAATTCCTCTCAAACACTGCGCTGGCCGGACTTGGCCTCGCCACACTACCTGCCATCATAAGCTGTACGCCTCAGCGCATGCTGTATCAGCCGCTAGAACTTGCATCAGGTGGCGATTTAAAAACTGTTCGCGGAAATGTTTCACGCTACACCAACAAAGGCGGTACTGTAGGTATTTTCGAAACTAAAGAAGGTTTTGTGGTCGTCGATTCCCAGTTTCCGGATTCGATACAGCCGGTGTTAGACGGAATTTCAGCCAAAGCAAAACCAGTCCTGTATCTTTTGAACACCCATCACCACGGCGATCACACCTCGGGAAACATTTCATTCAAAGATCAAAAAATAAAGGTTGTGGCACACAGCCGCGTGCCCGAACTTCAGCGGCTTGCAGCTGAAAAAAGCAATAAACTGACTGAGCAGCGGTACGCAACGGAACTTTTCGATGAAACGTTTGCCATAGATTTGGGTCGGGAAAAAATACGTGCATACCATTTCGGGAACGGTCACACTTTTGGTGATGCAATCTATCATTTCGAAAAAGACAATGTAGTACATATGGGCGATCTGATGTTTATCAACATGATACCAGTCTACCGAACGCCTGACGGATCGGACTCGAGAAGCTGGATAAAAGTACTGGAGAAAACCCTTGAGACCTTCAGTGATGACACTCAGTTTATTTTTGGTCATGCGCCCACTCCTGAACTTGCGAACGGCAAAAAGGAAAATCTGCGGGAAATGATAAATTTTCTTGAAGCTTCAAATACGTTTATGTTGAAAGCGTTAGCGGAAGGTAAATCTACCGAGCAACTATTAAAGGAACACGCCTATATTCCGGGATTTGAGAACCGAAAGACGCCCGAAAGATTTGCCGGCTTCCTCACCGAACTCCGCAAAACCTTAGAGAGCTAAAGAGATCAGTTTTAGCAATACCATGCCCTTTGGTGGTATCATTGTTGTATTTACAGTGTCGCACTGCGTACTAAAAATTAATGTACAAAGGCCAAACTGTAAAATCAATGATGATGAGAACTTCCACTATATCGACTACTGATCACAAAAACATCGAGACAAAATTCAGCGCTTTTGTGCAGGAGGGTGCGCACCCATGCATCATGGCGAAATCTGTCTTCAAGATGAAAAATTACGACATGCATACCTATGGAGACATGCACACTCCCGAATGCATCACCACTTTGCTCGATGACATAAAAACGTATATAAGCAATGTAAAACATGACACGATGGAATTCCGGTCGTTCATTGCTGTATTTCCGAATAATTACTTCAGCGACGAAGTAGGTTTTGAGAATGCGCTCTGGAAAACCCTTCAGTCTCTGCACGATGCCGATCCAAGTGAATGGGATTCAACTGTGAGTCACAATCCGGATGATGCAGAATTCAGTTTCAGTCTTCATGGCAAAGCTTTCTATGTGATCGGCATGCATCCTGCAAGTTCACGAATGGCAAGGCAGGCGCCGTTTACGGCTTTAACTTTCAACCTGCACAGTCAGTTTGAAAAGCTTCGTTCAATGGGAACGTACGAAAAAGTGCGCGACATGATCCGGCAGAATGACAAAAATCTGCAGGGAAGCATTAATCCTGTGCTGAAAGATTTCGGTGATGACTCAGAAAGTCGGCAGTATAGCGGACGAAACGTAGAAGATGCCTGGAAATGCCCTTTTCACCACAAACACAACTAAATGTCGCACCAAATACAGATTATCAAGCCGCAAACGGGAAAGGCTTTCCTACTGAATAAAGGTCAGATTCTCACCGTGACTGATCCGCAAGGGCAGCAGGTAAGCGATATGGTGATGCTGAACCGTCACGATCACTCAGAGAAAATTTCTTCCGGAAAAACGCTGGATTTTGAGGAATCAATCCTGCTGACTGCCGGAAATTTTTTGTGGAGCAACCGATCAAACAAAATGGTGAAAATCATTGAGGACACCAACGGCCGCAATGATTTCCTCCTCGCACCCTGCAGTAAGGAAACATTTGAAATAATGTATGACCACACAGGTTATCACCCGAGTTGCCTGGAAAACCTCACCAAGAATCTGGAACCTTTCGGCTTAACGCAGGACGATATTCCAACGGCTTTCAACATTTTCATGAATGTACAGTTTAACGAAAAGGGAAAGATTTCCGTCCTACCACCTACTTCGAAACCGGGTGACTTTGTGCGTTTTGAGGCGATGATGGATTTGCTTGTATGCCTGACGGCCTGTTCCGCTGAGGACAGCAATGGCGGTACTTTCAAACCAATCCATTATTCAATTTCAGATTCAGTTTAGATTCCAGAGTTTATTACGTTCCACACCATCCATTATTTCTTTAATTTTCTTGTGCGGACGGAATACAAAGGATTTACCTTTATCCATATCGGCAATGTTTGAGAGGATAACGACCGAAGTTCGCGACGAAGGATAATAAATCAGCAGCGATGGCGAACCCTTAACATAACCTGAATGAAAGTACGCTTCTGGACTTTCACTCATCATAATGCCGTAGCCATAACCCACTTCTCCTAAAACCGGATGCTTGGTACCAGAGGTTTTGGTACGCATCTTTTCTAAAGTTTCGGGCTTGAAAAGTTTTCCTTCGTGCAGCGCCAGATTCCACTTATGGAGATCTGCCGAAGTGGACAAAACTCCGCCGGCGGCTACCGATATTGTGGCCTGGGCCAAGCGTTCGGGCATATTCGGAACCGATTTATAACGTTCTGGATTCCCAAAATAGGCTCCCGCCAAATATTCACCTTCAAAGTGGTCAGCGGTAAAACTGGAAACCATACCTGCTTTTCGCGAAAGTTCACGGAAATTATCGTCATACGTTTTGCCCGAAGCTTTTTCTATGATTTCGCCCAAAACCCGATATCCTTTATTTGAATAATGAAATTCTGCTCCGGGTTTAGATATCAGCCCGGGACCCACATCAGTAATCCCTGAAGTGTGATTTAAAATTTGATGAATCGTGATTTTATCGAACGGCTTTCTGCTAAAACTTTTCAAATATTTACCCGCCAGATCTGCGGTGGATAATTTACCTTGTTCTTCGAGCGCAAGTATCAGCGCCGCCGTAAACTGCTTACTTACCGAACCGACTGCAAATACAGATTTATCTGTCAAGGCTTTTTTAGTCCTGAAATCCTCGAAACCTGCCACCCGCTTATAGATGACTTTTTCGGCTTTAGTGACCGAAACAGAACCGTTAAAACCTGAATTTGAGCAAACAGAATCAATCCTCGAGGCCAATATTCTTTCCTGAACTTCAGCTAAGGCATCAATATATAGTTGGTGTTGGGAAATTTCCGGTTTTGCGGGAACCGCCTTTTCGGTAGAGCACGACGTTCCAATACTTAAAATAAGTAAGGTCCACAGATAGTTTTTCTTCAAGACGCTGAGTTTTATTCCTTCCCAAGTGCAAAAACCGTGGCAGAAGGTAATATGACGGCATCAAAATTCAGGTTCAAATTTTATTTCTGCATCATGGCAGGAACCTTGTTGCAGTTTTACCAACCAAAAAAGCAAAATTATGAACAAGGAAATGCTATTAGAAAAACTGGCAGCCTGCATCGCGGCATGTAATCACTGCGCAGATGCGTGTCTGGAAGAAGAACATGTGCATCATATGGTCAACTGCATCCGTACGGACCGCGTTTGCGCGGCGGTGTGTACGGCGGTACATCACGTGGCCGCGACCCAATACACCAACATTGTTGATTTGCTTGAAGTCTGCATCCGGATCTGTGACGAATGTGCAGCAGAGTGTGAGAAGCACGAACACGATCACTGCCGCGAATGTGCCCGTGCCTGCCGCGAATGTGCGGAAGCTTGCCGATCATTTATGAATTGATTTTTGGGAGCCGGGAACCTGCTTTCGCGGCTCGCTTTTTCCCTGGGGCGGCGAAGCCGCCGCACCAGGGAAAAGAGCTCAAACAAACCGCTCAATCAGGGCTAAATAAAAAACCGTGTCAGGCAAAGCACTTGACACGGTTTTTATATAAATGGATTAATTGTTTATGGTCTCCAGTCTAACTTCTAACTTCTAACCTCTAACTTCTAACCATCTACATATTCCTTCTGTACATACCACCCACTTCAAACAGCGCATTGGTAATCTGACCCAACGAACAGTATTTTACCGCTTCCATCATCAGTTCAAACAAGTTTTGCTGATTGATGGCGCCATGCTGAAGGGATTTCAGCGCGTTTTGGGTATTGGCGGAATTGGAACTTTGGTAATTGTGCAGGTTTCTAATCTGCATCTGCTTTTCTTCCTCGGTAGAACGGATGACTTCTCCTGGCAATACAGTTGGGGAACCGTCCTTCCCAAGGAAAGTGTTCACACCGATAATCGGATATTCACCCGTATGTTTCAGCCATTCGTAATGCATGGATTCTTCCTGGATCTTGGAACGCTGGTACATCGTTTCCATAGCACCCAGCACGCCGCCTCTTTCCGTGATCCTGTCAAATTCCGCATAGACAGCTTCTTCCACCAAATCGGTTAGCTCTTCGATAATGAATGAACCCTGTAGTGGATTCTCGTTTTTCGCCAGACCGAGTTCTTTATTGATGATCAGCTGGATGGCCATCGCACGTCTTACCGACTCTTCAGTTGGCGTCGTAATGGCTTCGTCATAAGCATTGGTATGGAGTGAGTTACAGTTGTCGTAGATGGCGTAAAGTGCCTGCAGAGAAGTCCTGATATCATTGAAGTCAATTTCCTGCGCGTGCAGCGAACGACCGGAAGTCTGGATGTGATATTTCAGCATCTGGCTTCTTTCGTTGGCGTTGTATTTTTCGCGCATTGCTTTGGCCCAAATTCTTCTGGCTACACGCCCGATCACAGCATATTCCGGATCGATGCCGTTGGAGAAGAAGAACGATAGGTTTGGAGCAAAATCGTTGATGTCCATGCCGCGGCTCAGGTAGTATTCCACATAAGTGAAACCGTTGGCCAGGGTAAAGGCCAGCTGCGAAATTGGGTTGGCGCCCGCTTCAGCAATATGGTAACCTGAAATGGAAACCGAATAGAAGTTCCTTACTTTTTCTTTGATGAAGTATTCCTGAACGTCACCCATCAGCCTCAACGCAAATTCCGTGGAGAAAATACACGTGTTCTGTGCCTGGTCTTCTTTCAGGATATCCGCCTGGACAGTTCCGCGAACGGTTGCAATAGTTTCTGCTTTAATTTTAGCATAAATATCAGCGTCCAGAATTTCATCACCGGTAAGTCCAAGTAATTTCAAACCTAAACCGTTGTTGCTTGGTGGCAAGTCGCCGCTGTAAGTTGGGCGGTTCAGTCCTTTATCGTCGAATTTTTCTTTGAGTCTGGCCTCAACTTTATCCCAAAGGTTATTTTCCTCAATATATTTCTCACAGTTCTGGTCAATGGCGGCATTCATAAAGAAAGCCAGCAGCATCGGCGCCGGACCGTTGATGGTCATAGATACCGAAGTCATGGCATTTACCAAATCAAAACCGGAGTAAAGTTTCTTCGCATCATCCAGCGTAGCGATGGAAACACCCGCGTTACCGATCTTACCGTAGATATCCGGTGGTAAAGCCGGATCCTGACCATAAAGCGTCACCGAATCAAATGCGGTGGAAAGCCTTTTGGCGTCCATCTCCGCCGAAACATAATGGAATCTTCGGTTGGTCCTTTCCGGTCCGCCTTCGCCGGCAAACATTCTTGTAGGGTCTTCACCTGTTCTTTTAAATGGGTAGATTCCCGCAGTAAAAGGGAAGGATCCGGGAACATTTTCCTGGCCTTTCCAACGGATGAGGTCGCCCCAGTCCTGGAATTTTGGCAAAGCGATCTTTGGAATCTTAAGGTGTGACAGTGTTTCAGACTTGGTCTGAACTTTAATTTCTTTTCCGCGCACAAAGTAAGAGTAAGTATCCGCTTCCAACTCTTCTTTGAAATGATGCCAGCCGTGCAGGAAGGCTGCGTTTTCTTCGGAAAGTTCTTTTTTGGTTTTCAGGAAAACTTTTTCAAGCTTGTCATGCGTATGCTGATCGTCCTGGATAAGTGCTTTCGCGCCCTCCACGAGGTACATCTTCTTGGCGATGAGTGCCTGGTTTTCTACTTCTTTATCGTAAGCACGGTTCGTGTCCACGATTTCAGACAAATAACGGACTCTTTTCGGCGGAATGATGGTCGTTTCTTCTGAAACATTCTGCTCCACATATTCGCTGAGGTTTAAACCTTCAAACTTCGCGTTAACTTTTTTAATAAGTTCATTATAAAGCTCTGTAGTTCCCCAATCGTTGAACTGGCTGGCTTTTGTGGAATATACGGGCATTTCTTCCAGCGGCTGCTCGAAGAGTACATGGTTTCGCTGATATTGCTTTTTAACGGCCTGCAGCGCGTCCAGCGCACCGCGTTTGTCCGATTTATTCAGTGCGATAAGGTCGGCATAATCCAGCATGTCAATTTTCTCCAGCTGGGTAGAGGCGCCGTATTCCGGCGTCATGACGTACATGGAAACATCAGCAATTTCAGTAATTTCCGAACCGGACTGTCCAATACCTGAAGTTTCCAGTACGATGACATCGGGTTTTGAAATTTTCAGGACATTTAAAGCCGAATGGATATACGGCGAAACTGAAACATTATTCTCACGCGTTGCCATCGAACGCATATAAACACGCGCGTCGTTGATGGAATTCATCCGGATCCTGTCGCCAAGCAATGCACCGCCTGTTTTTTTCTTGGACGGGTCTATGGAAATGATGGCGATTTTTTTCTCAGGGTTGGACCTTAGGAATCTTCTCACAAGTTCGTCAGTCAATGAGGATTTCCCTGCACCGCCTGTACCGGTGATGCCAATAATCGGGATTGTGGAATTTTCAGCTCTGGCGTCTATTTCTTTAACCAAATCGGTTTTGCTTTCGGAGAAATTTTCAACCGCTGAAATCACTTCAGCAATCGACCTGGCATCGTCAAAGCTTATTTTATCTAAATTTTCTACGGTAACATTTTCTCCCGTCGCGTAGTCGGATTTCTGAACTAGGTCGTCGATCATGCCCTGCAGGCCAAGTTCACGGCCATCATCCGGAGAATATATTCTCGTAATCCCATAATCCATCAGATCTTTAATCTCTTCCGGAAGGATTACACCTCCACCGCCGCCAAATATCCTGATGTGAGAGGCGTTTTTCTCCTTCAAAAGATCGTAGATATATTTAAAATACTCGTTGTGTCCACCTTGGTAAGAAGTTAGCGCAATGGCATTTGCATCTTCCTGCACCGCACAGTTCACTACTTCCTCAGCAGATTTGTCGTGGCCCAGGTGAATCACTTCTACGCCCGTGGCCTGGATCACGCGGCGCATGATATTGATGGCAGCATCGTGCCCGTCGAAGAGCGCAGCAGCAGTTACAATCCGTATTTTGTTTTTAGGAGAATATTTTTGGGTTTCCATAAGTAATTTCGATAAGGTCCAAAGATAGGTTTTTTTGAAATTTTAGGAAAACAGAAGAATAAGGAAGAGAGAGAATTCTCCCTTTTTAAAGGGAATTTTCAGCCTGACAATGGGAAATTCAGACATAAAAAAACTTCCGAAATAAATTCGGAAGTTTTGTAGCCCGTAGGGGAATCGAACCCCTCTTACCAGAATGAAAATCTGAGGTCCTAACCGATAGACGAACGGGCCGGACGCTTTTTATATAATTAAGCCAGTTTGTTAACGTGCTTAGTTAATTTGCTTTTTAAGTTAGCCGCTTTGTTTTTGTGGATAATGTTTTTCTTCACCAATTTATCCAACAAAGAGATTACTTTTGGCAATTGCTCTGTAGCAGCAGTCTTATCCTCTTCATTACGCAGTACCTTCAAAGCTGTTCTAGCAGTCTTATGATAGTATCTGTTTCTTAGTCTCTTCTTTTCGTTTTGTCTGAGTCTCTTCAGCGCTGATTTATGATTTGCCATATCCTTTTAAAAACTTGGGTGCAAAGATATAAAATCTTTTTAAGTTACAAAATATATTTTCTTTTTTTTCTAAATTTTCTATTCTTTAGTAGCCTATAGGGGAATCGAACCCCTGTTGCAAGAATGAAAATCTTGAGTCCTTACCACTAGACGAATAGGCCTTTGTTTTAGGGACTGCAAAACTATCAATAAACTTTTAATCCTGCAATACCGAAAAGTCTTATTTTAAAACTTTTTCGATGACGGTATTCTTGATTCCTTTATCCTCCAGTGTTTTCTGCATCTTCACAGCCTCTTCCAGTGTGCTGAAACGTCCGTAAGTGTAGTAAAACTTGCCGTTTTCCTTGGTACGCGTAATATCTTTCACTGTATTCAGCATATAAGAATTTGAACTGAGTTTTTGCGCAGTCACGGCCAACTCTAGTCTGTAATAACCTACACCAAGTTTTTGATTAGGCACAAATGAGATAGAAGTCGCGTTTCGGAAGCCGGCATCTTTGGCAGTTTTCAGGTTATTATCCCGCACCGACGCGAGATTGGTAGTGCTGTAATAATATTTATACATGCCGTTTTCTTTTATTGGCAGGATATAGTTTAATCCTTTCAGTGCCGGATCCGTGCTGGTATATTTAGTAGGTGTAGACATCAATAATATGCGGAAGTCATTCTTCAACGGTTTTTCTTCCGGTTTTTCCACTTCGCGGGGCGCTGATGCAGACCCGTTGCGTTCCAACGCTTTTTTATAACTCAGCACCGCCTGGTAAATACTTTCCGCAATCTCATCCTGACCTTTTTCTGAAGCCAGATAAACCGCCTCGTCATAATTACTTACAAAGCCTGTTTCGATAAGCACCGATGGCATTGCATTCAGTCTCAGCACGTGAAGGTTTTGCTGCTTCACCCCGCGCGAAAAGCGCTTGTCTCTCTTCACGAAGTTTTCTTCTACAAAACTCCCGAAAAGAAGGCTGCTCTCGAGATACTTGCTTTGCTGTATTTTCAGTGCAATGAGCGATTCCGGAGACTTCGGGTCATAGGATGCGAACATCTCACGGTCTTTCTCATCCAGGAAGATCACGTCGTTTTCTGCCTTTGCAACTTCTAAATTGGTTTTGTTCTGATCCGGTCCCTGCACGAAAGTCTCGGTTCCGTAGGGTGAAGTTTTCGTATTTGCATTTACGTGAACGGAGATAAATAAATCTGCTTTACTACGGTTTGCCAATGTTGTACGCTCCGTAAGCGATGGATATTCGTCGATTTTCCGGGTGTAGATCACTTTGTAATCTTTGTTTTTCTCGAGCATACGGCCCACCTTCAGCACGACGGACAGCGTAATATCCTTTTCGCGCACCGTTCCCAGGTCACCGTAATAACGGTTGGCTCCATGATCTGAACCGCCATGACCCGCATCGAGCACGATGGTGAATTTCTTTTGAGCGAAACTGAAAATGGAGAATAAAATGCCGAAAAGGAGAAAATATTTTTTAGGAGAAAAACTGGAGTTAATCATCTTCAAAGTTTAAAATTTATGCTAATTTTGACCCCAAATTCCACAAAAACAACGCATTGGTCAAAACTGGCTTCAAAAATATATTTCTATTCCTAATAATCCTAATTTTTAACAATATTTTAGCAAATATACATGCTCAAAATTTGTCTGAAAATAAGGCACTTAACGATACCGCAAGAGTCGCTGATACACTGAAGGTCACACCTGAACAACTTCAGGCAGTGGTAGAATCGAAGGCGGAAAACATCCGGAATGACATCCCTAAAAAGATGACTTACCTCAACCGCAAGGCGCAGGTAAAATATCAGGATATGCAGATCGATGCAGATTATATATCGATCGACTGGAACAAATCTTTGATCTTCGCGCGCGGCGAGCTCGATTCTCTGGGCCGCATAAAAACCCCGGCCGTGGCCGACCAGGGCGGTAAAAAGTACGAATACGACGAATTTACCTACAATATAAAGACGCGCCAAGCTATTGCCTTCAATGCCCGAACGGAGGAAAGCGAAGGTGTGATCATCGCGGAAAGAACCAAAAAATACAATGATTCGGTCTTCTATATGCGTCGCGGAAAGTACACCACAGACGAATATTTTATCCAAAAGAAAGATACGATCGCCGATTACTATCTGTTGGCGCCCAACATCAAACTTATCAAAGGAAAAGATAAATCACAGGTGATCACCGGGCCCATCCAACTGTATGTGGAGCAGGTTCCTACCCCGCTCGTCATGCCCTTTGCCATTTTGCCTTTCTCCGACAAGCGCAGCGCGGGGATATTGATCCCGAGTTTTGGTGAGCGTGAAGATGTAGGCTTTTTCCTTAACTCTTTGGGATATTACCAGCCGATCGGTGACCATTTTGACCTTAAAATACTCGCAGATATTTACACAAAAGGCAGCTGGACATTAAGGCCCGAGGTCAATTACAAGAAAAATTACCGCTACACCGGCAACTTTTCCGCGGATATAGGTACTACAATACGTGGCATTAAAGGACTTTCAGATTATTCGAAAACCGGGACCTACCGTATCGCCTGGCGTCATCAGCAGGATGCGAAAGCCAACCCATTCCTTACATTTGCGGCCTCAGTAGATGTGGTGAGCAACAAATTTTACAACAATACGGTAAACAACAATTACGCATTCAACCAGAACAACCTCAACGCACAGCAAAACTCCAGTGTCAGTGTTGTAAAACGATTCCTTACGCTGCCTGTTACCATCACTGGAACATCATCATATTCGCAGAACTTTTCTACAGGACTCGCAGATCTGAAACTTCCGGTACTTAATGTAGCCATTAACCAATTTTATCTGTTCAAGCCGAAAACCGGCATCAGACAGGGATTATTAGAAAACATCACCGTCAATACAGGCCTGAATTTTAACAATTACGTTCAGACCAATGAGAACGAGCTATTTACCGGTGCAATGTGGGATAAAATGCAAACCGGTCTTAAAAATAATATCGTTCTTGGAACCAATACCACAATTGCTAAATATTTCACCTTCTCACTAAACGCAAACGTAGATAACGCACTGACTACCAAATCACTGTCGCGCGCTTATAACCCTGTAACCAATAATGTAGAAGATACCTTTAATAAGAAAATCACCGGCTACTCTTCCTTTTCCACAGGTGCCAGTCTTCAAACTGTACTTTACGGAATGCTGAATTTCAAAAGAAGTTCGGCTGTGCAGGCAATCAGGCACATGATGACACCGCAGATAGGTTTCACGTACTCGCCCGATTTTTCTACGCCGGGATTTGGGTATTACAAAAATTACTACAATGACCGTGGAGAGATGACGCCCTACTCCATTTTCGACCGTGGAATCATTGGATCGCCGAATTCCGGACTTGTGCAGGCACTGAGTTTTTCCATCAACAACAACCTGGAGATGAAGGTGAAATCTAAAAACGATTCTGTAGGCACACGCAAGATCAAGATCTTTGAAAGCTTAAATTTTAATACGAATTACAACTTCGCTGCACCTTCAAACCGTTGGTCCATATTTTCATTTAATGGTCAGACGACAATTTTTGAAAAGCTGAATATCAATACAGGTTTGAATCTTGAACCCTACGAAATCACGTTCGCACCTGGCGAGAATATTGGTGTAAGGACTGAGAATTTCGGTCATTTCAGTGTTCAGGGTTTCAATGCGCAACTTTCTTATCCGCTGAGCAGCGATATCTTTAAGAAAAAAGATGCGGAAGATATCTCCAAAAAATACACGAAGAAGGGTGAGATCCGGAATGAGAACTATTATTTCGATGAGGATAACTATTCACAGTTTTCACAACCCTGGACTTTAAATATCAATGCGCAATACAGCTACACAAGAAGTCTCACACGTTTCGGCAACAAGATGGCTTCAATTGGGCTTGACGGCAGCATAAAACTCACGCCTTACTGGAACATTACCGGAAACCTATACTATGACGTGATTTCAAAGGAAATCGCCACAACACAGCTAGGTTTCTCACGTGACCAGCGAAGTTTCACCATTAATTTCAACTGGATCCCGTACGGCCCATATAAAGTGTACGATTTCTTCATCGGCATCAAAGCAAATATTCTTCGGGACGCGCTGAAGTACAAAGACCGCAGCTTTAACCAGCCGAACGCGCCATTCTAAGAATATTTTTGAAAGAATTAAACATTAGTTTATATTTGCCACACAATAATTTGATATGAAAACTATTATATCTACTCCTGACGCTCCGGCTGCAATTGGTCCGTATTCGCAGGCCAATCTCGCCAACGGAATACTGTACATTTCAGGCCAAATACCGCTAAATCCGGAAACCGGAAAACTGGTAGAAGGCATAGACAAGGAGACTCACCAGGTGATGAAAAACCTGCAGGCCATCTTAAGCGAGGCAGGACTTTCATTTAAAAATGTGGTGAAGGCGACGATTTTCCTTAAAAATATGGATGATTTTGCGGTAATGAACGATATCTACGCGTCCTATCTGGATGCTGATCATTATCCGGCACGCGAAACGGTACAGGTTTCATGCCTGCCAAAAAATGTGGACATCGAAATATCAATGATTGCACATCAATTCTAAATGAATTTCCTTCGAAATACGATAGGGGTACTGGTAGGGCTCGGTGTAGCGGGTGTACTGATCTCACTTGGCGTGAGACTCAATTCGGCCTGGATTACTTACGATGAGTTCGCACCGTTTCAGCATTGGGAAACACTTCTCATGGCAATGGAGCATAAACCTTACTTTTTCGTAGCACTGCTCATTTCTTCAGGTATTGCAGCAACGGTAGGCGGCGTCATCACGGCTATCATTGTGAAATACGCAAAAGTTGCCTATGCAATCCTCATTGGGTTCATCCTCCTGTTTATAGCGATGCTGGACATCATAATTTTTCCCTATCATCCCACTTTCTACAAAATTTTGATTTTCCTCACTTTCTTTCCGTTTTCGTGGATTGGCGGGAAGATCACTGAAGTTATTTACGAGCGGAAAAAACGCCGACTCAAGCGCCAAATGCATAGAAAAAGCGCGGCCCAGTAAGAGTCGCGCTTTTTTATATTGTTACCAATTATTTAAGGCATCTTGAAACCACGTGTTGTGATTCTGCCATATTCGTCCACATATTTTACCTGAACGTTACCGCTGTAACCCTGAAGGATTTTTTCTACATCTTTCTGAGAGTTTACCGGTTTCCCGTTCACTTCCACGATGATGTAATTGTCTACCACACCAATCTTAGCCATCTCACTTCCGGAAACAACATTCTTCGCGATCACGCCACTGTTTAAACCATAATCTGTTTTGAATCTGTCGCTTAACGGTTCAAATTCTGACCCAATTTTTTCAGTTACGGTAAGATCGGCTTTACTTCTAAAGCTTGTTCCGCCACGCTCATCACGAAGCGTCACATCTACGGTGTTGCTGCGGCCGTTTCGGGTGTAGGTCACCGCTACTTTGTCCCCCGGACGTTTGCTGCCCACTGCGAAAGACAAGTCATAGTAACTGGAAATCACCGTGTTGTCAACTTTAGTAATGATATCACCAGTTCTCAAACCTGCCGCCTCAGCGCCGCCTTTAGCTACAACCTGAGTCAAATAGACACCTTCGCCGGCTTTCAGATTCGTTTTATTTTGCTGATTGTAAGCAGTTACTTGGCGCGTATCAGAAAGGTCAAGCGTATTCACACCTAAGAAACCACGCTGTACAAGACCAAATTTCTTGATGTCTTCAACAACTTTTCTGGCAAGATTTGAAGGTACTGCAAAACCATAACCTTCATAATATCCTGTCTTCGATGAGATCGCAGAGTTGATACCGATCAGTTCACCATTAGGATTTACCAAGGCTCCTCCAGAGTTGCCCGGATTAATAGCGGCATCCGTCTGGATAAAACTCTCGATTGGTGTTCTTGATTGCTGGCTTAACAGATCAATGCTTCGGCCTTTTGCGGAAACGATACCGGCTGTTACAGTAGAGTTCAAGCCCATCGGGTTTCCAACAGCGAGTACCCACTGCCCGACTTCCACATTATCAGAATTTGCAAAATTAAGGTAAGGCAAGCCTTTTTCTTCGATTTTTAGAAGTGCGATATCTGTTGTAGGATCCGTTCCTACAAGGTTTGCAACGTATGATTTTTTATTCGAAAGCACCACTTCGAGTTTGCTGGCACCTGCGATCACGTGGTTGTTTGAAATGATATACCCGTCAGGCGAAATGATCACACCAGAACCCATTCCAGAGGGCATATTTTGAGGTGGCTGCTGCTGTTGACGTGGCTGTCCGCCAAATGGATTCCCAAAAAAGAGGTCGAACATATCCTGTTCGCTGCGGCGGTTTGTGCGGTCCGCGTAGTTTTTAATACTCACTACAGCCGGAACCGTCATTTTAGAAGCTTTCACGAAATCTTCACCAACGCCCGTCATATTAAATGACGCATATCTCGCATCGCTGTTCTTCGGCGCGAAATAGGAAAAGTCGGAATCGCTGTTTTTTTCGTTAAAATAATTGATGGCACCAAAAGTAGTAGCGCCGGAGATAACACCTACGAAGGCATACGGAATTAGTTTTTTTATAATGTTCATCTTCATAAATTTATTTCGATTTTTCGTTTTGCGATTGTCAAATTTAATGCTAAATAAGTAGAGATTATTACAGGATAGTTTCAGTTTTAACTAAACCTTAACAATCATTGGCTATTTTTAGTGTTAGCACACACGTTTGATTCAATTCCAGGCTAAATGTTAAAGGCATTAATGTCTTTTGCACTGCCGTTTTGTCATATTTCGCTCATTTATATAATATTTCGCTACTTCAAAGCATTTGTTTAAATTTGGAACTCTCACGAAATTATGAAACTTAACATTAAAAACGAAACCGGCCGGCTAAAATCCGTGGTGCTCGGTCTTCCAAACTCTATGGGACCTGTGCATGCCTTGGAGCACAGCTACGATGCCAAATCTTATCACTCCATACAAAACGGGATCTACCCACGCGAAGAAGACATCATCATGGAAATGTCTGAATTCGAAAAAGTACTGCTTAAACATGATGTAGAAGTTTTCCGTCCGCACCTGATCCACGATTACAACCAGGTTTTTGCACGTGATGTGGCCTTCGTCATCGATGATAAAATGATCATCTCAAACATCATTCAGGACCGCTATAATGAGCAGGATGCTTACCGAAAAATCTTCGCGCGAGTTGGCTGGAAAAATATTATCAACCTGCCAGATTCAGCGCATATCGAAGGCGGCGACGTGATCATCTGGAATGACTTTCTGTTTGTAGGGACCTGTTTTTCTGAAGATTACCGAAATTATAAAACCGCGCGTACAAATGAATACGCTATTGAAATATTAAAAGAATACTTCCCAAAAAAACGTATCATCGATCTTGAACTCACCAAAAACGACTTTGACGCTTTCTCCGGAATTCTACACCTCGACTGCACTTTCAATCCTGTCGGAAAAGACAAATGCATCATTTACAAAGACGGCTTTGTAGATGAAAGCGATTACAGATTGTTGCTCGATATTTTTGGCGAAGAAAACTGTTTCCACGTGACCAAAGAGGAGATGTTCGAGATGAACCCTAATATTTTCTCCATCGCGCCCGATATTGTGGTGTCTGACGGAAGTTTCACACGCATGAATGAGCACTTGCGCAACGAATGGGGAATGACGGTGGAAGAGATTCCGTACCGTGAAATCGCCAAAATGGGCGGTCTACTGCGCTGCTCCACCCTGCCGCTGGCCCGGGAATAATCAGGATATCAGCTTTTTAATATCTTTTATTTCGGCGGCACTGGCGAGAGTGTCATATTTCAGAATTGCCGAGGAATGAAAGCTGGTTGCTCCGGTGAATTCTTTGATTTCAGCCACGTTTTCAGACCTTACGCCGCCTCCGATGAGGATTTCAATTTGATTGGAATATTTCCCGATCAGCTGTTTTAAATTTTCCTTGCCTTCCATCGCGCTCTTTTTTCCGCCCGAAGTCAGTACAGTCTTAAAGCCAAGCCCAATCAATGTTTCCACCGATTTGTCGAGATCCGCCGTGCGGTCTACAGCACGGTGAAAGGTACACGGAATACCAGCTGCAAGTGTGATAAGTTCAGCATTTCTTTGCACATCTACTTCGTTCTGAGGCGTTAGGATTCCAAAGACAAAACCGTCTGCTCCCGCTTCACCGAATGAGATGATGCTTTTTTTCATCTCAATGAATTCAGTCTCAGAATAATAAAACGGGCCGCCTTTGGGTCTGATCATCACATAAACCGGTTTGCTGAACGTGCGTTTCAGATGCAGGAACTCATAAAAATCCGGCGTTGTGCCGCCCAGTTCCAGATCAGTGCAGAACTCGATTCGGTCTGCCATGGAGCGCAGTGCAGTCTCGGCGGAAGTCATTTCAAAACAGGCTATTTCTAACATTTACCTTTTTTAATTATTGTCTTTAAATTTAAGTATTTTTGCCCGACTTCAATTTTAACTCTTAAAATAAAATTCAGCATGCAGACAGCCAGTACGGTTCTGATGATTGAACCTGTAGCATTTGGATACAACGAGCAGACGGCTCTGAACAATTATTTTCAGGTAGAGCAGACCGGCAACGATATCCAGGAAAAAGCGCTCGGTGAATTCCGAAATTTCGTAGAAAAACTGCGCAGCAAAGGCATCAACGTAATCGTGGTGAAAGACACGCCGGAGCCGCACACCCCCGACTCGATTTTCCCAAACAACTGGGTGAGTTTTCACCCCGACGGTATGGTGCGCCTGTACCCAATGTTCGCCCCAAACCGCCGTGTAGAGCGACGTCCGGACATTCTGGAAAGATTGAAAGCTGACGGTTTCAAAATAGAAAATGTAGAAGATTATTCGCATTATGAAAATGAAAACAAGTTTCTGGAGGCAACCGGAAGCATCATTTTCGACCACGACTACAAGATTGCCTACGGGTCAGTTTCTATGCGGCTTGACGAAGGGCTCTTCCGTGAACTTTGTGATAAAATGGGATACACGCCGGTGGTTTTTCATTCTTACCAAAATGCCGATGGCGAAAGATTACCGATTTATCACACCAATGTCATGATGTGCGTTGCTGACGGTTTTGTGGTGATTTGCCTGGACTGTATCGACAGCGAGCTGGAACGTGAAAAAGTGCAGGAAGTCATTAAATCTACCAATAAGGAAATCATTGAAATTTCCGAAGACCAGCTGCAGCAATTCGCGGGAAACATGCTGCAGGTGCAAAGTGAGGACGGGAAAAAATATTTGGTAATGAGCCAGACCGCCCACCAGTCGCTGAACGCCGAGCAAATTGAAAAAATCAGGAAATATTGCGAAATCTTATCAGCCGATTTAGCAACAATCGAAACCAACGGTGGCGGAAGCGCGCGATGCATGCTTGCAGAAGTGTTCTTGCCAAAAGTTTAAAAACAAATATCGTTTTACAACCACAAAATCCACGGCGCAAACCGTGGATTTTGTTTTATGAAAAATTTAGAAAAAATAACTTAGCGCGTCCTGCTTTTTACATCCTTGCTTGCATCTTCGATATCGCGGACTTTCTTCACTTTTTTGTTGCCGAAATTATAGACAATTGTAGCTCCAAAATTCTGGCGGTAGCTATCATTCAGGATATAATTGAAGTTTCCGTTGGCCTGATGGTCATTTACTTCAACGACGTTCGTACGGAACACATCATTTACATTTACGCTGAAAGTCCAGTCATTCCAGATTTTCTTAAGGTTCAGGTCCAGACTCATCATATTTTTGAGTAAGCCAAGCTCGATTTGCTGTTTGTCAACATAGAAATAATTGACACCCAGGAACCAGGTTTTCTTTTTGTCGAGCCTGATGGTATTGTTTGACTGAATGAACAGGCTGGTGGATTCGGTTTCGTTCGTATAGGTCACAAAATCACCATTGGCGTTGAGGAAACGGTCGCCGGTAGTAGGATCTACGCTTAGCGATCCACGGTTGATATTGTGCTGCATACCGATGCTAAAATTCACCGAAACCGCCTGTTTAAAAAAGGATTTGTTCACTCCAAGTGCAGCGGACATCTCCTGCTGGTCGCCAAAATTGGTGCGGATGTATCTGAGCTCGTTCACCGCTCCCACCGTACCATCGGGGCTAACCGGATAACCCTGAAGCGGAACCTGTGTGATGACATCTTTAAGGTAAGAATGATTCAGAACTACGAAATAAGAATTTTTGTACATATACGTCAACTCCTGATTATAGGTTGCAGAAGCCTTCACGAAAGGGTTGTTCTGCGTATAGTTGTATTCGGTTAACAGGTTTTTCACAGGATTCAGTTCCCAAAAACTTGGTCTGCGCATACGGCTTGAAAACGCGTAGGAAAGATTCTGGTTATCATTTATGGCATAATTAAGACTTAAATAGGGCAGGAAATTGCTGTACTCGCGCTCTATCCTGCGCAGCGCCGGATCCTTACTGTTATCCGAAGTTCCGAGGCTGCCTGTAATTTCATATCTAGCGCCCGCTTTCCCCGAAAATTTATCGGAAAACTTTTTTTCAAGTGTCAGATAAAAGCCATAAATGGTTTCATCATAGATAAAATGATTGGGTGTGGCGGTAGGATCTTTATCAATTAACTGACCCGTGCCGTCGTATATGAAATCTGTGGTAATACTCAGTATGTCGTTGTCTGTATTGGTCTTGTTGAAATTCGCGCCAACAGAAGCACTGAAATCATTTTCAAATTTCCGATTATAATCTGCGGTTGCTGCAAAACTGTTGATGATCTGCGGTTGACTTTGCAAAACATTCTTCGTTGCATGCACGTCTGTACCGTCAGCATTGGCGAGAATAGTGTTATTGTCTCCGTGCTGGAAGCGCTTGTAATTGAGGTAAGCTGCATTCAGGTTCAGTTTACTGCCTAGCGAATCGGTTTTCAGTTCATAATTCAGATTCACATTGTTATTGTACGATCTCGCATCTTCGCGGTTGCGGGAATTTGTGTATTCCGTGGACAAAAGATTGCCCGCATTGTCAAACGTTTTCAATGTGTTGAAGAGATTAATCGTGGCGCCATAGCTCTTGTTTGCCCAAGTATTCCAGCTCAGTGCGATATTGCTGTTATCATTCAGCTGATAATCTATGTTCAGATAACCGCCGAGATTCTGGTTGGGATCGTCTATGAAACCTACGCTGCGGTTCGTAGCAAGGCTGTTACCGTTCTGAAGATCGAAATATTGAGGTTGGATGTTCGCCGAACCGCTGAGGTTTGCGCTGATCCCAAGCTTGTCTTTGCGGTAGTTTCCGGAGAAAGATGATGAATTATTCGTGTACTTGTTCGCAGTACTGCTCATGCGCATGTTTCCGTTGAAGCCGTCAGTTGATTTTTTCTTCAAAATGATATTGATAATTCCGTCTGAAGACTCTACCTGATACTCGCTGCCCGGCATTGTGATCACTTCGATTTTCTGGATATTTTCCGCCGGTGTATTTTTAAGGAACTGCACGAGCGAAGCGGCATCCATATTAGATTTCCGGCCGTTGATATAGATTACCGCATTGTTTTTCCCGGCAATTTTCAATGTGCTTTCGTCACTGGAAGAAACCATCGGGGTCTGTTTTAGGATATCAAAAGTGGAACTTCCTTTCGCCAGCGGTGCATTTGAAATGTCATACACAAAACGGTCACTTTCTTTTTTAAATACTTTTTTGCTGATCAGCACTTCCTGTACGCTGTGGATTTTAAGACTGTCGTTTTTTACGCTTTGCTGTGCCGAGACTGCCGAAAAAGTAATCAATGCCAATGTTACGGTGAATTTTTTCATGATGTTTAAGTTTTAATAAAAGCAGGATTTCAATATTTGAAAAGTGATTTGGTGAACGGGTTTTGAGACCCTGCGTTATGTATTGTTATTAGTTTAGGATTGCATTGCAAAGATATATCAATTATTTAGTATCATGCAATGCAAAGTAGTAAAATAAAAGCAAAAATATATTTAAAGTATTGGTTATCAGCAGCATAAATTTTTATGTAAATATTGGAACTATGGAATAGACTATTGAAAGATGCATTTCATTACATCCAAAAACAAAAAAAAGTGACCGAAGCCACTTCAAAATATTTATTAAATAATCGGTTACTCCCGATCGAACCGGGCGAGTTTTTTGTCGATCCACATAGTGGCAAACGGAAAGAATGCCGCAATCAGCGCGAAAATGAAATCTTCATCATCCCACCTGAAAATTTTCTTGGCCGGCCACACCATCAGCAAGTAAAGTGTGAAAAAAAGCCCGTGGATATTCCCCATGATGATGATGTATATGGTAGGCGCGAGGCCTTCCCTGTCATATCTGATCCATATCATTGCGGAGAAAAGCAAAAGCCACGAAATTGCTTCCGCTACACAAATTTTCTTAAACCAGCGGTTGATTTGCTCATCGTCGTACTTGGTGAAAAAATTATCTAAAATCTTCATCTCAATCAATTAAAATTAACGGTAAAAAGCACTTCCGTCAAGATATTCGAAAACCTCCGGCGGAAGCATTGGGCGCACATTTTTGCCTGCTTTTATCATATTCCGGATTTCAGTCGCGGAGATTTCAATTACCGGAGCACTCACCAATGAAATATTTGGATGTTGCAGGAATTCCGAAGCTGGTTTTTGATCCTCGAACAGCCGCGGATAGACGATGATCTGATGACTTTCTATCAGTTTTTCCGAATTTTTCCATTTGTGCAAACCGCTCAGATTATCTTCTCCCATGATCAGCGCAAAAGAAATATCGGGATATTTTTCTTTCAGGTACGTGAGTGTATCAATAGTGTAGCTGGGCGTGGGAAGCGAAAACTCTACGTTGGAGGCGCGCATCTTCGGGTAATTTTGGATCGCAAGCTGCACCATATCCAATCTGTTGTGATCACTCAGCAGCGACTTTTTTTCTTTAAATGGATTCTGCGGGCTCACCACGAACCAAAGTTCGTGCATATCAGAATTTTCGAGAATATAATTGGCCAAAATCAGGTGCCCGATATGGATAGGATTGAAACTGCCGAAAAAAAGTCCAACTTTCTTCATAAAACGCGGGAAATCATCATTAGCAGACGCTTTTTGTCCGCGATAAAGATAGTGATTAAAGGCGGAAATATGGACACAACCATGCAATTGCCGTTTAAAGTTAACATTAAACAAAATATTCTTGCGTATATTGAGTTCAGAATTCCAAAGTCTTTACTATTGAAATATTTTGCCGCGCTTATAGCCCTGTTTTGTTGCGTTTCGCTCTGGTCGCAGCAGAAAGAGTATTGGCTTACCGATGTTGCGAACGGACAGCGGAAAGTGGTGAAAGATTCTGCCACTGCGGCGAAATTCCTGGATTCGCTTTCACAGAACAACTTTTATCTGACCGAACTGAAAAGTGTAAATGAATCGGAGAACAGCATCGAGATTTTCTACGATAAAGGAAAAAACTTCAATGGAGGTCTTATAAAATTAGAAGATGAAGTTGCTTTAAATTTAAAACTACCGCGCGAACTGTACTCGCAAAACATCGACTCATTAAAAAAGGCCGTCAGCGAAAACTACCGTTTACGCGGTTTTGCATTCAACAGGGTGAAGACGAAATTCCTGGGTCTGAAAAATGGTGAGCCGCAACTTGAATTAAGCGTTGCTGAAGGCGAACGCCGAAAGCTGGACGCCATTGTGGTACGCGGATATGAGAAGGTACCGAAACGGTTTATTAAAAACATCGAGCGCGATTTCAAAGGTCAGGTCTACGATGACAAAAATCTTTCAAAACTGAACCAAACACTCCAAAACCATCCTTTTGTAGCCCTCGAAAAACCACCACAAACGCTCTTCACACGCGATTCCACACAGATTTACCTGTTTGTGCAGAAAAAAAAATCGAATACATTCGACGGCATCGTGGGATTCGGGAATGATAAAAACGAAAAATTCAGCTTTAACGGTAGTCTGAATGTAAACTTCCGGAATATGTTTAACAGTTTCGAGACGGTAAACATATTCTGGCAGCGAAACCCAGACCGCGGACAGACCTTCGACCTTAAAACGGATATACCCTACGTGGCCGGTTCTAACATCGGAATGGCACTGAATGTGAATGTTTTCAGACAGGATTCTACTTTTGCCACCTTTAAATTCTTACCCGGAATTTACCTGAATCTTGGCATTCGGCAGAAAATAGGTCTTCGCGGAACCTTTGAAACCTCTGCTGTAACCGATTCGCTGTTCGTAGGCGGGCGTGATTTTAATAAAAAAGGTGTCGGAGTTTGGTATGATTACATGGAGCCAACGGAGATTCCGCTGTTTCAGTACAAATCGAGACTCAGAGCCGAGGTCGACCTCATCAGTACACGATATGCAAATGATCCACAAAGCATTCAGCAAAACAATTTCTTCTTTTCCGCTGAACGGAATCTTGCTATAAAAGGAAACCATTATTTGAATTTGCGAGCCGAAACAGCCCTGATGAATTCGGAAGAAGAACCAGCTGTAAACGAACTGCTCCGCTTTGGCGGCTGGGATTCGCTTCGTGGCTTCAATGAAGACACACTGCTCGCAGATTTCTATTATTTCGGCACTGCCGAATACCGTTATCTGGTTGGAGAACAGGCTTTTTTCGATATTTTCGGGCAATATGGCGGACTGAACAACAGTTCCCTCGCTGAAAAACCTAAACTCTACAGTTTTGGTTTGGGTTTTAATTTCTTTCTGCCAATCGGTTTGATGAGTTTTCAGATCTCAAACGGAAACCAGTTTGGAAATCCGATCAGATTTGGTGATACTAAAATCCACTGGGGTGTAATCAGCAGGTTCTGATCAGGTGATTTCACGCAATTTTCGCACTACTTAAAGGAATATTTACAACGTATTACCTAAAACACCTAACTTTGTTTTTAAAGATATATAACAATGTATATATCAACGATTTACGACCGTCACAAGTATCTACTTGCAGTGAGGTGAACGGCCTTAACGTTCGCGCACCAAGATCCACGATCTGAAACTAATAACCACAAAAACTGAAAAAAATGCCAGATCCTGTAAAATCTGCAACACTATTGTTGCAGGATTTAGACTTGGCTGCTGCGAAGCAAAACCAGCCTGAACATCTTGAGTTTCTGCTCGAAACCATCGAAAAATCAAATCTTTCCCCGACTAACTTCCAGGAAATACGGGCGTCCAAGCTACCGTTCAGCACGAACCGACTGCGCGACTTCCTAACGGTCCCGAACCCTACTCGCGCGGCGTCAACTCCCAAACCGGAGTTCGAAATTGAAAAACTACCCGAAAATTCCATGCGTTTCGGTGCACACCAAATCTTCGATGCCAACCAAGTCTTTACCGTTCCCGATAAAATTCTCGGTCCCTTCCCCACGCTGGACGGTCCACCTATTTTGTACAATCTTTATAAACTCATAGATGACTTTAAAGTTTTTTTCCCGGGCGAGGCACGAGCCGCATTCATAATTCCGGTTAAAATTCCGCGTTTGCTGGCTGCTAACCCGCGAGCAAGTACATTAACATTGGTTGCAGGAAATGTGTGGATCCGTGCAGACTTGCTGGATCCTGCCGCGCCGGTCACAACTTATGTCGGCTTACGGATACTTTCGGGGACGCTGGGCTTAGGAGGATCTCATATTTTAGACAATAATAGCATCCAGGTACCACGTGCCTCGATATTTGATGCTGATTTTATGCTGGACAATTCCTATTCACCGCCGGAGGAATCCGTGGGAATAGACGGAAAAAACTCCACGTTTCTGCCTACAGACAGGTTGCATTTAAAAACAAACTTCGCAAGACTGTTAGTGCTGGAAACCCGAAATTTCACGGTAAAAACATTGGATTGGGAATGTGGATTCACCTCAACAGACCACTCGCTGGCCTGGGACCCTGTTCAAAAATATTTAGGTCTTACGCTTACGCCAAACCAGGAAAAATTTACTGTTCGGAAATCAAATTCAGTATTGTACTCACTCTCCGGACAAGCACGTATTGAAACTGCAACATGGCTTTTGCCGACGCGCGTTCTCCAGAATAACCAATCCATTGAACTGAAGTTCAACGGCTTACTTTCAATAGGCTTAAAGAAAGGACTCACCGCAACATGGGACGGTGTTCGGAACCAAAATTCAGAGGCACAACTGAACAACTGCACTTTGATGGTTTTGAATGGACTGATTTATTTATCCTCTGAAAATACTGATTTTGCTTACCTGCGCGACCATCTCACGTTATGGCAAAAATCTGCGGAGAACAAAGACCGGATGACACTTGATGTCCGGCTGATGAATTATAAAACTTTGAATATTGCCTCACAGAGCGATACGGGAGATGTTGTAAGCAGCTTTGCAGATACCGAATTTTTTATAGACAAACCACTTCACGCCGATAATACGCCGGTTCATCCGGTCTCAAAAAAAAGTCTGTACAGCAAAATTCAGAGTAAAAACGCCAAAAACATTCTGATCATCGACAGTGATATGCTCACGGAAAATCTTCAGAATACAACTGTCAATACAAACCAGGCCAATAATAAACTTGAAAAATATCAGTTTGCCCTGCAGAATGCATATTTCACCACAACTAAAGAAAGCGGGCTGTATCTGACTGGCAAATACACGGATGAAAACGAAATCTACGAAGCTACTTTGCTTCTCAATTTTTACATCCTGTCGCTACTTCCCACGCTGCCACACCCTTACACAACCAATCTGAAAAACGACCG
Source organism: Kaistella pullorum (assembly GCF_014837035.1). Classification (GTDB taxonomy): domain Bacteria; phylum Bacteroidota; class Bacteroidia; order Flavobacteriales; family Weeksellaceae; genus Kaistella; species Kaistella rhinocerotis. The sequence continues at coordinate 881,363 of NZ_JACSPS010000001.1, read as the reverse complement.
CCAAGGTCGGGATCAGATTGTAGGTTCTCTGCAGGCCATCACCAATTGGAATACCATCGACAGGACTGCATTGGCAGAAGTTACGTTTAAAATGAACTATACATTTGCGGAGCCTACCAACACTGCCTTTTCGGCAACCGCTGAACGTTCGTTTATCCGTGGAGTTCCGGCAATACAGAACAACTTCATGCTGTTTGACGTAAGTACACAGGCTGACCATTGGGGTGTTGCGCTCTCACTTCAAAACCGTGAGGAGATGCGTAAACTTTACCGTGATGATGTAACGGTGACGGGCGAAAATGTAGTTACTGTCAACCGAAATTATCTGCAGGCTCCGATGGGTTTTCTGCAGGGACTCACCTTACCGAATGTGAGTTGGGAACCTGTAAACAATATCACGCCAAGACCAGCACCAATTAATCCGGGTGATCCGCCAGTTCCGGATCCGGATCTCGGCATATTAAACCAAACCCCGAATACTTTACCCACCGTTTTCAGCCAAACAGATAATCACTGGGTGCGGATTCATCCGGCGGATTATATGCGTCAGTTCAAAGCCAATCTCAACGGTTCGGGCATGATGAACCAACAGCTGGTCGGAAAAGTGCTGTTTACTCTACCGAATGCCAAATATTCTTTTGCTACGCTGTATCCTTATAAAAATGAACCGATGCACAGCAACGGTCATCTTGAATTTATTCAGCCCGATTTTAAGTTCCAAAACCAAAAACTTCGTGGTGGAATACAGTTTAGGATCGCTGCATATAAAGATCCCAATCCTGAAGCGCCGCCGCGTATGGAAGGCCTTACGAAACAGCTTGAGGCAATCACCAATCAGCCGGGAATCAGCATACTGGGAAAAACCGTTACCGAAATTTTCAACAGCGTTTTTACCCCACAGAAGCCGCGCGGAGTTCCGCTCACCCATTTCGATTTTTCCGGCTATGGCGCGAGTACCTTCAGCAACTGGAAAAATCCTGCAGTAAAGTTCGCGTCAATCTCACAGGCCAAATTTGACGTCATGAAAGGGCGTACGGCACACGAAATAGTGCAGGCCGTGAGCGTCATCTACCCCTGGGGAATCTGCGTAACGCGTACGGTCACCTTCCGGCGCAACAATAATGCAGTGATCTTCCGTGAAGACAGTGGCTGGTTAGCACAAAGCGAAGGCCTCTTCGATTTCAGTTTTACGTGGCCGACCGCGACAGAAACTTTAGCATTTAATAATCCATACGACATCTATCCGGGAATTGTGGAAGGATTGTATAAAGTGAAAAACATCCGGGAAGATTATACGGACGTCATCAGCGGACAATACACGACGCTGGGCAACGAATATTTTCTGGATGAAAGTGTGCCGATTGTGTTAGCTTCTGCACCAGGCCGCAAGGTTGATTATGAATTTGTGGCCGTTTATTTTGACTGTGACGTAGACTTGCAGCCATTAGACGAAAATATTACAGGAACCCAGTTCAAAGGTTATCTGCAGATCAAACCACAGGGAGTTCCGGTTCCGGCGCGTATACTTAAAGCTATTTTAAATAAAAGCCAAAACCCCGTAAGTGGCACAGTTGACTCTATTTTATCTGTAGAAAAGACCCTGCAAAAGTTTAAAACAACGGCGGTGGAAATGTCCGCATCCTACCAAAACGATAATACTTCCCAGCCTGCCTTCGTGGCATCGGTAAAAGGATCGCCGGTTCTGCCGGCAGACGGAAGCTGGAGTGTGGTGGATGTTGATAAAAATTCGGGTTCGGTACAAAATCTGGCGCCCGGAACCTCCGTTGGTTTGATAAAAGACGGCCTTCGGCCGAAAAACAGCGGCGCACCGTTCAGCCTGAATACCACAAAAACACTTTTAGCATATCCTGATTCATTAAAAAATACGGCTGCAACATTTAGTAAAACCTACGGCTTTCTTCAAAATACCGATACACAGAAATTGCTGCTGAATTCCATTGAGTATACAAAAGGTGAAATCGAAAAATACACTTCAGACCCGGCATTGCTAGCTGATTGTTTCCGGCTGATGAATTCAAAAGGACCGTTTCCGAACCTTGCCGATGCTATTAAAATCGATAATCTGGCCAAAACCACAATGACACTTTTGCCGGATGGCGTGCAAAAAGTTTTCAAGTATACCGTCCCGACGAATTTCGGTTTTGATATCGTTGGCGAGCCAGGTGACGCTTTCAGGATTTATATTAAATATACCGCAATTGACGAAGAGGGGGCTAACACCAATGAATCTATAATCGATTATGTAACAGATTCCAAATCCATCGAAAAATGGGCTAACCAGATGCATAACATCACGATTGCAGTTGATCTGGCAGGTTTTGCACCGCTGATGTACATTTCCGGAAACTTCAGCAACGCGAAAAAGAAAAATGCCGGAATGGCCATTGGAAGCGGACCTCAGCTTAAACTTGACAAAACCCTGCAGAAGATTTACGACATTCTGGAATTCCTGAATAATCTTGATCCTACGCAGCCGTCCGAAGCCGTGAAAAAAGCATTGAAAATCGCGATGAGTAATTCCGCGGACAGCTGGGAATATAAATTTAAAGCCGACAAAGAGATTCCACTGGTGAAATTTCCTTTTGATCCCATCAATTACAACTCCCCGACAACACCACTGAAAATGGACGCGTACTTCAAAGTAGGTGTCTATTTTAACCAGCCAATTAAAATTCCAAAAACTATCGACCAAATAAAGCCCTCGGTAGGTGCGTATCTGGAGCTTGGCGCAGATATACGCGTGATGTGTGTAAGTGTGGCGGCCGCAACTATCTACGCGATTGGACGTGCAGAAGTAGGCCTGGCGGCAGACCTATCGTCACCTCCGGCTCTCTATTTTAAATTTGGCTTCGGTGTAGAACTGGCTGTAGGTCTTCCGGTGATTGGTTCAGTAGCCGTCACTTTTATCGTGGGAATAGACATGAAGATTTCGGGCGATATTGTGGTAGGTGCATTCATCTATTTCCGTGGTCGTGCAGAGATTTTAGGTGGCATCGTAACAATCACTATTTCAATTGAAGCTGCGGGCGAGGTTCAGAAAAAAATCGGTGGCGGACCTACAAACTGTATCGCAAGGTGCACCTTCGCGCTTGATATTTCCATTGCGTTTGTGGTGAACATCAGCTTCACTGAAACCTGGGAAGAAACACGTCAGATCAGCTAACTGCAGTTTTTATTAAAATCAATTACCATGGAACCAATTTATAGCATTCTCACTTTTCCGCAACATTTCAGTGAAGGCCGGCTTCATTTCAACATTGTAGTACTTCCGAGAAATATCAACCTTCGGAACCCTTTGCCCTCCGGGGCACCGGCTTTTGTTGACGCAACTTTTCAGTTCGACACCCAAATAATAAATCAGCTTGACGGGCTGCCCTTATTTTCCACCGTCACGCATACGGAAACGCCACAGATAGCCATTCTTCCGGTTAATAAAAAAGCGGTGATAGATGAAGTGATTGCCCAGATGGAAGCTAATGACGGGCTGCAAATAAGTGAAAACCAAGCATTAAATAAAGATTCAGGGGCACGCGCGCAGGCGCAGAAATATGCGACAAAGAATGTAGCAATCAAAAAATACCTGCCCCAAACCTACCGCAATTCGTTCAATTTTACGAGTTCGCGAACAAAATTTGCCGTAACAGACGATTCTTATGAATGTATAATTAAAAACAAAGATAGACACCTAACCGACGAACTGACGGACCGCCGGTACATCTCGTGGGGAAAATTAGTTGGGTTTATCCTCCGAAATTCAGTTCTAGCCGAAAAAGCCGGGCTTATATACAAAGCCAGCATCCCGGTTTCCGGTGATGTCTTCAAAAAAGGCGGATGGCTTTTCACCAGATTTGGTTCAGGCTCTGAATTTGGAACAACGCATTGCGCGATTTACGCTGCGCGGCTACCCGCGTTGAAAAACGACCGTACGCTTTTTGCGCCAGTTCTTTTTCCGGTTACGGAAATTGCGGCCAATAATGCAACCTATGATGCGGTGATGCAGGAGGCGATTTTGTACAATGACGGTTTTGCTAAAATCGTGCATGCCAACCAACCTGTAAACCAGGATTTGCTGCAGGAATCAGATACCACTAATCCGCCGCTTAAAGATATAGGTCTGCAATTAGGTTGGGATGATGAGCAGCTGACCATCTGGGGGAACCGGCAACTGCGGCAGAAAGATGAACTTACAGATTTGCCGATAGATGCGCCGCTCGGCGTTTTCGGATATAAAGTCGATATAAGGAAACTTGGAGATTCCACCTGGTTTTCGCAAAACCGAGTGATGGCATCTCAGGATATCAAAATGCAGAATGGCGAAGTGCTTTTTGCACAGAACAGGCCTTTTGAACTTCCCACCGAAGTGCATCCGTCCTCGCACGGCAACACAATGGAAGAAGGATTTTGGCTGCCTATGTATTTTGCCGCCTGGAATGGTAAGTGCATGGTGATTCCGGACCGGGAGGCACAGGAAATTCACCTTTTGGAAAAGCCGCGTGTTGCGGTTTCTGGCCTAGCCAGCACAAACGCGGTAAACCTTCAGCCTAAAAAAAATTTCCATCCATTCCATCAGGATCCCAAGCAAACCGTAGCGCTTCGCTATGGACATGATTATGAAGTTCGGATACGCCTCATGGACATTTCCGGAGGTTCACCAAAGCTTAAAAGCGAGCCGCTGAATGGGGGTCAAAAATCTGTTGCACAAGCACATTTCCGCAGAAATATCAAAGCTGGCGCGGTGAAAATATCGAACATCAATGAATTTTTACGAATGCAGACATCGTCCCTGGTAAGGGATACCAGTGTCCTGGAAAATATTTTGGACGAAGACAACATACTCAGGATAAAAAGACCAGACCTCAGCTATCCGAGTGTGGCGTATACAGGAAAATATGAAGATGCAGGTGAGCTTCTTAAAAATAAGATCAATGGAATTTCGGTGCCGGCAGACCCAGCAGACCGTTCTCAGCAGACAATTGGTCTGCCAGATCCTGACGTAAACAGTTTTAAAGTTTTAGTGGAAGTGAAATCATTGGAAATGGACAACGTGCTTTCGGAAAACGGCCGTGAAGCTTATATTTTGTGGCAGGAAAAAACATTTACGCTACCAAAAGATCTTGCCGCGGAAAACTATGATTTAGCAGCGAGTATCAAAATCGTTTACCAGGATTTCCACCAACTTGATTTACTTAACAACTATACAGGCGACGAAGATGCAGATGAACTGTTACTGCCGACATCACGGCACTTAAGGCTAACTTTCATTCCGATCGTAGATTTTGCGGATGACGATTATGCAGCCAAATTCGTGACATCCGGAACACCGCTATCTCTGAACGCGTATAAAGCAGCTGAGGAAGAGCCGGAACTGCTTTCACCCATCAAAGGCGGCCTGCGGGCATTTTACCTGCAGCCTGAAAGCAAACCTGAAGTTTCAGAACATAACAAGCTAAAACTTGCCTCCACCAAAACCATGGTGAATGTCACCGCACCCGAATTAAAAAGATTAGCGGAAGCATTGGATTTAAGTTCACATAACTTAACACTTCAGGGCGAGCCCGGCCAGCGCGTGCAGTTTGGGGTGAATAATGAAATCCGGCATTCTTTGGCACCCGAAAGTGGCTCTGTAACTCTATCTTCTGTAAATGAACTCTTTAACCGATGGATCATTGCTGTAGATTTCAGCGTACTGCGCGACTGGTCATGGCAGGGATTCGAACCCGACAGCATCACAGTAATGCGAAAAGTGCATGCCGCGGATACTGAATTAATGGAAATCGGCAGCGTACAGCTAAAAGATACGGCAAACATGCAGATGCTGCAGGATGCTGATAGAACCACTACCCGCGTGATGTTTTTAGATTCAATAGATCCTAAAAAATATCAAAAGAATTTTCCGCGTGAACTTTTTGCCGAATACAGCCTTAAGCTCAACTTTAAAAATGAAGAAACAGTGACAGATGAATTTGAGACTTTAAACATTCAACTGCCTGTAACGGTAATTCCGCATCAGGTACCAAAACTGGTTTCTGCCGGCGTGGCGCTTACACCTTACCAATATGACCGGGAAAACTACCGGTATTCGGACGAAAGGCAAAAATACCTTTGGCTTGAATTTGATAAAGCTCCGGAAAATCCACGCACTACTTACTACGCACGAATACTTGCCTATTCACCCGATCCGTATCTGTGCCGCGTAGACAGGGAACTTATCTCAAATATTTCCGAAGATCAACGGTTCAACATTAATGATGAAAAGATCCGTGAAATAATTCCGGGAATGACTAATGATTTTGCCGGAATAGGCGTGATGCAGGAACTGATTCCGGAGGAAGAAGAGAACGCCACCCGTTATTTGCTGCCACTGCCACCCGGTCTACACTCCGCCAGCGACGAGCTTTTCGGTTTCTTTACATATGAAATCCGCGTTGGTCACCGGAAAGAAGTTTGGGCCACCGCACAGGGACGCTATGGCAGACCGCTGAAGGTGAACGGAGTTCAGCATCCCGCACCTGAACTGGCTTGCCACGCCGTGCGAAGTGAAATAAAAACGCCAATTGGCAAAAACAAATACGTGGAACTTTCCGCGCCACACGCAAGCGCAGTCTTGAATGGAGAAAATATCACCGCATTTCCACCAAACACTTCACTGTGGTATTCCCTTTATACACAGGTGATGCAGGCAGATGGTGAATCTTTTCGAAATATTTTAATTGATTCCGGTCCGATGCCTTACCGCCCTAAAAAATCTAAAATAAATGACGGTGGATACATAAAGGAAAACGGAAACCGAATGGGCACAGCGAAATTATCTGTACGCGAAATCGGTGACAAGCTTGAAGCACTTGGTTTGCCGCGCAGCAACAGTATAAGCGCAATAGCGGTGGAAATTTTCCCGATGGATAACAAATGGCAACTCGACAAAGGCGCAAAACGCGGGTCAGAGGCCACATACATCGAAGAATATCTGGCCACACGAAGTACATTAAATCCGTTAACTGACCTACTTGGCCAACACCGGATTTACCGCTCAAGCAAGTTGACGGGCATCACGGAAGTGTGCTGTGAGGATTGCTGAGCTTTAAATCAAACTTTTGAACACATTTAAATATTAAGCCAACTTGCATCCGGCATTTTTCCACAAAAAAAACTGCGAACACTGCCCGCAGTTTTTTTTTATTTTAAATGTTTATTGCTCTTGACGCTGCTGTGCATCGAGCACTGCGATTGTAGCCAGATTCACAATCTCATCGACGCTCGCGCGCATCTGCAGAACATGGACAGGATGCTGAAGTCCCATCAGAATTGGGCCTACTACCTGTGCAACCTTCATCCCGCGAATGATTTTATACGAGAGATTCGCACTTTCAAGATTTGGAAACACGAAAACGTTCGCCGGCGTAGTACCGAGTTTCGAGAACGGATAATCTGAAAGGTGATCCGCATCCATCGCGAAATCAGGCTGAATTTCTCCGTCCACGATCATATTTGGATATTTCTCGTGGAGAATAGAAACGGCTTTTGCCACCTTTTTGCTGGTATCGGAAATCGCTGCGAAGTTTTCAAACGAAAGCATCGCAATGCGCGGTTCGATAGCAAAACTTTTCACGACAGTTTCAGCCATTTTTGCAATATTTACAAGATCTTCCGCTGTAGGATTCTGAATGATCGACGCATCAGCGAAGAAAATTGGCTTCTTTTCGGTGAGAATCATCATCATCGACGAAACTTTATCTACACCTTTTATTTTACCGATGGTCTCCAGAAGAGGTCTTAATGTCGATGAATAATTTTTCGAAAAACCAACAATCAGCGCATCTGTATCACCATTTCTCAACATCATTGGCCCGAAATAATCTCGCTGACGTACAAATTTTTTCGCTTTGTACTCATTCATTCCTTTGCGCTGACGCAGTTTCCACAAGTCATCGCGGTAAATTTTGCGCTTTTCTTCCTGCTCATCGCTGGCAGGATCTACAATTGGAACATTAAGCTCAATGCCGAATTTCTGCATCTGCTCCTGAATATATTTCTTATCGCCTAAGAGAATTGGCTGTGCAATACCTTCTTCATAGAGGATCTGCGCCGCTTTCAATACATTATATTCTTCTGCGTTGCCGAGCGTAACCCTTTTAGGATTGGCTTTCGCACGGTTTTGCATCATTCGGATCAGTTTCTCATCACGGCCCATCCTGTCGAGCAAAGCGGTTTCGTAATCGTCAAAATTTTCGATTGGTTTGCCGGCTATACCGCTTTCCATCGCAGCTTTAGCAACGGCCATTGAAACTTTAGTAATGAGTCTGTTATCAAACGGTTTTGGAATAAAATATTCACGACCGAAATTCAAACTCTTCAGATTATACGTTAAAATTACCGCTTCCGGTACAGGTTCTTTGGCCAATTCAGCAATGGCATACACAGCAGCCAGCTTCATCGCTTCATTAATTCCTGTTGCCTGCACATCCAGCGCACCACGGAAGATGTAAGGGAATCCAAGTACGTTGTTCACCTGGTTAGGATAATCGCTTCGGCCTGTCGCCATGATGGTATCCGGACGTGTGGCCATTGCGAGGTCGTATTCTATCTCCGGATCCGGATTGGCCAACCCGAATACCACCGGATTGTCCGCCATAGACAAGAGCATCTCCGGCGTGAGTACATTACCTTTGCTGAGTCCGATAAAAACATCCGCGTCACGCGTAGCTTCTTCAAGGGTTTTCAAATCGGTTTCGCGAACAAAATCTAATTTTTCCGGCGTAAGATTTTCTCTGGTGTGGCTGATGACACCTTTGGAATCACACATCAGCACATTTTCCTTTTTAAGGCCAAGTTCCAGATACAGTTTCGTACAGGCGATGGCAGCCGCACCGGCACCATTGACCACCATTTTCACGTCACCGATATCTTTGCCGGCAATTTCCAGTGCGTTGATGAGCGCTGCTGCAGAAATGATCGCGGTTCCGTGCTGATCATCATGCATCAAGGGAATAGTAAGCTCTTCTTTCAGGCGTTGCTCAATGTAGAACGCTTCGGGCGCTTTGATATCTTCAAGGTTGATTCCACCAAAAGTTGGCGCGATTCCTTTTACGATCTCAATGAATTTGTCAGGATCTTTTTCATCGATTTCAATATCAAAAACGTTGATATCGGCAAAGATTTTAAATAAAAGTCCTTTACCTTCCATCACAGGCTTTGATGCTTCGGCACCGATGTCGCCTAAACCTAAAACAGCTGTTCCGTTCGAAATTACCGCTACAAGATTGCCTTTTCCTGTATATTCGTAAGCAAGCTTTGGGTCTTTTTCTATCTCGAGGCACGGAATCGCCACACCTGGAGAGTACGCAAGCGAAAGATCACGCTGTGAAGTATGCGGTTTCGAGGGTATGACCTCAATTTTTCCTTTGGGTTGCTGACGATGATAATCAAGCGCTGCCTGATTGAACGCTTTTTCGTCGCGGTTGTTTTGATTTGACATAATTAAATAAAAAAAAACCGGCACATAAAATTGCCGAAGGCGCTTGGGCCTGATTAAATTTGAACTGAGATCTCTTAAAGATTCAGCATGTACTTTTTATGGTAATTCACAAGGCTTTCAATGGGTTTCTGCACTACATTCCCTATTTTAAGATTGAGTTCTGCGGCGGCTGAGCGCAGAATATCTTCATAAATGAAGGCAATATACCCAATGAAGTTCACCTCTACTTCCCTCGCTTCCGGATATGGGAGAACCTGATAATCAAGGAAATTCTTCATTTCATCAAACACCATATTCTGAAAATACGGGTGCTTCCTGCGGTTGGCAATAAACTGGTTAAATTCACCCAGATATGCATTCGCTCTCGGGTTGTGATACATTTTTTGGATGGCCTCCTCTATCGTCAGATTATACGTCTGTTTAAAATCCTCTTCCAGGTCCTTAGGCAGTTTTTTCATAAAGAAACGGCGAAGCAACTGTTTTCCGAGCGCGCTCCCGCTGCCTTCGTCACCAATAAGAAAACCGAGTGAAGGCAGATCAACCCGGATTCTTTCACCATCAAAAAAACACGAGTTCGAGCCGGTGCCTAATATACAAACTATAGCGGGTGATCCGTTGTAGGCGGCATACGCTGCAGCCGTCATATCTTCCCGAACTGAAACCTCTGCATTCGGAAAAATTTCAGAAAACTCTTTATACACTTTTTTGCAGTTGTGCGAAGTTCCGCAGCCTGAACCGTAGAAAAACACTTTTTCGATATGATTTTTCAGAAAAAACAGATCCTGATTGCGGTTGATTTCCTGTGGAATAAAATCCGGATTTATAATGTTCGGATTAAAGCCCAGCGTGGTGGTCCGAAGGCTAAGTTTGCCTGAATTTTCAAGAATAACCCAGTCACATTTTGTAGAGCCGCCGTCTATAATGGCAATCATATATCAGTGAGGTTTAGTGCGCTAAAATACCAATTATATCGCGAAAAACCCGCAGGTTTCCGCCATTTTTGTCCGTTGTGGCGTCCTAAAAAACTTCAGTGCCAAAAAAAAGCAATTCAAAGTTACGAATTGCTTTTGAGTAAGGTTCTGAAGAGATTTTACTCCACATTTACAACTTCCTGGATCTCAGGAGCATGTTGTTTTATGGTATTCTCTACGCCAAGTTTCATGGTAGAGAAACTCATCGGGCAGCCATTGCAGTTTCCCTGCAGTTTTACATAAACTATGCTGTCCCGCACATCTACAAGCTCTATATCGCCACCGTCCTTGTTCAGGAAAGGCCGAATTTTTTCGAGGGCGTACATCACATTATTTACAGTTTGTTCGTGCATAGAGACTCTATTTTTGCTGCGCAAAATGTTGCTTTGCGCATTTTTTAATTATTTCTTCGGAGAGCAGCCAGCCATGGTAGTGATTTTCACCGCTTCTGTCGCCGGCAGGTTTTTATTCCTTTCCACAAGACTTTCTATCATATTCTGCGCAACCTTTTTGTACACATCACCGATAAGTGTCCCTTCCTGCAATGATGCCGGACGACCTACATCGCTGGCTTCACGGATACTCTGTACGATTGGAATTTCACCCAAAACCGGGATGCCGAGGTCCTCAGCAAGATACTGCGCGCCCTGTTTGCCAAAAATATAATATTTGTTTTCCGGAAGTTCTTCAGGGGTAAAATAAGACATATTTTCGATGAGTCCAAGCACCGGAATGTTGATGCTTTCCATCTGGAACATCGCAATACCTTTACGTACATCGGCTAAAGCAATATGCTGAGGTGTACTCACAATCACGGCGCCGGTAACCGGAACTTCCTGAATGATGGAAAGGTGAATGTCACCCGTCCCCGGAGGAAGGTCGATCAACAGAAAATCAAGTTCGCCCCAAGCCGCATCACGAATCATTTGATTCAATGCTTTGCTCGCCATAGGACCACGCCAAACCACCGCTTGGTTCGCACCGGAAAAATAGCCAATCGACAGCATTTTCACGCCATAATTTTCGATTGGTTTCATCAGATTCTTCCCGTCGATCTCTACAGAAAGAGGTTTTGCACCTTCTGTATCAAACATAGTTGGGACAGACGGACCGTAAATATCGGCATCTAAAATTCCTACTTTAAAGCCCATTTTGGCTAATGTAACCGCGAGATTTGCAGCTACCGTAGACTTACCCACGCCACCTTTGCCGGACGCAACTGCGATAATATTCTGGATTCCCGGAATCTGCTTGCCTTTGATCTGGCTTTGTTGAATTTCCGACGGTTCCGGTGAAGCTATTTTAAGCTTTAAGACAACATCTTCACCGAACTGGGAAGAAAAAGCCTGTTTCATTGCGGCTTCAAGTTTCTTTTTTTCATGCATGGCCGGTGAATGCGCGGTCATATCAATATACACATCTTTGCCCATTACCTGGAAATTGTGCACTAAATCATCAACTTCAATTTCTTTTAGAAAGGCCTGAACTTTATCTTTGGTCAACATAATATTTGCTCTGATTGAAAGGCAAATTTACGTAATTTAATCTGTAATTTAGAATGAATAAAAAGTAAGTTAAACCTGACATCAATCAGGAAGGTGACGTATTCCGGGACTTTCGCAGGCCACGGTTTAAGCCAGCAGTAATGAAGAATGCAAGGAAGGAAGGCAAAACCCAGCCAAGTTCATGCTCAGACAGTGGCAACCAGGTGTTCAAAACATCAATCTGCTCACTGAACAGACCGAAATGTTTGAATACCGCTAGCGACGCCACGACGCCCGCTGTTGCAATTGCTGCGATATAAGGTGATTTCGAAAAAATTATTTTGCCAAAGAATAAAAGTGTCAGTATAAGCGCGAATGTGATCGGATAGACAAAACTTAAGATCACCACCGCATATTCGATGATTTCATCAACGCTTTTCACCGAAAAATAGCCCGAAACGATGCATGTAAGTATTACAGCAACACGGTAACTGATTTTCCCCTTCGTCAACTTATCGATAAAACTGCCCATCGCGGCCGTGAGTGCAATCGCTGTTGTGAGGCAAGCGAGTGCCACCGCCATAGAAATTACGACTGTACCATTAGTTCCCATCACCGCTCTCGAAATAGAGAGCAGCAGATCCACGCGTGAAATCTCCTGTGACACCGAAATCCCTGAATGTGCACCAAGATAAATCAGGCCGCCGTAGATGAAAAGCAGGGCCATCATAGAAATAAGACCGGCGAAAACTGTTATTTTAAACCGCTCATTAGCGTTGGTAAAACCTTTATCAATGGCGGCGGAAATGATGATGCCCGCGAAAATGACAGATGCCAGAACATCTAAAGTTTGATAGCCTTGATGGAATGCGTAAACATAAGACTCCTGCGCGCTCAGATCCGTTTCGAGGGCAATTGCGGTTGGATTTAAAAGTCCTAAAACCACCAGTACCCCCAGACTGATGATCAGAAAAGGCGTAAGGAAATTGCCGATGATATCTACGATCTTTGACGGTGAAACCGACAAAAAGAACACAACCGAAAAAAATAAAACCGAAAAGACAACCGGATTAAAACCCGTGAAAGCAGGCTGGATGCCGATTTCAAATGTCGCAGCGGCAGTACGCGGTATCGCCACAAAAGGTCCGATACAGAGCATAATCAGCAGCGCGAGCACGGTTACAATTGTAGGGTTCACTTTTTTGCCAAGATCGGTAAAAGAAGTTCCGAACAGCACTACGGTGAGCACACCTAAAAATGGTGCGATGATACCTGTAGTGAAGAAACCCGAAACGGCAGCAAACCATTCATCTCCGGATTGCAGGCCTATAAAGGGCGGCAATACAAGATTGCCCGCGCCAAAGAACATTGCAAACAGCGCGAAACCCAATGTTACCGCTGTACCCAGTTTGTTTTTCAAGGCTGACTTATTAAATTTTAAACCTAAATAAATGTATTAAAGATCCCCGCCGTGGTTATCAAGCTGACCTTCCCACTTAGAAACAGCGGAAGTAGCGAGCGCATTTCCTAAAACATTAGTCATACTTCTACCCATATCGCAGAAGTGATCGATTGGAAGAATTAGCGCGATTCCTTCAGGCGGAATGCCGAACATTGTGCATGTTGCCACAATGATCACGAGGCTGGCACGCGGAACGCCCGCGATCCCCTTCGAGGTAAGCATCAAAACCAACAGCATGATTATCTGCTGCCCGAGCGACATATCAATTCCGTAGATCTGTGCAATGAATATCGCGGCGAACGTCATGTACATCATACTTCCGTCGAGGTTGAAAGAGTAACCCAGCGGTAGAATAAAGGAAACGATACGGTTGTTACAGCCAAATCTTTCGAGTTCTTCCACGAGTTTCGGGAAAACCGCTTCTGAACTTGTGGTGGAAAACGCGATAAGCAACGGCTCTTTTATTCTTCTTAATAGTTCAAAAAGTCTGTTTCCAAGAATTAAATAGCCGACAATACACAGAACTAGCCACAGGATGGCCAACGCGAAGAAGAAGTCGCGGAGGTAAATTGCGTATACTTTGAATATATCAAATCCGTTCGTTGCAACTACTGCGGCAATAGCTCCTAAAACACCAAAAGGTGCAAACCACATGATATAGCCTACCATTTTCAGGATGGCGTGAGCAAGGATATCGAGCGCGCGAACGATCGGTTTTGTATAATCTTCACCCATGTTAGCGAGGGCAACGCCAAACATAATGGAAAACACGACGATCTGCAGGACCTCGTTGGTCGCGAAAGCTTCGAACAAACTTTTCGGGATGATGTGTTTTACGAACTGTTCCAATGAAAGTCCCTGGCTGTTTGCCACCACATCTCCAGCTGCATCCGCCGCGGGTTTTTCTAGTTGCATTACGTAACCCGGTTCGAGCCAGTTTACAAAAATAAGTCCGATCATCAGGGAAACCAAAGACGCTGTGATAAACCACAGCATGGCTTTCGTGCCCACACGGCCTATCATCCGCATATCACTCATCTTAGCGATACCTACAACAAGCGTGGTGAAAACAAGCGGTGCGATGATCATCTGCACCAGACGGATGAATATCGTTCCCAAAAGTTTGATGTTGGTGGAAAATCCTTCTGCATTTTCGGGAAACTGTGTGTGTACCACCCCACCCATGATCACTCCTATGATGAGCGCCACTACGATGGCAATAAAAAGCTTGTTTTGACCTTTCATGTTAATTTTTGTTGTGTGTAAGGTTACAAATATAGTTTTTTTAACATACATAAATTTGGGAAACTGCGCCGGACAAGCGATCGCAGTGAAAATCCTCCGCGGCCTGAAAAGACCGCGGAGATTGTAACGGAGAGCGCGGTCCCGAAAATTGGCGCGGACAATAGCGCGGGCAATTTTTCGGGATGGCCCATAAAAAAACCTCTGAAACAAATCCAGAGGTTACCAAATATATAACGAAAAGACTTTCTATGAACGGAGATAGCGCGAGTAAGCATAACCTTCCACGCCATCTGCGGTGCGTACTTTCCACCAGTCATCGGAGGTTTGCTCCACCAGTGTTACGCTGTCGCCTTTGCCTGCCTTGCCCACGATTGCGGCGTCGGTAGAAGCTTCCTGGCGGATATTCAGGTTTGAATTATCTGTAGCCACGGTAAGTGATGAGCCTGCCGAAAGGCCTGAAACCTGCACATTTAAATTAATATCTGATGCAGAATACGTTGTATCGATCGCGCCTAAAGCATTCCAGACACTGTCTTTCGCGGCGCTAGAAGCGGCATCGCCTGAAACGTATAAAATACCGTCCTGCTCGGCAATCTGAAGATTCCGGATTCCCGCAGACTGTGCTGCAGCGATTACACCGGCGTATTTATCCTGTAATGTACTCATAGCTATTATTTTACGGTATAATTATAATTTACTTTGCCGGCCTGAAGGGCATCTACAGACATCTTGATTTTTCTTGCCTGCTCCGGTGAAACGTTTCCGGTAAGGGTGAGTTCGCCATTTACAACTTCTACAGAAACTGAAGGGAAGTCTTTCACGGCGTCAGTCACTTTTTGCTGAACAGCCGGATCTACTGCGGACACAGTTTCCACTACCACAGGCGCCTCTATTTTGGACATGTCCATAACGTCTTTGATTCCTGGAATTGCCTTTAAAGATGCAATCATCTGATCACGTGAGGCTTCATCTTCAAAAGTACCGCTAAGATGTGCCGTACCGTCTTTCACTTCCACAGTTGCCTGAGGATTCGCAGTAACTACGGTAGTTGCCTGCGTCTGAAGATCGGCATCAGTCACCTTCTTCTTGCACGCTACAGATGTAAATGAAACCGCCAATACGAGAGTTGAGGCTGCAATTAGTTTTTTCATAGTTTGATGATTTTATGATTTAGTAATTTCAAATTTAGCCATTAAAATTGATGCCAAATAGCTAACAAGTATTAAACTTTTCACAATTTTTCAGGTATTTTTCCTCAACGGACATATTTTAAGCTTTTTAGTTCCCACGCTTAAGAGATATTTTGAATCGTGCGGAAAGTAAGGTTGATTCTCGGTTCGCTCACCTTCTTCGTGGGCGGCAGCCGATGCAGCCAGAACGTTTGGGTTTCGTCTTTCATCACGAGCAAACTGCCGTGTTCCAGCATCAGCTCAATTTTTTCACCGGTTGATTTATGTTTAAATGCAAACTTTCTTTCAGCACCCAGACTCATGGATCCGATGGCGCCATTTTTCATTAGATCTTTCTCCGCATCGCTGTGCCAGGCCATTCCCTCGTCGCCGGAATGATAGAGATTGAGCAAACACGAATTGAATATCTCACCTGTTTCTGCCTCGCAAATTTTCTTTAGCTCCAGCAGTTCCGCAGTCCAGGGAAGTGCGGTTTTGGTCGTTTTAGAGTAGGTATATTTAAATTCTTCATCGCCGTACCACGCTACTTTGCGCTTTGTGAGGATTTTTTTACCGAAAATCACGGCCTCATCATTGCGCCATTGGATGGTATTCAAAAGTGCCTGTTGAAATCGGTCGGCCTCATCTTTAGTTAAAATCTTCCCATAGTAATTTACAGTACCGTCGTGTGGCAAAAGATTGATGTTTGGATCCGAATTATTATCAAATAAGCTCATTATTCCGCGTTTTTACCTCTTAAATTTAGTATGTTTTTTATACTTTCGGACAAAATTATCATTCATGAAAAAATTCCTGGAATTTGCGCTGATTTTCTGCGTACTCTCCACATTCGCGCAGACGCGTCCCGACAATACATTTGTAAAAGATAATTACACGAAACAGGAAGTGTACATCCCGATGCGCGATGGTGTAAAACTCTTCACTGCCATTTATATTCCAAAAGGCATTTCGAAGTCTCAGAAATACCCTTTCATCATGCAGCGTACCTGCTACAGCATCGCGCCATATGGCGAAAACGAATACCGTGCATCGCTGGGCCCCAACAAGTTGCTGATGAATGACAAATATATTTTCGTCTATCAGGATGTGCGCGGCCGGTACATGAGCGAAGGCACCTTCACCAATATGACGCCACAGGTGGAGCGCAAAACCAAAAAAGATGTTGATGAAAGCACGGACACTTACGATACGATTGAATGGTTGCTTAAAAATGTAAAAAACAATAACGGCAAAGTGGGCCAATACGGCACTTCTTATCCCGGATTCTACACGGCTGCAGGGATATTGGCGGATCATCCGGCGCTTGTAGCTTCATCGCCGCAGGCTCCGATTTCAGATTTCTGGAATGATGATTTTCTGCACAATGGCAAGTTTATGCTGGGTTACTTCAAGACCTTTCCGGTTTTCGGCGTCCAAAAGACAAAAGCTGAAAATAAGGCGTGGTACAGCGACAGCATGATTAAATCCACTTCAGAGGACGGCTTAAAGTTTTACCGTGATATGGGAACGCTGAAAGACGGCTATGATAAATACTACAAAGACAATTTCTTTATGACCGAGATTATGAATCATCCGAATTATGATGAATTCTGGCAAAAAAGAAGTCTGCTACCACACTTAAAAAACGTGAAGCACGCGGTGATGACCGTTGGCGGCTGGTTTGATGCTGAAGATCTGTCCGGACCTCTAAATATTTATAAAACCATTGAGAAAACGAGCCCAAAAGCTAAAAACACCATCGTGATGGGACCATTCTCGCACGGCGCGTGGAGCCGGGAAACCGGGAAACATTTTCACAATGAAATTTATTTCGGAGACAGCATTGCGACCTATTATCAAAAAAATCTGGAAACGAAATTTTTCAGTCATTATCTTAAAGGGAATTCCAAAGCTGAGGCCGGTTTGCCCGAAGCGATGATGTATGATACCGGAAAGAAAGAATGGAAAGAATTTGATGTTTATCCGCCTAAAAACGCGCAGAAAGTCAACTTTTTCCTCGCAGACGGAACCCTGAAACCGGCAGCTTCCAACTCAATCTCGGAGTATTACAGCGATCCGAACAATCCGGTTTTAAGTTCAGATAAACTGAAAGACTTCAACGGGTTCACACCGCGAAATTATATGAGCGAAGACCAGCGTTTCGCTGTGGGAAGGCCGGATGTGATCACATTCACAACCGATGTACTCACGGAAGACCTCACTTTTGCAGGCGAAATTTTAGCCAAACTCAATATTTCCTCTACTTCTACCGATGCAGATTTTGCGCTCAAACTTATCGATGTCTATCCGGGAGACTTCAAACCCACAGAAAAGAAAGACGGCGTGGTTTACGGAAATTACCACCAGATGGTTCGCAGCGAAATAATGCCTGCAAGATTCCGGAACTCACGCGAAAAGCCGGAAGCCCTGGTGCCGAATCAAAAAATGGCCGTGAATTTCAGGTTGCAGGACGTGGTGCATACCTTCAAAAAAGGTCACAGAATCCAGGTTCAGATTTCAAGCACGTGGTTTCCGCTGTTTTCTGTAAATCCTCAGAAATTTTTGGACAATCCGAACTTCGCTACTAAAGATGATTACACAAAAGCCTTTATAAACGTTTTTGGCGACAGTTCTTTGGAAGTTGATGTTTTGAAATAAAGACAACACAACATTGAATTGCATTACCCAATTTCCCGAAAGTTTGTCGCACGAGTGTTTGGACTTTTCGGGTCTTCCGGAAAGTTTGTTGAACATGTGTTTGGGACTTTCCGGAACACCGGAAAGCTTGTCGCACGTGTGTTTGAGACTTTCCGGTGAAAAAACATTAAAAAGGTCTCTTTTTTAAATACAATACAAAAAATGCTTTCCAAAAATTATGGAAAGCATCTTTTTCTTGATTCTAGATTCCTGGCTCTTTTTACCTGGCTGTTTTTACTTTGCTCTTCCCAAATGATAATACGCCAGCATCTTATAATAAAGTTTCGCTGCTAGGAAAGCGCTTGGTTTCGGCATCGGCGAATCCATTAATTCTACAATATCAAAAGCAACAACATTGCACTTTTCGAATACTTTTTTCAATAATTCTAAAGTTGGGTACCACTCTAGACCGCCCGGCTCCGGTGTTCCGGTTGAAGGCGCGAGTGACGGATCGAACGCATCTAGATCGATGGTGATATAGACATTCCCGGAAACTTTTGCCAGCACATCGTCGATCCAGTTCGGGTTTACCGCAATTTCGTGAGCCCAGAAGCACTGCTCTTCATTCACGTGCTCCATTTCTTCCGCGTCCATCGAACGGATACCAACCTGAACCAGATTGTGTTTTTTGCTGGCCTCATACACCGCACACGCGTGGTTTGACGTGGTACCGTGGAACTCAGGTCTCAAATCTGTATGCGCATCAAGCTGAAGTACCGTGAGGTTTTCATACTTTTCACCCACCGCGCGGATCGAACCAATTGAAACCGAATGTTCACCGCCGAACAGCGTGAAAAGTTTATCATCATGATTCAGCAGTTCTTTTGTCTTTTGGTAAACCGCCTCGGTCATCGCTTCAGGAGTAGAATCTTCCGAAATTTCCCCAGCCAGATAAACGCCTTCCAGATAAGGTTCGGTGCGGGTTTCAATATCGAAAAGCTCCATATTTTCAGAAGCGTCCAAGAAAAGTTCCGGGCCTTTATCGGCACCTTTTCCCCAAGTTGAAGTTCCGTCGTAAGGAACCGTCACGAGCATCACTTTTGAGTTTTCCAGGGTGGCGTTTTCTTCGGGTATTCCTGCGTATGTCTTCATTTGAATTGTTAGTTTAAAATTTAATTTTTTTTGAATGCCAAAGGTAAAAAAACCGATTGTAAACCGAAGCCATCTTCAGTTCAACGATTATCACAAAAAAAACGTAACTTTAAGTCAAACCTTACAAGATGAAAACCGATAAGTATGGAAACGACGCCAGCAACTGGATATGGGGCGTTTTCTATTATAACAAAAATGACCGGCGGATCTTTCCACCGAAACGCCATCCGTGGATGGGCTGGACAGTGAATTTCGCCAACTGGAAATCAGTACTTGCGTTGGTACTAATGATCGCTTCTTTCTTCTTATTAATTTATATCATCGAAGAAAGCGTATAAAATTTTTCACTCCCTGAGCTTCGTACGCTTTTTCTACCTTTGCGCAAATTCCAGATATGCCATTAAAAGCTGTACTTTTTGATATGGACGGTGTGATTGTAGATACCGAACCACTGCACCGTAAAGCCTATTTTAAATTATTTGCAGACCTGAACATCGAGGTATCTGAAGAACTTTACACGAGCTTCACCGGTGCCTCTACAAAGAAAGTCTGCACCACTTTGGTGGAAAAATGTGGCTTAAAGTTGCCGCACGAAGAATTAGCTTCGGTTAAGCGCCGCTATTTCAAGCATTATTTTGATAACGATGCGGATTTCGATTTACTTCAGGGCGTAAAAGATCTGATTGAAAACTATAATCAAAACGGCCTGAAACTTATCCTGGCTTCCTCCGCTCACATGAACACGATCAACTGGGTTTTTGAGAAATTCGGACTTGAAAAATATTTTTCCGGAAAGATCAGTGGCGCAAGTTTGAAAGAATCTAAACCTCATCCCGAGATATTTCAGTTAGCCGCGAAAATGGCTGGAGAACCTACGCCAAACTGCCTTGTTATCGAAGATTCAACGAACGGGATTTTGGCTGCACACGCGGCGGGAATCTTCTGTGTGGCCTATAAAAGTGAGCATTCCGTGAATCAGGATTACAGTAAGGCCAATCTGGTAATTTCAGATTTTTCGGAGATTGAGGCGGAGAAGATTAAAAGTTTATTTGGGGAATAATGGGGCGCGAGCGAAGCGAGCGGCGAAAAGCCTATTTGTACAACCCAGCGGTGGGAAATGCAAATACCCGACATCCTAGCCCCGATTGAAGTGGAAATCCTTTTTTGCGGCGGCAAAGCCGCCGCAAAAAAGATTGCAACGGAAAGCGGGAACGCAAATAAAAAGGAGCAACTAGTTTGTTGCTCCTCAACTTTAATATCCTAATAATTTCAACACGTCTTCCGGCCGCTGTTCTTCGCGGAAAACCTCGTATGTGAAGTTACCATCTTCGTCTTTATTGATCAGAATATGTTTTGGCTGTGGCATCAGACAGTGGTGAACGCCGCCGTAGCCACCGATGGTTTCCTGGTATGCGCCGGTGTGGAAAAAGCCGATATAAAGCGGTTTTGTATCACTGAAAACCGGCAGATAAATCGCGTTGGTATGCTGTTCTGAATTATAGTAATCATCTGAATCACACGTCAAGCCACCAAGAAATACCCGTTCATACGTATCTTCCCAACGGTTCAGCGGCAACATGATGAAATGTCGCGAAATCGCCCAGGTATCTGGCAGCGTCGTCATGAAAGACGAGTCGATCATGTTCCATTTTTCCCGGTCGTTCTGGCGTTTTTGGGAGATGATCTTGTAAAGGTTTCCGCCGCTTTCGCCAACGGTGAAACTACCGAATTCGGTGTAGATGTTTGGTTCTTCCACGCCTTCTTCTTCACAGAATTTCTTGATCTGCGACACGATTTCATTCACCATATACTGGTAATCATAGTCGAAATTCAGAGAGGTTTTGATCGGAAAACCGCCACCAATATTCAGGGAATCCACTTCCGGAGCGATTTTTTTAAGTCTCGCATACACGCGGAGACATTTGTAAAGTTCGTTCCAGTAATACGCGGTGTCCTTGATTCCCGTGTTAATGAAGAAATGCAGCATCTTGAGGCGGGCATTAGGATGTTCCGCAATTTTCTGGCTGTAATATGGGATGATGTCTTTGTATCCAATCCCCAGTCTGGAGGTATAGAATTCGAATTTTGGCTCTTCTTCAGAGGCAATTCTGATCCCAATATTGAACGTAGTGTCAATGCTTTCGGTAAGTTTATCGAGTTCTCGGTAGTTATCAAGCACCGGAATGATATTTTCAAATCCACTGTTGATGAGGTCTGAAATTTTTGCCAGATAATCGTCGGTTTTGAAACCGTTGCAGATCACCTCCACATCCTTCTCATATTTTCCTTTGTCGTAAAGCGACTTTACGATGTCCATGTCGTAAGCAGACGATGTTTCGATCGAAATATCATTTTTCAGCGCTTCTTCAAGTACAAACGCAAATTGGCTCGACTTCGTGCAATAGCAGTAACGGTAACCTTTCTTGTAGTCGTTTTTCTCGATGGCTTCTTTGAACCACGCCTTTGCGCGCTGAATATTCATCGAGATCTTTGGCAGATAATTAAACTTCAGGGGCGTGCCAAACTGCTCTACCACGTCCATCAGAGGAATATCGTGAAACAGAAGCGTATTCTCCGAAACATTGAACTCTTCTGTCGGGAAATACAAAGTCTGGTCGATAAGTTCTGAATATTTAATCTTCATTCTTTAGAAATATTTGGAATTTTAAGTGTGTGACATTTTGCCGAAAACAAACTGCAAAATTGCGTAAAAAAGTTGGTTTTTCGCGATCTAAATTTTATTTAAATCACCTGTAGCTTTCCCTGCCCACAAAAACCACCAGATCGCCGTCGCCATACGTTATTTCTACAGTGTCTTGCAGTGCAAAATTGCGGCTTCCGATTCGCGATGTAATTGAAAGTTCCTCACCACTGAGTTCCCAGTTCAAACCTTGAGTAATGACATTTGACGTGATGGGAAATGGAATGAGCGACACCAAAAGACCTTCCACATCTGATAAAACTATCTTTTTAGGCGCAAAGAAATATTTAGAATACTCATCAAAAAATGTAATTTTCAATTCATTTTTAAACATAAAAGCCGTGTGCAGATTCCCTAGAAAGTGATCCATTTCGCCACCGCTGCCACCATAAACGTCGACTTCTTTAATGCCTTTTTCATTCAGAATTTCCAATGATTTATAGAAATCTGTTTTGTCCTGATCCGGCGTGTAGATGAATTTTTCCGCATAAAGCATTTCATCTGAGCCAGAATGGGAATCGAAATCACCAGAAATAAAGTCGAGTTGATCGAGCGGAAAACCTTTGCTTGTTAAATAATGAAAAGCGCCGTCCGAGCACGCGATTACGGAATAACCGTTCGTGTCTGGAAGTTTTTTCGGCGGAACTCCGTTGATGAACAAAAGCGCTTTCTGCATTTATAACTGAAATTATCGGTTATTGGGATTCCAGTATTCTTCCGTCTCGCCGTTGATTTTTGAAATGTAACGCGCCAGCACAAACAGATAATCGGAAAGTCGGTTCAGATATTTAATCAGTTCCGGCCGAACTTCTTCGGTTTCATTAAGAAAAACCAAGCTGCGTTCAGCTCTACGGCATACGGTACGGCAAATATGTAACGATGTCGCAGATTTTCCGCCTCCCGGCAAGATAAAATACTGCAAAGGTTCCAGTTCAGTTTCAAATTCATCCATCCACTGCTCTAACTCCTCGATTTCAGTTTCAGAAATCATCAAAGTCAGCCGTGATTTACCGTTTGCCAGCGTGAGTTTGTCGGTTGGCGTTGCCGATTCTGAACCAAGCGTGAACAAATCAAACTGAATTTTGCGCAGCTGATCCAGTACTTTTTCATTATTTATTTCAGTTTTAGCAAACCCGATAAAAGAATTTAATTCGTCAATTGTGCCGTAAGATTCAACTCTTGCTGAAGCTTTCGAAACGCGCGTTCCGCCATACAATGCGGTTTCTCCCCTATCGCCGGTTTTGGTGTAAATTTTCATTTCTAATTTCTTTGACGTAAAAATAACGATTTTAAAATAGGCCCAAAGCCGCTGCAGCACGATCCTTTCAAAACAATTTTTAATTTTTTTGTAATAATTTCAGCATATCTTCATCCAATGAGCGGAACTGAAAAGCCGAAACATTTTAGATTCTTTTAAATGAAAATATTGAAGAAGATTAAATTCACCTGATGACACACGATTTCGACCAACTTTATAAGGAGTTTTCCGGCCGCATTTACAAACTCTGCCTGAGTTACTCCGGAGACCGGCTAGCAGCGGACGACCTGCATCAGGAAACCTGGATTGCCGTGTGGAACAGTCTGCCACGCTTCCGGAATGAAAGCCAGATCGGCACCTGGATTTACCGCATCGCTATCAACACCTGTCTGGTAGGTTTAAAAAAAGAAAAAAAGAAAGCCGACAATTCAGAAGCAGTTCTTTCAAAATTGATACACGAGGAAACAAGGGACAATTCTGCAGAAATCAATCGGCTTTACGAATGTATCAGCCAGCTGAAAGAAAATGAACGAATCATTATTACGCTGGTTTTAGAAGAGAAACCTTACGAAGAAATCGCAGACATAACGGGCATTACCGAAAATAATCTGCGTGTGAAAATTCACCGAATCAAAAAAGAACTCCACCAAATTTACAGCAGCTATGGACAATTTTAACGAACTGCACGACGTCTGGAAACAAGCCAAAACACCAGCACCAAACAGAAAAAACAACCTTTCACAAATAAAAACCAATAAGATGAAACTAAAACAAAAAGAAATTAAGCACGCCTCTGTCCTCATATTTACGGGAATCTTCATCCTCGGTTTGATGTTGTCTTTTGACGGAAAACTTCAAACTTTGCCCATCATGTCCGCGATGATCATCATTTCACTTGCGTGCTTTCTTCAGGCAGCGGTGATGTTTTTCAATGCAAGAAAAATCAGTCAAATAGATGATTCAAACACACCAGCGGTGCATCTTCAGCAGTGGCTGGACTTCCGCGAATTCCAGAAAAAACAAAGGCGGTGGAATATGCCGGTTTACTATATCCTGCTCAGCGTTTCCCTCGCCGTGTACCTTTACGAGTTGCTGAAAGCGGTAGAATTTTGGAAAATGTCGCTGGCTTTTGTCCTCACCTACAGTTGGATGCTGATCGCTTATTTCTACTTCGGCAAGCGCGAACTGAAAAAACAGGATGCAAAAATGGATGGAATAATCGCCGAATTAAAAGAACTTGAAACCCAGTTTCAGTAAAAAAATCCGGAGGCTTTTGCTTCTGGATTTTGTTTTTAAAGTTCATCGAGAACTATGCGCCACAGCACACGGTTATAACTTCGGAAAAAGTTTACATGTCCAATTTCCTTTTTAGGCGATTCTGAAATTTTTATTTCGTAATATTTCTTTTCTAAATGCGGATAAACTGTATTCATAAGGCTTTCCATGCCTTTCAAAGTCACCCAGGAATCATCTTCAGCATGAATAATCAAGGTTATTTGTGTTAAATGTTTCGAGAAATCGTTGCTTATCTTTTCTAAAAGTCGACTGGTGGATTTGCGGTGAAGGATCAGTGTACGCCAATCAAGCGCCACGCCGGATGGCAGAGATTCCCCCAACCCAAACCTATCCGCCGGGAAATAGCCGAAAAACCTGGTGATTATTGGTACGGCAATTCCAAATCCAAAAAATCCCAGTGCCGCAATTTTGAGATTCAAATGTCCGTAATATGCATCCTGTGTGGCTACAAAAACAAACTTTTCAAAAATCTGGGAACCTTCGTTCATGCCTAAAATCAACGCACCGACTGAATGGCCGAGGCAATATTTGGTATGTTCACTGTAATGTTGCTGAACATAATCAGTGATGGTTTTAAAATCTACAGTTCCCCAAGTCCGCATCGTAGCTTTTGATGATGCCAAATTTTTCGGCTTAGATTGGCCAATCCCGCTGTAATCATAAGTGACCACTGTAAATCCGTATTCAGCGAAATATTTAGCAAAAGAATAATAGACCTGCTGCTTTACACCTGTTGCAGAATTGATAACCAAAAGTTTATTACGAGGACTTGAAGGTTCAAACACGGTGACCGCGATTTGCGAGTAACCGTCCGTCTCCAGGAAAAATTCTTTCATAGCTGAAAAATAAAAAATTCACCCGGTTAAAAGTGAATTGTTGTCTTTAATTACAAAGGTTTGCGTAGTAATTCCCGGTCTTAAATCATTCGCCGCTAAAATCTTTCAGGTAAGGTAAACCGCTCTGAGAACCGCAGTTTTTGGTAACTTTCAATGACACGTCGTTGCCGAACTGCACACAATCGTCCACGGGGTTTCCATGGCACAATGCGACTGCAAAACCGCTGGTGAACGCATCGCCCATTCCCATTTTGTGAAGTACAGAATCGTGGTCGTTGCGGTAATATTTCATTTCAGAGCCGTTGTAATAGGTTGTGGAATTGGAGTCATCACGCACAAACAGTTTATTGGCATATTTTCTTAAAATGTCCTCACGCTGATCTTCGCCAAATACGATAGAAAGCTCGCTGCTTTTCGCCACGATGAATGTACTGGCTTCAATAACACTTTCAGAAAGTTTCTTTGGCGGCGAGGCGTAAACACCGATTTTAACGTTATTTTTCCGCGCCAACTCTACCGAAAACTCCACGGTTTCCATCGGAATTTCGAGCTGGATGAGCAGCAGGTCTGAGCTAGAAAATAGCCGTTCTGCCTCGGCGACATGCGATGATTTCAAACAATAATTGGATGCAGGAACCACCACGATCGAGTTTACACCTGCAGATGAAGTGACAAAGGCTGAACCAGTGGCTGCATCTTCGGTTTCCGTGACATAACTTACGTCAACACCCTCGTCTACAAGGTTTCGCATTATTTGCTGCCCAAAAGGATCCATCCCCACACACCCGACAAACGAGACATCCGCGCCAAGTCTAGCAGCACCCACCGCCTGATTCGCACCTTTACCGCCAAAAAAACTCTCGGATTTTTCAGCCAACACAGTTTCGTTCGGTTTTGGCAAATGTTCGGTAGAGAGCACGAGATCGATAGACGAGCTTCCTACTACAATAATCTTGGGTTGTTCCGTGGATACTTTCATGGATCAAAAAATATTAAGCGACAATACTTCAAAAGTACTTCCGACGCTATTACAAATCTATTGATTTTATCAGAGTTTCACTTTCAAAAGTAAAATTTACTTTTCAGCCAGAACTTCAATAAATTCAGTGATAATTTTCACCGGCTCACCTTTAGGGCCAAAACCGATGTAACTTCCGTAGAAACCTTCACCATAGCCGGTTTCAAAAGCGAAAATATTTCCTTTTGCCTCGTCATCGGGTTTTAAAAGTGCAAACTGATCGATTGCACCATCTTCATTAAAGAAGTGTTCATGGAAAAACTCTTCGTAAATACCCATGAAATCCGCACCTTTCCGGTGAAAAAGCCTGAGTTCGAGCTTTTCTAGGCTTGCCTGCGTATCCAGGTCCATGAAGCATCCCATGCCACTTTCTACCGGATAACCAAAGATCTCATCTCCTTTCAAATCCTGAACTTTTTGCGATTCGGTTGTCGCGAGTTCCCAGTTAACGATCGGTGAATTTGCAAAGACAATCTCGGTATAGGCGATGCAGTTGCTTTCGCGCTCTTTATGCACCAACACGGGAAATTCGCCCACGGGAAAAACCGTAGTAAATGGCGGCATATCATTGGTCAAAACAGGATCGCAAGCAACCAATTTACCGCTAGAGAGATGTATCTTACCTGCTTCGAAAGTTTCAAGCACGGGATTTTCCACAAAATTTTTGCTGAAAAGCTTAGCAATATTTTCGAGGTGCGTCATTTTTTGTTCATAATTTTTATAAAGTCTTCAGTTTCGCTTCCAAAAGCGCAATCTTTTCCTGCGCATCACTTTGTTTTTTGCGCTCTGCATCTACGATTTCGGGCTTTGCATTGGCCACAAATTTCTCATTTGATAATTTTTTGTCAACTGAAATAAGGAAGCCTTTCAGATACCTGATTTCTTCTTCGGTCTTCGTCTTTTCTTCCGAAAGATCAAGCTTTTCGCTGAGTGGAATGGAGATTTCACTGGAACCAATCAAGAACGTGAAACTTGGTTTGTCCGTTTTCTGGGCATAATGAATATCTGAAATATTGGCCAATTTCTTCACCAAATCTTCATTTTCAAAATATTGAGCATTGGTGAAAATCTCAGCCGTTTCACGTGGCGAAATTCCTTTGCTCTGGCGATAATTCCGGACACCCGAAATCATTTCCTTGGCGAACTCAAAATTATTCAGAACATCTTTACCAAATTCTCCGCCTTTACTTTGCTGGGTGATTACCAGGGCGTTTTCAGTATTTCTTGGTGTAATGTTCTGCCAAAGTTCCTCCGATAAAAACGGCATGAACGGGTGCAGAAGTTTCATCAGTTCTTCGAAATAGACGATGGTCTGATCGTAGACCTCCTGCGAAATTGGCTGGCCATAAGCTGGCTTCACCGCTTCAAGATACCACGCGCAGAAATCGTCCCAAATCAATTTATAGACAAGATGCAGCGCATCAGAAATCCGGAATTTCTCGAACTGGTCAGCAATTTCGGCGATAGTTTTATTCATTTGCTGGCCAAACCACTCGATTGCCTGTGCGTCAGATTTATTCGGTTTTATACTTTCATCTTTATTCCAGCCCTGAATTAGGCGATATGCGTTCCAGATCTTGGTAGCGAAATTTCTGCCCTGCAACATCAGTTCTTCATCGAAAAGCAAGTCGTTTCCTGCTGCGGAACTCAACAAAATTCCTACACGCACACCATCAGCGCCATATTTTTCGATAAGTTCGATTGGATCTGGCGAATTGCCCAGTGATTTAGACATCTTGCGGCGCTGCTTATCACGCACGATTCCCGTGAAATACACATTTTTGAACGGAACTTCATTTCGGTATTCCAAACCTGCCATAATCATTCGGGCTACCCAGAAGAAAATAATATCCGGACCCGTCACCAGATCGGAAGTTGGATAATAATAATCAATTTCTTTATTATCCGTTTCCAGCAAACCGTCAAACACAGACATTGGCCACAACCACGAAGAAAACCACGTGTCGAGCGCATCTTCATCCTGTTTAAGATCCGAAATCTTCAAATCTGAATTTTGAGACTGCTGTTTAGCAAGTTCCAGGGCTTCCTCAATGGTTTCCGCGACCACAAAATCGTTTTCACCTTCCCCATAAAAGTAAGCCGGAATCTGCTGTCCCCACCAAAGCTGGCGTGAGATATTCCAGTCACGGATGTTTTCCATCCAATGTTTATAGGTGTTCTTAAATTTTTCAGGATGGAATTTGATCTCATCATTCATCACCACATCCAGCGCAGGCTTGGCAATTTCCGACATTTTCAGGAACCACTGCACCGAAACTTTCGGTTCTATTACGGCGCCAGTCCTTTCGGAAGTCCCTACTTTGTTCACATAATCTTCAGCTTTAAGCAAAAGTCCTTTCTCCTCCAGTTCCTTTGCGATCATCTTGCGCACTTCAAAACGGTTTTTGCCCTCGTAGTGAAGACCGTGAGCGTTCAGATTGGCGTCATCATCCAGGGAATCAATCAGCTGCAACTGATGTCGTTGGCCGATTTCGTAATCGTTCAGGTCGTGTGCCGGCGTAATTTTCAACGCGCCCGTGCCGAATTCGATATCAACATATTCGTCTTCAATAATAGGAACTACACGGTTCACCACAGGTACGATGACCTTTTTACCTCTTAAATGCGCATATCTTTCATCATTTGGATTGATGCAGACTGCGGTATCGCCAAAAATGGTTTCCGGACGCGTGGTTGCTACCGATAGAAACTCTTCGGTACCTTCAATTTTATATTTTAAGTAATAGAGTTTTCCGTTTTGCTCTTTAAAGATCACCTCTTCATCGGAAATATTCGTTTTAGCTTCCGGATCCCAGTTTACCATGCGGTAGCCGCGGTAGATCAACCCTTTATTATACAGATCGACAAAAGATTTGATGACCTGCTGAGACATCTTGGGCTCCATTGTGAAGCGCGTACGCTCCCAGTCACATGAGCAACCGAGTTTTTTAAGCTGCTCTAGAATGGTTCCGCCATAATTATCTGTCCAGTCCCACGCATGTTTTAGAAATTCTTCACGCGAAATATCTGCTTTGTTGATGCCCTCTTCCTTGAGTTTGGCAACCACTTTCGCTTCCGTAGCGATAGATGCGTGATCGGTCCCGGGAACCCAACATGCGTTGAAACCCTGCATCCTGGCGCGCCGCACCAATACATCCTGAATCGTATTGTTCAGCATGTGGCCCATGTGAAGAATTCCGGTCACATTTGGTGGCGGAATGACGATGGTATAAGGCGGTTTCTCGTTTGGTTCGGAATGAAAATAGTTATTTTCCAGCCAGTAACTGTACCATTTATTTTCGGTTTCTGTCGGGCTGTACTTCTCGGAAAGCTGCATAGAATCTGTGTGTTTACTCGGTATTAGGTGCAAAAGTACTCAAATAAAAAAAATTATCCCGATGTGGAAATAATTTTTAACTTTGTCTCTCATAATATAAGAAACCCGAACCAAAAAACAATTAAAAATATGAAAAAGATTTTCGCAGGTTTATTTCTCACTGCATCTTTCGCATTCGCAACAGCACAAACAATTTCTTTCGATAAAACCACTTTTGATTACGGAACCGTGAAAGCGGGATCTGAAGGTCACAGAATGTTCACCGTAAAAAATACAGGTGATAAACCTTTAATCATTTCTAAAGTTCAGGCATCTTGTGGATGCACAACTCCTGAATGGAGCCAGGAACCGATTATGCCAGGAAAAACGGCTCAGCTGAAAGTAGGTTACGACACAAAAATCGTAGGTCCATTCGCTAAAATCATCGAGGTATATTCAAACGATCCGGCAAGCAGCCGTTCAGTAATCAACATTAAAGGAACCGTAGAGCCAGCCGTTACCGCAACGGTAGCGACTGATGTAGCTGTAGCAGCTCCGGCTTCTGCAGAACTTTCTGCAAAACCAGCACCTGCCACTGCAACGAAAGCAGAAAGAAAAAGAACAAAATAGGCTACGCACAAAACAAAAAATCACATAAATCACTTCTTCTGAAGTGATTTTTTTTATTTTTAATAAAAATACCGGATTATGGATCTTGATTTCAGCCACGACTATATCGTAAAAGGGAAAATTGAAATTGGAAAAGCAGACACTGAGTACAAAGGCAAGCTCACTAAAAGCGACGGCAAGGAACTGCTGGCCAATGAAAAAAGCAAACTGTACGAACTGCAGGAAAAACTGTATGCCGATGGAAGCCAATCTTTACTCGTTGTGCTGCAGGCAATGGATGCAGCCGGAAAAGATTCACTGATTGAGCATGTTTTCGGAGGTGTGAATCCGCAGGGATGCGAGGTGCACAGTTTTAAATCTCCGAGTTCGAAAGAATATTCGCATGACTTTTTGTGGCGTCATTATATCGCGCTGCCGGAGAAAGGTAAAATCGGGATTTTCAACCGAAGTCATTATGAAAGTGTTTTGGTCTGTAAAGTTCATCCGGAATATAACCTCAATGAAAAAGTATGGAATACTGTTTCGGATTTCGATGAAAAGTTCTGGGAAGAGCGATATGAAAGCATCCGGAATTTTGAAAGACATCTGGCGCAGAACGGAACCAGAATCATCAAGATCTTCCTGAACGTTTCAAAGAAAGAACAGAAAAAACGTTTCCTGGACCGCATCAACGAACCCGAAAAAAACTGGAAGTTTGCGATGGGTGATATCGAGGAGCGAAAACTTTGGGATGAATATATGGAAGCCTATGAAAGAGCCATCAACGAAACCTCAAAAGACCACGCGCCATGGTTCGTGATTCCGGCGGATGACAAATGGTTTGCGCGCGTGGCGGCCATTCAGATCATCATTGATGCGCTGGAAAACATGAATTTGAAATTCCCGAAATTGGCCAAAGAAGAGCAACAGAAGTTGGATGATGCAGAATCTCAATTGGAAAACGAATAAATAAGAAAAGCAGAAACCTAAATTTCTGCTTTTTTGTTTCTATTAAAAACCACAAGAAAAACTGTAAGCCGGATTCTGTAAATTCGCCGAAGCGAAAGTGCCTGTTATTTATCTGCGTTTTACATTGCTGCAAAACTTTAGCTGTTTACCCCTCGGTTTTTGGAGCGAGCCACTCCTATCCCGGCGAACCGGGAAATCCGATATACTTAACATTGCACCGCAAAGAGTTTACCTGGTTTCACTATAAATTAATATACATACTTTCTGTTGCACTTGTCCTGATCTCACGACCGACGGGTGTTACCCGCTTTGCTGCCCTGTGGTGTCCGGACTTTCCTACCCCGACCGAAATCGGAATCAACAGGCCGTTCTTCTTGTGGAGGGCAAAGATAGTGTTTTTGCAAAAAAAGTATCTGGCGGCTTCGTGATCTCTTAGCCCGGATCGCAGCGGCATCCCCCGGGCGGCGCGCCAGCGCCGAACGGGGATACAGTGGAGAGCCGGAAACAGCTCCAAAAAAAAATCCGCTCAAACTGAATTGAACGGAATATTATAAGTTTATCTAAAATCTTAGTGTCCTAAAACTTCTTTTACTTTGTTAGCAGCTTCTTCCAGCGTGATAGCCGAGTGCACAGGAAGTCCTGAGTTGTCGATCAATTGCTTGGCTTCTACTGCGTTGGTACCCTGAAGTCTCACGATCAATGGAACCGGAAGGCTGCCCATCGCTTTGTAAGCATCTACCACACCCTGCGCTACACGGTCGCAACGAACGATACCACCAAAAATGTTTATAAGGATCGCTTTTACGTTTGGATCTTTCAGGATGATACCGAAAGCTTTCTGTACTCTTTCAGCATCTGCCGTACCACCTACATCAAGGAAGTTAGCCGGGTTACCGCCTGAAAGTTTGATGATGTCCATCGTCGCCATTGCAAGACCGGCACCGTTTACCATACAAGCTACGTCCCCGTCAAGCTTTACGAAGTTAAGACCTGCTTCACCAGCTTCTACATCTGTAGGATCTTCTTCGCGTGTATCTCTTAGTTCCGCAAGATCTTTGTGACGGAACAATGCGTTGCCATCCAAAGTTACTTTTGCATCAACTGCGATGATTTTGTTGTCAGATGTCTTAAGTACCGGGTTGATTTCAAAAAGTGATGCATCAATACCTACGTAAGCATTGTAAAGTGCCGTGATGAATTTCACGAAATCCTTGAACGCGTTACCTTCCAAACCTAAGTTGAAAGCGATTTTACGCGCCTGGAAGCCCTGAAGACCTACCGTAGGATCAATCACTTCTTTGTGGATAAGGTGCGGAGTAACTTCGGCAACATGCTCGATATCCATACCACCTTCAGTAGAGTAAACTACCGTGTTTTTGCCCAAAGCTCTGTCCAAAAGGATAGAAACGTAGAATTCCTTCGTTTCAGTTTCGCCCGGGTAGTATACATCTTCGGCAACCAGTACGCTGTGTACTTTCTTACCTTCAGCAGAAGTTTGTGGAGTCACAAGCTGCATACCGATGATGTTCTTTGCGTTTTCTTTCAGTTTATCCAAGTTCGGTGAGAACTTCACGCCACCGCCTTTTCCGCGTCCACCTGCGTGTACCTGAGCTTTTACCACCCATCCTTCGGCACCGCCGGTTAATTCCTTGAGTTTTTCAGCTGCTTCTGCGGCTTCTTCCACATTGTTTGCCACAAAACCGCGCTGAATATTAACGCCATATTTTGCTAAAATCTCTTTTGACTGATACTCGTGAAGATTCATACTATTGAATTAAATTTATTGTTTTTTTTAAAGATTTACAAATTTAAGAAAAAAGGACTAAGTAGGAAGTGATGAAGCAATTAAGTTTGCACTGCACTTGGTTTTGGAGCCTACAGGTATGTGTTTTTCGCAACTTTGCGGTAAATTTGGGCGCCATTTCCGGCTTTCACTACTCGCTTTTTTCTGCGTCGCGGCGCGCGGCGCAGAAAAAGAGCTCAGACAGGCCGTTCAATCCGGGGCGCGAAGATGGTTTTTATCAACGCAAATCAGTTTATCAATACAATCGGCCGACATCTTTGCAAACCTCCATATATTCTTCCGGAATCGTGGAGCGGAAACCCTGCTCGTAATACTCGTCTGTATGCGGAATGTATATGCTGTAGCGTTTCCCAAGCGGAATGAGCGGAATAAAAAACAGTTCAATGTACGTTTTGTAAACAGTCACGACTGCGTTTACACTCAAGCCATTCTTGCGGATGCTTCGTGTCTCCCTGCCCACCGGTTTTTTGTTGTAGCCGAAGATGAAAAACATGTGGTTTAGTTTAAATTTGTGAAATTTCCCAAAGTAAAAAGCAGCTTATTTATATCTATCGGTTTGAAAATTGTGACATTAGCACCAGCTGATCTTGCTTCGCCAATGCTTGAACCCGAAGCCGTTAAATAAATAATTGCGGTATGCCTGCCGAAAGGGCTCCTTCGAATTAATTCTATTGCTTTAACCACGCCAAGTTCAGGAATTCTTCTTGCTATCAATATCCCTGCGGGACGAAACTGCAACAATAGTTCCGGCAGTCCCTGGGAAGTCTCCCGGACTATACACTGATATCCCTCATCCTTTAAAATTGACGCCAATACACTGGATACTGCTGTCTCAGTTTCAAGAATCAGAACGCGTTTTTTATGCATAGTAACCGCCATTTTGATATCCTGTCTTCAAAAAGATCAGATCTTTGTCCGCAGGAAATAAAAAATCAGCATCGCCCATGAAATAATCATCATCAGGCCACCCAGCGGTGTGATCGGTCCAAGAAACTTGAAGTTTAAACCATTTACTCCGTTGAACGCCAAGAGATAAATGCTGAATGAAAAGATAAAGGTTCCGGCAATCATCAAAATCGAAATCCATTTTTCAGCCGGCGTCTCGAATTTCAAAATATATCCCACGATTAATAAAAACAGCGCTGAATACATTTGATAGCGCACGCCGGTCTCAAAACTGGTGAGTTTTTCCACAGACAACACTTTTTTCAAAGCATGCGCACCAAAAGCGCCTAATATTACCGAAAGCAGTCCGTAAACGGCACCTACAACCAATGTGAATGTTTTCATATTTTAAAATTCTCCTTTTTGATACATTATAAATATTCTGCCGATGAGCGTGATGATGCCGGTTGCAATCAGCAGCCACGCCATCCGTTTTGAGCGCGAAAAGCCTGGATTTTGGGTCATTCTCAGAAAAATCCCAAAAGCTAAAATCGCTACTGATAATATTAATCCGAACATATTTTTTTTGTTACTGATAAACTTGAACTTTAATTGTTCCGCAATTTATTAAACTCCGAAATCACCTCATGGTGCGTCACTGTTCTGTTTTTGAAGTAATTCACGAAATGCTCTTTTTCAGCTTCGGTCGCGCCGAGTTGATTTAAAATATTGAAAAGATGCATTTTCATGTGTCCTTTCTGGATTCCCGTCGTCACCAACGAACGCAGCGCACCAAAATTTTGCGCCAAACCGGAAACAGCCAAAATGCTCATCAGCTCCTGCGCGGAAGGTTTTCCTAAAAGTGCCAGTGAGAATTTCACAAGCGGGTGAAGATTTGTCAGACCACCAACAACGCCAACCGAAATCGGCAGGTCAATCCAGAACCTAAAAATCCCGTTATCAATTGTACAGTGCGTCAAACTCGAATATTTTCCGTCTTTCGCGGCGTAGGCATGCGCACAGGCTTCTGTCGCACGGAAATCGTTTCCGGTTGCGATCACCACCGCATCCACGCCGTTCATGATTCCTTTGTTATGCGTTGTCGCGCGGAAAGGTTCAATTTCTGCGATTGTAACCGCACGTTTGAACTTCGTGGCAAATTCTTCATTAGAAATTCCGCTGTCGTCTTTCAGGTCTTCAATTCTGCACGAAACCTCAGCACGAACGATGCAGTCGGGCGTGAAATTGGACAGGATGTTCATCACAATTTGCAGCGAATCTTTCTCTTCTTGCGTGAAACTTTCTTCCTTCGCTACTTCTTCTTTCAAAGTTTTTCCGAATTGCTCCAGACATGAATTGATGAAATTCGCGCCCATTGAATCCACCGTCTCAAAACTCGCTTTTAACTGAAAATAATTTTCAAGGTCTGCGGTTTTGTCGATTAGCCGGATGTTAAGGATTCCACCGCCGCGGTTGCGCATGTTTTTGGTGATATCCTCAGTCGCTTCAAAAAGCTTTTTCTTCAGTTTGAAATTAAAGAAATGCTGAAGCTTATGTGGTTCCACATTTAGGATAAAATGCGTGTGACCCAATTTTTTAGTATTGATGATGGTCGTTTTGAAACCACCTTTATCAAGCCAGAATTTTGCAGCTTTTGAAGCCGCAGCCACCACCGAACTTTCTTCCACGGCCATCGGCAGCGCCAGTAGTTTTCCGTCAATCAGAAAATTAGGAGCAATGCCATAAGGCATATAAAAATTGGAAATGGTGTTCTCGGAAAATTCTTCGTGAAGCTTCTGAAGATCAGGATTATCGTTCCAGTATTGCTTCAGGACGGTTTCATATTCGCGGTTTCCTTCCAGATATTCGTTGACTATCCAGTCAATTTTTCCCTGCTTCGAAAGTTTGGAGAAACCTTCTACCGGCTGATGATTCATAGCGTTTGATTAAGTTTCAAATATAGGGAAAATCGCGCAAGCTAAGGGCTTGGTACGGCATTATTTAAGTTTGTAAAACTGCACAATAATGAAACATCGTGACTAATAAAATATAAGCGCCGCCAGTTTGCCGATCAATTTATAATGATATTTACTGCCGAATCGTAATTAAATTCCCACTCTTGCACAGACGCTGTAGAAGTGCCGTTTTGTGTAAGAATTTCACGGTAAGTCCTGAAATTATTTTTAGAAATAGAGCGGTAGAAGTACTCATCCAACAATGTAAAACGCTTAAATGGATTATAAGAATTATCAAAGTTTTCAAACAGTCTTACACGCTTATAATGCGGTGAAGGTACGCCATCTTGCAATTCCACATACTCTGTTCTTATTAAGTTGCCCGCGGAATTAAAAAAAAATTTTTCCGAGAATGAGTATATGTAATCATTTGGATCTGTAGGATCGTAGGGCATATTTGGAAATGTAGTCTTTATCTCGTCTAGCTTGCCACCTTTGTAAATGTAAGTCTCCCGTTTGAATAAATAAACATTTACATTTGAAATTTCGCGGGTTTCTATTTGCTGATGAGGGTTAAGGGTAAGGTTGCGGGTATTTTTCGGTACTGTAAACTCAGTGGAAGTTGAAAAATTCTCGACCACCACTTTATTTCCGGTGTACGCAAGGGAAGTGCCAAGCAACTTTGTAAAAGGGCCATAATTGTAACCCGTAGAACCAGAAATCGGTAGAAATCCGCCAGTCCGTCTGATTAATTTATTTTGGTGGTCATAAGAGAAATCTATAGTCAGTTCTTCATTGTTGTAAGGCATCGCACCCGGTGACAAAACACGGACGGCTATTTTTGCCACTAATGGATCCTCCGGAGGAGTCTGAACAGCTTGCTCGCGCTCGCAAGACAGTACCACAAAAAGTAACAGCAGCAGTAAACGACTTATTTTCATTATTCTTTAAAAGATTAAATATACGCCATTTTACCCTTGCAACTGCGTTCCCAGAAATTCCCATTCCTGCAACGCCAAGTCAAGCTCTTCTTTCTTCGCAGTATATTGCTGCATTAATTCTTCGCTTGGATTTTCTTTTGCAAATCCGGCTTCCATCTCTTCGATTTTCAGTTCGAGTTCCGATATTTTTTCCTCGACTTTCTTTATTTTATTCTGAATGTTTTTCTGGTCTTTGCTTACGAAAACCTCTTTTTTCTCCGGCGCTTTTTCCGCCGGTTTTTCAACCACAGGTTCGTTTCGCATTTCCTGAAGTTTTGATTTTTCTGCGGAAATCTCCCGGATGCTTTCTTTCTGGCGGAACTCCAGGTATTCATCCACATTGCCGAGAAATTCTTTCATCCTGCCATCGCGGAATTCAAAAATCTTGTCGCTCAAACCTTGCAGGAATTCCCTGTCGTGGGAAATGACGATTAAAGTTCCTTCAAATTTCTGAAGCGCCAGTTTGATAATTTCTTTCGACTGGATATCAAGGTGGTTCGTCGGCTCATCCATGATCAGCGTGTTGAACGGACGAAGCAAAAGCTTACACAAAGCCAAGCGGTTACGCTCACCCCCGGAAAGCACTTTTGTCTTCTTCTGAACATCTTCACCCTGGAAAAGGAAGCTTCCCAACAAGTCGCGCACGCGCGGGCGAGTTTCTTCGGTAGCCGCATCTTCAGCTTCTTCCAGAACGGTTTTATTTGGCGTAAGCACTTCTTCCTGATTCTGCGCAAAATAGCCGATGTTCACATTATGACCCAAGTTCCATTCACCTGAATAATCTTTGATTTCACCGGAAAGGATTTTGGCTAAAGTTGTCTTCCCCTGACCATTTTGGCCAAGTAAAGCGATACGGTCGCCGCGCTCCACAAAGAAATCCACTTTATCGAAAACCTGCTTATTGCCGTAGCTTTTACCTAAATTTTTAGCCTCAAAAATAACTTTACCCGGAATTACTGACTGAACGAATCGGATATTGAACTTCGAAACGTCTTCATTGTCGATTTCAATACGGTCAATTTTCTCCAGTTTTTTGATCAAAGACTGAGCGAACGAGGCTTTCGTTGCACTTGCGCGGAAGCGGTTGATGTTATCTTCCATCTGCTTGATTTCAGCATCCTGGTTTTTCTTCGCCTGCGTCAGTTTTTCTTT
The DNA here is from genome assembly GCF_014837035.1 of Kaistella pullorum. Taxonomy (GTDB): domain Bacteria; phylum Bacteroidota; class Bacteroidia; order Flavobacteriales; family Weeksellaceae; genus Kaistella; species Kaistella rhinocerotis. Next base: position 842,971 of record NZ_JACSPS010000001.1, on the reverse strand, counting down.
TCGCTCTTTACTTAGCTCCAGATATTTTGTATAATTCGCTTTGTAATCGTCAACTTTTCGGTTGTTGATGTCGAAAGTTCGGTTGCAGACCGATGTCATGAACTGTTTATCGTGACTCACAAGTACGATCGCACCGGGATAATCTTTCAGAAATTCTTCAAGCCAAATAATCGACTCCATATCGAGGTGGTTCGTCGGCTCATCCAGTAGCATTAAATCATTCTTTTGAAGAAGCAACTTTGCCAATTCAATTCGCATTCGCCATCCACCTGAAAATTCATCGGTGATTTTGTGGAAATCATCCGCTTTAAAACCCAGACCCAACAATACTTTTTCTACGTCACCTTCCAGATTATACGCATCATGATGCATCAAAAGATCGTTGAGTTCTGTCATTTTGTGAATCAGATTCTCATACGCGTCACTTTCATAATCAGTGCGTGTTGCCAACTGATGATTCACCTCATCCAGCTCGTTTTTCATCGCATTGATCTGTTCAAAAGCCTGCAAAGTTTCGTTCCAAACCGTGCGGCCTTTTACAAAATCAAGGTCCTGCTTCAGGAATCCGATAGTGATATTTCCTTCGGGAACGATGTTGCCTTCGTAAAAATTGATTTCGCCCGTAAGCATTTTGAGCAAGGTCGATTTACCGGCACCATTTTTACCGACGAGGCCTATTTTATCATCTTTCTTGATGGTAAAATTTACATTTTGGAAAAGATAATTTCCGGAGTGATGAAGGCCTAAACCCTGTACTGAAAGCATATTTTATAATCTATTAGGAACGAGTGAATTTCGAGGTGCAAAAGTAAGGAAACAAATCGGAAATCTGTTAGCACCAATTTAGCAAGCTAAAAACGGGAAAACGTTTAAAATCATAACTTTGAAAAGTAAAAATTCAACCTTATGAAGAAGCTGACCCGCATATTTGTATTTATTTTCTGTTTAAATATGAGCGCTCAGGATCTGAAAGTGATGACTTTCAATATCCGCCTGGCGCTCGATTCGGATAAAGAAAACGCGTGGCAGTACCGCAAAGATGACGTGCTTAAACTTCTCAACTATTACGAAACAGATGTGTTGGGCGTTCAGGAAGCCGTACCGCAGCAGATGAAAGACATTAAATCTGGTTTAGAAAACTATGATTATGTCGGCGTAGGGCGCGATGACGGAAAGAATAAAGGCGAATATTCAGCAATATTTTACAATAACGAAAAACTTAAAGTGCTTCAGAGCGGTACTTTCTGGCTCAGCGAAACACCGGACAGACCATCGAAAGGTTGGGATGCAGCCTACAACCGTGTCTGCACCTATGCTTTATTTAAAACTAAAAAAGGCGGTAAGAAATTTTGGGCGTTTAATGTTCATTTTGATCATGTGGGAAATACAGCGCGCGCCAATTCTGCCAAAATTATTTTAGACAAAATTAAAATATTGAATTCCAAACAATTACCAGTGGTACTGACAGGTGATTTTAATTTAACCGATGACACCTCACCTATTAAACTATTAGCGAAAAATCTGCAGGACACTTATAAAAATTGCGAAAAACCATCCTACGGACCGCGGGGAACTTTTACGGCATTCGATATCAGAAAGGTTTCCACAGAACGGATAGATTATATTTTCACGCAAAAATTGCGCTGCATAGATCACCGAACGATAAATGACCGTCGCGAAAACCTTCTTTATCCTTCCGATCATTTCCCTGTGATGGCGACGCTGAGTTTCCGCTAAAAACAAAAAACCCACCGGTGATGAAGCCGGTGGATAAACACAAATGATGAAAAAAAATTTATTCTTCAGCTGATGAAAGCATTAGAACAGCGCAAAGGAATGTATTAATCCTGACATCTGCAAATAAAAAATTATTTATTTTCTCACTTTGATGGAATAGGATTGACAATCAGCACGATATATTATGCCTGCAATAGCATTTTTATTCAGTTGGCCGGAAAACCAGTCCGCTTTCGTCGAAATAATCAAGCGTGATCCGATCACCATCTTTCACGTTTCCGGCAAGGATTTCTTTAGACAGCCTGTTCAGCACTTCCTGCTGCAAAACTCTCTTCAGCGGGCGCGCACCAAAACTCGGATCGTAACCTTTATTCATGATATAATTTATGGCGTCTTCGGTGGCTGTCATGTAAATACCTTTTTTCTCCAGCATTTTATTGAAGCCACGAAGCTGATACTGCACAATCTTGCCGATTTCTTTTCGGTTCAAAGGCTGGAAGAGCACCGTTTCATCAATTCTGTTCAAAAATTCAGGTCTCAGCGTCTGTCTCAGCAGCGCGAAAACTTCATCTTTGGTCTTTGAAACAATTTCGGTTACATTCTCATCGGTGATATTCTCAAAATTTTCCTGAATCAAATGCGAACCGAGATTCGATGTCATTATAATGATGGAATTTTTAAAATTCACCACGCGGCCTTTATTGTCCGTCAGTCTACCATCGTCTAAAACCTGAAGCAGCGTATTGAATACGTCCGGATGCGCTTTTTCTATTTCGTCTAAAAGCACCACCGAATAAGGTCTGCGGCGCACAGCCTCAGTCAGCTGGCCACCCTCGTCATAGCCTACGTACCCCGGAGGCGCACCTACCAGACGCGACACCGAATGCCGTTCCTGATACTCACTCATATCAATCCGCGTCATGTTATTCTCGTCATTGAAAAGATACTCTGCGAGTGCTTTCGCCAGTTCTGTCTTACCAACACCGGTAGTTCCGAGGAAAAGGAAAGAGCCGATTGGTTTTCTTTCATCGTTCAGACCCGCGCGGTTTCTTCGGATAGCATCAGCGATTGATTCAATAGCTTCATTTTGCCCGACTACTCTTTTGTGCAGTTCGTCTTCAAGGTGCAGAAGTTTCTCGCGCTCGCTCTGCAGCAGTTTCGTCACGGGGATACCAGTCCATTTTGAGATCACTTCAGAGATGTTTTCAGCTGTGACTTCTTCTTTGATCAGTTCATTCTGATGGTTCTGCATCTCCAGTTCAAGTTGCTGGAGTTCAGATTCTTTTTCTTTAATCTTTCCGTACTGTATTTCGGCAACTTTCGCATAGTCGCCGACGCGTGATGCACGTTCAGCTTCAAGTTTCAGGGCCTCGATGTCTTTTTTGATCGCGGTAAGATCCTCAGATTTCTGTTTTTCTTTAAGCCACTTTGCGTTTATTTCGTTTCGTTGCTCAGAAACCTTCGCAATATCTTCCTTTAAATGATTGATTTTAATTTCATTGCCTTCACGTGAAATCGCGGCAAGTTCTATTTCCAGCTGCATCAGTCTGCGATCGAGTACATCCAGTTCTTCAGGTTTGGAATTGATTTCCATCCGCAATTTCGCAGAAGCTTCATCAATCAGGTCAATTGCTTTATCCGGCAAAAAACGGTCGCTGATATATCGCTGAGACTGTTCCACCGCCGCGATGATGGCTTCATCTTTAATACGGACTTTATGGTGCGCCTCATATTTGTCTTTGATTCCGCGCAGAATGGAGATCGCCGACTCCGTATCCGGCTCTTCCACCATCACTTTCTGGAAGCGTCTCTCAAGCGCCTTATCTTTCTCGAAATATTTTTGATATTCATTTAATGTAGTGGCGCCCACTGCACGAAGTTCGCCGCGCGCCAAAGCAGGTTTCAGGATATTCGCTGCATCCATCGCACCTTCGCCACCGCCAGCTCCCACCAATGTGTGGATCTCGTCAATGAAAAGGATGATTTGGCCTTCAGATTTAATAACTTCATTCACTACTGATTTCAGGCGCTCTTCGAATTCACCTTTGTATTTCGCACCGGCGATCAGCGCGCCCATATCGAGAGAATAAAGCGTTTTATCCATCAGGTTTTCCGGAATATCGCCGGAGATGATGCGGTGCGCGATTCCTTCCGCGATCGCCGTCTTTCCTACACCCGGTTCTCCGATAAGAATCGGGTTATTTTTGGTTCGGCGGGAAAGGATCTGAAGCACACGGCGGATTTCCTCATCACGTCCGATTACGGGATCAAGTTTACCTTCTGCGGCTAAAACATTAAAATTCTTCGCATATTTATTTAAACTCTGATAAGTTTCTTCCGAACTCGCCGAAGTTGCTTTGGATCCTTTACGCAGCTCGCCAATCGCAGTTTCGAGCCCTTTTTTGGTTACGCCCATGTCTTTGAGCATTTTTGAAACCTCCGAATTCACATCGAGCAGCGAAAGCCAGAGGTGCTCTATCGTCACATATTCGTCACCCATTTTCTTCGCTACATTGGGCGCATCAAGCAGGATTCTGTTTGATGTTTGGGAAAGATAAATGTTTCCACCTTCTACTTTAGGCAGTTTTTCGAGGTTTTCACGGTTGCGTTCGCGAACAAGACCCACTTCTGCTTCAGACTTTTTCATCAGAAATTCAGAAATATTTTCATCAACCTGCAGAATTCCTTCGAGCAGGTGCTGTGGCTCAATGATTTGGTGGCCAAACTCCATCGCGATCTGCTGCGCTTTCTGGATAGCCTCCTGAGATTTTACGGTATATTGGTTTAGGTTCATATTAATAGTTTTGTATCTGAATTGATATTGGAATATTTTGAATTCGTGGCAGCAAAAACCATACTTTGAGCCCAAAACATAACGATTTACAGACATAATTTCCGTTTCAATCAACTGAGCACGAATGTTTTAAGACAATTTTTCCGAATAAATTATCATTGAATGTCAAATTATTAAACAGCATGGATTCCATTTAAAAACTCGAATTACAAAAAACATTATATTTGTTTCCCATCACACTATAATGTAGTCAGATCAATTTATGCACCATTTTCATCTTTTAAAAACAACGAAAGTAGCGAAGGAAACCAACGATTCGGTAAATATCGCATTTGAGATACCGCCCGCACTGAAGCAGGAATTTTCATTCAAACAGGGCCAATATCTCAATGTACGTTTCCTGGCAGGCGACGAAGATTTGCGCAGGTCATATTCTATCGTCAATGCGCCTTCAGAAGAAAATGGCGAGCTTGAAATCCTGGTAAAACACTTGGAAGACGGGCGGGTTTCAACAATCTTAAACCAACAGCTTGCGGCCGGTGAAAAGATTGAAGTTTCTGCGCCCGCAGGACATTTCTATACGAACCATCATGTTTCCAACGAGAAAACATACGTTGGTTTGGCGGCCGGAAGCGGTATTTCGCCGGTGCTTTCCAATTTAAAAGAAGCCCTATATCAGGAGCCTAAAAGTGAGGCTTATTTGTTCTACAGTAACAAAAGCTTGCACGATATCATTTTTAAGGACGAAATAGACGCGCTTCTAGAAAGATTCGACGGCAGACTGAAGGTAGTTTATTTGCTTTCGCGCGAAAAACATTTTGAGGATGAACTTTTTGAAGGAAGAATCTGTGCACCCAAACTGGATGAACTACTCGACAGATTTACAGATATTCCGGTGCGTGAAGCCACTTACTTTATTTGCGGACCGTCTGAAATGATTAAAAGCGTGTCGGGTTATCTTAAAAATGAGAAGAAAGTCCCGTCTTTACAGATTTTGTACGAATATTATGCGGCACCGGATGACGAAGAGAATGCCGAGATGAGCGATGAATTCAAAGCAATTCCAAACCTTGAAAGTATGGTGACCCTGATCATTGACGATGATGAATACTCATTCCATCTCAATTCAAAGAAAAACAGCATTTTGGATCAGGCACTTAACGAAAAATTACCGGTACCTTTTGCCTGCAAAGGCGGCGTGTGCTGTACCTGCAAAGCACAGGTGATGGAAGGGGAGGTTTTTATGGAGAAAAACTTTGCACTTACCGAGGATGAAGTGGAACGCGGCTTCGTGCTTACCTGCCAATGCCACCCGACAACGAATGTGGTGATGCTGAACTATGATGTCTAATTAAACTAATAACTGTAAGATGAGCCACTGGAAATTTGCAAAAGCTATTCGTGAAAATGAGGAATTCCGAATCGAAGGACTCAACATTTGGAACCACTACTGGCATTGTGTAGATAAAAAAGTAGAAGTCGCAGGTCCTGATGGTGGCAATATTTATTATTTTAAAGAGTATCAAATCGCTAACAGCGACAAAACGGTGAATTTCGTCGCCGGCGAATTCAGTGATGCAAAAGTTGGCGTATATATAAAGGACGAACTTCGCGAAGGGAAATTATGAGCGGTTTACACTCGGAAACAACCAAGCCGAGAGATGAGTGGCATTTTGTTACAACTTTATGTGACGGAGAAGCGTTTACTGTAAGGGATCTAAATCTTTGGGATTACGAATGGAATTTGGTGACTCCGCGAATTGAAGTTACTGATCCTCACTATAAACAAATATTGTATTTTAATGAATTCCAGATTACAGATGGAAATACAACAGTAAACTTTGTGGCCGGTGAATTTTCTAATACAATTTTTGGAATATATTTAAAGGAAAGTAATAATTAAACAAGTTTGAAAAAATGCGGCAATTGGCAAATCCACTGATATTGTGTAATTCTCAAATTAGTCCATTCTCAAATTTTCAAATCAAAAAAACATGAATAAGGATAAATTTTTAGCCTATGTTCAAGCCGAACAGAAGGTAGAACCAAAAGATGTGATGCCCGATGATTACCGAAAATTATTGGTAAGACAGATCTCACAGCACGCACATTCCGAAGTAGTAGGCATGCTTCCCGAAGCAAACTGGATTACGCGCGCACCGTCATTACGCCGTAAAATGGCTTTAATGGCAAAAATACAGGATGAAGCCGGACACGGACTCTACCTGTACGCAGCTGCAGAGACGCTTAACAACGGAGAAGTTCCCGCCGACAGGGATACTACCTACCACGACATGCTTTCCGGAAAAGCAAAATATTCGAGTATTTTTAATTATCCTGCACTTTCGTGGGCAGATATCGGTGCAATCGGCTGGCTGGTAGACGGCGCAGCAATCATGAACCAGGTGATGCTGATGGGTAATTCTTACGGACCTTATTCGCGGGCAATGGTGAGAATCTGCAAAGAAGAATCCTTTCACCAGCGTCAGGGTTATGAAATCCTGATGACGCTTTGCAGAGGAACTAAAGAGCAGAAAGAAATGGCACAGGATGCGCTGAACCGCTTCTGGTGGCCAGCTTTAATGATGTTTGGCCCGAACGACGATGCGTCACCAAATTCCCAAAAATCTATGGCTTACAGGGTGAAACGTGAAAGCAATGATGCCCTTCGGCAAAGATTTGTAGACGTAACTGTGGAGCAGGCAGAATTTTTAGGTTTGAAAATTCCGGATGATAAGCTTAGATGGAACGAGGAAACCAAACATTATGAATTTGGTGAGCTTCCGTGGGATGAATTCATGGAAGTACTGCAAGGAAACGGGCCGTGCAACAAAAAACGGCTTGAAACCAAACGCAAAGCACAGCGCGAACATGCCTGGGTGAAGGAAGCTGCGATGGCTTACGCAGCGAAACAGCGCTTAGCGGTGTAGATATCTTAACCTTCAAAACAGAATTCCCAGATGATTTGGCAAGGTAGGTTTGATGGAGAAGATCCGCTTCATCACAGGATTTTTCAGCGTGTACAGCTGGACACGGATTACGCTTCAATCAAACCTAAAGATTTCGTTTTGCACGGATTCGCGGTTGATGAAGGCGTTCGCCGGAATAAAGGCCGCGTGGGCGCCAAAGACGCGCCGGACATCATCCGTCAAAACATGACCAACTTCCCGGTTATCCAGCCTGAATTTGTATTGCGCGATTTCGGGAATGTATACTGTGAAGACCAAAACCTTGAGAAAGCGCAAGCAGAACTCGCGCAGAAAGTGGGCCAAGCATTGATGTCAGGAGGAAAATCGGTGGTTTTGGGAGGCGGTCACGAGGTGATGTATGCACATTATCAAGGACTGAAAAACGCGTTTCCCGATCGAAGAATAGGCATCATCAACATTGATGCGCACTTTGACAACCGCGAACCTGATCCCGCGGTTGGGCCTAGTTCGGGGACAGGTTTTTGCCAGATCGCGCAGGAGGGTGAACTTAATTCGCTTCACATGGGCATTCAAAAAAATTCGAACACGCTTAAACTGTTCGATACCGCACACCAGTTTGGGATGCAATATATCCTCGCTGACGAACTGTATTTTGAAAATTTACCGAAACTTTATGAACAGCTTGACGCATTCATGTCCGCCGTTGATATTCTGTATCTGACGGTCTGTATGGATACCTTCAACGCCGCTATTGCACCCGGCGTTTCAGCAGCATCTTATAACGGTATTTTTGCTGACGCAGCCTTCATGCACCTTTATCGACGAATTCTAGACAGTGTCAAACTCCGTGCATTGGACGTAGCGGAAGTAAATCCGGGTTATGACCAGGACAATCGAACAGCGCGGCTGGCAGCAAGTCTCTTCAACGAATGGTTTCAGGTATCATAAGCGATTTGAGACATTTATTAACACTGCATTAATATTAGCAAGTTCATATTAAATTCTTGTATTTTTTCATTTAAAATACCGATTCTGCAACAAAAGTCTTTTTTATTTAAATTTTTTTTCTAACTTAGGGGAGTCCAAAATCATTCATTAATTAATTTAAATTTTTAAAAATGAGAAAAAAACTACCTGTGTTGGCAGTCCTGATGCTGCCATTTCTGTGTTTTTCGCAAAACGCGCGGAATACCCAAAATGCAAAAGAATCAGTACACCCAAAAAATCCTCAACTGATTACCAGTGCATCTTTGAGCACTGCTACAGCGAAGATGCCGTCTGCGTACTGTCTCCCTTCTTCAGACTGCGCCGATGGAGACTTAATTACAAACGTTACTGTAGCCGGAATTAATAATACCACTACCTGCAGTACTAACGGTTATGGTGATTATACAGCAATGGTCGGAACTATAGTTGCGGGACAGTCGTACCCAATCTCGGTTACCGTAGGAGACGGCTGGTTCGAGCGCGTTTCTGTGTGGGTTGATTTTAACAACAATGAAACATTTGAGAGTTCCGAATTTTTGGGAGAGATAGGTGCGGGTTCTAATAATACTGTATCTACGCTTACCGGAAACATCGCAATTCCATCTACACTTGCTCCCGGTTCTTACAGAATGAGAGTAATGGTAGCTGCAACAGGCTCCTCGAACCCGGCTGTAACTGACCCGTGCGCACCTGGTGTATATGGTGAAACCGAGGATTACACGTTGAAAATTGCTCCTGTAGGATGTACAACTGCACCAAACGGCCAGTATCCAACAACAACCGTTACCCCGAACTGTAATGGTAGCATGTATACGATAACTGCAGAGGGCTGGACAGGAGAATATTCATCACTCAACGTTACAAGTGGCGTAAACTATACATTTAAAGTTTCAAATGCTGCTTATTATATCACCATTACTGACAACGCCGCTACACCCACGATCTTAGCAGGCGGCACCGGCCAGATTTCCTGGACTTCTAATATTACAGGTGTTATAAGATTCTACTCTCACACCAGCGTGGCATGTGGCAGCGGTACATCTGCTACTGCGCATACAAGATCTGTACAGTGCGGCACTCCGCCAGTGGAGCCGGATTACGGTTGCGACCAAACGTATAGCGGCACACCAGACCTTGCCAGCAACATCATTAAAAATACTACTCTGAACTATGCGGTTGCTAACGATTTCTTTGTACCAATGGAAAGCGCTGCCTATAAACTCGAAAGCGTTACCGCTGATATTGTACCATTATCAGCAGCGGGTGGAGCAGATATCTCAGGATTCAACATCCAGATTATGAGCAACTCCGCGACTGACACACCTGGAACAGTGATTCATACCATCACGAATGCGGCTCCGGCAAGTGTTACAGCGCTACCTAATACATTCGCAGGTTATCCAACATTCGCGGTTAAGGTGAACCTTGGTGGCTACACGCTACCTGTGAATGCAGCCGCAGACACAAGATACTGGATCTCACTTCAGGCAATATCTGCAAGCAATACTAGCATGTACTGGATCGGTCAACAGTATACTGAAGGCTGGAATACCAAGTCTAACTACATTTCTACAGACGGTGGCGCAACATGGGCACAGGTTACAAGTGACACCGCGCCGGGTCAGCATTATGACAGCAATATGATGATTGATGCAGACTGTACCGTAGCAGCAGTAAGCGAATCTGGGGCAAGAAACGTATCTTTCTATCCAAACCCGGTAAAAGACTACCTGAACATCGATTCTAAGATCAAAGTGGAGACTGTTCACATCTATAATGCCAACGGCCAGAAAATGCCGGTTTCCGCTAAACTTGTTAATGGCAGAGTTGACATGAGCAGACTGGCGCCAGGCATGTACATCGTAAGTACTATTCTAGAGAACGGTAAAAACGAATCATTCAAGGTTGTAAAAAAATAACTCATATCAAACCTTCAGAGCCCGATGAAAATCGGGCTTTTTTTGGTCAAAAAACAAGCGGTTAAAGGCTAAAATGGCCCGGCTATTGCGGCTATATTTTCGTAAAATAATTCCGATTGCCAAAGAATTTTATATATTTGCAGCTATTAACAACTAATAAAAATAAATTACTATGTCAGACATTGCATCAAGAGTAAAAGCTATTATTGCTGATAAACTCGACGTTGAGGAAACAGAAGTAACACCAGAGGCTAGCTTTACCAATGACCTAGGCGCAGACTCCCTGGATACTGTAGAACTTATCATGGAATTTGAAAAAGAATTCAACATTCAGATCCCAGATGATCAAGCAGAAAAAATTACAACTGTTGGTCACGCTATTACCTATATCGAAGAGGTAGTAAACAAATAATAGCATTTTTTAGAAATTAAAATTTATGGAATTAAAAAGAGTAGTTGTTACCGGTTTTGGCGCTATTACGCCTATTGGAAATAATGCCAAAGATTACTGGGAAAACCTTGTAAAAGGTGTGAGCGGTGCCGCTCCAATTACTCTTTTTGATGCCACTCAGTTTAAAACCAAGTTTGCCTGCGAGGTAAAGGACTTTAATCCATTGGATCATTTCGAAAAGAAAGAATCCAAAAAAATGGACCGAAACACGCAGCTTGGCATTGTAGCAGCCCGGGAAGCTATTGAACATTCCGGCATTATGGGTTCTGATATCGACAAAAACCGTGTCGGTGTAATCTGGGGTTCCGGTATCGGAGGTTTAGAAACCTTTGAAAACGAAGTTTTAGGCTGGGCCAACACTGATATTCCAAGATTCAACCCGTTTTTTATACCTAAAATGATTGCCGACATCACAGGCGGTCAGATTTCCATTGAGTACGGCTTCCATGGCCCAAACTACACAACAGTTTCCGCATGCGCATCATCTGCAAACGCACTCATAGACGCTAAGATGCTTATCCAGCTTGGCAAAGCGGACGTCATTGTTTGCGGAGGCTCCGAAGCGGCTGTTACTGCGAGCGGTGTAGGAGGTTTCAATGCGATGATGGCCCTGTCAACGCGCAACGATGATCCTACAACAGCTTCCAGGCCTTTCGACAAAGACCGTGACGGTTTTGTGTTGGGCGAAGGCGCAGGAACTATTATCCTTGAAGAATACGAGCACGCAAAACAACGCGGTGCCACAATCTATGCCGAGCTGAAAGGCGGCGGTATGAGTGCAGACGCACACCACATGACGGCTCCTCACCCAGATGGCCTCGGCGCTTATCTGGTTATGAAAAACTGTCTGGATGATGCAGGTCTCTCCACAGATGATGTAGACCACATCAATATGCACGGCACTTCTACTCCACTTGGTGATATAGCAGAATCAAATGCGATCTCAAGACTGCTCGGAGACCATGCTTTTGATATTCAGATCAATTCCACTAAGTCAATGACCGGTCACCTTTTGGGTGCAGCAGGGGTTATTGAAGCTATTGCAGCGGTTCATACCATCATTCACAATGTGGTCCCACCTACCATCAACCATTTTACTGACGACGAGAATATCGACAGCCGTTTGAATTTTACATTCCACAACGCTGTTGAAAAACAGGTAAATGTCGCCATGAGTAACACTTTTGGATTCGGTGGACACAACGCATGCGTACTTTTCGCAAAAATCTAAGAAATCCCTGATGGAGTTAAAGAAATATTTTCCTAAATTCCTTAGTGCGAAAAAAAATAATCTCTCAGAGAAAGATTACCTGCTAAGTCTGGAAATCAGCAAGATAACCGGTTGCAGTGTTTACAATATCAATCTCTATCGCGAAGCATTTTCTTTAAAAACCGGTAGTTCAAAAGAACTTAAAAATTACGAACGTCTCGAATTTCTGGGCGATTCCGTATTAGGTGCGATAATCTCGTGTCACCTTTTTTCTACTTATCCGCAGGCAAACGAAGGATATCTTACTCAAATGAAATCCAAAATTGTCAACAGGAAAAATCTCAACAAACTGGGTGAAGAATTAGGTCTGATCGATATCCTGCAAACCGAAACTCCGTCTACACTTAGCGAAAACATCGCGGGAAACCTTTTTGAAGCACTTATCGGTGCGCTCTACCTGGATGTAGATTACGAGACATGCAAGAAAGTGGTACTCGAAAGGCTTTTGACCCCTTCCTCGATCAACAAGCTCGAAAATAAGATCGTCAGTTATAAAAGTCTTCTGCTAGAGTGGTCTCAAAAGAAAAAGGAACAGATCAGGTACGATACGTTTCAGGAAACCCAGCCCGGACGGCAGGTTGTTTTCCGCAGCATCATCTGGATCAATGACCGAAAGGTGGCCAACGCCACCGAAACTTCCAAGAAGAAAGCAGAAGAAAAAGCCGCACAGCGTGCCTTCTACATTTTAAATAAAAAACAAAGTATCCTTGAAAACTCAAAAGATCCGGCTTAATTTCGATTCTGAACCCGATCCTATACAGATTGGCCTAGTAAGACTCGCGAAAGAGATTCCGGATTTTGAACTTTTCTACCAAATCAATGCGCTCAATACATTCCAGTTTACCCGGATAAAAGATTTTGTCTTAAGAGGAACGTACTTTGACCACAGCTTCGCACGTTTCGAAGGTTATCACACAGACTCGAAGATCTGTATTCATTTCATTTCGAACAAATCTATCCGAAGTGTACAGAAAAAGCTGGCTAATGAGCTCTTTTCCGGCGAAGAAGAATGCCGTTTCCTCCTTCCCAATTCACCGGAGGTGGATTATGTAATCAAAACATCCGAGCCGTTTGATGATTTTTCCTTAATTTTGCATCCTGAAAATCTGATGTTTAAAATTCAGTCTTTCATGCTAAATCCTTCCGAGGAGCTTTATCTAAGCTTTCAATATTATGAATAAATATCTAAAAAAAACCAAAATCATCGCGACCTTGGGTCCAGCATCATCTGACAAAGAAACGATGCTGCAGCTTGTTCAGGCCGGTACCGATGTTTTCAGAATAAATTTTTCGCACGCTGATTACGATTTAGTTAGAAAAAATGTAGAGACAATCCGTCAACTAAACCAGGAGTACGGATTTTCCGTAGGGATTCTCGGTGACCTCCAGGGTCCTAAACTGCGCGTTGGCGTCGTAAAAGAAGGCTCTTACCTGAACCCGGGAGATATTCTCACCTTTACTAATGAAAAGATTGAAGGCGATTCTGAGCGGGTTTATATGACCTATCAGCAATTTCCACAAGATGTGAAAGTGGGCGAAAGAATCCTCATCGATGACGGAAAACTCGTACTTGAAGTTGTAGAGACTAACAATATCGATACGGTGCGCGCCCGAACGATTCAGGGTGGACCACTAAGTTCTAAAAAAGGGGTAAACCTGCCGAACACCAATGTTTCACTGCCGGCGCTTACCGAAAAAGACATCGAAGACGCCAATTTCATGCTTGATCTTGAGCTTGATTGGATCGCACTTTCATTTGTTCGCCATGCACAGGACATCATTGACTTGAAGGAACTCATTAAAAATCATCCATCAAATAAAGTTAAGACACCGATTATCGCAAAAATCGAGAAACCTGAGGGCGTTCGCAACATCGAGCAGATCCTTATGGAATGTGACGGTTTGATGGTAGCACGTGGAGACCTTGGCGTGGAAGTTCCGATGGAAGAAGTTCCGGCGATCCAAAAAAACCTTGTAGAAATTGCAAGGAAGCACTCCAAACCTGTGATCATTGCGACACAGATGATGGAAACGATGATCAACAGCCTTACGCCGACACGCGCGGAGGTGAATGACGTAGCCAACTCGGTTCTTGATGGTGCTGATGCCGTGATGCTTTCGGGTGAAACGTCCGTTGGCCGCTACCCTGTGGATGTGGTACGGAATATGGCTAAGATTGTGAAAAACATCGAGCAGACGCACTTCTATCAGAACAAAAACTCACCGATCGAGCGCGAATTTAATTGTGTTGACGAACGTTTCATCACAAACCGCGTTTGTCTTGCGGCCGTGAGAATTGCGAAATCTGCCAATGTTGAAGCAATCGTAACCCTTACGAATTCAGGTTACACAGCTTTCCAGATCTCAGCACACCGCCCGAATTCGAATATTATCGTTTTCAGCTCCAATAAACGCGTTCTTACGATGCTGAATCTGTTGTGGGGCGTTCGCGCATTCTATTATGACATGCAGAAATCTACCGATGAAACCATCATCCAGGTTAATATGCTTGCACACACACACGGCTTCGTTGAACAGGGTGATTTTGTAATCAACCTGAATGCTACGCCGGCTTATGATGGCGGTAAGACCAATACATTAAGGCTTACAACGATTTAAGAAGTACTTAAACAAGATAAATATCCGCGGTTTCAGTTGAAGCCGCGGATTTATTTTGACTAAAATTAGAACTTCTATTTTTAATAATTTATTTCGCAACGCGGGTCGTGCGTTTAGTAATATTTAAGTGATTAAAGTAAATGTAAACGCAGGAAGGACATTTAGTTACTGCTTTCAAGAAGCTACTCCATTAAAGCGCTCACTATTGTTTTCCTTTAAAATTTTCTATATTTATCTGATATTAAATCACCAAAATCACTATGGATAAAAGGAAACTCAGAAGCACAATCTTTCAGCATCTCGATGGTATTGTCACAGCGCCTGTTGCTGCGGCACTTCTAGAAAGGGGCGTTTTAGCTAAAATTGCCGAAAGCCGAAACACTACACTCACAGAACTTTCCGCACTGTTTACGGTAAATGAAGGTTACCTGAATGTGGCAATCCGGGTTCTGGCTTCACAAGGTTTCTTAAATTATTCCGTGGATAATGCAACAGATACAATATACATTTCAGCCAACGAAAATACACAACACTTACTTAGTTTTGGGCATTTGTACCAAAGGGTTCTAACGGTTTTAGCACAGGCTTCAGATTTTGACTTCCAGAATATGAAACCGGAAGCGTTCTCAAAACTTGTGGCTGTATTCGAAGAATTTAAAAATAATTTCGACCTTCAAATATCATCAGATCAAACTGAAGTAAAGATTGCCGAGCAAATCCTGAAACATATCGAAGGTTGCCTGGCAGGGCCCATCATTGTGCAACTCGGTATGAGCGGCATGTTCCACAAATATTTCATGGAAACATCTTTTCAGGCTGCAGAATTCCACAAAGAACCAGAGAATTTTGAAAAAATCCTCGATTTTCTCAAAGATTTAGGTTGGTTTACGAAAACGAATTCAAATTTTAAATTCACTGAGACCGGACTGTATTTCGCGCGCAGAGCTGCATCGTATGGAGTTACCGTCTCCTATCTGCCCATGCTGAGCGGTGTAGAGGAATTGGTTTTTGGAAAAGCTGACGGGTTGCGGCCTGAATCTGAAAATGAAGATGAAATCCACGTAAACCGGAAGATGAACGTTTGGGGAAGTGGTGGCGCGCACTCCACCTATTTCAAAGTAGTGACAGACTTCATTATTTCGATTTTCAACCAACCAATTCACCTGCAGCCAAAAGGCATTTTGGATATGGGCTGTGGTAATGGAGCTTTCATACAGCACATCTTTGAAACCATCGAGCGGCATACGCTGCGCGGAAAAATGCTCGAAGACCATCCTCTTTTCCTTGTAGGCGCAGATTATAACCAGGCCGCACTGAATGTAACGCGCGCAAACCTCATCAATAATGACATTTGGGCGAAAGTAATCTGGGGCGATATCGGAAATCCGGATCTGCTCGCAAAAGATCTCCGCGAGAACTACGAAATAGACCTTGGAGACCTGCTGAATATCCGAACATTCCTGGATCACAACAGAATCTGGAACGAGCCGAAAGATCCTGTTCCAGACCGTGTTTCCACTTCCACTGGCGCATTTGCGTTTCGTGGCAAACGAATTGCGAACAGACTTGTGGAAGAAAACCTGAAAGAACATCTTAGTCTTTGGTTGCCGTATATCCGCAAAAACGGATTGTTGGTAATCGAACTTCATACTTTAGCCCCGGAACTTACAAGCCATCATCTGGGCGAAACTGCCGCGACCGCATATGATGCAACGCATGGATTTTCTGACCAGTACA
Organism: Kaistella pullorum; assembly: GCF_014837035.1. GTDB lineage: Bacteria > Bacteroidota > Bacteroidia > Flavobacteriales > Weeksellaceae > Kaistella > Kaistella rhinocerotis. Next base: position 826,527 of record NZ_JACSPS010000001.1, on the reverse strand, counting down.
TCCTGGAAGTAGATGTTTTTCATAAAATTTGTGATGAAGTTGGCTTGCAGGTAAACCAGGAACTGTTTAAGAAATATCCGGATTCGGAGCTTGCGACGGTTTCAATCAATTTCCTGCAGGCAAAAAATTAATTTAAAAATGTCACAGCATCACGATCACAACCATCACGCAAACCGGAAAACCCTGATCATCTGCTTGAGTATTATCTCAGCATACATGGTGGTGGAAGTCATTGGTGGATTCATCACCAACAGCTTATCGCTGCTCGCGGACGCGGGACATATGCTGAGTGATGCGGTTTCATTGTTCATAGCGCTGATGGCATTCACGTTCAGTAATAAATCAGCGGATTACCGGAGAACATACGGCTATAAACGGTTTGAGATTTTGGCAGCGGTTCTCAACGGTGCCACGCTTATCCTTATTTCGGTGTACATTATGTTTGAAGCGGTTGCACGGTTCAGAAACCCACCCGAAATCGCCTCGCACGGAATGCTCATCATCGCCGGAGTCGGTTTGCTCGTGAATGCAGTGGTAGCGTACATCATGATGCGCGGCTCCGATGTAAAAGAAAACCTGAATATGCGCGGCGCATACCTGCATGTAATCAGTGATATGCTGGGTTCGGTGGGCGCAATTATCGCGGCGTTGCTCATTATATTCCTGGGTTGGGCGTGGGCAGATCCGCTTGCCAGCGTAATAGTGGCGCTTCTGGTCTTACGAAGTGGCTATCTGGTCACAAAATCTTCCGTTCATGTATTGATGGAAGGAACGCCGGACAACGTTCAGATTGAAAAAGTGACACAAAAGATATTAGAAACCGGTGATATTATCAGTATCCATGACCTGCACATCTGGACAATCACCAGCGGACTGAATGCGCTGACCTGCCACGCCGTGGTAGATGACAGCCTTACCGTTGCCGAAAGCGAGGTATTGCTCGGTAAAATAGATCATGAGCTGCAACATCTTAACATCCATCATGTTACGATACAACTGGAGACCGGCGCACATACACACGATGCTTCGGTGCTCTGCAGTGTGGAGGCAGGACATAATGATCGTCATGAGCACTAGATTTCTGTCCCTGTCATTGTAGACAAAAACTTTGGGAAAGAGAAGATTCTAAACAGTTCCTCTTAAAATTTAGTATTTTTACACAAAAGAAAACGAAGAAATGTTCAATAACCTACGGCATACAATGGAAAAAGAATGGTTCGGTGTGCTGACGCGTATGGGCGCCAAACTTGGCATTCCGGTGTCGAAACTTCGGGTGTTCTTTATCTACTCTACTTTTGCTACAGCCGGTGTCTTTTTTCTCATTTATCTAGGGTTAGCCTTCACGCTTTGGGTAAAAGATATCTTCATTACCCGTCGGCCAAGCGTGTTTGACCTTTAGAAAGCTTTTTAGGCTTAAATCTTGCAGGGAAGACATAAAATTTTCGTTTTCTAATATGGAATATCTGCACATCCCCACTCACGATGATTACCGCGCTGAAGAAATCTATGCATCTTATTGTGCTACCTTCCCACCAGATGAGAGACGGGGCGAGCAACAGTTTAAAAAATTATTCTCAAATCCCTGTGTAAAGGTTTTTTCGATCCTTCATGATCTCCAAAATATTGGCTACATCATTTCATGGGAACTTACCGGTTTCGTCTTCATCGAACATTTTGAAATTTTCTCGGAATTCCGCAGCCTAAAATACGGCTCCGATGTGATCAGCGATCTTTGCAAAGACTACACACACATCGTTCTCGAAGCTGAACCGGAAACACTTGACGAAAACGCCCGACGACGCATTAGCTTTTACAGACAAAATGGTTTCGAAGTCATTGACGAAAATTATGAGCAGCCTTGCTACGAACCTGAGAAAAAAGCACTAAAGCTGTGGCTGCTAGCGAACTGGAATCCGGAGAAAACCGACTGGATCAAGGAGGAAATCTATGATGTAGTTTATTGTTAAGCAGACGGCATTATCTCAAAGACCTTAAACGAGCCGGACAGAATAATCTGTCCGGCTCGTTTATTTTTAAGGATTGGTAACAGGAACACTGCTGAATCCGATTGACGTTTTAAGCGAAATATCTGAGGTTGGAGACTGTTTTAAAACATACACCACCCTTGCCTGCACGGCACCTGATTTCATCATTGAATCCAAAGTAGTGGATGTATTGATATCAAGTGAAAGCGAACTGCCTACATTTTCGGGTACTACATCCCGCGATGCTACCATCACCTCGTTCCCGCCATTGTTTGAAAGATACACACGTACCGATTTGAACATACTCATGCTCGTATTAGAATCAACCGACATTGTGGCGGATGAAACCCGGATGTCTTTCACATTCGCACCTGCGCCCGTAAGCTGGTTGATACTCTGCGCGGGTGAAACTGCTGAAAGCTGAACATTCGCCGGGGAGCCGGACGTAACCAAAACGGTAGCTGTATACGGAAAAGTGTTCTGAAGAATTGAAGAAACCGTGGAGCACGCGGTAAGCGTAAAAGTGGCAGCCGCAGCCGCGAATAGTAGATTTTTCATAGTACGATTATTTAAATATTAAAACCGTCTGACAGAAACTATACCAACTGAAAATTTTAACGTAAGTTTAACGTCTTGCAAATCACTATTTTATTGAGACAGAAAAGCGCCCTTTACATTCGCCCGATGCCATATTGCTTTTCCCGATGAGCAACCAAATTTCCCCATTTTCGCGGATTTTATATATCATTTCGCGCCCGAAAGGACCGTCATATTCGCCGTTCGGTAGTCGGACCTGATTGAAACGGATGTTCATGTCTGGATTTTCAGTTGTAATGGTTCCGGAGATGTTTTTGCTCGTGAAATTCTTAATTTTTAAGATGTACTGTTGCTTGTCCTCGGTAAATTCATCGGTAAGTGTAAGCGGAATCATGTCACCGTTGATGGTTTTTATGATTTTACCTTGTTCGACCGTTCTAAAACCTTTATAATTAGAAGATTTTGTGGAATCAACTTGAACAACACCGGCTTGAGGATGGGTTGCAGGCGTTGAATCGTTTTGTAATATGGTGGAAGTAGAATCCGAAATTACCTGATTATTGGATTTGACCGATTCTTCTTTTGTACACGAAACGGTGATTAAAGCCAGAATAAAAACAAGTGTTCTCATGCGGAATGGAATTGATTTACAAATCCTAATCAAAATCCCTGCTAAAAATTGAGATCCTCAGTTTAAAATTCTTTTAAACAAAGTGTGAAATTAAATGATTGTTCCTGTCGCAGCTGGGAAGCTTCGGTCACATTAATCGACCTGATACTCAAGTTTTATCGTAATGCTGGCTTCTTTTTCCTTTGAAGAAGTATTAAAAGTGCCACCGTAAGAGAATTCTTCCGTTGAATTGGGCTCCGTAATCTGTGTGACGCCCATTGTCGCTTTTTTAAGGTTACCAAGTTTGGAACCGGCATTTTCGGCAATTCTTTCGGCTCGCTGTTTGGCATCTTTGGTGGCGTCAGCGATCATCTGCTGTTTTACATCTGCCAGTTTCGTGTAGAAATAATTTGGCGGCGAGGAGGTGAATTCAATTCCAAGATTAATGATTTCTGTGATGTTTCGCGAAAGGTTTTCAATTTTTGCCACGTCTTTGCTGTCTATGGACACGCGCTGCGAAAGCTGATAACCGGCAAAACTCTGCTGACTCCGGCCCATGTTGTCTGTGGAATAGTTGAACTGCTTTTGGATATCAACTGCCGAGAACACCATCTCATTTTTCGGGATTCCTTTTGAAATTAAATAGTTTTCGATCACTTTTTTGTCATTCGCGAGTTCATCGTAGGCTGATTTAAGTTCAAAACTATTTCGCGAGAAATTTCCGCTCCAGGCGATAAGGTCTGAAGTGAACTTCTTTGTCCCCAAACCAGTGACAGAAATGGTATTATCAGACTGGTTCCGGTTCTTGATCGCACTTGCGAGAAATGCAAGCCCGATGATGAAACCTGCGGCAGCGATGGCGATGGCGATGATATTGCGGTTCATTTGGTCTAACGATTTATTATTAAAGGTAAGAAAAAATTAACTCAGATTTTTATTTCTGGTTCCTCTGTAAAATCACGTTCCTACTTTGTGGGTTTTAATATATTCCTGATAGGCCATTTTCATATCAGAAAGGATCGCCACGACATTGAAGCTTTTCCGGTATTTTTTCGCAAGCGAATAACTGTTATCGGCATAAATAAGAAATCTGTCAATATCGTCTTCGGTCCACCCTCTGGAAGTGTAAAAACTGAGATCCAGTTCTGCTTTGATCCGTCGGTAAAACGCTTGAGTTTCCGCATAATTCGCGGTAGAAATTGGCGAACTGGTTGTTTTACTTACCAAGCCTATAAGAGCAGACACGGCCTTTACCATATCGACCTGTCCGGCATTATAATCTTTTGGGGCAAATGCAGACGGAGTTATAAGTTTAGGCGAAGATTCTATTGGTGGAGTTCGCATATAAGAGTCCATTGAAGAATTGAGCGCAACAACCCTTCTCGGTGGATCCAGAGATTTTACATCTTTCTTTAAATTACCCGATGCCTGAAAGGCGAGTTCTACTTCTTCTATCAGATAAGCTGAGTGCGTGAGGGAAATATTAAGCGGCCCGGAATAATTGTAAGTTGAAATCTTTGTTGACGAACGCTCGTAGCCGCTTTTTACAAAACGCAGTTCGTCTGAAGGTTTTGCGCCGATCATGTAATTTCCGTCTTTATCGGAATTTACCTTTTCACCGGTTCGGGTATTTAAAATGAGCGCATTTGGCAGTTCAGAGCCAAACTCCGAGCGCACCTTTCCGAAGATGTATTCCTGAGCGTGGGCCGAAAGGGCCATGAGAAGGAAGGAAAGCAGGAGTAGTTTTGTTTTCAATGCTAATTTTTTCTAAAAGTAGATTTATTTTGAAGATGCTTTGGGAAGTTTAACCGAAGTTAACGCGTTTTAAGAGTTTTTCTGAATTTAGAAGTTTTTCGGATGTTATTTTATCAAATTTTTTGAGGAATCGGGTGCCGCGTGAGGGATAGAAGCGGCATCCTTTTTTGGGAGGCGGCACCGGGCCGCCTCCCAAAAAAGATAGAGCGGATAGCCCGGCCCGAGGAAGGGAATGGAGGCGCGGCCGCTGCAGGCGGCCGCGCTGTAAAGACCGACCGAGGGACACGCCCAAAAAAAAATAAAATTTATTGCGTATCTTTGTACCCTTACAACATGGGGTTGACTGGTTTCGACAGCAAGACCAATGGGTAAGTAAGCATGCAGAGAACCGTAGCGCGATCTCTTTAATCCCTTGCTACACAATTTTAACTGGCGACCAAGAGTTTGCTCTTGCAGCATAATCCGAATCATAGTAGGATTCTGCGCTCTCCCGAAGCATAGTAAGGAGGCAAGATGTCTCACAAACGCTCTGTTCTGCGGCGTTTGAACCTGAGGCATAGCAATGCGGAAATAAGTCCCGGAAGACTTCGGTCCGGGATCGAAAATTTTAGAAGTTAAGCTGTAAATTGGGTGTCTGTGCTCTGTTTGCAGTCGAAAATCAAATACAGAATAAGCATGTAGAAAACTTATGTATTGCTTGTTTGGACGAGGGTTCGAATCCCTCCAACTCCACTTTTAAAAATATAACCTATTGTTTTTCAGTAGGTTATTTTATTTTTAAACGATTTTATATTTCTTCATTCAATTTCGTGTACTCTGTCTCCCGGAGCGGTTCCAAGCCTGAATTTTCATCTTTGATTATCTGAATCTCACCACTTTGCAGGTGAATTTATATAAAACACAGAAAAGCTGGAGTTTCTGTACCGAATATCTGCCGGATTAATATTAATTTTGCTGAAACACACAATGATGAATCTAAATATATTCCGGAAAAGAAGCAAGGCCTGCAACTTTGACAGCGAAGACTGGCGCTTCGACGACGACAAACAGATGTTCTGCCTTATTCTGAGCGTTCCCAAAACTAAAATCACGCCCCAAACCGTTGTTTATCTTTATAAAAAACAGGGCGATCGCTATATTTTCATGTCTGAAGGTTTTGAAGCCATAAACGGCAGTGAACTGGTCTATTATGCGCTGTCACCCTTTGGCGGAAAGATCAGAATTAAATAATATTCAAATTGCCATCACAAAAAAAGATCCTTTAGAAGTTCTAAAGGATCTTTAAAGTTTTAAGTGAATGATTTTATAATTGAGGGCCAGCCGCGACGAGCTTTTTCGCCTCGTCATTGTCGCAGTACTGCTCGAAGTTCTTGATATAACGTGCCGCCAGATCGCGCGCTTTTACTTCCCATTCTGCCGCGTCTGAATAGCTGTCACGGGGATCCAGGATGCCTTCAGAAACATTAGGTAATGCTGTCGGGATCTCAAGATTCATCACAGGAATTCTCGTTTTTTCTGCAGTATCAATGCTACCGTCAATGATCGCGTCGATGATTGCGCGGGTATCTTTAAGTGAAATTCTCTTTCCTGTACCGTTCCAGCCGGTATTTACCAGATATGCCTTCGCTCCGTGCTCTTTCATTTTACCGATTAAAGTTTTAGAGTACATCGTAGGATGCAGCGTTAAAAACGCTTCACCAAAGGCCGGCGAGAACGAAGGTTCCGGTGCGGTAATTCCACGCTCCGTCCCAGCCAACTTAGAAGTATATCCACACAGGAAGTGGTACTGTGCCTGATCATCATTCAGAACAGAAACCGGAGGCAAAACGCCGAAAGCATCTGCCGAAAGGTAAACGATTTTCTTCGCGTGACCTGCTTTTGATGGCAATACGATTTTGCTGATGTGATAAATCGGGTAGGAAACACGGGTGTTTTCCGTGATTGAATTGTCGGAATAGTCGGCTTCACCTTCTTCGTTCACCACTACGTTCTCAAGAAGTGAATCGCGACGGATGGCTTTGTAAATGTCCGGCTCTTTTTCCTCGGAAAGGTCAATCACTTTCGCGTAGCAGCCACCTTCGAAGTTGAATACGCCATTATCATCCCAACCATGTTCGTCGTCGCCAATAAGATATCTTTTAGGATCTGCAGAAAGCGTTGTTTTACCCGTTCCCGAAAGTCCGAAGAACAGCGCTACATCGCCTTCCTCGCCCACGTTTGCGGAACAGTGCATCGATGCCATGCCTTTTAGCGGAAGGAAATAATTCATCATGGCGAACATCCCTTTCTTCATCTCGCCGCCGTACCAGGTTCCGCCAATGATCTGGATTTTCTCGGTAAGGTTGAACATCACGAAGTTCTCAGAGTTCAATCCCTGTTGCTGCCAGTTCGGGTTGGTAGTTTTAGAACCATTCATCACGATAAAATCCGGTTGCCCGAAGTTTTCGAGTTCATAGTTTGAAGGACGGATGAACATATTGGTTACAAAGTGCGCCTGCCATGCTACTTCCATGATAAAACGAACTTTAAGTCTCGTGTCAGGGTTTGTGCCACAAAAAGCATCTACTACATAAAGTTTTTTTGAGGTAGAAAGCTGTTTCAGCACAAGTTGCTTGCAGCTTTCGAAGATTTCAGGTGTTGTAGGTAGATTTACTTTTCCGTCCCAGAAAATGGTATCTTTCGTACTGTCGTCTTTTACTATAAACCTGTCTTTTGGAGAACGTCCTGTAAAAATTCCAGTTTTTACTGCCACTGCACCGGATTCTGTTACAACTCCGCGCTCAAATCCTTTGTTCTCCGGAGAAATTTCTGCCTGGAAAAGTTCTTCGTAGCTCGGATTGTAGATTACCTCCTGGTAACCTGTGATTCCCAAATCGTGTAGTTGCTGAATGATTTTGATGTTCTTCATGACTCTCTTGTATTTCTGTTTGTTACTTTTTGGAATGACAAAATTAATGATATCTAAGGGTATTGTCGGTTCTAAAAGTACTGATATTCATCACAAACAGCAAGTCTGCAAGACATCCTGATAATCAGAGAATTAATTCAGACCAGGTATAAATACAGCTAAATCCGCGTTCCGAAAAATAACGCTCATAACCCGAAAATTTGCGGCTCATTACAAAGTCTCCGCCCCACGCACCAAGGCTTTTCACGAAAACCGGGCAATCTGAAAAGTATCTTTCTTTCACGGTCTTTATTAAAAGCGTGTTTGACAATTTTTGCTCATGCGCTTCCATCAAATTTGAAAACGTATCAATTTCAACCGTATTCACAACTTTATGTGTCAGGTCTGAAAACCACTCAATCAACTCAGGATCATACGGTAGTGCACGGTAGTGTTCAATACCTTCGCGGCTGTCCTGTTTTTGATTCAAATGAATAAAAATAAGATCATCACTGAAAACAGGATTAAAATCAACCTTATGTAACCGTCTATCCTGCCCTGAAATCTGATACAGAACTGCTGATTTCTCTTTTGCAACCGCTATATCGTAACCGCTTCCGCCCAAACTCGCCTCATTTAGTTCATAAGGATTAATGCCAGCCCATTCGGCCATATTATTCATCAGCGTTGAACTGCTGCCCAAGCCAAAATTTGCGGGGAACTGTAGGTTCGTACGGATGCGGTAAGAGGTATTCTCTTTAAATTTAATTGAAGACAAGCGTGCAGTATTCTTTAAAACCTTTAAGACAAATTCAGCTGCTGGAAGCAGGTTAGCGGACGTGATTTGCCAGTCCGAATAGCGAATCTCGGTGCTGAGCCAAAGCTCATCCTGGAGATAGGCTTCCCAATGTATCGTAGATCTTCCGTCACTTATTTCCTCAAAAAAAAGCTCCTGCCCCCATTTTGTAGGTACGGCAAGAGCCAGAGCGCCGTCCAGGACGGTATATTCTGAAGTTAAAAGCAGTTTTCCGGGCGAAAATAGTCGGCCTTTCATTACGCTAGATCGCGGCTGAGACTTCCACCTTGCTGTTAATTTTCTTGATTAATCCCTGAAGGGTTTTTCCGGGACCCACTTCGATAAAAGTTGTAGCGCCGTCTTTGATCATGTTTTGTACAGATTGTGTCCACTTTACCGGACCAGTAAGCTGGCTGATGAGATTTTGCTTGATTTCCTCAGGCTCGGTCACAGCTGTTGTCGTGATATTCTGGTAAACCGGGATCGTGGCATTGCGGAAACGTGTGGCTTCAATGGCTGCTGCAAGCTGCTCCTGCGCCGGCTGCATCAGCGGTGAATGAAAGGCACCGTTGACAGACAGCAAGAGTGCACGTTTTGCACCCGCTTCTTTCATTTTTTCACAGCCTTCTTCCACTGCGGACGTTTCACCGGAAATCACAAGCTGGCCGGGGCAGTTATAGTTAGCGGGAACTACGATACCATCAATGCTTTCACAGATCTCTTCCACCTTTTCATCGGCTAAGCCCAAAATAGCAGCCATCGAGCTTGGATTCGCATCACAAGCGGACTGCATAGCCTTTGCGCGCGCAGAAACGAGTTTAAGACCATCTTCAAAAGATAAAACACCGTTGGCTACCAATGCGGAGAATTCGCCTAATGAATGGCCGGCAACCATTGCGGCTCCAAGTCCATTCACGGCTTTCAGCGCCGCTACAGAATGGATGAAAATTGAAGGTTGTGTAACTTCGGTTTTTTTCAGATCCTCTTCAGATCCTTTAAACATAGTAGAAATGATATCGAAACCGAGGATATCATTTGCGGAGTCCATGAGGTCTTTGATGTCTTTCCGGGAATCATACAGTTCCTTACCCATGCCCACAAATTGTGATCCCTGTCCAGGAAATACAAGTGCTTTCATATAGAATTAGAATAGTGCGGTTATATTGTTTTTATTTTAAATCGCCTTCGCTTAGTTGGGCAACAGTCTCACAACACGGTAACCTTTGTTCACATAGGCACCGTTGCGGATTTTTTCAAATTCAAATTTTGTCGCAAGCTGCGTTTGAACCTTGTTCATTTGCTTAAAGATCTCTCCCTTTTTATTCTCACGGCTCAGCATATCATTTACGATATCAAACCCGATGATTGAATATTTCGGCGGCGTCTTGCAGTATTTGCTTTTGTAAGCTTCCAGAATTTCTTTTTCGAACCTGCCTTCAGAATCTACTTTGCGGTCCATCAGATAAACAAGGTTCACCTGGCTCAACTCGTCTACTTTGCGCTCAAAGATTGGCGAATAGTACATGCTGAACGCTTTGATACCGCTGATTTCTTTAGACAAAGCCATCATTCTGTTTGCAAACGCGTCCCCATCTGCATCGCGGTCACTTGCCAAAATAGCGATTACCGGTGCAGACTGACCTGTCATCATGTTTTTATCGGGCTCGATCTCTGCGCCAGAGTTCACAATGACAACATTGGCGTTCTTCAGCGTTTTTTCAAGGTTTGTCTTAAGGTAATTTGCATTCGATTTGTCATCATCAGCTACGATGTAGATCTTTTGGTCTGAGTAAACGTCCTTCACCTCTTTCACGATGCGGTCTGCAAATACCGATTGGTTTGTTTCAATAAGAATCAGATTTTCAAATTTCAACAGATCATCGCTGTTTGCAAATGGTGCAACAACAGGAATTTTCTGCGTTTTCACATAATCGAGTACCTGCAGAACATTTGACTTAAAGAACGGCCCGATGATCAGGTCTGTATTATCAGAATTTATCTGCGTCAAAGAATTTTTAAAGCTTGCCTCGTTGCCGGCATCGATGATTTTCACATCCAGCTTTTGTCCGCTGGCGGCACTGCGCTCAATCGCGAGTTTGGCACCGGAAAGAAAATCCAGCGAAAGTGTGCGGAATTTAGAATCGTTGGTATCAAAGCCAAATGGCAGCATGATCACTACATTCAGTGCATCTCCCGATTTCTTTACGTACCCGGCGTCTAATTTTTTGATTTTTAAGACCATTCCCGCCTTCAAACCTGACGAAAGGTTCGGATTCAGCGTCAGCAACTCATCAAGACCGATCCCGAATTTATTTAGAATACCAAAAACGGTGTCACCGCTTTGCACGGTATAAGTCACATAGTCATCAGCTGTGGAAGTTGTAGTGTAAGTATTCGGTGCAGGTGTGTCGGTTTCAATTTTTTCCGTTGCCGATTTCGCCGGCGCTGGCGAACTGGTGTTTCCCTGTACGATTATCGTTTCACCCGGACGGAGACCTTTTTCTTCAAGACCCGGATTCATCGCAAACAGTTCTTTTTGTGTAAGACTGAATTTACGCGTAAGCTTGTAATAATTATCCTTTGGCTGAACCATGTAGGTGTCATTTGCGTCCGAATTTACTGTCTTTTCAGCCACAGCAGGTGTTTCAACTGATGAATTCTGCGCTGCAATCACCTGATTTCCACCATAACTGCTGATAGCGGCAAGGGGTAAAGTCACTTCAGACCCTATTTTCATGTTTGAATCCAGATTTGGGTTCAGTGCACGTAGGTCTGCTTCTGAAATTTTATATTGTTTTGTAAGACCGTAAATGGTCTGTTTAGGCTGAATAATGATCTTGCCAAGTTGTGCAGATTGCGCTGCTGGCTTGGAACCGGTAGATTTACCCACAACCAACACTTCACCGATGCTTATTTTACCGTCCTGAACTTTAGGATTCATCCGGTACAGCTCTGCGGTGCTGATGCCGTATTTTTTGGAAATATTGTAGGCGTTATCACCCTTCACAACGGTATGTATATTCTGCGCGCCCAAAGCGAGGGCAGCGGTAAATGCGGACAGAGCAATAATTTTTCTGATCATTTCTTAGGATAATAAGTACAAAAATAACGCATTAAAATTAAATGGAGATGACCGAAAGCTCCGGTTTATCTACGTTGATCACCTCATAACAAGTTTGAAGCCACGTCTTGCCATGGTCTGCAAAAAACACCGAAAAATTCAGGACACGCTCCTGCCAGACGCCACCGGGATGCACAGCCATAAACAAATCGTTGAGCTGCTGAAGTTTTTCGTTTTGCTTTATTTTCTCTGCGCGAAGCAAACGTTTCCGCATCCGTACGAAAGATTTCAGTTGCCTGGTTTTTTCGGCATCCACTAGATTTTGGAAGCTTTTGTCTGTAAGTGCGGAGATGGAACCAAGTTCGTTAAAATGCTTTTGGAGCTGGCTTTCGCTAATATCTAAATATTTCAGGATTTCATTATCCGAGAGTAATAAATCCCGCGTAACATTCGCAAAATTTTTATAAAAATCATCTATTTCGAGCCCAAGCCTGTCAATCTTCCCGAGCGTTTTTTCCTGAATCTGTACGATTGAATTTCGCGGAATGAGGATTGGAAACGGGAGTTCAAGCGCTGTGAAATAGTCTTTAAGTTCAAGCCAGTACATTATTTCGGCATTACCTCCGACGTACGCCACATTTGGCAACACGGTTTCCTGGTAAACTGGCCGTAAAAGCGCATTCGGACTGAATTTTTCAGGATGATTCTCTAATTCCTGCAGAAGTTCCTCTTTTGTAAAAGTGATTTCAGTATCGACAATACGGAAATTGTCACCGTCAGCTTCAATGCGGTTTCTTGTGTTGTTCAAATAGAACAGATTGATCTCCCGCGGATTCACCTGCACATTGCCGTAACGCGTCTCCAGCTCCTGTACGGCCGGCTTTGTCGACTCAAAAAGTGCTCTGGTCAATATTTCACCTTTGAATATTTCTTTCATCTGTTCCTTCAGCCGCGCATCATTTCCGTCAAGCATCAACAGGCCATACTCTGCAAACAGCTCGTGAACCAAAATCCGTGTTGCCTGAGCGAGGGTATGTCCCTTTTTGTAGGCGCGCTGCATCATCAGAATGAGTTCCGTACCGAAGACTGAATCTTTATATTCACTTTCGAATTCTGAGATGAAATGATCATCTTCAATCTCGATTTCGCCCACAGGTCCGCCGGCGTTTGCACGTACTTCAAAGTAGTTTTCAGGCGTACGGAAGTGGTTGATCTCAGCAAAATCGTGATCTTCGGAGGCCATCCAGAAAATCGGGACTGTATATTGACCTGGAAATTTTTTGTTTAAATAATCTGCCGTTTTTATCGTCTGCAAAATTTTATAAACAAAAAAAACCGGCCCGGTAAAAAGATTTAACTGGTGCCCGGTGGTCACCGTAAATGTGTTGTTGAGGGAAAGTTTTTTAAGATTTAGCTGCTGATTATCACTTAGATTTAAACCTTTCGTTTGAGATTTTAAAGTATTAGCTAAAATTTCTCTTTGAGCGTCGGTAAATCTTTGCTTTTTAGCCTCACATTTTTTCGCGAAGTTTTGATCGCTAAAGAGATCATCCTCAAACCCAGAAATTTTTTGATCCAGATAATCTTTTATCAAAGTCGGAATGCTTTCAATATCCTGAAATGGTATGGAGGTGATACTTTTCAAAACTGTTTGGTTAAATTTTTTGCCCGGATCCATTTATTTCTAAATCAATACGCAGCGTCTCAATATTAATAATTAGCTAAATAAATACCAGACGATCCCGAGATTCAGCCTGAAATCTGAGACCGGATAATAAGGCGCTGCAAATGACCGGTTTTTCTGAATGGTCGTATTCAGGTGCTGGGCCTCGATGAAGAAAAACATTCGCTTCACTTTCAAATTAAAATACACATCCACAATCGGTTGGCCGCCTATAGAATACGATGATGAGTTTGGAAGAATAAATTCGTTCAGCACCGGCGAATATTCCCGCGAGGCGAACTTGCTGAAGTAATAAGCCTTAATTCCCGTTTGAATCTCAGCTGCATCTTTAAACGCTTTAGACTGCCAGTAAAGGTTTGCGCGACCAATAAATTTAGGCATCGGAAGCAAATCCTGATTGCTGAGCGCCGTCTGGAAATGCACACGCGGATTCAAATGAAATTTCCCGTAACTGAATATCGCTTCACCGCCGATCTGCGAAATATTCAAAGCTGAATTACTTTGCTGAGGTTGTGCTGCAGCATCCAGATACGTGTAATTGTTAATCATGAAATAGTTGGCAAATACCGAACTTTTAAACCATTTCAAGTTTACCGAACCGCCAATTTCGGTAATCGTTTCATTGACTGGATTTTCAAGGAAATAATTAAACCTGCGGTAAACAGAAGGGTTCATCAACAGATTAAATGTTGGGGAGGCAGTTTGGAAATTCACTTTCGCATCTACAAAATAACCCGCGACAGGCTCGAATTTCAGCAGGTTCTGAGAGCGCAGATAACTGCCAAATTCTGTTCCGGTAGAAATCTCAAGGTTTGAATTAAGTGCAACTTTATTCCACAAATTGATCTGGAGATTGCCCACCGCGCCCAAACGGTTTTCTGAAACTTCCTTCGGAATGTTCAGGGATGCTGGTAATGCCTCGCCGATACCGAGTTTAATGCTTTGGTGACGGACTCCCGCGTCGAGCTTGATATTTTCCTTATCGAAAATAATACTCACGGTGTTACTCAGGTTTTTCGAATACTTTTTCGAAGAAAGCGGATAATCTATGAGTTCTGAAATGTCATCAAAATAAAAATCCTGCGGCAAAGCCTGTATGAAATAATATTTGTTGCCCTGATGGTATAGCGTATGCCGAATCTTGAACGGAAATTTTTCCGATGCAAACGGCCGGAACTGATGACTAAGATAATAGCGGCGGTAAGAAAAACGCGAATCTGCGCCGGTAAGGTTTACCGGTAAATTGATGCGGTTGTCAAAATTCGAGTTATCGCCCAAAAACAAGCCGATATCTGCTACACCGCCATTCTCCTGGTTGTTGACATTTTGATGAACGAAATGCGCGAAAGCTTCGTATTTGTTATTCTTCGAAACATAATGTCCGGAGAAAATCACGTTGTTGTTCGCCGCAAGATTCTCTTGATAAAGCCCGAGCGAGCGCAAGCCCATATATTCGAGGGCAAAATTGAAGTTTTTACCAATATTTTGCGTGTACGTAGTTTGTAGGGCAGCACCGCTACTCACCGAGTTGTGATAGATAAACGAAGTGGTGGGCGTTTTCACATCATAATATCTGATGTCTTTTATCCCCTGGATGATAAACGACTTATTTGTAGGTAAAAGTGAGAGATTCTGCTCGGTATTCACTTCAAAGATTATAGGCTGAAAACCCGAGCCGATGTTTGCAAACTGAATACGTCCGAAATTATCGCGGTTGTTGTACTGCGTAAAAACAAAGGTTTTTTCAGGCGTGAATGCGGTATCGAAAATCTTCTTTTCGCTGAACTGTGTCCGGAAAGTATAATCGTAAATAGTGGGTTTAAAAATCTGCAGCGAATCTTTGCGTCCCGAATCGATAACCAACGTGTCTTTAGGTCTTACACGGTTAGAATCGGTTTTATTGAGCACCTGGGCGCTAAGAGACAGTGATAAAAAGAATATACAGAGAAGGAGAATCCTCATTATTTATTTTTGTGAGACAAATGTAAGAAATATGGGCAAATAAAAACCCCGCCGGGTGGCGGGGTAAGTTTTAAGAAAAATCTTAGTTGTAACCAGGATACTGTTTTAGGTTAGCGTTGCTGTTCAGCGCGCCTTGCGGAATAGGGAAGACAAACAGTTTATCACCGGCCGGGATCGTACAGTTAATCGTACAGTTCGATGGTCTTACGACAGGCAGATTGTGTCTCTTAAGATCGAAGAAGCGATGTCCCTCACCATAGAGCTCCTTAGCTCTTTCAGTCAGGATATCATTCAAAAGGTCGGCACCTGTATAAAGCGATCCGTTTCTTGAAGCTGCAAATGCGTTAAGTTCTGTAAGCGCCTGCGCATTCTGACCGGCTAAGTACAAACCTTCGATTCTGTTCAGGTATGCTTCTGAATAACGCAGAATTTTCACGTCTCTTACGTAATTTCCTTCAGAGGTAAGTCTTGGATATTTGTTCATCCAGTAACCTTTCGGGCTGTCTGTATTCGGCGTTGTAGGTCCTGTGTTTGAAATCAAACCAGTGGTAAGTGAACCTCGACGGATATCTGTAGCTGCGAAACTGCTGTAAAACGACTGGTTGATCAGCATACTTCTACGTGAATCCTGACGGCTATAAAACACTGGAAGCGAAACGTTTGAACCAATACCATTAGCTCTGTTAGTCACCTGGTTGAAATCAAGTTCCCAAATAGTTTCCGGCTGCTCTTCTGAAGCACCATCATCATTACCTGCAAAATAGCTTGTGTAGGCACTGATCGAATTCGTTCCAAGTCCGAATGAACCTGCAGGCGCGGAATCAATTACCTGTGTTGCAAGATCTACAGCCTTTTGGGCATCTCCCGCTGCACGGCGCGTAATGTATACTCTTGAAAGTAACAGTTTGGCTGCATCTTTTCCTAGTAATACTTTAGACTGCGGTGTAGCTTCAGCGTTTTGCGCACCTTCGGTAAGGTCTTGAATGATTCTGTCATAAACTTCAGCAACCGTTGCACGTGCCGGCTGAATGGTAACATCATACACATCCGTCACCAACGGCACACCATACTCCTGGTTCACACCAGATGAAGGTGTAGGTGAGTAATAGTTCACCAAAATGAAGTAAGCCATACCGCGCAAAATCTTAGCTTCTGCTTTCATGCGGATAACCTCTTCATCTTCAGGGACCGAAGACTGAATCACGAAATTACATTTGGTGATCATGTCATACAAAGTTCCGTAAAACTTAAAATCATTTACGGTCGCACTGTAGTTGTAAGTATAGGTTGTAGTGTAAGATGAGTTCGAGTTCGAAACGAAGAATTTATCACCCAAAATATCGGCAAACATTGTAGCTTCGGCACCAAGGGCATTAGCTGAGGAAATTGAAAGGTAAGCACCGTTCAGAAGTTGCTGAAGTTTGGTGGGTGTATTGATTTCATTTAAGCTGTCCTGGTCGGGCGGAAGCAATTCCAGATCACGGTTGCTGCAGGAGTTGCTCGTGAAAAAGACCAGCGCTGAGGATAATATTATTAAATATTTTTTCATTGTTATATTAAATTTAGTCATTAAAAACCGATTTGAATTCCGAATGAAACGGTACGAACCACTGGAGAGGCGTACCAATATCTGCCTTTTCCAAGTGCTGACCATGAGTTGGAAGTTGATTCCGGGTCATAGTTCAAATCTTTATCAAATACGTAAGTAAGCAGGTTTGTCCCTCTTGCATAGATAGTCAGGTTGTTTATGCCCGTAGCATCCTTGAATGTATCGCCGAAAGAATATGCAATTCTGGCTTCTTTAAGTCTGATATGATCACCTTTGTTCAGGAATCGCGAAGATTCAAGTCTTGAACTTCTTGGGTTACCGATCACCGCTTTCGGGTTGTCTGCACTGAAATTTTCAGCTCCCGGCGCATCAGTCCAGCTATTATAAAGCGCATCGGTAATCTGGTTTCTGGTCGCAAAACGTCCGTCGTGGATTGTGTAAGAGTGAACACCATTCTGCACGTAGAAATCAAACTGCCCTGAAAGCATAAAACTCAAAGTAAAGTTTTTGTAGTCGAATGAGTTTGTAAGACCAACGTTATAAGTTGGGAATGCATTTTTACCCATCCATACCTTCTCCGCTTGTGTCTTGTCATTTGTTACAGTGGTGCGTGAACCATCAGTATACCAAATACCGTCACCCGCAGAAATACCATTGGCTGCATCATCGGTTTGCGCTACACCTGCCCAAAGCCATGTGTAATATTCTCCGAAAAGTTTGCCGGGAGCAAAAGCTACAAGTTCATTACTTCCATCAGATGTTTCTCCTTCAAATGTTACCAGATCAACGTTCAGTTTTTCGATTCTTGATTTTCCGTAAGATCCATTCGCATTGATGTTCCAGCTGAAGTTTTCAGTCCGTACCGGTACTGCATCCACTACCACTTCAAAACCGCGGTTTCTGATGGCGCCAACATTGTCATAGAAGAAAGTAGGACCACCTGTTTCCACCGCCGGATAGGAGCGGAAGATTGCCTTATCCGTCAGTTTGTCGTAATAATCTAAGGTAAATTTGAGCCTTTCATTCAGAATTCCGAAATCTGCACCTACATCAAGATGCGCAGATTCTTCCCAGCTCAGGTTACGGTTACCCGCCGAAGCGATAAATCCATTACCACCGTATGGTCCCCAACCGATGTTGGAATCATAAACAAGTGTCGCGTACTGGTTGTACTGGCTGTACCACTGGTCTGCGTAAGGAATATTACCCAGGACACCGTAGCTTGCACGAAGCGTCAGTGACGAGAAAGCATCAGGCATGAAAGATTCATTCATCACATTCCAGGAGCCACCTAAAGACCAGAAACTACCCCATTTGTTTTCACCCAAAGTGGAGTTACCGTCACGGCGAAGCTGCCCTGAAATCGTATACTTACTGTCTAAAGTATAATTAAGTCTTCCGAAATACGAAATCTGTCTCCACTGCTGGTCTGTGTTTGAGGCAAACTGCTCATCAGAGAAACCAAAATAAGGTCTGGGATCGTTCTGCGTGAAAGTAATCGCCTGGAAGTTGTTATAGGTATGATCCTGATACTCCATTCCGAGGAATGCCTGAACATTGTGACGTCCATTGAAGATATTTCGGTAACCTAATGTATTCGACCAGTTCCAGTCGAAAATTGTAGTGCGGAAATCACCAAGGAAACCTTGAGTATCCGTCATGATCGTATACACAGGATGCCCCGCAAGAACGTTTTGTCTTTCCGTCATGAACTGTGCCTGCATACCGTACAGGGAATTGAAATAGAAATTCTTGATGAACTGATAATCCATATTCGCTGAACCGATGATGGTGTTGATCGTAGATTTCTGGCTGGTCTCATCCAGGATAGAAACCGGGTTGAAACCTGGTGTTGGTGAGCCTTCACCCAGATCCTGATTGTAGTCACCGTTCTCAAGATAAATAGGTCTCAGTGGAGAAATCATGATCGATGATGTAACCGGGTTTGCCGATGCACGTCCACCGAAATAGGTTTGTCTTTTGATATTTGAATAATTGAGGTTTACCCCAAATTTCAGTTTATCAGATGCTTTGTGATCTACAGCCGTATTTACACTTATTCTGTCAAAGTTTGAGGTTTTGATCAGTGGGCTATTGTTATAATACGTTCCACCGATACGGAAAGAGGTATTCTCGCCACCACCTGATGCAGAAAAGTTGTAAGTGTTTACTACAGATGAAGTTCTGTTTACGGCCTTTACCCAATCTGTATTGGTGGTCCCGTCATAATTACCCTCATAGGTAGGTTCTGACAGGAAAAAATCTGTAGCCTCCTGCAGTGTAGAAAAGGTTTGGCCCAGAAGGTCCTGACTGTTCCACATCAAGATTCCACCATATTTAATGTATTCGTCAGAAGACATCAGTTCCATCTTGTCGAAGGCGCGGTCCTGTGTTCCGGTCTCAGTAGAGAATTCAAAACGTGTCTTTTGGTTATACTTTCCTTTTTTAGTGGTAATCAGAATCACACCGTTCGCACCGCGTGAGCCGTAAAGTGCAGTAGCCGAAGCGTCTTTCAGCACTGACACATTTTCAATAGCATTCGGGTCGATCGCGGAAAGCGGGTTCCACGATTCCATCAAGGAAGCGTTATCTGATCCCTTCCCTACAATTACACCATCGATTACGTATAGTGGGTTTGGCGTACCAAGAAGAGAACTTACCCCACGGATGGTTACCATATTTGATGATCCCGGATCACCACTGGCTGAAGAGAAGTTGAGCCCGGCCACACGGCCGTTCAATACTTCATCCACCGATGAAAATGGTGTGCTTTCAAAATTAGCCTTGGAAACTACATTATATGCGCCCACTTTCTGAGCCGGATCCAGCTTGATCCCCCCGATCAGTACTACCTCCTGAATTTCTTTAGTTTTAGTTGCAGTATCTCTGTTTGCCCGCTGCGCATTCAATGCGTGTCCTGCAAAGAAAAGCACGCCGATACTTAAAACTCGTAATTTTACATTCATATTAACACATTTTAATATTTTAATAGGCAAATATGTTAATTTATATTAACATAGCCAAAACAATTTTTAGGAAATTGCAATCTTTTTTTTGTTCTGGTACGGAATGTGTGACGTAATACCCATTTCTTTTCCAAAATGGCAACGATACCCGTTAGCGCCCGATTTTACACGTTTTCGTGAACGGAACTGAAGCTTTGATCTCGACGAATTACTTAAATTTTAAATAAAAAATGCTCCACCCAAACGGGTGAAGCACTTTTATAAATTACAACGTCTAAACTATTAGAAGTTCGGATTGTTGTTGATTTCTGCCTGAGGTATATCATACGTCAGTCTATCATCATCAGAGTTGAAACTCTGGCCTGCAAAGAACAAGTGGTTCGGACCTCTCTTCACCGTTGCCTTGTTTCTCTTCATAGCCAGGTAGCTCTTACCTTCACCCCACAATTCGATTCTGGTTTGCAGATAAATCTCATTCAATAGAGCTGTACCAGAAAGACCGGAAATGTAAGATGTATCCGCGACTCTGTTAGCTAAGAAAGAGCTAAGTACTGTTCTTGCCTGAGCTTCGTTTCCAGACTTCGCAAGGGTCTCAGCCGCAAGAAGGTGGAACTCATCAACACGCATGTAAAGGTAGTCTGTGATCACGATACGCTGACCACCGATTGTACGCGCAGGATCAAAGAATTTATTCACAGGAACAGCAGGATAATCAAATGTACCCGCAGCATCAGCAGGAGCCGTAGTGAATCCGCTGGCAGTTTCATTTACAGATCTGAACTGGTTTCTTCGGATATCATCTGCACGCATTGCACTGTAAAGATCTAAGTCAATAGATTTAGCATCACCAACCCAAGAGTAAGAGTACGTGGTAATATCTAACTGACCCCACCAGCTGATCAAGTCAAGATCGTTTGCCAGTGTAAGGTCGAAGCCCCACATCCAACTTGGAGTCGCCAGGCTATTGAATCCGCCCCCTGTAGCACTAGCTTCGTCAAATACAAGGTCACCTGCAGTAGTTTTAGGGAACTTAGCAATTAATTCTAATGAAAGAGTAGCTGCTTTCGCGTTATCTCCCATTGCAGCATATGTGTATGCCAACAAACCTTTAGCCACATCCTGGTTGATCATCCCTTTGTTTGCACGGCTGAAACCGTTCAGCAAAGTTACTGCCTCAGAAAGGTCCTTCACGATCTGTGCGTAGATCTCAGACTGTAAAGCTTTAGGCTTCGCTGCTACACCAGTATCCGTATAAAGTGGAATTGCAGGTGATGCCGGATCATATTTGGTAGTGAAATACTGAGTAAGGTAGAAGTATGCATAGGCCCGTATCGCTTTTGCCTGACCCATTGATGCTTTATCGCTGGCTGTAGCAGGAACGAAATCGTTTCCACCCAATCCCGCGATTACATCGTTTGCAGCGTATGCAATTCTGTAGTAATATCTCCACGGCATGTAGTTGGAGTTATTAGTAAAGTCAGTAGTCGCTGTAAGGTTGGCAATGTTTCGGTACCATCCATAAGTTACACCGCTCAGTACCATATCACCCGACAAAAGGTCTGCAGTGAGGTCGTAACCTTTCTGACCGTAATCATCATGACCCGTAGTACCTCCTGTTCCGGTATTTACCATCATCAGGTAAAGACCGTTCAGTTTCGCCTGAGCTGGCGGATTTGCCAACGTTTCCGTCGGCTCGCTTTCCAAAAACTCATCTCTACAAGAAGAAGTAGTGAAGAGTAGTCCCATCATGGAACCTAATATAAGTAGCTTTTTCATTTGTTAATTAAAAATTTAGAAGTTTGTCTTTACACCAAACGTAATGGTAGAAAGAGGTGAATATCTGTAAGTGTTACTGTTCCCGGTTTCAGATGTTGTAGGGTTGAAACCTTGTCTCTTAGTTTGGATCCACAAGTTATCTCCCGTAAGTGAAATAGTAAGACCGTTAAGTCCAAGACCTGCAAAATATTTGTTTGGCATTGTGTAAGCCAGTCTCACATTATTCAACACAAGATAATCAGACTTTGTGAGGAACCTTGTTGACATACTGTTATAGTTAGTATCTCCAGTACGGTTGCTGGTAAGTCTTGGTACATCTGTGATGTCACCTGGGTTCTGCCATCTTTGCATGATATCCTGGTGCCAGTTGTTGTTACCTACGACACTGTTGTGCATCAATGCTGCGTAAGCGCCGTCATAAGCGTATCCACCGATACCATACAGGAACTGAGCAGATAGTGAAACCGCTTTGTAACCTGCATTTACAGAGAATGCACCTCTAAGGTCAGGAATAGCTGATTTACCCACATATTTCTGAGTTGCTTGTGTGTAGTTTTCTGTAGTTGCTTCCAACACTGTAGCTCCAGGATTAGCGGCTAAAAATTCTGTAAGTGACGCGATCTGCTCACCAGAATCGAATTTTCCGTTACCGTTGTTATCCGTATAGCTTACGTTCCACATGGCTGCACCCGTTGCAGGGTTCACGCCAGCCCATTCTCTCATATAGAAATCATAAAGTGAGTGACCTACTGATCTACCGAAGCCAACTTCAGCTACATCAATAATCTTTGGCTGCTGCGTAGAAGGATCAATTGGCATTCTGGTAAGCTTGTTATCAAGCCATTCACCGTTCACAGAAAGATCTAAATAGAAATCGTCTTTATTAATTACGTGACCTGTCAATGTAAATTCAACACCCTGGTTCACCAAAAGACCGTCGTTTACTTTCAGGATTGCGTTACCTGTAGAAGGTGCAAGTCTTGAATCAAAGATAAGCGCGTCTGTAGTTTTGTGGAAATAATCTACAGCACCTTCAATAATTCTGTTTTTGAATAAGGTGAATTCTGCACCCGCATCAAACACTTTAGATTTTTCCCATGTAAGTTCTGGGTATCCGATTCTGTCAAAAGCCGCAGCCGGAAGATCCATAAAGTTACCAGGGTTGTACACATTGTACCCAGGGTAGTAACCTACACCTGCCTGATCACCTACAGTACCGTAGCTGGCCTTAAGTTTAAGTCTGTTGAAAACGTTGCTGTCCTGCATGAAAGCTTCTTTGTTTACAACCCATCCAAGACCTACGGAATAGAAAGTATCCCATTTGTCATTAAGGAATCGTGAAGTACCGTCTCTTCTCACACTTGCAGAAAGCAAATATTTACCTTGGAAATCATACATTGCCTGACCAAAGAAACTTTCAAGCGCATAGTTGTAAAGGTAAGAATATGCCGGGTTCTGGTTGATTGCGTTGTTGAATTCGCCACCATCAGGAATTACCAAACCATATTTAGAAACTGACATGTAGTTGTATTTCCAGTCAGTTGTTTCATGTGCAGCAAAAGCCTGTACGTTATGATCTCCAAACTTCTTCATGTAACGAAGCAACTGAAGGAAGTTGTATGAGAATAATTCTGTACGAACTTTATAAAGTGATCCGAACTGGGAAGCAGAGCTACCGTAGTAAGGGTTGCTGTAGTCGTTTCTGGAGTTGTTGTAATACTGACCACCGATTCTTGTTTCGAAGCTCAGGTCTTTGGTAATGTCAGCTTTCAGGAAGAAGTTCGCGTTCATTTCGTGCTTCTTTCTGTTATCCAGGTTGTACGTTGCGTCCGCAATAGAGTTGGTAAGTGCACCGAAACCTCTACCGTTACCATAATCGTACTGGTATCCACCATAATATGGATCATTTACGAAGCCACCCTGAGCATTTCTAAGGAACAATGGATAGATCGAAGGAATGTTATCTACGAACCAGAAGATACTTCCACTGTCTTCAGTCTGGCCGTTTCTATCTGTATCAGAGAAAGCATAACCCATGTTAAACTCACCTTTCAACCACGATTTAGCCTGGTGTGCGATGTTCAAACGTCCGCTGTAACGCTCATACTTAGAGTTGATGGTATAACCTTCATCTTTCAGATAACCGATACCGGTATAATAAGTAGTCTTTCCTTCACCACCGCTGATGCTGAAGTTGGTCTCAGATCTCATAGAGGTCTGGAAACCATAGTCTCTCCAGTCTTCCGGGTTATATTTTCTTGTAACACCTTCTCTTACCTGATGTGTAGCAGGATCAATCAACTGTGCTGCCGTAGCATTCCACATATTATATTGAGTTCTTACACCCGCCGTAGAGAAAAGTCTTGCATTAGCATAAGCTACAGGATCTGCACTTCCGCTTAGTCTTCCCTGGTTGTAAAGTGCTTCCCATGAAAGTCCGATGTATTGTTCCGGGCTGCGGATCACATCGTAACGCGGGATTAAAGGTGCATTGAAACCAATTCTAGTGTCGATGGTTACTACATCTCTACCGGCTCTACCTTTTTTAGTCTGAATCAATACAACACCGTTCGCACCTCTGGAACCATAAATTGCGGTTGCAGTAGCGTCTTTAAGAACAGTCATGTTTTCGATGTCGTCTGGGTTGATCGCAGATACGTTACCTGCAAACGGAATTCCGTCTAAAACATAAAGCGGCTCTCTGTTTCCACTTACCGATCCGAAACCTCTAATTCTGATAGAAGGCTCAGAACCCGGCTGTCCGGAAGTAGTAATAACACGTACACCAGCAGCTTCACCAGTCAGCGCCTGTGCAACATTTGATACATTCTTCTTAGCAATGTTCTCACTGCCAACTTTGGAAACCGATCCAGTGTAATCTTCTTTTTTCACTGCGGTATAACCAACAATCACCACCTCATCTACTTCAACAGTTCTTGTTGAGTCAGTCTGAGCATATGCCATTCCTCCTCCTAAAAAGAAGATAACACCTGCTCCGAGTGCTTTTAATTTCACATTCATCTTAACACATTTTTTTTAAATTGAACGCAAATATGTTAATTATATTTAACATTAACAAACCGCTCCAATACTCAGGATATTTATTCGTTTTTAATTTTACAATGGATAAGCGTGATTAATGCCTCATTCTAAATAATTGACAATGTTCTTTGTACAAGTACTGTTAAAACCCCGATAAACTTACGTTAACTAAAATTTTGTTTTTTTTACAATTTAACATTTAAGCGCAATACTAAGCTACGAATTAGATTATGTTTTAATTATTTTCTTGTCTTTAAGATAAAATCCCGCCCTGTTATTTATCGTTTTTCTTACGATTATGCATTTTAAAAAAAAAATCCGTCCTTCTTATAAAAAGGTCGGATTTCCGAAAATTTAGCTGAATGAAGTTGTCATCGATGTAAGTTACCATCCGGGGTTTGCGCTCGCGACCTTAGCCGGGATTCCCGCAATGTCAAATTAGCTTCAGGTACAAAAAAAGACCTGCTTCTCAGCAGGTCTCCTATTTATATGTCAATTTTATTATTTGAGTTTCTTCTTCACAGCAACTTCTTCATACACTTCCAGGATGTCACCAACTTCGATATCGTTGTATCCTTTGATGTTCAAACCACATTCGTAGCCTTTCGTTACTTCTTTCACATCGTCTTTGAAACGCTTCAAGCTTTCCAGTTCACCATCAAATTTCACGATTCCATCACGCAGCAAACGGATTTTGGAGTTTCGTGTCACTTTTCCGGTCAAGACCATACAACCTGCAATAGAGCCAACTTTCGAAATCCTGAACACTTCACGGATCTCTACGTTACCGATTACCTGTTCTTTAATCTCCGGCGAAAGCATACCTTCCATCGCTTCTTTTACATCGTCTATAGCAGCGTAGATTACAGAATATGTTCTGATCTCAATCTCTTCTTTATCAGCAAGGTCTTTCGCATTTACACCGGCACGTACATTAAAGCCGATCATAATAGCATCCGAAGCGGCTGCAAGCAACACGTCGGACTCGGTTATCTGACCGACACCCTGATGGATGATGTTCACGCTGATCTCTTCTGTGCTAAGACTTTGCAACTGATCTGAAAGTGCTTCCACAGAACCGTCCACATCACCTTTAAGGATAATGTTAAGTTCCTTGAAGTCGCCAAGGGCAATTCTACGGCCAAGTTCATCAAGCGTAAGGTGCTTCTTGGTGCGGATAGACTGTTCGCGTTGAAGCTGTTCACGCTTAGTGGCGATACTTTTCGCTTCTCTTTCATCTTCAAACACGCGGAATTTATCCCCAGCTGTCGGCGCACCGTCGAGTCCCAGAATCGTAACAGGTATTGATGGACCGGCAGATTCAAGAGGCTTACCACGCTCATCAAGCATTGCTTTTACCTTACCGTGGTTTTTACCTGCAAGAACATAATCACCTACCTTCAGTGTTCCACTTTGTACTAGGATAGTAGAAATATATCCACGTCCTTTATCAAGTGACGCTTCTATTACTACACCCTGTGCATTTTTGTTTGGATTTGCTTTAAGTTCAAGCATTTCAGCCTGAAGCAAAACCTTATCCAGCAACGCATCCATATTGTTACCAAACTTAGCTGAAACCTCCTGAGACTGTACATTTCCACCCCATTCTTCCACGAGTACATTCATCGAAGAAAGTTGCTGACGTACGTTATCTGGATTCGCGTTTGGCTTATCTACTTTGTTTAACGCAATGATCATCGGAACTCCCGCCGCCTGTGCGTGAGAGATCGCTTCTTTGGTCTGAGGCATCACATCATCATCCGCAGCTATCACAATAATTGCGATATCGGTGATCTGCGCACCTCTCGCACGCATCGCGGTAAAGGCTTCGTGACCCGGTGTATCCAGGAACGTGATTCGCTGACCGTTTTCAAGCTGAACATTGTATGCACCGATGTGCTGCGTAATACCCCCAGATTCACCGGCGATTACGTTTGTCTTTCTGATATAATCGAGTAAGGAAGTCTTACCGTGGTCTACGTGACCCATTACGGTAACGATCGGTGCACGTGGCAACAAATCTTCCTCAGTATCTGTATCTTCTTCAATTGCAGATTCTTCAAGATCCGCATCAGAGAATTCAATTTTGTATCCGAATTCGTCAGCTACAAGCAGAAGTGTATCGGCTTCCAGACGCTGGTTCATGGTTACCATTACGCCAAGAGAGAAGCACGCTGAAATCACTTCCGTCGGGCTTACGTTCATCAGGCTGGCCAATTCACCAACAGTAATGAATTCGGTTACCTTCAGAGTTCTGTCCGCTGCATCCATTTCCTGCTGCAGTTCGTCCTGCTCGCGGCGGTATACACGTTTTTCTTTTCTGTATTTAGCACCCTTGTTCTTACCGCCTTTATTGGTAAGTTTTTCAAGTGTTTCTTTAATTTGGTTCTTTACCTGCTCATCGGTAAGTTCTACCGGCATTGTAGGTGCGCCGCGTCTGCTGCCACCACGTCCGGCATTTCCACCCTGGCCTCCCGGACGGTTTCCACCCTGGCCACCACGGTTTCCACCAGCCTGACCGGGACCGCGATTGCCGCCCTGCCCTTGTGGTCTGTTACCTTGAGTACCCGCTGTTCCGGTGCCCGGTGTTGCAGGTTTTTCAATTCTTTTTCTTTTCTTCTTGGCTGCCGCGCTTGAAGATTTTGGTTTGTTGAACTGTGAAAGGTCCACGGTTTCCTTCAGAATTTTCACACCATCCAGCTTCTGATAAACAGTTTCTATCTTTTCAGGAACTGAAGGATCTGCCGGAGCTTTCTCGGGCTCAGCAGCAGGTTTTGGTGCTTCTTCTACAGGTTGTGGCTTCACTTCTTCTATAGCCGGTTTCTCCTCCTTCGGAGTTTCCTTCGGCGCTGTACGTGTACGGCCGCTTTCGATCTGTGAAAGATCTATCTTGTCAAGAACTTTAAATTCCTGCTTTTCCGCCGCAGGCGTATGCAGAGTAACCTCTTCAACCGGCTTCTCAGCTGGTGTTTCGACAGGTTTTTCAACCGGAGCTTCAGGCTTCTTAGGCTCGAGGTCTATTTTGCCCAAAACTTTGGTTTCGGGACGGGCGGTGGTTCTGGCGCGAATGATTTCTGGCTTAGATGGCTCTATTTCCAGTTTTTCTTCGGGAACCTTCGTGATCACCACCTCGTGCGAGGCTTTACGCTGCTCACTGTCCTTCGCGAACTCCGCTTTCAGTGCAGAATATGCTGATTCATCCAATTGAGCGTTCGGGTTATTGTCTACCTCCATTCCTTTAGACTGCAGAAACTCTACAAGTCTTGGGATTGAGATATTTAATTCCTTTACCGCTTTGTTTAATCTAATTTTGGACATGTATAATGTAAACTTTTGTTTTAATTTTTGGTAAAGTTAACCTATTTTAACGTTACCGGGTTTTTTTGGAAGTTTAATCCTCAAACTCTTCCTTCAATATCTGTTTTACTTCCTCGATAGTTTCCTCTTCCAGGTCAACCATTTTCAGAAGTGCATCTGTGTCTTTATCCAGCACGCTTTTCGCAGTAGTTAGTCCCACTTTCTCGAATTCATCGATGATCCACTGTTCGATATCGCCTTCTTCATTTCCGGCAAATTCTTTCAGTTCTACGTCATCGTCCTCACCAGATTCCCTGTAAACATCAATCTCATAACCGCTTAACCAAGATGCCAAACGGATGTTCTGACCCTGTTTTCCGATCACTCTTGAAATTTCGTCAACCGGCGTATATACCATTGCATAATTGGTCTCGTCGTTGATGTCGATCTTGTTGATGGTGACATTACCCAAGGCTCTTTTAACCATGATCTCAGGATTTTTTGACCATTGGATCACGTCGATGTTTTCATTCTTCAGTTCACGTACAACGCCATGAATCCTTGAACCTTTCACACCTACACACGCTCCTACAGGATCAATTCTGTCGTCATAAGCATCTACAGCGATCTTCGCTTTCTCACCCGGGATCCGCACTACTTTTTTAAGGATAATGGTACCATCCTGAATCTCAGGAATTTCAAGCTCAAGCAGTTTTTCGAGGAATTTCGGTGCTGTTCTTGAAACGATAATCTGCGGTTTTGCGCCTTTGAAATCTACACTTTCTACAATCGCGCGGATGTTTTCACCTTTCTTGAAGAAATCAGACGGGATCTGGTTTTCTTTAGGCAAAATAAACTCATTCTCCTCGTCATCAAGCAAAATCACATGTTTGTGACGGATGTGGTGAACTTCACCTACAACTATTTCGCCAATCTTGTCGCGGAACTCTTCATAAAGCATCGCATTGTTATGCTCCTGAAGTTTTGTTGCTAAAATCTGCTTCAGCGTAAGGATGCTGCGGCGTCCCAGACCTTCAATCGGGATTTCAATCGTAAAATCTTCGCCCACCTCAAAGGTTGGGTCAATTTTCTTAGCTTCAGAGATTTCTATTTCCAGGTCGTCATCTTCAGACATATCGTCTTCTACGATGGTTTTATTCAAAAATATCTGGAAGTCTCCCTTATCAGGATTCACGATCACATCAAAATGATCGTCTGAGTCGAATCTTTTTCTCAGCAAAGTCTTCAGCGAGTCCTCAATGATCGCCATCAGGTCGATCTTACTGATGCTTTTTTCCTCCTTGAAATCGCCAAATGCTTCTATTAATGCTAAACCGTCCATATTTATAAGTGATATAGAATGAGGCCTCTGCGGCTCCATCTTTATTATTAAAATTTAATCGTTACCAGTGCTTTTTTGATGTCGGGGTACAGAATTTCCCTGTCTTCCACCACATCGGTCTTACCTTTACCAATTTCTTTTGGCTTGCGGTATTTTAATGTCAAAATGATTTTATCTTCTCCCACTTCCTTCAGTTCACCCGTGATCTCGCTTGAATCTGTCATTAATAAATCAAGTTCGCGCCCGATATTTTTCCGGAACTGACGAGGCGTACTTAGCGGTTCGCTCAGTCCGGCGCTCATCACCTGCAGTGAAAAATCGTGCTCTTCACGATCCACATTAAACTCGATCGCGCGGCTCGCATCCAGACAGTCCTGAAGCGATACGCCATTGTCACCATCAAGGATCACCGTGATATCGTCAGCGGCAGAAAACTTCAGATCTACCAAAAAAAGGTCTTCTCTTTCCGCCAAAAAAGTGTGAAGCAATTCTTCAATTCTTTTTCTAAATTCCATAATTTCATGTAGGTTACGAAAAAAGGCGTTCTTTCGAAAGCCTTTTCATTATTATCCGTAAATCCGGTGCAAATATACACATTTTTAGCTATCAGACAAAATTTTTGTAGATTATAAAACCTTAACGGGCTGTACTGCAGCGCCGTCTATTTAATTATATTTGCATGTTTTAAAGAATTTTATTTTGAATATTACAATTGTAGGTACGGGCTATGTAGGATTAGTAACGGGGACTACCCTCGCAGAACTTGGAAATACCGTCTATTGCGTAGACATCGATGAAGATAAGGTTGCAGCCATGCAGCAGGGCGTAGTTCCGATCTATGAACCCGGGCTTGAAGAGATGTTTTTGAGAAACATCCAGTCCCGCAGGCTGTTTTTCACCACCAATCTGAACGAAGCCCTGCAGAAAAGCGAAGTGATTTATCTCGCGCTTCCTACGCCGCCGGGTGAGGACGGATCCGCAGACCTTTCTTATGTTTTGAATGTGGCCGAAAAAATAGGTGAAGCGATGACCGAATACAAAGTCATCGTCAACAAATCCACAGTTCCGGTGGGTACCGCAGACACCGTCCGCGAAACCATCTCGGCAGTGACAGACGTACCTTTTGACGTAGTTTCAAACCCCGAATTCTTAAGAGAAGGCTTTGCCGTGGAAGACTCAATGAATCCCGCCCGCGTCATCGTCGGCAGTGAATCTGAGAAGGCACGTGAAATCATGTCGAAAATCTACCAGCCTTTCACCAATACTGGGATTCCGATTATTTTCATGGATGAAAAATCATCGGAACTCACCAAATATGCCGCAAACTCGTTTCTGGCCGTGAAAATCACCTTCATGAACGAAATTGCAAATTACTGCGAAAAAGTAGGCGCCGATGTAGATAAAGTGCGTCTGGGTATGGGTTCAGATGACAGAATCGGGCACCGGTTTCTGTTTCCGGGCATCGGCTATGGCGGAAGTTGTTTCCCGAAAGATGTGAAAGCTTTGATTAAATCCGGCAAAAAAGAAGATTTTAATTTTCAGCTTCTGGAAGCGACCGAAAATGTGAATCAAAACCAAAAAACTATTCTGGTTTCGGAGATTGAAAATTATTTCGACGGTGATCTTCAGGACAAAAAAATCGCCGTTTGGGGACTGGCTTTTAAAGCAAACACCGATGACATCCGCGAAGCGTCCTCACTTGACAATATCCGCATGCTGCTCGAAAAAGGAGCAGAAATCTCAGCCTATGATGCGATTGCCGAACAGAACGTAAGAAAAATCCTTGGTGATAAAATAAAATACGCCACCGACATGTATTCAGCGCTCGAAAACGCTGATTGTCTGCTTATTGCCACTGAATGGAGTGAATTCCAAAACCCGAATTTCGAAATGATGGCTGAACAGATGAAAAATAAAGCAATCTTTGACGGCCGGAATATGTTCGCCCTTGAACAGGTGGAAAGTACCGGGTTTTTCTATAAATCGATCGGGCGGAAAACCATAAAGTAAGCTAAAACACACACAATTTGAAATTAAATTTATTCGGAAAAGCTTTATTCATGGCGATGCTGGCGTTTGTCGTCAGCACGTTTGTTTATTTCTCTTTTGCGAATATCTATTCTTCGAAAATCCTCAATTTTCAGGAATTTGAACAACAGTTCAGTTCGGGCATCTATCAGTACAGAAAATTAAGCGGCTGGCTGCTGCTTGGTGTTTACGAAGTTTTTCAGTCATTAAACCTAGATCCTGAAATATTTAAACTAAAATTTTTAGACCCAAAATCTGAGCCGCTATTTTACCTCAGTTTTTATCTTCTGAACACGTTTTTCCTGATGCTTTCGGCGGTCATGCTGACGCTGATTTCGGAATCAAAATCTTTCGAAGCCACCGAAACCGAGAAAACGCTGATCAACGGATTAATCATATTCACGATTTCCTTATCACAATTCGTGATCGTTCCATACGATGTTTCAAGTTATTTCTTTCTTATTCTATTCTTTTATATTCTCCTAAAATTTTTAAACCAACAAAACGCGCAAAATCTCGTTTCATTGTGCCTAATCTTAGCACTTTCAACCCTGAACAGAGAAACTGCGGCGCTTTCTGTTTCGATTGCTGCCACGCTTTTATACGCTAAAAACGGACTTCGGCAAGACACAAAAGTTCCCGTTCTGATCTTAGCTGGTGTTTTCGTTGCAGGTTATTTTGGTCTGCGGATGTTCGGCGAAGATTTTACCACGAACGATGGAAATTTGTTGATCCAAAATTTCACACAGCAAAAGAATCTGCTGGGTCTGGTTTTTTGGATTACTTTTCTGGTGTTCTCGCTGCTCATTGCGAAAAACAAAGGGTGCGCAAGAAGGATCTTGATGTTCCATGTCCTTTCAGCACCGTACATCTTCATGTGTTTTTACTCCGGAATTTTATACGAAATACGGCTTTACGTACCGCTTTTCATCACATCAGTTCTTATCGGACGCACGAAACTTAGCCAAATTTCATTAAATAAAACTATTTTTGGTTAAATATCATTAAACACAAATGACACAACCTCAGCAACAATGGACGGAAACCATCGAGGCGCAGCACTCGCTATTTGACCTGAAACTGAGCGAGGTGTGGCGCTACCGGGACTTAGTCTACATGTTCGTTAAGCGTGATTTTGTGGCCGGATTCAAACAGACAGTACTCGGGCCGCTGTGGTTTTTCATCAACCCGATTCTCACGACGGTTGTCTATCTCGTCATTTTTGGAAACATCGCCAATCTTTCAACAGATGGCGTCCCAAAAGTTCTTTTCTACCTTGCCGGCGTTACGCTCTGGAACTATTTTTCCTCGTGTCTTACCGGCGCATCGAGCGTTTTCACCTCAAATGCAGCAATTTTCGGAAAAGTATATTTCCCGAGACTCGTGATGCCGCTGACCATCGTGATTTCCAATCTGATGCGCTTTGGCGTACAATTTCTGCTGTTCCTTATTGTTTTTATTTACTATTTAATTCAAGGTGAAGTACAACCAAATATTTGGGTTTTGGCTACACCTTTCTTAATTTTTTTAATGGGTTGCTTCGCACTCGGCATGGGGATGATTTTTTCGGCTCTTACCACTAAATACCGCGATCTGCAGATGCTTTTGGGCTTTGGCGTGAGCCTTTACATGTATGCCACGCCAGTGGTTTATCCGCTTTCAGCCTTATCCGGAATCTGGAAAAAACTCGCCTATTATAACCCACTCACCGGAATTTTTGAATGTTTTAAATATGGCTGGCTCGGCTCCGGTGATTTTTCGGCGATACTGCTTGCAGTGAGTTCTACTATCATCTTTGCGCTGCTGGCCATTGGCACCGTCATCTTTAATAAAGTGGAGAAGAGTTTCATGGATTCGGTGTAAAGAGCAAAGTAAAAAGTGAATGGTGAAAGTCTTATCCAGAAATTAAAACTTTGAACATTTGAACATTTGAACAAAATTGAACAACCGAACCATTAAACAAATTTGAACAATAAAGAATGCTTGCATTAAAAGCTGAAAATATTTCGAAACAATACCGCCTCGGGCAGGTCGGGACAGGTACGCTTTCGCATGACCTCAACCGATTTTGGCACAAAGTGCGCGGGAAGGATGACCCGTATCTCAAAATCGGGGAAACCAATGACCGTGCGACGAAAGCAGAATCCGAGTACGTCTGGTCACTGCGCGACATCAGTTTTGAAATTGAGCAGGGCGATGCTGTCGGGATCATTGGCCGGAACGGTGCAGGAAAATCCACTCTTCTGAAGCTTTTAAGTAAAGTCACTAAACCCACCACAGGAAAAATTTATACCAACGGCCGTATCGCCTCACTTCTCGAGGTAGGCACCGGTTTTCATCCTGAAATGACGGGTCGCGAAAACATTTTTCTTAACGGCGCGATCTTAGGGATGACCCGAAAGGAGATCACGCGCAAATTCGATGAGATTGTCGATTTTTCAGGCGTTGAAAGATATATCGATACACCGGTAAAAAGATATTCGTCCGGCATGTACGTGCGTCTGGCTTTTGCTGTCGCGGCGCATTTAGAATCAGAAATTTTAATTGTGGACGAAGTATTGGCCGTTGGCGATGCAGAATTCCAGAAGAAATGCCTGGGCAAGATGGGCGACGTGAGCAAAGGTGAAGGACGCACGGTTTTGTTTGTGAGTCATGATTTGAATGCGGTTTCGCAAATTTGTAATACGGGCATCTTACTGAACAAGGGCATTGTAGAGCACATCGGCACCATACGCGACACTGTTGCGACGTACCTCAATGCTGATAATGATGATGCAATCTATTTAAACACACTCAATAATTCCCACAAGGCCATATTCATTCAGCAGATCGAAGTAACCCGGGATTGCGGAGGGGTTTCCAATGAGTTTACTTATGACGAACCCATCAATTTTAAATTCAGTCTCAGTATGAACGGACCGCCTCCGAAAGCAAGTTTCTTTGTGACCGTACTCGATTCCCGGAAACGAAGAATATTTTCCTGCGAACGCGAAAATATAAGTGAATACATGACGCTTACCATCGAACCTAAAACACTTGTCCGCGGCAAATATTCGATTCAGGCGTTTATTAACCAACCCAAAATCGCCCAACTTGACATGGTAGAAGATGTGTGCAAATTTGTCGTGACCGACCCCAATTCATATTTAGCAAAACACGGCGAATATGATTATGGATCGGTTTTCGGAAGATATAAATGGGATTAATATGATAAATAAGCTGAAAAAACTTTGGGAGGTTTACCGCAAAGAACGCTACCAGGAAAATTTGCGGCACGTGATGGATCACAAAACCGGACTTACCCCCGCAGAACACGCACGCCTTTTAGCTTTTCCCGAATTTGTGCCCGGTGAGGCAAGCCTTTTCGGACAACCGTTTTCATTTTCGCACGGCCCTTCTTTAATTCACTCTGTTGACGAAATTTTTAAGGAAGAAATATACAAATTCACCTCAGAAAGTCCCACCCCGTACATCATAGACTGCGGTGCAAACATAGGTTTGAGCGTTCTTTATTTTAAAAGGTTATTTCCCAATTCTGAAATTGTCGCTTTTGAACCTGATGAGAAGATTTTTAAAATTCTCGAAAGAAATACGAATAGTCTCGAAAATGTAACCATCGAAAAAAAGGCTGTCTGGACGGAGGAAACTACGCTGGAATTTTTTTCTGAAGGTGCTCTCGCGGGATCTGTGGTTACCGATTTCAGCAATAAAAACAACATCATTGAGATTGAGACTGTCGATCTGAAAAAATTCCTGAATAGAAAGGTCGATTTTCTAAAAATCGACATTGAAGGAGCGGAAAACACTGTCTTTTTCGATATTGCAGACCATCTTCATCATGTGCAAAATCTTTTTCTGGAATATCATGGTCTTATTGGCGAACCCCAGAATTTAGGCGAAATCTTAAACGTACTGAAAGAAAAAGGCTTTCAGTATTACATCAGGTTAGCAGGCGAGACCATCAAGTTCCCATACTGTGGTGAAAAACCGTCAACGTTTAATCAACAGCTGAATATTCTCTGTTATCGAACTTGAAACTATGGAAAATGCCTTAATCTCAATCTGCATACCCACCTACAACGGCGAAAAATATTTGCAGGAAGCCCTGGATTCGGTGACCAAGCAGACGTACAAAAACATTGAGGTCATTATCTCTGATGATGTATCCGCGGATGCCACGCTGGAGATCGCGGAAAATTTTAAACAACAGGCTCCATTTCCTGTTTCTATTTTTAAACATGAGCCTGCCGGAATTGGCGCCAATTGGGATCACTGCATTGAAAAAGCCACTGGCGAATGGATAAAATTTCTGTTTCAGGATGACATTTTAGAACCAAACTGTCTTGAGGAATTCTTAAAAGTCCAACAGAAAACGGGCGAACATGTCTTTTTTTGCAAACGGATGATAATTGATTCTATTGGAAAGGACATTTCAGACACCTCCTACATTGCAGATCTTCAGAAGCGAATCCTGCCGGACCTTGCTGATTATATGGTATTTTCGAAGAAAGACCTGAAACTGATTGGTAAAAAAAAAGCGCTAAGCCACAATTTCATTGGCGAGCCGGTCGCGGGTTTTGTGAGCAAAAGCGCATATCTGAAAACGGGTCTGCACAATCCCAAGCTGAGGCAACTTCTTGATTTAGAATATAATTTGCGCTTGCTTCGCAATTTCAACATCGTGCTGATCAATGAAAAACTGGTGCGTTTCCGCGTTCATCCTGAACAGACCACCCAACAAAACCGGCGCAAAAACATCAACGAACATTTGATTTTAGACCACTATATCATCCGGAATTATTATAAATATCTGGGCCGTGCTGCCATTTTAGGCTATTTTTATGAAAGGTTCGGTTTTCTTAAAAACCTGCGCGGCAAAATCCCATTCTAATGCATCCTAAAGTCTCCATCATCGTCCTCACCTACAACCACCAGGATTTCATCGGAAAAAACCTGGGCGGTATTTTCATGCAGGATTTTGAAGGTAATATCGAGCTGATTATCTGTAATGATGCTTCCACCGACAATACAGACGCGAAAATCCGGCAAAAGATTGCGGATGTACCGGCAAATTTTAAAGTCAAATATTTCAACCATCCAAAGAACCTTGGCGCCACGCCTAATTTCTATTTTGCTTTGAAAAAGGCGACCGGCGAATTTCTCGCCTTTTGTGAAGGTGACGACTACTGGACCGATGCCGCGAAACTCTCGGTGCAGCTAAAACTGATGGACGGAAACCCGGATTGTGCGCTGACATTTCACCAAGTCATCAACGTTTCGACGCATAGCGAGTATGACGGAAAAATATTTGCAGAAATCCAGGACCGCGAATATTCTGCTACCGAAATCTATCGTCACTGGATTATCCACACCGCCTCGGTGGTGATGCGCCGCGATGTACTTGAATCTGACGCTTTTAAAGTCACACTCCGGGATGCGGATTTGCTGTATTTTGACACAATTCTTTTTTTGGCAGCCTCTACCACGGGAAAGTTGATCGGTATCAGCTGTACAATGTCTGCGTACCGTCGTCACGAACAGGGTATTTCGTTCGGCCACAACTTAAATAAAGATTTGCGGCACAACACCTTAGACCAAACCATCGGTGAGTATCATAAGGGTAAAATAAAAAATCTCGCAGACTGGCAGATATTTTCGCGCAGCCGGCTGGGTTTCAGTTTAGCAATAAAAAAGAGGAATATAATGACAGCCGCGAAATTCCTGTTTTGGATTTTAAAGAAGTACAAAATCCTCACAATTTATATAATCAAAAATGGCAGCATTAAGGATCGCTTTTCTCAGCAGCCAGCCACTTGAGGACCGGCGGCATTGGTCCGGCACCATGTTCAAGATGTACGAATCCCTACAGGCGCAGGGCTTTGATATCGTCTGGATTCCAACCGGGAAATTTTCGGCAAGGGAGGAAAAAATATTTGCTTCTATTCAAAATATTTACGAACGCACTTTCCGCAGGCGCTTCAATTCTCATCATTTTATTTTAAAAGCTTTCCTTGCATCCAAAAAAACCCAAAAAATCCTTCAAAGCACAGACTACGACCTGCTTTTTTCCCCAACCTATATTAATGAAGTAGCTTTTTTAAACATTACTAAACCGATCCTATACCTAAATGACGGAACTTTTAATAAACTGATTGGTTATAACCCCGGCTTTTTGGGCATGGGTTGGCTTTCAAAAAAAATCACGCGTCTGCTTGAAGAAAAGGCATTCAATAACGCTAAGCAGCTCGTATTTTCATCGGATTGGGCTGCCAAAGACGCAAATAAAACCTACGGAATCCCCTCGCGAAAGATTTCGGTCGTAAAGTTTGGAGCAAACCTCCGCGTGCCCAATTTTGCATTGCTGGAAAAGGATTATTCCGGACCATTAAACATCTTGTTTTCGGGTGTCGGCTGGGAACGGAAAGGTGGCGATATCGCACTTGCAGCCGTAAAAATTCTGCACGAAAAAGGCTATGACTTAAAATTTAAGATTATGGGCTGCACGCCCGATGTGCAGGAAGTATTTGTAGAAATCATTCCGTTTTTAAATAAAAATTATCCCTGCGAACTGGCCGAAATAGAACGTCACCTGTCCGAAGCCCATTTTATGTTTGTGCCCACGCGCACCGATTGTTCTCCGATTGCTTTTTGCGAAGCCGCTGGATTCTCCTTGCCCGTCATAAGCACTGATACCGGCGGTGTTCCCTCGATTGTTGAGCACGGAAAAACGGGCTTTCTCTTACCCGAAAATGCAACCGCTGAAGATTATGCCAACCTGATCGAGCGCGAAATATTAAATAAAAGAGTGCGTCTCAAAGAACTTTCGGAAAATGCTCGCCATAAGTATGAAGAGGAACTGAACTGGCAAGTTTGGGCAGAAAAAATGAGCGAAATCATTAAAGAAATTTCAGCTAAAAATGCGTAGATAATTGCGGAAACCCAGTTTCCATAAGACCCAAATCTGACTGTGACCATTGAGTCGCGCAATGGAATTGAAATTCCTGGCGGCGGTCTTTTTTGCATCTGCCGGAATCCTGTTTCTCAGCAACTCACCAAAATAGAGCAGTGAACCTTTCGGATTGGTTTCCATCAGCTCTCGGTAATTATCCGTAAGCCCATCTGCCTGATATTCACAGTGATAAATAAATTCATTAAAATAAAGAAGCTGATACTTTGAGGCAATTCTAAACCAGACGAGCGATTCTGTTATAAACTTTTCGCCTGAAAAAACCGGGAAAGGAAATTCTTTAAGTACTTCAGTTTTGTAGATTTCCGCTAAGTCAAAATTATTTTTAAACCGGTACCTCATCTCCAGCGGCGTACTGACGCGCTCGGTGAAGGGAAAATCGTGCATTGTGTCACCGAAAGACCGTTTGCCTACAATTCCAGCAATTTCAGAAGACTGAATACGCTCTGTATATCGCAGTGCAACAGACAAAGCTTCTGCCGGCAACCAGTCATCACTGTCTACGATGAAGAAAAAGTCGCCCTCAGCGTGCTCCACACCGAGATTAGTCGCCGCATGTTTCCCCTGATTTTCCTGCTCAAAATAGCGAATTGGAAAGCTTGAATTTGAAATAAATTCTGAAACTACTTTTTTCGTTTCATCTGTTGAACCATCATCCACAATCACCCATTCAAAATCATTGAAATCGAGCTGTGTAATGCTCTCAAACAGCCGGGGCAGCAAATGTGCACGATTGAATGTAGGTGTGAAAATGGTGAATTTCATGTATGTACAAATTTAGTTACTTTTACTATCTGTATGAAAAAAACTATTCTGTTCGAAGTCGATTTCAAAGACTGGGCTTTTTACTTCATGGTAAAATCCTGGTCACTGAAATTAGCCGACGAATACGTTTGCTACTATGTCTGCAATGAACCGTACCGAATTAAAGCATTAAAAAAAACAAATCGGTTTCAGATTTTCATATTGAATTTAATTTCCACGGTTCGTTTCCAGCTTCTTAAAGTGGCTTCCTGCGAAAAGCGGAAAGTACAGTTCATACATCCCTCAGGCAACTATTCTTACCCAAGGTTTACAAAAAACACAGTGGTTCCATTCAATGATGAAAGTACTGAAACCGAAAAATTACACTTCGATTATGTCGTTTCGATGGCATATTTCTTCCAGTACAGCTCGGAGATCCCGTTTAAAGGAACTAAAAATTTAGTAGGAATTTTTAATGATTGTTTTCCGCATCTTGGTCCCGAGTTCGACATTAAAACAAGGACGAATGTAAATGCGCTTTCCCGCGCAGAATTTTTTGAAAAGTACCTTAAACACTACGATTTCCTTCTGTTGGCCAACGATAATCTCATCAATGCGTACAAGCAGTACACGCCGAACCTTGAATTTGCACTCGGAATATATAAAGAAGAATGTTTCGGTTTTAAGAAAGTCAAAAGTGAAGTTTTCACTTTAGGCTGGACAGGAAATCCGCACCGGCCCGTGAAAGGGTTTTTCGAAATCATCGAACCAGCAGTGAAAAAAGTGTTGGCAACAGGCCGAAATATACGCCTCAAGACCTCATTTGATGCGCCTTACGAAGAAATGATCGAGTTTTATAATGATGTGGACCTTGCGGTGATCGCGTCCAGTGGCGATGGTGCACCAACGATGTTTTGTGAGGCCAGTCTTTCGAATATTCCGTCGGTTTCCACGTTTATCGGGCTGCCGTCAATGGTGATTCAGGATGG
This sequence comes from Kaistella pullorum, assembly GCF_014837035.1. Classification (GTDB taxonomy): domain Bacteria; phylum Bacteroidota; class Bacteroidia; order Flavobacteriales; family Weeksellaceae; genus Kaistella; species Kaistella rhinocerotis. Next base: position 786,550 of record NZ_JACSPS010000001.1, on the reverse strand, counting down.
CGTAAACGGGATCTTTATCAACCGCGATATCGATGAAATGGCCAACGCGATCATTTACCTCTACGATAACCCTGACGTACTTGAATCTTTTGCACAAAGGATTAAAGGCGATTACTGCTCTGTAATGAGCAATGAAAAAAACATCACAAAAATCCGCGCTGTGCTGCAAAAATTAAAATAAAAAGGTCATTCGGCATCGCCAATTTAAATTTCTATTAAATGAAACCCAAAGTTTCCGTCATCACCACCTTCTACAACTCAGTTTCACTGGGGAACTTTGTACATCGTGCGATGGATTGTTTACTTGCCCAAACCTACCACAATCTCGAGTTGATCTGCGTAAATGACGGTTCTAAAGATGAAACACTCACACAGCTGAAGATGTATGCTGAAAAAGATTCACGTATTTTAATCATTGATAAACCCAACGAAGGAACCGCGCAATATGCAAAAGCGGCCGGACAGGACGTTGCCACAGGTGATTTGGTGATGCTTTTCGATCACGATGATTTGCTTTCCGCGGATGCTATTGAAAAAGGGGTTCAGGCTTTTACAGAAAAACCTGCTCTCGGGATGGTCGGAATGATTGTGAAAACCGTATTTCCCGATGGAAATATTAAAAACATTTATTCGCTGCATCAGCCGCTCGATACAGAGTCCGCTTTTATTCCGCACCAGATCAGCGGCGAAGATGCGCTGCGGCTTACGCTGGGACGTTATGATTTCCATTTCCGTGGAATTTACCGCCGTGAAGTCTTCCAAAAGGTGTCGTTCAGGTTTACGGAAAAACTTTTGAACGCAGATGAGATCGTGGAGAGATTAATCTTGAAAAACGTAAAACTAATTGGCTCGTGCAGCGGTATTTACACACATTTTGTCCACCCCGATTCTTCGGCTAAATCATTTAACATAAAGAAAACCGATCTGGTGGTCACCGATATGTATATGCGCAGTTTCGCTAAAAACCATGGCATCTACAATGAAAGGAAGGAAGTTTTTGAGCTGGTTGCGTATAAAAATCTGATCGATGCGATGAAAGCCTTCCAGCATTTTCGCAAAGAATTGCCCGCTGAGGAATCTTACAGACAAAATGAACGTCTCCGAACCGCGTTTAGAGAAATTGACCGGCCGGTTTTATTTAAAAACTTTAATGGTTTTATTCGGTTCTATCACCAAATTTTATTGTCAGACTACAACCTTTTCAGCCGCTTTTATCAAATAAAAAAATGATCAGCGGTAATACATCCAACGGAAATACTGTACAGCCAAAGCCGGCGGCAGAGCAAGTTTGAGTGATTTTTTCTTCACAGAACTACTGAAACCGGGACTGAAATAATCTTTTAAGCGCAGATTTGGGTACTTTTTGTACCGCCCGAAACTGTAAAGCCATTCTCGCGCGTCCTGTTTTGCCTTCCAGTTCATCACTAAAGTCATCGTTTTATAATTCACAATGTGCGTGCGGATCAAATTGCGGATTTGCGGGTCTTTAGTTGATTCTAATGACTGTGTGAAATGTTCTATAATTGTGGCCCAATTGTCAAAATGCCGCCTGTTTCGGTTGTGAATCACCGATTTTTCATGCAAAACATACGTGTATGTCAGCTCCTTTCGCAGTGCTATTTTGTTAAGTTTGAGCATGGTATGAAAAGTCCAGAGTTCATCCTGCGCAAAAAGACCGGGCACGAACCAAAGTTCATTTTTGCGAAGAAACTCCGTGAGCATTAGCTTATTAACAGCGTAAGTCACCAAGTCGCCGTCTGCAAAAGCCTTCATCACCGAAAGATTACCTTCAATCACTTCCTGATTTGACAACAGCGGGATACAGATCGATTTTTCACCTGATTTCAACTGCTCACATTCGAGTTGCGCGACGGTCATTTCAGCGCCGGTCCTTTCGGCGGTTTCAACGAGCACTTCTATGCAGTTTTCCTTTAAATAATCGTCACTGTCAAGAAAAAAAAGATATTTCCCGCGGGCAGTTTCGATTCCTTTATTCCTTACCACCGAAAGCCCGGAATTTTGTTCTAAATGGAAGATTCTCCAGTTTTTTAACTGATTTTTTTGGATAAAACTTTCTGCAATGTCAACACTTTTATCCGGCGTTTGGTCATTGATCAGCGTTACTTCAATGTTTTGGTAAGTTTGCGCACGTACCGATTCAAGGCATTTGACAATAAAATCTTCGCAGCGGAAAAGCGGGATCGAAACGGTAACCAAAGGCAGCATCTGTGTGATATTTCGTCAAAAATACTTAATTATATTTTCAAATTCTTAGATTTGTCTGCACCACCAATGCACACAGGATGATAAAAAGTTTACTCGCCAAATCGGTTTCGAAGCTGTACGAAATTCTGCACAGGCTGCGCGCTGACGCACAGCGGCAGCAGTTTTCGGTAAATCCGGAAAGCGACGTACACAGCAGTTTCCGGCTTGGGACGCACAATAAAATTGGCATTGACCCTTCAGCCAAAATTCAGATTGCGGAAAACGTCACGATCAATGAATATAATCTGCTTACCGTGAAACCGCGGGCAAGTTTTTTGGTAGGTCGCGGGACATACATCACACGCTCCACAATCACTTGCCTGGAACGCATCGAGATTGGTGAAAACTGCCTGTTCGGTGAAGGTTCGAAAATTTTCGACCACAATCATCAGCATACTTCTGAGCCATTTTCAGTTTCCAAAACCGAGTTCAACACTGCTCCCGTAAAAATCGGCAATAATGTATGGACGGGTGCCAACTGTGTCATTCTGAAAGGCGTCACGATAGGCGACAATGTAATTTTGGGCGCAGGTTGCGTGGTGCACAGAGACGTGCCCGCAAATTCGGTGGTGGTTGCCAACCAAAATCAATCAATAAAAAACATTTAAAGTTGTATGCTATTCTCGGTTCTTGTCCCGCATTACAATCATTTTGAATACTTCAAAAAGTGCTACGAAAGTATCTGCGCACAGACCTACCGCGATTTCGAGATTATTCTGGTTGATGACTGTTCTACGGACGGTTCTTTTAAAAAAATCCAGGCATTTACCGAAGGAAATTCGAAAATTAAGGTTTACAGGAATGACAAAAACCGTGGCGTAGGTTTTACGAAACGACGATGCGTGGAGCTGGCGAAAGGAGAAATCTGCGGTTTCGTGGATCCGGATGACGCACTTCACGAAAATGCGCTCGAAATAAGCATCAACAACTTCGATGAAAAGACGGTTGCAACCTATTCGCAACTGTATTTATGCGACGAAAACCTTGATGTAACGAAAATCTTCCCGAATACGGCAAAGGTCCGCAACGGAAAAGCGCTCTTCTTTAACATCCATTTCGAGGTGGCGCATTTTTTTACGTTTCGTAAATCGGTGTACAACCTTACGGATGGAATTAATCCTGAGCTCCGCGTGGCTGAAGACCAGGATTTGATCCTGAAACTTTATGAGAAAGGCGATTTTAAATATATTCCGCAGCCGTTGTATTATTATCGACTTCATTCCGGCGGACTCTCGCACAGCAAAGATTTAGAAAAAACAAAGAATGAAAGTTGGCACCGGGTACTTTCGGAAATAGCGGCCAGACGGGGTTTGGATACAATCTATGGCGTCAGGCGAGGTGACATTTCGAATCTTCCGGAATTCATTTATAAAAAAGAAAACACTACAATAAAACGCCTGTTGCGGAAAATGAAATGTTTTAAATGTTTTCCGTGTCGAAAGGTCAATCTTTAATGAAAACCCCAACATATTTCCCCTCAAAACTTACGATTTCGGGCTGAATATCATTCGCTTCGCAAAAGTCTCTAAAAGCAGCATTATCACCGATATCATCGCTGATTAAAACCCCGCCGCTGCGCAGATGAGCGAAAAGCTCGTGGTAAGCCCACATGCGGCCATCGTAGCTTTTGTCACTTTCATAAAGCAATTCAGTCATTTGTGGAGGTTTTTTTATAAAAATAGATTATTTGATCTATTTTCTTTAAATTCCATGTTTTTAAAGCCAAATATACGCATGCCTCCTACCCGAAAGATTAAAGTCCTCTTCAGACACCGTTCCATGGAAATGGGCGGCGTGGAAAAAGTATTATTGAGTCTGCTTACAAACCTGGATCCGGAGAAGTTTGAATTGACGGTTTTATTGAATTTAAATCAGGGCGAACTCCGCAATGAGATACCGACGCACATTCGCAAAGTGGTTTTGGCCAAAGGCAGGGAAGACCTGTCCGGAAATATTTTAATTCAAAAAATACAACTGGTGGCAAGGCGATTGAAACTCGAAAAACTGCGCCGAAACCCGCAGATAATTGACCGTGATTATTTGAAAAAGTCTTTCGACATCGAAATTGCGATGACGTACAACGATTTTGAACCGGTGCTGAATTCATCCAACAAAAAATCAAAAAAAATAGGCTGGTTTCATTCCGAAATCAACGAAAGGCAACTAGCGGTCCTGGTTCCGCAGATTCTGAAGCAGTTCCCGCAGTTCGATCATATGGTGTACTGCTCAGAAAATATCAGAAAACTGATGCACCGTGAGCATCCAAACCTTGCGTATCCGCCCGAAAGCGTGATTACGAATGCAGTTTCAACCACAGAAATTCGGCGAAAAGCTGATGCGTTTGTTCCGGAAATGCCGTCAGCACCGGTTTTTGTGGCGGTCGGTCGGCTGAATACGCGGAAAGGTCTCCACAAATTGATGGAAGCGCACGCGAAACTTATTTTGGAAGGTTTTCAGCATGCGGTAATGATCATCGGTGACGGCGAAGAACGCGCAAACCTGTTCGAACAGCGAAAAAAGCTTAATGTGGAAGAAACTTTCATTCTCGCCGGCAACCAAATGAATCCGTATCCTTACATCAAAAACGCTGATTTTTTCATATTGCCAAGCGAATCGGAGGCCTGGCCGCTAGTGATTGCGGAGGCGCTGATTCTGCAGAAACCCATTATCGCGACTGATACCGGTGATGTGGGATTAATGATCAGAAACCGCGAAACCGGATTATTGGTTCGCTACGACACCGACGAATTATATAAAACGATGCATGAGTTCCTTACCGACAAAAAACTGGTTTCGGAAATTCAAACGAAGCTATTAAATATTGATAATCAATTTGATAATAAAAATATTTTCCGCGAAATTGAAGAACTTCTGATAAAGACTTACCAAACTTTAGATTGATCTGTGGCAAAAAAGAAAATCCTTATCCGAATCGGTTCGCTGCGGCATGGTGGCGCGGAAAAAGTGCTTGTCACTTTTCTAAACAATCTGCCGCGGGAAAAATATGAAATCGACCTGTTGCTGAATCTATATTCGGGAAAATATTTAGGCGAAGTTCCTGTTTTTGTAAATGTTCTGTACCTGAATAAAGGCGAAATGATTACCACGAACCGCACGCAGGATTTGCCTCGTAAAGTTTACAGAAAAGTGTATCAGGCATTTTTAAAAAAATTTCCGAAAGTCCTGTACAAAAGCATCCTGAATGGAAAACAGTATGATATTGAATTTGCGGCTATCCATGGTATGCGCGATGATATTTTAAATTCGCCTCTGAAATCTTCAAAGAAAATCGTCTGGATTCACAATGACCTGCGAAAAACGCATTTTCACAATTATAACGACGCTGAAATCCGGAAGTTTTTTGGATTTGATAAAATTGTGGTGATTTCTGAACATATTAAAAACGATTTTGAAAAACTGGCGCGAAACGATTTTGAAAGACAGAAAATTTTGAGGATCTACAACCCGCTCGACACGGAGAAAGTCATCGCCAGCGCGGGGAAACCTTTAGAAATTGCCAAATCCAACGTGCCGACATTCGTGGCAATCGGTACCGTTTTTCCGCAGAAAGGTTTTGACCGTCTGTTGAGAGTGCAGCGCAGACTTTTGGACGAAGGGTTTAGTTTCAATGTGAAAATTATCGGCGACGGATATGATTTTGAAAAGATTAAAAAACTTAAAGAAGACCTTAATTTAGGCGATTATGCAGAAATGACCGGCTTTTCAAACGATCCGTATCCACACCTAAAGGCGGCTAATTTTTTCGTCCTCAGTTCCCGATATGAAGGCTTTCCGACTGTACTGTCTGAAGCCGTGACTTTAAAAAAGAACATCATTGCCACGGATGTTTCGGGTGCGCGTGAGATTTTAGAAAATGGAAACCTCGGATTGATCGTAGAAAATTCTGAAGAAGGCCTGTATGAAGGCTTAAAGAAAGCGATGCAGGATCATGAAATCTTCCTCGAATATCAGCAAAACCTGAACAATCATGTGCTGCCATTCAGCCTTGAAAACTCGGTGCGGGAAATTATGGATATCATAGACGGGCTCTGATTCGAAATATCTGCTAACTTTGCTCTGATGCCGAAAAACAATATCATCCAGAAAGATTTCTACCGCGAAAGCGGCAAAATGCTTGATACACCGGGCATCTGGATGAAATGCGTAAACCCGAATCTTCATTTCATTTACATTTTAAGGAAAACCCAGCGTCACCCGAAAAATTCAATTCTGGGAATGTTTTGGCGACTGGTTTTGCGTCATCATCAGATAAAATACGGTTTCCAGATTTATCCGGAAACGCAGATCGGGGCGGGTTTTTACCTGGGACATTGGGGCGCAGTGGTTATCAATCCAAAAACGAAAATAGGTCGTAACTGCAACGTCGCGCAAGGTGTGACGATCGCGCAGGCCAACCGCGGAAAAAAAGAGGGCGTACCCACCATCGGAAACGAAGTATGGATCGGGCCTAATGCTGTTTTAGTCGGTAATATAACGGTTGGAAATAATGTATTAATTGCACCGAACGCTTACGTAAATTTTGATGTACCGAATGATTCTGTAGTAACCGGCAACCCGGCGACCATCATTCCAAATCCGGCCGCAACGGAAGGCTACATTGGTAATAAAATTGAGGATTGATCTACTGTTACACGTACTTTTTTGTATTAAATCTTGTTAATTTTAGCCCGTTTTAAATTCTAATTTTTATTTTTGTGCGCGTTCGGAGCGGTGCTTTTGCACGAAACCGACAATCAAAACAGGTTCATTAGCCCCAATATGAAAAGATCTTACGAAGTAATATTTGAGAATAACCGAAAGTGGGTTGAAAGTAAACTGGCAGAAGACAAAGACTTCTTCAAAACACTTTCAAGCTCACAAAATCCTGATTATCTGTACATTGGATGTTCGGACAGTCGGGTTTCGGCGGAAGAGATGATGGGTCTGAAACCGGGCGAAGTCTTCGTTTCCAGAAACGTTGCGAACCTGGTGAACAGCCTCGACCTGAATGTAACTTCAGCCATACAATACGCGGTACAGCATCTGAAAGTGAAACACATCATTGTTTGCGGACATTACGGCTGCGGTGGCGTTCGGGCAGCGATGACTCCCGAAGATTTAGGCATCCTGAACCCGTGGCTGCGCAACATCCGCGACGTGTACAGGATTCATCAGCTAGAATTGGATGCGATTGATGACGAGCAGAAACGGTATGACAGGCTCGTGGAACTCAATGTTTTAGAGCAGTGCATCAACGTGACAAAAATGGCGGTTGTACAGGAAGAATATCTGGTAGATGAATATCCTATCGTTCACGGCTGGGTTTTCGACCTACGAACGGGTAAGATAATCGATCTTGAAATTGACTTTGAGAGTACGCTGAAAGATATTCAGAAGATTTACAACCTTACCAATTCTGATTGGGTGATGAGCAAGAAAAAAAATAAAAACCTCATCTGATTTAGATAAAACAATATGAAAATCTGGAGTATCATTACATTGACGGTCTTCCTGAATTTTATGGCTTTACCAAGTATTGCCGTAGCTTTCGGGTGGAATTTGCCGGCGACCAATGTGGTGATATCCGAAGAAGAGAGCCAGCATTCTCCGTTGGTTATTAACGAAAAAACCGTTCCGGACACTTTGAATGTCCATGATTTTCTGAAATTTTTCCAGGCTGACCAGAACAGCAAATCTTTCCTCTGGACTGATGATTCTGTTCATCTTTCGCCTTTCCTCACTATATTTTCTCCACCTCCGGAAGCATAATTTTTTCTCCGATTGTATTTGTAGCTGTTTCCATGCCGAAACGGACACAAATCTGTGATTAATAATTATTTTCCAACACAGTAATTTACTCATACGCAGTATTTTACGTTATACCACTTTTTCTAAAATGAAAAAAGCAAAATCTATATACGGAGGGATTAAAGAAAATTTCCCTTCCGGCCTCGTCGTCTTTCTTGTTGCACTTCCGCTTTGTTTAGGGATTGCACTTGCATCCGGCGCACCGCCACTTTCCGGCATTATTGCAGGAATCATCGGCGGCCTTGTTGTGGGTTACCTCAGTAATTCCAACATCTCTGTTTCCGGACCTGCAGCCGGCCTTACTGCAATTGTACTTACGGCCATTACAGATCTTGGCGCATTTGAGCTGTTTCTGTGCGCCGGACTTATTGCCGGATTATTTCAACTGATTCTCGGTTTTGTCCGCGCGGGAAGTATCTCGAACTATTTTCCTACCAATGTGATTGAAGGAATGCTCGCCGGTATCGGGATCATTATTATTCTAACCCAGATCCCGAATGCATTCGGCTTCACAAACGGTTTCGAGACCAAAGAAACGCTATTCGAAAACGGTTTCAATCCGGCTTATTTCAGCCAGCTTTTGTCCGGAGTTCACATGGGTGCGGTGATCGTGACGTTGGTTTCCGTTTCAATTTTGCTTGCCTGGGATAAATTTCCATTTTTAAAGAAAATAAAAATCATTCCGGGAGCGCTTGTAGCCGTAGCAGCGGGCATCCTGCTCAATTATATTTTCGTTGTATCCGGAAGTTCGTTAGCGATCGGACCTGAGCATTTGGTTTCGCTTCCGGTTCCGCAAACCGCGGCAGACTTTACGAATATGCTGGTTTTCCCGGATCTGAACGGTTTTCTAAATCCTAAAGTGTGGATCGTCGGTGCAACAATCGCGATTGTGGCATCTATTGAAACGCTTCTTTGTATTGAAGCTTCAGACCGCCTCGATACGCACCGCCGGATTACAGATACCAATCTTGAACTCCGTGCGCAGGGTATCGGAAACCTGCTTTCCGCCGCGATTGGCGGCCTTCCGATGACTTCGGTTGTAGTGAGAAGTTCCGCGAATGCAAATGCCGGTGCAACGTCAAAAACTTCAACCATGATTCATGGCGTGCTGCTTTTGGTCTGCGTACTTTCAATACCGTTTATTTTGAATTTAATTCCGCTTGCCACACTTGCAGCAGTTCTGATTCTGGTAGGTTACAAACTCGCGAAGCCCGCAACCATCATGCACTTCTGGCATAAAGGCAAATATCAGTTTATCCCGTTTATCGCCACCGTGATCGCAGTAGTTTCATTAGACCTTTTAAAAGGTGTGGGAATCGGATTGCTGATTTCAGTTTTCTATATCCTGCAGGGAAATATGAAGAGAGCTTATTATCTAAGCCGCGAAGATCTGGATGACGCCGATGATATCAATATTAAACTGGCCGAGGAAGTTTCATTTCTGAATAAAGCAGCCATCAAGAAAACACTTAAAAATGTAAGACCAAACTCAAAAGTGTGTATTGATGCACGCTCAACGTCCTACATCGCGACCGACATTCTGGATATGATTCAGGAATTTGCCAACATCAGAGCGAAAGAAGAAGATATTGAAGTTACCCTGCTCGGTTTCAAAACATCTTACCGCGAATACGCAGAAGACGAAGATTCGCACGTAATCATCGCACACAGAAGAGCAATATAATAGTTAAGTAATAAAGAATTTAAAAAAATAATGAAAGCACATACATTAGAAACCCAAACCACAACCACTCCGGATAAAGCCCTGAAATTTCTGCAGGAAGGTAATCAACGTTTTGTACAGAACCTTAAAATGAACCGCAACTTATTAGAGCAGGTGAATGATACCCGCGCCGGACAATGGCCTTTCGCCGTGGTTTTAAGCTGTATCGACAGCCGCACTTCTGCGGAACTTATCTTTGATCAGGGATTGGGAGACATTTTCAGCATCCGTATCGCCGGGAATTTTGTAAATAAAGACATCCTTGGCTCAATGGAATTTGGCTGTAATGTTGCAGGCTCAAAACTTGTTGTCGTCTTAGGCCACAGCAAATGCGGCGCACTGAAAGGCGGTCTTGATGCGCGTAGTATTGAACCGGCCGGCATGGAAAATCTTAACCATCTGATCAGCAATTTTGAAGGCTGCATCAACGAGATTCTGCGCGAAGGTGAAGAGCGTTCTTCCTCAAACAGCGATCTTCTCGAAAGGGTGAACATCTGTAATATCAAACGCACCATTTCGGATATCCGTACGCAGAGTTCAACGCTCCGTAAACTGGAGGAAGAAGGCAGCATAAAGATTGTGGGCGCAAATTACTGTGTTGAAAGTGGCGTTGTAAGCTGGCTTTAATTATTTACCGTTAAATCCGGTCATCGCATTCTGAATTCCGGCGAAAACAAAGGACAGACATGCTTTAGAAAACTTCTCGATTCTTTCGGGAAGTTTTTCTTTTTCGTCTTCGCTCCATTTTCCGAGCACATAATCAACCTGTTTTCCTTCAGAGAATTCAGCCGAAATCCCAAACCTGAGGCGTGGATAATTTTGTGTTTGTAGCTGCTCCTGAATACTTTTCAAACCGTTATGTCCGGCATCTGAACCCTTCATTTTCATCCTAAGAGTCCCGAAAGGCAGAGAAAGATCGTCAGTGACAATCATTAAATTTTCGACCGGAATATTTTCTTTCTGAAGCCAGAATTTCACGGCGTTTCCCGAAAGATTCATATAAGTATCGGGCTTTAAAATAAAAACCTTCCGGCCTTTATACTTGCCTTCAGCCATCAGACCAAAATTGGAAGATTTGAACGGGGCACCAATGGTTTCTGCGATCTTTTCAGCAACTTTAAACCCGACATTGTGCCGGGTTTCAGTGTATTCATCTCCTTTATTGCCGAGACCGACGATAAGATATTTCATCTGAAAAATTCTATTTTGTGTATTCGAAAGTTAAAGTTCCAGCATTTTCGGATGCAGCTGCTTTAGTTGGATAACCATCAGCATCGTACGTATATGTGTAAGTAACTGTCTGGCCTTCAACGCTGACTTTTATGTAATTATTGGCTGAAAAAGCGGTAACCGGAGTGGTATCAGTACCAAAAACCGCGCTTACGATATTGAAAACTTCAGGCAAAGTATTGAAAGGATTTTTGTAAGAATCATAATCACTGAAGTTGGCAGTGAGTACAATTGGCGGAATCGTAATGGGCGGCATACTCATCGTAGATTTCCAGACGGAGATATTGTTTCCGCTGTAGGTAATATCATTCTGCATCGTGAACATATCGTAAGTCACAGTGGGATCAGAGATGTCGATACCCTGCATTTTACTTACGATTTTCGAAACTTTTCCGGCGGCATAACTCGCTGTTATGGTATTGTTAAACGAATTACCCGAATCTTCCACACCCGTACCTTTAGCTTCCGTAAATTTCCCGTTGGTATAGGAAATATCAAAATTGGTGGTCGTAACGGTTCCTCCATCATCCTGAACCACTTTTATCTTGCTGATGTTATTGTTGTCGTAAATCAGGTCATACGACACCGAATTATCGCTTGATCTAACATTCGTCAGCTTACCAAGTGCATAATTATATGTTATCGTATAATTTCCGCCTGAACCATCGGGCGCTGTAAGTTTATGAAGCAATTTCGACGTGCCGGACCCGCCGCCGCCAGTTGGTGCATCTGTATCAAGCCCAAAAAGCAGGTCGCCGTTCTCATCACGGCCGGGCTGGCACGAAACCACGAAAGTGAGGCTGATTATTAAAATTAAAAATGATTTTATTGTTTGCATTGTATATTTACTTAAAGCAAAAGTACTCTTTTTCTAAAACTTTAAACTTGGCCCAAACTTCGTATTTGGAGGCATTGACGGTTAATCAAAAATGGGCTCCACTAAGCTTTGCGTCAGGGTGTCGCCCCATGTACTTGCATTTTTATCAGGGTTATAAAATAAAGTAAGAAGAACCTCCTCGTTTCGAACCTCACTAAAAAAATCTTTTCCTATCACAAAATTCTTTTTAATAAGCCTCATAATCTCGCCATCCTGGGAACTGCCGAAGTTCTGGAGAGCTTCAATTTCCTCAACTTCAGATTTACCGTTAACTTTAAGTTTATAAACCGCAAATGACCGTGCCGGTTCTGTAATTATATAGCTTTTAAAATCACCGTCGGAAATTGCAGAAACGGAATTATCTAAATAAAATGCCTGCGCCAGATCACTCGGATTTGAAGCTAAAAACTCAAGCGCCGCGCGTTCTAAGGCCAGTGTTCGGCTGTTTTCTTTGATTTCCGATTTGGGTGTACAGGCTGAAACGGTGAAATATTTACCCGTAGTGGCGTTATTACCGGAAGTTGTCATCGACATTATCGTATCGCCATCGTTACCTGACAAATACATCAAAAACTTTTGTCCCTGTTTAATCTGTACTTCACACGCAGCGCTCTGAATACCCCCCATTAATCCGTGTACTTCTAAAGTATTGATCTCTTTGCCTTTATATAATTTCAGAACCTTTACATCAGCTAAATAAGTGCGCGATTTTGACGACGAATTACGGATTTTTAAAATTTCAATCTCACCTACGAAATCCGATTTCTGGAAATTAATTCCCACCATTCCCAAACTGCCGCATTTGCACGCCAACAATGTGGAATACCCCGCAATAAACAGAAATAACACAAATATTTTTTTCATCGATTTTGTTTTATGCAATAATCCTTTCTAAAACCCGGTTCACCTCATCCACATTCTGCACATTTTCTTTGCGCATCATCAGTTGGTTGCCTTCTTTGTTCACTTTTTCTTTTAATGTGGCCTCAGCAGGATTTTGGTGAAGATAAGCGATAATGTTTCTGAATTTCTCGCTTTGGTAAAATTTATCCTGCGGATTTGGTGGAAAGTAGCCCAGGAAAACACCGTTTTTCACCACGATCTTATCGAAACCAATTTCAGCCGCAATCCATTTGAGCTCAACAGATTTCAACAGATTTTTAGCTTCAGGCGGTAATGCGCCGAAGCGGTCGTTAAGTTCGTTTTCAAACTTTCTTAAATCTTCGCGGTTCTGAATTTCAGCCAGTTTTTGGTAAAGTGAAAGTCTTTCTTCAATGCTTTGAACATAAACATCAGGCAGCATCAGTTCAAGATCAGTGTCAATATTTACTTCTTTGGTGGATTTAAATAATTTTTTGCGGTCTTCTTCATTTTCGAAAAGTTCGCCGAATTCCTCATCATTCTGAAGTTCTTCCAACGCTTCCTGCATAATTTTCTGGTACGTATCAAAGCCCATTTCGTTGATGAAACCGCTCTGTTCACCGCCAAGAAGATCGCCCGCACCACGGATTTCAAGGTCTTTCATCGCAATCTGGAAGCCGCTTCCAAGATCCGAAAACTGCTCGATCGCCTCCAGTCTTTTTCTTGCATCCGATGTCATCATATCAAACGGCGGCGTAATCAGATAACAGAAAGCCTTCCGGTTGCTTCGTCCTACCCTTCCGCGCATCTGGTGCAAATCGGCCATCCCGAAACGCTGCGCATCGTTGATGAACAAGGTGTTGGCGTTCGGCACGTCCACGCCGCTTTCTACAATAGTCGTCGAAACCAAAACATCATATTTACCTTCCATGAAGTCAAGTACGTTGCGTTCGAGCTGTTTGCCTTCCATCTGTCCGTGGCCCGTAATTACCTTAGCATCAGGCACAAGCCTTTGGATAAGTCCGGCGATATCCTTTAAATTTTCAATTCTGTTATTGATGAAATAAACCTGGCCGTCGCGCTGGATTTCGTATGAAATCGCATCGCGGATAATTTCTTCACTAAAACCTACAATACTGGTTTCTACCGGCTGACGGTTTGGCGGCGGCGTCTTGATCACCGATAAATCCCGCGCGGCCATCAGCGAAAACTGCAGTGTCCTCGGAATAGGCGTCGCGGTTAACGTCAGCGTATCAATGTTATTTTTTAAAGTCTTGAGTTTATCCTTCACCGCCACACCAAACTTATGTTCTTCATCGATGATCAGAAGACCTAAGTCCTTGAACTTCACCGTCGGACTTACCAACTGATGCGTTCCGATCACGATATCCACCTTGCCTTCTGCCAGACCTTTCAGCGTCTCCGATTTCTGTTTTGCCGTGCGGAAGCGGTTCAAATAAGAGATGTTTACCGGAAAATCTTTAAGCCTTTCCTTAAAACTTCTGTAATGCTGGAAAGCCAGAATGGTCGTCGGCACTAAAATCGCAACCTGTTTGCCATCCGTAGCTGCCTTGAAAGCTGCCCGCACCGCAATTTCCGTCTTGCCGAACCCTACATCACCACAAATCAGCCTGTCCATCACGGTTTCCTTTTCCATATCGGTTTTCACGTCGAGCGTCGCTTTTTCCTGATCGGGCGTATCCTCATACAAAAAACTGGCTTCCAACTCGTTCTGTAGATAAGAATCGGGTGTGAAGGCGAAACCTTTCGCGGTTTTTCGCTTCGCATAAAGTCTTATCAAGTCGAAAGCGATCTGTTTTACTTTCGCTTTAGTCTTTTGCTTTAATGTTTTCCAGGCCGGCGAACCCAATTTGCTCAAAACGATTTCTTTTCCGTCCGGGCCGTTATATTTTGAGATTTTGTGCAGTGAATGAATGCTTACGTACAGCAAGTCGCCGTTTTTATAGGTGAGTTTAAAACATTCCTGCACTTTGCCGTTGTTGTTTACTTTTACCAAACCCATGAATTTGCCTATGCCGTGGTCGATATGCGTGATATAATCACCGACTTTCATCTGCATGAGGTCTTTCAGCGTGAGCTGCTCAGATTTTGCAAAAGTATTTTTAGCTTTAAATCTTTGGTAACGGTCGAAAATCTGGTGATCTGTGTAAACCGAAATTTTGTGGTCGGCATCTACGAAACCTTCGTGAAGTTCAGATTTGAAAGATTTAAAGAAAATCTTTGAAACACTCACCGAATCAACATCTTCAGATTCAAAATCGTCAGAATTTCCCGTCGAGATCTCTTCAAAGATTGCCTCAAGCCTTTCTTTTTGCTTCTCTGTGGAAAACGAGATCCAAATATCGAAATTGTCACGTCGTTTTTCTTTTAAATCATCTATCAGCAACTCAAAATTCTTGTGGAAACTCGGCTGCGGACTTTGGCTCAGTTCAATTTCTATTGTGTTGCCGGTTCCAGACTTTAATGGTTCGATCGTAAAATCAATAAGCTTGAAGCGCTCCAGATTTTCAGCGAATTCGCTGTCGGACACGAAAAGTTCTGTGGGCTTTTGATGCTTGATGTCTTTGTTTAAATTTTCGAACATTTCCTCCGCCTTCGCAAAGAAATCTTTGATCTTCCTCACAGCCAAAAAGGCGTTGTTCGAAATCACGAAACTGTCTTTCGGCAACAGTCCAAATAGCGGCACTTTGCTCCCTGAGACCGCGAAATTCATGTTCGAAACCAACTGAAATTCGTTCACTTTGCCGTTGGTAAGCTGCGTTTCGATATTAAATGTTTTAATGCTTTCGATTTCATTACCGAAAAAAGTGATTCGGTACGGCTCTTCATTAGAATAAGAAAACACATCCACAATGCCGCCACGCACGGAAAATTCGCCGGGCTCCGACACAAAATCGGTAAGCTGAAAATTGAACTGTTGCAAAAGTTCGCCAGTGAAATCGAAATCCAGGCTTTCACCCACTTTTATGCGGTGCGAAATCGCATTGAAATCTTCTTTTTTTAATACTTTCTCGGAAAGGCTTGCGAAAGATGCGACGATGACCTTATGTTTTTTAGACGCATTCAGCTGATTAAGTACATCCGTTCGCAAGACCAGATTTGCATTTTGCGTTTTCTCTATTTGGTAAGGCGCAAGATGGGTCGCCGGGAAATAGAGCACATTTTCCTTGCCTAGCAGATCTTCCATTTCGGCAGTGGCGTAAAGCGCTTCTTCTTTATCTTCGATTAAATAAAGAATGGTTTTTTTGCGCGTAAGAAAAAGTTCTGCTGCGAAGACAGACGGCGATGAACCTGCGGAACCCCGTACAGAAAGGCGGCTATGATCATCTATATTATTAAAAATCTCTGCACCGAAACCACTTTTGAGCATATCGGGCAGGAAGTTTTGACTTATGTTTTTTAACTGCATTTAAATAATTTGGGAATTTCGATGAGAAGATCTCAAACGTCAAAAACGATTCCGGAAAATTTCCGGAACCGTTAAGACATGCAAATTTAAGATTTTATTTGTCAAAATTTATTAGCTATTGGGCAGCAAACTGTTATCCAAATACTTTTAAAGCAATGTTTTAGTGGCACACCGTTTGAAAAGTCACACGCGTTAACCGTAAAAAATAGTATTATGAAAAGGATTGCATTTAAAACTAAAACCTCAATCTTCCGAAAGACTGCCAAATTCGCAGGACTTCTGATGTTAATTTTCTCCGTTTTCGCGCTGAGCTCATGCAGCCGCGACGATGATCCGTCAGACAACGATTTCTTTGCCGGCACCTACCGCGGAACACTCACGTATGATGACGGCACCACCTCGATTACAAAGGAAAACGGAAGCGTATTTGTAACGAAAATCGGCAGCGCTACGAAGTACAACTTCAGATTTTCAGACGGAATTCCGGATATCAACGGAATCGAATTCCAGAAAGAAGGCGACAACACAATGGTGATGTTGGGTTCTACGGCAACATCGTACATCAGGATCGACAATAAAGACCTGAAAATATTTTACAGCAATAACGGAAAAACCTGGACGGCTAATGCCAACCGATAGTCTGTAACGACACTATACACTGAAACTGTTTCAATTTTATTGAAGCAGTTTTTTTGTATTTTTAAACAAAATTAGCCAATGAAATTCCGTCCTGTTACAGGCCTGCTGTATATCTATTTTGCACTGATAATGAGCGGTTGCCGAAGTGATTCAACAGACAATCCGAGAGCCTACGTAGAAGGCCAGATGGTTTCTGCGACGGTAGATTTCAATAAATTCAGGCTTAAAATCATCAGCAATAATATCGTGACAGCACAAACCGCGCTGCAGGCGGGCGGATCTTTCACACTTTCCGGACCCATCTCAAATGATGGCTTTTCGTTGACATCCACCGAAAAAATAAAATCTTTCAAAGCCGAAAAATCCGGGCTGACAATCTCCGCAGATTCAATGCAGATCAATGTTCCGCAAGGAATCACTTACCTTAAGTTCAACGAAATAGTGCTGACGAAATGAGGATCGTTATTTTACTTTTAATGATTTCGCCGGCGCTTTTTTTGAGCCAGAAGCGGAAAAAAGGTCTCGATGTAGTTTCGAACATCGATGTGAAGGTGCTTGCGATGAAACCGATCGGAAATAACTGGCTCGCCAAAGACCTGCAGCCTTTTTACGGTTTTGGTTTCGGTGGAAACCTGATGACACCGATCAATTTCGGAGTAGGGATTGATTACAGCGCCTATTTTTCGAATGTAGATTATGGCCGAAGAAACAGCTACGGCAACCTCGGTTCGCCGCGGATGACCGTTATCGATGCTTTCCTGACGCACCGCGATGAGATTTCCGAAGATTTTTACATTGAAGAAATGGCCGGATTCTCCTTTTACCGGCTGACGAATAATTTCATTGACCTTGGTTCCGAACAGTTAAAAGAAAAAGCGGTCGGGTTTCACCTTGGCGGGAAAGCAATTTACACGCTGGATGGGCCGCAGCAGGTTTTCGTAGCAGGAAAAGCGAATTTCTACTTCGGCAACACATTTAATGAAAATGCTGATATCCGGAGATACTACAGCCGCTCGGTCCTGCTAAGCTTGAGTTTGGGTTACAGGTATAATTTTTAGACCTTTCGCATCAATAATATTTAAATTTGCTGAATGATAAATTTCATCAAGAAAAAAATCGCGCTTATTTGGGCAAAAAAGCACGTTAAAGCTACCGCAAAATTCAAAAATAATGCGGTAGAAGATCAGCACCAGCTTCTGCTTTCGCTTGTAAAAACCGCGGAAAAGACATTGTTTGGACGGGAACGAAATTTTGAAGAAATCAAAACCATCCAAGATTACCAGACACACGTGCAAATTGCTGATTATGAAGAGTTAAAACCTTATATCGAAAAAGTAAAAAAAGGCCAGCGCAATATTCTGTGGACAGAAACACCGGAATATTTTGCGAAAACTTCAGGCACCACTTCAGGTTCGAAATACATCCCGATTTCAAAAGAAGGAATGCCTTATCAACTCGCTGCCGCGCAAAGCGCGATCTTTCATTATATCAGCCAGAAAAACAATTCAGATTTCGTGGCCGGAAAAATGATTTTCCTGCAGGGAAGTCCGGAACTTGAAGAAATTAACGGAATTAAAACCGGCCGTCTTTCCGGAATTGTTGCTCATCACATCCCGAATTATCTTCAGAAAAACCGCCTTCCGAGTGAAAAAACAAACCTCATCGACGACTGGGAAACCAAAGTGGACGAGATTGTAAAGGAAACCGAAAGGCAGAATATGACACTGATTTCGGGCATACCGCCGTGGCTGATCATGTATTTTGAAAAACTCATCGAGCGAAACGGCAAAAAAATCACGGAACTTTTCCCGAATCTCCAACTGGTCATTACCGGCGGTGTAAATTTCGAGCCTTACCGCGAGAAAATGAACGAACTTTTGGGAAAACCTGTGGACACCATCCAGACTTTTCCGGCGAGCGAAGGATTTTTTGCGTTCCAGGATGATTATACCAAAGAAGGTTTACTGCTGTTGACCAATCACGGAATTTTTTACGAATTCGTGCCGCTAGATACCTACGGAAAACCCGATGCACAACGGCTTACGTTAAAAGACGTGGAACTTCACAAAGATTACGCACTGATCCTGACGACCAATTCCGGACTTTGGGCGTATTCTATTGGTGATGTGGTGCGATTTATTTCTAAAGATCCTTACAGAATCGTGGTGTCGGGCAGAACCAAACACTTCACTTCGGCTTTTGGTGAACACGTGATTGCGTTTGAAGTGGAGGAAGCAATGAAGGCCACAGTTGAAAAATTTCCGGCTCAGATCACCGAATTTCATCTGGCGCCACAGGTGAATCCTGCCGAAGGTTTGCCTTATCATGAGTGGTTCATCGAGTTTGAGAAAGAACCGGCGGACATGGAAGCATTCAGAATAAATTTAGATGAAGAAATGCGGCGCCGAAATACATATTATGATGACCTGATTGCCGGAAACATTTTAAAACCTCTGGTAATCGGCAAACTAAAGAAAAACGCATTTCACGAATACGCAAAATCTGAAGGGAAACTTGGCGGCCAGAACAAGATTCCAAGACTCGCGAATGACAGGAAAATCGGTGATTTTCTGGAAAAACTGAAATCCTGAAATTAAACGGACTTAAGACCAAAACCATCCGAATAGGGTGGTTTTGTTTTGTATAAGTGAAACTCATTCTGCATCCGGTCTATTATTCAAATTTTTTTAGGGTCTAAATTCATAAATTCCAAAGCATTAGATTCTAATATCGGGTAAAATGGAAGTTCGGAATTACGCATTTCCTAGGAAATCACGTGATACCGCCTTATATTAGCCGAAATAATTATTATTTATGAGAAAATTTTATGTTTTGGGAGCAATGTTAGCGATAACATTCTCAAATGCGCAGACCGCGAAAAAAAGCTTTTTCAAAAAAAGCGACACTGGCCTTCACAAACCTTTTGTCTCTAATCTGAAAGAGAGCAGCATTAAATTTCAGCAGGCAGCAGATTTTGACAATGCTATTATTTCAATGGTTGATCAGGATGATGCGCAGATCATTGCTGCAGACGATTTCCAGCTTACAGAAGCTGTAAAAGTTGACAAGTTTGTTTTCTACGGCACACAGGATTACGATGATTTACCTGATTACCTACTTGGTGCAAAGATGTACATCTTCAATGACGATAACGGCAAGCCGGCCGGCACACCTACAAATGCGGGGAATGCGGTAGCAGCCATCAATTTGCGCGGTAGCAGTGCCATTGCTATCTCTACTGAAAACCCGTGGGAATTTACTATCGATGTCAATGTAACGCAGGCTTTAGGACAAACTCTTACGCTGGATGCCAACAAAAGGTATTGGGTTGCATTCGCACCGATCGTAGACCTTGGTGATGAATATGGTGCAGATTCTTCTGAAATATTCTACTGGGCAGGCACGCCAACCGGTAATTTTGCTGAGCCTGTCCTTATTGATGAGGAAGATCTTTTTCAGGCAGGAGCAACAGACTGGAGCACAATCTCCGACCTGACCGGAGACCCTATGCCGGGGATGGCATTCTCTATTACTGGCGAAACTGCACTGGGAACGGGCGAAGTTTACTCAAACCGTAAAAATGTTTCCGTTTACCCGAATCCTGCAGTTAGCGTAGTGAACGTGAAAGCAAACGGGAAACATGCCATCACGAAAACCGAAATCTATGATATGAACGGCAAACTGGTTACAAGTTCAGCAAGCAATTCTATCGATGTAGAAAAACTCCCGAAAGCAGTATATCTTGTTAAAGTTTATGCGGGTTCAAAAGTTATCGAAACTACAAAACTTATCAAAAAATAGATTTAACTTCTATTTTTAAAGCCTGCGTTTGCAGGCTTTTTTTGTTTTAAATTCTCTAATTTAGTTCGAAACCGCCTTCAGCCCAACAACAGAGGCGATCAGTGTAAAGACAAAAAACATCCGCCAGAAGGTCGCGGGCTCATTAAATATGAAAATTCCCGCCATCACGCCGCCCACTGCACCAATTCCCGTCCACACTGCATACGCTGTTCCCACGGGAATCGGGTTGCTGCCGTACGAAATCGCTTTATAAAGCAGGAACATACTCAGCGAAAGCGAGATGGCAAATCCGGCCCACCAGAAAAAGCTTTCACGGCCCGTGGTTTCCTGCGCCTTGCCGAGACAGGTCGCAAATCCGGTTTCGAAAAGACCGCCGATGATCAGTAAAATCCAGTTCATAAACGCAAAGATAATTTTTCCCTGAAAAATGCCGGGCAAGATTTACATTTGCACATGATTTCACTCACGCCTCTACAAACGCTGAAAATTCCCGAGTTCCGGAACCTTATGGCCGGACGTTTCTTTCTGGTACTTTCTTTCCGCATGCTGGCTACGCTGATGGGTTGGTGGATTTACCAGCTTACAAAAGACCCGTTTGCAATCGGCCTCATCGGGCTTTCAGAAGTGATACCGGCTGTGTTCACCGCGCTGTACGCAGGCCATGTGATCGATAATTCGGAGAAAAAGAAACTGCTGCTGATCTGCAACTACATCTATGTTTTCCTCATAGGTTTGCTCATCATCCCGGCTTTTTTCGGGCACCGACTTTTACATTTCAGCAATCTGCAGATCTCATACTTCATTTACGCAGTGATATTTTTTACGGGTTTTTGCCGGGCTTTCCTCGGACCCATCATCCCGTCGATGATCCCCAAAATAGTTTCGCGCGAGACTTTGCCCAACGCTATTACTATTAACCAAGGCACATTTCTCACGGCTTCGGTTTGCGGACACGCGCTCGGTGGCTTCCTGATTCACTGGATTGATATTTCGGGGACTATTTTGGTAGTGGTCGTACTTATGGTGCTTTCCTCGTTCTTCTTTTGGTTCCTGAAAAAGCATCATTCAGAAAACGGCCAGCGCGACATCGGCGTGGTACAAAGCATGCGCGAAGGCGTCGCGTACATCTACAAAACCAAGGAAATCCTGGGTGCGCTGTGTCTGGACATGTTCGCGGTGCTGTTCGGCGGTGCTGTGGCAATGATTCCGGTGTTCGCGTCAGACATCCTGAAGGTGGGTTCGGAAGGTTTCGGCCTGCTGAATGCAGCTTCAGACATAGGTTCCATGTGCATTATCGCGTTTCTGGCCTTCTTTCCGTTGAAGAAAAATCAGGGAAAAATACTGCTGGCGGCGGTTGCAGGTTTCGGTCTCTGCATCATCGCGTTCGGCTTTTCGCAACTTTTCTGGCTCTCATTCGGTTTCCTCATGCTGAGTGGCATGCTCGACGGTATTTCGGTTGTCATCCGCGGCACCATCGTTCAGCTGAAAACACCAGATCACCTGCGCGGCCGCGTGCTCAGTGTAAATTCAATCTTCATCATGTCGAGCAACGAGATGGGGCAGTTCGAAAGTGGTGTGGCTGCCAAGCTTTTCGGCGTGGTACGCTCCGTGATATTCGGTGGTACAGCTACGGTGCTCATCGCGCTGCTGGTGGGAACTACCAACCCGAAACTCCGGAAAATGGAGTATTAAAATATTTTTAAGGAGCTACAAATTTTCGTTCATTCTGAAGACTCCACCCGCTTTCCGCTGCAATCCCGCTTAGGCGGGGATTTCCGCTGCAATCGGGGCTAGGAACCCGGGCATTTTACCTTCAGACAGATATTGACTTATTAACATCGGTTAGCATTCATTACCAACATTTTAACCCAGAAACACGGGCTATTGTTGGTTAATAAATGGCAGGCGATTTCAAAAAAAACTATCTTTGTCCCATGACACAGAAGGAAACTTTATCTTCACTGATTCACGGCAATTTTGCGCGTGAGCTTTCCATTTCCGATGGCAAAATGCCGCCAAACGCAGTAGATTTTGAGCGTTTGGTGATCGGGACTTTCCTTATTGATAAAAAAGGCCTCGATTACTCGATAGATTTACTTACGGCAGACGTATTTTACGATCCCAGACACCAGGAAATCTTCCGTGCGATCCTGAAACTGTATGAAGGTAACCATCCCGTTGACCTGATGACCGTAATCCAGGAACTTAAGAAAAATGAAAAACTCGGTTTTGCGGGCGGCGATCATTATATCATCGACCTTACAATGGGCGTGTCGTCAAGCGCGCATATCGAATATCATGTGCGCGTCATCCTCGAAAAATTCATTCTTCGAAGCCTGATCAACGTTTCCGCGAACGTAATCGACAGTTCGTACAAAGAATCAACGGATGTATTCGAACTTTTGGATAAAGCCGAACAGTCTTTCTTTGAAATCACCAACGGAACCATTAAAAAAGGTTTTGACACAGCAAATACACTTGTAAAACAGGCGATTGAAACCATTAAATCATTAAAAGACAAAGAAGGAATCTCCGGTATTCCGTCAGGTTTCAGAGACATTGATAAAGAAACCGGCGGCTGGCAGAATTCAGACTTGATCATCATTGCGGCACGTCCTGCTATGGGTAAAACGGCTTTTCTGCTTTCGATGGCACGAAACATTGCGGTGCAGCACCAGATTCCGCTTGCCCTATTCTCGCTCGAGATGGCGTCTGTGCAGCTTATCACGAGGATGATTGCCTCTGAAACCGGCATCTCTTCAGAAAAACTCCGTAAAGGCCAGATGAGCGATGAAGAATGGCAGCGTCTGTTCTCCAATGTATCGGAACTCGAAAACGCACCACTCTACATTGATGAAACACCTTCTCTGTCGGTATTTGATTTCCGTGCGAAATGCCGCCGACTTGTGATGCAGCATGGTGTGAAGATCATCATGGTCGATTACCTGCAGTTGATGACGGCGAATTCCGGTAAGGGCGCCGGAAACCGCGAACAGGAAATCGCCACGATTTCCCGATCCCTAAAAGCAATCGCAAAAGAACTTAATGTTCCGGTGATCGCGCTTTCGCAGCTTTCAAGATCGGTGGAAACGCGTCCGGGCAAAAGACCGATGCTTTCTGACCTGCGGGAATCGGGAGCGATTGAGCAGGACGCCGATATCGTATCGTTTATTTTCCGTCCTGAATATTACAAGATCACCACGTGGGATAATGATGAAGACGGCGGGGAAAGTTCAACTGAAAACCAGGCCGAACTCATCATCGCAAAACACCGGAACGGCGCTACGGCAGACGTAAGGATGTCATTCTTTAAAAACATCGCGAAGTTCGCTGACCTCGATTTGTTTGGGAACCAGCACACGATGGGTTATCAACCGTCTAACTTCGCCGCGATGGACGCGCCGGGCGGATTTGATAAAATCCGGGCAACCATTGATCCGGGTGCCGCGTTTGATTTACCCGGCAGCCAAAATGTGTCGGGTTCATCGATGAATGATTTGGATGACGATGATGAATTTGAGTTTTAAATATTAAAATTTAGCTATACAAATTAAGTCGGTGCAATGCCGGCTTTTTTTGAAGCTTATCTTAAAGAAATATTACAGATTGAGTTTACGAATAGAAATCTACACAGACGGCGCGTGCAGCGGAAATCCGGGAAAAGGAGGATACGGGATTGTGATGAAAGTTCCGGAGAAAAACTACGTGAAACACTTCAGCAAAGGTTTCCGCCGAACTACCAACAACCGCATGGAACTGCTGGCGGTGATCGTGGCACTCGAAAAACTGAAATCTCCGGACAACGACATCCACATCTTCACGGACAGCAAATATGTGTCCGACGCTATCAATAAAAAATGGCTGCTGGGTTGGATAAAGAAAGATTTTAAAAACGTAAAAAACCCCGATTTGTGGCGAAGGCTGGTACCGCTGCTCAAGACTCACAACACGACTTTCCACTGGATAAAAGGCCACGCCGGGCACCCCGAAAACGAAATCTGTGACCAACTCGCGGTGAAGGCTGCACAGGGACCGACACTGGAAACCGATGAATATTTCGAGAATCCTGATCCGGGCGGGCTGTTTTAATTTAATTTACCACACCAGAAGTAATCGCTGTCAGCGCTTTTTTACTTTTGTTATCTTTGTTCAATGAATTATATTGAAGCGCTGAAGCAAAGATATTCGGTAAAGAAATTCGACCGCGAACGGCAGGTTCCGGCGGATGTTTTGCAAAACATTCTGCAAGCCGGCAAGCTGTCTGCAAGTTCGCTTGGCCTGCAGCCTTACAAAATAGTTATCGCAGAAAGTGCCGAAATAAAATCCAAACTGATCCCGGCATTTTATAATCCATCCCAAATCTCAACGTGTTCACATCTGGTCATCCTTATTTCTAAAAAAAATGTGGATGACAGCTACATTGACGGTTATTTCCGGCACATTTCTGATGTTCGCGAAGTTCCGGTTGGCAGTCTGGACCTGTTCCGAAAAAACATTGAGGGCTACACCAAAAAACCGGAACAGGAAGAAGTTGCCTTTTGGGCTGAAAAACAGACCTATATCGTACTCGGAAATCTGATGTTTGCGGCCGCGCTGGAGAAAGTGGATTCATGTCCGATGGAAGGATTTAAAAAAAACCTCATCGAAGAGATTCTGGGCTTAGACACTGAAAAAGAAAGTGTTGCAGTGACGCTTGCACTGGGCTACCGCGCGCCGGATGACAACTTCCAGCATTTAAAGAAAGTGCGCAAACCAGATCAAAAATTATTTAAGTTCATTTAATTTCAATGATAAAAACAGATGTACTGGTAATTGGTTCCGGGATATCCGGCCTCTCCTATGCCATTAAGATTTCCCAAAAAATGCCCGATGCGCAGATCACCATCGTCACCAAAGCTGATGAGGATGAGAGCAACACGAAATATGCCCAGGGCGGGCTTGCTGTGGTGACCGATTTTGATAAAGACGATTTCCAAAAACATATCGATGATACGATGCGTGCCGGCGATGGTGAAAATAAGCGCGAAGTGGTGGAAATGGTCATCAGGGAAGGTCCGGCGCGGTTTCGGGAACTTGTAGATTGGGGAACCAATTTCGATATGGAAAAAGGCGGGGATTTCAAACTCGGGCGTGAAGGCGGCCACACCGAAAACCGCATCGTTCATCATAAAGACGTCACGGGTGCCGAAATAGAACGCGCACTGCTCGAAACTGTACGTAAATCGCCGAATATCGAAATGCTGGCGCATCATTACGTGATAGACCTCATCACGCAGCACCACGTTCCGGGCAAGGAAACACAAACCGACGATATCGCTTGCTACGGCGCCTATATTTTAGATGAAAAGCAGAAAATAATTAAAAAAATCACCGCCAAGATCACGCTTGTAGCCACAGGTGGCGCCGGACATGTTTACAAGAACACCACCAATCCGGTGATCGCAACAGGCGACGGAATTGCCTTTGTGCATCGCGCGCGCGGAAAGGTCTCGAACATGCAGTATTATCAGTTTCACCCTACTGCACTCTACTCAAAACGTGACGGAATGCTGTTTTTGATTTCTGAAGCGGTGCGCGGAGACGGCGCAAAACTGCGGACCAAAAACGGTGAAAAATTCATGCATAAGTACGATGAACGCGAAGAACTCGCTTCCCGCGATATCGTTGCACGCGCGATCGATAATGAACTGAAAATCTCCGGTGACGAATACGTCGGGCTCGACTGTCGTGGAATGGATGAAGAAAAATTCAAAGAACACTTCCCGAATATTTATCAAAAATGTCTGCAGGAAGGTATCGATCCGTTTAAGCAGCTGATTCCCGTGGTTCCGGCCTGCCATTACCTGATGGGCGGCATAGAAACCGACATGAACGGACAAAGTTCGATCACAAACCTATTTGCAGTGGGCGAATGCACAAATTCCGGACTTCACGGCGCAAACAGACTCGCCTCAAATTCACTGCTCGAAGGATTGGTTTTCGGGCATAATGCTGCTATGAAAACTGTGGAACTGCTCAAAGCGAATCGGTTTAATTTTGATGACCTGAAAGCCGTGCCAGAATGGGATGACGAAGGCCTGAAAATGATGGACGAGATGGTAATGATTTCCTATTTCCGCAGACAGCTTCAGGAAATGATGAGCGATCTGGTAAGCATCGTAAGGACTAACGAACGGCTTTTGCTGGCACAAAAGAAACAGCGCGAAATCTATGAAGCTGTGACCGAACTTTATAATTATTCCATCATGTCGCCACAACTTTCAGAACTTCGGAATCTGGTAAACGTTTCCTATCTGATCATCAAACATTCTCTGGCTATGAAACAGAATAAAGGCGCATTTTTTAACAAGGACCTTAACTGAGATTTAAATTCCAAAAAACCAGCGTATGAAAATCTCTCCTGTTATTTCACCAAATGAACTTACGGAAATAATTAATAATAAAAATGTTGTACTCATCGATGCCGGCAGCGGAAAGCCTGCACACGAGAGATATCTGGAAAAGCATATCGAAAATGCATTTTATGTTGATTTAAATGAAGATTTAGCTGAAATTCCGGCAGATGCCAAAAATGGTGGCCGTCACCCGCTTCCTTCACCTGAAAAATTTGCAGATGTTTTGCAGCGCGTAGGAATTAAAGAAAACTCACACCTCATTGTTTACGATGATAAAAACGGCTCGAATGCTGCAGCTAGATTTTGGTGGATGGCGCGCGCCGCAGGCCTTGAAAATGTTCAGGTTTTAGACGGCGGTTTGCAACAAACTGAAAAATTCGGTTTGCCAATCACTCAGAAAATACCTGTCGCCGATGAGGTTGAATTAATTAAATTCAAAAACTGGGAGCTTCCGGTCATTAATTTGGATCAAATTGAAAGCTACGTATCCGCAGAATCGAATATTTTAGTGGATGTGCGTGAAACCGAACGCTACAATGGCGAAACTGAACCTATCGATCTGGTTGCAGGACATATTCCGGGCGCGATCAATTTACCTTTTAAAAATAATCTTGACGAAAACGGCTTTTTCCGTAAACCTGAAGAACTTAAAAAACAATTCAAGGAGGTTGTTGGAAACGCCAATAATATCGCAGTTCATTGCGGATCCGGCGTCACCGCCTGTCACACGATCCTGGCAATGGACTATGCAGGTCTTCCGATACCCACATTTTACGTCGGCTCCTGGAGCGAATACAGCCGGAACTATAAACCGATCGCGACTCAACCAGCAAATAATCTTACTCAATAAAATCATGAAAAAACCAAGTTACGTTACCGATAAAAATATTAAACAGTTCATAAAATCTGCACTTGCAGAAGACATTCAGGATGGCGATCACTCTACGCTGGCGACTATTCCGGCAGATCTGCAGCAAAAAGCCAAGTTGCTTGTAAAAGAAGACTGCATCCTGGCTGGTGTAGAAATGGCCACGATGGTCTTTAAGCAGTTTGATAAGAATCTGGAAATTGAAGTTTTAATTAAAGACGGCGCAACTGCCAAAGTGGGCGATATCGCGTTTTATGTGACAGGCAGCGCCCGGTCTATTCTTTCCACCGAAAGGCTGGTACTCAACTGTATGCAGCGCATGAGCGGCATCGCAACGCTGACGCACGACTGGGATTCGCGTTTGCTCGGAACCAAAACCAGACTTCTGGATACCCGCAAAACAACGCCAAATTTCAGGATTTGCGAAAAATGGGCGGTAGCGATAGGTGGCGGAACCAATCACCGGTATGGCCTGTACGATATGATCATGCTGAAAGACAACCACATCGATTACAACGGAAGCATCACCAATGCCGTGAAAATGGCACGCGAATACAACAAGTCGCTGAAGAAAAAACTGAAGATAGAAGTGGAAACCCGCAACCTCGAAGAAGTGGAAGAAGCCCTGAAAATGGAGGTAGACCGCATCATGCTCGACAATATGGACACTCAAACCATGGCGAAGGCAGTGAGCCTGATTGCCGGAAAATGTGAAACGGAAGCCTCGGGCGGAATCACCCGCGAAATGCTGAAAGAAGTCGCTAAAACAGGTGTAGATTTTATTTCGGCAGGCGCACTCACCCATTCGGCTTCGAACATAGATTTAAGCTTGAAAGCCGTAGTCTGAAACTTATGTCAAAGCACGTTTTAGGGAATTATTTTTAGCGATTATGCAATGCATTATTCCTCTTCGGGGAAATTTTTAAGCACATTAACTATCTGTTAATGTGCTTTTTAAATATCATTTTTAAGAAAATTTAAATCTTAACATCGCTGTAATAATAATCTCATTTTTTTTGTTCATTTTTGCAGCAAAAGATATTTTCAATTATAACCTAATCGAGTTGATATGAATTTGAAACCATTTAAGAAGAGTGTTCTTATCGCTGCAATTGCCTTTGCAGGTTACGGCAACGTACATGCACAGGTTACTACCAGTAACATGACCGGTATTGTAAGCACGCGCGACGGAAAACAGACGTCCGGTGCCAGAATTACGGCCACCCACTTGCCGTCTGGTACAGTGTATAGTGCTGCAGCGAATGCTTCGGGAGCTTTCAACCTTCCGAACATGCGTGTAGGCGGACCTTACCGTGTAGAAGTAAGTACCGGTACGGAGCAGCCCATCATTTATGAAGATGTGTACTTAGAACTTGGCCAACCATTTACATTAAACCCTGTTTTCGGTGAGAAGACAGAAAACATCGCTGAAGTGGTACTTACAGGTACACGCGGGGTGAACACCAACAAAACGGGTGCAGCAACCAATGTAGGTTTGAAGCAAATTCAGGAGCTTCCACAGGCAAACCGCAGCATCACAGAATTTACAAGACTTACGCCTCAGGCAAACGGCAACTCATTTGCAGGCCGTGATGCGCGTTACAACAACCTTCAGATTGACGGTGCGAACTTTAATAACGGTTTTGGCTTAAGTTCAAACCCACTTCCGGGAGGAAATTCACAGCCTATTTCTTTGGATGCGATCCAGGAAATCTCAGTGAACATCGCACCATTTGATATTACCCAATCAGGTTTTACCGGTGCAGGTATCAACGCGGT
The DNA here is from genome assembly GCF_014837035.1 of Kaistella pullorum. GTDB lineage: Bacteria > Bacteroidota > Bacteroidia > Flavobacteriales > Weeksellaceae > Kaistella > Kaistella rhinocerotis. The sequence goes on along the minus strand of NZ_JACSPS010000001.1, from coordinate 756,874 downwards.
AACAAAATCGGGAACTAACAGGTTTCACGGTTCACTTTACGGGTATTACACAGGAAAAGAACTTAGCGGCTGGAAAATTAACGACAACGATATCGCGAAGGTTTCCGGTGGACAGATGACCAATGGATTCACAATCGGGGGACCACTTGTTCAAAACAAACTATTCTTCTTCGTTAGTGCTGAAAGAGAAACTGCTACGGGCGCTAACGCTTCAGGTGCAAACCTTTGGAAAGCTTCACAGGATGGTGTTTCCGATCCGGCAAATAACATTTCACGCGTAAAAGAGTCAGACCTTATCGCGGTAAGAAATCACCTGATCAACCGTTGGGGTTACGATCCCGGAAGATACCAGGGCTACGCTAACGAAGCTGAGCAGCAGGGAGACAAATTCCTCGCGAGACTTGACTGGAATATCAGCGACCAGCACAAATTTGCCGTACGTTACAATGTTTTGAATGCCAAATCAATGCAGGTTGCGAATGCTTCATCAGGACCTTCACCTAGATCGGCTCACGGACGTGTTAGCGATAAGGCAATGACATTCGAAAACGGTAACTACGCACTTGAAAACAGAGTACAGTCGCTTACTGCAGAATTGAACTCAACTTTCAACTCAAGCCTTTCGAACAAATTATTGTTCACCTACTCAAAAATCCAGGATTTAAGAACTACACCATCAGATCAACTTTTCCCTTTTGTTGATATATGGGATGGTTCTGCAAGCGGCGGAAACTACATCAGTTTCGGTACGGAGCTTTTCTCTTATCTGAATGATGTGATCAATGATAACTTCTCCATCATCAATAACCTTACTTACAGCGCGGGTAAACACACAATTACCGGAGGTGCGGCGTATGAGATGCAGAAATTCGGTAATTCATACACCAGAATGGGAACAGGTTACTACCGTTACGCATCAGTTGCAGATTTCCTTACGACAGGTACAGCCAACGAAGTGGCGCCGATCATGTTCGGCCTTACATATCCGTACGCAGGTCAGGACACTTACTCACGCGTAAATTTCGGTCTTTTATCTGCTTATGCACAGGACCGAATTGCGTTGAATGACAGATTCAATTTCACTGTCGGTTTACGTGCTGAATTGCCAATGTATCTTAATGATCTTACTGCAAACCCAGCTATCGATAATCTGACATTACTTGACACAAAAGGTAACCCAACAAACTATTCTTCTGGCGAGTGGCCAAATTCTAACGTAATGCTTTCACCACGTTTAGGTTTCAATTATGATGCTTTTGGTGATCGAACCCTTACTGTTCGTGGTGGTACTGGAGTTTTCTCCGGTCGTGTACCGTTTGTATGGTTGACTAACATGCCGACCAACGCAGGGGTTCTTCAAAATATCGTGGAACCAACTTCATATCAGCAGGTTGCGGGATGGATCAATAATATCACTTTCCAGCCACAGGATATCTATTATCATTTGAACAATGTGCCTGCAGGTGCCGGAAACGTGTTCATTCAGTCACCGGCTGATGGTGCACCAAGTACATTTGCACTTGTAGACCGCAATTTCAAGATGCCGTCTGTGTGGAGATCAAGCATCGGGATCGATTACAGAATTCCAAATTCATTGATCACGCTTACATCAGACGTTCTTTACACTAAAGATATCAACGCAGTTTTCCAGTACGGTGCAAACAGAAAGCCTTCTACTGTGAAAATGACGAGCCAGCCGCGGGATTTCTATCCGACACCGGCAGCGGGACAAATGCCAAACTATCAGTATAATTCAGCGATTGGAGCAAACAATGCCACGATCCTTACCAATACTGATACGAAAGGTTATGCATTCTCAGCTACGGTAGGTGCAAGCCTTCGCCCTTGGAACGGACTTTCAGGATCGGTATTCTACACTTACTCTGAAGCTGAGGAAGTATCTTCAAACTCTGGTTCTAACGCGTCATCTTCATGGCTGGGTTCACCGGTTATCGATACACCAAACCAGGATTTCCTGAGCATTTCGAATTTTGCGGTTCCGCATAGAGTTGTAGCGAACGTTACGTATGATATCAAGCAAACCGGAACAACCATTGGTGCTTATTACTCAGGTGCTCACCAAGGAAGATTCTCTTATTACTATACCAATGACCTGAACGGAGATGGTTTAGCTAATGACTTGATGTACATCCCGGAAAGTACTGCTACGATGAAATTTGCGAATATCACTTCCGGTTCAGGTGCAAATCAGGTAACCCTGTTCACAGCTGACCAGCAGAGAGCAGCATTCGAGCAGTTCATTACCGATAACGGACTTGAAAAATACCGCGGACAGATCTTGCCACGAAATGGTTTCCTACTTCCATGGTTGAACCGTGTAGATGTACGTATCTCACAAAACCTTTTCAGCGATATGGTACAAAAAGGCGACAAGATTCAGTTAACGCTTGATGTTCTGAACTTTGGAAACATGTTGAACTCCGAGTGGGGAATCCAAGATACTACTGTAAGCCAGTATGGTGCAGCTATCCTATCCAGATCAGGTGCTGTTTCGCCAGATCCTACATTCACTATGGTAAGAGATGGCAGCAACCTGGTAAACGCGCCTTACAGAGCTGCGAACAACAGATTTACCACGTGGTCAGCTTTATTTGGAATGAAATATTCTTTCTAAAAACAAGCTTTCCGCTTATACATATCCCGGCAATACGCCGGGATTTTTTTTATCTTTGCCATTAACAAAAAAAATATTATGGATTTCAACATTATGCTTCAGGCACACCGTGGTTTTGCTTACCTTATTTTGCTCGCAATCGCTGTTTTCGTCGTAGCACTGCTCATGACAATGTTTGGCTATTCCGGAAGAATTACCAAACTCTTAAGAAAATCGACGCTGTTCACTATGATTTTCTTCCATACCCAAGCTGTAATCGGGCTGATCATGCTGTTCTTCTTTTCACCGGGTTTTAAGGCCGCGACTGAGGCCGGAACACTGATGAAAGACTCTGTAGCCAGAAACGCTTATGTTGAGCATCCTTTCGCGATGATTGTTTCTGCGGTTCTGCTTACAATCCTTAATAAAAAATTCAAGACCAACGACAAAATGCAGATGCCGTGGGTGATCATGGCGTTTGTTGCACTCGCTCTGATGCTGTGGGCATTCCAGTGGAACAGGCTTTTTGGAGGGTAAACGCTGGTCTTTAAATGGGTTCAAATTGTTCAAATGGTTCAATGAGGTTCAAATTGTTTATCATAATTACTTAATTGACCTAACCATTTGAACAACTTGAACATTTGTATCATTTAACCATTTGAACTTTTGAACAATATTAAAAACCTCTTTGAACAGAAAATTATGAAAGTAGCCCTTGTAGGCGCCACCGGAATGGTGGGCGAAGTAATGCTGAAGGTTTTGGAAGAACGCAACTTCCCGGTGACGAAACTCATCCCGGTTGCGTCTGAAAAGTCTGTGGGCAAAACGATTTTCTTTAAAAATGAAGCCATTGAAGTCGTCTCCATGCAGGAAGCGATTGATATGCAGCCGCACATCGCGCTTTTTTCTGCTGGTGGAAACACTTCGCTGGAGTTTGCGCCGAAATTCGCTGCCGCTGGCACTACCGTGATCGATAATTCTTCCGCATTCAGGATGGATGCAGATAAGAAATTGGTCGTGCCCGAAATCAATGCAGAGGAACTTACGCCTGAAGACAAAATCATCGCGAACCCAAACTGCTCCACGATACAGCTTGTGATGGTGTTGCATCCTTTAAATAAGAAATTTGGGCTGAAACGTGTGGTTGTTTCAACCTACCAGTCAGTTACGGGAACCGGGAAAAATGCGGTGGATCAGTTGAATGCCGAAATTTCGGGCGATGCTGATGCCGCAAAAGTTTATCCTTACGAAATCTTTAAAAATGCATTGCCGCACTGCGACGTATTTGCCGAAGACGATTATACAAAAGAGGAAATAAAACTGATGACCGAACCCAAAAAAATTCTGGGTGACGACAGCTTTAACCTAACAGCAACCGCAGTGCGCGTTCCTGTACAAGGCGGACATTCTGAAAGTGTGAACATCGAGTTCGAAAACGACTTTGACATCGACGAAATACGCAACATTCTCTCTGAAACGCCGGGTGTGACGGTTTTGGATGATGTACAGAATAAAATCTATCCGATGCCGCTTTACGCTGATGGAAAAGATGAGGTTTTCGTAGGCCGGATCCGACGTGACCGTTCACAACCGAACACCCTAAACCTTTGGATTGTTGCCGACAACCTCCGGAAAGGAGCCGCAACCAACGCCGTGCAGATCGCCGAATATCTCGTAAAACAAGATTTGGTTTAAAAACAAATGCTCACCAGAAAGTGAGCATTTTTTAATTATTAGACTTTTCAAACAATATAATTAAATACCACCGAACTATGGCTACAGAACGCAGCTCAAAAAGCAATTTCGTCTTTCAGCGGCAGGTCGCTTTCATCGGGATTGGCCTTTTCATCGCCAAATTGTTGGCATGGCATCTCACCAATTCAGATGCGGTATTTTCGGACGCGATGGAAAGTATCGTAAATATCGTGGCGGGATTTTTAGGCCTGTATTCGCTTTACGTTGCGGCTAAACCGCGTGATACCGGTCATCCGTACGGGCATGGCAAAGCAGAATTCGTCACATCGGGTATTGAAGGCGGACTCATCATTTTTGCCGGAATCATTATCATCATTCAAGCCGTAGACTCTTTGCTTCACGGTAATGTTCCAAAAAAGCTTGATTGGGGAATACTGATCGTCGGAGTTACCGCGGGCATCAATTATCTGATGGGCTATATTTCATACAAAAAAGGAATCAGGGAAAACTCACTCGTGCTGCAAAGCTCAGGTAAACATTTGCAAAGTGACACTTTCACTACGCTCGGGGTTGTGCTGAGTTTGGTCCTGGTCTATTTTACCAAAATTTACTGGATCGATGCGGTGGTGGCACTTCTTTTTGGCGGATACATCATTTTTATCGGTTACCAGATCATTCGAAAGTCGCTGAGCGGGATCATGGATGAAGCTGATGTGCGGCTCCTTACGAAATTGTCTAAACTTTTAAATGAAAACAGGCAGCGCGATTGGGTAGACATCCATAACGTGCGGATCCAGCAGCACGGCAGCGAACTGCATATTGACGCGCATCTTACTTTACCCTGGTATTATGATCTGCGTACGGCACATAATGAAATGGAAGAAGTGTATAAACTGATTGGGAAAAATTCCGAAAGAACCATCGAGTTTAATTTTCACCTTGATGACTGCAAGCCTTTTTCATGCGAAATTTGTGAACTTTGGGAATGTAAAGTGCGACAGCACTCTTTTAAAAAGAAAATTGAATGGAATGATTCCACAATTGCGCAGCTCAATAAACACGACGTAAACACTTAATCTAAAGCTTTACTTTTCCAGTTTCCAGCGGTAATAGAAAACCGGAATGATCAGCAGTAAAACCAGTGGCTGAATCACGAACCTTCGGATATAGAAGGAAAAAAGGTAGCCGATTTCAAAGTTTGTGTGGATGCAATAGAGATAGATCGGAAGTGTGATGGCGAAAGCGATTACAATCAAAGCGGCGGACTGGGCGGTCCATCTGGTATTTTTAAATAAAAACTGCACGATCACCAGCGAGAAAATAAGATTGAGCACAAACCGGAATAAATGTCCTAAAATTAGGCTTCCCCAATCGTAAAGCGGGAAGATCGCATTTTTATCGGCAGATTTGAAATATTGCAGAAACGGATCGTAAAACAGCGGTTCTTCAAACATCCGCACCGCGATCAGCCCAAACACACCGGCTAAAACTAAAAACCAACTAAGAATTTTCATCCGGAACTTCCTTTAATGCGAATCTGTTGATCCAAATGAGCCAAAGAAGCACCACGCTTCCATAGATAATGGCCGGAAAAAGATAATCGTGGCCTATTTTTGAGTACTGCGGCATCTCAACAAGCAGAATATTAAGCCCGGCAATACGAAGGACATTTACGATGTGCAAAAAAACCAAGCCCGCAAACGCAAACAGAAACGTTTTTGGCCCTCTGAAAAACGCAAAGATGAAAGCCAGAAACAGAATGATCACAGATATCGCGTTGCAGCCTTCCACCATTCGGGAGACATACCTGCCACTCACCCAAAACCACGAAGTCTCCTGAGCGGGTTTACCGGGAACAAGTTGAGAAGGATAATCCAGGAGATTTTGCACGAAAATGGTCTGGCGCGCTACCCACTCGGAAGCAGGGTCTAGACCGGCGCCTTTGTATAAATTCAGATACAGCTGATAACCTAAAACCAACAGTACATAAAGCACTAAAAAACGCAAAAGTAACTTAAAGACAGGCCGGAAATCACTGAACATGTGCAAATATACTGCTTTTAAGAAATTCTAATTTAAGTATCTTTGTCTAAGCATGAATCACGACAGAGAGAGGTCTTTTTTCGAAAATTATATTGGCAAACCGGCCAGCAGTTTTGTTTTACTGGCACAAAGCGGGTCCGCGCGTAGAAATTTTCTGGCGGGCACAGCAGATTCTAAATTCATTGTCACTTCGAACAGCAATATTGCCGAAAACGAAAGCTTCTTTTATTTTTCGGATACCTTTTCTAAACTTCAGCTCAATACACCACGCGTCTTTGCCATTTCGCCGGACCGGTCGATTTACGTGCAGGAATTTTTGGGAGACAACACGCTTTCAGAAATTTTAGGCGAAGAGGGACTTTCTGAGCGGGCTTTAAACTTAGTGAAACAAACAATAGAAAAGCTATACAACTTACAGAAAGCGACTTTGTCCGCAATAGATTACTCGCAAACTTTTGAATATGAAAGGTATGACGAACTTCCGGTAAGCAATGATCTTTTTTATTTTAAAAGTTTCATCGCAGATGTACTTGAACTTCCCTACCACAAGTCTACGCTGCTGAGTGAGTTTAAAAAAATCACCGCCGAAATAGAAAAACTGGAGCCGCGAGGCCTGATGATCCGCGATTTTCAGGCGAGGAACATCATGGTAAACAGCAGTGACGACATTTCATTCATCGATTATCAGTCTGCGATGCATGGACCGCTGATGTATGATGTGGTTTCGTTTCTTTACCAGGCAAAAGCCGATTTTCCCGCTGAATTTAAAGCCGAGATGCTCGAATATTATTTTTCGCTTTGGAATGACGAACACCTCGCCGAAAAATTAAAGCTTTCACTCCAGCCGATTATTTTGATCCGCTATCTCCAGGTTTTGGGCGCATATGGTTTTCGTGGTTTGGTGCAGCGGAAAGCGCACTTTCTGGCCAGCCTTTCAAAAGGAATTGGAAACCTGAATCAGTTCGCGAAGTCTTCACAATTCATGGATACACTGCCGGAACTTAAAAAAATTGCTCTGGTATTAGGTGCGGAAACTGTGCAGTATAAAATCGAGCAGATGATGGCGGAAAAATAATAAACTGTAAATATTAAATATAAAATTCAAAGATCAGAAATATGCCTTTAAACATAGAAATACACAGCTTTTCATACAAAATCGGCGGCATACCAAAAGATTCAAGCGGCAATGGCGGCGGTTTCACGTTCGATTGCCGCGGCATCCTGAACCCGGGACGAATCGACGAATACAAACCCCAAACGGGCTGTGACCTTCCGGTACAGGAATTTCTTGAAAATAAAACTGAAATGCCGAAATTTCTTTCGCTTGTACAGGGAATTGTCTCAATCAACATCAACAATTATCTGGACCGCGGCTTTGAGCATCTTCAGATAAATTTTGGCTGCACAGGCGGCCGTCACCGCTCCGTGTACTGCGCCGAAAAAACTGCCGAGTTTGTGCGCGCTAAATTCCCTCAGGCTGCTGTGAAGCTTATTCACGATGAGCAGCCTCAACTTTGTGAAGTGCAACAACCTTAAATATGAAAGCGCTTCTTTTCGCTGCGGGCAAAGGAACGCGGCTTAAACCGTTCACAGACCACCATCCGAAAGCGTTGGCAAAGGTGAATGGCGTGCCCTTGCTGGAACGTAATATCAAATATCTGCAAAGTTTCGGTATCAACGATTTTGTGGTCAACGTGCATCATTTCGGAGTTCAAATTGTTGATTTTCTAATTGAAAACAAATATTTTGGTGCCAAGATCCAGATTTCAAATGAGAAAGATCAGCTGCTCGAGACCGGTGGTGGATTGCTTTTTGCACGCGAATACCTCGAAAATGACGGCGATTTCCTTATCATGAATACGGATATTCTTACGGATCTTAATTTAAATCAGCTAATTAAATTCCATTACACAAAAAATGATTTCGTTACTTTAGCTGTCTCAGACCGAAAAAGCTCGCGGAAACTTTTGTTCAATGAAGATATGGTGCTGCGCGGATGGCAGAATACAGATTCAGGCGAAAAGCGTTTAGCCGAACCTGATCCTGGGTTTAAAGCGCTTGCTTTCAGCGGAATTCACTGTGTAAATCCGGCGATCTTTGGAAAGATCAAAAGACAGGGCAAGTTTTCGATCATTGATGAATATCTGGACCTGATGTTATCAGAAGAAATTCGCGGATACGAGCACAACGCAACTTTGATTGATGTGGGACGGCCCGAATCGGTACTGGACGCCGAAAAATATTTTAAATAAAGAACGTAAATGAGCAAAATAAAAAGGGGAAAAGGCACCACGCGCGAGGCGAGCGGCACTGAATACGAAATAGACCAAAAAGTGCAACGCTCTTTCAGCGAAAAAACGTGGGATGAAACAATCACCAAAGACAGCTGGATGGTTTTCAAGATCATGGCTGAATTTGTGGACGGATATGAAAAACTGGCCAAGATCGGTCCGTGTGTATCCATTTTTGGATCTGCCAGACTTCAGCCTGGTAATCCTTATTACGAAATGGCGACTGAAATTGCTGAAAAAATCACCAATATCGGATTCGGCGTGATCACTGGTGGCGGTCCCGGAATCATGGAAGCGGGAAACAAAGGCGCGAGAAACCGTGGCGGAAAGTCTATCGGGCTGAATATTGAGTTGCCGTTTGAGCAGCATTTCAATCCGTATATTGATAAAGGCTTCAATATGGATTTCGATTATTTTTTCGTGAGAAAGGTGATGTTCGTCAAATATTCGCAGGGTTTTGTAGTGATGCCGGGCGGTTTCGGAACTTTAGATGAACTTACGGAAGCATTAACACTCATCCAGACCAACAAAATAGGAAAATTCCCGATTGTACTTGTAGGAACCGAATTTTGGAGCGGATTACTTGAGTGGTTTCAGAATACGCTTCTTAAAACAGGTATGATTTCTGAAGGTGACCTGCAGCTTTACAGAATAGTGGATACTGCCGATGACGCGGTGGCGCACATCAAGGCATTTTACGACAAATACACGGTGAACGTAAACTTCTGATTGGCATCATATTTGAGCCTTAACCACACATTATACAGTAATGAAAAAAATTCTATATATTACGGGGTTACTGCTGCTGGCAGTAATGATGAGTTTCGCCTCGGCGGAGTTTTACTCATCGATGACGAAGGTGGATTACGTGGAGGGAAACCGTACTTTGAAATTCACCACGAAGATGAATACGCGCCATATCTCTGACGCGATAAAGATAAACCCAAACACGGCGGGTTTTGAAGCTGAAGTAAAAAAGTACGTGAACAATAATTTCGATCTTTATGTAAACGGTGGTGCGAAAACACTCACTTTCACCGGAAGCCAGGTAAACGGCGAATCTACATGGGTTTATTTCGAGACCGGCGGTGTGACAGACATTAATTCTTTAAGGATTAAAAACACCATACTCCTCGGGACTTTTCCCGGCCAGATCAACATTGTGAATATCGCCTTCAAAGGCAACCAAAGGACAATGAATTTCCAGCGCGGAAAGGAAATGAACGAGGTAAGTTTCTAAAACTTATAGGTTATAAAAAAAAGAGTTTTCCAAGTGAGAACTCTTTTTTTTGGCCATTACCCAGATAGTTTTAAGTTGTATAACGATACTTTATAGCCTTCGTACTACCTAATATAATATTAACGGGCTTATACCTCAGCATAAAATGCATTTAACAAACCTGAACCGCGTTGTTGCTGCAGGATTTAAAGCTGTTAATAAAGACTTAAATCAACCATTTAAACATAAAAAAAGGGCTGCAAAACTGCAACCCTTTCTATTTAATTTTGAAGAGACTATTTAGTTCCTTTCACTGCGAAGTTATCAACTTCCCAAGTCGTAGATGAGCCTACAACTGAAGTGTATTTGAAGGCAAACACTACTTCTTTGTTCAGGTAGCTTTTCAGGTTTACTTTACCTGAACCTACGAAGCCTGAAAATGCGTTAAGGTCTGTATCCAGTCCCGGGTTCAGTTTCGTCCAGTTCGTTGTACCTACCGTTCCTGTATAGTTATCAGTAACGTAGAGTTCCAATGGATTTCCGCTGAATCGGCCGTCGGTCTCAAATGATACGTAAGCATCAGTGAAGGTTGACGGGATCGCGATTTTCTTAGAAACCAACCAGTCTTCGTTCAGCATACGGTTACCATCCATGATGGCGCTTGGTCTCGGATTTCCGAAAGTTGTGGTGCTCCAAACCTGCGTACCTTCAATGTTCACAGCAGTCCAGTTAGCAAGTGTATCAAAACCATCGCTGAAAATTGTGGTATAAACCGCCGGAACGGTACCGTCACATCTTGGATTATCAAAGTCTGCATTCACCAGGAATGGAATCCAAAGCTGATAATCGTTATTGAATTTACTTACGATCGCGTAGATATCGCCCTTACCGCCGTCTACTTCTACACCTGAGAAAGAGGCGAAATTACTGGTTCTAAGGAAAATCTTGCTTCCGGAGCAATCTTCTAAAGTTCTGTTCGTAGTAGTTCCTGAAGCATAAGGTTTCCCTAAATCTGCATCGATGAACTGTACATTCTTAATTTTCACATATCTTCCTACATCTTCGTTTGTAAGCTGCGCGATCGTACGTTCAGTAGGAACAACAGTTGTCGCTGGCTTTTTCGTATCGATGAAATGCTTGTAAACATCTACCTCGGCGATCTGACCTGCGTTTCCGTTGAATGGCTGACCAATCTGCAGTTCACCGTTTACATTTCCGATGTAAAGATCTTTCAGTTTGATGTAAACTTCTTTACCCACTCTGAATCTTTCATCGCGGTAAAGGTCAGTTTTATTGATGTTTACACGGATACCACCGGTAGCATCTTCCACGTATACATATTTGAACAGGTTACCTGTCTCATCGTTAGCAGTCACCTTAGCTCTAAGCAAATGGTTAGCAGTAATCTGGGTAAGTGAACCATTGAACAGTTGCTTCACTTCAGAAACTGTTTTCATCGTGTAATCTGATTCCGTGATGCCACAAGGATCGCTAGTGATACCGTCTTTACGAGGGAAATGTTTCATATCTGCCAGGTCTGACAGTTTGTTGATATAAAACTGATAGCTTGAGTTGAATTTACTCAGAATACCGATGAAGGTACCTTTACCCGATGGAAGAGTCTGGTTTGCAAATGATGCAAAGCCGCTGTTTCTCACTACTCTTGTCGTTACACTTGTCGTTGGGTCGTTCAACTGACGGTCAACGCTTGTTCCCGCAGGAGCGAAAACTGAACAAAGCACTTTCGCATCAAATTCTGCATCAGGAATCTGTACCAAGCAGCCTAAGAAACGGTCGTTTGCAGTTCCCAGTTCAGCAAGTGTCATCGTTTTAGCTACGATTGGTTTTGGTTCTTCACAAGATTTGAAGATATGGGTTGCTACCATTTTTTCAGGGATACGTGCTACACCGTTAGCTGCAGCTCCCGGCGCCATGTCTTTAACGCCTAACTGTACCAAGCCACCGTACGTTCCCAGTGCAAGTCCGTTAAGTTTGATATATATCTTAGATCCCTGCGGGAATCTTGTATACGTACTTACTGCATCTACACTGATCACGAAACCCTGTGTAGGGTTCTCACGTGCATCCTGAATAAAGATGGTCTTGTAGATATTTCCTGTTTCATCAGAAGAAGAAACATACCCTTCGATCACATCAGTGGTATTTTCAGGGAAGACGTAGGTCTGGTTTGTGTAAAGCGCCTTTACTTCCTCCAAGGTCTTGGTCTTCACCAGTTCAGCGCAGCCGTACCCAGTAAGGTCAGGGTCGGTGTACTTATCATCATGCACACATCCCGAGACCACAAAGGACGCCATGATGACAAATAGTATCTTAAAGAATGAAAGATAGTTTTTCATAATGTTTTTCTATTTTTTTTAAAATCTTAAATAAACGTTAGCAAAGTACTGTGTTCCGCGGTCATACCAAAGTTTCGGACCAAAGAATGGTGTAGCACGGTTAGCATCAGTGACAGCGTCTTCGAAATTCACGTTTCTACCCTGCTCGAAACCACCAGTTACATAGTTTCTGTTGTTCAGAATATTGCTTACACTAAGGCTTACCCCAAGTCTGTATTTTCCTAAAAGGAAAGATTTTCCTGCATTGGCATTCAGCATAAACTGATCGTCGAATTTTTTCTGTGCGGTAAGTGAAGCAATAACTTCCGGCGTTGCAGCTTCATAGTTATCACCAGTAACAGGGTTATAATAAAGTCTTGGTGTCTTGTTCAAAGCTGAAAAATCAAGATATTGATCCATCAGATAATTTCCGGTAACACCCACCCACCAGAATTTAGGTGAATTGTATCTTAAACCAGCAGAGAATGCTTTCTGAGGCGTTCCTGCAACTTTATAACCTTTTACATTCGCTTTTCCTTTCCAGTAATCTTCACCTCTGAAGTTGTTCAGGTCATCAAAAGTAGATACCGAAGGATTGTTGGTGTACTCATAATCTCCCCAACTTCCTACAAGGTTTGCGTTCAGAGTTGGTGTGATTTTTACATCCACGCCCAGCTCAGCACCCATGTAGCGCTTGTCTACATCGCTCATCGCTTCGTTAACCAGCGTACTGAGGGAAGTTCCCGAACCCGCGTCTACGTCAGCATAATAACGTGAGATTTCAGTCCCGTTGCTGAGGGTAGTATAATATCCGGAAAGTCTTACTTTAAGGATTTGACCTCTCAGGATGTAGCTAAGATCATTAGAATTAATGATTTGGCTGTCAACACCTGGCGTAAGGAAGTCTACTGCACGTGGGTTGATATAGATTTCGTTCAGTGTAGGAGCAATGCTGAAGAAGGCGCCATTATACACAAGGAAGTTTTTCCCGTTGATTTTGTACGTCAGTTTACCTTTCACACCTGCATCTAAAGAACTGAAGATATCGCTTCTTCCTTTAGAATTGTCGGCATAACGCGCACTGCGGTATTTCCCGTCTCTCTGAGATTCTGTATAAGATGAGAAAATAGAAGCCATCACGTTCCATTTAGGAAAATCTACTTCTGTACTTACATTCAGGCCATAAGTATCTCTGAACAGTTCATATGAATATTGTGTACGGTCACCTACTCTCACGATGTAGTTTGGATCATCAGTATTATAGAAAGCGTCACCGTCAAAAGCATTTCTGTTGAACGCGAAATCGCCGCCCAAAAGATCTTTCACTCTACGGAACACGTCTGACTTCAAGGTCTGATAATTCAGGTTGATGTTCAGTTTCCAGTTTTCCTGCAGTTTCGTGTCATAATGAGAAACTACGTTGATGGTTTTATCTTCGTTCACATCCTCTACAAGGCTGTAGATTGATCTTCTACCGGTAATGGTCTCGCCACCGATCGTATAAGAAGCCGGATTCACGTTGCTGTTTTGGTAGTAAAGGTCCGTCCAGTCTATCTGCGCAATCGCTTTGTACTCTTCCGGAGTATTAAGACCGTAACTTGGCAGTTTTCTGTAATAGTGCGGATGTGGGTCAGCACCACGGAACCAGTCGAGGCGGCTTCTTGCGTCGCTACCCTGCTGATAAGAAACTGTAGTATTTAAATTTGATTTACCGTTAAGCTTCCAGTAGTGAGCCAATTGGAAAACAGGTTCAAAAACCTTACGTACACGGGAACTTCTTTTGTCGCCGTCTTGCCAACCCCAGTATGAGTTGTAGTCTTTGCCCATGATGTCATATACTTCCTGCGTATTCGGGCTGTTAGATGCTCTGTAAGTTGGTGTACCAAAAGCGGTAAGGTTCAGCGCATGGTTTTCGCCCAATCTTTTTTCGATGGATCCAAAGTAAGCATACGCGTCCTGGTAAGTTCCTTCGATAACACCTTCTTCAGCCCATCTTCGGCTTCCGGAGAATGTAAATGCCCAACCGTTTCTTAGCAAACCAGAGTTATACGTAGCCATAGCACGGTTGTTATAACTTCTGTTCGTAGCCGAATAAGCCAGTGAAACACCTTTTCTGTAAGATGATGCACGTGTGTTGTAATATACTACCCCACCAAGATTTCCGAATGCATATTCTGATGGCGTGATATTATCAACCGATTCATATGGATATCTTGTTACATCATTCAGACCACCCCAGTTGCTGAAATCTACACGGCCGTCATCATTTTTAGACATTGAGACGCCGTTGAACAATACATCTTCAAATCTATTGTCTACACCACGCGGACGGAACCAGTAAGCTCCCAACTCAAACGCGGAAACACTTTGGAAGATATCACGTCCCGCATTCAGTAGCCCGATAGTAGGCTGCATAGACGAACCACCCTCGTCACCGTCAGTTGCGGAATCATCTATCACCATCACACCAGCCGTAGATATAGTAGATAAAGACAAACTGATAACACCTAAATCTTTTCTCTTTTCGTTTTCTGCTACATCGAATTCAATGATTTTCGGATCAAAGCTCTGTTTAGATACAGTGATCTGATACTGACCCGGCTTTAAGTCCACAAACTGAAAGTATCCGATCTTGTCGGCAGTTACTGAACTTGAAGATTCACCCAGATCCACCTGAGCATTCTCAACTGGCTTGCCTTCTGCATCTTTTACGTACGCATAAACGGTAGTTTGCGCAAAGTAAAAAGAAGCCGGAAGCAACGTAAACAATGAGATTAAGGATAACTTTTTTATCATAACTAATTATTTATTCCCCTTATTGATAAGCGTTTTTTAAGGGGAGACAAATTTAAACTTAATTTTTCTTAACTTAAAGATTTTTAACACTTTATTCGCGGTATAGAACATGATTTTTTACGGATAATCACTATGGTAGAATATCATACCTAAAAACATGATATTGCTTAGGTTTTGAATAAGATACCATCGGTCACCATAAAAATAATTAGTACTTTTACAGCCCTTATATTTATGATTTTCTAAAATGAAAAAACTCCTCTTTTTATTCGCTGTTATCAGCACAACTTTAGCATTTGGCCAGCAAAGAAAAGTTCAGCGCGCAGCAGTAGCGTTCATGAACGTAGAAAACCTGTGGGACACCATACCGTCCGCAGATTATATTGATGGTACGAAAGACGTTCACAACCCGGCATTCCACCGCAGTGTGCCGCTCGATTCACTAAAATATCTTGAAGTAACCGAAGAGTACAAAGGTGAATGGACCGATGATTTACTGATAGGCAAGAAAGTGGTTCGCCGCCAGATACTGTCAGATGACTTCACGGTAAACGGCCCGAAAAATTGGGACACCAAAAAGTACAACCAGAAACTCGGCAATATTGCCCGTGTAATTTCGGAGCTTGGCCGTCAGTACACCAATGACAATCCGGCTGTAGTTGGTTTACTTGAAGTGGAAAACCGTCAGGTAGTTCAGGATATCATCAAGCAGCCTCTATTGGCAAAGAGCAATTACGGAATTGTCCATTACAACTCTTATGATGCACGAGGTATTGACATTGCCCTAATCTATCAGAAAGGCCGTCTCAAAGTAACTGAAACCTACTCAAAAGATGTTAAAATCTTTAATGATGAAGGCAGAAGGTCTTATACACGTGGCGTGCTTGTGGTAAAAGGCTTCCTTGATGGTGAAAGAGTCGGTATTTTCCTTAATCACTGGCCATCCAGAAGTGGTGGAGAGGCAGCTACGATTGCACGCCGCGCGGCAGCCGCAAAAGTATTGAAAGAAGAAATGGATAAGGCGCGTGCGGAATATCCGGAAATCAAGCTGTTTGCCATGGGTGACTTCAATGATGATCCTGTAAGCCCAAGTTTGAAGAAACATTTGGGAGCTGTGGGCGAACCTTCGCAACTGTCTGAAAAAACTCCTTATTATAACCTGATGCACAAGCTGTACAAAGCAGGCGTGGCTTCATTGGCTTACCGCGACGCACCAAACCTGTTTGACCAGATCATCATTTCCAAAAACCTGTATTCAACGGATAAACTTACCAAAACCTACTCCCTCTATAAGGCTGAAATCTACGCGCCGTCGTATTTGGTGAATCCTTCCGGACAGTGGAAAGGCTATCCTTTACGCTCGTGGGACGGTGACCGCTTTACCAACGGCTTCAGTGACCACTTCCCAGCGGTTTCTGTAGTACAGCGCGAGGTAACACAGTAATTCTCTTTAATATAAACCTTAAACCGAAGTTTTAATAAAGCTTCGGTTTTATTTTTGTATTTTAATTAAAAATTTAACGCAATGAAATATATTTTGATGTTATTTGGCTTTTTAGTGATAAATGCCTGCACAGCCCGCCCGCAAACGGCTTCAAATACAGAGAACACCATAAAACCCGAAAAGAACGAAGACGGCGAGTGGGAAATCCACGTCCTCGATTCACAGTACGACTATTTCCTGAATGCCATTGCAAAACCGATGTCAATGTATTCAGAAGGTTATCTGAAAAACAAAAACGCGTTTTTGGTAAGCGAATGGAACTCCTATTACTTTTCGGGCCGCTACAGAAACATCATCGAATCTGCGATAGAATATAACCCGCAGGAAAAGTATGGGATGACATTCAATTACCGGCTCTATCAGGTTTTTGCGTACGTGCAGTGGAAATACGGCCTCAAAATGAACGGCCTGAGTGGTGCCGAGGTGCGATAACAAAAAAAGGTTCCGAAATTTCGGAACCTTTTATATTTAAGACTGAAAGATGATTACCTGTTGTAATTTTCTTCCACTTTATCCCAGTTGATCAGTTCAAAGAAAGCAGACACATAATCTGGTCTTCTGTTCTGATAATTGAGGTAATATGCATGTTCCCACACATCAAGACCTAAAATCGGGGTTTCCTGTACATCTACCACCGGCATCAGCGGGTTGTCCTGGTTTGGCGTAGAGCAAACCGCCACGGCGCCGTCTTCCCTTTTGCAAAGCCATGCCCAGCCGGAACCAAATCTCGTTTTAGCAGCCTCAGCGAATTCAGTTTTGAATTTCTCGAAACCTCCATACGCTTCCAGTGCCGCTTTCACATTCCCCACAGGCTCCTTGCTTCCGCCTGGTGTAAGGATCTCCCAGAAAAGTGTGTGGTTGAAATGCCCGCCACCGTTGTTTCTTACGGCCGGCTTATCAGTCCCTGTTTTGCAGATCTCCTCGATTGATTTGCCTTCAAGGTCAGTTCCTTCGATAGCTTTATTCAGGTTGTCGATATATGCCTGGTGGTGTTTCGTATGATGGATTTCCATTGTCTTTGCATCAATGGTAGGTTCCAAAGCGTCGTACGCATAGCCTAATTTCGGTAATTCGAATGCCATAATTAATTTTTTAAAAGTGTTAATACTCAAATTTACTTAATATAAAATGCATCAGCAAAAATGGCCGATCAGTTTAATAAATCTTTAACATTGCTTAACACGATAAGACACCCGGCCATTTAATTTAATACTTTTGAGGATTGGTAAACATGATATGACAAACAAATTTACACCTGCACTTTTGATCACAGCACTCTGCCTGACAGGATGCAGTACAGACCGCCAGGAAAACCCGGAGATTACAGAACCGCAGCCACATTTGACCAAAATTATTACAACATATTACGATAATCCGGCTCAGCCCGAAGTATCCGTGAATTCACTTGAGTACAATTCAAAAGGACAGTTGGTGAGCGGAAGCAGCGCCGCACAGTCTTCCGTTTTTGAATATGACAGCTCCGGAAAACCAGTAAAGACGA
The DNA here is from genome assembly GCF_014837035.1 of Kaistella pullorum. GTDB lineage: Bacteria > Bacteroidota > Bacteroidia > Flavobacteriales > Weeksellaceae > Kaistella > Kaistella rhinocerotis. Next base: position 738,875 of record NZ_JACSPS010000001.1, on the reverse strand, counting down.
TCTATTGCAATCCCGATAAATCCTATGCCTACACAAACAATTATCTTTACGAAGGCGAAAAACTGGTCAAGATAAATTCGGTGTACGACAATCCGAACTACAATCGAAGCGCAAGTTACACTTACAATGCTGCCGCGCAGGTAATTGTCGTAAAATCGTGTGAGCAACCCGATTGTTCTTCGCCAATCACTCAAACTTATACATATAGTAACCAAAATATCTTAGCTGAGACCACAGTATGGAACTCTACCTTCTCTATTAGCACGAAGAGAGAATACACCTACGATGATAAGAAAAATGCGTACAGCACATTAGATCCTTACATCCGCACGATGATGGGCGGCGCGTATGCATTAAGTGAAAATAATTATAAAACTGAAAAAATAAGCTACAAAGAAGGGTCTGGAAATTGGGTTGTAAACCAGAACATTACATATACAATGCAGTATAATGCCGAAAATCTTCCGACCGTGGTAACCGGAAAAGACCAATATGGCCAAATGTATGTAGAGTACAGGTACGAATATAAAATGCAGTAATTTATTAAAACCATAAAAAAGCCGCACTGAACTGATCAGCGCGGCTTTTTAAATTTAATACAAAATGAAATTACCTGTTCATACTCATCAGGAATTCTTCGTTATTCAAAGTTCCTTTGATGTTTTTATTTACAAATTCCATCGCTTCTACCGGGTTCATGTCTGCCAGATACTTTCTAAGGATCCACATACGCTGCTGCGTGGTGTCATCAAGCAGTAAATCATCTCTTCTGGTACTCGAGGAAACGAGGTCAATCGCAGGATAGATACGCTTGTTCGCGATTTTACGGTCGAGCTGAAGTTCCATATTTCCGGTTCCTTTGAATTCTTCAAAAATCACCTCATCCATTTTAGAACCAGTGTCGATAAGCGCAGTTGCGATGATTGTCAGTGAGCCGCCACCTTCGATATTTCGCGCTGCACCAAAAAATCTTTTTGGTTTGTGAAGCGCATTTGCATCCACACCTCCAGAGAGAATTTTGCCTGAAGCCGGCGTCACCGTATTGTAAGCACGCGCCAAACGCGTAATCGAATCGAGCAGGATCACCACATCGTGGCCACATTCTACCATTCTTTGAGCTTTTGAAAGCACCAGGTTGGCCACTTTCACGTGTTTATCAGCCGGTTCGTCGAAAGTTGAAGCAATCACCTCTGCGTTTACGCTTCGTTCCATGTCGGTCACCTCTTCCGGTCTTTCATCGATGAGCAAAATCATCATATATGCTTCCGGGTGATTGGCTGAAATAGAATTCGCGATATCCTTCAGCAACATGGTTTTACCCGTTTTAGGCTGTGCAACGATCATGGCACGCTGACCTTTACCGATGGGCGTGAATAAATCAACGATTCTTGTAGAAAGCGTCGAGTTTTTTGCGGTCAGGTTAAATTTTTCTTCGGGGAAAAGCGGTGTAAGAAACTCGAAAGACACGCGATCTTTGATGAACTCAAGGTCGCGGCCATTTACTTCCGTAGGTTTTAGGAGAGAGAAATATTTCTCACCTTCTTTCGGCAAACGTACGATACCGCGCACGGTGTCACCTGTCTTTAAACCATAGTTTCTGATTTGGTTGGTAGAAACATACACGTCATCAGGCGAGGAAATGTAGGAGAAATCCGGCGAACGCAGGAATCCGTAGTTGTCCGGTAAGATTTCAAGAACGCCTTCAATGGTTACAAGGCCGTCAAAATTAAAATCTTTCTTCGCCTCTTCCTGGTTTTCAGCGTTTTGCTGATTACGGTTTTGGTTTGGATTTTGGTTTTTCTGCTGATTTTTCTGGTTCGGATGCTGGCGGTTTTGGTTCTGATTCGGATTTTGGTTATTTCCGTTTCCGTTAGCATTGCTGTTTCCGTTTCCATTATTGGCGTTGGCGTTGTTTCCGTTGCCATTGTTTCCGTTTCCGTTGTTTCCGTTTCCAGTATTTGAATTTGGCTTTTCGCTACGTTGTGGCGCCTGAGGCGGGTTGCGTGGCTGCTCGCTTTTAGCTTCAACTGCGGATGCAGCTTCCGGTGCGGCCTGTTCTTCAACAGTCGGCTCTGCAACCGTTGCTTCATTTGAGGCAGTGGTTCTGGTTCTGCGCTTTTTCTGCGGCCGTGTTGGTCCAGTTTCAGCTGTTGTTTCGGCAGCTGCTTCCGGAGCGACATCGGATTGTGCAGGTTTTTCGGCGACAGCTTCTTTTGCCGGTTCCGTTTCGTTCACGGTTTCCGCTGAGGGGGATTCTTTCACTAGTTCTTCGGTAGGTTTAGGCTCTTTTTTCTTTGGTCCCGGCTTTTTTGCAGCAGGTTTTTTCGGAGCAGGAGCAGGCTTTTCTTCTGTATTGGCGGGCTTTTCAGTTGCGCTGAAATATTCTTTAGCCATTTTGGTATTTGACGCCTGAAAATCAAGAATTGCGAAGATTGTCTCATTATCACCGCTGTTTTTGGGAAGTTTTAAGCCAAAATCAGACGTGATTTTCGCCAACTCAGACGCGGTTTTCGAGCGTAATGTCTCAAATGTGAACATAAATTATTATGTGAAAAGTAATTATAAGTAAGTGTAAGTAAGGGAATTAAGTCGGACGACTTCTTTAAATCAGATGATTTTCTATTGCAAATCTACATTAATTTTTTATTTATGCAAATAATAATCCCTATTTTTGCTCTTCAGATTAAATACGAAAATGCTACAAAGAATACAGACTGTCTGGATATTTTTGGCCATTGTAGGGGCTATCTTGCTGTTTGTCACCGGACAGGATTTCTCACTCTTCGGGCCCATTCCCTTCATCTCTTCAGTCTGCGTCGTATTGATATTTTTCGGCTTTTCAGCTATTCTGAGTTATCAGAACCGTAAAAGACAAATTTTGCTTAACCATATAAGCATCTTTATAAACGCTTTGTTGCTCGGTTTATTGGCGTATTGGCTGCTAACTTTACCTGGAGGAATAGATTTTCCTGAGAAAGGTATTGAGCCGCTTTTTACTTTACTGTCTGTCATTTTTCTGCTTTTGGCGAATCTGGCAATAAGAAAAGATGAGAGGCTCGTAAAATCTGTAGACAGACTCCGCTAAACTCACAACGATTTTTTTTGAGTGAAACAGCTTCTTCGGGAGCTGTTTTTTATTTTTATTAAAAGCGAATTGGTATTTTTAAATAAAAAAACAATGAACAAACTATTACTTGTGCTTTCGGTCCTGTTTTCTGTAAGTGCTTATGCGCAAAATATTTCTCAGGAAAAGGTGGTGACAATCCTTAACGATTTAGCCTCGGATGAGATGAAAGGACGTGAGATCGGAACACCTGAGAACGATTCGGCCGCCACGTATATCGCCAAACGCTTTGCGGAAAGTAACCTTGCGTTCTGCACCGGCAGTTCATATCTCGTCCCGTTCGAATATACAGGCAGAACCGTCTACAATGTCTGTGGTCTCAAGAAAGGGAAATCGGATAAAAATCTGGCATTTTCAGCTCATTTTGATCATATCGGTTCCAACGGCAATTCGGGCGACAATGTCTTCAATGGTGCTGATGACAATGCCAGTGGCGTAACAGCCGTGATTGGTATAGCCGATTATTTTAAAGATATCAAGCCTGATTTTTCAATGATGTTTATGGCATTTAACGGTGAGGAAAAAGGAATGAAAGGCTCCAAAGCAATCGCTGAAGCAACGGATTTACAACCTTTGTTTTCTAAAACTGCCGCACTGTTCAATTTCGAAATGCTCGCCACCGTCTCACAGTTTGGCAACAATGCACTTTATATGACCGGCGACGAATTTTCAGATTTGGACGAACTCATTAATGCCAATTCCAAAGACGGGCTGAAAATCAATGCTGATCCGTACACGGGGCAGAATTTATTCTACCGGTCAGACAATGTGGTTTTCGCCCGGAAGAATATTGTTGCGCATTCATTTTCTACCGTAGACATGCGCGTTGCGACCCATTATCATCAGCTCAATGACGATATCGGTGTAGTGAATTTTGATAATTTGACATTGCTGATCAATAGTTTAGGCAATACCATTCAGCAACTCAAACCGGGAAATTTCGCACCGCGATATAACGAAAAGGTAAATCTGAAGTAGACGTACTGCAACCTAAAATTGCGTAATTTTGCGCCGAAACTCTCTCAATGAAACCATTCCAACGTATTCTTTCCTTTGCACGGCCTCATCAAAAATATCTTTTTGGCAGCATGTTTTTTAATATTATGTACTCTGTGCTTAATATTTTTTCTGTGGCTACAATGCTCCCCATTTTAGGTCTGATGTTCGGCACTGTAGACAAGGTAGACACCACAAAACCGCCTGTAAACTCCGGCCGGCTCGTAGATTTTTTCAGCTATGCGAAAGACTGGGCCTATTATACCATTCAAAAAAACATTGATGAACACGGCACGGTGCAGGTTTTGGCAGTGCTCTGCGGTGTTACCGCTGTGGCTTTTCTGTTGAGGAATATTTTTCGCTACCTCGGCGCTTATCTGCTTGTAAATTATCGCGTTGGGATTACAAAAGACCTGCGCACAGCGATGTACGACAAATTCCTGAAACTGCCCGTTTCATTCTTTACCGAAAAACGAAAAGGCGACATGATGAGCCGGATATCAAACGATATCGGCGGCGTGGAAGGCGGCATAATGGGCAGTTTAGTAGATGTCATCAACTCACCGTTCATGATAATCTCATCACTGATAACGCTTTTTATACTTTCACCGAACCTAACTTTGTTCTCGCTACTTGTTTTCCCGCTGATGGGCGCACTGATCGCGTGGGTGGGAAAAAGTCTTAAACGCCAGGCAACATCCGCGCAGGAAGAACTCGGAAACCTGTTTTCGCTGGTTGACGAAACGCTTAAATCTTCGAAAGTCATCAAAATTTTCAATGCGGACACCATTCTGAAGAAAAGATTCAGCACCACAACGGACAACTGGCAGAAATATGCGATCGGTATGAGCCGCAGGCGTGAACTGGCGTCACCGATGAGCGAATTTCTCGGTTCCGTTACTATATTGATTATCACCTGGTTTGCGGGCGTTCAGATCCTGAATGAACAAACCATGGAACCGGAGACATTTTTGGTATTTATCGGTATGTTTTTCCAGATTCTCGACCCGGCTAAAAAATTATCAAGCGCAATTTCGAATATCCAGGGTGGAATGGCGAGTTTAGACCGTGTTTCTGAGGTTTTAGATTATGATCTGAAAGTGGAAGAGATCGCAAATCCGCAACCTATTTCTACACTGAACCATCAGATCGAGTTTAAAAATATCGGCTTCTTTTATGATAAAGACAATGTGATCCTAAAGAATTTCAATCTGGTGATTCCCCGTGGAAAAACGGTGGCACTCGTGGGCCAGTCGGGTTCCGGAAAGACCACGATCGCGAACTTGCTGGCGCGTTTTTACGATGTTTCGGAAGGTGAAATCCTTATCGACGGCGTAAACATTAAACATTTAAGTCTTAAAGATTACCGGCATCTGCTCGGAATGGTGACGCAGGAATCGGTTTTGTTTAATGATTCTGTGTTCAATAATATTTTGATGGGCAAACCTTCGGCTTCAGAAGAAGAAGTAATGGCTGCCGCAAAAATCGCGAATGCGCACACCTTCATCGAAAATCTTCCCGAAAAATATTATACCAATATCGGCGACGACGGAAATAAACTTTCCGGCGGCCAAAAACAAAGGGTTTCTATCGCGAGAGCAGTGTTGAAAAATCCGCCTATTATGATTCTGGATGAAGCAACTTCCGCTTTGGATACAGAATCTGAAAGATATGTTCAGGACGCTTTGGAGAAAATGATGGAAAACCGAACTTCGCTGGTCATCGCGCACCGCCTTTCTACCATACAGAAAGCGGATTGGATTGTCGTGATGGAACGCGGAAACATCGTAGAACAGGGCACTCACGAAGAACTCATGAATAACCAGAAAGTTTACCGGAAATTGGTGGAACTTCAGAATTTTGGGTAAACACAACAGTTAACTTATGAAAAAATCACTTCTATTTTTCGCTCTTATATTATCATTTCTCGCGTTTGCACAGACTGTTTCGGCAGATTCAGCGGTCGTTACCGAAAAAACCGCGCACTTTCCTGATGGTGGCGCGAAAAATTTTCGTCAGTTACTTGCTGATAACTTTCGCAGTAAGAAAGTGAAAGGATCAGGAAAAGTTTCTTGCCAACTCAAATTTGTGGTTGAGACAGACGGCTCGATAACAAATGTTACCGTAACAGGCGACAATGAAAGCTTCAACAAAGAAGCAGTACGGGCAATTTCCTTGATAAAAACAAAGTGGGAGCCGGCCAAAATGAACGGAGTACCGGTACGCTACTGGTTTAAGGTACCACTCAGCATGATCTTCTAACTACATTAATTCTAAACGTTTAAATAAAAAAGATGAAAAAAATTCTTATAATGTTTCTGTTCCTGAGCTCAGCAGTTGCTTTTGCGCAAATATCAGCAGAGAACGTAGGCGAAGTAGCAGCTCAGGAAAATGTGGGAAAACCCGCAGAATTTCCGGGTGGAATAAACGAATTCCGAAACCTGTTAATGAAAAATTTCAGATCAGAGAAGCTGAAAATCGATAAAGGAATTGTAAATACCACCGTAACTTTTGTTATTAATACAGATGGATCGGTGAGCGATATAAAAGCATCAGGTGAAAATCAGGTGATGAATGATGAATCTGTACGGGCAGTTTCAAAAATCAAAACCAAATGGATTCCGGCGGAGCTGAACGGTGAGAAAGTAAAATATAATTTTACAATGCCGTTTACACTGAGCTTTTAGATTTTCCTTTACAATTAATCTGCAACAATTTATGTTAAATAAAATTATAGTATTATGCTCTCTTTTGCTCACCAGTATTATGTTCGCACAGGTAAATGACAACGGTGACCAGCTAAACGATGTAGTAGAAACCGCTGATAAAATTCCCGAGTTTCCCGGAGGCATCTACGAATATCAAAACCAGTTTGTAAAAGCTTTCAGATACGAAAAATTCGAAGGAAAGGGAAAACTACGGACTACTGTTATATTTATACTTGAGAAAGATGGTTCAATAACAGATGTGAAAGCTCTGGGAGGCAGTCAATTATTAAATGATGAAAGTATCAGAGCCGTAAAAAAGATTAAAACAAAATGGATTCCGGCAGAAATTAATGGCGAAAAAGTGCGATTTCGCTTGAGATTTCCTTTTAGTACGGAAATTGATGGGACTAACCACATCCCAATCACGCTTTAATCGCGTTTCAGTTTCATCAAAACTTCAATCAGCGCCCGTCACTTCCCAATCATCTTTTTTATCGAATTCAGCTTCATTAAAGCTTCTATCGGCGTCAGTGTATTGACGTCGATTTTTGTGAGTTCCTCGCGGATATTCTCCAGAACAGGATCATCGAGCTGAAAGAATGAAAGCTGCATATTCTGGTCGGTAAGCGCTCTTGTTTTACCTTTCGAACCGCTTTGGCTGCGGCTCTTTTCCAAAGTTTTTAAAACTTCATTTGCACGGTTTACTACTTTAGAAGGCATTCCTGCCAGTTTCGCCACATGAATCCCGAAACTGTGTTCGCTACCGCCCGGAAGCAGTTTCCGCATGAAAATAATGTTGCCTTTGTTCTCCTGAATCGACACGTGGAAATTTTTGATCCTTTCAAACGTTACCGTCATTTCGTTCAGTTCATGATAATGTGTCGCGAACAGTGTTTTGGGTTGTGTAGGATGTTGATGCAGATATTCGGCAATTGCCCAGGCAATTGAAACACCGTCGTACGTTGAGGTTCCGCGCCCGATTTCGTCTAAAAGGATCAGGCTTCGTTCCGAGATATTATTTAGGATATTCGCCGCCTCATTCATTTCCACCATGAAGGTAGATTCCCCGGCTGAAATATTGTCTGTGGCACCGACACGGGTGAAAATCTTGTCTAAAAAACCGATCTCAGCATGTTTTGCAGGCACAAAACTGCCGACCTGCGCCATCAGACAGATGATTGCGGTTTGTCTGAGAATCGCAGATTTACCCGCCATGTTGGGGCCGGTCACCATGATGATCTGCTGCGCGTCTTTATCTAAAAACACATCATTCGGAATGTACTTTTCACCGAGTGGCAGAGCATTTTCAATGATCGGATGACGCGCTTCCTTTAAATTGATTTCAAAACTTTCATTCAATACCGGACGCGTATAGCTTTCGGAAACCGCGAGTTCTGACAGTCCCACACCACAATCTAGTTCGGCGATTATTCGGGAATTGGCCTGAACGGTGTCAATATAAATCATCGCTGTATCACAGACTTTGCGGTAAAGTTCAGCCTCAATTTTCGAAATCTTTTCTTCCGCGCCCAAAATCTGGTCTTCGTAATCTTTCAGTTCCTGCGTGATATAGCGTTCCGCATTCACCAGTGTCTGTTTTCTGATCCAGTCTGCCGGAACTTTGTCTTTATGCATATTCCGGACTTCAATGAAGTAGCCAAAAACATTATTGAAACTGATCTTCAGACTTGAGATTCCGGTTCGTGCAATTTCACGTTCGCACATTTCATCCAGAAAACCTTTTCCTTTCGTCTGTAAACCGCGCAAATGATCGAGATCTTCTGAGATGCCCGGTTTTATCACACGTCCTTTGGCTAAATTTACGGGAAGTTCATCATTTAAATAATTCTTAAGAAACTCTATCAGTTCATCAAGATTATTTAATGGCTCAAGCCAAGCCAAAACCTCATCAAACGGATGAAGCAAAGTTTTGATTTGCTGAATGTTAATCAAACTCTGACGCAGATATCCGAGTTCCTTCGGGCAGATTTTTTCCGAAGCGAGTTTCCCCATCAGCCGGTCCAAATCTGATATTGATTTCAGGAGCTGCTGGATTTCATATTTAAGCTGGTCTTCCTGGTTGAAAAACTCAATTAAGCTAAGTCGGCGGTTGATTTCTGCAACAGATTTCAACGGAAGAATCAGCCTTCTTCTGAGCAGACGACCGCCCATCGGTGTCGAGGTCTTATCAATGATATCGAGCAAAGATTTCCCCTGCGGACTGCTTGGCGACAATATTTCAAGATTCCGAAGCGTAAAATTATCCATCATCAGATAATCTTCCTGCGGAATGAGCCGGATGCGGGTGATATGCTGCAGCAGCGCGTGATGCGTATCTTCCACCAAATAGGCAAAAATTGCGCCGGCGGAAACAATTCCTAACCTAAATTCCTCAATTCCGAAACCTTTTAACGAAGCTGTTTTAAAATGATTAGTCAACTTCTCATAAGCATAGCTGTGTTGGAATGCCCAGTCTTCAAGTTTGAAAGAATTGCGGTTCTTCAACTGAGTAGGAAGTTCTGTGGTGCGCTGATAAATGATTTCGGAAGGATCGAATGTGTGAACGATGTGCAGAAGTTTCTCAAGATTTCCCTCTGAAACCAGGAATTCACCCGTAGAGACATCAAGCAAAGCCATTCCGTATTTTTCTTTTTCCTTATGAACGGAAAGCAAAAAATTGTTCTGTTTTGAACTTAAAACCTGCTCATTAAATGTTACGCCAGGCGTCACAAGCTCGGTCACGCCACGTTTTACAATTCCTTTTACGGTTTTCGGATCTTCAAGTTGGTCACAAATCGCCACGCGTAAACCCGCACGCACGAGTTTTGGCAGATAAGAATCCACCGAATGATGCGGAAAACCGGCCAACTCAATGCTGCCTTCCCCATTGGCTCTTTTTGTCAGCACGATGCCCAAAATCTGGGAAGCGCGGATCGCATCTGAGCCGAACGTCTCATAAAAATCACCCACTCTGAACAGCAACAGCGCATCCGGATATTTCGCCTTGATGGTATTGTACTGTGTCATTAGAGGGGTTTCTTTTTTAGCCATCGTAGAGTTGTAATTGGCGCTGAAGCCTTTATTTTAATTAATTTTGCCAAAAATACGAAAATGTCATCCCCGAAGAAACTTAAACTCGAAGAATTGGGCCGAATAGATGTTGAGGCTTTCAAACAGACCCAAAAAATCCCGGTAACGGTAGTGTTGGATGATGTTCGAAGCATGCACAATGTCGGCGCCGTATTCCGCACTGCCGATGCCTTTCTGATCGAAAAAATCATCCTTTGCGGAATTTCACCTCAGCCGCCACACCGCGAGATCCACAAAGCCGCACTTGGCGCAACCGAAAGTGTAGACTGGATCTATGTAAAGGACATTTCGGAAGCTTTAAATAATTTAAAATCAAAAGATTACCAGATCATCGGAATTGAACAGACTTCAAATTCTAGAATGATGACTGACTTTGAAATATTAAAAACCGAAAAATACGCGGTTGTTTTAGGAAATGAAGTGGAAGGTATTTCCGATGGTGTTCTGACACAAATTGATACATTTTTAGAAATTCCGCAACTTGGCACCAAGCATTCTCTGAATGTTTCGGTGTGCGCGGGGATTGTCATGTGGGAATTCTTCAAATCATTAAGATAAAAATCCCGCCTTGTATAAAAGCGGGATTTTTCTTTTTAAGCCAACTTATTTCCTAGAAGCTGCTCTGATTTTGAGTGTCCGGTGCACCCGCATCAGCGGTAGCCGGATTAGAATTCGTAGCTCCGGCAACTTTATCCTGAACCTGTGAAGCCATATCAGTTGCTTTAGATTTAAGGTCTGTACCGAATTTACTGAAATTGTCTTTTGCGGTATTCAGTGTGTCTTTCACCGCCTGCTTCTGCTCTGGAGTCGAATTTTTATACTTCCACCAGGCTACTGCGCCTACGCCCAACAATGCTAATAAGCCATTTCTTTTACTGCTCATAATTTTAAGTTTTATAATTAATATTTTGTTATCCAATTACTTGTAAAAACTGTGCCACGTCAATTTATCGCTTCACAAAAATTTGTTAATTAAGTCTGGGCTCGGTCAAACCTGTATTTTTTGAAATTGTGAACTGTCAACCTTAAAACAAAAAACTCTGCCAAAACGACAGAGTTTAAATTATTTTGACATGAATTTTATCCCAAATAAGGGTATTTGTAATCTTTTGGAGAAACAAAAGTTTCCTTAATGCTTCGTACAGAAGTCCAGCGCAAAAGGTTCATTTTTGAACCGGCCTTATCATTTGTTCCTGAAGCTCTGGCTCCGCCGAATGGCTGCTGACCCACAACCGCTCCGGTTGGTTTGTCATTGATGTAGAAATTTCCGGCAGCGTTCTCCAGTGCGTTATATGCTTCCTCGATTGCGTAACGGTCCTGCGCGAAAATGGAACCTGTAAGTGAATAGATAGACGTTTGATCTACCAGTTTCAGTGTTTCTGCCCACTTCGCATCTTCATAGACGTAAACCGTAAGAATTGGTCCGAAGATTTCTTCGCAAACAGATTCGTACTGAGGATTTGTAGTTTCAATCACCGTCGGCTCCACGAACCAGCCTTTGCTGTCATCGCATTTACCGCCAAAGATTACAGTTGCGTCCGAAGCCTGTGCTGCACGTTCGATATAGCCTTTGCATTTTTTGAAAGAAGCTTCGTGGATTACCGCGTTCACGAAATTCGAAGGATCTTCCGGACTTCCCATCTTCACAGTTTTAAGTTGCGCACCCATGATTTCTTTTACTTCAGCCCAAAGCGATTTTGGGATATAAGCACGTGAAGCAGCAGAACATTTCTGGCCTTGATACTCAAATGCGCCACGCACCAAAGCGGTTGCTACAGCAGCAGGATTTGCGGTATGGTGAACCATAACGAAATCTTTTCCGCCGGTTTCACCTACAATTCTTGGGTAGGTTTTATAATTATGGATGTTATCACCGATCATCTTCCACATTCCCTGGAATACGGAGGTTGAACCTGTAAAATGCAGACCAGCAAAATCAGGATGTGCGAGTACTTTCTCTGCAGTTTCTTTACCGTCTGTAAAAATCAGGTTGATTACACCTGCAGGAAGCCCGGCTTCAATTAAAACTTCCATGATAACCTGCGCTGAAAGAACCTGGCTGTTTGAAGGTTTCCAAACCACCACATTGCCCATCATTGCCATACATGTTGGCAGATTTCCGGCAATAGCGGTAAAGTTGAACGGCGTTACAGCAAAGCAAAAACCTTCGAGCGGACGGTATTCTGAACGATTCCAGATACCCGCGTCAGAAACCGGCTGTTCTGAGTAAATCTCGGTCATGAATTCCACATTGTAGCGCAGAAAATCAATAAACTCACAGGCTGCATCGATCTCAGCCTGATGAACGTTTTTACTTTGCCCGATCATCGTCGCAGCATTCAGACGGTCTCTGTATGGCCCGGCAATAAGTTCTGCAGCCTTAAGAAAAATCGCTGCGCGGTGCTCCCAGCCCAGTTTGTTCCATTTTTCTTTTGCAGCCAACGCTGTATTGATAGCATCGTCTACGTGCTGCATCGTACCTTTATAGTAAAAGCCAAGGTCGTGTTTGTGATCCTGCGGCGATGATATAGCAACTTTTTCATCAGTTGTTACTGCCTGGCCATTAATGAACATCGGGATTTCCCATTTTTCGCTCCACATTTTCTTATACGTGGAAATAAGCGATTTCACCTCGGGAGATCCGGGCTCGTAAGCTCTTACCGGCTCATTCACAGCAAACGGTACCTGAGAGATTGCTTTACTCATATCTTTAAATTTTTTTACGATTAATATTAGAATGTTATGCACAAAGTTAAGCCAATTGCCGCAATGTGCCAAAAGCCCGCCTGCTTGCTACAGGCGCTCTTTCACCAGGATTTTCTCGCAGATAATCTTGCTTAGAATCGCCTGCTCATCGCCAATTCGAACGGTCATCGACCGGTCATACCTTTCAATCAGAAGGATTTCGATTTCTTTTCCCAGTTCCAGTTTTTTTTCTGTCAGATAGGTCAGAAAATCGTCGTCGCTTATGGTGACCGACGTGAAAATAAATACCTTTCCGGTGCTGCACTCGCTGAGCTTCAGCAGGTCCTGCGCGATAATGACGCCGTCTTTATCGGGAATCGGTTCGCCGTGCGGGTCATATTTGGGAAAATTGAGCAGTTCATCCATCTTATCAAAAAATTCCTCTGAATGTATATGTTCAAGTTGCTCTGCAATTTCATGGACGTTTTCCCAGCCAAAATTCATTTTTTCAACCAAAAACATCTCTGTCAGCCGGTGTTTTCTTACAATTTGCGCGGCCTGTCTTTTACCTTCCGAGGTTATTTCGATCGGTTTATAACTTTCATAAATAACCCATTTTCTGGTTGCGAACTTTTTCATCATATTGTTCACACTGGGCATTTTCACATTCAGGAATTTGCTGATCTCATTTACAGTCACGGTATTTTCGGTGGTGGTGAGATGAAAGATTGCTTTAAGGTAGTTTTCCTCGGTAAGAGACAGCATATATTAGATAATTTCCTGTACAAATCTAACAATTAAATCTAAACATAAAAAAACGCGCTTCATTGAAGCGCGCCGCATAACCCTTAAAACACATAGGATGGATGCCATTTACCCTTATATCACGTTTACATCGGAAAACTGGTTATTAGTTTTTTTTAGGGGGCAAATTTTCTATCACAAAATTCACCCATTTTTGTAGAGAATCCACAGTTATTCAACTGATTCATCACCGCTAAAAAACCCGATTTTTATCCTACATTTATACCACTGAAAATAACTAGTTAATTATTTTGTTTATAATTATTGCTGGGTAATACTTATATAAATCAATGAAATATTCATTTAAAAACGATTACGCTGAAGGTGCGCATCCACGGGTGCTGGAGGCGCTTGCACGCACAAATCTTTTCCAGCAGAACGGCTATGGCCTTGATGATTACTCGCTGAAAGCACAGCAACTGATAAAGCTGCAAATGGAAAGTGAAAATTCTGCCGTTCATTTTGTTTCGGGCGGAACCCAAGCCAACCTGATCGCAATCTCAGCTTTCTTAAAACCGCACGAAAGTGTGGTGGCCGCCGATACCGGGCATATTTTCACCAATGAAAGCGGCGCGATAGAAGCTACCGGCCATAAAGTTCATGGGATTTACAGCGAAGACGGAAAGCTGAAACCTGAGGATATCCAGAAAGTGATTGATGCGCATCAGAATATTCCGCATCAGGTGAAGCAAAAATTGGTTTATATTTCGAACTCCACGGAGATCGGGACGCATTACTTGAAAAATGAACTGAAAGATCTGTATACATTCTGCCGGGACAAAAACCTCTTCCTGTTTATGGACGGCGCACGACTTGGCAACGCATTGATGACCAACAACAATGATTTAAGTTTAAAAGACATCGCAAACTATACCGACGCATTTTATTTGGGCGGAACTAAAAACGGCGCGCTGATCGGCGAAGCGATTATCATCAATAACATTGCGCTGCAGGATGAATTTGGCTATCACTTAAAGCAAAAAGGTGCACTGCTTGCAAAGGGCCGTTTGTTGGGAATACAGTTCCAGGAGCTGTTTCGCGACGGTTTATATTACGAATTAGCTGCACATGCAAACCAACAGGCGATGAAACTAAAATCAGCTTTTCGGGATGCAGGCTGCGAAATGCTGTCCGAAACTTTCACCAACCAAATTTTCCCAATCCTTACGCAGGAACAAATTAACGCACTTTCTGATAACTTTGATTTTTACATTTGGAAGAAACTCGACGACGGATGCGCAGCCATCAGGATACTTACTTCCTGGGCAACTCCGGATGAAATGGTAGATAAATTCATTGCAGAAATAAAAAATTTAAAATGAAAAAATTAGTTCCTTTAATAATCCTGCTGTGCTGCAGCCATCTAAAAGCCCAGCAACCTGTAGTTGATCCGCAAATCAGCGATTTTGTGAAAAACGCAAACAAAGATTCCCTACGCGCAAACGTAGAAAAGATGGTAAGTTTCGGCACGCGTCATACCATGAGCTCTACTACAGACCCAAAAAGAGGAATAGGGGCAGCCAGGAACTGGGTGTTAGCGAAATTTCGGCATTATGCAAAAAATTCCGGAGGGCGGATGGAAGTCTATCTTCAAAATCAGGATCTGCAACCGGATGGAAAACGGATTAACAAGGTTACCAATCTTGGAAACGCCATCGCGCTTCTGAAAGGTACGGACCCGAATGACAAACGGATCATCATCATGTCCGGACATCTCGATTCACGCGTTTCCGACGTGATGGACGCACAAAGTGACGCGCCCGGCGCGAATGATGATGCGAGTGGCGTTGCTGCGGTAATTGAAGCAGCGCGTGTCCTAAGTACATCAAAATTTCCCGCATCAATTCTTTTTGTGGCAGTATCCGGCGAAGAACAAGGACTTTTGGGTGCTAAAATGCTTGCTGATCAGGCGAAAAACGAAAACTGGCAGGTTTTAGCAGTTTTGAATAATGACATGATTGGCAATAACAGTTTTGATCAGACCAATAAAGGCGAAAAACCTAAACTGCGGGTTTTCAGTGAGGGATTGCCTGCGATTGATACAGAAAAAGCTGCGGCCGGACTGCGAGCACTCGGACTTGAAAACGACGGTGGGGCACGGCAACTGGCGCGTTATACCAAAGAAACCGGTGAACGCTATGTGAAAGATATTGATATTAAACTGATTTACCGTAACGACAGATTTCTGCGTGGTGGCGATCATACACCGTTTGTCAATCACGGTTTTACGGCTGTGCGGCTGACGGATTGGTTTGAGAATTACGATCACCAACATCAGGATATCAAACTGGAAAATGGCAAACAGTACGGGGATTTAATTAAATTCATGGACTTCGATTATTTAAAGACAAATACCGAAGTGAACGTAGCGGTTTTGGCGAATCTCGCAAAGTCTCCGCAACAACCGATGAACGTAAAGATGGATGTGCGGGAACTTACCAACAGTACGGCGCTGCGCTGGGAAAAACCCGAAATTGGGAAGGTAAAAGGATATAATATCCTGATCCGCGAGACCAGCAGCCCGGTTTGGACTAAAAAAATTTTCACCACAGAAACTTCCGCTACAGTTCTGTATTCGAAAGATAATTTCCTGTTTGCGGTGCAAAGCGTTTCCGAAAACGGCAACGAAAGTCTTCCTGTGATTCCGCAGGTTTCGAGATAAAAAAAATTCCGCTTCTGAAAAAGCGGAATTTTTTATTTATAATTGAAGGAATTAACCTTCGAAATCTTCAAATTTGTCCACGATTTTCTGTGAAACTCCTGTATTACTGAATCCTCCGTCGTGGAAAAGGTTCTGCATCGTCACTTTTCTCGTCAGGTCAGAGAACATACTCACGCAATAGTTCGCACAATCCATCGCATCGGCATTTCCGAGTGGCGACATGCTGTCAGCGAAATTAAAAAACCCGCTGATTCCTTTCACACCCGCACCCGCTTTAGTCATCACTGGCGACTGAGAAATGGTGTTCACGCGCACTTTGCGCTCGCCCCAATAGTAACCGAAACTTCTGGCGATGCTTTCAAGATAAGATTTGTTGTCGGCCATATCACCATAATTCGGGAAGGTGCGCTGTGCAGCGATGTACGTAAGGGCAAGAATAGATCCCCACTCGTTCATGATGTCTTTGTCCCAGGCCGCTTTCATCACTTTGTGGAATGAAACCGAAGAAACATCCCAGCCTTTTTCAAGGAAATCGTAATTGAGGTCGGTGTAAGCTTTTCCTTTTCTGATGTTCACAGACATACCGATGGAATGAAGGATGAAGTCTATTTTCCCGTATTTTTCCTGAGCATGCGCAAACAGTTTTTCGAGATCTTCCACTGATGTTGCATCTGCAGGCACAACGTCCGATCCCGTTTTCTTCGCGAGTTCGTCGATTTCGCCCATTCTCATTGCAATAGGAGCATTAGACAGGATAAATTCCGCACCTTCTTCATGGCATCTTTCTGCCACTTTCCAGGCAATTGACTGATCGTTCAGTGCGCCGAAAATAATTCCTTTCTTCCCTTGTAGTAATCCGTATGACATAGTAATCGTTATTATTTCTCACAAATTTAGAATTTTTATTGCTCAAAGCATAAAAAAAGGGAACCAATTTCTTGGTTCCCACATCTAACTATATGAAATTATGATTAGTTGGTGCTCTTTCTCCATTCAGCTCTTACATCTTCCCCCGCGTCTTTCACATCATCGGCAGCGTCATCTGTCCAGTCTTTGGTTTTTTCCCAGGCATCAGATACCGCATCTTTGGTATCTTCCCAGGCATCTCTGATGTTTTCTTTCGCGCGGGCCATCCAGCCTTCGCTTGTTGCTACACGATTATTTCTTTTTTCTTCACGAATGTAATCTTTCGCACGGTCTGCATAATCGTTTACTGTCCACTTTGTCTGATCGACTGCTCTTTCGGCGTCGTTGTAATCTTGTCTGTCCATAATTAATTATCTTTTTGTGATTAATGAATGAAAAATGAAATTTGATGTTTACTGTTTATCAATTTCTATTCCTTAACCATTTAATGAAAAGTTAAATTATTCTTAACATAAAGCCAATATGATTAAATTAATGACCAGTTTTAAATATTTTAAATTGATTCTGTTAAATTTTTAAATTTGAATAAAAAAGAATGGAAAAAATTCGCTGCGCGTGGTGTGAAAAAGATGATCTGTACCGGAATTATCATGATGATGAATGGGGCGTGCCCATGTATGATGATCAGAAAATATTTGAATATTTGGTACTTGAAAGTTTTCAGGCCGGTCTTTCGTGGATTACGATCTTAAAAAAGCGTGAAAAGTTTCGCGCCGCCTTCGATGATTTTAATTATAAAAAAATCGCACAATACAATGAGGAAAAAACCGCAGAACTCATGCAGGACGCGGGCATCGTGCGCAACCGCCTCAAGATTTTAGCCACGGTGAATAACTCACAGCGTTTTTTGGAAGTTCAGCAGGAGTTCGGGACATTCTCAAAATACATCTGGAGTTTTGTAGACGGAAAACCGATTGTAAACCATCCAAAAACACTAAAAGACGTACCAGCGACCAGCGAGATTTCGGATAGCCTCGCGAAAGATCTGAAAAAGCGAGGTTTTAAATTTTTGGGCTCAACGGTGATGTATGCACACATGCAGGCTACCGGAATGGTGAACGATCACGTGGCGGATTGCCATTGCAGAAAAAAATAAAAAAGGAACCATCATGGCTCCTTTTTTTTGTATTCACCGTTTAATAGAGATTTCAAATCATCAAATTTCAAATTCATTATTTAATGATTCTCTCCAGCACCCACTCGATCATATTCTTCTCGGAAGCGTGGTGATCAGCTGAAAACTCGCCGCGGCGGCGGTTTGCAATTACTGAATTTACAGTTATAGCTTTATGACCTAACAGCTTGGAAAGTCCATATATCGCCGAAGTTTCCATTTCGAAATTGGTCACGCCAAGTTCATTCAACGTTTCCAAAAACTTGTCATCCAGCGCTTTAAGACGCAGTTGACGGCCCTGTGGCGCATAAAAACCAGGGAAGGTAGCGGTGTTGCCGTGGTATGTGGCATCTTTGTAATAATCTGAAATATCTTCCGCCCAATCTGCAAAATAAAGCATCGGCTTGATCCTTTCGTAAGGGAATTTCTCCAAAAAGTTTCGTGAAAATTCGTTTTCGAAACTGTAGTCCTGATAAAAATGCAGCAAACCGTCAAGACCGACCACATTTTTAGTGACCAACATATTGTCAACTTCTATATCTGGATTTACACTTCCGCACGTGCCTAACCTAAACAGCTGCAATGCTTTATGTTCGGATTTGAACTCTTTTTCCTTAAGGTCGATATTTACCAAAGCATCGAGTTCGTTCATCACGATATCGATATTTTCGGTCCCGATTCCGGTTGACATTACACTGATTCTTTCACCACGCAAGGTGCCAGTATGAGTATAAAATTCGCGTTTGTTTTTTTTGATTTCTACCTTGTCAAAATATTTCGAAACCTTCGGAACACGGTCAGGATCTCCAACCAGGATTATTTTATCTGCGATATCTTCGGGTAAAAGGTTGAGGTGATACACACTGCCATCCGGATTCAAGACAAGTTCGGAGGCGGCCAGTTTGTTAAGCATAATTTGTTGATTTAATTAAAAAAATCCTTTCAGAAAAAGGATAATAAAGGTAAGAAATATTTCGGTGAAAAAGAGTGCTTCCCGCGTCTATCCGCCTACCCGTTTGGTTTTATAACCCATGTCATTGAGTATTTTCATGATCTTGTCGCGGTTATCACCCTGAATTACAACCACTCCGTCTTTCGCAGAACCGCCTATACCGAGTGTGGTTTTAATTTTTTTTGAAATATGTTTTAAATCATCTTCCGATCCTTCAAATCCTTCGATAAGGGTCACCGGCTTTCCGTGGCGGCCTTTTTTTTCGAATTTGCAGATGAGCGGTTCCTTCTGCACAAAGATTTCTTTCTCTTCCTCAAGATCGAAATCCTGCTCTTCATGCGTCGGAAAGAGGTTTTTCAGTTGGTCACGTAAATCCATAGGCAAATTTAGTAAAATAAGATTTCCGCCAAATCTTAAAGTTTTCATAAACACAAATTATGGTTCGCTTGGTTCCGAACTAAACATTTATATTTGCGGGTTATTTAATTAAAAATGCCATCAACGCTACATATTGACGAAGAAATTTTCCAGGATATGGTGAGATTTTATGGTGAGACATTCAATCTTCCACCGCTTTCTGCCAAGATTTATTCGTATCTCATTTTCGATTTTGAGCGCAAAGGAATTTGTTTCGATGACTTCATCCAAATATTTTCCGCGAGTAAAAGTTCGGTTTCGGCAAATCTGAACTTATTGCTGAATGCAGAACTTATCCGCGATTTCAACACGATCAACGGTCGGAAACGGCTTTTCATGATCAACGATAATTATATCAACATCCGCTTTTCCGCGATTATAAATAAAATGAAGCAGGAATTACTAATTTTGGATAACCTGCAGAAATTCCGTGGCTGCGCGAATGAGACTGACGTCAACCGCTTCCTCATTTACAGACAGTTACTGAATAAAAACATTGAAACCATAGAAGAAACCCTCGATAAAATCTAAATATGAAAAATACAATATTTATACTTTCCTTTTCGCTGCTCAGCGTCCTTTCCTGTAAAAAGACCGACGAAAAACCACCGGAAGGACCGAAAGAACTGCCTGTTGTTCAGGTTCAGGTAAGAAATGTTACCGGCTATCAGTCGTTCCCGGCATCTATTCAGGGTCGCGTAAACAACGATGTGCGTGCGAAGATCCAGGGCTATATCACTCAGGTTTTGGTAGATGAAGGACAATATGTTACGAAAGGGCAACCTCTTTTCCGTCTGGAAACCAATACGCTTACGCAGTCTGCCGGCGCGGCCAGAGCAGGTGTAGGTGCGGCGCGATCGGGTGTTTCTGCAGCAAGAGCCAACATCAATGCTGCGCAGGCAGAAGTAAACGCTTCGCAAGTGGAGGTTAACAAACTAATTCCATTGGTCCAAAAAAATATCATCAGCAACGTTCAGCTTGAAACAGCGAAAGCAAATCTGGCAAGTTCACAGGCAAAACTGGCCCAAGCGCGCGCGGCAGAACAGCAGGCAGCTGCAGGCGTTTCTGAAGCTACCGCCAATTATCAGGGTGTACAGGCCAATATCGATTATTCTGTAATCCGTGCGCCGATTTCCGGCGTCATTGGGAAACTGCCGTTACGCGTTGGAAGCCTGGTAGGTCCGAATGACCCTACACCTCTGACCACGGTTTCAGACACGAGCGGTATTTACGCATACTTTTCAATGAACGAGCGAGAATATCTGGACTTTCTCGAAGATTCAGTGGGAGCCACGGTTCCTGAAAAACTAAAAAATTTACCTATGGTTGAATTGGTATTGGCGAATGGCAGTACTTATTCCGAAAAAGGAAAAATCGAGGCAGTAACGGGTCAGATAGATCCGCAAACCGGTACTATTCAGTTCAGAGTTTCATTTAAAAATGCCGATAAATTGCTGACCAACGGCAACAGCGGCACCATCCGCGTTCCAAAACTTTATGATCAGGCCCTCGTGGTTCCTGAAAGTGCCACATTCGAGCAGCAGGGTCTCGTTTACGTTTACCGGGTTGAAAAAGATACCGCGAAAAACATCCTCATTGGCGTCACAGACCGTGTAAACAATATGGTTGTAGTGAAAGACGGCGTGAAAAAAGGCGATCCAATCGTAGCGCAGGGTGTTGGGACTTTGAAACCCGGCACGGCAGTGAAATCCAAGCCCGCCGATTTTGATGAAATAGTAAACGCTATAAAACCAATATTCTAATGGTAAAGCAGTTTATAAACAGGCCGGTTGCGGCCAGTGTAGTTTCGATATTGATAATCATTCTCGGAGTTTTGGGCTTGCAGGCACTTCCTGTCACCCAATATCCGGATATTGCGCCACCAACCGTCAGCATTAATGCAAATTATACAGGTGCGAGTGCCGAAACGGTTATGAATAGCGTAATCATTCCGATTGAGGAGCAGGTAAATGGTGTTGAAGGCATGGATTATATTACCTCCTCGGCTAGTAATAATGGTTCGGCAAACATCCAGGTGTTTTTTAAACAAGGCGTTAATCCCGATATTGCAGCTGTAGAAGTTCAGAATAAAGTTCAGCGTGCCCTTCCGCTCCTGCCGGGAGATGTGACGCGTTCCGGAGTTACCGTGCAGAAACAGCGTACAAGTGCGCTGATGTTCCTCTCATTTTATACTGACAATAAGGACCTTGACGAAGTTTGGCTTCAGAATTATTTGAATATCAACATCATACCGGAACTTAAAAGGGTAAACGGTGTGGGTGATGCACAGGCTTTTGGCGGCAAGAATTTCTCTATGCGTGTTTGGCTTGATCCTGCTAAGATGGCGGCTTATTCACTTGAACCCACCGATGTTACCGCAGCAATCAACGAACAGTCACGTGAAGCGGCTGCCGGACAGCTCGGGCAGAACAGCGGAAATGCGTTTGAGTACGTGATTACCTACAAAGGTAAATTCGATGATTCAAAGGAATATGGTGACATCATCTTAAAATCCCTCGGAAATGGCCAGTTTCTGACGCTTAAAGATGTCGCCGAAATAAAACTCGATGCGCAGTCTTACAGCTCGATCGGTGAAAACAACGGTCGCCGTTCCGTAAGTATGGGTATTTTCCAGACGCCGGGTTCAAACGCACAGGATATCATTAAAGACATAAAAGTTTTCCTCGAAGAAAACCAGAAAACAATGCCTGAAGGCGTTGGTTATACCATCAACTTTGATACGAACGACTTCCTGGAAGCGTCGATCGGTAAGGTTGTAACCACGCTACTTGAAGCTTTCCTGCTCGTATTTTTGGTGGTGTATATTTTCCTTCAGGATTTACGTTCCACACTTATTCCGGCGATCGCTGTACCAGTCTCCATTGTAGGTTCATTCTTCTTCCTGAACCTTTTGGGATATTCATTAAATCTGCTCACGCTTTTCGCGCTGGTTTTGGCCATCGGTATCGTTGTAGATGACGCTATCGTAGTTGTAGAAGCCGTTCACGCCAAGATGGAAAACGGTTTTGCCGATGCAAAGAAAGCCACTGTGAGCGCGATGGACGAAATTACGGGCGCCATTATCTCTATTACATTGGTGATGGCTGCCGTTTTCATTCCGGTAACCTTCATCACAGGACCTACCGGTGTATTTTATCAGCAGTTTGGTATTACATTGATTGTTGCGATACTTATTTCCGCAGTGAATGCATTGACCTTAAGTCCGATGCTTTGTGCCCTGTTCCTAAAACCGAATGCCGCACATCATAAGGAATATTCTCAAATGAACTGGCTGCAGAAATTCTTCTTTAAATTTAATGTGGCCTTTAAATCAGCCACAGACAGATACGGACGCTCATTTGTATTTCTCCTTCGACACAAGTGGGCTACACTGGTGATCTTTGCGGTTGGCGGACTCTTTTTCTGGTGGGCGAATGCGAATATGCCGTCAGGATTTGTACCGAAAGAAGACCGGGGAATTATTTTCACAGATGTTTCACTACCGCCAGGAGCCTCGATGGAAAGGACATATAACGTACTGAAAGATCTTCAGGATGAAGCAAGAAAGATTCCGGGCGTGGCAAACGTTACCTTCACCGCAAGCCGCGGATTCATGTCGGGCAGCGGTTCGAATGCGGGACAGGCTTTCATCAGGCTAAAATCTTTTGATGAGCGTGCAAAAGAAGATGATCAATCTGTAGAGGCCATTACAAAAAGACTTTTCGGTTTGGCCGGGAAATATCCTGATGCGAAAATCGTATTCTTCTCGCCGCCAAGTATTCCGGGTTTTGGTAGCAGTGATGGCTTTTCAGCGGTTCTTTTAGATAAATCAGGCGGAAACCTGAAACAACTTGACGATGCGGCCCGAAACTATTTGGGTGCTTTGATGCAGAGACCTGAGATTCAGTTTGCGCAGACTTCATTCAACACCAACTATCCGCAATATGAAATGGTGATTGATGTGCCAAGGGCTAAGGAAACCGGCGTTTCTGTGTCGGATATCCTAAGCACAATGCAGGGTTATGTTGGAGGCGTATATGCCGCGGATTTTACCAAATATGGAAAGCAGTTCCGGGTAATGGTACAGGCATTCCCCGATGCTAGGAATGAACCTTCTGATCTGAGCAGTATTTTCGTAAAAACCGCTTCGGGCCAGATGGCGCCTATTTCCCAGTTTGTAACGATGGAAAAAACTTTCGGACCGAAATCTGTAGAACGATATAACCTGTTTACTTCCGTATCGATGTCCGGGTCGAACAATCCTGGTTACTCCACCGGTGATGCGATCCGAGCCGTGCAGGAAGTAGCTGCCGAACATTTGCCCGCTGATTATGTAGTGGAATTCACAGGCCTTTCAAAAGAGGAATTAAGCGCCGGATCCCAGACAGCGGTCATATTCCTGCTGAGTTTGGTTTTTGTGTACTTTATTCTGGCGGCACAGTACGAAAGTTTCCTGTTGCCTTTGGCCGTAATCATTTCGCTGCCACTTGGTGTTTTCGGTGCTTATTTCGGACAGAAAGTTGCCGGGCTGGAGAATAACATTTACTTCCAAATCGCTTTGATTATGCTTGTCGGACTTTTAGCTAAAAACGCAATTCTGATTGTTGAATTCGCTGTTCAACGGCGTCATCACGGTGAAAGCCTTTCGATGGCGGCGATAAATGCGGCAAAAGCACGTCTGCGTCCGATTTTGATGACTTCATTCGCGTTTATTTTCGGGATGTTACCACTGGTCTTTGCTTCCGGAATTGGTTCGGTAGGTAACAGATCAATCGGGACTGGTGCTGCGGCGGGACTTCTGATCGGTACTTTCTTCGGATTACTGGCAATTCCGGTGCTGTTTGTGATTTTCCAGTGGTTACAGGAAAAAGTGAAACCCATCAAGGCGAAGGAAATCAATTTAGCTGAATAACCCTAAGACTCGCGTCATTAATTAAAAACAAAAAAATGAAAGATAAGTTGCGTACAAAAAACATACTTTGGCTCGTGGGCGCATTGGTTTTGCTGTCCTCGTGCACAGCGCGGCAAAAGTATGAACGCCCCGCGGACGCAGTGGATGGGGACCTGTTCCGAACTGATAAGCTGATATTGGATTCTTCAAGCCTTGCCACGATTTCATGGCGCGAAATCTTCACCGATCCGGTACTACAGCGCCATATTCAGCAGGGACTGGAAAACAACCTCGACATACGACTCGCACTGCAGAATATCACGCGTGCCGAGGCCTATTTAAAACAAAGTAAAGCAGCCTACCAACCTACAGTGGCTGTTGGTCCTTCCTATACATTCCAAACACAGTCGCTGAACACGCAGCTAGGCCAATTGGGTGGCGGTACGCGAAGGTACAATGATATATTTGACCTTAGCGGCGACGTCTCATTGGACCTCGATATCTGGGGGAGAATGAAAGCTGAGGAAAGAGCCCGTGCGGCAGAATATTTCGGTTCTGTAGCTACACATCAAGCGGTGAAAAGCGATTTGGTGGCGGCTATTGCGTCCGCATATTATCAGCTACTCACATTCGATGAGCAAAAACGGATAATTGGTGAGACCATTTCCCTGCGTCGCAAAAACCTTGAAACCACGCGCGCACTGAAAGAAGCCGGAACGCTGACCGAAGTTGCCGTACAGCAGAGCGAAGCATTGGTTTACAATGCAGAATCTATGCTAATAGACACCAATACCCAAATAGAACTTCTTGAAAACGCGATGAGCTACCTTCTCGCGGTTCCTTCGCAAAGAATTGAAAGAACTACGCTCGCCCAGCAAAAGATGCCGGCAAACTACAAACTTGGCTTCCCTGCAAACTTGCTTGCAAACCGCCCGGACGTTCGTGCGTCAGAGTATAATTTAATGTCAGCCTTTGAACTTACAAATGCGGCAAAAGCACAGTTTTATCCCACACTTCGGATCACGGGAAGCGGCGGCCTTCAAAGCCTGGCGATAGATAACCTATTCAGTGCAAATTCATTGTTTGCGAATGTGATTGGTGGACTTACACAGCCTATTTTGAATAAAAGGCAGATCCGAACGAACTATGAAGTAAGCTTGGCAAACCGTGAAAGTGCTTATCTGAATTTCCGCAAGACTGTATTGCAGGCCGGACGAGAAGTTTCTGATGCTTTAAAAGTTTACGAAGCGCAGGATCAATTTATTGATTTGAAGAGAAAAGAACTCGCGGCGTACCGCAATTCGGTGGAATATTCTCAGGAACTTGTGAACTATGGTATGGCCAATTATCTTGAGGTTTTAAATTCGTCGGTGAATTCACTGAATGCAGAACTGAACATCTCTAATGCTGAATACAACAAAATGCGCGCTGGCGTAGAACTGTATCAGGCTCTTGGCGGCGGATGGCGTTAAACTGAAAATAATATGAATTAAAAAAGCTGGAAAATATTTCCAGCTTTTTTAATCTAAACTATGTTTACTTAAGTAATGCGTTAAAAGTATCACCTTGGCGAATATCGCCGGTATTGTAACCTTTCATAAACCATTCTTTTCGCTGAGCCGAACTGCCATGCGTGAAACCTTCCTGGTTTACGTACCCTTGAGAACGCTTCTGAATATTATCATCACCTACGGCTTCTGCTGCAGAAATAGCTGCCTCAAGATCGCCTGGCTCTAAAATTTTCTCGCGGTTGTCTGTGTATTTGGCCCAAAGTCCGGCATAGAAATCTGCCTGAAGTTCAGTAGCAACAGATACACGGTTCATTTCACTTTCAGAATATTGGCCACTGCGACGCAACTGATCGGTTTTCTGTAAGGTGCCGAGCAGATTTTGCACGTGATGCCCCATTTCGTGAGCCATCACATAAGCTACTGAAAACTCGGTAACCTGTGCGCCGAATCGCTGCTGCAGTTCTTTGAAAAAACTCATATCCATATACACCGTTTGGTCTGCCGGACAGTAGAAAGGACCCATCGCCGCCTGCGCGGTGCCACACCCCGACTGCGTCATCTGCTCAAACATCACCACTTTGGCAGGTTCATACTGCATCCCGTTTTCCTGAAAGATTTGATTCCAACTACGTTCGTTTTCAAAGGTGATCATCTGTACAAATGCACGAACTTTAAGTTCATCCGCAGTGAGGTCGCGCTGTTCCGTTTGTGGACCCATACTGCCGCCACCGGATAATATTGCGGATGGATCGCCACCAAGGAAAAATACGATAGCCGCAATGATCATTGTGCCAAGACCACCACCTACAAGCATTCCGCCACCACCTGAGCCGCGTCTGTCATCTACATTTCCACTCCGGTTATTTGTCCATTTCATAATAGTTTATTTTTTGAATATTAAATGTACAAAAAATATACCCCGAATGTAAAACACGGCGCGTAACGCTAAGTTGAGTTTTAAAAAATGATTAATGAAACCTGTACAGAAGGCTTTTTTTGCTTTCGCCAACTTTCACCAAATCAGGCGAAGCCGGGAGTGAGGCCTTATCGCGTTTACGAACGAGCAGAAGAAAATCCTGGTTATTTGTCTTGAGACTGTCGAGCTTTTCGGCGGGAATGGTTTTCACACGGCCCCGGCTGTAAAACTGGCTAGAATATGTCTTTTCAGAGAGATAAAACAGGTTTTCACCTTTGTAATCTCTCAGGATATACTTGTCTGTGTTTGTGTTATTTTCAAACACACCGGGAACAAATGCAAGCAGAATAATTAAAACCGAAAGCGCCGGCAGAACCAATGCGGAATAGATGTAGGCTTTCTTATTTTTAATATTTTCCCAGGAGGTGGCAACAAAAAGCGCAAGCGGGAAACAGCACGGCAGAATATAGGTGTGGATAAGACTTTTTGATGAAGTAAAGAACACAGGCGTCCACAGGATCCAAAGTGCCAGGAAAAGCAGCCAACGGTCTTTCAGGATCACTTTAGGTTGACGCACTATTTTATTTGCAAAAAACAAGATCCACGGCAGTGCAAGTGAGAAAAGGAAGACCCAAATAATACCAAACGGCTGAATTTTCGGGAAACCATACTTGTCACCTGTCCAGGAAGCATCAAAAAAACGTTTGTAATGTTCGCCGACAAAAAAGTATTCGAGGAAGCCGGGAGTGGTTTTTTCCGCCAGCCAATACCAAGGAATTGCAAAGGCAGATACTATTAAAATACCAATAAGCCACGGGAACGAAAAAAGCACTTTTCTAAAAGATTTAAACCAAACTGTCCAGGCAAAGAGCGGTGGACCCGTAAGTAAAAGGATGATGGGTCCTTTCGCCAAGAATCCTAAACCAATAGCCATAAAGAACAGATAGCGCCAGATTCGCTTTCCTCCATTCACCGTTTCCCAGAACGAAACCATCATCAGTGTAATCGACAAAAGCAAAGTCATGTCTGTGGAAACTACACCTACGTGCAGCAGGAATTCAGGAAGGGTAAAAAGCACAAAAGCCGGAAGCAGCAACGGCACGCCCGCACGTTTTGCGAACGGCTTCATGAGCCAAACAAGCAAAAGTGAGATTGCAAATGCCGGAAATCTCACCGCAAATTCATTTACACCAAAAATCTTAATTGAGATTGCTGAAAGCCATGTGGATAAGGGCGGCTTTGCCCAAAACGGCGTGTCATAATCGATCTGTGGCGTGATCCAGTTGCCGGTGTCAGCCATTATTCTTGCAATTTCAGAGTAGCGCGCTTCAGTTTGATCCATCAGCGGGATCAGTGCATTAAGAAGAAGTCGGGCCACGATCATTACGGCCAGGGCTACTTTATAGAAGTTTGGATGATTATAAAATTCAGTTCTGCGCATTGCGGTATTTTTTAACGATTAGAAAAAGATCGGTCCAAAGCCTAAAAAAGTAGGTGAACTTTACTTTAGATTCAGCCACATCATGCCAGCGCTGAAGCGGAATTTCGCGGCAAACCCGTGACATGTTTGGGCCACCAAATCTGTTTTTAATTCTGAAAAATATCTCCACATCAAACAGCCAGCGTGAAAGAAAACCCTCTGTAAAAACTTCCCGCGCCACATCTGCGCGCAAAACTTTGCAGCCACACTGCGTATCGTACACTGCGAAACCAAGCGCTTCGGAAATAAATGTCGCGATGACACGCCCCACGTAGTGACGGTATTTTTTGCGCGAAATTTGGTTGTCAATCTTTGAAATTCGGGCGCCAAATGCGAAAACTACATCGCCAGAAATATTTTCGGAGATTGAGATCCATTCCTCGAGTGAAGTAGCGAGATCGGCATCGAGGTAACCGATGCTCTCGTAGTCATGCTCCAAACATTTAAGCACGCCAGCACGCACAGCAGCTGCCTTGCCCACATTCTGAATTAAATCAACAATCTGCACGTTTTCATGAAACTGTACCTGCAGATTCTTCAGAACGGCAACCGTATCATCCGTAGAACCATCATTTACAAAAACCAGAACGCACGAAACCTCATTTTGCAGGAAATTGGCGTATTCTGCCACAGGCAAACGCGTAGATTCATTGTAGCACGGTATTACGATGGCTTTATTCAAAAATTCAAATTTTTAACTGACAAATCCGATGTGACCGGACTTACCCGAAAGTTTTCTTTTAAAATCAATCATCTGCAGTGCAGTAACAGCCGCCTCTACCCCTTTGTTACCAAGATCGCCGCCGCTACGCGCCACAGATTGCTCTTTGGTATCATCGGTCAGCACACAAAAGATCGTCGGGACATCCGTAAGGATGTTGCAGTCTTTGATGCCCTGCGCCACCGCCGAACACACAAAATCGAAATGCGGCGTTTCTCCGCGAATTACGCAGCCAATAGAAATCACCGCGTCAAAGGTGTTTTCTTTGCAAAGCTGCATCGACGCATAGCTGAGTTCGAATGCGCCGGGAACTTTAAAAACATTGATATTCTGCGCCGGCACACCTTCCTGCTGAAGGATTTGTAGAGCGGCATCACGCAGGTTGTGGGTTACAAAATCATTCCACTCCGAAACAACAATGCCAATTCTGAAAGAACCGGCATCATCAATTTGTAATGGTTTGTAATCGGAAAGATTTACCGTGGCCATTTTTTCATTTTTATTAGTAATATTTCACCATTTCGATATACGCATCAGACATGCCGTTATCGTAATCCTGGTACTTTTCGTCAATCGCTGAGAAATATTTCTTTGCTTCGCTGTTTTTCTTCAAAGCTAAAGCTACGATACCCGCTTTGCGTGTAAAATAATACGTAGTGTAAGGATCTTCCGATGCCGAAGTGGCTTTATCCAGAAGGCTTAATGCGTCTTCATTCTTATTTAAATTCAGTTGAGCATCAGCCATTGCACCGAATTTCAATGCCATCAGCACATCATTTTTCGATGAAAATTTATCGAGCAGATCGTAAGCTTCCTGGTATTTTCCTTCTTTAAATTTAAGCAAACCGGCGTTGTAAGCAGAAAGCTTCCCAACGTGCGTGTCAGAGAAATCTTTGTAAGTACCCAAATATCCAGGATTTGCAGCGGTTTTTCCACCCAAAGCCAGATCCTGCTTACCATCGGCAAGGTTTTTCTGCGCTGCCAGATAGCTTAAAGTGGCTTCCTCATTTCTTGGTTCTACATAAAACTGCTCATAGGCAAAATAGCCAAGCACTGCTGCTACAAGGAATACGAAGACCAAAGCGAGTTTTTTCGCATGTTTCTCAATGAATCTTTCTGTATCCAGTGCACCTCTGTCCAGATCTTTGAAGACTTCTACGGTTTCTTTACCTTCAAGTTCTTTCTTATCGGTATGCGTTGTATGTTTTGCCATAATATTTTTAAAAATTGAAGTGCAAATTTAGCGGTTTTCGCAGGATATACAAAATATTGGTTTAAAAAACATTCTGTCTGAAAATCTGCGCGGTTTATTTAAATTATTTTAATGATATCTGATTTAATATTCGATGATGCTGAAAATTTCAGCGTTGAAATCTTTAAGCCGGTTTTCACCCTGGAGATCTTTCAAACCGATCAAAAAACTGAACTGTGAGACCGTAGCGCCCTGCTTTTCTACAAGTTTTGCGGCGGCTTCGGTGGTTCCGCCAGTCGCGAGCAAGTCATCGTGAATCAATATGCGCTGTCCGGCTTTGATTTGTCCGGTACGCATCTCTATTTCGGCTGACCCATATTCAAGATCATAACTTTCGGCTACGAATGGCGGCGGTAGCTTGCCGGCTTTACGGATCAGTACAAACGGAACCTTCAGCGCGACAGCGATGGCAATTCCAAAAAGGTAACCGCGACTTTCGATTCCGCAGACCGCATCTATCTTACCGCGGCTGAAATTCACAAATTCGCCGATTATATCTTCGTACAGGTCGGGATTTAAGAATATTGGCGTAATGTCTCTAAACAAAATACCATCTTTAGGAAAGTCCGGAATGGACTCAATGGCTTCTTCCAAACGTTTTACCAGTTGCGGCTCACTCATCTCAGTTGATTTTGTAACTAGAAATCTTCCATTCTCCATTGACATTCTTTAAGCCGAATGTCACTTGCAGCGCTGTAGTTTTACCGCTTTTATCGGTCACATCATACGTGGCATCCACGCTTGCACTGCCGGCGGCAGTATTCGTAGTACTGATATTTTTTACGTTAATACTTTTTACCGCACCAAAACCTGACGTAGGATTAGAGAAGCTTTCGTACGATCCCCACGCCGGATTATCGGCAGTATCATAGGCACCCCTAAGATTTTGTGAGCTCAGGCTGTTCAGAAATTTTGTCACACTGGCTTTCGGATCCGCCGTTGGCACCGCGGGCGAAGTGTCTGTACCGGTTGGCACATCTGTTCCGTCAGTTGTAGGATCAGTTGTAGTTGGCAATTGCGTATCTACAGGAGTTCCTGCCGGCATCAGCAGTGCTTTCTGGTTGACGGGAACACCAATTTTAGACATTTTGAAAGTTTTCTTCGCCGTTTTAGCGGACACGGTGATGTCTATCTTGCCGTCCGTAATTTTACTCGCTGGCAAGGATGCAAACCGTAAACTGAAACCTTTGAAATTATTGTCGGTCATCAGGTTTTTCGCCGTCAGAATTCTTGTTCCGGCACTGAAGACCTCCATTGTAACCTCAAGAGCCGCACCGGAGAACGTTATCGCGTTTCCGCGGTTGTCTAGAAGCCTTGGCACGATCTGCAGTGATTTAGGACCTAAAATACTGTCCTGTGCTGTTGGCGTGACCGTAAGGCCGAGCGAACTGGCTGAAATATCGTTTGGATCTGATTCTTTTGCCTCTTCCTCGCCAAAAATATTCATTTCACCTAAAGACGGCGGACCTGTGCTGCTCCAATCGATACCGTTTCGCTGCGCAACCTGATCTGCAAGAGCGAAAATCTGTGGAACCTTCATTCCGTTGATAAGCTTTCCCAACGCATTCAATTCGTTTACATCCCCTTCCGCTTCTACGCCGAAAGTCTTGAGAATGTAAAGTGCTTCGTTGAATTTGACCTGCTGCAGGGTATTCAGGCTGCTGGCCATGTCATTAATACTCGACTGAAAAGACCGTGTGGTGGATGCATCCACCGAATCTTTTTTACAGGCAACCATTAAAAATGAAAATATAAGCAGGAAAAGTAATCGTTTCATAAACGCGTGATTTATACAAAATTAAAAAAAATCCCGACATAAGCCGGGATATATTGAGTTGCGTATTAGCGCACTAACTTAGAATGGATATTCGTAAATCTTTGATTCTTTCACGAATGGGTTGCCTTCCGGTATCAGTTTCAGTTTTGAAAGGGCCGTAAGTACGACGAATACAAACAATCCGACCCCAAACAGTACCGAACCAAGGTTGAGAAGCAGGACCTCCGGAGTTCTCCAGAACGGACCTACTGTTCCCGGCATCACCATGTTAAAGTAATCTAGCCAGTGACCTACGAGAACGATAACAGCGACAGTTGTCACAACCGTATAGTTTCTCTTGATGCTTGAACTTACCAAAACCAACAATGGAATAAGGAAGTTTAGGATAAGCATCGGAAGGAAAGTTGGCGAGTAATATTTAAATCTGCCAAAGAAGTAATTCACTTCCTCCGGAATGTTTGCATACCAGTATAACATGAACTGACAGAACCAGGTATATGTCCAAAGCATGCTGCTCGCGAAAAGGTAAACCCCTAAATCGTGCAGGTGATTATCATTGAACTGAGGTAAAACACCTTTTTTCTTTAAATAAACACTGATAAGGATGATTGCGGCAATCGCGGAAGCAAGACAGCTTACCATTGCATACCAAATATACATCGTAGAATACCAGTGCGGATCGATAGACATCAACCAATCCCAAGCCCAGGCAGCAGATGCGAACCCGAAGAATGCGATGTAACCAACACTCCAGTTATAGTAGCTGGCGTATACTTTACGGTCTTTGGTCTCATCTACGCGCTTAGACAAACTTTTCAGTTTCCAGGCGAAGAATGAAGCACCAAGAACATAAATTAAAGTACGGACAGCATAGAACGGAATATTTAGGAACGTTTGTTTTTCGTACAGAATCGGATCGAAATGTGGATCTCCAGGCGTGGTGAGCTCCGGATCCATCCAGTGGAAGAGGTGACCGAAATGGGTCACGTTCAGCACCATTAAAATAATTAGGATAGCACCCGCCCATGGAATGAAAGAAGCTATAGCCTCCATCACTCTGAGGATGATTATAGACCAACCAGCGTGTGCCGCGTTCTGAATACAGTAAAAGAAAAGTGCGCAGCAGCTGAGTGCAAAAAGGAACACGGCTACAATATGGATAGCAGCCAATGGCTGGTTGCCCACCTGAAGTTTAGCATGATCCAGATGTGCCTGATGGTCTTGCGGACCCACAAGCTCGCTGGAATGCGTAGGTGCATGGTTGCCGCCTGCGTGCACAGCTTCCATCATGTGTTCTATACGTGTATCATCAATTCCTTTGTTCAGGAAATAACCCGCACCAAAAAGCACTAATCCAAGCGCGATGAATATGATGGAATATAATCTCAATTTAGGTGAAAAACTATACATTGTAAATCTTTTTATTTTTTAGGATTTGTGGATGCATTTCCTGCGCCTTGCTGCGCGGTAGGTGCTGGTGATCCGGCTCCGGGAGCAGGTGTTTCCGTAAGTGCCGCGGCAGCGCCCGGTGTAGAGGTCGTAGTACCTGCTACTGCTGGAGATGCTGCTGCTAAGCCACCTTTAAACTCGTTCATTACATACATTGCAACTCTCCACTGGTCGCCAGGCTTTAGTTGACCTGCATAAGAACCCATAGCGTTTCGGCCATGTTTGATCACATATTGTACGGACGCTACCGTAAGTTCACGGTCCTTATAATTTGGAACACCGCTGTAAGCTCCACTTGCTACGATAGGTCCCTGACCGTCACCACCAGTTCCGTGGCAAGCCGCACAAGCCTGATTGAAGAGTACTTTTCCGCGCTCTATATCTTTCTGCTGGTTTCCGGCCTGTAATGGCGAGGTAGTAATCTGTTTCGAAGCGTCGTAGCCGGCATTATACATATCCACTGTCATACCCGAATTGGCTGCAGGTGATACTACTCCGTCAGCATTCTGAGCAACCGTACCGTCAACCGGACGAAGACCTGTTGCACCACCGTTCTTTACGAACGCGGGATTTTGGTTTTCGCGGTCAGTATAAGCGTCATCAGCTTTCATCAATGGGTCATAAGCTACCGGGAAATACATATCCGGGAAGTATACCAATGGTGGATTTTCCTTGCTGCAAGAGCTAAGTGCCATGGCTGCAAATCCTACGATCGCTGTAATTTTAAATATATTCTTTGTCATGTTCGGACAATTTTATTTTTTTTAAATAATGATACCTGGCAGGCAATCACTTACACATCCTTCATGGTGATTTCTTCAACGCCGGTGTCAACAAGGATTTGCTTTACTGCTTCTACGTTATCACTTACCAGCTCAATCATGAACTTGTCATCCGTTGTTCTTGGGTCCGGGTTCTGTGGCGGACAGCCAGGATACATCTTATTACGGAACAGGAAGGTAAGCGACATAAGGTGAGCCGCGCAGAAAACCATCAGTTCAAACATCGGTACTACGAATGCCGGCATATTTTCTGCCCATGAAAATGCAGGTTTACCCCCAATATTCATTGGCCAGTCATGGTTCATCGTGTAATAAGTGACCAAAGCACCGATCGTAACACCATAAACAGCATAGATAAAGGCAGCATCAGAAATTCTTGTTTTCTTAAGGCCTAAAGCTTTATCAAGACCGTGCACCGGGAAAGGTGTATAAACCTCGCCAATCGCGATACCCTTGTCATTGAAGGCATGTACTCCATTCAGCAGATCATCATCGTCTGCATAGATGCCAAATATTTTTTTAGTGGTGCTCATCTTCTTCTTCTTTTGCTTTATAAGTTTCACCAGAAATCTTCAGAATCGTCTTCAGTTCGGCCTGTGCAATTACCGGGAAGGTCCTTGCATAAAGTAGGAACAGCACGCCAAAGAAACCGATCGTTCCGAGATATACACCTACATCAATGATGGAAGGTTTAAACATCGTCCACGAAGACGGCAGGTAATCTCTTGAAATGTTGATTACGATAATATCAAATCTTTCGAACCACATCCCGATGTTGATTATCAAAGCGATAATGAACGTCGCGATGATGTTTGTACGTACTTTCTTGAACCAGAACGCAGCAGGAACCACAAGGTTACAGATAATCAGCGCCCAGAATGCCCACCAGTAAGGTCCTGTAGCAGCACCTGGTGAAAGGTATGTGAAATCTTCATAACGTGAACCCGAATACCATGCGATGAAATATTCAGCAGCATAAGCTACGGTCACCATACCACCAGTTACGATGATTACGATGTTCATGATTTCGATATGATACATCGTTATATAATCTTCAAGATGCGCAACTTTTCTAGCCACAAGGAGAAGCGTCTGTACCATCGCGAATCCGGAGAAGATTGCGCCCGCAACGAAGTACGGAGGATAAATGGTAGAGTGCCATCCTTTGATCACCGAAGTGGCAAAGTCAAAGGATACCGTGGTATGTACCGAGAATACAAGTGGCGTCGCAAGACCTGCAAGTACGAGAGATAACTCCTCGAATCGCTGCCAATGTTTTGCTTTACCGCCCCATCCGAATGAAAGGAAAGTGTAGATTCTCTTGGTCCAAGGCGTTTTCGCACGGTCACGGATCATCGCAAAGTCAGGGATAAGACCCATGAACCAGAATACTGTGGAAACCGAGAAATAGGTAGAAATCGCGAACACGTCCCAAAGAAGTGGTGAGTTGAAGTTCGTCCAAAGTGAACCGAACTGGTTTGGTAATGGAAATACCCAATAACCTACCCAAACTCTACCCATGTGTATCACCGGGAAGATAGCAGCCTGCACTACCGCGAAAATTGTCATCGCTTCGGCAGAACGGTTTACGGACATTCTCCAACGCTGACGGAAGAGTAATAGTACTGCGGAAATAAGTGTTCCGGCGTGACCAATACCTACCCACCAGACGAAGTTTGTAATATCCCAACCCCAGTTATTGGTTCGGTTCAGACCCCACGCACCGATACCGGTACCGATGGTGTATGCGATGCAGCCAAATCCGTAGATGAACAGCACCAGCGCAATCCAAAAAGAAATCCACCAAAGTTTTCCGGCTCTTTCTTCGATAGGTCTTGCGATATCTTCTGTAATATCGTGATAAGTCTTATGACCAATAATTAAAGGTTCCCTTATCGGAGCTTCGTAATGTCCTGACATTTTTTACCTATTTATTATTTTAAACATTTTGTTCTTTTCTGTTTCTCACCTTCGTGTGGTAGAAAACATTTGGTTTGGTACCGATTTCTTCAAGAAGCGTATATCTTCTGTCAGACTTGAACAGTGAACGGATGTTTGAATCCTTGTCATTCATATCACCAAACTTAAGTGCTCCGGTAGAACAGGCATTCACACATGCAGTTGTAAACTCACCGTCTTTCACTCTGCGACCTTCTTTCTTAGCTTCAAGAATAGTTTTCTGAGTCATCTGGATACAAAGTGAGCATTTCTCCATCACACCACGCGTTCTGGTTACCACGTCAGGATTCAGTACCATTCTTCCTAGATCATTATTCTGATTAAAATCAAATTTATCATTCAGGTTATAAGTGAACCAATTGAAACGACGCACTTTATAAGGACAGTTGTTCGCGCAGTATCTGGTACCGATACATCTGTTATACGCCATTTGGTTCTGGCCCTGCTTACCGTGAGAGGTTGCAGCTACCGGACAAACAGTTTCACATGGTGCATGGTTACAGTGCTGGCACATTACCGGCTGGAAGATCACATCCGGATTGTCCGCCGGGTGATTCAAAATTCCGCTTTCCTTGTCGAGGAAATGTCCATACATTCCAGGTACATTGAGGTCGGCAGAGATCGCTTCTTCCTGAGAAAGTTTGCGGTCTTTGTTCGTATCGTAATCTGCAGGAACATCTGTTGAATAGTAACGGTCGATTCTCAACCAGTACATATCACGCGACATTCTGATCTCTTCCTTACCTACTACAGGCACGTTGTTTTCTGCCTGACAAGCGATGATACACGCGCCGCAACCTGTACATGAGTTCAGGTCAACTGACATATTGAAGTGTGGCCCGTCAGTTTCATCGAATGAATCCCAAAGGTCAATTTTTCCGGAAGGAAGTGCACCTCCGATTGTGTGATATTCCAAAGGCTTGTTCCAGCCTAATTTTTCGTCGTCAAATTTTACATTGAGGAAAGTGTCCAGAGAAACTTCTCTCGCAATTTCATAACGGCCCATCAGGGTATTTTGGAGCTGCATACCTGCAAACTCATGCATTCCGCTAACCTTCTCAAGCTTTACATTAGAAAGCGCAAAGTTTGATCCGTCAAAAAGTGGGAAAGCATTCACACCTGTCTCGGCAACTTTACCCGTGTCTTTTTTACCATAACCTAAGGCAAGACCTACGGAACCTTCTGCCTGACCAGGCTGAATGAATACCGGAACATCTTTCACAGTAACACCGTTCACAGTCACGTTCACGATAGAACCATTAAGCTGCATACGAGCATTGAGGTCGTTATCAAGACCAAGACGTTCTGCATCTTTAGGTGAAACCGTCAGGTAATTATCCCATGAAAGTCTGGTGATTGGATCCGGAAGTTCCTGAAGCCAAGGGTTGTTGGCCTGCGTTCCGTCGCCCATTGCTGTCTTTGTGTAAAGAACAAGTTCAAGGTCAGAAGCTTTCATACTTTCAAGCTCTGCTGCTGCCTGTGCGGCATTTCCACCGGCGTAAGCAAGACCTGCAGTATTTCCGCCAGCCATTACTCCATTATACAGTGCATTGTTAAATGTTGCACCGCCAATCATTGTACCCGCATTGGCTTTCAGATAGTCATAATAGTTATTTGCCGGATTGTTCTTACCGTTCATCCACACCAAAAGTGATTCTTCAATCTGTCTTGATTTGTAGATTTTCTGAATTGTAGGCTGCATCAGCGTATAAACACCAGTTTGTGGTGCCATATCGCCCCAGGATTCCAACCAGTTTGCCACCGGAATTACAGCTTTCGCTGCTTTGTACATTTCGTTTTTCTTATCAGCTACGGCAATCACATGCGGAACGCGTGCCAGTGCTTTTTTGAAGTCTTCTGAACGGTTATTTGAGTACAGCGGATTCACGTTGTTCGCAATCAGTACACCTACCTGCCCAGTATTCATCCAGCTAACAAACTCCTGGAAACGTTTAGCATCAAATTCTTTAAGGAAATTTGCCTTACCCGTAAATGCGGTAGAACCCAGTTTTTGGTTGATCAAATGTGCCAACACATGCGCACCTTTAGAACCATCAGCGAAAACAACTGCGTTGCTTCCTTTTGCCTGAAGTTCTTTTACGATCTCACCGGCTTCTTTGCTGGTATTACCACCATTCAGACCGTTGTAAACCTCTACCAACACCTTGTTTACAGCGCTTGGTTTCAGTTTGATACGGCTGTCGGCATTCGCACCGGTAAGTGACATGTTAGATTCTATCTGAATGTGTCGCAACATGTTTGGTCCCGGAACTCTAGCTGCAGCATAAGTGCCTTCCAGTGATCCACCGTTGTATTCTCCGAGGAAATCTGCCTGGAAAGAAACCACCAACTGCGTTCTAGAAAGATCGTACACAGGCAGTGCACGCTGACCGAAAACTTCCTCAGCAGCATCCAGTGCGGATGTGCATGGAATGGCATCATAAGCTACAAGCTCGGCGGTTGGGTATTTGGTTTTAAAATCAGCGAAAAGCTTTTTGAATGTTGGCGAAGCGAAAGAATGCGACAGAACCACGATTCTGCGGCCATTGGTCTGTGCTTCGTTCAAACTTTTGATAACATAGTCATCTACTTTATCGAAAGTTTCGTCTTTGCCGTTCAGTTTTGGCTGCTTCACCTTATCATTATCATAAAGTGAAAGCACAGCTGCCTGAGCACGAGCATTGGTTTTGCCCAGTTCACCAGCTGCAGGATTCGGTTCAATCTTGATAGGTCTTCCTTCCCTTGTTTTTACCAAAACACTCGCAAAATCAAACCCATCAAAATAAGTAGTTGCGTAATAGTTCGGAATCCCCGGAATGATCTCATGCGGTTTTACAACGTACGGAATGGTTTTGATAACCGGCGCCTCACAAGCTGCAAGCGTCACGGCTGCCGTAGAAAAACCTAAAAGCTTCAGGAAGTCTCTACGTGATGAGCCTGAGCCGCCACTTTTTGATCCTCCTAATAAGTCATTCACCGGAATTTCCTCCTGAAATTCTTTTTGAGCCAGCTTTGCCGTTAAACCTGGATCTTTCAGTTCCTGAATACTTCTGAATTGTATTTTATTTGAAGCCATTGATACTTCTAATTTTTGTTATTAATAATGACATTTACCACATTCAAGACCACCAATCGCATCCACAGTAATTTTGGTTTCATTACCGTACTGTTTTTTCAGTTTGTCATGCAGATTTTTGAAGTACTCTTTATTATAGCCGTTGTTCATATCCACTTCGGTTGTTCTGTGGCATTCTACACACCAACCCATCGTGAAATCGTTAGCCATACGTACAACGTTCATTGTATCTACCTGTCCGTGGCAAGCCTTACATACTACATCAATCTTAGCATTCGGATTTTTCTTGTTGTGTGAATTGATGATTACCTGTTCACCGGCCACAACGTGCTGAGAGTGATCGAAATATACAAAATCAGGCATGTTGTGAATTCTCACCCATTCCACCGGCTGTGTTTTGCCCGTGTACTGCTGTTTTGCCGGATCCCAGCCAGTAGCAGCATAGATTTTCTGGATTTCTCCGTCGTAGAAAGCTTTGTCTTTACCTGGCTCCATATACTTACCGTTATACTCGGAAATTGTACGGTGACAGTTCATACAAACGTTCATTGAAGGTATTTCGGAAACCTTACCATACTTCGCAGAAGAGTGACAAAGCTGACAATCGATTTTGTTTTCACCCACGTGAATTTTGTGGGAGAAATAGATTGGTTGCTCAGGCTTGTAACCTTTATAGACACCAATCCACATCAGGGAATTCCAGATTCCGTATGCTGCTAAAATCCCAAGAACTGCAAGCACACCTTTACCTACATAGTGGTATTTACGGTATAGCTCACCCCATGAAACAGCGCGGTTAACCTGCTGCTCGGCAAGTTCATCGCTCTGCTGAAGCTTTACAAGCTGATTAAGTTTCACTAGAAGCCAAAGCAGCAAAGCGCCAATGGCAACCATCGAAATCAGGATGATCTTGGAGTTTTGAGACTCGGTTTTAGAGGCTTCCAAATCTGCGGCCGATGGCGCTGCAGTAGCTGCATCTGCTGGTGCAGCAGCTTCTGGCACGGGTGGATTCGTCGTATACTCTAAAATATCGTCAATATCTGTATCCGATAGATTAGGGAAAGGCGTCATTTCCACCTTGTTGAACTTCTCGTAAACCTCTAGAGCGTACTTATCACCGGACTCACGAAGGGATTTGTTATCCTTGATCCACTTGTGCAACCAGTCTGTATCCAGATTCTGTTCAGTTTTCAATCGGTCTACCACACCACCGAGCGCGGGCCCGATGAGCTGCTTATCCAACGCGTGACATGCCGTACAGTTTGCCTTAAAAAGCTTTTCACCGTTCTTGGCATCGCCCTGAGCGTAAACAGAAGCACTGGTCGCGAGCAATAAACCTATTGCGATAAGACCCTTCTTGTAATGCTTTCTCCAACTAATCATTTATATAATATTGGGTTAGTAAAATATTTGAGTTTACTTTTCAATTGGGCAAAAATAGCACTTTTAACAGAAAATTAACGGGCGCGGCCGCCTGCAAACACGGAAGCGAGGTAATTTGTAATAATTCTAAATAATAAAAATTGGTATAATTTTTAATTGTCCTATTTTTGTTTAAAATTAACGGATGAAACAATTTTTCAAAATAATCCCAATACTTCTGTTTTCGATTTCAAATGTCGCTCATGCGCAACTGGTTACGAAAAACGACACTATTTCCGGCACGCCACTTATCACCAGCATGGACAAAAATGTGGCTGCACTTCTTGAAAATCTGGAAGAAAAATGCGCAACAGGCATTCGGCGGACTGATGAAGATTCTCCCTCGCGACCTGTGCGAGTGGTTACTCCGGAAAAAGAACTATCCAAAGCGGAAATTTGCCGCAGAAACCCACGAATCATGGGCTATAAGATTCAGCTTGCCGTGGTAAAAAGCAATGAGGAAGCCCGGGAAGTCGGGTTGTTCTTCCGTCGTCGGTTCCCGAATATGAAAGTGGAAATCGATGCTTCGCTAAGACCAAATTACAAAGTGATGGCCGGCAGCTATCTCAGCAAGCAGAGCGCCGCGTCAGACCTCTCGAAGATAAAACCACATTTCAAGTCGGCGATGGCCGTGCAGTACCGCGTTTTCTGTGTAGAGGCGAAATAATAAACGAACAAAATCAAAAAAGCTCCGGATTTTCCGGAGCTTTCTGTATGTAGAAAAGTTTTAGTTTTTTACCAAAAGCCTGAAACCTTCGCCATGTACGTTGATGATCTCTAATCCCGGATCATCTTTAAGCAGTTTTCTAAGCTTTGCGATGTAAACATCCATACTTCTTGCGGTGAAATAATTCTCTTTCTTCCAGATTTTTCTCAAAGCTAAATCTCTAGGCATGAAATCATTGCGGTGAAGACAAAGCAGTTTCAACAGCTCATTTTCCTTCGGCGAAAGTTTGTATTCATTGTCACCTACACGCAACTGTCTCAGCATTGAATCAAAGAAGATATTGCTGATCTTGAACTGTTCCTGTTCTTCATCCTCAGAAACGCTGCTGCGCTGAAGAATGGCTTTTATCTTATAGAGCAAAAGTTCTGTATCGAAAGGCTTGGTGATATAATCGTCAGCGCCCAGCTGGTAACCTTTCAGTATATCTTCCCGCATATTTCGTGCGGTAAGGAAAATGATAGGCGTATTTTTATCAATACGTTTTACATCTTCAGCAAGGCTGAAACCATCTTTTTTCGGCATCATCACATCAAAGATGCAGATATCGAATTCATTTTCGGTAAACTCTTTCAGTCCCTGTTCACCATCAGTGGCCAGTGTTACTTCAAAATTATTTATGGTAAGATAATCTTTCAAAACCGCGCCGAAACTCTGGTCATCTTCTACCAACAAAATCCTGTTGTTCATAATAATATTTGTTTTTTAGTTCTTAAAAATTTAAAAATAAGCTTCTACACCACCGGCAGTTTGATGGTGAAGGTACTTCCTGTACCTTTTTGAGACTCCACCAAAACTTGCCCTTTGTGCAGCTCAATAATCTTCTTCACATAAGAGAGACCGAGGCCCTGACCTTTCACATTGTGGATATTACCGGTTTCTTCACGGAAGAATTTTTCGAAGATCCGCGTTTTGTTACCCATATCCATCCCCATTCCCTGGTCTGAAATCTCTACCACGTACCAGTTTCCTTCGTTGCTGGTCTTCACTTTGATTTGCGGAGCGTCAGGAGAATATTTGTTGGCATTATCCAAGAGGTTGATCAGCGCGTTCGAAAGGTGGAATTCATCTACTTTGAAAACATAACGCTCTGCACGGAGTTCCTGCGTGAGGGTTCCGTTGCGTTGTGCGACAATCAGACCAAAAGATTCTGACAGTTCCTTTATTAAAGCGCGCACATCTGTTTCTTTAAGGAAGAGATTTACTTCATTACGCTCAAGTTTAGACATATTCAGCACGTTTTCCACCTGCTTTTTCATCCGAAGGTTTTCCTGTTTGATTAGTCCTGAATAATATTTGACTTTTTCGGGATTTGTCGCAATCTTGTCATTAGCCAAAGAATCTGTAGCTACCGAAATGGTTGCCAGCGGCGTCTTGAACTCGTGCGACATATTGTTGATGAAATCTGTCTTGACTTCCGCAATCTTCTTTTGGCGCATCATGTAATTGATCGAAATAATATAAATTCCGAGAATGGTAAGCAGCGACATGAAGGTTCCAAGCAACATCGGCAGGTTGTTCTTCGCCAGCGAATAATCTTTACGTGGGAAAACCAGTGCCAAGGTGTAAAGTGTGCGGTCTTTACTGTCGGTAAACAGTGGATAGGTATAGTTGCTCTTATCTTTCTGTTCCAAATAGGTATCGTTCACTATTTTGGTCATCGCGCTTCTCTTGTCGATCACTGCGAAACCAAATTTTGTGTTCAATCCGTTCAGCTTTA
This sequence comes from Kaistella pullorum, assembly GCF_014837035.1. Classification (GTDB taxonomy): domain Bacteria; phylum Bacteroidota; class Bacteroidia; order Flavobacteriales; family Weeksellaceae; genus Kaistella; species Kaistella rhinocerotis. The sequence continues at coordinate 695,716 of NZ_JACSPS010000001.1, read as the reverse complement.
ATTCTTTAGACAATACAGAATCAAGAATTGCAGCATTCACACGTCTTTCAACAGGCAGGTTGCTGGCATTCAGTTTGGCAAACTCGCGCAGCGCGTAGGTATTGTTATTGAAATCCCGGCTCATCTGCGCAGTCAGCGGTTCGGCCGCGTTTTCCTGGGTTTTTATCTTTAAAATTCCTTCGTCGGTGTAAAGTTTGGTCAGCAAAAGACTGTCACCAAGTGGCGAAATGGGAAAATTCTGGTTTTCTACAATGCTTTTCTGAAAGGTGATGGTTCGGCGGTTGGCAGAATCTGACGTTTGCTGAATATAAGTTTGGGTAGGGAGATTACTACTGTCTATGATGTTGTTGGCAAAATTCCGGTTGTCTATATTCAAATACTTCTCCACTTCTAACTGCTGCGTTTTGGTGGCCGCAGACTCCATCGCAGCATAGACTTTGTTCGAAAAGTCCTGGTTCAGTGCGGCGTAAAGTTCTTTGATCCAATATAGCTGCAGCGTGACGAACACTATCATAGAGATCGTCATCAGTACCGAAATGAATGGAATAAATCTGTTGTTCATCCTTAGCTTTTAATCTTCAAATGTTAAAATTAGTCATTTTAAGAATATATAAACGTCTAAATGATTAATATAGTATGGAAAAATTCTTAAAACCAGTGTTTTTAACTATTTCCATTTAAATTAAAGATTAATGACATACCGATATCATTAACGATTATTCACCTAAATTTGTTTAAAAATAACATAATGACAAACGAATTGGTTTTTAACAGAGATTACGATGCGGCGCAGGTTTTTGTAATGAAGGTTTTTCCACAGGATGTGACGACCGTCTGGAAATTTTTCACGCGTGCAGAACTTTTGGATCAATGGTGGGCACCAAGACCCTGGAAATGTGAAACCTCAAATTTAGATGTCACTGAAGGCGGAAAATGGATCTATGCAATGGTAGGTCCGGAAGGAGAAAAGCATTTTGCCGGCGCCAACTACCACGAAATCAACTGGCACAGAAGTTTCGACTGGACAGATTACTTTATGGACCAAAACGGTGAGATCGATCACAATCTGCCGGAAGTGAAATGGCTTTTCGGGTTTACAGGCGTAGAAGAAGGCACAAAACTTACCATCAATATTCATTTTGCAGACTCATCTGAGATGACGCAGCTACTGGAAATGGGTTTTGAGCAAGGTTTCACAGCCGGGCTTAATCAGCTTGAGGAACTTCTGAATCAAACAGATTCTCGTCAATAAAATACTGGATAATCGCTTTTTTCATCAGGATTTGCTGCTCGTTCGGTTTCAGTTCGGGCAGTTTTTCGAGTTCTGTAAAATGCGGGTAGCCATCATCGTCGTAGTGTGAGAATGCATAATACCCAAATGGTTGCAATAGCCTACACACCGCGATATGCAGAATATTCAGCTTATCATCTTTAGTATATTTCTGCTGACCGCTGCCAAGTTCCTGAACACCGATCAGGAAAAGTATCGTGTCGATCTGCGGATGTTTATCAGTATCGAAATTCCGCTGGAAAAACGATTCTACCTCTGCCCAAAGTTCGCTGTCTGATTTATTTTCCATGAATTCTGTTTTCTAATTTGAGGATGAACGCATATTCCAGCGCATCTTCTTTAAGTGATTCAAATCTGCCGGAAGCCCCGCCGTGCCCCGCGCTCATATCGGTTTTTAAAAGGAGTAGATTGTCATCAGTCTTCATTTCACGCAGTTTGGCGGTCCATTTTGCAGGCTCCCAATACTGGACTTGAGAATCGTGCAAACCTGTCGTAATAAGCATATTCGGATAATCTGTCGCTTTAATGTTATCATATGGCGAGTAAGACTTCATATAATGGTAATATTCTTCCTCGTGCGGATTTCCCCATTCATCATATTCGCCCGTCGTAAGCGGAATGGAATCATCGAGCATCGTAGTGACCACATCCACAAACGGAACCTGTGCTACCACACCATTAAAAAGCTGAGGCTCTTCATTTACTACCGCACCAACAAGCAGACCGCCGGCGCTGCCACCCATTGCATAAAGATGTTTTTCGGACGTGTAATTTTCTGAAATCAAAAATTTAGCAGCGTCTATGAAATCGTAGAATGTATTCTTTTTGCTGAGCATTTTGCCCTCCTCGTACCATTCGCGGCCAAGATATTCACCGCCGCGAACGTGCGCGATCGCGTAGGTAAATCCGCGGTCGAGCAAAGACAGCCTGACATTAGAAAAAGCCGCATCTACCGTGTGGCCATAACTTCCATAACCATAAAGCAATAGCGGTGTATCGGCTGATTTTTGTGTGGTTTTATGATACACGAGCGAAATCGGTATTTCGTTTTCACCATCGCGGGACGGCGCCCAAATCCTTTCCGAAATATAATTTTCCTTTGAAAAATTTCCGCCTAGTACTTCATGCACTTTCAATATTTCGGTAGTCCGGTTGTGCATATCATATTGCAGCACGGCATTCGGATGCGTCAATGAAGTATAGCCATATACCAGTTTTTCGGTCTTGAACTCTAAATTCAAGCCGATGAACGCCGTGTAGGTTGGTTCACTAAATTCAATGTAATGTGAATTTCCCGTTTCATTCTCGATGATCTTGATGTACAGCAAACCTTCGGTTCTCTCTTCCAGCACGAAAAAATCACGGAAAATCTCAAAACCTTCAAGTAAAGTTTCCGGTCTGTGCGGCACGATATCTTCCCAAAACTCAATTCCGGGATCAGAAACCTTGGTTTTTACTATTTTAAAATTGGTGGCATCATCGGCATTGGTAATGATGTAGAATTCATCTTTGTAATGTTCTACGGAATATTCCAAATCCTCCGTGCGTGGCTGTATGATCTGCCAATCTGCAAAGACATCGCCGGACGGAATAAAACACATCTCATCTGAAACCGAACTTGAACTGGAAATAAAAATATATTCTAAAGACTTCGTTTTGAATACATTGACATCGAACGTTTCATCTTCCTCATGAAAGATCAGCACATCTTCGGCAGGATCCGTCCCAAGGCGGTGGCGGAAAACCTGGAATGCGCGCAGGCTTTCATCTTTCCGGATATAAAAAACATGTTCGTTATCATCGGCCCAAACAGCTTTTCCGGTAGTATTTTCGATTCTGTCTTCAAAATTCTCTCCGGTTTCCAAATTTTTGAAACAGATTGTATAGATGCGGCGGCCAAGGTCGTCGAAGGAATAGCTCATCAGCCTGTTGTTGGGCGAAACTGCGAGACTTGCCACCTCCATATACTGCTGCCCGATGGCTAAAACATTCACATCAAGCAAGATTTCTTCCTCGTTGTCGAGCGTTTGAAACTTTCGGCTGAAAATTGGATATTCTTTTCCAATCTCGTACCGTACGATATACCAGTATTCATTGAAAAAGTAAGGCAGACTTTGGTCATCTTCCTTATATCTTGCTTTCATCTCTTCAAAGAGAAGTTCCTGCAAATCCTCGGTATCGCGCATCTGGTGGTCACAGTACGCATTTTCTTCCTCAAGATATTTTATCACCTCCGCATTCTCGCGTTCATTAAGCCAGTAGTACGGGTCATTCCGCTCATGGCCATGGGTTGTGAGTATTTTATCTATTTTCTTTGCTTTTGGAGCATTCATCGTATGTAAATCTGGCAGTTGGTATGCTGCATCTTTTTAATTAAAAACAAAAAGCTGCCTTAATCCATTGAAAAAGACAGCCTGTATATCATGACGATGCAATCTATTTGTTGCTCGCCCTTATGAACTTCTCAATGGCCATCGTCATAGACGGGCTTTCTTTTGTTGGCGCCATCACGTCTACACGTAAACCGGCGTCTTTTGCAGTCTGCTCAGTTGCATTACCGAAAACAGCGATTTTGGTATCGCCCTGTTCAAAATTCGGGAAGTTCGAGCGCAGCGAACGGATACCTTGCGGCGTAAAAAACACCAACATATCATATTCGTCAATCGAGATATCGCTCAGGTCACTGCTTACCGTGCGGTACATTGTGGCAGGAGACCACTCTATCCCGGCTGCTTCCAAAACTTTCAGCGTGTCCGGACTCACCGTTTCCCCCGAAGGCAAAAGATACTTCTCAGACGGAAACTTCTTGAAGAGCGGCAACAGATCGGCAAAAGTTCTTTCACCAAAAGAGATTCTGCGTTTGCGGTAAACTATATGTTTCTGAAGATAGTTGGCAATCGCCTCAGAAAGGCAGATATAACGCATAGAATCCGGCACGGCAAAGCGCATCTCTTCAGCCAGACGGAAATAATGATCAATCGCGTTCTTGCTGGTGAAAATAATTCCGGTGAAATGAGAAAGATCAATCTTCTGCGTCCTTAACTCTTTCGCATCCACGCCTTCAACATGTATGAAGTGCCTGAAATCAATCCTGATTTTTTCCTTTTTAGCCATCTCGAGATACGGAGAAGATTCATTCGGAGCAGGCTGTGAAACAAGTATAGATTTTATTTTCATCATCAATAATTTGTTAAACAAATAAGACTTTCCACAGTACCAAAACAGGTACAATTTGGAGGGTGCAAATATACAAAAATTTATAATACCATTTTTGAGGCAGTATAGCTTCAGGCTGCATCAGATAAAATATATTTTTAAATATGAACATCGCCAGAAACAGGATTATAGAAAACATAAAGAAGGAATCCCGGTCTGTAATCACGTAAAACTGAGCCACATTTAAGATGATAAGCAAAACCGAAAAGACAAAATAGAACTTACCCGCTGTAAAATAAAACCGCTCCCACCTGCGCGATGCGCCTGTTCCGGCGAAAAGCAGAAAACCGAGTCCGGTCCGTAACAGATAAAAAATTGAAACAATGATGAGGGTAAAACCGAATTTATTGAGCTCATAGCCAAAAAACGGAAATTGCCGTACAAATTTTGGCACTATAGGTATGAATTGAGACAGCGCCGTCGCAAACATCAGTGAATAGACGACGCTGATGGTTGCCCAACTGAGAAAGCTATTGGTAGCATCGGGAAATTTCTGCAGCAAAAACTCGGGTAACGAAGACTCGCGCTGAAGAGACCGCAGCATGAACAGGAGCAGGAAAATGCAGCCTGTAATAAGAAGTATAACCCAATCGTTATCCTGCGCGAGGCGTATCAATTTGTATTTTTTTGCAAAAGTAAGCATTCGCAGGCAAACCGCAGCCCTTCGTTTGGTCTTAGATAAATGGCAAGCTTCAGTGGCAACATCAGCAAAGCGGGAAAAGATTATCTTTGCAAATTATTTACACGGATGAAGAAACTGGTTATAATCCCGACCTACAACGAAAAAGAAAACATCGCGCAGATCATTTCGGCCGTTTTTTCGCTGGAAATGGAATTTGATATTTTAGTGGTAGACGATTCTTCTCCGGATGGCACCGCAAAGATCGTACAGGAACTGCAGGCGGTTTATCCCGAAAGGCTTCACCTCAGTGTCCGCCAGGTAAAGGACGGGCTCGGTAAAGCGTATCTGCACGGATTCCGTTGGGCATTAGAACACGGTTTCGACTATGTTTTTGAGATGGATGCGGATTTTTCACATAACCCAAAGGATCTTCCACGGTTGTTTGAAGCTTGCCTGAATGCCGATATGAGCGTCGGTTCCCGATATTCAAAAGGGGTAAATGTAGTGAACTGGCCGATGGGTCGCGTACTGCTGTCTTATTTTGCTTCGAAATATGTGCGTTTTATCCTCGGTATTCCGGTGCATGACACTACGGCGGGTTTCGTGTGTTTCTCCAGACGTGTATTGGAAAATATCGGTTTGGATGATATTAAACTTAAAGGTTACGGTTTTCAGATTGAAATGAAATACCGCGCGTACAAAAAAGGTTTTCAGATCGTGGAAGTGCCGATCATCTTTACAAACCGCGAACTCGGCGCGAGCAAAATGCATGGCGGAATCATTCACGAAGCGGTTTTTGGCGTTTTAAACCTTAAACTTAAATCATGGCTGGGCAAATTATGAAGCTTTTTCATTATTTATTCTTAATGTTTTTTCTGATGAGCTGTTCCGAATTGGTTCAGCCTCCAAAAAAGCTATTGCCTAAAGACCAGATGGCTGAGATCATCGCCGAACTGGCGCTGACGGATCAACTCAACAACTACATTCCCGGAACAAATACCGAAAACGCGGCCCGTTTCGTACTGAAAGAGCAAAAAATAAAGGCCGCCGACTTCAATGAAAGTTATGAATATTACCTCGCCACCGGCGAACTCGATAAAATATTAGATGATGCGCAGGAGATAATTTTGGACAAAGACCCAAAAGCCGCCGAATACATCAGAAAAAAAATTAAAGAAAACAACACGACTACTGTACTCGAAAAATAATATGACAGACCCATTCTTCAAAATAGATAAAACCACCACCGGCAAGGCGCGCGCCGGCCTCATCACTACCGATCACGGTACCATTCAGACCCCGATCTTCATGCCTGTGGGCACCGTAGCTTCTGTAAAAACAGTACATCAACGCGAATTGCGCGATGACATCAAAGCACAGATCATACTTGGAAATACCTATCACCTGAATCTTAGACCTAAAATGGATGTAATGCAGGCGGCAGGCGGCTTGCACAAGTTCATGAACTGGGATTTACCGATCCTTACTGATTCCGGTGGTTACCAGGTTTTTTCACTTTCAAAATCGAGGAAACTGAACGAAGAAGGCGTGAGATTCAAATCGCACATTGACGGCAGCACGCATTTCATCTCACCCGAAAAATCGATGGAGATCCAAAGACAGATCGGCGCAGATATATTTATGGCTTTTGATGAATGTACGCCTTATCCTTGTGAGTACAATTTAGCCAAAACCTCGATGGAAATGACGCATCGCTGGCTCAGACGCTGCATTGAATGGACTGAAGAAAACCCGGAAATCTACGGACACAAGCAACGGCTTTTTCCGATCGTGCAGGGTTCTACGTATTCTGACCTGCGTAAAATCTCAGCCGAATTCATTTCAGAACAAAATGCAGAAGGCAACGCAATCGGTGGACTTTCCGTGGGAGAACCTGAGGAAGAAATGTACCGCATCACAGATGAAGTGACAGACATCCTGCCAAAAGACAAGCCGCGCTATCTGATGGGCGTAGGAACTCCATGGAATATTTTGGAATCAATAGGTCTCGGAATTGATATGATGGATTGTGTAATGCCAACCCGCAACGCCAGAAACGCAATGCTTTTCACCTGGAAAGGAGTGATGAATATGAAAAACGAGAAGTGGAAAGACGATTTTTCACCGCTCGACGAGTTCGGCACCAGTTATGTGGATTCTGAATATTCAAAAGCGTACGTTCGGCATCTGTTCGTTTCGAAAGAATATCTCTCAAAGCAAATCGCGTCGGTTCACAACCTCGCTTTTTACCTAGATTTGGTTCGTGTGGCGCGTCAGCATATCATAGCCGGAGATTTTTACGAATGGAAAGATTCTGTAGTTCCGGTACTTAAACAGCGACTCTAAGGTTTTTTGAATGAAAATCATTGATTTACATATCATCAAGAAATACCTCGGCACTTTTGCATTTATGCTCGGGCTGCTGACGTTGATCGTACTTATCATTGATGTTCAGGCCAAAGCTCCGCGAATAGAATCGAATGGTTTCTCTGTGACTGAGTTTTTGATCGAATTTTATCCGTATTGGATTGTGAATCTTATCATTACCTTCATGTCGATCCTGGTCTTCATATCCGTAATTTTCTTTACCTCGCGGATGGCCAATAACACGGAGATTGTGGCCATCATCAGTTCAGGCGCGAGTTTTCACCGGTTTGCGCGTCCTTATCTGATCACGTCCACTTTCATCGCCGGTGTTGCGCTGCTTTTGAACCATTTCGTGCTTCCGCGCGCCAATGTGAAGAAAAACGAACTCGAACCTTATACCTATTCAGCCAAGTCCCGTGAGGAATATATTGGAAATGTGGAAGTTGCGGCACAGCTTTCGAAAACTGAATACATCTTCATCAAAAGCTACAACCAAAAAGAAAGGCGCGGATCCGGCTTCATGTATCAGAAATTCGATAAAAACCGGAAACTGACCTACCAGATCATCGCCAATGAATTCAATTGGGATGATAAAAAGCAACATTTTGTACTGAATAATTATCTGGAGAAGACCGTACGCACAAACGATACTGAAAAACTGGGTAACGGTGACGTAATGACGAAAGCTTTCGGCCATCCGCCGGAGGAGCTTTTCCCAGGCGTCTTATTGGGTCAGAACAAAACAACGCCAGAACTCATTAGCTTTATCGATCGTGAAAAGGAAAAAGGAAATGCAAATCTGGGAAATTACCTGAATGAGTTGCACCAAAGAACGTCGATGCCTGTTTCGGTGATTATCCTTACGTTTTTGGGTCTTTCACTCGCCTCGCAGAAAAAGCGCGGCGGCCTTGGCGCTAACTTAGCCATCGGGATTTCGCTTGCATTTCTGTTTGTGTTTTCGTTTGAAGCTCTAAAAGTGGTTTCAAAGAACCAAACTATTCCACCATTGCTGGCGATGTGGCTGCCGAATCTCGTTTTCGGGCCGGTGGCACTTTATCTTTATTTTAAAAGAGCCAATCAGTAGAGCAACTCTATTTCTTTGTGAAAAAAGCGCTGTAAACCGTCGTTTTCAAGTTCTACCCAAAGAAATCCGTCCGCATCCACATTCCGGATTATGCCATTTTGTCTCGTACCGCCGGTTTCAAATACCGACACTTCGTTTTTTCTGAAAAGGTTTAAATTCAAACTGTTCATCAAATTTTCAACTGAAAAACTACAGCGCAAATTCTGGTTCAGTTCCGCATATAATGTTTCTGCAAATGCATGTGGATCAAGCTTTTGGCCTGTTTGAGTAAATATTGAACCGGCTTTTCCCAACCCTGGAAATTCATCCTGAAGAATATTTACGCCAATCCCGATAATAAAATATTCCTCAGAATCTACTTTAATCTTTTCGGTAAGCAGGCCGGCAATCTTTTTACTTTTGATAATCAAGTCATTTGGCCACTTTATTTCAACGTGTGCAGCGGTCATTTTGGCTATTAAATCCCGTGTGAGCAGCGCGGTACGGAAATTGACGAACTGCTGCAGATTCGTAAAGTATCTTGTAGATACAGCAATCGAGAACGCGAGGTTTTGGTCCCGCGGCATATACCAGGTATTGCCAAATTGCCCGCGACCTGCTGTTTGATAGAGTGTATAAACTGCGCAGACATCATTTTGCGATGCCGTAATCAATTTTATGATTTCGTCGTTAGTAGATTTGCATTCTTTAAGAAAAACAGGCCTTGGCATTATGAAAACTTTAAGACGTAGTGTGCCGCAAAGGTGACTCAAATTAAATAAAAAAACAATAAATTTGCAGACTATATTAAATTTTTAATGAATAAAAACATTGACAAACAACAGCTTACCAATAAAATTGTAGAAGCAATACAAGATACCAAAGGAGAAGACATCATGATCTTCGATCTTTCAAAAATTGAAAACTCCGTAGCACAAACTTTTATCATCTGTACGGGAAACTCTAATACTCAGGTTTCTGCCATCTCAGGAAATATTGAAAAAAAGGTTCGAAATGAACTGCAGGATCGGCCCTGGCATGTAGAAGGTACCGAAAATTCTCTGTGGGTCCTGCTCGATTACGTTTCAGTAGTAGTGCACGTCTTCCAAAGACAAACCAGGGAATATTATGACATCGAGGAGCTTTGGGGCGACGCGGTGATCACAAAAATTGAAAATAATTAATTGCATTTGACGGAATCCTTTTTCGTCAAAATTTTTATAGAAAAATATGAATAAAAATAAAGGCTTTAACTGGTTTTTCCCGATTATAATAACGGCAATATTGCTCATTTTCTTTACGAACATGAACAGCGATTCCGGCGCGAACACGCTGGATGAAGAAGGTTTCTACACCTTGCTTCAGCAGGGAAAAATCGAGGATGTACTGATCTATAAAGACACCGAAAAAGCTGACGTTTTCCTTACAAAAGCTGCCAAAGCCGAAAAAGCCAGCAAGCAGCCAGCGACGGAGCGCAGCCCGTTTTCATCTTTTGATTTTGCACCGAAACCCGATTATACGCTGAGTTTTGGTGACCTTCAGCTTTTCCTCGAAAAATTTGACAAGATAAAAGCAGATAATCCTGCGCTCCCTACCAAGAAAGATTATGGAATCGGTAAAAACCCGATGACAGAACTGCTTTTCACCGCCTTGTTCTGGATCGGTATCATGGCACTTTTCTATTTCGTGATCTTTCGCCGAATGATGGGCGGTGGTGGCAACAGCCCGGGCGGACAGATTTTCTCAATTGGGAAATCGCGCGCGAAACTGTTTGACGAAAAAGATAAGATTCAAATTACATTTAAAGATGTAGCCGGTCTTGAAGGAGCGAAAGAAGAAGTGCAGGAAGTAGTAGATTTCCTTAAAAATTCCGATAAATACACGAAACTTGGTGGTAAGATCCCGAAGGGTGTTCTACTTGTTGGCCCTCCGGGCACCGGTAAAACCCTGCTTGCAAAAGCTGTAGCCGGCGAAGCGAAAGTACCTTTCTTCTCGCTGTCAGGTTCAGATTTCGTGGAAATGTTCGTAGGTGTAGGAGCATCACGGGTGCGTGACCTTTTTGCACAGGCAAAACTTAAATCTCCTGCGATTATATTCATTGATGAAATTGACGCTATCGGTCGTGCCAGAGGTAAAGGAAATTTCACCGGTGGCAATGATGAGCGTGAGAACACACTTAACCAGCTTCTTACGGAAATGGATGGTTTCGGAACCGATACCAACGTTATCGTGATGGCCGCGACCAACCGTGCAGATATCCTAGACAAAGCTTTGATGCGTGCGGGAAGATTTGACCGTTCGATCTATGTGGATTTACCCGAACTGCATGAACGTAAAGAAATATTTGATGTTCACCTGGCTAAAATTAAACTGGATGATAACATCGACCGCGAATTTTTGGCTAAGCAAACGCCAGGGTTCAGCGGCGCTGATATCGCGAATGTCTGTAATGAAGCTGCACTTATCGCAGCCCGAAACGGACATGAATCTGTGACTAAGCAAGACTTCCTCGATGCCGTAGACCGAATAATCGGCGGGCTCGAGAAGAAGAATAAAGCCATCAAACCATCAGAAAAACGCAGAGTTGCTTATCACGAAGCTGGGCATGCCACTATTTCCTGGCTGGTAGAGCACGCAGCACCTTTGCTGAAGGTAACTATCGTTCCCCGCGGCCGTTCACTGGGTGCGGCTTGGTACTTACCGGAGGAGCGTCAGCTTACGACAACCGAACAGATGTACGATGAACTTTGCGCCACTTTAGGCGGTAGAGCAGCCGAGCAGGTAACTTTTGGTAACATCTCCACGGGAGCGCTTTCAGACCTTGAAAGAGTGACGAAACAGGCGCAGGCAATGGTTACGATCTACGGTCTTAACGATAAATTGGGGAACATTTCATATTACGACAGTTCAGGCCAATCTGAATACAGTTTTGGGAAACCTTATTCTGACCAGACGGCGAAGATGATTGACGAAGAGATTTCAAAGATCATCGAAACCCAATATCAGCGTGCCATCAACATTCTCGCGGAAAACCGGGACAAACTGGATGCATTAGCCGCAAAATTGCTCGAGAAAGAAGTGATATTCCGCGAAGATCTGGAAGAAATTTTCGGTCAGCGCGCCTGGGATCCGGAACTTACGGAAAGACCGGTTTCAAATACACAAGTAATTGAGAACGAAACGCCTGACGTAGTGCAGGCTCCGGAATCTGGAACACAGATTTAACAATTAAATAAAATATCCTGGTAGCAGTTTTCAGATTGTCGTCAGGATATTTCTCTTCTTATTAAATTTAATGCAATAATTTTCTATTTTTGTAATAATAACAGCAAACCAGCAGGAAATTGAGTCTCTTTAATTTTAAAAAAATTGTCGGAAAAATTCTGAATCAACCCACTGAGGATGAGGAACAGGATTTGGTAAAACTGGGAGACCAATTGAAAAACGCTGATTTGGATTACAAATTCGCTCAGCTTTTCACCCACTCCGGCGGAATTTTTAATTATTGTGCGGACGAAGCCGAAGCGCTGCAGACATTAAACAAAATACTTAAGATCGAGGATGTAAAATCTGTATTCTGCTGGGATCACGATTTAAAGAACTTCCTTGATGTGGTGAATGTTCCTTACACCACAGAACTCGAGCTCTTCAATGACTGTGCACTGATTACCTGCGAATATCTAATTGCTTTTGACGGACGCATCATGCTCTCGCATCACAATATTCTGCATTATCATTCTTCACGCCTTCCTTCGAAGATCATTATCATGGCCAATGTCTCGCAGATTGTCACCAATCTGAATGACGCGATGAGCAAGATAAAACGTGACGGAAACATCCGGAATCTTACCTCAATCAGCGGCAGCAATTCCAAACTTGACACGCCGAATAAGGACAATACAAAACTTTTCTTACTTTTGCTCGAAGATTAAGGCTTTCTGAAGTCTGATTCGCAAATTCTAACCCAGAAAACTTTTGGATAAAAATCTACTACAACGGCTGTTTGGCGGTGCCATCTATGGTTTGCTCGTGATACTGTGCACCACTCCGCTTGGCGCAAAACTTATCAACGGGCTCTCACCAGGTCTCGTGCAGCAACAGCATCTCTATTACGGACTCATCACCTTTTTTCTCTTTGCCGGCGCGTGGGAATGTGTGAAAATAATGAAGTTTGACCCAAAAAGCTGGGAAAAATGGGTTGTTTTCCCCATAATCGTATTTGTATTTTACCGCTTCTCCAACCGCTTTTTTAATCAGGGTTTTTATTATAATTATAGCCTCTCCGAATTTCTCGCTCTGTCATTAATCGTGATTGCCGTTGTCACTTTATTCAGGTTCTCAAAAGAACTTTATTATGACAATGGCAAACTCATTTTCACCATCATATACACAGCAATTCCTTTCAGTTTTGCGCTGGCTTTACCGCAGTTTACTTCCACTGATTTTTCGCTCGAAGTATTCTTTCTGTTTGTACTGATCTGGAGCAGTGACAGTTTTGCATTTTTTACCGGAAAATTTTTCGGAAAACATAAAATGGCGCCCAAAATTTCGCCCAAAAAAACTTGGGAAGGATTTGCCGGCGGTGTGATATTAACCATGGTTGCTGGATTCTTTATCGAACAGTACCATCCGGACCTGCGTGGAAACTGGATGATTGTTGGGCTTTTGGTAGCTGTATTTGCGCCGCTGGGAGATTTAGTTGAAAGTCAGCTGAAGCGCACTTTTGGCGTGAAAGATTCCGGGAAGATTATTCCGGGTCATGGCGGAATCCTGGATCGGCTCGACAGTTTTATTATCTGTGTGCCTGTCGTATATTTGTATTTTGTTTTAGAAAATCTTATTTAGCATACAGATGAAATTACACAAAGAGTCCACTGGAACAATCGTCGTGGCGAGCATCGTATTCGCAATCGTCGCCTTTCTGTCGGTCTATTACCTTGAACAGTGGTCGCTTTTGATTATTGTACCTATCCTTATTCTTTACGGACTTGTCTTCTGGTTTTTCCGCGTTCCAAACCGTGATATTCTCGATCACAAAGAAAATGTCATCGCGCCTGTAGATGGTAAAGTGGTGATGATAAAAGAAGTATTTGAAGGCGAGTTTCTGCATGATAAAGCCATCCAGATTTCTATTTTCATGTCACCGCTTAATGTGCATATCTGCCGTTATCCGGTGTCGGGACAGGTTATCTATAAAAAGTATCATCCCGGAAAATATCTCGTAGCTTGGCATGAAAAATCTTCTACTGATAACGAACGCACCACTGTGGCTGTAGAAAGCAAGACCAATCATAAAATAGTCTTTCGCCAAATCGCAGGTTACGTAGCGCGACGCATCGTTTTTTACTGTAACGAGGGCGATCAGGCCAAAGCAGGACACGAGTTCGGATTCATCAAGTTCGGCTCCCGGATGGATGTCTTCCTTCCGGTTGATACCGAAATTTTGTGCAAGATTGGCGACAAAACCAAGGGTGGAATCAATGTAATCGCGCGCATGAACGAATAAATTCCTCCTTCCTTGTTAATGATCCAAACAAGTCCAGGTTTTCCAGTCTGGGCTTTTTTTGTTATTTTTAAATGCATCTAACCGATCGGACATGAAAAATTTAATTATCTACATACTGACAGCCGCGGCGTTTGCCAGCTGTACAGATACAAATAAAGAAGATAACTTGGCCCAAAGAGAGCAGGCACTTTCGCTGAAAGAGCAGGAATTTCTGGCAAAAGAAGCAGATTATCAGCAATTGCTCTCACTGCGCGACAGCCTCGAACATACTGCCGAAAAAATGCCCGCGGAAGCCGTTTGGCCGGAAGAAATCATGGGTAAATGGAGCGGAAAGATGATCTGTACAGAATCTTCGTGTAGCGAACATGTGGTGGGTGACACAAGAAACGACATCTGGGAATTTTCACCTAATGGTTTAAAAATCACCAATAAAACCGGCGGCGAACGCCATTTCACCGGAAACATCAGCGGCACAGATCTTACACTTTCCTCCACCGACAGTGCCACAGCCGCGTCGCGCTCAAAGATAACGCTCGCCTTAGTGGATCTTGCCTCATCGCGCCTCAAAGGCAGCCGCGAGCTGACCGGTAAAGACAATTGTGTTGCAAAATTCTCGGTAGAACTCGAAAAAGCCAAAAATTAATCTATGGATTTTTCACATTTCACATTGCCGTTTGAAGATCCCGTACTCAAATTCCTGGTAGTTCTAATTATCATTCTGTTTGCGCCGCTGCTTTTAAACAAGATTAAAGTTCCACACCTACTCGGGCTTATCATCGCCGGTGCCGCGGTAGGACCTTTCGGCTTCAACATCCTTACTCGGGACGCCAGCATCGTGGTGACGGGAACCACTGGATTACTTTACATCATGTTTCTGGCCGGTCTCGAAATCGATCTGGCAGAATTTAAAAAGAATAAGTGGAAAAGTTTAGGTTTCGGTGCCTTCACTTTCCTCTTTCCGTTTGCCTTCGGAATTCTTGCCGGACATTATATACTGGGGTTCAACTGGCTTACTACATTTCTATTTTCAAGTCTTTTTTCCTCACATACACTTATTTCATACCCGATTGTAAGTAAACTCGGCATTACACGGAACGCCGCTGTGACATCTACGGTTGGCGGAACCATGATTACCGATGTGCTCGCACTTTTGGTGCTCGCGATAGTTGTCGGGATGACGACTGGCGAAGTGAACTCGGCTTTTTGGACCAGAATGTCTGTTGGAATTGTGGCATTTGCATTAATCGTACTTTTCGGATTTCCGATTGTAGGACGGTGGTTTTTCAAGAAAGTAGATGACCGGATCTCACAATATATTTTCGTATTGGTAATGATTTATCTTGCCTCATTACTCGCCGAACTTGCCGGTGTAGAAGCTATCATTGGTGCATTTCTGGCTGGTTTGGCTTTAAATGGGCTCATCCCGAGGTCTTCATCGCTGATGAACAGGATTGATTTTGTGGGAAACGCGATTTTCATCCCCTTTTTCCTAATCAGTGTCGGTATGCTCATCGATGTGAAAGTTTTCTTTAATGATTTAGAAACGTTAAAGGTGGCCGCAGTAATGATCTCTGTTTCCATCGGTGGGAAATATCTCGCCGCAAAAGCCACAGCGCGCGCTTTTAAATTCACAAAAGCAGAAAGCGGGATTATTTTTGGACTAAGTTCCGCGTCCGCTGCGGCAACGCTCGCAGCCGTGCTTGTAGGTTATAACATCATTATCGGGGAGACTGACGCTGGCGAACCCATCCGACTTTTAAATGAAAGCATTCTGAACGGAAGTATATTGCTGATTCTGGTTTCGTGCACCGTTTCGTCCTTTGTCACACAGAAAAACGCACAGGCAATTCTGGAAACTGACAATGAAAATACGATGGCTGCCACAGATTCGCACAACGAACGGCTGTTGCTGGCGCTAAACTACAGCGCTACCGTGGAACCCATTACAAACTTATCGTTGCTGCTGAAATCCAAGAACAACACGAAAGACCTGTACGCGATCAATGTCATCGACGATGAAACCGATGAATCTTTAGAGAAGAAGGCGGTGAAACTGCTGGAAGAATCGTCGAAGATAGGTGCTTCCGCAGATGTAGAGATCACGCCGCTAAAAAGATTCGACAGTGACGTGCAGCGCGGTATCAGCAATGCTATTAAAGAACATAAAATTTCGGATCTCATCCTCGCTGTAGACGCTGATAAAGGCTTTTCTACAAGCTTAGTTTATAACCTCTACAATGGGTATCTGCGGAACACTAGCGTAAATACGCTGGTGTATCATGCCGTGCAACCAATCGCCACGGTCCGACGATATATGGTGGTTTTTCCAGATAATGCACATCTCGAAGCTGGTTTCTTTCATTCATTACTAAAAATTTGGAATATTTCCCGCAGCACCGGTGCAAAAATCGAGTTCTTCGGCGAAGACAAGACGATAAAAGTGCTCGAACGGATTCAAAAGAAAGTCAATATCGAGGCGGCATTTTATGTTTTCAGCAATTGGGCAGAGATGCCAAAAGTCTTCAAGAAAATGAAAGATGATGACGCTTTTGTGCTCTTCATGGCGCGTCGCGGCATGGTTTCTTATCTCCCCCAGATGCAGAATGTGCCCGCTTACCTGAACACGCACTTTTCGAGCCGAAATTACCTGCTGGTTTTCCCATCGCGCAATGCCAAGGAAGAGTACGGCAAACTCTCGAGGGACATCAGCAATGCCGATGACTTCATGGAAATCGGTAATATCGTGGGTAAAATATTTAAATAAAAAAGGAACCTTCTCTGAGAGTTGGTTCCTTTTTTTATATTAATTAAGTAAAGACTATATCGGCACGAAAATCACCGCGGCCACGGCGGCCAGAGCAACAGCAACCGATGAAAAAAGGTCGGTTTTCTTCACCTCGCGGATTTCCGAGGCATTGATGACAATCTGCTCGTCATCATTATTTTTTCCGTACACGTTTTCCGCATCTACGCGAAGGACCTGCATCCTGATATTACTTGCATCCTGCAACTGAAAACTGTAGCGTTTGTAGAGCTCAAGCGAATTCTTGTTGAATGGCTTCTGCACGCTTACCACGCGGCTTTGGCACGACACCATCAGCAGCACCAGGGAAACAATAAATATGGAATATAGATTTTTCATTTTTAATATTTACTCAAATTTAGGAAATAGACCTAAATGAAAAATACTTTTTTCAGATAATTATGCATTCAAATCCTGCGCCATTAGCCACGCCTCACTCCAGCATGCCTGGAAATTGAAACCGCCCGTAACTGCGTCAATATTAATAACTTCGCCCGCCACATACAGACCATCTACAATTTTGGAAGACATATTCTTAAAGTTGATTTCCTTTAGATCCACGCCGCCCGCAGTCACGAATTCGTCCTTATAAGTAGACTTTCCGGTGACTTTCATAACGTTTTCGCAGAGGTTCGTGACGATTATTTCGACTTCTTTTGTCGTTAAAGTGGATATATTTTTATCTAAATTCACTTTCGACAACCACAGAATGCGGTGCCAGAATCTGGTGGTGATATTGAATATTTTCGAAGCGCCGATTGTCTTCTTTGGATTTTGGGTCCGGTAGTCTTTTAACAGATCTAAAACTTCGTCTCGGGAAATGCCCAGGAAATTGACAAAGATTTCAAACTGATATTTCACCGCAGCCAACTCGCGGGCTTTCCAGGCAGAAATCTTCAAAATAGCCGGCCCCGAAAGTCCCCAATGCGTGATCAGCATCGGCCCGGATTCCTCTGCCTTTAAGGCTGGAATTGAAACTTCAGCATGCGGAAAACTGGTTCCCATCAAATCCTTCAAAGTTTCATTTTTAATGTTAAATGTGAATAATGACGGAACAGGCTCGACAATTTTATGGCCTAAAGTCTGAATGAGTTTTAAAGATTTCGGCGAACTTCCCGTGCAGTAAATGAGATAATCGGCAGTGAAATCGCCAGCTCCGGATTTTACCATAAATTTTTCACCCGTCTTTTCAATAGCAGAAACCACGGCTTGCGTCTTTACTTCAAATTTTTTGCGGCTTACTTCCTTTGTCATCGCGTCGATGATCGTTTGCGAGGAATTGCTTTCGGGGAAAATACGATTGTCATTTTCTATTTTTAAAGCTACTCCACGCGTCTCAAACCAATCCATCGTGTCACCCGGCTGGAATTTGTGGAATACACTCAGCAGTTCCTTATTGCCGCGCGGATAAAAGCCGACAAGTTCCCGAGGATCAAAGCATGCGTGTGAAACATTGCAGCGTCCGCCACCCGAAATCTTCACTTTCTGCAAAACATCAGAATTCTGCTCCAGAATGAGCACGTCGTATTTGCTTTCATCGAGGTTCGCTGCGCAGAAAAAACCTGCCGCGCCGCCACCGATGATTATAATTTTCTTCTTTGCCATACTTAAAAAACCGCGCCGGATCACCTTTGCTGAGTGCAAAAATACAGTTTTTCTACCCCATCATTAATGCTTAATTTTGTGCCGTAATTGTGGGATTATAACCGAACCCGCAATAGGGATTGCAGTGGAAATCCTGCGGGCGGCGCCAGCCGCCCGCAGATTGAAACGGAAAGCCCGACCGCGGCGGTAGCGCCAGCTGCCGCCGCGGGATTGCCCAAACCTAAAAAAATATTAAAATGTCAATATATCATCATAAATTCGAAGTGCGCTGGAGCGACATCGACGCGAACAAACATCTGGCGAACTCATCGTACGTGGCCTATTGCGCGCAGACGCGCATGGCTTTCATGAACACCCATCACATGGGACTTAAAGAACTGAGCCGCTGGGGAATTGGCCCGGTTATCCTGCATGAAAGGTATTCGTTTTTCAAGGAAATCTACGCGGATCAAACCGTTTTTGTGTCAGCTGAAATCTCCGGGATGAGTGAAGATGCGAGCATCTACCGCTTTCTTCATAAATTTTATCTGCCCGACGGTACGCACTGCGCAACCAGCGAAGCAACCGGCGTTTGGATTGATATGATGCTTAGAAAATCTACTTCGCCGCCGGATGATATCCAGGAAGTGATGAACGAATTCAGAAGTGAAAATACGAAGGTGCTGACGCGTGAAGACCTGCGTGAACTGCCTTTTAAAGCTGAAAATGTGGAAGCGTTCCACAAACAGGGAACTTTCGCGTGGCGCAAAAACGCAGATCAATAAACTATAAAAGTATGCTCCAAGATAAAAATACCGAACTCACTCCCATTTCGAAATACGGTGAATTCGGACTCATTAAACATTTAACCGAAAACTTTGGTTTTGCGAATGCTTCTACGGAACTTTCGATCGGTGACGACTGCGCGGTGATTGATGCCCAGGGGAAAAAACTGGTCGTAACTACTGACGTGCTTGCAGAAGGTGTTCATTTTAACCTGGGTTATGTGCCGTTGAAACATTTGGGTTACAAAGCAGTGGTGGTGAATCTCAGTGATATAGCTGCAATGAATGCTACACCAACGCAGATCCTGGTTTCGCTGGCAGTTTCAAACCGTTTTCCAGTAGAAGCTTTGGAGGAGATTTATGAAGGTATCGCTTTGGCCTGCAAACGTTATAATGTGGATCTTGTAGGTGGCGACACCACGAGTTCGACATCCGGTTTGGTGATGAGCATCACCGCAATGGGCCTGGAAGATTCAGATAAAATCGTGAAAAGAAGTACCGCGAAGGTCAATGATTTACTTGTTGTAACGGGAGATTTGGGCGGCGCCTATTTAGGTTTGCAGATTCTGGAGCGTGAGCACTCTGTATATTTAGCCAATCCAAATATGCAGCCTGAAATGGAAGGTTATGATTATATCCTGGAACGCCAGCTTAAACCTGAAGCCCGCACAGATATCAAGAAAACTTTGGAGGAACTCGGTGTAAAGCCAACTTCTATGATTGATATTTCGGATGGTCTTTCTTCGGAGATTCTGCATTTGTCTGACCAAAGCAAAGTGGGTTTCCGATTGTACGAAGATAAAATCCCAATGGATTCGCTGACGATTTCTACGGCGGAGGAACTGAATTTAAATCCTGTGATGTGCGCATTGAATGGTGGTGAAGATTTCGAGCTGCTGTTTACAATCTCGCCGGAAGATTTTGAAAAAATCAGAAATCATCCGGATTTCAGCATTATCGGTCACACCGTAGATTTGGAGCAGGGAAACTTCCTGGTAGCGCGTGGCAGCAATGAACTGATTGCGCTGAATGCTCAGGGTTGGGATGCCTTCCTGAACAAATAAAGAAAACATTTACATATGAAAATCCCCGCTTCATCTGAAACGGGGATTTTAGTTTATGATCCGATTTTACTCGGGACGCAGTAATAATTATGCGTTTGGTTCAATAGATACGAAAGATCTGTTGTTTGCTTTCTTTCTGAAAACTACTTTTCCGTCTACCAAAGCGTGAAGTGTGTGGTCTTTACCCATACCCACGTTTTCACCCGGGTGGTGTTGCGTACCTCTTTGTCTCACGATGATGTTGCCGGCAATAGCGTCCTGACCTCCGAAAATCTTTACACCAAGTCTCTTGGAATGAGATTCTCTACCGTTTTTGGAACTACCAACTCCTTTTTTGTGTGCCATTTTATTTTAAGGTTTTTTGGTTTAAAATTATTCAGCGCTTTCGCTGTTTTGAGTTTCTGTTGCTGCAGGCTCAGTAGCTGCTGCTTTTTTAGCTTTCGGAGCTGCTGCTTTTTTCTCTTTCTTGTTATCGAAACCAGTGATACCGGTGATAACGATCTGAGTTAAAGACTGTCTGTGACCGTTTTTTTTCTCGTAACCTTTTCTTCTTTTTTTCTTGAAGATGATTACTTTGTCAGCTTTTACGTGGTCAAGGATTTCGGCATCTACCGTGATACCGCTTACAGCTGGGGCGCCGATTGTTGTAGAACCGTTCACAGTAAGAAGAACTTTATCGAAAGAAACTTTTCCTCCTTTATCTCCTTTCAAACGGTTTACAAACAACTTTTGGTCTTGCTCAACTTTGTATTGAAGCCCTGCTATTTCTACAATTGCAAACATTGTTTATAAGTTTTGTTAGTTAATTCGAGGTGCAAAAATAAGAAATATTTCTGATTTACAAATCATTGGAAATAGATTATGCGGTAAATTCTTCAAAATAACGTCTTTATCCCTGAATTTAAGTTCGCTACATCGCCGCTAAGACCAATTTTTAATTAAATTTGATCAATTCAATTTACATGAAAAGAGATCTCTATATTGATTTTGCCAAAGGCTTCGCCACGCTTTCAATCATCTTTATACATACCGTGTTCTGGTCCGGACAGTTTTATGTGCCGACAGAATTGCGCGTGCTCTCACTTTTAATCGATGTACCGCTTTTCTATGCCCTGAGCGGACTAACCTCCGGCGGAAATGTCGAAAAAACCCTCTACCGCTTGTTGAAGCTGCAAATCACTTTCATGATTTTCGTGACGCTGCTTTTCTTTTTGGATTACCTCTTTAAAGTTTTGGGGCTAAACGTTTTCGGACTCGCCTGGATGCAGGATTTCTATTCCACGTTTGGTTCTAAGTACGTCCCGCAAAGCATTTCAGATGTTCCCCAGTGGCAGAATCTTGGCAACTGGTATCTGCATCAATACACAAACGCAGACACTTTCCCTGTAGTTATGGGAAGTTTCTGGTACCTCAAAGTGTATTTTATCCTGACAGTTTTCGGCGTTTTGATCATCCGCTTTTTCCCAAAACATATCAATTGGTTCATCACGCTGTGTTTCGGCCTCACACTTCTATTTAATGTGTTCCCCCATTATTACCCGACTGGTCAGGTAAGTTATGTTGCTTTTTATTTGGGAATTTTCCTGATGGCGAATAAACTGAAAGGAAAAAAGATTCCAACTAAAACAGTTCCTCTTCTCTACGGAACCCTGATTTTAATTCTTGCATTTATATTTTTGACTGAAGGCAAAGAGCTTTTAATGCGCATGAACAAAGCGAAATTTCCGCCGAAATTGCTTTACATCTTTTGGTCATCTTTCTCGCTGGTTACACTTTTCGTTTTGTACAACCGATTGAAAATCAGCAAAGAATCCATTGTCACATTTATCGGTAAGAATGCGATATTCTTTTATTTTGCGCAGGGAATTTCTTCGTCCTTGGTTTATTTTATCGCAGTTCCGTTGCAGGATTCAATGCCGTGGTGGGTTTTGATGATTTTAATTTACCTCATCAATGTAGCTTTGGCTTTCGCAATCGCGGTCGCGCTAAAAAAATTCGATGCGTGGAGCTGGAAAATCCTCGCGTTTTTACGCAAAAAAACCGCCTCAGTTTCCTGAGACGGTTCTAATCTTTGCAGCAATTATACGTCTGCTCTGCGGTTACCGCGCGCTACCACTGCGATAAGGATGATAAGCAACAGGGCTCCAATCACCCAGTAAATCGGGTTCGTAAACCATTCCTCAGTTGTCGTAGTTTTAGTAGTGGTAACATCTACGTTCAGATCTGGGTTTGTACCGGTTTGGGCGAAAGCCATTACACTAAAGAAAAATGTAAGAACAAAAATTCCAAATTTTTCGAGCTTTGCTGATAATAATTGCGTGTTCATAATTTATTTATTTAATGTTTGTAGAATCTTTGTTTCAATATTTATGCCACGGTAGCACTTTGGTTACGAAATCCGCAACAGGCAAACCAACTTGTCTACAAATCCGGCGTTAATATTATCTTTAAATTTGTGCCTAAAACCTGACTTAAAATGTTTAAACTGAAATTATTGACCGACCCGCGCTGGGCTAACATCGCAGAAGGAAATCTCGAAGAAATACTTACAGATCACGCCTGGTGCGAACAAAAAGCAACAACCAATGCAATCACGCTCATCACAATGCTTCCGGAATATCCTGAAATCATCACAGAACTCATCAAGATCGCGCAGGAAGAACTCGAACATTTCCAGATGGTGCATGAAATCATTAAAAAACGGGGTTACGAATTCGGCCGGGAACGCAAAGACGATTATGTGGGTGAACTCATTAAATTTATCCGTCACGGCGGTACACGCGACGAAAGAATTATCGACCGAATGCTTTTCGCCGCAATGATCGAAGCCCGCAGCTGCGAACGTTTTAAAGTTCTGACAGAAAACATTAAAGATGAGGAACTGAAGGTGTTTTACAGAGACCTGATGATCTCTGAAGCCAATCATTACACGGCTTTCATCGGTTTTGCAAGGCAGCTCGGCAATCCCGAAGCAGTGAATTCCAGATGGGAAGAATGGCTGGATTACGAAGCCGAAATCATCAAATCTTACGGTAAGAAAGAATCGATTCACGGCTAAAATTTTTAATATGCCCGTACACTGAAAAACAGTATTTTTACCCATCTAAATTATTCCTTCTACATGAACCGCGAACGCGCCGAACAGTTTCTCAACACCCTTGCAAAGTCGTTTTTTCAGGGTTTGCTCATCATCGGTCCGTTTGCCGTAACCATCTGGATTATCTGGTATATCGTCTCGAGTATCGATAACATCATACCGGCAGTTTCCGAAAGGCTTTATCCTGGCATTACCTTCATGATCGTGGTCCTCGGCACCGCGCTGATTGGTTATCTTGGCAACAAGTTCATCATCGGACGCGTGGTGGTAGACAGTTTTGATTACCTGCTCGAGCACACACCCGGTATTAAGTTCATTTATACTTCATTAAAAGATGTAATGACGTCTTTTGTGGGCGATAAGAAGAAATTCAACCAACCGGTTCTTATTAAAACCACCGATGAGCCGGAAGTTTGGCGCATCGGCTTCCTTACCCAAAGCGACCTTTCATCCGTAGGTTTTCCCGAATATGTATCGGTTTACCTGCCGCATTCTTATGCGGTGTCTGGGTGGGTAGTGTTTGTACGCGCAGAAAATCTTGTTGTTCTCGAAAACGTAACGGCAGCGCAGGCGATGAAGTTTGCTGTTAGCGGCGGCGTAGCAGGTTTCCATTCGGATGACAATGTTTTCAAAGCACCAGAATGAATCTGAGTTTAAGTTTGAGATTAAGATTTTGATCTCAAGATATCTTCCCCGCTAAACCTCAACCTTAAACTTAAACGTAATGAAACTCCCATACGCAGAACCTTACCGTATAAAAATGGTGGAAGAAATCCGCCAATCCACTCCCGAAGAAAGAGAGCAATGGCTGAAAGACGCCAATTATAATTTATTTAATTTAAAATCTTCACAGGTTTATATAGACCTTCTAACCGATTCCGGAACCGGCGCAATGAGCGACCAGCAGTGGAGCGCGCTGATGACCGGTGACGAAAGTTATGCAGGATCGAAAAGTTTTGATGAGCTTCATACAACCGTTCAGCGGCTCACCGGTTATAAATATTTGCTGCCCACCCATCAGGGACGTGCGGCCGAAAACATTCTGTTTTCGGTCTTGGTAAAAGAAGGTGACATCGTGCCTGGGAACTCGCATTTTGATACCACCAAAGGTCATATCGAATTTAGAAAAGCCCATGCGATTGACTGTACCATCGATGAAGCTTTCGATATTGAAAACCTGTACCCGTTCAAAGGAAACATCGACCTTGAAAAACTTGAAGAGGTTTACAAAACCTATCCGAAAGAAAAAATTCCGTTCTGTTTGATTACGATTACGTGTAATTCTTCGGGCGGGCAACCTGTTTCTCTGGAGAATGTGCGGGCTGTAAAAGAACTTTCGGACCGCTACGGGATACCGATTTATTTTGATTCCGCTCGTTTTGCCGAAAATGCCTATTTCATTAAACAGAGAGAAGCCGGGCAGGAAAACCGAACCATCAAAGAAATCGCTAAAGAGGTATTTTCTTATGGTATCGGCATGACGATGAGTTCGAAGAAAGACGGCCTTGTAAACATTGGGGGATTTATCGCCCTGAATGACGAAAATGTATTCAACACCGCTTCTAATTTTACCATTATTTACGAAGGTTTCATCACGTACGGTGGTATGGCAGGCCGCGACATGGCGGCGCTTGCGGTAGGTTTGAACGAAGCTACCGAATTTGAATACCTCGAAAGCCGCATTTCGCAGGTGGAATATTTAGGTAACAAACTGATCGAATTTGGTATCCCAATTCAGAAACCAATTGGAGGACATGCCGTGTTTGTAGATTCGCTGAAATTCTTGCCCAACATTCCGCGTGAAGAATATCCGGCGCAGACTTTGGCCAACGAGATTTACAAAGAAGCTGGCATCCGCACGGTAGAAATCGGGACTTTACTCGCCGACCGCGATCCCGGAACCCGCGAAAACCGTTACCCGAAACTCGAACTCGTGAGGCTCGCCATCCCGCGCCGAACCTATACAAACAACCACATGGATTATATCGCCGTCGCCATCAAAAATGTGTACGACCGCCGCGAAGAAATCCAAAAAGGCTACAACATCACCTGGGAATCTGATATCCTGCGGCACTTTACGGTGAAGCTGGAGGAGGCTTAAAATAATGAAATCCACTCGGCGATGCTGAGCGGATATATTTTATTGGTCGTCGTGATATTACCAATTTTTGGTAACTTTGATTTATTAAATTTAAATCCAACAAAAATGGGAAGAAATACATCTGTTTCCTTAGGAGATTATTTTGAGGATTTTGTTGACGCAAAAGTGACTCAGGGAAGATATAAAAACGCAAGTGAAGTGATCCGTGCCGGATTAAGACTTTTGGAAGAGGAAGAAAACAAAATTCAAATCCTAAAAAACGCAATTCAGGAGGGAATAGACAGCGGAATTGCCGAAGATTTTAATCCGAAAAAACATCTCCAGGCTTTGAAAACCAGATTGAAAAGTAATGGCTAAATATTACCTGACCAATAAAGCAGTTGGGGACCTCTCTAAAATTTATGAATATACTTTTGAATTTTGGTCAGAAAAACAGGCAGATAAATATTACGGAGACTTAATTGACTTTTGCCAACTCATTGCTGAAAATCCTAATATCGGAAAAAACTACACCGAAATAAATCCTGAGTTTTATGGTTTCCTGGCGAATAAACATATTATATTCTACAAAATTCTGAATCCGACAGCAATTGAAGTTGAAAGAATTCTTGGCGCTGAAATGGATTTGAAAAATAGGTTAACGGAGTAATATAAAAATCCGTTCGGCTTTGCTGAGCGGATTTTTACCATTATTTTTCCGAATTTGTAAACCAATTTCTATTTTGGATTTAATACTATCTCCGCACAGATCTTTAACAACTACCGCTAAAAAATTTCAGTGAAATGAGTTCCAATTTATACATGTTCAATATGCAGAGAGTGCTTTTCATTGCAGCTGCTTTGCATGAAAAAGGCTATGGAAAACTGAAAATAATTCCATCTTTGTCGCCGTCAGGTCTTTCCTGGAGATGCAGCTTTATCTTGGAAACAGATAGAGAAGTAATTGTCTCAAAGTGGATCCAACACAAATTTGATATTTCTTTAAATAGAATTGAGCCCAGTATAAGTCAACTGGCTGAACTGTTTATCGAGGAGCATAAAGATTTTCTCAAACAATGTATCGGAAACAATAAAGAATATATTGAGTGGTTAAAAGGTATTCTTGAAATCTTGGATGAAGAAGAGCTACCCTACGCTTTTTCAGATTACTTTGGCCCAACAGTTTACTGGTTAACCTCGTTAGGGAAAAAACTTTATTTAAGCCATAGTGAAGCTGAAAGAATGGAAATTGATTCCAAGGAAGTTTTCGATTACTGCACAATGGAACAAATAATCAAATCATTTTATCAGAAAAAGGGTTATGGTACAAATTTTAAAAATGACCTGCTTTATCTGCAAACCTCTTTTGACAAAATAAAAAATATTTGGTTGAAAAATCTTGATGAGATAGACAAGGTAAATTATATTATGATCGCCGAAGCACCGCTCTGGGGCAACAAAAGGAATTACATTTATAATCCTGCAACAAATTTTTCACAATTTTTCTTTAAAAGCGACCTGGAAGATGCACTGCGCATCTCTATAGACGATAAACAGGACTTTATCAATATGTGTAATAAAATCGGTTTATTGATTATCGATATATCACCTTTTGCTTTAAATCAGACAGATACCTGCTTAAGCTATAGAACGCTTGGAAAAACTGGTTACAAAAAATTGATCGAATCTACGGTGCCATTTTATTTTGAGAAAAAAATTGAAATGATGAAGTCTAAATTATCTCCGAATCCAAAAGTGTTTTTTAGATACAAACGTGTTAAAGACAGTTTTGAAACCATCATTGGAAAAACACTTATAGAACACAATGTTATAAACGCTTTGGAAGAAATTGGAGATATATCGCAAGTTGGAGGTGGCATCAACAAGTCAAAACTTAAAGAAATTATCTCAAAACGTTACGACAGTTGAAGTTGTACGAGATATTCTTTTTCAGAAAAATAAAAAGTGTAGCATCATCTGGTAATTTATGATCCCCGTGAGCAAAGTCGAGAGACTTCGCGCCTCCATAATCCCAACCTTAATCGTTCATTTGCTCATTTTACCAAAACTTTAGGTCTTTTATCCAAAGCATTAGGTCTTCAAGCCAAATTTTTAGACGCAACACCCAAAACTTTAAGCCCGGAACCTAATCGATTAGCCAGGGAACCCAAAACTTTCATCGTTTCACCTAAACGGATCTCAAAACAACCCAAACGCTTCGCTGATTTAAAATAAAACAGCCCGCGGAAACCGCAGGCTGTCTTTTAATCATCAACGTCATTACGAGAAGCGACCGAAGGAAGCGACGAAGCAACCCCATAATTTAAAAGTATTTTCAAGAAGCTTGGGTTGCCACGCTTCACTTCGTTGCGCTCGCAATGACGCGGGATGATTTGAAAAAGAATTAAGCCTCCTGCAAATGCGCGTGCGATTTCACCAACTCCTGCTGAACATTTGGCGGCACCAACTGATATTCCGAAAACTTCATCGTGAACTTGGCGCGGCCGCCGGTAATGGAACGTAAGGTGGAACCGTAATCGTGCATTTCGGCCAGCGGAACTTCCGCCATTATTTTCTGGTAGTGCCCTTCGGAATCCATACCCGAAATCATCGCGCGGCGCGTCTGCAGATCGCCCATTACATCGCCGGTATCTTCATCCGGACAAAGGATTTCAACCGAATAGACCGGTTCGAGCAACTGCGGTTTGGCTTTATGGAACCCTTCGCGGAAAGCACCAGAAGCCGCCAGCTGGAATGAAATATCGTTTGAATCCACACTGTGCATTTTGCCATCGTACACCGTAACGCGCACGTTTTGGCAATGCGAACCCGTAAGCGGACCTTCTTTCATCTGCTGCATAATGCCTTTCTTGATGGCACCGATATAACGGTTATCAATCGCGCCGCCCACTATGCACCAGTAAAACGCGAGTTTGCCGCCCCATGGCAGATCTTCGATGTCTTTCTGCCGGATGTTCACGCCGGTAGGTTCGGGCATGTCGTCGTAGAAATTCTCAACCCGCATATGGATTTCGCCAAACTGACCTGAGCCGCCCGACTGTTTTTTGTGGCGGTAATCGGCATCCGCGTGGCCGGTGATGGTTTCGCGGTAAGGGATTTTAGGATTATTGAAATTCATCTTCACGCCAAATTCTTTTTGGAGGCGCTGTTTCACGAGATCCAGATGCAGCTGTCCCTGCCCGTGAAGAATGGTCTGCTTGAGTTCGGCAGACTGCTCCACTTTCAGCGTAGGGTCTTCTTCTTCGATTTTATGGAGTGCAGTGACGAGTTTTTCCATATCAGCGGTAGAATCTGCTGAAACCGCTTTGCGGATACGGCTTTCCGGGAATTCCATCGGTCGCACTTTACGCTCGAGTCCTTTTGAATTTAAGGTATTGTTTGAATGGCCGAATTTAAGTTTCACGGTAACGCCCAGGTCACCGGCTACCAGCTCATCCACAGGAATCCGGTCTTTACCTTCCGCCACGAAGATCTGGGATATGCGTTCGGTTTCGCCGTTGTTGGCGTTCACCAATTCATCGCCTGGTTTTAGTTTCCCGCTTAATACTTTAAAGTAAGAAACCATCCCGACCTGCGGTTCAGAAAGTGTTTTATAAATGAACAGGGTAGTTTTATCATTCGGGTCGTAAGAAATCTCTTCGCCGTTTTCGAGTCTGCGGGCCGGTCTGTCGGCTGGTGACGGCGCAATGTCATCAATGAAACCCATCAGCCTGCCGCTGCCCATATCTTTCAGTCCGCTCGTTACAAACACCGGGAAGAACTGCTGTTTTGCCAATGCGATGGTAATTCCTTTTGCAAGTTCTTCTTCCGAAAGATTGCCTTCCTCGAAATATTTTTCCATTAAACCTTCCTCGTTTTCTGCAGCGATTTCCACCAAGGCGTTGTGCATTTCGTTGGCGCGCGCCATTTCGCTTTCGGGAATCGGTTTTTTCTCAGGTTTGCCGCCATTTGCGGGGAATTCATACATCACCATTCTGAGAGCATCAATAATTGCATTGAAATTAGCGCCTGAATTGTAAGGATACTGAAGCGGAACGAGTTTATTTCCGAATCTTTCCTTTGCCTGTTCCAGCGTGCGTTCGAAGTCTGCTTTCGGATGATCCATCTGGTTGATGACGAAGATGGCGGGCGTCTGGTATTTTTCAACATATTCCCAGACCAACTCAGTCCCTACTTCTACTCCGTTGGCGGCATTGAGCACGATGATCGCGGTATCGGCCACCTTTAACGAAGAAACGACTTCGCCAACGAAATCGTCAAATCCGGGGGTATCGATAATGTTAATTTTGTTGTTTTTCCAGTTCACGAACATCTGGTGGGAGAAGATGGTTTTGCCTTTTTCGTGTTCCAGGTCTGTATGGTCGCTCACCGTATTCTGTCCTTCGACGGAGCCACGGCGCTTAATCGCCCCGCCCTCGTAAAGCATTGTTTCAATCAGCGTAGTTTTGCCACTGTCGGAATGTCCGAGCAGCACTACATTGCGTAGATCTTTTGTATTAGCACTCATAATATATAGTTTTAATTATTTAATGATATGCTAAAAAGGAAATGACCGGCATTTGATTTTTAGGTAGTTAAAGTTACGAAAGATTTGAAAGGACTCCGAAATTTTCTTAAACTGAATAGATGATATTTCACAGCAATGCTTAAGCCAGCAACAAATACACACGGACAACAGCATCCCTACCAGGGCCGTGCCTTTGATATGGCTTTGACATGACTTTGGTACAGTTCAACTACGGTTCAACCTTCTGTAACGATTTTCAGTAAAGGGTTTAGTGAGAATTAACAGGCGAACAAATGCAATTTCAGGAAAATCATCTTCCCTTCTTACAATGCCTCAAAATGCGTTATAAAAATACAAAAATAAACTGAAAATATCTATTTGAGGTTAGCCACATGGTTCATAATAATTTCCGCGTGAATCCGCGAATTTTCGATGAACCAAAGGTGCGTGTCTTTACCGCCACAGACAACGCCGGCCAGGTACAGGCTCTCAACATTAGTTTCCATGGTTTGCGTGTTGTAGGCCGGGATGAGTTTGTCACCTTTTAATTCGATGCCAGAATTTTGAAGAAATTCGAAATCGGGAAGATAGCCCGTCATCGCCAAAACAAAATCGTTTTCGATCTCGTGGATATTGCCCAATTTATCTTTGAAAATGACCGTTGATTCTTTGATCTCAGTTACTTCTGAATTAAAATATGCATTGATGCTTCCTTCTGCGATGCGGTTTTCGATATCGGGCTTCACCCAGTATTTAACCGACTTTGAAATTTCCGAATTCTTAATGATCATGGTGACCACCGCTCCCTTTCGATACGTTTCCAGCGCCGCATCCACAGCGGAATTGCTCGCGCCGATGACCACAATTTTCTGGTTAGCGTAAGGATAAGGCTCGGTGTAATAGTGTTTTACTTTGTGTAAATTTTCGCCGGGAATATTCAGCAGATTCGGGATATCATAAAATCCGGTGGCGATTATGACGTGTTTTGCAAGATATTTTGCTTTTGAAGTTTCAATTTCGAAGACCTGATTTTTTGAAACTTTTAAAACTTTCTCGTAAAGGTTGATTTTAAGTTCTTTTTGTCGCGCAATTCCCTGGTAATATTCCAATGCATCCTGTCTGCCGGGCTTTGGTGAAGTGGTGATAAACGGAATTTCAGCAATTTCGAGTTTTTCGGCCGTGGAGAAAAACCGCATGTAAAGCGGATAATGGTAGAGTGAATTGACGATGGTGCCTTTTTCAATAATGATATATGTTAAACCGTTTTTTTCTGCTTCCAGAGCGCAGTTCAAACCAATTGGACCTGCGCCGATAATCATTACATCTAAAATTTCCATCCGACAAATTTACAAATGAAATGCTAAACTGAATATTTAGCACAAAAACACGGACAGAAAAATCTGCCCGCTTTAATTTAATATTTAATAGAATTTATTTGATCAATCCAAGTTCCACCAATCTTTCGTGAAGGAATTCACCTGCAGTCGTATCCGGATACAATTTCGGATTGTTTTCGTCATAGGTTCCTTCTAAAGCGTTCAGCGGCATTTCGCTCACCGGATGCATAAAGAAGGGAATGGAATAACGTGAAGTTCCCCACAGTTCTCTTGGTGGATTCACCACCTGATGGATGGTAGATTTCAGTTTATTGTTGGTGTGTCGGGAGAGCATATCCCCAACGTTAATCATCAGTTCATCGGGCTCTGCAATTGCATCAATCCATTCACCGTCGTGGTTCATAACCTGAAGCCCTCGTCCCTGTGCGCCCATAAGAAGCGTAATCAGGTTGATATCGCCATGTGCAGCTGCACGAACCGCATTATCAGGCTCTTCGGTAATTGGTGGATAATGGATCGGTCTTAAAATAGAATTGCCTTCGCCCACATATTTGTCGAAGTAAAATTCATCCAAACCAAGGTGCAAGGCCAAAGCCCGTAACACGTAAACACCGGTTTTCTCGAGCATTTTATAGGCCTGTCTTCCAACATCGTTGAATTTAGGAACTTCCGCAACCTCTACGTTATCAGGATACACCGAGGCGTATTTGGAACCGTCTTCGAGGTATTGACCAAAATGCCAAAACTCCTTCAAATCACCTTTTTTAAAGCCTTTTGCGGTTTCTTTACCAAAGCCTACATAGCCGCGCTGGCCACCGATTCCGGGGATCTCGTACTTCTGCTTAGTCTCTACAGGAAGGTCGAAAAAATTCTTCACTTCGCTGTAGAGTTCATCCACCAACTCTTCGTCCAGAAAGTGACCTTTCAGGGCAACAAAGCCGATTTCTTCGTATGCTTTTCCGATTTCATTTACAAATTTTTGCTTGCGTTCCGGGTCACCCGAAAGGAAATCACGCAAATCCACACTGGGAATCTGTTTCATTTTGTTTGGATTAAAAATTGTCCCGCTAAATTAGGATTTTTTGCTTTATATCTTTCGCCTGCTCTTTGCTACATAATATTATCTTTAAATTTGCATACAGTCCACATCCAAACATGAAACAATACTCTTCTAAGCGAAGCATCCAGATCCTGACGCACCTTTTGAAAGAATACGGAATTTATAATATCGTCATCTCGCCGGGCTCTCGTAACGCACCGCTCGCCATCCATTTTTCGGAAACCGACGAACTGAACTGTTACAGCATTGTGGACGAAAGAAGCGCGGGGTTTGTAGGTCTCGGCATGGCCAAAAGTGAGAAAAAACCAGTCGCAGTGACGTGTACAAGCGGGTCAGCTGCAGCAAATTATTATCCGGCGGTGACGGAAGGTTTTTATTCAAATATTCCACTTTTGTTGCTTACAGCAGACCGGCCTGCGGATTTTGTGGATATTTTCGATGGGCAGACAATTCGCCAGAAAGACCTTTTCCAGCAACATTCTTACGGTGACTTTCAATTATTGGAAGACGATGAAGAAAACGCCGATGAAGAAAATTTTGCCCGAATCAAGAAAGCGATTGAAATCTGTATCGAAAAGCAGGGTCCTGTACATATCAATATTCCTTTGCAGGAACCTTTGTACGAACTTGTTTCGGAACTGCCGCTTTTTCCTTCCGTAGAAAAAACCTTTGCAAAAAAGAAGTTCGACCTTTCACCTACACTGCTTTCCGACTGGAATTCTTCGAAACGCGTAATGATACTCGTCGGGACGCGCGAACACAGTGAAGAACTTGAAATGCAGCTTTCCCAACTGGTGAAAAACCACAGCGCCGTTATATTTACCGAAGTCACCTCGAATCTTCATCATCCAAAATTCTTCGGGCATATCGACAGGTATATTTTTAATTTTACTGAAGATGATTTCAGGCATTTTGCACCGGATCTCTTAATAACAATCGGGCAAAATGTGGTTTCAAAGAAAATAAAGCAGTTTCTGCGCAAGGCAAAACTTAAAAACCATTGGCACATCCACGAAGTTTGGCAACCAGATACTTTCTTCGCTTTAACTCAGAAATTAGAAACACGTCCTGAAGTTTTCTTTGCTAAACTTCTAAGCCAAATCACTCCGGAACCACAAGCTTATTTTAATCTTTGGGATGTTCTGCGCAATAAACAGGACGTACGTCATGACGAATATTGCCTCAAAGTGCCTTTCTCAGATTTTAAATTCTTCGAAGTTTTAGCCGGAAAACTGCCGGCAGATATCAATCTGCATTTCAGCAATTCTTCGGCAATCAGATACGCGCAACTGTTTGAATTTAATTCAAAAAACATTCACTGTAACCGCGGAACGAGCGGCATTGACGGTTCTACTTCCACCGCGATGGGATATGCGATGCGCAATACAAACCAAACCGTACTTGTAACCGGCGATGTGAGTTTCCTCTACGACATCAATGGTTTGTGGAATGCTTACATTCCGCCATACACACGGATCATCCTGTTCAATAATGGCGGCGGTGACATATTTAAAATCATTCCCGGTCCGGAATCTACGAACGCTTTGGATGAATTTATCCTGACGCGTCATCATAAAAATGCGGAATTTATAGCTAAGCATTTTGGTTTCGGTTACACGAGGGTTGAGGATGAAGATACACTCTCGCGTGTGCTTGACAATTTTTTCAGGCATGATGAAAAACCAAAAATCCTGGAAGTGGACACGCAGGAAATAGAGAACGCAGCGGTGCTGAAAAGGTATTTTGAATATTTAAAAAACTAGTTTCAATTCTTTTAAAATCAAAATGGTAATGTATTTGTTGAAGCTTTATTTAAATAAATCAGTAAATAAACTTCAACATGAAAAAATACGGAATTATGGCTGCAATAGGCTTCATCATGGCCAGCTGCTCACAGACCGAAACGAAAACGGAAACGATTGAAAATCCGGACGGAACTACTTCC
This sequence comes from Kaistella pullorum, assembly GCF_014837035.1. Lineage (GTDB taxonomy): Bacteria > Bacteroidota > Bacteroidia > Flavobacteriales > Weeksellaceae > Kaistella > Kaistella rhinocerotis. The sequence continues at coordinate 661,368 of NZ_JACSPS010000001.1, read as the reverse complement.
GTAAAGACCATTGAGACGGAAAAAACCTCCGCGCTTGATTCTGCCACCATCCAGAACACGGTAAATACTGCCAAAGAAAAGCTGAATGTTGCCGGGGAAAAACTTGATGAAGCTGCAGACAACGTTCGGGAAGATTTACGCGCCAAAAAAAGAGATACTGTTCGCTGATTTTACGCGTTCAGTTCAAGTAGCGGCTCGATATACTCGCGGTCGTTGCTCAGTCGCGGAACTTTATTCTGCCCGCCAAGCTTTCCGCGGGAAGACATCCAGTTATAAAACAAATCTGGTTTCGCCACGTGAACAACGGGTCTTTTCAACGTCATGTTGTTGTAGCGTTTTGCCTCATAATCAGAGTTTAATGACTTTAAAGTATCGTCAAAAACATCAGTAAACTGTTCAAGGTCTGAAGGATTTTGGGAAAACTCAAATATCCATTCATGTGCGCCACTTTCGCCTTCTTTCATGAAGACGGGCGCGCCGGTGAAATCGGTTACGGTAGCTCCAGTCGCATCACAAGCTTTTGCCAACGCGTTTTCCACATTATCAATCATCAGTTCTTCTCCGAAAGCGTTGATATAATGCTTTGTACGTCCTGAAATCCTGATTCGGAAAGGCGAGAGCGAGGTAAATTTCACCGTATCACCAATCAGATAGCGCCATAAACCACTGTTTGTAGTAATCACGAGCGCATAATTTTTGCCCAGTTCCACTTCTTCCAACGGTATTGCCTGTCGGTTTGGCGAATGGAAAGTGTCCATCGGGATGAACTCATAGAAAATTCCGTAATCGAGCATCAGCAACATCTCATCGCTTCCGTGACGGTCCTGTATCGCAAAGAAACCTTCAGAAGCATTGTAAATCTCGTAGTAATTGATGTCTTTGCCAATCAACTTACGGTACTGCTCTTTGTAAGGCTTAAAACTGATTCCGCCGTGGAAAAAGACTTCGAGATTAGGCCAAAGTTCCGAAATCGTTGCATGGCCGGTTTCCTTCAAAGTGCGCTGAAGCAACACCATCATCCAACTCGGGACGCCGGTGATGCTGCCTACATCTTCATTTTTCACCTCGGTGACTATCGCTTTCAGTTTGCTTTCCCACTCAGACATCAGCGAGACTTTTTTGCTTGGCGTCGTGGTGATTTCTACCCAAAACGGCAGGTTTTCGATCATTATTGCTGACAGGTCACCAAATTTGGTATTGAAATCTTCGTACAGTTCTGAGCTTCCCCCCAGCCTCAGATTTTTATTCAAAAACAGCGTATTTTCAGGATGATTGTTGGCATAAATAGATAGCAGGTCTTTTCCGGCTTTGAAATGGCAGTCTTCCAGACATTCTTCGGAAATAGGAATGAACTTGCTTTTAGCATTGGTGGTTCCGGATGATTTCGCGAATTTCCGGATATATCCCGGCCAGAAAACATCGGGTGCACCACGGCGCGCCTTCTCGATAAACGGCTCGAAATCTTCATACGTAACCACAGGAACATTCCGTTGGAAATCTTCGTAATCTGATATCGAACTGAAGCCGTGAATCTTACCGTAATCGGTATTCTCGGCGTGGTAAAGTTGGGAAAAAAGTACACCCTTTTGTGTTTCGATCGGATTTTTGATGAAATTCTCAATCTGATCAATCCTTTGCCGTATGAACCAGTTTACTACCGTATTAAAAAGTGTTTTCGTTGCCATCAGTCACAAATATAATGTTTTTGACCAAAAGCTCCGGTTTGGCTCAAATAAAAAAATTCCGCCTGAAAAGCGGAATTTTATTTTGAACTAAAGTGATAGTTAGCAATACTCGTCGTAAGCGGCCTGGAGGTTCGCAGCGATTGCTCCTGCCGGATTTCCTTCAATGTGATGTCTTTCGAGCATGTGAACCAACTCGCCATCTTTGAAAAGGGCTACACTGGGAGAGCTCGGTGGAAAAGGCGCCATAAATCTACGTGCTTCTGCAACGGCATCTTTATCGAAACCTGCGAAAACAGTTACCAAATTATCGGGTTTTTTGTCACCTGTAAGTGAAAAAACAACTCCCGGACGTGCCGCACCGGCCGCGCAACCGCAAACCGAATTCACCACTACAAGCGTGGTTCCGCTTTTGCCAATCGCTTCCGCAACTTCCTGCGGTGTACGGAGATCCGCAAATCCTTTATCTGTAAGTTCAGCCTTCATTGGCAATACTAATTCTTCTGGATACATATCTGAAAACTTTAAAAATTAAAATTAAATTATTCCACAAATTTACGAAATTTTATGTCAAATATTTACCGGCAGTCCAGTGCGGAGATGCGCCGTCCTATCAGTTGGCAAAATCGGGAGTTAAAGTTTTAAGGCTGAAAGAAGCAGCCGCCATCATCTGATGATAAAGAAAATGCTGGGTGCCGCGTGTGTACTGGATAAAGTATTCTGTTTCGGGTCGTTTGTAGGCGGGAGATTTTCGTTTCGGCCGGAATCACCGCTGCGGTAAATTCGGGGACGGGATTGGCATTTGGGCCAAACCACTGCGGTGTGTGATGGATCAGGACTTGGGAATTTGCGGGTAAACTGTACAGCAAAGCTATGGTGGTGAGTTTTGTCAAAATGTAATTTTTTATCATCGGAATTTATGTTTCTGAAGACAAAAAAGCCCCGGACAACAATTGTCGCGGGACTTCAAATCAAATCGATATGCAAAGGTTGGATATCCAAATAAAATAACTGCGGATATCTGAGCAAAAAGCAATCACCGCAGTCTGTGCACCTTAGGAAAGCAGTCTTTTGGCCATTTCGGAAATCGACTTACCGTCGCTTTTTCCCGCCAAAGTTTTGCTGGCTGTGCCCATAACTTTTCCTAAATCTTTCATGTCCGCAGCGCCGGTGTCAGCGATAATCTTTGCGATTTCCACTTCCAGTTCCTCTGAGGTCAGCTGTTTCGGCAAATATTGCTCAATCACTTTCATCTGTGCCGCTTCCACATCCGCCAAGTCGCTTCTGTTCTGTGCGGTGAACTGCTCCATTGAATCTTTGCGCTGCTTGATCATACGCTGAAGAATAGCGATTTCCTGCTCTGCGCTTACTTCGGCACCTTTGGCTTCGGTTTTAAGAAGAAGGATCTGCGCTTTCACGGCTCTTAAAGAGTCTAACGCAACTTTATCTTTCTCACGCATCGCGGTTTTTATCGCATCGCTTATGGTATCTTCTAAACTCATAATTCTAAGTTTTAAATAAATAGATTTCGATGGTGTGAATATCCACCGAAATTTTTAGTCTACATCTTTATTCAGGAATCTGTTTTCACGTACCTGCACTCTTCCGTTTTCATCGCTCAAGAAGCTGCTGATGCGCTGCTCAGATGGTTTGCTGCCCTCAATCGAAATGTTTTTCCGGCGGAAAGCCGGTATTTTTTCGAAATCATTGTCGGCTTCAGCGGTCTGGTAGCGGGAATTAAATTCTTTAAGTTTATTTCTTCTTTCAGTCACCTTTTCGCTTGATGCGGGCTTGGTGATAAACGTAAAATCGTCCTCAATCTCGAATTTCTCTACTTCAGCGCTTTTCTCTTCTGTCTTTTCTACGATAGCTTCAGAAGCGGGAACCGGCTGCACGCTGGCTTGTGCTTTCGGCTGTGCAATTTCAGCTTTCGGCTCATCAGTCGGTTCGTTTACGAAAAAATTGATTTCGTTTTTCTCTTCTACTTTAAAGAAGTCTGCCTCATCGTCTGCCGGCTTTGTATCGAATTCAAACGTGATTGCCTGAGATTCCGGAAAATCATTAGTCTGGTCAAATGAAAACAGGTCCACAGGGCGCTCCGGCGTATTCAGGTTGAAAGTTTGCTCCGGAAGTTCTGTCTCCGTCAGGCTGAAAAACTGTGCCTCCGAGGATTGCGCCTTTCCTGAAGTAGCGCGCGCTTCCGGCGTTCTTGAACCTGAGTTTGGTGCCGGAGCATCATCTTCATCATCCAGAACAAAAAGTCCTTTGCGTTCTTCGCGTTTCATTTCTTCACGGCTGTCGCGGTAGTTGAACGGAGATTCCTGATGACCTTTAGGTGAAATAGTATCAGACAGGGAAATCTTTATTTTCTCTGAAATACCTGAATGTTTTTCGTGCTCTTTCGCAAAACCAGTCGCAATCACCAATACGCTCACTGCATCGCCCAATTCTTCATCAGTACCCACACCGAAAATAATGTCAGCTGTGTTGCCGGCCTCTTTCTGGATGTGATCCATGATCACGCCTATTTCGTCCATCGTCACTTCCTCAGAACCACTGCGGATGAGAAGAAGCACGTTGCGTGCACCGGTAATCTTGTTGTCATTAAGCAAAGGAGAATCCAGCGCTTTTTTCACCGCTTCTTCGGCTTTGTTTTCGCCTGAGGCGATACCGTTTGACATCAGTGCAGTTCCGGAATTCGCCAATACAGATTTGGCATCACGGAAGTCAATATTTACATCGAAATAACCGGTAATAACTTCAGCCATACCTTTTGCGGCATTCGTAAGCACCTCATCGGCCTTGGAAAAACCAGATTTGAAACCAAGATTTCCGTACTGCTGGCGAAGTTTGTCATTATTAATGACAATCAGTGAGTCTACATTGTTTCTTAATTTATCAAGACCTAATTCTGCCTGTTCCAGACGTCTTTTACCCTCGAAGCTGAACGGTACGGTAACGATTCCCACGGTGAGAATTCCCATGTCTTTCGCCACTTTTGCGATCACAGGTGCCGCACCGGTACCGGTTCCACCGCCCATTCCGGCAGTAATAAACACCATTTTCGTATTCTGGCCCATCGCGGCCTTAATGTCTTCTATACTTTCTATTGCTGCTTTTTCGCCCACTTCCGGATCGGCACCTGCGCCCAGACCTTCGGTGATGGTAACGCCCAGCTGCACTTTGTTGGCCACCGGGTTGTTATCCAAAGTCTGCGCATCTGTGTTGCAGATCACGAAATCTACGCCGTGGATACCACGCTCGTACATGTGTTTCAGCGCATTGTTTCCGCCGCCCCCTACACCGATCACTTTTATAATTGAAGAATTGCCTTTTGGTAAATCAAAGGAGAATCCTGCGGTATTCATGTTTTCCATAACTTAATTTTTTTTTGATAATGATTGATGGTGATGAAATCAATTATCATTCATCAGATGTTTCTTAATTTATTCTACCTCCTCAAAGAATTTTTTCACGCTTTCCATGATCTTTTCGCCAATCGTCAGCTTCTTGCGGCGCTTCTCGGCCGGCGATTTCTCCTGTGTCTCTTCTGCGGAATTTTCCAATACTTCTGCTGAAGTTTCTGCTGCGGCTTGGGGGGTAACCTCCATTTCCTGTTCCGGCACGCTGCCCGGTTTTTTGTCGCGGATCTTTAAACTTTCCATCAAAAGCCCGATGGATGTGGCGAATTCAGGACCTTTCAGCGACTGGTTTTTATCATTGGCGATGTACTCATTGGCAAAACCGATGCGGCTGTCGAAACCTGTGGTGTAATTTGCCAGCTGACGCAGATTCTTCAGGTTTGAACCACCACCTGTAAGCACGATGCCGGCGATCAGTTTTTTCTTCTGTTCAAAGGCTCCGTAGGCTTTCAGTTCTGTGTTTACCATCTCCAGGATTTCTTCCACGCGCGCGTTCACTACCTGCGCAAGGGTCTTCAATGAAATCTCTTTATCCGGACGGCCATGAAGTCCCGGAATGGTAACGAAAGTGCTGTCTCTTTCAAGTTCTGGCACCGCAGAGCCGAATTTTACTTTCAGTTGCTCAGCATGCGCTTCAATGATCGAGCATCCTTCTTTAATATCTTCGGTGATGATACCGCCACCGTATGGAATCACACAGGTGTGACGGATAATGTTGTCTTTAAAGATGGCGATATCAGTAGTACCGCCGCCAATATCTACAATGGCCACGCCGGCTTCTTTTTCTTCTTTGGTTAAAACAGCCTCCGATGACGCAAGCGGCTCCAGAGTCAGTGCTTCCATCTCGAGACCTGCTTCTTTTACGCAGCGCGCAATATTCCGAATGCTGCCCATTTGGCCTACCACCACGTGAAAGTTAGCTTCCAAACGCTTTCCGTGCATGCCGATAGGTTCGTGAATTTCACCTTCCGAATCTATCTTATATTCCTGCGGAAGCACGTGAATTATTTCTTCGCCCGGGAGCATGACCAACTTTTTTACCTGCTCTTTCAGTTTCTCGATGTCGTCTTCTGTGATGTACTGGTCTGGGTTTTCGCGCATGATATAGTCGGAATGCTGCAGCGAACGGATATGTTTGCCCGCGATACCTACAGTGACTTTGCGGATCTCTACCCCAGAACTGGTCTGTGCCTGCATCACAGCTGCCCTGATTGACTGAATTGTCTGCGAAATATTGTTCACAATACCTTTGTGAACCCCAAGACTTCTTGCTGTGCCCACACCCAGCACATCTATTTTACCGTGTGTGTTTCGGCGCCCGACGATGGCCACAATCTTTGTGGTACCGATGTCGAGGCCTACTGAATACTCGTGATTTTCCATTTTATGCCGATTTGATTTTTTTTAATTATTTAAATTTTATTCATCATGTGTTCGATTTCTTTTCCTTCGCTTTTGAAGCGCTGCTTTCCGGCTTTTTTTCCCGGCCTGAATTCGCTGCAGGCTGCACCGGAATCTTTGCAAGTTCGCGGTTGCCCACTTTCAGGATGCTGTCGTTTTCCGCAAAGTGTGGGTTCAGCGTCGTTACAATTTGGTTACTGTATTTTACCGAAACCCTCGTGTATTTTTCAGGTTGCTGATAAACCAAAAACTTTTCTACAAATGCTTTAAAACCTTTCACTTTCAAAGGAATATTATCAAGGTCACCAATCTCAACCTTATAGTTGCCCTGGCTTGTCAGCAGATTATAACCGCCTTTTTCTTTTGATATCCCGATGAAAAACTTTTTTCCGAATGGGTCTTTATCAATGGTCTGCACCAGTTCTGCAATACTTGTATAGTCTTCGCGCGGCACATTACCGGTAACAAGCATGCACGGAAAGGAGTAGTTTTTCGATATCGGAAACTCCACACCGTTCTCATCCACATAGAAATCCTCATCACCTTTGGTGAGTCTGAAGGCCGGAACCTTCTGTTTGATGTCCAAATTCAGGTTTCCGTTCAGATTTAAATATACATTAGCGCTGTCCACAGCCGGCAAACTGTTGAGTTTCTTCTCGAGTTCCGGAATATTGATCTCACCTACGATGCCGGAAGGATTAGATTTCCGCACGATTTCGCGCACGTCTTTCTCATCGATGAAATACACGGGCTGCGAGGTTTTGATCAGATTTACCGCAACTTTTTCCATCGGTTTGCTGTTGAATCTCTTCAATGAAAAGCTCAGCAAAAATCCGAAGATGATTACGGTGATCAATATCTTTAATATTCTGAACTTCTTTTTCATCCGTTTGCGTCAACTTTAGACAGACTACCCTGCCAGTTTACTATCTCATCATACAGCGTATCTATGTTTCCGGCGCCCACTGTAAGCAGCACGTCGAAATCTTTTTCTTTTATTTTTTCAAATGTTTCGGCGAGGCTGACCACCTGTTTTTCTTTAATCTTGATCCTTTCCGCCAGCCAGTTTGATGTCACTCCCTGGTAATTTTCCTGCAGTTCACGCGCCGGATAGATATCCAGCAGCAAAAGTTCGTCTGCAGCTTCCAGACTATCGGCGAAAGCGTCAGCAAAATCACGTGTACGGCTGAAAAGATGCGGCTGGAATACCACCAGAAGTTTCTTCTCAGGATAGAAAGTCTTTATCGAACCAATCACCGCGTTCAGCTCCGTTGGGTGGTGCGCATAATCGTCGATGTAGATTTTTCCGTTGCCAAATCTGTGTTTTGTATATCGTCGTTTTATGCCTTTAAAACTGGAAATTCCACGCTGCAAAACTTCAGTTGATACGCCATAAGTTTGGAGCAATGCGATAGCAGCCGTAGCGTTTTCTACATTGTGAATCCCCGGAATTTCCCATTCGAAAGTGGTCAGCGCGGAATTTTTCGAATGAAAATCAAACGAAATCCTGTCGCCAACTTCGCGGATGTTGTCTGAGTAATAATCTGCAGGCTCATTTACCGCATAGGTTACGGCAGGCCGACCGATATCGATGCCTTTCCGTACAAAAATCTGACGGTCACTTTCCACCAGCGCCGCAAAATCGCGGAAGCCCTGTTCTATCGTGGCCGTATCGCCATAAATATCGAGATGATCTGCATCAATAGATGTGACCACGGCCCAATCCGGCGACAGCTGAAGAAAACTTCGGTCATATTCATCGGCTTCCATCACCGAAATCTCGGTTCCGTTGTAGGCGAAATTCGATTTAAAATTCTCAGCGATGCCACCAAGGAAGGCAGAAAACGGCAAATCAGCCACTTTGCACAAATGCGCCATCAGCGAAGATGTAGTAGTCTTTCCGTGTGTTCCGGCCACGGCAATACTGACGGTATTTTCTGTTATCAGCCCTAAAACTTTAGCTCTTTTAAGGACTGTGAAGCCATTAGCATTAAAATAATGTAAAATGCCAAGTTTTTTAATCGCCGGCGTGTAGATCACCAACGTATTTTCAGGATTCAACGCGCGAATATCATCACCAATTTCATCCACAAAAGAAATAGTGATACCTTCTGATACCAGTGTTTCCGTGAGTTTTGTTACCGTTCGATCATAGCCCAAAACCCTGTTGCCAGCCGCGTGGAAATAGCGCGACAGTGCACTCATGCCGATGCCGCCGATGCCGACAAAGTAAAAATTCTGGTATGATTCTAAAGTTTTCATTTCAGTTCTTAAGCTCTAATTTGTAGTGATGACAATACTTCGTCAACTATTTGCTCTGTAGCATTTGGTTTTGCAAAAAACGCGATGTTCTCAGCCATTTCTCGGCGTAGATTTTCATTTTCGGCAATTTCGGTCACCGTTGACCAAAATTTGGCCTCCATCTCTGAATCTTTTACCATTCGTGCGGCGTTTTTCTCTACCAAAGTCTGCGCATTTTTCGTCTGATGATCTTCCGCGGCATACGGAAACGGCACCAACAGCACAGCTTTGCCGGCGATCGCCAGTTCGGAAATCGAGATTGCACCCGCGCGCGAAACGATAACATCAGCAGCCGAATACGCAAGATGCATGTTGCTGATGAATTCTGCGATTTGCAGATTACGGCACTGGCGGCTTTCGGTTTCGTGATATATCGTTTGATAGTCGGTCTTTCCGGTTTGCCAGATCAGTTGATAATCTTTATCGAGTACTTTCTGAAGATTGGCTTTCCAGGCATTGTTCAGCGTACGTGAACCCAATGAACCTCCGACCGAAAGTATCGTGAGTTTGTGTGGATCCAAACCTAGTTTTTCTTTGGCAGTTTCAGAATCAATAAAATCCTGCACGATTGAATTTCTGATAGGATTTCCGAGGAATAAAGTTTTGGTTCCGGAGAAAAACTTTTCCATGTTTGGATAGGCTGTGAATACTGCGTGGGCTTTTTTAGCCAAAAACATATTCGTTTTGCCCGGGAGCGAATTCTGCTCCTGCAGGAAAATGGGTGCACCCGAAAACGCCGCTGCAAACAGGGCCGGACCACTTGCAAATCCTCCGGTTCCGATTGCAAAATCAGGTTTGAAAACCTTGATGATATGCCTCATCTTCACCAGCGCGGATACAATCTTAAATGGCAGATTGACATTTTTAAGCAGATTTCCGCGGTCAAAGCCCGAAATATTAAGGCCAAGAATCCGGTAGCCTGCCTGCGGAACCTTTTCCATTTCCATCTTGCCGTTTGCGCCAATGAACAGAAACTCGGCATCCGGAAATCTTTTTCGGAGCTCGTCAGCAATGGCAATCGCGGGAAAGATGTGTCCACCTGTTCCGCCGCCGCTCACTAATATTTTCAGTTTTCTGTTCATAATTCCGGCTTTTCCCCTTAATTTAAAATTTATGCGATATCGTTGATCTCTGCTATATTCTGCTTTTTGCCCATGCCTTCTTCATCGTAAATCTGTATTCTGGAACTTACGGTAAGGATGATTCCGAGCTGGATGTAAGTTACCAGCATCGAGGTTCCACCGTAACTTATTAACGGCAATGGCTGACCCGTCACCGGAATGAGGTTTACGGCTACAGCTATATTAACCGCGAGCTGTACGAAAATCATTATACCTAAACTCAGCACGAGCAGGCTGCCGAAAAATGCCGGCATCTTACTCGCGATCATTACAATTCGGATGATCATTATTAAATATAATCCGATGAGTACGAATGCACCGATAAAACCATATTCTTCTACGATGATTGCGAAAATAAAGTCGGAGGCCGATTGCGGAAGCATTTGCTTCAGCGCGCTTTTACCCGGACCCATACCGGCAATTCCGCCATGTACGATCGCGGCTTTCGCCTGCATTACCTGATAATTTTTGGCTTTATCTACTTCACTTTCGATCTGGTTAGGCTGTTTTGAGTTCATGAAAACTTCCACACGGCTCATCCAGGTATGTACACGGTTGTTTTCAATTAAATCTGTCTTTAATGCGACAAACATAAAAACCGCAATAGCTAACGTGGAGATTCCGACAAAACCGAAAATGTACTTTTTATTGAGCTGACCGATCAGCATTACAGCTAGTGAAACTATTAAAATCATTAAAGCCGTAGAACCGTTGTCTTTAGCTACAAGTCCGAAAACCAGCAGCACCGGCCCGAAAATGAACAGCAGGTTTTCCCAGGTCTGACGCTCTCTTTTAATTTTTTTGGTGAGGTAACGGCACAGATAAATGATGAGGAAAAGATACGCGAATGAAGACGGCTGGAACGAGATCGGCGTGCCGGGAATTTTCAGCCATCGCGAAGCCGACGCTCCGTCAATGGTTTGACCGGTAAAAAGCGTGACTCCCAAAAGCACGACCATGGCCACCAGCCCGATGCTGCTGAGTTTACCGAGATATTCGTATTTGAAAGACCCCATCATCCGCATTATCGCAAGACCCATGACCACGAAACCCGCATGCTTGATGAGGTGCGAAGTCGTGGTTCCGCTGTTTACGATATACTCCAAATTAGAACTCGCCGAATACACGGGAAACACCGAGAAGAACGAGATCAGCAGGATCACGCTCCACAGCACTTTGTCGCCTTTCAGCAGTTCATATTTGTTCTCTTTTTCCTGCATGTCTTTAGTTTGCGGCCTTTTCTATTTTTAATACTTCATTTTTAAACTGGTTGCCGCGGTCTTCATAGTTCTCAAAAAGATCAAAACTCGCACAACACGGCGAAAGCAACACAGCATCACCTTTCTGAGCCAGCGAATGGGCAATATCCACGGCCTTTTCCATACTCGAAGAACTGTAAATGAGTTCTTTTTTATCTTTAAAGAAATCAATGATCTTCTGGTTATCTAGACCCAGACACACGATTGCCTTCACCTTCTTTTTTACGAGGTCTTCTATTTCAGCATAATCATTGCCTTTGTCTACGCCGCCAACGATCCAGACAGTTGGTTGCTTCATGCTTTCAAGCGCATAATAAGCGGCATTTACGTTTGTGGCTTTGCTGTCATTGATGTATTTCACGCCGCCAAAATCTGCAACCTGCTCCAAACGGTGCTCCACCGCCTGAAAAGTCATCAGCGAATGGCGGATACTTTCATTGCGGATATTCAGAATCTTTCCGGCGATCGACGCAGCAAGGCTGTTCGCTACATTATGATTTCCGACGAGCGAGAGTTCCGAGATATCCATCGCAAACTCATCTTCAAGCCTCACCACCATTTTTTGGTTGGTAAGATAACCACCTTCACGCATTTTTTCCTTGATTGAAAACGGAATCATCCTAGCCTTGATTTCGAGCTTCTGCAGAAGATTCTGGCTCATCTCATCATCTTTATTATAGATGAAGAAATTGTCGTTTTCCTGATTTTCAGTTATCCTGAATTTCGCCAGCGCATACTCTTCGTAGTTGTAGTTGTACTGATCGAGATGATCCTGGCTTAAATTTAAAAGCAATGAAATATAAGGTCTGAAATTCTGCACGTCGTCAAGCTGGAAAGAGCTTACTTCGAGGACATAATAGTCGAAATTTTCATCCGCGACCTGTTTTGCAAAACTTTTTCCGATATTTCCGCCTAAACCTACCTTCAAATCATCATTTTTCAGGATATGATAAATGAGCGAAGTTGTCGTAGTCTTTCCGTTTGAACCCGTGATCGCAATGATTTTTGCCTCAGTAAATTCAGCAGCAAATTCAATTTCGGAGGAAACGCGAATGCCTTTTTGGTGAATCTTATGCATGATTGCTGCTTTTTTGGGAATCCCCGGCGATTTGATGATCCAGTCAGCTTCCAGGAGTCTTTCTTCGTCATGTGTTCCTTCTTCGAATTCGATTCCGGATTCCACCAAAAACTTCCTGTAGTTTTCTTTAATGGTGCCTTTATCGGACAGGAAAACGTCCAGCCCTTTCTTCTGAGCTAAATATGCCGCGCCACAACCGCTTTCTCCGCCGCCTAAAACTACAATCTTCATCTTATTTTTATCCTTTTTATCCACCGTTATTGCTTCTTGTTGCTTAACGTACTTTAAGCGTTATCAGACAGATAATTGCCAGCAAAACCCCCATGATGATCATGCGGTTCACGATCTTGCTTTCGTGGTAACCTTCTTTTTGGTAATGGTGATGGAGCGGCGCCATTTTGAACAGTCTGTTGTTCTGCGCATACTCCAGCCCATATTTTCTTTTTCTGTATTTGAAGACGGCCACCTGCAGCATCACCGAAATATTCTCAATGAGGAAAATTCCGCACAACACCGGGATCATCAGTTCTTTTCTTAAGATGATAGCCAGCACAGCGATGACACCGCCCAGCATCAAACTTCCGGTATCGCCCATGAAAACCTGCGCCGGGTAGGTGTTATACCAGAAGAAACCTATCACTGCACCCACGAGTGCAAGCGCAAAAATGGTAGTTTCGCCCATATTTGGCAGAAACATAATATTCAGATAGTCTGCAAAAATGATGTTACCGGAAAGGTAGGCGAAGAATGCAAGCGTAAGCAGTATGACCACACTTGCGCCGGCCGCCAAACCATCGATTCCGTCGGCAATGTTGGCTCCGTTCGAAACCGCGGTTACGATAAAGATCACGAACGGGATAAAAACAATCCACGACCATTCCTCGGCTTCCTGGGGAGACATCCAAAAGAGCAATCCACTGTAGTCGAACTCATTATTTTTAACAAAAGGCACGGTAGAAACTGTCGATTTCTCGGTTGGAAGGAAATTTTTCTCCACATTGTTTCGGCTGACTTCCCGAGCGTCTGCATATTTTCTCTTCACGGTAATATCCGAATGGAAAAACATCGTGATACCGACGATCAGACCCAAACCAACCTGCCCGATTATCTTGAACTTACCGCTGAGACCGTCTTTGTTCTGCTTGATTTTCTTTAAATAATCATCTATAAAACCAATTGCACCCATCCAAATCACAGAAATAATAAGCAATACAATGTAGATATTAAGAACCCTCGTGAAAAGAATCACTGGAATGAGTGTTGCGAGTATGATGATGAGACCACCCATCGTCGGGGTGCCTTCTTTCTGCTTCTGGCCATCAAGACCCAAATCCCTTACCTGCTCACCCATCTGCTTGCGGCGCAGGAAATTGATGATTTTCTTACCGAACACCAATGCGATCACCAGCGACAGCAAAACTGCCATGCCTGCACGAAAAGAGATGAAACGGAACATACCGAGTCCCGGAACGTGAATTCCGTGGCTGGTGAGATATTCGTAGAGGTAATATAACATCGGTTTGTTTTTATTAAATATTTTACTTGGACATCATGCGTGCGAGTTCGAGCACGGTTTCTTTGTCATCAAAATGAACGCGTTCGCCATTGATTTCCTGATAATTCTCGTGGCCTTTTCCCGCAACCAGGATGATATCTTTAGGCTCAGCGAATTTTATCGCCATCTTGATTGCGCCCCTTCGGTCCGGAATAGAGGTGTACTTGCTGTAATTTTGCGGTTCTACACCGGCTTCTATTTCTTTAATGATATCTTCAGGCTTTTCTGTCCGTGGATTGTCTGAGGTAATGATCGCAAGTGTAGATTTCCGGGTGGCAATCTTGCCCATTTCGGGGCGTTTTTCATGATCGCGGTCACCGCCACAACCGAAGACAGTAATTAACCTTTCGTTTTTTGTTCGGATCTCGTTGATGGATTCCAGAATATTGTCGAGTGCGTCGGGCGTATGTGCATAATCGATGACGAAAAAGATTCCGCCGTCTGATTTCAGTGTTTCAAACCTTCCTTTTACACGGCTTAAAGTGGATATTGCTTTAAGCACATCTTCCGTATCGAAACCGCATTCCACCGCCACGGCGTACGCCAGGAGAAGATTGTATGCATTGAATTTCCCACTAAAAGTCGTCCAGAACTCCTTGCCCTGAAAGTTCATCAGCATCCCATTAAAATCTGCCTCGATCACTTTCCCATGATAATCTGCCATTGTTTTCAGCGCATAGGATTTCTTTTTAGCCGTCGTATTTTGCAACATTACCGATCCGTTTTTATCATCTAGATTGGTGATGGCTACAGCATCAGGCGAGAGGTTATCGAAAAACTGTTTTTTGGTTTTAAGATATTCGCTGAAAGTATGGTGATAATCTAGATGATCATGTGAAATATTGGTAAAACCGGCGACTTTAAAATTTAAACCTTCCGTTCTGCGCTGATGAATGCCGTGCGAGGAAACTTCCATAAATGCATATTCACAGCCTGCATCTACAGCCTGCGAAAGCAGTTTATTTAAAGTGATAACATCCGGCGTGGTGTGTGTAGATGGCAGTATTTTGTCCGCAATTCTATATTCTACTGTTGAGATAAGGACGGATTTAAAGCCTAAATTTTTAAAAATATCAAACAGCATCGTGGTGACCGATGTCTTTCCATTTGTACCGGTGATGCCGATCAGACTCAGTTTCTCCGATGGATTTCCGTAAAAATTAGCTGCAAGTTTGCCCAAAGCCTTGGCGCTGTCCTGCACAAGGATGTACGTCACGTCAGCATTGATTTCGCCCGGAAGTTTTTCACAGACGATGGCCTCCGCGCCTTTATCTGCAGCTGCATTAATATAATCATGTCCGTCCGCAAGCGTGCCTTGCACTGCCACATACAACGTCGCCGGACCGGTCTGGCGACTGTCTGAAACGAGCGCTGTGATCTCCCGATCCGTTTTACCAACGATCTCGAGATACGGAACCTGTAATATTAATTGGTCTAATGTCATTATATCTGTATGCGGGCTTTAATTCTGTAAACTGAGGTAAATTTTCTGGTCTTTCTTGATGACAGTTCCTTCAAGCGGAAACTGCTCCATGATTCTTCCGACGCCTTTATAATCAACTCTATAGCCCAAATTTTCAAGCTGTGGAATCACATTTTTACCGATAAGTCCGACGACGCGGGGCATTTGCTTTCCTCGCACGGCTACTTTCACATTTGGGGCAACCATGCGGCTCAGATCCACTTTTTTGTCAACAAGGAGCTCAGGCTCTACATTCTGTGGCGTTTTCAGGAATGTTTTACCCGCTATTTCCTTAAATACTGGCGCTGCAACCGTGGATCCGTAAAAACTTTTCGAATTGTCCGGCTGATTGATCATGACAATACACGTATATTTCGGGTTGTCTGCAGGATAAAATCCGGCGAAACTCGCCTGATATTTCGGAGGGCCCGGTTTCCAGTATTCAAAACGTGCGGTTCCGGTTTTACCCGCCATTTTCAGGTTTGGTGTGAAGATACTTTTTGCCGTTCCTTTCTCCACCGCCTTTGTCAGCGCACCTGTCATCATTGCAATCGCTTCTTTTGAAGCCATTTTTTTTACCATTACTTCCGGTTTAGCGACATAAAGCTGCTGTCCGTCTTTCAGAATCTTATCGATGAACAAAGGCTTCAGCATCGTTCCGTTGTTGGCGATCCCGTTATAAAAAGTGGTAAGCTGCAGAAGATTAAACCTCGAAGAATAGCCATACGCCAGTGATGCCAGGGTAGCGGCATTCCAACGTTTATTTTCAGGTGTTACGATGTAAGGTTTGGTAATTCCCGGCAGTTCAATGTCCATTTTATCAAACATTTTCCAACGCTTGAGATGATCAAGGAAAACCTGAGGTTTATCCGCATAATATTGAGTGATAAGTTTTGCCGAACCTACGTTACTCGATTTCGCCAGGACGTCTGCAATCTCATATTCGCCACCGCCATGTCCGTCGGAAATACGCTGCTTTGCGTAAGTCCATACGCCGTTGCCCACGTTCACAGTAGTTTTGTCATCAATAAAACCATCATCCATTGCCGCCAGAAGCGAAACTGTTTTAAATGTAGAACCAGGTTCAGTAGCGTCTTTCAGTGCATAATTGTAAGAATCTACGTACATTCCGGGCTCCGTGCGCTTTAGATTTACCATCGCTTTCACTTTACCTGTCGCTACTTCCATCACGAGCACGCAGCCATGATCTGCATCAAAATTGATGAGTTGCTTTTCGAGCGCCGAATGGGCGATATCCTGAATTCGAAGATCGATTGTTGTATAAACGTCCTGTCCGTCAACGGGTTCTTTTACTTTCCAATAATCGATAGGTTTCCATTGGCTTGAGTTCACACGCTGTTCGAGCCGAGTCCCGTCTGTGCCGCGGAGATATTTCGAAAACGCGCCTTCAAGACCAGATTGCGAAACGCCATTGTCCATGCCTATGGTGCCTGCCCCGATTTGGGTGGTTGCAAGTTCCCGTTTGAAGTTCCGGTCAACGATGAATCCTCCTTTATTTTTACCTTTTTTGAAAATCGGGAATTTTCGGATGCGGTCATATTCATCGAAATCAAGACCTTTTACTAGTGAATAGTACTGATTTTGAGCTTTTCTCTGCTGATCGAGCCGGTCACGAAAATAGCTTCTTGGCTTTCCGAACATTGTGGAAAGTGAATCTGTAAGTGGACCGATATTATTGGTGTAAGCGGTGTCTTTAATAGTTTTAAAATCGATATACACATCATATCGCATCACCGTAGTTGCAAGGATAGAACCGTCTGCAGCGTAAAGGTTTCCGCGCGCAGCCTTGAGCTTTGCTTCACGGTAATTTTTGCTGATATAATCGTCTTTGATCGCCTGTACATTGGTATTCTGCAGAACCAAAATCCTGGCGAGGAAAACCACAAATACGATGATTGCCACCGCCGCAAAGAGGTAGCCCCAACGCAATGTTTTGGAGCGCTTAGCTTCGAATTCATTCTGTATCGCCATCTGTACTGTCGAGTTTGATCAAAAGTTTATGCGGATGGTTTTCGAGAGACAGCAGTGAGTCCTGCACCATTTCTTTACCTAATTCAGATTCTAGTTTTACCTTGATAAGCCTGCTTTGGGCGTAGGCATTTCGGGATTTATACTCCTCCGTTTGTTCCTTCAGGTCATTTACCAGTTCTATCTTTTGGCTTACGAGGTGGTTGCTATAGATCATAATCATCAGCAGGACAAAAACCAGCAGGAAATAGCGATAGTGAATTTTCACCTCATCGCGGTTCAGGAAGTTCCCCTTCACAATATCAATGAAGGTGAGTCTCTTAGGGGCTTTGTATGTGCCTTTTTTAGCCAAAATTTATATTAAAATTAAATCTTAAAGTTTAGTTCCCACACGCATTTTCGCGCTTCTTGCACGGGAATTCTGTTCTATTTCGTCGTTATCCGGAACGAAAGCCTTGCTTTGCAGAAGCTCAAATGTTTTGCTGAAGTTGCCATAAATATCACGTGACGGCTCGCCTTCGAACATGCCGTTTTTCAGAAAACGCTTTACCAGCCGGTCCTCAAGCGAATGATAAGATATCACTACAAGTCTTCCGCCCGGTTTCAAAATTCTGTGAGCCTGTACCAGCATCTCTTTCAGCGCTTCAAGCTCCTGGTTTACTTCAATTCGGATAGCCTGAAACACCTGCGCAAAAAATTTGTTCTGCTTAAATTGCGGAATATAACTGAACAGATTTTTTAGCTCGCCTGTTGTGTTAATGGGATTTAGCTTACGGTGATGAACGATCTCCCGAGCCAGTTTGCGGGCTTCACGCAGTTCGCCATAATAATAAAACAGGTCAGCGAGCTGCTCCTCCTCATATTCATTAATGACTTTTTTAGCATCAATCGATTGCTGCACGTTCATCCGCATATCCAGCGGAGCATCACTCCGCGTGGAAAACCCGCGTTCGGCTGCATCAAACTGATGTGAAGAAACACCAAGATCTGCCAAAACACCATCCACCTGATTTACCCCATACATTAATAAGGAGTTCTCTAAAAAACGGAAATTTTGGTTCACGAGCGTAAACCGCTGGTCTGCGATGGTATTTTTTAGCGCATCCAAATCCTGATCAAAACTATAAAGCCGACCTTCCGGCGTCAGCCTGCGCAGGATCTCTCCCGAATGGCCACCACCACCGAAAGTGACGTCCACATAAGTACCAGCGGGATTCGTCACCAAATCATCCACACTTTTCGTCAGCAAAACCGGGTTGTGATACATTCTTTTTATTTTTTTTAAAGAAGTCGTATTTACAGCTATATTTGGTCATCAGCGAAACTAATGTCGCCCATGACATCTTCTGCAAGTTTGGCAAAATCTTCTTCCGAGGTCGCAATCACACTTTCATAAGTGTCTTTATCCCAAATTTCGAAGAGTTCGCCCGCGCTTGTGATGACGATTTCTTTTCTAAGTGAGGCAAAATTGATCAGGTCTTTCGGAATCTGAAGTCTTCCTGCATTGTCAGGCTCCAAGATTTTCAAACCTGCCGTGAACTGCCTGATAAAATCGGCGTTTTTCTTCTGGAAGCGGTTCAGCCTGTTAATTTTTTCCATCAGTTTTTCCCAACCGGACATCGGATACACTTCCAAACATGATTGAAAAACTGAACGTTTCACCACATAAGTTGCACTTCCAAAGTTCTCCATCTGTTTTACCAGGGAGGATGGAAGTTTAAGACGGCCTTTATCGTCTATTTTGCATTCATATGTACCGATGAAATTCTTCATTTGGGACAAATTTATATAAAAAATTCTAAAAGCTCCCACTTTTTCCCACTTTTTGACTTAATGTTAATAAGTTTTACTTTACGGTTTAAAATATTGAATTCAAAGCACTTAAGGCAAACATGGAACGAGTGGATTTTTCGCTTAGCCAAATTCCGGAGTGGCTACTTTTTTATAATATTTCAATGATTAATTGACGACATAAAATTTATGGTCTTTAATTTGTATTTTTGCAAGGCTTAGGAAGCAACTTTATGAGATTCATTACGAAAAAAGAAAAAAAATTCTCTTTCATCGAGGCTGGAGAAGGGCATCCGCTGATTTTGCTGCATGGCCTTATGGGCGGTTTAAGTAACTTTGACAAGACGGTAAAATTCTTCTCGGAAAAAGGTTACCGTGTCCTGGTACCCGTACTCCCGATCTACGACTTGCCTGTGCTGCACACGAATCTTACAACTATTGCGAAATACGTTGCTAAATTCATTGATGAAAAATGCACTGAACCCGCCACCATCGTCGGCAATTCTATGGGAGGCCACATAGGTCTCATCCTCACGCTGGCGCGCCCCGACCTTGTTAAGAACCTGGTTCTGACCGGAAGTTCCGGGCTTTACGAACGTACTTTTGGCGACAGTTTCCCGCGGAAATCTGACAAAAGCTACATCCGAAAAAAAACTGAAGAAGTTTTCTATGACCCGATAGTAGCCACAGATGAGTTGGTGGACGAAGTTTTCGGCGTAGTGAATGACAGGATGAAAGGCATAAAGACCGTAATGCTGGCCCGAAGCGCAATCAAACATAACATGCTGAATGATTTGCCTAAAATCACCGCACCGGTTTGCCTGATCTGGGGGAAACAGGATAATGTGACGCCGCCGGAAGTGGCTGACGATATGCATAAATCTTTACCGAATTCCAGCCTGTACTGGATTGACAAGTGTGGACATGCCGCAATGATGGAAAAACCTGAAGAATTCAACCAGATTTTGTATGACTGGCTTCAGCAGAATGAGAAAAAATAAGGAAGCGATTGCTTCCTTTTTTGTTTAATACAAGTAATAAAATACCATGATAATAAAAACCGCTGAATTCTTAAAAAGCAGCTCGAAATGGCAGGAATGTCCAGAACCAACACTTCCCGAATACGCCTTCATCGGCAGATCAAACGTAGGAAAATCCTCGCTTATCAACGGAATGCTGAACCATAAGGACCTCGCAAAAACATCTCAAACCCCGGGTAAAACGCAGTTAATCAACCATTTTTTAATCAATGAAAACTGGTATCTGACTGATTTACCGGGTTATGGCTACGCACGTGTGTCAAAAAGTATGCGGAAAGATTTCGAGAAACTGATCACTAACTATATTCTTAACCGGAAAAACCTGGTCAATCTTTTTGTTCTGGTAGACTCAAGACATACTCCGCAGAAAATTGATTTGGAATTCATCGGTTGGTGTGGCGAGAATGGCGTTCCATTTTCGATCGTTTTCACAAAAGCCGACAAGTTGAAACCCAATGCAGCCATCGACAATGTAGAAAATTACAAAAAGGAGTTACTTGAAACGTGGGAAGAATTGCCAGAAATATTTCTCACTTCAGCCGAAAAACGAACCGGTACAGACGACATATTAAAACTCATAACAACCACTAATGAGTTTTTGCAGAAAAATAAAGTAAACTTCAGCTAATGCAGCGTTCTGTATGGAAGATTAAAGAGTTCCCGGAGCTTTCCACTTCCGAATTGTATGAAATTTTGAAAGTCCGCCAGGAGGTCTTTGTGGTGGAGCAGACCTGTCATTATTTAGACGCGGATGGCCATGATGAAGCTGCTGTCCATATCTGGCGCAAAACTGAAGGAAAAATTTCAGCCTACTGTCGCATTTTCGCGCCGGGACTTAAATATGAGGAGGCCTCGATTGGAAGAGTGCTGACGCATCCGGATTTCCGCGGAAAGAATTTGGGCCGGAGCTTACTTCGAATTGCACTTGATGCAATCGAAACACGCTTTGGTGCAGCCGGTATCAGAATTTCAGCGCAGGATTATCTTTTAAAGTTTTACAGCGAATTTGGCTTTGTAGATACTGGACACAAATATTTAGAAGACGACATTCCACATACTGAAATGTATAAACGCGGAAACTAAGGCTATATCGAGCTTTACAGCGATAACCGCCGAATTCCGCATTATACATGAAATATGAATATTTGATGAAAAAATAATAAAATAAGTTGCGTAATAGTCTTTAATTATATAATTTTACCGAAAATCATTCAATTTAAAAGATTATGAAAAAACTTTTACTTACTGGCTTAGCGCTAGTTTCTATGGCTGCCCAGGCACAAACCTGGGTGCCACAAGGCACAAAATTCCCCGCAAATTTTGGGGTTGACGAGATTGATATCGTAGACGCGAATACTGTTTGGACATTCGCTTACGACGGATCAGGAGCTGGAACTTATCCAAAAGTTGTTTCACGTACAACTGACGGAGGTGCTACCTGGACTGCAACAACTGTTGCCGGACCTGGTTCCAACGCACTTATTTCTGATATTTCGGCTTTGGATGCCAACACTGCATGGATCATCACTGCTCCGCATACTGCAGGAACCAATGCAAACAGAATCTGGAAAACAACTAACGGTGGCGCAAACTGGACCCAGCAGACGTCTGGTTATACATCAGGTTCATTCGGTAACCAGATCTATTTCTGGGATGCGAACGAAGGATGGACTGCCGGTGACCCAATAGGTGGCTTCTTCGAAATGTACAAAACCAGCAATGGCGGTACTACCTGGACATTAGTACCGGGAAGACCAGCTGCTTTGGGTGATTTCGGTTATGTAGCTCTAAAAGAAGTAGTAGGAGATAACATCTGGATCGGAACTGACATCGGTAGAATTCTTAGATCAACAGACAGAGGCGCAACTTGGACAGCTTCATTCAGCCCTGTACTTGACTTTGGTGGTGTTACAACTTCAGGATCTTCAGGTGCTTTTGCATTCAAAGATGCAAACAACGGTCTTCTGATCGCTGTAGATGGTGCAGACTCACCGGGAACTACCACAGCAAGTCTTTATTCATCTGATGACGCTGGAGCAACTTGGGATCCTCTGTCACCTACAGGTACCTGGTATTTTGGCGACATCACTTATGTTCCGGGAACTGCGAACACTTATGTTTCTACAGGTATCAATTCAGGTGATCCAAGCTGGATGGGTTCTTCTTATTCAACTGATGGAGGTGTTACCTGGGTGAGCATCGACACTGGCAGCCAGCGCGGTAAAGTTCAGTTCCTTAACCCTACAACAGGATGGGCAGGACAGTTCAGCGACGGCCCTACAGGTTCTACAGGTATTCTGAAATTCAGCGGTAACCTTGCACTTGGAACTTCAGATAACGCAGTGAAATCTTCACTTAAAGTATATCCTAACCCAGCAACTGATATCGTAACTGTATCTGCTGACAGAAAAATCGAAAACATTACAGTAATCGATATGTCAGGTAAAAAAGTTCAGTCTTTCAAAGCAGACAAGCAGATCAACGTATCATCATTGGCAAAAGGAACATACATCCTTCAGGTTTATTATGGCGGTGGCGCGGTAGAAAATACCAAGCTTATCAAAAAGTAATACTTTAAAGATGACAACTTAATGGATGGGCGAAAGTTCATCCATTTTTTTATGCCAAAAATGCAGATTTGAAAAGGTTTTTCTTAATTTAGCCCTCATTAAATAATTTATCAATGAAAAAAGTATTTTTACTGCTCACCTTTATGATGAGCTTTCTGCAGCTGAAAGCCGATGAGGGTATGTGGCTGATGACCATGATCAAAAGACTAAATGGTACAGACCTTCAGAAACAGGGGTTGAAACTCACACCTGAAGAGATATATTCTGTAAATCAATCCAGCCTTAAAGACGCCATCGTGCAGTTTGGCGGCGGATGTACTGCCGAAATGGTTTCTAAAGAAGGATTACTTTTTACAAATCACCACTGTGGATACGGACAGATCGCAGCACTTTCAACACCTCAGAAAGACCATCTTACGAACGGCTTCTGGGCAATGAAAAAAAGCGAAGAACTTCCGGCACCGGGACTTTCAGTTCGCTTTCTGGTAAGAATGGATGATGCTACAAGCCGCATCAATGCGAAACTGAATAACAACATGACTGCCGAGCAAAGAAAATCGGTGATTGATGCAGAATATAAAGCAATCCAGACAGAGAACTCTGAAAACGGAAAATACACCGTGGTTGTAAGAGATTTCTTTAACGGAAATGAATTCTACTACTTTGTATACCAAGATTTTAAAGATGTAAGATTGGTAGGAACACCTCCAAACGCGCTAGGTAAATTCGGTGGTGATACCGATAACTGGGAGTGGCCACGTCATACAGCAGATTTCTCTGTTTTCCGTGTGTATGCTGATGCAAACGGAAACCCAGCTGAATATTCGCCGACCAACGTTCCAATGAAGCCTAAGCATGCACTTCCGATTTCTCTTAAAGGTTATCAGCCTGGTGATTTTACTATGATCGTAGGTTTCCCTGGCCGTACTAACCGTTACCTTACTTCTTTCGGTATAGAGCAAATGGTGCAGAAAGATTATCCGGCTTGGGTGGAAGCGTCGAAAGTAGCGATGGACGTGATGAAAAAATACATGGACACAGACCAAGCCACGAAGCTTGACTATGCTTCACAGTATGCATCTGTTGCAAACTATTGGAAAAACCGTCAGGGAACTATCGATGCGGTAAATAAAAACGGTACGATCGCTGACAAAAAGCGTCTAGAAGACAAGTTCCTCGTGTGGGCGCTTCTTCCGGAAAACGAAAAGATGTACGGCAGCGTTCTTAATGATTTAAAAGCCAATTACACGCAGTTCTCAAGCCGAAACGTGGAGCGTAACTATTCTTCACAGCTTCAGCGTAACGCAAAATACATCATGATTGCTTACCAACTTGGCTCCATGCTGAAATCGTATGCTGATCAGGATGCTGCAGGACAAGCTGCAATGAAACCTAAGGTGACTGAAGCAATCGACAGAATGTACGATGGTTTCAATACCAAGCTTGAAGGCGAGATGCTGAATTCAATGGTTGCACTTTATCAGCAGCGTGTGAAAAAAGAAGACGCATCACCATCTTTGATGGCAGTAGATGCCAAAACGCTTTCAAACACAGCTTACGCCTCGGTTTTTGCGACTAAAGAATCTGCAATGAATTTCCTTAACAACCCGGACAGACTGAAAATCGATGCAGATCCAATGATGAAAATTGCAAACGGTTTTGTAAACGACCAGAAACTTGCGGGCGAGAAATATGCAAAAGTAGATGAGGCATTCGCTAAGAACAGCCGCATATTTTTAGATGGTTTAAGAAAATCTCAGCCGGAAAAAGCGTTCTATCCGGATGCAAACTCTACGATGAGACTTACCACAGGTACAGTACAGACTTTGCCGGTACGTAACGACAGAAATTATTTCGGAATCAACCAAAAGAACAACTATTACACAGATATCAACGGAATGGTTGCCAAATACAAAAAAGGAGATGAGGAATTTGATCTTCCGCAGGATTTCCTTGATTTGGTAAAACGTAAAGATTTTGGTCAGTACAAAGACAAGAAAGGTTTCATGCCTGTAAATTTCCTTTCAGATAACGACATTACAGGTGGAAACTCAGGTTCGCCGATTCTTGATGGAAACGGACACCTTTTAGGTCTTGCATTCGACGGAAACAGTGAAGCATTGAGCGGCGATATCATCTTCGACCCGAAACTGCAGAAAACGATCAACGTTGACGTAAGAATGGTTCTTTGGATCATCGAAAAATATGGTAAAGCAGGTCACCTGATCAGTGAAATGACGTTAGTGAAATAATTAATTTTCAACAATTATTCAGCCCACCGAAGTCTTTTGGTGGGTTTTTTTATGAACGAAATTGATCTATATTTGAATAAGAAAAAAAATATATGTATTTCGAAAACTTTGAAAAGGAAGATAAAATTATTGATTTGATGAAAGCCAATCTGGTTTCAATTAAATTTCTCGTATTATTTACTGTAATCTTTGCAGTGCCATTTTTCATCATATGGCAGAACAGTTTTTCCGGTAATTTATTCGACAGCGATCATATTTTTGTGAATTTATTTTCACCTCTTGTCGGGATGATTATAGGAATCATAATTCACGAATTAATCCACGGTATTTTTTTTGCTATGTATGCGCGAAAGGGTCTTAAATCTGTAAAATTCGGAATTCTGTGGAAAATGCTCACACCTTATTGCCATTGCAAAGAACCTCTGAAAATCCGGCATTATATCATCGCTTTACTGGCTCCATTCATTGTATTGGGTATTATTCCGGGAATCATCAGTTTATTCACTGGAAATCTTATTCTACTCGTTTTCGGAATTGTATTTTCAGGTGCTGCGGCAGGTGATTTAATGATTTATCAGTTAATCAAAAAAGAAGATCCCGACGATTTTGTTCAGGATCATCCTACGGAAGCCGGTTACACGATTTTCAGACAAAAATAAAGCGGAGAAAATTCTCCGCTGTTTTTTATTGTTCATTTTCCGGTTCCAGCATGCCAAGTTCGCCGTAATGTTTTTTGAATTTGGCGATTTTCGGACCAACCACCGCGCTGCAGTAAGGCTGATTCGGGTTTGCGTTATAATAACCCTGGTGATACTGTTCCGCCGGCCAGAACTTCTCAAACTTTGTGATTTCAGTTACATATTTACCATTCCATCTTCCGGAGGCCTCAGAGGCTTTCATCGCAGCTTCAGCTTTCTCTTTTTCAGTCTCATCTTTATAGAAAATCACGGAGCGGTACTGCGTTCCGATATCATTTCCCTGACGGTTCAGTTGCGTAGGATCGTGAAGAAAGAAAAATACGTCCATCAATTGTTCGTAAGAAATTATTTTAGGGTCGTAGGCTATTTCCACCACTTCAGCATGGCCGGTCTCGCCGGTGCAAACTTCTTCGTAGGCGGGATTCGCTTTGTGGCCGCCAGAGTAGCCGGATACCGCTGCATCTACACCTTTCAGCATATTAAAGCAGCTTTCCACGCACCAGAAGCATCCGCCACCAAAGGTGATATATTGCAAATTGTCTTTATCCATTTTCGGGGTTCTATTTAAAGGTTTTTTCGCCTCCTGACCGTTACATGAGGTCAGAATTAATGACATCAAAAATACTAAAATGTTTTTCATACTGTGATAACGGTTATCTATACTTAAAATTTTAAAAATTGTTCTTTTTTCCGATGGCAGCGGGTACTTCCATGATTCAGAAACAAAAATGAACATCTTAATGATGTTCATTTGTTATTTTTAAGTCTCTACTTTTCCCAAACCAAAGCACTTGCACCCAGGATCGCGGCATCCGCTTCGTCCAGTTCGCTGAACACGAGCCTTACTTTATTACGGAAAATAGGCAACAGGTTGCGCTCCATGTGCAGTTTTGTAGGTTTTAGTATGAAATCTCCTGCCTTGATCACGCCACCAAACAGCAAGATGGCTTCCGGTGAAGAAAACATGACAAAATTAGCCAATGCCTCACCGAGCTTCTGGCCAGTATATCTAAAGACCTCAATTGCCGTAGGATCACCCTTTTTCGCACATTCGTGTACTACTTTTGAATTGATTGCCTCCTCCGGATAATCATTCAGCATTGAATCGGGGAATTCTGCGCGCATCTTTTTGGCAGTGATCGCGATTCCGGTTGCAGAAGCATACGCTTCCAAAGAACCTTCAGAACCAGTACTCCAATGTTTCCGGCCACCCGGTTTTACGATCGTATGTCCGAGTTCACCGGCAAAACCATCGTGACCGTAGATAAGTTTTCCGCCAGAGATTATTCCACTGCCCACACCGGTTCCCAAGGTCATCATGATGAAATCTTTCATGCCGCGCGCCGCTCCAAACATCATTTCGCCGTAAGCCGCTGCGTTGGCGTCATTAGTCATCTTGCAAGGAACACCGAACTTTTTCGTTATCAGTTCAGCAAATGGAATGACACCTTTCCAACGGAGATTCGGTGCCTGCTCGATCGTTCCTCTATAATAATTGGCATTCGGAGCACCCACGCCAATGCCGTCAAATTGCTTTTGGCTGGAATGTTTCGCAAGATGAGGGCTTACAGCCTCATACAGCGCTTCGATAAAGTCTTCGGGATGTTCGAAACTGTCCGTGCGCATCCTCCCTTTCTCAAGGATTTCGCCACGATGGTTTACGATGCCGAATTTGGTGTTTGTACCGCCAATATCAACGCCTAATGCTACTTGCTTCGACAAATCTACTAATGCCATCCAATAATTATTAAGACGCTAAAAATACGAAAAATTCATATTATGTTTAAAAAAACTTCACCATGCAATGCATGATGAAGTCGTTTAAATTAGTCGTTATGTACTGAATTTACGCGGGAATTTCGCCTTTGTAAAGGAACGAAACAATTTCCTTATTCACTTTTTCTACCATTTCGCTGAAGAGGTAGAAAGACTCTTGCTTGTAAATAACCAAAGGATCTTTTTGCTCATAAACGGCACCTTGTGAAGAACGTCTCAGGTCGTCCATTTCTCTGAGGTGAAGTTTCCAGTTTTCGTCAATGATCGCCAATGAAATATTTTTCTCGAAATCGTTAATCAGCGATTCACATTTAGTTTCGAATGCTTCTTTCAGGTCTGTAACCACGGTCATCGTCTTTATTCCGTCTGAAAACGGTACCTGAATCATCTTGAAGAGTGATCCCTGATTTTGGTATACATTCTCAATGATCGGGAACGATTTTTCTTTCAACAGATCCAGTTTCATCCGGTAATCTTCTGTAGCTGCCTTGAATACGATGTTTGCAAGTTCCGGAACCTGTTTTGTCTTAAAGTCGTTTTCAGAAACCGGCGCTTCCATGGTGAAATGTTTGATGATCTCATATTCAAACTCTTTGTAGTCGTTCTCCAGTTTTGTCTTTGTAACGATGGATTGTGACACATCAAAGATCATATTGGAGATGTCATATTTAAGATGATCACCAAAAAGTGCATTCTTTCTTCGCTTGTAGATCACGTCGCGCTGCTTGTTCATCACATCATCATACTCCAAAAGTCTCTTACGGATCCCGAAGTTGTTCTCTTCTACTTTTTTCTGCGCGCGCTCAATGGATTTAGAAATCATGCTGTGCTGGATGACCTCGCCTTCCTTATGACCCATTCTGTCCATCATTTTCGCAATTCTTTCGGAACCGAAAAGACGCATCAAATTATCTTCAAGCGACACGTAAAACTGCGAACTACCTGGGTCTCCCTGTCTTCCAGCTCTACCACGAAGCTGACGGTCAACACGACGGGAATCGTGTCTTTCAGTACCGATGATCGCCAGACCACCGTTGGCTTTCACCTCGCCCTGAAGCTTGATGTCTGTACCACGTCCTGCCATGTTGGTTGCGATTGTCACAACGCCAGGTCCACCGGCCATTGCTACGATTTCCGCTTCCTTTGCATGGAGTTTCGCGTTCAGTACGTTATGCTGAATCTTTCTTAACTGTAAAGCTCTGGAAAGCAACTGCGAAATTTCAACCGAGGTAGTTCCTACAAGAACCGGTCTTCCGGCAGCTGTAAGCCTTTCAATTTCCTCAATTACAGCGTTATATTTTTCACGGTTGGTTTTGAAAACCAAATCCTGTCTGTCATCACGGATAATCGGCTTGTTGGTCGGAATTACCACTACATCAAGTTTGTAAATCTGCCAAAGTTCGCTTGCTTCTGTTTCCGCAGTACCCGTCATACCCGCAAGCTTGTTGTACATACGGAAGTAGTTCTGAAGTGTGATCGTAGCGAAAGTCTGCGTCGCAGCTTCTATCTTCACATTCTCCTTCGCTTCAATAGCCTGATGTAAACCATCAGAATATCTTCGACCTTCCATGATACGGCCCGTCTGCTCATCTACAATTTTCACCTCTCCGTCGATCACCACATACTCATCGTCTTTTTCGAAGAGTGTATAAGCTTTCAGAAGCTGGCTTAATGTATGTACGCGTTCAGATTTTACGGCAAAATCGCTGAAAAGTTTTTCCTTAGCTTCAAATTCTTCTTCTTTAGTTAAATTTTTAGCCTCCAGTTCAGCGATTTCGGTGGCGATGTCATTAAGGACGAAGAAATCTTTGTCTTCGTTGCCTGCTGACATATATTCCACACCTCTGTCGGTAAGGTCGATTTGGTTATTTTTTTCGTCGATTACAAAGTATAGATCTTTGTCAACCTTCGGCATTTCTTTGTTGTTGTCGGCCATGTATTGGCCTTCGGTTTTCTGAAGAAGTGCTTTGTTTCCGCTTTCAGAAAGAAATTTGATCAGAGGACGTGATTTTGGTAAACCGCGATACGCCTGAAGTAATTTGAAACCACCTTCTTTGGTGTTTCCGTTCGCGATTAATTTTTTGGCCTCATTAAATATAGCAGATACTGTTTTCTTCTGGATTTCTACAATTCTGTCTACAGAAGGCTTCAGCACATCATATTCCTGACGGTCTCCCTGAGGAACCGGACCTGAAATAATAAGCGGTGTACGCGCATCATCTACCAAAACGGAGTCTACCTCATCCACAATTGCAAAATTCAGCTCACCCTGAACGAGTTCTGTAGGTGAAGTCACCATATTGTCCCGCAGGTAATCGAACCCAAATTCGTTATTGGTTCCATAGGTGATGCTGCACTGATATGCTTTTCGGCGTGCATCAGAATTAGGTTGATGACGGTCAATACAGTCGATCGTCATGCCGTGGAACTGATATAGTGGACCCATCCATGCGGAGTCACGTTTAGCTAGGTAGTCATTCACGGTTACTACGTGAACCCCACGGCCGGTAAGTGCATTAAGATAAATAGGTAAAGTTCCGACAAGCGTTTTACCTTCACCGGTAGCCATTTCGGCAATTTTTCCGCTGTGCAGCACTACTCCACCGATGAACTGAACATCATAATGAACCATATCCCAAACTACCGGAGTCCCGGCAGCATCCCATTTGTTCTTCCAAACAGCGGTCTCACCCTCCAGTACGACGAAATCTTTAGTTGCCGCAAGTTCACGGTCAAGTTCGGTTGCACTTACTCGGATCTCGCCGTTCTGAGCAAGTCTTCTTGAGGTTTCTTTCACCAATGCAAAAGCCTCAGGAAGAATCTCATTTAAAATCTTTTCTTCGATCTGATATGAATCTTTCTTGAGTTGTTCAACCTTCGTGAACAGTTCTTCTTTCTCATCTACATTGGAAGAATTCTTAATCTGCTCCTGTACCTGCTCAATCTGAGTGGCGATGGAAGCTGTAGCTGTCTTAATTTTTTCTTTGAATTCTGCCGTCTTTCCACGTAACCCGTCATCGGTAAGTTCCTGAATCTTTGGTTCAACCAGCTTTATCTTTTGAACAACTTTTTTTACTTCTTTAAGGTCAGTTGCATTCTTATCGCCGAGAAAACCTTTCAGAACTGTATCTATAAAACCCATATGTCTGTCGCTTTGTGTCTGCCAAACCTGGCAAAAATGGTGGCACCGCAGTGCCTCATGTTAATAAAATAGGGCTATAGTAATTGCCTAAAGCCCTGAGAAAATTTAGTATTCGTCTTCATTCCAGAGGAAATCGTCATCGGTAGGGTAATCACTCCATACTTCTTCTATGGATTCATAGATTTCACCCTCGTCTTCAATCGCCTGAAGATTTTCCACCACTTCCATAGGTGCACCTGTGCGGATTGCATAATCAATCAATTCCGCTTTGGTCATCGGCCAGGGCGCATCGCTCAGGTATGAAGCCAGTTCTAATGTCCAATACATATCAAATAATTTTTTGCAAAAGTAAAAAAATACGCGACATAAAAAAGTTTTTGTCGCTGATTTCCAATAATATTTGCGTGGTTTTTATTAATTTTTCACGATCCGTTTCTCAAAAACCATTCCACAAACTTTTTTATGCCAAAATGGAAATCTGTGGTCGGCCGATAGTGGAAAAGTGCGCGTGCTTTGGCGATATCTGCATTGGTTCGCAACACATCGCCAGGCTGCATCGGAAGCAACTCTCTTTTCGCATTGATGCTCAGATTTTCCTCAATGGTAGAAAGCATTTCATTTAAAGAGACCATGCGGCTCTCCCCCAGGTTAACGATCTCATAAACACCGGTATTGCGCTCCAGATAATGCATTGCGCCAGTCACTCCGGCAATGATGTCATCTATATAAGTATAATCCCGCGCTGTAGTGCCGTCCCCAAAAAATGGTACTGACTCTCTGCTGCTTATGAGTTTTGCGAACTTATGAATTGCAAGATCAGGTCTTTGCCGCGGACCGTAAACTGTGAAGAATCTAAGATGAATCATATCTATATGATAAAGATGATGATAAACATGACCTAAAATTTCGGCAGATCTCTTAGTGGCAGCGTAAGGTGAAACCGGCTGATCCACAGAATCCGTTTCGGTAAAGGGAATTTTTTCATTATTTCCGTAAACGCTTGAGCTTGAAGCGCATATCACTTTATTTACATTAAATTCAGCACAGATTTCCCACAGATTTATACTTCCGTTTACATTGACCTCACCATATCTGCCGGGCTGTTCGATTGATGGTCTTACACCGGCTAGTGCCGCCAGATGTACTACCATATCTATTTTATGTTTCCGGAAAATCTTCCCAAGTCCTTCAGCATCGCGAATGTCCTGATAATAAAGCCGGTAGCGGTCTGATTCGGTTTCGAAAATGAGTTTCTGAATATCATGTTCCTTTTCATTAAACGGGAATTCGAAACTTTTACCCACAGACTCCAGTGTGTTGCGGATTTTGATTCGATAATTATAAAAATCATCAAAGTTGTCAACATTAATGACAGAATGTCCGCTATGTAAAAGACACTCTACTAAATGCGACCCTATGAAACCGCTGCCGCCGGTGATCAGATAATTCATCTACTGTTTTTTGTGACAGACAAATTTAATTAAAAGCAAATCATTATTTTTACTGAAACAATAATGTTATGCAGTTTAGCGGCCAACTCCTAAAGATGTTCACGCAGAACGGAAAACCGATACAATATTTCCTAAATCTTTCACATGACCTCATCAACCTGAATCAGGTTATAGGAAAAAACCTAACGATAAAACATGTTGGATATGAGTGTGTATCGTGCCGCAGCGACGAAAAAATATACCGCATGGGCTTCTGCAAACGCTGCTTTTTCGAAAGTCCCTACGCCAGCGACACCATCATCCGGCCTGAACTTTCTACTGCGCATCTCGGCATCGGGGAGCGGGATCTGGAGGTTGAACAGCAAATTCAGCTGGCGCCGCACATCGTGTATCTGGCTTATACAGGCGAAGTAAAAGTTGGCGTCACGCGTGAATCACAACTGCCGACGCGCTGGATCGACCAAGGTGCTACATTCGCACTTCCGATTGCCAAAACAACGAACCGATACGAAGCCGGAATGATCGAAGTTGCGCTGAAAGAACATATCGCCGACAAAACCAACTGGAAAAAGATGCTCGAAGACGATTTCGAGGACGATCTCGATCTGGTGGATTTCCGCGAACGCATAAAACATCATTTTCCCGAAAATTTTCAGAATTTTTATACGATGGAGCGCGAAATGCAGCGTCTTGACTATCCTTATGAAGCGCCGGAAAAAATTTCGTCCTGCACCCTTGACAAAAATCCGGAGGTAGGAGGGATCCTGAGAGGGATCAAAGGCCAGTATTTAAGTTTTGAGGGCGGAAATTTCATCAATGTGAGAGCACATGAGGGTTATGTAGTGGAAATTTCGATTACAAAGCCAAAAGAGACGTTGGCATAGTATTTTAATCAGCAAGCTGATGAAAAAAAAATACTTTCGGCTTGCTTCCATAATCCTCGCGGTAATAGTTCTTATTACGCTAATCATCAATTTTGGTGCTAATTTCTGGCTCCGAAATAATCTTGGGGGTTACATTAAAAAAAAATCGGATTACCAGATAGCCTATAAGTCGCTCAACGTCGACCTTTTCAGCGGTGATATTCTTGCGACCGAAGTAGAAATCGAAAACAAAAAAAGCGCTGACCTCAATGTCATCGGGATTAAAGGAAAGGTCGAT
The DNA here is from genome assembly GCF_014837035.1 of Kaistella pullorum. Taxonomy (GTDB): domain Bacteria; phylum Bacteroidota; class Bacteroidia; order Flavobacteriales; family Weeksellaceae; genus Kaistella; species Kaistella rhinocerotis. The sequence goes on along the minus strand of NZ_JACSPS010000001.1, from coordinate 628,217 downwards.
ACCCTTTCAATCAGCCGCCTGGGCATCTACAGCGCACTTTTCAAAAAAGTTATCAGTTCAGATAACCTTTTGCTTGTCAATCCGGATTTGCAGATAAGACTTGCGAAACCTGTCGACGATAAAACAGGTAAAAAGCGAAATCCGGTCTCCATTGAAAACTTAAATATCCAAAACGGAAATATTGCAGTGACCCGGCATTCCGGCCAAAAGTTTATTTCGGTAAAAGATCTTGCGCTGAATGTAGAAAACATACAGATGAGCGAGGAAAGCGTCGAACGAATGCTGCCGCTTATCTTCGACCGTTACGACATACGTGGAAAAGAGTTTTTTTTCAGTCCAACGGAAGTTTACGCAATAACGGCGGAAACAATCACTACGGAAAATGCTAAAATGAGCGTGAGGAATTTCGCTGTGACGCCGCTTATTTCATTCCCAAATTTTGCCCGAACGCATCCAAACCAAAAAAATCTTTACCGTTTCAAGGCTGCTGAAATGACTTTCAAAGATATCGCACTTAGCGAAGAGAAAATTGCTTTGAGCAATGCAAATTTCGACAGTCCTGACCTTCAGATTTTCACCACAAACTCTAAAGCCGTCGCGAAAAAGAAAAATTTCAACCTTACGGTAAATATGGAAGATGTTCAGTTTAAAAATGCAAAAATCAGCGTTCTGCAGCCCAATGGCACACCAAAACTGAGCGCAGGAAACCTCAACGTCAACATCAATAAGTTTCTAATGAACAGCGAGACTTCAAAGTCTACGCTGCCATTCGAGTATGCAGATTTCAGTGTGGCGGGACGGCAAATCAGCTTCGTTTCCGAAAATCAAAATATCACGCTCGCAGCGTTAGCTTTAAACCCGAAATCTGCGGACGTAAGAAATATCCGTCTGAGTCCGGTTTCTGCCAACCGTTCGAAAACCGTAATGGACCTTGATGCGGAAAGGATTCAAGTAAAAATAAATGAACTGAAATTCATCGAACAAAAACTTAAACTCGATGTCGGCAATGTGCTTGTAAATTCGGTGAAGGGAAAAATATTAACCGCTAAAAATCAAGACAAAAAGAACGGATATTCCGGCATACAGTTTCCGCTGAAAATCGGCAATGTAGCACTACGCAACAGCAACATCATCATCGATGACGGAAAATCACCGGTTGATTTCAGGTCTTTAAATGCCAATATCAGGAATATTGAAATGAATTCTTCGACGGTAAAAAACCGTTTTCCATTTAAATTCGGTGCCTACGATGTTACAACGCAGCACTTTGTTTACAATACAGAGTTCTATAATATTAAAGGTGACCGGTTCAAATTCACTAACAAATCCGTACAGATGTCGAATTTTGCCGCAACGCCCAAGCTTTCACGCGCACAGTTCATCCGCCGAATTCCCGCCGAAAAAGACTTGTATGATATTAAAGTAAAGCAGGTTTCAGCAAGCGGAACGTGGGATTTTCTGTCTGAAAATAAATTTATGGACGCTTCACAAATCACTTTAAACGGGGTGAATGCCAACATTTTCCGCAGTAAGATTCCAAAAGATGACCTGACCGAAAAATTATTGTACTCTTCATTACTTCGAAATATGAAACTGCCGATGTATGTACAGAATCTGGAGGTGAAAAATTCGGTGCTCGAGTATGAAGAAGACACGAAAAAGAGCGATGGGCCGGGAAAACTTACGTTCGGAAACTTCAATATGAACGTGAAAAACATAAATTCCGGCAAGATGAAGGGAAAACCGACGCAGGTTTTAATCACGATAAACTGCCGGTTTATGAACGCCTCACCGATGAATGTAAAATGGAATTTTGATGTTTTGAATAAAACTGACGCGTTCTCCATCGCAGGAAACGTAGCGGACCTGCCGGCATCACGGGTGAATCCGTTCATCGAACCTTATCTGAAAGTGCGCGCAACGGGATTGATTTCCGATTTGATTTTTAATTTTAAAGGGAATTACAATGGCCTTGACGGCACATTAAATCTTAAACATCACGACCTGAAAGTCGCACTGCTGAAAGAAGACGGTGAAAAAAACAAACTTTTAAGTGCGGTAGCGAATATATTCGTGCGGTCAGATTCAGGGAAATATCCGGAGTCGGTACAGGTAGAAAACGTGGTTCGGGACCAAACCAAATCATTCTTTAATATGTTCTGGAAGGGCATTGAACAAGGTCTGAAGAAAACGCTGCTCGGCAACAATGCCGAAAAAACCGAGCAGGCCATGAAAAACACCGTTCAGAATACGAAAAACGCGCTCGAAGAAAACAAGGACGACCTGAAGAAAAGCAAGGAAGCGGTTTCAGAAAAAGTGCAGGATACAAAAGAAAAAGTCTCCGGGAAAACCAAAGGACTCAAAAATCTGTTCAGAAAAAAATCCGATTAAGAAAACCGGATTTTTTTTATTTTAGTTATCAAAATTATACCTTTCGTCCTCCTCCACAGGGATTTCACGGATAAAATTATCAAAGTCGGCACCTTCATAATTACTTTGCGCACCGTAAGAATCGATAATAATCCCAATATTTCCGTCTGTAGCCTGAGCTACATAAAGCACAGCATTGTCTTCAGGGCTACTGTCCGCCTCAAAGCGGTATGAGCGCAGTATTTTTAAATCTTGTGGCTGATAAGTTTCGCCATTATCCATCAGTTTCATTTCACCCGCCTCATTCATACAGAATTCGCGCGTCACGTCTTTTGCGGCGAGTTTGGCCAGTACCTGGCTTAGCGTAAGCATTGGTTTCGGTTGCATAATTTATTTTTTTGCTGTAACAACAAATATTGTGCAATCGTGTTCCCTTTTGTTTCAGAAGAGCCGAAAAACACCGCCATAAAGCACAAAAAAAACGCTGGAAAAAATTTCAGCGTTTTTTTTAAGTACCTCGGACGGGACTTGAACCCGTACATCCTTGCGGATACAGGATTTTAAGTCCTGCGTGTCTACCAGTTCCACCACCAAGGCAGGTAGATAAATCTGAGCGAAAAACGGGATTCGAACCCGCGACCCCGACCTTGGCAAGGTCGTGCTCTACCAGCTGAGCTATTTTCGCAATATAGTGCGGATGAAGGGACTCGAACCCCCACGCCTCACGGCACCAGATCCTAAGTCTGGCGTGGCTACCAATTACACCACATCCGCATTAATTAAGAACTTCTTTTCTTTTTTTTTGGTGAGTGCAAATATATAGACTTTTTACATTTGGTGCAAAAGAAATTTCGAATTTTTTTTATTTCTAATTTTTTCAGGCCTGCCATTTCTTTTACTCCTTTAATTTATTACTTTTACATTTTAATAATATAAGACAATGGAACTACAGGGAACAATAAAGAAAATAACTGACGTACAGACATTTGCGAGCGGTTTTCAGAAAAGAGAAATGATCATCCTTACTGAAGAGCAGTATCCACAGCCGATAAGCGTGGAATTTTTGCAGGACAAAGCAGACCTTCTGAATAACTACAGCGAGGGCGATAAAGTGAAAGTAAGCATCAATATTCGTGGCCGCGAGTGGACTTCTCCACAAAATGAAGTGAAATATTTCAACTCAATCGTTGGTTGGAGAGTGGAGAAACTTGCAGAAGGTGGTTTCGAGAATGAACCTGTACAGGCCAGACCTCAGCAAAACGCTTCACAGAGCACACCTTCAGCGGGAACAGACGTTTTCGCGGAAGATGATGATGATTTGCCATTCTAATTTTTGGCTGACAGATAAAACAAAATCCTGCTTTCAGAAAGCAGGATTTTTAAATTTGAGCCTATGATTTACCTCAGTGCCGACGAAATTTCGTTTCCGGACCCTGAACTTTTAGATTCTGAAAGTGGCTTAATGGCAATTGGCGGCGATTTGTCACCTGAGCGGCTCCTTTTTGCGTATCAGCTGGGGCTGTTTCCGTGGTTCAATGAAGGTGAAGAAATTCTTTGGTGGTGCCCTGACCCGCGGTTTGTGCTGTTTCCGTCTGAAGTGAAAGTCAGCAAATCTATGCGGAAAATCCTAAATTCCGCGCAGTTTGTATTTACACAAAACAAGTGTTTTGAAGAGGTGATGCGACAGTGCCAAAGCGTTTACCGTAAAGATCAGGAGGGCACGTGGATTTCCGAAGAACTCATCAGGTCATTCAGTATCCTGCATAAATTCGGTTACGCGAAAAGTTTTGAAGTGTGGCAAGATGAAGACTTGGTCGGTGGATTTTATGGGATCCAGATCGGACGTGTTTTTTGCGGTGAAAGTATGTTTTCGAAAGTGAGCAACGCCTCCAAAGCCGGTTTCCTGAATTTTGCACTAAATGATCCGAATATCGAACTTATTGATTGCCAGGTACATTCAGACCATCTTGAGAGCCTGGGCGCAAAAATGATTTCAAAACACGAATTTTTAAAAATTTTAAAACAGAACAATGAATCCTGAAAAAGAAAAATGGATTTTACTGGTGGTCCTCTCTGTCATTTGGGGTTCTTCATTTATACTCATCAAAAAATCGCTGGAGCACTTCAATCCATACGAGGTTGGCGCATTACGTGTTCTGATCGCGGGCTTATTGTTGCTTCCGGTTGCCGTTCTGAATATCAAGAAATTCCCGCGCAAACATCTGAAATGGCTTATTCTGGCTGCAGTGACCGGAAATTTCATTCCGATGTTCCTTTTCCCAATCGCCGAAACCGCCATCAGCAGTAGTATCGCTGGCATCATTAATTCTATGATGCCCATCTTTGTAATCGTTGTTGGAGCATTAGTATGGAAATTTGAGACGACAAAACGACAAATCATCGGCGTGATGATCAGTTTTACGGGCGCGTGCATCCTGGCATTTTCGGGCGGTGAGGGCGGCGAATTCAAACTCATTCCTATTTTATTGCTATTGCTTGCCACGTTTTGCTACGCAATCAGCACCACCACAGTGAAATCAAAACTCGGCAATATTCCCGCGAAAATCCTTTCAGCATTTGTATTTTCATTTGTGTTGATCATTCCATCAGCTGTCTCACTTGTTTTCGCTGGCTTTTTTAATGATTTTAAAAATGACGTCAATCTTTGGGCAGGTCTCGGCTTTGTGAGTTTACTCTCCATTTTCGGCACAGGCCTGGCGATGATGCTGAATTACAGACTTTTAAATATTTCCACACCGCTTTTCGCATCTACCGTGACCTTGCTGATGCCCGTGGTCGCCATAATCTGGGGCGTAATAGATGGCGAGACACTTACTTTATTGCAATGCATCGGCGCGCTGATTATCCTGGCCGGACTGATATTTTTAAGACAAAAATCGAGCGTGACAGCATTAAAAAAGTAAAACAGCTCAAAATAGGTTGCCAAGCGTAATTATTTTTAAATATTACCCGCTTTTTCTTTTTTTAATATTTCCTAAATTAGCCTAATGTTTATTACAGACTACATTTCCAAAGATTACCCCGCCTTCAACACGGGCGATTCTATAGAGGAAGCTAATGAAGTCGCAAAAGAATTTGGCTATTCACACGTCTTCATCAAGAAAAAAGGCATCTATCAGGGTGCACTGAGTCAACCGTTTCTGGAGGAAAGCCCGGACGGCACTTTAGCCTCATTAGCCATTCATTATGAAAAATTTGCGATCACTGAAGACAGCAATCTGCTTGATTCTATAAAGCTTTTTCACACGTTTAATTCCAATGTAGTTCCGGTCATCAATACAACTGAAAAATATTTGGGTTACCTATCGTGTGACGATATTTTCAATGAATTTTCAAAGTATCCACTTTTCTCGGAAAATGGCGCGGTGATGATCGTTCAGACGAGCGGGCGGCACTATTCTTTGTCTGAAGTTTGCCGAATTGTAGAATCGAACAACGGAAAGATTTACGGCTGCTTCATCAGCGCGGTGAGTGATGATTATATTCAGATTACTTTAAAATTCAATGCCGAAAACACCAGCTCGATAGATGAAACCTTCGAGCGGTACGGCTACAGCGTTGTGCAAAAATTCTATGATGATGAAAAAGAAGACCTACTGAAAGACAGATTTGGTTTCTTAGGGAAATATCTTCAATTTTAAGCGCATGAAGGCAGCGATCTATTCTCAAAAAAGTGATCTGGACACCTTTCTATACCTGAGCAGATTTGTGTCTGAGCTTGAAAAACGCGGCATACAGTCTATTTTGTTCGAAGAAATGGCGAGTGCGATGGAATTTTCGAAGATCTTCGAAACTTTTTCGCGGAAGGAAGATCTTCAGGAACAGAAAGTGGACTGGTTTTTTACCTTCGGTGGTGACGGAACCATCGTAAATTCACTTCTTTTCGTGCAGGATCTCGAGATACCTGTCGTTGGTGTGAACACCGGTCGTCTCGGATTTCTTTCGAGTTTTACAAAGGAAGAAGTTTTCCTTAAACTCGATGATATCATAAAAGGCAATGTAAACGTTAGCCGGCGTTCAGTAATCGAAATCATTTCGCCGGGGAAATCGATGTTTTTTCCGTTTGCACTGAATGACATCACGATCTCACGCAAGGAAACCACCGCGATGATCACGGTAGATTCTTATATCGACGGTGAATTTCTGAATATTTTTTGGGGCGATGGTGTCATTATTTCTACACCAACAGGTTCTACGGCCTACTCGCTGAGTTGCGGCGGACCCATCATTACACCGAACAATAATACTTTTGTCATCACGCCGATAGCACCGCACAACCTGAATGTGCGTCCGCTTATCGTGAATGATGATGTGGAAATCCGCCTGAAGGTTGAAAGCCGTGTTCCGCAATACTCGCTGTCTTTGGATTCGAGGCTGGTTCATATGCAGACCGACGTAGAAATCGTGCTTCGTAAAGCCCGATTCGAGATTTTGCTGATACACCCGAAAGACCTGAGTTTTTACGAAACCATTCGGCAAAAACTGCTTTGGGGCAAGGACAAGAGAAACTAAAGCTTTAGCATAAAATTCTTAACTTTACAGACCTTTTTTAAGTACAATTATTCCTAAAAAAACAAATTATGAGCAGACGTTTCCCGGCAGGTGTTGCCACAGGCGATTTAGTGACCGAAATCTTCGAATATGCGAAGCAAAACAATTTCGCTCTTCCGGCGGTAAATGTAATCGGTTCAAGTAATGTGAACGCGGTTCTGGAAACGGCCGCGAAGCTGAACTCACCTGTCATCATTCAGTTTTCTAATGGTGGCGCGGCTTACAATGCAGGAAAAGGCCTTAGCAACGATGGCCAGAAAGCAGCAATTGCGGGTGCGGTTGCGGGTGCTAAACATATCCATACTTTAGCCGAAGCGTATGGCGCAACTGTGATTTTGCATACAGATCACTGCGCAAAAAAACTTTTACCATGGATTGACGGTTTGATGGACGCGAACGAAGAATTCTATGCTCAAACAGGAAAATCGCTCTATTCATCACACATGCTTGATTTGTCTGAAGAACCGATTGAGGAAAACCTTGATATTTCTTGCAAATATTTCGAAAGAATGGCCAAAATGGGCATGACGCTTGAGATCGAACTCGGTGTAACTGGTGGAGAAGAAGACGGCGTAGACAACTCCGGTGTGGATTCATCTAAACTTTATACGCAGCCTGACGAGGTGGCTTATGCCTATGAAAGACTGAATGCAATATCTCCGAATTTTACCATCGCGGCAGCTTTCGGTAATGTTCACGGCGTGTACAAGCCTGGTAATGTGAAACTTACTCCTAAGATTCTCGATAATTCACAGAAATATGTTCAGGAAAAATTCGTAACATCAGATAAGCCGGTAAACTTTGTTTTCCATGGCGGATCGGGCTCTACTGTTGAAGAAATTCGTGAAGCCATTGGCTATGGTGCCATTAAAATGAATATTGATACTGATCTTCAGTTTGCTTATACCGAAGGAATCAGAGATTACATGACCGGAAATATCGAGTACCTCAAAAGTCAGATCGGGAATCCTGACGGTGACGATAAACCGAACAAAAAGTTCTATGACCCAAGGGTTTGGGTAAGAAAAGGCGAAGAAACTTTCATGACGAGACTGGTTCAGGCTTTTGAGGATCTGAACAACGTAAATACACTTTAAAATATACTTTTTAAGTTTCTGAATTAAATTTAAGCTGCAAAAGTTGCCGTTTTTAAATTTAAATCTGGAACCTGAAAACCTAAAATTATACGAATGGCATTTGACTGGTTTAAAAGAAAAGCTAAAAACATAACCACTTCAACAGAGGACAAAAAAGATGTCCCGCGTGGGCTCTGGCACCAGACACCGACAGGCAAGATCATCGAGCATGAGGAACTGAAAGCAAACAACTATGTTTCGCCTGAAGACGGATTCCATGTAAGGATTGGAAGCCGCGAATTTTTCTCAATCCTTTTTGATGACAACAAGTACACAGAGCTCGACGCTAATGTAGAGAGCGTTGATATGCTGAACTTTAAAGACACCAAATCTTACACAGACCGTCTGAAGGAGGTGAAAACCAAAACGAAACTCACAGATTCTATACGAAATGCTGTAGGAACGGTGAACGGCGAAAAAATAGTGATTTCGTGTATGGATTTTGCATTTATCGGCGGGTCTCTCGGCTCGGTGATGGGCGAAAAAATTCGCCGCGCAGTAGATTACTGTATTGCCAATAAACTTCCGTACATGATCATTTGCCAATCTGGTGGTGCGCGTATGCAGGAAGCCACTTACTCGCTGATGCAGCTTGCCAAAGTTCAGGCAAAACTTGCCCAACTTTCAGAAGCAGGCTTGCTTTACGTCGCGTATCTGTGCGATCCAACTTTCGGCGGAATCACGGCTTCCTTCGCGATGACCGCAGACATCATCATGGCTGAGCCGGGCGCGCTGATCGGATTTGCGGGACCGAGGGTGATCCGTGAAACGATTGGTAAAGATCTGCCGGAAGGTTTCCAGACATCTGAATTCCTTCAGGAAAAAGGTTTCGTAGATTTCATTGTAAAACGAACAGAAATCAAAGAAAAGGTATCGAAAACCGTGCGGCTTTTGGTTCACTAACAAACCATTAAAATTTACAGTCTCTCCTTTTCTAAAGGAGAGATTTCTTTATGAGAAAAACTTTACGCGTTTTTTACAATACTCTGAAAACCCTGAGCTTCACCAAGTTGCTGCGGATTCTCAAGTTGTGCCTTCCTAATCCGTTACTCACTATACTTGCGACTTACGCTACGCTGAGGAGCTTTGTACTGGCACAGAAGTTTTTCCCAAAGACCAGTTCAACTAATGGCGTCGGGAATGCGTTTCGCCATGCACTTTGGTGCTGCCTTATCATGATGTACTGCTGCAAGATCACATCGCCTGAAAAAGCGCTGAGTTTCTGTAAAAAACTTACCGATCTGCACGAAGAACTATTTCCGAATGAGCCACTGGAAAGACAAATGGACCTGCATAACAATGAGATTGGAATGCAGCTTTTCATGGAACTTTTGCCGGGCATTCACCGTCAGTTTTTCGAGAGCAGTTTTTTTATCGAGAAGCTTTTGGTAAAAATAAAAACCGCCAAAATCCTTTCAGATCCTGGCGGTGACTATAGTGGAAATTTGGTTTATCTTAAAAAATAGTGGCGCTTAGTTTTTCTTAATTCTGTAAAGTTTACCACTGTCTGAGATAGCATACAGGTTTCCGTCTTTAGCACTGTGCACATCGCGGATCCTGTCATTCTGATCAGTCATTAGCCATTCTTCGCCTACTACTTTATTATTCTCAATGACGAGTCGGATAATTTTCTGTCCGCTCAGGCAACCCACCATCAGATTATTCTTCCATTCATCGATGTTTCCTTTGTAGAAATCCATTCCACTCATTGAAATCGAAGGATCCCAATAATACACTGGCTGCTCAGTGCCCGCCTTCTGTGTGGTTCCATTATTGATTTTTTTTCCGCTGTACTCTATGCCGTAGGTTACATCGCCCCAACCATAATTCTTTCCAGGTTGAATCAGGTTGATTTCATCGCCACCTTTCGGCCCCATCTCCCCGTCCCAAAGCTGGCCTTTATGATCGAGCGCCAACCCTTGAGGATTACGAATCCCCGTCGCGTAAATCTCCGGTTTCCAGCCTGAAATTTTTGGATTACCAGGCGCAGGTTTACCATCGGTAGTGATCTTAAGAACTTTACCTAAATACGCATCCTGACGCTGAGCATACGGCCGCATTTCCATATCTGACCGTTCACCGGTACTTACAAAAAGATGTCCGTCACGATCGAATACGAGGCGGCTGCCAAAATGTTTATCGCCATCATAAGTAGGTGTGGCGCGGAAAATTACGGTTGCATTCTCGATATTTTTTTCGTCCATTGAAAGTTTTCCTTTCGCAACAGCAGTATGATTTCCACCGGAAACAGGTTCAGAAAAGGACCAGTAGATCATTCGGTTTGATGCAAAATTCGGGTCCAGCGCCACGTCGAGGAGTCCGCCCTGCCCTTTTGAATCCACTTTAGGCAAACCTTCAACTTTCATTACGTTCTGTCCGTCAGCTGAAACGATACTCATGTAACCGGTTTTTGAAGTGATCAGCAAACGGCCATCCGGCAATGTGGTCATACCCCACGGCTTTTCAAGGCTTGAATTGATTACTTCCACTTTGTAAGGTGTATTGGTTTTCACGCCGGCAATGCGCGTCTGACCTTCAAATGCAGGCTGATATTCCGGTGAATTTTTAGCGGCGGTTTCGGGATTGCTCAGGGTTCCGTTTGGCTGCGTTTTAGGTTCCTGATAGGAATTGTGGTTGGTACCACCACAAGAACTTAGAAAAACGAGACCGCAAACAGGTAATACTTTCAATAAATAAGTAATCATGATATAATTTTTTGCCCTTCGGAATGCAATAATTGTTCCGTGAAACATCTGGAAAGTTTAAGTTATTTCTTTAAATATGAACAAGACGCAATTATACTTTTTCGTGCTGATAATGAAAGTGGTACAGTTATTCGGCACCAATTTTTGTATTTTTGCAGATTGGAAGAATATTTGTTCTTTCTTGAGATATATTATGAAATTTAAATTAAAATCTGAATTCAAACCCACCGGTGACCAGCCACAAGCCATTGAGAAACTGGTGAAAGGTCTTGAAATCGGCGAAAAATATCAAACATTACTCGGCGTTACCGGTTCGGGTAAAACCTTTACTGTAGCTAATGTTGTGAATGAAGTTCAAAAACCTACTTTGGTTTTGGCTCATAACAAGACGCTTGCTGCCCAGCTTTTTATGGAATTCAAAGAATTCTTCCCCGAAAATGCGGTAGAGTACTTTGTGAGCTACTATGATTATTACCAGCCCGAGGCATTTATCGCGTCCACAAATACCTACATTGAAAAAGATTTATCCATCAATGAAGAAGTTGAGAAACTAAGACTTTCGGCCTCTGCGAGTTTGCTTTCGGGCAGACGTGATGTACTAATCGTAGCCTCGGTTTCCTGTATCTATGGTATCGGTAACCCGACAGAATTCAATAAATCTTTAATCGAGCTGAAGAAAAGCAGCAAGATTACACGGACAGATTTTTTACACAAATTAGTCAATGCACTGTATGCAAGGACATTAAATGAGTTTACACGCGGTACTTTCAGGGTGAAAGGCGACGTGATCGATGTGTATCCGGCATATGCTGATAATGCGGTGCGCGTGCAGTTTTTCGGTGACGAAATAGAGAAAATCCACAGTTTCAATCCGCTTACCGGAAATGTGATGTCGGAGTTTGACGAAATGAATATCTATCCCGCCAACCTTTTTGTGACCTCGAAAGAAACCCAGCACAGCGCCATCCGGGAGATTCAGGACGATATGGTGAAGCAGGTCGACTTTTTTAATTCGATTGAAAAACCATTTGAAGCAAAACGACTGCAGGAAAGAACCGAACTTGACCTCGAAATGATGAAAGAACTCGGCTACTGCAGCGGAATTGAAAACTATTCGCGTTATTTTGACCGCAGATTGCCCGGTACCAGACCTTTCTGTTTGTTAGATTATTTTCCGAAGGATTTCCTAATGGTGATTGATGAAAGTCACGTTACGGTGCCGCAGGTCCACGCAATGTACGGCGGAGACCGCAGCCGTAAAGAAGTGTTGGTAGAACACGGTTTCCGGCTTCCCGCCGCCATGGATAACCGTCCGCTGAAATTTGAGGAGTTTGAGGCGATGCAAAATCAGGTGATTTATGTCTCAGCCACGCCGGCAGACTATGAACTTGAAAAAAGTGGCGGCGAATATGTAGAACAGATCATACGGCCGACCGGACTTTTGGATCCCGTTATCGACATCAGACCGACGATCAATCAGATTGATGACCTCATCGAGGAGATCCAAAAGCGTACGGAACTGGACGAAAGGGTTTTGGTGACCACTTTAACCAAAAAAATGGCCGAGGAACTGACCAAATATTTCACACGGTTTGGCATCCGCACGAGATACATTCACTCCGATGTGGAAACGCTGGAGCGAATCCAGATTATGCAGGATCTTCGTGTAGGGCTTTTTGATGTGTTGGTGGGCGTCAACCTTCTCCGTGAGGGTCTCGATTTACCTGAAGTTTCACTGGTTGCGATTTTGGATGCTGATAAGGAAGGAATGTTGCGTTCACGCCGCTCATTAGTTCAAACGATTGGGCGTGCGGCAAGAAATGTGAACGGAAAAGCCATACTTTACGCTGATAAAATGACCGGTTCCATGCAGCGCGCGATTGATGAAACCAACTACAGACGTCAGAAACAGATGGAGTATAATGAGAAGAACGGATTGGTTCCGACCTCTTTAAACAAGAAAATTTCCGAAGTTTTGGTTGGCCGCAGCAAAGATTTTCCGGATCCTAAATACACGCAAAAGGAAATCCTTAAACAGGTTGCCGAAGATAAAGCCAATTTTGGCAAAGATGCCACCGTTCTGATTGCAGAAAAACAAAAAGCAATGGAAGCGGCTGCGCGGAATCTTGATTTTATAAAAGCAGCTAAATTGAGGGACGAAATCGCTGCGCTGAAGGCGTGATCAATAATTCAGAACTGATTCTTTGGAACTTAATCAGTTGGGATTAAGGTTATTGTTGCGGGAATGAAATTTAGATCTAAAACTTATAAACCTTATTTTTTGAAGTGCCATAATTCACCTTTCCGCGAATAGGGATAAGCAAATCCATCAACCCGTTTACTTTAATCTCATAAATCGTACTCAGCTGCATGCCCAGCTTACCTTTTGGCATTCCCTGGCGGTGCATCCACTCCAGGTAATGCACCGGAATATCGGCGATTACAACGTCTTTATACTTGCCAAAAGGCATTTTCTGGATGCAGATTTCCTCCAGGATCTGCGGATTCATCATGTCCATCATCAGATAGTTAGGTCTATTTTTTCTTCAATTTCTTTTGGTTCAGGCATAATGAGTTCATTGTCTTCATCCGAAAACTCATCGCGGTAAACCTGAATCAGCATTACAGTGATGGAAACCATTATCGGCCCGAAAATAAGACCCATAAACCCAAAGATATTCATCCCGGCAATGATGCCGAAAACGGTGTTCAGAGGATGAATGTTTTCGAGCCGTTTCAAAAGTGTAAAGCGTAAAAGATTGTCAGTAAGTCCTACAGCAATCAGGCAATAGGCCGCTAAACCCAGTCCCGGGCCTAAATTACCCTCGGCGATCATGAAAATGCAGACCGGTACAAAAACGATTGCGCCGCCCACAATCGGGATCATCGACGTCACTGCGGTAAGTGCAAATAAAAGAACCGGACTTGGCGCATCGAAAATAAAATAACCGATCAATGCTACGATTCCCTGACCCAGCGCAACCACCGGTATTCCGATAGCGTTTGCAATCACCATATTCCTGAATTTATCACCCAAAAGATTGACATTCGATTTTTTCAAAGGGGCTGAACTTTTTACCAACTTTTCGAAAAATCGCGGTCTTTCGAGCATGAAATAGAGGATAAAATACATCGACAGCACGACGGTAAGTGTATTGAAAGTACCGCTCAGCGCCGATGTGGAATATTTACCGACAGAATCTTTCAGTTTATCAAGGTTTTCTTTGCTCAGCAAATCCACTTTGGTTTTGGCATAAACGAAATCGTGAATCTTATCTACAAAAACATTGAATTTCTGCATGTATACCGACGCATTTCCGAGTTTCTCCAGCAGTAAATCTGCGATGAAATATACCGGCAGAATAAGGATAACGAGCGTCGCAAAAATGATGACTGCCGATGCCTGCCATGGTTTCCATTCGCGTTCTTCCTGCAGATACAGATTGTATTTGCGGGATATGATGTATAGTGTGATCGCGCCGAGCAGCGACGGAATAAACAGAGAAAGATTATAACAGATCAAACCCGCCAAAATCAGGATGACCGCGAGCAGGAAGATCTGTTTGATTTTTACCTCGCTGATCTGTTCTTTTTTATTTGGCATTGGTTTTCTTTAATTTTTATTAATGCTCGCCCTAATGAAAATATGAAGCCAATATCATCAGGCATTAAGGCCCAATTGTCTTGGAGCGCCGCAGAATGCGCAATACGCCGCATACATCACTGTCATATAAAACGGAAATGATGCTATAACGCCAATTCCGCAGAGCAAAATACCCGCAATGCTGATTAAGAATCCGATGAAGGATACCAACAAAAATGTACCGTAATTGTCTTTTGCGATTTTAAATGATTTGCTGATCGCATCCGTGAAGCTTGCATTCTCAAACAACAGGATGGGATAACCCAACAGGAACAAAGGCATCACAAAAAATGCCGGAAGAAAACATAACGCAAACGAAATGGCCATGATCACCGTACTTATTAAGGTGTAAATCACGATGTTTACAAAATTTTGGCGGTAGCCGATGAACAGGTCATTCACGCGCAGCGGTTGGTTATAATGGTAGCGGTTTGCGAGGTATAAAATTCCTACATAAAGCGGTGCAAGCAACAGACTCAATATTCCCGAAAGTCCGTAGTAAAGCCGGAAACCGGGTACAGACCATACATCTATGTCACCAAAATCTCCGTCGGCGCTTATTATTTCATCTGAAAGTGTCTGTGAACTGAAACCGGTGACCGGCTGCAGCACCATCGATACGCCGAAATATATAATCATCGCCAATATACCGTACAGAAAGATTCCCTTATAAAGATCGAACGCGTGAGAAATGATATCGCTCCAGTTCTTGGATCGGTTTGTCTCGCTGAATTCCTGAAATGTGCTCATAAGTTTAGTTTTTTTAATGTAACTCAAATTTAAAGTAAAAAGGAGAATATCACATTTAAAAAAAACAACAGTTACTTCACTTCATTGAAATATTGTCGGTAAAGCGTGTAGATCATCGCATGTATGAACGGGAAAGTGAAGAATATCCCAAAACCGCACAGCAGGAACCCGCTCAGTCCGAAGATGAGCGCCACCGCCATAGAGATGAAAATAACCGCGAAATTTTTCTTCAAAACTTTGAACGTCAGAGAAATCCCTTCAAAAGCCCGAATTTGCATGAAAAACATAAGCGGAATACTGAACAGTGTTACAAAATACCACACTATTCCCAGTAGCAGAAGCGCGTTCGCATAAGTGAAAATGATAATCCAAAAAAGGTGGAACGCAAAAAAATTGAAGAAAGCAAATCCCTGATAACCTGCGAACACATCTGTAAAATTGATTTTTTCCTTAAGATCAATCTTACGGTAAATGGCATACAACCCCACCGCCAGCGGATTGATAAGCGCCATCAGAAACAGAAATGCAAGTCCGAAATTACGCGCCTGAGGCAAACGTGAGATCTCTTCCACTTTTTTGTTGAATGCTGCAATATCGGTCTGAACCAATTCTTTGTGTTCCATAAAAAGGTCCCATAAACCAAAATGCTGCAAAAGATACCAGTAGCCCACGAAAAAAAGCAGGAAATACCAAAAACTGAACATCAGCTGATACAGGAGCGTGCGGTTCCAATAGCTGAATGCTGTGCGAAGTGTGTAAGACAGGCCGTTGTCGGGCCTTTTAGAATTTTGCATGCGCAAAAATAGGACTTTAAGTATAAAAGCAGAAGTACAATTTCGTGCTGGCCGCGTTTTCAGTATTTTTGTGCCGATGTTTCCCGCTGCACATGCTCAATTCGATAAAATGGATCAACTGTCACAACAGCAGATTCCGTTTTTCTATATCATTGATTTTGAGGTTGAAAATATTGAAATATTTCGTGAAGATGAATTGCTATTTTCAGGCTTAATGATTGACTTTGAATACATTAAAACACCCAAACCACGACTTGATTTGGCGCGAAACTTTAAATTCAAATCAAACCTGGCAAGTCTTGAAGATTATGAAAAGGGCTTTCAACATATACAGAAACACCTGAAAGAAGGCTACAGCTACCTCGCAAATTATACCTGCAGCACAGAAATTGAAACCAACCTTTCTGCGGAAGAGATATTTGCGCGTGCAGAAGTCAAATACAAAGTATTTTACCCTGGAAAGTTTGTATTCTTCTCACCTGAGACCTTTGTGGAAACAGACGGGAATAAGATTAAAACGCACCCGATGAAGGGAACGATCGATGCAGCGGTAGAAAATGGGGCTGAACTTCTGAGAAAAGACCCCAAAGAGCAGGCGGAACATTACACCGTGGTCGATTTGCTTCGGAATGACCTCAGCATGGTTTCAGATGGCGTTCGTGTAGATGAATTCCAGCGCATTGATCTTATAAAAACCAACAAAAAAAATCTCTATGCGATGAGTTCTGAGATTTCAGGAACACTGAAACCGGAATTTCGGGGAAAAGTTGGCAGTATCATGCGCACGCTTTTACCGGCAGGATCAATTTTAGGCGCGCCGAAAAAGAAAACTTTAGAGATTATCCTCGAAGCTGAAAACCATAAGCGAGGATTCTACACGGGCGTTTGCGGCTATTTCGACGGGAAAAACCTCGATTCCTGCGTGATGATCCGCTTCATCGAACTGCAGGACGAAAAAATGTTTTTTAAAAGTGGTGGCGGCATCACACATTTAAGTAAATTGGCCGATGAATACGAAGAGATGAAAAACAAGATTTATGTCCCAATTTATTGAAAGCATCAGGGTTGAAGACCGCAAACTTCACCTGCCCGACCTGCACCAGCAGCGCGTGATCCGCACATTCGAGCATTTTGGGAAAGAAAACCCAATAGATATTTCGAAAATTTACAGGGACCTTCATCATGATGGCGAAGGGCTGTTCAAGCTTCGGATCGTTTACGATTTTGAAAAGGTTTTACAGACTCAGCTAATTCCTTACGCGATTTCGGAACTGCACTCTGTGCGTCTTGTGGAAAATAATCTGTACGATTATGCTTTTAAATTCGCCGACCGGACAACCCTCGAAAACATGCGGCGCGAGGCAAAAAGTGATGAGATAATCATTGTAAAAAACAATCGTATCACCGATACTTCGTTCTCGAACTTACTGTTTAAAAAGGGTAAAACATGGTACACGCCTTCTACTTTCCTGCTCAATGGCGTGCAGCGCCAGCATCTTTTAAAGACTAAAAAAATAAAAGAAGCGGAAATTACAGTTCAAAATCTGCGGGAATTCTCTCACTTTCAAATCATTAACGCGATGAATGATTTCGATGATATGTTCATCTATCCATTAAGCATAATTCAAAATCTTCCTTAAAACACATCCGTTTAAAACATTGATTTCCACTATTTAAGGTTGTTTTTGCTCTTCGTTTTTCTGCTCTGTTTTAGTTTCATTTTGCGCCGCCTTCTTTTTCTCTGCTGATTTGGCTTCTGCTTCCTTAGCTTTTTTAAGCTGTTCGGCATGCGCAGCCTCGTTCTTTGCCTTATTTAATGAATCCTGATATTTTAATGATGATCTTCGGATCTGTGCAGCAATATCAACTGACGTAGCGCCCGTTGAAAACGAGTCTACCGCAATGGTGTCATACGGAGCAGCCTCCGAAATTTCGCGCTCAGTTTGCTGCTCGGCGAGCTTTTTATCACCACAGGAAATATTTAAAACCAAAAGGAATAAGAGTAGATATTTCATATTATTCAATTTTAAATTCCGCAATCACCGGGTAATGATCAGACAGTTTTTTTCGCCGGTCCACACGGTAAGAAACGGGAATAATTTCAGGTGAACAGAAAATATAATCAATGCGGATCGGTACTTTGTAATCGTGAAAACTCGTCGATGTGCCGCGGCCGACTTCCACAAACGCGTCTTGAAGTCCGTCTGACAGTTGATAATATTCGTAAGAATTCGGGACGGAATTAAAGTCACCAGCCAAAATCACCGGATAAGGCGATTTTTTGATGGTGTTTTTAATGATTTCAACTTCACTTTGATGCGCTTTGAAAGTCGGAATCAGGGTCGCAGCGATGTAGCGGAGTTTCTGTTTGTTCTTGTTCAGGTCGTCCGCCGGCTTCACCTTTGATTTTTCAAACATGAAAGGATTCAGGTATACATTGATAAAGCGGATCATCTTTCCGTTGATTTTAATATCCGCAAAAAACGCTTCGCCATTCTGTGTCGTCGGAATCTTTTCATGATGAATCAGTTCGGTTCGGGAATTCAAAGCAGTAATATAATAGGTATTCGTCCGGTGTGGATATCCGGGCACATTGAACTCACTGGCATATTCCTGTGCGAAAATAACATCCGCACCGCTGTCCTTTAAATAATTGTATACTTCTTCGCGCCCATATTTCCCGCCTTTTATGTTCATTGTCAGCACTTTCAGGTTGGCTTTCTCTAAGCTTTCAGGACTAAAATTCACCCACCGCCGGATAGGATTTATCATCAACAGCGTAAGCGCAATAAACAAGATTGCGCGCTTTTTGCGCAATACGATCCAAATGATAATCAGTATTGCATTGACAATCATTAGCGCCGGAAAAGTAAGCGACAGAATATTGAGCCAGGGAAAAGTTTGCGGGGAAACTACAGAATTAAGTGTCGCGCCGGCCAGCAGCGTGAGCACAAAAACGTGGGCAAGAACGAGTAAAGATCGGATGATTTTCACGGTCACGGGTTAATTGAACCTGTACAAATGCTTTCGCCAGATCCTCGCCAATATAAAACCTACCAACGCTCCACCAACGTGCGCCAAATGCGCGATTCCACCTACGTTGCCAGACACTCCGAGGTAAACGGAGACAATGATGACGATGGGAAGCAAATACTTTACTTTGATAGGAACCGGAATGAACATCAACCCGATTTTCGCATCCGGATAAAGCGTAGCGAATGCCGCGATGACCCCGAAAATTGCGCCAGACGCGCCCACCATCGGGATGGTGATGATGTTTCGCAATGAATTTACGAGCACTTGCTGTTCAGCCACTGCAGCCGCGTTGCCGGGAAAAGAGACGCTTTCGCCGGACAAAAACCCGTCCAGATCAAAGCCAAACGCGGTAAGTGAAGACTTTATTTGTTCAATTTCAATGAAATTCCAGAGATTAAAGAGGATAAATGCACCCAAACCACTAAGGAAATAAAGGAGCAAATATTTTTTGTCGCCCAAAACCTGCTCCAGCACCGGTCCGAAACTGAAAAGCGTCATCATATTAAACAGAATATGAAAAAAGCTTCCGTGCATAAACATGTGTGTAATGACTTGCCACGAATGGAAATAAGGCGAAAACGGATAAAAGGCCGCCAAGTTCATCGTAAGCTGATCGTTTTGCAAAAGCTGCACGAGCAAAAAGACTACAACATTCAGTATGATGATATTGCGGGTAAGCGGCGGTATGGTGTTGAACATTTTTTAAAATTTATTTTTAAGGTCATCCAGCGGAAGTTCTATATAGCAACGCTTTCCAGACGGTAGATACTCCGGAAAACCGAGCGCCGAAAAGTCTTTGATAAGCTGCTCAGCATCTGCTTTGTACAGGAAATCAAATCGCGATTTGCTGTGAATTTTGTTCCATTGGTTTTGGTAGAACTGCATGAATTCGTCTTCCGTCCTGTACTCCAGAATCTCAAAGAGTTGCTCCATAAATTTCATCACCTGAGATTCCTTAAGGCCTTCCGGTACGGCATCTATCCGCAGCACATTGTCATTGGCAATTATCATTTCAAAACCCAGCGCGGGCAGAAACTTCTTTATCGAACGGAACTTATTTTTCTCGGTTTCGTTCATGTGATACTCCAGTGAAAACAGCAACGTGTGCCGCTCGGTATTCTTAGTGAATTTTTGGTTGCGTTCCGAGACGACCAACCGGTGCATCCGTCCCAAATCGAGCATCAGCGTCTTGCCGTTCTTATTGTAAAGCCAGTATCCATTGGGCAAGCGCATAAGGTCCTCATCAAAATCTTCTTCTTCAAAAAGATTGATTTTTGAGGGTTCTGCAGAAGCAGTTGGCTGATACATTTCTAGCAGTGCGGCCTGCTCGCTCGGCACAATGCGCTCCTCAAGAAAAGGATTATAATCTCTGTCAACCGTTATTTCCGGCGCGCGGAAAATGGCGCTGCTTCCATTTTTTTGCTGCACAAAGGCTTCAAGACTCATATCTTTCTCAAAATCAAGGCTAGGCGCCACGTTGTAAATGCCTAAAGCTTTCTTAATGGTGGAACGCAGCAACGCAAAGATCAGGTTTTCATCCTCAAATTTTACTTCAGTTTTTTGTGGATGAATATTGACGTCCACCTTCTCCGGATCGAGTTCCAGAAAAAGGAAAAAAGTCGGAATATAACCAGGCAACAGAAGTCCCTCAAAAGCTTCCTGAACAGCTTTATTATAATACGGACTGCGGAAATAGCGGCCATTCACGAAGAAAAACTGCTCACCACGGACTTTCTTGGCACCTTCGGGTTTGGCGGCAAATCCGCTGAGTTTCACCCAACCTAAATCTTCCTTAATCGGCACAAGAAGCGGATGCAGTTTCCGTCCGAAAATCTCCACGATCCGTTGTAGCAATCCCGATTTGCGTAATCTGAAAATCAAGTCATCGTTATGGAACAGTTCGAAATCTACGTTTTCATGCGCGAGCGCAACACGCTGGAATTCATCAATGATATGCCGGAATTCAACATTGTTATTTTTAAGGAATTTGCGGCGTGCAGGTACATTATAAAAAAGGTTTTTGACTAAAAAATTAGATCCAACAGCCGTCTGTATAGGTTCCTGAAACTGAAAACCGCCGCCTTCGATGTAGATATTGGTGCCCGTAAGTGATTCTGCGGTTTTGGTGCGGAGCTCAACCTGTGCTACCGCAGCAATTGAAGCTAATGCTTCGCCGCGGAAACCTTTGGTTGATATCCGGAAAATATCCTCAGTGCAGTGAATCTTTGAGGTTGCATGACGCTCAAATGCCAGACGCGCATCGGTGTCGCTCATGCCGCTGCCGTTATCTACCACCTGAATAAGGTTTTTACCTGCATCACGGATGATAAGCTCAATCTTCGTGGCGTGCGCATCGATGGCGTTCTCCATCAGTTCTTTTACAATGGAGGCAGGCCGCTGCACCACTTCGCCGGCGGCAATCTGGTTCGCAACGTGATCGGGCAAAAGTTTAATTATATCTGACATCTAAAAATCTACAATGGCACAAAAATAACGATTAGATTTGGGATTAAATATTTAATGAATTGCTTTTAAAAGTTTAGACAAACACATGAGGTTGATAAGCATCGCAACAAAAAAGCTTCCCGACTAAAGCCGGAAAGCTTTTAATTATGACAACATATTTATTTCTTCAAAGTCTTAAAGCCCATTTCATAGAGCGCAAAACTTAAAAGATCAGCATTTTCTCCGATTACCTGCTCGGTACTGCGCCCTGCGCCATGGCCGGCATTTACCTCAATTCTAACCAGCACCGGATTGCTGCACGACTGTTTTTCCTGAAGTTCAGCCCCAAACTTGAATGAATGCGCGGGAACTACACGGTCATCATGATCGCTGGTGATGATCATCGTCGAAGGATAGCAAACTCCTTTTCTCACATTGTGTACAGGCGAGTAAGATTTCAGATAATCGAACATTTCGCGGCTGTCCTCGGCAGTTCCGTAATCGTAGCTCCAGCCTGCACCCGCCGTAAATTTGTTATACCTCAGCATATCCAGAACGCCTACACCCGGGAAGGCAACTTTAGCCAGATCCGGACGCATCGTCATCGTAGCTCCTACGAGCAGACCACCATTCGATCGGCCGGAAAGCGCCATGTACTCAGGAGAAGTATATCCTTTTTGCTGCAGATATTCACCGGCTGCGATGAAGTCATCAAATACATTTTTCTTCTGCATTTTCGTACCCGCATCGTGCCATTTTTTGCCGTATTCGCCACCACCGCGGATGTTCGGCACGGCGTAGATTCCACCATTTTCCATCCAGATAGCATTCACAACCGAGAAACCTGGCTGCAGGCTGATATTGAAACCACCGTAAGAATAAAGGATGGTCGGGTTTTTACCGTCAAGCTTGATCCCTTTTTTGTAATTGATCATCATCGGGATCTTCGTGCCGTCTTTTGATGTGTAAAAAACCTGTTCTGAGACATAATCTTCAGCACTGAATTTTACGTTCGGTTTCTGGTAAATTTCAGATTTACCGCTTTCCAAATTGTATTTATAAATTGTTCCCGGCGTAATGTAATTCGTGTAAGAGAAATAAAGATCCTTGTCACCGTCTTTTCCGCTAAATCCAGACGCTGTACCAACACCCGGAAGTTCGATGGTGCGGACGAGTTTTCCGTCATAATCCATTTGGCGGACAGAAGTCACTGCATCTTTCATGTATTTGGCAAAGATGTATCCGCCTCCTGTGGAAACGCTGAGCACTTCTTCAGACTCCGGAATCACGTCCGTCCACACCGAAGGATTTTTGATGTCGAACTTCACCAAACGCATATTCGGCGCATCGCGGTCTGTGAGGGCGTAGATGATATCACCTTTTGAATCTATGAAATCGGTGTTGTGGCTATACCCTTTCTGGATGGGGATAAAATCTGACTTATTTTTTAAATCTTTAATATAAAGCTCATTTCCGTTAGTCGCTTCAGACGCGCTGAGAATCTCGTAACGCTGGTCATCAGACACACCAACACCCATGTAGCGGCGCTTGAAACTGTCGCCACCGATCACAAGCCTGTCCTGAGACTGTTTGGTACCGAGCTTATGGAAATACACCTTGTGCGTATCTGTTTTTGCTGAAAGTTCGCTGCCGGTAGGTTTGTCGTAGCTTGAATAATAAAAACCTTCATCGCCGGACCACGAAACGCCTGAGAATTTCACGTCTTTAATGGTCTCATCGATGATGTGCTTGGTTTCGGCATCCATGATGATGATTTTGTTCCAGTCGCTGCCGCCTTCTGAAATAGAATAGGTAAGCAAATTGCCTTTTTTGTTGAATGAAATACCTGCGAGGGACGTTGTTCCTTTTTCTGAAAATTTATTTGGATCTAAAAACACCTCCGTCTTCCCGTTTTTATCGGTCCTGTAGAGTACAGATTGTGCCTGAAGGCCATCATTCTTGTAGAAATAGGTATAGTTTCCTTCCTTGAAAGGTGCGCCAATCTTCTCGTAATTCCAAATATTTTTTAGCTGCGAACGGATTTCTTCGCGAAACGGGATCTGCTCCAGATAATTATTGGTAAAAGCTACCTCACGCTGCACCCAGTCTTTGGTAGCTTCTGCCCGGTCATCTTCGAGCCAGCGGTACGGATCCTCTACTTTCTGGCCGAAATATTCATCGGTGTGGGCAATTTTCTTTGTTTCGGGATAGATGCGGTTTTGTGTCATTTTTTGAGGTGAGCAGGCTGCAAGAAAAACAGCACCGGTCAAGATAAGTCCGTTCGCTTTCATTAAAAATCTGTTTTTTTCAAATTTATTAAATTATAATCAGTCGGTACCCTAAACCTTTAATATTAACAAACTTTAAACTTTGATTTAGATTTTAAGGTACGCATTTTGCTAAAATCTTTTTGTTCTAACTATATTATTATGAAAAGAGAAACCGGAATTTTAGTTGCAAGCAGTTTGGGCTTGCTTGTTGGATTGGGAGTATATGGTTTTAAGTTATTCTTGAATAAAAAAGATACAGATTATAAAGCGTATTACGGAGATTATCACCGCCATTTTGATGACGGTTCCTATGATGATCACCACGGCGTAGAGCTGTATGCCATGCAATAACTCTGAAAAATTATACATTTTCTTTCCTGTGTTCATTTGAAGACAGGATTTTTTTTGTTTAAATATTTAATGCTGGCGAGCTAAAAATGCGGTTTTACCGTTGAATAAATATGGACAAAAACTTTATCAAAGGACAGGGCGCGCAGCGGAACGAACACAACCGTTTCGACCGTTTCAGCTGGGAACCTGAAGATGAGGAGCCTGAATCTCTAAAGGTCACTTTTACCGAAGTTTTTCCTAAAACCATAGTAAATGCGGTAAACAGCCCGGATATGCGGATGGATTATTCACTCAATCCGTATCAGGGTTGCGAGCACGGCTGCTCCTATTGTTTCGCGCGGCCGACGCATGAGTTCTGGGGTTACTCTGCGGGAGTTGACTTTGAACGCAAGATTATGGTCAAGAAAAACGCGCCCGAACTTTTGGAGAAATTTTTCCGGAAAAAAGGCTACATGCCAAAAACGATTTCGCTGTCCGGCAATACAGATTGCTACCAACCTGCCGAGCGTAAATTTGAAATCACCCGTAAGCTGCTTCAGCTTTGTCTAGATTACCGTCATCCTGTTTCCATTCTCACCAAAAATGCGTTGGTATTGCGCGATCTCGACATTTTAAAATCATTGGCCGAACAAGATCTCGTGTCAGTTTCCTTCAGCATTCCCACCATTAATGAAGAAATCAGACGGAAAATGGAACCGCGCACTTCTTCTGTAAATAATAAACTTAAAGCCATTGAAACCCTGTCGCAGAACGGAATTCCCGTTGGTGTGATGGTAGCGCCGGTAATTCCCGGTCTTACGAGTGATGAAAGTCTCCCGATTGTAAAAGCCGTTGCAGACGCTGGTGCGAAAAGTTTCAGCTACGTCATTGTAAGGCTGAACGACACGGTGGAACCGGTTTTTGTGAACTGGATCAACGCTCATTTCCCTGACCGCGCACAGAAAGTGCTGAATCTCATCCGTTCGATGCACGGCGGAAACCTAGGCGAAAAAAGATTTCATGAGCGCTACAAAGGTGAAGGAAACATCGCCAAACTCATCCGCAACACTTTCGCTCTTGCAGAGCGCAAGTATTTTGCGGACCGGGAAATGCCCGTTCTGAATGCCGAAAATTTCACCGGAACCCGCGCGCAGCAGCTTCGGTTGTTTTAAAGTTACCCGCACATTCGCTTAGATTCAAAATATTTTGGAAGCAAGTTTTTGATTACTTTTAACAAAATTTTTTTCGATGGTTTTAAGCAGAATATGGAGTGCCTTTATTATTGTGGCCATTCTGGTAGCAAGTTTCAAATATTTATTCTCTGATCATTACAAAGCGATTTACAATGATATGGTGGTCGGCAAAAGCGGTGACACCATTCAGATTGCGACCAAAACTACAGGCGAACTCTCTACCAATGTGCAAAAAACATTGTTGCTAAAACCCGAAACCGAGGAAAACCGGATTCATTACCGCAAAGATTCCGCGACAAGCAACGTGAACGTTTACCGCGTACAGGGCAGCGACGGTGTGATCGGCACTTCGGAAACCGCTGTGAAGATATGTCTAGGTCTTATCGGTATCATGACGCTGTTTATGGGCTTTATGAGCATTGCTGAAAAAGCCGGTGGCATCAATCTGCTGTCGCGGATGATCCAGCCGTTTTTTTCGCGCCTTTTCCCCGAGATTCCGAAAAATCATCCGTCATTCGGGCATATGCTGCTGAATTTTTCAGCGAACCTCCTTGGTCTTGATAACGCTGCGACGCCTTTCGGATTGAAAGCGATGGAAAGTCTGCAGACACTTAACGTTGATAAAGACCGCGCCAGCAACTCGCAGATCATGTTTCTGTGCCTTCATGCCGGCGGTCTCACACTGATTCCGGTTTCTATCATTGCAATTCGGGCATCGATGGGTTCAGAAACGCCTACAGACATTTTCCTGCCGTGCATGATCGCCACTTTTGCGGCCACGATGGCCGCGATGATCATCGTTTCGCTTTATCAAAAGATCAATTTGCTTCAGCCGGCGGTAATTGCTTACGTTGGCGGCATCTCCGCAATCGTCGGGTTATTAGTCGTTTACCTGGTAAATTTATCTAAAGAAGGCATTGATAATTTCTCTATGCTCCTCAGCAACGGAATTATCTTGCTGATTTTCTTTGCGATTGTTCTGGGCGGTGTTTATAAAAAAATAAATGTGTTCGACGCCTTTATCGAGGGCGCGAAAGAAGGGTTCTGGACTTGTGTGAAAATCATTCCGTATCTGGTTGGGATGTTGATCGCCATCTCATTGCTGCGGACTTCCGGCGTTTTTGATGTGCTGATTGATGGAATGAAATGGTTTGCTGCGGTTGCCGGCTTTGACACCAGATTTGTGGATGGTTTACCTACGGCGCTCATCAAACCGCTGTCCGGATCAGGCGCACGCGGGATGATGGTGGATACGATGCAGACCTTTGGTGCCGACAGTTTCCAGGGCAGGCTGGCAGCGGTGCTCCAGGGAAGTTCCGATACTACATTCTACGTCATCGCGGTATATTTCGGCGCGGTGGGTATCAGAAACACACGCTACACCGTCACGGCCATGTTACTTGCGGACCTCGTGGGCATCATCACTTCGGTTATTTTGGCGTATATTTTCTTTGCTTAAATAATTTTAGTTCTAATTATTTTTGAACAATCAAACCCTTTTAACAACTTGAACATTGAACCCTTTGAACCCATTTAAATAAACCCATGATCCACGACAAAGATTACATCATAAGAATCGTAAAACAGTTTTCTGAATTTTTAGGCAAAATGATTCTGGGCGGCAAAAATGACGGCGACTCCACAGAACTTCAGCGCATCTTTGATACAAATATGAATGACACGTTCAAGATGACTTTTGAAAAGCTTGCCGAAAAAGACACGGCGAAAATCACTGGACTCATCGAAGCGAAAGAGCCCGCACACCAAGTTGCTTTTTACGAACTTCTTGGGCACCTTTTTTACTTTAAATTTAAGGAAGAGGAAACGCCCGGTTTTGCTGAAAAGTCAATTGTATTTTATGAACTGTTCCTTCAAAAGAGCGGTATCTTTTCTATGCCGATTGTTTCGCGGATCAGCGAACTGAAAGCCAACGTGTAACATTTAAAAAAAATTGCCGTCTTATTAATTAAAATTAATAATGAAGAAATCTGCTGCAGTTTTACTGGTTTTGTTCTCTGTCACCGCTTTTTCGCAGAAAAAATGGACGCTGCAGGAATGTGTAAATTATGCGTTGGAGAATAATCTGACCGTAATTCAGAATACTTTAAACACGCGGATCCAGGATAAATCGCTCGAAATTGCGAAGCGCGAATATTTACCATCAGTTTCCGGAAACATCAGCAACAGCGCTAGTTTTGGTCAGGGCCGAGATATTTTTGGGACCACGGACCGGAATGATAATTTCAACAACAATGCAAGCGTGGGCGCAGACATCCTTCTTTTCAATAACGGACGTCTTGAAAAAAATATCCGCCGTACGGAATTTGAAGTCGCGGCTACAAAATACGATACCGAAAGAATAAAAAACGATATCTCGCTTCAGATTGCGCAGCAATATCTGTCTGTGCTTCTCAACCGTGAGATCGCCAAGATTTCGGCCAGCGCGCTCGAAAATGCAGAAAGACTTTATCAGCGTGCAAAGATCACCACCGACGTCGGAACAACTGCCCGAACGGTATTAGCTGAAGCAGAAGCAGCACTCGCGCGTGAAAAACAGAACGTGGAAACAGCGCGCATCAATACAAACAGAAGTCTTTTTGCACTGGCAATGCTACTTCAGCTCGAAGAATACAAAAACTTTGACATTCAGGATGTTCCGGTGGACGATACACTGGGAGCGCCACTTTTCACAGCTGAAAATATCATTGAAAAAGCATACGAAAACCAACCTCAAATAAAAGCGGCTGAGAGCCGAGTACAGGCCGCGGAGGCACAAACCCAAGTTACCGAAACTGCATTCTGGCCGGTGGTAAGTGCCAGCGCGGGTATTGGGACATCGTATTTTAATTCATTGGTAACCAATTACGCAGGTGCCGACATCAATGGAAACCCAATTCGTGAAAGTGGCTTTTTCAAGCAGTACAAAGATAATTTCGGGCAGCAGCTCGGGTTATCGGCCAACATCCCGATTTTCAACAAAGGAATTACAAAACTGCAAGTGGAGCAGGCTAAAATAAACGAAGATATTGCAAAAACGACCTTCCGGCAGCAGCGGCAGCAGGTGCTGCAGAATGTTCAGCAGGCGCAGTTTGACGCCGAAAGTAATTTCGCGGCTTTTTCAGCGGCCCGTGAGGCTGAACGCAGTGCGGAACTTGCACTCAATTTTGCCGAGAAAAGCTTTGCAGCAGGCCGTTCTACCGTGTATGACCTTAATGCAGCCCGAAACAATTATGCCAATGCGCAGGGATCTGTAGCTCAGGCAAAATACAACTATCTTTTCAGCCTGAAACTGCTTAATTTTTATGCAGGGATACCTTTAAGTCTTTAAATAATCATTGAATGTCGATCACTAATCTTGAAAGGTTTTTGCCTGAAGGCACGCTGCCTTTTCTGAAAACCTGGTTTGGTGAGCACATTATTCACATCAAAATTACGCGCAAGCGACAATCAAAGCTTGGGGATTACCGGAAAATGCCGGACGGTTCACATCAGATTACGGTGAACGGCACCCTACAACCTGAACTTTTCTTCTTTGTCCTCACGCACGAACTGGCGCACCTTCTTGCATTTCAGGAATTCGGTTACCGCATTTCGCCGCACGGCCAGGAGTGGAAGCAAACGTTCCGAATGATGCTTGTGGGCAGCATTTCGGTGTATGCCAATGATCTGAAGCCCATCATATTAAAATTTGCCAAAGCGCCGAAAGCTAACTTTATGTCCAGCCCGGACCTTGTAAAATATTTCCACATAGAAGATTGCGAAGACGAGAGTTTATACATCGAAGATTTGGCTGATGGTGACCTATTCATCTACCGCAATGAACGGTACTCCCTCGATGGAAAGCGGAAAAAGAACTATCTTTGCACCAACCTCGAAAACACGAAAAAGTATATTTTCAGGCCGTTGGCGAGGGTAGAAAAAATCAGTTAAATATGTCCCAATCAAATAATTACTGCGTGATAATGGCCGGAGGAATCGGCAGCAGATTCTGGCCTCTGAGTACACAAAAATACCCCAAACAGTTTCAGGACATTTTAGGCACCGGCCGAACCATGATACAGCAGACCTATGACCGTATCAGCCAGATCGTACCGGCAGAAAACATCTACGTCATCACTAACAGCGAATATGTTTCGCTCACCGAACAACAGCTGCCGGAGATTAATCAGGCGAATATTGTAGGTGAACCGATGATGAAAAACACGGCAGCATGTAATATTTACATGGCGAAGAAAATTGCAGCCAAAAACCCGAATGCTAATATGATCGTGCTGCCCGCAGATCATTTGATCCTTAAAGAAAAAACATTTCTTGAAAAGGTGGAATTGGCTTTCAATCTGGCATCCCAAAACGATTTTCTCATCACGCTTGGTATCACACCAACTCGTCCGGATACCGGCTTCGGCTATATTCAGTTCCTCGAAACAGAGAATTCAGATTATTTTAAAGTAAAAACCTTTACCGAAAAACCTGATCTCGAAATTGCAGAAAGTTTCCTCGAAAGTGGTGATTTTCTATGGAATGCAGGCATTTTTATCTGGAACACAAAATCGATTTTAGCCGCATTTGAAGAGTATCTGCAAGACATGTCGCAGCAGTTTATCAGTTGTGAATACAATACGGATGAGGAAGCAACATGCATCGAAACCATTTACCCGAAAGTTGCAAAAATATCCATTGATAACGGAATTCTAGAGAAGGCCCAAAATGTTTATGTAATACCCGCAGATTTGGGTTGGAGTGACCTTGGCACCTGGACTTCAGTTTTTGAAAACTCTAAAAAGGACGAGAATAAGAACGCAATTCAGTCCAAAAATGTGTTGACCTATCACACGCAGGGCAACATTATACAGATTAAAAACAAGAATAAAGCAGCAATAATCGACGGACTTAAAGATTACATCATTGTGGATACTGATAAGGCTCTGCTAATCTGCCCGCGTAAGAATGACCAGCGCATCAAAGAATACATCCACGATTTGAAAAGCATTAAAAAAGGCGACAAATTCCTCTAAAAAGAATTTAGGGATTAATTTTAAATTTTCGAGGTTATCTGCTGAATATCAATCTCATGCAGACACGCCCAGTCCCCACGATAGCAGGGTTTATCTCCGAAGACCGAACATGGCCGGCAAGTAAGGTCCTTTACCTGCACCACATCTGCCTCCGCCTGTCCGTACCCCAAAAAACCCGCATAGGGATGAGTGGAACCCCACACGGAGATACAGCGCGTACCTACTAAACTTGCTAAATGCATATTCGCGGAATCCATCGAAATCATTACTTTCAGACGGGCAATTTGGTCGAGCTCTTCGGTTAACGATAGTTTTCCGGCCATATTCACGGAATTTGGGATTTGCGAAACCCATTTATCGAGTACTTCAATCTCCGTACTGCCACCTCCAAAAAAATAAACTTTGTCTTTTTGTGCAAGCAATCTGGCGAGTTCAAATGATTTCTCGAGCGGTAACATTTTACCCGTATGCTGCGCGAAAGGCGCGAAACCAATTCCGGCTTTGTTGTCCGACAGAGTTCGGTAGGTGTGCGAAAGCTCAACGGTAAAACCCATTTTACGGAAAACATCGGCATACCGCTCGGTGTTAGGTTTCAGCGGCCCTTTTTCGATGTTCCAAATGTCTGTGAGATGATCTTTCGCGTCTTTGCCCTTGTCGATTATATGCACGGGAAAGCCTTTGCGGCGGAAGGCGCGACTCAAAATCTTCGTTCGGATCACATCGTGAAAATCCGCAACGTAATCAGGTGTGAATTCGGCATTAAGCTCTTTTGCGAGCTTCCGCATTCCCAGAAAACCTTTATAATCGTTGATGTCGACGCCTTTAAATATAAAGTTGGGCAATCCCGTGAAAAGATCCCGAAAGTTAGCGCGAGAGAGAAAAACGATCTGTACGTGAGGATTCTGTTCCAGAAATTCTGTGAAAACGGGCACCGTCATGGCCACGTCACCAAACGCTGAGAAACGGTAAGCTAAGATGGTCGTCATTTTTTCAGTTGGAAAGCCACGGCATAGAACTTTATTTGCTTGGTCATCGCCATAAGGCCGTTGGCCCGTGATGGCGATAAAAATTCCTGCAGACCAATTTCAGAGATAAAATCAAAATCAGAATCCAGGATTTCCTGTGTGCTGTGTCCGCTGTAGATGGAAACGAGCAGCGAAACAATGCCTTTAGGCAAAATACCGTCTGAATCGGCATCGAAATATAGCTTTCCGTCGCGGAAATCGGCATCAATCCATACCTGAGACTGGCATCCTTTGATAAGATTTGAATCGGTTTTCCGGTCTTCGGGCAAACCTTTCAGCTCTTTTCCGAGATCGATTATGTACTCGTATTTCTGTTCCCAATCTTCCAGAAAGGCGAATTCTTCTACAATTTCCTGCTGTTTTTCCTTGATTGTCATCTGCTCGCTTCAATTTGCACAAAGATAACGATTTCGGTTTTAGAAATTTTCGGCAGTTACTTTTGCGAACAAATCTGTGATTTTGTCTTCCTCGTTTTCCCAGCAAAGTTCAGCGGCGGCACGCTCAAGTTCGGGTTGGTAATGGGCACGTCCGTTTTGAAGAATGGTTTTTATTGCAGCGGCAATCGTTTCAGGTTCGTGGTTTTGTACGATTTCTCCAATTTTAAAATCACTGTAAACGCGCATCATCTCAGGAAAATTAATCATAACCAAGGGTACGCGCGCCTGAATGCAGTCGGCAACTTTATTCGGCAGCGAGTAGAGATAACTCACACCACCGTTTTCTTCAAGACTTACGGCTACATCTGCTGTTCGAGTCACTTTTCGGAGTTCTGTAGGAATCAGCTTGCCTAAAAATTTTACTTTGTTTGATAGATTTTCACTGATAACCAACGCTTTATATTCATTAATTTTAGGTCCGTCACCGGCAATTTTAAAGATCACACCTTCAAGATGTTTCATGGCTAAGATTGCCTGCCTAATTCCGCGCGACTGATTGATAGCTCCCTGATACAACACGATTTTCGGCTGATTTTCGGGGAATGTTTCGGGTTGCTTTAATTTTTTCGGAATATTTCGGATGA
The DNA here is from genome assembly GCF_014837035.1 of Kaistella pullorum. Taxonomy (GTDB): domain Bacteria; phylum Bacteroidota; class Bacteroidia; order Flavobacteriales; family Weeksellaceae; genus Kaistella; species Kaistella rhinocerotis. Next base: position 595,912 of record NZ_JACSPS010000001.1, on the reverse strand, counting down.
CGACAGGATTCACACCATATTTTTCCGAAAACCACTGCGCATAACTCTCGCTTTCGGTCATCATATACTCAATTTTCGGCAGCAGGAAAGATTCCAGTTGGCGCCAGACTTTCTGTGTAAAACGGCCCTGAATAGCGGGCATTTCGGTGAAAATCTCGTGGCTGTCGAAAACCAGAGGTATTTTTAATGATTTTGAAACTAAATAATTCGGCAAAAGTGCATCGAGATCATTTGCGAGAAAGATGGTTTCGCTGTCAACGTGTTTCTTTAATTCAAAAAAGAGCTTCCAGTTAAATTCCGGATAGGCAAGTCTAAGCGATAAAGATTTTTGTTTAATGATTTTCACCGGATATGGCCGGCTGATCTCGCCGCTACCTCCATAATCATTACCGATTAAGATCACCTTGTAGCCTGCATTGCACAGTGTATCGCACACTTTCTCGATCCTTTGATCGGTATACAGATTGCTGAACGCAGAGACTACAACTTTCATTTCGGTCTTATGATTTCTTCAGCAGATGGTACACCTGGATAAAGCACAAAATGGCATTCGGAATAATGATTGGCCAAAGATAGTCGCTGAAAACACCATAAACTACAAACAGGATGCAGCCGATAAGGTTCACAATGCGGATTTTGGTAATATCTTTAAGTACAAAACTCAGCACGATAAAAAGCGAAGCGCCATAGCCAACAAAATTTGTAATTTCCGGGGTCATAAATGTAAATTAAAAGGGCACAAACCTACATATTTTCAATGAGATGCGAAAACTTTTTCCTGCCAATACGTCATTAAATGATTTTGGTCAAGTATTTGTAACTTTGATTGGCACTGGAAATCAAGAGTGATTTTCACTAAATTTTTCACAAATATTGAGCAATTATATGGACCATAAATTTTCAAACGGTTTAGATCAGGTCTTCCAGCAAAGTAAAAGCGAGGCAAAACGCTTACAAAGCGAGTTCCTTAATACCGAACACTTTCTGCTGGGCATGATAAAAACCGAGAATTCCGCAAAGGAAATTCTGCAAAGTTTAGGCGCAGATCTTACGCAGATCCGCCGAAAAATAGAAAATATGTCAGCCGCAGGAATCAATCCGTTTGCAGCTGATACAGGGAAGATTTCATTTACTAAAATGGCTGACCAAGCCGTGAAACGTTCTGAACTGGAGTGCAGACAATACCAAAGTTCAGAGATCAACACAGTACACCTGCTTTTGGGTATGCTTTATAAAGCAGACGACCCTACTACTAGCATTTTAAGTTCTTATGACATTGATTATGAGCGCGTAACTGCAGAATACAGATTGCTGCTGAAAAACTCAGGTCAGGACCCAAAAATGAGCGCCTATGACGATGATGAAGAGCGCGAAGAATACAGCCAAATGCGTAAACCTACCGGAAACATCGGATCTGGTAAAAGCAAGACGCCCACCCTCGATAATTTTGGGCGTGACCTTACCTCTCTTGCAAAAGACGGGAAACTTGATCCCGTTATCGGCCGTGAAAAAGAGATTGAACGTGTTTCACAGATCCTGTCGCGAAGAAAAAAGAACAATCCACTCTTAATCGGTGAACCGGGAGTTGGTAAATCTGCTATTGCAGAAGGTTTGGCTTTACGAATCCAGCAGAAAAAGGTTTCACGTGTTCTTTACGGAAAACGTGTCATCACACTTGATCTGGCGAGTCTTGTTGCCGGTACAAAATACCGCGGACAGTTTGAGGAACGCATGAAAGCCATCATGACAGAACTTGAGAAAAACCGCGATGTGATCTTATTTATAGACGAGCTTCACACCATCGTGGGTGCCGGCAGTTCTACCGGAAGCCTTGATGCCTCAAATATGTTCAAACCTGCGCTCGCACGCGGCGAGATTCAATGCATCGGTGCTACAACGCTGGATGAATATCGCCAGTACATCGAGAAAGACGGCGCGCTGGAGAGACGTTTCCAAAAAGTGATGGTAGAACCTACTTCGGTGGAGGAGACCGTGCAGATACTCAATCAGATTAAAGACAAATACGAAGATCACCACAATGTAACGTATACCGACGAAGCCATCAATGCCTGTGTAAATCTCACGGCGAGATATATCACAGACCGTTTTTTACCGGATAAAGCGATCGACGCGATGGATGAGGCCGGATCCCGTGTCTACATCAAGAACATGAAAGTTCCGACTGAAATCATTGAGCATGAAAAACAGATTGAACTCATTAAAGATCAAAAGCAGAAAGCGGTAAAACGTCAGGATTACCTTGAAGCAAGAAAACTGAAAGATGAGGAAGAAAGGTTACAGATAGAACTGAACATCGCGCAGGAAAACTGGGATAAAAATGTAAAGGAAAAAAAAGAGGAAGTAACGGAAGAAAGCGTGGCAGAAGTAGTGTCTATGATGAGCGGAATTCCGGTGACGAAAGTGGGCAAAAATGAGCTCGACAAACTTTCGAATATGGATGAAATGATGAACGGAAAAGTCATCGGTCAGGAAGAAGCGGTGCGGAAAGTGGTGAAAGCCATACAGCGAAACCGTGCGGGCCTTAAAGATCCGAACCGACCAATCGGAACCTTCATTTTCCTTGGAACTACCGGTGTAGGTAAAACCGAACTTGCAAAAGTGATGGCGCGCGAATTATTTGATTCCGATGAAGCACTCATTAGAATCGATATGAGCGAATACATGGAAAAATTTGCAGTGTCAAGGCTCGTAGGTGCGCCTCCGGGATATGTAGGTTATGAAGAAGGTGGCCAGCTAACCGAAGCGATTCGCAGAAAGCCTTATGCAGTGGTGCTTTTAGATGAGATCGAGAAAGCGCATCCGGATGTATTTAATATCCTGCTTCAGATCTTAGATGAAGGTTTCGTCACAGATTCACTCGGTAGAAAGATTGATTTCAGAAATACGATCATTATCCTTACGTCGAATATCGGTACACGTGACCTTAAAGATTTCGGTGATGGTGTAGGTTTCGGTACATCTGCCAAAAAGTCCACCAGCGATGCACGTGCGAGAAGCACGATAGAAAATGCATTGAAGAAAGCTTTTGCGCCAGAATTTTTGAACCGTATCGATGATATCGTGATATTCAACAATCTTGAAAAAGATCATATTTCGAAAATTATCGATCTTGAACTTAATAAGTTGTATCAAAGACTTGAAAAACTTAACTATAAGGTTGAGCTTACGCAGGATGCGAAAGACTTCATTGCAGAGAAAGGCTGGGATAAAGATTTCGGCGCAAGACCGCTGAAGCGTGCCATCCAGAAATATATCGAAGATTTGCTTGCCGAAATGCTGGTAAACAAACAGCTTGCAGAAGGCGGAACGCTGGTCCTCACTGTAAATGAAAACCGTGACGGCCTTGTAGGCGAACCTGCGAAGAAAAAGCAAAGCGTTTAAACTATCATTACTCACAAAAAACCCTGTCGAAACTGACAGGGTTTTTTATTTGCTTTATTTCTTCTTAGTCTTTTCGCGTTCAACTTCTTCACGCAGGAAAGGATACTTCTGTTTCATATCTTCCAGTAGCTGCGGATCCAGCTTAAGGGCTTTCGCAAGTGCTGAACGGCCGCTTTTGGGATTGTTTATATGGAAATAGCAGTTGCTCAGCTGATAGAAGATTTCTGCACGGTTATGGAGCTTTGTGGCATTATTCAACACAACGACAGCTTCATCAAAATCGCCCGTAAGCATTAAAACTTCTGCATACGCATACCAGTTGTAAAAACGCGTTGGTTCTGTATCTACCAGTTTCTTCAGCGCAACCAAACTCTCATCAAAACGGCCGGAATCGATATATAAATAAGCCAGCCTCTTTTGGTAATCGAGGTTTGAATCATTCATCAGTACCGCTTCACGCGCAAAGTGCAGCGCCTCTTTCATGCCGCCCATCTCTTCATAAATGTAAGATTGCTCCATCATCGAAAGATAGAACTGAGGATCGTCCCGCAAAGATTTCTGGAAAGCCTGCAGAGCCAGCGCAAGCTGCTTGTTCTCCTTATAACACAGACCAATCTTGTAGTAGGTAAAAGATTTGGTATATTCAAGCACCAGCATTTCCTCATAAACCTCTACCGCTTTCAGCCACTCGCCCATCGCTTCATAGCACGCAGCTTTGTTGGCATAAACGCCCACGGATTGCGGATTGATTGCGAGCAGATAATCGAAACCACGGATCGCTTCATCGTAGTTCTTGCGGTTGAAATAAAACTGTCCGTATTCATACCATGCGGTTTCCGAAAAGGCGAATTTATCAAGATAACCGTTCAAGAATTCGATGGCTTCATCCGTACGTTTGAGCTGATTGTAGCAAAACATAATGTTCTCCAGCGAATATTCGTCCTGCTGATCGAATGTGAGTGCCAATTTATAGTGTTTCAGCGCATTAAAAGGATCTTCAAGGTTCACAAACTCATCAGCGATGAAATTGTGCAGGAAATTTTCTTCTTCTTCCAGTTCCAGCGCTTTTTCGCAATATTCAATTGCCCGGCGCGGGTTTCCAAGATTAGAATAATATTTTGCGCAGCACACAAGAAAATCAGTGCTTTCCATTGAAGCTTCCTTCAACTCCATCATAAGTTCCTTTGCAGGCGCATAATTTTCCAGTTCCAGATAAACCTCGAATTTCTTTATCTTCAGTTCCAGTGAATTGGGGTGCAACTTCATTGCAAAATTGGTCGCCATTTCCGCAAAGGTAATGTCGCCCATTTCAAGGTAGTGAATGATGATTTCCTCGTACTCTTCAGTTTCGAAGTAGAGTTCATCATTGTTTTCCACCATTTCTTCGAACTTCTTAACAAGCTCGTTTTCAAAAAATTCTTCCAATATATTTTCTCAGTGTTATTTCCAATGTTTGAATTTTACTTACAAACCCCGAAAAAACTTTTTAATAAAATTTGTGCGGTTTTAAATCCAGTTTCGCGCCTTTATGTGTTTTAATCAACCATCTGACGCATTTAATAATGATATTTAAAAAATAATTTTACTAAAGTTCGCAAATCCGGCGGAATTGCACATCAGTAATCCGCATTTTTATTGCAGACTTTTAATTTTAAGTATCATCTCATCTCCCAGACCATCCGCTTCGGTCTGTGAAAACGCTTCCGTGTAGATCCGGATAATCGGCTCAGTATTCGATTTTCTTAAATGAACCCAGTTCTCCTTGAAATCAATTTTTACACCGTCTACAATAGAAACCTTATCATTTGGATACAAATCTTTCATCTTTATTAAAATTCCGTCTACATCAATATCCGGCGTAAGCTCGATTTTCTTTTTCCCCATGAAATAATCCGGATAGCTTGCCCGCAACTCAGAAACCGTCTTGTTTTCAAGCGCCAGATGACTCAGGAACAAGGCAATCCCAACCAGTGAATCACGCCCGTAGTGCAGTTCAGGATAGATAATTCCACCGTTTCCTTCTCCTCCGATCACCGCGTTTTTTTCTTTCATTACATTTACCACGTTCACCTCGCCTACTGCACTCGCAAAATAAGTAGATTCGTGTCTTGTGGCTACATCGCGAAGAGCACGACTCGAAGAAAGATTCGAAACTGCAACGCCAGGCTTATTTTTCAGGATATAATCGGCAACCGCCACCAGTGTGTATTCTTCGCCGAACAGATCACCGTTTTCATCCACGAGGGCAAGACGGTCTACATCAGGATCTACTACAATTCCCATATCAGCTTTTTCACTCTTCACGAGCTCACAAATATCTCCCAGATGTTCCTTTAAAGGCTCCGGATTGTGTGGAAAATGACCGTTTGGTTCGCAATAGAGTTCTACCACTTCGCAACCGAGTTTTTCGAGAAGCATCGGTACGGCGATTCCACCCGTAGAATTCACCGCGTCTACTACTATTTTAAATTTTTTCTGTTTGATGGCTTCAGCATCTACCATCGGCAAATCCAGAATTTTCTGGATGTGGATGTCAAAACCGTCTTCCTGCGTAGTGTAAGTTCCGAGTTCATCCACTTCAGCAAAATTAAAGTCGGCAGTTTCGGCAATTTTAAGAACTTCTGTGCCGTCTTCTCCGCTGATAAACTCACCTTTTCGGTTGAGCAGTTTCAAGGCATTCCATTGTTTCGGGTTGTGTGACGCCGTAAGAATTATGCCGCCATCAGTATTAAGTTCTGGCACCATCACCTCCACGGTTGGCGTGGTAGAAAGTCCGAGATCGATAACATTGATCCCCAAACCCTGCAAAGTGGCGGTAACAAGCGAGTTGACCATCTTACCTGAAATCCTGGCATCACGCCCGATTACAAGTGTTAAATCTTTGCGGTTTTCTGTTTTTTGGAGCCAGTATCCGAAAGCGGATGTGAATTTTACAATATCAATCGGCGTCAGGTTGTCATCAACTTTTCCACCGATGGTTCCGCGGATTCCGGAAATACTTTTAATTAGAGCCATACTTTCTTAAATACAAATTAAACAAGTGTTTACCTTTTTTTTTGATGCGGCAAATTTACGGAAAATTAAGATGGCGGTAAATGACTGAAAACCCTTAAACTGAAGGTTTAAAATTAAACCAGTATTGGAAGCTATTGACAAACGAAGCCAGTGGATGACATCATCCGCAGCCACAGTCTGAATCACAGCCTGGCTTACCATTCTTAAATTTGCCCGGTGAAAAGGTTTTGCGCAGAATCCGGATGAGATACCACACCGCGAAACCCACGAGGAGTGCAACAATTAAATATTGAATAAGTGCTGAATTTTCCATTATTGAAGAATTTGAAAGGCAAACAGTGCCGCCACGTACGCCAAACCTGTCATCCCGAATAGCTGCGCCACCGTCCATTTCCATGATTTAGTCTCTTTGTAAACCACCGCTAGTGTAGATGCGCACTGCATCGCAAAGGCATAAAACACCAGGATAGAAATTCCGGTCGCGAAGCTGAAGACTTTCTGGCCATTTGGCTTTACATCGTTCCGCATCTTATCGATAATCCGGTCTTCGGGTGCTTCCTCGTCAAGGCTGTAAAGCGTAGAAAGCGTGCCTACGAACACCTCGCGCGCTACAAAACTCGTCAGTACGCCGACGCCCATCTTCCAGTCATATCCCAGTGGTGCTATTGCCGGTTCTATAGCCTTACCCATCTTTGCCAGATAGGAGTTTTCTAATTTCACGTCCGTTGCGACATACTGATCTGTTTCAGTTTTTGGTCCAAAGTAGCTGAAAAGCCAAATGATGATACTGAAAAAGAAGATTATTTTACCCGCACCCGTGATAAACTCCCAGACTTTACCCAAGACCAGTTTAAAATCGTAACCGAAAAGCGGTGTTTTATACGCCGGTAAATCCATTACGAGGAAAGATTTGGATTTATTCTTAATGATTGTCTTAAGTAAGAGTGCAGTAGCAAGCGCAGCAAAGAAGCCCAGAAAGTACATCGCCATCAGCGTCAATGCCTTGTAACTGATACCGCCAAAAGATCCGTCTGGGATTACAAGTGAAATAATGATGCTGTAAACCGGCAGCCGTGCAGAACAGGTCATAAACGGCGTTACCAGAATGGTGATGAGTCTTTCTTTCACATTTTCAATGTTCCGGGTAGACATCACCGCCGGAATGGCACACGCGGTACCGGAAACAAGTGGGACGATACTTTTCCCATTCAGCCCGAAAGGTTTCAGGAAGCGGTCCATCAGGAAAATGACACGCGCCATGTAGCCGGAATCTTCGAGTAAGTAGAGAAAATAAAGGAGTATACCAATTTGGGGCGCGAACATCGCTATTCCACCGATTCCGGGAATTATTCCGTTCGCTATCAGGGAGTTGAGCGGACCTCCGGGCATATGTGTTCCGACAAATGTAGACAGCCAGAAGAAAGCGTCCGCAATCCAGTTCATCGGATATTCCGCGAGCCAGAAGACACTTTGAAAAATCATCAGCAGTACCAAACCAAAAACGATGTATCCCCAAAACTGGTGCACCAATATTTTATCGAGTTTTTCGGTAAGAAGTTCTTTAAACTGAGGTTTTTTGGCGATCACTTTGCCAATGATCCGGTCAATATTCTGGTATCTCCGAACGGTTTCCTGCGTCTGAAGTCTTTTGGGGACCAGACATTTTACCTCATCGGCGTTCAGTTGCTCGTGTACGCTTTCGAGCTTGCCAAGGTAGGTTTCAGAAGCAAGCAGTGTCCAGATCCGGTACTGATTGTTTTCTTTGGTTTCCTGAAGTATCTTAAATACCAGCCCTTTCTGTTCTACGGGAATTTCAAATGTGATATTCTCAGAAACTTTAAAACTATTATTAAAAACGGCGCCGCGAATATCTTCAATACCAAGATTTTTCTTCGCATTCGACTGTAGCACAGGAACGCCAAGCGCGGCTGACAGGGTATTGACGTCAATATTAATTCCGCGTCTTTCGGCCTGATCTATTTGATTGACCACTACCAGAACCGGAATCCCAAGATCCTGGATTTGCTGGAAAAGCAAAAGCCCGCGTTTGATGCTCAGTGCTTCCAGAATGTACACCACGCCGGCATAGTTCTGCTGTTCATCAATAAGAAATTTTGAAAAAATGGCTTCGTCTTCGGAGCCCGGATAAATGCTGTAAGAGCCGGGTAAATCGATAACTTCAACGGTTTCACCCTGATATTCGTAGGTACCCGAATGGCTCGCTACCGTGACACCGGCGTAGTTTCCGGTTTTTTGCTGTCTGTTGCACAGCAGGTTGAAAATAGTGGATTTTCCCACATTGGGATTTCCGACCAATAAAATCTGTTTGCTTTTTGATACGTTCTGCATCTTCACCTCCTCTTATTTATACCCAACTTCACCTTGTCTTCTACACCGCTGTTTCTACGATAATGAATCTCGCTTCTTCTTCGCGCAAAGCGATTCGGCTTTTTTCATCGCCAAACTCTACGTAAAGCGGTCCGCGGAACGGTGCCTGATACAGAATCCTGAAAACCGTGTCCGGCAATAAACCCATTTCTATTATCTTGTTGGGCATGTTCAGGTCGTCATTTTGGTAACCTACTATTCTGCCAATTTCTGATTTGGGAAAGCAGCACAACTTATCTGATTTTAATTTTCTCAACTCTAAAAATTTTCAGCACAAATATACGTTATTTAAATTTAATCTAAATAAGGAAAGTTCTCTCTTAAGACTTACAAAAAAACCTTTAAGCCAAAGGCCTTAAGGTTTCCAAATATAAGTTAGTGTAGTGAATGTTATTTCTTAGGTTTTACCAGCGGCATAGTGATTTCTATTGGGTTACTGTTCGCCCCATAAAATTCTTTCACCATTTTTTCCTGCTGCTTCAATGTTTCACCGATTGTAGCATCGCTACCCGGCATTTTCTGAGAAAGCATTTCCGGCTTCAGCATCGGACGCATCGAGGCGAACGGGTCTTTTTTGTAATCTGCAAAGGTTTTTTCGAATTTCTCGCGTGAAACTACCTGCACTTTTCCACCATTTCCACCGGGAGCGATGGTTTCCATATACGTCGTTTCAGAAAAGTTCGGCACTTTGCGGTTACCTTTCAATTCCCACGAATAATTTTTTTCTGCATCTTCTACCTTTACGATCAGGCCAGGCAAACCGTGAAACTTGTAAGGTCCGTCCTGAAGCGGAATATCTGCTGCAAACCACGCTACCCACTGTCGCCCGCCAAATTCGGTGGTCGCTTTTTGGGTATTATAACTTCCGATCTTCGCCTTTTCGGCAGATATATTCCAGTTCATTTTTGATTCATCATCATACCCGATGTTCACCGGCGTGAAGCCGCTTGAGATGCGCTCCACGTACTGAATTTTCATATCAGGATAGAATTTGTACACCTTTTCCGAAAATTTTGGCATTGTAACCATTTTCGAAAAATCTTTGTACACGCCCGATTTCATCATCTGCTCAAACTGTATTTTAAGGATAGAATCCTGCGCTACCATAGTATAATCCCGGTAAATGGATTTGTCTTTTGTCACATCCAGAATCATCATCACTTTCTCTACTTTGGCCGAATCTTTTCGCGGTTTGTAAGAAAGTTCGTAGAAAAACCTGTTGGCAGTTTCCTGTGCGTTTACTGCCATGAAGGCCGTAAGCAGAAACAGGGCGAAAAACTTTTTCATATTTAATATTTTAATGATTAGTAAAGAAGCTGAAATAATTGTTACAGTTTTAAAGGATATTTTAATGTTAAAATTTTATTGCAGAATTGTGCGCTTGCGTAACTTTATACAAAATTTTAAAAACCGATGGAAACTTTACCTAACCTCAGAAAAGAATTTGAAAATGAGTACCAGATTACCAAACAGTTTTTTGAATTGTACGACGACAGCCTGAATGACTATGCACCACACGAAAAAAGCATGAAAATGATGCCGCTCGCCACGCACATCGCCGAGATTTTCGGCTGGCCTGAAATCATCATGAAAACCGAAAACCTCGATTTTTCTGCCGGAGATTACAAGCCTACCTTTTTGGACACCAAAGAAGAACTTCAGCAAAAATTTGAGGAAGATTACAGCAAGACCAAAACTGTGTTCAAAGCAATGCAGGAAGCAGAACTTGACGGAAAGTGGAGTATGTCTATGGGGGAACAAATCCTGGCAGATTTTACCAAATACAGCGCGATGCGCCACGCATTAGACCAGATCACCCATCACCGAGCCCAGCTCGGCGTCTATTACCGGCTAAAGAACATTCCGGTGCCGCCAAGTTACGGCCCAAGTGCTGATACTTCAGATTATTAATAATAAATCCCGCCAAAAGGTGGGATTTATTTTTTTAAGGTTCCAATTCTATCTTATTGTTGTTGCGGGCTATTTCTTCGCGCGCGTTTCGTTCCATTGTGCGCAGAATCTCGGCAGGATCTGAAATTTCCTTGCCGTTCATATTGATTTTCACCTTCGAATTCGGTCTCGCAAGAAGTTCGCGCATTCCCTGTACGGGATCGTTTTCGTACTGCTTAAGCTTTTGGGCATATTGTTTACGGTTTACTTCAATGGGTTTGCGCCGAGTAAACGGTAAATCGCGACCCTGCGTGTCAACTTCGGTGGAGGAAGTTTGCGTTATTTTCTTTAGACCTTTCAATTCAATGCTGTGGCTGCCGCTGCGGTCTGCTACAGAAACAATTAAACCCGGCAATCCCGAAAATTTGTAAGGACCGTCCTGAATAGGAACATCGGGCGTGAACCACGCTTCCCAACTTCTGCCGGCAAAATCGGTCACCGCTTTCTGAGCCATGAACTCCCCGATTTTTTTCTTTTCAGGCTGAATTTTCCAAACAGGTGTTCTGTCTTCGGCAACTTTATAGCTGTCATTGCCAATGGACGCAGTGAGAAAAGTTTGATATCCGGGATACAGCTTCTCCACTTCATAACTGATCTCGATGCCGTTGCGCTGGCGTGAGACGGCTATGTTTCGGCTGCCGGATGCCATTTGTTTTTTAATGCTTTCGGCGACAATAGAATCGTTTTCGAAGGCTTTTTTACTGTAATATTTCGAACCGTTCTTAGAGATGTCAAGATACATCCATTCGGTTTTCAGACTGTCGGTCTTCGAAGAATCGGGCCGGAATGTATATTCGTAAATCACTCTGTTGTTCTGTGCCGAAACCATCAGCCCGAACAATAAAAACAGTGCGGTAATCTTTTTCATTTTATTTAAAATTAAATTTAACCGTAAACATCACCTGGCTCGGGCGGATTCGGACACTGTTTACCGAGGTCAATAAAAGTGTTGGGTCGTAGCTGATTCGCTCGAAGACATCTGTATTGGCGATATTCAGCCACTTCACTTCAAAATCGATCTTCTTCTTTGCCCAAGTGTACTGGTACGAAAGATCAAAGAAGGCATTGCTGAAGTTCTGCTCGCGTACGCTGGTGTGCAGTTCGTCCCAGAAAAATCCTATGGTGTGATTTTCAATTGGGTAAATATAAGCGGCCAGGTTGTGGTTCCAGCCTGAACTTTTCGTCACGCGATTCTGGCTCGCATTTTTCTGCGCAGACCAGTTCATCGAGATGTTATAGTCTACACTTAAGAATGAAAAATAGGTGTTATTAAACTTAAATCCGAAATTCTGACGGCTCACTTTAGATTCCTGCAACGCATTAAAATAAGAAAATCCGTTCGAATCGGTATTTGAAAAGTTCAGGGACGCATTAGTCTTGAACTTCGGGAAATATTTACCAATTTCAGCACTTTCTGTCTGTGATGAAGTGGTATTTTCGAGCTCAATCAAACTGAGTGTTGAATTAAATGCATCTCCGCTAAACTGCTCGATGAGATTTCTGCGGTTGGTATTGTAGCCGTAACGCACATTGAAAAACAGATTGTTCAGCGGATTGCGGTATTCAAGGCGAGTACCGATATTTCGGTTCAGGTTTTCCGGCATCCGGTTGTAACGTTCGCGAAGTGAAACCGGGGAAGTGAAAATCTGGCCCTCATAAAAAGACCCAAAGTTGCCAAAATCATAAGACTGGCCTGCAAAAGCCCAAATCTTGAAGAATGACGCAAAATCCAGGGTCGCAAAAAGGTTTGGCTCCAGCACCGCCTTTCTGGTTTCCTGATAGGAGTTGCGGAAATTGTCCTGATAAGTGATGTCATAGAAATTCAGCGGAAGATTCATGCTCAGATTAAGACGGTTTGATTTAAAATTCACACCTACCTGAGTGTATGGAATCACTTCGTTCCATTCATTATCATTGCGGTAATCAATTCCAAAATCGGTAAATGCAGATCCGTTTGCGCCGGCAAGATTCGACTGTAATTTATTGAAGCTTAAATTCAATCCCAGTTCCGGAGTGAAAGTCCATTTTTTGTAACTGAAACCTACGGATGCAGAATGATTTGCATTGAAACTTTCTGAAGATGCGTTTTGTCTCAAACGGTCATAAAGCGCCGCCGCAGGAAAATTACCCGTAGAATTTACGTAGCTGCCGGGCAGAATATCCAGGGTCTGACGGTCTTTCTGGTAGCTGATATAGCTCATCACGTTGAAGAGTTTTTCCTTCCACGGCAAAATGGTGCTGAGTGAGTTCTGAAAAACTCCTGATGGTGAATTCAGGAACTGGTCACCGGAGATATAATTGACATTATCAGTCCCGAAAACCGGCAAAACATTATCGATTGCGGCATTCGTTTCATTCCAGTAGCCGTTCCAGGTGGTGGTGTTTTTAAAGAAGCCCTTCTTCGCATTTTTGGTCACGATCAATTCACCTTTTGTGGCGTTGGTGTAGAAGTTATTTGCGCTTTCCGAGATGTAAATTCCGCCGTTCGGCACCGTGGTAGAACCGGCTTCGTAAGTATCCGTATTGCGGTCGCTGCGTTCGATAGCGTTGTTTGTATAGCTGGCGCTGGCTTTCAGTTCCCATTCTTTGCTTTTGAATGGTGTAGTGAGCACATTTGCAGAAAAGAAATGTACATTGTTCATCAGGTAACGTTTCTCCGGAATATCCGGCGTGGCGGCGGTTTCCACATTCAGCCAGCTTTTTTGGCCGGCCTGGCCTCTCCTGCCCTCCCAGCGGTTTCCGAAGCCCAAAAGATTGCCTTCTTTTTCGACACTTTCACCGTTATTATTGGCTTTATAATTCACCACCCACTGGTTTTTCTGTCCGAAAAACATCGGTGTGAGTTTTACATTCCAAAGCAGCGGATCCATGCCAAGCCCTACTTCGCCGCGGCCCGTCATGGTAACAGATTTCTTTAAAACCACATTTAAACCTGCGTTTTCAGAGGGCACTTTATCCTGCAGGATCTTTACCGGCTGATGGTTTTCAAGGACTTCCACTTTCTGAACGGCATCTTTAGGTAAAGAATTGTTCACCGTGCCGTAGCCGCCTTCCATCAGGTCTTTTCCGTTCACATAAAATTTATTGATCGGTTCACCCTGATAAAGTACAGAACCGTCACCATTCACCTCAATGCCCGGAATTTTCTTTAAGACATCCGCCAGCGTACGGTCTGCCTTGCTTTCAAAAGCCTTTAAATCATAAGTGATCGTGTCACCTTTCTTTGTAATCATGCGGGTTTTCAGCTTTACTTCCTGAATTTCTGTCGCGTCAGATTCAAGACTGAAATTGAGCGTTTGGTTCTGATTTTTAATATTTCTGAATACCGGCTTTTGGTTAAATGCTTTAATTTTAAGGTCCACGGTTTCGCCGGCGGACGTGAAAGTGACCTTATATTCACCTTTTGCGTTAGAGATAGAAAACGCCATGATTGCGTCTTTTCCCGGCTCTTCTATTGTGACACTGGCGCTGGGAACCGGCTGACCATCGGCATCGGTAATCTTACCGGAAACCGTGGTTTGCGCGTTTGCGGCAATTGACATCATTAAACCAAAAAAGAAGAGCAGAACTTGTTTCATTAGGACTATTTTTAAGTATTAGTAAAGGTGCGGCATCAATTGTTACAATCCGGCTTATTAGTGCGGGATCTGCACGTGAAATTTAGACTCGAAGGAATGTTTTTTATTAAATTTGTTTAAGCAAAATAAAATTATGGGACTTCATTTAACTCCGATTGATGTGGTAGAAGACATTTCGCAGGAAGACTTCCGCGACAAGTACCTAAAGCCGCGTAAACCTGTGGTCATCCGCAACATGGCAAAAAACTGGCCGGCCTACCAAAAATGGACTTTGGAGTACATGAAGGAGGTTGTGGGTGATGTGGAAGTTCCACTCTACGATTCCTCAAAAGCTGATCCGTCTGCACCTATCAATTCGGCAGCGGCAAAAATGAAATTCGGCGATTATGTTGATCTTATACAGCGCGAACCCACGGATTTGCGCATTTTTCTGTTCGATCCGATAAAATCTGCACCAAAACTTCTGGAAGATTATCTGGCACCAAAAGAGCTGATGGGCGGCTTTCTGGACAAATATCCCAATATGTTTTTTGGCGGGAAAGGCTCGGAGACATTCCTGCATTATGACATCGATATGGCGCATATCTTCCACACGCATTTTAACGGCCGCAAACATATCCTGCTGTTCGATTACAAATGGAAAGAGCGTCTATACCGAATTCCGTACGCTACTTATGCGCTGGAAGATTACAATATTTCGGATCCCGATTTCGAAAAGTTTCCCGCGCTTGAAGGAGTAGAAGGCGTAGAATGTTTCCTCGAGCACGGTGATACACTCTTCATGCCAACCGGCTGGTGGCACTGGATGAAGTATCTGGACGGCAGTTTCTCTATTTCCCTCCGTGCTTGGGACAAATCTTTTGCAGTGAAAGCGCATTCTCTATGGAATCTTACGGTACAGCGGAATTTCGACAATTTCATGAAGGCGAGATTCAAAAAACGTTATATGGACTGGAAAGAGAAAATTGCCGTGGAAAGAGCAGAATATGCACTGAGAAAAGGATTGCCAAGATAATAATCTGCCATTTAAAATAAATAACCCTTCCGGTTCTTGTGGACTGAAAGGGTTTTTTGGTTTTGGAAAGTATTATAAAATTCGGAAAATCGGATATAAACTGACTGTACCCTCATAATACGATGAGTTTCGGTAGATCCATTCCAATTGCCTGTCGCCGTCTTTCGCAAAAGCCGCATCGGCGGTTTTCTGCAGTTCGAAAGCAGTCCTCAAAGCGGTATTGGTCCGTAACAGTTCGGCCGCTGTATCCTCAAAAACATAATCTGAATAATATTCTTTCTGGCCTAAAACAGCGTCAAAGAAATTCCAGTTGAAGAACGAATCCGTCGCTTCGGGTTCCAGGGTTTCGAGCAGATATTTAACGCCCGGCTGAGTGGTATGAATAAGGAAATCGCCTTTCGTCAGGTTAACGTTTTTAGTTTCCGGTCTTACGGTAGTTTCATAATGCAGATAGTGGCCTTCGTACGGATTATTTACTGTCTTAAAGTCCACAATCCGATACATTTCTACCGTTGCTGCGGAATCACGCCCGAGTTCTTTCATTTGAATCCGGTTCCGTCTTAGGTGTTCCAGGACTTTTCGCTCTGATTTTGGTACCACGTAATATTTGGGGATTGTAATGTCTTTAGTTGATCTATAGCTGTCAAAGAACTTCACTTTGCGGCTGAAAGGTTTAGTGCGGTCATAGTAAAGCCGCGGTTTTCCAGAGACTTCGCTAGGTCTTTTGCCGGCTTCATACCCTTTGAAATCAAGAAGCTGAAACTGAGCACTATCGAGTTTCCATTGGATTGAGTACTTGTTTCCGGGTTTTAATTCAACCAAACTTGAAGACATCAACTGTTGAATTTCTGCTGTGTTTTGTGCAACATAATTAATCGAAGCTAAAATATAGTCATAAGTCGCACGAACCCGTTCAGGATACGGCTTCAGCATGTGCGTTTCGGCCACAGTTCCGAGCGTATTGAACAAGGTTGTATAGCCGGTCGCATAGCGTGGCGAATCCATAAATGCGGGAAAACCATCATCTGGAGAATCACCGTGGATATTTACGTAAGGTGTTGACAGTACGCTGTTTTTTTCGATGTTTTGCAGGATTTCCGGCTGCATTTTCTGGTTGAAATAATCGCCCAGTTTCTTGCCTAAACGCTCTTTGTTCGTCGAAATATAGGTAAATAGATACTGGTAATCAGCACCATTGCTAACATGATTGTCGATGAAGTAAACCGGCTTGTAATGATGGAAAATCTGTTGGAAAGCTTTAGCGTTTTCGGTATCGTTTTTAATGAAATCACGGTTCAGATCGAAGTTTCGCGCGTTGCCACGGAAACCGTATTCTTCCGGTCCGTTCTGGTTGGCACGACTATACTTTCCGCGGCGTAGCATCCCCGATATATTGTAAGCCTGCACAGCAGCAATCTGTAATCCTCCTGATGAAATTTTACCGGTAGCCAAGTCTCTCATCAACATCATAGTCGCGTCGATTCCGTCGGGTTCTCCGGGGTGGATCCCGTTGTTGATAAGGATTGAAGGTGTGTTTTTCTTTTTATTTGGATTAAAGACCACCACTTTTATGGGTTCACCATTATCGTCCTGACCAAAATTATGAACGGAGATATTTTTAAATTTTTTATCGAGTTGTTCATAATATTTCACCATTTCGAGGTAAGTAACGCTTTGGTTGCCGTTTCCTTTCTCGTAGGGTGTTGGAAATTTCTGCTGCGCTGAAAACTGAGCTGAGAATACTATTAGAAACAAAAATCTGTAGATCATTGCGGTAAATTTTGACGAAAATAAAAAATTCCCGGCCGAAACCGGGAATATGTGTAATATATTATCATGTTCTTAAAAATGAATCCGCGCCCCACCCTGAACGGAGCTCTTTTTCGCCGAGGAACGAGGAGAAAAAAAGCGGGAGTGGAGGGTGGAAAAGGAGCCCAAATAATCTTAATCATTCAGCTTCAATACTGCCATGAACGCTGATTGTGGCACTTCTACCCTGCCGATCTGCTTCATCTTTTTCTTTCCTTCTTTCTGTTTCTCAAGTAGTTTACGCTTACGTGAAATATCACCGCCGTAACACTTCGCCGTGACGTCTTTTCTTAAGGCTTTAATGGTTTCACGTGCAATAACCTTCGTTCCCAAAGCCGCCTGTACTGCAATGTCAAACTGCTGGCGCGGGATAAGTTCACGCAGCTTCTCACACATTCTTTTACCTATATAGTACGCATTGCTCTCGTGAATAAGCGAGGAAAGCGCATCTACCATGTCACCGTTGATCAGGATGTCCATCTTCACCAATTTGGACGCGCGGAAACCGATCGGATGGTAATCGAATGAGGCATATCCTTTTGAAATTGATTTCAGGCGGTCATAAAAGTCGAACACAACTTCCGCCAAAGGCATGTTGAAGACCATTTCTACACGGTCGGCAGTGAGATAATTCTGAGTTACAATTTCGCCGCGCTTTTCAATGCAGAGGGTCATCACCGGACCTACGAAATCGGATTTCGTGATGATCGACGCCTTGATGAATGGTTCCTCTACCCGATCCATCGTGGTTGGATCCATCATTTCGGATGGATTGTTGATCAGGATCGGTGTTTCAGGCTCCCGTTTGGAGTAGCCGTGATAGGAAACGTTTGGCACAGTGGTGATTACATTCATATCGAACTCACGGTCAAGTCTTTCCTGCACGATTTCCATGTGCAGCATGCCGAGGAAACCACAACGGAAGCCGAAACCAAGTGCGGCCGAAGATTCCGGTTCGAAAACAAGTGATGCGTCATTCAGACGAAGTTTCTCGAGTGAAAAACGGAGTTCCTCAAAATCCTCAGATTCAATCGGATAAATGCCCGCGAAAACCATTGGTTTTACTTCTTCAAATCCTTCGATGGGGCTTGGCGCGCCATTCTCAAAACTCGTAATGGTATCTCCTACCTTTACTTCACGCGCATCTTTGATGCCGGAAATGATGTAACCTACGTCGCCGGTCTTTATTTCGGTTTTTGGAGCCTGTTTCAGTTTCAATGTACCTACCTCATCGGCTTCGTACATCTTTTCTGTTGCCATAAATTTGATACGCTGACCTTTTTTGATGCTGCCATTCACCACTTTGAAATAAGCCTCAATGCCGCGGAACGGATTGTACACCGAGTCAAAAACCAAAGCCTGTAGCGGTGCATCAGGATCGCCCTGTGGGGCAGGAATCCGCTTTACGATCTGTTCTAAAAGATCGTGAACGCCTTCGCCGGTCTTGCCTGAAACGCGAAGTACGTCTTCATAATCACATCCGATAAGGTTCATGATCTCATCCGTTACTTCCTCAGGGTTTGCCGAAGGAAGATCGATTTTATTAAGAATCGGTATAATCGTAAGGTCATTTTCAAGCGCAAGATAAAGATTGCTTATCGTCTGTGCCTGAATGCTTTGCGCGGCATCCACAATGAGAAGCGCACCTTCACAGGCCGCGATGGAGCGCGACACTTCGTAAGAGAAATCTACATGTCCCGGTGTATCGATAAGGTTCAGAATATATTTTTCGCCATCGAGTTCGTAATCCATCTGGATCGCGTGAGATTTGATGGTGATTCCGCGTTCTTTCTCGAGGTCCATATCATCTAGGGTCTGAGACTGAAGTTCGCGCTGCGTTACGGTGCCGGTATATTCGAGCAGACGGTCAGCGAGCGTGGACTTTCCATGGTCTATATGTGCGATGATGCAGAAGTTTCGTATGTTTTTCATTTAAAATAGGAGAATAGTGCGCAAATTTAGTGTTTTTTTGCTGGAATTTGTTGATTAATTGCGGTGTACCGCGATAGGGATAGAAACGGAAACCCCGCAGGGGCGGACGCCAGTCTGCGCCGAGGAGTTGCAGTGGATAGCCCGGCCGCCAGCGCGGGAAAATGCGGCTGCAAGCGGATCGCCATAAAAAAGAACGACCTCTGCAAAATAAATTGTAGAGGTCGCTCAAACATTAAAAAAATAAACTATTATGGTCGCCTGCGCTGCGGGCTCTGTTGCCCGTCTTTTTTGTCTAATATTTTTGTCCGCATCTTGCCTTCTGTCTGGAACATCTGCAGTACCTGCTGTGGCTTGATGACTTTCATGAATTTTTCTGCGTATTGCCTGCGGTTGTCTAAAAGCTGCTGGCCGATCTCGAAACTTTCATTTACCTGTTTCCGGGCTTCATCATCACTCATCTTATCATAATCTTCGGCCGGTTTGAACTTGCTTTTTATGGCATTTTGCTTTTCCTGATATTCTGAATAAAGGTTCTTGAACTCTGCCTGATCATCTTGCGGAACCTCCAGTTCTGAGATCATCATATTCTCGCGAAACTGCTTCAGAAGCATCATTCGCTGCTCAGGCTTCATCTGTTGGATGAGTTCTTTGCGCTGCTCTGGCTTCATTGTTTTCCAGTCATATCTCAGTTCCTGTGCGCTACCCAATGTTACGATGGCTATGGCTGCGAGTGTTAATAACCTCTTTTTCATTTCTGTTTTCATTTTAATAATACAAATCGAGATATACATCCTGCTCTGCATTTTTCCCCAGATCTGCGAGTTCTGCCATTGAAATGTTGGCTAAAATCTGGTCTACCTGAACTTCCGGGCTTACCGCGGTGCTTTTCGCCACTTCAATCTTTTCGCTTTTCTGTTTCGCGGCTATCATTGTCGGAGCCGCTACATCTTTTTGATTATCTGTTTCCACTGAAGTTAAATCTTCTTCAAATGTTTGGTAAGCAAGGGTTGCTTCCGGTACGGTTTCTTCAATAATAGGTGCAGATGGCGGGGGTGATACTTGCTGATCGTTTTGCACTATCTGTGGTTCTGCCTCATCCTGGTTCATCATGAAGGTCACTCCAAATATTGTAGCAACCGCTGCTGCCGCTGCATAAGCCCAGTTGAGACTTATTACTTTCGCCTGGGGAGCAGGCGCCGCTTCACGCAATACATTGGCCTGCACATCCGCAAAGAAATTGTCGGGTGTCCGGTAAATGTTCTTACGCTCCAGTTTTTCTATATCAAAATCTTTCATTTTCTACTTCTGTTCTGAGATTTCCGCTTTACGGATTCTCGTTGTAATTCTGTTTTATAAAATCTTCTACCTTCTGCTTTGCATAGTGATAGTTTGTCTTAAGTGTGCCGACAGACATATCCAATATCTTCGATAATTCCTCATACGGCAGGTCATCATAATACCTCATCGTAAAAACCAATTTCTGCTTTTCGGGCAGTGAGTGTATGGCTTTCTGAAGAAGGATCTGAATGTCTTCCGCATCAGGAGCCGCATTGTCGGCTACCATGTTCTGCAGGTGATAATCGGGATCTTCATCGGTTTTCTGCATCCTTTTCAGTTTGTTAAGCTGCTGCAGCGATTCGTTTGTGGCGATGCGATAGAGCCAGGTGTAAAGCTGACTGTCTTGCTTGAACTGATGGAAATTCTGATAAGCTTTGATGAAGGTGTCCTGCAGCACATCCTGTGCGAGATTGTGATCTACAATGATACGCCGGATATGCCAATACAACCTGCTCTGATACGCATCCATCATCAGGCGAACGCCCTTTTCCCGGGACTTTTCGCTCGACATCAGCCTGATAATTTCTTCCTCCTTTATCTTCATTGAGATGCGTTCGGTGTTTTGATTTGGTTTAGAAGTGAAAGTTAAAGATAGTCTTTCAATTTTTAGTCCAAACCAAATGGATTATATTTGTTAGATATTAAAAGATTAATGAAGATCGTAATTCTCGGTTCCGGAAATGTAGCATTTCATCTGGCTAAAGCCCTTCATCAAAATCAGATTCCCGTTGCGCAGGTTTTCGGCAGAAATGAAGAAGCGCTCGCGCAGATTTCCGGTCTTTTTAATATTCCTTTCTCTACTGAAAACATCGGGGACGCTGATCTGTACCTGATTGCGGTGAACGACGATTCTATATCAGATATTTCGACAAAAATAACTAAAAAAGACTGCATTGTGGCGCACACTTCAGGTTCCTTACCGATTGATGTATTGACTGGAAGTTACCGAAAAGCAAGTTTTTATCCGCTTCAGACCTTTTCAAAATCAAAATCTTTGAATTATTCTGAAATTCCGTTTTTTGTGGAATGTGAAAATGCGGACGACCAGAAAACACTTGAAAATTTAGCACATAAAATATCGGAAAAAGTGATGTCTTCCGATTTCGAAAAGCGAAAATACATCCATCTCACCGCAGTTTTTTCCTGCAATTTCGTAAATCATCTTTTTGCACGTGCCAGAGAGATTTCAGACGCACAGAATATTCCGTTCGACTATTTTCTGCCTTTAATAGAAGAAACGACTTCAAAAATTCGGGAATTGGAGCCAAAAGCCGCACAAACCGGCCCCGCAGTGCGGAACGACACACGTATTCTTGAGATTCATGAAAGCCTGATTACAAATCCTGAACAATTGCAGATTTACCGCACGATGAACGCATCTATAAAAAAAATGTATGAGTTATAAATCAAAATTAAAAAATATAAAAGCGTTCGTATTCGACGTTGACGGCGTTTTCACAGACGGAAGTGTCTACCTGATGCCAGACAACAGCATGTGCCGCGCGATGAACGTCCTCGATGGATATGCCGTGGTGAAAGCCATTAAATACAATTATAAGATTTGTGTGATCACCGGTGGCGATGACCCCGCTGTGAGAAACCGTATCAACTATCTTGGAATTACGGATTACTATGCGAAAATCTCAGACAAGTTTGAGAAATACGAGGAATTCAGGCTGAAATATGGACTTGAAAATGAGGAAATCCTTACGATGGGCGACGACTTACCGGATCTGAAAATAATGGAACCATCCGCAGTTGCGACCTGCCCTGAAAATGCGGTACCAGAAGTGAAGGCAGTTTCAGACTACATTTCGTCGGTTTCTGGTGGTAAAGGTGCGGTGCGCGACGTGATCGAGCAGGTGATGAAAATCCAGGGAAACTGGCATCTTGATAATACCAAAAGCGTCTAACCCGGAATTTCCTATGAAAATATTATTAGCAAGCAATTCGCCGCGGAGAAGAGAGTTACTGCAAAATCTTGGCTATGATTTCGACGCTGTAAGTGTAGAATGTGTTGAAGTATTTCCGGATCAGATGCCTGCCAAAGAGGTTGCGGAGTATCTTTCTGTCTTAAAATCGGATGCCTATAAAGTGCTTGAAAAGGATGAAATCCTGATCACCGCCGATACTACAGTAGTTCTTGGCGAAGAAATATTGGGAAAACCAGCGGATGAAGAGGACGCGAGATTAATGCTAAAAAAACTTTCAGACAAAACGCATCAGGTTTACACGGGCATTACCATCCGAAGCATCGATAAAAAAATCAGTGCGACTGATGTTGCAGATGTGGATTTTGACATTTTAAATGATGATGAAATTAATTATTATATCAATAATTTTAAACCTTACGACAAGGCCGGCAGCTATGGTGTACAGGAATGGCTTGGGATGGCAAAGATCAGTCAGATTCGCGGGAGTTTTTATACCGTGATGGGTTTACCTACGCATTTGGTTTACGGGTTACTAAAGGAATTTGAGAAATAAACTCAAACCCAAAAAATCAGTATTTTTACCATAATTAATTTAGGTTTCATAATAAACTGAAGAATTGAAAGTTATATGCACATAATGAAAAAATCTATATTTTTCCTGGTTACGTGTTTGTTTTTTGTCTCGTGTTCTACACGGAAAAAATCAGCCGGTTCACCTTTCATGAAAGGCTTTTACGCATACTACAATACGCTTTTCAACAGCAAGGATGCACTGGAGACCGAACTTCGGTCACGTGACAAAGCGCATGTCGACAATTTCTATGCGCCTTACATACAGTTGCTGACCTACGATGAACAGCCCATGGGGGCAGACCTGCAGGGCAGCGATATGTTTTCCGATGATAACGCACCTGGTGCTTTCAATGGTCCTGGCGTTCCGGGCTCACCGGGCGCTCCCGGAATGGCGACAAACAACCGTATTGCCGGAAGTGGTGCGTCGGTTCTGCAGATCTCGGAAGCAAAAGCCCTGAAAGCTATTGCGAATTATTCGGTAATGAAAAGCGGCGAGGAAAAGAATAAGAAAATCTTCGATGCGAATATTCTGCTCGCGCAGTCGCGGATTTATCAGAACAAACCGCTTGAGGCGCTCGACGGACTCAATTATATATTCGCCAACATGAGAAACGACAAACGTCTTCCCTTGGCCAGGATTTATCAGGGTTTAGCGTATTCTAAAATGGGCGATTATTACCGTGCTGAAGAAGCTTTTGCTGATCTGAAACAAAGCAGCAAACTCAAGAAGGACCATAAAAAACTACTCAGTCTTTATTATTCCGAAATGTTGCTGATGGCGGGTAAAAAAGAGAATGCGGTGAGTGAACTGGAAGACGCCTATGCGATAAACAAAAACCGTAAACTTCGGAGCCGAATTGCTTTCCTGCGAGGCCAGATTCTGGCCTCTTTAGGCAAAAATGAGGAAGCGCGCGAGAGTTTTGTCTCTGCATACAGAAATGCAAATGATTTTGAATTTGAAGTGAAATCTCAGATTGAAATCGCAAAAACTTATAACGGCAAAAACGACGATTATGAAGGTGCACGCGAATACCTCGAAAAAATCAGCAAAAAGGGGACTTATGCGTCCCGAAAAAATGAGTTTTACTACGGTTTAGGTTTAATGGCTAGCCGGGCGGGTAAAAAAGAGGAGGCAAAAGCATTTTTTGCGCAGTCTTTAAAGGAAAAGATGTCTGATCCACAGATTCGCGGACTCAATTATTATGAGATCGGCCGGGGCTTTTTCGAAGACAGCGATTATCTGGCGGCGGGCGCTTATTATGATTCTGCACTCGCTGTGATGACTTATCAACCTTCGAAAATTCTGCTTCAGCAGCAGTCTGAAAACATCAAGCAGGTATCTGCGAATTATTATTTAATCAAGAAAAATGACAGTATCCTCGCGCTGGTCAATATGCCGGAGCAGGATCGTATTGCTTATTTCAATAAATACATCGACGGCATAAAAGCCAAAGAAGCACAAGAAGAACTGCAGCGCAAACGTGATGAACGCAGCAAAGGTTTTGATGGTGGAGATTACTCTGCGAATTCCATTTTTGCCGGCAACACCGGCGGTTTTCAGGATTTTGGTGACAATAAAGGCGGATTCTATTTCGCCAACCAAAGTACCGTGGCAAGAGGTGAAGCGAGCTTCAGACAGCTTTGGGGCAACCGCTCTTTAAGTGACAACTGGCGGACCTCAGCGCGCGGCAGCAGCATCGAAGATTTGAGAAATGAAGCGATGGGTCTTGCCACAGCTCCGGACCCCAGAAGACTCGAAACTGCATTCTACATTGAAAAAATTCCGGTGAACCGGGAAGAAATATTAACGCTGAAAAAAGCACGTGACACAGCGACGCTGGGCTTGGGAAGAATGTACGAAACCTATTTTTCTGATACACCTTTAGCCACAAAAACGCTCTACACACTGGTGGATACAAACCCGGAAGAGGAAACAAAACTGCAGGCGCTTTACAGTATTTTCGCATTCAATTATGAGAAAAATCCGGCAGCGGCCGAACGTGCCAAGCAAATGATCCTCGCGGAATTTCCTTACACTTCCTATGCTGAATTCGTGAAAAACCCGCGCGATAATACGTTCACAAAATCTTCTGAAGAAGTTGAAAAACTTTATTCAACAGCCTTTGAACTTTACAGCGATGATAAATTCGAAGACAGCCAAAAGACGATTGCGGACGCTTTGGAGAGATATCCCAAAGATGCGTTGGTGCCTAAATTTGCTTTGTTAAATGCTTTCAATTCAGGCAAAACGGCAGGGAAAGAAATTATGATCCTGCAACTTGAGCAGATCGCACTGAATTATGCCAAGACCGCGGAAGGTGAAAAAGCACGCGAGATGCTGAATTATCTGAAAAGTGAGCTGAGTATAGAAATGACCGACGAAAGCGGGAATGTAACCAATCCTGCACAACCCGTGAACGCTGCACCTGTAGAAGATGCATCTGCACGGCCGCAGGCACCGGCCCGGCCCGATGCTTCAACGCGCACAAGACAGAACGAAACGCGGACACCACGCCCGCGCCGAAACGGAAACTCGTCGCCACAGATGAACAACACAGCAATCCCGCCGCAGGAAGCTGTTATCAGATAAAGAAAAACCGAAGTTAATCTTCGGTTTTTTTCTTTTTCACGCCCTGAAATTCTTTGAGGTAGAAGGGTTCAAAATAGGCGACGTCTTCAAACTGCTGCACATTGAATTTTTGCACTGCACTTTTAATCAAATACTTTGCGGATGGATAAACAGAAGCATTATACACCGCATCAGGCAAATTCAAAATCTCCTGTGCTTTTGCAGCGCCGTCACCTACAAAAATCACTTTTTTATGTGAGTAGTCTGCAAATGAGTCGCCGTCCAGAATCTTTGCTTCGGTTTGGGTGACAGGCTCACCCGTTTTACCGTCAAAAACAGCGGTATAAACCTCCATTCGGCGTGCATCTATCATCGGTATGATAAAATCTGAATTTTGGTCTAAAAAAGGCTCTATCATAGTCTCCAATGAATTGATGGCAATCAAAGGAATATTTAAACCAAAACAGAAACCTTTAGCAGCCGAAACACCGATCCTCAAACCTGTGTAAGAGCCAGGTCCCATACCAACCGAGACGGCATCAAGGTCTTTCAATTCAATCTCAGCGCCCTCAAGCGCCCATTTTACAAAGGTGTGGAGATTTTCGGACTGTTTATAGTTTTCGCTGGTCTCTTCGCACAGACAAAGCAGTTTTTCACCATCTGAAATAGCAACAGAACAGTTTTTTGACGAAGTTTCAATGTGCAGGATTTTCATTGAATAAAAATTTAGTTTTCTAAAGATTTATAAACAGTTCGCGGCTCACTTTGGGCACTTGGGTAAATGGTAAGGTCTGAAATGGCCACGTGTGAAGGTGCATTGACACAATATGAAATAGCATCGGCGATATCTTTCGCTTCCAGCGCTTTGTATCCGGTGTAAACGGATTTTGCACGGTCTTCGTCGCCCTTAAACCTTACTTTAGAAAAATCCGTTTCTACAAGTCCGGGTTGGATGTTGGTGACTTTAATTCCAAATTCTGTAAGTTCAAGCCTTAAACCTTCCGAAATAACGTCCACCGCACGTTTGGAAGCGCAATACACCACACCGTTGACATAAGTTTGTCGTGCAGCAACCGAAGAAATATTCACGATATGACCCGATTTCCGCTGCTTCATTCCGGGAATGATCAGTTTCGAAACGTAGAGAATGCCTTTGACGTTACCGTCCATCATCGCATCCCAATCCTCAATGGATCCGTTTTCCACCGTATCCAGGCCGTGCGCATTGCCGGCATTATTGACGAGGACATCGATGTTCTTCCACTCACCAGGTAAAGAATTCAGCGCGGTCTCAATCTGGTTGAATTCTCGCTGGTCAAAAACTAAACTAATAACTTCGATTTGTTTTGAAAGTTCGTCTTTCAACTTGTCTAAAACTGCACTTCTGCGGCCACACACAATGAGCCGGAAACCCTGTGTTGCAAAGAGTTCTGCAGTAGCTTTTCCGATTCCAGAGGTAGCGCCGGTGATCAAGGCTGTTTTCATTTAAATTTTAATTTTTTAATTAGCATCAAAGCTTTGAAATGCATCTTCAATATGTTCAAGCTGTAAAACACCGTCACTATCGGGCAAAACCGTTATGATATCAAATCTGACCTCGGTGTTTAAATTATTTTCCTGCATGAAAAAATCGGCACACAGCACGATGGACTTTATTTTTTTCTTCGTTACCGCTTCCTGGGGTTCTATTACGGTGTTATAACTTCGTGCTTTCACTTCCACAACCACCGTAAGGCCGTTAAATGCTGCGATGATATCAATTTCAGCTTTCTGGTACCGAAAGTTTCTGGCGAGGATATTATAATGCTTTTTTTGCAGGTATTCGGTAGCCACATTTTCCGCCAAAGTTCCGAAATCATTATGCTCAGCCATCGTATTTAAGATTTAATGCTCAAAATTCAAGTGTGCATTCATCGCCCACGTTCATCTGCACATTTGCGCCGATAATGAGCGGGCGGTTGTCAAAAATATGCCCGTTGGGAAAACCAAACATCACCGGAAAATCGTAATTTGAAATACGTTCAGCAATAAGCTGATAGGCAAATGCATCAAAACTGCTGTTGTATTCGGGGTTTTTAGCCTCGTCTTCCATGAGTGTCATTCCACCCAGGATCAGTCCGCTGATGTGCTTAAAGACGCCTGACAGCTCGAGTGCCATCAGCATCCTGTCAAGCGCATAAAATTTTTCGCCAATTTCTTCAATAAAAAGCACCGCATCTTTGAAAACGAAAGAGTAGGGCGTAGCGAGAAGCGCGTAGATAAGGGCCAGATTTCCGCCAATCATATGTCCGGAAGCAGCACCATTTCGATTCAGGCTATGACGATTTACTGCATATATCGGCACGCTGCCTTGCATTATATTTAAAGTCAGACCATAACCTTCTGTGCAGACTCCAAAATCAGCAGTTTTCAGTGTTTGCCCGTGAATACTGGCAAAACCATGTCGGTAAAGATAACTTTGAATTACCGTATTATCGGAGTAGCCGACAAACCATTTTGGAGATTTTTTAAAACCTTCAAGATTAATTCCGGGAACCAAATGCTGGCAACCGTAACCGCCACGTGAAGTCCAGACCGCAGAAATTTCGGGATCATTCAGCGCCCAGTTCAGGTCTGAAAGTCTTGCCTCTTCGGTGCCGGAATAGGAGTATCCATGCACATGAGAACCGTACAGATGTTTGCCCAAAACGGCTTCGTAACCATTTGATTCTAAGATAGCCAATCCTTTTTCAAGTTGCTCAGGCAATACAGAGCCGGCGGGAGAAATGACCGCAATCTTATCGCCTTTTTTAAGGCTTGGGGGAAAAATCTTACTTTGCATCAGCGATGGATTTTCTTTTCTGTCCGTTCGGCTTCTTCGAGTTTTTTATCGAATTGATTAAACTTCTTGAAACTTTGCATAAATATAAATACACTGAATATCAGCAATATAAAACCAACTACATTCCTGATCCGTGTTGCGAGTCTATCCGTGAGTTTATAATGAAACTGCTTGGCGAGATATATTTTAATAAAATCGATGAACAAATAAGTTGCAACTACGAGTGCCATATAAAGCAGAAATTCATCCAGATCCGGATAAGCATTGCGCACAGAAATTACGGTCACCAGCCAGAAAAGTACTACGCCGATATTCAAAATATTAAAGAAAAAACCATTAAGAAAAGTCCTGAAATAGTTTTGACTGATGAGCTTTTCTTCACCCGGTAGATGCATTTTTGTCTTCGAAACCATCATGTAAATGGCGTAAACCAGAATAATTAGCGCAGTAATCCTATAAAATCCCGGATGTTTATCGATAAGCTGCACCAAATCACCACTTGCGAAAAAGGCTGCTGCGATGCAGAGAATATCCGCAGCTATGACACCCAAATCCAATGCAATAGCGTGGCGCGGACCACGACAAAAACTGGTTTCGATAAGTAGAAAAAAAATCGGACCGATGAATACCAAACTTAGCATGATGCCCAGTCCAACGGCCGATAAAATAAGTTCTATCATAAGTTAATTATGCTGCAGAACTGAGTCTAAAAACGCCTCAGATCCTGCTAATCATTAATGATCTTGAAATCAAGCTGTTTCTGGATAAGGTTTGCCTTCATCACCCTGATTCGTACTTGGTCGCCAAGCTGGTATTGGTTTCCTGTTCTGGCACCCTGTACGAGGTGATTTTTGGAGTCGTAGGAATAAGAATCGTCCATCAGATCGCGCAGTTTGATGAGTCCTTCAGCACCGTTTTCAGGAATCTGCACCCAGAAGCCAAAGTCTGCCACACCCGAAATCACACCCTGGAAATCCTGTCCAACATGCTTTTCCATAAATTTCACCTGCATGAACTTGATAGAATCGCGCTCTGCATCAGCAGCCAGGCGTTCCATCGCACTGCAATGTTTACTTTTTTCCTCATAATCATTCTTATTCGGAGATTTTCCGCCATCTAGGTAATGCTGCAAGAGCCTGTGCGCAATAAGATCGGGATATCGGCGAATCGGGGATGTGAAATGCGAATAGTAATCGAAGCCAAGACCGTAATGACCGATCGGATTGGTAGAGTAGACCGCTTTACTCATCGATCTCATCGCGAGCGTCTCGATCATATTCTCCTCGCCTTTACCTTTCACATCGTGTAAGAGCTGGTTGAGCGAATCCGCAACTTTCTTGGAATTTGCAAGGTCCATTTTATAACCAAAGGTAGAGACGAAATCCCGCAAAGCCTCAAGTTTTGTAGGATCGGGATCATCGTGAATCCTGTAAATAAATGTATTTCCGGTTGGTTCACCCCGTCTGTTAAGTGATATGAATTCAGAAACTTTGCGGTTGGCAAGCAGCATAAATTCTTCAATAAGATGATTTGAATCTTTGCTTACTTTAAAATAAACCCCGATTGGTTCGCTGTTTTCATCAAGATTAAAGCGTACTTCACTGCGATCAAAAGTAATGGCACCGTTCCGGATGCGTTCTCTTCTCAGAATTTTCGCGAGTCTGTCCAGCGTAAGAATTTCCTCCGACAGGTCACCTTCGCCGCTCTCAATTCTTTCCTGCGCTTCTTCGTAAGAAAAACGACGGTCTGAATGAATTACCGTGCGGCCAAACCACTGATTGACCAAATCTGCATTCTCATCCATTTCAAAAACGGCTGAAAATGTAAATTTATCCTCATTCGGTCGAAGTGAACAAACGTCATTACTCAAAACTTCTGGAAGCATAGGTACCACACGGTCAACCAGATAGACTGAAGTTGCGCGGTCATAAGCTTCATCATCTAGCAGGGTTCCGGGGCGCACATAATGTGACACATCTGCGATGTGAACACCGATTTCGTAATTGCCGTTGTCAAGTTTTTGGATAGAAAGTGCATCATCAAAATCCTTCGCATCCTTTGGATCGATCGTGAAGGTGCAGATATTGCGCATATCACGGCGCTTTGCTACCTCAGAATCATTAATGGAACGGTCAATCTTCTCTGCTTCGTTTTCCACATCCTCCGGGAAAGAGTAGGGAAGTCCGTATTCTGCGAGGATAGAGTGGATCTCAGTTTCGTGCTCACCCGGAGCGCCTAATACTTTAACGATCTCACCTTCCGGATTTTTCTCGCCGGCGCGCCACTCAACCATCTTCACGACCACTTTGTCGCCGTCTGAGGCACCGCCAATTTTTCCTTTTGGTACAAAAATATCCGTATTGATCGTCTTTTTGTCGCATACAACGAAGCCAAAATCCTTATGATTGATCAGTTGAAAAGTTCCGACAAACTCCTCACGGTTTCTTTTAAGCACCTCGAGTACCGAGCCTTCAAGTTTTTTTCCTTTAAAATGGTAAGTTACTACCAGTACTTCATCGCCCTGCAGCGCATCTTTCACGTTTTTTGAGTGGATGAAGATGTCATCTTCAAGTTCCGGAACATTTACGTAAGCGTTGCCTGCCTGATTGAAGTCTATAATTCCGGTTACGGTACCTTCAATATTGAGATTAAGGATGTATTTTCCTTTTTCTGATTCTTTTATCTGCTGCTCTGCCAGCAATTTGTGCAAAGCTTGGATAACAAGCTCGCGCTGGCGCGGGTTTCGGTAGTCTATTCCGTCAGCAATCTGCTTATAGTTATAGACTTTGCCGGACTGGCGGTTCATAAAACGGAGTATGAGCCTGCCTATTTCCTGCAGTTTATGGTTGTTTTTATGAGAAACAAATTTGCTTTTTTTAGCCATAGTTTAATTTTAAATTGTTGATTAGCACGGGATCTTGTTGACCCTCAGCTGATGTCTTCCACCTTCAAAAGGGGTAGCGAGAAATTTCTCGATGATCTCTATCGCCAGTTCGGCAGCGATGAAACGTGCGGGAATCGCGATCATATTTGCATCGTTATGTTTCCGCGCAAGTTCTGCAAGTTCGGGCATCCAGCATAGCGCACAACGGACGTTCCGGTGTTTGTTTGCAGCTATTTGCACGCCGTTTCCGCTTCCGCAGATTAAAATTCCGAGTTCGTTGCTTCCATTCTCGACGGAATCTGCGCTTGGGTGCACGAAATCGGGATAGTCTACAGAATCTTCGGAATGTGTGCCGAAATCTTCAAATTCAATCCGACCGCTGAAGTGTTGTTTGATGATTTCCTTATAACGGTAGCCGGCGTGATCTGCGGCAATGCTAATCTT
Source organism: Kaistella pullorum (assembly GCF_014837035.1). Lineage (GTDB taxonomy): Bacteria > Bacteroidota > Bacteroidia > Flavobacteriales > Weeksellaceae > Kaistella > Kaistella rhinocerotis. Next base: position 564,260 of record NZ_JACSPS010000001.1, on the reverse strand, counting down.
TTTCATTCGTTTATCTTCTGAATTCTTACAAATTTAAGATTTAATAAATAAAAAAGTGCGGTAAAACCGCCTCTGTGTATTATATCTATGTTTTGTAATTTGCATTAAACCGCGTGAGCGATGGAAGCGGCTACCCCGCAGGCACGCCCGGTGAGGGCGCGCCGAGGAGTAGTAGCGGACAGCGCGGCCCGGCGCCGGCAAAAGCGGCTGTGGGGACACGCCCTACATGATTGGGGAATAAATGCTAATTGCATCTTAAAAAATGTTAATAAGTGTTTAAAAGAATCTCTTTGCGAATCCATTTTTATTTCCTAATGCACAAAAAATGTGATGACGCCGAAAATCTTTACGGGAAAGTTCGCGTGAGTTTGACCGGTGGTTTTCCATAGTGATGAACTGAACAAAACACTTGACGGAAAGATATCAACAAATGAGGATAAGTATATTAATTACCTGATTAACAGCATGCTTAAAATGTGAATAAATGCGGTACTAAAACCGATCCCATGTGGTGAAATAAATACGGAAATATTATCCCCAAAACCGTGCGCTACAACAACACCTGTCATTTATTTTTATTAATTAAAAAAGAATTTGTTGGGAAAGTAGGAGAGTGGGGTCTTGTGGAAATTCGGTTTGAAAATAGTTTCCGTTGCGGCGAATAAATGTTAAATTTGTGATATCCAAAAAACGAATATGAAGACAATCAACGATTATAATTTTAAAGATAAAAAGGCACTGGTTCGCGTGGATTTCAACGTTCCGCAAAGTGCCGACCTGAAGGTGACGGATAACACGAGAATTGAGGCGGTGAAGCCCACGATCGATAAGATCCTGGCGGACGGTGGTTCTGTGATCCTGATGACGCATCTCGGCAGGCCGAAAGGGAAGGTGTCTGAAGAGTTTTCACTTAAAAATATAGTTGATGAGATCAGTTCGGTTTTGGGACACGAAGTAAAATTTTGCCCCGACTGCATCGGAGACGATGCCACAAACATGACCGGGAGCCAAAAGCCAGGTGAGATTTTGCTGCTGGAAAACCTCAGATTCTATAATGAGGAGGAAGCCGGCGACGTGGATTTTGCAGAGAAACTTTCAAAATATGCAGATGCGTATGTGAATGATGCTTTCGGTACAGCGCACAGAGAACATGCATCAACAGCTGTAATTGCGCAGTTTTTTCCAGAAACTAAATTCTTCGGTTTATTAATGGCTAAAGAGCTTGAAGCGGTGGAAAAAGTGTTAGGTAAGGGCGAAAAGCCTGTGACTGCAATACTTGGAGGCAGCAAAGTTTCGACTAAAATTACGATTATTGAGAATATTCTTCCGGCTGTTGATAACCTAATCATCGGTGGTGGAATGGCGTTCACATTTATCCGTGCGTTGGGTGGAAACATCGGAGATTCCCTGCTTGAGGAAGATAAAATGAGCCTTGCACTTGAAATTTTAGGTAAAGCTGAAGCGATGAACGTGAAAGTTTACTTACCGACGGACTCAATAATTGCTGATGAGTTCAGTAATGAGGCGCAGCGCAATGAAGTTGATATTTATGATATTCCGGACGGTTGGATGGGTATGGACGTTGGACCCAGAACCCGGGATCTATATCATGATGTCCTGATGAATTCGCGTACGATATTGTGGAATGGGCCAATTGGTGTTTTTGAAATGCCAAATTTTGCTGCCGGAACTGTTGCATTAGGTGACAGTATTGCGAAAGCGACAAGTTTGGGTGCGTTCTCGCTTGTAGGCGGCGGCGACAGTGTAGCATTTGTGAAACAGTTTGGCTATGATGATAAGGTGAGCTATGTTTCTACCGGAGGTGGGGCGATGCTTGAAAGTTTGGAAGGAAAAGAGCTTCCCGGCGTGAAAGCGATAAATTCATAAATAACGAATTAAACTAAAAAAGCCTGAAAATTATTTTTCAGGTTTTTTTTGTTTGTAAGGTTTGTTCAGTAAAATTTTGGCTATCATAGCAGAAAATCGACTCGCAGAAATCTATCAAAAATCGATTTTCTCATTTTTTCTGATCACATATATCAGGCTGGAAAATTCGCCCGTTTTTATGGCTTTAAAATTAGAAATAGCTCCGTAAATGAAGCCTGAAAGCCAAAAAATTGGATTTTTCTTATATTTTTCGCTTAGCATTGAAATGTAGAACGCATCGAAGAGGAGGGGTCGCGTATATTTCAAATTCCATTTTTTATTTTTCATGAGACGCTCCATCCCCGATTTTGAAAAATGGTAGATATGTCGTGGAACATCATAAGCGGCCCAATACTCGCCATATTTTTTAGCATCGTAAGAAGTGTGGTTTGGTACTGCGATAACGAGTAATCCGTTCGGCTTAAGTTTTTGCGCTATCAGATTCAAAATTTCGTCCTGATTCGGGATATGCTCAAGTACGTGCCACATTGTGACAGCATCCAGCGATTCATTCTCCAATTGCGCAATATTGTCAATTATTGTGGTTGACGAGAATTTTTTAGCTGCGAAATTACGTGCATCGGCATTAGGTTCATAGCCGAATGTGGTGAAATCAGATTCAATGAATTTTAAAAATTCTCCTGCGCCACAGCCATAATCTAATACTTTAGCCTTGTTAAACAGCTCCTTTGCAAGCAGATTTCTTTTGAAATTAAGATTCAGTTGTTGAACCTTTTTATAAATGAATTCTTTAATGCCACCTTTATCCTGATGGTGAGAAATATATTCCTGCGACTCATAATATTTTTCAAGGTCAGCAGGAATAGGATTTGTTTTAAGAATACCGGGTGTATCGGTAGGTTCTATGTCGAAATATTCCTGTGCGAGGAAATGGTCTTTAACTTTCATTAAATCTTTATGAAATCGGTTAATGTTTCACGTGAAACATTTGGCTTTACTTATTTAAATATATCAGCAGCACATTCATATCTGATGGAGATACACCACTAATTCTGCTTGCCTGCGCAATTGTTTTTGGCCGAATTTTATTCAGTTTCTGACGGGATTCTGACGATAGTGAATTGATTTTTGAATAATCGAAATCTTCAGGGATCCGAATGGTCTCAAGTTTCAGCATCTTTGCCACGCTCTCACGTTCTTTGTCGATGTAGCCGCGGTATTTTATATTAATCTCTGCCTGTTCACGAACTTCGTCAGTATATTGAGATGTGTGCTCTCCTAAATCGTCGATTTTGTCGAGCATTTTCAGCGTCATATTTGGACGGGTGAGTATCTGGGCAGCACGATATGCCTGATCAACCGGCGCTGAATCTATCTCCTGTAAAATAGGATTAATTATAGCAGGTTTTAGTGAGGTTTCTTTCAACAAATTTTCGAGCTCGGTGCTTTTAGCAATTTTTTCTTCAACTTTTTGAAGTCGTTCCTGTGAAGCTAGACCAATATTAAATCCTTTTTCTGTAAGCCTAATATCCGCATTATCCTGGCGGAGTAATAATCGATATTCAGCTCTCGAAGTGAACATTCGATAGGGTTCTTCGGTACCTTTGGTAATCAGGTCGTCAATCAGAACGCCGATGTATGCTTCATCTCGATTCAATACGAAGTCCTCCTTTCCATGCACTTTGTTGTGTGCATTGATGCCTGCCATCAAACCTTGTCCAGCAGCTTCTTCATAACCTGTAGTACCGTTTATTTGACCCGCAAAGTACAGGTTATCAATAAGTTTCGTTTCTAAGGTATGATGGAGTTGGGTAGGAGGGAAGTAGTCGTATTCTATTGCGTAACCTGGACGGAAGACTTTCACATTCTCAAATCCAGGAATGTGGCGCATCGCCTTAATCTGGACATCTTCAGGCAACGAAGAAGAAAATCCATTCACGTAAATTTCGACTGTCCGCCAACCTTCGGGTTCTACAAATAATTGATGCCGTGTTCGCTCAGCAAAACGGTTTACCTTGTCTTCTATACTCGGACAGTATCGCGGTCCGATACTTTGGATGGTGCCATTAAACATCGGGCTTCGATCAAAACCTTCTCGTAAGATCTCGTGTACAGTTTCATTGGTGTACACAATGTGACAGCTTAGTTGTTTTGTAAGCGGCGGCGTATCCGTAAATGAGAATTTTTGGGGGTTTTCGTCACCTTTCTGCTCTTCCATTTTCGAATAATCAAGGCTTCGGCCATCTACTCTTGGAGGTGTACCGGTTTTCATCCGGCCTGATTCGAAACCTAGTGAAACCAATTGTTCGGTGATGCCAAATGCGCGTGGTTCGCCCATTCTGCCACCTCCCAGTTGTTTGTCACCAACGTGAATAAGTCCGTTCAGAAATGTTCCGTTGGTCAGTACTACTGCATTTGCGCGGATATTTATACCGAGTGAAGTTACGACGCCACAAACTTTATTGTTTTCAATTATAAGGCTTTTCACCATATCCTGAAAAAAATCAAGATTTGGGGTATTTTCGAGTGCGATTCGCCATTCTTCAGCAAATAACATGCGGTCATTCTGGGTTCTTGGTGACCACATTGCAGGACCTTTAGATAAGTTGAGCATCTTGAACTGAATTGCAGACTTGTCTGCAACTATCCCGGAATAGCCTCCCAGAGCGTCTATTTCACGCACTATTTGCCCTTTAGCGATTCCACCCATAGCAGGATTGCAGGACATTTGACCGATGGTCTGCATGTTCATCGTGATGAGCAAGGTTTTTGAGCCCATATTAGCAGCCGCAGCCGCAGCTTCACTGCCGGCGTGACCTGCACCGACCACAATAACATCGTATATCTGAGATATCATCTTTAGAATTTAGTGTGATGTTTCACGTGAAACATTTAAAATATAATCTTTAAAATTTCAGAAATTTTGGTAAAATAGATTGATATAATGATCTTCCTTTTGCGTCATCAAATCCTGTTCATGATCAAGTTTATCACTATAGCCACAAAGATGCAGAACACCGTGGGCTAAGACCCTTAGCAGCTCACTTTCAAAGTTTGTTTGATGATCATGAGCATTTTCTAAAATTCGGGGCAAAGATACGAAAATATCACCGCTGATGATTTTACCCTTCACGTAGTCGAAAGTGATGATATCAGTATAATAGTCATGCGAAAGATACCGCTGATTAATCTTTAGTAGATATTCATCACTACAGAATATGTAGGTGATTGGCCCGAGCTTTTTTCCTTCACAAATAATTAAATTCTCTAGCCATTCCTCCGCATTAGCCGGTAGCTCAATTTGGTCTACATCTTCAAATATAAATTCAATCATAATATCAGAACCAGTGGCCCAAAATAACATTAAAGGCGCTGGAATTTGTGTTTAAGGATTTGCTGAAATTCAGTTTTAAAGGTCCGAAAGGAGATTTATAACCCAGAGTCAAACCTATGGCGGATCGAGATATATCAAGAATTTCATCTACCACGATTTTGTCAAACTGATTTGCAATATTAAAATCTGCTACTATAAAGTAGTTCTTAAATAGATTCGCCTGGAGCGCGGTGCGGGCAATAAGCAGATTTTTAGAGTGCAGTTCGGCAAACTTACTACCCGGTAAGTGGGTGAAATTAATTACATTTTGCTCAAATATACCACCCGCTCTGTAATGGTAATACTCAGACGTCGAATCTCCTAGCGTAAATCCTCCAAAAACACCAAACCTTACCGTCAACATTGGTTTTACCGGCAGATTTATTTGTGTATCGACTTTACTTTGGAAAGTACGCGAATCTCCGTATGAATTAAATAAATCGAGAAATTTACCTTCGGCGCTTAACACAAATCCGCGGGTAGGGAAGTTTTTGTCATCCTGCGTATCGCTTTTAATGAAAACATAAGGATTCACGAAATTCTGCGGATTTCCAAAAATTGCTTCACCGATGGAGATCAATTCGAAATAATCATGACTAAATCCTCCACCCACAGCAAATCTGTCCCGCCAAACTGACTGTATAAAAACTTCGTTTCGAAACCAATTCCACCTTTGGGCAACATTGTTGTTTACATCCCGCAAATCCAGTTGCATACCCGTCGCATAGACGCCGAATCCGGGTATATAACCATTATCTATGAAGTAATTGAGGTAATAACGTGGTTTATCGCCTACCACCGCGTCGAGTGATACCGTAGAGTTGCGGAAGAGCAGGCGTTTGGCGGTGACATTTAGAAGTAATCCTGTTTTAAAAACTTCGTCATAATGCAATCCAAACTTCAGAAAAAACCTCGTATCATCTTCCGTAACGGCCAAATTGAGGATATTTTTATTTTCCTGATGAGAAATGTCGTAGTTGATAAGCGTATAATTATTGGTAGAGTATAGTTTCTCCACCTTTTTATTTATTCCGCCATAGGTTTCCAGCGCGGGAAGTCTGAGATTCATTTTCCCGAGGACGTAGTTTTCAGAAAAAATGTGATTATTCGTAAGATTTAGACTGTCGATTTTATACACATTGGTATAAATGCTGTTAATTGGCGCCCGCAGTATCTTTCGATCGCGTTTGGGCAGAAGCGAGAGCGGCTCAGTATATTTTTTGGCCTCTACAAAACCGGAGTCCAGGATCGACTTCTTAGAGCCGTAACTTGTCGCGGTATATCCCAAAAGGTTGGGTTTAATATTAATATCCGTGTATTGGTACTGATTCTTTGTTTCTTTCTGAATCCCAAAGTCAATCACTTGGTTCAAAATGTCTATCGCACTGCTGAGTTTCTCGCGGCTCGCAAGTCCCTGATTCAAGTCCACACCGATCACAATGTCGATTCCTTTATCCTTCAGTGGTTTACTTGGATAATTAATGGTAAGCGCACCGTCTACATAAAGCGAATCATTTATTTTCACAGGATCGATGAGGGATGGAAAGGCCGAACTGGCCATTACAGCGCTTACGAGATCGCCTTTTTCAAAGATTTTAATCTGGCCGTTCTCCAGATTTGTGGCTACGCACATAAACGGGATTGGGAGCTTGGAAAAATCATCTACTGAGGCCACGTTCTTAAGCAGTTCGCGGAGCAGGTAAATGTTCTTTTGGCCGGTAGAAATGGCTTTAGGTAAAACATTTATTTTCCCGTTTTTTACAGGGAGCGTCAGTATATACTTGTCCACGGATTTATTGAAAAAAGTGCCTTCCTGCCGGCTTTTTTCGTTCGCTAAAACGTCGTAAAAGTCCGTATCAAGTACAATTTTTTCAATTTCCTTGCCGCTATAGCCTGCTGCATACAAGCTTCCAACTACCGCACCCATGCTGGTTCCCGAAATATAGTCGATCCGAACGCCTAGAGAATCAAGTACTTTTAGGACGCCAACATGGGCGAATCCTTTCGCGCCACCGCCTGAAAGCGACAAACCGATCCGTGGTTTCTTTTGCAGCATCATATCACTCCGTACCTGAGACTTTAAAAAAAGGCTCAGCAACAGAAATATTATGATGATAGTTCTTGGCATTTAATCTTTAATATAAATTCTTTTTACGCGTCTTGATACGGATGTCAAAACTTCGTAAGGAATTGTTTGACAGTAATTTGCGAACAATTCAAGACTTGGATTCGAATTGAACAAGGTAACGCTTTCTCCTTCCTGCACATTTGCATTACCGACGTCAACCATCAGCATATCCATGCAAACATTGCCCACAATCGGGTACAAATTGCCGCCTATCCCTACTTTTCCTACGCCATTTCCGATAAGTCGGGGTACGCCATCGGCGTAGCCGACGGGTATCGTAGCAATCCGTGTGTCAACTTCCGGCATATACCGTCGGTTATACCCGACTGACGAACCGGCGCTTACGGTTGATATTTGGGAAATTACGGTTTTAAATGCTACGGCACTTCGCAGTTGTTTCTTAATTTCAGGGTCGGGTGATACTCCGATCATCCCAATTCCAATCCGGACCATATCAAACTGATAATCACTGTATTTCGTGATTCCGGAAGAGTTTAAAATATGTCTTACAGGCATGTAACCAAGTGCAGCAGCCAGTTTTTTGGATACCCCATTAAATGTTTTAATTTGATTTTTTGTGTAAATATCTTCATCAGGGTCGTCAGCTGAGGATAAATGACTGAAAACTGAAGCTACCTTCACCTTCATTTTTGCCAGACGAGCCGCAAGTTCATCAATTTCAACTTCGGTAAATCCGAGACGGTTCATTCCCGTTTCAATTTTTAAATGAATTGGATAATCTTCCTCGGCACCTTTCCGGATAAGATTGGAATAGAAAAGGTCTAACACCCGGAAACTGTAAATTTCAGGCTCAAGGTCAAAATCAATGATGATTTCATAGCTGTGCTGTTCCGGATTCATCACCATTATTGGCGTGGAAATTCCGTTTTTTCTTAGTTCGACACCTTCATCAGCATACGCAACACCCAGATAATCAATATGATGATGTTGCAGGAATTCAGCGATTTCATATCCGCCGAGTCCGTAAGAATAGGCTTTTACCATGGCCATCACTTTAGTTTGTGGCTTCAGGAAAGTTCGGTGGACATTGATATTGTGCAGAATCGCATTCAGGTTTACTTCTAAGACGGTGTCGTGTTTCTGGAGTTCCAGATGGTCTTTAATTTTTTCAATTTCAAATTTTCTCGCACCTTTTAAAAGAATCAAGTTGTTTTCAATCGTGTTTAAGGAGTGACTTTCAATGAGTTGCGTGCTTGAATCGAAGGTTGAAACCTTGGCATTAAATAATTCCTTGAACCTTACAATGTCGTTTCCGATCAGTATGATATGTCCGAAATTCTGTTGGTTGGTAAGTTCGGCGACGTGCTGATAAAGTGTTTCTAAATTTTTGCTTTCAATGAAATCCGTTAAAACCAGCGTTTTTTCGGTCTTATTATATTCATTAATAAATTGAAAAGCAATCTTCAGCGAATCGAGGTCGAGATTATAATAATCATTGATTATCAGGTTATTCCGAAGACCATTCACGCTTTCAAGCCGCATTTCCACGGGCTTCAGCGCGTTGATTTTCTGGATAATTGCGTCCGTTGAATAGTCGAGCAACTTCAGGACAGCCACTATGCAAAGTGCGTTGTTTAAAGTGGCGTCATCACGCTGCTGCGCCGGAAGCAGAAACTCTTCGTCAAAATATTTGATCTTAACTTCAGCTTTATTACCGAATGTCTGGACCGAAATGTCATTATGATTTTTTAAGCCGTACGAAATTAAATTTCTGCCTGAATAAACTGAGTTTATCGCATTGCTAACCAAATGGTTATCACCATTAAAGATAATGGTTTCTGATTGCGAGAATAGTTTGATTTTTTCTGCGATGATTTGCGACTGGCTCTCAAAATTAGACTCGTGCGCAGATCCGATATGCGTGAGGATGCCGATTTTTGGTGAGAAGATATCAACCATCGTTGCCATTTCGCCGGGTTTTGAAACACCAACTTCGAAAATTCCAATTTCATGCTCAGCTTTTGTTTTCAGTAGAGAAAGCGGCAAACCCAACTGCGAATTGAAGCTTTTCGGGCTTTTTACGGTGTTGTACTCAGAATACAGACTTTGATAGAGCCATTCTTTCACTACGGTTTTGCCGTTGCTTCCGGTAACGCCGATAGTTTTAAGATGAAATTTTTGCAAGTGATGCTTGGCTAAAGTCTGAATGAACTTTAAGGAATCATTTACGATAATCCACGTAACGCCATCGATTTCAGAAAGTTTGGTTTGTGAGATGATTATCCCGATTCCTTTTTCTACCGCATGCTGTATATATTTTTCACCGCTGTTTTTGGCGGTGTTGAGTGCTAAAAATGCTGTTCCTGTGGCAGAAAAAATATTGCGGGAGTCAAATGCGATTGCTGTAACCTGCAAATCTGGATTTCCGAAAATTTCCGAATCCGTTATTGCAGCCAGTTCGCCTGTTGTATAGTTCACTTTAGTTTATTTAAAAATTCGTCATTGAAGACCTTGCGGCTTACGGCTTCATAGCTTTCGGTTTCACCCAGCTGCACCAAATCGTTATTTGAAGTCGTGCGCATAGAATGGTTAGCCAAATTTCCGGTCCGGCGGCAGATTGCGTGTACTTTGGTGACATACTCCGCGGTGGCCATCAGATTGGGCATCGGCCCGAAGGGTCTTCCCATAAAATCCATATCCAAACCAGCTATCACAACCCTTATACCGCTATTAGCCAACTGATTAGCTACTTCTACAATGCTTTCATCGAAGAATTGTGCTTCGTCAATCCCAACCACATGACAGTTTGAACCGAGCAGTAAAATCTCGCTGGGGCTTTCTACCGGTGTGCTGCGAATTTTGTTCTGGTTGTGCGAGACCACCTCATCCTCGGCGTAGCGCGTATCTAGTTTTGGCTTAAAGATTTCAACATTTTGGCCTGCCATTTCAGCGCGCCTCAGCCGGCGGATCAATTCCTCGGTTTTCCCTGAAAACATGGAGCCGCAGATAACTTCCATCCAGCCGCTTTGTTTTGCGTGATTTATTGTGTTTTCTAAAAACATTTGTTAATTTAGCCGTGATATAGCGACCTCAAAATTACGCAATTTAATAGATTACATCATGCCGAATTTTCACGATATCCAACACAAAGTGTTTTTCGAAGTGCAGACTATTCTGGATTCGTTATCTAAAATTTCTTCGGCTGACGAGTTGCTCAATAAGCAGGATCTATTCTCAGAACTTTCAGACAGGGTTTCATTTCTTCGGATCCTTGATAAGAACAAAGAATATTATCCTGACGATTTTGCGGACTATAATACTGATAATCTCGACATTAGTGCTCTAAATGTTAATGATGATTTTGCGGCGGAAGTTTCCGCAGATGAAGATGTTTTGGGAGTAGATGGCATTGAAGAAGAGGTTTTGTTTACTACAGAACTGAATGAACTTGACGAAGTGGAAAACACTGAATCAGAGGCCAGCCCTGCCGAACCTGAAATAATGGAGGAAATTCTGACGGAATCCGCTCAGGATGTGGCGTATGAAGAGCGCGTTGCTCAGAAAGAGCATGAGTTCCGGGAAATGGAGGCACGCCGCAGGCAAATTGTAGAAATTAATAAAGAACATACACAGCACACTGTGCCGGACAAAGAGGTAGAATCAGAAAAACCCCAATCTGCCGAACGGAAGTTTAAACTCGCACATATCAAAGGTCTAAAGGCGATGCAGAATCTGTTCGATGATGATCCCCTCGAAAAATTGGCGAACGAAGATCAGGATCGGCCTTCTGAGCCGGGAAGTTTGCTTAAAAGCAACGTGCCAACCGATTTTATGGAAGCGGAAAAGAAAAGACCCGAATTCCGGTTGGATCTAAATGATAAAGTGGCATTTACCAAACTTTTATTTAAAGGTGACGCGGATGAACTTTCCAAAACCATCACAAAACTGAACACTTTCGATAACATCGAAGACGCACGCCAGTATCTCAGCGAACTTTATTACGATAAGGATTGGAAAAAAGCTGATGAATACGCACAGCGACTCTGGAGCCTTGTAGAAAACAAATTTTTGTAAATTTTTATATTAGGCTTGAATGATAAATACAGTCGAAGACTTTAATGAAGTTTTTTTTATTGGTATCGCAGGTGTGGGCATGAGCGCGTTAGCGCAGTATCTGCACGGTATTGGCAAGAATGTATCTGGCAGTGACCGGTATTTTTTGTCAGACGAAGCTAACAAGACACGGTCTCAACTAGAGGCCGAAGGAATTAAATGTTTCGTGCAGGATGGTAGTGGTATTGCGAGCAATACACAGCTCGTTGTAGTCTCCACCGCGATTGAAGATACGGTTCCTGAAGTCTTGAAAGCTAAAAGTTTAGCAGTCCCTATCATCCGGAGAAGCGAGTTACTGTCCATTATTGCTAAAAGCAAAAAAACAGTCGCGGTAGCTGGAACATCCGGTAAATCTACTACGGCCGCAATGCTTTATCATATTCTCGAGAAGGCCAATCTTCAGCCCAGCATCATCTCGGGCGCAGGTCTTACATCTTTAATAAAACAGAATAAAATTGGTAACGCGGCGGTTGGTAGCGGTGACTGGTTAATCATCGAAGCCGATGAAAGTGATGGCTCGATTGTTCAGTACAAACCGGAGATAGGTGTGTTACTCAACATCGATAAAGATCACCAGGAAATAGCAGAACTTCTCGATCTCTTTGGTGTTTTTAAAAATAATACAAATAGCTTATTCATTGTAAATCAATCCAATAGGCAGGCGAAAACGATGTCCACGAACGCAAATTCGGATTTCGGTTTTGAAGCAGAAAATTGCGGTTATTCAGTAGAAAATTTCAAGCAGGACGGTCTCGAACTTTCATTTACCATTAAAGATCAGCCTTTTGGTATGACCTCGCTCGGCAGACACAGTGCTGAAAATGCTGCTGCGGCAGTTGCAGTTGCCCACCAAATCGGTGTTGATTTAGCGGTTTGCGCCGAAAGTCTCCGCACATATGAGGGAATTTACCGCCGGCATCAGGTTTTAGGCCGGAAAAATGGTGTGTGGGTGATCGACGATTACGCTCACAATCCGGCCAAATGCGCTGCTTCAATCCGCGCCTGCCAGCCGTTGGCGGAAAGAGTAATTGCGTGGTTTCAGCCACACGGTTATGGCCCCACGAGATTCCTTAAAGATGATTTTATAGAGGAAATCTCAGCGGTTTTGCGTCCACAGGACGAAATTTGGATGAGCGAAATTTTCTACGCGGGCGGTACAGCAGTGAAGGATATTTCGGCTAATGACCTGATCGAAGGAATTCAGGCCAAAGGCAAAAAAGCGGTTTTTGTGGAGGACCGTGATGAATTGCTTAATCAGATCAGGCCTGAACTTGCCGAAAACAGCGTGCTACTGCTCATGGGTGCGCGTGATCCGGGCCTTGAAACCTTTAGCAAAAACCTTTTCGAAAAGCTGTAGATGACTGGAATACTCTATTTTGTTCCAACTCCGGTCGGAAACCTGGACGACATGACTTTCAGGGCCATAAAAGTGCTGAGAGAGGTAGATTATATCCTGTGTGAGGACACGCGGACATCCGGTGTTCTTTTAAAACACTTCGAGATTTCAAAACCACTTAAATCTTATCATCTGCACAACGAACATCAAATGACAGAGCGGGTAGTCGACGATTTGAAAAACGGCCAGAATATCGCAATCATCACCGATGCCGGAACTCCCGGGATTTCGGATCCCGGATTTTTACTGTCTAAGGCTGGTGCGGACGCCGAAATTGAGATGATATGTTTGCCCGGTGCCACAGCTTTTGTACCTGCGTTGGTAGTTTCAGGCTTGCCGAACAATGAATTTTTGTTCGCCGGCTTTCTTCCGCAGAAAAAAGGTCGGCAAACTAAACTGAAACAGCTGGCTGCAGAGAAAAAAACGGTGGTGCTTTATGAAAGCCCGCACAAAATAAATACGACTTTAGAACAGATCAAAGAATTCTTTGGCCAAGATGCACGCATCAGTCTCAGTCGGGAAATTTCCAAAAAATTTGAGGAAACTAAACGGGGTAGTATCAACGAGTTAATTGATTTCTCTAAAAGCAAAACTTTAAAAGGAGAAATAGTTTTGGTTATCAATAATGCAGACATGGCCAAAGGCTCGGCAGATGAAAAGCCAACATCAACCAACAAATATAAATAACGAGATATGGGATTATTAACAGGAAAAGTAGCCCTCATCACCGGCGCTACACGCGGAATCGGACGCGGCATTGCGGAGGTTTTTGCGAAGGAAGGTGCACACGTTGCATTCACTTACGCTGGCTCAGTAGAAAAGGCTAAAGAATTAGAAGCAGAATTAAGTAAAGTCACGCAAATAAAAGGATATCAGTCCGATGCATCAGATTTTGATGCCGCGCAAAAATTGGTAGATGACGTAATTGCTGAATTTGGAAAAATCGATATCCTGATCAACAATGCAGGGATTACCAAAGATAATTTGCTGATGCGCATGTCCAAAGAAGATTGGGATACGATCATCAAAGTGAACCTTGATTCGGTTTTCAACCTTACAAAAGCGGTTATCAAACCAATGATGAAGGCGCGCGCGGGTTCGATCATCAATATGACCTCGGTTGTGGGCGTAAAAGGGAACGCCGGGCAGGCAAATTATGCGGCTTCAAAAGCGGGCGTTATCGGCTTCACTAAATCAGTGGCGCTGGAATTAGGCTCCAGAAACATCCGTTGCAACGCGATTGCTCCTGGCTTCATTGAAACTGAGATGACCGCAGCTCTTGACGAAAAAACCGTGCAGGGGTGGAGAGAAGGCATTCCATTGAAACGCGGTGGCCAGCCAGAAGATGTGGCTAATGCGTGCGTATTTTTAGGTAGCGAAATGTCATCGTACATTTCGGGCCAGGTATTGAACGTAGATGGCGGAATGCTCACTTAGAGCCCGGAGATTCACGTTTTTTCCGAGAACTCTACCCGCTGTCCGCTGTATCTTTTTCTTTTTGCAAAAGAAAAAGGATGCCGCTTCCATCGGGGGCTAAAAAGAAAAGTTTCTTCTTCTTTCAAAAAAAACTCTCTTCATCATTTGAAGAGAGTTTTTGTAAAATTTAGAACGAGTGTTTGTCGCAATTACTTGTTTTTCAATATTTTATTAAAACAAACCGAAGTCTGCACATCTCTGTACTGTCCGTAATTTTCAATTCGCTCATAGGTCTTTTCATATAGCTTAATAGCTTCCGTTTGCTTGGTTCCGGTCTCAAGAATTACCGAGTCATAACTAAGTTCCGTTGCCCAATTTTCCAGTTCAGTAAGAATCGCGGAAGCATAACCCTTTCCCCGGCTTACCGGTCGCACGAACATCCGTTTGATTTCCGCAGTTTCTTCATCATAACCTTTAAGTGCACCACAACCAACCGGATTTTCATCCTCGAAAAGCACGATACAATGCTGCAGCGCATCTATTTTGTTGAATTGGGCGTAAAAGGTGTGATCATCGCCATCCACGATCGCCAGATATTCATCCAGCAACTTCACCAGTTTTTTAAAGTTTGGATTTTCGGAGGTAGTTCTAAGGATTTTCAAAATTCTCGTGTAAGATTAAATATCAATTTCCGAAAACCTCATTATGCTGCTCCGCCACACGGATAAACGTGGTTCTTTTCGACAGTTCGCGCAGTTCGGACGCCCCTACATAAGTACATGTAGACCGCACACCGCCCAGAATATCTTTTACAGTCTCAGAAACCGGTCCTTTATACGGAACTTTCACGGTTTTTCCTTCCGACGCCCGGTATTCTGCAACGCCACCCGAGTGTTTATCCATCGCGGTTTGCGAACTCATTCCATAAAAAAGCCTGAATTTTTTGCCGTTTTCTTCCACGATATCGCCGCCACTTTCATCATGTCCGGCGAACATTCCGCCCAGCATCACAAAATCGGCACCGCCGCCAAATGCTTTTGCCACATCACCGGGGATTTTACAGCCGCCATCGGAAATAATATGTCCGCCAAGGCCGTGTGCGGCATCTGCACATTCAATAATCGCTGAAAGTTGTGGATATCCCACACCGGTCTTAATCCGTGTTGTGCATACCGATCCCGGCCCAATTCCCACTTTGATTATATCGGCACCGGCAAGAATAAGTTCTTCCACCATTTCGCCGGTAACCACGTTGCCTGCGATAATTGTTTTATCGGGGAAATTGGCCCGGGCCTGCTTTACAAATTCAACAAAATGTTCAGAATAGCCGTTGGCAACATCAATGCACAGAAATTCTATGTGAGGATGCTCCTCCATAATCTGTTTGATCTTTTCCTCATCAGCTTTCCCCGTTCCCGTGCTTAAGGCGATGTATTCGTAAATCGAGTCGGACTGGCTGCTAAGAAAAGTGCTCCATTCGTCCGGCGTATAATGTTTGTGGATGGCAGTGATGATCTTTTCTTTCGCCAGCGCTTCCGCCATTTCGAAAGTTCCGACAGTATCCATATTGGCCGCGATAATCGGCACGCCGCTCCATTTCTTTCCAGAATTGACCAACGTGAAATTTCGTTCTAAACTTACTTGGGATCTCGATTTTAAGGTAGATCTTTTTGGGCGGATCATCACATCCTTAAAACCCAGTTTTATTTCATATTCTATGCGCATCGGTATGATTTAATTTTATCGGTTCCGCTTCACTTTTTTGAGTGCATTTTCGACGGTTTTTTCTGCAATTGCTTTAAGTTCAGCGTCGCCCGATTTCATGTGTTGAAGTATGACCCGGCACTCCGACAGGAAAACGCGCGCGAAATCGGGGTCATGATCTACTATTTCATCAGTGTTATCGAGAATGTCAGCGTATTTTACTGTTTGGGATTCGGGCTGAATTTTTGAAAGCCGTTCAGTTTCCTTGGCTTTCCGCGCGCGGCGGTTCATTTTCGGAAATACCTGCTTGGTGTAAACGTCTGTCAGATCGATTATGTGCTGCAGCGCTTTTTCTGCCGCTTTTTCATCCAGTAAAGTCTTTAAGAAATCACCGATTTCGTCTTCCGTCACAGGTGTGTCTTCCAGAACATCATGAAGCAGAGCGGCAGCGAGTACTGATATGTCGTCTGTATATTTCTGGCAGGTCCGCATCACCCGAACAGGATGTACCATGTAGCGGTCATCACAATATTTCCTGCGCTGCTCACCATGGGCGTTATCGCCAAATTCAATGATTTTTGCGAGAGTATCTTCCATTTTTAAATATAAATATTTAAAATTTCAAGACTTCAGAAAGTTCATTCATGTATTCGTGCGCAGTAAGGTCAAATTTTACCGGGACCACTGAAATATAGCCATCGGCCAAGGCAACTTCATCCGCATCCGGACTTGTATCCATATTATTGAAATATCCCGAAAGCCAGAAGTAAGTCTTCCCATGAGGGTTTACACGCTGATCGAAACTTTCTTCCCATTTTGCGTCGGCCTGTTTGCAAACGCGGATGCCTTTTATTTGCTCCTTTTCGAGCTTTGGAATGTTGACATTCAGCACAATACCTTTAGGCATCGGATTTTCGAGTACTTTTTTTACTATTGACT
The DNA here is from genome assembly GCF_014837035.1 of Kaistella pullorum. Taxonomy (GTDB): domain Bacteria; phylum Bacteroidota; class Bacteroidia; order Flavobacteriales; family Weeksellaceae; genus Kaistella; species Kaistella rhinocerotis. The sequence goes on along the minus strand of NZ_JACSPS010000001.1, from coordinate 547,343 downwards.
GAATATGGTCTTTGGCCTGCGTAAAGTCTGCGTCCCACGAGAAGTCGAGCAGTGAAAAACCGATCGCGGGCAAACCTTCTACACCAGCCTCTACCGCTGCAGACATCGTACCTGAATAAATGACATTAATGGAAGAATTCGCGCCATGATTAATACCCGAAACTACAAGATCCGGACGGCGCGGCAATATTTTATCAAGTGCAAATTTCACACAGTCAACGGGTGTTCCGCTCAGGGAAAAGTCGCGTTGTGGACCGTCAAGATTGATTTCTTCAAAAGTAAGTGTAGAGTTGATTGTGATGGCGTGGCCCTTTCCGCTTTGCGGCGAATTTGGCGCAACAACCGTTACATCACCAATCTCATTCATAAATTCTACAAGGTTCCGGATCCCCGGTGCGGTGATTCCGTCATCATTGGTTACCAATATCAATGGTCTGTGCATACAAAGAGTGTTTTGAACAAAATTACTTAAAAATAAAAGGTTCAAATACGAAATAAGGTATTAATTTTGATACTTTGTACCGCCTTGTAACAAAATGGCAAAATTTTAAACAAATTCAGTTATTAAATAATTTTATGTTCAAGAAATTAAAAATCAATACTTTACTGCTGTTCATTCCGTTGACTACTTTGGCCTTCTGTTTCAACTCTCCGAAGAATGATGACGAGAAGATGTCGACAATCATGATCAGTGTTAAAAATACTCTAAGCTACCTCCACTATTCGCCGCGACCTATTAATGATGCATATTCTGCGGACGTTTATAAACAGTATTTCGACATGATCGATGCTTCCAAACGCTACTTTCTGCAGTCTGATATGAACGAATTTGAAAAGCACCGCACAAAACTTGATGATTATCTGAACCGTGGTGACCTATCGTTTTATAAACTCACGGTAGACAGGCTCTACCAGCGCGTTGACGAGATTGATAAGATTTCGCAAACCATCCTGAGTGCACCACTGAACTTCGATGAAGAAGAAACTTTGGTTCTGGAGCCTAAGCTCAAAAAAAATCCGGTAAATGCAGCGGAGCTTTCTGCGGAATGGAAAAAGTATATCAAATACAATATCCTGCAGGAAATGGAATCGCTTTCAGCAAAGGAACAACTGCAAAAGGAGAAGAAGGATTCGGTACAGAAATTTAACCTTAAAGATACCATCAAACTTGAAATCCTAACTCCAGAACAAAAACGTATCAAGGCTACTGAGGAGGTGAAAGATATGTTGACTGATACCTTCCGAAGGTTTAAAAAAAGAAATAAGATGGATTGGTTCACCGTGTATATGAATGCATATACCGAGGTTTTCGATCCGCATACGAACTATTTCTCACCAAAGAACAAGGAAGATTTTGATACCAATTTTACCGGTAAGGTAATAGGAATCGGTGCCATCATTCAGGAAAAAAGAGGCTATCTTTATCTGGGAGCGCTCACGATTGGCGCGCCTGCCTGGAAGTCTAAGCAGCTCAGCGAAGGTGATAAGATCCTGAAAGTAAGGTCTAAACCTAATGAAGAAGCCGTAAATGTGGTCGGAATGCTATCTGATGAAGCAGTGCGGTTGATCCGCGGCGAAAAAGGGACGAAAGTGACGCTTACAGTTGAGAAAAAAGACAAATCAATCAAAGAGGTGACGATGGTTCGTGAAGAAGTGGCAATTGAAGACACATTCGCGCGAAGCATTATCATCAATTCAGCTGACGGAAGAAAATATGGATTTGTAAATCTCCCAAGCTTCAACGCTGATTTTGAAGATTCAAAGGGTAGAAATGCTTCCGATGACATCAAGAATGAGCTTATAAAGCTTAAAGCCCAGAATGTGGAAGGCATTATTCTGGACCTTCGAAATAATGGTGGTGGCAGTTTGACGGAAGTAGGTGATATTATGGGGCTGTTTATGAACGCTGGACCGTATGTGCAGGTGAAAGACGGCAATGGCAAGATTCAAACACTGAAAAACAGAACCAACGCTCCGGTTTGGACGGGACCGCTGATCATCATGCAAAATGAACTGTCAGCTTCCGCATCTGAAATTTTAGCTGGCGCCGTGCAGGATTATGGCCGCGGAATCGTCATCGGCTCTCCACAATCCTTTGGAAAAGGTACCGTACAGACTTTTGTGGACCTGAACCGTTTTCTGAACAGCAATGATGATTTTGGCTCATTAAAACTGACCATACAGAAATTTTACCGTGTGACCGGAGAATCTACGCAGCGAAAAGGCATTGAATCTGACATTAAAATGAAAGATTTCTTCACTTATGCTGAAATTGGTGAACGCTATGACGACTATGCGCTGCCTTGGGATAAAATCCCTGCTGCAGTTTACCAGCCGCTGAACTTTTTACAGGTTAATTCATTACTCAAATCGGCCGAAAGCAGGTTGGCTACCAATAAAAACTACCAGCTTATGCAGGAATCTGCGCAGTGGAAAGAAAGATTGGATAAGGAAGAAACCATTTCCCTAAACCAAAATAAGTTTAGCGCCCTGATGAAGGAGCGTAAAGCACAGATCGAGAAGTTCCGTGCGTTGGAAAAGTATAATAACGGACTGAAATTCACACTGAATCCGGATGAGGTAGAACGCGAAAAGAAAGATGAAGCATTCGCGAAGAAAACCCAGAACTGGACTAAGAGCTTGCAACGCGATATGTATCTGCAGGAGGCAGTAGCGATAGCAGGTCAGATTAAATAAAATTAGACTTAATCTATCATAATTAACCATCGGAAATTTTCCGGTGGTTATTTTTTTACCGTTCAGGTTCGATTTTTTACCCCTCGGTTTTATAAATTTTAGTGAGGAGGGAGGCGAGTTTATCTTTGATTCATAATTAAAAACAAAAAAACTGTTATGAAAACTAAACTTCTATTTTTCGCCCTCTTCCTTTCAAGCCTTTGCTTCTCACAACTCGACGAGAAATTTTATCAGCCTGGAAAAACTATGAAACCTATTGAAAATTTAAAATTCCAAGAATTCTCCATTCCGGCTGAAAAAGATACGATAACCGGAATATTCATCGAAAGTAATGTTGTACCTAAAGCAACTGTGTTGTTTTTTCACGGGTCGGGCGGTAATGTTTCGAGTTACACCTTCATGGTGAAACCGTTGGCAGATGCCGGCTATCAGGTGATGATGATAGACTTCCGCGGTTATGGAAAATCTAGCGGAACACCGACACACCAAAATATTCAAAGCGATGGTCAAAAGTTTTTGGAGTATGCTTTATCGCTTCCGCAAACTACAGGAAAGCCCGTAATCATTTATGGAGCCTCAATGGGAAGCCAGATTGCAACACATTTGGCTAAAAATAACCCCACGGTTATCGAGGCGCTGATCCTTGATGGCGCGATGTCCTCGCATGCCGATATTGCGAGTCACTTTTCACCTGAAAACGCCGCGATGATACAGTCTATTCCGTTTCCTTACTCCGCAAAGGAAGATGTGAAAACCCTTACGATGCCCAAACTTTTCATCCACAGTGCAGCGGACAAAATGATTCCGATAGCGCAGGCGCAAATAATTTTCGATAATGCACCGGAGCCTAAAAAATTTCTTACGTATGAAGGCGACCACCTGGAAGGAATGGTGAAGAACGGAAGTGAAATTATTAAGAATATTGAAGCACTAATGAAAAAACAGAAAAAACTGTAGCTGAGGTAGGAGAAACTTTTCTACATTTAAACACCCGCAGCTGCCACACAATTTTCAGATCATGAATAGAAAAAGTCTTATTACCACAACCTGGATTACCTTTTTTATCGGGACGTTTATCTTTGTCTTCTTCAGCAAACAAAAGTCTGTGGAGATGTTCTTTCTTTATCTCATGATTTCGGCGATGTATTCTTTTCCGCTGGCGATCGGGAATGGGCTTTTAAATGACATGCTCTCGAAAAAATATTCATGGGTAGCTGAAACACGTAAAAGAACTGTTCTGGGCGTCATTTGTACTTTGCTTCTGAATGTTGCACTGGTTTTTCTAATTAATTATATCAATTTCATCGTTATCCAAAAGCAGGATTTTGCCAATTTTTTCCGTGGAACAATTGCGATCAATAACTGGTTCACCGTTAATATAGCTTTACTGATATCGGCAATTTTGCATGCAAAAGGATTCATGGAAGAATGGAAAAAATCTACCCGGAAAGAAGTAGTGGAGCAAAAGCTGATAGCCCGTTCGGCGAGTGCACAGTTTGAAAGTTTAAAAAATCAGCTAGATCCCCATTTTCTTTTTAATTCGTTGAATGTCCTAAGCGCACTGATTGATGAAAACCCCGATCAGGCGCAGTATTTCACCGCCTCAATGTCGAATATTTACCGTTACGTGCTCGAACAGAAAGATAAAGAGCTGGTCACTGTAGAAGAGGAAATAGGCTTCGCAAAAACCTACTGTAACCTTCTGAAGACAAGGTTTGAAGACAGCGTAAACTTTGAATTTGATGTTGCTGAAAACGACATGAAATCTTACGTCGTGCCACTTTCGCTTCAACTTTTACTGGAAAACTGCATCAAACACAACTTTGCGACGCCTCAGAAACCTTTAACAATAAAGATCTATACCGAAAACGGATTTCTACTTATAGAAAATAACCTCATGGCGAGGGAACAGGTGAAAGAAAGCGCCGGAATAGGATTGTCAAATATTGTTCAGCGTTATTCCTTATTAACCCAACAAAATGTTTTTATAGAAAAATCTACCGATTTTTTCCGCGTGAAAATTCCGATATTAACCCAAAAAATCACCGCTATGAACACACAGCCTTCAGATGAATCAATGGCTTACAACAGAGCCTCCAAAAGGGTAAAAGAAATCAAAGGTTTCTACTCGAATCTTCTGTCTTATTGCCTGGTCATCCCATTTCTGATCTTCATCAATCTGTACACCGCGCCAAAATTCCAGTGGTTCTGGTTCCCGATGATAGGTTGGGGGATAGGCCTTGGCTCCCATGCGTTTCAGGTTTTCGGACTGGGACGTGACTGGGAAGAAAAACAGATTCAGAAGATTTTAGACAAAACGAATCAAAAAAATCAAAAAAATGGAAACCTATAACGAAGAGGACCTCAAATATTCAGAAGCTCGCAAAAAGGTAAAAAAACTAAAGGAACTGTATGTTCACGCAGTAGTTTATGTGCTGGTAAATCTTTTTATCATTGCCAGAAATACCCAGCAGGGACTGCAGCTGTCGGATATGGATAACTATTGGACGGCCATTTTCTGGGGTGTAGGGCTCCTTGCACACGCGATCGGTGTATATGTTCCGGATATCTTTCTGGGAAAAGAGTGGGAAGAAAGAAAAACCCGTGAGTTAATGGACAAATACAAATAAAAATTTAAGATTGAATATGATCCGAACAGTTATCATTGAAGACGAAAAACCTGCTGCGCGAAAACTCGGGCGTCTTTTAAGCCGGTTTCCTGATTTGCAGTTAGTTGGAACGCTAAATTCCGTGGAAGAAGGTGTTCAATGGTTTACCGAAAACACTCATCCCGATCTTATATTTTCTGACATCGTTTTAGGCGACGGATTGTCTTTTGATATCTTTGAACAGGTTCCAAGTAAAAGCTTCATCATTTATACCACGGCTTTTGACCAGTATACTTTAAAAGCTTTTAAACTCAATTCGATCGACTATCTTTTAAAACCGGTTATGGAAGAAGATTTACAGAAAGCCATTGATAAGTACAAAAGTTTTCTGCCCACGGAAAGTAATAATAACCTGAAAGAAATCAAGTCATTAATTAAAGAAGAGAAGCAAAAGCTCACCCGTATTCTGGTAAAGATCGGTTATAATCTGAAAATTGTTCAGACCGATGAGGTTTCGTGTTTTTACAGCGAGAACAAGATCGTTTATCTTCAAACTAAAGAACGGACGTTTCCGACTGATTTTACTTTGGATGAACTGCAGGAAATCTTAGATGAAAAGTGTTTTTTCCGCGTAAACAGGCAGTTTATCATCAATTCCAATTACATAAAAAACATCCACACATCTCCTTACTACAAAGTAGAAATGGCGTTTCAGCCAAAAGAAGAAATCACGGTCAGCCGCGATCGTGTGAAGATTTTTAAAGATTGGTTGTCGAAATAAGAAAAGCGCCACAAGGCGCTTTTTTATTTTTATAATTTTAAGAGATCACTCCACTCCCCAGAAGCTCATCGCCGGAATACCACGCTGCAAATTGGCCTTCGGCAATTGCAGACTGAGGATTTTCGAATTCAATGAAAAGACCTTCCTCAAACTGATAAAGTGTTGCTTCTTCCAGCGTTTGTCGGTATCGGATCCGTGCCTTAACCTTCATGGATTGGCCGTTGCTTAGCCGCAGGTCCTCGCGTACCCAATGCACATCGCTGTTTTCTATTTTTAAAGCTTTACGGAAAAGTCCCGGGAAATTCTTTCCTTCACCCACAAAAATCGTATTCGTCGGCATGTCGCGCTGAATGATAAAGCAGGATTCTGCGTGTCCACCGATTCCAAGACCTTTGCTCTGGCCAATTGTAAAGTAATGAGCGCCCTGGTGTTTGCCGATCACTTTTCCGTCGGTCTTGTTGTATTCAATTTTGCGCGACAAAAACTTAAGTTCCTCGATTTTTGATTCAAAACCAGGTTTTTCAGTGTGAAATCCATCAAAATCAGTAAAAATCTCCACTATTTCGCCTTCTTTTGGCTCGAGCTGCTGTTGTAGAAATGTTGGCAAACTCACTTTACCAATGAAGCACAGACCCTGCGAATCTTTCTTGTCCGCAGTCACAAGTTCCATCTTTTTCGCAATCTCACGAACCTCAGGTTTCGTAAGTGCCCCAATCGGAAACAGCGATTTAGAAAGCTGTTCCTGGCTGAGTTGGCAGAGGAAATAAGACTGATCTTTGTTGGTATCCACGCCCGAAAGAAGATGAAATATTTCTTTGCCGTTTTCGTCGATAGTAGAATCAACACGTGCATAATGTCCCGTCGCAACCTTCTCTGCGCCAAGTGATAAGGCTGTTTTCATGAAGACGTCAAACTTCACCTCGCGGTTACATAGAACGTCCGGATTCGGCGTGCGTCCGTTCTTGTATTCATCGAACATATAGTCCACAATCTTTTCTTTGTAAAGTTCGCTCATATCAATCACCTGGAATGGTATCCCAAGCTTTTGAGCCACCATCAGCGCATCGTTGCTGTCCTCTATCCATGGGCATTCATCCTCCAGCGTAACCGAAGCATCGTTCCAGTTCCGCATAAAAAGCGCCACCACATCATGTCCCTGCTGCTGCAACAGATAAGCCGCAACACTGGAATCTACACCGCCCGATAAACCCACAACTACCTTCATATCAGAATCTTCAAATTTTTTGCAAATTTACGACTTAATTCCGACTAATTTAGGAGCCACTAAACCTGGGCATTTACCACCACTTTACCGGCTCTTCACTGCAATCTTTTTTGCTGGCTTCGGGTAGCCTCGGCCATCAAAAAAGGATTTCCGTTGCGATCCGGGCTATCATATCAGGTATTTTTCCTCCTGAAATGTAGATGTTACGTACTGTTAGATTAAAAAAAAATCCTCCGTTTCGAAGGATTTGATTTTTATATTTAAACATTTAATGAGCTGAATCGTGCTTAAACAATTAGAACTCATTAAGCCCCCTCTACGGCTTATTCGCCAGAAAATATTCCGCTTCACCCTTGCCCCAGTTTGGCCCGAGCGCCGACTTTGTACTGTAGGTTTTGTATTGATCGAGCGATTTTTGAAAAAGTTCAAGACCGCGCTGCTTGCTTCCGCCAAACTGCTCGGGTGTGAAGTAGACATCTTCCGCCTTCATAAGTGTGATCCGCGGATTGTTTGGATCCAGTTTTTCAGCTTTGCTCAGCGCCTCAGCCGCCAGCATACCTTCGCTCATGAAGCGCTCCTGCGGATTCACCATCATTTTCAAGCCGTGGATCATCTTCTGCAGAACGAAGATCTCTGCGTTGTCTTTGCTGAGGTCCGCCGCGAGGTCGAGCGACTTTTGAGCTTCAGCGGCAATCGCGTCCAGGTCGGCAGTTTTCCCTTCACGCATCGCCAGGCGTCCTTTTTGGATTGAAGAGAACGCAGCGTAATAGTATGGCTGCCAAAATGTTTTCTCCTTGTCGGCAATGCGGCGGAAGTCGTTTGCGAGCGCAGTAAATTCTTCTGCGGTTTTTTGTTGTTCAACCTGAGACACTTTGCTACTCATCGCTTTCTCATAAGGTGTTTGCGCAAATGTAGCTGTGCTGAACGCAACACAAATCATTAAGAATAAATTTTTCATGGTTTTAATTATTTAAAGTTGATAATCAAAGGTATTTGTAAAACCCTGTAATCTGTTTATAATTTTTACTGAAAGGGTCATTTTACTTGGCGAAAGGTCTTTTTAAAGATTATTGTTGATGGCATCCTGGGTTCGGTCTACCCCAAAGCTGATGAATGCGCCGATGAAGACGAAAGTATTAGCACTTGGCAAGATAGGGCTGCTGCGAAGGCCGTCATTTGAAAAATTATACCCGAAAATATTCTTTCGGCCCAGGATGTTATTCACCGACAGAACCAAGACGCTGAAGGATTTTGCATCTTTTTTCCCGAGGTTTGGCAGATAGTTCAGGCTGAAGTTTAGCGTGCTGTTGTCTTTCACTGTTCCTTGCGCATTCAGGTAGTAATTTCCGCCTGCATCAGTGAGAAAATTATAATAAGGTCTGCCGGAAGCGTAGTTATAAGACAGATTGAAGCCGGTTTTCCAGTCGGTAACAAACTTTTTAGCCACCACAGAGAGCGTGTGCTTCGCCGCGAAGCCTGGAAAAAGCGGCCTGTCATAGTTCTGAAATTCTCGCTCAGAATCGAGGTAGGAATATGAAATCCAATAATCTATATTTTTCAGTGATTTGCGGTCACGCCAGAAAAATTCAATTCCTTTGGCAAAGCCCGAACCTGTGTTCGAAAATGCAGCCGGCCGGTATTCTTCGACGCGCGTTTTGATCAGATCGTCATAATTTTTGTAAAATGCTTCAAGTCTCAGGCTTCGGTTTTCAGAGGATTTTTGAAGTTGAAGTATAAAATGCTCCGCACGCTGGAAATTTAGCGGGTTCTCTCCAAAAAACTGGTTTTCTGGGTTTTGGTAAAATATGCCGTACGCGAATGAACTCGTCCAGTTTTTAGCAAGCCGATACGCCAAAGCGGCGCGTGGAGCCAGATTCCATTTGTCCAGCGCTGCCGAATGCTCGGTTCGCAAGCCTATTTTCGCTGAAAGATTATTGCTGAATCCAAGGTCAGTTTCCGCGAATACAGAAGTGATATCTTCATTAAACTTGTACGGTGGGGGCGATAAGGCCACAGCAGTAGTTTCTGCACTGTTATTGAACTCAAAACCGCCACGAACCGCAGAAATTTTGTTGATCCGTCTTTCGATGGTTGCTTTGGCGTTAAAGTAATTGCCTTTTACAGCAATAGAATTTGGGTTTTGATCTTCATTTTGATAAGTTTCGCTTAAGAAAAGTTGATTTCTGTTAAACGTATAAGAACTGCCTGCAGTAAAGACATATTTCCCGAATTTTTGTCTGAACGACAGGTTGTGGAAGGTGTTTGCGCCTTTTAGCGAGGTGTTTTCAAAGTCGGTTTGTGGTTCCAGACTTTTAGCCTCCAAACCAAGTTTGTTTGTATCAAAACTTCCGTAATATTTTAGTATTCCACCCGCGCGGTTCTTTACGCGGAAATTAAAATTCGTCCCAAACCCTTTTGGCGCCTCCGTGAAATCGTTGTTGAAACGAATTATTTCAGTCATCAAACCTAAATTAGTATAAGCGGCTGACACACCGAATGACTTGGTTTTTGCTTCATCCACATTTTGGAAACCCGCAGACACAAATATTGGCGAAATGCCAATGTCTACTGAATTTCTTTCCGGAAAATCAATGCTTTCAAGAATCAATACAGAAGAAAGTGCCTGACCGTACATCGCTGAATAGCCACCACTCGAAAATACGTTTCCTTTAAACAGCGAGGTGTTCAGCCGGTCCATTGACTTGATTCCGGGTACAGAATTTCCAAAGAAATTATTGACCAAATTTCCATCCATGAAAAATTTTGTCTCGGCTCCGGTGCCGCCACGCACAAAAAGACCTTCGGTCTCCCCGACTTTCTGCACGCCGGGAAGCGTCTCCAGTGCCGAAGTTACCTGTCCGTTCGCGCCTGCCGTGGTGTAAATGTCGATAGGCGTTAGAAGTACGGTGGCGCGTTTGCGGTCGCTGGCTTCGATGGAACCCGCCGAAATCACCACCGCCGCAATTTCAGAAATTTCTTCCTTCAGTTCAGCATCTACTTTTACAACAGCACCTGTGAGCAGAACCGGTTTTTCGGTTTCTACATATTTTGGGTTGGTAAAGATGATTGTCTGATTTCCGGTTTCCGAAGTTTCAAATGAATAATTGCCGTCCTTATCCGTAGTCGCGCCGTCATAGGTGTCTTTTAAGGTGACAGAAACGTCCTGAATACCTTTGTTTTTATAGACAACTTTTCCGCTGACCGTAGTCTGAGAATGCATTGTGACGGCCATAACCAAGGCAATGAGCGCTAATACCTTAGAAATAATGAAAGTTTGCATGGTTTATTTTTTAACAAATGTATTGCGGAATGCCTTTTGCTGAAAAATAATGTTACCGAACGGTAAAAAAAACTGGCTAAGCGGTCAGTTTTATTTTCAATAACTTTATAAACCATTAAATAAATACTATGAAAATCTTAGCACTTTCTTCTTTGGCGGGCGCTGCGTTGTTGATGACATCCTGCACAACCACGAAAAATTTAGTTGTAACACCTAAAAGCGGAACCGATACACAGGGCACGGCGAAATTTACGCAAACCGGTAAAAATGTTGAACTGGACCTGAATGTGTATAAACTTACACCAGGCTTGCACGCTGTGCATATCCACGAGAAAGGTGATTGTTCTGCAGCCGATGGTAGCTCAGCCGGCGGACACTGGAATCCTACATCAGACGATCACGGAAAATGGGGACATGACCAGCATCACATGGGGGACATCGGGAACCTGAATGCGAACAAGGAAGGAACGGCGCGCATTGTATTCAAGACCGATAAATGGTGTCTGGGATGCGCGGATGAAACTAAAAATATCGTTGGAAAATCACTTATTATCCACGCTTCCGAGGATGATTTCAAGACCCAACCTACCGGAAATGCCGGTGGGCGCGTGGGCTGTATTGAAATTAAGTAGATTTAGATCTAATAAACTTTAGCACGTCTCATATTGAGGCGTGTTTTTTTTGGACAAATTTTAGCGGTAATACAGTTCTAAAAAGCGGAAGAACTCCGTCATCCTGAAGATATTGTTCAGTAATACATAGCTGAAAATGAGCATCAATACAATGAAAAGCGAGGTAATCATTTTAAATGACGAGCGGTACGCGTGAAATAGCCAGCCGACCATCAATGGGAAAACAAACACAAAATGCCCGCCGTAGATATAAGATGTGTGGAGGCCAAACCGCAGGATTCCGTGAATTACTACATCCACCAGAAGTGACAGCATCAGGATGTTAGCTAATTTATTCTTTAAATTTTTAAGCCAACTCCAAATCAGCAGAATAATGATGGCTCCGATGACCGCGTGGGAAACCCAGTTGTCAAAAACATCCATAAAAAGAGCTTTATACTCAAAACCCTTTTTGTTGTGATAGTCGCGCAGTTCAAATCCCGCAAACAGAATGTTGCCGCCGAGAAACCACGACGCCATCATATCCCAATATGGCGTCACCTTTTGCTGCGAAAACTTCTCGAACTGCGCACCGGATTTGTCGAGAAACTGCATAAACTTGAAATCCATACGGTACATGAACAGCAGTAAAAAGACAGCAATCGAAATCACAACCCTCAGCGCAGCCTTTCCCAAATTTTTCCAGTTGCTGAAAATCTTGCGCTGAAACAGTAGCGGAATATAAACCTTCACCACATTGGTAACGGTAAGGCCGCCGATCCCGACCGCCGCGAGGGTTAAAGCAGATGCTGGAATCACTTCATCTTGGCGGATTTTCAACGCAGCATAATAATTAAACAAAACCAGCAGAAAAAGCGTGTAAGTATAAGTCTCAGGCGTGAATGAAAGCAGGATGTTGGTAGAAAATGCCGAAAAAAAGAATACGGTCAACAGCGAAAACCGATTTGGTAACCCGATGATGTTTTTTAGATATTTAAATATTTGGATAAGACTGAGACTTACCGCGAAGTTGCTGCACCAAGCCAGTACAAGCCGGAAAATTTCGTTTTTTTGACCGCCCGAAAACATTAAAGCAAATTCCCGAAGCCACTCAAAAAAATAATTCGCAAGCGGATGCCGCTCATAGCCGCCGCCGGTGAGAACTATGGCGCGGTTGTCAAAGCTGAAATAAGCATCCCACGGAATGCGGTCATCGAAAATAATTCGGTAATCGACTGCAATGACTGTCCCGAGAGTTCCGTAAACACTGAGAAAAACCGCAAACAGCGCCCACTCTGTACTGTTGGCCGGAAAGACGGTCGAAAGAAATTGGATGAATTTATTTTTAAGATCCAAGACTGCAAAAATTTGCGCAAAAGTACTAAAAATCACGAACTGCAGGAGAGTGTGGAACAGCCCGGTGTGCCGTCGTAACCTGGCGGTCTGCGCTTCGAGAATTCAGGAAAAAGTTCTTCGTAAGGATTTTCGAGCGCGGTGAGGACTTTGTTAAGCAAGTCATGCTTGCCTTCATGGAGCTCGGCGATACAGTCGAAAAGGATATAGTTTCGCAGGATGAATTTCGGGTTTACAGCCTGCATTATTGACTGGGATTGTGCTTTTGAAATTAAATTTTTGGAAAGCCGGTTTCGGTAATTCTGTATAAATTCAATGAACTGAAAAGTTTGATTATCAGTTGGTCGTGTATAGAAAACATCATTAAACAAAGTCATTATATCTACATCATCGGTCAACTTTTCGAGTTGAGTGAAAAATAATGTATAATCCATCTTAAGGTCGTCAAGCAATGTTTGCGCAGTGGTAAAAAAGTCGTTATCGCCTTCGGTTATCTGGTCAAAACCAAATTTAGAAGCCATCATCTCATCATGTTTTGTCCAGAAATAGGTGGAAAAATCATCCAGAATCTGCTCTAAAACCTCGGCATCATTGATCAGCGGAAAAAGCGCGGACGCAAGCTGCCAAAGATTCCATTGCGCAACTTTCGCCTGGTTTCCAAATGCGTAGCGCCTGCCTGGCAAGTCGGTTGTGTTTGGTGTAAAATTCAGGCTGTATTCATCTAGAAACGAGAAGGGTCCATAATCAATCGTCAGGCCCAAAACCGACATATTATCAGTATTCATCACGCCGTGCACGAAACCTACGCGATACCATTCTACCATAAGGTCAGCGGTTCGCACTGAGATTTGACGCATCAGTTCGGTGTATTTATCTGAACTTTCCTTATTGATTTCCGGGTAGTGATTTTCAATGACATAATCGGCTAAGTTTCTTAGCGTATCTATTTCGTCCTGCGCTGCCAACAGCTGAAAATGGCCGAAGCGCAGAAAACTATCAGCGGTGCGCATCATTACGGCTCCTTTCTCATATTCCGGATTTCCGCTGTACATGATATCGCGGAGCACCTGTTCGCCACTTAGCGATAACGATAGCGCTCTGGTGGTAGGCACACCAAGGTGAAACATGGCCTCACTCATAAGGTATTCACGAACTGAGGAACGCAGCACAGCACGGCCATCCGCATGTCTGGAGTAGGGTGTAGCACCGGCGCCTTTCCACTGAAGTTCGGTTTTTCGGCCGCTTTCATTCTTTATTTCACCGGCAAAAATTGCGCGACCGTCGCCGAGCTGCCCCGCCCAGTTGCCGAACTGATGTCCTGCATATGCGGTGGCGTAAGTTTTAATGTGATTTGGCAACTTAGTAGCATTAACAAAATCACTGTCGGCAGGAGCTTCTAATTTCCCAAGACCAATTTCTGAAGCTAATCTGTCGTTTAAAATAAGCAGTTCAGCTTCCGGAAAGCCAGCGATATTGGTGGAAGCAAACAAAACTTTCGGTGTCTGCCGTTGCCGGGGATTTCCGCTTTGGTCGCCAGGGAAAAGTTCTGTAAAGGGTGAAGAAATCTTATCTAAATTCATGGTGGTTTCATTAAAATAAAACATCCAGCCAATATCAGACCGGATGTTTTTATTAAGTGTGGTTAGCAGAAATTATTTATTAAAATCTATCTCGTCACCTGTATTCAGGTTTTCGTTGAGGTTTTCTTCTTTCGGCGTATTTCGCGGCGTGGTGCTTCGCGGCTCAGTCACGGTAGGATTTTTCAGTTCTTCAATGGTTTGCAGGCCACCATCGTCGCCATATCCACCAAGCCCCTGAAGGTCAGAACAACTGCCCGTCCAATTTGAAGGTTTCACGAATTTATCTTCTTTCAGGACGCCAAGTGTAGGGTCTGCCCAGACTTTTTTCATGAATATAGCCCAAATCGGTAATGCCATCCTCGCGCCCTGACCTTCGCCGGTTCCGCGGAAGTGGGTAGCGCGGTCTTCCCAACCAACCCAAACACCGGTGGCGAGGTTAGGCGTGATTCCCATGAACCATCCGTCGGAGTTATTCTGTGTGGTTCCGGTTTTTGCAGCTATTTCTATTCCTTTTTCCACGCCTCTTCTTCCAAGTTCGCCGGACGCTGTACCGAATTCTGCCACACCTTTCATCAGATCGATCATCGTGTAAGCATAAAGTTCGTTCATCACCTCCTTGAGTACCGGTTTCACCTCCTTTATCACACGTCCGTTGGCATCTTCAATCCTCCAGATCATCTCCGGCTTGATATAGTTTCCGTAGTTCGCAAATGTAGAGTACGCACCCAACATTTCGTAGATGGTGATATCTGATGATCCTAAGGCTACGGCGTATTCGTTCGGAATTTCTTCAGTAACGCCGAGATCACGCGCAGTTTGTATAACGCTTTTTGGCGTTGTCATTTCAATAAGTCGTACAGCTACAGGGTTTTTAGAGTGGGCTAGTGCATCTCTCAAGGTTAGCGTGCCGCCCGATCCTTCTACCGTCCAGGTTCCTTTTCGGTAGGTAGCGTTCGAGACGGTCGAGCAAGGTGTCATTCCCAATTTCATAATTGCGGTGGCATACACAAAGGGTTTGAAGGTAGATCCAACCTGTCTTTTCCCCTGTTTGATATGATCATACTGAAAATGCTGCCAGTTGATTCCACCTACCCAAGCTTTAATTTCACCGGTTCCCGGCACCATAGACATCAGGCCGGCCTGCGCAATCTGCTTGTGGTAACGGATGGAATCCCAAGGCGACATTTCCACTTCTTCTTCACCGTTCCACGTGAAACGCGAGGTTTTGATAGGCTTTTTAAACTCCATCAAGATCGAATCTTCGGGTACGCCGGCGTTTTTAAGCTGTTTATATCTTCCGGTACGTTTCATGGCCTGAACCATGATTCCCTGGATCTGTTTGTCATCGATGAAATAGAACGGTCTTTGCTTTCGTCCGCGCTGTTCTGCATCAAATCTTTTTTGAAGGTCAGTAAGGTGTTCCCTGATCGCATCTTCGGCGTAGACCTGCATTTTCGAATCGAGCGTGACATAAATCTTAAGGCCGTCTTTAAATAGATTTAAAGTCTTGCCTGTTTTCTTTTCATAATCCTTCAGGTAAGCATCTATCTCTTTTCGAAGATAGAATTTGTAATAGGCCGAATATCCGTCATCGATCGTTTTTATCGGGTGGAAATCGGTTTTAATAGGTTCTGCTACCGCCTTATCGTAGGTTTGCTGGTCGAGATAGCCGGTTTTCAGCATTTGATCGAGCACCACATCGCGGCGACGTTTGGCACGTTCCGGATTTCTGAGCGGATTGTTTGCGACAGGAGCCTCAAGCATCGATACGAAAGTAGCGGCCTCAGGCAAAGTAAGTTGGTTGGTTTTCTTATTAAAATAAATTCGCGATGCCATCTCAATGCCGTTCGCATTATTTACGAAATCGAACTTATTGAAATACAGCGTAATAATTTCTTCTTTAGTATAGCGCTTCTCGAGGCTTACCGCTACAACCCATTCTTTGAGTTTTTGAAATGCACGCTGGATCTTGTTTTGCGAAACACGGTCAGTAAAAAGCAGTTTCGCGAGCTGTTGGGTAATTGTAGATCCACCGCCACGCTGGCCACCGTATACAACGGCCCTTGCAACAGACTGTAAATCAATACCGGAGTGCTCTTTGAAACGCTCGTCTTCTTTTGCCTGAAGCGCATAGATAAGATGGGGCGGAAGTTCCTGATAGGTAACTGGCTGTGTTTTTTCCTTTTCGAATTTGCCTAAAAGTTTACCGTCTGAGGAATAGATTTCAGATGCAACATAGATGTCAGGATTTTCGAGTTCCTTCACATCGGGCATGCTGCCAAGGAAACCTTGCGACACCGCGAAAAACAGGAGCGCAATACCCAAAACCACAGCGAAGAGCGACATCCAGACGATTTTCACCCATTTTCGCCAACCTTTGCTTTTTAATTTTTTTGGCGGAAGCGGAAATTTCTGTTGAGGTTTGCTTCCGGCAGTTTTTTTGTTTTCCATAAATTACGTTACGGTTTCAGCGTTTCTATTTTTACGCCAATATCTTCAATTCCTTTCAGACTGTCTGCACGCATCGCCTGGGTGACCCCAATTTCATACTGCGCATTGCGTGGGAACTTATAATTTAATTTGTATTGAAACATGATTTCCTTCGTATCACCAAAACCTTTTCCAAGCCAGGTACCATCGGGCTGTGCAAGGATGTAATTAAGAGTATCAGCATTTAAAACGCGTTTCCCCTCATTTAATTTTACGATCAGCCTAATGTTACTGTACGGATAATCATTATTGTTCCTTACAACAAATATAATGTTTTTAGGATTTCGGGCATCTGAAATGCTGAAACTGAACTTCTGTTCGTCATTTTTCGGCCAGCTTCCGTCAAGACGCTTCATATCAACTGTTTCAGCAGAGTCAGTGCACGATAATAATACGGCTGAAAAAAACAAAGCGGGCAACAATCTACGCACGGTCATCACGTTTTGGCTGAAACTTTTTCTTGAATTTCTTGGGCTGTCCTCCTGCCTGTGGCTGTTCTCCTTTGGGCGCGTTTCTTTCAGAATTCTGCTTTCGCGGCGCGGCAGATTTAGGCTGAGAGCGGTTTTCCGGTTTTTGATTTGGGTTTGGCTTGCCTTTTTTCCGGTTTTGATTTGGATTTCTGTTTTTGCGCTCAAAACGGTCCACACTGCTTTCCTGGATTAGGTCTACAGATTTTACGGCAACATCGTGTTTCTGTAAATCTTCCAACGGTGGTGTTTTCTCGCCTTTTTTATTTTGTGCGATCAGTTTTTTCACGTCCGCGACATCCAGATCATACCAGGCCATTGAACGTTCCACATAAGCAAACCACATTTTCTTCTTGAAAACATCGATTTTTATGCAGAAGGCACGCCCTTTTTCTGTATCTAATGTTGCATTTGAAGGCGGGAAATCGCTCAGAGCATCGAGGTAACTGTCGAGTTCATAATTTAGGCAGCACTTCAGCTTGCCACATTGACCGGCAAGCTTCTGGGGATTGATGCTCAGCTGCTGATAGCGCGCAGCATTGGTATTTACCGAACGGAAATCTGTAAGCCAGGTTGAGCAGCACAATTCACGTCCGCAAGAACCGATACCTCCAACTTTCGCCGCTTCCTGACGGAAACCGATCTGTTTCATATCGATCTTTGTGCGGAAAGCCGACGCATATTCTTTGATAAGCTGCCGAAAATCTACACGTGTCTCAGACGTATAGTAAAATGTAATCTTACCGCCGTCACCCTGATACTCTACATCGGTTATTTTCATGCTGAGATTCAGCGAATAAGCTATTTTTCTAGCTAATATCTTTACGCTTTCTTCCTTTGCACGAGACTCCTGCCAAACTTCGATGTCTTTTTGGTTGGCTAAGCGATAAATTTTCAAAGGATTATCTTCGGAAGCGAACTTCTTCTTCATCTGTATACCCACCAGTTCACCGGTGAGACTTACCACGCCTATATCATGACCCGGACTTGATTCTACTGTGACTACGCTGCCAATATGCAGCGGCAAATTATTTACGTTTTTAAAAAAACATTTCCGATCGTTCTTGAACCTCACTTCTACAAAGTCACACTTTGATTCCGAAGGATTATTAATGTTCGAAAGCCAATCAAAAACACTTAATTTATAGCTATTACCGCAGGTATTTACATTTTCACAGCCACTTGCAGATTTTGTACCGCAGGAGTGGGAAGAATCGCCGGATGTTTTGCATCCACAACTCATATTTTATATATTATTTCGTGCAAATTTAGTATAAATTTTTTTGTGCAAAATGAGGTCTGTCAGCGCACATGCGTAATTAGATATATTTAATAAAAAATAACATGCATTGCGTATTGTGCATCAAAATGAATAATATTATGCAAATCATATAATTTAAAATTTGGTGATTTGTATGCTTTTTTGCAATTTTATTTAAATTAAATTCTTTTAATTAAGTATTATATTCAATTAACGAAACCTGCCTTATTTAGTAGATTTCTGACCAAAATTATCGGTTATAGATTTTAAACAGTACGGCATTTGGGGAACCTGTTTAAAATAAATTATGACTTGTTAACAATTAGTTAAAAAATAATTTTATATTTGGAACATTAATAATGAAATGTCTATGAAAAAATTAGTTGTATCAGCAGCACTTTTGGCAGGTGTAGTAATGCATGCGGGAGGCTTCAGGGTTTCCCTGCAGGGAGTGAAGCAGCTTGCAATGGCGCATACCAGTGCTCACGCGGAGGACGCGAGCGTTGCATTCTTTAATCCGGCGGGAATGTCTTTCATCCCGAATAAACTGAGTGTGGCAGCAGGTGGTTTCGGTATCAGTACTGAAATTACGTATCAGAATCCTGAGAATATGCAGTCTTTCAACACGGATAATCCGCTTGGGACGCCTCTTTATGCAGCCGTTGCCTACAAAGTTGTAGACAATGTTTCTGTAGGTTTCAGTTTTTCCACACCTTATGGCAGTACCATTGTATGGCCTAATGACTGGGCAGGAAGAGAGATTGTGCAGAAAATTGAGCTAAAAGCACTTTATTTCCAACCGATGGTATCTTTTAAACTTGCTCCGTGGATGTCTGTGGGTGGAAGTTTCATCTATGCTAAAGGTACGGTAGACTGGACGAAGAGCCTGACACAGTTTGACGGCACCCTTAATATTAAGGATGACGAGGCTTCAGGTACCGGTTTCGGACTCGGATTCTATTTCCGTCCGTCTGATAAACTGGACGTGAGTATCGCCTACCGTTCGCCGGTGGATATGAATGCTGATGCGGGCGTTGCAACATTTGACGTTTCGCCAAGCTTGTTCCCACTTATCGGAATTGACGGTAACGGACAGGATAATTTCACCGCAATGCTTCCGTTGGTTGACGAATATACCATTGGTGCAACATATAAGATTACACCAAAATGGCAGGTTTCCGGTGATTTTAATTACAGTGGCTGGGCTCAGTATAATAGTCTGACACTTGATTTCGAAAACGCACCGATCGGAAACCAGGCAAGCGATCCTACAAAACTGGTTACACCTAAGAACTGGAAGAGCACACAGACCTGGCGTGTAGGAACACAATATATGGTGACCGATAGCTTTGCAGCGAGATTAGGATATTACCATGACGAATCGCCTTACGGAGACGAAGGTTTCAGTGCCGAAAGCCCTTCTTTCGAAGCGAACGTAATCACAGGAGGTATCGGTTATAAGTGGAACGGCCTTGGAATCGATCTGGCTGCCGCTTACAACTTCCAGACTCCGCGGGATGTGAGAAACACATTTTACAACTTTAATGGCCAGGCGAAAGCAAAAGCCTACTACTTCGGCTTAGGCTTATCTTACAACGCATTTTAAGAATTATTTTTAATTATGAAAAGAATATTAATATCAACAATAGCGGTTTCAGCCCTACTCTTTAATGTAAGCTGTGACACAGATTTTGATCAGGATGTCAATGATATCGTGGTTACAAGCGGCGAAGCAAACTTTTCCAAATATGTAGCTCTCGGGAACTCACTTACTTCCGGATATCGTGACAATGCTCTGTATATTGACGGACAGAATGAATCTTATCCCAATATGCTTGCAATGCAAATGAAAATGGCCGGCGGTGGCGAGTTCAAGCAGCCTATGATGCCAAACAACACTGGTGGATTCACGAATTTATTTAATCAAGCCACAGGAGATTTTGCAGGGAAATATACCCTTGGCGTGGTGTGTGGCGCTCTTTCGCCCTCGCCTACTGCGCCGGAAGCAGCGCTGGATAATATTGCCGCTCAGGGACCTTACCAAAACTTAGGTATTCCCGGAGCAAAATCGTTCCACTTAGGAGTTGCCACTTATGGAAGCGCCAATCCATATTATGCACGTTTCTCTACTGGGGTAAGCCCGGTAGCAGCTGCGGTTGCACAAGCTCCGACCTTCTTCTCGCTGTGGATCGGAAATAATGATGTACTTTCGTATGCCACCAGTGGTGGTATCGGCGTAGATCAGACAGGTAATTTTAATCCTGTAACGTATGGTTCCAATGACATTACGGATCCGACTGT
The DNA here is from genome assembly GCF_014837035.1 of Kaistella pullorum. Classification (GTDB taxonomy): domain Bacteria; phylum Bacteroidota; class Bacteroidia; order Flavobacteriales; family Weeksellaceae; genus Kaistella; species Kaistella rhinocerotis. The sequence goes on along the minus strand of NZ_JACSPS010000001.1, from coordinate 526,688 downwards.
CTTTGCTGGTACTATTTCTCAGTATATTGCTGCACTGACGGCAAACGGAGCCAAAGGGGTAATTGCAAATATCCCAAATGTCACGGCAATCCCTTATTTTAAAACTGTACCCAGTATGCCGATAAGCGGACTTTCCGATGCGCAGGCAACACAGCTTAACGGCGCTTATGCTCCTTACAACGCTGGAATTCTTCAGTTGAAAAATGCAGGTATTCTTTCGGAGGCAGAGTATCAGAATCGTATTATCCGCTTTACTGCGGGTGCAGTTGCCAATGGTGCTGTAATTTTAGATAAAGAACTGAAGGATCTTACTTCTTATAATCCCGCTCTAAAATCGTACCGTCAAACGACTATGAAAGACCTAATCACTTTACCGGCAGCAGCTTTGCTGAAACCGTATGATGCTACGTGTAACCCCCGAGGCATTAGTGCAGGTACCGCCGTTCCGTTAGAAGACAGGTACGTACTTACAGAAAAAGAAACGGAAAGAGTTTTAGCGGCTACCACAGCATACAACGCTTCTTTAAAATCAATCGCAAGTTCTAAAGGCTTGGCATTTGTGGATGCAAACGCCAAGATGCTTGAGCTTTCTAAGGCTTCAGGTATTCAGTATGATGGAGTTAAATACAATGCTACCTTTGTAACCGGCGGTACTTTCTCGCTGGATGGTGTTCACCTTACCGGAAGAGGCTATGCTCTTATCGCGAATGAGTTCATCAAAGCCATCAATTCAAAATACAGATCCACTTTACCAATGGTGAATGTGAATTCATATTCGGGCGTTAAATTCCCATAAGCAAACTTATTCTAAGATTGTTTTTTGAATATAACCATCAGATTCGTCTGGTGGTTTTATTTTTTTAAATTTGCACATCCTAAAACAATAAAAAAAATGGCTCACCAGGCAAGTTATCTGTTTTCAACCAGAACGAGCAAGGCATTAGCAGAAAAGATCGCACAACACTACGGCCAGGAGCTGGGTAAAATCAATTTTCAGGAGTTCAGTGATGGCGAGTTCGAGCCGGTATTAGACCAGTCTGTACGTGGCGGCCGCGTTTTCCTTATCGGTTCCACATTTCCCCCGGCGGATAATTTACTGGAACTTTTGCTGATGATTGACGCTTCCAAAAGAGCCTCGGCCAAAAGCATCACCGTCGTCCTTCCGTATTATGGGCTTGCACGCCAGGACCGCAAAGATCAGCCCCGCGCACCTATCGGAGCCAAGCTGGTCGCCAATCTGCTTACAGCTGCAGGAGCCACTCGCGTCATGACAATGGATTTGCATGCAGACCAGATTCAGGGCTTTTTTGAGATTCCGGTGGATCATCTTTATGCGTCTACACTTTTCATTGATCATATTCTTTCGCTTAACCTTGAGAATCTTACCATCGCTTCGCCTGACATGGGAGGTGCAAAACGCGCCAAAAACTACGCCGGTCACCTTGGAGCAGAGGTAGTGATTGCGTATAAAGAGCGTAAGAAAGCCAATGTGGTAGAAGAAATGTTCCTTATCGGTGACGTGACAGACCGTAATGTGATCCTCATCGATGACATGATAGATACTGCCGGAACACTTTGCAAAGCCGCAGACATCCTCATCGCAGGAGGTGCCAAAAGTGTCCGCGCGATGGCTACACACGGCGTACTTTCGGGAAAAGCGTATGAAAACATCGAAAATTCACAGCTTTCAGAGGTGATTGTCACAGACACAATCCCTATCAAAACCGAGCTTTCCTCAAAAATAAAAGTGCTCTCCTGCGCCAAACTTTTCGCAGATGTGATGCGGATGGTACATGAGCATAAATCCATCAGCGATAAATTTATCATTTAAAGTAAATTTACCTATATTTGCACCCTTAAAATTTTTATAACAGATTATAATGAAATCAATTACAATTCAAGGCACAAAAAGAGAAAGCGTGGGCAAGAAATCTACGAAAGCTTTACGCGATGCTGAATTAGTTCCTTGTGTTGTTTACGGAGGCGCTGAAACCCTGAACTTTTCTGCAGAAGAAAGAGCATTCAAAGGTTTGGTGTATACTCCTGAAGCACACACGGTATCTATTGAGGTTGACGGACAAACTATTCCTGCCGTGCTTCAGGACATCCAGTTTCACCCATTGACAGACAAGATCCTTCACGCAGACTTCTATCAGTTAGATGAAAACAAAGCTGTAGTAATGGAAGTTCCTGTAAGAATCACGGGTCGTTCAAAAGGTGTTGTAGCCGGTGGTGCGATGCGTCAGTCTTTCAGAAAACTTAAACTTAAGGCTCTTCCGGCAAACCTTCCGGATGAGATCGTGGTAGATGTTACGCCGCTTAAGATTGGTAACAAACTTTATGTAGGTGACATCAAAACCGATAACTTTACGTTCATGCATCCGGACAACGCAGTGGTAGTAGCTGTTAAAATGTCTAGAACAGCGAGCAAAGGCGGTGCTGCAGCAGAAGATGATGATGAAGAGACAACTGGTGCAGAGAGCGAAGCTCCGGCAGCAGAAGAGACTTCAGCAGAATAATATTTGCAGAATAAATACAGAAACCCGACAGTTCATAGCTGTCGGGTTTTTTATTTGGAGCTACACCATTTACGCAGTTTTCCACTGGCGTACGCGCCCTCACTACTCGCTTCCCGCGCTGAAAAAAATCTTTTTTCAGCGCGGGAGAGCTCAGACAGGCCGTTCGGTCACGGCTAGAATAGCCGATATTTTCTCTTTCGTTATTTTTTCACTGCACTTTAGCTGCGCAGTTTATGTCTCGGCAACCCGATTTCGTGTTCCTGCGGATACGGTTGGCGGAAGGTCATGCTCACATCCTCCTTCAGCTGGCGGTGCACATCATACTGCTTTTCTTTATGATAAGAATAGCGAGGGTCCGGTATCATCGGCATCTTTGCCATTTTGTGAATGGTGATGGTCGGGAAATGATAATCTACTTCCACTGTCCCCAGCAGCAGGTAGCAGCCTCCCCCCTGAAACGGATATTTTTCGAGGCTGTCCGGGAAGTGCGCAGTATCGAAATAATCGCCGTTTACATCGATCCAGGTTCCGAAATACATCGTGCCTTTCTTGGTGGGGACGTGTTTTCTCGAAATAAGATACGCCAGCATCTTTACCTGTCTTTTGTGGAATTTCAATAGATCTTTTACGAAAACAGAACCGCGGTATTTGGTTTCCAGCAAATCAAACGGCGTACACGAAACCGGGAAACCAATGATCTCTATTTCATCAAAAGCGTCCTCAAAAGGATCCCGCTTCAGTTCCGGCAGCCTGTATTCGGCTACAGGTTCCTCAATAAGCATCATCGTGCGGTTTTCCGGCTTGAAATTGATCAGCAGCAGCCGCGCCTCGATCAGCAGTTCATTTTTGGGCTTGCCCGTAAACCGGAAAGCGCCAATAAATATAAGCGTCTGCACGGTTTCAATACCGATTGGGATGCGCCGGATGAAATCTTTGAGGGAATGGTAAAGTCCGTTTCTCGTGCGTTCTTCTGCGATCTCATGGGCAATGCGGGTTTCAAGGCTCTGCAGATGCATGAATCCGAGATAAACCGTTTGATCATTAAGTGTAGTTTCAAAGCGGGAATTATTCACACATGGGTTTTCAATCAACCCGCCCGACATTTTCGCTTCGTGAACGTAAACTTCTGTCCGGTAAAAACCGCCCTGATTGTTGATGACGCAAACCATAAACTCCAGCGGATAATACACCTTTAGGTATAAACTCTGGTAACTTTCCACCGCGTAGGATGCTGAATGTGCCTTGCAGAAAGAATATCCCGCAAAAGACTCAATCTGGCGGTAAACTTCTTTCGAAAGATTCTCCGGATGTCCTTGCTTCCTGCACGATTCGAAAAAATGGTCTTTCACTTTCTGCAGCGCGGCCAGGGACCGGCCTTTTCCGCTCATTGCTCGGCGCAGGATATCGCCGTCTGCCAGTGAAAGCCCGCCATAGTACTGCGCAATCTTGATCACATCTTCCTGATAGACCATGATTCCGTACGTTTCGCTGAGGTTTTCTTTAAAGACTTCGTGGAAGTACTCGAACTTATCGGGATGGTTGTGCCGGAAGATGTATTCCTTCATCATTCCGCTTTGCGCCACACCAGGTCGGATGATTGAAGAGGCGGCCACCAAAGTTATGTAATCACCACATTTTAAACGTCTTAAAAGCCCGCGCATTGCTGGGCTCTCTATATAAAAACATCCTATTGTCTTGCCTACTGCCAAATATTCATTACACAATGCTTCATCTTTAGAAATAGAAGTATCCCGGATATCGACTTCAATTCCGCGGTTTTTTTTAATGAGATGCACTGTGTCGCTAATCGTTCCAAGACCCCGTTGCGAAAGGATGTCAAATTTTTCCAATCCGATGTCTTCGGCTACATGCATGTCAAACTGCACGATCGGGAAACCCTTCGGCGGCATTTCCAGCGCGGAATAATCGGTGATGGGATCTTCGGAAATCAGGATCCCGCAAGAATGCATGCTGCGCTGGTTCGGAAACTTTTCGAGCAGTTGGCCGTATTCATGCACCAGCCGCACTATTTTGTCTTCGTGATGGTCGCTGAGGGGTTTTGTGGCCAGGGTATCTAGTTCTTCTTTAGGCAGACCAAAGGCCTTACCCACCTCCCGAAAAATTGAGCGGTATTTGAATTCTACGTTCGTTCCACAAAAGGCCACGTGTTCTTTCCCGTATTTGGTGAAGATGTAGTCAAGAATCTGGTCACGGTGTTGCCAGCTCCAGTCAATATCAAAATCAGGTGGTGATTTCCGGTTGAGGTTCAGGAAGCGTTCGAAGTAAAGATCGAGTTCGATAGGGCAGATATCGGTAATTCCCAGACAATAGCTTACGATGGAATTGGCACCGCTGCCCCGGCCAACATGCATAAAACCCAGGGTGTTGCTGTATTGAATGATATCCCACGTGATGAGGAAATAGGCGGAGAAATTGAGTTGGTCAATTACTTTGAGTTCTTTTTCAGTCCGTTTACGCGCTGCTTCATCATGTTCGCCATATCTTCTTTTCAGCCCGGCATAGGCGAGCTGGCGGAGAAGTTTCATGTCATCTTTTTTGGAAGTGGTGAAGAACTTCTTATTTTTTACTTTTTCTTTAAATATAAAATCAAAACCGCTCTCATCCAGAATTTTCTGTGTGTTGGCAATGATTTTCGGAAAGTTGGCGAATGCATTTTTAATGCTTTCAACAGGCTTGAAGAACTCGGTTTTGGCGCAGAAATCATTAGCATTAAGCTTAGACAGCAACGTATTTCCGTCGATTGCACGCAGGATCCGGTGAAGGTTGTATTCTTTTTTAGTGCTGAATGTCACGGGATGCCAAATCACCATTTTGGGGATTTTCGCTTTTAGCTCCGGTTTCATCAGCAGGTTGATTTCCTCTTCGCGGATGCCGAGGTATTCGTTTTCCCGTAGGCTTTCGGGGCAGTTGCTGAGCGGATAGATGATGAAAACTTTGCGGAATTCCGGGGCGGTTTCGGTAAGTTCGGCTCCATCGCAGTTGCAGGCGGTGAGCATCCGGTTGATCTCTCCGATTCCCAAAAATTCTTTGGCCACGGCAATGTAGAGCAGGCGGTTTTCTTTCCTTATTTCTACGCCAATAATGGGTTTGATGCCATAGCTTTCGCACGCTTTTTTAAAATCATAAATAGCCGAAACAGTATTGATGTCTGTTAGAACTAGTTCTTTAGTTCCGAATAAGTGCGCTTGTTTTACGAGTTCTTCCACGGATAAAGTTCCGTACCTCAGGCTGTGAAAAGAATGACAGTTCAGAAACATTATTTTCAGGCTTTTTGAGGAGATTCAGAAATTTTCGCAGGATAATGGAAGCCTGCAGCTCGGCCCACGGCTTCTGAGCCAAACCGGTTTTTGATGCGGTCCATCGTCTGATAGAGATTCATCAGTTCCTCAGTATCTTCAAAAAGATTCATCTGGTGGCTGCCGTGTACCAAGCCCGTGAAACGGAGCCCCACAAGCCGCAGCCGCATTCTTCGGGTATAGATTTTATCGAAAAGGCCCAGGGCGGTTTTTGTTAACGTATGGTCTGCCGCCGTGTAAGCCACTTTTTGCTGTTTGGTTTCCGTATCAAAGTTGGCGTACCGTATTTTTATGACAACCGTGGAGGTAAGCCATTTTTCTTTCCGCAACTGATACGCGAGCTGTTCTGCCATGCCCGAAATCAGGCTCCGCATCGCGAAAATATCCATCGTATCATCCGAAAATGTGTGTTCTTTTGAAATAGATTTTCTTTCGGAATAGGGAATTACCGGAGTTTCATCAATGCCGTTGGCTTTTTTCCAGAGTTCGGTGCCGTTCTTACCGATCATCTGTTGAAGCGTAAGAACGGGCATCTCTGAAAGGGTTTTTATGGTGCGGATACCGATCCTGGAGAGCAACTGAAACGTAGTTTCTCCCACCATCGGGATTTTTCTTATGGAAAGCGGATTCAGAAAAGGTTTGATCTGTGTTTCTTTTATTTCAAGCCTTCCATGCGGTTTAGATTCTCCAGTGCCGATTTTAGACACGGTTTTATTCACAGAAAGAGCAAAACTGATGGGCAAGCCGGTTTCTTTGGTCACTTCTTCCGCGATTTCCCGTGTCCACTGGTAACAGCCGAAAAATTTATCCATACCAGAAAGATCCAAGTAAAACTCGTCGATGCTGGCTTTTTCCATCACAGGCACACGCTGTTGAATGATTTCGGTGACTTCATGTGATAGTTTTGAAAACATATCATAGTCGCCTTTCACTACTTTGGCATCCGGGCAAAGTTTTAGTGCCATTCGGATTGGCATGGCAGACCGAACCCCGAAATACCGTGCTTCATACGAACACGATGCTACCACACCGCGGTCTCCACCTCCGATGATCAGAGGGATTCCGTGGAGTTGGCTGTTGTCCCGCCGCACGCAGGACACAAAGAAGGTGTCCAGATCCATATGTGCAATCGCATGATTCATGGGACAAAAGTATATACTATTTGTCCCAAAAACATTATATTTGCAGATACAATCTGTCCCAATGTCAGTTTTCTCAGATAACATCAGGTTTCTAAGAGGTAAAAAAGATTTATCTCAAAACGGTTTTGCCGAACAGCTTGGCATCAGCCGCGACCGTTATTCGAAGTACGAAAGTGGCCGCTCAGAACCGCCGTATGATATTCTCATACAGATTTCAAAATATTTCCATGTAAGCATAGATTTGCTGCTGACGGTGGATGTCCGCAAATATCCGCTTGAAGGAATGCTGAAACTGCCCGATAACAGGATCGTACTGCCGGTATTGATCGATGATGAAGGCGATGGTTATATTGAAATCGTGCCGCAAAAGGCTTCAATGGGCTACCTGAAAGGATATATGGATCCCGGTTATATGGAAAGTCTGCAAAGGATGAAGCTGCCTTTTCTGCAACATGGCAAGTACCGCGGGTTTCTGGCTGACGGAGATTCTATGCCGCCATTTGCTGACGGTTCCTACGTTATCGGAGAATATGTGGAGAATATTTCGGACTTAAAAACCGACAAAGGCTATATTTTCGTCACCCAGGAAGGCATTACCTACAAGACGCTGGTAGCGGTTAACGAAAAATCTATTACGGTGGCGGCAGACAACCCGTTTTACCCGCCTTACGAGATCGCGTTAGAGGAAATCGTGGAAATCTGGCGTTACGTGCGCGGTATTTTGCCGCAGGATTATAAACCCGGCGCTTCCTCTGACACTGAGATTAAAAACATGTTCCAGGAAATCCGCAAAGACATCCGCGGACTTGGCGATAAAATTTCGGGCTAGATTCAGGATTAATTTAAAAATGAAAGATGTCCTTGGCTCTGTTATATGAACTTTCGAAGTGCAGCAAATTCAGTGAATGTTCGATTCTTTCAGATGCCATAAAATTGATCACCTGTTCCGTCGGCATATTCCCCACCAAATCATCCTTTGCCATCGGGCAGCCTCCAATTCCTTTGATGGCAGAATCAAATCTCCTGCAACCGTTATCGTAGGCGGCTTTCAGTTTTTTATAAGAATCCTCGTAGCGGTTGTGAAAGTGTGCGCCAAAATCAATATGAGGGTATTTTTGGGGAATTTTACTGAAAAGAAGCTCAATCTGTTCCACGGATCCTGTGCCGGTGGTATCGGAAAGCAAGATGTTTTTAATGCCGATATCGCTGAAACGCTGTGCCCAAAAATCTACATCCTCCCATTTCCACATTTCACCGTAAGGATTGCCGAAAGCCATCGAAAAATAGATGTTCAGCGTACGGCCATCTGTTTTCAGCAGTTCCAGGATTCTCACAATATCATTGAAGGCGGTTTCCCGGCCTTTGTTCGTGTTTCTGTGCTGGAAAGTTTCTGATATTGAAAACGGAAATCCCAGAATATCAACCTGCTGATGGGCCAGCGCCTTCTCGGCACCACGTACATTGGCGACAATTACTGATAGTTTGGTGTTCGAAATTCCTTTGTCAATCTCATCGATCACCTTTCCGGAATCCGCCATCTGCGGAATAGATCTCGGGGAAACGAAACTTCCACAATCGAGCACATCAAAACCTACATCCATCAGTGAATTAATGTAGTCGATTTTTTTCTGAGTCGGGATGAATTCTCCCCAACCCTGCATGGCGTCGCGTGGACATTCGGTTAAAAACATTGTTTGTTATTCGGTTTTTCCAAAGATAATAATTTTTTGCAATGCGCTTTCAGGCGGAAAATGGGGCCATAGCAATTTAAAAAAGGGCAGTTCCGGAAGTTTTTTCCAACTGTGATTTGCTACCTTTGCTTAAACTCAAATTTACTTAAAAATGAAGACGATAGAATTTGATCTGGAATGGAAACTGAAACTTCAGAACCGTTTCATCACTTATGCTAAAATTTATTCTACCAGTGATCCTGAAAGCGAATCTACGCCGAGCACAGAACGACAGTGGGATATCGCCAACTATATTTTTGAAGAACTGAAGTCCCTCGGTCTGAGTGATGTTTCCATTGACGAAAACGGCTACATCTACGCCTATGTGCCGTCAAACCTCGAAAATGATGATGAGCCGGTTGTCGGTTTCATCGCGCATTATGACAGTTCGCCCGATTTCAACGGAGAGAATGTGAATCCACAGATTTGGGATAATTATGATGGCGGCGATCTGCTTCTGAATGAGGAAACGGGTTTCACGCTCTCACCTTCTAAATTTGAGAGTTTAAAAGACTATATAGGTAAAACTTTAATAACAACTGACGGAACCACACTTTTGGGAGCTGATGACAAAGCGGGTGTCGCTGAAATCGTCACCGCTGCGGAGTATTTACTGGCACATCCCGACATCAAACACGGAAAAATCGCGATCGGTTTTACGCCTGATGAAGAGATCGGACGAGGCGCGCACAAATTTGACGTTGCAAAATTCGGTGCCGAATGGGCATACACGATGGACGGGGGTGAAGTAGGGGAACTTGAATACGAAAATTTCAATGCCGCCGGCGCCGTGGTGAAAATTCACGGTTTGAGCGTGCATCCGGGCTACGCGTTCGGAAAAATGGTGAACGCTTCGCTTCTGGCGGCTGAGTTTATCAAGATGCTTCCCGAAAACGAAACGCCTTCCACGACCAAAGGTTTTGATGGGTTTTATCATTTAACGGACCTGAAATCTGATGTTTCAGAAGCTAAACTTCAATATATCATTCGTGATCATGATGAAGCTAAATTCGAAGCCAGAAAGAAGTTGATTACCGAAAAAGTAGCAGAATTTAATGCTAAATTCGGCGAAGGAACTGCGGAAATAGAGATCAAGGAGCAATACCGCAATATGAAGCAGCAGTTCGAAGGTAAGATGCACATCGTAGATATTGCCGAGCAGGCGATGAAGGACGCGAATATTGAGCCTAAAATAAAAGCCATCCGCGGCGGAACAGACGGCGCGCAGCTCTCTTATATGGGTTTACCTTGTCCAAACATTTTCGCGGGAGGAATTAACTTTCACGGACCTTACGAATACGTAGCATTAGAATCTATGGAAAAAGCGGTGAAGGTGATTATTAACATTGCGAAAGCGGTGAAGAAGCAGTAACTGTCATCCATCATTATAAAAAATAACCTGTGGCTAAAGCTGCAGGTTTTTTTTAATTCAAAATTTTAAAAACAAAAAACCATCACATTTCTGTGATGGTTTTGCTCCTCCTGCTGGGCTCGAACCAGCGACCCTCTGATTAACAGTCAGATGCTCTAACCAACTGAGCTAAGGAGGAGTGTTGCTCCTTTGTTTAAGCGTTTGCAAATATAAAAACTTTTTGAATACTGCCAAAATATTTTAGCCGAATTTCTAAAATTTTCCTGTAATCCATTTTACGATATCATTCCCGAAGATCAGCACCATCAGTCCGAGCAGGAAAATGACGCCAATCATCTGCGCGTTCTCCAATACCTTCTGCGGTACGGGTTTCCCCGTGATCATTTCCCAAAGCGTGAACATCACGTGGCCGCCGTCCAGACCCGGAATCGGAATCAGATTCAGGAAAGCCAGCCAAACGGAAAACATCGCCGTAAAACTCCAGAAAAACTCCCAGTTCACCGTTTCAGGCATCATTTTGATGATACCGATAGGACCTGAAACTTTCTTGTAACCTTCCGTGGTCGTATTGAAAACAATTTTAAACTGTTTGATCTGCATCGTTAGCACATCAATAGTGCGGGTCAATCCGCGCGGAATGGCTTCCAACAAAGTATAGTTTTTGGTAACGCGTGCGGTTTCCAGTGAGGCCTGAGCCACGTTCACGTCCGTAGTGAAACCGAGTTTTCCCTTGCCATCTACTTTTGTAACTACAGTTTTGGTCGTATTATCCCGGAGGATGCTAAGGTTGATATCCTGATTTTTGAATTTTTCAAGTTCAGTCCCAAGTTCATCGAAGTAATTGATAGATTTGCCGTTGATGCCGACGATTCGGTCACCTTTCTGTAAACCGGCATTTTTTGCAGGTCCGTTAGGTACTAAACTGTCGATAACCACAGGGAATCTTGGGGAAAAGTACGCTTTTGCTTCATTTTGAGCCAACACCGCAGCCACGCCGTGCTCATCTACCGGGAAGGTGATTTCTTTCCCGTCTCTTTCCACGGTAACTTCATTCGCAAAAAGCATGTTTACCGTTGAGGTTTCCATGCGGTCAGCGGTCTTGCCGTCGATTTTAAGGATTTTGTCGCCAGTTTTGAGGCCCATTTTCCGTCCCGCTTCAGACACTGCTATTCCGTTTTCGAATTTGGTATTGTCGTGGTATGTTTCACCTTTAAAATAGCTTAAAGATGAATAAATAAGCCATGCCAAAAAGAAATTTACGGTAACGCCGCCCAGCATGATGATAAGCCTCTGCCACGCCGGTTTGCTTCGGAATTCCCACGGTTCTGCCGGTTTATTCAGCTGCTCGGTATCCATACTTTCGTCCACCATCCCGGCAATTTTCACATATCCGCCAAACGGAAGCCAGCCGATACCATATTCGGTACCACGGAATTTTACCTTGGCGAGCGAAAACCATGGATCAAAAAACAGGTAGAATTTTTCAACTTTTGTCTTGAAGTATTTTGCGGGTAGAAAGTGCCCTAATTCATGCAGAACAACTAAAATGGAAATGCTGAGAATAAACTGCAGCAACTGTATAAGCGTCATTGATTTGTATTAAAAATTTCAGATTGGCGAAGATACGGAATCTTCAAAGAAAAAGGTTCCCAAAAAATTGAGAACCTTTTCCTATATAATGTGAGGAGTCTCTTAGAAATTGAATGATACACCTAAGCTACCATTGTTTCCGAATTCACCGTAGATACCTACATTGTTGTTGAAGAAATATCTTACGCCAAGGTGTGCACCGAAACCGAAGTCTTTGCCCAGAACACCTAAGTTAACACCTGGATAGATATCCCACTGCTCAGGCAAACCAAGTGGCTCCTGAAGGTGGAAACCTAATCTACCGAAAAGGAATACGTTGTTGTCTTCGTTGTCATCTTTATAACCATCGAAATAGAAGTTTGCACCTGCACCGAGGGAAACGATGCTTCCTAAACCATAATCGTACGTAGCTGTGATTCCGTTACCATAGCCCCATCCGTTGAAACCAACCTGAAGTTTTTGGTCACCTTTGCCGTTCCAGGCTTGCGCGGAAGCATCCGCAGTTCCTAAAATCATTGCAACTGCCAGTGCAGCGCCAGAGATTAACTTTTTCATAATGTTTATTTTTAATGTTTGTTTACTATTTTATAAGTTGATTGAAACACCAATGCTTCCGTTGTTTCCGGCTTCTATGAAGGCGCCGAACTTTTCATTAAAGAAGTACCTTGCGCCGATGTGTGCCCCGAGACCAAGCGTATTTCCGAGAACGCCTACATCAAGCCCGGGATATACATCCCACTGTTCCGGCAAACCTAATACATCCTGAAGGTGAACATTAAATCTTCCGAACAGGAAGAAATTGTTGTTATTTTCACCATCCTTGTCGTCATCAAAATAGATGTTTGCGCCGGCACCTAGGGACAGCATATTGCTGATTCCATAATCGTAAGTTCCTGTTATTCCGGTGCCGTTTCCCCAACCGCTAATGCCAATCTGTACTTTCTGATCACCATTCCCGCTCCATGCCTGTGCCGCCACAGGTGCCGAAAGTAGGGCGGAGGCGATCAAAATCATTAGTCTTTTCATAAAAGGTACAGTATTGCGTTGCATGGCATCAAATATAAGACCAAAGCCTGACGCGCCGAAATTCTATTTATTTAATTTGTATATTTAATGGCACTTTTTTAATGATATAGAAATGGAAACTTTAAAAGTAACAGGGCTTAACCTAGACATAATCTGGAAAGATAAAACAGCTAATTTTCAGCAGATTGAACGCCAAACCGAACATTCGAAGGCCGACATCATCATGCTTCCCGAAATGTTCCCGACGGGATTTTATATGAAAGCGGAAGAAATTGCAGACCGTGACAATGAGACACTCCGCTGGATGAAAAGTCTCGCCGCAAAGACTGGCTCTGCCTTATGCGGAAGTGCCTCTGTAAATGAAAGCGGCAAGTTCTACAACCGTTTTTACTTCGTAAACCCCCATGGAAGCTACCAGTTCTATGACAAGCGGCATCTGTTCTCGTTTTCGGGCGAACACAAAACTTATTCGCCGGGCACGGAAAGGGTAATTGTTAATTTTAACGGTTGGAGAATCTTACTGCAAGTCTGTTATGACCTGCGTTTTCCGGTTTTTGCGCGTAATAATGATGATTATGATGCCATTTTCTATGTTGCAAACTGGCCTGAAGCCCGAATTGATGCCTGGCAAACACTGTTGAAGGCGCGAGCCATTGAAAATCAGTGCTATGTATTTGGTTTGAACAGAATCGGAACAGATGGGAACAATCTTCATTACCCGCAGAGCTCCTATTGCTTCAATGCGAACGGAGAAATAATTTCAGAAGTCACGGACCAACAGGTGATTGCGGAACTCGATATGGAAAGCCTCAATAATTTTCGCGAAAAATTTCAGTTTCTGGGTGACCGCGATTTTTTCAGAATACTTTAGGCTCCCGCGAATTCGTGCAGCAGATTGGTTAATGTATTTACATCGTGTAAGCCGCTTTCCTTCCAGAGAAGCTGGCCATTTTTGAATACTGCTAAGGTCGGGACTCCTCTCACACCATATTCAGCCGCGATTGTCGGGTATTCATCGACATCGATTTTTACAATTCTTGCCGCGTCGCCCACGTTGTCTTTCACCGTATTCAGAACCGAAGACTGCACTTTGCACGGGCCGCACCAGGTGGCAAAGAAATCGATCAGTACAGGTCTTTCTGAATTAATTAACTCGTTGAATTGCTGTGACATAATTAATTAAAATCAGATTAAATTCATTTTTCGGCTTGAATTGCCTTTACATTTTTGAGCGTTTTGCCGTAATGGACATTTTTAATTCCGTTCTTCTTTAAAACAGTCATCGCTACATTAGCCTGCCGACCAGTGTTGCAGAAAATGACTGTATTTTTCTGTTTACGGAAGAAATCAAGATTGTTTTCTATCGTCGCAAGCGGAATATTAACGGAATTGGCAGCGCTTCCTTCCGTAAACTGCTCCGGAACTCGCACGTCAACGAGCGCGGTTTCAGGATCTTTTACAAGTTCTTTCACGCTAATCAGTGTATCTTCAACCACAGGTTTAACTGCGGTGCACGAAAACACGGTGATCAGAAAAAAGAGCTGAAGTAAATTTCTTAAAACCATCAGATTTTGCTTTGACAAACGAAGTTGCTTTTAGGGATACCGGTTTCTTTAATCTTATTGAAGCCACCATCAACTTCAGAGAAATTGCGGATTCCGCGCGAATTCAGGATGCTCGCAGCAATCATACTTCGGTAGCCGCCCGCGCAGTGAATGAAGAAATGTTCGCGGTCATCAATCGTTGAAGCCCATTCGCCAATGTCTGCCAGCGGCCTGCGGAACGCATACTCCACATGTTCGGCTTCATATTCGCTTTCTTTTCTTACATCGATTACTTTTGAATTTTCATTGAATTGTTCGGCAAATTCTTGTGGCGAAATCCTGTGGATGCTGTCTGTTTCTTTATTTGAATTTTTCCAGGACTCAAAACCGCCATAAAGATAGCCCAACACATTGTCGAAGCCAACGCGGGATAGTCTCGTGATCACTTCTTCCTCGGTACCGCTGTCACAAACCAGCAAAATCGGCTGCTGCACATCCACGATCATTGCGCCAACCCAGGGTGCGAAATCTCCTTTTAAACCGATGTTCACCGAATTCGGAATAAAACCTTTATGAAAATCTGCAGCGGACCGCGTATCCAGGATCAATGCGCCCGATTCTTCCGCCAGATTTTGAAATGCTTCTGTGTCCAATGGATTGTTGCCTTTTTCCAGCACCTCTTCGAAACTGCTGTAGCCGCCTTTGTTGAGCGCGACATTCATTCCGAAATATTTTGGCGGCGCTGAAAGTCCGTCGAGAACCTCCCGGACAAAAGATTCTTTATCCGGCTGATTCAGTGCATAATTGGTCTTTTTCTGGTTTCCAAGCGTATCTACGGTTTCTTTCTGCATGTTTTTGCCGCAAGCGGAACCTGCACCGTGAGCTGGATACACCGTGATGTCATCGGCCAGCGGCATGATCTTGCTCTGCAAACTTTCGTAAAGCATTCCGGCGAGCTGTTGCTGCGTCATATGTGCGGCTTTCTGTGCTAAATCTGGACGGCCAACATCGCCTAAGAACAGCGTGTCTCCCGAGAATATCGCGGTTTCCCTGCCATCTTCATCACTTAGCAGAAATGTAGAACTTTCGAGTGTGTGTCCCGGTGTGTGGAGTACTTTGATTTTAATATTTCCTATCTCAAAAATCTGGTTGTCCTCGGCGATGATTGCTTCAAAATCCGGCTCTGCGGTGGGTCCGTAAACAATAGGCGCACCGGTTTTTTTGGACAGGTCTAAATGTCCGGACACAAAATCTGCATGGAAGTGCGTCTCAAAAATATATTTAAGTTTCACACCGTCTTTCTCAAGCCTTTCGATATAAGGTTTGGTTTCACGTAAAGGATCGATGATCGCGGCTTCATTTTCAGAAACGATGTAATAAGCGCCCTGCGCGAGGCATCCGGTATAGATCTGTTCGATTTTCATCTTAAAGAGATATTAAAAAATTTATGGCACAAACATACGTCAATGTTGCGCGCCTAAAGGGTTGATCTGATAGAACGTGTCAATCTGCCTGTTGGGATAACCTGTATTCTGTAGTTTTTCCGGCTTTGTCAGACAGTTTTCCGGCCTGCCCATCCTGCACGATTTCCCACATATAATTTTCATTGGTGAAAATTGGGTTTCCGCTGTGATTTACCGTTTTCGCGACCAGTCTTTGTTCACCTCCGTCGATTGGTGTAAGTTTTACAGCGACCAAATCGCCTTCGGAGTAATAAGTGACTGTAAGGTTTTCGCCCGCATCGTTTTTAAATTCGAGCGGTTTTTGAACCAGTTCGGCCTCTGCCGAAGCGCTTTCCGAAGCATTTTCTGTCGTGGATTGTTTGCATGCGGCCACACTTAAAATCACAAAAAGACCAAAAATTATATTTTTCATAGTTTAAAATTGTTGCTTTAAAAATATTTCTTTAATAATGATGAAAAGCCCCATTGCCAGTACGATCCAGCCAAACAGCGGCTTCAGTTTGCGGCCGTCCATCTTTTTTGACAGCCCCAAACCGATAAAGATTCCGAGTACGGATAAGGCACTGAAAACGAGCAGAAATCCCCAGTCATGCTTCACCATTTTCATCGTACTCAAAAAACCAAGCAGCGAGTTCATCGAGATAATGAAGAGCGACGTCGCTACGGCTCTTTTCATCGTGAGACCCAGCAGCATGACCAGTGCGGGAACGATCAGAAACCCGCCACCAGCGCCAATCAGTCCGGTAATAATTCCGACCAGCAAACCCTGAGAAACAAGGAGTGTGTAGTTGACCTCATCATATTTTCGCAGCCGCGGTCTTTCATTTTTCTGGATCATTTTTACAGACGCGATCAACATTAGGATAGAGAACAGCAGCAGCAAAAACATGTCTTTGGTAAGCGTAATTCCCCATCGGTTGATGATATAGTGCGGTAAATGCGGCAAAACAAGCCGCCGCGAAAAGAGTACACCTAAAATTGAAGGAATGCCGAAGGTGAAAGCGGTGCGGTAATTAATCTGTCCCTGCCGAATAAACCCTACGGAGCCTACGGAGCTGGTGACGCCCACTACAAATAGCGACAAGGCTGTGGCGGTGACGGCATCAAACCCGAAGACATAGACAAAGATCGGTACACTCAGGATACTTCCGCCGCCACCGATAAGACCCATTACGAGTCCGATGATGATTGCCGATAGGTAACCTAAAATTTCCATTATTAAATTTTGGATTTTTGAAAGTGCAGAAAAAAAATTGCCTTTTTGAAAAATTGAGCTTCACAAAACTACTAAATTTAAGGTAGAATTCCGGATTAGAACTGTTCGTTAGAGATGACTTTTATACAGTTTGGCTTTAAATTCACACCCGCTGTTTACCGGTTGTTTGACCGCCATTCCTTAACTTTAAACATTAAAAAGATACTAAAATGCACAATAAGATCAAATTTATTGAGGAACTTTCAGCGCGCTACAGCACCAAAGGAAGCTTTATTACCCTCGGAAAAGGCATGCTGGATGGTGAGGTGATCGCAGAAACCGACATCAGGATTCCCTTGAAAACGCTGAACAGACATGGTCTTATCGCGGGTGCTACCGGAACCGGAAAAACCAAGACCCTGCAGGTTTTTGCCGAACAGCTTTCGCATCAGGGCATTCCGTCGCTGGTTTTGGATATAAAAGGTGATTTTTCGGGCATTGCGGAAGCCGGTGCGGAAAGCAGCATGATTTCCGACCGTTACGCAAAAACCAAATTGCCCTATCAGCCGCAATCTTTTCCGGTGGAATTAATGTCAATCTCAGGTGAAAAAGGAGTCAAGCTTCGGGCAACGGTCACCGAATTCGGGCCGCTTCTGCTGTCAAAGATTTTAGATCTGAATGATACCCAGACGAGCATCATGTCAATTGTTTTTAAATATTGCGATGACAAAGGCTTGCCGCTGATTGATCTTGATGATTTAAAGAAAGTTTTGCAGTACGTCACAGATAATTCACAAGGCAAAGCAGACCTTGCCAATAATTACGGTTCTATCGCACCGGCTTCGCTTGGCGCTATCCTGCGTTCTATCGTGGCTTTGGAGCAGCAGGGCGCAGCGCAATTATTCGGGGAGCCGAGTTTTGATGTGATGGATCTTTTGCACATGCGCGACGGCAAAGGTGTGGTGAATATTCTGCGCGTTGCGAACATTCAAAGTCAGCCACAACTGTTTTCTACGTTCATGCTGTCTCTTTTTGCTGAAATTTATATGACCTTCCCGGAGGAGGGAGATTCTGGCAAGCCGAAACTTGTGTTGTTTATCGACGAGGCGCATTTGATATTTAAAGAAGCTTCGAAAACCCTTTTGTCGCAGATTGAAACGATGGTCAAACTGATCCGGTCAAAAGGTGTCGGAATTTATTTCATTACCCAAATTCCGGGCGATGTGCCGGAAAATGTACTTTCGCAGCTTGGTCTGAAAATTCAGCATGCGCTGCGCGGATTCACGGCGAAAGACCGAAAGGAAATTACGAAAGCGGTGGAGAATTATCCCGTAACCGAATATTACAATGCAAGCGAACTGATCCAAAATTTAGGTATTGGCGAAGCTTTTATCACCGCATTAGATGAAAAGGGAATTCCAACACCGCTCGTTCACACTTTTTTGATTTCTCCGGAGTCTCGGATGGACGTACTTTCGGACGCGGAAGTGGCTGAACTGACCAATAAGTCTGCTCTCGTAGCTAAATATGAACAGTCACTGAACAAAGATTCCGCCTACGAGATGCTTACCAACCGTATGGAACAGGCTGTGCAGAAAGCCGAGCCAACACTGCGTAAAAAGGAAGTAAAGGAAGAGCCGGGAATGTTTGAATCTGTGATGAAATCCCGCGCCGGGCGTACTTTCGCGAACACACTTGCCCGTGAAGGTGCAAAATTTGTACTCGGAATGTTTGGTTTGGGCGGCAGAAAAAGGTAAAATTGCGGCAAATTTGGCTTTGCCCGATTGATTTGAGAAGAATAAAAAATGTACGCAGTAATTGATATAGAAAGTAACGGAGCGGGTTTCAGGCAGGAAAGTATTATTGAAATTGCTGTGTTCAGGTATGATGGTCACGAGATTGTTGACCAGTTCATTTCTTTGGTGAACCCAGAAAGTGAAATCACGCCGTACGTGCAGAAACTCACCAATATTTCGCCTAAAATGGTGCGAACCGCACCTAAATTCCCGGAAATTGCCCGACGAATCATTGAGATTACGCGGAACACCATTCTGGTGGGTCATAATATTGAATTCGATTACCGCATGCTTCGCCAGGAGTTTAAAAGATTAGGTTACGAATTTAAGATTAATACGTTAGACACCATTCCATTAGCCAAAAAACTCATTCCGGAAGCGGAGAGTTATTCACTCGGGAAACTCGTGAAGTCACTGGGCATTCCGCTTGTTGATCAGCATCGTGCCGCCGGGGACGCGCGCGCAACTTTAGAACTGTTCAAGCTTCTGCTGATCAAGGATAAAGATTCAGAAATAATTCAACAGCATCACGAAGAGAGTAACGGCAAGACGTACCTGAACAAAGTGCGGAATCTTACACAGGATTTGCCCGCGGCGCGTGGGATCATTTACCTTCAGAACAAGGATGGCAAGATTATCTATTACGATTTCGTAGATGACCTCAGCAAATTTGCAAAACATCTTTTCAGTTCCAAGCTTAAACGCTGGAAACAGATTCAGGAAGAAACAGAGCAGATCCAGTATGAGCTTACCGGCAGCAATCTTCTGGCAAAACTGATGATTTCTACCAAAGGTCTACGCAAAAAAGAAAACCTGCAATATGGTCTCTTTCACCGCGGCGAAAAGTATTTTGTGGAAAAGACCGTCAATATCAAAACGGAAGAACCACTGTTGAGGTTCAGGTCATTTACAGAAGGCCTGAAAGCGGTGAATTTTCTTCAGTCACGGCCCGAACTTCAGGATGTGGAAAAGCTAAAAGACCTTCTTACCATGCGCGACCGCAGTGAACTTTGGTCTTCCGAAGGCAGAACATTGGGGGAAAAATCTTTTCTGATAATAGAAAATGGCCAACTGAACGCTTTTGGTTTCTACGAATTTCATACGCAGATCAATACACGAAAAAAGATCGACGCCATCAAAATTCCGTTCACCAGATTTTCTGATGATGTGAAAAACGAACTGAAACTTTCGCTTCTGCGCGGCGACTTTACAGTTTATCCACTTCCCAAATAAGTTTTTTGAAAATAATATAACTTTGCATCTTCTTATTTTTAAGAGGTTGACGGTAAAATGGTAATCGACTTCACATTTTGCTGCTTCACTAATATTTTAACAACCATAAAATGACCGATAAAGATTTATTAAAAATAGCCGAACAGTTCGGCACCCCGACGTATGTCTATGACGCTGAATCCATCAGAATTCAGTACGAAAAACTGACCTCAAGTTTCCACAAGACTACTCGGTTTTTCTATGCCTGCAAGGCACTTTCAAACATTAATATCTTAAAATACATTAAAAATCTGGGCGCAAATCTGGATTGTGTTTCTATCAACGAAGTGAAACTCGGCCTTCGCGCAGGTTTTGAAGCTAATAAAATTCTTTTTACGCCCAATTGTGTTGATCTGACGGAAATAGAAGAAGCGATGGCGCTTAATGTGCACATCAATATCGATAATATCTCTATTCTGGAGCAGTTCGGTAATAAATATGGTGGCTCATATCCCATTTTTGTCAGAATTAATCCACATATTTTCGCGGGCGGAAATTATAAGATTTCCACAGGACATATCGATTCCAAATTCGGGATTTCAATTCATCAGCTCCGCCATATCGAGCGTGTGATGAAAACCACCAATCTCAATGTAGAAGGCCTTCACATGCACACCGGAAGCGAAATAAAAGATCCGGATGTCTTTCTACAGGGACTTGAAATCATGTTCGAACTGGCCGAACATTTCCCAAATCTAAAATACCTGGACATGGGAAGCGGCTTCAAAGTGCCATACCAGGAGGGTGACATGGAGACTGATGTGAAAACTTTAGGTAAAAAAGTGGAAAAAGCGCTCGCTGAATTCTCAAAGACATCAGGGAAAAAATTTGAACTTTGGTTTGAACCGGGGAAATATCTCGTAAGCCAGAGCGGAAATCTGCTGGTAAAGACAAATGTCATCAAGCAAACCACAGCCACGGTTTTTGCGGGTATTAATTCAGGTTTCAATCACCTGATCCGTCCGATGTTTTATGATTCTTATCATAAAATCGACAATCTTTCGAACCCGAAAGGTGCACAGCGCATCTATACAGTAGTAGGTAACATTTGTGAAACCGATACTTTCGCGTGGGACCGCAAACTGAACGAAACGCGCGAAGGCGACATCTTGGTCTTCCGGAATGCCGGTGCGTACGGTTTTGAGATGAGTTCAAATTTTAATTCACGGCTTAAGCCTGCTGAGGTTTTGTTCCTCGATGGAACTGCGCATCTCATCAGGAAAAGAGACGAGTTCGAAGATCTGCTCAAAAATCAGATTGAGGTTTTGTAAAAACTTCATTCAGTAGCGACGAAAGTAGTCAGGAATCTGTAACTTTATTCAAAATTCACCCTATGAAAAAGCTATTAGTACTGTTTGTGTTCTGCTGCAGTTTTTTGAATGCCCAATATCTGGTGGAAGAGACAGATATCTCCGATAATACGAGTGAACTTGCAAAACTTTCCATCTATTACGATCTGAATAACCCGATGGAGTTTTACCGTCTGAAATGCGAGAATGCGGTTTATGCGCAGTTTCCGGGTGGCGAAAATGCTTTTAAACAGACACTGTTTAGTAACCTCCAAAGCTATCTGGACACGAGCCTGTATTCGGTGAACGGAACTTTTGAACTGATCCTTTTCGTAAACAAAGCCGGTAATCTGCAGAGTTTTCAGCTGAAGCCGGAAGTTCCGAACAGCAATTTGCTTTACCGCGACCTCGAACTTGCCTTGCGGCGAATGAACCCGAAGTGGACACCCGCTAAATGCGGAGGCGTGGCAACCGACTCCAAATTAAGGCAAAAGCTGAATTTCAGAACTGAAGCCTCAGATATTTAGTAAGTTAGCCCTGCAAGCAATTGCAGGGTTCTTTTATATATATTTAAAAAAAAATTAAATGGTGAAAAATTTATGCATTCTTCTGTTCATTAACAGCTTGGTATCTGCCCAAACACTAAAAAGCTTTCCGCCTGATCAGCACAGTTATATGGGAGGCAGAGAAGCCTTCTACAGCGACTTTCAGAAGATTATTCTTGAGAAAAAACTGTCTCCGTGTGAAAATAAAAAAGAATATTTCCATGCGCCCATCATCATAGATAAGGATGATACCGCGATAGTTTATGATGGGAATAACGCGCGTGCGCCCGAAAGTCAGTGTGCAGTGGCCCTCACAAGAGAAGTAATAAAGTCAATGCCAGGCTTTGTAGCGGCAAAGATAGATGGGAAGCCAACGGTAGCCGTAGCTCAGTACCTTATTTATCCGGATGCTTTTTTTGAGAATTACAAGGATGGTTATTCTCCTTACAATCAGATAGTGCAGCCTGAGTTCCCGGGCGGTATTGATGCTTTTCGGGAGCTTGTTAATCATCGTACTGACGTAAGTAATTTTTATCTTAAAGGAAAAGGCAAAGTCACCGTAGTCGTTCAATTTAAAATTAATAAAGAAGGGTCTATTGAGAATGTAACGCTTAAAAATTCGTCAGGACTTAAGGAATATGATGATATCATCATTTCTGCAGTGAAATCAATTAAGAAAAAATGGACGCCTGCGACGCTTCATGGAATCATTATAGATTACAACTTCAGCATGCCTCTTTCTTTATCCTCAAAAGATATCATCCGATGAATGTAAAATTTCTCTTTTTTCTGCTTCCACTTTTCAGCTTTTCGCAGGCCGTAAGCGATTTCCCGGATGGTCAGACACCTTATGTTGGAGGTTATGAAGCGTATTATAAAGATTTTCGTGAAATAATTAAGGAACAGAATATAAAGCCGTGCGCAAACGAAGCGGAGTTTTATCAGTTTACCGTATTGGTGAATCCCGACGCGACCATTAGTTTTGTGAAAGACCGGCACGAAAAGTATCTTTCCGCCAACAAATGTGCAGCATATCTTGCGCGGGAAGTGGCAAAATACCAGGATGCGTGGAATCCCGCGGTTATCAATGGCGTGAAACAACCTGCGATCGCAACGTTTACCATTTTCCCGAAACTTCTTTTTCAGAATGCGGCTGATGCTTATCAGCCTTCCATTACTTACCCTGTTTACGACAACCGTGGCGAAAAACATCTTTCTCATTTTTCGAAACAGCTGAAAGCAAATCTGGATTTGCAACGTTTCTCGTGGAATGACCGTTTCACTGTAGAAGCGAACTTCATTATTACCAAAGAAGGAAAACTCGAAGACATCGTATTAACCAAGAAAACAGGTCTTGAAGAATTCGACCGGATGATTTATTATGCTTTCAAAAGAACCAATAAACGCTGGAAACCCGCTACAGTAAACGGTATGCCCGTAGATTACCGTTATAGTTATGTTTTGTCTGCACGTACGGAAATAGAGTATTAAGGTCGTGTATTTTTATTTAATGGTTTCGTTTCCCATGCCGATACACTGACATTCTGTCACGAAATTACTTATCTTTGCAATCTTAACGTGCCTTTGTATTTTTAAATTAAAGGCAGCGTATTTTTACTTTTAATATTTTTTTGAATTTTAATATCGTGCAGGAAAAATATATTGACGAAACCAAGCAGGGCGAAGCCTTTGCAATTGCGGAAAAACCTCAGAACTCCAAAAAACTCTTTCTCGAAAGCTACGGCTGCCAGATGAATTTTTCAGACTCTGAAATTGTAGCCTCCATCCTGAATGAGCAGGGTTACAATACCACTTTAAAACAGGAAGAAGCAGACCTTATCCTGCTGAACACATGCTCTATCCGCGAAAAGGCGGAGCAGACTGTACGCATGCGTCTGTCTCAGTTTAAAAATTTAAAAAAGGAAAAACCAAATCTTACCGTGGGTGTCCTCGGTTGTATGGCAGAACGCCTCAAAACTAAATTTTTAGAGGAGGAACAGCTGGTTGACCTCGTTGTGGGTCCCGACGCCTATAGGGATCTGCCTAATCTTTTGAAGGAAACCGATGGTGGCCGCGATGCGATAAATGTAATTCTTTCAAAAGAAGAAACGTATGCGGATATCAATCCGGTGCGCTTGGGCGGCAGCGGTGTTACCGCGTTCGTTACCATAACACGTGGCTGCGACAATATGTGTACGTTCTGCGTGGTTCCGTTTACGCGCGGCCGCGAAAGAAGCCGCGATCCGCATTCGATCATCAAAGAATGTGTGGATTTGTGGGAAAATGGCTACAAAGAAATTACGCTGCTGGGTCAAAACGTAGATTCATACCTGTGGTACGGCGGCGGTGCAAAAAAAGATTTTAAAAACGCCTCTGAAATTCAGAAACTGACGGCAGTGAAGTTTTCGCAACTGCTTGATATGGTCGCTACTGCGGTTCCTGAAATGCGTATCCGCTTCTCGACCTCGAATCCGCATGACATGACGACGGATGTTTTCGAGGTCATGGCCAAACATAAGAACATCTGTAAATACGTTCACCTGCCCGTACAGAGCGGCAGCGACAGGATGCTGGAGAAAATGAACCGTCAGCACACGCGCGACGAATATTTAGACCTGATTGCGCAGGCAAAAAAAATCGTTCCAGAAATCGCGTTTTCGCAGGATATGATCATCGGTTTTTGTGGTGAGACAGAAGAAGATCATCAGATGACACTTTCGCTGATGCGTGAGGTGGGGTATGATTACGGATATATGTTCGCCTATTCTGAAAGACCCGGAACGCCCGCGCACAAAAAGATGGAAGATGATGTGCCTGCAGATGTGAAGCAGCGCCGTTTGGCTGAAGTAATCGCTCTGCAGGGTGAGCTTTCGCGAAAAAGGATGCAGGGATATGTGGGCCGGATTCATGAAGTTTTGATTGAAGGAACTTCAAAGAAAAACGAAAACCAGTGGAAAGGCCGCAATTCACAAAATGCAGTTTGTGTGTTTGATAAGCTTGAAGGCCAGAAATTAGGAGACATCGTGTCCGTTATGGTGCACGGAAACACGCAGGGAACACTTTTGGGGACGACGGTTCAGTCCGTTTCCGTTGAGGTAAACTGATTTTCCTTAAATTAAAAATTTTCAAAAAATGGCAGATTTACAATCTATAAAAGCAAGATTCGGCATCATCGGGAACTATCCCGCACTCAACCGCGCGCTTGAAAAGTCGATACAGGTTGCTCCGACAGATATTTCGGTTTTGGTAATGGGTGAATCTGGTGTTGGAAAAGAATTTATCCCAAAAATAATTCACGGAGAATCCCGCCGTAAGCATCAGCCATACATCGTGGTCAACTGCGGTGCCATTCCGGAAGGAACGATTGATTCTGAACTTTTTGGTCATGAAAAAGGTGCTTTTACTGGCGCAACTTCCACGCGTAAAGGATATTTTGAAGTAGCTGACGGCGGAACCATCTTTTTAGATGAAGTGGGTGAACTGCCCTTGCAGACGCAGGTACGGCTTTTGAGGGTTTTGGAAAGCGGTGAATTTATGAAAGTAGGTTCGTCACAGGTGCAGAAGACCGATGTAAGAATTGTAGCTGCAACCAACGTGAATATGCTCAAGGCCATCGAAGACGGCCGGTTCCGGGAGGATCTTTATTACCGATTGAATACGGTTCAGATCGATATGCCGCCACTGCGCGAACGAAAAGGTGATATCCATCTGCTTTTCAGGAAGTTCGCAATAGATTTTGCCGAAAAGTACCGCATGCCGGAACTGATGCTGACAGACGATGCCGTAAATTACCTGGAAAAATACCCGTTTCCCGGAAATGTGCGCCAGCTTCGAAACCTCGTAGAGCAGATGACCGTGGTAGAACAAAACCGTTCGGTAAACGCGATTAAACTTTCAGAATACATCCCGCAACATAATAATTTGCCGGCTATCGTTCAAAAAAATTCGGGCAGTGGCAGCCAGGATTTCGGTTCGGAGCGCGAGATTATGTACAAGATTCTTTTTGATATGCGAAATGACCTTAATGACTTGAAATCACTTACTTCCGAGCTCATTAAGAACAGAGGCAATAATGATCTGAGCCATCACGAGAAAAACCTGATAAACCGCGTCTTCACGCCGGACACTGCAAACGCAAATACGAATTCTCTGTTGTATTTCGAGAACTCAAATAACCAGTTCCCAAATCAAAACATGATGACGGAGAGTGGTGATGACTATGGTGAGGTAGAAGATATCGAGATTGAGGAAACCAAACAAACTTCACTTTCGCTTCAAAATAATGAGCGTGAATTAATAGTAAAAGCTCTCGAAAAGTATAATGGCCGGAGAAACAAGGCTGCGGATGAACTTGGGATTTCGCAACGCACGCTCTACCGAAAAATTAAGCAGTATAATCTTGAAGATTAAGATGAGGTACGATTTAAATAAAACAAAAATTCTGGCGCCGTTATATTTAATGGCTGTCGTTATTTTGCAGGGTTGTTACTCTTTCACGGGCTCATCTCTGAGTCCTGAAACACAGACAATTCTTATACGGGATTTTCCTAATAATGCTGCGCTGATGAACCCGAATCTGGCACAGCAGTTTTCCACGGATATTCAAAACCGGTTCCTGCAGCGCACCACACTCAAAGGAGCCGCGGAAAATCCCGATATCCTGATAGAAGGTGAAATCACCGATTATGCAATCACGCCCACCACGATATCGTCTGCTGTGAACGCTCCCGGCGGCAATATTCAGGCTGCACAGAATAAGCTCACCATAACCGTAAAAGTTCATTATGAGAATAAGATCGAACCTGAAAAAAGCTTTGACCGTACCTATTCGGATGAGGCGGTTTTCAGCAGCGACCTTGATATCAATGCGATAGAAGCATCACAGGTGAAGGTGGTAAACGAAAGGATTATTAATAAAATTTTTAACGACATCGTCGCTAACTGGTAATATGAAGGGAAGAATCTTAGAATTGGTAAAAGCGCCGGATTTGGTAGTAAGCAGTGATTTAAAACTGCTTCAGTCTGAAATCGAAAAAACACCTTATTCGCAAAGTATCAGGGCGTTATATCTTTATGCTACACACAGGCTGAATCCGGAAAGTTACACTGAGGTTTTATCTGAAACTGCCGCGTATACTACCGATAAAAAGAACATCTATCAATTTATCAATAAGAAAACTGCTCCAACACCAGAAATGAAAGTGGCTTCTGAGCCACAGGTTGGAGAAGCAGAAGTAGCGGTTGTTCAGGATTCTAAAGTTTATACTGAAATCATAGCTGAAGAACGCGAAGCACCAAAGCAAGTGCACGTAAACGGCGAACTGAACCGAATTTTGTTTGAAGGCGAAGAAGATTTTCTGGAGCGTGAACAGGTTGCGATTGACATCGAACAAAGCAGAGAAAGTGGCGTGATCACCACACAGCCTGTTGAAAACCAAAAGGAAATCGAAAAACCTAATGTTTCTCAAAGTGATCCGGAGACGGTTTCTGAGACAGTTCCTCTTGTTCCGCAAACCCCGGATCTTCCCGAAATTCCCGAAGAATCGGGGAATGAAGGCGCGCAAGTGATCGATACAGATCCAATAAAGGATGCTGCAACCGATACGGTTGAAGTGCAAGAAGAGGAAGTTAAAGGGGCGGGCACATCAGTAAATTTCCACGGCACGGAGGATTTCCTGCCCGAAGTGAAGCTTTCTGCAACGCCGGTTTCTCCTGCAATGAAGCATGTGTCAGAAGTATCACCTTCCAAACATGAGCTCGAGATGCAGCAACTTATTGCGGAAGTGGAAGCGAAAATGAAAAAGCGTCGCCGAATCGCTGAGCCGGAAAGCGAAACAATACTTGATAAAGGTTTAGATTTCGCCGATGTGCAGGATTTTGAAGTGAAGGATGAGGAAAAAGAAACAACTGAATCAACAGTCTTTGAAAATTCTCACAATGCTGAAAAATCTTTGGAAATTGAAGACCAGGGTACTGAAAATAATGAGGATTCGGCCGCAACAGACAGCAAACCTACTGATGGTTGGAAGCCAATGTCTTTTTCAGGAAACACACCGGACGCGCTTTTATTGCAATCTGAAGATAAGAAAGAAATACCTGCAAAAAGTGCTGATATTGAAGCTGAAAACTCGGTTTTCGCAGCGGAGAATTCTGAAGATTCTGCATTTAATATTTCATTTTTCACCCAGGAAGTTACCTCGCTCGAAACTACGGCTGCTGAAGATTTGATCCGCGATCTGAAAGACCACGTCGAACCACAGGAAACAGAGGAGGCCAGTAATGTTCCGGTTTTCATCAATACCTGGCAGAAGTGGTTGAAAATTGACCGCACACCGGAGGTGCCGCAGGTTTCAAAAGAAGTGGAGAAAGAAAAGGTGATCGAGAATTTTATCGTAAAAGAGCCAAAGATTTCCAAGCTTAAGGAAGAATCGGATTTTGTGGTTAAAGACCGCGGCGACAACATCTCACACCTGATGACTGAAACGCTCGCAAAACTTTACATGGATCAGAAACTTTACGCCAAAGCGATAAAAGCCTACGAAACACTGACGGAGAAGTTTCCCGAAAAGAAATCTTATTTTGCGGAACAGATTAAACTGATCAAGGAACTGCGCCAGAACAGGCAGCCTTAAAACAATCCAAAATAATTAATGAAAATGGATGTTACGATAATTGTTGGCCTGATGTTATTAGGTCTGTTAGCTGGCTATCTGAGCGGTCTGGTGGGCATTGGCGGCGGAATAGTAATGGTGCCGGTTTTGGTGCTGTTGTTCGGCTTTACGCAACATCGCGCGCAGGGAACAACATTAGCTCTCCTTATTTTTCCTGTTGGAATTTTAGGCGTATTAAATTATTATAAAACCGGAAATGTCGATATAAAAACGACATTGCTGCTGTGCGTGGGGTTTGTGCTCGGCAGTTATCTTGGCAGCAAAACGGCAATTACGCTGTCACAGGACATGCTTCGGAAGATTTTCGCGGTGCTGCTCGTGGCCGTGGCTGCTAAAATGTTTTTTCAGAAATAATACTGCTATACTGCTAAATGCCGGCTAATGTTCGATATTACGCCGCTCCACAGCTTCTACATCGATGATTTTTGCGTGGCTCGGAGTTCTTAAACCTTTGATTTTCCGCCACAATTTCCGTCCAAAGATAAACACCGTAATCAGCAACCCGATTGCAACTACAAATGCGATTACTGGTGCTGCCAAAGCCAAAAATGACATCAAGCCTGCACCTGCTGTCTCAGTTGTGGCCACCACGGAATTACCTAAACCGCCTGTGGTAGCCGTAGATGCCGCACGCGTGCCGGCAAAACCCGAACTGATCGCCGCGGCTGTTCCGCCACCAGCAATCAACGCCAATGCCCATTGCGGAAACAATCCAATATCAGCGAACTGACTTGCAAACATCACCGTACCGGCAGCTGTCGCGAGCGGAACCGACAAAGTATCCAGCAAATGGTCAATAAATGGGATATAATATGCCAAAATCTCAGCGATCATCGCGATTCCTGTCGCTATAAGTGTCGGTAGGCCCGTAAGCCACGCAAAGCTTTCCGTCATCGGAATCCAGCCAAGGTACGAGGCCAAACTTACCGCAAACATCGGCATGAAAATGCGGAAACCTGTAGCCGCAGCCAGTCCGATACCGATAAATGCACTGAGGATATAAGGCAAAAATGAGGCTTCGCTGAGCATATTTTAATCGTTTAAAAGGTTGAAGGCAAAACAAATGTACAAATTAATCACATTTGCCGGACTCTAATTTTTTGGTTTACAAAGCATTAGAAAATCTTCCTGTACTGCATAGAAATCTGCGGGCATTTCTTTGGAAATCCAGAAGATCATCGCAAGTGTATTCTCGCCAAAACGTGCTGCAAACGCCGGTTTGTGATGCCGGTACGCTTCGCGGAGCAGGCGTTTGACACGATTTCTGTGTACCGCTTTTTTAAATAATTTTTTCGAAACTGACACGCCGGTTTTCGGTCCCAACAACTCGGAACCTTCCTGCGGCTTCCTGTCCAGATCCAGCGAAATGACGCGCAGATTTCCGCAGGACGTCCATTTTCCTTTGGTGAAGAGCAAATCGATCTGGCGTTTTTGCTTCAGTTTTTGATGTGCGGAATATTTGTAATCCAAGTTTAGTGTTTAAAAGCCGATTCTAAATGTCTGAGCTGGTTGCGGTGTCGTTCTCTTTATCAATGAGATAATTAATGACTTCTGCCGCTGCGTACAAACCGAAAATTGCCGGAATATAGCTGATTGTTCCGTAGAACGAACGTTTATAGTTGCTTCCGTCTGTCATTTTCAGGCTATCTTCATCCTGAATTTCATTTGAAAACACGCAGCGCACGCCTTTGTCGATCTTTTCGGCTTTCAGGCGTTTCCGCACCTGGCGGGCGAGGAAACAGTTGTAGGTTTTGCTGATGTCGCGCACCATCACTTTGGCAGGATTTATTTTGCCGCCGGCACCCATGCAACTCACAATTTTAATGCGTTTGCGTTTAGCCGCTTTTATGAGTTCAATTTTTGGCGTAACGCTGTCAATACAGTCGAGCACATAATCGAACTGGTCTCCGTCGATCACGGCCTGCATTTTTTCTGGTATCAGGAATTCGTTGATCTCGGTGAGTTCAATTTCCGGATTGATGTCGCGCAGACGCTGAGCCACCAATTCTACTTTCGGTTGCCCGACCGTGGAGTGAAGCGCGGGCAACTGTCTGTTGATGTTGGTTAAATCTACCGTGTCACCATCAACGATGGTAAGTTTTCCGACGCCTGCGCGCGCCAAAAATTCAGCAGCAAAAGAACCCACGCCACCAAGTCCCACTACTAGCAGGTTGGCACGTTTAAGTTTTTCAATTCCGTGCGCTTTTACCAAAAGTTCTGTGCGTTCCAGCCAGTTTTTATCCATTTTGAAATGGTAAATTTATTGATTTGAGGTTTTCGGGGATTTGAAGGTTTAATTCTTCAATCGTTATATTTCTTAGTTCGGCGGCCTTTCGATAAAGTTTTTCAATTTCAATGTCCGCGGAATCGGTTTCGATAAAGAATCGGTTTGGCGGCATTGCTTTAAAAAAGGCCTGCAAATTTACGTTATACATCAGTGATTTACCAAAACTGAGCATGAACTGCTTTTCAAGCAACTCATCACCGATAGTTTTCCGCTTATTGAAACCGTGAATCACCACGCGTACAGCCGCGTTCCGGCAAATTTCAATTATTGCCGGAAAGCTTTTAACACAATGGATGATTAAAGGTTTCTGAACTTCGTTGGCCAGCATGATCTGTTTTTCAAAAACGTGTTTCTGCAGATCTGCATTTTCATACCGTGCGTCGAGGCCGCATTCGCCAATTGCCACGCAGTTTTCCAATAGCGCCATTCTTTCCAGCCAATCAAACTTCTGCTCAAGGTCTTCGGAAATGGAATCTGGATGAATTCCTGCAGAAAAATACGTTTTCGGCAGTTCATCATTGAACTTCAGATTATAGATTCCAAAATCTGTGTTTGAGTTGTGGTGATGAAAATCAAAGTACAGCATCAGAATTCGCGGACATGATTGTTAAACATTCGTTTGAATTTTCAAGTTAAAATTTTTAACTTTACTAAAAATACAAAAAAATGAAAAAGAAATTTTCGGATAAGCAGATTCATATCCTGGATGTAGCCGAGAAACTCATCGCCCGGAAAGGCTTTGAAGGTACGTCGATCCGTGATATTTCGTCGCAGGCCAACATCAATGTGGCCATGATTTCCTATTATTTCGGTTCTAAAGAGAAAATGATGTCTTATCTGTATCGCTACCGCGTGCAGAAAACACGTGAAAGTTTTGCGGAATTTGCCGAAGGCATAAAAGATTCAAAACCCGAAGTTCAGATGAAGGAACTGGTGAAACATGTGGTAAGCCAACTTTTTAAATATAATTATTTTCATGGTTTCGTCACGCAGGAGCTTCGCCATACAGAGCATCTTAAAGACGATCTTCTCGATTTTTATACCACTTTCACTGCAAACATTGATGATGTGGTGAAAAAAGGTGTTGCGAGCGGTGTTTTCACTTACGCACCAAAAGCCGAAGATTTGCTGACTATCATTTTGGGATCGTCGCTGTTCGTCATCCGCAACAAAAACTTTTATGAAATCTACCTGCCCGAGAAAGAGGAAGATTATCTGAAAAATGCCGAACGCAAGATGCTTGCAAATATGCTTGTGGCCGTTTTTGCGCTTTTAGGTTATAAAACAGCCTGAAATTTCGATGATAAATCCTTACGTCCGAAGTCTTTTAAGTTAAATAGTCTTAAATAAAAATCTATTAGCAAAAAAAATCTATTTTTGCAGACTGAAGTGCAGAAACCTTAATTATCTTTCTGCCATGATTCATTTATGAGAAAATATCTGATAGTTCTGGTTGCTTTTATTGCGATCACGGCCTGCAACCGCCAGCAGGATCTGGCCATGAAAAGTGCCGACAAAGACTATATCTTAAAAGTAGCAAACGAAAATTTCGAGAATAAAAAGTGGACCAACGCTCTGGCGCTGTACGAAAGGCTTTCAAACCTTGTGGCGGGTACAGATGACGCGCCAAATGTGGTTTACAACTCGGCTTACGCCAACTACTACGACAAAAATTACAAGCTTGCAGGGCATCAGTTCAAAAACTTTTCGGTAACGTTTCCACAGGATCCACGTGCTGAAGACGCAGCTTACATGTCTGCCCTTTGTTTTTACGAAGGTTCGATGGATTACAACCTTGATCAGACAAGTACTGAACTCGCGATCAATGAACTTCAGAACTTTTTGAATAACTATCCAAATTCGGAAAAATCAAAAAACATCAATACGCTTATCGACGAACTTACCTATAAACTGGAGTTCAAAGCGTACGAAAACGCCCGTCAATACTACAAAATGGCAGACTATAAAGCTGCAAATGTAGCATTTGAAAATGTGCTTTTTGATTTTCCAAGTACCAAACTCGCACCGAAGATCCATGATTTTATCTTAAGGTCTAAATATGAGTTGGCCGTAAATTCTGTTTATGATCTGAAAAAGGACAGGATAGAGAACGCGCTTGCTTATACAAAACAGGTGGAAAGAGAATACGCCGGTAGCGAAAATGCAAAGACCGCCGTGGAACTTCGTGAAAAACTTGCAAAAGAAAAAGAAGCATTCCTCGAACTTGAAAAGAAAGTAGAAGAGCGCAAAAAAGAATTGCAGGATCGCCAAAAAGCAGAGGAAGCAAGGCTGAACGCAGAGCGCGACCAGCAGCAGGCTGAGAAAAAAGCAGGGCAAATTGCACGTGACAGTGCTGCTCAGGCAACGCCGCCGCCCGCGGCCACTTTCAATATTGGGAAATAAGCCGTATATTTGCAAACTTTAATTAACATCAATCAACTGAAAATGAGCGCTAAAGATTCTAAAGCCGAACTGAGTACCATCACGTACGATAGAGATAAAATCGAAGAAAATGTGGGTTCAATCTATGAAGCCATAGTGATCATGGGCAAAAGAGCCGAGCAGGTAAATGCTGAGATCCGCTCTGAACTTCACAATAAACTGGATGAATTTGCAGTGCACAATTCAACGCTGGAGGAGGTTTTCGAAAACCGCGAGCAGATTGAGATTTCAAAACACTACGAAAAACTTCCGAAACCTACTTCAATCGCGATTCGTGAGTGGCTGGATGAGGAAATCTACTTCCGCCACACAGACGAGAAAAATAGCTAAAAGTATTTTTTCCGGTAAAAGACAAACCACAGATCAATGCGCTATCTGTGGTTTTTTTTAGGCCAACTCTGGCGTAAGGTTTCTTAAATTTTAACTAAATTCGTTCAGCGAATAAATCAAAATATGGCCATCAAGGGAAAAAAAATTCTCATCTGTGTTTCCGGCGGAATTGCCGCTTATAAAATCAACATCCTGATCCGGGATTTTGTAAAGCAAGGTGCAGAAGTACAGGTATTGATGACGCCTTCGGCCGAAAATTTTGTTTCGAAACTTACGCTTTCCACGCTTTCGAAAAATCCGGTTTATTCGGACTTTTATTCCGAGAACGGTACGTGGAACAATCATGTTGAATTTGCGTTGTGGGCAGATGTGGTTTTAATGGCGCCGTGCACGGCAAACACTTTAGGCAAGATGGTACACGGACTTTGTGACAACTTGGTGCTGGCAACGTATATGTCGGCAAAATGTCCTGTTTTCATAGCTCCGGCGATGGATCTGGATATGTATCAGCATCCCTCAACGCGGCAGAATCTGGAACTCGCTGAAGATTTTGGGCATATCATCATCCCCGCAGAAACCGGCGAACTTGCGAGTGGTCTTCACGGGCAGGGCCGCATGGCGGAACCGCAGACCATCTTCCGTCATATCGAAAGTTTTTTCACAGAATCAAGCAGTTTAGCAGGTAAAACAGTATTGATTACGGCTGGACCAACCTATGAAGCGATCGATCCAGTGCGCTTCATCGGCAACCATTCTTCCGGAAAAATGGGCTTTGCTCTTGCTGAGGCAGCGGCAGAACGGGGCGCAAACGTGATCCTGGTTTCAGGTCCTACAAACTTGCATCCTGTGCACGAAAATATTAAGATCGAAAGAATTACTTCCGCACGCGAAATGTTGGAGGTTACCTCCAAGTATTTTGACGAAGCAAATATCTTTATCGCCAGCGCAGCTGTGGCTGATTACGCTCCAAAGGATGTTGCTAGTGAGAAAATCAAGAAAAATGATGATTCGTTGACCATTGAGCTCGTAAAAAATCCGGATATTTTGAAGACTTTGGGTGAACAGAAAAGCCATCAGTTCATCGTCGGCTTTGCGCTTGAAACTCAGAATGAGGAGGCCAATGCAAGACAGAAACTCACGAAGAAAAATCTCGACATGATCGTGCTGAATTCCCTGCGTGAGGAAGGCGCAGGCTTCGGAGGCGATACCAACCGGATAAAAATCATTACCAAGACAGAGGAAACAGATTTTCCGATAAGAACTAAAAACGAAGTGGCTAAAGATATTCTGGATGCCATCGAAACGCGTCTTTCAAATAATCAGACTAATATCACGTTTTAGACTTTACTTATGAAGAAATTATTTACCATATTCATCGCCCTTTTCGTATTTCAGCTTTCAACAGCGCAGGAACTACTGGCCAATGTGCAGGTGAACGCGCAGCAACTTGGAGGCAGCAACACACAGGTTTATAAGACATTAGAAAAAAACCTTCGCGATTTCATCAACAATACAAGTTGGACGGGCAAGAAACTTCAGAATTTCGAGAAAATCAAATGCAATTTTGCGGTGGTGATTACAGAGCGCAGCGGAAGCAGCAGTTTCAAAGGAAGTATCGTGGTACAGGCTGTTCGGCCAGTGTTCAATACCACGTATGAGACGCCTTTGCTGAACATCAACGACACCAATTTTGGTTTTGATTATACTGAAAATGAAAACCTTGTTTTCAATGAAAGACAGTTTTCAGGCAAAAATCTTATCGATGTGGTGAGTTTTTACGTCTACACGATCCTGGGTTATGATGCAGACAGTTTCCAGGTTCGTGGCGGACAGTCTTGGTTTGAAAAAGCCCAGAAAATCAGCAATAATTCGCAAAACCAGAATTTTGGAGGCTGGTCTGTGATGGACGGAACGCGTACCCGCGGAGCATTGATCGATAACATCCTGAAACCTGAACAAAACACGCTGCGCAATATTTTCTACACTTATCACCGCGCCGGCCTCGATAATATGGGCAAAACGGATCAGAGTTCGGGTAAAAAAATCGTTGCTGATGCGCTGTTACAGCTCAAGAATTATGAGAACAGTTTCCAGATGAACTATCCGGTAAACATCTTTATCGATACTAAAAAGCAGGAGATTTTCGACATTTTCAGTAACGGGAACAACGCGAACGTGAACATGGCGGACCTGAAAGCGCTTTTTGTCATCCTGGCTCCGCGCGAAATCGACAGTAAATGGAATAAGTGGAAATAGCCGCGGGAGCTTCCGAAAGGCCGATTCCTTTTAAATTTCCCTAAATTTGCGTTCACTTTTAACGTAACCATTTCGCTAAAACGATTTTCAATACATGCTTTCCAGAATTTTTATTCAAAATTTCGCGCTCATCGATTCTCTTGAGATTACTTTAAACAAAGGTTTACAGGTAATTACGGGTGAAACCGGGGCAGGGAAATCTATTATTTTGGGTGCTTTGCGTTTGATTTTGGGTGAACGCGCAGATTTGAAATCACTTCAGAATTCCGAATCTAAAAGTGTAGTAGAAGCCGAATTTAAAGTGGGTGAAAATTTCAGGGCTTTTTTTGAAGAAAATGACCTCGATTTCGACGTACACACGATCATCAGGAGAGAAGTGCTGCCCAACGGCAAATCGCGGGCGTTTGTAAATGATGTTCCGGTCACGCTGGATATCCTTCGTAGTCTGTCCGGAAATCTTATTGATATCCACTCTCAGTTTGAAACTTCAAACCTGTTTAGTGAAGAATATCAGTTTCGTATCATTGACGGACTTTCGGGCAACAAAAATCTTATTTCGAAATACCAGAAGCATTTTTCCGATTTCAAAAAACTGAATCGTGATCTGAACCTTGCAAAACAGCAGCTTGCAGACGGAAATAAGGAAAATGATTATAAGACTTTTCTGCTAAACGAATTAAATGATGCAAATCTCGACCAGATTGATCTGGAAGAGCTGCAGAGTAAAGTGAAAAAGCAGGAAAATGCCGAAACAATCACCGAGAACCTGTCTCAGATTTTCGCGAAGATGGATGCTGAGGAAGTAGGAATTTTAGATTCGCTGAATGATGTGAAAGCCAAACTATCGAAAGTAGCGGAGCTTTCACACGAGTTTACGCTGCTTAACCAGCGTTTTCAGGAAAATTTTCTTGATTTTAAAGACATCGTGTTCGAATTGCAGGACGAAGCCGAAAAAATGGATACGAGTCCGGAGCTTCTTTTTGAGCTTACTACAACCTTGAATTCCGTCAACTCACTTCTGGTGAAACATTCGGTAAATACCGTTGAAGAACTTCGCGCAATTCGTGACGAGCTTGAGAGTGAACAGCACAATTTTTCCCAACTCGAAAATACAATTGCAGACCTTCAGAAAAGAAAGGAAACTGCGCAGGCTGAACTTGAAAAATTAGCTGCAGAATTGGCGGCAAACCGAAAAAAATCGGTGCCGATTTTTGTTTCCAAAGTTGAGACATTGCTGAAACAGCTGGGTCTTGAAAAAGCAAAACTTGAGGTTGATCTTCAGTCGGCGGAAGATTTTAATAATTTTGGTAAGGAAGAGATCAAACTTTTGTTTCAGGCCAATTCCGGTTTTGCCTTAAAACCTATACAATCAGCGATTTCGGGTGGTGAACGGTCACGCGTAATGCTTTCAATAAAAAAACTGATGGCTGAAAATACCGAACTTCCCACATTGATCCTAGACGAAATCGACACCGGAGTTTCCGGAAAAGTGGCTGAAGAAATGGGCAATGTGATGAGGGAAATGTCGGACAACCGACAACTCATCGTCATCACACACCTCGCGCAGGTGGCCGCAAAAGGCGATAATAATTATAAAGTTGTAAAACGCGATATCGCTGGAAAAACGCAGTCAACTATTATCCCGCTCGATTCTTCGGAAAAACTCAATGAAATCGCGCAGTTGCTGTCTGGCGCAAAGATTACCGAGGCGGCTATTTCTCAGGCGAGGGAGTTGATGAAGTAAATTTAAACCATTAAAAAATAAAGAAAAGCGCAATCCAAAATTAAGATTGCGCTTTTGTATTTTAAATTAGATACTAGACCATATCCTCCGCTCTCACCCATTCATCAAACTGCTCAGCAGTTACGAGTCCTAGGTTTACAGCTTCTTCTTTCAGCGTCGTGCCGTTTTTGTGGGCTGTCTTTGCTATTTTGGCAGCATTCTCATACCCGATGTGTGTGTTCAGCGCAGTAACAAGCATTAAAGATTTATCTACAAGCTCCTTAATCCGTGGCTTGTTGGCTTCAATACCTACTGCACAGTGATCGTTAAACGAAATGCACGCATCGCCCAGAAGCTGCGCAGATTGGAGGAAGTTGTACGCCATCACCGGCTTGAAAACGTTCAGCTCATAGTTCCCCTGCGTTCCTGAGAATGAAATGGTGGTATCATTACCCAAAACCTGTGCGCAAACCATTGTAATGGCTTCATTCTGTGTTGGATTCACCTTTCCAGGCATGATAGAGGAGCCCGGTTCATTCTCCGGAATGTGTATTTCTCCAATTCCGCTGCGCGGTCCGGATGCTAACATTCGGATGTCCTGTGCAATTTTATAGAGCGCTACAGCTAACTGCTTCAAAGCACCGTGACTTTCTACAATGGCATCGTGTGCGGCCAGCGCTTCAAATTTATTGGGTGCCGTTTCAAAGGGAAGACCCGTAAATTCAGAAATATATTTTGCTACCAGTACGTCATAACCTTTCGGGGTGTTCAGGCCGGTTCCAACAGCAGTTCCACCGAGCGCAATTTCCTGAAGATGGTCTAAAGTGTTGGTAATGGCTTTCACTGCATAATCAAGCTGTGCGACATAGCCCGAAAACTCCTGGCCAAGGGTAAGCGGCGTAGCATCCATCAGGTGTGTGCGGCCAATTTTTACGATATCTTTAAATTCTTCCGTTTTCTGCTGCAGCGTATCGCGCAGTTTTTCCACAGCCGGCAGCGTATGTTCCACCACTTTTTTGTAGGCGGCAATATGCATGGCGGTTGGGAAGGTATCATTTGAACTTTGAGACTTGTTTACGTCATCGTTTGGATGGATGATCGATTTGTCGCCCAGTTTCCCACCGTTATTTACGTGCGCTTTGTTCGAGATCACTTCATTCACATTCATGTTGCTCTGTGTGCCCGAACCGGTTTGCCAGATCACGAGCGGAAACTGGTCATTCAGTTCACCGGCAAGTATCTCGTCACAAACCTTTGCGATCATATCACGTTTTTCCGTTGGCAAAACTCCCAATTCTGCATTGGTATAAGCCGCGGCTTTTTTCAGGTAAGCAAAAGCCTCGATGATTTCCTGCGGCATTGATCCTTCCGGACCAATCTTGAAATTATTGCGGGAACGCTCCGTCTGTGCGGCCCAGAATTTTTCGGCAGGAACCTGTACCTCGCCCATCGTGTCATGTTCTGTTCTGTAGTTCATTTTTTGGTATTTAATAGTACGACTCAAAGTTACGATTATTCACTAAAATCAGCGGTCCGTTTCACTTAGATTTCATGGTGGAAAAGTCTCAGGAGTTTACCACCCCAGCCGAATATTCCGTGAAAATTCTTTGCCCGAAACAAAATTTGTCCTACTTTTGCCTAAAATCATTTGCAATGTTGATCTTATCCTCATTCTTCCCGTTTTATCAGTTCCTTTGGACGGTTTATTTCATCATCATGTTCCTCGTAGGATTCTGGTGTATATTTATGTTCTTCGGATACGTAATCCCTATTTGGCTGACGTCCGGTCTTATGGAATATTTCGGCAAAACAAAACCGTTTGATCCTGAGGATGTACGCCGCAAGATTCTTACAGAGCAGGAAGGTGTAGAACTTGTTTACAGCAATCCGAAAGGTCGCGGCCCGTTTTTGCACAGCCACGATAGTCACGGTCATCACTAGTTGATGTCATCGCTTCCCACTTTACTCCCGGGAAAAGCGATCACTGAGCAACATATCATATATCGGTCAGGTTTCGTTTACGGAACCTGATTTTTTTTGCCTGATTTTAAGGAGCAACATGGGTTTTGCAGCTTGCGGACACCCTTCCGGCTTTCCATTTTAGCCACGCGGCGCTGGCGCGCCGCGTGGGCTGCCATTGCAATCCGGGCTATAAGACTGGGGAGATTCCCTCCCGAAACGTTTAGTTCGTGCTTGCGGTATTTCGGTCTGCAACTTCTTACTTTGCTCTTTCCACAATTCACTATCTTTGCGCACAAATTTTTTTTAAAATGTCCAAATCGCTCATTCCAAAGCTTGAAGCCATAAAACAGCGCTATAACGAAGTTGCTGACCTCATTATCCAGCCCGACGTAATTTCTGATCAGAAAAAATACTCCGCACTGAATAAAGAATACAGTGACCTCGGTAAGATTGTTACAGTATTTGATCAGTATACGCAGGCATTACAGACCATTCAGGAATCAGATGAAATCATCGCTGATGGCTCAGACCGCGAGTTCATGGAAATGGCCAAGATGGAAAAGAATGAGGCGTTGGACAAAATTCCGGGCATCGAGGAGCAGCTGAAAGTATTGCTTATTCCAAAAGATCCTGCAGATGATAAGAACGTTATCGTTGAACTTCGCGCGGGAACTGGTGGGGATGAGGCAGCCATTTTTGTAGAGGATGTGTACCGTGCGTACGCCATGTTCTTCAAGACAAAGGGCTGGCGACACGAAATCACCGATGCGAATGAAGCCTCCAAAGGATACAAGGAACTTATCATGAAAGTGGAAGGTGAGGGAGTGTACGGCATTATGAAGTTCGAATCGGGTGTTCACCGCGTGCAGCGTGTGCCTGAAACCGAATCTCAGGGTCGTGTTCATACTTCTGCGATCACCGTGGCTGTACTTCCGGAAGCCGAAGAAGTGGATTTCGAACTGAATCCCGCGGACATTGAGATGCAGACTTCGCGTTCCGGCGGCGCGGGTGGACAAAACGTAAACAAAGTGGAGACGAAGGTTCAGCTTACGCACAAACCTTCCGGATTGGTAGTTGTCTGCCAGCAGGCTCGTTCTCAGCTTGCGAACCGCGAACTGGCGATGGAGATGTTGCGGACGAAACTTTACGATATAGAACTTCAGAAAGTGCAGGGCGATATTGCTGCTCAGCGGAAAACTATGGTTTCTACCGGTGACCGTTCGGCAAAGATCAAGACTTATAACTATCCGCAGGGCCGTGTGACCGATCACCGGATTAATAAATCCATTTATAATCTTGATGCGTACATGAATGGCGACCTCCAGGAAATGATCGATGCCGTGATCATGGCTGAGAATGCAGAAAAAATGAAAGGCGAAGAAGATAATTATTAATAAATAATCGTTATTTAAATAAAATATGTAATTTAGTCAGCACATTACAACTTAAAAAACAATTATTATGAAAAAAACCTTATTTGTCGGCATCGCTGTTGTTGCTTTTGCACTTTCTTCATGCAAGAAATCTGAAAACACAGAAAACATGAGCACAGATTCTTCGATGACTGGTACTACTGACTCGATGATGGTAAGCCCGGATACGATGGCTGCACCAAATGCAGATTCTATCAACACTACTGTGATGCCAGATGCTACAGGAACGGGCACTGGTACCACTACTGATGCAGATTCTGCGAGATAATCTCCGTATTATCGTAATAAGCAAAAATATGGGCGTTAGCCCATTTTTTTGTGCCGTATAATGATTTCGATATAAATATTGGTAATTCGCCAAATTGTTTATATTTGCAGTCATTAAAATTTTATCTTATGAAAAAATCAATCTTCATGGCGGCGGCTTTCGCAGCAGTAACGCTAATCTCTTGTAAAAAAACTGACACTACAGCAACTGACGTTAACGCTGATTCTGCTGATGCAGTAGTAGTAGTGGATGCAGATTCACTTCC
Organism: Kaistella pullorum; assembly: GCF_014837035.1. Classification (GTDB taxonomy): domain Bacteria; phylum Bacteroidota; class Bacteroidia; order Flavobacteriales; family Weeksellaceae; genus Kaistella; species Kaistella rhinocerotis. The sequence continues at coordinate 485,251 of NZ_JACSPS010000001.1, read as the reverse complement.
GGTAATGTCTGACTCAAGCGCAGTAGATAACGCTTTGGATTCTACAGGTGCAGCTATCAAAGACGGTGCTAACGAAGTGAAAGATGCGGCTAACGACGCAACTGATGGCGACGGAAACATCACAAAATAACCTGTTCTCAGGATATTTTTAAAGTCTTTCTTCGGAAAGACTTTTTTTATGCCAATATCCGGCCTACGCGAACATACCAAAATTCGTAACTTTACGCTTCAAATAAATCCTTCAAAAATGCGCCGTAAAATCAAAAATACAGAACCAGACTTCTCACCTAAAAGCACCGCCAGGGAACTTTACTTTTTTGAGAAGGACGGCCTGGAGATGAAGTCTCTGTACACCGCTGAGGATTCACGGCAATTCACAGAGAAACAGTATTCTGCTGGCATCGCACCGTATCTGCGCGGACCTTATGCGACGATGTACGTTCAAAAACCCTGGACAATCCGCCAGTATGCAGGTTTTTCAACAGCTGAAGAGTCCAATGCTTTTTACAGAAGAAATTTGGCGGCGGGTCAGAAAGGACTTTCCGTGGCTTTTGATCTGGCGACCCACCGCGGTTACGATTCTGATCATCCCCGCGTGGTAGGAGACGTGGGAAAGGCCGGTGTTGCTATAGATTCAGTAGAAGATATGAAAATTCTGTTTGATGAGATTCCGCTGGATCACATTTCGGTTTCTATGACGATGAACGGTGCTGTGCTACCCATTCTGGCTTTCTATATCGTTGCCGCGGAAGAGCAGGGCGTTTCCCATGAAAAACTTTCAGGAACTATCCAGAATGATATCCTTAAGGAATTCATGGTGCGGAACACCTACATTTATCCGCCCACGCCTTCAATGAAGATTATTGCTGATATTTTCGAATATACATCCACGAACATCCCGAAATTCAATTCGATATCTATATCAGGTTATCATATGCAGGAAGCTGGTGCAACGCCGGTCCTGGAAATGGCTTATACACTCGCAGACGGGCTTGAATATGTTCGCACCGGAATTAAAGCCGGAATGAAAATCGATGATTTTGCTCCGCGACTTTCATTCTTTTGGGCGATAGGGATGAATCACTTTATGGAAATTGCTAAAATGCGTGCTGCGCGCGTCATTTGGGCTGATCTTCTGCAGCAGTTTAATCCGAAAAATCCAAAATCACTGGCGCTCAGGACGCATTCTCAAACTTCCGGCTGGAGCCTTACGGAGCAGGAACCCTTCAACAATATCACACGCACCGCAATCGAAGCACTGTCTTCGGCTTTGGGGGGCACACAGTCGCTGCATACCAACGCACTGGATGAAGCGATCGCGCTACCTACGGATTATTCAGCTAAGATCGCGAGAAATACGCAGCTTATCCTTCAGCACGAAAGTGGAATTTGCGATGTCGTGGATCCTTTTGGCGGCAGTCATTTGGTAGAAAGTCTTACGCAGAAAATGATTGAGGAGGCGATGAAATTCATCAGTGAAGTAGAAGAAGAAGGCGGAATGACAAAGGCCATCGAAGCAGGAATCCCCAAGATGCGTATTGAAGAAGCTGCTGCCAGGAAGCAGGCGAAAATCGACAGTGGTGAGGAATTCATCATCGGCGTGAATGCTTTTAAATCTTCACAGAAACAAATGGATCTCGATATCCTGGATATTGATAATTCCGAGGTGCGCAGAAAGCAGGTTGAAAGACTCAGCGAAATAAAATCAAACCGAAACAGCGACGATGTTGCAGAAATCCTCGATAAGTTGAAATCTGCCGCAGCGAACAGCGACGGAAATCTGCTCGAAATCTGTATAGAAGCCGCGCGCAGACGTGTCACTCTGGGCGAAATGAGCGACGCGATGGAAGAAAGTTTCGGACGCTATAAAGCGAACATAAGAACAATACAAGGTGTTTATGCGATGAATGCAAGTAAAAATGAATATTTCAGCAGAGCACTGGAGCTTACACAGAAATTTGAAGATCAGGAAGGAAGGAGACCACGCATTATGGTGGTGAAAATGGGCCAGGACGGACATGACCGCGGGGCTAAAGTAGTGGCGACGGCTTTTGCTGATATGGGATTTGATGTGGATGTGGCACCTTTGTTCCAAACGCCGGAGGAAGTGGCGAAACAGGCGGTGGAAAACGACATTCATATACTGGGCGTCTCGTCTTTAGCAGCCGGACATAAAACTTTGGTGCCGCAGGTAGTGGAGGAACTTAAGAAGTTAGGCGCTGATGATATAAAAATTGTGGTGGGCGGCGTAATCCCCCAGCAGGATTATGAATTTCTTTATCAGAATGGTGCCGATCATATCTTCGGGCCCGGAACCAATTTGCCTAAATCGGCATGTGAAATCTTGGAAGAATATTTAAATTAAGACAAAAACTCCCCTTTAATAATTCATTTTAGTGGAAACATGAGGCCTAAGGCAGTACCTTTGAGGTCTAAAGCCCTCATTTTAAGGTTTTAGGCTTTAAATGTAATGTCTTAAACCCTAATACTGCTGTCTTAATAAACATCTGCGCAATTTTAAACAGCAGCAACGTTATCTTAGCATTCAGAAGCGCTGTTTAAGCCAGCGGTGTGATGGTATTAGACCCTAAAACAGGGCTTAATCACACTGACGCAGAATTCAATAAAAAAAAACGGGCTGCAGTGCCCGTCTTCTGTTCTGTAATGTTTAGCGTATTATTCGAACTCACTTTCTACGCCAAGTTTTTCAGCCAATAAATTCGATATTTTTACTTTGAGAGGCTCAATATCAATATTTTGAATGGCATCGCTCGCAAATGCGAACAGCAGAAGTGCCTGCGCTTCTTTCTTCGAAATACCGCGCGCGCGGAGATAAAATAGCGCTTCTTCATTCAGTTGCCCCACGGTACAGCCGTGCGAACATTTTACGTCATCTGCAAAAATCTCAAGTTGCGGTTTGGTGTCAATAGAGGCACCTTCATCGAGCAAAATATTGTTGTTTTGCTGGTAAGCATTGGTTTTTTGAGCAATTTTGTCCACGAAAACCTTTCCGTTGAACACGCCGCGGGATTTGTCTTTATAGATTCCCTTGTAGTTCTGGTAAGACTCGCAGTGCGGTGTGTTATGATGCACGGCGGTGTGATGATCGGCCAGCTGCTCGCCACCGATGATCGTGATTCCGTTCATGAATGAATTGATATTCTCGCCATTATGAATGAAATCGAGGTTGTTACGTACGAGTTTTCCGCCGAATGTAAACGTGTTTACAGTGGTTTGGCTGTCTCGCTCCTGCTTCGCGAACGTATGATCGATCATGTAAGAATTGTCGCTGTCGTTCTGCAGCTTGTGCCAATCTGCTTTCGCGTTTTGGTAGGTGAAAATTTCAGTTACAGTGTTTGTAAGAACGAAGTGGTCGTCAAAATTGTGATGACTCTCAATGATTTCCACTTTTGAACCTGCTTCTGCAATGAGCAGGTTCCGCGTATTGTAAAACGTGTTATCGTGCTGATTATGTGAAATATAGAAAACATGAATGGGTTTCTCGATTACCACATTCTTTGGAACTTTAAGAAAAAAGCCTTGTTTGCAGTATGCGCTGTTCAGGTTGGTGAACGCGAGATTTTTGGCCGCAATCTTATCAAAATATTTTTCAAACACTTCTTTGTGCAGCGGATCATTCAGCGCATAGTTGAACGACAGAAATTCTACATTTTCGATGCTGATTTTCGAGAGTTCCTTATTTAAAATCCCGTTTACGAAAACTACACGGTCAAAATTTTCTTCGCCTAAAAGCAGATCGTCTAATTTTTCTTTCGGGAAATTATACGCTTCGCTGGGGAAGAAATTGTAGTTTTTCTCAGTGATTTCCCGCAGGTTGGTGTATTTGTATTCCTCATCTTTTCTGGTCGGAAAACCGTACTGAAAGAATCTCTGCAAAGCGGAAGTCCTGTCTTTATCTAGAAACCTGTGTTTCAGAGTTTCAAGGAAAGCTGCGTGATTATTTTGAATATTTTCTAATAAAGCCATTTTTAACTGGAGATTTGAGGTTTGAATCCGATGAATTCAGCCTGGTGCAAATCCGAATTTTATCTGTTAACGTTTAGAAATGTGGTTAATGACTTCGGCCTAGTTCAAAAGCCAGTCATAACCTCTTTCTTCGAGCTCCAACGCAAGGTTTTTGTCGCCGGTCTTGATGATTTTTCCGCCTGCCAAAACGTGCACGAAATCGGGCTGGATATAATCTAGAAGCCTTTGGTAATGCGTGATGAGTAATACCGCATTGTTTTCATTGCGGAATGAGTTTACACCGTCAGCAACGATTCTAAGCGCGTCGATATCGAGACCGGAATCGGTTTCATCCAGGATAGCCAATTTAGGATTCAGCATCATCATCTGGAAGATTTCATTTCTTTTTTTCTCACCGCCGGAGAAGCCCTCATTAAGTGATCTCGAAAGAAAATCACGCTTGATGCCTAATTTTTCAGAGTTTTCACGGATCAGCGCAAGCATTTCCTTTGCCGGCATATCTTCGAGTCCGTTTGCTTTGCGTGTTTCGTTCAGGGCTGCCTTTATGAAATTCGTTACAGAAACACCCGGAATCTCTACCGGATACTGAAACGACATGAAAACCCCTTTGTGTGCGCGTTCTTCCGGCGCGTCTTCCACGATATTCTCGCCACGGAACAGGATTTCACCTTCTGTGACTTCGTAATCTTCCTTTCCGGCGATTACAGATGAAAGTGTTGACTTCCCTGCGCCGTTTGGTCCCATGATGGCGTGAACTTCGCCCGGATTTATCTGAAGGTTTATCCCTTTTAAAATTTCTACGCCGTCTTCTATTTGTGCGTGTAAGTTGTTGATTGCTAGCATAATAATTTTCATCAACGCAGCAGCTTAATTTAAAACTGCACCGTTTGCTTTTTAGTTTTTAAATAATCTGTAATCTTAGCCGACACTGCCTTCAAGTGATATTTCCAACAGTTTTTGTGCTTCAATGGCAAATTCCATCGGTAATTTGTTCAGTACTTCCTTCCCGAAACCGTTGACGATCAGTGCAATTGCTTTTTCAGTATTGATGCCGCGCTGGTTGCAGTAAAAGATTTGATCTTCCCCGATTTTCGAGGTTGTCGCTTCGTGTTCCAATTGTGCACTTGGGTCCTTAATCTCAATGTAAGGGAAAGTGTGCGCGCCACATTCGTTGCCCATCAGAAGTGAGTCACATTGCGAAAAGTTTCGCGCGCCTTTCGCAGACGGCATTACTTTCACGAGACCGCGGTAAGAGTTATTTGATTTTCCGGCGGAAATACCTTTGGAAATGATCGTTGATCTGGTGTTTTTGCCGATGTGGATCATTTTCGTGCCCGTATCAGCGAACTGATGGTTGTTTGTCACCGCGATCGAATAGAACTCACCGATTGAGTTGTCGCCTTTCAGGATGCAGCTCGGATATTTCCACGTCACAGCAGAACCGGTTTCAACCTGGGTCCACGAAATTTTAGCTCTTTTTTCACAGACGCCACGCTTGGTAACAAAGTTGAAAACGCCACCGTTTCCTTCGGAATCACCCGGGAACCAGTTTTGTACTGTGGAATATTTTATTTCGGCATCATCCATCGCGATTAGCTCTACCACAGCGGCATGGAGCTGGTTTTCATCACGTGCCGGCGCCGTGCAGCCTTCAAGATAAGATACATAGCTTCCCTCGTCAGCGATTAGTAATGTTCTTTCGAACTGGCCTGAACCTGATTGGTTGATTCGGAAATAAGTGGAAAGTTCCATCGGACATTTCACACCTTTCGGAATGTAGCAGAAACTGCCGTCTGAAAACACCGCCGAATTTAGCGCTGCATAGAAATTATCGCCGCGTGGAACCACTTTGCCGAGGTATTTTCTCACAAGATCCGGATGTTCCTGGATGGCTTCCGAGATTGCGCAGAAAATAATTCCTTTTTCCTTGAGTGTTTCCTGAAACGTTGTCTTTACTGAAACTGAGTCGATTACGATGTCCACCGCGACGCCAGCCAGCCTTTTCTGTTCTTCGATGTTGATCCCCAGCTTCTCAAATGTTTTCAAAAGTTCCGGATCTACTTCATCAAGACTCGCCAATTCAGGTTTTTTCTTCGGTGCTGCGTAATATCGGATGGCCTGAAAATCCGGTGATTCATAACGAACGTTTGCCCAGGTAGGCTCATCCATTTTTTGCCAGATCCTGAAAGCTTCAAGTCTCCATTCGGTCATCCATTCCGGCTCATTTTTTTTAGCCGAAATCATCCGCACTACATCTTCATTCAGCCCGACAGGGAAGTCCTCGTATTCAATGTCGGTTTCCCAACCGTATTCGTATTTCTGGTTTTCAAGATCGACCCTCAGGTCGTCTTCTGTATATTTTGACATAATATTTTATAAACTGAAAGATTCACCACAACCGCAGGTTCTGTTTGCATTCGGGTTGTTGAATATGAAACCTTTACCGTTGAGGCCGCCGGAATATTCCAAAACAGTTCCGGCTAAATATAGAATCGACTTTTTTTCAATGATGATCTTGATCCCGTTATCTTCAAAGACCTGATCGGAATCTGACCGCTCACTGTCGAACTTTAAAACATATTCCAATCCCGAGCAGCCGCCACTTTTCACGCCCACTCTTATATAGTCTTCAAAAGGCCGGAATCCATCTTCAGTCATCAACTGAATCGCTTTTTGCTTTGCCTGGTCGCTTACCTTAATCATTGTTTTTATTTAGACTTATTTTAGATTGCAAAATTACGCAATATATAATGAATAACAAATTAGGGTCTACAGATTTATCTATTGCAGCGATAGGATGAGCTTGATTTAACTAACCTGGAAAATTTAAATCAAAAAACTATGAAAAAATTCCTACTGCTCGCACTTTTCTTCTCGGTACAAAGTCTTTCGGCACAGGCCGCGCGCTTTATTTATCAGGTTTCAATGAAGCTTGATTCCACACAGCGCGGTGACATTAAGACTGAAACCGCAATTTTGGATGTTTCCCCTGTGAAATCGGTTTTCTTTGCCGAAAAAAGAATCCAGCGCGATTCGGTTTTTGCACGTGCTCGCCAAACCGGCGGCTCCGGATTTGACCGTTCACAGATGGAAAATCTCCGCTCAAATATGGATTATGTTGTAGAAAAAGATTTTGCAAACGGAACGAAGACATTTACCGGCCGAATTGCGCGAAACCAGTATTCTTACACCGAAGACCGGCCGTTGGAGTGGACGATTTTGCCTGAAACTGCCACCATCGGTGCATACAAAACACAAAAAGCTGAAACACAGTTTGCAGGCAGAACCTGGTACGCATGGTTTGCGAACGAAATTCCGTTTCAGGACGGACCGTACAAGTTTTCGGGACTTCCAGGACTTATCGTGAAAGTGGAAGATTCAAAGGGCGATTATTCTTTTGACCTTAAAGAAACGCGCAAGGTTGACGAAATTCAGAATGTGAGTTCGCAAGGAAATGTACTGAAAATCAGCCGCGAGGGTTATGAGAAGCAGCTCGAGAACTACCGGAAAGATCCTGTAGCTGCTATGCAGGCGGGTAGAGCGCCGGGTCGTGGCGGAGCGGGGAATCAGGATCCCAACCGACGTCGGCAAGTCGAGAGCAGACTTAAGGATGAAATTCAAAAAAACAACAATCCAATTGAGCTAAAGTAGTTGATGTGATACCAATCAACATTTTAAAAATCTGTTATTGATTTAAAATTGCTAATTTTGCTCCCACGTGTCAAAGTCACTTAAAATATTTTTAATTGTACTTGGGTTGGGAATTTTTGTTTTGCCTTCCCAAACACTTTTCGCGCAGGAAACTGAGCAATGCTGTGACGCGTCCCAAAATCAATCTGAATGTTGTGATACACAGACTTCGAAACCTTGTCACGACAGTTCACACAAAAAAAAATCAGACAAAAACAATTGCGGAAACGATTGTGCAAACTGCCACTCGTGCGTTGTGAGCATGGTTTTCACATCCCTTTCCCCGGAAAATGTGCTGGAAGATATGACGGTTTTCGTATCAAACGAACCGATTTATCCATCGAAAGTTCAGTTTTTCACCTCTCTTTTTCATTCGATTTGGCAACCGCCGAAACTCGCTTAATTTATTGCTTTACAGCCTGAAGAATATTCTTTTAGGCCATTTTATATATATAAATTAACGAATTTCAATAGAAAATGAAAATTTTATTTAAAAGCTTTCTGGCTTTTACCCTTTTATTTACCCAAATTTTATTCGCGCAAACGCTTAATTCAACTTTTAAAGTAAAAGGCGAATGCGGAATGTGTAAGGAACGCATTGAGACGACTGCCAAAAAAGCAGGCGCCCAAACAGCAAACTGGAGCGCGGAAACCCAACAGCTTACCGTAGAATTCGACCCGGCAAAAGTAACTTCGGATGCTATTTTAAAGCAAATTGCCGCAGTAGGTCACGACAATGAACGTTTCAGAGCTCCCGATGCCGTATACGACGGGCTGCCGGGCTGCTGCCACTATGAAAGAACACCTTCTTTCCCGAAAGTTTCTGAAACTGAACATGCTTCATCTACCGTTTCGCAAGCGCCATCCCTAAAGGAAAACAATCAGTTTTACGTCCGGGGAAACTGCGTGTCATGTAAAAACCGGATAGAAGCTGCCGCAAAGAGTGCGGGCGCAGGTTCTGCATTTTGGGATCCGGAAAAACAGATTGTGACTTTGGATTTTGATGAGTCTAAAACATCTGCAGATGCGATTTTAAAGAAAATTGCGGATGTAGGTCACGACAACGAAAAATATACCGCATCTAATGCCGTGTACGATGCTTTGCCCGGATGCTGCCTTTACGACAGAGCTTTACCGCTAGGCGTAAAAAGTTCACTGGTACATATGGAGGAAGCTCCGGCGCGAAAAGATTTTACGCAACATGCTGACCATGTTGACAAAACCATCGAAGAGGTGAAAGTGGTTCGGCTTGGCGAGGCGACAGCTTTAAACAAAAAAGAAACCGGCCTCACCTTCAACATCAGTTCAAAAGAATTGCTGAAAGCGGCATGTTGCAACCTTTCAGAAAGTTTTGAAACCAACGCAACTGTGGATGTGTCATTCAGCAATGCGGTTACGGGAACTAAACAGTTGAAGATGTTGGGCTTAGACCAAAAATACACGTCGCTGACGAAAGAACTTTTACCTTCAATCCGTGGACTTGCATCTCCGTACGGAATGAATCTAATTCCGGGCCGGTGGATTGGTGGAATTCAACTTACAAAAGGTGGAAGTACGGTCACGAACGGCTATGAAGGCATCACGGGTCAGATCAATACGGAACTTTTAAAGTTTAAGGATCAGCCGGAATCAGCTGTAAATGTTTTCGGTGACATCAATTCAAGATTTGAAACCAACATTACGACAACGAGCCTGCTTTCCGAACATTGGAACCAAACCATTCTGCTCCACGGCAACGCTACACTGGCAAAAATGGATACAAATGATGATGGCTTTCTGGACCAGCCGACCGGCAACCAAATAAACGCGGCATATCTTTTAAATTATAATGGTCTCGATCATAATGGTCTCGGCACGCATTTCGGGATCAGTTTTGTGAAAGACGAACGTTTTGGTGGACAGACGAGTTTTGATAAAAACCTCGACCGCTCACAGCAAAGCGCGTACGGCGTGGGTATCGATATTTCAAAATTTGATATCTGGAACAAAACCGGCTATGTTTTTAAAGGTAAACCTTACCAAAGCATCGGTTGGATGAACCAGTTTACCTACCATGAGCAAGACAGCTTCTTCGGAAAGCGAAATTACCTTGGAAATCAGAAAACGTTTTATTCAAACCTTGTTTTTGAAAGTATTTTCGGCAATACGAACCACAAATACAAAACCGGCGCAAGCTTTCTGTACGACGCTTTTGATGAAGATTACTTGACGCAGAATTTTCAGCGAACCGAAACAGTGCCTGGAATTTTCTTTGAATACACGCTGACAGGGCTGAAATATACTTTGGTGGCCGGTGCCAGGACCGATTTCCACAATTTAGCCGGCACGCAGTTTACACCACGGCTTAATTTTAAATATGACCTTTTTCCAAAAACAATCCTGAGGCTTTCTGCGGGCAGAGGCTTCCGTACAGCGAATGTTTTTGCTGAAAACCAACAATATTTTGCTTCGAACAGACAGATTGAAATCACTCAGAACGGCGGCGATATTTATGGCCTAAAACCTGAAATCGCGTGGAATTATGGCCTAAGTCTGCAGCAGGAATTAAAACTGTTCAACCGAAAAGCAACATTGGTGGCCGATTTTTTCAGAACCGATTTCCAGGATCAGGTTTTGGCGGATCTTGATCTGTCGCCGAACAAACTTGTGTTTTATAATCTTGAAGGGAACTCATTCGCGAACAGTTTCCAGACGCAAATCGATTTTGTGCCGGCAAAAAATCTCGAGCTGCGGCTGGCCTACAAATATTATGATGTACAGGCTGATTATGAGGGCGGAAGAAGAGAGATTCCGTTTATGGCTAAAAACCGAGGCTTTTTCAATGCTTCTTATGCAACCGAAAAAACTGATAAAGGTGCTTTCTGGAATTTTGATACAACTGTGCAAATTGTTGGTCCACAGAAACTTCCAAATCTGAATGCAAACCCGGCCGAATTCAGACTGCCGGAATATTCTGCTTCTTTTGCGACGCTTAACGCGCAGATTTCGCGCAATTTCAATAAAAATATTCGTGTATATTTGGGCGGAGAAAACCTCACAAGCTACACGCAGGAAAGGCCGATCATTGATGCAACCAACCCTTTCGGAAATTATTTTGACGGTGGAATGGTTTACGCGCCGATCATGCCGGCAAATATCTACGCAGGCTTTGACGTTTCTTTTTAATGACTAAATCCAAATACCGAAAATGAAGAGATTACCTTTTTTAATGATTATTGCGGCTACCGTACTTCTGTCATGTGAAGCCAAAAAGTCGAACGAAGTTCAAGCCCAGTCTGCGGGTCAAGCTGCTACTGATTCTACAGCGAGCGCTCAAAACTCTACTGCGCTGCCTGATCAGCAAGTGGCCGAAGTAAACGAAGGTTCACAAGCCAATGCAGGTGCAAAACCGGCCTTGAATCCTCCGCACGGCGAGCCTTATCACCGTTGCGATATCCAGGTAGGTGCGCCGATTGACAGCCCAGCGCCTGTGCAACCTGTGGCACCGCCGGTGGCAAGTCCGCAGGCAAACAGTTTCAATACAAATCCTATCCAGCCTTCTGTTTCGGCACCGGCACCGTCTGTCTCTTCGAGCGCCGCCATCGGTCCAAAACCGGCTGTGAATCCGCCGCATGGCGAACCGCATCACCGTTGTGATCTTCAGGTTGGCGCGCCATTAACGTAAACTTTGACTATTTTAAAACAAAAAAATTGCGGAACCGAATCAGTTCCGCAATTTTTATTTGCTTTCAGAGTCACCTACAAATTCCAGGCTTACCGAATTCATACAGTAACGCGTTCCGGTAGGTGGCGGACCGTCATTGAAAACGTGCCCGAGGTGTGAGTCGCAGCGTTTGCAGACGACTTCAATTCTTTCCATTCCAAATTTGGTATCGCGGTGGTAGGCAACACCTTCTTTGTCGGCTTCAAAAAAACTTGGCCAGCCGCAAGTGGACGAAAACTTAGAATCTGAACGGAAAAGGTGGTTTCCGCAGACGATGCAGTAATATTCGCCAAGCTCGTCAAACTCATTGTATTTTCCGGTGAAAGGTCTTTCGGTATCAGCCTCGCGCGCGATGGCGTACACCTCCGGCGACAGTATTTTTTCCCATTCAGAATTAGGAACATTAAGCTTCGTACGGTCAGTGCGCGAATAGTATGGATTGTTTTTTGTGGTTGAATTTTCCATTTTTGGGGAGTTTTCGGATTTTTTGATCTGTGTACACATCTGCAAAGACATAAGTACCAGAATTGTGATTAAAACTTTCATAAGTATGAAACTCATTTTTTTGGAGATAAGTATCCCTGGATGAGTTACCAACCTCAAAATTACTAATTTTGAAATAATGAATGATACGGAAAAGAAACTGCAGCTACGTCGATACAAGGCTTTCGCTACTTCGCTTTTTGTGCTGATGGCAGTGATTTTTATTGTGACGACGGTTTTACAAAAGAATAATCCTGCGCACTGGATCGGCTATATCAGGGCGTTTTCTGAAGCTGCGATGGTCGGTGCACTTGCAGATTGGTTTGCGGTGACGGCGCTTTTCCATTATCCTTTAGGCCTTAAAATTCCACACACAAACCTCATAGAGAACAGCAAGGAAAGAATTGGCGACAATCTCGGCAATTTTGTTGTTTCAAATTTTCTATCGCCGGAAAATATACGTCCGTACATTCAGAAACTAAAAGTTTCTGCAATGGCAGGAAAGTGGCTTTCAAGTGAGCGGAATCAGGACGTTTTGGTAAATGAAATCACAGCCTTGGCTTTTGATATCGTAAACAAACTTGATGATTCCGAAGTGGTAAATTTCATCGCCAATAAAGCACGCGAAATGTCCGACGAGCTGAAAATCAATAAAATAGTAGGAACTGGCCTGGAATATATCCTGACAAACAACGACCATCAGAAAATGATCACGAGTCTCTCAGCGCAGATAAAAGATTATGTTTTAGATAATCAGCAGATCGTGCAGCAACGCGTGAAACGTGAAAGCTATTTTCTGATTCCAAAATTTGTTGACAGTTCCATTGCGGCAAAGATAACTGACGGTCTGGCTGGCTTTTTCGAGGAAGTGGAAATCGATCCGCAACATTCTTTAAGGTTTGAGATTACGGAAAAACTGCAGGTCTTTGCTGATGAAATCCAGCATTCAGAAAGTTGGAATGAAGATTTTAAGAAAATAAAAAACGATTTTCTACACGACGAAAAATTGCAACAGTATGCCGGCGATATTTGGCTCTCAATAAAAAATGTGCTTAAAAAGGAGCTTGAGACCGAAAATTCGGCTTTAAAAAAATACGTCCGGAAAAATATGTCTGAGCTGGCAGACAACCTTCAGTCCGATGAAAATCTACAGCACAAAATCGATCACTGGATACGCGTGACAGCCTACAAATATATTCTGAAGAACACGCATCAGGCCGCAAATCTGATCAGTTCTACCGTTGGCAACTGGGAAGGCCGCGAACTGAGTGAAAAACTGGAACTCGAAGTGGGTAAAGACCTGCAGTTTATCCGCGTGAACGGTACTTTGGTAGGCGGATTGGTCGGACTGTTGATTTATACCGTCTCGAACTTTTTCCTTTAATTTTTCCTTAAAACTGCCTCATTTATTTCCCTGATCAATCCGGGACCTTCGTAGATAAATCCGGTGTAGAGTTGTACCAAACTAGCGCCTGCCTCGAGTTTTTCGAGCGCGTCTGCAGCTGAATGTATTCCACCTACACCGATTATCGGAAACGCTTTTCCACTCTTTTCGGCAAGAAAACGAATTACTTCGGTTGACCTTTTGGTGAGCGGTTTTCCCGATAATCCGCCTGTTTCCGCTTTTACTGGAGAAATAAGTCCGTCGCGGAAAAGCGTAGTATTCGTGGCAATCACACCCGCAATTTTGGTGTCGTGTACGATGTCGATAATATCGAGCAGTTGGTCATCGCTGAGATCCGGCGCGATCTTCAGCAGTATCGGTTTTGGTTTTGATTGTTTTGAATTTAGATGCTGCAGTGTCGCCAAAAGCTCCGTGAGCGGCCCTTTTTCCTGCAATGCGCGAAGGTTGGGCGTGTTTGGTGAACTCACATTCACCACAAAATAATCAACGTAAGGATACAGTGTTTCGAAACAGTAAACGTAATCGGAAGTGGCTTTTTCATTCGGCGTATCTTTATTTTTGCCGATGTTTCCCCCGATAAGCACATTTTTATTTTTCCTTAAACGCGCTGCGGCGGCTTTCACGCCCTCATTGTTAAAACCCATGCGGTTGATGACCGCAGAATCTTCCTTCAGCCTGAAAAGTCTTTTTTTGGGGTTTCCTGGCTGTGGTTTAGGAGTAAGCGTTCCAATTTCTACGAAACCAAAACCAAGATCCGACAGTTCAGTGTACATTTTTGCGTCCTTGTCAAAACCTGCCGCAAGACCAACGGGATTTTTGAATTTTAAACCAAAGACTTCGCGTTCGAGTCTTTTATCCTGAAGAGGTTTTGGGAAAAAGAGTTTGGTGAGAAAACCGAAGTTTTTGAGAATGTAAAAAGTAAAATAATGGACATTCTCAGGATCAAATTTGAAAAGAAGCGTGCGGATAATGCTTTTGTACATCGGAAAGAAGTTTAGCAAAATTACATTTTTGAATACATAAAAGCCGAAGATTTCTATACTTTTCGGACAAAATAAAAAATTCTCCGCCGTTCCGGGGAGAATAGGTGAGCAGTACTGGGCTCGAACCAGTGACCTCTACGATGTCAACGTAGTGCTCTGAACCAACTGAGCTAACTGCCCTAAAATAAAAAAATCTCAGATTTCTCTGAGATTTTGTGGGTCCTGAGGGATTCGAACCCCCGACCCTCTGGGTGTAAACCAGATGCTCTGAACCAACTGAGCTAAGAACCCTTTTTGCCTTGTTTGATTTCTCAAATTTTGGTTCGGCAAATATACGACGTTTTTCTATTTCTCCAAATTTTTTTCGAGAAATTCTCCCACAATAAAGTTGCTTCCGCCCACAAAAATCATTTCATCTTTTTTAATATTCTGTTTTGCAGAAAGATAGGCCGGCTGCAGGCTGTCAAATATTTTATAATTAATTTTAAATTTTTTCAGCAAATCCTCATAGTCCCGGGGATCGCGGCCGCGGTTTACATTCGGTTTGGTAAAATAGTAGGTAGCGTCGCGCGGAAGAATAGCCATTATTTGATCAATTTTCTTTTCCTGCACAAAGCCCAAAATGATATGTTTATGAACCGGAATAGACTCCAACTGTGAAAATACCACCTCCAGGCCGGCCTGGTTGTGCGCGGTGTCGCAAATGATAAACGGATCGGAAGAGAATTCCATCCATCGGCCGGCGAAATTGGTGTTTTTCTGCACGTTCAACAGTCCGCGCTCTATTTGTTCAGCTGAGATTTCGTAGCCAGATGTCTGCAGTTCATTGATTAATGCAAGTACCACTTTTATATTGTGGCGCTGGTAACTGCCGTTTAAATCTGATTTTAAGTCAGATTCCATCAAAGTAGCATCGATGAAATCCGACGCGTTTTCTTTTGCTTTTTCTTCAATTATACGTTTTACTTCCTCATCATTGGACCCCGAAATAACGGGAATTCCGGGTTTTATGATGCCGGCTTTCTCGCGCGCAATCTCCTCTAATGTTTCGCCTAAAATATCCTGATGATCCAGCGCAACGTTTGTGATCGCAGAAACGAGCGGCGTAATGATATTGGTAGAATCAAGTCTTCCGCCTAAACCAACTTCGATGAGGGCAATATCTACATTTCTGAGGCGGAAATACTCAAATGCCATTACTGTAGTGAATTCAAAGAAAGACGGTTGGATATCCGCGGACAAATGTTTGAGTTTTTGGATGAAATCTAATACAAATTCCCGGTCGCAGTTCTGGCCGTCAATCTTTATGCGTTCAGTAAAATCGATTAGGTGAGGCGAGTTGTAAAGTCCGGTTTTGTACCCGGCTTCCTGCAATATGGAAGAAAGCATATTGCTTGTGGATCCTTTGCCGTTGGTCCCGCCAATGTGCACCATTTTCAGGTTTTGCTGCGGATTTCCGAAGAATTCGCACAGTTTCGTGATGTTTTCGAGGCCCGGTTTGTAGGCTTTTTTTCCGTCTATCTGATAGTTTGGCGCCTGCTCAAACAGCCACGCGACCGCGTTGTCATATTCCTGATTTGTCATGCTGCAAAATTCTCAAAAGTTTTTGGAATTCTGCTTCAAATTTCGAAAAAGGGTGGTGTATAAGTCGCGGTCCGCGCTCCGGCCTGAATGGAGCTCTTTTTTGTGGCGTGAGGCAACGAACGCCACGAAAAAAGCGGGAATGGAGGACGGAAAAAGCGCCCGAAAAAAAATCAGAAAATTATCCGGTAAGTTCCGGTGGACGAAGTGTTCGACCGTTCGGCTTTTACGTACTGCTTCACCCACTGCACCGAGGTTGACACAACGCAAGGATCCGAAGTTCCGCCCGATCTGCGCGCAGAAATCACGTTACCGGCTTTGTCCACGGTGTATGAGATGTTGATGGTTCCGCTCGCCGAGCAACTGTGGGCAGGCTGTGCGCCGCCACGGCCCATGGTTCCGGGGATGAAGCCGATCAGATTACGGTCTACACCGATTTTGCTGTCTCCGTTCCCGTCTCCGCCGAGCGGATCGCCCTGGTTTCCGGTAGTTCCGTTGGTGCCCTGAGTGCCGGGTTTGGTGCCGCGGCCTTTGATCAGATTACCGATCGCCGCGGTTCCTTTGCCGTCTCCGCTACCGGTTTTAGCGTTCGAGGTGCTGTTTTTTGCAGGTGCGGATTTTGGTGTAGAAGCGGTTTTTGGTGTTACATTTTTCGGCGCAGATGCTTTGGTATTTGAACCGGTGATGACTTTTTCCTTAATTACAGGTTTCGGCGCCTCCACTTTGGGTTCGGGCTTGGTTTCAGCAATGGTATTTTCAATCGGTTGAGGTTCCGAAATTTCAGTATTTGCTGCCAAACTGCCTTGCTGATCTGCAGGTTCATCCGCACTTTCACCGTTCTGATTGTCTCCGAAATTAATGAGCATCGTGGTCATCTCGTCCGGTTTTACGGTGATTTTGGTGAATTTATAAAAGAATATTCCCAAAAAAACCAGCGCGGATATCAGAAGAGTGATTATCGCACTGTTCCGTCGGTCGCGTTGTTCTGCGTTTTTATGTTGAATACTGTAATTCATTAATTTTCCTGTATGGTCGCAATTGCCAGGTTAAATTTGTGTATTTCCGCGATTCCCATCACGAAAACTACATCTTTGTGGCGGGTATTCTCGTCTGCGCGGATGGTAAATGTAGGATTGGCTTCATCCTTCAAAGCGTTTACCAAAACATTTTCAAGCTGTTCTTTGGGAACTTCCTTATCGTTGACGAAATATTTGCCTTCCGGATTGATCGTAACGGTAGACGGATCCTGCGCACTCACGTTGGTAGCGTCCGCTTTCGGCAGTTTCACATCGATTGCGCTCTGGCTGATGGCTGAACTCGTAATCATGAAAAATATCAACAACAGGAAGATAATATCCGTCATCGATGCCATGCTGAACTCTGCGTTTACGCGGTTTCTTCGTTTTAGTTCCATTTACAGCGGTTTATTTAGCGCATCGAGAAATTCGTTGACATGCGTCTGGATTTTGAGGACTAACCGGTCTACATTCGTCACCAGAATGTTATAGAAGAAGTATGCCGGAATGCCGACAAACAAGCCGACTGCGGTAGTTGCCATCGCGGTGTAGATTCCCGAGGCCAACAGTTTCGGACTTACCGCACCGGTTACATTTGAAATTTCAAAAAATGCCATGATCATACCCACCACGGTTCCAAGAAATCCGAGCATTGGCGCTGCACCGGAAGCGGAAGCCAGGATATTAAGGTTTTTTTCGAGTTTTGAGACTTCAAGTTGTCCCTGATTCTGCATCGCGTTTGAGATATCCGAAATCGGGCGGCCAATTCTCGCCAATCCTTTCTCGATCATTCTCGCTTCGGGAGAATCGATCGTTTTGCAATAATCTACAGCGGTTTGAATCTTGCCTTCCTGCACGAAATCTTTGATGTTTTCGAGGAAATTGGGTGTAGCTTTTGAAGCACGTTTAATGAAAAAGTAGCGCTCAAAGAAAATATACAGGGCCAGAATACCGAGCAAAAAGATTAAAATCATGATGATATTTCCAAGCAGGCCTCCACTGAACAGGATTTCCCAAAGAGAAAAAACGTGTTCTTCTGTGGTTGTATTGATTACTTGAGTAGGAGTCTGTAAAAACATACGGTGGTTTAATTTTAGATTTGGAACGGCAAATGTAGCGCAATATTGCGGGAATGTGCATCAATAAGGACAAAGCCCATCAGGCCTGTCATTAAAATAAGAAAAAATCGGAGGACAGTTCGGGTTTAATCCTCGTCAATCTTTATCTCATCTGGCAGGAAATTGCATTTCAGCTTGAAAGATATCGGCTCATCAGAACCAGTATAGAAATCGCTGATTTCGCCCTGCCAGTAAAGATGCAGTCCTTTTTCGGCTTCGTTGCAGAAATTGAGTTTATTGTTGAAAACATAAGCATCTTCATCATCAAACAGGTCAACTTCAGTGAAGAAATTTTCGTCAGAATCTTCTACTTCAAAGGTTTTTCCTTCTATCACGTCATCTTCTATAGGGAAATCGCTTACAGAGAGGCGAAGTTGCGGGAAATTGTACTGCAGAGAATCATCATCCACATGCTCCACCGAATCATCGGTAAGGATTTCGACTTCCAAAAAATGTTGTTTGTTGATATAAACCGCTTTGCAGTAGGTTCGGTCCAGGTTATACTTAAGGGTTTCTTCAGGATGGTAGATTTTTAATATCCCTTTCATTTCTTAGAACAAAATGCGTTAACTGATTGATGATTAAACTTGTGAAGCAAAGATAAAAAATTGATTGAATGTGCAAAGTTTTTTAAGAAAACATCAGGTGCCAGGCGCACATTCTTTTAAATCAAAGCAATATTGAGAGATGTGTTTAAAAAACTATAATTTAGCATAACAATAATTTTTATGAAAGTAAATCTTTTTCACACTTTATTTCTGGCGGTGACCGCAGCAGCCATCATGAGTTGTAAAAAAACCGACTATCCGCTTACCCGCGAGACACCTGCGGAAATAGATTCCATTGCAGCCAACTATTACGAGAATTACCTGAAACTTTATCCGCTGGAAGCTACTGCACAGGGTGATTTGAGATATAATGACCAGTTGCCGGTGAACATCGATAAAGATTTTATCTCCGGTGAGATATCATTTTACAATTCGGTGCAGAACCAAATGAAAAAAGTGGAGTATGATAAGCTTTCAGACGAAAAAAAGACGGTTTATGACGTGCTCGATTATACTTTGAAAGACAAAATTGAGCGCTATGCCTACCATCCGGAATACATTCCGTTCACGCAGTTTGGCGGTTTGCCGCTCGATTTGCCGTTATTGGGCAGCGGCCAGGGAAGTCAGCCGTTTAAAACTGAAAAAGATTATACAGACTGGCTGGTTCGTGCGCGTAAATTCCCGTTGTGGATGGATACTGCCATTGAAAATTTCCGTGAAGGAATCGTGCAGAAACACACTTTGCCGAAGAAACTTGTCGCGAAGATGATTCCGCAAATGTCTGCTGATGAGATCATTACCACAGACCTTGAAAAAAACATCTTTTACGGACCCGTGAAGAATTTCCCGAAAAACTTTACAGACGCCCAAAAGGAGAAATTCACGCGTGAGTACAGCGACTTAATTACGAAAACATTGATCCCGACTTACCAAAAAATGGCCCACTTCCTCGAACAGGAATATCTGCCGAAAGCCCGCGACACCGATGGAATAAGTGCGATGCCGAACGGAAACGAAATTTACGCCTACTACGCCAAAAGCTGGACCACCACGAATCTTACGCCCGATGAAATCAACAAAACCGGTATCGCAGAAGTGGCGCGTCTTAGAGCTGAAATGGAAAAAGTGAGGCAGCAGGTTAATTTTGAAGGCACTTTGGAAGAATTCATCACGCATGTGAAGACCGATCCGAAAGCCTTCCCTTACAAGACGGCGGATGAAGTGCTGGGCGGTTTTAATGCTATTTTGAAAAAAATCACTCCAAAACTGAACACAATGTTCAGCGTAACGCCGAAAACACCGTTCGAAATCCGGCAAACGGAAAAATTCCGGGAAGCCAGCGCAAGCGCTGAGTATATGCCCGGAACACCCGACGGCAAGCGCCCGGGAATTTTCTACATCCCCATTCCGGATCCAACCAAATTCAATGTAACTTCCGGCATGGAATCGCTCTTTTTACATGAAGCCATTCCGGGTCACCATTACCAGATTTCGCTGCAGCAGGAGAATATGTCTTTGCCTAAATTCATGCGTTTCGGCTGGTTCGGCGCCTATGGTGAAGGCTGGGCACTTTATACAGAATCGCTGGGGCCGGAGTTTGGTCTTTACACCGATCCTTACCAGAAAATGGGCTCGCTGAGTGACGAAATGTTGCGTGCAGTGCGTTTGGTAGTCGATACCGGACTTCATACCGGCACTATGAACCGCGAAGAGGCCATTCGTTATTTCCTGAGCAATATTTCCTATGACGAAGCGGCCGCAACAGCGGAAGTTGAGCGTTATATGGCCATGCCGGGACAGGCTTTAAGTTATAAGATAGGTTCCCTGAAAATTCGTTCCCTGCGCGACCAGTACCAAAAACAGCGGGGTGCAAAATTCAGTTTAGCCAAATTCCACGATGAAATCTTAAATCAGGGATGTTTGCCACTGGATGTGTTGGATCGCAAGATGAAGCTTTGGGCAAAAAGACAGTAACTTTCAAGGTGAATTTGACTTCAAATTATTAAAGTGAAGTCATTTGGCATTTTCTTCCCAAACCTTTTGAGATGGATGAGTTGATAGCTAAGTCTCCGCGTTACTTCCAAAAAAAAGGCTAGTTTTCGTCGGGGAAGAGCATTCGCGTGATAAAATCTTTCTCCTGGCTGCCTCTTGCGGGGGAATATTCGCGGCCATAAAATATAATCTGCAGATGAAGTTTGTTCCAGCTTTCACGCGGGAAAAGTTTCTTCGCATCATTTTCGGTTTCAATGACGTTTTTGCCCTCGGTCAGTTTCCACTGTTTCATGAGTCGGTGGATGTGCGTATCCACGGGAAAAGCGGGCACGCCAAAAGCCTGGCTCATGACCACCGACGCAGTTTTATGACCCACGCCCGGCAATGCTTCCAATTCTTCGAAAGTTTGCGGCACAATTCCGTTGTGGTTTTCCACCAGCATTTCGGCCATCCGTTTTAGGTTTTTGGCCTTCGTGTTTGCTAAGCCAATTTCTTTGATCAAATATTTAATCTCATCTTCCTCCAGCGCGGCCATTTTAAAGGGGTCGCCGGCTACCTCAAAAAGTTTAGGCGTGATCTGGTTTACTTTTTTGTCCGTCGTCTGTGCGGAAAGTGCCACAGCAACCAGAAGTGTAAAGGCATCCGTGTGGTCCAGCGGAATCGGAACCTTGGGATACAGTTTTTCAAGTTCCGTCATTACCGTCAGCGCTCTTTGCTTTTTTGTCATTTAACCTTTAAATTTGAGCTAAAATACTAATTATGCTAAAAGTAGGTGACCAACTTCCGCAGTTTGAAGCGTTAAATCAAGATGGGGAAACAGTGAAATCTCAGGATTTTCTGGGTAAAAAGCTCGTAGTTTTCTTTTATCCAAAGGCAAATACGCCCGGTTGCACAGCCGAAGCGTGCAACCTGAACGATAATATTTCGCAGCTTGCAAAAGAAGGTTTCCAAATTTTAGGAGTTTCTGCAGATGCGGTAAAAGCGCAGAAAAAATTCCACGAAAAATTTGGTTTTCAGTATCCGCTGATTGCGGATGAGAGTCGGGAAGTTTGTGAAAAATTCGGTGTGTGGCAGCTGAAGAAATTCATGGGCCGCGAATTCATGGGAATTGTGCGCACCACTTTTAGATTTGATGAAAACGGCATTTGCACCCGCGTCATCGAAAAAGTAAAGACCAAGGAAGCGGCGAATCAAATTTTGGAAAACTAAGTTTAGCTCAACATTCTCTGCGCTTTTTTAACGCCTTCCACCAAAATATCGATTTCTTGAAAAGTATTGTACACCGCAAAACTCGCCCGTACGGTTCCCACGATGTCGAAATGTTTCATTATCGGCTGCGTACAGTGATGTCCGGTTCTTACGGCGATGCCCATTTTGTCAAGAATCATCCCAACGTCCGACGAAATCCCGACACCTTCAAGGTTGAACGAAGCTACGCCCGTTCTGTTGGCTTTTTCGCCATAAATCTTTAAACCTTCAATTTGAAGTAGCTGCTTTTGGGCATAATCAAGTAATGCATTTTCATGGTTCTGCAAAGCTTCACGGCCGATGCTCTCCATAAAATCTACCGCGGCACCAAGTGCGATATTTCCACCTACATTTGGCGTTCCGGCTTCAAATTTAAATGGTAAATCCGCGTAAGTTGTCTTTTCAAAAGAACATACCGCGATCATCTCGCCGCCGCCATGAAAAGGCTGGATTTTGCGCAAGATTTCTTCTTTGCCGTAAAGAATTCCGGTACCCATTGGTGCGTACATTTTATGCCCCGAAAAGACGTAGAAATCACAATCCAGTTGTTGCACATCGATTTTGAAGTGTGGCACCGCCTGAGCGCCGTCAATCACAATAATCGCTTCGGATTTTCTGCGCGCTTCTGCAATGATTTTTTCAATCGGATTTACGACGCCAAGCGCATTTGAAACGTGATTTACGGAAACAAGTTTTGTCCTTCCGTTGAGGTTTTCCTCTAAAAAATCCAGTTGCAAAACGCCGTTTTCATCGATAGGAATCACCTTCAGTTGGGCGCCCGTTCTTTCACAAAGCATTTGCCACGGAACAATGTTCGAGTGGTGCTCCAGATGCGAAATCAAGATTTCGTCTCCTTCTTTAATCAAGCCGGTTAATGAATAAGCAATCAGGTTGATACCTTCGGTCGTTCCTTTTGTAAAGATGACCTCAAAATCGTTTTTAGCATTGATGAATTTCTGGATCTTTCTGCGTGAAAGTTCCATTTCTTCGGTCGCGAGCTGACTCAAGGTGTGAATGCCGCGGTGAACGTTCGCGTTGATTTCAGAATAGTAACGGTTCCAACTTTCAAGAACAGAAACCGGCTTCTGCGAAGTGGCCGCATTATCCAGATAAACCAAAGGTTTACCGTTAACTTTCTGGTCTAAAATCGGGAACTGGCTGCGGATATCTTGAAGGTCGAACATATTGCTTATTTAGAATGCCTCAAATTTACGGATTTTATTCGGGCTTCCCCAAGCCGTGTACTGATGGTCTTTAGCCAAAAAAAGTCCCGGATTTTTCGGGACTTTAATTTTAACAATATATTCAGCTTAAATCTTCGAAAGCAGATTTCTGAAGTTTGTCTTTTCATCGATAATCCTGCGTAAATCAGCTACCGGAACTCTTTCCTGCTGCATCGTGTCGCGGTCTCTCAATGTTACCGTATGATCGGTCAGTGTATCATGGTCAATCGTGATGCAGAACGGCGTCCCGATCGCATCCTGACGGCGGTAACGCTTACCGATGCTGTCTTTGTCTTCATAAATCATATTGAAGTCAAATTTCAGGTCGTTAAAGATCTTTTCACCGTATTCTGCAAGACCGTCTTTCTTCATCAAAGGTAGAATTGCAGCTTTTACCGGAGCCAAAGCTGGCGGAAGTGACAGCACAGTTCTTTCGGAACCGTCGTCCAAAACTTCTTCTTTAAGTGAGTTGGAGAAAATGGCCAGGAACAAACGGTCCAAACCAACCGAAGTTTCCACTACGTAAGGAATGTAATTCTCGTTTCTTTCCGAATCAAAATACTGTAATTTTCTGCCGGAGAATTTTTCATGCGCTTTCAAATCGAAATCAGTTCTGGAGTGTATTCCTTCCAGTTCTTTAAATCCGAACGGGAATTTGAATTCAATATCTGCCGCAGCATTCGCGTAATGTGCGAGTTTTTCGTGATCGTGGAATTTATAGTTATCTGCGCCCAAACCTAAAGCCAGGTGCCAGTTCAAACGTTTCTGTTTCCACTCTTCGTAGAAACTGAGCTCAGTTCCCGGTGGAACGAAAAACTGCATTTCCATCTGTTCGAATTCCCGCATTCTGAAGATGAACTGTCTGGCTACGATTTCATTTCTGAAAGCCTTACCGATTTGTGCAATTCCGAATGGCAGCTTATGACGCGAAGTTTTCTGAACATTTAAGAAATTCACAAAAATTCCCTGCGCCGTTTCAGGTCTTAAATATAAATCAGTTGCAGAATCTGCGGAAGCACCTAATTTGGTTCCGAACATCAGGTTAAACTGACGAACATCCGTCCAGTTTTTTGAACCAGTGTCCGGATCCGCGATCTCAAGTTCTTCGATCAAAGCTTTTACATCCGCCAGATCTTCATTTTCCAAAGATTTCGCCATTCTGGAGAGAATGGTTTTCTGCTTTTCGCGGTATTCTATAACGCGGCCATTGGTGGTTTCGAACTCATTTTTATCAAAAGCGTCACCGAATCTTTTCGCCGCTTTTTCAATTTCTTTCTGTGCTTTTTCTTCAAGTTTCGCACAGTAATCTTCCAGCAAAACATCGGCTCTGAAGCGTTTTTTAGAATCCTTATTGTCGATCAAAGGATCATTAAAAGCGTCTACGTGGCCGGAAGCTTTCCAGATCGTTGGATGCATAAAGATGGCAGAGTCGATGCCCACGATGTTTTCGTTCATCTGCACCATGGCTTTCCACCAATATTGCTTGATGTTGCTTTTCAGTTCGGCACCGTTCTGTCCGTAGTCGTAAATTGCTGAAAGTCCGTCATATATTTCACTCGAAGGAAAAATAAAGCCATATTCCTTAGCGTGCGAGATCAGTTTCTTGAAAACATCTTCCTGTTTAGCCATCGTTAATTAGTATTTGCAGCAAAAATAGGGAATTTTAGCCGAAGTTTTGAGGAGCCGGGAACCTGCTCTCCGCTGTATCTTTTACTGCGCTTCGCTCCTCAAAAGGATGCCGCTGCGATCAGGGCTAGGTCGTCAGTTCCTCCCAAAGTTTAAGCCAAAAAAGACGGAAATTATTCCGCCTATAGTTTTGTAAACCGCCATTTCTTAAAAATTATAACTCAGTGCCATGCCGTTACCCGCAGTTTCGAGCTTAAAATGGGGTTGAAAAGCTGTGCTCTCACCGTTTTCGAGTTGCAGTGCTTTCTGCGCATTTTTGTTCGACGCGACGGCAAATGGAATTCCGAAACCGATAAGTCCTGCTCCAATTCCTGTTACTAACCAAGCAACGCTTTTATCTGCTTTTGTTTCATATTGACTGCCATAGCTGCCATAAACTTGATTTTTAGGACCAAATAAAACTGCAGACAATCCGAATCCTAAACTGAATCCTCCCGTGTAAGCAAAAATGCTTCCAACTGTACTGTTAGTCCTTGCTTTTTTTAAGTAAGAAACTGCCTCGGGATTTTTAAATACATCCTGATATTGCGACATTTTGTAGGTTTGTCCATCTTTTACCAGTTTGTTGCCCGACATTGTTACCTGGGAAAATGCACTTTGTGCAATCATAATCGCAAAAAATAATAAAGATTTGTTCATATAAAATTTTCATGCGAAGATATCTTAAGTAATGAGATTTGGCAAAATGTTCTTTATTATACTTTGCAGAAGATAAGGAAAACTGGTGAGCAAACTTGTTGCTCAGCTTTCAGCAATTTTTTGGTAATTTTATATCAAAACACAAATTATGTTGGTAAAAGTCTATGGAAGCGCAATCTTCGGTGTTTCGGCGCAGACAATTACGATAGAGGTCAACGTAGATTCGCCCGGCGTTGGCTATCATTTGGTCGGGTTGCCCGATAATGCAATCAAGGAAAGCAGCTACCGGATTTCAGCAGCGTTGAAGAATGTTGGCTTCAAGGTTCCGGGTAAGAAAATCACCATCAACATGGCACCCGCAGATCTTCGGAAAGAAGGTTCGGCTTATGACCTGAGCATTGCGCTCGGAATTTTGGCGGCATCAGACCAGATCAGCGCAGAAAACATCAGTCAGTATATCATCATGGGTGAACTTTCGCTTGATGGCGGACTGTTACCGATAAAAGGAGTTTTGCCGATCGCCATAAAAGCGCGCGAAGAAGGCTTCAAAGGCATCATTTTACCCAAACAGAACATTCGCGAAGCCGCGATAGTAGACCAACTGGAAGTGTACGGCATAGAAAACATCAAACAAGTTATCGATTTTTTTAACGAAGGCTTGCCGCTGGAGCGTACTACGATTGATACACGCAAAGAATTTCAGGATAAAATCAATTTTTTCTCCACCGATTTCTCTGAAGTAAAAGGTCAGGAAACCGCGAAACGCGCGATGGAAGTTGCGGCAGCGGGTGGACACAACATCATTCTCATCGGGCCTCCCGGAAGTGGAAAAACCATGCTCGCCAAAAGAGTTCCGAGTATTTTGCCGCCATTAACTTTAAAGGAAGCACTGGAAACTACCAAGATTCATTCAGTGGCCGGAAAAATCGGGACCGAAACTTCGCTGATGACCGTGCGGCCGTTCAGAAGTCCGCACCACACGATTTCGGATGTCGCGCTAGTCGGTGGCGGCAGCTATCCGCAGCCGGGCGAAATTTCCCTCGCGCACAATGGCGTTCTGTTCCTCGACGAAATGCCGGAATTTAAACGCACTGTGCTCGAAGTGATGCGCCAACCACTCGAAGATCGTGAAGTCACGATTTCGCGCGCAAAATTCACGGTGAATTATCCGGCCAGTTTCATGCTCGTGGCAAGCATGAATCCCAGTCCAAGCGGCTACTTTCCCGATGATCCGAACAATACTTCCTCGCAATTTGAGATGCAGCGGTATATGAACAAGCTTTCCGGGCCGCTGCTTGACCGAATTGACATTCATATCGAAGTACAAAAAGTGGAGTTTGAGCAGTTATCAGACAAAAGAAAAGGCGAGAAAAGTGAGGAGATCCGTTCAAGAGTGTTGAAAGCACGCGAAATTCAAACTTTAAGATACCGCGAAGCTGAAATTCATTACAATGCCCAAATGGGTCCGAAAGAAATCGAGAAATACTGCGAACTCGACGTTGCCTCGCAAAATCTCATCAAAACTGCCATGGAAAAACTAAATCTTTCGGCGCGCGCCTACGACCGAATTTTAAAAGTTGCCCGCACGATCGCAGACCTTGAACAGGCTGAAAATTTAAATTCAGGTCATATTTCGGAGGCAATCCAATACCGCAGTTTAGACCGTGAGTTCTGGAATGTTTAAACCAAAATTAAGCTAAGGTGCTACAAAAGGCTTGATGAGTTTTTTGTTTTTCTCGCGGTTTTCAAGTCCTAAATTATAAGAAAAACCTACGCCGAGCGTCTGTTTCATCTGCAGATTCTGCAGTTGGTCGTGGTCATACACCAGATCCAGGCTTATAACGGTTGAGATAAAACGATTGAAACGGATATTCAGCGTACCATTATAAGCGATGTCCACGCGCTCCGGATGATTTACGTAATTGCTGAAAAAATTGATCTGGTTTACAAAATTGATGTCTTTGTAAATTTTCAACCGGTACAGCACGTTCAGCAAGGCACCAAGCTCTGAGCGTACGCTTTGCCCGTCTCTTTCAAGTCCGTAGCGGCCCGCTTTCTGCAAATAGGGATCGGCTACAAAAGTAAACTTGCCGTTTACAGGTCTGAAAATCACCTGGAAGTTTTCATTTGGATTGTAAGAAAGACCCAAACCGGCATTCAGATATCCTGGCGCCATAAAACGCGAGATGCGGTCTTTGAACTCAGGATCCGGCGTTTCGGAGTAATTGTATCCCGGCGAGAACTGCGACAGAAACTGAAAACCTGTGGACAGATAGAAATCTTTGCCGATATCATACCCATAATTAGTCATTACATTGATGAAATCTTCAGTTTTTCGGGATGATTCACCTTCTGAAGCGACAAATCCATAGCCTAGCTGAATATGATTATCGAGGAAATGGCGGTTGTTTTTGTAGCTGATGTTATAGTTTATCTTGCCGATTACGCCGATGTTGTTATTCCCACCCGAGTTCCAGTTCGAGAATGAAGATTGGTTGAAAACAAGATTATTCTGGCCATAAAAAAACCATCTTTTGGGCTGATTCAGCTTTAAAAAATTATACGGCGTAACCGGAATTTCATTTGTTACGGCCGGCACCACCACTGCATCACGAATCACAAGGGTATCTTTGAAATGAACATCGAAATTGATGAGTTTAGGGTTGGCCAGGCTGTCAAGGTCCAGGGAAACCGAATCCCATCTGCGCTGCGAGATTGAATCTATTTCGTGAAAGATGCTGCGGCGTTCCTGCCCGAAGAGAAGTATGGTAGAAAATGCCGTCAGTATACTGAAAAGGTGTTTCATAGCCCGCAAATTTAGGGCAAACAATTATATATTTCAAATTGCGGCGGTTACTGCACGGATTTGTCTTAGAAATTGATGCATAATATTATAATTTAGACATAATTACCTACATTTATTCGTGGCAACAGTTTTGACAAAAGTTCCGAATGCTAAAACAATCCCTTAATTTTAAAGCAGTTTATTATGCCACTGCCATGGTGGCCGCGATGTGGCTGGGCTTTGTGCTTCAGAAGACTGGCATTGTGAGCGGCTGTGATGGCGCGATAATTCCGCTGCATCCGGATGGGCTGAAGGGAGTTTTCTTTTCGCCGTTCCTTCACGGGAATATCGATCACATCTTTGGGAATTCGGTGCCGGTTTTTGTGCTGATATTTTTGCTTTTTCAGTTTTACGGCCGCATCGCGGGCACTATTTTTTTTACCGGATGGTTCGTTTCCTCATTTCTTGTGTGGCTTTTGCCGCCGGTAGATGTGTACACGGGCGAATATTATTCGGTGTGTATCATTGGCGCTAGTGGAATCGTCTATGTTCTCGCGTTTTTCCTTTTTTTCAGCGGAATGTTTCGCTGGAATATGAAGTTGCTCACGGTTTCGCTGGTTGTAGCGCTCTATTACGGAGGACTTGTTTGGGGTGTGATGCCGGAAGAGTTTTTCTACAACCTTGAAGAACCGAGCCGCGTGTCGTGGCAGTCTCACCTGTCCGGTGCCATCGTCGGAATCTTGCTCGCTTTTATGTACCGCAAAAGCGGTGAGAAAGAAAAGCGATTTATCTGGCAGTTCCCGAACTATTACAGCGAAAAAGATGACAAACTCTGGCAGGAGTACAAGGAAAAGTTCCCGGATGATTTCAATGAGTTGCCATACCGCAAGAAAAAGGACAACGCCTGGGAACATTTAGACGAAATCCGTAAGAAGTAATTTTATTTTTGGATAAATTTGAATAAAAATAACCATGTTTTCCGAAGAAACGCTGTACTCCATTGCGCTTCGGCAGTGTCCGCTGATCGGCGACACCATCTTTCGCAGACTTGTTGCGGAAGCTGGTTCGGCAAAGGAAGTGTGGGAACTTTCGAAATCCGGTCTCAGCAATGTATACCGCGTGGGGAAGCGGATTTCTCAGGAAATCGGCAAACCCGAGCATCTTGTTTTTGCCGAAAAGGAGGTCGCCTTCTGCGAGAAAAATAAGATCCGCATCCTGCTTCGTCATCAAGGGGAGCTTCCGCCACAACTTAATGAATGTGAAGATGCGCCCGCTATTCTTTACCAAAAAGGCGAGTGGAACAGCGCGCTGCAGACTTTAAGCATTGTCGGGACCCGAAACATCACCTCATACGGCAAAAGTTTTATTAATGATTTCCTTAATGAAATTAAAGACCACCGGGTCATCACGGTCAGTGGTCTAGCGCTGGGTGTGGATACGGAAGTACACGAGGTTTCCCTAAATAACGGTCTTCCTACGATTGCTGTTCTTGCACACGGTTTCCACACACTGTATCCGAGCAAAAACCGCCGTTTAGCCGAAAAGATCCTGGATAATGGTGGTGCGCTTTTTACAGAATTTAATTCTTCCCAAAAGCCCGACCGTGAAAATTTCATCCAGCGCAACAGGATCATCGCCGGGCTTTCAGCAGCTACCATCGTCGTTGAAACTGCATTTGGCGGTGGTTCTGTGAGCACAGCTACATTTGCCAACAATTATAATCGTGAAGTCTTTGCGCTGCCCGGACGCATTACGGATAAGTTTAGCCAAGGCTGCAACCAACTGATCGTGCAGAATAAAGCGGCTGCGATCTCTACGGTCACTTTACTTGCAGACCAACTTGGTTTTTCGAAAAGCGCAACTGTTGGTGTGTTGTTTCCGAGTTCGGAAGTACAGATAATGCTGCCTGAAAATCAGCAGCAGCTTCTGGCGGTACTGGACAGGCAGGCTGCACTTTCGCTTGACGAAATTTGCCTCAAACTCGATTTACCCACTTATCGCGTCCTACCGGATTTGCTTCAGCTTGAACTACTGGGTTATGTCAAAGCACTTTCGGGACGTCAGTATTTGGCATTATAAGCGGTTAATGGTTTTAGAAAATCTATTAATATCCTGTTAACATTCAATTATTTGTATTTTTAAATATGAATTTATTAATTTAACAAAAATAAAGTTTAAAAACATTAAAGTTTCGGCAATTCCTAAAAATTCTCTTGCAAGTTTTGAAAATAAAATTAAATTTGTTGATAATAATACTCACCCTAAATGGAACATTTTAACGTAGAACAAAAGATCCAGGATTTTATCGCCAAAATAGAGGCGAGAAACCCAAACGAACCCGAATTCCTACAAGCCGTAAAAGAAGTTGCTGTGACCGTAATTCCCTTCATTGCTACCAAAAAGCAGTACAGCGGAATGAAACTCCTTGAGCGTATGGCAGAGCCGGAACGCACCATTATCTTCCGCGTGCCGTGGGTTGATGACAAAGGCGAAATTCAGGTAAACAGAGGTTTCCGGATCCAAATGAATTCTGCAATTGGTCCTTACAAAGGAGGTATCCGTTTCCATCCGACTGTGAATCTTTCGGTACTTAAATTTTTGGCCTTCGAGCAAACATTTAAGAACTCACTTACAACCCTGCCAATGGGCGGCGGTAAAGGTGGTGCAGATTTCGATCCACAGGGAAAATCGGATATGGAGGTGATGCGTTTTTGTCAGGCATACATGACTGAACTTTGCAAGCATATCGGTCCTGAAACCGATGTTCCGGCAGGCGATATCGGTGTAGGTGCAAGGGAAATCGGTTATCTTTTCGGGCAGTATAAGAAAATCAGAAATGAATTCACGGGCGTGCTTACCGGTAAAGGTCTGGCATATGGTGGGTCTCTTATTCGCCCTGAAGCTACCGGTTATGGTGTGGTTTATTTCGCAGAGCAGATGTTGAAGACAATCGGTCAGGATTTCGCAGGCAAAACGGTTACGGTTTCCGGTTTCGGAAATGTGGCTTGGGGTGTAGTGAAAAAAGTCACAGAACTTGGCGGAAAAGTAGTGACAATCTCTGGTCCGGACGGTTATATTTATGATAAAGACGGAATTTCCGGCGAAAAAATAGAGTACTTGCTTGAACTTCGCGCTTCAGGTAACAACCGCGCTGCCGATTATGCCGACAAGTTCCCAAGTGCAGAGTTCCACGCAGGCAAAAGACCGTGGGAGGTAAAATGTGATGTTGCGATTCCGGCAGCAACACAAAACGAACTGTTCCTTGAAGACGCACAACTTCTGGTAGAAAACGGTGTGATCTGCGTAACAGAAGCTGCAAACATGCCTAGCACGCTGGATGCGATCAATCATTTTCTTGACCATAAAGTATTGTTCTCACCGGGTAAAGCCTCTAATGCAGGTGGTGTAGCAACTTCAGGACTTGAGATGACACAGAACTCCATCCGTCTCAACTGGTCTTCCGAAGAAGTTGATGCACGTCTGAAAGAAATCATGATCGGCATTCACAAGGCTTGCCGCGATTATGGAAAAGAAGAGAGCGGCTATGTAAACTATGTGAAAGGTGCGAATATCGCAGGTTTTGTCAAAGTTGCGGAAGCAATGCTTGCCCAGGGCGTGGTATAAGGAATTTTAACATATTACGACATAAGAAAAGCGTTGAAATTTTTTTCAACGCTTTCTTATTTAATTAATTCAAATCACCGAATTTTTACATTGCCTCCAGTTTTATTGGAGCCTGTTTGGCATTTTCGGCCGGTTTTACGGCTTCATTGACTTTTGCTGGAGATCTTTCAGTAGCGTGTTCAGTTTTTTCATCCCGCCGTCTCGCGGTTTCCATTTCATTGGTCTTAATGTCTGTGGTAACTTTTTTCACCGGTGGCGCGATGGTTTTCGGTGTGCGGACAACCGATTTTGTGTCTGTTTTCTCAACTTTGTTGGTTTGTTGGGCGTTCATCAGTGTTGCGGTTCCGAGCATGATGGCGCAGGCCAATACAATTTTTTTCATCTTTCTTTCTTTTGTGTTTTGTTAATTTTAAAGTGTTCTGATTTCACAATCGTTTTAAAATCAAAACATTAATGCAATTTAGACAAAATTCTTATCTAAAATGTTTTATTTTTTGTCTAAATTTTGCTGCAATTTCTCCACAAAATCAAATGCTGCCGGACAGATCAAGGTATTCTTAATCGTCAAATTATTGATCTGGTAAATCTTCTTACGGTCAGTATGTGGAAACTCGCGACACGCTTTGGGCCGCACATCATAGATCGAACAGAAATTGTCTTCACCGAGAAACGGGCACGGCAGCTGTCGCAAAACTTTATCCTGGTCCTCGTCTGTACGCAGATATTTTTGTTCAAAAACTGCGGGACTCATGCGGAAATGTTTTGCAATCCGTTCAATATCTTTCTCAGTAAAAAGCGGTCCGGTGGTCTTGCAGCAGTTCGCGCATTTAAGGCAGTCGATGTTCTCAAAAACTTCTTCATGCGTTTCCAATACGGTATAATCGAGGTTTTTTGGCGGCTTGCGCTTCAGTGCATCGAGAAACTTTTTGTGTTCTTTCTGCTTCAGTGTGGCCAGATTTTTATGCGCTTTCAGATCCATTCGGCAAAAGTACGCGAATAATTTTTTTTATTTTTAAAGAATTCAAGCCTTGTAATCTAAAAGCCAAACCGTTATAAAATCGCTAATTTTGCATTATGAAAAAGCTTGAAGACCGCGCTGATATTGAAGTTCTGGTGAACAGATTCTATGATAAGGTTGGGCGCGATGAAAAGATCGGTTTCTTCTTTAATGACGTCGCAAAAGTAGACTGGAGCCAGCATCTTCCGAAAATGTATGCATTCTGGGAAACGCTTCTTTTTGGTCAGATTTCATACAAGGGAAACCCCATGGCGGTACATTTTCCAATCAATGCAGAGGTGCCGATCGAAAAAGACCATTTTGCGCATTGGCTTGCGTTGTGGACAGAAACTGTAGAGGAGAATTTTACCGGAGAAATGGCGGATTTGGCTATTTATAAAGCAACAAATATCGCCAATCTGATGGCGCACAAGATGGAAGTCGCACGCCGTTAAGTGACTTTAAGTATTTGATAATCTGTTCAAAATCAATTTTCCTGATTATTCTTAAGGAAAAATTACGGTGAATATGTATGCCGCTAAATTGACCAACAGTACAGTTCCGTACAGATGATTCGTTTTTCCACGGCTTAATGAAAGCATCACGGTAAATACCGACAGTGCGAGCAAGATTATCGATTTCAGATCGAGGCCCAAAACAAACGGGATATCGTACACAATACACACGATCGATATCGCTGGAATCGTGAGCCCTACACTCGCAAGCGCCGATCCCAAACCTAGGTTGATCGACGTTTGAATCTGGTTTTTTGCTGCCGCACGCACCGCCGCGAAACCTTCGGGAAGTAATACGACGGTTGCGATAATCACACCGACCAACGCACGTGGCGCACCCACGGATTCAACAAAATCTTCGATCACTGGCGATAAACCTTTAGCCATAAAAATCACAACGGCCAGACATATAATCAGCAGCACCAAACTTATCGCGGTCTTCATATTGCTCGGCGGATCAGCCTCGTGCGTTGTTTGATCTGCTTCAGTCACGATAAAATAATTCCTGTGGCGAACCGTCTGGAACATCAGGAACGCAATATAGATCGCGAGACAGGCCACAGCGACAAAAACCAATTGGGCCTTGCTGTAGAAAGGTCCGTTGACAGATGAGGTGTAATTCGGTAAAATCAGCGTAAGCACAAGAATAGCAACCAAACTCACGAGATAGGTTGTGGCGGAACTCCGCATAAAGAACTGTTCTTTATATTTTCGGCTTCCAACCCAGATACACATGCCCAAAATTCCGTTTAAAATCAGCATTACGGCCGCAAAAACCGTGTCACGTGCATAAGTCAGCGCGCCTTCGCTGCCCGAAAGCATGAATGAAATGATCAGACCTACTTCAAGCACCGTGATACAAATCGCGAGGATAATAGTACCATACGGCTCACCCACACGGTGCGCCACCACTTCAGCATGGTGTACTGCTGCCAGCACGGTAGCAAAAAGCAAAACAGCTGCGATAATATTCGAAGTTACCGAATCCGACAAAAAACCGCCAAGATAAAATAGGGCGGCGATTAAGGGAAAGACGATATACCACTGAAGTGCTTTTTTTATTTTCATAAAGTCGGTTTTTACAATTATACGAAAATGATTTAAAAATCACGATATGGTGACTTAAAAAATCTAAAATTTCCAAAGATGAAAATCCTGGAAATCTGTGACCATATGTAAAACCAAACCAATGCAGATGATGCGGTAATTCCCTTTTAGAAACAGTGCGCCGAGCAGATACAGCGCAAGCATCGGATACGTGTGCAGCAGATGGAAACCGATACTGCCGCGATGCGGGTCAAAAATAGGAACTGCCCAAAGATGATCAAGGTCCACAAGCATTGTCGCAAGTAGGATGAGGTACACTTTTCGCCAATTATCTTTAAAAAATAAAAGTGCGATGAAATAAGGAAAGATAAAATGCAGAAAATAATGGCTGATCTCCCGCATATAAAAAACATTCTCCATCAGATGCGGCCTTTTAAAAAATCCTGACGTAGGTCCGGCGAAAGTTTCTCTATTGCGTAACGAAGCGTGGTTCGCGGCATTTCGTGGTAATGCAGTTTCAGAAAGGCCATAAATTCGGTCTCGCCTTTATTTCCCATTTCGCGGAGAAGCCAGCCGTTGGCTTTGTGCATCAGATCGTGTGGATGTTGCAGATTTTTGAGCACAATTTTCTTTAACAGGTCAAATTCACCGCGTTTTACGTAATACATCGTGCTTACGATGGCAATTCTTTTGCTCCAAAGATTCTCCTCCTCAGCAAGTTTTAACAGAAGTTCCGGGTTGTCTGTTTCGTAGGCGTGCCGACCCAGAATTTTGTAACACGAATTATCTACCAGATCCCAGTTGTTGATGAACTGTTTATTTTTAAGATAAAAACCGACAATTTCCTCCTTTGCCTCTTCGGATTTTGTTTTTTCGTATTTGCTAACTAGCATCAGCAGTGCGCTGTGCCGGTGTTCATGGATTTTGGAAGACAGAAGTTCGGCAATTTCCTCTAAAGATATTCGACTCCAGTATTCTTTCACAATTTTCCTTTGATCCGGAACGGTAACGCCGATGAATTGGTCGCCTTCAGCGTACTGACCTTTTCCGGCTTTAAAGAATCTTGGGAAAAATTCAGCTTTTTCGGGCAGCGCCAGATCTTGTAGCGCAGATTTTATTTCCTGAACTGTATTCATTATTTAAACATGTCTTTATGATGCACGGTTTTTATGAAATATAAGTCAAGACCGTTTTTAAAAATGTCTAACCAGGATCCGTCTTCGAGTTGTTTTGTTTTAAAACTTATTCCACTTGCAAGAACTTTCGAAAACTGCTCCAGTGCCAGAAATTTGTCCTGGAAGCTTGTTACCACAATTGGCGTTTCTTCTAAAAGTCCTGTTCCGCTTTTGCCGATAGTTTCAACCAGCAATTGGTACTGTAGCAAATGAAAATCCCTTTTTTCATGGTCGCCGGAGTACCCGTACAGGAGTGCCAAGTCATTAAGTAATGTTTTGTTGAGCGGATTAAGTTGATAAAGAGATAAAGCTTTAGTTAAAACTTCACCCGAAAGCTTTTTTGAAAGTTTTCTTCCTGCAAATTTTGAGACTTCACTCAGTTTTTTATTAAAATCACCTCTGTCGAAACCATAATCCACATAATTATTGCCATAATAAATATAATTCAACTGTTCCTGAGATAGGGTTGACGGATTTGTTTTAAACGTGTCGAGATTTTGGTAATAAAATTCCTTTGGATTTTCGGTTACGTTTTTTTTAATTTCGTCGATATTAACCTGGCCGAAAACAACCGAAGCACAGAAAATCATTGAAAAAACAAACAATTCTTTCATTCTAAAGGTGTTATTTATGTTGTTTCGTCCTCGAAATATTCGAAAAGGAAATCATTGTACGGGAACCTTGAAATATGAATTTTTAATACTTCATCGTAAATCAGTTTCTTCATTTCGGGGAAGTTTTCCTTCGTCAAAGCGGAAATGAACACCGTTGGATATTTAGATTTTGACATCCACGTTTTTTGCCATTCAGACAGCGAAATATTTTTGCGGGTTTCGGGTGTGAGATCGTCTTCTTCCTTTTTTTCATAGCTGAAATCATCTATTTTATTGAAAACCATCACCATCGGTTTCTGGTGCGCATTTATTTCCATTAAAATCTGATTTACAGAATCGATGTGGTCTTCGAAACTTTCATGCGAAATATCCACCACGTGAATCAGTAGATCGGCCTCGCGAACTTCATCCAAAGTTGATTTGAAACTCTCTACAAGCTGCGTTGGGAGTTTTCTGATAAATCCAACAGTGTCGGTAAGCAGAAACGGCAAATTGCCGATGACCACCTTTCTTACTGTTGTGTCAAGTGTGGCGAAAAGTTTATTCTCTGCAAAAACTTCGGACTTTGAAATAGCGTTCATCAACGTCGATTTTCCCACGTTGGTGTAACCCACCAACGCCGCCCGAACCACTTTTCCGCGGTTGTTGCGCTGCGTTGCCATCTGGCGGTCGATAGTTTTCAGTTTTTCTTTTAGCAGGGAAATCCTGTCGCGGATGATCCGTCGGTCAGTTTCGATCTCCGTTTCACCCGGACCACGCATCCCGATACCCCCTTTCTGTCTTTCAAGGTGGGTCCACATTCGCGTAAGGCGAGGTAGAAGGTATTGATATTGAGCAAGTTCGACTTGTGTCCGCGCATAAGAAGTCTGTGCACGCTGCGCAAAAATATCGAGGATCAAATTGGTGCGGTCGAGGATTTTTACCTCAATTTCTCTTTCGAGGTTTTTAAGTTGGGACGGTGAAAGTTCGTCATCGAAAATTACTGTTCCGACTTCATTTTCTTTCACATAATCGCGGATTTCCTGCGCCTTACCGCTGCCGATGAAGGTTTTCGGGTCCGGCTGAGTGAGTTTTTGTGTGAAACGTTTGATCACCGTCGCGCCTGCGGTATCTGCCAAAAATTCAAGCTCGTCCATATATTCCACGAGCTTTTCCTCGTCCTGGTGTTGCGTGATAAGCCCGACTAGAACGGCTGTTTCGTATTTGTGTGCTTTATCTTCAAGCATAGATTATCTTTTATTTAATGTCTGATTTAACAAATTTAAGGCATTTGACGGTCATAAATAAATTTACAGAAAATAAGGATTGTAGTTGCGGCCACGGCGATGCTGTTTGTCACCATCATGGAGATGTGATCCTGCAAAATCCCGTACCAAAGCCACAGCGCGGAACTTACCACACCGATGATGCAGGTGACAAGTGAGATTTCTTCTGCAGATTTTTCTTTGATAATTTTTATGATTTGAGGTATAAACAGCGCCGAGGAAAGCCCTCCGGCCACAAATCCGATTATTTCTGGGTTTAATGCCATCTTGATGCGATATTTTTCTTGTAGCAAACCATTTTTATGCCGCTATTTAGTTAATTTTAAATACCCAAACGACGCGTATGAAACCTAAAGCTTTCGAAACGGAGCGACTGACGCTCACGCCTGTTTCCACCGATGATGCTGAACTGATCTTCAGACTTTACAATGAGCCGAAATTCATCGAGTTTATCGGAGATAAAAATATCCGTTCGGTTGAGGATGCGGAACGGTATATTAAAGAAAAGTTTCACCCTCACATTGAACAGTTTGGTTTTGGAAATTATGTTATCATCAGAAAAACTGACGGCGAAAAACTCGGAACTGTGGGCGTTTTCGGCCGGGAAGGTCTCGATGCTCATGATATTGGTTTTGCGCTTTTACCCGAGTTTGAAGGCGGCGGCTGTGCTTTTGAGGCTGCGCAAAGGATTTTTGATGCCGCTTTTTCAGAATTTGGTTTAAAGAAAATTTCAGCAATCACAACACACGGAAATTTCCGCTCACAAAAACTGATTGAAAAACTCGGTTTGAAATTTGTAAAAACCGTCCGACTGCCTGACGACGATGAGGAACTGCGCTACTATGAGACTTAAAACCAAAAAAAAGAAACGCCTGCGCGTTTCTTTTAAGTCTAAAAATCTGTCAAAATCTAATTCGGCTTCCAGTCTACTACCGCGCGGATAAAAGCTTCGGCGTTTTCAAGCGGAATATTTGGCAAAATGCCGTGGCCCAAATTCACGATGTATCGGTCTTTTCCGAATCGGTCAATCATTTCGGTGACCATTTTTTTGATGGTTTCCGGCGAAGAATACAGCCTTGAAGGATCAAAATTACCCTGCAGCGTCATGTTTTCGCCCACGAGCTTTCGCGCAATTTCCGGACGGATCGTCCAGTCGACGCCAAGCGCGGAAGATTTAGACAAACTCATTTCCTCCAGCGCGAACCAGCACCCTTTACCAAAAACCACCACATGCGTAAGTGGACTTAAAGCTTCCACTATTTGGTTGATATACGGCCACGAGAACTCCTGATAGTCATAAGGCGACAACATACCGCCCCACGAGTCGAACACCTGAACGGCAGAAACGCCTTTTTCTATTTTTCTTTTAAGATAAGCGATCGTAGTATCTGTAATTTTTTGCAACAGCAAATGCACAGCCTCCGGATTTTCAAAACAGAATTTCTTAGCAACGTCAAATGCTTTAGAACCTTTCCCTTCCACGCAATAGCACAAAATTGTCCACGGTGAACCCGCGAACCCGATCAGTGGAATCTGCTTGTCGAGTTTGTGCAGCGTAAGTTCAATAGCATCGAAAACATAACCCAAAGTATCATCCACATTCGGCACTTCAATTTCCTGAACCTGCTCCAATGTGCGGATCGGCGTCTCAAGCCACGGACCTACACCTTCCCTCATTTCGAAGTCGATGCCCATCGCCTGCGGAACTACCAGGATGTCTGAAAAAAGTATAGCGGCATCCAGCGGATATCTGCGGATTGGCATCATGGTGATTTCAGCGGCAAGTTCCGGTGTGCGGCAGCGCGTGAAAAAATCATACTCATCGCGCATGGCACGGAATTCTGGCAGGAATCTGCCAGCCTGTCTCATCATCCATACCGGCGGCCTTTCTACGGTTTCGCCTTTCAACGCCTTTATATACAGGTCATTTTTAATCATATCTTTTATTTTAACTTAGCTGCTATTCGGGTCTGGCGATGAGACGCAACAGATCCTCCATAGTGCTTTCCTTACTTGTGATAATCGGGTTTTTCGTGAATTTCTTTATTTCCTTTTCGGTAGTTTCACCAATGGAATATATCTTAATATTATTCAAAGAATTAAACTTTGCAAAACTACGAACTCCGCTCGGGCTAAAAAAGCAAACCGCATCATAAGTGCCCGTGACTTTTGGGTAAAGCAGTACGGTTTCGTAGACCGGAATCTTTCGGTAAGAGATGTTCTGCAGCGGCAGGGTTTTATTTAAAACATCCAGGGCCAGGTTTCCGCAGAAATGCAGAAAATTTTCCTTCGAACTGTTTTCTATAATGAATTCTGAAAGTTCCTTCGCGTGCCGGGTTACTTTGAAGGTTCCGAAACCATATTTCCGCAGTTCTTTCTTGGTGGTCATGCCTACAGTGTAAATTTTATTGAAATTCCGGCTGGTGAAATTTTCGTCTGGCCTGAAGCCGTTTTCGAAGAAGCTCTTCACCGCATTTACACTTGTGAAAATCAGCGATTTATTTTTGAGGTCAAACGGTTCAACCTGCATCGGAACTATTTTGATCACTTCTACAAAATCATAAGAAAAATGACTCCCTAATTTCTTGGAAATCATCATTTTATTAAAGTTCTTTGTGAAAAGTATCCGCATCAGTTCTATTTTAATGCGCTTTTTATTTCTTGCATCAGTTCACGTCCGCCGTTATCCAGGATTTTTTGTGCCATCACTTTACCAAAATCTTCATTTTCATTCCATTCGAAGATTTCATCGGTTTCAATACAGTTTTGTCCGTCAAGCGAGCAAATCCGGCCTATAAAACGGATTTCATTGTGGTCATTTATTTCAGCGAACGCACCGATTGGCGCTGTGCAGCCTCCTTCAAGTGTATTTAGGAAACTTCTTTCAATATTTACACAGATCCTGGTTTCGCGATGGTCTACATCGCGGAATAATTCTTTGGTTTCCAGATCGTCCGCACGTCCGCAGATTGCCACGACGCCCTGTGCAGGTGCCGATATCATCATCGGAAGATGTTCATAATCAACCTTTAAGCCCATTCTTTCAATGGCCGCAAGAGAAAACATCGTCGCATCAAAATCATTCTCCTCGAGTTTGTTCAGACGAGTCTGAACATTACCGCGAATGTCAGCAAATTCAGTTTCCGGAAATTCTTTAAGCCAAAATGCACGGCGGCGCAGACTGCTCGTCGCTACTTTCAGCATGTGCAGGTCCAGCGTAGCCGAATCTTTTTTTCGAACCAAAACATCCTGTGGATAATCTCTTTCGAGAACCGCGATAATTTCAATGTTTTCGGGCAGGTTTGTCGGGATATCTTTCAGCGAATGTACTGCAACGTCAACCTGATTATTAAGCAGTGCAATATCCAGATCGCGCGTGAAGACACCGGTAATCCCAAGACTGTAAAGCGGCTGTGTAAGATTTTTGTCGCCGGTGGAAACGATTGGGGTGATATCTGTTGTGTAATTTTTATTCTGAAGGTGTCTGGCTACTTCGCGTGCCTGCCATAGGGCTAGCGGCGAGTTGCGCGTGCCGATCTTAATGCTTTTCATTGAATTCGTTATTAGGCTGTTCAACTAAAATCTCGTGCATTAATCTGCTGACTTCCTCTGCTTTCCACGGATTGTCGATTATATATTTGGCAAAACGGTTCGTGATTTTCTGAATCATTTTATTAGACAGGTGCATGTCATTCACATCTACATATTTATGTTTTTTGTGAATGTTGTGCATCTCGTTCCGTTCCATATTTTTCAGGACGGCTTTAAAATGATGGATATTGGGCGCCATTTTACGCTTCTTTTCCCATTCCAGAAAGTCTTTGGTCATTTCACGGATGATTTCTTCGGCTTTTGGAATCTCCTTTTGGCGAGTCTCCATCGTTTCATTGATCTGCTTGGAAAGGCTGTCTACATCTACCAGTTTTACATTTGGATTTTCGGTGATGTCTTTTTCTACATTATTCGGGATCGAAAGGTCGATCACCAATGTTTCTTTACCGTTGGGGAAATGCGTTTTATTGATGATGGGATGCTGCGCACCAGTCGCCACAATGAGAATATCAGTCTGGCTGAGCTCTGTTTGCAACTGTCCGAACTCAATATGAGGTATCTTGTATTTTTCTGCTATTTTCTCCGCCTTGTCAGCGCTTCGGTTTGCGACCTTCACACGCGGTTTATACACGTGTTTTACGAGATTCTCCACAGTATTCTGACCAATTTCGCCCACGCCGAGCAGCAAAATGTTTTTGTCTGAAATCTGTGGTTGGTTCTTTAGGATATAATGAACTGCCGCGTAGGAAACGGATGCGGCACCGGTAGAAATTCCGGTTTCATTCTTAATTCTTTTTGAAATCTGTATTGCTGAATTTATAGCACGTTCAAGAAATGGGTTTGCGTTTTTCCTTTCTTTTTTAAAGCGGTGATACGCATTCTTAATTTGCCCTATGATCTCAAAATCACCGATGATCTGACTTTCCAAGCCCGCTGCTACGCGGAAAAGGTGGTTCAGCGCTTCTTCATGCTTGAGGATATTCACATGCTTCATGAATTCTGAAAGGCTTACCCCGATCGTTTTGCAGTAAAGTTCCGCTACAAGCAGATAATTGGTAGATGTAGTATAGATCTCCGTACGGTTGCAGGTGGAAACTACGAAGGCATCGCCGAGGTTCAGCGCGTGCAGATTGCTCACGAACTCCTTGATGTGGTCATCGAAGAACGAAAACTTACCACGCGTAGCCGCATCAGCTTTCTCGAAACTTACGCTGAGGACGGCAAAATTGGCGGTTTTGTGAATGTTCGGATCTTGGTTCATAAAGCAAGCGCAAATTTAAGACTTTAAATTGAATTGGCGAAAGTTACAGGCTGAAGCATCGTCACTAAAAGAGGACTTTTGCAAAGAATATGGTGTAAAATTCCGGGAGGTGGGAAATATTTAGTTCACAAAAAAGTTTATAAGTTAAACCGGACAATTTTAATATAACTTTAACCAAAATAAAATGCGCGCAATTTCCGGAACGCGGGTATTTTTATATCTTTGTACACTTTAAAAAAATCACAGAAAAAATGGGTCTATTTGATATGTTTACGCAGGATATTGCGATTGATCTTGGTACAGCTAACACGCTGATTATACATAACAACAAGATCGTAATCGATCAGCCATCAATAGTGGCGATTGAGCGCTCCAGCGGCAAACCTATCGCAGTGGGTGAGAAGGCGAAGCATATGCAGGGAAAAACGCATGAGGATATCAAAACTATCCGCCCGCTGAAAGACGGTGTGATCGCTGATTTTCATGCATCGGAGCACATGATCAAGGAATTTATCAAACAAATTCCGGGAATTAAAGGAAAACTGTTTCAGCCGACCCTCAAAATCGTAATTTGTATACCTTCCGGAATTACCGAGGTAGAAAAACGCGCCGTGCGCGATTCTGCCCAAAAGGTGAACGCGAAGGAAGTGCGCTTGATCTATGAACCGATGGCTGCGGCGATAGGTGTAGGGATTGACGTACAGAAACCCGAAGGGAACATGATCATCGACATAGGCGGAGGAACAACCGAAATCGCTGTTGTGGCGCTTGGAGGTATCGTTTGCGACAAATCTGTGAAGATTGCCGGTGACGTTTTCACCAATGATATTGCCTATTATCTCCGTACACACCACAATCTTTACATCGGTGAAAGAACAGCCGAGCGTGTGAAGATTGAAGTAGGTTCAGCGGTTGAAGACCTTGATTTGGATTTGGAAGATATCCCGGTACAGGGCCGTGACCTGATCACTGGAAAGCCGAAAGAGATTATGGTGAACTATAAAGAAATTGCGCGTGCACTTGATAAATCCATTATCAGGATAGAAGACGCAGTGATGGAAACACTTTCGCTTACTCCGCCGGAATTGGCCGCGGATATTTACAAAACCGGAATTTATTTAGCGGGTGGTGGTGCATTGCTTCGCGGACTTGCAGACAGGCTTCATAAGAAAACAGGACTTCCTGTCTTTGTGGCCGAAGATCCTTTACGTGCGGTAGTACGTGGTACAGGAATCGCACTGAAAAACATGGACAAGTTCAATTTCCTTATTAAATAATTTTTCTTCTAACTTTTCACGAAATTTAATCGATGGGATTTTTGCTGCGCTTATTTTCGAAGAACGGCTTGTTCGTCTTCTTTACATTTTTGCAGCTTATCGCGGTGGTGCTGATATTCAGCCGGAACTCCATGCAGCAATCCTGGATAGCGGGGCAGACGGCGGCATTCAACTCGTGGGTTTCGGGGTATATTGATGAAGGTGCTTCTTATTTAAAGCTTAAGCAAATCAATGAACAGCTCGTTGCGCAGAACAAAATGCTGATGGAGCAGGTTTACGGCAAAAATGTGACTGAGATCCCGCAGTTCCGAAAAGTGCACGATACCATTGGCGGCGGACAGATCTACACCTTTGTAGATGGCGACATTATCTTTAACAGCATTAACAGGAAAGACAATTATTTCACTATAAACCGCGGAAAAAGAGACGGCGTACATCCTCAGATGGGTGTGATGGCGCCGAACGGAATCGCCGGAATTGTTATTAATTCTACCAATTCCTACTCGCTTGCGCAGTCGGTTTTAAGTTTAAATAAGATCAAGATAAACGCAGCGCTGAAAAAATCAGGCTATTTTGGTACACTGACGTGGCGCGGCGAAGATTCTCGCACGATGCACCTTTCGGATATCCCGAAATATGTGCCGCTTCAGGTGGGAGACACGGTGATCACCGATGGTAAATCGGCTATTTTCCCCCAGGGAATCATGATTGGAAAAGTCGCAGGTTATGAAGTTGACAGCAAAACCGGCTTCTGGGATGTTTCGGTTGAACTGACTGAAAAAATGGGAAATCTGAGCAAAGTGTACGTCGTAAAACATCTTAAGAAGGCGGAAGTGAAAAGAATTCAGGATACGCTGCAGGCAACCATAAACCG
Organism: Kaistella pullorum; assembly: GCF_014837035.1. Classification (GTDB taxonomy): domain Bacteria; phylum Bacteroidota; class Bacteroidia; order Flavobacteriales; family Weeksellaceae; genus Kaistella; species Kaistella rhinocerotis. Next base: position 440,963 of record NZ_JACSPS010000001.1, on the reverse strand, counting down.
CGAGAAATGATTAGCAGGACATTTTTTACCGATATTCTGATGATTGCGGTGCTGATTGCACTGCAAATTTTCGTGCTGAACAGGATTACGGTTCTCGGAAAGTTCACACCGGTGCTCTATCCTGTGTTCGTGATGTTTTATCCGTTTTTCCGAAACAGGTTTCAGTTTCTGGCGCTCAGTTTTTTGTTGGGTTTGGGGATTGATGCGTTTCTTTACACATGGGGGATCAATGCGTTTGCAACGACAGCGATAGCCTATTTCCGGACGCTTATTTTCCGCACATCCACAGATACATCTACAGATTTTTTCTCGTTTCAGTCTTTGCAATGGTCGCAATATCTGTTTTTTATTTTGGCAAGCATTTTTCTGCATCAGCTTCTCGTCCAGTACACTGAGTTTTTCAAGCTGAGCCGTTTCTTTGAGATTTTTCTGAATGTTTTGGCTACCACTGCCATTTCGTTTATATTTATCCTGATGTATGCAATTGCATTTAAAATCAAACAGAAAGTTTGAAGTCACAATATTTAAAAATCACATTCATACTGGCTGGTCTGGCGCTGATCTTCATTGCGCGGCTCGCCTATTTGCAGCTGTTCACTGACCGCTACGCGCTCAATGCTGCGAATACCTCAATTAAAACCGAATACATCATTCCGCAACGCGGCGTCATTTTCGACCGCAACGGTCGAATCCTGGTCGGAAACCAGCCTGCGTACGAAATTTCGTTTACCGAAGCGCTAATTCGGCCGGATTTTGATACCATCGGATTTTGTAATCTGGTCAACATCAGCAAACAGGATTTCATTAAGAGAATCGATGAAATAAAAAATGAAAAGTACTATTCGAAGCTCACGCCGATGACCTTTATGAAAAACCTGACCCGCGAAGAAATAGCACGCATTCAGGAAATCATATTCAAATATCCTGCGTTCAGCATCGTATCCCGTCCCCAGCGTCAGTACGAAGTGTCGACATCTGGGAATCTGCTGGGCTACACGAATGAAGTGAATGAGCGCGACATCAAGAAAGATTCGCTGTATTATCTTCCGGGTGATTTTATCGGAAAATCGGGCGTAGAAAAGTCTTATGAGAAGGTTCTGCGCGGCGAGAAAGGCATCCAATATATTCAGAAAGACATTCGTTTAAGAAGCATCGGCTCATATAAGAACGGAGCATTGGATAAAGATGTGGTTACCGGAAGAGACGTCACACTGACCATTGATTACGATCTTCAGCGCATGGCAGAAGAAATGCTGGTCAACAAACAGGGTGCGATTGTCGCACTTGATCCTGCAAACGGCGAAATACTGGTGCTGGCTACCGGTCCGGATATTGACCCGAACCTGTTCACCGGCCCCGATAAGTCCAAAAATCTCTACCGGTTGCAGATGGATACCATTTACAACAACCGGCCAACTTTCGACCGCTCTATACAGGCGGCCTATCCGCCCGGCTCAACATTTAAACTGCTCACTGCCGCAGCCGCGATGCAGATGGGTGTGATGGATGAAAACACGATTTACCCGTGCGGTGGCGGTTTTAACTACCGTGGGCTTCGGGTGAAAGGTCATGGCGGTGCAGATCCGCTGATACCGGCCATTCAGGTGTCGAGTAACTGCCATTTTTCGTACGCTTTCATTTCCATTATGAACAAATATCCCGGCAATCCAAGCAAAGGTGTGGATGAATGGAAAGAAATAATGAGCAGCTTTGGACTGGGCGAATTCCTAAATAATGATTTGGCGGTAGGCGCGCGGGGAAGGATTCCAAGTGGCGCCTTTTATGAGAAAAGAAGCGGCAAGAAAGACTGGAGTTCTGCATACACGATGAATGGTTCTATCTTTAATGGTATGGGTCAGGGTGACGTTCTTCTTACTCCGCTTCAGATGGCCAATGCTACGGCGGCGATTGTAAACCGCGGCTGGTACTTTACACCGCACATCGTGAAGGCCATTGACGGAAGACCAAATCCTGATCCTAGATTTAAAGTAAAACACAAAACGCTTGTTGACCCAAAGCATTTTGAGCCTATCATAAAAGGTATGGAAGCGGTAGTAAACGCCGGCACCGCGCGAAGTCTGAAATCAAAAGACTTTACGATGCTGGCGAAAACTGGTACTGCGCAGGTTCCTCAGGGAAAAGATAATTCCATATTTGTTCTCGCGGCACCGGCAGAAAATCCGAAAATTGTGATTGCAGCCGTAATGGAACATGCAGGCTTTGGTGGAACGTGGGCCGGCCCGGCTGCGGCGGTAATCGCTGAAAAGTACCTTACCGGCGACGTGAAAAGGGAGCATCTTTATAAAAAGCTCACCGGCGCCAGCTTTATGCCTGAATACAGACGCCAATGGGTTTCTGAGCTTAAAAGGAAAGGACTTTACCGAGAGCCCGATAAAGACTCTTCGATGCTCGAAAATATTAATGACAGCCTGAAGATTATTGGCAACGGCGCTCTGCGCACCAAGCTGATCCTAAGAAAAGACTCCATTCAGCGAAAAGTTAATTCAAAAATTTCACGCAAATGAAATGGGCAGAAGGGCTTGATAAACTGAGCATATTTCTCTATTTGGCGATCTCGCTTTTTGCAGTTGCCAATATCTATAGCGTGGACGCAGGTTTGGGCAGAAAACAACTGATGTTTTTCGGTATTTCTGTAGTGGTGGGGCTGGTCATCTTTGCGATGAGAACCAAATTCTTTGAAAATTTTTCAGGGATCTTTTATTTTTCAGGATTATTGCTTTTAATTGGCCTTTTTCCGTTCGGAACAGAGATATTAGGCCAGAAAAACTGGTACAAATTCGGCGGTTTCACCATGCAGCCGGTTGAATTTGCCAAAATAGGTATCGCACTGATGCTTGCTAATTATGTTTCAGCAGGAGATTTCGACATACAGCGAAAAAAGTCGCTCTGGAGTGTAGTCGCAATCATTGCTGTTCCTGCTGTAGTGGTCCTCGCGATCCCCGACGTTGGATCGTTGCTAGTTTTCACCGCGTTTTTCATTGCATTATACCGGGAAGGACTCAGCGGTTGGCTCTTTGGTACTGGTGGGATTATCGCAGCTGTGTTTCTCGTGGCATTGGCGGTTAATCCGCTTTATGTAATCGGGGCCATTGCGCTCATTTTAGGTTTTGTGCTGTTTATCAACCGCCAGACAATCCACTGGAATGTGATCTCGGTATCTTCATTTGTCGGAATTTTTCTCCTTTTATCAGGGCTTTCCTACAGCGCACCCACGATTTTGGAAAAACTTCCGAAACACCAGCGTGAACGTATCGAAGTTCTGTACAAAGGCGAGAAAGCATTCCGCGATACTTCTGGTTACAACCTGCTGTATTCAAAAACCGCGATTGGATCCGGCGGCTTTTTCGGCAAAGGCTATATGGAAGGCTCGGTAACGCGCGGTAAATTCGTTCCCGAACAGGAAACCGACTATATTTTTTGTACCGTCGGCGAAGAGTGGGGCTTTTTCGGCGCCTCCGTGCTCGTCATTTTCTACGCACTGTTTATCGGGCGGATTTACTATCTCGCAGAACGTCAGAAAACCATATTTAACCGTGTTTTCGGCTATAGCTTTGCCTCGATCCTGCTTATGCATTTCACGATCAATCTGGGCATGGTGATGGGGCTTTTCCCGACTGTAGGGATTCCGCTGCCGTATTTCAGCTATGGCGGAAGCTCCTTCCTCGCATTTTCTATCATGACATTCATCTTCTTCAAGCTCAACTACGCGGACCGAAACAGTCTGGTCTAACGTTAAGTATTTATTTTGGGCGGACATTTCGCGCTTTCCGCTGCAATCTTTTGGTCTTCGCTTCGCTCAGCACAAAAGGATTTCCGCTGCAATCGCGGCCGCAGATCGGTATCATTTACACGGACCAATGCACCAATGCGGAAACGTTTGCTTCAAAATATTGAGTCCAAAAATTCGCCCAAAAAAAACCACCTTCGGGAAAGGTGGTTTTTTACAGATCAAATAATCTGTTTAGTTGTTGGCAAAGTTATTTTGAAATGTATCGATAGTCAATACTCTTTTTGCAAATCTGAATTTCGGTCCCCAATAAGAATCATTAAGACTGGAAACCATAACACCCTTAGAAGTGGCAGCATGGATGAATTTCACCTGTCCCTCACTTGTTACATCCTCTACAATTCCTACGTGCGAGATGCGTCCGCGGCCTTGTGAGAAAAATACCAAATCACCTTTCTGAAGGTCTTGCTTTTCTACTTTTTCGCCCTGCTGCGCTTGTGATGCTGCAACACGTGGAAGCGTCATACCAGTCGCTGCACCGAAAACTGAAAGTACGAATGCAGAACAGTCAATCCCATTGCGGGTCATACCGCCATATTTGTACGGAGTTCCCAGGTAAGTTTCTGCTTCGGCTAAGATATCATCGATTTTTTTGGTGAAATGAAGCGTTTTGGCGATCTCATCTTTTCGGATCGTAGCTTCCATTGTTTTTGCCGCTGCAAGCTTCTCGTCCTGGAAATTGGTAAGAAGTTGTGCTTTTGCAACTTCCAGTTTCTTTTGGTCGATTGATGCAAGTTTGGCATCTGATTTGTATTCCTTATTATATGTAGCAGGGGCTGAGACTACGTAGTTAGAAACGCATGACTGCAATGAAAAAGCAGCGGTAATAGCTAATACGTAAGACAGAACTCTTCTCTTCATATATATTTGATTTTCTGTGTTAATACTTAATACTTCGTTTGAAATGCAAAGCAAAATTAGGTATTATGGCCAATGCGCGGGTTAAAACACCCAGGGCCGCAAAGGTGTTTTAACACTATTTAACATTATTTTTTGGAATGTTAAAGGAAAAGAAACTGCAATCCCTTTATTCAAGGGGTTGCTTTTTTAATTTCTTTAAGACTTGTTAACATTTATAATGTCTATTGGAATTATTTTGCATGTCTATCTGGCTCTGAAATATGACAAACCTCAGCTAAATGGCTGAGGTTCATTATATTTATCTTGTAAAAAGCAATTCCCGGTATTTTGTGAGCGGCCAAAGTTCGTCATCGACGATCATTTCCAAAGCATCTGAGGCGCTGCGCAGTACTTCGAAGTATGGCAATACATCATCGCGAAACGCAAATGCCACTTCCTGCGACGAAGATTTTTCCTTTGCCTTTGCGATTGCCTCCAACAGGTTTTCGCTTTCAATCTTCAGTACAGACACGTATTCCGAAATCTGCGAGATCATGCTTATTTGCTCTTTTGCAAAATTCTTAAACTCACTTTCACCAAAGATTTCCTTCAAGCCTTTTACATTTTCGATCAGGCGGTTTTGGTAATTCAGCGCACAAGGTATAATGTGGTTTCGTGTGATATCTGCAAGAACGGTTGCTTCGATAGCGATCACAGATCCATACTTCTCAAGTTTCACTTCGTTTCGGGCTTCAATCTCACGGTGTGTATAGATTCCCAAATCTTCGTAAAGCTCAACAAATTTCGCGTCGAGTTCTCTTTCAAGTGCTTCCGGGGTAGTTTTCAGGTTGTTGAGACCGCGTTTTTTTGCTTCTTCCGCCCAATCTTCAGAATATCCGTCGCCCTCAAACATGATATTTTTTGAGTCCTTAATATATTCACGCAGGATGTTGAAGATTGCTTCGTCTTTTTTGAGGCCGTCCTTATATATAAGAGCGTCAACTTCTTTTTTAAATGTTTGAAGTTGCTTCGCCATAATAGAGTTCATCACGGTCATCACCTCAGCACAGTTAGCAGACGAGCCTACCGCGCGGATTTCAAACTTATTTCCGGTAAATGCAAACGGTGAAGTTCGGTTACGGTCTGTATTGTCAAGCAGAATCACCGGGATCTTTCCGACAACGTTTAATTTGAGTTCGGTTTTCTCTTCAGGCGAGAGCTTTCCATCAGTAACTTTTTCGAGTTCTTCCAGCACGCTGAATAACTGAGTTCCGATAAAGGCGGAAATGATTGCCGGCGGCGCTTCATTTGCTCCCAAACGGTGATCGTTGCTTGCTGAGGCGATACTTGCGCGCAACAGGTCAGCATAATCGTGTACTGCTTTAAGTGTATTCACGAAAAATGTGAGGAACTGCAGATTTTTCTTTGGGTTTTTTCCGGGGCTTAATAGATTTTCGCCGGTATCGGTAGCAAGGCTCCAGTTGTTGTGTTTTCCGCTTCCGTTCACGCCCGCAAATGGTTTTTCGTGGAAAAGGATGTGGAAATGATGTTTGTGGGCAACACGCGCCATGATATCCATCAAAAGTGAATTGTGATCCACCGCGACGTTTGCTTCCTCGAACATCGGTGCAAGCTCAAACTGGTTCGGCGCAACTTCATTATGTCTTGTAGTCACCGGAATGCCGAGTTTCATCGACTCAATTTCAAGTTCTTTCATGAAGTTCATCACGCGTGTCGGGATCGAGCCGAAATAATGGTCGTCGAGCTGCTGACCTTTCGCGGGAGAATGTCCCAGCAAAGTTTTTCCTGTGATCACGAGATCGGGGCGCGACTGGTAGAGCGCTGAATCTACTAGGAAATATTCCTGCTCCCAGCCCAATGTAGGAGTAACCTTCGTTACGTTTTTGTCGAAATAGGCGCGGCAAACTTCGGTTGCGGCCTCGTCTACGGCGTTTAACGCGCGGAGAAGCGGTGCTTTATAATCTAAAGTTTCGCCGGTGTAGGAGATGAAGATTGATGGAATGCAAAGCGTGGTGCCCATGATAAACGCAGGAGACGTTGGGTCCCAGGCCGTATATCCGCGGGCCTCGAAAGTGTTTCTGATGCCGCCGTTCGGAAATGAAGATGCATCAGGCTCCTGCTGTATCAGCATGCTGCCGGAGAATCGTTCAATTGCACGGCCGCCGCCACCTTCGATCGGAGTGAAAAATGAATCATGTTTTTCAGCAGTAGAGCCTGTCAATGGCTGAAACCAATGTGTATAATGCGTTGCACCTTTGGAGAGGGCCCAGTCTTTCATGGCTACTGCAACCTGATCTGCGATGTGACGTGGAATCTTAACGCCTTTTTTAATAGCGTCCATTATGGATCCGAACGCTTCTTTGGTCAGGTATTCGCGCATTGTTTCTTCAGAAAAAACATTTGTGCAGAAAAGTTCGGAAAGTTTTGCAGGAACCGTAACGGCATTATCCTGTCTGAAATTCTTAAAAGAGAGGGTTTCTAATGCTTTGAATCTTAAATATGACATTGGTTGTGTTTTTATTGGGGGTAAATGTACAAAAAAGTTGGTTTTTACAAATAAAAAATGAAATTTTTTAGGGGTGTGGCGTTTTATCTTTAAATATGCGACTTGATTTTTATTCAATATATATTGACTTTATATATTATCTTCACTTACCCAATTTCAATAAACGTCCTTTGATAGTAGAAAAAGTCCGCGTCCCGACCTGAGTGGAGCTCTTTTTTGCACAGCGCAGCGCAGCAAAAAAAGCGGGAACGGAGGGCGGAAATAGACGCCAATCTACAGACGCTCAATTTTCGTATAGAATTCTTATTTTTTTCTCCAATAGTCTTGCGCAAATCCGCATACTGATATCCCTCAGTGTCAGCCCCCGAGGAAATTTGAAGGATATGTGTTATCTTTGCCAAAAGATACACTATGGTAAATTCTCGTGCACGCGAAACGACAGAAGCAATCGAAAGGCTTTATGTTTCAATGCGACACCTCTTCTATCGCGGTTTTTTCAAACCTTCCGGGATCTCCGGCGAAAGTCTTCGCTCACTTCTAATGACTATCAACCCCGAAATTTACGGGACCATGAGCATCCCCAATAAAATAGAGCTCGATGGTCTGCTTTATGTTTTGGACCGTCTGCCTGAAGGAATCGAGGAATGCTCATTCATCCATCTTACTTCGGACGAAGGTTTTGAGAAAGGTAGTTTTGAGGTGATTGTCCCGAAAAAAAGAAGAAGGAACTGCTACCGTATCGATGAGCACCAAATGAATATCGAGGTTTTGCTGGGCCGCTCCGAAATCTATGATATACTGACGCACCTTACCTTCTTATATATAGAAGCGGACAAGATCCGCAATCTGGCATTTGTCTCTGATGAAGATGACCGGCCAACACGCGCCTGGAGAATCATCGAAGAGGTTGCGCGCGGTGAGAAAAAATACAGCCGAAAAGAAAAAGAAGTCGCTCTGATCCATCTTTCTTCGTTACTTGGACGTACTTTCGATGAAACGCTGAACGCTTACAACAGTTTCGGCGACGATGCCAATCCGGACCGACTTTTCAAGATCATTTATCATTTAGGGAACGAAAGTTTCAATGACCTGAAGAAAATCCGCGAGCGCGAAGTACATTTCTCCGCGATTTTACGTGAGAGGGTAGGTCATCACTTCTTTGGTGAGAAATGGGCGAACAAGGTGAAGACGGTATTAGCAGAAAACGATCTGCAGATGCGCCCTTTGCACATCATTTCGGCCAACATGCATTCGGTGAAGAATATGCTTTACGGAAACGACGCATTAGGTAAAAAAGCTACAAAGTCTGTTGATTTCAAGCTTTACGAAGATATTTCGAATAAAAAGGCGCTGCAGGAAAAGGTGCTTACGCACAGCCAGAATGCAGGTCTGATCTATATTGATGACCAAAGCGGTAGTAATATCGATGTTCAGATCATTGATTTGGCTAAGACCGATCTTACCAACACCCCTTTTGCAGATGAAGATTTTGCGTCTGATGATGTGATCATGGTGTTCGATTATGCTTTTGGTGAACAGGCATACGAAATCATGGATGAGCTTCTCCGACCGTATGAGTACAATGACGAAGTGTACACGATGAAAGTGAAATCTATCTCAGTCATGGGGAAAGCCGGCATCCTGATGGGTGGCAAAGGCGATATCATGATTCCAACTTCACACGTATTCGAAGGTACGGCTGATAATTATCCGTTCGAGAACGCGCTTTCTTTAGCCGATTTTGAAGATGATGAACTGCAGGCTTTCGAAGGCGGAATGGTAACCGTCCTCGGAACTTCACTGCAGAATAAAGACATCCTGCGCTACTTCATGGATACTTCATGGAAAGCGATTGGTCTTGAAATGGAAGGTGCGCACTACCAGAAAGCAATTCAGGTTGCTTCAAAGATCCGCCACCATATTTCCCAGGATCTGTTCGTGATGTACGCGTACTATGCTTCTGATAATCCTTTGGAAACGGGATCAACGCTTTCTTCAGGTGGTTTGGGCCTGACCGGTGTAAAACCAACGTATCTGATCACATTAAAAATTCTTGAGAAAATTTTAGCCAGCGGAAAACCGCAGTCCTAAAAATCAATTGATATTATAATCCCTTTTAAACGTGCTTTAAAAGGGGTTTTTTGTGCCTGGAGCCTAGGGTTAAGCCAAAATTCTTATCTTTCGGCTTCTTTTAAAATTTCACAGAATGAACAAGGGACTTTTTTTGATCTTTACTTTTATTTTTGGGCTGACTGCCGCACAGCAGGGCCCGTACTACCAGCAGTTTGCGAAGTATAAGATGGACATCGATGTAGATGCGCCGAATTTTACTTACAAAGGAAATCAGACAATTACTTATACCAATAATTCTCCCGACGAACTTAAAGTAGTTTACTTCCATCTTTACTGGAATGCATTCAAACGCGGCTCCATGATGGACCAAAGGGTTCAGAATCAGGGAAAAAATGGTGACGGCAGGCTTCAGCGTGAAGGAGTTTCGCGTCTCGCTTCCATTCCGGAAGGTGAAGAAGGTGCTCAAAACATTAGATGGATTCGTCAGAACGGTAAAGACCTGAAATTTGAAGTTCAGGAAACTATTATGAAAGTGGTTCTGCATACACCGATCAAACCCAACTCCTCTACCACTTTTTCAATGGAATGGGATGCTGTAATTCCGCACCAGATCCGTCGTGCCGGACGAAACAATCGCGAAGGCATCGATATGACGATGACGCAGTGGTATCCGAAAATTGCGGAGTACGACTATGACGGCTGGGCAACGTTCGACTATATCGGCCGCGAATTCCACGCGCCCTTCGCCGATTTTGATGTGAGCATAAAAATCGATAAAGATTACGTGATCGGCGCCGGCGGTACTTTAGAAAATCCTGGTGAGGTGAAAGGTTATGACGCCGCGGCAAACATTAAATCCGACAATAAAAATAAAGCAACCTGGCGCTGGACCGCAAAAAATCTTCTCGATTTTGCCTGGGCTGCCGACCGCGATTACACAGTGGAACAATTTACCGTACTGGACGGACCTAAAGTGTATTACGTTTACCAGAAAAGTGAAAAAACGGCCCTTTGGGAAGAAAGTAAACCTTATGTAACCAAATTTTTCCAGTTGATGAATGCTGCATTCGGGCGCTATGTGTATCCGTCTTACTCGTTTATCCAAGGTGGTGATGGTGGAATGGAATACGGAATGTGCACGATGATCCTCGGCGAAGGCCGTTCGCTCGAAGGTTTGGTGGGACTGATGGTTCATGAAGGCGGACATTCATATAACCAGCAGATTCTTGCGTATAACGAAAGTGTACGTCCCTGGATGGATGAGGGCTTTACGAGTTATTATGATGATTACGTGATGCACCAATTGTTTCCGCCAAAAGAACCGGTTGCGAATCCTTTCGTGGGCTCCATTAAGTCTTATGTGAATTTTACAAAAACCGGCAAAGAGGAACCAGCGGTCTGGTTAGCCGATCATCATGATAATGGAAGCGCTTATTCTATAGCTTCTTACGTGAAAGGAGATTTATTCCTGGTACAGCTGGGCTATATTATGGGTGAACAAAACCTGTCGCTTGTGATGAAAGAATTCTACAACCAATGGAAGCTTAAACATCCTACAGATCGCGATTTTATGCATATCGCACAGCGAATTTCGGGTATGGATCTGAAATGGTTTCATCATTATTGGATCAACACGACCAAAACCATTGATTACGCCATTAAAAATGTAGAGTACGGCACAACTTCGACGGTTATTACGCTTGAAAACAAAGGTGAGGTTCCAATGCCTATCGATTTTTCAATTATGACGGCAGATAAAAAAGTAGTTAATTATCATATTCCTTTAAATATGACCCATACGTGGAAGTCCAACGACATCTATGGGAAGTTCGCTACGCTGAATTATTGGCCGTGGACACAGAAAGAGTATACTTTGACGGTTCCGTACAACAAATCTCAGCTTTCGGCATTGGGAATTGACTTTTCGCAGCGACTTGCAGATGTGAATCCAGAGGATAATTTTGTCGATGTACACCACACAGACGTTAAATAAACTGCAGGAAAAAGTATGTTAACAATCGTCATCAATATCGGCAACACCAATATCCGTTTCGGTCTCTTTGAAGGTGAGGAATGCCGGACTTCATGGATACTGAATACCAAACCTTACCGCACCAGCGACGAACTGCAGATGCAGTTTACAATGATGTATCAGACTCACCACATCGATGCGTCTACGGTGGATAAGGTGGTAATTGGCTCCGTAGTTCCACAGCTTACTTACGATATCACAAGGGCGATCAAGAAGATTCACGGCCTGAATCCGGTGGTGGTAAACCGTGAAACCGCTTCAGGAGTTCAACCGAAATCGAAACAGATGGGGACAGATATCTACGCCAACCTTGTGGCCGCGCACCACCTGTATCCTGAAGGCAAAAAAATCATCTTTGATTTTGGCACCGCACTCACGGCGAGCTGCATTGATGCGAAAGGCGAAACTTTGGGCGTGATCATCGCGCCGGGAATTATAACATCGTTAAATTCTTTGATTCATGATACTGCACAATTACCTGAGATTGAGCTCATAAAACCTAAGAAAGTACTTGGTCTCGACACTGTTTCTTGTATGCAGAGCGGGATGGTCTACGGTTTTTTGGGTATGGTAGAAGGTTTTATTGACCGCATCAACGCAGAAGTTCAGGAAGATTGTTTCGTCATCGCAACCGGCGGTGTTTCGCATGTGTACAAGCCCTTGACAGAAAAAATTCACGTGGCAGACAGGCTTCATACGTTGAAAGGGCTTTATTATTTGGGTGAATCTGCTTCCTAATAAGGTACGTTCGGAAGTAAAGTGAAGTAGTCGCCGATTTCTTTTCGTCCTTTATCTTTTATTCTTAAAGAAGTCTTTCACAAGTGCCGAACATTCATTCTCTAAAACGCCCAAAACGATCTCTGTTTTTGGATGTAGTGAGAGATTTTTATTGATGAAACCACGCTGTTCATCGCGTGCGCCAATCACCACTTTTGAGATCTGAGACCAGTTCAGCGCGCCGCAGCACATCACGCAGGGCTCCAGCGTCACGTAAAGCGTACAGTTCTGCAGATATTTTCCGCCCAAAAAGTTTGCAGCTGCGGTGATCGCCTGCATTTCGGCATGAGCAGTGACGTCGTTCAGGGTTTCGGTGAGGTTGTGCGCTTTGGCGATAATCCTGTCATTTGAAACCACAATACAGCCCACCGGCACCTCGTCCTGCTCAAAAGCATTATGTGCCTGCTGCAGCGCCATCCGCATAAAATATTCGTCGTTGAACATTGTATTATTTAATTTTTAAATTAAAAAGCTTCCGTCATTAATGACAAAAGCTCTTAAAAATATCACTAATAATCAGAAACGATAACCGATGCCGAGCATTCCCTTGCCTGTAATTGCAGAATTATAACGCTCCGGCATACCAAATCTTCTCGCGATACCTGTACTGGCTTCGAAAACCACATTATTCCGGGCAATCCACTTTCCGCCAAATCCGATTCCGACACCAACGGTCGTGTTGCTCTCCACGCGTGATTCCTGGTTGAAATATCCGGGCCCAGTGTACGTTTCATAGTATGTATCCTTCGTTGTGGTTATCGGAATAAAACCTTCCACAAAAAACCCGGAAGCATATTTCCGGCCGAAGTACATCCGGTAGTAAGGGGAAATTTGCGTCATGCCGTACTCATCATCATCATCATTATTACCGAAATAGAACATACCGTTGATTCCGACTCCGGAATTCTCGTTCAGCAACCTTTCGTATGAAAAGTTGAGCAGCGGAATGGCAATAAGTTCAATAGGGCTGATGAGGATATCATTCTGTTTCGGAGTCTCTGCCACAGCTTCCTGAGCTTGTACGGTGAATACTGCCGTGAATACCGCGACCGCGAATAAAATTTTCTTCATAATTTTTTTTGAAAGATAAAATTATTTTCCGAAAGACCGCAGAAAATATTTTAGTCGAAAGTCAGTGCGAGCGGCAGGCGGAATCGGTAACGAACTGCATTTCCGTTCGATTTTGCCGGAGAAAATTTCTCAGGAAGAAGATAGAGTGCAATTTCAGCCTGACGGTTGAAGGTGAAGTTGTGCCCTTCTGCATGTACATTGCTGATGGTGCCATCGCGTTCTACCATGAACAGTACCTCAGCGCGGATGTGTTTTTCGTCGGCATGCACAGATTCCTGGTAAAAAAGGTCAGCGACCTGCGTGCGTAGTTTTTCAAAACCACCCGGATACTGCGCCTGTTCGGTAAGCGTTTCACGTGGCGGATTTTTAAGTTGCACTTCCGGCAGTGTCGTATACGCGTCGAGATCTTCGCGGTTTTTTACTTTGATAAGGGTGTTGATAAATGCGTTGTTCTGGATGCTGTCTAGCTTAACCATAAAATCCGCATAGTCTTTCTTAGCAAGTGCCTGCTGAAAAGGATTTTTTTCTGCGTTGAGGTGTTTTTGAAACTCTTTCGCGAGCATGTCCCGCTGATAATCGAAAAACCGTTTGGTACTGCGGAATTCCTCGTTTTGCTGCGCAAATATAAATGTGGACGCAAATAATACGAATAAATAAACCGCTTTTGAAACCGGATTTTTCATTTTTAAATTCTTAAAACATTCCAAGTTCAAAACGGGCTTCCTCGCTCATCATGTCCTTATTCCAGGCTGGTTCGAAGGTAAGTTCCAAATCAACTTCCTTCACGCCTTCAATTTCGGAAACTTTTTCACGCACCTCCGCCGGAAGGCTTTCTGCCACGGGACAGTTTGGCGTTGTAAGCGTCATGATCACTTTCACCTCACCGATTTCGGAAATCTGTACATCGTAAATGAGGCCGAGTTCATAGATATCTACCGGAATCTCGGGATCGTAAACGGTTTTTAAGTTTTTGATAATATTTTCGCCGATTTCGGCGATCTGGTCGTCTGTATAATTCATGTCGTTGGCTCTCTGGCCGCCGCGGTTTTAGTCCAGTTTCTCAAGTAAATCTTCCTGTCTCATGCGGCGGAAAATGTTTGCCAAAGTTAGCACATCTTTTTCACAATATTGAACTATTCTAAATAAGTCTTTTTCTGTGTGGTATATAGATGCGACCATGGAACCGTCTATATCGTCCTTCGGCGTAGGGATGCCGAAGACGTGCGCTAAAAGTTCAAGCGAAATGTAAGATTTATAATCTCCGAATTTCCAAAGTTCCATCGTATCGAGATGCGGAATCTCCCAGGGCTTTTTGCCAAACATCTGAAATGGCATTGGCGGTTGAAGGCCGTTGATAAGGAAGCGTCTTGCAATCCACGGAAAATCGAATTCCTTTCCGTTGTGCGCGCATAGGATAACATCGCGCAGCCTTGGTTTGTTAAAAATTCTACCAAAATCCTCAAGCATCGTTTTCTCATCATCTCCGTAGAAACTTCGGATCAGCAACTTATCACTCTTGTCCAGCATCCCAACAGAAATGCAGATGATCTTGCCAAATTCTGCCATTATACCGCCACGCTCTGCATAGAAAGCTTCCGCAGTGTGATCGTCTTTACGCTGCGGTTTGGTTTTTTTGTCCCAAAGATATTTGCCCGATTCATCCATATCGTCCCAATTTCCATGCTGCGGCACCGTTTCGATGTCGAGAAACATTACTTTTTCTAATGGAACATGCTGAATCACAATGCTTTTATTTAAATACTTAATTCTTACCCAACCTTCAGACCGTTGTTTACATTCGAAAGCGGTGTCAACAAAGTTACATCATTATTCTCGCCATATATTCCTAAAACCAGGCACTCGCTCATAAAGTCCGCTATTTGCTTTTTAGGAAAATTCACGACCGCAATTATCTGTTTGCCGGTCAGGTCGTCGGCTTTATACAGCGCCGTTAATTGCGCCGAAGATTTTAGAATTCCAAGTAAACCAAAATCAATTTCAAGTTGATAGGCGGGTTTTCGTGCTTTCACAAAGTCCTTAGCAGAAATAATCGTGCCCGTTCTGATGTCGAGTTTTTCAAAATCTTCCCACGAAATTTCGGGTTTACGGTCCATGTTACTTTTTCACAGAAACTACATAATCATACACCAGACTGTGCTGCTCTTCAGTCAGTTTTGCTTTTGGTGCCATCCAGTTCATAATGCCTACCCAATCCTGTGCTGAGTGCGCAGTAGGATCCGGTAATGCATGACAGCGCGCGCACGAGTTTTCAAAAATGGTTTTTCCGGCAGCCAAATGCTCGGCGCTAATGGTTTTTGATCCTTCGGCCACCGCGGTTTTCGGTGTACATGCTGTCATTAAAACCATGGAGGCTGCAAATAAGGCTAAGGAATACTTTTTTCCGTCGATTTTACGTGATGTCGCTTGCTGTTTTGAAGTCATTAATGCTATAGTTTAGATTCAAAAATAACAAATTTCTCTTACATTTGTTCGGACATCCCTTTATTATTGGAACTTTTCTGCCAACGCGAGATGTATTTTAAATGAACCTTTCAAAAAAATGTTTCGGAAGCAACTTCCAACGCGAAAATCCTTTTTTCCGGGTTTTGAATGTGGAACTTTAAGATCTAAAAAACTAGGGTTGCGAACTGAATATCCGAATTTCTAATTATGGAATTTAAACTAGAGCAATACCTGGATGGTATATACAGGGGCGATAAAAGAATGATCGGCAAAGCAATCACGCTTGTAGAAAGTAAAAAACCTGCGCACCGTGAGCTTGCTGATGAGCTGCTCCGGAACATCATGCCACGCACCGGCAAATCTGTACGTATCGGTATCACAGGAATTCCGGGCGCGGGGAAATCTACATTTATGGAAAGCTACGGCAAAATTTTGGTGCAAAAAGGACATCGCGTCGCAGTTTTGGCCATAGATCCGAGTTCATCACTGAACAAAGGATCCATTTTAGGAGATAAGACCCGCATGGAAGAACTCGCCAAAATGGATAAGGTTTTTATCAGACCTTCACCGACATCCGGATTTCTGGGAGGTGTGGCCAATGCCACTTTCGAAACCATGCTCATTTGCGAAGCTGCGGGTTACGATTATATCTTGATTGAAACGGTAGGCGTGGGACAAAGTGAGGTTTTGGTTGCTGATATCACCGATGCTTTTGTTTTCCTGAAAATTACAGGCGGCGGCGATGAACTTCAGGGCATAAAAAGGGGAATAATGGAAATGGTCGATCTTATTTTCATCAACAAAGTAGATGAGCAGAACCGTACGCTTGCTAAAAATACCAAGATTGAGCTGATACGCGCACTACATTTCCTCTCCCCTAAGGAAGCCGGTTGGAAGGTTCCGGTACTACTTGGAAGCGCTCTACAAAACGAAGGTCTTGTGGAAGTGTATGAAAAGTTAAGCGAATTTATGGAACTTAAAAAATCTTCGGGACGGTTTGACTCCGTACGCAAAGAGCAGGCGCAGAAACGGTTTGAATATTGGGTTCATGCATTTATCCTGCAGCAAATTTCCGAAAATAATCAGGCAGAAGCACTTTACAACTTGCACAAAAAAAATGCTTCTGAACTGACATCAAATCCCAGTACAGAAGCACAACTCTTCGTCTCGAAGTTGTTTAAAAAATAAATTATTTCTTTTCCAGGTTTTTGGAGATGTATCCGCTGTATGAAATAGGCTGGCGGTCGTTCGAATCAATCGAAAGATAGGCTCTGCCTTGTGGGAAGACCTCGAGTATCAGACGTTGCACCCCAGAGCGGTCTTGTGGAATAATGGTATAGACGGTACTTCCTTTCTTGCCTTCTTTCTGGGTAATACCGAATTCTTTAGTTTTAAATCTATAGGCACTTTTAGAAGTGTCGTAACTTGGCGTATAAGACCTACCGAAATAGGGCAGCTCCGCAGTGATTTCAGATTTTTCAATCCTTAGGCTGTAACCGTAATCTAGATCCAGTACACGTGCAGAACTGGAGTTTGGCAAAGAATTAAGGACATTGATCACATCCGCATTTGTTGGGTGCGCCTTTTCAGCCATAAATGTGAATTCACCCTGCTGAAGAAGCGAAGAAACGTCAGCTTTGGGCATTGTGTTACTGGTTCCGCAACTTGACAGAATGAGTAACAGTGTTGCAGCACAATATTTTATTAAGTTTTTCATATCCGATTTTTTGTATTTGATACAAATATGGTGCGAAATGTTAAGGAGCAAAAATTTATTTGGAATAAAAATTGTTTAGCAATGAAAAATCTGAAATTTACAGCAATGAAAAATTTGAACAAAATAATGGGCGTAGGGGCCCTGGCGGTGATCCTTTCCTGTACGACAAACCCTATTACAGGCCGAAAATCGCTCCATTTGGCGAACGATCAGGAGATTTCAGCGATGGCTCTTCAGCAATATCGCCAAACATTATCCACTTCAAAGGTGATAAGCGGTACTACAGCTGCAAACAGCGTGAAAAATGTAGGCGCACGTATAAAGAATGCTGCCAACAACTATTATAAAAGCATTGGGCGCGAAGGTGACCTGACAAATTACCAATGGGAATTTAATCTCATCGATGATAAACAGGTCAACGCATGGTGTATGCCGGGGGGAAAAGTGGCTGTTTATACAGGAATTCTACCGATAACCAAAAATGATACAGGTCTTGCAGTCGTTTTGGGACACGAAATTTCGCACGCCCTCGCTGGTCATGGAAATGAAAGAATTTCGCAGGCGATGGTTGCCCAATATGGAGGTGCGGTGCTTGGTAGCGCAACGAGCGGACAGATGGCCAGCATTTTCCAGCAGGTTTATCCTATCGGTGCACAAGTGGCGCTGCTGAAATATGGCCGCAGCCAGGAACTGGAAGCTGATGAGATGGGACTTTACCTAATGGCGATGGCCGGTTATGATCCACGTCAGGCACAGCCTTTCTGGGAGCGTATGGAAGCATCATCTTCAGGTAACAGACCACCGGAATTCCTCTCCACTCACCCGAGTCCTGAAAACCGACGGGCAGATATCGAGAGACGTTTGCCTAAAGCACTTGAGTATTACAAAGCTGCTGGCGGAAAACTTTAAATATTACGCATTAAACAACGAACCTTCCTGAATAATTATTAAATTTGGGAAGGTTTTTAATATTTGAAAATGAAAAATTTACATTTTATAGGCTTTTTGCTGCTGGCACTGGCTTTTCTGCTTTATTATCTGTTGCCTGAGTTTTCATTTGTAAAATTGTTTGAACCTATCAGCCTTATGGGTATCCTTGCCGGAATCGGTATTGGTTTAATAATCGGCGGGATCGTAGGTTACGTAAGCAAAGGAACCGCATTGCGCGAAGAGCAGAAACGTCAGGAACTGAAAAAACTCCGCAAGGAAAAAGAGGAGCTTGACCGACAGATTGCTGAGCTTGCGCGGGAACAAACCATCGATGAGCTACCAAAAAATAATCCTCAGAACTATTGATTCTGAGGATTTTATTTTAGTCTTTAAATTTATTAGAACTTATAACCTAAACCGACCATAAAGAAACTCGGTCTGTTATCATACTCTATTTCCTGGTCTGAACCGGCCACGGTATTTACAAACTTACGTTGGTCGCTGGAGAATGCGCCTTCATAACGCGCAGAAAGAATAAGTTTTTTTATTTCACTCTGCACACCGAGCTGATACCCGATCGTGAAATCTTTAGCTTTCACCTGTTGCACAAAGGTTCCGAAATCATCTCCTTTGGCCAAATTAAAACTTGCAACAGGCCCAACATACGCGCTAAGCATATCACCTAATAAATTGTAACCCAGCAAAACAGGAACATCTATACGGCTGTTTTTTGCCTCTAGCGTCGTTTGCTGATTATTGGTGTCACCGGCTACGGTAACTTCATTCTTAAAGTTGGTATAATAGATTTCCGGCATTACATAAAGTGCGGTTGGTAAATCAACTTTTAATGACAGACCCGCATTAAATCCTGTGATGTTTTTTCCCTTTTCGCTCACCGCTGTGCCGGCAGCGTCTTTGAAGTTTTGCCACGTTGCTGAGCTTGTAGGGATCAGCACATTGGCTTTACCAGCAACAGAAACCTGCGCTGATGCAAAAATACTGGCTCCTAAAAGAGCGATACTAAATAATTTATTCATTGTTCGAAGGATTGTTTACAATATTTTCAATGGATGTTTTGTTCGTTTCAAGAAAGTACTCGCGCAGTTCCTTGAAAAGTTCCGACGAATAAACGAAATCGATGAGGTTTTTATTGCCTGCATTGATCAGGATGTCTTTGTTTCCTTCCCATTCCTTTATTCCAAGTCGCAGATATACAATTTTCTCGCCAATTGTCATCACCGAGTTCATGTCGTGTGAATTGATGATGGTTGTAGTGTTGTACTCTTTGGTAATTTCAAGCAGCAAATCATCGATGATGTTTGATGTGTATGGATCGAGACCTGAATTGGGCTCATCGCAGAATAAATATTTCGGATTGTTTACGATCGCACGCGCGATCGCCACCCGCTTCTGCATTCCACCGGAGATCTCAGAAGGGAATTTGCGGTTTGCATTTTCGAGGTGTACACGCCCGATTACTTCAAAAACACGTCTTTTTTTCTCACGGTAAGATAGATTGGTGAACATATCGAGCGGAAAAGTGATGTTTTCTTCCACCGTCATTGAGTCAAACAGTGCGCTGCCCTGGAAAACCGTCCCGATCTCGGAGCGGAGCGTCTGTTTCTCATCACGCGACATTTTATTGATATCACGTCCGTCGAACAGAATCCCGCCGGAGGTGGGCTGGTAAACATTGAGCAAACTCTTAAGAAAGACCGTCTTGCCCGAACCACTCTGACCGATGATTAGATTCACCTTTCCGGTCTCAAAGGTGGTTGTAATACCTTTGAGTACTTCAACATTCTCGAAGCTTTTCTTTAAATCTTTTACTTCTATCATTAGCTTAAGAACATTTGTGTTAATATTAAATTGGTGATGATGATCGCAACAATGGTCCAAACAACCGCCTGTGTACTTGCGCGACCCACTTCCAGTGAGCCTCCTTTCACATTATAACCAAAGTACGACGGAATGGTGGCAATCAAAAATGCAAACATAGCCGTCTTAAAGAAGGCATACCATATGAAATGTTGCGGCATATACATCTGTATTCCGGTGATATAATCGGCCTTGCTCCAGCTGCCTGTTGCCTGGCCTGCCAAATATCCTCCCCAAATGCCGAATACGATACTGATCGCAATAAGCAAGGGATTAAAGATTACACTTGCCAAGATTTTCGGCAGGATCAGAAAGTTTGGAGAATTGACACCCATGATATCGAGCGCATCAATCTGTTCTGTAACCCGCATCGTACCAATACTGGAAGCAATATATGAACCCACCTTACCTGCTAGAATAACCGAAATTATGGTTGGGGCAAATTCGAGGATCAAAACCACTTTCGTGGCATAGCCGATAAAAGCATTTGGAATAGGGAAAGAGGAAGCGCTGAAATTATTGAACATCTGGATGGCTACCACCGCACCCACAAAGATGGAGGTGAAGAGTACCAGCCCAAAAGAATTGACACCTAAATCATGAATCTCACGCATGAAAAGCTTGCCGAAAACCGAACTTTTTTGCGGTCTTTTAAGGCTTTTCGAGAGCAGCAGAAAGTAAGCTCCTATCTCACTGAAGAGTTTTTTTAACATTTGGCTAAATTAGTATTTTATTTATTTCTAAGATTTTTAATTGGCATTTTTGTCCCCGCCAATTACCAGAAAAACTGTCTTCAAAATGATGACCAAATCGAGCATAAAGCTCCAGTTTTTCACATAGAACGCGTCCGTAAGGATCCTTTTTTTCATTTGGATATCCATGTCACCATTGTCACCGCGCAGACCGTTCACCTGCGCTAGACCGGTAACACCCGGTTTTACAAGGCTGCGTATCGAGTAGCGGCCGATTTTCAACTTATAAAAATCGTCCACCAGCAGCATATGCGGCCGTGGACCTACAACAGACATATCGCCCAGCAGTACGTTGATGAACTGCGGAAACTCATCCAGACTGGTCTTGCGCAGAAACTGACCTATCCTGGTGATTCTGTCATCATTTTTCGCCGTGGTCTTATGTGTACAGTCGCCATTTACACGCATCGTACGGAATTTAATGCACTTAAAAACACGTTCATGAAAGCCATACCGCTGCTGCGTAAAAAACACCGGTCCTTTTCCGTCGAGCTTTATGAGCAGCGCAACAAGCGGGAACAGCCAGATGCCAATCAAAAGTAGGACCGCAAGGCTAAAAGCGATGTCAAAACTTCGTTTTAATGTATTATTCGACAGGAAATCAAGTGGAAATTTAGATGGGACCAATATTGGCTGCATCTCCACATAGGCGAGATCATACTGGAAAAAATTAGTTCTGGTTGTTCCGGGAATCAGGGAAATCCTCACTTTGTGCAACTCAGCCTGACGGTAAATCTCATTTTCCTGGAGTTTTTCAAGGGATCCGGTTGACACATACATCGTGTGGATGCCGGTTTTTTTCCAAAAGTCAACAAGGTGTTGCAAATCAAGTGGATGCTGAGCGGGATAATTAAAAATTTTAAAACCGTAATCCTTTCGTTTCCTGAAAATATTTTTAAGGATTTCTGCGGAGCTGTCATCAGGCAGGAACATGATATTCCGGTGGTTAATACCGCGGCTTCGAAGATATTTTAAGATAAAGGAAATTACAGATTTTATGACCACCAGCAATATAAAAAGCGTGACTGCGATCATGAAGCGATCCTGCTTCAAAAAATCGTTGTTGCTGACTTTAGCTAAAAGTATGACACCAAAAATGAAAATGAAGATGTGTGTGACCAGACGTTCCAGATAAATGGTGTACGTGAGGTTTCTTGCCACCGAATACAGACGCGTGGTTCCGCTGAGTAAGATCCAGAAAAATGCCAGGAGTATGAGCGAAAATATATTCTGTTCCCAGATATCCCTCGGAATTGCCTGATTGTAGTTTCGCAAAAAATAAAATAGAAATACACTGGTGATTACCAGCACATCCAATATGATAAATAAGACCTTAAAATACCTCGAATATCGAATTTTCTGCATAAAACCGAGTTACATTAAGTAAATTTAACATAATTTTATGGAATATTCAAATATTTGTGGGTTTGTACAGAAGCCTGCCAATTCGGGTTTGCTAAAATGAAATCGGTGATTTTAGGATACATTTCCTCACGCTTGCTCCATTCGCTTTGCATATAAAGTCTGCACGTTGGGGATACCTTGGCAGCCTGCTCCTGCGCAAACTTAAAATCATTATTGTTAAATATGATCATTTTAAGTTCATGTGCCACCGCATAAATCTCTTCTTTCGGCAAGCCCGTTTTTTTAGGTGAAAGCGTGATCCAGTCAATATGTCCACTCAAGGGGTAGGCGCCGGAAGTTTCAATATGTATCGTACAGCCAAGTTCTTTTAGTCTGGAAGTCAGAATATCAAGGTTCCACATCAACGGTTCTCCGCCGGTAAGTACAATGGTTTTGCAGTGTTTTGCGGCTGTTTCAGCGATAAACTCTGCGCTCATAAGCGGATGCAGCGTTGGGTCCCAGCTTTCTTTCACATCACACCAATGACAACCGACGTCGCAGCCACCCAGGCGAATGAAATAAGCCGCTTTCCCTGTATGTGCGCCTTCGCCCTGCAATGTGTAGAAGTGCTCCATGACGGGTAGCATTTTTCCCTCCGCCAGCAAAATATTTTCTTCTTCTTTAGTCATTGTACACAGACGTTTTATAAGCTAAAAGCGTGTTTTTCATTAACATAGCGCGTGTCATAGGTCCTACGCCACCTGGAACAGGAGTTATCGCGCCCGCGATTTCTTTGCAACTTTCAAAATCTACATCACCTACCAATTTGTAACCTTTGTCCGACTGATCCTCGATGCGCGTGATTCCTACGTCGATTACGATCGCGCCCTGTTTGATCATGTCACCTTTAAGGAAATTAGGGTCGCCCAGCGCGGTAATGACTATGTCTGCATTTTTCGTAAATTCCTCAATATGTGGCGTGTAAGAGTGGGTAAGAGTCACCGTAGAATTTCCCGGAAAGTCTTTTCGGCCCATCAGGATGCTCATCGGTTTGCCAACAATCCGGCTGCGACCGATGATCACACAATGTTTTCCTTTGGTATCGATCTGGTATCTTTCTAAAAGTGTAAGGATGCCGAATGGGGTTGCTGGCAGAAAAGTATCCATCTCGAGGGCCATTTTTCCGAAATTTTCAGGATGAAAACCATCCACATCTTTCCGCGGATCAATCGCCATGATGATTTTCTCCTGATCGATCTGCGGTGGAAGCGGCAACTGCACGATGAATCCGTCAACGTCTTTTGAAAGGTTCAGTTCATTTATCTTTTCCAAAAGTTCAGCTTCAGAAACCGTACTTGGGAATTTTACCAAAGACGATTTGAAACCCACTTCTCGGCAATCTTTTATTTTATTGTTAACATAAGCTATGCTGGCGCCGTTTTGACCCACCAAGATTGCCACGAGGTGCGGAGGACGTCTTTTGCCTTCCACTATTTTTTCTACGTCGTATCGGATTTCGGTTTTAATTTCCTTTGAAATCTTTAATCCGTCGAGTATTTGTGCCATGATATCTGTTTAAATGTGTTTAAGAGCTTATTTCTGAGCCAGATAGTAGTTCATCAGTCCGTTTGTAGAAGAATCGTGCGAGGAAATTACTCCTTTGGCCTCCAGTTCTGCAAGGATTTTTCCGGCCAAAACTTTTCCGAGTTCCACGCCGAACTGATCAAAACTGAAAATATTCCAGATCACACCCTGCACGAAAATCTTATGTTCATATAATGCGATCAGTTGACCAAGCGAAAACGGCGTTAATTCACTGAATATAAATGAATTAGTTGGAGAGTCGCCTGAGAACACCTTGTAATTCAGAAGTTTAGCGATTTCATCAGACGACTTGCCTGAGGCCTGCATCTCCGCGATAACTTCAGCTTCATTCTTGCCAAATGCTAAAGCTTCGGTCTGCGCAAAAAAGTTCGCCAGCAGTTTATCCTGATGGTCGGAAACTTCGTTGCACGATTTTACGTATGCTAAAAAATCCGCTGGAATAAGCTCAGTACCCTGATGAATTAATTGGTAAAATGCGTGTTGGCCGTTAGTTCCGGGTTCACCCCAAATAATCGGGCCGGTTTCGTACTCTACATATTCGCCGTTTCGGTCTACGGATTTACCATTACTTTCCATATCGCCCTGCTGCAGATACGCTGCAAAACGGTCAAGATACTGAGAATATGGCAGGATGGCGTAAGTTCCCGCGCCGTAAAAATTTCGGTACCAAATGCCAAGCAGCGCCATTAGCACCGGTACGTTTTCTTTAAAATCTGCGGTACGGAAATGATTGTCAGTTTCATTTGCACCTTTTAAGAGCTGCTCGAAGTTATCATAACCAACCGCGAGCACGATGCTGAGGCCAATCGCACTCCAAAGCGAATAGCGGCCGCCAACCCAATCCCAAAATTCAAAAATGTTTTCTTCGGCAATCCCAAATTCCTTCACCGATTTTACATTGGTAGAAAGTGCTACAAAATGCTTCGCTACATCGTCCGGCTGTCCTTTTTTCAGGAACCAGTCTTTAGCGGAAGCCGCATTCGTCATCGTTTCCTGCGTGGTGAAAGTCTTGGATGCAATGATGAAAAGGGTGGTTTCAGGATCTAAACTTTTCAAAGTTTCAGCGATGTGATTTCCATCTACATTTGAAACAAAATGTACGTTAAGCCGCGTTTTGAAATGTTTCAGTGCGGAGGAAACCATCACCGGACCAAGATCTGAACCTCCGATCCCGATATTCACCACATCGGTGATTTCCCTGCCCGAAAAACCTTTGTGCGAACCTGAAATCACTTTTCCGGAAAAATCCTTCATTTGAGCCAGCACTCTTCGAATCAAAGGCTTGATGTCTTCGCCGTCCACCATCAGTGGAGCGTCTGAAAAATCTCGCAAAGCCGTGTGAAGCACCGCGCGGTTCTCTGTTTCGTTTATTTTCTCTCCTATAAACATGGCCTCGACCGCCTCTTTCAGCTCGGTTTCGTCCGCGAGTTTCAGGAGCAGTTCAAGCGTTTGGTCATTAATTAGGTTTTTAGAAAAATCGAACAGATAGCCGTCGCGCTGAACAGAAAATTCGCGAAAACGGTTCGGATTGTTCTGAAACAATTCGCGAAGCTCAAAATCATTGTTCGCAAAATGTTCTTCCAGATTTTGCCACGCGTTCGTTTGTTCAGGATTTATTTTAGGAAGCATTCGGTTGTATTTTAAAGGTCAAATTATTGAATGGAAGCCACTCAGAAACGCTGCAAATTTACAGAAAATAAAAACCTCCGAAAAATCCGGAGGTTTGTGATTTTACAATTTTATCGCCCGCCTACGGGTTCGTTTTTGGAATATGCCGGAATGGTGATTACCGCTGCAGCGACACCCGCCGCAATGAGAACCGTTCCTAGTGTGTTACTTTTATTCACCGAGGCGACCTGGTTTCTTTGAAGATTGTAGCTTTTAAGATCGAGGTCGGTGCCCGTAATGGTTGTTGCATCAACTTTTGACACTTTAAATTTTGCTCGGCTGCCATCCAGTTTTTTAAAAGTATATGTATTCCCAACCCGTACTTTACTGTCAATTTGTTCAGGTTCGCCTGGCTTAACGACTTTAGTAGCACATGACCCGAGTATAAGTAAACTTAGTAAACTGCCCGTGAATTTTGACTTCATTAAAAATAATTTTTGGCAAATTTAAATTTTATAATGAATCTACAATCTCTTAATTAACCTGTTTCTGCACATTATTTTTCGATGGCAAGCTCAATCACTTCGCTCATTCGGTTCACATAATTTATCTTTAAATTTTTCAGGTAGTCTTTTTTGATTTCTTCCACATCTTTGCGGTTTGCTTCGCACAGAATAATTTCGGTGATTCCGGCGCGCGTAGCCGCGAGGAGTTTCTCTTTGATGCCGCCCACAGGCAAAACTTTGCCGCGCAGCGTGATTTCGCCTGTCATTGCCAGATGTGCCTTAACTTTTTTATTCGTAAAACTTGAAACGATAGATGTAAGCATGGCGATTCCCGCAGACGGGCCGTCTTTTGGCGTGGCACCTTCCGGCACGTGAACGTGAATGTTTTTCTTCTGAATGTCTTCCGAAGAAATCCCAAGTTCATCGTGTTTCGCTTTGATATATTCCAAAGCAATGGTCGCAGATTCCTTCATCACAGTTCCCAGATTTCCGGTCATCGTCAGATTTCCCTTGCCTTCGCTCAGGATACTTTCTATAAACAGAATGTCGCCGCCGACCTGAGTCCAGGCAAGACCTGTCACAACACCCGGCACGCCGGTAATTTCAGAAAGGCTTTTTGGTCTTGGAACGCCCAGGATCTCATCAATTTTACTGATTGAGATTTTAGCGTTGTATTCTTTTTCCATCGCGGTTTGCAGTGCGACCCATCTTGCCACAGAAGCAAGCCTTTTTTCCAGGCCACGCACGCCACTTTCGGACGTGTGCGCATCGATGATGTGTTTAAGTTCGGCGTTTCCAAGTTTAAAGGAATTGGCGGCAAGACCGTTTTCTTCCTGCTGTTTTTTAATTAAATGTCTTTTTGCTATTTCCACCTTTTCTTCCAAAGTATAGCCTGCAATTTCTATGATTTCCATTCGGTCAAGCAACGGACGCTGTACTGATGAAAGTGAGTTCGCGGTTGCAATAAACATTACTTTCGACAGATCATAACCCATTTCCAGGTAGTTGTCATAGAACGAATGATTTTGTTCCGGGTCAAGCACTTCCAGAAGCGCTGAGCTCGGATCACCATGGACGCCCTGGCCAATTTTATCGATCTCATCGAGCACGATCACCGGATTGGATGTCCCGGCTTTCTTTACTGACTGCAAAATTCTTCCAGCCATTGCACCAATGTAAGTCTTGCGGTGTCCGCGTATTTCAGACTCATCATGCAACCCGCCGAGTGATACACGTACATATTCGCGGCCGAGCGCGTCTGCGACAGATTTACCAAGTGAGGTTTTACCAACTCCCGGTGGGCCTACCAGGCAGAGAATTGGCGATTTCATGTTATTTTTAAGTTTCAGTACCGCCATATGCTCAAGAATCCTTTTTTTAATGTCTTCAAGACCGAAATGGGCTTTATCTAAAACTTTTTGTGCCTTATTGATATCAAATACATCCTTTGAATACTTTTCCCACGGCAATTCTGTAAAGAAGTCGAGGTAATTCCGTTGCACGTTGTAATCGGGCGAACTTGGGTTTTGCCTCTGTAGCCGGTTGATTTCCTTGTTGAAATGGGTCTCCACATCATCACTCCACCTTAGTTTCTTGGCTTTTTCCATCAGTTCCTCCACATCAGAATCCGGTCCGCCGCCCAGTTCTTCCTGGATGGCGCGCATCTGCTGGTTCAGGAAATATTCACGTTGGCTTTTGTCGAGCTCGCGGTTGGTCTTTTGATGGATCTGATTCCGGAGTTCAAGTTTCCGGAAATCCGCATGCATCAGTTCATAGCAACGCTGTGCGCGGTTCATGAGGTGTTTTTCTTCGAGGAGTTTTTGCTTTTCTTCCGGCGAAAAATTGGCATTTGCACTGATGAAATTCAGCAAATCCTCATTATCACTCATATTTTTTATAGCGAAATTGGCCGCGGCCGGAATGTTAGGATCAAGCTCAATGATCTTGAAGGCCATGTCCTTGATATTTTCGAGCAGGGCCGCGTATTCTTCTTTTTTCTTTGAAGTAATGTCTTTGAGTTTGGTAACTTCAGCTTTGAAGAATGGCTGTGTCGCGGTGAAATTCTTTACCGTGAAGCGCTGGAAACCACGCGTGATAGCGGTGATGTTTCCTTCCGGAAGCTTTATTATTTTAATGATCTTGGCCAAAGTTCCTATTCTGTAAAGATCATCTTCGGTAGGATTTTCGATCCCTGAATTATTCTGGGTAAGAATACCGATATATTCGTTGTTACGCTGAGCTTCCTCAAGTAATTTAATCGATTTTTCACGGCCGGCTGTAATCGGGATGATCACTTTCGGGAACATCACCATGTTCCGCACCGGCAAAATAGGAAAAACGTCCTGCACGGTGTTTTGTGTGCTTTCGGAAAAATCTCCGAGTTCGAGCTCTTCGGCCATTATTGTGAAACCATCTTCAATCATCTGCTCAATATTTAGTTCATTAAAATCTGCCATAATATATTTGAATGACAATCTGTCATCAATAAAAACGTGTGTTTTGTTTAAATTTTTTAAAATCTTCATCCACGCTCTTAGATAAACGGGACGGAGGGTAATTTCACAAGCACTGTGCCAAGGCCATTTGTAGCCATATTTGCCGATGATTTAAAAATTACAGCATTAATTCTCAAAATTTTTCCTAATATGTTTAAAATGTGTATTTTCGCAAACTGATAAAATTTAAACAACAAAATGGCTATTTTAGGACAGATTAGAAACAGGCCTTGGCTTTTGATGGGGATTATCGCAGTCGCAATGCTGGCTTTCGTGGTAAATCCTGACAGTTTGGAAAAATTGTTTGGCGCAAAACCCGGCGTGTACGGTAAAGTAAATGGCGACGAGATCACGAAGGAAGAGTATGACGACCAACTCTTTATGTTGCAGCAACAGGCTCAGCAGCAAGGGCAACCGGGCACAGGTTTGGAAGAACAGGCCTGGCAGCTGATGGTACAGTCGAAACTCATCAAGCAGCAATTCGAGAAAATGGGTCTTACGCTGACCGAAGACATGTTCTGGAATCAGCTTCAGTATGATCCTATGTTCGCTCAAAACAAAGAAAATTTCGATGCGAAGGGGAACTTCAAGACCCAGGAAATCAAGAAGCAAATTACCGATCTGCAAAACAGCGGCAACGTAGAGATGTACAACAATTGGCTGCGTACGCGCCGTACAATGGAGTACCGCATGATGGCACGTCAGCTTTTTGCAAATGTTTCCATTGGTATCACTGCGAGCAAGAAAGAAGCTGAAGAAATGATGAAGCAGCGTGACCAGCTTGCCAATATCGATTTTGTAAAGATAGACTACAGTGTTTACGAGAAGAAGAATCCTGTGAAAATCACGAGACAGGACCTTACAGATTATATCAAGAAGCACCCAATTCTTTTCAAGCGTGATGCGAGCCGTAATATCGGTTTCGTGTATTTCCCGGCGGCCCCAAGTGCGCAGGATGAGACACTTGCTCAAAATGAGATCAACAAATTGTTTTCTCAGGGAACTGATATGAGCGATGGGAAAGAGAACTTCCAGAATACGACCAATGACTCCATGTTTGTTTCATTAAATTCTGACTTACCGTTCAACCCGCAGTATTTCTCGGCAGAACAATTACCTTCTCAGATTAAGGATAAAGTTGCCGGTGCAAGCATTGGTAGCACTTTCGGTCCTTACAAAGAGCAAAATTTCTACGTAGTTTCTAAAATTTTAGATAAAAAACCTTCAGACTCCACGCTTTCACGACACATCCTGGTTACTTACAAAGGAAATCAGGCTGGGGCAAATGAAACCAGAAGCAAGGATGAAGCAAAAAAATTAGCTGATTCTATAGGTGCCGTACTTAAAGCTGATCCGGCTAAATTCACCGAAATGTTGAAGTATTCAGCAGATCCAAGTTCTGCGGCGCAGGGTGGAAGCGTGGGTTGGACAACACCGGCGACACCATTCGTACCGGAATATCTAAGCTTCCTGGCTAACAACGGGAAGGGCGCAACGGGTGTTGTAGAAACGCAGTTTGGTTACCACATCATCAATATCGAAGACAAAAAATCGGGCGCGATGACTTACAAGGTTGCTAACTTGGTAAAAGCCGTCAAAGCGTCAGACAAAACTGAAAATGAAGTGTACACTAAAGCTACCCGCTTTATTCAGCAGGTTCAGGGCAAATCTTTCAACGATTTCGCAAATATCGCGAAGAAAGGAAACTATCAGTTTGACAATCCTAAAGAAGTAGGCCGTTTCCAGGGACAGCTACCAGGTTTGGGAACCGATAAAGATCAGGAAATCATCGCGTGGGCATTTAACAAGAAACGCAGCAAAGGTGATACAGAAATCTTTACTGTAGATGGTACTGGTGACCGCATCGTCGCTTATCTGAACGGAATTCAGGATGCAGGAACTGCTGATCCGGAAGCGGTGAGAGACCAGATAGAGCCTATCATTAAGAATAAAATAATGGCAAAGCAGATTTCTGAAAAGATCAAAGCTGCAAATGCCAAATCCCTTGACCAGATCGCGAAGCTGTTTGGTGCGCCGAAGGGCAGCGGACAGATCAACATACTGAACCCGCTTCTTGCAGGTGCTATGGAGCCGAAAGTTGCAGGTGCTGCATTCGGTGTTGCTAAAGGAAAACTTTCAATGCCTGTAGAAGGTATGACCGGTGTGTATGTTTTGGTGAAAAACTCTGAAACCGTAAACAAGCAACCAGGTGACATCAAGCAAGTGACTGAAGCAATAGCCGGGCAAAACTCACAGCAGTTTGGTCAGGCACTTCTGAAGAGTCTTCAGGACAATGCAAAAATAAAAGATTACCGAATCGAACTGTTCAACCAGACAGCGATGCAGTAAGAATCTTAAAGAATATATCTCGAAAAGCGGCTTTCACAGTCGCTTTTCTGTTTAGATGGCACAGTTTTCACTAATGTGAACTTGTTTCAAAAATGTATTATATTTGTTTACTTAAAATACCCCAAGAGTGAAGTTTTCTAAAGAGATAAAAGCTGGATTAATCGCTGTTTTAGCGATCATAGGATTCGTAATCCTGTTTCAGTTTATGAAGGGCAAGAGCCTTTTTACCACAGACAATATTTTTTACGCACAGTTTGACAATGTAGAAGGCCTTGAAGCCTCAAATCCCGTTTCTATCAATGGTCTAAAAGTAGGGCAGGTAGATGAGATCATGCCTGTGACGCACAAAGACGGAAGGATTCATTTCGTAGTGAAGGTGACCGTGGATGAAAATTTTAAATTTTCCAAAAAGTCTACGCTGGAGATCTTTGAACCTGGTTTGATGTCCGGAAAACAAATGCGCGTTAATCTGGCATATGGAGGTCCTGAGGCGAAGGATGGCGATACGTTGAGCGGTGAATTCAAACTTTCAATGATGAACAGTATCTCATCACAGGTCGGTCCCGTAAAAGATCAGCTTCAGGTAGTTCTGAAACGTGTGGATTCGCTTACAAACAACGCAACCCAACTGCTTGATGAGCAAAACAGGGCGGAAATCCGTGCGCTACTGATCAACCTGAACAGAACCGTGGCGTCTTTTGAAAGTACTTCGCGCCAAACCAACGCTTTGTTGGCTAATAATGATCCCCGTGTACAGAAAATGCTCGATAATGCAAACCTTGCGACCATCAGTGCACGTACTGCAATCGACAAATATGGCCGCGTTGCCGATGAGGTAGATGTGAAAAAGCTCAATAATACCATTGACAACCTTAGTATTACCGCAGATAAGCTGAATGGTGTTATTTCGGGCATACAGAATGGCGAAGGTTCTCTTGGCAAATTGGCCAAAGATGAAGAACTTTACCGTAATCTCAATGAGTCATCAGCCAACCTGAACAATTTGATATTAGATCTTAAAGCAAACCCGAAACGTTACCTTAATTTTTCGGTTTTCGGTAAAAACAGCTCGCCTAAAGAATAAACGCTTTCAATATGCAGTATATTGACAATATTATATTTTTTATCGCCCTCATCGTAGGTTTCGGACTTTTTTTTAAAAGTTTAAAGGAAATCTACCGCAACATCCAACTCGGAAAAAAGATTGAACGCAGTGACCGGCCGGCAGAACGCTGGGCGATGATGTCGAAAGTTGCACTCGGGCAAAGCAAGATGACCAAGCGGCCCATCGCCGGAATTCTGCATATCATCGTATATGTTGGTTTTGTAATCATCAATCTGGAATTGCTTGAAATCATCATCGACGGAATTTTCGGTACTCACCGTTTTCTCGCAGGAATCATAGGCGATTCTGCTTACTCAGTTTTCACGGCAACACTTGAGGTACTAGCGCTGTTAGTTCTCGTCGCAGTTGTTATTTTCTTTATCCGAAGAAACTTTTTTGGTGTAAAGAGACTCACCATGAAAGAGCTTTTTGGCTGGCCTAAACAGGATGCGAACTGGATCCTTATCATTGAATTTGCCTTAATGATCGCATTCTTTACGATGAACGCTGCTGACTGGGCGCTGCAGCAAAAAGGTGAATCAGCCGCTCATGGAAATTTTCCCGTTTCTTCAGGTCTGATTGGCAGTTTGATACAGAACTTTGATGCAACCTCACTCGTAATTTTAGAACGTGGCGCCTGGTGGTTTCACTTCCTCGGGATTTTGTTCTTCATGAACTATCTCTATTACTCAAAACACCTTCATATAATATTCGCGTTTCCAAATACGTGGTACGCCAACCTTCAGCCTAAAGGAGAATTCAGCAGTTTAGCTTCTGTAACTCAGGAGATCAAACTGATGATGGATCCGAATGCTGATCCGTATGCTGCTCAACCGGACGCTGATCCAAACACGGTTCCGGACAAATTTGGGGCTAATGATATTTTTGATTTGAATCAGGTACAGTTACTCAATGCATATTCATGTACGGAATGTGGGCGGTGCACCGCGGTTTGTCCGGCCAACATTACAGGTAAGAAACTTTCGCCGCGAAAGATCATGATGGATACACGTGACCGTATAGAGGAAGTTGGTAAAAACATCAACAAGAACGGAAAATTCGTCGATGACGGAAAAAAACTGATTGATGATCACATCCAGCGGGAAGAAATTTGGGCTTGTACGACGTGTAATGCATGTGTAGAAGCCTGCCCGGTGCTTATTGATCCGCTTTCAATCATTATAGATTTGCGCAGATATCTTGTGATGGAGCAGTCTGCAGCGCCACAGGAACTGAACCTCATGATGGCCAATATTGAGAACAATGCTGCGCCGTGGCAATATAACCAGGCTGACCGTCTGAATTGGGCACAGGATTAAAATTTAAATTAATAGAAGATTGTGATGGCTTCGGCCTCGCTTCAAATAACTTATTTGAACTGGAAAACGCAATTCAAGTAGCATAACAGATAATGGATTTTACTATAAAAACAATGGCAGAGTACGCTGCCGAAGGCAAATCTCCGGAAGTTCTATTTTGGGTAGGTTGTGCCGGCAGTTTCGATGACCGCGCAAAAAAAATTACACGTGCTTTCTGCAAGCTTTTAAATAAAATCAATGTAGAGTTTGCCGTTTTAGGTCCTGAAGAAGGCTGCACGGGCGACCCTGCAAAACGTGCCGGAAACGAATTTGTTTTCCAGATGATGGCGCTTACCAATATTGAAGTTTTGAATGCCTACGATGTAAAGAAGATTGTGACGGCTTGCCCGCATTGCTTTAACACCATTAAGAACGAATATCCAAACCTTGGTGGAAATTATGAGGTGATTCATCACACCCAGTTTTTGCGCCAGCTGATGGATGAAGGCCGTTTAAAGATAGAAGGTGGAACCTTTAAAGGAAAGAAAATTACCTTCCATGATCCCTGCTACCTCGGACGTGCAAACGGCGAATATGAAGCGCCGCGTATGCTTTTGGAAAAACTTGATGCGGAGCTGGTAGAGATGAAACGCTGCAAAACCAATGGTCTTTGCTGTGGTGCTGGTGGTGCGCAAATGTTTAAGGAACCGGAAAAAGGTTTTAAAGATATAAATGTCGAAAGAACAGAGGAAGCGCTTTCTGTGCAACCCAATGTAATCGCCACTGGCTGTCCGTTCTGTATGACGATGATGACAGATGGTGTGAAACATCTAGACAACACTTCTGTGCAGGTAAAAGACATTGCGGAACTCTTGGCAGAAGCAGAAGATTTGTAATCTATACATTTTAATTTTACAGGAGAGAATGAAAATAGAAGAGTTAAATTCCGTAGAAACCAGCGATTACCGCGTGATCATATACCCGGCTTCCCGGCCTTTTACGGCGATGGAAAGCAAAGTGATTACCGAAAAACTGTATGATTTTTTGGCCGGATGGGCCGCACACGGCAAGCCGCTATCATCTTCATTTAAGATTGAGAAGAATCAGTTCATCGTGGTGTGTGTAGATGAAGAAGTGGAAGCTGCTTCCGGTTGCTCAATCGATGCGCTAGGTGGCGTGATGCGCGAAATAGATGAGCAGTACAAGCTGGGGCTGTTTGACAGGATGAAGGCCACTTTTGTGGAAAATGGTGAGGTGAAAACAATGAAGTTGCAGGATTTCAGAAATGCATTAAAAATTGGCGAAATTTCGCACGATATAGAGGTTTTTGATTTCTCGAAGAACTCATACCTAGCTTTCCTCAGCGATTTTTTATTGCCGCTGAAGCGAAGTTGGGCTTCAATGTATGTCAGCAAGTAAGTAATCCGAATCTTATTTCTAAATTTATATCCCTTTCTGCTTGCGGGCCGAAAGGGTTTTTAATAAAAAGTTGAAATGCCCAGAATTTTATTTCTCACCACCTCACACCGTTATGATGATGACCGTATTTTTCATCATCAGGCCAAAGAGCTCATAAAACAGGGTTATGAGGTGAAAATCAGCAGCCTGTCATCGGATTTTGAGGGTGAGCTAGATGGCATTTCTGTGAAATCGCAAAATATTTTATCAGCGACAGTTAACGTCAAGAAAGCGTTTTTTCAGGATGTGATCAATGATTTTGAACCTCACTGCATTATCGCGTCAGAGCCGTTGGCGGTTATTGCGGCGAAGGACTACAATAGACGCACAAAGTGCAAAATCTTGTATGATGTTACAGAATGGTATCCCTCAGACCGAATGTTGGCAGTGTATTCAGTTTTTTTGAGGCCACTTCATTACGTGAAGTTTTCTTTGATCCAACTTTATGCCGGTTTCCTCAGTAACGGATTCATTTTTGGCGAAAAATCTAAACGACAGCCGCTTGCCGAGGTTTTTCCATTCAAACCCCAAATTTTGCTTCCTTATTTTCCAGATGAGTCACTCATTTTTGAGTCGGTAAATGAGCTAAATCCTCGAAAGATTACACTTTGCTATACCGGCACGTTCTCGAGAGACAAAGGCATCAATAATTTTTTTAATGCAGTAAGTGTTTTACGAGTGATGCGGCCAGAACTCTTTATTTCAGTGTTATTAATCGGGTCGGTCAGGCCTGGTGATGAAGATTATTTTGAAAGACTTAAAGCTGAAACCACTGTTGACGAATTAAAAATTTTGCCACCAACATCACTTGAAAAATTCACTGAAAGCATAGCCGAGGCAGATATCTGCTTTGATCTTCGACCGGCAACCAACGAAAATCACCGGTGTCTGCCGATTAAGATTTTCTACTATGCTGCTGCCGGTAAACCGGTGATATATTCGCATTTGAAAGCAATTGGTGAGCATTTGGATATTTCGAAATTTGGTTTTACAGCAGATCCCGAACACGCTGATGAAGTTGCTGAACGCATTTGTCAATACCTGGACGACCTGAAATTATATCATAAACATGCTCAAAATGCAGTTTCATACTACAAAAAAGACCTGAACTGGAATAAAATCAGCGGAATATTTGTAAATTTCGTGAAGCAGTTCGCACCTAAATAATGAAATCAAGAAGGATTCTCGAAAGTTTTGCCGCACGCTTCATCATTCTGGGTTTGAACTTCGGGCTGCTGATTTTCACGACAAATTTTTGGGGCACAGAAGGCAAGGGCACCATTTCACTTGTGATTGCAGACCTCGCGATCATCGGTTTTTTCAGTAATATCTTTACAGGTAGCAGCGTCTCCTATTATTCATCAAAATTTCAGGCCGAGCAGGTGGTAGCGCGTGCTTACATCTGGTCGCTAATCTCCGGCGTCATTTTTCCTGTCCTGCTTTCGTGGCTGCACCCGATGGATCATTTCGCGTATCTCATCGGGCTTTCAGTGAGTTTTTCGCTGCTTACCACCAACTTCAATCTCTTTATCGGCAGGCAGCAGATCGGAATGTTTAATTTGTTTTCAGTACTTCAGCAGGCGATTCACCTCGCGGTTATGCTGGCGTTGATTTATATTTTCAATGTGCGTTCAGTCGAAGTTTATTTCGTGGCACTTATTGTCTGTTACATCATACTTTATGTGGCGAGTTCGGTGCTGCTACTGCGCGGATTTAAAATTTTTAATATTACCTGGTCCAAAAATATCTTCAGAAACCTGTTCGATTACGGGTGGAAATCGCAGCTCAGCGCCTTCCTGCAATTTTTGAATAACCGCGCCTCCTTTTATTTCCTCGAATATTTCCGCGGCATCTCAAGCGTCGGTATTTTTTCGGTAGGTGTGGCTTTTTCTGAAGCAATCTGGACGGTGAGTAAAAGTCTTTCCGTGATTCTTTATTCTGATTTGGTCGCCAAAGATGGATCTGCAGATGCAATTATCAAAACAAAGATATCACTCCGGGTGAGTTTCATGGTGAGTTTACTGTTTCTTATCATCATCCTGCTGATTCCCGCGGAGTGGTATGCTGCTATTTTAGGGGCAGATTTTGTTCAGACCAAAATCATCATCTTACTTTTGGCGCCGGGCATCCTGGCCATTGCGGTTTCAAATATCGTCGGGCATTATTTTGCAGGAATTAACAGTCTCCGGATTCTCAATATAAAATCTGTTATTGGTTTGATTTTCACTCTGGTTACTTCTTGGCTTGTCATCCCGAAATGGGGCTTGTTGGGTGCATGTGTCGTTACTACACTTTCGTACCTTCTGTCCTCGATGGTGCTTTTTTACCGTTTTTATGAAATCACTGAATTCCGGATGAGCGATTTTATACTTTCCAAAAGCGAACTCACTGTTCTAATTACAAAAATAAGAGGAAAAGCGTCGTAAGCCTTCATTTTCAACAATGCACCAGAAATTCTATCTTTGCTTAAATGAAAAACGCACTATTTACAGCGCTTCTTATCGCACTTTTCTTTACCGCATGCCGCAGTGACGAGGAGCAGATTCAAAGGATAGACCAGGTGATCCAGCTCTACATCGATTCCGCGGGCACAGATCTGCTGAATCAGAACGTGGAGGGACATTATTCAAATATCAGGATGAATGATGTCTATGGCCTCACAGATAATGGGCCTGTAAATTTCACTTTAAAGAAAGACGCAGACACGCTGAATTATATTGAGTACATTGCCGGCGCGCGTCGTATTTTAATAGATTCTACCACAAATCAAAAGGTTTACGAATCGAAAATAGCTATGCTTTTGACAAAACAGTTATCAGACAGCACTGATACCATAGTGAACGATACACTTTCTTTGCGGTACAAGTCTGCGCCGGATATTTTTGAAATCAGCGAAGTTTATTACAACAACATTTTAAAATTCAGAAAAACCGATGCCGGGCCTAATCTGGTGAGGGTTTCCAAATGATTAGCTTAAAAAAGTTAGCCTAAAAAGCTTAAATTTGTATTTTCTGAGCAGCTGTCAAGCCTAAGTCTATCTTAATAAAAATTTCACCGTTAAATGTTACAGGTCAATATCTTGCGCGAGGAGCGCGAACGTGTTTTAGAAGGTTTAAATAAAAGAAATTTCCGCCAGTTAAACCTGGTTGATGAAGCGATTGCAACCGACGATGAGCGTAGAAGCCTACAGTCTGAGCTTGAACTGAACCAGACCGAAATGAATAAGATTTCGAAAGAAATTGGGATGTTGATGAAGGAAGGCAAAAAAGATGAAGCTGAAAACGCTAAAGCACGGACCGCAACCTTTAAAGATAATGCGCAGACGCTGCAGCAAAGTTTGAAAGACGCAGAAAACAGGTTGCTCGATATTCTGTATCAAATCCCAAACATACCTTACAGCAAAGTGGTAGCCGGAACCTCCGCTGATGATAACGAGATCGTTTATCAGTCGCATGATGTGGAAGGATTGGGCGAAGGCGCTGTACCGCACTGGGAACTTGCCAAAAAATACAATCTGATTGATTTTGAGCTGGGTGTAAAGATCGCCGGTGCAGGTTTTCCTGTATATTTCGGCAAAGGCGCACGGTTGCAGCGTTCATTAGTCCAATATTTTCTCGATAAAAATACAGAGGCAGGTTATCTGGAAGTGAATCCGCCACACGTGGTGAACGAAGCCTCGGGCTACGGAACCGGACAGTTACCGGATAAAGAAGGCCAGATGTATTTTGCGAATGAGGACAATCTGTATTTGATACCTACCGCGGAAGTGCCGGTAACGAATCTTTACCGCGATACTTTGCTTGATGAAAAAGACTTGCCGGTCAAAAACACCGCCTTTTCACAGTGCTACCGCCGAGAAGCGGGAAGTTACGGCGCACACGTTCGCGGACTTAACAGGTTGCACCAGTTTGAGAAAGTCGAAATTGTACGTCTGGAAAAGCCTGAAAACTCTTACGCAGCGCTCGAAGAAATGGTAGAACACGTAAAATCGCTTTTGACAGACCTTGAACTTCCGTTCAGAATTTTGAGGCTTTGCGGCGGCGATATGGGCTTTACGTCTTCGATGACATACGATTTTGAAGTGTGGAGCGCGGCGCAGGAAAAATGGCTTGAGGTTTCGTCTGTATCAAATTTTGAAACCTTCCAGGCTAACCGCTTGAAATGCCGCTACAGAACCGACGGCAAAACGCAGCTCGTGCATACACTGAACGGTTCGGCGCTTGCATTGCCACGAATCATGGCTGCGCTTCTTGAAAACAATCAGACTGAGAACGGAATCAGAATTCCGGCGAGAATAGCGGAGTACACAAAGTTTGACCTGATCAATTAAAATCCAGAGTAAAAAAAGCCACCTCATACAGGTGGCTTTTTTGTTATTGTGTAGTTATTATGATCTTGCGGTCTTTGTTGGTGAGCGCTTTTCCGTTATCGAGAAGGTCACTGGTCCGGACATTAATCTTAATCGTTTTCGCGTCAATTTGTTTCACAAAATCATGTTTTCCGGAGATTGAAGTGATTGGCTTTTGAAATTTCATCGTGCTGGTAAAGTTCATGTTGAACATTTTCATCATTCCAAGCATTCCCTGAGCCATTTGTTTGCCATACACTTCCAGAGAGTCGCTTTTGGTTTTCGGTGCTGCAGTTTTATCCTGAGCAGTCGTTTTGCTCATTTGGCTTAAAAACTCCGTTGTATTAAACTTATCAGTATCTATCGTCAATGTTTTCCCGTCCCAATTGGCAATGTTTTGCAACGGCAAACTCTTAAGTTGTTTGTTCTGGGCGAATAAGCTCGCAATCTCGGCTGGCAAAAGTTTGTCATACTTTAATGAAAGCCCGTAAATTTGGCCTTTGTCCTTATTTATTTTTAAAAACATTTTCTGCAGGACTTTAGCGGAATCTTTGTTGACGGTTATCAATTCATCTTTCTGGATATCATAAAGGCTTTTCCACTCGGTCGAAAGGTTTTTCAAAGTCTTCGAATCGGCTAAATTTCCACTTCCAGCGTTCATTGCACTCAGCATGCCGAGTGCACTTTGATCCATCAAAATGTTAG
The DNA here is from genome assembly GCF_014837035.1 of Kaistella pullorum. GTDB lineage: Bacteria > Bacteroidota > Bacteroidia > Flavobacteriales > Weeksellaceae > Kaistella > Kaistella rhinocerotis. The sequence continues at coordinate 401,274 of NZ_JACSPS010000001.1, read as the reverse complement.
ATTCCATGCTGGTTGCAGCATCTTTGAAGTAGGTGGTTTCGCTATTTACGGAGCACGATTGCACTAAAAATGCGCCGGCGGCAATCAGCCATATTTTCATTTTCGTCATCTTAAACACAATTTTCATGTTTAGATTCAAAAGCTGTACCTAAGTTAGTCCTAGTGATTTTAACAGGCCGAAATAATGGTGAGAACCGAAGACAGTGGGAAACAATTAAGGTATTTTTGAGAAGGAAACATTCACCAAATTAATGACATGTCTCGTGGTTTCCGTTGTGATGGGCATCAGAATCATTGTGATGAATCTGCAGTGCTTCTTTTTTCGGGGAAATGTATGGAATTCCGATTTCGAGACCGCGAACGATAAACAGTCCGCCTAAAATGAACATCATGACCGGAATAAACTTTAGAATTTTAATACGGAACGCAGCAGTCATCAGATTTCCCGCCAATACGACAGCAAACATAAATGGCAGCGTGCCGAGTCCAAATGTGGCCATGAACGCTGCGCTTTGCCAAATGCCGCCTGAGGCGAGACAAGCGGTAAGTGCCATGTAGACCATGCCGCAAGGTAGAAAACCGTTTAAGATTCCGGTTGTGAATCTGGAGGGATAATCTGCTTTTTGGAGTATTGATCCCAGGTTTTTTTTGATTTTAAATAAGAAAGAAGAAAAAAACGGAATTTTTGAAGCGAAGTCTTTTCCTCCAAATGAAAACAGCGCCATGATGATCAGAATCACGCCAACCGTAACGGTAAGATATTGCTGGAAACCGGCCATCGCGAAACTTTGTCCTACAATCCCGAGGACGGCGCCCAAAAAGGCGTATGTAGTGATTCGGCCAAACTGATAAGTAAGGTTTTGCAGGTAATAATTTGTTGCCTGTTTTTTTGTAAGACCCAAGGACAGCGCAATGGGTCCGCACATACCGATACAGTGGAAGCCGGACGCAAATCCAAGCGCGATTGCCGCGAAAAGCATTGTCAGTTCCATACCACGTCGTAATCTACCTGATAAGGTTTTTTATTCTGTTGCCATTTAAGTTTTAGAGTGTAGGATCCGGCAACGATGACTTTGCTCGGAATTGTAAACTTTTTCTGGCTGTTGAGTTCTATTTTTTTGTGTACGTCAAGATTCGAATCATCGGTACGGAAGAGGTCAAAATCTACTTCCTGGTTATCTGGAACAGTTCCGCTTGGGAAGGTAATTGTGATACCCGCCGGTGTCTGGCTGAATGACGGTTTGTCCGCCAGTTCATCCGCATTAGTTTTAGCATCGATGACATCCTGATAGGTGAGTTCGTCCTGGTAGTAATTATCTGAAATGAGTTCGGAATTTTTCATTCCGTGTGAGAAGACAAATATCAGAAACAGGATAAAAGCTATGAATGAGCCCAGGGCCAGCACTACGCCGTGTCCCCAGCTGAATTTTTTGAACATGATTTTTATTAAAATTGTAATGTGAACGGACCTTCAAAATAGGTGTCGAATGAATCTAAAAGTTCGCCTTTCTGATCATAAACGCCTATCGTGACATTTTGTTTTGAAAACTTAATCTCTTTCTCCGGGAAACTGATATTTACAGTTCCTTTGGTCATTTGGTCGCGCTTGAGTAATATTTTATTGTCTGAACTCAGTGTGATGGTTCCATGTGCCGGCTCTATGACTTTAATGGTTACAAGTTGGTCCTGGTTTGATTTATTAAGGAAAGTATAATTATAGATATTCGTGATCTTTCCCTCCCGTACAAAGTAGGTAGAACCTGCTGGTTTAATGAATTTCGCTTCCATACTTCCGCGGTTTGTAAGAAGAAATCCTAAAAAACCGACGAGCAAAAGGAGCACTGCAGTGTATGCTTTCATCTTGCCGGTATATTTAAAAGATTCTTCTTTTTCTATTTCATCTTCTGTAGCGTATCGGATAAGACCTAATGGCAACCCGACTTTCAGCATCACTTCATCACAGGCATCGATACATGCTGTACAGTTTACGCATTCAAGCTGCTGTCCGTCGCGGATATCGATTCCTGTCGGGCAAACAACCACGCATTGGTTGCAGTCAATACAATCACCTTTTCCTTCTGCGCGGCGGTCTTCTCCCTTGCGCCATTTCGAGCGGTTTTCGCCACGCTTAAAATCGTAATAGACGTTGATTGTCTGTTTATCGATTAACACACCCTGCAGTCTGCCATAAGGACAAACTAGCGTACAAACTTGTTCCCGGAACCATGCAAAAGTGAAATAAAATGCCGCGGTAAACAGGATCATCACAAGAAAACTGGTAAAGTTTTTCATCGGGCCCTGTTTCACCATTTCGAATACTTCCTGATAACCCACGATGTACATGAACATCCAGTGGGTGATTATAAGGGAAATAATGATGAATATTGACCATTTCAGAGACCGCTTCCAGATTTTTTCAGCGTCCCATTCCTGTCTGTCCAGTTTCATCTGCTTGTTTCTGTCTCCTTCTATCAGATAATCGATTTTACGGAAGATCATCTCAAGAAAAATAGTTTGTGGGCAGATCCAACCGCAGAATATACGGCCGAAAACTACGGTGAAAAGAATGATAAAAACAATTGAAGTAATGGCTCCAAGTGCCAGTATGAAGAAATCCTGAAGGTAGAATGGTTGTCCGCCGATAAAGAACTGCCGCTCGACAAAATTGAGCATCAGGAACGGATTGCCGTTAATGGTGATGAATGGAAGTGCAAAGAATATGGCTAAAAGGAACCACGCAACCAAAGTTCTGTAATTGGTATACCTGCCTTTCGGTTTGCGCGGAAAGACCCATTTTCGCTTCCCTGACTGATCCATGGTTCCCACAGAATCGCGGAAGGTTTCTGCTTCCACAACCTGGTTCTGACCTCCTTTTAAAAACTGATCATCCGACATGTTAAAAACTCATTTTTTTAAAAACAAAAAACATAATCCGCTATTTTTTGATTTGAATAACGCATTATGTTTATGATTATATTATATGGGAAAATTCGTTATTTTTCCCAGGCTGCAGGTGTGCCCTGCGGTGCCGCTCCGCCGTTTGCAGGCGTTACCGGAGGTTGCTCCTGATTTATATGATAAACATAAGCTGCTACATTCTGGATATCGAACCCAGAAAGTACATTGTTCTTTCCGAAAGCCTGCATGGTAGGGTTATTCTGGCTTCCGTTTTCAACCATGTGGAAAACGTTTTTAAATAAAGTTTTCTCCGGCTGGTTGATCCATGCATTATCGGTAAGGTTTGGCCCGATTCCACCGCGTCCGCCATCACCGTGACATGTAACACAGTTTGTTTTGAAAACTTCTTCGCCTGCCGCGATGTTATCAGGGCTGTAGACTGCGTTTTCAATAGTTGGGGGAGGCGTGTTGGCCATGTACTCAGCAATGCTTGCCGTTTGTGCCGCATATTCTTCGTCATATTCAGCCATTTGGTGACCAAAATCCGTAAATGAATACGCAACCAAATACACGATACAATATGCAACACCGAAGTAGAACAGGCCTAGCCACCATTTTGGCAACTGGTTATCGAGCTCCATGATACCATCGAAACCGTGGTCGATTAGAATATCTTTTTCCTCGCTTGCCGACTGTTTCTTGAAAGCACTTTCGTAAAGTGCTTTGAAATAAGGAACTTTTTTAGCTTCCAGATATTCAGCTTTTTCCTGATCAGTTAGTCTTTTAAACTTAACATTCTCTACCAAATCTCCAATAGCGTGCTGAATCATCGCGATGATACTCACAATCACTACCGTGCCCCAAAAATAGGCTGACAGTAAAAATGATGAGTTCTGGATAAACATATAGCAGGCCAGCATAAGCAGTGCTACTATAACAAGAATGGTTACGAATACCGGCGTTCTCTGTTTCATGGGTATTTCTTTAAAAATTAAAAGTTTTTGTCTTCGTTGTCATCGTCCAGGGGTGCGCTGGCCTCCTCATCGTAATATTTCTTCGGTCTCGAAAACACATAATATGTAATTCCCAGAAATAAAAGCAGGAACAATATTAGCGCCAATGTTTGGTACAGGCCCGTATTTTCGGAGTTTGAAAGAATGTCTTTTACATTTTGAGGAATCATTGCTTTGCCTTTTTTAAATGTGAAGATCTATTTCGTGCTCGCAGTTTTGATTTCGGTTGTCTTGATATCTGTTCCCAGCCTTTGCAGGTAAGCAATCAGCGCAACGATCTCTTTCTTCTCAAGTGGAGTGAAATCTGCACCTTCAGCTGCTTTTTTATCTTCATAGGCCTTTTTCACGTCAGCTGCTTCTGCGTAAATCTGACCTACGATCAACGATGCTTGGTTATCCGCCCAGGTATCAGCCGAATCAATCTGTGCCTGCGTATACGGTACATCGAAACTGTTTTTCATAAGTTTAATCTTATCTACCATTTTACTGCGGTCCAAATCATTTGAGATCAACCATGGATATCTAGGCATAATAGAACCTGCGGAAGTTACCCTAGGGTTAAGCATGTGTCTGTAGTGCCATGAGCTTGGGTTTTTCCCACCCTGTCTGTGAAGATCCGGACCGGTTCTTTTCGATCCCCAAAGGAAAGGTCTGTCATAAACAAACTCTCCAGCTTTGGAATACTGTCCGTTTTTACCGTTAAATCTTACAACTTCGTCACGGAATGGTCTGATCATCTGCGTGTGACAGGCGTTACAGCCTTCACGGATATAAAGGTCGCGGCCTTCAAGCTCCAGCGGAGTGTATGGTTTCACTGCCGAAATCGTCGGTACGTTGTCTTTTATCGCTAAAGTAGGAACAATTTCAATGAAACCACCGATTGCTACTGCTACAAAGGATAGTACAGTCAATAGAACCGGAGTCCTTTCCAGCCAAAGGTGATAGCCTTCGCCTTCTTTTCTTTTCTTACTGATATTTCCAAGTGCAGGTGCTTCTGCCGGAACTTCTTTTTGGAATGAGCCCTGACGTACTGTTGCAACTACGTTGATCGCCATTAAAATAGCTCCGGAGATGTAAAGCAATCCGCCTACAAATCTCATCTGGTAGTATGGAATGATCGCCGTTACCGTATCAAGGAAGTTTTTGTAAACCAAAGTCCCGTCCGGATTAAACTGTTTCCACATCAATCCTTGTGTGAAACCGGCGATGTAAAGTGGCACGGCGTAGAAAATGATACCTAAAGTTCCCAGCCAGAAGTGCCAGTTGGCTAATTTAACAGACCATAGCTTAGTTCTCCACATTATTGGAAGAAGGTAATAGATCATACCAAAAGTCATGAATCCGTTCCAGCCAAGTGCACCAATATGTACGTGACCGATTACCCAGTCTGTAAAGTGCCCGATTTTATTTAATGTCTTAGTCGCTAAAAGTGGTCCTTCGAAAGTAGCCATACCGTAGCAGGTAATCGCCACAACGAAGAATTTCAACACTGGATTTTCACGAACCTTGTCCCAGGCGCCACGAAGTGTAAGAAGACCGTTCAGCATACCACCCCAAGACGGTGCAATAAGCATGATGGAGAAACCTGTTCCCAAAGCCTGCGCCCAACCTGGAATTGCCGTATACTGAAGGTGGTGAGGACCCGCCCAGATGTACACGAAAATAAGTGACCAGAAGTGAATAATTGATAATTTGTATGAGAAAACCGGACGGTTTGCAGCTTTCGGTAAGAAATAATACATCAAACCGAGGATTGGCGTCGTAAGTACGAATGCTACCGCATTGTGGCCATACCACCACTGTACCAACGCATCTTTTACACCGGCGTAAGCCGAATAAGATTTCCAGCCTGCAAATGAAAGCGGAACTTCAAGGTTATTGAAGATATGAAGCATCGCAATTGCAACCCAGGTGCCAAGATAGAACCAGATGGCAACGTATAAGTGGCGAACCCTTCTTTTGATGATGGTTCCAAACATATTTATACCAAAGATCACCCAGATCACGGTAATCAGGATATCGATTGGCCACTCGTGTTCTGCATATTCTTTTGAGGTGTTGATACCCATAAGGAAAGTAATCACTACCGAAACGATCATCAGCTGCCATCCCCAGAAGTGAATCCACGAAAGCGTGTCACTGTACATGCGGGTTTTAAGCAATCTTTGGATTGAATAATAGGCACCAGCAAAAAAACCGTTACAGACAAATGCGAAGATTACCGCACTGGTATGCAGCATACGGATTCGGCCAAAACCAAATGCACCCTGAGAGTTGATCAAACCCTGCAGATTTCCGCTCTGTAAACTTTTAATCGTGGTGTCATCGGTTCCAAAGATAAATTCAGGTAGTTCCGGATAGAACAGCATCAGCGCAGCAATAAGGCCTAGAAGAAATCCTACGAGACCGAACACAACGGTCGCGTAAAGGAACGCCCGCACAATATTGTTGTCGTAACTAAACTTTTGTGTTTCCATATTATTATTCACTTATTTCGTCTGTTTTTTTGTTTTTTTGCTCAGTTTCATTTGAGGTTTCGGGCTCATTTTTCACGACTTCATTATCGAGCAAAATGCGCACTGCGGGCGATTCGTCATCTTCGAACTGTCCCTTTCTTGCACTTACAATAAAGATGATTAAGAAAATCACAGCTACTGAAACGCTGCAGAGAATCATCAAATATAAAATATCCATATTCCAGTGCAAATTTAGCGAAAAACCGCTTCAAAATTACTCAAAATTTATGATAATATTATAATATAACCGGTCGCCTATTTAACATAAAATTACCTCGTCGGTTCTGTTTTAACTTAAGTTGTTGATTAATACATTATTAAATAAATATCCCTGCATTTTTGCCTTCTAATCTGTTTTCAGTCTAAAATACTTCAGGCTCCTCCACCACGTACTTGCAGACGTGAAAGCTACTACACTTATCGAACTGATGGGCATGATGATTGCCGCGAAAAGAGGTGACATGTGGCCGGTGACCGCAAAAGAAAGCCCGATGATGTTGTAGAAGAAACTGATCCCAAACGTAATCTTCACAATCGTCATCGCATCTTTAGTGAAGTTTAGATAATCGTGGAGAGCCGGCAGTTTTACTCCCGCCATGATGACATCTGAGGAAGGAGTGAAAGCGTGCGTGTCATCGGCCACCGCAATTCCTACATCGCTCTGTTTCAGCGCTCCGGCATCGTTCAGGCCGTCGCCTACCATCGCCACTTTTTCGCCGCGGTTTTGTAATGCCTGTATGTACATCAACTTATCCTCCGGACTTTGATTAAATGCCATTCCAGCTGCATTTGGAATGATCTCAGCAAGTGATTTTTCCTCCGATGAATTGTCACCGCTTAGGATATGCACAGCGTATGTTTTCAGCTTAGTAAAAAGATGTGCTAAATTCGGTCTGTATTCGTTTTTGAAGACATATTTTGCCAGTAACTGATCATTTTTACTGATATACACCGCAGTTTCGAGATTTTTCGACTTTACACCCACGAGCTTCGCAGAACCAATCCTGTAATGGCGTCCGCGTACATCCGCTTCATAGCCTTTACCCGCAGTTTCGATGAAATTCGTCACCGGAAAATGGTCGTCATTGGCCGGAAGAAAGTCATACAAAGCTTTCGAAAGCGGATGATTGGAGTTGTTCAGGAGTGTTTTGATGTTTTTAAGGTCAAATTCTTCGAGTTCAGCACCTTCAAGTGCGATATTTGCTTTGTTGCTGAATGTGATTGTCCCGGTTTTATCGAATACCAGCGACGTGGTTTTTGCCAGTTTTTCAATCGTAAGTGTGTCTTTGACGTAGAATTTATTCCGGCCCAGAATCCGCATCACGTGACCGAAGGTAAAAGGTGCCGAAAGTGCCAGCGCACACGGACACGCAATGATCAGGATGGCGGCCACTACCTGGAACATTTTCTCAAAATCAACCTGCGCCCAGTAAATTCCGGCAATCAGTGTAATCCCTAAGATGATGAAAGTGAAATATTTGGAGATTTTATTCGTCAGCGTATCAAGGCCGGTCTCGTGTTTTTTAAATGCTTCTTTGTTCCAAAGCTGCGTAAGGTAACTCTGGTTTACGGTTTTTATGACTTCAAGCTCAAGCGCGGAACCCACCTGCTTGCCACCCGCAAAGATCTTATCGCCCGGTTTTTTAGGCACCGAAGCACTTTCGCCGGTAATAAAACTGTTGTCGATATTGCCCTCACCGCTGATCAGAATGGCATCTACCGGAATTATTTCCTGGTTGCGGACCAAAATTCGGTGACCTATTTCCAGTTCGGACAGCAAAATGTTTTCGTGCTGACCATTAAAATCAACTTTGGTTACGGCGATAGGATAGAAGGATTTGTAATCGCGGTCATAAGAAAGCGCGCCGTACGTCCGCTGTTGAAAAAGTTTACCCAAAAGCATGAAAAACAGTAGTCCGCAAAGCGTATCAAAATAGCCAGGGCCGTAATCTGTAAGTATCTCGTAAATGCTTCGGCCATAAAGCATAATGATTCCTAAAACGATCGGAACGTCGATGTTTACGACTTTGTTTTTCAGGCCATACCAGGCTGATTTAAAATATCCGGATGCGGAGTAAAAAACAACCGGTGTGGCGAGCGAGAAAGTGATAAACCTGAACAGATGTTTGTATTTTTCCATCCAGAAGTCGGTGGTCCCCATTATCTGTTCGGCATATTCAGGATAGCTGAAGAACATTCCGTTTCCGAAGGCAAAACCTGCCACAGCGAGTTTTAAAATCAATGAACGGTCGTATTTCTCTTCTTTCCTTTCGGCAGATTCTAGCGTGATAACCGGTTTATAGCCAAGATTGGTAAGGAACTTTGCAAGTTCGCTAAGCGGTAAAGCATTAGCATTGAATGAGATCTGAACGGTCTTGCGCGTAAAGTTGACCTGAGAATATTTGATGTTTTTGTTCAGTGTATGAAGGCTTTCGAGAAGCCAGATACAGCTGGAACAGTGGATTACCGGGATCTTGAAATTGACTATCGTAGTGTCACCCTCCGAAAAATCTGTGATTCTGTCGAAAATTTCGGCGGTGTCGAGGTAATCAAACTGGGAATTTTGCGACTCGTCCGGCCGTATGCCCGATTGTCTGTTCAGTTCGTAGAAATCGCCTAAGTCATTTAGATTTAATATTTCATAGACAGATTTGCAGCCCGCACAGCAGAACTCTTTACCGTCAAATGCAATACGCTCTTTCACGATACTTTGGCCGCAGTGGAAACAGTTTTCAGACATTATAAGGTCAAAAAAGGAATGCAAACTTATGACAATTATATTTGTGCCAAGGCTTTATAATTCCTATTTTTGCTGATAAATGTCATAAAATATGTCGCTGGAAAAACAAAAGTTGATCGAGGAAAATCTATTACAAGTATTTAGTGATGAGTCGTTTAAGGAAATGTTGTCTGCCGAAGATTATTCGCGCTATGTTAACGCAAAACAAAACCTGAAATTCCGCAAGGGACAGACCATTTTTGATGATGGAGGAACGCCAAACGGCGTTTATTTTTTGAATAAAGGAACCGCAAAACTCAGCAAGCAAGGTGTTTACGGAAAAGAGCAGATCCTGCGATTCATCAAAGAAGGTGATCTTATTGGGTATCGTTCATTGCTTTGTGGTGAGCAGTTTCAGGCAAAAGCAGAGGCGATGACCGACGTGGAAGCTACTTTTTTACCATCAGATGTTTTTCTTCATCTGCTGGAAGTATTTCCGAAACTGTCTTTCGTTATGCTACAGAAAATTGCGTTTGAACTTGGCGAATCTTCAAATACGGTGACAGTTTTAGCACAAAAGACAGTGCGTGAACGCCTTGCCGAAATTCTGCTGCTGCTCGAACAGAAATTGGGTACAGACCCGGAAGGCTTTATCAAAATCACGTTAACCCGTGAAGAAATCGCTAATTTGGTGGGAACTGCCACAGAGAGCGCGATACGCTTGATTTCAGAATTCAAACAGGACGGCCTGATCGAAGCTGACGGGCGGAATTTAAAAATATTGAATCACGAAAAACTCATCAAGCTGGGTCACGTGACATTGTAGTATTTCTAAATTTTTGCGCAGCCGGTTAATAATTATTTTAAAACAAACCTAATGTCTGTACATTCCGAAATAAAGAAAATAACCACCGAAACTTTGCGAAAAATGAAATTCGACAAAGAGAAAATCACCATGCTTACGGCATATGATTTCACTACCGCGAAAATGGTGGATGCCGGTGGCGTAGAATCAATCCTCATCGGTGATTCTGCCGCAAATGTGATGGCAGGTTTTGAAACGACACTTCCTATTACCTTAGACCAAATGATCTACCACACCCAATGTGTGGTGCGCGGTGTACAGCGTGCACTGGTGGTTGCAGATTTGCCGTTTGGTTCCTACCAAAGCAATCCGGACAAGGCACTTGAGTCAGCGGTACGCATGATGAAGGAAGGCGGTGCACATGCGGTGAAGATAGAAGGCGGCATCGAAATTGAAGAATCGATCCGGAAAATCATCAATGCCGGTATCCCTGTGATGGGTCACCTCGGCCTTACGCCGCAGTCCATCTACCAGTTCGGGACGTATAAAGTTCGTGCAAAAGAGGAAGCGGAAGCTGAAAAACTCTTGAGCGATGCTAAATTACTGGAAGAACTCGGCTGTTTTGCGCTTGTACTGGAGAAAATTCCGGCGAACCTGGCGAAAAAAGTCACTGAAAATATCACAATTCCAACCATCGGGATTGGTGCCGGCGCAGACTGTGATGGTCAGGTGCTGGTATATCACGACATGGTGGGGATGAACCACGGTTTTTCGCCTAAATTCCTCAGGCGCTACCTCGACCTTTATACAGAAATCACAGGCGCAGTTTCACAATTCGTAAAAGATGTGAAAACTGCTGATTTCCCTAATCAAAATGAAAGTTACTAAATGAATACCAATACACAAACCATCCAGGGAATCCTTTCGATTGCCGCATTACTTTGCCTTATCGTAGGTTTTTTCAACCTTTTTTCACCCGAAATAAATGATCTGCTGTACAACAAGGTTTTCTATGTCTTGATCGGAGCCAGTTTCTATTTTCAGGCACCTACGCTCGCCAATAAGAACATGCTGTATCCTATGTACGCAGCGGCAGCGCTTTGTATTATCGGTGCTTTCCTTCCACAGGATTCACAGTTTGCGGTGATTAAGACTATTGGTTTGTTTGCCGGCGTTTTACTTTCAATTTTCAACCGCCCAAGGACAGTTCGCCGTAACTAATACGCGCCCGATTTAAGAATTTCTTCAAAATAATTTGTAAGTAACACGCGTTCAGCCTTCGTAAGATTGGCTTCGGGATGACGTGTGATGTAGGCTGGCAGCGGCATCGCATATTCTTTTACCGAATGGACGCTGTTTTCGAGCATACTTTTCTTTAGATCAGGATTGTACCTTCCCCAAACAGAAAGGTTTAAATGCTCCCGACCTTCGTTTACGTGATTTTTAACTGACCAGGAAATTGGAGCTACAAAGGCATAGTCAGGATACACGGTTTCGTTTGAATGACAGTCATAGCAAGCTTTTTTCAAAATTTGGCGTACGGCCGGTGGCGTGTTGAGAAGGTAGACGAAGTTCTCCTCCTGCTTTACGGGTTTATTGCTTCGGTCTACGGGCACAAACTGGATCAGCGCGGTGACAATCAGTGTCCAATAAATTATATTCAGAAATATTTTCATTATGGAATTACAGGCGTAGAACTAGTTTCGCCGGATGACTGCAGCCCGGGTTTATCCTCGGCAGCTTTCAGGTCCCAGGTTTCACGTATTTCCCACAAGGGTCTAATCTCAATGGTTTTATTGAGGATATAAACGTCTTCAGCGAACTCGTCGGTGAGTAAATCCGCAGAATCCCAGATGCCGTTTTCGTTATTATCAACCAAGATCCGGACTTTGTAACTTCCTGGCTTCAATGCATTAAACGTAAATACCGCGGTTTTACCTGTGGAAGAATAAGCAATCTTATTGTTATCCGTAAGAAGTTGCAGCCAGAATGTATTTTCAGGCATGTTTTCTAAAGTAAGCACCAGCGAACCGTAATTTTCGGTCTTATCCGCCTCGAAGTCGAAACGGTAAGATTTCGGGACCGAAACATAAAACGAACTTAAAGTTTCGCGTGGAACGGTGAGCGAATATTTTTTGCCTTCTTTAAATTCACTTTGAATGTTTACTTCAAAACGGTTGTTTTCGTTGATACGTGCGGTAAACGGCTGCGACAGACTGTCGGAGACCAAGGTCCACTTTTCGGGTTGGATGCTGTCGATAATATAATTTGAAGAAATGGTAAAGCCGTCACCTGGTGCTAACAAATTACCTTGGTTATTTGAAAGTGTGAGCTCATTCCGCGTATTGTAACGGTAGAAAAGTGACACAGAATCTTTCTTAAAACCGTCATCATAACTGAAACGCAAATTTTCGCTGGCCGAGATTCCCACATCCTGTTTCTGCGCATCGAACCAAATATGTACAGAATCTGATTTTGGCTTGTGTGTCACCTTATAATCCTGCAGTTTTTCATTTAAAGAAAGTACATTTACCGTTTGCGGATTGCCTTCAAATGTCATCAGGATTCCACCCGGCGCCTCCTTCATTTCCACATATTTCACCGCTTTTCGGGATGGATACAAGGTGAGATTGAGACCTGAAATATTTTTGTCCAAAACAACAGGTTCCTTTAAAAATGCAACATTTTCTTTTCCGGCATCATACACGGAGTTTGAATTTCCGTCTTCGAAGGCTAAAATACGATAAGTGCCCGGTGAAAGGTAGTTGAGTTCAAAATAGCCGTCCGGATCTGCTTTCGTTATATAATACGGCTTCTGGCGGTATTCCATAGAATCTTTTGCCGTATATAAACCTACTACCAAATCTTTTTCGGTAGAAACCGAAGTTTCTTCTGCCATCAGATCTTTCAGTTCGCCACTGATGTATAGGTCGTCTATTTTTTCACCGGTAGAAAAAGCAAAATTATAGTAGCGGAGCGGGTTACCCTCGTTGTTATCCTGAATAGCATTACCAAAATTAAAATTATAAGTGGTGTTGGCCTGCAGGGTATCATCCCATTTGATGAGCAGATATTTATTTGCCAAGCCGGACGGGATGATCTTGGTCATCTTGCGCAGTGGTGGAGAAATGATAAGCTGTCTGTTGATGTCTTTCAAGGTGATATACTCATCAAAATCTATTCTGAGCTCACGGATGTCACGCGGAACGTTCACTCTCGAAGTATCAATATTTGAACCGACTACCTGCGGCGGCAAAGTGTCTTTGTCACCACCGACCGGCGATCCCACGCGTGCGCATGAAAAAAGCAGAAGACTCAGAAAAAGAAAGACAACTTTCTTCATTAAAAAGGTATTTGCGCAAAAATAAGAAATTATTCGCTGTAAGGCTCGCCGGCGTTTGTTTCCGGAGGTACCACGGGAGCAATCGGTGCAGAATTTTCGTGCATCAGTTTCGCCAGTTTTTCGGTTTCTGCCGGAAAGTTTTCAAAAAGTCCTGAAAGTGCCAGCGACGTGTAAACTCTTTGCGAATATTTGTTGCCAATCGCAATTATGGTGACATTAGACTTCAATAGATGCGCAAACACAGAATTAGTACCGTGCCACCATCCGTTGTGGTACGTGAGTTTTTCGCCATTGTTGAAAATCTTCATCCGGAATCCGAGTCCATAATTATTCACGCCCGGACGCTCATTGCTGTACGGCTCAAAGACCATATTGTGAAGGTCTGCGCGAAGGAAATTTTTGGCATAAAGTGCCTTAGAGAAATTCAAAAGGTCACGTGGAGTGGTGTACACATTTTTGTCGCCGTAGATGGCATCAAGCCTGTCATAAGGATAAACTTTAGGCCCGCGCTGCAAGAAAGATTTCGCAGCCGTAGCAGTGTCTTTTTCCTGGAATATATACGTATCCTTCATTTTTAATGGCCGGAAGACAATTTGCTGCATCGCCTCCGGAAACGGAACGCCCGTCACTTTTTCCACCAGGGATGCAAGCAGCGCATAATTGGTGTTGCAATACATAAAACCTGTATCGGTGGGCCGCGAAAGCTCCGGTTTGTAACGGATAAGTAGATTTACGATGTCACGGTTGGTCAGGAATTTTTTAGAAACTTCTGCCGGTGCAGGAGAAATCTTTTCCACGAAATATTCATATTTGGGCAAACCGCTGCGTTGGTTCAGCAGGTTGAAAACAGTGACTTTTGGATACGGAAATCCCGGAAAATATTTTGAAAGCGGATCATGTAGGCCGATCTTGCCGGCTTCCACCAGTTTCAGTGTCGCGATTGCAGTAATTGATTTCGAAACCGATGCTACGTGCAGTGCCACTGTATCATTAATGGGCGCCTGTCTGTTATCCTGGCTGTAGCCACGGTAACTTTCGTAGATTATTTTGTCGCCTTTAGCTATGAGCAAGCTACCCCAAAGGTCCCCTTTTTCCCAAACCTTTTCGTAATAATTATCGATTACGCTGACGATCGAATCTTTGTTTTTCAGGCGGTTGTCTTTATTTTTAAAGATACCGTCGAGGTCTATTGCGCTGAAATTTGGAAGGTCCGTTGGCGGTACAGTTTCCTCATTTTGTTTGTTACATGAGAAAATCAGTAAACTGAAAAAAAGAAGTAGAAAAATCCTTCGGAATGTTGTCATTAAAAAGGCAGTTGAGCTTAAAAAGTGACGCAAGGTAAGAGGTTTTAAGCAGAAAAAGGTAAGACTGCCGTCATAAAAGAATGTTAATTTGGCTGAAATTTCGCTTTGATTTTATCGACGATCACCTGTGCGAGCATCTTTTTGCTTTGAACTGTCCACCCGGCAATGTGTGGTGTAACGATTACATTATCAGTATTTAAGAGGTAATTTAAGTCTTCATTTACAATCTCCAGGTTCTCAAATGACGGTTTTTCAAATTCCAGCACATCTAAACATGCACCTTTGATTTTTCCCGAAGTTAAAGCATTGACTAGGTCTTTCGTGTTTACGTTTTTTCCGCGCGCCGTATTCACCAAATAGAAATCTTTCAGCATTTCCGAAATCATTTTTTCATTCACAAAATGCAATGTTTCCGGCGTTTCGGGCAAATGAATGCTCAGTATGTCCGCTTCTTTTTTTAAATCTTCTAAGGAAACCTGTTCCGCGAATTCATCCGAAAGATCAGGCCGAATATCGTAGAATATTACCTTAACGCCAAAGCCCGAAAGTCTCCTGGCCACAGCTTTTCCCATCACGCCGTAGCCGATGACGCCAAGAGTTTTACCGCGAAGTTCGTCACCGCGGTTTTCCTCGCGTCGCCAAATGCCGTTTTTTACTTCCGAAGCAGCGATCTGAAGTCTGTGCATCAGCATCAGAAGCATCCCCAAAACATGTTCTGCAACAGAATCGCGGTTTCCTTCGGGTGAGTTGATGAGTTCGATTCCTTTGCTTTTCGCAAATTCACAATCGATATTTTCCATTCCGGAACCTACGCGTGCGATAAATTTTAGCTGTGTTGCGTTCTCGAGCAGATTTTGATCAATCGGAATCCGGCTGCGGATGATAATTCCATCATACACGGAGATTTTCTCGCAAATTTCCGCGTAAGTTGAACTGAAGTCATCTTCTATCATAAAGCCAGCCGCTGTCAGCTGGTCGGTAAGGAGCGGATGGTTTTTGTCAATTTGCAGAATTTTCATTCGAAAAGCTGTATAAAAAGGCGTTTTTTAGCTGCTGAAAAGCTTTTTAAGCTCGATGGAATCCGCCGCTTTCATTCGGCCAGAGAGAATCAGCGACAGTTCCTTACGTCGCAAAGCTGCATCAAACCTCTGTTTTTCCTCTTCCGTTTCAGGTTCCATATGCGGAATCGGGATCGGCCTGTTAAACTCGTCGACCGCAACAAAGGTGTAGATACCCTCGTTGGTATGTATTTTTTTTTGATTGATAGGATCATCCAACCAAACATCGACGTAGATTTCCATCGAAGTAGAAAATGCCCGCGAAACTTTGGACTCCAGCACCACAATGCCACCTTCGGGAATAGGATGGTTGAATGAAACATGATTCACAGACGCTGTCACCACGCGGCGCTCGCAATGTCTTGCTGCTGATATAGACGCGCAACGGTCCATTTTAGCGAGCAGTTCGCCACCAAACAGGTTTCTAAGGGAATTGGTTTCGTTCGGCAGTACGATATTCGTCATAACCGTCAGAGAATCAGCGGCTTTTTTTATTTTCCCCATCGTGTACTTTTATTTTTTAAAGATGTAGTGGCGTTCGCCGGATTTATTATGCTGTCTGTGACGCTTGGGTCTGATTTTATTTGAATTTGTAAAGAATCCGGACGGGAAGGTTTTACAACTTTCACCGGTGTAGGTTTCGGAGTTTCAAAATGGGTCCGTGCGCCGAAAATCAGTTCCGGTTTTGCGATACCTAAATAAAAGAGCACAGAAATAATTAAGATCAGTGGCAGAAGCCAATATGCAGATGTCCCAAGTTTATAATCTGCTTTCCGCGATTTGCTGGGTTTGGCGATTTTAGCAAGATTAATTTCTTCAAGACCGTAAAAATCCGGTGCGGTATTCTGCAGCCTCTCGCCGCGAAAGACGAGTGTGCTGTCATTTAGAAAAAACTTCCCGACGCCTTCTATCGCAAGGCTTTCCTCTTTCTGAAGTGCGGCTTTCCAGAAATTGACCTGTTTCAGGATTTCTGCAGCAGCTTCCTGCACAGAAATGGCTTTCCTGGACGCGACAAACGCAGCAAAATCTTCCGTATCGGTACCGTCGGAATCGTCAAAGCCCACTTCAATACCGGGTGGAGAAATGGTTTTGGCGTCAGATTCTATCTGCGCAGGAATATTTTGAAGATAAAAAGTTCCGAAACCGGCAAATGAAAGCCGGCGGTTACTCTTCAGAAATTCTAAAATGAGAGATATAAAACCCATATCGTGCAAATTTATGCCTTTTGAAGCACTTTTTCAAAACAAATAAAGGCTGCAGAGCTGCAGCCTTTTATATAAAATAAAAAAATTGAAATTTATTTTCTGAATTTTACTGTCTCAGTTTGCTTAGCGCTGCTGATTTGTGCCACGTAATTTCCGCTCTGTGTAATGCCTAGATCAATTCCAGCGTTGGTGTTCTGCGTAACAAGACACTTAACAATCTTCCCGGACATATCATAAACGGTCACAGAAATCTTACCCAAAAACGGTGTGAAAAGTTTTCCGTCCGCTACAAATGCTTTCTGCGAAACATCATTTTGTGAAACGGCCAAAGACACCAGAGTGGTGGGAGTAAAGCCAAAATTTGTAGCTGTAAGATCACCGGATTGGTTCGTAGCGCCGTTCTGTTGATTTTTAAACACGAATCCTAAATTGTTTACCGTAGTTCCGGTCGGAAAAACGCGGTTGCCATCCGTGAAAATTTTGGTATTCAGGTTGATCGTTCCGGTGTAGGCATTAGCTGTCGCATTCCAGTTCATTTCTACGTTTGAATTACTCCATGAATCGTTGTAAGTTGAACCGGTAGAATTGTCGCCCGCGTTGCTCCAGACGTGCACCCAGAAAGTAGGCACCTCAAAACCGGGGCTGTAAATAGAGTAATCATTTGCCGCCCCATACGTAAGCTGCACAACCCCAGGTGCTGTAACCTGCACCGTGAACTGCCCAAACGCACTGATTGCAGTCATTAACATGAGTACCAAAGAAGAAAGTTTTTTCATAATTGAGTTTTTAAATTGTTAGGACTCAAAATTAGGAAAAATTGAAAGATGTTGACGTGATGTTAAACTTTAATCAAAACTTATTTGAAAGTGTAGCTCATCCCAAACATGAAATTGGTGCCGGCTTGCGAAAAATAGACCGGTCCGCCGTACACATATCCGTTATTTACATATTTTGTATTTAATAAGTTATTAAGTAAAAGTTTAAAGTCAATATAAGAACGGTTTAGCTGCAGGCGGTACTGCGCGTTAAAATCGGCCAAAAAATAGCTCGGCAGAAGCAAATCTGAATCTTCGGTGTTGTCTAGATATTGGCTTGCAACATATTGGTTCTGAATCCCTAAGGTTAAATTAGATGTCGGTGAAAAATTAAGTGAAAGATTCCCGACTGCCGAGGGCGAAAAAGAAATGGTGGTGTTGCCCAGATTTTCAATTCCTTCTTCAGTTTCCTGGCGGAAATTAAGATTTCTGTTTTGGCTCAAAGCGACGTTTGCCGCAAGATTCCACTTCTCGGAAATTTTTGCCGCGGCTGCGAGTTCGATTCCCATCCGGTAACTTTTGCCTGAATTTACGCGGATGAATTCACCTATATTATTGATCTGCCCATTCAGCACCAGCTGGTTCTGATAGTTCATGTAGTAGGCATTCGCAGTGAATGAAAGCTTACCGTACGATTTTTCGAGGCCGGCTTCATAGTCCACAAGTTTTTCGGGTTGAGTTTCGACGTTGGCAATAAGATCATCACGGTTCGGTTCCCGGTGCGCAACGGCTGCGGAAATAAAAATTTTACCTGCCGGGATTTTATAATTGATTCCTGCTTTTGGGTTAAAGAAGGTCCATTTCTTATCGAGATTCACTCCTTCATCATCTCCTTGTTGTACAATTTTGGTGTCGTAGGTGATGTTTCTGAGCTGTAGATCTCCGAAAAACTCAAAACGGTTTTTTGTAACGATAAATTTTGCAAATCCCGCCACTTCATTTTTCAGCGAGTTGTTCCTGTAATATTCATGTTCATCGATTTGTGGGAAATACACTCCCGTCACATTTCCAAAATGACGCCCATAGTATTGATTACCAACCAATCCGAAATTGAAATCCAAGTTTTCAAATTTCCCGTATAAAGTAGAAACTACTCCATAAAAATCATTATCTAACCATTTTTTTCGGATGAAATCGCTTCTTTTAATCTCGGTACCGGTTTGGAAAATATTGGGAAGATTGTATTTTGAAAATTTAGCATCTTGCTTATAATTTTCGTAATAACCTTTGCCTTTGGTGTAGTGGAAAGTGGTTTCCATATTCCAACGGTCGTTCAGTTCCTGTTCCCACAAAAGCTGATAATGATTTTGTCGGTAATTATCGGTTTCATTATCATAAAAACCAATAATATTTTCCCAGTTCGCATCATAGATCGCCCCGGAATAGTTGAATTTTGGGTTGGTTTCCCAAGTTGCTTTATCGATTCCGTTCCAGGCTTGGTATGTTTTTTCTTTGCCTCCAAACGCCATCAAACGGATTTTGGTTCTGTTTTCTTCAAAAAGTGCGGTAAAGTTGTAAGAATTAAGATCAGAAAAAGCCCGGTCGATATATCCGTCAGAATGAACGTGGGTATAACGCCCCATCAATGACAGCCGGTCTTTCCAGAATTTACCGGAACCGATTTCGGCGGAGTATTTATAGGTGTTAAACGATCCGTAGCTGTTGTCGGATTTTATATAAAACTTCTCCTCCGGATTTTTAGAAATCACGTTGACACTCGCGCCAAAGGCAGAAACTCCGTTAGAAGATGTCCCTACACCGCGCTGAATGATGATTTGTGAAGCCGAACTGGTGAGATCCGGAACATTTACGAAAAAAGTTCCCTGGGATTCCGAATCATTGTACGGAATGCCGTTCATCATTACATTGATGCCGTTTCCACCAACACCACGAATTCTGAAACCTGTGTATCCAACGCCGTTTCCGGCATCTGACGTGGAAATTACGGAGGTTTGGGTTTTAAGTAAAATCGGCAGATCCTGACCGAGATTCTTGAACGCCAGATCGCGCTCAACATTGATGATTTCTTTTGAGACCGGAAGTCTTTTGGTGAAGTTTACGCTTTCAATGGTGTAAGTTTTCAGCGTGTCCTGCGCGGTTTGCGCGTAGAAAATTGGCCCTGCAGCGAGGCCTAAAATAAAAAATCCTTTCATTCTTTTAATTTTTTTAAGATTAATTGAATAAAAGGGGCGATTAGATCAATGTAGCAATCTTTTTAATTTATCAATGTAACAATACAGGCTTGCTACATTTTTCAATTGTACATTTTTAATTTCCCTAAACAGCATTACCTGTTCCAGGTTCATTGGGTATAATCTCAGCTTTTTACAGCACCCCTTTATTTCAGTGGCGAAAGTACAATAAAATTTTAATATGCCTTGTTTTGAATGTCGATGAAAAAGTAGTTTTGACCATCTTTGGTCACTTCAAACAGTTGTGCGAGTTTCCAGCTGAAATTTCGCTTGATGTCGCTATATTCGAACGGGACGATGACGCGGTTATTGATATCGATTATGCCAAAGCGGTTGTTTTTTGCAGCAATGATCATCGGATTTTCAAGGTCGTCGCCTTCCAGTATGTGCAGATAATCGTATTGCGGATAGATCGTGAACTGCCGGTAATCTCCGGGGTTTTCAAAACGTGAATCTTCGATGATTCCATAATTATCATTAAAAACATAGGCATGAAACAGCTGCTTCCGAAACTCGTGAGGACATTTTCCCAGGTCGCTGTCGCGGTAGGCATAGACGCGTTTTCCAGCACGGTTGATCCTATAATCTTTACCGAGATATCTTACTGCCGCATATTTTGCCGATCCAAAAACACGGACTTTCGGATTTGGGGAATTCTGCAGCTGACAGTCTTCTGCGAAGAAGCCTACATTGCTGTACAGATGCGGGATTATGACTTTTCCTTCGGTGTTGATAAAACCGAATTTCCCGTCTGATTTTTGTGGGATAAGAAGCGTTTCGTTCTTATCTTTTTTAATGTTTTCGTGTACATCAGCAGATTCATCCCTGGGTTGAACCTTGGCAGTCGATTCCTGAGCGTAGCCGTTTCCGGAAAGCCAAAAGGTCAACATCCAAACTGAAAATATTTTTAAAAAGTCCATTGGTTAACTCGGTTTAAGCGAAGGCAAAATTAGCCATTTAAAAATTCCTGAATATGGCAAAAAGGATAATGACGCCTAATACAATCAGAATAGCTCTGTAACCGAAAAGAATAGTTCTGGTTTTAGGCCATCTTTCTTTCGCAAAATCACTGTTAAAAAAAACCGCTGCAAGAATGTAGGGTATTGAGATCACCAACAGCGGATTATAGCTGAAGGCTTCCTTTAAATTTAAATGAATCATCGCATGCATCGCCCGCTGTGAGCCACAGCCCGGGCACTCCAACCCGGTAAGCGACAGAAAGGGACATTTAGGAAAAAAACCGTATACCGCCGGATCAAAGTGATAATACAGGATGCCGAAACTGACAATTCCGACCGCCAAGATCCACGGTAAAATTTTGCGTGTGGTATTATTCTGATGTTGCACCTAAAAAAGCTAAACCGCCAAATACGATTAAATATAAAAATCCACCCAGCACGCCTACAAGAACTGAAACAAGCACCATTGTTTTGGCCGTCTGTGCAGCGCGCTGTGCTCCCGCCACGTCACCCTGCGCAAATTTTCCTTCTACGCCGGCTGCATTGATGATTCCGACGATGCCCAATGGCAAACAGCAAAACAAGGTTACCAAAATAGATTCTACCAGCCAGTTCTTTGGCGGAAAACCCGAAGGCCTGCGCTCAGCGCCCATACTTTCATTTGAAAATTCCATCAATATTTTTTTTAAAAGTAAGCAAAAATAGATTTCCGGCATCGCTTCAACACATTTTCTGTATGACTAAATCGAATTAAAACTTAAAAATGTCGTAATTTTGAGTTTCCTAAACTTTAAAAAAAATACTTTAGACATGATATTTGATTTTGATATGATTCAGTCGGTCTATGCGCGTTATCCGGAAAGGATTGCCAAAGCCCGAGAAATCGTTGGAAAACCTCTTACACTCTCGGAGAAAATCCTTTTTACCCATCTTTGGGAAGGTAACCTGAGCCAGCAGTATGAGCGTGGAAATTCTTATGTAGACTTCGCGCCAGACCGTGTTGCGATGCAGGATGCTACCGCACAGATGGCCTTGCTCCAGTTCATGCAGGCCGGCAAAGCAAAAGTTGCTGTTCCTTCTACGGCCCATGCGGATCACCTTATCCAGGCGCGTGTAGGTGCGGAAGCCGATTTGCAGGAAAGTATCAACAAAAATTCCGAAGTTTTCAATTTCTTAAGTTCTGTATGTGATAAGTACGGAATCGGATTCTGGAAGCCGGGCGCGGGAATCATTCACCAGGTAGTGCTCGAGAATTACGCATTTCCGGGCGGTATGATGATCGGAACAGACTCACACACTGTGAATGCCGGTGGTTTAGGTATGGTGGCCGTAGGTGTAGGTGGCGCAGATGCAGTAGATGTAATGGCTGGCATGGCCTGGGAACTTAAAATGCCGAAACTTATCGGTGTGAAGTTGACAGGCAGACTTAATGGCTGGACTTCCGCAAAAGACATCATCCTGAAAGTGGCGGGTATCTTAACAGTAAAAGGTGGAACCGGCTGCATCATTGAATATTTTGGCGAAGGTGCTGAAAGCCTTTCTGCGACCGGAAAAGGAACAATCTGCAACATGGGAGCTGAGGTAGGTGCTACGACGTCTACTTTCGGATATGATGATTCTATGAGAAGATATCTTGCCGCTACCGGACGACAGGCCATCGTAGATGCTGCTGATAAAGTGGCAGAACACCTGACCGGCGATGCAGAGGTCTATGCAAATCCTGAACTGTACTTTGATCAGGTGATTGAAATAAATTTAGATGAACTTACGCCGCACCTGAACGGTCCGTTCACGCCCGATTTGGCTACGCCAGTATCTGAGTTTCGTGCGAAAGCCGAAGCAAACGGCTGGCCGCTTGACGTAGAATGGGCTTTGATTGGTTCTTGCACCAATTCATCTTACGAAGACCTTTCACGCGCAGCTTCGATTGTAGAAGATGCCGTAGCTAAAGGTGTGAAGCCTAAAGCAATTTTAGGAATCAACCCAGGTTCAGAGCAGGTGAAATATACTGCGGAACGTGACGGATTCCTCGATTCTTTCAGAAAATTTGAATCAGCGAGAATTTTCACGAACGCTTGTGGGCCATGCATCGGTCAGTGGGATCGTGAAGGTGCTGAGAAAGGAGAGAAAAACTCCATTATCCATTCATTCAACAGAAACTTTGCAAAAAGAGCGGACGGAAACCCAAATACGCACGCCTTCGTTGCTTCTCCGGAAATGGTAGCTGCGATCGCGATTTCAGGTCGTCTGGATTTTAACCCGATTACCGATACACTGACAAACCAGAACGGTGAGCAAATTCGTTTGGGCGAACCTAATGGTTTTGAATTGCCTGCTAAAGGTTTTGATGTAGCCGACAATGGTTACCAGGCACCTTCTGAAGACGGTTCACAAGTACGTGTAGACGTGAACCCGACATCTGACAGACTGCAGTTGCTTACACCTTTTGAGCCGTGGGACGGCAGAAATATTACAGGAGCGAAACTCTTAATTAAAGCGTTCGGAAAATGTACGACAGACCATATTTCAATGGCTGGACCTTGGTTGAAATACCGCGGACACCTTGATAATATTTCAAATAACATGTTGATTGGCGCTATCAACGCTTACAACATGGAAACGAACAGCGTGAAAAACGGTCTTAACGGCGAATATGATGAGGTGCCAAATGTGGCGCGCGCTTACAAGGCAGCCGGCATCCCAACCATTGTTGTAGGTGACCAAAACTATGGTGAAGGTTCTTCACGTGAGCACGCTGCTATGGAACCGAGACATCTTGGTGTACGTGCAGTTTTGGTGAAGTCTTTTGCGAGAATTCACGAGACCAACCTTAAGAAGCAGGGTATGCTTGCGCTGACTTTTGACAATGTTGATGATTATGACAAGATCTTCGAAGATGACACAATCAACTTCCTTGATTTAGATCAGTTTGCACCCGGACGCCCGGTACAGCTCGAGTTTCAGCATGCCGACGGAACGAAGGACATCATCCTTGCAA
Organism: Kaistella pullorum; assembly: GCF_014837035.1. Taxonomy (GTDB): domain Bacteria; phylum Bacteroidota; class Bacteroidia; order Flavobacteriales; family Weeksellaceae; genus Kaistella; species Kaistella rhinocerotis. The sequence goes on along the minus strand of NZ_JACSPS010000001.1, from coordinate 377,449 downwards.
ACCATACGTACAATGCGCAGCAAATTGGCTGGTTTAGAGCTGGTTCAGCTTTAAATCTGATTGCTGAAGAAGCAAAAAACAGTTTGTAAGAAATATTAAAACCTTATAAAAACAGAAAACCGTACTGATCCAGTGCGGTTTTTTTGTGCTTTGTTTTTAAATAAATAACGGAAACAAAAATTTAATATCTCAAATAAGTTAATTCCCGCACAGTATGCAGGCTTTTGTAACAATTTACCGCTTTCATGGTCTAATTGAAGTAAATTAAATTCAGTAGCTTATCCATTTATGAAAAAATCAATCGTAATTCTTTCTACTATTACCTTTCTTAATTCCTATGCGCAGGAAAAACCCAAAACAGACCGCGAATATACTATTGAAGGAGTTACTGTAGTAAAAGCTAAAAAAGCGGTTGAGCAGAAAGCCGACCGTACCATTTTCGACTTTTCCGAACAACCCCAGCTCAACTCCGGCACGCTGATGGAAGGTGTGAAGAAACTTCCGGGTCTGGTGGTAACCGATCTCGCCGGAATGATGTATCAGGGAAAAATCCTTGATGTGTATATGGATGGCCGGCCGCTGAATATCAGCTCTAATGAACTCAACGGTTTTTTAGAAGGAATGCCCGCGAATTCTGTTGAACGTATCGAAATCATAACGCAGCCGGGAGCTGAATTTCCCGCAACTTCAGGTGGCGCCATCCTGAATATCATCACTTCTAAAACGGCCAAAAATTACCTTTCCGCAACCTACTCCGGGAATTATAGTTTTACAGATTATGACAGGTTGAGAAGCCGAACCAATAATTCATTAAGTTTAAATGCGAAAAATAAATATTTCGGGTGGCAGCTTAATGTGGGCCAAAATTATCGCGAGAACCTGATGTCTGCCGCAATTGACGATCTCTCAACGACAAGAACTGATGGCCGCCGCCGCGGATATTTTGCCAAGGCCGCCATGACTTTTGATATCGCTTCAGACCGACTGTTGCTGAACTATGACATCTACCACAACAATAATGACAATTATACCTTCAGTACCGGACGGTATTTTGGTACGCCTTTCCAGAGCGAAGATGATGCGAACACCTTTAATGTCCGTCATGAAGCCGTAGCCACTTACCAAAAAAGATTCGCGGATAAGAATAAAAAACTAGATTTTAAGTATAACCTAAGCAATTCGTCGTCAGAGTTTGAGCAAATCAATCGCCTGCAGAATAGTGCGGTACTGCAAAATAATTCTGAAATGAATGTTTCGACGTTTAAAGTAGATTATTCACAACCGCTGAATATTCTGGATGAAGGTAAGATGAGTTTCGGTGGATTGTATGATATACAGAACTTCACCACAGAAAGCGAAGGTATCACGAATCTCGATTATGAGCGCCAAACGGCTTCCACCTATCTTGAATTTCAGACAAAACTTAAAAAGTTCGATTTCATTTTGGGCACGAGAGCCGAAAATTATGATATTTCGGGCATTTCGAGAGCTTTTGACGCCAGCGGGAATCTGGTCGAAAAAGATTTGATTCCGTTTAATAAATTCCAGTTTTTCCCAAATGCCAGCGTGCAGTATAATTTTGTTCCGAAGATTTACCTTGCGCTTAATTACAACCGCAAAATTACGCTGCCGGGAATTTCTGCCCTTAATCCGAACAACAGCATTTACCAGAACGGCAACACCGTAACAAGCGGTAACCCGAATCTGCAACCCACGATTTTCGATAATTATGAAGTGAAAGTTTCGATGTTCGATTACGCTTTTATCGGCTACAGCGCGAGTAATGCAAAAAACCAGGTAATGCAGCTCGTAACGCGCGAAAAAGTGACAGATCCTGCGACCGGACTTGAAAATGAATACATCAGAAACCGTCAGGAAAACATCTCGGAAGTTACGGTTCACAATTTCAATGTGGGCTTACCAATCCCTTTAATGATATTTTCTACGCCTCTGAAGGAAATTATGAATTTCAATTTCAACCCTGATAAGATCAATTTCATCTACGTTTATGCGGCTTATCAGAAACACGTGCTGCCTGATATCGACACCAAAGGATTTCTGATGCTGAATCTCAACTCGCAGTTCATTCTGCCCAAAGACATTAAGCTTGCCATCAATTATTTCGTGATTCCGCGGAATGCAAATTATTACTATTTCCAGACGGTGAATCCAGTGGGCAACAATATTGATGTGACGCTCTCGAAGAAATTCATGAAAGACAGATTGAGCGTTTCGGTGTTTGCAAATGATATTCTGAATGGTCAGCAAATGTCTTTCCGGTCACTTGCAGCACAGCCGAATGTGGTTTTGATGAACAAATTTGACAGCAGGAACTTCGGTTTTTCGGTAAATTATAAGATCCCAACCAAAAACAAACTGGCGAAAGAAGCCCCAAATTTGCTGAATCAGGAGAAAAAAGAAGATGGCGGAATGATAAATCCGCTTCCATAATCCGCCAAAAAAAAACCGTGACTTTATGCACGGTTTTTTTTGTTTCTATTTTTCGCAAGCCTGCCACACGGGATCTTCTTTCGGAACAGGTGCAGTAATCACCACGTTTTCCTTGGTCACAGGGTGGATGAATTCAAGTTTCCTGGCGTGGAGATGTATGCCACCGTCAGGATTTGAGCGCGGTGCTCCGTATTTCAGGTCACCTTTAATAGACGCTCCAATTTTAGAAAGTTGCGCGCGGATTTGGTGATGACGGCCGGTTTCGAGGTCTATTTCCAAAAGCATGAAATTGTCGAGCTGTGTGATGACTTCGTAATTGAGGATGGCTTCCTTCGCGTTGTCGGTTGCTTTGGTGAAAACAGTCGATTTATTCGTCTTTTCGTTTTTCTGTAGATAATTGATTAGGCGCGCAGATTGCGGAATATCGCTCTTCGGCACCACCGCCCAATAGGTTTTTTTGATCTCACGGTCTTTCACCATTTTGGTCAGCCGCGTCAGCGCTTTAGAGGTCTTAGCGTAAATCACAAGTCCTGAAGTTGGCCTGTCAATGCGGTGTACGAGTCCTAAAAATACATTTCCGGGCTTTTGGTCGCGGTTTTTTATATGATTTTTAATGAGTTCAAGTAAAGATTTATCGCCGGTCTTATCACCCTGAACAAGTTGGCCCACCTTTTTGTTGATGACCAAAATATGATTGTCTTCAAATATGATCTGATCTTCGATATTACTTTCGTTTTGCCTCTCCATTATTTATAGAGCCGTGTTTTTTATTTAATTAAATGCTTGAGATAACCGGAAAGAAAGAGTTTCTGCGATTCGAAAGCCAAATCCTCTAAATCCAGATTTTCAGGTTTGAGCCAAACGGTTTCCGAAACTTCAGCAAGATCCAGTTCAACATCGAATTTTTGATCCGTTGCATATTCGTAAAACAAATCCAAAGTATTGTAATCGGTCCCGTTATAATGATATACGTTTGGTAAACTGCCTAAGTGTTTTAAGCCGGACGGATCAATATTGTAGCTAAGCTCTTCCGAAATTTCGCGTACGCAGGTGACTTCGGCGCTTTCTTTTGGATCCACGAAACCACCGGGAAGGTCCAGTTTGCCTTTCATCGGTTCCTGGCTGCGGCGTGTGAAGAGAATTTCGTCGTTATATTTAATCAAGACCGCTACTGCGCCGGCAACATTATGAAATAAACTGAAATCGCATTCAGAACAACTCCATTTTTTCTCACCATCCCACTGCAGCGTTTCCCGTCCACATTTCATGCAATACCTCAGTGCGCTCATTTAAACCTTGTTTCGCGGATGATAATTGAGGATGACATCCCGAAGTTCTTCGTTTTTCAGGTGTGTGTAAATTTCTGTAGTTGTAATACTTGAGTGACCCAACATTTCCTGGATATACCGCAGATCCGCACCATTCTGCAGTAGGTGCGTCGCAAACGAGTGGCGGAAGGTATGCGGTGAAATTTTCTTGTTAATTCCGGCTTTTTCCGTTAATTCTTTAATGATGATAAAGACAATCACACGTGACATTGCCGAACCGCGACTGTTCAGAAAGAGGATGTCCTCACACTTTTTGTTGACTTTATATTTGCTGCGAACCTCGGTGATATACTGTTTGATAAGTTTCGCTGTAAAATGGGCAAGCGGTACAAACCGTGATTTATCACCTTTTCCGTCTACTTTTAGGTATGATTCTTTAAAATTTATGTTTGAAATTTTAAGGTCAATCAGCTCGGAGACTCGTAAACCACAGCCGTAAAGCACTTCGATCATGCAATGATTGCGGCGACCTAAATCTGTAGAGAGATTGATGGCTTTGATGATGCGTTCCACATCCTGAAAACTTAATGTGTCCGGAAGATAAAACCCGAGTTTAGGGCTTTCAAGCAGCGTCGTAGGATTGTCTTCGCGGGCCTCGTCTTCAGCTAAATATTTAAAAAAAGCTTTAATAGAAGAGATCCACCGAGCCTGAGAACGCTCGCTGAATTTCTGCTTGGAAAGCTGGAAGAGATATTCCTGCAGATTTTCATACGAGATTTCCAGAGGGCCCACATCCAGTGTTTCTTCGGCGTAGCTCTGTAACTTCCGGATGTCCCGCAGATAGGCATCAAGGGTGTTGTCGGAAAAATTCCGTTCGTATTTCAGAAACTTTTCGAAATCCTCTATTTTTTCCTTCCAGGTCATTTTGTTGTGTTTTAGCTTAATAGTTCCTTGGCAATCCTCAGTACAGAAACGCCATGTTCTTGCAGGAATTCTATACCTGCATTGTCCGAATATTCGTCTACGTAGACCACTTTTTTTATTCCGGCCTGCACGGCAAGCTTGCTGCAGTCTTTGCACGGCGAAAGTGTAAGGTATAATGTAGCATCCATAGCCGATTGCGTCGAGCGCGCCAGTTTCAGGATCGCGTTGGCCTCTGCGTGCAGCACATACCAGTGGGTTTTTCCCGATTCGTCTTCACAGCAGTTGTCAAATCCTGATGGCGTTCCGTTGTAGCCGTCTGAAATAATCATGCGGTCTTTCACGATCAGTGCGCCAACCTGGCGCCGCTTGCAGTAGGACAGTTGTGCCCATTCCATCGCCATTTTCAGATAGGCGATGTCGAATTTTGTAGGTTCCAAATGATATCTGTTAAAATGCTGGTTTTCTTTTTTCAAGAAACGCGGCTACGCCTTCTTTCTTGTCTTCCATCTCGAAAAGTTGCCCGAACGACTTTATTTCTGCGTCAAATCCTTTTTCAGTGTCTGATAGGTTTACCGCCTCGATTGCTTTGGAAATGGCCATTGGCGAATTCCGTACAATTGTCGTAGCAAGTTCCAATGTTTTTGGCAGCAGATCTTCCGGACTAAAAACCTCGTTTACAAGTCCAATCTCTTTCGCGCGCGCTGCAGGCAGCATCTTAGCGGAAAAGATAAGTTCATTCGCCAGGCCTTTACCTACCAGTTTCGGCAGGCGCTGTGTTCCGCCATATCCGGGAATAAGTCCTAAGGTAACTTCCGGCAGACCGAGTTTAGCGTTTTCTGAAGCATATCTGATGTGGCATGCTAAAGCGAGTTCAAGTCCGCCTCCGAGTGCAAAACCGTTAACAGCGGCAATCACGGGTTTATTGAGGTTCTCGATCTTATTAAACAAAATATTCTGTCCGTTTCTCGCCAATTCCTCTGCCTCGGGCGTTTTAAAGTCCGAAAATTCTTTGATGTCTGCACCCGCAACGAAAGATTTCTCTCCGCTACCGGTTAAAACTATTACGCGTATCTGATCATCTTCATTAAATTTTCCGAATGCGTCGCTCAGTTCACTTATGGTTTTTGAGTTCAGTGCATTCAGGCTTTGTGGCCTGTTAATGGTGATGATCGCAATGCGTTCCTGAATTTCTGTAAGGATATTTTCGTACATGCTTAAATTCTGTTTGTTTAATGGTTTATGTTTCTGTTGACTTGGCCGGGATAAAGTCGGCGTCTTTAAATCAAATTAGAGAGAATGGCTCATCATATTAGCATCGATATTCACCTGCAAACCGGTCGCTACCTTCATCCCGAGTTCTATATTCGCACGGAAAAGGTGGCACAGCTGACGGTTGATGATGTTTTTTGCGTCGCTTCCTTCTATTTGCTGCATCTCTTCGACGATGTTTCTGATCAAAATCTGCCGTTCGGCATCATTCAGAACTTTAGAAAAGAAAAGTCCGGGTTGCGTATAGTGATCACCTTCGTTGTCATATTGGTCCGGCTTAAACGAAATGCTTTGTGCTACGTCATCCATCGCATGATATTTAGGGGAAGAAAAATCCTGATTGACAGGTAATTGCTCTGCATTTAGGCCTAAACGGTGGCGCTGCGCATCAGCGTATGAAAAAAGACGTGCCTGCAAAATTTTATCCGGTGACAAACCGATGCCGGAAATGGTATTGGCAGGGGAAAGTGCCGCCTGCTCCACATCATCAAAATAGTTGGTCGGAATCTCGTTAAGCTCAATTTCGCCGACTTCAATAAGCGGGAAGTCCTCGTGCAGCCAAACTTTGGTAACATCAAAAGGGTTCCAGCGGGAAGTTTTCGCTTCTTCTGCGGTCATCACCTGTATCGCTAAAGTCCATTTCGGGAAATTCCCGGTGTTTATCGAACTTAAAAGGTCAATATGCGCAAAATTATGCTGTGTGCTTCCACCGTTGAAAGCGTGTGCGCCCTGTTGGCTGATCAGATGAAATTTAACCCAGAATCTTTCCGAGTTTCTATTGATCAAAGAAAAAGTATGTGTGCCATAGCCGTGCATTTCGCGGAAGTTTGCCGGCACGCCACGGCCCGACATCAGCATCAGCAAAACATGCAGAGATTCAGGATGTGCGCTGTAGAAATCCCATTTTTTTGCTGCGGAGCGCAGGTTTGTACTCGCGTCCGGACTTTGTGCACGCATATACTCTGAAAAATGCTGTGGCTCTTTGGTGAAAAAAACAGGCAAATTATTTCCTACCAGATCCCAATGGCCTTCCTCTGTATAAAACCTTAGCGCAAAACCTCGCAGGTCGCGTTCAGCATCAGAACTGCCTTTTTCGCCGTGCATCGCCGAAAAGCGCGTAAATACGCGGCATTTGGTGCCGATTTTCGAGAATAGTGATGATTTGCAATAATTAGAAATATCATGAGTGACGGTGAAAGTACCGAAGGCGCCGCTTCCTTTAGCGTTCGTCACCCGTTCGGGAATTTTGCGCCGTACAGAGCGCGCTACGCTTTCACTCACCAATAAATCAGACAAGCCGAGAGCGGGTTGTGTAATCTTCTGAGAATCATTAAAGTTATGGTCAGGGCTCATGAAAAAAAATTGTTGTGCAAATTTACGGAATTTGAACTGAAAGTTGCGGATTTCGATTAAAATAGAGAAAACAGCTTACATTTGCAGCAGAAAAATTTACTTTTATGAATATTCAGCAGTTGGAATATCTTATCGCCGTGGATAAGTTTAAACATTTTGGGCGTGCTGCGCAGTCCTGTTTTATTACGCAGCCTACGCTCAGTGCGATGATTCAGAAATTCGAAGACGAGTTGGATGTGAAAGTTTTTGACCGTACAACGCATCCCATCCGTACTACCGACGTTGGAACACACATCATCGAAGATGCCAAGCGCGTCATCGATGCCGTGAACGAACTTCGGAATAAGGCCAGCTTGCTGAATAATGTTCTTGCCGGAAAACTGAACCTGGGCATTATACCTACGATATCAAGCTACATACTGCCGGCTGAGATTTTTGATTTTCTCAAAGAAAACCCAAAGATAGAGCTCGATGTGAAGGAAATGACTACGGACAATATCATCAAACTGCTGAAATCCGGTGAATTGGATGCGGGCATTATTTCCACACCATACGATGCGGCAAACGAATTCTTTCAGGATTTCCTTTTTAATGAGGAACTGATGGTTTATTCATCTGAAAGTCATAGCAAAGACACCTTCGTGCTGCCTGAAGAAGTGAACAACAGTAAGGTGTGGCTTTTGGAGGAGGGAAATTGCCTTCGGACGCAGTTCGAGAACATCTGTATGCTGAAGGAAAACTCTTTAAAACCGCAAAATCTGGAATTCCTGGCTTCTAATATCAGCACTCTTATCCAAATGGTTGACCGCGTTGGTGGTCTCACCGTATTGCCGGAACTTGCCGTGCCGCAACTTTCAACGGAACAGAAGGAAAAAGTGGCGCGTTTTCGCAAGCCTTTCCCGTTCCGGGAGGTGAGTTTGATCTATTACAAACCTACTTATAAACAAAAGATTCTGGATCAGATGGCGAATTCGATCCGCAATTCGCTTCAGGAAAAACTCAACTACAACCGCAGCCCCGAAGACTTTGAAAGTGTGCAGCCGCAGTAATGTTGCAGCGGCATGGTTTAATTTGTAATCTGCATTATTTATAGTAAATTTGCCTCCGATAATTCGAGAGGAAAAATTTGACTGATTGCAACCTCACTAAAAAATGCTAAAACAGAATTTCTATTTTAGTTTCTTTTGTAATCACTCCCTTTTTTCTTTAATATTTTAATTAAAAAATCAAAAGAAATATGTCCTATTTATTTACGTCCGAGTCTGTATCAGAAGGCCACCCGGATAAAGTGGCCGACCAGATTTCAGATGCACTGATTGATCATTTCCTAGCCTATGACCCCTCTGCGAAGGTAGCTTGTGAAACGATGGTTACCACCGGCCAGGTAATTTTGGCAGGCGAGGTGAAATCTTCTGCCTATCTTGATGTTCAGGATATTGCCCGGAAAGTGATCAACAGTATTGGCTACACCAAAAGCGAGTATATGTTCAATGGTGATTCCTGCGGTGTGATTTCTGCGATACATGAGCAGTCTCCGGATATCAATCAGGGTGTAGACCGTGTGTCAGATCATGCAGATTTTGAAACAAAGGCCAACGCTCAGGGTGCTGGTGACCAAGGAATGATGTTTGGGTATGCCACGAATGAAACCGAAAACTACATGCCACTGGCGCTGGATTTAGCACACACCATCTTGCGCGAACTTTCGGCTTTGAGACGCGAAAGTAACGCTATTTCTTATCTCAGACCAGATGCAAAATCCCAGGTTACGATAGAATATTCTGATGATCACAAACCTATCCGCATAGATTCTATCGTGGTTTCTACGCAGCACGACGAGTTCGGCAGTGAAGAAGCGATGCTGGCTAAGATTGAAAAAGACATCATTGAAATCCTGATCCCGAAAGTGAAAGCTGCGCAAAAGCGTGAGGTACAGGAGCTCTTCAATGATCAGATAAAATACCATATCAACCCAACCGGAAAATTCGTTATCGGTGGCCCGCACGGTGATACAGGACTTACCGGCCGTAAAATCATCGTGGATACATACGGTGGAAAAGGCGCGCACGGTGGAGGTGCATTTTCGGGGAAAGATCCATCGAAAGTTGACAGAAGCGCTGCTTACGCGGTGCGTCATATCGCTAAAAATCTTGTAGCTGCCAGGGTGGCAGATGAGGTTTTGGTTCAGGTTTCTTATGCGATAGGTGTAGCTGAACCTTGCGGACTGTTCGTAACGACTTATGGTACTTCAAAAGTTGATTTTACAGACGGTGAAATAGCTGAGAAACTTAAAGGCATCTTTGACCTTAGACCTTACGCTATCGAGCAGAACCTGAAACTGCGAAATCCGATTTACCTTGAAACAGCATCTTACGGACACATGGGAAGGTCGCATTATGTTGCCAGTAAAACATTTAACAAAGGCAAGGACAATGAAAAGACGATTGATAATCTTGAATTTTTCACCTGGGAAAAACTGGATAAAGTAGAAGAGATCAAGAAAGCTTTTGAACTTTAATACAAAATAAAAAAAACCGAACTGCTTTGCCTGTGCAAAGCAGTTTTTTTTACCTTTACCATTTACACCAAATATAAAAATGGCTAGATATTTCTTACTCCCGCTTTTCCTGATGATGTGTTGTTCGCCCCTTCTTCGTGGGCAGATGGCCGTGCATAGGCTGCTGCATGCCGGCTATGTTTACCAGAACCAAAGTTTCGGTGAAGTAGGAGGGCGACTTCTTTTTCTGGAGAACGATGATGTAGTGTACCGCCTCGGTGCCTCTGCATTGATGGGTTCTGCAAACGGGGAGTTCGCCATCATGCCCAAAGTGCAGGGAGATATTTTACTTAATTTTCAGCGTAATGTAGATTTTTATCATTCCTACTATTTTTTGGCAGGCGCAGAAGTCACGACCAAATATGCAGCTCCGAAAATAGGTGCAACACTTTTCGGCCTGATTGATGTTACCGGCGGATATGCGTTCCCGATCGATAAAAAGGGCATCAACGGGAAGGAACTGAAAGGTTTCAATTTTAATTTTACGGTGAATCTTCCGCTTGTCATGTTGCAGGATTTGAGCCGATAATTAATTTTCTTTAAAAGATTCAAAAAAATTAACAGAGTATTAACTTTTTTATTACTTTTACACACCTAATTCAAACACACGCTATCGATTAAATAACTCTACTTCTGAAAAAACCGGAATACGGAAACCAACTCGTTCAGTTGGCAGCAATTCGGTTCCTAAATTGAAGCAAGTTATGAAAACACATACTGATAGCAGGTTGATCTCAGACTATCGCAGCGGTAACGAAAAGTCCCTCGCCATACTGATCGAGCGACACCAGAAAGACCTTTTTTCCTTTATTTTCTATAAGCTGATGGATGAAGAGTTGGCTAACGACATCTTCCAGGATACTTTTATGAAAATAATTGTCACCCTAAAAGAAGGGCGATATAATGAAGAAGGCAAGTTCATCCTTTGGGCTAAACGCATCGCCCACAATCTCATTATCGATCATTACAGGCTGAAGAGCAAACACGTGAAAGTTTCTGAGACATCTTATGAAAATGATGAATTCTCTATTTTTGACCTTATCGCAGGAAGTGAGGAAAACATTGAGGAACAGCTTATCAGCAAGCAGATCAAAGATGATCTGATGAAGATGCTCATATATCTTCCCGAGAACCAGCAGGAAGTAATCCGTCTGCGTTTCTTCGATGGGCTCAGTTTCAAGGAGATTGCTGATCATACAGACAGCAGCATCAATACCACGCTCGGCCGCGTGCGTTATGCCCTTATCAACCTACGCAAAATAATGGATGAGCACAAGATAATTTTGACGCGCTGATACTATTTGGCAGTTTCTTCCGTTTTTAGTGAAACCATTTAGCCTATGAAAAAAAATGACACTTTAAACGAAAAGCTATTGAAACCAAAAAAACACACCGTTGATTTTCTCCTGAGGTTTTCCAAAAGCATACATGTGCTGAAAACTAAAACCAAAAACCAGGTCGTGGTGAAGAACTAAGGTTTAATTTACCTAATTTTGTGCTGTATGAAGATGCAGCACATTTTTTTTGACCTCGACAATACACTTTGGGATCACCGCCATAACGCGTACCTCACACTTAAGGAAATTTTTGAACGCGAAAAGGTTCGGGACAAGTATAACATCCACTTCGAGGAGTTTCACAAAGAATACTTTACCATTAACGAACGTCTGTGGGCGCAGATCCGGGATGGCGAAATAGACAAAGAACATCTGCGTAAACACCGCTTTCACGATTCTTTCCTGTTTTTCGGCATCGATGATTTCACCTTGGCGCAAACCTTTGAAAAAAATTTTTTAGATGAAATACTGAATTATAACGACCTTGTGGAGGGTGCGTTCAGCTTGCTGGAATATCTTTCAGACAAAGGCTACACGCTGCACATCCTTTCAAATGGTTTTGAAGAGGTGACGTACCGCAAATGTGAACTTTCAGGCATAAAGAATTACTTCAAAACCATCACCAGTGCCGATGAGATCAATGTCCGCAAGCCGAATCCGGAGATTTACGCGTATGCGTTGAATAAAGCCGGTGCAAAGATTGAGGAATCTGCTATGATCGGTGACGACTGGATTGCCGATGTGGAGGGCGGAAAAGCCTTTGGACTGAAAGTGGTTTTCTTTGATGTCTTTAATGACAATTATGAAGCGGAAGGTGTCACTGTCATTAAGAAATTAGCAGAACTCAAAGATATATTCTGACCCTGCCGAAAGTTCATCAGGACGTTTGGACAAAAACATACAGGTCTTTTAAACAAAACATACGGACGTTTTCACTGAAGCGTCCGTATGTTTTTTAATGCTTTTCAGCATGAATATTTCAAACGCCAAGGCTTTCTCTTACACGCGCCAGCGTTTCCGCTGCAATCTTTCTGGTTTTTTCGGCCCCTTCCTGCAGTTTGTTCTCCAGTTCGTGGAGGTTGTTCATATAATAACTGAAGAGTTCACGCTCTTTTTGGAACCGTGTTAAAATTAGATTTAAAAGCTCCGTCTTTGCGTGGCCGTAGCCAAAATTGCCGGCAAGATACTTTGCTTCCAGCGCGCTGGTCTCTTCCGGCGAAGCGATGAGTTTGTATATCGCGAAAACTTTGTCGGTTTCGGGATCTTTAGGCTCCTCAAGCGATTTAGAATCTGTCTCGATGCTCATCACCTGTTTTTTAAGCTGTTTCTCCGGAAGGAAGATGTTGATGATGTTGCCGCGTGACTTAGACATTTTGTTCCCGTCCGTACCGGGTACATATTTGGTGTCTTCCTGCAGCTCAGCATTCGGCAGCACAAACACCTCACCCATCTGATGATTGAAGCGTGAGCCCATGTCTCTGGCCATCTCCAGATGCTGCAGTTGGTCTTTACCGACCGGAACTACCTCTGCATCATAAAGCAGGATGTCTGCAGCCATCAGCACCGGATAGGTGAAAAGGCCGGCATTTACGTCTTCCAGACGGTCAGCTTTATCTTTGAAAGAATGCGCCAGCGTAAGTCTTTGGTACGGAAAAAAGCATGAAAGATACCACGAAAGTTCACAGACTTCAGGGATGTCGCTTTGCCTGTAAAAAAAGGTTTTTTCAGTATCGAGGCCACATGCGAGCCACGCAGCCGCAATTTCGTACGTATTTTGTTTAAGTTCTGCCGCATTTTTTATCTGCGTTAATGAATGCAGGTTCGCGATGAACAGAAAAGATTCGTTATCCGATTTTTTTGATAGTTCTATGGCGGGGATTATGGCGCCCAGAAGATTTCCAAGGTGCGGTGTACCCGTTGCCTGTATACCGGTGAGGATTCGTGACATTTATCGAAATGTTTGGTTTGAAAAACATGATTATTTAAAGAAGATTACCTCTTCGTAGGATCTAAAAATCCATCCCTTCCGGGAAAGCTTTCTTACGGAAAATAAGCAGTAGCAAGCCTCCTACGGTGATTGCTGAATCAGCGACATTAAAGATATACTTAAAGAATTCAATATGTTTACCGCCGATGATTGGCCAGCTTTCCGGTACCCACCAGTCTACCAGCGGGAAGTGCAGCATATCTACCACGCAGCCTTTCATGAAATGTGAATATCCTTCGCCAAAAGGCACCACATTTGAGATGCCGCCATAATCGATCCAGCGGCCTACACTTTCATCGAAAACAGTACCGCTGTCGAAGATGAGGCCGTAGAACATACCGTCGATCAGGTTGCCGATTGCGCCTGCAAAGATCATAGCCATCGGGACGAACAGGTAATTGCTGTGGATGCCTTCTTTCAGCCATTTTCGGAAAAGGTAAATCATTCCGCCAATGAGGAAGATACGAAGGATGACCAAAGCGTATTTGCCCAGCAGTCCGCCGAAATGAAGCCCATAAGCCATACCCGGATTTTCCACGAAGGTGAGTTTGAAACCCGGCAGTACATCTACGCTTTCACCCAGATGAAATGTGGTTTTAATGTAAAATTTAGAGATTTGGTCTACCAATAAGATGGCAAGAGTGATGAGCGCTATCTTCTTCATTACAGGTCCGTCTTTGGCTTGTCTTTGAATGTTCTCGGCGGTTTTGCCTGAGTCTTGACTTCAGGTTTCACCGTTTTCGTATTGCGGGTGTGAAATTTTTCATACCTGATTCCCATTTCCTTCATTACACTTTTCAGTGCATTCAGCTCCATTTGGTTTTTGGGATGTACTATGAGTGATTCCATTTTTTTAATTATTTTTTTGAAAGTTCATCAAGCCGCTGGCGGTCTTTTGCAGAAAGATCATCGGTGCCGTTTTTGCCTATTTTAGCAAGCAGACTGTCGATCTCGCGTTCGCGTTCGCGTCTCTCTGCATTGAAGATATCATCCTGCGACTGGTATTTTTCGGTTTTCCCAAAGACATCCCGCCGAAGTCTGTGCCGGAAAAAATAAAAGATAACTCCGATGGCTGCAATAATGAGTAACGCTTCCAAACTGCTTCTGAAATTAATTTTTTAAAATTCAAATAGGTTTACAATGTGCCGCGGGAGCATATTATAAACCTAAATGAGTGATTGCGAAAAGTTTGGTTTAGCGTTGCAGATTCTTTGCCTCGATGCTCAGCGTTGCGTGTGGAACGGCTCTCAGACGGTCTTTACCGATAAGTTTCCCGGTCACACGGCAAATTCCGTAAGTTTTATTCTCGATACGTACAAGCGCGTTCTTCAGGTCGCGCACGAATTTCTCCTGGCGGCCGGCCAAGATGGCGTTCTGCTCTTTGCTGAGGGTTTCAGCACCTTCTTCGAATGCTTTGAAAGTTGGCGATGTGTCATCGGTACCGTTGTTTTGGTCATTGATGAAACTTTCGCGTATCAACATCAGATCGCGTTCTGCTTTTTCTATTTTTTGCTGAATCAGCTCCTTGAATTCCTGTAAATCGGCATCACTGTACCGCTGTCTTTCTTCTGCCATAGCTATAATTTTCGTTCAGAATTTCCCGCCTTTTGTCCTGCTTCTTATCCGTTCTCTTGAGGTGCCTTCTGAATCTTTTTTTAATTAATTGAATGAATTAAACTTTTTCCACATTTATCTTGAATCTCACGTCATCAATCTCAATCTCGGCGAAATTTGCGAGTGAATTTACAATTTCTATTTTATCTGACAATACTTCTTCGGAAATATACGCCTTATTCTGCAGTAACTGCTCATCAAACCCGGAATTGTGCTCAATCTGAACCGTGATTCGGTCGGTCAGCTCAAAATTATTATCCTTACGGATATTCTGTACACGGTTCACAAACTCGCGCGCTACACCTTCCGCTTTCAGCTCGTCCGTTAGCGTAAGATCGAGCGCCACTGTGATTTTTCCTTCGCTGGCAACCGTCCAGCCAGGGATGTCTTTGGTCAAAATTTCCACATCTGCGGTAGTGATTTCGTAACCTTCGATCATCATTTTGCCGTCCTTCTCAAGTTGGGAAATCTGTTCGGCATTTAGTCCTGAAATTGCGGTACCAACGGTTTTCATGTCTTTTCCAAGCCGGGAACCTAAGGTCTTGAAATTCGGTTTAATTTGTTTCACAATAAGATGCGAAGCCTCATCAGCATTGATTAATACCAATTCCTTAACGTTGACTTCCTGTTTGATCAGTCCTGATACCGCCAAAATCTGCGCTTCCGTTTTCGCATCCAAAACCGGAATCATCACTTTCTGAAGTGGCTGGCGAACTTTAATGTTTTCTTTTTTTCTTAAAGAGAAAACCATCGAAGTAATCTGCTGTGCTAAATGTGTTTTCTCCACCAAATCCTGATCGATCAGACTTTCGTCCGCTTTCGGGAAATCAGTTAAATGCACAGATTCTGCAGCATCTTTACCGCTGATTTTATTCAAATCCTGGAAAAGCTGGTCCATGAAGAATGGTGCAATCGGTGCTGAAATTTTCGCTACTGTTTCAAGACAGGTATATAACGTTTGGTACGCTGAAATTTTGTCTTCAGAGTAATCTCCTTTCCAGAAACGGCGTCTGCAAAGTCTTACATACCAGTTGCTTAAGTTGTCATTAACGAAATTGTTGATCGCTCTCGCAATTTTCGTCGGTTCGTAATCATTGTAGAATTCGGTCACTTCTTTTACCAAAAGATTCAGTTCAGAAAGAATCCAACGGTCAATTTCAGGACGGTTTTGAACTTCTTTTTCAGAATAGGTAAATCCGTCAACATTCGCATAAAGCGCGAAGAACGAATAAGTGTTGTAAAGTGTGCCGAAGAATTTACGTCGCACTTCATCGATTCCTTCCACATCAAACTTCAGGTTTTCCCAAGGGTTCGCGTTGGCAATCATATACCATCTTGTCGCGTCAGGACCGTATTTTTGCAATGTTTCAAAAGGATCAACCGCATTTCCAAGACGTTTCGACATTTTCTGGCCGTTTTTGTCGAGTACCAAACCGTTCGACATTACATTTTTATACGCTACAGAATCGAAAACTGCCGTTCCAATTGCATGAAGTGTATAGAACCAACCGCGTGTCTGGTCAACACCTTCCGCGATAAAATCCGCTGGGAAAGCTTTTCTTTCGTCAATAAGTTCTTTGTTTTCAAACGGATAATGCAGCTGTGCATAAGGCATTGAGCCGGAATCAAACCAAACATCGATAAGGTCCGACTCACGTTTCATTGGTTTTCCTGAATCTGAAACCAAAACGATTTCATCTACAATATTTTTGTGAAGATCGATTTTAGCATAGTTTTCCGCTGACATATTTCCTCTTTCGAAACCTTCAAAAGGATTTTTCGTCATGAAACCTGCTGCGATGGATTTCTGGATTTCATTCATCAGTTCTTCAACTGATCCGATGATGATTTCTTCTTTCAAATCCTCGCTACGCCAGATCGGAAGCGGAATTCCCCAATATCTTGAACGGGAAAGATTCCAGTCGTTTACGTTTTCAAGCCAATTCGCAAAACGTCCTTCACCGGTGGATTTCGGTTTCCAGTTGATGGTTTCGTTAAGTTCTACCAAACGGTTTTTCACGGCTGTCATTTTCACAAACCAGGAATCCAGCGGATAGTAGAGAACAGGTTTGTCGGTTCTCCAGCAATGCGGGTAGCTGTGAACGTATTTTTCAACCTTAAAGGCTTTGTTTTCGGTCTTTAAAAGGATCGCGAGTTCTACATCCCAAGATTTTTCAGGTGCAGTTCCGTTCTCGTAATATTCGTTTTTAATATATTTTCCGGCAAAAAGATCAGGCGTATTTCCACCTGAAACAAATTTTCCCTGAAGATCAACCAAAGGCACAAGATTCCCGTTTTCGTCTTTGATCAACATTGGAGAAATTCCGCTTTCTTTCGCAACACGGGCATCATCCGCACCAAAAGTAGGCGCGATATGTACGATACCGGTTCCGTCTTCGGTCGTCACAAAATCTCCGATAATTACTTTGAAGGCGTTTTCGGGATTTTCTGCGGGTAAAAACCATGGAATCAACTGTTCGTAATCTGAACCGGCTAAATCTTCACCCGTTAATTCGGAAATGATTTTAAAAGGAATGGTTTTGCTTTCAGCTGTATAATTGGCGAAATCTTCGTCAGTTCCTTCCGCATACTTTTTACCGAAATTTTTCTGCAAAAGCACTTTAGCCAAAATGATATTGATCGGCTCGAAAGTGTACTGGTTGAAGGTTTTCACTAAAACGTATTCAATGTCTTTTCCTACGGCCAACGCGGTGTTCGAAGGTAGAGTCCACGGAGTTGTCGTCCATGCAAGAATATGGATTGGTAATTGGTTTTCTTTATCGAATTCTTCCCAATGAAGCGCGCCGCCACAACTTGCACCTGCGATTTCATCGGTGTCAATTGATATTTCAGCTTGATTTTTATTTATTTTCTGAGTCGCTTTCTCCGAAAGTTTTTTCACTTTGAACTGCGCAACAACGGTCGTGTCGCTTACATCACGGTATGTTCCGGGTTGGTTTAGCTCGTGCGAACTCAAGCCTGTTCCTGCGGCAGGAGAATATGGTTGGATGGTGTAACCTTTATACAGCAGTTTTTTGTCGTAAAGCTGCTTCAGAAGCCACCAAACGGTTTCCATGTATTTTGGTTCGTAGGTAATGTACGGATCTTCAAGATCTACCCAATACCCGATTTTTTCGGTCAGATCATTCCAAACACCGGTGTAACGCATCACCGCATTCCGGCAGGCTTGGTTATATTCTTCAACGGAAATTTTAGTTCCAATATCTTCCTTAGTGATGCCCAACTCCTTCTCAACACCAAGCTCAATCGGCAAACCATGCGTGTCCCAGCCGGCTTTACGGAAAACCTGTTTCCCGTTTTGCGTTTGGTAGCGGCAGAAAATATCTTTCAGCGCTCTCGCCATCACGTGGTGAATTCCCGGCATTCCGTTTGCGGACGGCGGACCTTCATAGAAAACATATTCAGGTTTTCCCTGGCGGATTTCCACGGATTTTTTAAATGTTTGCTGCTCATTCCAGAAATCGGAAATGTTTTGCGCAACAGCAGTAAGGTCGAGATTTTTATATTCGTTAAACTTCTTCATTGTCAGTCAGTTCAATTAGAATGTTCCTAATTTATTTAAGTTTGCGAAGATAGGCTTTTTGTTTAAATTTTTGGGTCTCCGCGCTCTAAAAGTCAGCATTAGGCAGCGTGATTTCCACCCGCGTACCCGCAGGTTTCCCGAAAGTGAAGAGGTCTGTGTATTCGATGCTGAAATCGCGCGGCTCAAAGTAGCTTTTCAGCATGCCGCGGGCAATGTTCACGCCCATTGATTTCTGTCGGCTGTCCACCGTAGTTTTAAGTCTCATCGCTGCTTCACGGCCAATTCCGGTATCCGAAATATGGATCTTAAGGGTATCCGATTGTTCAAAGATGTCAAGCGTAATGCGTTTCTCTTCCGCATGCGAAAGACCGTGAAGAATTGCGTTCTCAATAAACGGCTGCAAAACCATTGGTGGGAGTTTTATCGCGTCGGGTTCAATCTGCGGCGCCACGTATATTTGAAAATCGATATCCGTAAAGCGCAAATTTTCGATATCTACATACAGCTGCAGCGTATGGAGTTCTTCCGCAAGAGTAAATTCTTTCATCCTGGACGCAGCCAGTATCGTACGGATGATTTTTGAGAATTTAGTGAGATAATTCACGGCCTTTTCGTTGTCATTTTCCAAAATGCAGAATTTAATGGAATTCAGCGCATTAAAAATGAAATGTGGGTTCATCTGGTTTTGCAGCACCGTAAGTTTGAGGTCCGAGATCTGCTGCAAGTACTTAAACTTTTCGTTTTCCACAGTTAGGCGGATTTCATTTTCTCGACTCACTTCGTCTTTCAGTATTTCATTCTTCTGAAGTGCTTCTACGGCCTCTTTGTGATAGGCCACTTTTTCATCAAATATCACTTTTTGTTTATGACCTAAAGCGAGGGAAAAGGCGAGGTTTTCTACAAGCAAGCCAACAAAATAAATGATGTTTCCTGTTTCGCGCGAGATATTGATCCAGGGATGATTGCGCACGCGGTTTTCGCCTAAGATAGAACTGACAAATAAAATGAGACCTCCAAAAATGATGTAATATTTCAGCTTGTTCTGAAGTTTCATCAGGATGTAGAAAGACAGCGCGGTCTGCAGTGTGATAAGCACGATGAAAACTTGGTTGTATAAATTGAGAATATCCTGACCGGTCATTTTATCAAGCACAAATGCCACAACGGCCAGCAACGCAAACGTTGCCACAGGAAACACAATGATCTTATACCATCTTTTATTTGTAGGCTTTATATCTAAAAATTCGGCGAAAAAGAAAAAATAGATGCAGTTGAAAATTATGGTGAAGAAAGTCTTCGTGTTGTAATCAAGGCCGGTTATTTCACAGAATGTGACCAGAAAACCTTGCTCAGCAACCGGGAGATATGCTAAAAATGAAAAGAAACTATACGAGCTGTAAAGCAGATAGCTGCGGTCCCTGTTTCGGAAAAACATGAACAGATGGTACGCCGAAAGCATGAATAGCGCACCCAGAACCATTTGCAGAACGTGGGTGTGCGCATCTCTTTCGATAAGCGAAAAGAACGACTGTGACATTTTTTCGCGGTTTTTTCAAATCTACGAAAAATTGCATTTTAAGATTTTTTAACTTATTAAGATTGTATGCAATGCCTGGTATATGTAATTGAAAACTACCAAAACCCGAGCTTAATGCATGCTGACGTGTCACCTGGAAGTCATTAAAAAAAAACTTCTACTTTTGCAAAAAGTTAGTGAATGTCTAAGAATCTTGTTATAGTAGAGTCGCCTGCGAAGGCGAAAACCATCCAAAAATATCTAGGTAAGGATTTCGAGGTGAAGTCGAGTTTCGGCCATATCCGCGACCTTCCTAAAAAAGGGATGGGTATAGATTTGGCGACCTTCACGCCTGATTATGAAGTGTCTGCGGACAAAAAAAAACTGGTTACCGAGCTTAAAGCAGCAGTGAAAAAAGCTGAAACTGTGTGGCTGGCATCCGATGAAGACCGGGAAGGAGAGGCCATTGCGTGGCATCTTGCGCAGGAACTTAAACTTAAAGAAGACAATACGCGGCGCATCGTTTTTCATGAAATCACAAAGAATGCAATTCTGAAAGCGATCGAAAATCCGCGGAAGATTGACCAAAACCTTGTGAATGCGCAGCAGGCAAGACGTATACTGGACCGTATCGTTGGTTTCGAAATGTCTCCTGTTCTCTGGAAAAAAGTGAAAACTGGTCTTTCCGCCGGGCGCGTGCAGTCGGTTGCCGTGCGATTGGTTGTAGAACGCGAGCATGAAATCCGTGATTTTAAAGCAAAATCAACATTTAAAGTTGATGGCGTTTTCTTAAACAGCCAAAAACAGGAAATCGCAGCGAAACTGAAGAAAGATTTCGCACAGGAAAGTGAAGCAGAAAACTTTCTTTCGCAGGCGCAAACGGTGGATTTTACAGTACTGAATGTTGAGAAAAAACCGGGTTCGCGTACGGCGTCTGCTCCTTTCACAACATCAACCTTACAGCAGGAAGCCAGTAACCGTCTCGGTTATGGTGTTACGGCGACGATGCGTGTGGCACAAAGACTTTACGAAGAAGGTTTCATCACGTACATGAGAACCGACTCGGTAAATCTTTCTCAGGAAGCGATCGAAAACGCAAAAAACCAGATTATTTCTGAGTTTGGCGAACAGTATTCGAAACCGCGAAACTATAATACAAAATCCGCTTCTGCGCAGGAAGCACACGAAGCAATAAGACCGACCGATTTTGGATTGAAAAATGTGCCGGATGTGCAGCTGAACAAGCTCTATCAGCTCATTTACAAACGCACACTCGCTTCACAGATGGCGAATGCAAAAATTGAGAAAACGGTCATCGAGATTGGTAATGCAAAACTTCCGCATCATTTCGAAGCGCAGGGTGAAGTGATTGTATTCGATGGTTTCCTTAAAGTGTATGGAATAACCAAAACCGACGAGGAAGACGAAGAGAATACGGAAAAATTATTACCAAAAGTGTCTGTCGCCGAGCCTTTAAGCTACAAAAAAATAGAAGCTACCGAAAAATATTCGCGTCCGCCGGCGCGTTACACTGAAGCGGGTCTTGTGAAAAAGTTGGAAGAATTGGGAATTGGGCGTCCGTCCACGTATGCGCCAACCATCCAAACAATTCAAAACCGGGAATACGTAGATAAAAGGGAAGTCCTGGCACAGGAACGCGAGATTATGAAGATCACGCTCGCCGAAAAAGGTATTAAAAAGCAAGTGCTGACCGAAAAATTCGGTGCTGACAAGAATAAATTTTTACCTACCGACATTGGCGAAGTGGTAAACGATTTCCTTACCCAAAACTTTTCCGAAATCCTGGATTACGGATTTACGGCCAAAGTAGAGCAGGATTTTGATGAGATAGCCAATGGCGCCGAAAAATGGAAAGACGTGTTGCAGGGATTCTATAAAGATTTTCATCCTAAGATTGCTGACGTGGAAGAAAACGCGGACCGCGCAAATGGCGAGAGAATTTTAGGGACAGATCCCAAAACAGGCAGAAATGTTCTCACACGAATTGGCCGCTTCGGTCCGATGGTGCAGATTGGCGAGCAGGATGATGAAGAATCCCCGATTTTTGCCAGCCTCATGCCTTCCCAAAATATAGCCACCATTACTTTGGAAGAAGCACTTGAACTTTTCAAGGTTCCTTTTGATCTGCAGGATTTTGAAGGGAAACCAGTATCTGTAGGTGTGGGTCGCTTCGGTCCGTACGTGAAATGGGGTGATGCTTTCATCAGCATTCCACGTGGTGAGGAGGCGCTTTCGGTTACACAGGAACGTGCAGAGGAAATCATTAAGGAAAAGCAGATTGCAGACGCGCCCATTGCGACTTACAAAGGCGACGATGTAACCAAAGGAACCGGCCGTTTTGGACCTTTCATTAAATATAAATCGCTGTTTATCAACGTGCCGAAACGGTATGATTTCGATAATTTATCGCAAAGTGATATTGAGGAGTTGATTGAGGCAAAACTTCATAAAGAAGCCAACCGCTACATAAAGCAGTGGGAAGACGAAAAGATTTCGATCGAGAATGGCCGTTGGGGTCCCTTTATAAAATTTGGTAAGGCGATGTTCAAAATTCCTAAAAACAAGAAAGAGGAAAAGTTCACGGCCGAAGAACTTGCTGAAGTTTCGCTCGATGAGGTGAAAAAGTGGATCACCGCACAGGATAAAAATGCGTTTAAGGAAAAAACCAAAAAGGCACCGGCCAAGAAAGCTGCAACCAAGAAGACCACGGCTAAGAAAAAATAGATTTGTATTTTGAATTAAATACTGCGCCCTAATTAAAGTTAGGGCGCATTTTTTATGACGTTGCAGGATTTCATTTATAATATTTTAAAAAAAAAATAATAAAAATGCTTCCCATTCGAAAATATTTTTAATTTTATCAACAGATGTTTCGTCTGATAATTTGTGATTAATGCTTTCAGCCGGTTAGGCTCTGTTTTTAAATTCTTTTTAATTTAAAGATTCTTAACCTATTGAAAATTGTTAAACATAAGTTTAATTATATCCGCTAATTTCCCGAGATCTGATTCAGTTTTTTACTTTATCAGATTTTTTAGGCTAAAATTTTAAAACCCGATATCTAATGCATATTAAAAACTTTTAAACCAAAAAATATCCTGCCAGCGCTGTGTTGGGGAGGATTTATATTCATTGATAAGGGGTTGCGGTGGATATAAATTCAATGTAAAGAGTGAGGTGTGTTTAAAATATTATTCAAAAAGTTTGATTTGGTTAATATTATGCCACATATATTTTTATATTTGCCCTCACACAGATGAAAAGAAGTTATTAGCAAATATGGTGAGTTAGAAGAACCATTTTTAAACACAAAAGATGTAAAAAAAGATCAAATAATTATTTGAAAATTTTTTACAATGATAAAACTTCATCTGTTAGTATTTTGCCTCTTGGCAAATGCCGTGTTTTCGCAGACTGCGAATTACACTAAAGCACCCAACAGTTATATTTACGATTTAGATCAGGCCAGGGAAAATAACTTTGGCGGTCTGATGATTCCCGTGAAAAAAGCCTACGAAATGTGGGCTAAATATCCCTATTTGAAAACCAACGGAAATGCCACGCCCATCCCAGCCGGCGTTCAGTCCGCTTCCATTTACTGGGAGGATGTTCCGGGCTTGGTTCGCGAGGTAAGCCTTGTTTCTGCGGGCGATGCCAGCGATTCGAATATCAAGGTAAAAATAGACCAGGGCAAAGGCAAAGGAAATGCAGTGATCGCTTTCAAGGTTGACGGCACCATCTACTGGAGTTGGCATATTTGGGTTACCGATAACCCCGAGAACGGTGTAACATACGGTCACGGAACTGAAACTGATGTAGATGGTAACCCGATTGCCATTCAGTACATGGACCGAAATCTAGGTGCAACAGCCAACGGGATTATAGACCACGACTGGCAAAAAACAGGCGGCCTGATGTATGAGTGGGGAAGGAAAGACCCTTTTCCGCCATTGGTTTACAAAGACGCGGATTTTTATTCCATTTCAGGTGAGGTCGGAAATCTGCGCCATCCGGAAATAGATGCGGTAAATACAATTCCGATAGTGGTGCGCCCTTTCGATGAGATCGAAAAAAACATGCAGTACGCCGTAAAAAATCCAATTAAATATATCGTAAATACAGATTCCGGCGGCAACTGGTTTAGCAGCAGCCGCTACAAGGTACCGGGCGCGAGTCCGAATTATGTAACCTGGGACCTTTGGTCTGATAATGCAAAGGGTGCAAACGGAAACGGCAACAGTTCCAGCCAGACTTTGAGCAGCGAAAGCCGCTCATATGAATTGAAGTCTGAACTTGATCCCTGCCCTAGCGGATGGCGGATTCCCTCTTATTACGGACGTGAAACCCAGAATAACAACCTTGCTTTCTTCGGAAAAAAAGGCGACTGGAACAATGCGGATACCAACATAAATAACCGCCAGCTTTTCCCGGATGCTGTAAATCCGCACCTGAATGGCATTAAGGTTTATCCGGGCATCGGTATGGATTTCACCAGTGCTGAAGCCGGCAACCGCAACATTGGCCAACTTCCTCTGCCGGGTGCCTATGTTTACTATCCAAATTCTGTGGCACCAAATGCACCGGTAGGCGTTATGTTTCAGGATAATGCTGCTAATGGTGGCTGGTGGAGTTCTACTTTTGGATTTGACGGAGCGAGACTGTTTTCAATGATTTCTGATCCGGAAAGAACCAATACCACTGTAGGTCTGCATGCTATATTCAATAATCAAACAAACCCGACGCGCACCGGAAACGCAGTGCGTTGCATGCGCGATCCTAACTTAGCGAAGATTGGCCATTTCGCGACCCAATATTTTACGGCTGACAAAGAAAATTATACGAAAGGAATTGATAATCCTAATTCATACATAGTTGTAGGACAGTCGGAGTTATTGATTCCGGTGAACAAAGCGTTCGCGGTTCACAACCAGTTGCTTTCAGATCAGGAAATGCCGCGTGCTGACCGCTTGGTTGCAAGCGTAGTGTGGAGCAGTTCGCCGAATCTTATTAAAAAAGTATCGGTGAATGTAGATGGAAATGACCCGCGCGATTCAAAAATTGAGATACTGCTTGATCCTGACTATACCGGAAATGCCGTGGTAGCTCTGCATAACGGATCAAAAAAGGACCCTGTACTTTGGAGTTGGCATGTTTGGGCGCCGGGAGATGATCCCACAGCCTATCCGACAACTTACACTACAGAGCAGCCTGTTCCTGTGACATATAATTTCGTGAACGCTGCCGCAAGTAAACATCCACCACTTACTACCGTTTTTATGGACCGTAACCTTGGTGCGCTTTATCATGATATAGATTCAGGAATGAGCAACGGACTGCACTATCAGTGGGGCAGAAAAGATCCGATTCCGACGCCTGGGGCTGGTTTAAGACGCCGCGTCTATTTAGGAATTCCTACATCGGGCGCGCACCTTACCGATTCACCCGTGCGAACGGATACTTATTACCACGAGCTTTCAGAATCTGCCTATGACAGTGAGTTTACAACTTCTTATTCTGCGTATGGCTCACAAACTGCCGATCCCGGCAAGAAAATCCAGGAAAACATCCGTTATTCTGTGGAAAATCCGTTCAGGTTTTTATACCATGTAGGAATGGGTGCACCGTTTGACGGTGGCGATAAATACCAGAATGACTTGAACCAAATCCGCGACTGGGTTTCAGATGATGCGGCTCAGGCTTCAAACCGATGGGGACACGGCGGCAAGAAATCGCCGTTCGACCCTTGTCCGGAAGGCTGGCGTGTACCTGATGTATCGTCCACAAATCTCTATACAGGTTCGAAAGGAACTTCGCCATGGTACAACGGCTACAGAGCAGATGCGTATGGCAAGAGCGGTGTAATCCAGGATCAGTGGCACAGTATCGCACAATATTATGGAGGTGCAACGCTTTCACAGAAAGGTTGGAAATTTGAAGATCCTGCATATAACATCGGTCAGTTCCCGATGGACGGTATCCGCGGTGAACTGGGTGAATATAAAGTGAAAACCACACGTTCAGGCCTATGGACAGCTTCTATGGCAGACCTGAATACCGGTTTTGCCCTGGCGATGCTCTTCCAGAATGATAAAGTGCAGACGGGTACAGGCGTTTATCCGCAGGCGGGCTTAAGCGTACGGTGTGCGAAAGACGAAAAAAGGCTGCTTGGAACCCCAGCACAACCTAATAAACCTTCTGTCGCACGACCGGTTGTGATACCCCGCGAAATGCCGGAAACACGTTCGGAAGTCCACATTACTCCAAATCCGTTCCAGACAGAATTTGCGCTGCACAATGCAGACGGATCCAGCTATGAGATCTATGATTTCAGCGGAAAACTGGTGCAGACCGGCGTTACTGCGAACGGTAGAGTAGCTGCCGCCAACTTACCGGCCGGTGTGTACGTAATAAAAATTACGATGAAAGACGGTGTCGTGGTAAGTAAAAAACTTATTAAAAACTAGCCGGATGAATGAGTGATTGAATAAATTTTTCATTTGGAAGCCGCCTGAACTATTATGGTTTGGGCGGCTTTTTTGTAAAAAACAGATGCGTGTCAGACGCAAGTTTTTCGTTACATTTGTGCGGCGCGGCTTTGCTGTTCATATAATTAAACATTAAAAAAATACGGTTGTCCTGATGGATTTAGAAGATATATTGATGCCTGCAAGAAAACTGAAATCGGAAAAATGGCAGTTTGGAAGCCAGGTTTCGGATGAATTGCAGGAGGGTGGGATCGCGCTTATTTACTGTTCAGATTTTCGTGGTCATAAGGATGGAGATGCTGAAATTCTTGATTACCGCGAAGTAAGGCGTGAGCTAAATAAGCTGTCAAAACTCGATTTCACTTTGCCCGTATGCGATTTAGGGAATCTCATTTCGGGGAGATCGCACGCTGATACGCATTTTGTACTGCAGGAATTACTCTTCGCATGCTTTAAGAAAAATATAATCCCCATCGTTATCGGAGGCAGCAACGATCTGGCTTTTTCGCTTTTTTCGGCGCTGAACCAACACCGAAAAAATCTTACATACACACAAATCTCAAATATAGTTTCCCTTGCGGCAAACAGCGAGGAGATTACGGAAAATAATTATTTAACTAAAATCTTCAGTGATGCTAATTTCAGTCTCAAAAACTATCATCACCTTGGCTACCAAAAGCATCTGAACGAAGTAGATTCTGTGCGTCTGATGAAGGAAGTAGATTTTGATGTGGTGCGTTTGGCAGAGATGATGAACACTACCGAAAATACCGAACATTTCTTTCGGCGTGCAGATTTGGTGACTGTCAACTGTGACGCGGTGGAGAGTTTCAGCGACGGTTTTTCTACCACGCCGCAGGTAAACGGCCTGAACCGCCGCGAGATCTGTGCTTACATGAAGGAAGCCGGCCTAAGTGATAATCTGGCCTGTGCGGGAATCTTTAATTTTAATGCGGATTCATCATCTCAGCTGAATCATCAGTTGCTGGCGCAGATGATCTGGCATTTGGTGGAAGGCATTAACATTCAGCGCTCACATCCCAAGGAAAGGCAGTTTGAAACTTTCCATATCATGGCAGATGACACGCAATATACTTTTCAGCGCGACAGTTTCAGCGGATTGTGGTATTTTGGTTCCGATGAAAACCGTGAAAACCTTATCCCTTGTTCGCGGCAGGAATATGAAGCGGCGATCCGCGGCGATTTGCCGGCGCGGCTCCTGAAATTTTAGCACTTCTGAAAACACAAGCCGATGATGAAACCTTTAACCAGACTTTACAGCAACCCAACATTATGGGTCATGCTTACGGTATTGGTAAAGGTGCCAATCTTCCTTACACGTCACATTCAGGAGGATGCATTTATCACATGGCGTGTCGCAAAAAATGTCCTTGATCTCGGGGTAATCGGTTTTAACGGCGCCGAGCGTATCTCGGCTTCTACCACACATCTTTATGTGGCGGTATCGGCGTTTTTCCAGTTTTTGTTTGGGGGTTTTTTCGTATATCCGCTACTGGTTTTCAGCAGTATTTTGTTTGCGGTGGGAAGCATTTGGCTTGCGCGTCTGTTCTTTAATGACGATCTGAAACGCCAATTTCTGTTTGTGGTTTTGCTTAATATTGTGCCCCCGGCGCTCACCGCTTCCTGCGCTGGGATGGAATACGGCATCCTGTTTTTTCTCTACTGCGGACTGATTTATTATGCAGTTTATCGCCGGAAAAATTGGGCTTATTTCGTGTTTCCGCTGCTTCTCCTGTGGACGCGGCTGGACGCGGCAATTTTTCTGGGTGTATTGTTTTTAGCTGATTTTATCATCCGCCGCAAGTTCAATTACGTTTTCCTGATGGCAGGAATTATCGGGCTTTCAAGCGTTGTTCTGTTTAATTTTCTGTATTTCGGCGAATTGGTGAATCATACGATAACAGCCAAAAAAATTGCATATAAAAATTTCTTTTTAGACCAAAGTTGGCAACATATTGTACTTCAATGGGCTTATTATGGAGGATTGATTAAGAAATATTCGGTACTTACGCTCGGTGTTTTCGTGTCTTTTCTGCTGATTTTAGGCGTTTGTCTTTTTAAAATTATTAAATCTAAAATGTTCAATCGCGAGCAGAAAATTCTGATTCTCGCAATCTCGGTTTACGCCCTGCTGAAAATCTCGGTTTTCGCGTACTTTCAAGCCTATTTCGATTGGTATTACTGGCTCCCGCGCGTATTTTTGTTTGTTGTAATGATTATTTATCTGCTAAATTTCCTGCCATTAAATAAAAAATTCCTGCTGCTTGGATTGGTGATGTTTTTCGGCACTTTTTATCTTTTCCAGTTCGTGCAGTCTTATGCAATAGGCTATATGGAAGACGGGCAGCGCCGAAAAATTGCGAAAGAACTGAGTGTTGATAGCGATCCACGACATTCCATAATGCTTGAGCCGGCCGGAATTATTCCGTTTTACACAGGTTTTTACACGTATGACGAAGTAGGTTTGGTGAATAAAAAGATTACCGCTGAAATGCAAAACGATGAAAATTTCTGGTGGGTCAATTCTGTGCGGAAATTTCAGCCCGATTATATCCTGACCGTAAAAAACAAAGTGGGCGCAACAGGAAGTTATTATCAACTGAAACAGGCCGATACCGAATTTTTCAATTCCCGATACCGTTTCGTGAAAACCTATCAGATTGCGGAACTGACGCAAAATGCGCCCCAGATACTGAAGTGGATTTATGAATTTCGGCCAATTGGCAAAGATTATCACCTGTACAAAAAACGCTGAGTTATGGTGAAAGTTTCGGTGATCGTTCCGGTTTATAATGTTGAGAAATACCTGAAGAAATGCCTTGGTTCTTTGGTGAATCAAACGCTGCGCGAGATTGAAATCATCGTGGTTGATGACGGTAGTAGAGATTCTTCGCCCATTATCATTGTAGAATTTGAAAATGAACATCCGCAACTCATTAAACATTTAAAGAAACAAAATGGCGGCCTGAGCGATGCGCGGAATTTTGGTCTCGACCACGCGGCGGGTGAATTTATTGGTTTTGTAGATGCCGATGATGAGGTGAGTCCTAAAATGTTCGCGGAATTGTACGCTTTATGCCAAAAACACGATGCGCAGATTGCACTATGCAACCTCGTGAAAGTGGATGAGTACGGTAACGAACTTCAAAAACTTCCACAAATTCCAAATTTGCCCGAAAAAGTCGTCCTTCATGAGGATCTCACTGCATTTGCGGACCTTTCTTATTTCGCGTGCAATAAATTATTTAAGAAAGAACTGTTTAAAGACAAAAGGTTTAAAAAAGATGTTCATTTCGAAGATATTCAGCTTATACCGCAGCTTTTGCTCGACAGTACGGTCATTGCGCATTCGCCGGAATATTATTACCGGTATCTTGAAAGGAACGATTCCATTTCGCGCACGCATACTTCGAAAGGCCTTGATATTCTGCGCGCGGTGGAAGATGTGGAGAAATATTTCTCATCATCGCGTTACAGGAGGCAGCAGAAGGAGTTGCGTCGCTTTCAGATCCTTGAAGGTGTCTATACTTTCCTTGCATACTGGGCTTTTGTAAAAGATGCCGAAACGTCAGCGAAAATGGCGGCCGAACTGAAAAAATTCACGCAAAATCGTGGTCTGGGCATCATAGAAATATTACGTTATCAGCGTTTTGGGCAAAATTATCTTTTATCTTTACCCGTCGGAAAACAAATATTTTACCTGCTTTATTTCGCTGGTTTCCGTCGCCTGCCGCAAAGGCTGGCTAAAAACACAAATTGATAAATGGCGATTCTGCACCCGGTTTTTATCGTGATTTTCCTGTTTCTTGCCTACGCGAGTTACATGGAAATCTTTAAACTGGACCGAAAAGTAAACTTGTACACCTGGATTGCCGCCGTGCTGATCATCACCGCCGTTGGTTTAAGACTCGATGCAGGCGCAGATTATCCGGTTTACCGGATGCTTTTTTCGGGTTTTGCTGTGTACACTACGTATGCGGATGTACTTGATAAAGCGCTGTTTCAGCCAAACACCGAAGAAATTGAGTGGATATTTGTGCTCATCAACAAGCTGGTGTTTGATTTTGGCTTTCCGTTTTATATCGTAACGCTGATCATGGCAATCATTGCAGTCAGTCTGAAGTTCACTACGATATTCAAAAATGTAGCGTATCCGTCACTTGCGATTCTGTTTTATTTTATGCCGATCATGTTTTTCGAAGATTCCGGGCAGATGCGACAGGGACTTGGGATTGCGGTTTGCGTAGCCTCTTTTAAGTTCATTAAGGACAGAAATCTGCCGATGTTTCTGCTTTGCATGTACATCGCGCTCGGCTTCCACAAAACTTCCATCGTTTTTCTTCCTGCTTACTGGATTGTGAAAATCCCGATGAACAGCAAGCGTATTTTCTGGGTGCTCATCGTAGCACTGATCTGTTCTCCGCTGGAACTTTACCGCCTCGGAGGCGATTTTTTCAGCACATTGGCGCCTCAGGACATATCGGGTGCATATGTGGGTTATATGGATGACCGCTATTACGGTACGCAGGTAGAGACGGGCCTGAATGATTTGGTGAAGTTGATTTTTATTGTAATTTTAATTCGCTACGATAAAAAAGGTTGTGAGGAGATCTGGTGGTATGAGTATATGCGGAATCTTGCCGTTTTCGGGCTGGCGCTGTTTTATTTTTTCAGGTCTAATGAGATTTTTGCGGTGAGACTGCCTGGCGCTTACATGTTTTTTGTGACTATGTTTTGCCTTACGAGTTTGGTGAAAGCCGTGGAAGGACGTACACGGCAAGTGCTGTATTTGGGTTTTATGGCATATTTTATCGCGATGTTTTTTTATTTTGGCAGCGGCAACGGTCACCGTGGGGGCTTCACTGTAGACCGGTACAATAACGCACTTTGGTAAACACACAAATGGATGAATTAAAAAATTTACTTCAGCATGCCGGCATACCTCAGTTTTACCTGAAATTAGTTTTTGGGATGCTGAGTTCTTTTCTGCTGACATTTTTCACAATACCCACCATTTCGAAGATTTCACGCCGAAAGAACCTTATGGATGAGCCGGGCGTGCGCAGTTCTCACCTGCGTAAAATCCCGAATCTTGGCGGCATCGCTATTTTTTATTCTATTGGCGTCTGCGCTTCGGTGTTTGCATTCGAACTGTTCGATATTTACAAATTCCTGTTTGCCTCGCTTGTGATTTTGCTCTACATCGGTGTGATGGATGACATCGTGGTGATGCGTGCCTATAAGAAATTGATCGCGCAAATCATTGTCACCGCCTTCATGGTCATTGGTTCAGATGTGCGGCTGCGAAGTTTTTTTGGTCTTTTCGGCATTTATGAACTCAATTATTTCTTCAGCGTGGCAATCAGCATCTTCACTTTCATTGTTTTAATTAACGCATTCAACCTTATCGACGGTATTGATGGCCTCGCGGGCGGTTACTCGATCCTGTGCAGCGCGATGTTCGGGATCAGCTATTTCCATTTAGGCGAGTACAATTATCCGCTTGTGGTGCTGTCGGGGACCATCATTGCGTCCGTAGCGGCATTTTTATATTATAATCTTTCGGCCCAGCGCAACACAAAGATTTTCATGGGTGACACCGGTTCGATGATTTTGGGTTTTCTTTTGGCGTTCACAGCCATCTGTTTTATTGATATTTTCATAGATAAAGAACTGCGCGGCGTGCCCCGCTATTATTTGCAGTCGGCTCCGTCTATCGCGATGGCGATCCTGATCCTTCCGATCGTAGATACGCTGAATGTCTT
This sequence comes from Kaistella pullorum, assembly GCF_014837035.1. GTDB lineage: Bacteria > Bacteroidota > Bacteroidia > Flavobacteriales > Weeksellaceae > Kaistella > Kaistella rhinocerotis. The sequence goes on along the minus strand of NZ_JACSPS010000001.1, from coordinate 345,337 downwards.
CATCATAAGAACTTTTAAAGGTCAGTCGCCATTCCGCGCAGACCGGAACCATATACATCATACGTTGCTGGATTTGGGTCTCACACATCGCCGCAGCACGTTTTATATACTGCTGTACTACCTTATGATCGTGGGCACAGCCTATTATTTCAGGCACATCAACGTAAATCTGCTGCTGTTGGTCATCATTACATTAGGGTTCATGGGCGCGTATTTACCTAAAGGACTTCTATTTATAAGAAAGAAAACCAATTAATTGCTACTTTTGTTTATTACACACTTCATCGATGAAAAAAAATTACCCTTATTTTTTAATTATTTTAAGCTTAATACTGCACTCCTGTGTTTCTACTAAAGATGTCCGCTATCTCCAGCCCAGCGAAACATTAGTCATCAATGAAGAAGGTTTGGTTCCGTACAACGTTCCTGTTTACCGTGTAACTAAAAACGATATTCTCACGCTTAACGTGCTCACCACACCAAAAGGTGATGCCGCGCAGTTTTATTCTGCCCTGAATACGAGTGCTTCTGCAGACGGCGGCGGAGTCGCACAAAACGCTGTAGGAAATAATGTGCAGGGTGGTCAGGGTGGAAATTCTATTTTTTATTTTAATGGTTTAAAGGTTGATTCGAAAGGTGATATCAACATAATGGGTATTGGCTATGTGAAAGCAGAAGGCCGCACTTTAGAAGAAATCACGCAGGAAATACAGCAGCGCGTGAATGAGAATTTCGTGGAAGGTAAATCGGAGGTTCGCCTTAATACCGATGGGATAACCTATTATATTCTGGGTGATGTAGAATCCGTAGGCCTCAGCGGTGAGAAAAAGGCACATAAAAACACACTCACACTTACAGAAGCATTGGCGATCAATGGTGGTCTGAACCGCACGGTGGACCGCACGAATATCATCATCCACAGAAAGCTGCCCGAAGGAATAAAGATTGCGAAAATAGACCTCACGCGTGAAGATGCGATGAACTCGCCCTACTATTGGGTACAGAACGGCGATGAGATCCTGCTGAATACGCGGGCAAAGAATCTTAACGGTTTCGGAAAAGATCCGATACAAACCCTTACTACGGGAGTTTCTGTCATCACGACGGCACTTTCGATATATCTAATCTTAACGCGCCTTTGATGATTCCCGAAAAAGAAAATAAAGCAAAGGCAAAATCTGAATCTTTAGGTGCCTTCGCGCTGTTCGATATCGAGCATTTCCTGCACCGTGTACTTCGCAACTGGTATTGGTTTGTGCTGATGGCCCTGCTTGGATACACTATCTCGCTGATTTACAGCAAATACTACGCGCAACGCATTTACGCTTCGAACCTTTCTTTAAGTATTTCAAATAATACGGCCAGCTATTTCACGCCAAATCAATCAATTAATTTCATTTGGGGCCAAACCGGTAATCAGGATGGTGTTTATTTGAAAAAAATGCTCCTTTCGCGTTCGCATAACGAATATTTGGTGCAGCAACTTGATCTTTTTATTAATTATTCCACAAAAGGTCTCATCAAACGGACTTATCTCGATAAGTACGATTCACCGGTTTTTCTGGAAGTTGATAAATCGCATCTTCAGCAGGTAGATTATCCGATCACACTTATACCGCGCGGAAAAAGCCGCTATGAAGTTGTCTTGCCCGAAGAGGCGCCCAGCAGCACGCTATATTCGTACAAAGCCGAAAACTTCCAGCGAGTTCCGGCATTCCCAAGGCCTGCAAACCGTATAATTGGTATAAACGAATGGTATGTATCGCCCGGTCTGAAATTCAAACTTGTCCCAAATCCACAGGAAACACAGATAAAGCTTGATAATATCATCCTAACACTGTCCACCGTCAACAATACGGTGAACAATATCGTTTCTACGATCAGTGTAGAGTTTGATAAGGAGATCAACAGCATAATGCTTATCAGCAAACGCGGCTATAACCTGAATGGCACGGTGAATTTTCTTAATACGTCTGTAAATGAACTGCAAAAGAAAAGACTTATAGACCAGAACACTGTAGATAAGAACACGCAGGATTATCTGTTCCAGAACCTGGCCGAAATCCGTAAAAAGCTGGATTCAAGTGCGGCGGTTTTGAACCAGCTGAAAGTTTCGGAAGGGCTTTATGACATCGAAGACCGTGATGAAAAGACCATTAAAAATATTAAAGACCTTCAGCTCAAAAAGGCTGATCTTCTCACAAAACTCAATTCGCTGAACAGTATTCGCACCTCACTTTCGTCGCAAAACCTCGACCGTATGATCAGTCCGAGTGCAGCCGGTGTGGAAGACGGTGTGTTTTCCGCTTCGGTTTCTGAACTAAAAGCACTGTACGAGAAAAGACGTGAACTGGCGCTGATCTATACTCCCAATTCTGAACCGATGCGCGAGATTAACAGGTTGATAAATGAGGCCCGCGGAAGCTCGACCGGTTCATTGCGGAATTATTACAATGTCTACGCGGTAGAAATCGCTAAGATCGACCGCGAAATTGCGGCGGAAAGTGCCGGAATGGCATCCTATCCTGAAAAAGAGCGCCGCTATCTCGACGCAGAGCGGGGCTATAATATGATAGAATCTACGTACAACATCCTGCTGACAAAGCAAAACGAGACGCAGATGCGTGTTGCAACGAATAAATCTGACATTACCGTGATCGATCCGGCCAAAAACCTGGGCCAGGGGCCCATCGCGCCCAATGTTCAGCGGACACAATACACCATCATCGGTGGATTGGTACTCCTGCCACTGCTGTTTCTGGGTATTGCTGAGGTTTTAGATTCACGCGTGCGAAATTTAAAAGACCTTTTAGTAGCGACACGCATTCCACTGCTTGGCGTCATTGGCAAGAATTCACATGAAAACAATCTTACCGTGCTGGAACAGCCTCGTTCGTCTATTTCAGAGGCCTTCCGCGGTGTTCGGGCTAATCTCCGTTTTCTGCATAAAGAGGATAAACAGTCGAAAGTTATTTTACTCACTTCGTCGGTCGGTGGTGAAGGAAAGACGTACATTTCAATCAACATCGCTTCCGTTTTAGGTTTAAGCGGAAAGAAAACGATATTGCTTGGGATGGACCTCCGGAAACCGAAGATCTTTGGTGATTTTAAAATTGACAATAAATACGGTATCTCAAATTATCTTACCGGCGAAGTAGAGATCGAAAGAATCATCAACACGACTAAGATCCCCAATCTTCATGTCGCTACATCGGGTCCTATACCGCCGAATCCTTCCGAACTGCTGATGAGCGAGCGCAACAGGGAATTCATTGAAGAACTTAAAAATCATTATGATTTTATCGTGATAGATTCTCCGCCGGTGGGTCTTGTGGCAGATCCGTTTGAACTGATGAATTATGCAGATGCCAGCATTTATGTGGTAAGGCACGAATATACCGAAAAGTATATGCTGAAGATGATCACCGAGAAATATCATTCACAGGAAGTGAAAAACCTGGGCCTTATCTACAACGCTTTCGAGGCGAAACAGGGTTACGGCTATGGCTACGGCTACGGTTATGGTTACGGTTATGGGTATTTCGATGAGGATAAGAACTATCAGCAGCCTTTATTGATCAGAATCCGCGACAGAATCCGCACATTTTTCAAACAAAAGTAAAATATCTTAATTCCGGCTTTAAAATGATTTTGAACTGTTTAATCATAAATATGTTCTTCTGCCGTTTTTCAGGTAAGTAAATTATGCTTTATTGTTGGTATTTAACTAAATATTAAGAATTTGCTTAACCACAAAATGTCCTATATTTGCAAAATTATTTATGAAAATTGATCTTCAATCGTTTAGAAGGAGGACTTATGTTTTTTCCTTTTTTGCTGTGATGCTGCTTTCCGCGCTCTCTTTTGGGCAGCGGCATGAATTGGGGGTTCAGCTTGGCGCGAGCAATTTGGTTGGCGATATTGGCCGGACCAATTATGTGCTGCAGAAACCTTTAGGCAATATCAGTGATTTCGGTATCCCGTTTTACGGTGGCATTCTTTACAGGATGAATTTTAATCCTTACCAAACCCTGCGTTTCAATGTCGGGTACAGCCATATTCAATTCGCGGATGGCGCGGCAAAAGAGGCCTACCGCAACAGGAGGAAACTTTGGGGAACCAATTCAATAATTGAAGCCGATGCTATTTTCGAATACAATTTCCTGCCGGTAAATGACGAGCAGCAAAGCATGCTTAGTCCGTACATTTTTGCGGGTCTGGGTGCGATGCTAAGCAACACGCCTCAAATCGCTCTGGAACACGATTTCCGAAGAGACGCCGGCGGAACTGCGCAGACGCCTGTTGACAGCGAGGATTTCGTAACCCGACAGGGAGATTATCAGTCTGTAAGCCAAATCACCATGGGTGTTCCGTTTGGTGTGGGTTTAAAATATAAATTTAATTACAACTGGGCACTTTTCGGCGAGTTCATGTTCAGACCTACTTTTTCAGACTCGATTGATTACAGTGTCGTAGATGAAAACAGTCTGCAGGTGACTTACAACAAAGATATATTGGCAGCGGGAAGCACTACGAAATCGCTGTTGCAGGAAACCCCTTTTCTTGAGGTTGCCGAAGGCCGTGTAGCGGATTTTCTTAAAAACCGTACGGTAGGTAACCCTAATTCCAAGGACTGGGTCAATTCGGTAACCCTTGGTATCAGCTATTCATTCGGTAGGCCGCCGTGTTATTGTGGAGATTAGAAGATGCAGACATTTAAAGACAAAATAAACCCGGAGCGCCTGCCACAGCATGTTGCCATAATAATGGACGGTAACGGCAGATGGGCGAAATCGCGCGGCGAAAAGAGAACTTTTGGGCACAAGCACGCCATCAAGGCAGTACGTGAAGCGGTAAACGCCTGTAACGAGATCCATATTCCTTACCTTACACTTTACACGTTTTCTTCTGAAAACTGGAACAGGCCTGAAGATGAGGTAGATACCTTAATGAGTCTCATTTCTGAGACGCTTATCCTGGAAGCTGAAGAGATTTTCACTAAAGGTTTGCGGATGCATATCATTGGTGATATAGAGAAGCTGCCGCCGCTTGTTCGCGAGCAGATGCTGCATCTCGTAGATATCACCAAAGAAAATAAACAGGGAAATCTAATCCTGGCGCTAAGCTACGGTTCGCAGAACGAAATGCTGAATGCGGTGAAACAAATCAGCGCAAAAGTAAAAGCCGGTGAACTCACGGAAGATGAAATTACCGAAGAGGTCTTTGAAAATCATCTGTACACCAAAGATTTTCCGCCGGTAGACCTGCTGATCCGTACCAGCGGAGAAGTGAGGATCAGCAACTTTTTGCTTTGGCAGATTGCCTATGCTGAGCTGCAGTTCCTGGATATCTTGTGGCCTGATTTCGGGCGCGAGGATTTTTTCAGATGTATCTACAACTTTCAAAACAAAGAGCGCCGATTCGGTAAGACCAGTGAGCAGCTCGAAGAAAATATTTAAAAAAAAGACAGTTAGCAACATAAAAAATGAAGTTTAAATTCTTACCCATCATCATGTTTGTGGCTTCGGCACATTTCTATGGCCAGACCACTCCCACGCAAACACCACAGGACAACAATCCGGTATACGCGCAGAACGAAGCCGGGACCTACATCCTGAAAGACATCGTGGTAGATGGTGTAAAAAAGTACAGCCCCGCACAGATCCTCAGGTTTACCGGTCTGAATAAGAACGAAACCGTGGAAATTCCGGGACAGAAGATCAGCAATGCGATCAAGAAACTGTGGGAAACACAATCTTTTTCTGAGGTTGAGGTTTACATCCAGAGCATTGAGGGCGACCAAATTGTCTTAAGATTTAATCTTCAGGATTTAAAGGACCTTGGTGAAGTGAAATTTACCGGGAAAGGTATCGGAAAGACAAAAAGCGAGAAACTTGCAAAGGATAACAACCTGAAGCCCGGAACTAAGATCACCCAGAATCTGGTTTCGACACTTCAGACCAATATCCCGAAAGAATATGTGAAAAAAGGTTATGCTGACGCGAAGGTGACCATTCAGGAGAAGGTGAACGCACAGGATCCCGAACTGATAGACTGGACGATTGATGTAGACCGTGGCAAGAGAGTGAAGATCAGCCACATCGAGTTTGAAGGTAATGAAAGCGTTTCAGACAGAAAACTCCGCAACAAAGCATTTAAAGATACCAAGCAACGCCGCTTTGGTATTAAAGGTATCCTGAAACCTTCAAAATTCATCCAGGAAAAATATGAAGAGGATAAAAACAACCTGATCAGTTATTACCGTTCACTCGGTTTCCGCGATGCCAAGATTGTATCAGACTCGGTTTGGAGAAACCAGAAGAATGATTTTGAGATCAATGTAAAACTGAACGAAGGGAAAAAATATTACATCGGCGACATCAATTTCCTTGGAAATACCGCGTTCCCGACAGATTATCTGCAGAAAGTTTTAGGCTATAAAACCGGCGACATCTATGATGCGGTAGGATTTAACAAGAAAGTTGGCGAAGACGGCGGTAAAGAAGACGACTCAGACATCAAGTCGATCTACATGAACAACGGTTATCTTTTTTCAAACGTTACACCTATCGAAAAATCCGTAGTTGGCGACTCAATCAATCTGGAAATCCGGATTTCTGAAGGCGAGAAAGCGACTTGGAACCGTGTAACCTGGAGTGGAAACACTACAACACACGATCATGTGGTTTTACGCTCACTCCGTACAAAACCCGGAAGTCTTTTCGCGAAAAGCGACATTAAAAGAACGTATTTTGACTTAGCGGGGATGCAGTTTTTCGATCCTCAGCAGGTTGGACAGAATATCAGCCCTAATCCGCAGGACAACACAGTAGATATCCACTGGACACTGGTAGAGAAAGGATCTTCGCAGGTTCAGCTTCAGGCGGGTTACGGGGGCGGCTCATTTATCGGTACTCTTGGGCTTACCTTTAATAACTTCTCGCTGAGAAACTTTTTGAGATTTAAAGATTTCAAACCGGTTCCTCAGGGTGACGGCCAGACACTCTCCATTCAGGCGCAGGCGGGCCAGTACTTCCAGAATTACGGTATTTCATTTACAGAACCATGGCTTTTCGGTACCAAACCTACAGCACTTTCAGTAAGTGTAAACCAATCTTTGGTAAGATATACCGATCAGTTCGGTGATACACAGAAACTCAATATTTTCTCTGCCAGCGCGGGTCTGAATAGACTTTTGAGATGGCCGGATGATTATTTCTCACTTTATACCGGAATTCAGTTTCAGAGCTACGATTTTAGAAATTATCCTTTCCAGTTCGGAAACCAGACCGAATATAACGGGTCTGCAAAGAACTTCAGCTTTAATGTAGGTTTAAGCCGAAATTCTGCCGGACTTGACCCAATTTTCCCAACTCAGGGTTCAAATGTGGAAGCTACAGTGAAATTTACGCCACCGTATTCACTCTTCAGCGACAAAGATTACTCTTCAATGTCAAATGTTGAAAAGTACAAATGGCTCGAATTCTACAAAGTGAAATTAAAAGCCGATGTTTACAACACCGTAGTGGGCAAACTTGTTTTGCGAAGCACCGCAGAAATGGGCTTCCTGGACGGTTATAATGCTGACCTTGGCGCACCGCCATTCGAGCGTTTCTACGTAGGTGGAACCGGTCTTTTCGGTGGAAGGTATGACGGACGTGAACTTGTTCCGTTAAGAGGTTATGAGAATGCATCTTCTACCGGCGGAATGCTGGAAGACGTAACACCATATGGTGGGGCAACAATTTATAACAGATTTGCGTTAGAAGTACGTTATCCGATCTCAATGAACCAAACGGCTAAGATTTACGCACTGTCATTCGTGGAAGGTGGAAACGCCTGGAATACCTTTGGAACTTACAATCCGTTCCAGCTGAAAAGGTCTGCAGGTGTAGGTGTGCGTGTTTATATGGGCGCTTTCGGGCTCATCGGGTTCGATTTCGCTTACGGGTTTGACAAGACGCTTATCGGCACAGAACCGGCAGGTTGGAAAACACACTTCCTGATGAATCAATCTTTATAAAAGCATGGACAATGAAACACATTAAATTATTTGCGCTCACCTTCATTATTTTTTGCGGCACGCTGAATGCCCAAAAGATTGGTGTGGTGGACACAGACTATATCCTTAGCAAACTTCCGCAGTACAAAGACGCTGAAGCACGCCTGAATGCGCAGATCCAAAACTGGCAGACCGAAATTCAGACGCTGCAGTCGGACTTTGAGAAGAAAAAAACACTTCTTGAGAATGAGCGTGTACTTTTGATTGGCGATCAGCTGAAATTAAGGGAAAAAGAAGTGGAAGATCTTGATAAAAAAATCAAGGCGATGATCAATAACCGCTTCGGGACTTTGGGTGAAATAAACAACGCACGCTCCAATCTCACCAAGCCTTTCCAGGATCAGATTTGGAATGCAATCCGCACGGTATCAGAGAAGAATGCGTTAGGCATAGTTCTTGACAAAAGCAACAACATCAGTGTCATTTTCCTCGAAAAAAGGTATGATTATACGGATAAAGTATTAGATTTGCTTCTGAAAAATGCCGGAACAGCAAAAACTGAGAACGTAAATCAAAGGCCCGGCACTTCGCAATCTGATGCGCGGAACGAAAAATTAAGAATACAGAGAGAAGGGGACAGAAACGGCGCCCAGGAAATTCAGCAGCAACAGATGAGAAAAAATTAAAATTATAAAACAAACAAAACAATTTATTTATCTTCAATTATGAAAAAATTAAGTGTATTATTCGCAGCAGTAATGATGTTAGTAACCGTAGGAACAGCAAACGCACAAAAGCTTGCTTCCATCGATTACGAATCAGTACTTGCAGCAATGCCCGAAACTAAAAAAATGACCACTGACTTAGATACCTTCAGCAAAACAAAAGGCGACGAACTAAACAAGCAGGCAGAAGCTTTCCAGAAAGAAGTTCAGCAGTACCAGGCTGAGGGCGCAAAAATGACCGAAGCTCAAAGAACTGCAAAAGAAGGCGATCTTCAGAAGAAGCAGCAAAACCTTCAGCAACTTCAGCAGACTGCCCAGCAGGATCTTGCACAGAGAAGAGATGCAGCGGTGAAGCCAATCATAGACAAGCTGAACAATGCAGTAACAAAGGTGGCTAAAGCGAACGGTTTTGATTTCATCATCGATTCTACAGCGTTGATCTACAAGGCAGGTCCTGATGCAACTCCTTTGGTTAAAAAAGAGTTGGGTCTTTAATAAAAGTCTTCGATAACCTAAACCATCCCGAGTTTTCAGGATGGTTTTTTAATTTAATTTAAATGCAGAAAGAACTTTCAACGGTAGTAAAAGTACGCTTCAGCGACTGTGACCCAATCGGTCATCTGAACAACGTAAAATACCTCGAATATATGCTGAATGCCCGTGAAGACCATGTAGAGAACGGCTATGGCTTCACGTACGAAGAATACACGCGGCGCACCGGCTGCACCTGGATCACCATCCAGAATGAGATTGCGTATCTGAAAGAAGTGCGTTACAACGCGAAAGTGATGATCACGAGCAAGACCATCGAAGTTGGCGACCGGCTTTCAAAAGTGGAGATCCTGATGAAAAGCGAGGACGGCAGCACGATACACAGCGTTCTATGGCTCACGGTGATTTATTTTGATATGAAGACGCGCCGAGCAGCCATTCAGCCGCCGGAAACCATCAATCTGTTCAAAGATTTTCTTGTGAATCTTGAGGAACCTGATTTCAAGTCGCGGATGGCGTCATTACGCAAATTAAACAAGTCCGTTTCCAAATAGTTTTAAATTACTTCAATGAAGAAAATTTTAGTCACCGGAGCCAATGGTCAGCTGGGACAATGCATCCAAAAAATTGCGCCGGATTTTGAAGACCGTTTTGAGTTTATTTTCGCGGATTCACAGGCGCTCGATATCACAGATGCAGACAGTGTCTCCGATTATTTTTACGATCACAAGCCGCATTTTTGTATCAATGCCGCAGCTTACACAGCCGTAGATTTAGCCGAAACTGAGAGCGAAAAAGCTTTCGGCGTGAATGCTGAAGGCATTAAGAACCTTGCAGAAATCTGCGCGGAATATAAAACAGTCTTAATTCACGTTTCAACAGATTACGTGTTCAATGGTGACACGCAAATATCGTATTCAGAAGACTCATTTACCGATCCACAGGGCGTTTACGGCGCTTCTAAATTGGCGGGCGAGGAGTTGGCTTTAGCGGCAAATCCGAAAACGGTGGTAATCCGCACGTCCTGGCTTTATTCGGAATTCAGTAAGAATTTCGTTAAGACGATGCTGAATCTTTTCAGGCAGAGACCGGAGCTTGGCATTGTGAACGATCAGTTCGGACAGCCCACCAATGCGAATGATCTAGCCGAAGCCATTTTAAAAATTATCGGAACAGAACCAAAAGTTTACGGTGTTTTCCACTTTTCGAATTATCCGGAAACCACCTGGTTCGATTTTGCAGAGAAGATCGCTGAATTCGCGAAATCACCAGTCAAATTGAATCCGATAACAACAGAACAGTTCCCCACGCCGGCAAAACGCCCGGTACGCAGCACCATGGCACTCGATAAAATTGAGGAAACTTATGGAATTGAGCCTGAGCATTGGGAAAATTCACTCCAGGACTGTATCGAAATCCTTACAAAATGAAGCACTTAAGCATCCTTTTCGTGATTTTTTTTGGCCATTTTTTAGTGGCTCAGAATGTCATTTTAAATAATGTGGAACGCAGCCACAGCAATACCGATAAAGTTTTCTACAAAATCAATCCTGCGGAAACAAAAGCTGAATATTTAGGCGAAATAGAAGTGCGGGGCTTTTCAGACGATGATGCCGAAATGTTCGGGAAAGTTTATAAAAAAGCCAAGCAAATTGGCGCGAACGCCTTTGCATACAAGCCATTTGAGTCAGTCACCGGCGGGCAGCAGAAGTTCGATGCGGCGCATTACAGGCTTAGTCTTTATTATGTGGAACAGGCAGATTTCCGGCCCGAAACGAACATTGTCTACCTTATTTCTTCACCGTACAGGGATCAAATAATCTCATTTAATGAGGAGAAAATAGCGTTCAAGCCGCGTACTTTTATCCGTAAGACTTTACTTCCGGGCACCGTTTACACAGTTTCAACGCGAAAATTTTTGGGCTCGTCCATCAAACTTTCAGCGCAGGAAAACCAGCCTGTACAGTATTTTCAGTTTTCAGCGTTTTCTGTGAACACCAACCCATACGGAACTTCGGGAATCAATCTGAAATCCAGCGATATTACGCGCCTGGAGCAGTCTTACGCGCAGTTTCTCACTACCATTTATCAGTCGTTGGATTCGCTTGAGGAGCAACAAAAGTAGTTTCCATACAGAAACACGTCCGGCTTTCCGTTGCAATCTTTTTTGCGGGCTTCGCAGGCTCAGCCCGCAAAAAAGGATTTCCACTGCAATCCGGGCTAAAAGGTCGGGCCTCTCTTCCCCCGAAACGCAGAAGCCCGTAAATCTTCAATTTCGTATCTTTATACCATGCAAAAAGTAGATATCTTAGCGATTGGTGCGCATCCCGATGATGTAGAACTAGGATGTGGCGGGACGATTGCTAAAATGATCGCTGCCGGAAAAACAGTAGCGATCGTAGACCTTACGCGTGGTGAGCTCGGGACGCGCGGCACCGATTTGACACGTGCTGAAGAAGCCGCCAAAGCATCTGAAATCCTCAAAGTTTCAGCACGCGAAAACCTTGAAATGAAAGATGGTTTTCTTCAGAATTCAGAGGAATATCAGCTTAAGATCGTGAAAATGATCCGCAAATACCAACCCACGATTGTGTTTTCAAACGCAATCGATGACCGCCACCCTGATCATGCGAAAGCGCATAAACTCGTGTCAGATGCGTGTTTTCTGGCGGGTTTGCCTAAGATTGAAACAGTTTTGGACGGTCAGCCGCAAACTGCGTGGCGCCCGAAACAGATTTTCAGTTATATTCAGTGGAAAAACATTACGCCCGATTTCGTGGTAGATATTTCAGGCTTTATAGACAAGAAGATCGAAGCCTGCCTGGCCTACAAAACGCAGTTTTACGATCCGGGATCCAAAGAACCGATGACGCCGATCGCGACCAAAGATTTCCTTGAAAGTCTGACCTACCGTGCACAGGACCTTGGCCGGCTTTCCGGTGTGGAGTTTGCGGAGGGCTTTACCACAGAAAAACTTTTAGCTTTCAAAAATTTTGACGGAATAGTTTTGTAATTTCTCGAAAAGGCCTATATTTGCAGACCTAAAACGGTGATTGTAGCTCAGTTGGTTAGAGCGTCGGATTGTGGTTCCGAAGGTCGTGGGTTCGAGACCCATCATTCACCCTGATTTTTACAAAGCGCTTTCGGCAAACCGGAAGCGTTTTTGTTTTTGTCTAAGCATTTTTTCGAGTAAAAGTCCTGAAATTTAAGACAATCCTTATAACAAAAAACAGGAAGCACCGCTCCCTGTTTGTGTTTACGCTTTGTAGCATCACTGCTGCGTTATTTTCAACTCTATTTACCTTTCCGCTCAGTCGTGTAATCGCTCAAATCCTTTAAGCCCAACCGAGGGATAGAAAGAGAATAATTTTTTATTCGAATTCTTCGTCTGATTCTATCGTATAAGAACGCGATTTGAAATCTTTATCGTGTCGTTCTGAGATTACATCAGTACCTTTTTGGTTAATGATAAACTCCGCCGACTGTGTGAACATTTCCTCAAAACTTTTGAAATCCTCTTTGTAAAGGTAGATTTTGTGCTTTTCATAGCTGGCCTCGCCACCTTCTGAGAAGTGTTTTTTACTTTCGGTAATCGTCAGATAGTAGTCTCCGGCTTTCGTCTCGCGCACATCGAAGAAGTAGGTTCGCCGTCCAGCCTTCAGAACCTTAGTGAAAATTTCATTTTCCTGCCGGTCTTTGTAATCATTCATTTGAGCTTAGTTTTTAATGGATACAGACAAATATAAATGAATTCTTTTAATTGCAAAATAAAATTTTAACTTTTATTAAGAAAAAGGAATTATACCTAAAGAATTCGCATCTAAGCTGGCTCGGAAGTTTCTATTTCGGTGAGATTCAGTATTTTATCTGCACGCTTCGCACTGCTATCGCGGTGTGTAATGATGATTGATGTGCTTTTCTGGATTTCGTTTTCCAGATTTTGAAGGATATTTTCTTCCGTTTCCGTATCCAAAGCAGAAAGTGAATCATCGAAAATGAGGATTTTCGGTTCCTTGATCAATGCTCTTGCAATACAGATCCGTTGTTTTTGCCCGCCCGAAAGCATCACGCCGCGCTCACCAACCAAAGTTTTATATTGGTCCTTGAACTCTACAATATTCTTGTGTACATCCGCTTTTTTAGCGTATTTGGTCACCTGTTCAAGCGTAGGATTGTCAACCGCAAAACCGATATTATTCTCAATCGTGTCTGAAAACAGGAAGCTTTCCTGCGGAATATAGCCGATGTGTCTGCGGTAATTGCCCAGGTTGTGGTCTTTGAGATTTACTCCGTCAACCAGTATTTCTCCTTCTGTCGGATCGATCAGGCGGCAAAGCAGCAATGCGATAGTCGATTTTCCGCTCCCGGTTTTTCCCATTATTGCGAGCGACTTTCCGGCTTCAATCTTGAAACTTAAATTATCTAGTGCTTTTATTCCTGTATTTGGATACACGTACGATACATTTCGGAATTCGATTTCACCACGAATCGGGTAGACGTCGTTATTTTTATTAATGATGTCCGTTTTCATATCCAAAAATTCGTTGATTCGCTGCATCGAGGCGTCTGCGCGCTGATTTACCGAAGTTACCCAGCCCACCATTGAAAATGGCCATATTAAAATATTAATATAAAGAAAGAAATCTGCGATCTTACCAACGCTCAGTTCATTGTTAAGGTATTTTTGGCCCCCGATAAGCAATATCACCACATTCAGCAAACCGATGACAAACAGTATGATCGTGAAAAAATATGCCTCGGTTTTTGCTAAATCCAACGCCTTTATCTGGTAATCTTTCACTTTCGCACCATAGTTTTTCTCGATGTATTTCTCTTTTGCAAAGAATTTCACCACGCGAATTCCGGAAAAACTGTCCTGCACAAACGTTGAAATTGCCGACTGGCTTTTCTGCATGACTTTCGATTTCCCATTGATAATCGAGCTTACCTTATAGATCACGAACGACAAAATGGGCAGCGGAACCAGAGACCATATCGTCATTGAAACGTCGGTCTTCAACATATAAACCGAAGTGATGATCAACAGGATAAGCAAGTTCACCACATACATCACGCCTGGGCCCAGATACATTCGAACCGCGACTACGTCTTCACTCAGGCGGTTCATCAGGTCACCGGTTGTGGTTTTTTTAAAATCAGTTACCGAAAGTTCCTGATAGTGCGTGTAAATTTTGTTTTTAAGTTCGTATTCTATCCTGCGCGAAGCCACGATGATGGTCTGACGCATCATGAAGGTGAAAAAACCTGTGAGGATTGATGACACTACGATAATTGCCACATTAATCAGGACCTGCGGATTAAAGCCAAGAGTCGTAGTCTTCGAAATTTCATCTACAGACCGGCCCACAAACTGTACTTTGTAAATACTGAAAAAATTGCTCGCTATGATGAACAGGAAACCCCAAAAGAGCAGAATTCGGTGCTTGTAAAAGTAGGGATTGAGTGTTTTCAGGGCGTTCATGCGCGGTTGGAGTGGTTTTTTGAATTAGATATACAAAAGTAATAAAATGAAAATTGATGAGCCTGTTTTTCGCGCGGCTGAAGGCCATCGCGGACCTGTGAGTTTACAAAAAAATGCTATCTTTGCACGCACTAAAATAAGCTCTTTGAAATGCTAGGAAGAAGACAGATCCGTGAAAAAGTTGTAGAGTCGGTATATTCTTATTACCAAAATCCTGTGAAAGTGGATGTGCTTGAAAATAATATGTTCACGCAGATTGACAAGATTTACCACCTGTACATCTACCAGCTGAATTTCCTGGTTGCGCTGAAGCATCTTGCGGAAAACCAGATTGAGATTGGGAAGAAGAAATTTCTGAAAACTGATGAAAACATTAATCCGAACCAGAAATTCATTAATAATCAGGTTCTTTTGATGCTTGAAGAAAATACCGAAAGGTTATCTTTCACCTCAAAGCATCAGGAACTGAAATGGGATTTGCACGACGAACTTTTGGTAAAAACCTTTCAGCGAATGACCGCCGGGAAACGGTATCAGGATTTCATGAAAGAGGAAGGCTACTCTTTTGAAGCCGATCAAAAGTTTATCGGGAAACTGTTTTTACGCTATGTAGCGGAGAATGAAGATTTTCACGAGCATCTGGAAGAGAAAGAGATCAGCTGGTCTGATGATATGCATATCTCACACTCGATGATTCAAAAAACCATTGGTTTTTTCAAAGAAAATGAGCCCACGCATACATTGATCAAAATGATCAAGGATGAAGACGACCGCGAGTTTGCACGAAGACTCTTACGCCAAATCCTGAATCACTGGGATGATACGGAGAAAAAACTCATTTCACGTCTCGAAAACTGGGATATAGAACGGGTTTCACTGCTCGATAAGATCATACTTATCACGGCGATGACCGAACTGGATTACTTTCCGCTCACGCCCGGACGTGTGATCATCAATGAGTATATCGAAATCTCAAAAGTCTTCTCCACAGACCGTTCGAACATTTTCATTAATGGAATTTTAGATAAATACACCAAAGATTTTAACCGAAATTAATATGAAAAATTTAGTCAAATTATTGCCAGTTGTGGCTGCTCTAGCTTTAGTAAGCTGCAAAAAAGACCAATCCGCAGAACAGATCGTAACTACAGATTCTCTTGCTGTAGCTTCTGAACCGGCTACTGCAGTTGCTTCAGAACCGGTTTCTACGGCGCCAACAACTACTGTGGCACTTTCTGAATCTACTTTTGAATTTGGAAAAGTGAAAAAAGGCGAACAGGTAGAGCATATCTACGAAGTGACAAATACCGGAACCAACCCGCTGATCATCTCACAGGTGAAGCCCGGCTGTGGCTGCACCGCGCCAGATTATACCAAAGATCCTATCATGCCGGGTCAGAAAGGCAAAATTACGCTGAAGTTTGATTCAGGGAATTTTGACGGGCTTGTGAACAAGCAGGCTGAAGTATTCGCAAACGTAGAAAAGTCACCTATTGTCATTGGCTTTACAGCTGATGTTCAGCCTTAATATTTAAAAAAAAGTTAATATGATTTCAATATTTTTACAGGCCGCCGCGCCAGATACCATGATGCCTACAATGATCATGATGGGACTGATGTTCGTCGGGTTTTACTTTCTGATGATCCGTCCGCAAATGAAAAAAGCAAAGCAGGAAAAAGGTTTTCAGGCTGCGCTGAAAGTGGGCAGCAGAGTAGTGACTACGTCTGGTATGCATGGCAGAATCGCGCAGATCATGGAAGATGGTGTGGTGATTGAGACGCTTTCGGGCAAATTAAAGTTTGAGAAAGCCGCTATCTCAAGGGAGTTTACACAACAGCGATTCCCAGACAGCACTGAAGAGAAGAAATAATCCCTGCATTATTTAAAAATAAAAAGCAACTCATTTTCGGGTTGCTTTTTTTTATTTAAATATTTAAAGTAAAATCAAGTAAGGAGCAGAATCAGCAAACTCGCCACGAAGATTCGGAAAATAGTAACGAGCGGATAAACCTGCGCATAGCTTTGCACGGGAATGTCAGAATCCAGATAATTGGTGCTGAACGAAAGTGCGGCCGGATCTGTATAGCTGCCGCTCATGATGCCTGCGAGCTGTAAATAATTGATTTTAAGGATAAAACGCCCGATGATCACCATCAGGATTAATGGTATGAAGGTGATAGCAGAGCCATACAGAAGCCACATCCAGCCGTTGTATTTCACGAAGTTTTCATAGAAACCGTCACCCGCGTGAATCCCGACTGCGGCGAAGAACATACAGATTCCGAAATCTTTCATAAAGTAGATCGCGCCGTTATTAATGTACGAATGGATGAACGAAATGCCGCCAAATCTCGATATAAGCAGCGCCACAATCAGCGGGCCGGCGGCAAAACCAAGTTTTAGCGGTACCGGAAGATTTGGAATGACAATCGGGATGGAGCCCAAGATTACGCCCAGCAGCAGACCGCCAAACAAGGACAAAAAGTCGGGTTCAAGCAGTTTCTTTTCAGAGTTCCCAATGATCTTCTCCACCTCTGCGATGGCATCTTTCGCGCCGATGACACGCAGTTTGTCGCCATAGAACAATTCCAGCGATGGTCGGGGCAGAATTTCGCGGCCGGCCCGAAAAACGCGCGTCACTTTAAGGTCATATGTGTTGTAAAGATCGAGCTCTGCAAGGGTTTTATGAATGGCAGAGGCCTTCGTGACAAAAATATTGCGGCTGTGGATATCCTCGTCAGACTCGATGAATTGGTCCGTTGACGGGCGACCCACGATTGCAATGAAATCTTTGAGGTCATTTTCCAGTCCTACCAGCATCAGTACATCGCGATCGCGCATCAGCATATCCGCCGTGGGCGACTGTACCGCCGCACTGCCACTGTGTTTAAGTCTTGAAATCACAATCGGCCTTCCAAAATCTTTAGTGGCCTGAAAAATAGATTTACCGAAAAATTCAGGGTTGGTTACACGCATTTTCATGTGAACCAACGGTAATTCGCGGTTGATCTTTGCCATCCTGAAGCGACGCATCTCGGCTTCCGGATTAATTTTAAGCAAGATTTTAGACAGAATCACCACGCCGATTATTCCGAATACGCCCAAGGGATAAGTGATCGCATAGCCAATCGTAGGATCATTGAACGGTCTGCCCGGAAAGGTATGCTGTAGTTCTTCAATCGTGTTTTTCGCTGCACCCAAACCCGGCGTATTGGTGACCGAGCCACTCATGATGCCGACTAAATCTTCGATTTTCAAACCTGTAAAATGGAAAAGCAGCGCTGTAATGAGTCCGCCCAGCAAAACGGTTGATACGGCAAGAATATTAAATTTAAGTCCTTCATTACGGAAAGAGGAGAAAAATGACGGACCAACCTGTAATCCGATGCCGTAAACGAAAAGGATAAGTCCAAAATCCCGGATAAAATCCAGAATATGCGTCTCAATCCTGTATCCGAAATGCCCGAGGATAAGCCCCGTGAACATCACCGCGGAAACGCCGAAGGTGATTTTGCCCAGTTTCAGCCGGCCGAAAAAGATTCCGGTGCCTACTGCGAGCATGATGACGACAATGGACTGTGTGATATTCGGATTTTCTGCCGGTAAAAGCAGCGTGCGTAACCAATCTAACATAAGCCTGATTTTAATACAAATTTACGGGGAAAAGTTGCCGTAGGCTGAATACATACCACGAGATTTGTCACTATTTGAAGAAATTTCGGTTTTTAATTGTGCTTTAGCAACTGAAACCCAATTGCACATTCGAGGCAGCGTTTCGGCTGGCAATAGTGCTGAAAATGAAACAGAAAAGCCTGGCTGTCTAGCGCATCGCGAATGGGCGTTTTCAGGGCTTTCCAGTTTTCAATCACCGTGTTCTTTTCGGCTGGTAAACTGCGGTACATCGCAATGATCTCATCTGTAATATTTTCATTTGAATTTTTCTGGTATGTATATTTCAACGGTAAAATTGCATTGATGATAATCAGGCTGATAAAATCATCAGTGAGAATTTTTTCGCCCACAGTCGTTGAAACTTTTCCAAAATTAAAATGATCATTCCAGTACGGACTTGCCACCACGTTTCGGAAGACCTTTACGATATCGCCCACGCTTTTTGCGGTCATCACTTTCGAAAAAAGATTCTGATTCAGATGATACAATGAAGCCAGCTGCGCGAGCCGCACGGTGGGGAAAGACGGCGGCCGAAGTTTCGAAAATTTCGGTATCACGCCGCTTGTTTTAAGTTGATATTTGATGACCAGAAAGTCGAGTTCACGCTTCCAGATCGTGGTTTGTTCGTCATCAGGACTTTGCAGCCAGCCACACATGCCGAAAAACAAAGCTTCGAGTTGAGTGAGATTTTGCCGGACTTTATTCAAAACAGCGAAATCAATATTTTCCGCCAACTGCCTGAAAATTTGCGCGTTTACCTTTAGTCCAAATGCGTAGGCAATGTTTTGAAACAGCACCGCTTCATAATTGTTTTTGTTTTTTGCGAGCGCGATTTCTATTTCTAATGATTTGTGATCCAGTTTTTTAAGTAAAGTCTCTTCTTCAAATTGAAACGGGATTTTCTTGGCGTTAAAAATTTCTTCGCACGGGATGAAAACTTTCGCGTTTTCGAGTGAAGCGTATTTATCGAGCACTGTTTCATCGATATAATTCTTCAGTTCCAGCGTTGGAATGTTCCTCGAAACCAGTTCCGGGATATCAGCATCATGAAAATAAACTACGTGCAGGATCAGGTTTTCAAATTCAGGATTTCCCGTATGGCGGTGAAAAATATAGTCGGAGGAGCGGATGTGAAGTTCAATGTGCCCGACAAGTGTCACGCCCTGAAATTTGATTTTACCGAATAGAAAATCGGGTCCGGAATCAAAATTCCATTTGCCAAAGTCAATAATCTCAACAGGCTTTCCGGCCACATCCGTGAAATCAAAACTATTGAAAATTTTGAAATTCCATAGATACTGCAGGAGTTTCTCCTTCATTTTGAGACGCTTGTGTCAAACGAAGTTAAGAAATTTAGTGAAAAAAATGTTTAGGTATTAAGTTTTTAAAACGGCGGTTTATTTTCCAAATGTTGCCAACGTGTCCGCGTACATTTTTTCATAAACCGGCAAAACATTCTGAAGGTCGAATTTTAGCGCCTGCTCCTTTGCATTTATTTTCATTTCGGCGAGCAGATTCTCGTCGCTGAGCAGTTTTATGGTATAGTTGCTCATTGCTTCTACGTTACCTATTTCGGCCAGAAAACCTGTCACACCCTGAAGGTTCACCTCCGGTATTCCGCCCGCGTTAGAACTGATGACTGGTGTGCGTGCTGCCATTGCTTCCAGGGCGGCCAAACCGAAACTTTCCTGTTCCGAAGGAAGGAGAAAGACATCTGAAAGTTCGAGGATTTTGTATAAATCATTTACTTTTCCCAAAAGCCGGATTTCGCCGATCAGTTCGGGGTTTTCTTCCAGAAACTGGCTGATAATCTCCATATCCGGGCCTTCGCCGATGATGATCAGTTTGGACTTGATGAGTTTATGTACATTTTTAAATATTGTCAGTACTTCACCGACTCTTTTTACAGGACGGAGATTTGACACGTGAATCAGGATTTTCTCGTCATCGGTTGCGAATTGGCGGCGCGTGCAATCGTTCGGACTGTCGAAATCACTGTTGTCTATAAAATTGGTGATGACCTGAATTTCTTTCTTAATATTAAAAAACTGCAGCGTGTCTTTCTTTAAACTTTCTGAAACTGACGTGATCGTATCGGATTGATTTATAGAGAATTCCACCGCATGTTTATAGCTCGGATGTTGCCCGACAAGCGTAATATCGGTGCCGTGAAGCGTAGTAACCAGCGGAATATCCTTGCCTTCTTCTTTCAGCATCTGTTTTGCGGTAAATGCCGCGTACGCATACGGAATTGCGTAGTGCGCATGCAAAAGATCGAGTTTATAAAGGTTTACAACGCGGTAAATCATGGAGGAAAGCGCGATATCGTACGGCTGATACTGGAAAAGCGGATACGTCTGCACATTAACTTTGTGAAAGAAAATGTTGGGATTGGTGATATCGAGGCGCGCAGGCAGATTTGAACTTATAAAATGCACTTCGTACCCTTTGTATGCGAGCGCCATGCCCAGTTCGGTGGCTACAATACCGCTTCCGCCGTACGTAGGATAACAGAGAATTCCTATTTTCATTTTAATGGATTCAGTTTTTTTGGTAAAATAATCACTTTTTGGCTGCGTGAACCTTTGCAGAAGATTTTGGAGTGGATCTCAGGTCGATGCCACTGCCGGCTTTTAATTTGTCATTAACCAAAACCGGTAAACGTCCCGAAATCGCAGTTTTGCCGACAAATGCATCTGCTGCGGCGCGCATTGAGCCCTCATTGTTTTCATACGCAACCAAAACGCTTGAGACTTTCGAGATATCTACATCTTTCAGTGCATACGGCGAACCGAAGACAGACAAAATGACGTCATTGTTCGCACTAAGTTTCGCTAAGATGTTTTTCGATTCTGCGGAAATATTGTAAGGTTTGTACGCAGTGGAATTGTCTTTGTGAAACCCGACAATCACTTTAGAATTTGCAGGAATTGTGGAAATCTCAGATGCTTTCTTCAAGATTACTGTCGTCTCACGCTGTAAATTGTCCAGAAAAGTATCGTAGGGCGCCTCTTCGAGCGGAACGTAATAGTAAGTTTCACTGCAACTTAACGGAAGCAGATTCTTGGTGTTTTTAATCAAAGTCAGCGCATTTGCGTATAAGTTCTGAACCAGCGTTCGGTGCGATTCGTTGTTGAGATCGTAGTTAATGTTTTCAGGATTTCGCGGCTCATATTTATTTAAGCCTAAGAAATATTTGGTCAAAAGGATTTTTTTTACGCTTTCCTCAACACGTTCCTGTGATATTTCGCCCTTATCGATGGCTTGCTGGATGAGCTTTTTACCTTCTTCTACACCTTCTGAAAACAGCATGATGTCATTTCCAGCCTTGAAAGCTAACGCATCCAGTTCGCCGGGTTTGTAACGCTTGGCTACCGCGCCCATATTCAGTGCATCAGTGATGATCAGACCTTTGTAGCTATATTTTTCTTTTAGTAAACCGGTGATAATATCTTTCGATACCGAAGCTGGAACGCCTTCTTTTTTCTCGAGTGCGGGTACGTACAGATGCGCGACCATCACACCGCCAATTCCTTTATCCATCAGTGATTTGAAAGGCGCAAGTTCTACGTTCTGCAGGCGATTCAGATTATGAGAGACTACAGGCAAATCATGGTGCGAATCAGTATTGGTGTCACCGTGACCCGGAAAATGCTTGATCGCCGCCAAAACATTGTTTTCCTGCAACCCGGCTGAATAAGCGCCGGCAGATTTTAAGACATTTGAAACATCGGAACCAAAACTGCGGTTTCCGATGATCGGGTTATTAGGATTTGTGTTCACATCTACCACGGGTGCAAAATTCCAGTTGATGCCCATGCGCTGGCAGTCTTCGGCGATCTTTGCAGCCATTTGTTTTATTAAATTCTTATCCTGAATAGCCCCGAGTGTCATCGCCCACGGGAATTTGTGCGCTGCGGCAATCCGCTGGAAAACGCCCCATTCAGCGTCCATCCCAATCATCAGCGGTACTTTCGATTTTTGCTGGAATTCATTCACCAGCGTTATTTCACGTGCCGCATCATCCTGCATCAGGATCAAACCGCCAATCTGTTCATTTTCTACTATATCACGCACATTCTGGATGTAATCTTCGCCCTTGTTGGTATACAGCGCTATGATGAACAACTGGCCAAGTTTCTCTTTCTGGCTCAGTGAACTGTACGTGTTTTCAACCCACTGGTTCGCTTTTCTCAGTTCGCCACTGTTTATATTTTTGGGCTGAAACTGTGCATTAATGGTCAGGCTAAATATGTAAACGGTCAGCAAGCTGAGTGTAGCGCGGAAATTATTCATTAAGATTTAATATAGATAACGAACAAAATTACGATATTTATAGTTTAAAACTCTGCGTTTTGTGGCATACAAATTGAGTTGAACCACGCATAAATAATCAAAAAAATATTTACCGACATGAAAAAGTTTTTTACAATAATGCTGCTGGCTGTATTCGCATTTGTTGCTTTCAGCTGCGATGACAGGAACGATGACATAGATAATGATACGTATGCAGTGATGACCGACGTTACAGGATCATTCAATGCGGCGAATAATTACACTTTAGAACAGGGAATAAATATAGCGGCAACCGATGTGGTTTTGGTATACCGAAATAGGAATTCCGGAAATGGCGGAACCACCGCATGGCAACTGATTCCCAAGACTGAGTTTATTGGCAGCGGTCGTGAGTTGGATTACAATTTCCTGTTTGATGCTCAAAATGTTGAAATCTATACGGAAGCAAATTTCGATCAGGCCACACTTACGGGTGCCGAAGCCAACACGTATTTAAATAATCAGCGATTCCGAATCGTCCTGGTACCGGCTTCTCAAGGCAAAAATGCGAATGTAGACTTCTCGGATTATAATGCGGTTTTGCGTCACTTCCAGATTGCTGACCGACCATAAAAAAAACAAATCCTTATAAAATCCCGCTATTTTTGGCGGGTTTTTTTATGTTTGGACGGTTCCGCAATCTGCATTACGGAAAAAGTTTGGAAGTGCCCATATAATTTAAATCATAGCCGCAGCAAACCCGCTTCCTAAAGTTTTTTGTATTTTTAAAGTTCAAAATATCTTTAAAATTATGAGTGTTCATATTGCTGCCCAAAAAGGCGAAATCGCAAAAACAGTGCTGCAGCCCGGCGACCCGCTGCGCGCAAAATATATTGTTGAAAATTTCATGGAGGACGTGCGCCTGGTAAGCCAAACGCGCAATATTTTTTATTATACAGGTCTGTACAAAGGCCGTGAAGTGTCCGTTGGTGCAAGCGGAATGGGTGCGCCAAGCATCGGGATCTATTCCTATGAACTTTACACAGAATACGATGTAGATACGATCATCCGCATCGGTACTTGCGGTGCCTATACGCCGGAGCTAAAAGTTTTTGATGTTCTGAACGTAGAAAATGCAGCCAGTGAATCAACTTACGCGAAATTCGCCTGGGGAATTGAAGAGGAAATTCTGTCACATCAGGGTAACGTTTTCTCGGTGATCAATGACACAGCGAGAAATCTTTCACTTGACCTGAAAACGACAAACATCCACACGAGCGATATCTTCTACCGCAAAAATCCAGGAACACCTGAGATTGCCGTGAAGCATAACTGTACGGCTGTGGAAATGGAGGCATTTGCACTTTTCGCGAACGCCCAATATTTAGGAAAAAATGCTGCAACGCTGCTAACGGTGTCAGATATCATCCCAACAGGGGAATTCATCTCGGCGGACATGCGCGAAAAAGCACTTACACCGATGATCGAGCTTGCACTCGAAACTGCGATAAGTCTTTAAGATTCATTTAAATAAAAAAATAACGCTTTGAAATATTTCAAAGCGTTACGTTTTTTATATCGTCATCATCTTCGAGAAAATGGCCGAAATAGTCTTTTTTTACCTTTAGATAATCCTTGCTTTCAAGTGTGGAATTGATCTGAAGCGGAATTCGTTTGTTTAATTTGATATTACTGCTTTCCACAATCTTCACTTTTTCCGGATTGTTTGTAAGCAGATTGATTTCTGTAACTTTCAGCAGATTAAGAATTTCAATTGCAGCTGAAAAGTTCCGGTCATCAGCCGGCAGACCAAGTTCAAGATTGGCCTGCACGGTATCAAATCCTTTTTCCTGCAGTGAATAGGCTTTCAGCTTATTGATAATGCCGATATTCCGGCCTTCCTGCCGCAGATAAATGATAATGCCGCCGTTGTCGTGAATGTATTTCATGGCCGCATCAAGTTGCTGGCCGCATTCGCATTTTTTGGAATGAAATACCTCACCCGTGATACATTCAGAATGAAAACGGATATTGACAGCTGTGGAAAAATCTGTATTTTCAGCTACAATCGCCATGTGCGGCATCCAGTCTGTGGCAGACTCAGAGAATGCGATCATGCGAAAATTACCATACTCGGTAGGTACATTGGCTTCCGCCTGAATTGTGAGCATCGGAAAATTAAATTATTTAAGGCAAAGATAGTGAATCCTTTGGCAGATTGGTCTGAAGGTGGTTCATGTTGATTTTAATACGAACCAGATAGCGGTTCAGCACTTCATCTTCGTCCTTGTTCAGGAACTTGCGGAGCTTCTGGAGTTTTTTGTAGGAACGTTCGAAACGGGCATAAGATTTTGCGGTTTCAAACTGGTTGAAGTTCTTCATCGCATCCACATAATCGCGCAGATGCGATTTTAGGTTTTTCACCTCAAGATTTACCGCGTCATTTCTGAACTTTGGGAATGAGCTGATCAGGTTGGTGATTTCAGAAGAATAGAGCACAAGGTTTTTCTGACCTTCCAACGGCACATAGGCACTATTGTTTCCCAATAGCGTATCGCCCGTGGGTGAAAGATTAATTTTTTCAGCCGAGCACGATATAATAAAGAATAGTAAAAAGTAGTAACATTTAGGCTTCGCCATTTTTTATTCTTTGATATAGAACCGGATTCAGACTTTCGTCATTATACATCTTCATTTGCTTATAAACTCTCATCTTCACCTGGCCGTTTTCGATATCAAACAGCAACCGGTCGATTGCTTCGGTAAGGTCTTTTTTCTGTTCAAGCAGTACCGAAAGTTTGTCTGAGCATTTGTTCCGGTGCTCTTCACTTGCCGTATCCCTGTTTGCTTCCAGCGACATGTGAAAGACTTTCAGTGCTAAAATGGAGAGTCGGTCAACCGCCCAGGCTGGGGTCTCCGTGTTGATCTTGGCCTCATCAGCTGCATTTACGTTTTGGTATTTCCTGTAAAACCAGCTGTCTATATATTCCACCAAATCAGTTCTCTGCTGATTAGAGGAATCAATTCTTCTTTTTAATGCGAGTGCCTGAGTGGGTTCGATGTTTTCGTCCCGAATGATATCCTCCAGATGCCACTGCACGGTATCAATCCAGTTTTTTGCATACAGAAGCCATTCAAGGCTACCGTTTTCAAATGGATTTGATGCAGCGCAATCTACGTCATCTGTAAGATGGTAATCTGCGATTGATTGGTTGAAAATAGTCCATGCACGGTCCGAAAAACCCATAGTGTGTTGCTTAAATCGAAGGTGTGGAATTGCTTTTTGGTTCTTCGGGAGATTTTTTTTCGTCCTCCTTCACTGCATCTTTGAATTCTTTGATGCCGGATCCAAGACCACGCATCATCTCAGGGATTTTTCTGCCACCAAACAATACGAGCAATACGATGGCTACGATAAGCAAATGCTGCCAGGAAAGGGCTAATATGGTAAGTGCTTCCATTACTTTATATAAATTTTTTACAAAGTTAGTTATTTTTTAATTCACCCAACCGAGCGGATCCACCGGATTGGTACCGTTCCAGATCTGGAAATCGAGGGTGTAAGTTCCATCGAAATCCGCACCCACAGCGCCAATTGAGGTACCGGCTGAAACCTGTTGGTTGGCCGAAACCATGGCGTTTGAAAGGTTTGCGTAGATCGTGAAATAATCGCCGTGTTTTACGAATACCATCTTAGAGCCGTCACCTGAAACTACCACACGCGAGACGGTTCCCGGCGCTACACATTTGGCTACGGTCCCTTTTGCTACGGCTATTTTGATCCCGTTGTTTTCTTCAATAATATTTTTGAACACCGGATGCGGCTGGCGCCCAAAACGGTGCGTGATGGTGCCGTACGCCGGCATCCCCATCTTCCCGCGGTTCGCCGCGAAATTGTTTCCTACGGCGCTGCTCACTCCATAGTTGGTCATCGCACGCGTTTCAGCGGCTTTTTTCTGTTCCTCATTCTTTTTTGCAAGTGAGGCTTCTGCAGCCCGGGCGTCTGCGGCCTTGTCTGCAGCGGCTCTAGCATTGGCAGCGGCTATCGCGGCATCCCGTGCAGCTGCGGCTCGTCTTGCTTCGGCGCGTTCAGCATCTGCCGCTTTCTTGGCATCATCCGCTTTTTTCAGATCCGCAGCGGCGGCGATCTTAGACCGTTCTTCCTCTTCGGCAGCTTTTTTAACAGCGATGTCTTTGAGGCGTTTTGCTTCTTCGTCAGCTCGTTTTTTCTCGAGTGCCAACGCTTCCATTCGTGCTTTGTTTTCAGCGTCGATGCGGGCTTTTTCGCGGTCTGCAGCAATCTTGGCCTGACGTATTTTCTCGGCTTCCGCTTTTTTGCGCTCTTCTTCTTTAGCTTTCGCAATACGGATTTCTTCCGCGATTATGGAACGGATCTGACCTTCAAGTTTTTTAGATTCGGTTTGCTTTTGGCGAAGTTCGGCGGTGAGTTGCGCTTCGTTTTTCTTAAAGTCTTCAAGCAGTTTTTCCTTTTGCTTTTTCTCTACTGCGATGGTTTGCAACTCCTTTTGCTGGTTTGTCAAAATGGTTTCTTTGTCTTTCACAGACCGTTGTTTGGCCTCAATATTGGCCAGGAGTTTCCGGGCGGCTTCGGAGATTTCAGCAGCTTTTTTATCCTGATAATCAGAATAATCTTTCAGGTACTGGATGCGGCGCAGCGCTTCGCCCAGGTTTTTAGCGGAAAGAATAAAGGTGACTTTGTTCTGAACGCCTTTGTTTTTATAAGCTTTCACCAAAACTTCCGCATAGTTTTTTCTTAAAACGGCGAGTTCACGGTTTTGGCGGTTGATCTCAAGCTGACGCAGGTAGATGTCGTCTTCGATCAGCCTCTTTTCTTTTTGAGTGTTTGAATAAACTTTTTCGCGTAACTGGATTTTTTTCTGAACGTCATTGAGATAAGCTACCGAAAGTTTCGACTGCTGCTGGGTTTTGGCCAGGTTTGAGTTGATCGCCGCAATTTGTTTTTTCAGTTCTGCATTCTGCTTTTGTAATTGTTCCTTTTTTTGAGAAAATAAAATTCCGAACAAAAAAATCCCTATAAAAAAGCTTATTTTCCTTATCATTTGATCTCAGTTTTCGTATAGTTAGCCGGCACCGAGTACGGTGTCGCCATTTTCGAGCCTTCAAATTTCGTGTTTTCAAGCGCAATCTGGCTCGTTTTCTGGCCCTTTATATTTATTTTAACGTTTTTAGGCAAACGCATATTTTCGAAATTTACCCAGTTGCTGTAAGAAACCTCAAGCCTGTCCGAAGATTTTACATCCGTCAAAACCACATTCATCAGATCAAAAGTCGGAGAATACTGCAAAGCTACCGCGTAATCAGCTTGGTTGCCATTGCTCCCGAAGCGAATGTTCTTTGTAGAATTGAGCCTGTATCCCTGCACGGACTGACTGAAACTGAAATCTTTCTCCTGAACAGGAATGAAAGTACGTCCGAGCAAAAGGTTTTGCAGCGCCGCAAAGTCGATGAAATCTACATTCAGCATCTTGTTCAGATAAGAAAAATCGGACTCAATGTATGTTTTATTCCATTTCTCATAACCCTGGATTCCGTTTGGTGTTGCGATTCCGCGGCCCACATTCAGGAACACGGCGATCATATTCATCCAAACTTTTTGGCCATCTTCAATGTAGATTGTCGCATCAAGTGTTGGGATGAATGCACCTGTTTCTACATCAACCCGCGAGCTGATTTTCACCTGATCGAAATCAGGTTTCTTCGAGATTTCCCGGAAAAACGCTGCGTTCGCAACAGGTACGGCAATTGGCTTTTCGGGCTTCGCAGTGGCAGTTTTGCAAGAGACTATTGCAAACGAAAGGAGTAGAAGGATGATATAATTTTTCATAATCAGTATCTTTTTTTGGTAGTGTTGAATTTTTAATAACGGCAAACGCTGCCTAATGTTTTACCGCACACTTTACGCCAAAAGACATTTTCAGGCTGAATTTAGCTTTTAGAAAGGAAGTCGAGCACCGAATAATCGCCAAGTGAAATCTCACGGGCCACCCCGAAGTACTGCGCAGAATTCCCGATCATCGAGTTGCTTAGATTGCCGTGGTCAATCAGCGTATTTTCCTGAATGAGTGAATGATCGATGTTTGAATTGATGATCTTCGTGTTGTTGCCAATGGATACGCACGGGCCGATTTTAGAATTTGAAATCTCCACATTTTCGCCGATGAAACACGGCGGAATGATAAGGCAGTTCTCTATTTTGGCCGACGCGGGATAATTCGCCACGTTATCTTTTTCATATTGCAACACTTTGCCGTTCGTCTCTACCGTGGCGTTCTTGTTCCCGCAATCCATCCAGTCATCCACCTTTCCGAGGGAGAATTTTCCGCCTTTCTGTCTGAGGTTTTCAAGCGCGGTCGTCAGTTGGAACTCGCCGCCTTGCTTGATGTCATTGCTCATGATGTAATTGATCTCATCCATCAGCTTTTCGGCGGAGTTGAAATAATAAATCCCAATGATCGCGAGATCAGATACAAACGTCTGTGGCTTTTCAACAAAATCTGTGATAAAACCATAATCATCCAGTTTCACCACCCCGAAAGCCGATGGATCCTCCACTTTTTTCACCCAGATCACGCCGTCTGAATTTTTATCCAGCGCAAAATCAGCTTTGAAAAGAGTATCGGCAAATGCTACCACCACATCGCCCTGCATCGAGGCTTCCGCACATTTTATAGCGTGCGCTGTTCCTAGCGGTTCATCCTGAGTGTAGACGCTGCCTTTGGCGCCAAGCGATTCAGCAATTCCGATTAGCGAAGCTTCTACTTCCGGCCCGAAATCGCCGATAATGAAAGCAATTTCCTCTATTTTTTCACCTGCAACTTTCGCGATGTCTTCTACCAGCCGCTGCACGATGGGTTTGCCCGCAATAGGGATCAGTGGTTTAGGAACGGTGAGTGTGTGAGGTCTTAGTCTGGAGCCGCGGCCCGCCATTGGAACGATGATTTTCATATTTGTCTTAATTATTTTGCACGCAGCTGCGTGGTTTCTTTATTTTATATATTGTTTGAAGTGCTGCCGAAACCGCCTTCGCCACGCGAAGTTTCGATAAGTTCTGCAGTTTCCTGCCAGGTAATGGTTTCGTGTCGGGCAATGACCATCTGTGCGATTCTGTCGCCATCATTAATGATAAAATTCTCTGAAGATAAATTGACCAGAATGACACCGATTTCCCCGCGGTAATCTGCATCGATGGTTCCCGGTGCATTCAGCACGGTGATTCCGTTTTTCACTGCGAGTCCGCTTCTGGGTCTTACCTGCGCCTCGAAACCTGCGGGTAATTCAAGGAATAAGCCTGTAGGAATGAGTTTTCTTTCGAGTGGTTTCAGCGTGAGGCTTTCGTCAATATTGGCATACAGGTCCATGCCGGCTGAAAGTTCTGTCTGGTATTTCGGCAGCGGATGTCTGGATTTATTGATAACTTTTATATTCATTCTATCTTTTAATTTTTTGAAGAAGACTTTCGGGTATTAGTTTTTGAACTATAATTAAAATCGCGGCTAAAACTATAAATATTAAGTTGCCGAGCCAAATTTCGCTCCTGAAATTCTGGTAAATCACCAGCGAAAATATCATTGTGAGCAGGATGATGACTACGTTATTGAACACATTATAAGGAATCGGGTGTTTTCTTTGGCCCCAAACATACGAAACCAGCATCATCATAAAATACGAAGCTAAAGTTGCCCATGCCGAAGCCCAATAACCGTATCTCGGAATGAAATAAAAGTTCACGGCAATCGTCACAGCTGCACCCAGGACCGAAATGTAGGCGCCAACCAACGTTTTATCGGCCAGTTTATACCAGACCGAAAGATTAAGATAAATACCCAGGAAGAGGCTGGCAAAAAACAGAATGGGCAAAATGCCGATGCCTTCGTAATATTCTGGATTGTTAAGGTAGAATTTCGATATCCAGTCGAGGTTTACACACAGGAAAAGCACGATCAGGCAATTCACCGCAATGAAAACATCCATCAGTTTTGCGTAGGTTTTCCCGGCGTTTTCATTTTTTGAATGGCTGAAGAAAAATGGTTCAATTCCCAGTACATAAGCCT
The DNA here is from genome assembly GCF_014837035.1 of Kaistella pullorum. Lineage (GTDB taxonomy): Bacteria > Bacteroidota > Bacteroidia > Flavobacteriales > Weeksellaceae > Kaistella > Kaistella rhinocerotis. The sequence continues at coordinate 314,595 of NZ_JACSPS010000001.1, read as the reverse complement.
GACGGAAGAGCACCACGAAAGTCACAAGCTTCGCCACAGCACCATAAACGCCGAGTTCGTGCCTTGCAATTTCGTCAGGTAACAGGAATTTCAGAAACTGGCGGTCCAGTGTTTCATTAATGATGCCGGCCAGCCCGGCAATTGTAATCGGCCATGAATATTTCAGCATTCTGCGCCAAAGTTCCCACGAGAAATAGCGGAATTTGGCCACGAAGATGTCTTTAAATAAAAGTAAAAAAGTAACTGCACTTGCCACCAGATTCGCCACAAAGACGTAACCAATGCCGAAAGAAGGATTGTACTTATAACCCATGATACCGTCATCCAGCCGCGGCAATATTTGAAGGAAAAATACAACCAGAACAAAATTAATGACTCCGTTTGCAATCTTTACGGAGGCGTATTTAAGCGGTCTTTCATTCTTTCGGAGCATCACAAAAGGCATTGCGGAAAACGCGTCGAGGGACAGGATCAGCACCAGGATGGTGAGCAGATTGACCTGTGTCGGCGTCTTGAATGCAATGGCAAGTTCTGTCCTGAAAGTTAGTGAGAATGCGAGAAAAATCAAGGTCGCAACCAGCACGCTGAAGAATGCTGTTGAGATCAGTTTGCGGTCATTTTTTTCATCGAGTGCGAATCGGAAGAATGTGGTCTCCATGCCGTGCGTCAGCAAAACCGCGATCACACCTGCCACCGAATAGAAATCAGCGAACGGCGCATAGGCTTCCGGCCCGAAAGCATCGGTGATATAAGGGTTGATGATGAAGGGAAAAAGACGGATCACCACGGTCGTAAGTCCGTAAAGTGCAGTTTGTCCCAGCAATTTCTTATACAAATCCTGAATTTTGTGCAAATGTATCGTTTTAATTAAAACCTGCGAAATGAAGCTTGGATGAGCGGCAAGTTTGGCTTTCGCTACTTCAAATTTGCGGTTGAAGAGCGCATGTTTGCGGTTTTAGACCCCATCGATGCGGCCAAAGACTTCATTTTTGCGGCTTCCAGCCTCAAAATTGGGGCTCAGAACCCCAAATTTTAGGTTCGGAACGTCAAGTTTGCGGTTATGTGCCGGAAGATTTCGGTTTGAGACCGAATCGATGGAGACAATCTGACCATCCGTCCGTAAAAGCGACGCTTTAATTGTAACCTGCCTTCAAGGCTTATTTAGCCTAAAAAAGTGTTTCGAATAACTTAAATTTACGCTTCGAAAAATTTAAATACAACCATGAAAATCCTTATAAAAAACGCCCGGATCGTCAATGAAAACCAAATCGTAGAGAGTGACCTGCTCATCGAAAATGACCTGATACATACGATCGGTAAAGATATAGTTGCTGATGCAGACCGGGTAATAGACGCTGAAGGAAAATATCTGCTGCCCGGTGTGATTGATGACCAGGTCCATTTCCGCGAACCCGGTCTTACACATAAAGGAGATATTGAAAGTGAGTCCCGTGCGGCAGTTGCAGGTGGAGTGACAAGTTTTATTGAGCAGCCCAACACGGTGCCCAATGCGGTAACTCAGGATTTATTGGAGGATAAATATCAGATTGCAGCCCAGAAATCATTTGCCAATTATTCCTTTATGATGGGCGGTACCAACGACAATCTGGAGGAAGTGCTGAAAACCAATCCGCGCAATGTGGCTGGCATCAAACTTTTCCTGGGTTCCTCTACCGGAAATATGCTTGTTGACAATCCTGAAACTCTGGAAAATATCTTCAGCAATACCAAAATGCTGATTGCTGTTCACTGCGAAGATGAGGCCACGATCCGGAAGAATACCGAAATGTACCGCGCGCAGTATGGCGACGATATACCTATGGAATTTCATCACCTTATCAGAAGCGAGGCAGCCTGTTATATCTCCTCATCAAAAGCGGTGGAGCTGGCTGAAAAGACCGGTGCCAGACTTCATGTTTTCCATGTGTCTACCGCAAAGGAGACCTCACTTTTCAGAAATGATATTCCGCTCAGTGAAAAAAAGATTACTGCTGAAGTCTGCGTGCATCACCTTACATTTACAAACAAAGATTACGAATCCAAAGGAACCCTGATCAAGTGGAATCCTGCGGTTAAAACAAGGGCTGACCGTCAGGGTCTGTGGGATGCACTTCTGGACGACAGGATCGACGTTATTGCTACTGACCACGCACCGCATACAATGGAGGAAAAGGAAAATGTTTACACAAAGGCACCTTCCGGAGGTCCGCTCGTGCAGCATTCACTGCCGGTGATGCTGGAGAATTTCCGCAGCGGCAAGATTTCAATTGAAAAGATTGTGGAGAAAATGTGCCACAACCCGGCAATACTTTTCAGGATCGAAAAGCGAGGCTTTATACGCGAAGGTTATAAGGCAGATCTGGTTTTGGTGGATGATCAGTCGGAATGGACAGTTGCTAAAGACAACATGCTTTATAAGTGTGGCTGGAGCCCGCTGGAAGGCATGAAACTGCACTCAGAAGTGACGCACACCTTTGTCAACGGAAACCTGGCTTATGAGAACGGTGAAGTAAAACCGGAGAAATTTGGCGAAAGGCTGCTTTTTGTAGTTTAAACGGTTTAAGTTTTTTCAGCCGGAAATTTTTATCAAAAATTCGGATCCCCTTGCAACAATTCCATAAAATAATCGTCTAATACCATTTTAACAACAATATATTATGATCAGAAAAAAGTTTTTAATGCTTTTTGCTGTTGGGATTCTCTTCACCGCTCAGGCGCAGGATTACCAGTGGAAGGAAGCTAAGAGTGGCGGTTACACGTATAAATATGTGACCAACGATCCTACACAGGCCAGATTCTATACCCTGCAGAACGGACTCACCGTAATTCTGAGCCCGACTAAGAAAGATCCCCGAATCCAGGCATACATTGCCACAAAAGCGGGCAGTAAGACAGATCCTGCTACCAACACAGGTCTTGCACACTACCTGGAGCATATGCTTTTCAAAGGAACCGATAAGTACGGTTCCCTGGACTGGGCTAAGGAAAAGGCTGAACTCGACAAAATTGACGCACTTTACGAGCAGTACAACAAGTCTAAGGACGAAGTTAAACGTAAAGCCATCTACAAGAAAATTGACTCTGTTTCAGGTGTGGCGGCAAAGTATGCCATTGCCAACGAGTACGACAAAATGATGACCGCAATGGGAGCCCAGGGCACCAACGCATGGACGAATTTTGAGGAAACCGTTTATACCGATGATGTTCCGTCCAGCTCGCTGGACCGTTACCTTGCTGTTCAGGCAGAAAGGTTCAGAAATCCTGTGCTTAGGATTTTCCATACAGAATTGGAAGCCGTGTATGAAGAGAAAAACAGAACTTTGGATACCGACAGCAGAAAGGTTTTCGAAACTCTGTTCGCCACATTGTTCAAAAACCACAACTACGGTAAGCAAACCACAATCGGAACCGTTGAGCATTTAAAGAACCCATCTCTTGTGGAGATCCGCAAATACTTCAACAATTACTATGTTCCTAATAACATGGGAGTTATCCTTTCAGGTGATTTTAATCCTGATGATGCCATTGCGAAAATAGACCGGGCTTTCTCTTACATGAAGAACAAGCCGGTTCCGAAATATACCTTCCAGCCGGAACAGACAATGACGGCTCCTATCATTAAGGAAATTGTAGGTCCTGATGCCGAAAACCTTACTATTGGATACCGTTTACCGGGTAATAAAGACAAAGACGTTTTGCTTGCAGATTTGGTGGGATCTATCCTGACCAACGGAAAAGCCGGACTTCTGGACCTGAACCTGGTTAAGAAGCAGAAACTTCTTCGTGCAAGTGCATTCACATACACGCTGCAGGATCACGGAATCCTTTATCTTTCCGCAGCTCCAACTACGGGACAGACGCTGGAAGAAGTGCAGACTTTGGTGCTCAGCGAAATCGAAAATCTGAAAAAAGGAAATTTTGATGCTGATCTGATTCCTTCTATTGTAAATAACATCAAGAAAGAGAAAATCCAGAGTCTGGAACGTTACGGTGACAGAGCATCCATGCTGCAAAGCGCCTTCAATGCAGAGCTGGACTGGAAAGATCAGGTTGCATATGTAGATGATATCTCCAAAATCAAAAAAGAAGATGTTGTAGCCTTCGCCAATAAATATTTCGGAAATAATTATGTGGCCATCCTTAAGAAAAAAGGGGAGAACAAGAACCCTCAGAAAATCGAGAAGCCGTCCATCACGCCTGTTGAAACGAACCCCGATAAGCAGTCGGCGTTTGTAAAAATGGTGAACGAAATGCCGTCTACACCTTCAGAACCGGTATTTTTAGATTTTAATAAAGACATCCAGAAATCAAAACTTGGTAAGGCGGAAGTACTTTACGTGCCGAATACTGAAAACCAGCTTTTCAGACTGAGATACCGTTACAAAGTAGGAACACTTAATGACCCTAAACAGTCGCTGGCTTCCCAGTATCTTCAGTTCCTGGGAACGGATAAGAAATCTTCAGAAGAGATTTCAAAGGAGTTCTACAAGATTGCTTCCAGCTTCAATGTTTCTACCGGCGAAGAATACACGATGGTAACCATTGAAGGACTTCAGGAGAATTTTGACAAAGCTGTTAAGCTTTACGAAGACCTTGTAATGAACGCTAAGCCGGACGAAACCGCTCTTGCAGCGCTGAAAGCACGTATCGCCAAGTCCAGGAAAGATGCAAAAGCCAACAAAGGCGCAATCCTGCAGGGACTTACAAGCTATGCGATGTACGGCCCGAAGAACAAATTCAACAACACACTTTCCGATGCGGAAATCAACGCGGTTACCGCGCAGGAACTGGTGGACCGGATGAAGAATCTGAACAACTACGAGCAGACTGTGATCTATTACGGTCCGGAACCGCTTAAAAATCTGACTGCCAAACTGGGAACCATGCACAAAGTGCCGGCAACCTTTGCCTCGGCAGGCCCGCTGAAGACTTTCAAACAGCTTCCGCAGACCAAGACCCAGGTGCTGTTCACCGATTATGATATGGTGCAGGCCGAAACCCGTTGGATTCTCAATACAGACACCTACGATCCGGCAAAAACCCCAATGGTCATGGTGTTCAACAACTATTTCGGTGGCGGTATGGGTTCTGTGGTTTTCCAGACCATTCGTGAGAGCAAGGCTTTGGCCTACAGTACTTACGGGTATTATGTGCAGCCTTCCAAGAAAGACGACCAGTACTATATGATGAGTTATGTGGGCAGCCAGGCCGATAAGTTTGGTGATGCGGTAGGAGCGATGAACGAACTTCTGACCACCATGCCTCAGCTTCCGGTAAACCTGGATCTGGCCAAGAATTCAGTGAAAAAGGACATCCAGACCGAAAGGATTATGCAGGACGATATCATCTTCAGATATCTGGCCGCGCAGCAGCTCGGTCTGAAAGACGATATTCGCAAAGACCTCTACACCAATGTGGACAGGATCACGATGAGCGACCTTCAGAAATTCCATGCGACCAACATTTCAGGGAAACCCTACACGTATGCTTTGGTAGCTTCTGAAAAGAACATGAAAATGGACGATCTTAAAAAGATTGGCGAGGTGAAGAAAATCACCCTGGAAGAACTTTTCGGGTACTAAACCTTACAGAATATCAGTTACAGAAACTGCTCCGGATTGGAGCAGTTTTTTTAGTGTCATGGTAATGAACGTATATTTGTCATTGGCTTCGCCAAATCTTCGATTTCTGACGAAGGAAGAATCTCACCGAGTGAAGAGCTCAAAGTCAGGAGACTTTGCGCATCGGGGGTTTTTTATTTCCATTCACCAGTTTCAACCCAATGTTCAGCAGCTTTTCTCTTTTTCATGTTTTCTTGATTTTTTTCTCCGTACTCTACAGTTAGATAATTGTATTTTGGAAATTTCTGTCGTATTTTAATAAGATTGTTTGGGAAAATTGTCCAGTTCGAATGGAAATTTTTTAAATCTGAATTATAAATATTCTTCAGATGATTCAGTTCGTTGTTAAATTGTTTCAATGAGTCATTTTTATAAGTCTTCTCATTAAGATAAAATTCTGTCCAAAGGAACTGATTTGCGTCTTTGGTTCGTTTGAGGATTGAATCAGATTTTGTTATAAGAGTTTTCACGCTGTCATTCGTGTTTAACTTCTTAAGTAATAAATTTCTTTCTTGTAGCTTTAAATTAAGTTGTGAATATGATTGTTCAACTTTATTGTGATCTACAATACAACTTTTGTTGAGGTTCAGGAAATACAAATAAATTCCACCAAAAATTAGAGTGCAACAAGTAAGAAAAATAAATAAACAACTTTTAAAAGTTTTCATTAGAAAATGATTTGGATAAAATGTCGCATAACGGTTGGGTATTTCTGTTGGCGGGGATTATGATAACTGGTCTTTGTAAATATAACAAAATGAAAAAATAGTGAAAATCTTTATGATGTAAACTTCAACCCCCGCTAATAGAAATAGCTTGTTAGCCGTAGTTTTTTTATGTGAACCATTTAAACAAAACTCTGAATGGGCTTAAAACTATACTTTTTATTAGTCCCCAAAATGTCAAATCTGCAATTTTCTCTTTTTCGGGATTTCCAAAGTAAAAAGAGACAAGTATTAAAACAACAAAAAAAAGAAGAGCTGCAATGTTTTTAAATTTTTCTATTCTCAAATAACTCATTTCTTCAAAGGATTTTCTTTTCAACTAGTTTATAGTATTTTGTGTTTTCTATTAATGCCACTACTTCTAATCCTACATATATGTTATCGGTGTAACCCTCATTTTCTAAACCTAAATAGACAAATTGATTTTTATTAAATTTGATTAATCCATTTCGTGAGTGAGTATTTTTTATTGAATTATTTATGTCATATTTAAATTCTTTACTATCTTGAAAATTTGTTGCCTGCTGTTGGCTATCAATAAAATATGCATTAGTGAAGGGTTCTTCTTTCGTTGGTGCGGTTATAGTGTTTAATAGTTCACGCGTTAAAGAAGATTCAACTTCTACATTTTCTTTAACTGCTTTTCCTGCTAATGATAATTTTTTGACGCTATAACTTACATCATTAACTAAATTACCCTCTCCACTTTCGGCTCTAGCATTGGATAACGTTAAACGATAAATCCAATATTTTGTGTTTTCTGGAATTTCAACTGGAATGATAATTCTATCTCCTCCCATATTTACCATTCCTAAAAGTTTATGTGCTTCCATCGTCACTTGGTAGGGTTCGTGGAAAACATTTATAAGTTTGAATGTTACTAATTTTGTAAAATCTTTTTTATTTTCACTACTCCATATTGTATCATATTTTGGTAAAACCACTGCAGGTTTTTGTGGTTCACTGTTAACAAAAGTGGAAGGGTCTCTTTTTTCATCTGCTTGTGAAAATAACCAAAAACTACCTGCTAAAAGTAATAATAAACCAAAGCCAATTCCTCCAAATAAAAAATTTTTATTTTTTTTAGTTATAGTTTTATCTGTGCCGATAAGTGTTTGTCGCTGCCCTCGTGAAATCTCTAAAATTTTTTGCATCAAACTAACTAAATTTTGAGATTTATCTTTGTTTTTGGGAAACATTCTCTCAACATCGAAAGCACTTTCAGTTCCGTTCTTTAAACTTACAATAATAGAATGATTCACAATTCTTATAAAAGTAATATCGTTCCATAAAATTTTTGAAAGGTTATTTTTACTGAACCAATTACTTTCCGCTAATGAAAAGAAACGTTCGGTTATAATAAATGAATCTTTTTCGGTTAACCCATTTTGAATTAAAAGTAAAATTTCGTCATTATTTTGTAGGTTATGCGCATCGAATGCAAGTTTACTTTTTCCAATATTATTTGTTTTAAGCATTGGATAAGTATAGACTCCATTCCAAATTGAAGTTTTAATTATTCTTCCGTCTTTTTGTTCAAAATTGTATTTGTCAATTTCTCTTAGAATTGTGTTTTTCTTCATGTTTTACGGTCTGTTTTATAAATTACGGCTAACGTCCGGCGTATATGGAGGGTTGCGGCTGCTGCCCCAGATCTCCGTACAAAATCCGGACTTTAAACTTAGCGAAAATTCTGATACAAAAGCAGACTTCCGCAATCCGCCATATACGATGTTACCGCCCGTACGCGCGAGGAACATAATACCGGAGCGACTTAGTGATCACGAAATGCCGGAACCCGTTGTCCTGCTCTCGGAAAAAGCCCGGATTTCCAATGCTGAATTAATTACAAAAACGGATTTTGGACCGGCAGAAGGTAGTATGGGCGGTAACTCGTTTATATGTATGACAAAACTATATAGATCCCACAAATTCCCGTTGGCTTTGTATAAAAATCATCATACTTTCTCTCGCTAATCTACTCAAAAAACCCACCCACGCAAACACTTCCCGCCAAATGTTTTTACGGAATAACCTGAATACGCTAAGTATCATTATTTACACTTAAAATATTCACTTGAAACCTTACCAATTCAGCAATATATTTTTTAATTTTGATAGAGCCCGAAAGCGTAGATGCGCAGCACGATGCAGGTTGGTTTAAGCACAAAAATGGGGCGGTGCTGCTAAGTTTCCCGAAAACCTGTTGCACGCGTGCTTGGAGTTTTCGGGACTTCCCGAAAAGTTGTTACACGTGTGTTTGAGGTTTTCGGGAACACCCGAAAGGTTGTTGCACCTCTGCTTGGGACTTTCGGGAACATCCGAAAGGTTGTCGCACGCGTGCTTTGAACTTTCGGGAAAAAATCTTCAGGAAAACAGTTTTTTCATTCAATAATTCATTTAACTAAAAACACAAATGTCATGAATGCTATTGATTTTCCTAAACTCCGCAATGCAGAGTACCTGCAGTACATGAAAGATTTTGCAGGCATCATCAACCTCAACGATCCGGCCTCCCTGCAGATCGCCGCCAAACTCACAGCCTTCACCACCAAAACCGACGAGCTGGAAGACCTCTTCAAAAAAGCCCTGGCCAACGACCGCACGCGCGTCATCCTGCAGCTGGATGAGCGCCGGGATAATGCCATCAACGGTATCTCGGCCTTCCTGCAGGGCTACACCTACCATTACGAAGCCGATAAAAAGCAGCACACCGAAAAACTGCTGGCCAATATGGCCCATGTACGGCAACGGAATCGCGCGCCAGAATTATCAGTCGGAAACCGCCACGCTGAACAATATGCTGAACGATTTCGCCACCAAACCCGAACTGGCCGCGGCGGTGACGGCTTTCAGCCTGCAGCCCTGGCTCGACGAACTGCAGGATGCCAACACCCAGTTCAATGACGAATACCTCACCCGAACCCAGGAATACGGCGCCGCCAATCCGGAGACCCTCAAATCGAAAAGGGAGGAAGTGAATGTCGCTTACTACGCCCTGCGCGACCGCATCGATGCGCTGCACACGCTGGTGGAAACGCCGCCATCGCCCTACACCACGGTGATCAATCAGCTCAACGCACTCACCGATCAGTATAATACCTTGCTGCTGCACCGCACCCTGCCGCCGGAAAATGCGCCGGATACTTCGGAATAAGCGGGAGGCAGTAAGCTGTAAGCTGTAAGCAGTAAGCCTTGCTGAAGTATAAAGGTGAGTTTGGAAATGTGGGATTGCTTCGCTCCACTGCGTTCCGCTCGCAATGACGGCGTTGGAAGTTTTGTTGGGTTAAGTATCCGGTGGCTGAGGCTCTCGAAGCTAGCTGGGATTGCTCCACTGGTTTCCTTTGAAATTACAGGCGCATTTTTGTCATGCTGAAAGCATCTCTGCGAAGATTCTTCCGGAATGCATGCACCACCAACTCCCCAAAACTATTTAGCAAATAGCAATCTTAAAAGCACCGCTTTAAATTTTCATTAACTTTAAGCCTCAAACTCAAACTCAACCTTAACCTCAACCTCAACCTTACCCTATGAAATACACAGAACCCATGCTCCGCGAAGGCGCCCTGAAAGATAAAGTAGCCATTGTAACCGGTGGCGGCAGTGGTCTCGGAAAAGCCATGACCAAATACTTCCTGGAACTCGGTGCGAAAGTGGTGATTACCTCCAGAAATCTTGAAAAACTTCAGGCCACAGCTAAAGAACTCGAAGACCAGACGGGCGGAAAAGTACTTTGTGTACAGTGCGACGTAAGGAACTGGGATGAGGTGGAAGCCATGAAAGAAGCGGCGGTAAAAGAATTTGGCCGGATTGATATCCTGCTCAACAATGCTGCCGGCAATTTCATCTCGCCTACGGAAAGACTCACGCATTCGGCCTTTGATTCCATTCTGGATATTGTGCTGAAGGGCACTAAGAATTGTACGCTCTCCGTCGGTAAATACTGGATAGACAATAAAATTCCGGGAACTGTGCTGAACATCGTCACTACTTACTCGTGGACGGGCTCTGCTTACGTCGTTCCGTCTGCGTGTGCAAAAGCCGGCGTACTGGCGATGACCAGAAGTCTGGCGGTGGAGTGGGCTAAGTACAATATCCGTTTCAACGCCATCGCACCGGGACCTTTCCCGACAAAAGGTGCCTGGGACCGACTTTTGCCCGGCGATTTGCAGGAAAAATTCGATATGAGGAAGAAAGTTCCCCTGCGCAGGGTAGGCGAACATCAGGAGCTTGCGAACCTGGCGGCCTATCTTGTCTCCGATTATTCTGCCTACATGAACGGCGAAGTAGTGACAATCGATGGTGGTGAATGGCTTCAGGGTGCGGGTGAATTTAATATGCTAGAAGAGATTCCGCAGGAAATGTGGGATATGCTGGAGGCGATGATCAAGGCGAAGAAATCGCAATAAATCAATTTAAACTCAGATGTTTCGTCTGGGTTTTTTTATTTTTAAAGTTAAATTTTTCAAAGTCGCTAAAAACTGTTTTTATGTGTTATTATGTTGATTCTTCACTTACTAAAAAAGATATCAGGCGCATCTACAATATCGGTACGGAGGGTGCAGATTATACACCGACGGCCTTCATGAGCGGTTTTACCCATGAAAAACTGCCGGTAATTCTGGACGAAACACCGCAGGAGCTGAGTGCTGCCAATTGGGGTCTTATTCCTGTTTGGGCTAAAGATGAAGAGATCCGGCGGCAAACTTTGAATGCAAAGATTGAAACCATCAAAGATAAACCTGCGTTCCGCAAAAGCTATGAGAGCCGCTGCCTCGTCATCGTCAAAGGTTTTTATGAATGGAAATGGCTCGATACCAAAGGCCGCGAAAAGCACAAGCATTATTTGACCCTGAAAAACCAGGAGGTTTTTTCGCTCGCTGGCATCTACAGCCACTGGACAAATCCCCAAACGGAGGAAGAATTGACCACATTTTCGGTAGTGACAACGCAGGCAAATGAACTGATGGCCGAAATTCACAACATCAAACACCGGATGCCCGTGGTGCTTTACAAAGCCACGGAAAATGACTGGCTGCGCGGTGCCGAAATTGAAGAATTCGCCTATCCCAATCACGAGTGTGATTTGCAGGCCGTGGATCTGGATTACCGGCCGACGCTTTTTGACTGAGTTTTATAATCGTTTCCTGATTTAATGATGTCTTGCCGGCGTATGCTTAATGTAATCTGAAAGCACTTTCATCTGGTCGCGGTGGCCTTTTTCGACAAGTTTTTGGTATTTCGCAGGATCGTTCAGGTCATAGAAACGCTGCACGGTTTTGTTTGCTTTAATGATCAGCTGCGGAAATATGGCAGCTGTGCGAACCTTTGGAATCTGAAGCCGCTCATTGATTTCGGGGTCAAGCAGATGCCAGTTCATACTTTGGTGAAGTTTGAGCAATAACCGCCGCTGGAACATGAAGCGGTTGATGGTATTCACCAGGTTTTCATCGAGCAAAGCCTGCGCAAGCTGCACAGAATCTTCATCGCCTTTATCCTGCACCGTGCTCCACAGATAGAGCTGTTCTACGGCTTCCTGACGGTTTTCGGGAAGGTATTCGGGCGGAATACCCAGCAGATAACCGATGTATTTCCACAAATGAAATACACCCTTTTCCTCCTCAGGCGAGATCACGATACCCAGTTTGCGCAGACCCTGCATCAGCACCAGACTGAAGCCGGTGTAGGTAGCGATCATATCCCAGAAATTAATCGGTTCGCCCCATTTTTCAACGTCCCAGCTGTCCCGTTTTTTATTGATCTGAAGGCGTGCGTACGAGTGCATCAGCCTGGTCCGCGCCGTGAGTTGGTAGGCTTCGGAATTTAACTGGAGTCCGTTTTCACGCGTTACGTGGATCCAGAACTCGAGAGTGTCTTTTAATCTTTTCACGGCGCCTTTTTTCAGGATGCCGGTGAAGATAAGCGGTTTGTTGAGGTAGGCATAATCATATCCACCCATCAAAGAGAAATCGCGCAGGATAATGAGCGAATTCACGCCGCTGCGCATACAGAAGCGCGCGCCTGTGTTCGCAAGTTCCTGATTAAACCATTCGGGGATTTCCTGCATTTGGAGAAACAGATTTTTCACGCCGGGAGGCAAATCTGAATCCTTATCGATCTTCTGTTTTGTGGCTGTTTCAATGATACGCGAAGCCTCCGGATACGGCATGGAGAGGTAAGTTTCCTTTACGGCGGCGTCTCCAGGTTCATCCACAAGATAGTAGAGGTGCGAAAATCGGTCAAACTTGCGGATATCGGGCGTCAGTTCAGCCCACTCGAGTAATTCTTTGCCGTTACCCGATTCCCAAAAATTCCTGAAGTGCGGTGAATTGTAAAATATTGGCTTTGCCTGCATGCGAAGCCTACACCAAAATTTGCGCCTTTTTGTTTTGATTATTGTCAAACCGACTTTAATCTTTTGACTGCTAGATATCCAAAACTTTAGGCAAAGACCTAAAAAAAACGCTCCGATAAATCGAAGCGTTTAATCAAAATTTTGTAGACCCACAGGGATTCGAACCCCAACTGATGGTACCAAAAACCAGAGTGCTACCGTTACACCATGGGTCTGTTTTCATTTTGGTGGTGCAAATCTAAAAAATATTTTCATTCGATGCAAAAATTTTCCCACAAAAAATTTATTTAATCTTTTTGCCGCGTTTTTTTGTGGCTCTTTCTGTCTGAAATTTCGTATTTTTGATAAAATATTATTTTAAAATGAGCAGTACTGACGATAAGAAAAAAGCACTCGCGCTGGTGCTTGATAAATTAGATAAAACCTACGGTAAAGGTACCGTGATGACGCTTGGCGACGCTTCTGTGGATGATACCATTGAGGTGATTCCTTCAGGATCGCTGGGTCTCGATTTTGCTTTGGGCGTAGGCGGCTATCCGCGCGGCCGCGTCATCGAGATTTACGGACCGGAATCTTCGGGTAAGACGACTTTAACGCTGCACGCGATCGCGGAAGCGCAGAAGACCGGCGGTATTGCCGCTTTCATAGATGCTGAGCACGCGTTTGACAGACATTACGCCGCGAAACTTGGGATCAACCTCGATGACCTGATCATTTCGCAGCCCGATAATGGTGAACAGGCACTCGAAATTGCGGATAACCTGATCCGTTCCGGCGCGATCGACATCGTGGTAATCGACTCGGTTGCTGCTTTGACGCCAAAAGCGGAGATCGAAGGTGAAATGGGTGATTCCAAAATGGGACTTCACGCCAGACTGATGTCGCAGGCTTTAAGAAAACTGACAGGAACGATTTCAAAGACAAAATGTACGGTGATATTTATCAACCAACTTCGTGAAAAAATCGGGGTTATGTTTGGGAATCCGGAAACTACCACTGGTGGTAACGCGCTTAAATTCTATGCTTCGGTAAGAATCGACATCCGTAAAGCCAGCGCGCCGATTAAAACCGGCGATGAAGCTGTGGGAAGCCGCGTGAAGGTGAAAATCGTGAAGAACAAAGTTGCACCTCCGTTCAAAATGGCCGAATTCGACATTATGTACGGTGAAGGTGTTTCAAAAGTGGGCGAAATTCTCGACATGGCTGTGGAAACCGGTGTGGTGAAAAAAAGCGGCTCATGGTTCAGCTATGAAGAAACGAAACTTGGGCAGGGTCGTGACGGCGTGCGCGATATGCTGAAAGACAATCCTGAACTTGCGGAAGAGCTTGAACTGAAGATCAGAGAAGTTATTAAAAATAAGTAATCCGGTTTTTTTTAAATACATAAAGACAGTTTCAGGCTGTCTTTTTTTGTGCTTAATGCCAAAATGTCCAACTTATCCGGCTGGTACCCAATTTGAAAAACACCAGCCATAAAATTTAAACCATTATGACTAAAGGAAATATCAATGTTTCAGTGGAGAATATCTTCCCACTGATCAAAAAGTTTCTCTACAGCGACCACGAAATTTTCCTGCGGGAACTGATTTCGAATGCTACAGATGCTACTTTGAAACTGAAACACCTCACAAACATCGGTGAAGCTAATGTTGATTACGGAACGCCTCAGATCGAAGTGAAGATCGACAAAGAAGGCAAGAAGCTTCACATTATCGATCAGGGAATCGGGATGACCGGTGAAGAAGTGGAAAAATACATCAATCAGGTTGCATTTTCCGGTGCTGAAGAATTTCTGGAGAAATACAAAGACAGCGCGAAAGACGCAGGAATCATCGGCCATTTCGGTCTTGGATTCTATTCTGCGTTCATGGTGGCTGAAAAGGTGGAAATCATCACCAAATCTTACAAAGACGAGCCGGCAGTACGCTGGATCTGTGACGGCAGCCCGGAATATTCAATCGAAGAAACCGACAAAGCTACACGCGGAACTGAAATCATTCTGCACATCGCGGAGGATTCCACGGAATTTCTGGAAGAAAGCAGAATCCGTGAGCTGTTGCTGAAATACAACAAATTCATGCCCGTCCCGATTAAATTCGGAACAAAAACGGAAACTTTGCCATTGCCGGAAGATGCTGCGGAAGATGCAAAACCTGAAACCAAGGAAGTTGATAACATCATCAATAACCCAACACCAGCCTGGACGAAAGCGCCATCTGAATTAAAAGACGAAGATTACAAAAATTTCTACCGCGAACTGTATCCGATGCAGTTCGAGGATCCGCTTTTCCATATTCATCTGAATGTTGATTATCCGTTCAACCTGACAGGAATTTTGTTCTTCCCGAAATTGGGTAATAATCTGAACATCGAAAAGGATAAAATCCAGCTGTACCAAAACCAGGTATTTGTGACCGATGAGGTGAAAGGTATTGTACCGGATTTCCTTATGCTTCTAAGAGGTGTGATCGATTCTCCGGATATTCCGCTGAATGTTTCGCGTTCTTATCTGCAGGCAGATGGCGCGGTGAAGAAAATCTCTTCTTACATCACCAAAAAAGTTGGTGATAAGATGGCTTCGCTGATCAATGAAAACCGTGAAGATTTCGAGAAAAAGTGGAATGACATCAAAATCGTGATCGAATACGGAATGATTTCCGAAGATAAATTCTACGATAAATCCGACAAGTTTGCGCTTTATCCGAATGTTGACGGCAAGTATTTCCTTTGGAGTGAGCTGGAGGAAAAAATTAAAGCCAACCAAACAGACAAAGACGGCAACCTCGTGATCCTTTACGCCAGCGATGAGCACGATCAGCACAGCTACGTGCAGGCCGCGAAAGACAAAGGGTATGAAGTACTGCTTCTGGATTCACCGATCGTGCCGCATCTGATTCAAAAGCTTGAAGGTTCGAAAGAAAAAATTCAGTTTGCGAGAGTGGATGCCGATCACATCAATAATCTGATCAGAAAAGATGAGCCCGTAATCTCAAAACTGAATGAAGAGGAAAAAGAAACTTTAAAGAAAACCGTTGAGGAAGGCATTTCAGATGCTAAATTCACGGTTCAGCTTGAAGATCTTGACAGCAGCGATGCGCCTTTCATCATCACTCAGCCCGAATTTATGCGCCGTATGAAGGATATGCAGGCCACGGGCGGCGGCGGAATGTTCGCGATGGGCGGTTTCCCGGAGATGTATAACCTCGTGGTGAATACCAACAGTGAGCTGGCCGGAAAAATCCTTACCACGGAGAACGCCGAAGAGAAAATTTCCCAAATTAAGCATGCGCTGGATTTGGCGAAGCTTTCGCAAAACCTTTTGAAAGGGAAGGAGTTGACTGATTTTATCCAGAGAAGTTATCAGGAACTGGCGAAATAGAATTTTATTTTGCGCACGCTAAAGGCTTCAAATAAAACCGGTGGAATTTTTCCGCCGGTTTTTTAACGACAGTTTTAGATTATAATTCTTCGAGGGGATTCCAGAAGATGTTTTTAAAATCAACAATTCGTCCGTCCACAACTTCAATTCCTTCACGGTATAATTTAATTGTAAAAGCTTGCAGACAACTGGCGGTAATTCGTCCCGACGAATTGCAAACGCGGTGCGCGGGAAAGTCATCACCGTAATTCCTGAGTGCATTGCCCACATGCCGTGAATGATTTGGATAGCCGACCGCTTTTGCGATCGCGCCATAAGAAGTGACGCGTCCGGGCGGGATCAGCCGGATCACCTCAAAAACCTGCTTCCGGAACAATTCATCCATCCTTCAAAATTAAGATTTTATAAATCCTTATCTTTGCACAAAGCAAAAATTATGAACAAACCGATTACAGAATTTATCGAAAAATATTACCTGCATTTTAACTCGGCGGCTTTGGTAGACGCTTCTAAGGGTTATGTGGCGCACCTGAAAGACGGTGGTAAAATGATGATCACGCTGGCCGGCGCTATGTCTACGGCGGAAATCGGTAAGATCTTAGCCGAAATGATCCGTCAGGATAAGGTGGATATCATTTCATGTACCGGAGCAAACCTTGAAGAAGATTTAATGAATTTGGTTGCGCATTCACATTACGAAAGAGTGCCGCATTACCGCGACCTTACCGCACAGGATGAATGGAATTTGCTTGAAAGAGGCCTGAATCGTGTGACAGACACGTGTATCCCGGAGGAGGAAGCGTTCCGCAGACTGCAGAAACATATCGTGGAAATCTGGAAAGACGCGGAAGCCAAGGGCGAAAGATATTTCCCACACGAATATATGTACAAAATGCTACTTTCAGGCGTTCTGGAACAATACTACGAAATCCCGAAAGAGAACTCTTGGATGTTGGCCGCGGCGGAGAAAAACCTGCCGATCGTGGTGCCGGGCTGGGAAGATTCTACGATGGGAAATATTTTCTCAAGCTACTGCATCAAAGGAGAACTTAAGGCTTCAACGATGAAGTCGGGTATTGAATATATGATGTATCTGGCTGACTGGTATCCGAAAAATTCGGGTGGAAAAGGCGTTGGTTTCTTCCAGGTCGGTGGCGGTATTGCCGGAGATTTCCCAATCTGCGTGGTTCCGATGCTGTACCAGGATATGGAAATGACGGATATTCCGTTCTGGAGCTATTTCTGCCAGATTTCAGATTCAACCACGTCTTACGGATCTTATTCCGGTGCCGTACCAAACGAAAAAATCACTTGGGGCAAACTCGACATCAACACACCGAAGTTTATCGTTGAAAGTGATGCGACCATCTGTGCGCCATTGATGTTCTCTTATATTTTGGAAAATTCTTAAGTGCTTAAATTTATAAAAACTAAAAGTACAACCGGTTTGGTTGTACTTTTTTTATTTAGTTATGGAAAAACAATCGAGTTTAGTTCTGCGACCAGGGCTCAACTTTCAGGATTTCGATTTTTCTTTCACCGTCTGCGAAAGGCCATTCAATCACATCACCTACTTTATAGCCTAATGTCGCCAACGCGATGTCAGAAAGGATAGAATGCTTGTTCTTTTTAGGCTTAGCCTGTTTTACACCCACAAAAATGTATTCTTTTTCCTGGTTTTCGGTGTGGTCTTTTATCGTCACTTTCGTATCAACGGTCACCACATCTTCCGGAAGTTCGCGGCGGCGAACCTGTACTGCATTCCGCAACTCCGCGGTCAGCCTTTCTTCTTCAGCTGCTGTTACCCGTTTTCTGCGTAAGTGATCTTTGATTGCGTCGTAAATTCCTGTAGTTAAAATTATCCGTTCTGTCATTTCTTTTGATTTTTGTTCTAAGATTTGCAGTGCATTCAAATCCAGACCCTCCGCGCGTGCGGGAGCCGGATCTTGTATTTACTGCATTGAAAAATTTAATTAAAAAATGGAGTTTCCCCGTCACTCATTCGGACAGGGTTCAGGAGATAAAGTCTTTGGAACTTTTTAGGAACGAATCTGTGTGCAGATATAGCAATGATTGCAATAGCCTCGCTGCACGATTCGTATCGGATGTAAAGGTTAGTGTTGTCAAGGTATTATTCTTGTCTGAGTACAAACATACTGAATAAAGTACTATAAAACAAGTATTTAGCAATCATTAACAAATCCGTTCAAAAGCGGAACTTCCGCTGCTCTTTCTTTTCGGAGATCTGCTTTTTCGCCTGGATTCGTTTTTCAATCTGTCTTTTTGAAGGTTTTGTCGCTTTTCGCGGCTTCTGTCTCACCAGCGATCTGTTTACGAGTTCCAAAAGCTTTTGAACCGCAATTTTTTTGTTCTGGAGCTGAGTCCGCGATTCCGAAACGGTGAGTTGCAGCACACCCTCAGCGTTAATCCGATTGCGGAGCTTATCTTTAATTAATTCAATATCTTCAGCACTGAACATTTTAGTCTCTGACACCGGCCACATCACCGTCACCGAAGTTTCAACTTTGTTTACGTTCTGTCCGCCCGCGCCACTGCTGCGTGATGTTTTGAACGATAATTCCCGGGTGAAATCTTTCATTTTTTTTAGTATTTTGATTTTGAAAGATCTTGCTGAAGCGTTAACCGGTCAATTTTACCGTTGGGCAGCCGTGGGAATTTATCAACAAAGATAATCTCGCGCGGTTTTTGGTTTTTTGAATACGTCCTTCCGATTTGGTTTAAAACGCGATCGATTAGCACGGAATCTACATTGACCTGTGGGCCTTCGATTGCCATCACCAGTTTTTGTCCGAGTTTTGGGTCTGGAAGTCCCAAAAACAAGACGTCATTATTTATCGTCTTCTTAACCAATGACTCTAAGACTTCAGGCTGAATCTTCAGTCCGCCGGAATTGATAACGTTGTCTATACGTCCCAAGAATCTGAAACTGGAATCTGTTGTCAGTTCAACTAAATCGTTAGTATTTAGAATTTCAGGATTGAGCGTGGGTGCGTAGATTCGGAGACAACCGCGATTATCGAGTGAAAGGTCCACACCTTCAAATATTTTAAAGTGCGTTTGCGCATGAGGGTAAATTTCCTTGAAGGCAATGTGCGAAAGCGTTTCAGACATTCCGTAGGTTTCATAAATCCGCACCTCCGCGCCTGAAACATGCAATATTTTGTGGATTTTTTGCTTTAATGTTTCCGAAACCTGGGCTCCGCCGATGATCAGATTTTTGATGAGGTGGAGTTTGTCTAAGCTGTTCTCGACCTGTAACGGTGACATCGCACAGAAATCTACGGGTTCAGAAAAGTTTGCGAGCGGATTTGAGGTGGGATTTGTAACCCAAAGTTCTAGTTTACGTACGGCTGCGCGTACCAGCATCATTTTTCCTGAAATATATTCAACCGGCAGGCAAAGCAGTGCGGAATCACCCGGGTTCAGCCCCAGAAAATCGCAGGTCATTGCGGCGGAAGCACGCATACGTTTTTTTTCGATGTCAAATATTTTCGGTACACCTGTGGAACCAGATGTCTGAACCGGCACGGTTTCGCCTTCGGAAAACCAATCATGCAGAAAATCTGAAACCTTAATTTCAAATGGTGTTTCAGGTCGTAGGAATGGCTTTTCCGGATATTGGGTGAAATCGAGGAGCATCTTTTTGCAATTTGTGTGGGAAATATACGGGGTCCCGCGTGAGGGCGGAGGCGGAAATCCTTTGTTGGCCGCCGCCAGGCGGCTAACGAAGATTGGGAGCCGGAGACCGGCCCGCCTGTTAACGGCGGGGCGGATGCCGCGCCGTTAACAAAGGGACACGCCCAAATTTTACATTCGGTCCACGGTACCTATACCGAGCAATTTAAGGCCTTTTTTGATGATTTTGGCGGTTAAGTCTGAGAGTTCGAGCCTGAACTGGCGCGTATTTTCATCATCCTGATTCAGGATAGGATTGTTCTGATAAAAAGAATTGTAAGATTTCACCAAATCATACACGTAATTGGCCACAACCGCCGGGGACAGTGTGTCTGCAGCCTTCGTAACGGTGTCTCTGAACGCGGCGATGTTCATGATGAGCTCTTTTTCAGTCTGAGTCATTTCGTAGGCCGAGATTTTTCGTTCCTGATAATTTGCCTTCGTAAGCAGCGACTGGATGCGGGCATACGTGTACTGGATGAACGGACCGGTATTTCCGTTGAACTCCACGCTTTCTTTGGGATTAAACAGCATTTTTTTGCGCGGATCCACCTTCAGCATAAAATATTTCAGTGCACCAATGCCTACCGTTTCGTAGGATTTTTCTTTGTCGTCGGCTGAAAGTGCATCGAGTTTTCCCAGCTCTTCAGCTTTTTCCTTCGCGGTTTCATACATTTCCTGCATCAGGTCATCGGCATCCACTACGGTGCCTTCACGGGATTTCATCTTGCCCTCCGGAAGTTCTACCATGCCGTAAGACAGGTGGAAGAGATTTTCTGCCCAGCTGTAGCCAAGTTTTTTGAGGATTTTGAAGAGGACATCAAAATGATAATCCTGCTCATTGCCCACGGTATAAATTAGTTTTTGGATGTCGTTATCTTTGAATCGCTGCACGGCAGTGCCCAGATCCTGGGTCATGTACACAGATGTTCCGTCGGCACGTAGCAGAAGTTTTTCGTCGAGGCCTTCATCGCGAAGATCGCACCACACGGAGCCGTCATTTTTTCGGTAGAGTACACCGCTCAACAGGCCTTGCTGGATGATGTCTTTCCCCAAAATATACGTTTCGCTTTCATACTGAACCTGATCGAAATCAACACCCAATCGGCTGTAAGTTTGCCCAAAACCATTGTATACCCAGCTGTTCATCGTTTGCCAGCATTCGCGTACAGCAGGGTCGTTTTTCTCCCAGTTAAGAAGCATTTTCTGGGCTTCAAGGATGATTGGAGCCTGTTTTTTCGCTTCGTCTTCGGTTTTTCCCTGAGCAACCAGTTCTGCTATTTCCTTTTTGTAAACTTTATCGAATTCTACATAATAGTTGCCGACAAGTTTGTCCCCTTTCAGCGAGAGTGATTCTGGAGTAGAGCCGTTCCCGAATTTTTCCCATGCAAGCATTGATTTGCAGATATGGATCCCCCGGTCGTTGACGATCTGCGTCTTAATCACATTATATCCGTCTGCTTTCAGAATCTCCGCAACGGAATATCCGAGGAGATTGTTCCGGATATGGCCAAGGTGCAAAGGTTTGTTGGTATTTGGGGAGGAGTACTCAATCATTACGGTTTGCTGCTTATCCGACGTTTGATCGAGGTTTTCTTTGGCAGAATAAAAATTGTTCAGAAAGAAGCTGTTCTTGATCTTGAGATTAAGAAAACCATTGACCACATTGAAGCTTTCTACAAAATCTGATTGCGTGGAGAGTGCATCGCCGAGCTCTGTTGCCACATGATCCGGCGTTTTCTTTACGATTTTGACAAGCGGGAAGGTGACTACGCTGAAATCTCCTTCGAAGCCGCTCCTGTTTTGCTGCACCTCGAGTTTGAGATTATGTTTATGGTTAAGATCATCGATCTGAAAGACATTTTGGATGACTTCACCGATTTTATTTTCAATAATATTTTTAATATTCATAGTCGCATATTTTCTCAAAACAAATATACGGAAATAAAAAAACCACCCGTGAGGGTGGTTTGAGATATAATCTATGGAAAATGTATTAGAACTTATCCCAGAAGATTTTGGAGGTAAGTTTGTCTCCGTTGATCGCTGTAGAAGCAGCACCATAGTTTGTTGGGTTGGTGGTCTGCTCAGATACTGGATATTTCAGTCTTACAGGGACTTTACCTTCAGATTCTGCCACGGCATTAGCTGCTGGTGTAAGTTGTGGATAGTCAAGTCTTCTCCAGAAAGTCCAGCTCGTGATCGGCTGATCATACATCGCTACCCAAGCTTGCTCACCAATTGATTTTTTCCAGTTTGCTGGATCATATGGATGTGTAGCAAGATACGCTGTAGCTTCTGCAGCAGTTTTACCCCACTGTAGGAATGATGCTGTAACTGCAGTTGCGTAGTTTGCTGCTGCGCTACCACCAATGTTCCATCTTGCGGCAGCTTCAGCTAAGTAAAATGCAACTTCAGTGTAATTAAGCAAAATACCCGGTGTTGTTTGTGTATACGCGTATGTACCAGGCGAAGAATATCCGGAAAACGGAGAATTTACACCAATTGGTCCTCCAATATACTGGCCATTTCTCAATTGGAAGTAAGAACTTCTTCTTGGGTCAGCTGACGCATTCATGTAATCAACCAAAGTTTTACCAGCAACATAGTCATTACGGTTACTTGCAACAAGGTTACTGTAAAGCTGGCTGAAGTTTGGCGATGTACTGTACGGCATCAGGAAGTCATCTGCGGATGAAGTGAATACGCCTCCATTGATCGCTGCCTGCACGGTAGACTGAGCAAGTGTAGGGTTAGAGTCAGCAAGTGTGATACCCAATTTCAACAGTAATGAGTTTCCGAATTTTTTCCACTTGGTCGTATTTCCGTTGTAGAATTTTTCACCTGAGGAGAAACTTCCGGCAGAAGTGTTAATGTTTTGGATGTCTTGCTGCGTTCTTTTAATCAGGTCTTCGTAGATTACGCTTCCTGAATCATATTTTGGCAACGGATATTTATCAACATCCAGCGCTTCTGTATATGGAACGTCACCGTAAGTATCTACAAGAATCTGATAAGTGTAAACCTGCATCAAGTCAATCACAGCTAACTGATTTTTTTTGGTAGTATCCCAAGTTGCAGCTTCCGCAGCAGTTGGCGCATAGTTATTTACCAGTTTTTTAGCCTCTTCAAGGTTCTTAAGTGTGCGAACATAAAGGAATGTCCATACGCTGTTCGAAACGTTTCTTGTAGAATAGTCGTATCTACTTTCGTCTGCATATGTAGTAGCCTGCCAGTACTGCATTAAGAAACGGAAGTTGTTAGTGTTCACGTTAGGAGTGGTCACGTAATCTGCCAGTTGTTTTTCAGCGTAGGTTACAAGCGTAGACGGAACAGTGGTGTAGTAACTGTTCGGATCTGTATTTAATTCCTCCATTGATTCTCTACCGCAAGATTGCAGCAGACCAATTAGAAGGAATGGCATTAATATTTTTTTCATTTGATTTTTTATTAAAAATTAAGTCTTACGTTAAAAGAGATTGTTCTTGTTGTAGGAAGAACACTGGTTTGGTATCCCTGTGCGTTACCAGCTGCCAATCCGGATTCGGGATCTGCGTCCGGGATGTTTTTGCTGATGATCCAAAGGTTGTTACCAACTAAGCTGAATGATGCTCCCTGTACAAATGTAGAGTTTAGGAATTTCTCAGGCAAAGTATAAGTAAGTGCCACTTCTCTAAGTTTTACATAAGATGCGTCATAAACAAATTCTTTTGCTGGATATGCAAGGTAACCAAAAGCATTCGTGTAGCTGGCATCAATTCTTGTGGTATTCTGAACGTAGTTGGGATTCGCTGCAGTACCTGTATTCACAACACCCGGAAGGATAAGTCCACCGCCGTCTGCAAGAGCATTACGTACTGGATTGCCGAGATCATTGATAAATACGCTGTTTTCATATAGACCGGAAGCCTGTCCGTAATATTGGTCAAGTGAGAAGATATCACCGCCCTGTCTTACGTCGACCTGGAATGAAAGTGCCAAATTCTTGTAAGCCAATCTGTTGATTACACTACCAAACCAATCAGCCTGCATGTTTCCGATAACTGAGTTCGTGTTCGTAACAAGATATTTACCTGCAGCTGAAACCACTTTATTACCGTTACCGTCATATACGAAGTCTGAACCTTTGATAGTTCCATAATCATCATTCAGTGAAGCGTTGATTGTCACACCACCCTGGAATGAACCAATTGTAATGTTTTCAACACCAGAAGCAAGTTCTGTTACCTTCGAACGTGGGTTAGACCAGTTTACATCCAAGCCCCATGTGAAATCTGTAGTTTTTACAGGAACCGTGTTCAAAGCAATTTCGAAGCCTTCTGAACGCATGTTACCAACGTTCTGGAATTTAGCTGCGTTACCTGTCGCGGTACTCACAGGCAATGCAAGTATCTGATCTCTCGTATCAGTGCTGAACCATCCTGCATCAATACCCAAACGGTTTCTGAAGAACTGCAAGTTGATACCTGCTTCTAAAGCTTCCGTCATTTCAGGCTTTAGGAATGGGTTCTTTGCCGTCGTATTGTAGATGTAAGTCGGGCTTCCGAATGCTGTAGTTGGTGAATAAGTATTCAGTAACTGGTTCGGGTCAGTATCATTACCTACAACAGCGTAAGATGCACGGATTTTACCAAAATTAAGCGCAGAATCCTGAAGGAAAGACCAGTTCGAAATTACAGCACTTAAAGACACAGATGGGTACCAGTAAGTGTTGTTATCTGTAGGTAATGCTGTAGAAACATCACGACGGATACTTCCCTCAACGAAGTAAGTGTCCATAAAGCCTAATGATGCCTGTGCGAATAAACCATAGATTCTCTTTTCAGTATCACGAACGATCGGCGCGTTTGGCGTAGATGCCGAGTTGGTTACTGAATATACTCCAGGGATGAACAATGCTTGCTGCGTACCTTGAGCATTTGAATAAAATGTCTGAACGTTCACGTTAGAACCCACTAATGCGTTCAAAGTGATATTATCAGAGAATTTATCCTTGTACGATAGGATAGCATCGTAGTTTTCCTCGTTTCTTCTTTGGTTTACAACTGCATAACCAGACTGCTGGTTTCCTGTAGCTGGTCCGATTGACATTGCATCTGGCAATGAACCTACTGCACGTCTTTCGTCAATCATGTACGTAAATCCATCGTGAGAAACTCTACCCAATAGGTTGAACTTGCTAGAGATATCCCAGTTTAAGCTGAAATTCCCCGCAAATCTGTTTCTCTCATCACTTACATAATTTTCGTAGAAACGGAAATATGGGTTATCCCAGTAAAGAGGCGCCGTGTTTGATGGTCCCTGAATGTTCCAGGAGTTATTTCTTCTGTTCATGAAGTACAGATCTCTCTGCTCAAGAATGTCTACGTTTGTAGCCCACCACTGACGGAAATTACCCATTGCACCATGATAACCGGTAGGGTTTTTACCTACAGTTTCCTGATTCACGTAGGTTGCAAATAAATTAGCCGTTAAATTATCTGTAATCTTGTAGGAAGCGTTACCGGTAAAGCTGTTTTTATCCAGTCTTGTGTTTGGCAGGATATCATTGCCCTGTACGTTCTGGTACGACAAACGGAATGATGAAACGTCATTACCTTTTGAAATGGAGAATGAATTGTTAAAATTAAATGCTTTTTCAAATAATTTTATCGGACCATTCTTGGCCATAACCCAAGGTGTCTGTTTTCCGAAGTTTGGTGATCCCGGTATGAACGCATTGTATTGATATACCATCAAATTTGGGTCATAAGCAGCACCGTAAGACGCATCTTCATAAGTTGGAGACTGCGGCTGACCATTGTAAACTTCGAAGTAAGAATCAAAAGTTGGTCCGTACAACGGTCCGTAACCCTGACCATACTGCGTCTGATAAGTAGGGAAGGTCTCTTTGTTCACTTCTGAATAAGAAACTGATGAAGAGACATCCAAATCAAGTTTGTTGGAACGCTTTCCTTTTTTAGTGGTGATGATGATCGCACCATTCGCCGCTCTGGAACCGTACAGTGCCGTTGCAGCCGCACCTTTCAGTACGTTTACCTCAGCGATGTCCTCAGGGTTGATGTCAGAAATCGTGTTACCGGTATCTACAGAAAGACCTGAAGTATTAATTGCACTACTGCTGTTGATCATCGGCGCACCATCTACAACAAAAAGCACCTGGTTATTCCCCGACATTGATCTGTAGCCACGCAGCGTCACGTCCACGGACCCGCCTACGTTACCGCTGGTTTTAATGCTAAGTCCGGCTACCTTACCAGAAAGGTTGCTTGTGAAGTTAGCGGTTGGAGTTTTGGTGATATCTTCAGATTCAATGCTCTGTGTAGCATAACCTAAAGATTTCTTTTCTCTCCTAATACCCAAGGCTGTTACTACAACGCCTTCGATGTCCTGCGTTCTGGCGGTGTCAACCTGTGCATTCAGCAAAGCGAATGACGAGGTTAGCACTACTGCTAAAACGCTTGTTGTTAGTTTCTTCATATCAAATTAAATTTTTCATTGTAACAAATGTGCAAAACTTTCATAAATTGAACAAACGTTTTGTTAAAAAATTCTTAATAACTTTGCATAATTAAATATATCGTAAAAAATCGATAATTCACCATCCTATTTTTATGGACTTACTAATAAAATGGTCAGAAAATTATCTTGAAGCAGGGTGCGACGAGGTAGGGCGCGGTTGTCTGTGTGGTCCCGTAGTAGCCGCAGCGGTTATTTTGGACGAAAAATTTGTGCAAAATCTGGTAGATGATTCCAAAAAATTAAGTGCAAAAACCCGAAACTACCTCGACAGCTACATAAAAGATAACGTGAAAGAGTACGCAATTGCCGAACTGCCGCCCTCGCACATCGATGAACACAACATTCTCAACGCAAGTATCCATGCGATGCACCGTGCGCTGGATCAGCTCCAAACCAGACCTGAACTCATTCTGGTTGACGGAAACCGTTTTCATCCCTACAATTTCATTCCGCATCAGTGCATTATCAAAGGCGATGCATCGGTACTGTCGATTGCCTGTGCGTCTGTGATTGCAAAAAATTATCGGGACGAACTGATGATTAAACTGCACGACGAATTTCCCGACTATGGATGGAAAACGAATATGGGCTATGCCACGCGTGAACACCGCGATGCACTGAACCGTTTGGGCCCGACGATACATCACCGCCGTTCTTTCCGGTTAGATTATAGCTATACAATAGCGGAAGAATTGGAGGACGCAGGGTGATATTCAATAAAATAGAAAAAACCGGAATTAACTTCCGGTTTTTCTTATATATAATAAGGAGTACTTATTTTTTCTTTCCAGCCTGCTGTTGCTGAAGTTTTTGCTGCTCCTGTGCCTTTTCCATCATCTCGCGCATTCTTTTCTGGAACTTGCCTTCTTTCTTAGGCTCTTTCTGTTTGTTGGCCTGAATGGTCGCGTGTATTTTCTTCTCATCCAAAATCCAGTATTTGATGACGAGGATGATCAGAATGTTAATCGCATTCGACACAAAATAGTACCATGACAGACCAGAAGCTGAAGTATTCAGGAAGAACAGGAAAGTAATCGGGAAGATATACATCAGCACTTTCATGTTCGGCATTCCTTCCTGCTGTGGCTGCTGAATGTTGCCCGAAGTCATTACCGTATAAATAAGGATTACCACCGTACACGCGATCGCGAAAATACTCAGGTGTTCTCCCAGGAAAGGGATGTTAAACGGAAGTTTGATCACATCATCATACGCCGTAAGGTCTTTGGCAAACCAGAAACTTTTGCCCCGAAGGTCAATCATATTCGGGAAGAAGCGGAAGAGAGCGTAGAAGATCGGAATCTGCAGAAGCGCCGGCAGACAGCCCGCCATTTGGTTCACACCGGCTTTCCGATAAACCGACATCACTTCCTGCTGTTTTTTCATAGGATCTGCGTCTTTGTATTTCGCGTTCACCTCATCAATCTCCGGACGAATCACACGCATCATTGCACTTAGTTTATGCTGCTTGAACATCACCGGCGACAGAATGATTTTCACGATGATCGTCATTAAGAAGATCACCCAGCCTGCGGCAAGTCCCCAACTCGAAATCAGGTTATACATCGGGATGAAGAACCAGCGGTTCATGCTGCCGATAAATGACCAGCCAAGTGGTAGCAGTTCGTCGAAATTCTTGTCGTAAGATTTAAGCAATGGCAAATCGAGCGGCATGAAATACCATTTGAAATTTTGGTTCAGTTCGCTGCCAGCCAAATCTACCTGCCCGTCAAAATTGAATTTCTTCAGGAATTCGCCTTCATCGATCATTTCCTGTTCTCCTTTAGAGTTCTTGAAGCCGTTTTGCGGTTCAATTACTGCTGCAAAGAACTGTTGTTTTATACCCAGCCAGTTCAGCGTTTCGTCCGGCTCGTCCATAGATGTGCGGCCATCATAGTCGAAGCTGCTGTAGTTATCAAAAGTATAATTGAATTCTGTATGGGTTTGCTCCTGTGCACGGCCTTTTTCCATTTCACGGGCGTTGAAATCCCAGACGAAATTCGCTTTTTGATCAGAAACCAACTGGCTCAGGCCCTGTGTTTTAACATTAAAATCTACCGTATATTTATCCATCAAGGTATAGATAAACTGGATTACGGCACCATTTACATTGGCCTGCATCGTTACCGTGTTGCCGTTTTGCGTTGGTGTGAAAACTAAATCCTTCGTGTTGAAAGTTTTTCCGGTCTTATCCTTAAACTGAAATCCGTACGTAGAATTGTTTTTGTCGAAGAGTAAAAGCTCTTTATCGTTCGTGTCTGTTTTACGGTTGTACGCTTTATATTCATTAAGCTGAACAGTAGATATCTGGCCACCAAGTGTAGAAACTGCGAGTGTAAGTTCCTTATTTTTAAGCTGAACTTGCTGAATGGAAGTGGTTTTTACGCTGTCATTCAGATTGGTAACAATTGCCGGTTTCGTGGCGTTTTGGGCTGCAACTTTCGCGTTGGCCGTCTTGTTCTGAGCATCGATTGCCATCTGTTCCCGGGCCTGTTTGTTTTGAAAATAAAACATGGCACCTATCAATATCAGGGAAAAAAGTGCGAAACTGATCAGCTGATTTTTATCTAAACCGTTATTTTGCTGCATTTTGTATAAATAATTTTATGTTGCTGGCCACGCCGTAATTTAGCGCATATACCTGCTATTTTGGGCTGACAAAAATACTCATTTTTTTATAATGGTGAATTTTTACCTTCCCGGCTAAATCTATGTCTTTGTTTTTTACTAAGGGCGTCGGTTTTGCGATGCGGCTTTGATCAACGCCTCAAA
Organism: Kaistella pullorum; assembly: GCF_014837035.1. GTDB lineage: Bacteria > Bacteroidota > Bacteroidia > Flavobacteriales > Weeksellaceae > Kaistella > Kaistella rhinocerotis. Next base: position 285,525 of record NZ_JACSPS010000001.1, on the reverse strand, counting down.
AAGCGGATGCGGCGTGGCCACCGTGCTTTTGTATTCGGGATGGTACTGCACGCCGATGTAAAACGGATGGTCTTTAAGTTCGAGCGTCTCTACCAAGCCGGTTTCAGGATTAAGACCTGAAGGCAGAAGGCCGTTGCGTTCGAATTCTTCCTTATATTCAGAATTGAATTCATAACGGTGACGGTGCCGTTCAAAGATATTCCGCGAGCCATAGATTTCCATCAAGGCTGTGTTTGGTTTTAGTGCGCACTTCCAGGCGCCAAGGCGCATCGTGCCACCTTTGTGAACTACATTCTTCTGTTCTTCCATCAGGGAAATCACAGGTTCCGGCGTGCCGGTGTCGAATTCTACGGAATTAGCTTTTTTGTAACCAAGGACATTTCTCGCGAACTCAATCGTCATGATCTGCATCCCAAGGCAGATGCCCAGTAGCGGTATTTTATTTTCACGCGCATACTTTGCCGCCGTGATCTTTCCTTCGATACCGCGGTCGCCAAAGCCTGGCGCAATCAGCATGCCGTCGAGCCCAGCAAACGTTTCTTCCGCATTTTCTTCGGTAAGCTCGCCACTGTAGATCCATCGGATCCGCACTTCGGTTTCAAGGTCAGCACCCGCGTGAATAAAGGCTTCCGCGATTGATTTATAAGAATCCTGCAGGGAGACGTATTTTCCGACAAGACCGATCTCTACGGACTTTTTTGGATTTCGGTAACGCTTCAAAAAGTTTTTCCAGTCTTTTAAATCTGCTTCTTTGTCATTTTTAAGGTCGAGTTCCTTTAATACCACATCATCAAAATCCTGTTTCTGCAAGTAGATCGGAACTTCATAGATGGTTTCGAGGTCTTTACACTCAATCACGTTTTCAAGCGCGACATTACAGAACTGCGCAAGTTTCGCGCGCTGCTCTTTCGGGATTTTATGTTCTGTACGGCAAACCAAAACATCAGCCTGAATACCGCTTTCCATAAGTTGCCGTACAGAATGCTGCGAAGGTTTTGTTTTCAGTTCACCGCTTGCCGCCAGATAAGGCAAAAGCGTAAGGTGAATCACCATCGAATTGTTTTCACCAAGCTCCCATTTCAGCTGACGTACAGATTCTATGTACGGAAGAGACTCGATGTCGCCCACCGTTCCACCGATTTCGGTGATGATGATGTCGTAATTCTGTTTGGCTAAAATTTTTATCCTGCGCTTGATCTCATTCGTGATGTGTGGGATCACCTGCACGGTTTTGCCCAGAAAATCACCTTTCCGCTCCTTTTCTATGACGGTTTGGTAGATTTTTCCTGTCGTAACATTATTGTTTTGGGAGGTTGCAGAATCCAGGAAACGCTCATAATGACCTAAATCGAGGTCGGTTTCAGCGCCGTCTTCGGTAACATAGCATTCGCCGTGTTCGTAGGGATTCAGGGTGCCGGGATCAATGTTGATGTAAGGGTCAAGCTTCTGTATAGTAACGTTGAAGCCGCGGGATTTCAGCAAAAGTCCCAGCGATGCAGAGACGATTCCTTTTCCTAAAGATGAAGTAACACCGCCGGTAACGAAGATGTATTTCGTGTTCTTTTTGCTCATTACAATAGGTTTGTGCAAAGTTAGGCGAATTTGGATGACGAGGCAAATTAAAGTATCCAAAGACTTTTTATGCGTGCAATGATGTCGTAATGAAAGCATGATAAACGTCATATTATTAACACTTAACATATTCCGCAATTCGTAATCAAACCTACAGAAAATCACAAAATATTAAATTTTAGAAAAATGAGAAACTCTATTAAATCCCTGTTAGTTCTTTTAGCTGTAGTACTGTTCGGTTTCGTAAGCGCGCAAAACATCACCGGTAAATCTTCAAAGATAAGTGTCGACGGTACTTCGCCCATGCACGACTGGACGATGACTTCATCTGCATCAACATTCAGCGGAACAGTTTCCGGAAACAGCATTACGAATGTGAAATTCAGCATGCCGGTAAAAAACCTCAAAAGCGCAAAAGGTAAGATGATGGATAACAAAGCGTACGAAGCATTGAAAGCTGACAAACATTCAAACATAACATTTTCTTCTGCTGCCATTAACCTAGGAAAATCTAATGTCACCGGAAAACTTACAATTGCTGGTGTGACTAAAAACGTAAGTTTCCCTGTAACCGTCACTAAAAACGGCGCTTCTTACCAAATCGTGGGAACAGAAAATCTTAATCTTTCAGATTTTGGCTTGGCAAGACCAGGTTTTATGGGAGTGAAAACAGGCGATGCGCTGAAAGTAACGGTGAACATCACCGCGAACTGACACATTTATTAATATATTCTTGAGAGCCGCTTTATTTTAAAGCGGCTTTTTTAGTGCTTAGATTTAAAAATGTACATAGTATTTTGGTTCTGCGCGGGCAAGATTTTTGATAAGTAAAGGATTCTAAAAAAAATGAACAGGAGGTATGAATTGTGACAGGTTATTTCGCATTAATTATTTTAAAAATTCGCCACAGCAATGAAAAAAATGAACAGTCAGGTTTGGGCGCTGGTGATTTTTTCGCTTGTATTCGCGGTTGTGTATAAATTCTCGTTGTGGTACGCGGCTGGTCTGGGCAATGTTTCTTCGTTTGTTTTCAGTTTCGAGAAAGATATTCCGTTTATCCCTTGGACAATCATCCCGTATCTTTCCAGTGGTGCCTTTTTTTGCATTGTTTTTTTACAGATCCGTTCCAGAGAAGCGCTCAGGCTATTCCTGAAACGGGTTGTGGCAATGACGCTTCTGGCCGGAATCTTCTTTATATTTCTGCCTTTACAGTATTCTTACGCCAAGCCTGAAGTTAAAAATTCCGTTTTTGGAGCATTATTTTGGTTACTCGAAGGTTTTGATGACCGCTATAACCAATCACCGTCACTGCACGTGGCGTTTGCATTCGCATTCTGGACGGTATTGCGTGAACTTAAAAATAAATGGCGCACCGTAGCCGCCATTTGGCTTGTGATGGTTGCACTCTCTACACTGACAACTTTCCAGCATCATTTGATCGATATTTTCACAGGCAGTATTCTCGCGCATTTCATATTTGTACTGTTCCCGGCACAAAACAGGCAAGTGGGTTTTCGGAATTTGCATGTGGCCAATTGCTATTTCTTAATTGGCTGGGCTACGGTGTTTACGGCTTTTCTTTTGGCGGAATTCTACGCTTTTTACTGGATTCATCTCTGTTGGCTGGGTGTGGCCATCTTTGTCCTGGGTTATCTGTATCAAACGAACCGGGTTGGATATCTTCGCCTGGCACAAATTAAAATAAGAACCTCCAACAACCGCTAATGGAGGGGAAAATGTCTGAACTTCTAGCCGGGATCGCAGCGGCATCCCGCGGCGAGGCGCCAGCCGAGCCGCGGATATAGCGAAGAGCCCGACCGTACCTGAAGACGGAAACTAAATTTCTTGCTCCTAAAATATACCTTCAGTCTAAAATTTTTTCAGGAAATTAGCGCTATGGCAAAATTAAAAACAGCATTTTTCTGTCAGAGTTGTGGCACGCAGTACTCTCAGTGGCACGGGCAGTGCAAGAATTGCGGCAACTGGAACACGCTGGTGGAGGAAATTGTAGAAAAATCTCCGGTAAAAGACGTCGCAAGCCGTTCCAAACAACATATTATCAATATTATTGAAGTGGAAACGCACGAAGAACCGCGCATTTTCACGCCCAGTGAAGAACTGAACCGTGTCCTGGGTGGCGGTATTGTGCTTGGATCTGTAACGCTGATTGGTGGCGAACCCGGAATCGGCAAATCTACTTTGCTGCTGCAGCTCGCGCTGAAAATGAAGAAGAAAATCCTGTATGTTTCGGGTGAGGAAAGTGCGTCGCAGATTAAGATGCGCGCTGACCGGCTGACCGAACTGCAGAACCCAAACTGTTTTCTGTTTACCGAAACTTCCGTGGAAAAAATCTTACACGAAGCAAAGAAACTACAGCCCGATTTCGTAATCATCGATTCTATACAGACGCTGCAAAGCCAACTGATCGAAAGTTCACCGGGAACGGTTTCTCAGATCCGGGAATGCTCAAATGAAATCATCAAATATGCTAAAGACAGCAACACACCGGTGTTTTTAGTGGGTCACATCACCAAAGACGGCCAAATCGCAGGACCGAAGGTTTTGGAGCATATGGTAGATGTGGTGCTGAATTTCGATGGCGACCGAAATCACCTCTTCCGGCTGTTGCGCGCGAGCAAGAACCGTTTTGGTTCTACGGCAGAAATCGGGATTTATGAGATGGTATCGCAGGGTCTGAAGGAGATCAGAAATCCCTCCCAAATCCTGATAACAAAAAAATTCGAAGAACTTTCAGGAAATTCTGTGGCGGTGACGCTGGAAGGAAACAGGCCGATGTTGCTCGAAATTCAGGCGCTGGTAAGTACGGCTGTTTACGGTACGCCACAGCGAAGCTGCACAGGTTTCGACTCGAAGAGGCTGAATATGCTCCTCGCAGTACTGGAAAAACGCGCCGGATTTCAATTGGGCGCGAAAGACGTCTTCCTGAATATCACCGGCGGTATAAAAACGGATGATCCCGCGCTCGATTTGGCCGTGATTGCGTCTGTACTTTCCTCAAATGAAGATGTCGCGATCTCGGAACATTATTGCTTTGCGGGTGAAATCGGGCTCAGCGGTGAGATACGTCCGGTGCCGCAAGTGGAACAACGCATTTCGGAGGCCGAAAAGTTAGGGTACGAACGGATTTTCGTGTCGAACCTAAATAAAATTCCGAAGAACAAATTCGGCATCAAGATCATTGAAGTGAGCAAGATTGAGGATTTTCATGAAGCACTTTTTTAGAAAATGAACTTCCTTGCCCATTCATACCTTACTTTTACCAACGAGCAGATCGTAGGGCAGTTTCTGCAGGATTTTATCCGGAACAGCGAGCGGTTTTCGTTTCCGGAAAAGGTGGGTGAAGGCATCACGCTGCACCGCGCAATCGACACTTTCACCGATGCGCACACAGAAATTCACGAGGCGAAGAAGATTTTCAGTCCGCTGGTGAGGTTATATGCCGGTGCTTTTGTGGATGTATCGTTTGATTATTTTCTGGCCAATTCAATGACTGAAAGAGATCTTTTCGAGCATTCCCAAAAGGTTTACCGCGTACTTCGCCGCTTCGAATCTATTTTTCCCGCCACATTTTCCAGAATGCTGGATGGGATGGAGAAAGACAATTGGCTTTACCATTATAAAGATGATTCAGGCATCGGGTTTTCATTCCGAAACGTGCTCCACAAGGCCAAATATCTTGATGAAAATCTGGCGGTGTTTGAGGTTTTTTTAAGCAACAAAGAAAAGCTGCAAAGTCATTTTGATGCGTTTTTTCCGGATCTGCAGCGGCATGTCGCTAAAGTTCATGCAGGTTTTAAAGTTTAAAAATTCTGGTAAAGATAGCGGTCCGGATAATTCAGTCTTTCACTGCGGCGGTGCCCACCGACGATGACGTGTACGATATTCATCTGGTCATCAAAAAGATTATACAGAAAGCTCACGGCGGTCTCCACTTTTTTCGGGATGGCTGTTTTTTCGGATTCAAGGTAAATATTCACCGCTTCGGAATCTTCTTCGTACCCGAGATAATTTATTTTGAGGAACTTATTGTCGGTTTTCAGTTTTAAATATTCGCTGCAGTATTCGGTCAGGTAAGAATTTATCTGCGCGCGGTATTTTTCGTCATTAAAATGAACAGCCTTGCCGAATTTTTGTTTCAATGCATTTTCAAGGTCGTCCAAAAAAAACTTTCCGCTGATCTGGAAAGTCTGGGTTTTTGAATCATATTTAAATTCAACCGAGCCTACATGATAAGGATGCACATCGGCAGCCGGAAAATTTGCCGCCGAGAAATGGAGTGAAATAAAAAACAGAAGGAAAAGTGCGAAAAGTTTTCTCATTGGTGAATTCAATCATTAAAAAAAGCCCAGAATTGTGAGCTCTTCAGGCATTTTGACTTGTAGTTTCAGGCAAAGTTAAATTATATTTTGTATTATCGTGACCGCTAAAAATACCGTACAGACAATGCAGGATTTTCTATTTTATTTAAAACTTGGCTGGGAACACATTATTTCGCTTGACGCGCTTGACCATCAACTTTTCGTCCTTGTTCTGGTGGCGGTTTTCGGGCTTAAAGACTGGAAAAAAATCCTGTGGCTCGTTACAGCTTTTACCATCGGACATTCCATAACGCTGGCGATGAGTGTGTTGGATTTGTTACGCGTTCCGGGAACCTGGGTTGAGTTTTTAATTCCGGTAACCATATTTATTACCGCCACAGATAACATCCTGATGCGCAACCGCCCGAAAAACCTGATGCAGATGAATTATTATCTGGCGCTTTTCTTTGGTTTGATCCATGGGATGGGCTTTGCGAACACAGCCCGCGTGATGATGTCTGAAGAGCAGAATATTTTCTGGCCGCTTCTGGGCTTCAATATCGGTCTGGAACTGGGACAGATCGTCGTGGTCGCAATTATTTTGGCGGTTCTTTTTATCCTTGTCGACCTTTTTAAAGTCAGCAGAAAAGATTGGGTGATGTTTGTCTCCTCGGCGGTTTTTGCACTTTCGCTGCAAATGTCATTAGAAAGAATTCCGTTTTAAATAAAAAATGATTCCTTTGGGTAACGTTATCGTAAATTTGATGACTACTGATGTATAATTGTCCCGTTATGAATATCAAACATATCGCCCTGGCGGTCATAATGCCGCTTTTCAGCTTCTCTCAAAATATCCAGAATAATCCTACAAGCAATCACGGAAACAGATTCGAACAGTTGGGAACCATCCTTCCCACACCGAATGTCTATCGTACCGCCTCCGGTGCACCGGGACAGCAGTATTGGCAAAACCGTGCGGATTATGATATTACGGCATATCTGGATGAAGACAAAAGAAATCTTCGTGGCTCAGAAACCGTAACTTATTATAACAACTCGCCCGATAATCTCGATTATCTTTGGCTTCAGCTAGACGAAAACGAGCAGTCTTCGGTGAAAAATGCCGGTTACCAGGAAAAATCGCTGCTTCCGAAGCAGATCACATCAGACAAGCTTTCCCTTACCAGTCTACCCGAAAAAGATAACGGTTTCGGTGTGAATCTGACCAAAGTGACCGACGCTGCCGGGAAGCCACTTAAATATGTGGTTAATAAAACCATGATGCGCATTGATTTGCCTAAAGTTTTAAAGAGCGGCGAAAAATTCGTCTTTAAGATCGATTGGAATTACAACATTCCAAACAGGATAGCGATGGGCGGCCGCGGTGGTTACGAAAATTTCCCCGAAGACGGCAATGATCTTTACACCATCACACAATGGTTTCCGCGTATGTGCGTGTACAGCGATTTCAAAGGCTGGCAGAACAATCAGTTCACCGGAAGAGGTGAATTTGCTTTAGCTTTTGGTGATTATAAAGTTTCTATGAACGTTCCGGCAGATCATATCGTGGCAGCAACTGGAACAGGAAAGAATTTTGAAAATGTACTGACGCCGGCACAGTTTGCGCGTTGGAAGCAGGCGCAAAATGCCAGCGAACCCATCGAAATAGTGACTTTGGATGAGGCAAAGAAAGCGGAGAAAACAAAATCAAAGCAAAGAAAAACCTGGATTTTCGAAGCAGAGAATGTTCGTGATTTTGCCTGGACGTCTTCAAGAAAATTCATTTGGGACGGAATGAAAGTTACCATCCCGGAAAATAACAACCAAGTGATGGCGATGAGCCTTTATCCAAAAGAGGCTTACAGTCTTTACCGAAAATTTTCAACCAAAGCGGTTGCACATACCATCAAGACTTATTCTGAATTTACCATTCCATATCCATATCCGGTTGCGCAGTCTGTCGAGGCGGCGAACGGCATGGAATATCCGATGATTTGCTTTAATTATGGCCGAACCGAAAAGGACGGAACGTATTCTGAAGGAATCAAAAACGGAATGATCGGCGTAATTATTCATGAAGTGGGACACAATTTCTTCCCGATGATCATTAATTCTGATGAGCGCCAATGGTCCTGGATGGATGAAGGCCTGAACACATTTGTGGAATATTTAACGGAAGAAAGATGGGATAACAAATTCCCGTCAAGAAGAGGTCCGGCGCACACGATCGTTGATTACATGAAATTGCCGAAAGATCAGCTGGAACCCATCATGGTCAACTCTGAAAACATCATCAATTTTGGTCCGAACGCGTATGCAAAACCCGCTACAGGTCTTAATATCCTTCGTGAAACGATCATGGGCCGCGAACTTTTTGATGAAGCATTTAAAACTTACTCGAAAAGATGGGCTTTCAAACACCCTGAACCTGCAGATTTTTTCAGAACGATGAATGATGCCAGCGCCGAAAACCTCGATTGGTTCTGGCGTGGCTGGTTCTACGGGATCGATCCGGTAGATATTTCAATAGACAAAGTTACGGTTGCTACAGCTGATGTAGATGCCGATGTGAGAAAACGCGAGATCACCTACACGGTGGATGAGCCTCAGGTAAACGATTTTGAAGATATTGCTAAAATCAGGAACCGCGAAGACAGAAACATTGTTTTCTACACGGATAAAGACAAAGAAACGCAGGATTTTTACTGGCGCTACAGCCGTGGCCAGGAGAAAGTAGACACGGAAAAGAAGTACACGCGAAAAATTGATATGGTGGAAAAACTGCCGAATGCGGAAAAAGCCCAGTTCCGGAATATGTACGGTTACCAGATCGACTTCAGTAATAAAGGTGGAATGGTGATGCCGATCATCCTTGAATTTACTTTTGAGGATGGAACTAAATTAAATGATAAAGCATCTGCTCAAATCTGGCGTAAAGACGAGCAGAAAGTATCAAAAACCTATTATTTCGACAAGAAACTGAAATCAATTCAGCTCGACCCGATGCGGGAGACCGCTGACATCGACACTTCGAACAACTTCTGGGGTGAAATGCCGGAACCTTCATCGAAGTTTGAAGTGTTTAAAATGAAAATGGAAGGTTCAGCACGAGGCGCCTCGAGCGGAACCGTGAATCCGATGCAGGCGGCCGGTAAGAAAAATTAGCACACAAAAAAAAGTCATTCAGCAATCTGTTTGACTTTTTTTCTGCCAAAATTTCTGCTTTAAATATTTTTTCTGCCAGAATTTTACATAGTACTTCAATTCTTCATGATGGCAAACTTTTGGAGAATGCAGAGTCGAATATTAATAATTTAAACCTAAAAATATTATGTCAGTAAATTTCAAACCATTAGCAGACCGCGTCCTCATCGAGCCGACCGCTGCTGAAACTACTACCGCGTCCGGAATCATCATCCCAGACACTGCCAAGGAAAAACCACAGGAAGGTACCGTGGTAGCTGTGGGCCCTGGTAAAAAAGATGAGCCTACAACTGTACAGGTAGGTGATAAAGTTCTTTATGGAAAATATTCAGGTTCTGAATTAAAATTAAACGGAAAAGATTATCTGATCGTGAAAGAAGCAGATCTTCTGGGAATCATTGGATAATGGCTTTACGCCATAAGCCTTAAGCAATATGCCAAGAGAGATTTTCGGAAATACGACATCTGGCAACTCAGCCATCAATTAACTTTAGAAATTTATTATGTTTCTAAAGGATTTCCGAAAGAGGAACAGTTCAATATTACTTCGCAGATTCGCAGGGCTTGCGTTTCCATTCCAACCAATATCAGTGAAGGTTGTGGCAGAAATTCTGACAAGGAATTCAATCAGTACTTAAATATTGCATTAGGTTCCACCTCCGAAACTGAATATTGATTATTCTTTGTAAAGATTTGAGTTTAATAGATACATCCACATCAACTCAACTTCTTGAAAAAGTAAATCATATCAAAAGCAAGATTTTCAATTTAAAAGAAAAATTAAATCAGCATTAAGACGATGCTTATCGCGTAAAGCTTAGTGCATAAAGCAAAAACAAAATCAATATGGCAAAAGAAATTAAATTCGATATCGAGTCCAGAGACGCACTGAAGAGAGGTGTAGATGCTTTGGCAAACGCAGTGAAAGTGACTTTAGGTCCAAAAGGTAGAAACGTAGTAATCGAAAAATCTTTCGGTGCTCCCCACGTAACAAAAGATGGTGTTTCAGTAGCGAAAGAAATTGAGCTCGAAGACAGAGTAGAAAACATGGGCGCGCAGATGGTGAAGGAAGTAGCTTCCAAAACCAACGATATCGCGGGTGACGGTACTACTACCGCAACAGTTCTTGCACAGGCAATCGTTCGCGAAGGTCTGAAAAACGTAGCTGCCGGCGCAAACCCAATGGATCTGAAAAGAGGTATCGACAAAGCGGTAACTGCTGTAGTTGAAAACCTTAAGGCACTTTCTCAGGAAGTAGGAGATTCTTCAGAAAAAATCAAGCAGATCGCAGCTATTTCTGCGAACAACGATGACAATATCGGGACCCTTATCGCTGAAGCTTTCGGCAAAGTAGGTAAAGAAGGCGTGATCACCGTTGAAGAAGCAAAAGGTACTGATACTACAGTAGATGTAGTAGAAGGTATGCAGTTCGACAGAGGTTACCAGTCACCCTATTTCGTGACCAACCCTGAGAAAATGATTGCTGAACTTGAAAATCCATACATCCTTTTGGTCGAGAAGAAAATTTCTTCAATGAAAGAATTGCTTCCGGTTCTTGAGCCGGTTGCACAGGCAGGAAAATCTCTGTTGATTATTTCAGAAGAAGTGGATGGTGAAGCATTGGCAACATTAGTAGTAAACAAACTGAGAGGTTCACTTAAGATTGCTGCAGTAAAAGCGCCAGGATTTGGTGACAGAAGAAAAGCGATGCTGGAAGATATCGCGATCCTTACAGGTGGCCAGGTAATCTCTGAAGAAAGAGGTTTCACAATGGAAAATGCTACTTTGGATATGCTGGGAACCGCGGAAAAAGTAGTGATCGACAAAGACAATACAACCATCGTAAACGGTGCAGGCGATGATGCACAGATCAAAGGCCGTGTAAGCCAGATCAAAGCGCAGATGGAATCTACCACTTCCGATTACGACCGTGAAAAACTTCAGGAAAGACTTGCTAAATTAGCAGGTGGAGTAGCTGTACTTTACGTAGGTGCTGCGTCTGAGGTAGAAATGAAAGAAAAGAAAGACCGTGTAGACGATGCACTTCACGCAACCCGCGCGGCTGTGGAAGAAGGTATCGTTCCCGGTGGTGGTGTAGCATTGGTTAGATCAATCTCTGCACTGAACATCGAAGGTGCTAACCAGGATGAAACTACAGGTATCAAAATCGTGAAAAGAGCGATCGAGGAGCCACTAAGACAAATCGTAGCGAATGCTGGTGGTGAAGGTTCTGTAATCGTGGCGAAAGTGGCGGAAGGATCTGCAGATTTCGGTTTCAACGCGAAAACTGACGAGTATGTCAACATGTTCGAAGCAGGAATCATTGACCCAACTAAAGTGGTACGTGTAGCACTCGAAAATGCAGCATCAGTATCCGGAATGCTTCTTACAACCGAGTGTGTAATCACCGAAGTGAAGAAAGACGAGCCCGCAATGCCTATGGGCGGCGGCATGCCGGGGATGATGTAAGCAGTGCCGTAAGCCATAAGCTTTAAGCGATATGCTTGTATGCGTACAGCATACAGCCTAAAGCAAAAAAAACATCCGTTCAGAATTTTTTCTGGACGGATTTTTTTTTAGGAGCCGGGAACCTTCTTCCGGTCCCAAACCCCAGCGGTAAGGTAATTAACTGGTACAGACCTCCATTTTATACCTCCGTTGCGGTAGAGCTTTTATAAGCTGAAGGACACCTAATCTGGGGTTGCGAAGGGCGAAATTCGGGGTCCTGAACTCTAAAATTTAGGTAATGAAGCCCAATGACGGGTTAAATTAATATTTCATCGCAGTTCAACACCTCAATCATTCATAAAAAAAGCCCACCGATGAGGTGGGTTTTTACCTGTAAATATGATGCGCGGGCAGAGATCCGAAAATGATTGTTGTCACATTTAAACAAAATAAAATCCGCTCAAACCACGGCCGGCAAACGCTACGTCTTAAACTTTAAATGTACCGTCGCGCAAATCAACCCTCAGCAGCGGTTTCCCTTTTCTTTTATCGCCCGAATTTATTTATATTTGGCACAAACAGAATTATTATGATAAGTACTAAGATCGCTGACCTGATCAACCACCAAATTGCTAAGGAACAATACGCTGCGCAATATTATCTCTCTATGTCGGCTTGGTTCTATGCACAGGATCTGGACGGCATTGCCAACTATTTCCGCGTGCAGAGCAAAGAAGAACTGATGCATGCTGACAAGATGTTCGATTATCTTGTGGATGTGGGTGCAGAGATCGTGATTGGTGAAATTCCGCAGCCGCCGCACGGCTTCTTCAGCGCTAAAGAGATTTTCGAGAAAGCCCTGGAACACGAAAAAGTGGTAACAAAAAGTATCTTCAATATCCTGAAGAACGCCAATGATGAAGGCGATTTTGCCACCGTTTCTTTCCTGCAGTGGTTTGTGAATGAGCAGGTAGAAGAAGAAGCGAACGCCTCACAGCTTGTGGCGAAGATAAAAATGGTGAGTGACAATCCGTCTGCGCTTTATCTTTTCGATCAGGAGCTTGGGCAGCGGGTTTTCAAGCCTACCGAAGGCAACTAATCTGCTTCATCTGATGAGAAAAATTTCAAATTTTTTGTTGCTGTTTTATGCAGTGGCATTCAGCGCACAGTCTTACGATACGGCGCTTATCCCAAAAGAATTGCTGAAAGGCGCCCACGCCGTAATCCGCGAGAGTAACGAACATTATGTATTGAAATCTGTAAATGACATGCAGATCACCTCGGTGCGTGCCGTAACAGTATTGAACAGCTCTGGTGACAGTTTTTCAAACGTTTTCATTCCGTACAACCCCAATACGAAAGTAAGCGGGATAAAAGTGGAACTTTTTGACGGTGAGGGGAAACTGATGAAAACCTATTCGAAGAAAGACTTTTCCGACTATACCAACAACCCAAGTGCTGCGCTGTACGTAGATGACCGGGTGCTGGTCTTGAGGCCGCTTCTCACCAAGTATCCCTACACGGTAAAGACTTCCTTTGAAACGAATACGTCGAACACCGTTTATCTGAGCGGCTTCAAACCGCTGAACGCTTTTGATATCGCGGTGGAAAGAGCGGTGATGACCATTCAGAATAATTCAGGTATAAAAATCCGCAAGAAGGTTTCAGAAAAGCCGATGGCAGTCTTAAATCAGTCGGAGGAGGGAAATATGTGGAAATACTCTTTCGAAAATGTCCAGGCACTTACCGAAGAACCATTTTCCCCGGACCTCGATTATCTGGTGCCACAGGTAGAATTCTCTCCCGAGAAATTTACCCTCGAAGGAAGACAGGGCGACATGACCGACTGGGATTCCTTCGGGAAATGGTATTACAGCCAGCTTCTCACACCGGTATCTGCAGTGACGCCGGAAATTGCAGCCGAAGTAAAAGCGCTAAACCTCTCGGGCAGCACTGCTGAGAAGGTAAAAACGGTTTACCAATACATGCAGAACAAAACACGCTATGTACTCATTGCTATGGGAATCGGTGGTTGGCAACCAATGCCTGCAGCGGAAGTAAGCAAAAAAGGCTACGGGGACTGTAAAGCGTTGACCAATTATATGCGCACGCTACTGTCTGCAGCCGGAATTCCTTCTTATTTCTCTGTGATTTATGATGGTGACTCAGAGCAAACGTTTGATAAAGACTTTCCGAGGCTTTCGGGCAATCATGCAGTTTTGATGGTGCCAACCGAGGAGGGCAACCTGTGGCTCGAAAATACCTCGCAGCGGCATGCTTTCAATCATCTCAGTTTCACCTCGCATCACCGGAATGTACTTGCTGTAAACGAAAACGGTATCCAAATCGTGAATACGCCTGTTTACACACCCAGGCAGAGCAAGGAAAAACTGACTGCCCAGGTAGCGGTAAACGCAGAGGGTGGAATGACGTCCGTTGCTGATTTTAAGTTTTCGGGCGGGCAGTATGATATGAATCTACGGCTTTTCAACCTTAAAAGCGATGAGGTAAAAGAAGCGATGAAAAACCGCTATCAGCAGCTGAAAATTGAGCAGATCGCGGTGAATGACTTGCAGAACAACCGTGACGAGGCTACAATTTCCTACGCACTGAATCTACAGGCAAACAGCTTCGCGAAAAAGCTCGGCACCGATCTCTTTTTTCCTGTGATGCCTTTTTATCCTACCGTAACTTTCACTGCAAATGAAGAAAGACAGCATCCGTTCGAGATTTCTTTTCCTTTTCAGGACGATTATGAGATTGAATATGCTGCACCGGAAGGTTACGCTTTCAAGGAAGTACCCGCATCAGTAATTACCACCACGGAGTTCGGAAATTATCATATCACTTTTCAGCTCAATGACAAAAAACTAAAAGTGCACCGCGTACTCACCATCAATAAAGGTCTCTATCCAAAAGAAAAATACAAAGACTACGTTTCTTTCCGTAAAAAAACCGCCTCCAGCGACAACATTAAAGTTTTAATTTCCAAAATCTGATGAAAAAAATTCTATTCTTTATCTGCGTCTGTTCATTTGCAATCAGCCAGGCGCAGCATACATTTCTTGATGTTCCGAAACTGTCTGAAAAAGACGTGATTTCTGATAAATCTGAAAAATTCGGTGACGTACCGGCGGAGGTGCTTTACCGTTCAGTACATTTCCGTATTGATTATGACGGCACGATGAGCAAAAATGTAACGAGCCGGGTGAAGATTTATAACAAAGATAACGCGGCAGCTTACCTTGACCACGAAATCGGGACTTATGATGATGGTAAAGGTTCGCGCGAAGAGATCAGTAATCTTAAAGCGAATACCTACAATATTGAGAACGGCAAGATTGTGGCAACCAAAGTTTCAAACGACGAGAAATACAAATCCCGCGAAGACAAGAACTACCGCATCACAAAATTTGCCTTTGCGAATGTGAAAAACGGCTCAGTAGTAGAGTACAGCTACAGTATCAGAACTCCGTTTTTGGGCTCGACGCCACATATCCTGATTGAGGAAGAGATTCCGGTGCGGTATGTAGAATATGTGCTGGATGCACCAAAACCTTTAGGCTACACCATCAATTACAAAGGCTCACTGAATCCCGATCACCGCGCAGTAGATGCAAGGAATATTTACGGAATGGAGTACCAGACCTACCGTTTCGCTTATGAGAATGTGCCGGCGTATAAGGAAGAGATGTACGTGATGAATAATGACAACTACAAAACCGGTATCAAGGCCGAACTCAATTCCACTTACATCAATCACGTCTATAAGAATTACGCAAATTCCTGGGAAGATATCCGTAAGAGACTTTATGACAGTGAAGACTTTGGTGTGCAGCTCGACCGTATAAATCTGGTGAAGAACCTGCTGCCGGCGGAAGTAAAAAACCTGCCGGTTCAGGAGAGAGCGGCTACTGTGCTTAAATATGTTCAAAACAATTTTACGTACAACAAGGAAGATGATGTAGTGGTTGACAAAGGCATCAGAAACCTTCTTTCGACCAAAGTGGGCAACTCCGCCGAAATCAATATCCTGTTGACACTGCTGCTGAGAAGCGTCGATATTGCTGCAGATCCGGTAGCATTATCCACCGTTTCAAGAGGGATGTTGCTGGCTTACAGCCCTACGATCGCCCAATTAAATTATGTAATCTCATCCTTCGTAGATAACGGAAAAATTTATCTCTTGGATGGTGCTCACAAACACAGCGAGATCAATATGATTGCGCCGAAAGCCCTCAATTATCACGGACTGGTGATGGGTAAAAAAGAGGTGAAACAGATAAATATCGTCTATCCGGAAGTAAGTAAAACATTGCTTACGGTTGACGCCAAACTGAATGAAGACGGCACTTTTGACGGTACTTTCAAGGATCGCGATACCAAACTTTATGCAATGGTGGCTAATGAGCGCTTCACCGGTGATGCAGACAAGTACGCAAAATCATATAAAGAAAACTACAAGTTCTCCCTTTCGAACATGAAACACGGCCTGCAGCCGAATAATGAATTTGAAAGCAGCTTCGACTTTTCATCGGATACTTTTGTGGACGTGATCGGCGGTAAAATAGTTTTCAATCCGCTCCTCTTTTTGTACACCCAAAACCATGATTTCAAGCAGACCACCCCGAGAAAGGCGCCGCTGGAGTTCTATTCTGCCAATGACAGAATTAAGAAAGTGACGATCACTCTGCCCGAAAATTATGTGTTTGAAAATGTGCCGAAATCGAAGAAATTCCGCACAGAAGACAATGCCTTGCAGTACACTTATCTTGTAACGCAAGAGGGTAATAAACTCACCGTAGAAACCATCACGCAAATCGATGATGCGATGTTTCCGCGTGAATATTATCCGGCTTTCACCCAAATTTTCGACAATATAACCAAGCAGGAAGCGCAGGTCGTAACCGCCGTGCGGAAGCAGTAATATACCAAATGAAAATCCTGTTCTTACGAGCAGGATTTTTTTTAAACATAAATAAGATTACTTTCGATCACTTTTTCGCCAAGCTTTTCTAATACCGCGCGGTATTCGTTAAGCTGCTGTTCGTGTTTTTCTTTAATGTCGCCGGTTTTGAAATCGAGGATGATGTAGCCGTCACCGGTATTGATGAGCCTGTCCGGACGGTAGATTTTTGATTCGCCGTCAGCCGAAATCATGATGTCTTTCTCGTTGATTACTTTTTGGCCAGCTTCGAAATAACGGGCGTAGCGCAAATCATTGATTATGTTGGAAATGCGCCCGGCAATTTCAACTTTTTCATCCTGCGTGATGATGCCTTCCAGCACGTACGTGGCGAGGGTTTTCTCCACATCTGCCGCCGAATTGATCTTTGAGAGAACCTCGTGCGTGAAAATCCCGGTGCGCACTTTTTCTACGCGGTTCTGGTACGATTTAGATGGTGTTGCAATTTTTATAGCCTCCGGATTTGGCCTGATCTCATTTTTAAATGTAACCGATTT
Source organism: Kaistella pullorum (assembly GCF_014837035.1). Lineage (GTDB taxonomy): Bacteria > Bacteroidota > Bacteroidia > Flavobacteriales > Weeksellaceae > Kaistella > Kaistella rhinocerotis. The sequence goes on along the minus strand of NZ_JACSPS010000001.1, from coordinate 268,519 downwards.
GGTGATGAATTTTTCTGTTTCGGAAGTCTCTTTTTTCTTTAAATCTTCCGGTGAAACCGGATACAGATCATAAGAAGACAACTCTTCATTCTGTTCATCTTTTGGAATATTTGTCTTTAAAAAGTCATAGATTTCGAGATAGTTCGTGGTTTTATTCGGTTTTTCGATATAAAGATAAAGCTGTTCAGCCGCGCGGGTAGTTGCCACATATTGCAGGCAAAACCGGTCAATAAGGTTTTGATAAGTGTTTTCTTCATTGAATTTGGCCAGTTCTTCATCATAAACCTCCGCTTCGCTACTGAAGCTTTTCACATTTACCGAGGCCAGACCTTCGTGGTCTTTCACATCAAACCAGTTGTTGAATTTATTGTCTTTGTGGCTGTTTGCCATGGGGAGAAAAACGACTGGAAACTCTAGCCCTTTTGCTTTATGAATGGTCATCAGTTTCACCGCATCCAGATTGTCGGAGGCCTGAATGGTAGAGTCGTGCGCCTCTTCATCCCAAAATCTTAAGAATTCCTTCAGATTCGCGCCGGCATTTTGGCTGAAGGCATAAAGCATCTCAAGGTAATTGAACAGGAAATCGGCCTCCTTACCGCTAACCGAAAATTCGAGCAGGTAATGCTCCACAAAATTGTAAAGGTTGAGGTTCAGCAAGGTGCCTGAATGTAGATTTAGGCCGTATCTATTCTTGACGAAATCTATCATCGCAGGTTTCGTTTTGCAACTCAGCATCTGCATCATCTCGGCACTGAAATCTTCTGTTTTGATGCGGCCGAGGACCTCAAGATGGTAAAGCATCTTCACCGGGAACTGCATGTTTTTGGGGTTTTGTTCCCATTTCAGAAATTCGGTGAGCGCCAGCAGTGTGGATGATAAATTAAGTGTCAGTCCGGATTCTGAAACACTTTTGATATATTCTTCCTGTCCGTTATAATTCACTTTAAGGTTACTCAAAAGCCTTGAAAACTGAAGGATTTCTTTATTAGAGCGGCACAGGATCGTAATGTCCGAAAACCGGAAGCCATTGTCCAGACAGTCTTGTAGGTCTGTGCGCATTTTATTGGCCACTTCATCGAAATAGACTTCGCGCTTTGCATTTTCGATCAGATTGATGCGCACACGTCCGTTTCCCGATGATTTCGGTATTTGCTGCGATCCTTTGCCAAAAATATCGCAGTGCGATTCCTGCGTATGTGTGGATAGAAATTGATATAAACCGTTGTTGAATTTCACAATGTTTTTCGCGCTGCGCCAGTTGTGCTCCAGGTTTTCAACGTCGGCAAGCGCCTGCGATTTTTCTTTCCGGTTGATGATGTCGAGCATCAGTTCTGAATCTCCCCCGCGAAACCGGTAGATACTTTGCTTCGGGTCGCCCACGAGGGTGAAACTCATTTCGTCGCTGTTCACGGCATGATCGCGCAGCGGAATGAAATTTTGCCACTGCAAAAAGGACGTATCCTGAAACTCATCGAAAAAATAATGCGAAAACTGCGTGCCCACTTTCTCATAAATGAATGCCGTAGGCTCGGTCCGCAGCTGTTCGTGGATCATTACGTTGAATTTCGAGAGCAGCACGACGTCGTTTTTATCTTCTATTTCGGCCAGTTTATCCTGGATGTCTTTGTTTACCTTCAACGGCAAAAGTGCGTGCAGCGTCTTCTCTTCCCGCTGAATGGCGATATAGTTTTTAATGATTTTCCATCGACTTTCAATCAGGAATTCAATGATTTCGAGAATCTCACCCTGCCGTTTTTTGCCGCTCGATGATGCGCCTTTTTCAAAAGTCTTTAAAGCTGATTCTTCATCTTTTGGAAACGGAATATCGGGTCTTTCTTTTTTAAAATATTTGAGCGTCTCGAAGAAAAATTTAGCAATACCGTTGACGGAGCCACCGGCGAAATCAGCAATTGTGAGGTCTCTTTCATTAAAAAGTTGAACGCAGGATTCTGCAATCTGCTGAGATTCTGCTTTAAGTGTTTTAATGTTGTCGCGCAATTTTTGTTTGGCCTGACCATAGACTTTCCAGTCGAAATCTTTGTTTTGGCTCAGCCGGAAATAATGTTTGTCCTGCACGAATTCTTTCGCAGAGTTATACAGCGTTTTGGTGAGGTTGACGCGCTCATCATTATCGAGGCTGTAGTTCACGAAATCCATAAACGCATCTGAAACCTCATTTTCATCACCTATTTCTTCGAGCATTTTCTCGACTGCTTCCACGAGATAAGGCTCTGCGTTAATTTCGAGGTTAAAATTTTGGGCAAGGCCCAGTTCGTATGAAAAACTGCGTACAAGTCTTGAATTAAATTTATCAATCGTGCCAATATTCAGCGCGGAATAATTGTGCAGTACATAATCGAGGATTTTTTTTGAGCGGCGGTGCAGCTCGCTAAGTGAAACTTCAGTTCCCTGAGCCTGCATTTTCTGCTGAATATTTTTAAGTTCACCATTCTCCGCAAAATCTTCGCCCGCAAAAGCAGTAAGCCAACTGATGATACGGTGTTTCATCTCGTTTGCGGCTTTGTTCGTGAAAGTAAGCGCAAGGATGTTCCCGATCCTGTCTGGTTGGTTTGGATGTTTAAGACAGATTGAAAGCAGGTTGAGGACCAGCGCATACGTTTTTCCGGAACCAGCCGAAGCATTGATAACGCGGTAGTTTTTGTGGATCATGTGAAGTGGTAATTGACATTAAAAATAACAAAATATTTGTCAATCCGAAATATAATCTTACTTTTGCAATCCAAAATGAGATGTAAACTATGTTAATTATTCCAGTAAAAGATGGCGAAGCTATCGACAGAGCATTAAAGAAATACAAAAGAAAATTTGATAAGACCGGAACTATCCGTGCGCTTAGAAGCCGTCAGCAGTTCATTAAACCTTCTGTATTAAACAGACAATCTAAGTTGAAAGCTGCTTACAAGCAGAAAAATGCCAGCCGCGACGAGCAGGCATAAGAAAATTTTCTTTGACGAAAATACCTCAATCACTTTTCAAATATTTATATTTGGAAGGTGATTTTTTTGTTTATATACTATGATTGAGCGATTTCTGGAATACATTGCGGTTGAAAAAAAATATTCGGAGAACACCGTGCTGAGTTATCGCCGCGACTTAAATGATTTTTCAGAATTTCTGCTGCGCACAGAATCTCACCAGAATTTTTCGGAAGTTGATAAAAAGATCGTACGGAACTTCATTTCGTCATTGGGTGAAAATAAGGTGGCGAAGCGGAGCATCAACCGTAAACTTTCTTCGCTGCGGAGCTTTTACCGCTTCATGATGCAGCTGGGCGAGGTGAGCGCGTCGCCATTAGCTCAAATCCAAACACTGAAATTCTATGCCGAACCTCATTCTCCATTTTCTGTGGAGGAGATGGAAAACCTTACAGATGAAGCACATAAGCCTATAAAGAAAGACGCTCTAAAAGAGCTTATAATCGAAACCCTTTACCAGACGGGTATGCGGCGCGCAGAACTTACAGGTTTGCTGATTGAAAATGTAGATTTCGAAAATTTGCAGCTCAAAATTACAGGTAAAGGAAATAAACAGCGAATTGTGCCCATTTCGAATGATTTAGCGGCTAGGTTGGAACAATATTTGGAATTCAGAAGACCCTCCACAGGCAACGAGGGTTATTTTTTTGTAAGTGCCAAGGGAAGAAAGGTAAATGATAAGTTTGTCTATTCTGCGGTAAAGTCTTATCTTAGTCTTGTAACATCGAAGCCAAAAAAGAGCCCACACATGCTGCGACACAGCTTTGCAACACATCTGCTGGAGGGAGGAGCTGAGATTTCGAAAGTAAAAGTGCTGATGGGCCACTCGTCTCTGGCGAGTACACAGGTCTACACCAGCGCGAACATAGAACAACTTAAAAAAGTGTTTAACCAGGCCCATCCGCGGGCTATAGAAAAAAGTAAAGATATATGAAGATTACAGTACAGTCAATTGGATTGACGCCACATGCGCCACTGGAAGACCACATTGAGAAGAAATTGAGCAAACTGGAAACGTTTTATGACAAGATCGTGGAGTGCAACGTTTTCCTGAAAGTGGAAAATAATCCTGATAAAGAAAACAAGACGGCAGAGATCATACTGGCGGTTCCGGGCGATGATATCGTGGTAAAAAAGACGACGGCGAGTTTCGAGGAAAGTTTAGACCAATGTGCGGAAGTTGCTAAGCGACTGCTAATCAAGAAAAAAGAATTGGCGTAAGAAAAAATGCTAATTTTTTTCACAAATAATTTGTAGATTTCAATAAAACTCACTTATATTTGCACTCGCAAAAAGAGAAGAGTTCTGTTGAAATCTATTTTTTGCCTCCTTAGCTCAGTTGGCCAGAGCACGTGATTTGTAATCTCGGGGTCGTGGGTTCGAATCCCTCAGGAGGCTCATTATTTATAAAATTGGGGAGATTCCAGAGTGGCCAAATGGATCAGACTGTAACTCTGCTGTCTTACGACTTCGCAGGTTCGAATCCTGCTCTCCCCACATTTTATAAAACAGTTTGCAGCTGTAGGAAAGAAAATTTCCTAAATTTGCAGACCGAAACCAACCATGTGTGCAAACACAAATGCGGAAGTAGCTCAGTTGGTAGAGCGTCAGCCTTCCAAGCTGAATGTCGCGAGTTCGACCCTCGTCTTCCGCTCAAACGAAAAATCACAACCAACGCGGCTTGTGATTTTTTTTTAGATTTTTTGCCGACTTAGCTCAGGGGTAGAGCGCTTCCTTGGTAAGGAAGAGGTCGTGAGTTCAAATCTCATAGTTGGCTCCAGGAAATCTCCCATAACGGGGGATTTTTTTTTGGAATTCTTCACGCTCCCGGCCCTGATGATACGGCGGACGCGATTGATTGAGAAATAGGATATTAACAGAAAGGCGCAAAACCGGAAATTTTGCAACTTCCATTTTTTTTGTAAATTTGCGCACTGGGATTCCAGGGTTTTGGTGACGTAAAGCATTAGATTTCAATAGAGAAAATTTTAAACAAAAAGATTTTCAATATTTAAAAAATCACTATATTTGCGCACCGAAAATTTAAATAATAATTAAATAAATAATTAAATCATGGCAAAGGAAACGTTTAATCGTAACAAACCACACTTGAACATTGGTACCATCGGTCACGTAGACCATGGTAAAACTACACTTACTGCAGCAATCAGTAAAGTATTATCTGACAAAGGATTCGGTACTGCAAGAGATTTCTCTTCTATCGACTCTGCACCAGAAGAAAAAGAAAGAGGTATCACCATCAATACTTCACACATTGAGTACGAAACTGAAACAAGACACTATGCTCACGTAGACTGCCCAGGTCACGCGGATTATGTAAAGAACATGGTTACGGGTGCTGCACAGATGGACGGAGCTATCCTTGTAGTAGCTGCTACAGACGGACCAATGCCTCAAACGAGAGAGCACATCCTTCTTTGCCGTCAGGTAAACGTACCAAACGTACTTGTTTTCATGAACAAAGTGGATATGGTAGATGACCCTGAATTATTAGAACTAGTAGAACTTGAAGTAAGAGATCTTCTTTCTTCTTACGATTACGATGGTGACAACACACCAGTAATCCAAGGTTCAGCTCTTGGAGCTCTTAACGGAGAACCAAAATGGGTTGCAACTGTAGAAGAACTGATGAACGCTGTAGATACCTGGATCGAGCTTCCTGTAAGAGATCAGGATAAGCCATTCCTTATGCCAATTGAAGATGTATTCTCTATTACAGGTAGAGGTACTGTAGCAACTGGTAGAATCGAAGCTGGTGTAATTAACACAGGTGACCCTGTAGACATCGTAGGTATGGGTGATGAAAAACTTACTTCTACTATTACAGGTGTTGAGATGTTCCGTAAGATCCTTGACAGAGGTGAAGCTGGTGATAACGTAGGTCTGTTGTTGAGAGGTATTGAAAAAACTGACATCAAAAGAGGTATGGTAATCGCTAAGAAAGACTCTGTGAAGCCACACAAGAAATTCAAAGCTGAGGTTTATATCCTTTCTAAAGAAGAAGGTGGCCGTCACACTCCATTCCACAACAAATACCGTCCTCAGTTCTACGTAAGAACTACTGACGTTACTGGTGAGATCTTCTTGCCAGAAGGAGTAGAGATGGTAATGCCAGGTGATAACATCACTATTACTGTAGAATTGCTTCAGCCAATCGCTCTTAACGTAGGTCTTAGATTTGCGATCAGAGAAGGTGGTAGAACAGTTGGTGCAGGTCAGGTAACTGAAATCTTAGATTAATTTCTAAATAAATATTAAAGTTCCGCAAGGAAACTTGCGGAACTTTTTAATCTACGGGCATCGTCCAATGGTAGGATACCGGTCTCCAAAACCGTTGATCAGGGTTCGAATCCTTGTGCCCGTGCAAATATCAGATAATGAGTTTAGTTGATTTTATTAAAGGTAGCTATACCGAATTTAAAGATAAAGTAGAATGGCCAAAGTGGCCGGATCTGCAGTCTTCTACCATCGTGGTAACTATTGCCACTGTGATATTGGCACTGTTTACTTTCGGTGTAGATTCACTCTTCAGCAAGGCGATCGCTAATGTGATTTCTTTGTTTATCGGTATATTCAATTAAAAATTATTTCCTAAGAAGATGAGTGACTTGAAATGGTATGTGCTGAAATCTATCAGCGGCCAGGAAAATAAAGTGAAGACCTACATTGAGAACGAAATGAAACATCATGGTTTCGAAAATTTCGTTACGCAGGTGGTTATTCCGATGGAGAAAGTTATTCAGCTTAAGAACGGTAAAAAAGTTCCAAAAGAAAAGCCTTACTATCCGGGTTATCTGATGGTGGAAGCCAACCTTGTAGGTGAGATTCCACACATCATAAAAAACATTCCCGGCGTGATTTCTTTTTTAAGTTTGACCAAAGGTGGCGATCCTGTACCGATGCGTAAATCTGAAGTGAACAGAATGCTCGGCAGAATGGATGAACTTTCAGAATTTGCTGCTGAAACACACATTCCGTTTGTTGTAGGTGAAAATGTGAAAGTGATAGACGGACCGTTCAACGGATTCAACGGTACTATTGAAAAACTTCACGAAGACAAGAAGAAAGTAGAGGTTTCTGTAATGATCTTCGGTCGTAAGACACCAATGGAACTTAGCTACATGCAGGTAGAAAAAGTGTAAACTTTAAAATATTATATAAAAGGCTGTTCAGATTTGAGCAGCCTTTTTGTTTTAAATCTAAATTCTTTCTAAAAATCAACATCTTACACTTGCCCAATTAAAATTTATTCTTAATTTTGCAGTCCGAAATGTAAAGTTGTTAGGTGAGACAACACTTTACAGATTTATAAATGCTTCCACATTCATAAATTTCTTAATTTTTTAAAAAACAACAATGGCTAAAAAAGTCTTTAAAATGGTTAAGCTTCAGGTGAAGGGGGGCGCTGCTAACCCATCTCCACCAGTAGGCCCGGCTTTGGGTTCTGCAGGTGTGAACATCATGGAGTTCTGTAAACAATTTAACGGAAGAACGCAAGATAAGCCAGGACAGGTTTTGCCTGTAGTGATTACAGTATACGAAGACAAATCTTTTGAATTCGTTATCAAAACTCCTCCTGCTGCCGTTCAACTAATGGAAGCTGCTAAGATCAAGTCTGGTTCAGGTGAGCCAAACAGAGCAAAAGTAGGTAGCGTAACATGGGCTCAGGTTCAGAAAATCGCTGAGGATAAAATGACAGACCTTAACTGCTTCACAATTGATTCTGCGCTTACTATGATCGCGGGAACTGCAAGATCTATGGGATTGAGAGTAACAGGAACTAAACCCACAAACGCTTAATACGAATAGAAATGGCAAAATTGACGAAAAAGCAAAAAGAAGCTTTAAGCAAAATAGAAAAAAACAAAATTTACTCACTTGACGAAGCCTCTGCTTTGGTAAAGGAAGTAAACTTTGCAAAATTTGACGCTTCTGTAGATATCGCTGTTAGATTGGGTGTAGATCCAAGGAAAGCTAACCAAATGGTAAGAGGTGTAGTATCTCTTCCTCACGGTACCGGTAAAGACATCAAAGTTCTTGCTTTGGTAACTCCGGATAAAGAAGCTGAAGCTAAAGAAGCAGGTGCAGATTATGTAGGTCTTGATGAGTACTTACAGAAAATAAAAGACGGTTGGACAGACGTAGACGTTATCGTTACTATGCCGGCTGTGATGGGTAAATTAGGTCCGTTAGGTAGAGTGTTAGGTCCAAGAGGTCTTATGCCAAACCCTAAATCAGGAACTGTTACCATGGAGATCGGTAAAGCTGTAGCAGAAGTGAAAGCTGGTAAGATCGATTTCAAAGTTGACAAATACGGTATCATCCACGCAGGTATCGGTAAAGTATCTTTCGATGCTGCAAAGATCAAGGAAAATGCTCAGGAATTAGTACAGACTTTATTGAAGTTGAAGCCTACTGCAGCTAAAGGTACTTATGTGAAGAGTATCTACATGTCTTCTACGATGAGTCCGGGTATTGCAATCGATACTAAATCTGTAAACTAAAATCTGTAAGACAATGACAAAAGAAGATAAAGTATTAGTAATACAAGAGATAAAAGACATGCTGCAGGACGCGAAAGTGGTTTATGTAGCAAATCTTGAAGGCATGAATGCTTCTGCGACTTCAGATTTCAGAAGACAGGCGTTCAAGCAGAATATTTCCCTTAAAGTAGTGAAAAACACCCTTCTGCAGAAAGCAATGGAGCAGATCGAAGGTGTAGATTACTCGGAAATGTTCGAAAGTTTCAAAGGAAACTCTGCACTGATGATTTCTGAGACAGCTAACGCTCCGGCGAAACTGATCCAGAACTTCAGAAAGAAAGCAGAGATCCCTGCACTGAAAGCGGCTTACCTTCAGGAGACTATTTATGTTGGTGATGAAAACTTAGGTACTCTTGCAAACATCAAGTCAAGAGAAGAAATGATCGGAGAAATCATCGGATTGCTTCAGTCACCAATCAGAAACGTACTTTCTGCACTTCAGAACAAAGAAGAAGCTACAGGAAAAGCTGAAGAAGCGGCTCCGGCAGAAGAAACACCAGCTGCAGAGGCTGCTCCGGAAGCAAGCGCTGACGCTACAGAAGCACCAAGTGCTGAGTAATAAGAACTCAAAAAAAATCAAAATAAATCGTTCAACAATTAAAACATTATTAAAATGTCAGATTTAAAAAACTTAGCGGAAACGCTTGTAAACCTTACTGTAAAAGACGTAAACGAATTGGCAACTATCCTTAAGGATGAGTATGGTATCGAGCCTGCTGCTGCAACTGTAGTTGCTGCTGCTGGTGGTGCTGGTGAAGCTGCTGAAGAAAAAACAGAATTCGATGTAATTCTTAAAGCTGCAGGTGCTTCTAAATTAGCAGTTGTGAAATTGGTAAAAGATCTTACAGGTGCAGGTCTGAAAGAAGCTAAAGATATGGTAGACAGCGCTCCTGCTCCAATCAAGCAAGGTATTTCTAAAGACGAAGCAGAAGCTCTTAAGAAGCAACTTGAAGAAGCTGGTGCTGAAGTAGAATTGAAGTAATTCATTACCTACATATATTAAAACCTCACTTTTTTAAGTGGGGTTTTTTTGTGTTTTAATGTTTGCAAGTAAGATTTTAACTGTTTTTTAATACTTCCGGGATACCCGCTTCATTTGCGTAACTCATTTAATCTGAGTATATTTGCACTCCTTTTGGCGCTAATTATTGTACATAAACCGGTAAATCATTATTAATCAGCTCTTTCCGTTTCGGAACAGAGGTTTTTTTGCATTCGCCCGTTTCTTACTTTAAAAAGTTCCCGAAGGCCCAAAGAATATTTTGCACTACTCCGTGAAAAGATATACCGGCGTTGCAGTTAGAAAGGATTAAGAGCCAAGAGCCAAGAGCCAGGAGCCAAGACCTCACCACTGTATTTCTGAAAAAGCGCCAATTTTTCAAGTGAAAGTCTTCCATCTCCCGTCTCACGTCTCTCCAACTTTATTCTCTCTGATATTTTTTAAAACAAAATATTTTTTAACCCTCATTCTTTAAAATTTTTATGAGTAAATCTAAAGCCGTCGCTAAAACTCAGGGAAATGAAAGAATCAATTTCTCCGCTGCAAAGGGAAAGATTGAGACTCCTGACTTTTTGGACATTCAGATCCAGTCATTCAAAGAATTTTTCCAGCTGGATACCCTGCCGGAACAGAGAGTAAATGAAACCCTCTACAAAACCTTTGAAGAAAACTTCCCGATCACAGACTCACGAAACCAGTTTGTGTTGGAGTTCCTGGATTATTTGGTTGATTCACCACGCTACTCCATTGACGAGTGTGTGGAAAGAGGACTGACGTATTCAGTTCCTTTGAAAGCCCGACTGAAACTTTACTGTACAGACCCTGAACACGAAGATTTTCAGACCGTTGTACAGGATGTATATTTAGGTCCGGTTCCTTATATGACGCCTTCCGGCTCATTTATCATTAATGGTGCCGAACGTGTTATCGTTACACAGCTTCACCGTTCGCCGGGTGTGTTCTTCGGACAGACCTACCACGCAAACGGTACCAAGTTGTATTATTCCAGAATTATCCCTTTCAAAGGATCTTGGATGGAATTTACAACGGATATCAACAGCGTAATGTACGCGTATATCGACCGTAAGAAGAAATTACCGCTTACTACGCTATTGAGAGCGATCGGATTTGAATCTGATAAAGATATCCTTCAGATCTTTGACCTTGCAGAAGAAGTGAAAGTTTCTAAAGCAGCGTTGAAGAAAGTGGAAGGAAGAACTTTGGCTGCGAGAGTCTTGAACACCTGGTTTGAAGATTTCGTGGACGAAGATACTGGTGAAGTGGTTTCTATCGAAAGAAATGAGATCATCCTTGACCGTGAAACGATTCTTGAAAAAGAACATTTAGATCTTATCCTGGATGCTGGTGTTAAATCGATCCTGATTCACAAAGAAAATTCAAACGAATTCTCTATCATCCAGAATACTCTACAGAAAGACCCTACCAACTCTGAAAAAGAAGCGGTGGAGTATATCTACCGTCAGTTGCGTAACGCAGATCCGCCCGATGAGGAAACAGCACGTGGAATCATAGAGAAGTTGTTCTTCTCAGAGCAGCGTTACTCATTAGGAGAAGTAGGACGTTACCGCCTGAACAAAAAATTAGGCTTAAATATTCCTGAAAATACCGAAGTTTTAACGAAAGAAGATATCATCTCCATCGTTCGTCACCTTATCGAGTTGGTGAACTCTAAAGCAGAGGTAGATGATATTGACCACTTGTCAAACAGAAGGATTAAAACCGTAGGCGAGCAACTTGCTGGTCAGTTCGGTGTAGGTCTTTCGAGAATTGCAAGAACGATCCGTGAGCGTATGAATGTTCGTGATAACGAAATCTTTACGCCAATTGACCTTGTTAATGCGAAGACTTTAACATCAGTTATTAACTCATTCTTTGGTACCAACCAGCTTTCTCAGTTCATGGACCAAACCAACCCACTTTCAGAAATCACGCACAAGCGTCGTCTTTCTGCCCTGGGGCCTGGTGGTTTATCAAGAGAAAGAGCAGGTTTCGAGGTACGTGACGTTCACCATACTCACTATGGCCGTATCTGTCCCATCGAAACTCCTGAAGGACCAAATATTGGTTTGATCTCTTCGTTAGGTATCTATGCGAAGATCAATAACCTAGGTTTCATCGAGACACCTTACCGTAAAGTAACCAGCGGTAAAGTTGACCTTAAGACACCTGCAGTTTTCTTAAACGCAGAAGATGAGGAAGACAAAGTAATTGCTCAGGCAAACGTTGAAATGAACGAAGACGGTACAATCTCTACAGACCGTGTTATTGCCCGTCTTGACGGTGATTATCCGGTAGTGGAACCACAGCAGGTTGACTTGATCGATGTGGCACCAAACCAGATTTCTGGTATCTCCGCTTCATTGATTCCGTTCCTTGAGCATGATGATGCGAACCGTGCGTTGATGGGATCTAACATGATGCGTCAGGCCGTTCCATTGTTGAAGCCTGAAGCACCGATCGTAGGTACAGGTCTTGAAGATCAGGTAGCCAGAGATTCACGTATCCTTATCAATGCCGAAGGAAACGGTACGGTAGAGTATGTGGATGCTGACAAGATCACAATTAAGTACGAAAGAAGCGAGGATGACGATCTGGTATCGTTCGAATCGGCTACTAAGACATATAAACTTACCAAATTCAGAAAAACCAACCAGAGTACTACCATTACTTTGAGACCAAACGTAAGAGTTGGTGACAAAGTGCAGAAAGGTCAGGTTCTTTGCGACGGTTATGCAACTGAAAACGGTGAACTGGCATTGGGTAGAAACCTTGTGGTTGCCTTCATGCCTTGGAAGGGTTACAACTTTGAGGATGCGATCGTAATCAACGAAAAAGTTGTGCGTGAAGACTGGTTTACTTCAATCCACGTAGATGAGTATTCTCTTGAAGTTCGTGATACCAAATTGGGTATGGAAGAACTTACGGCAGACATCCCGAATGTTTCGGAAGAAGCGACTAAGGATCTTGACGAGAACGGTATGATCCGTATCGGCGCTGAAGTGAAGCCTGGAGACATCATGATTGGTAAGATTACTCCAAAAGGTGAATCAGATCCAACTCCGGAAGAGAAACTTCTTCGCGCGATCTTCGGTGATAAAGCCGGTGACGTGAAAGATGCTTCTTTGAAGGCAGATTCTTCGTTAAGAGGTGTTGTAATCAACAAAAAACTCTTCTCAAGAAACATCAAGGACAAGAAAAAGAGAACTGAAGAGAAGCTGAAGCTTGAGGAAATCGAAAATACGTACAAAGCGAAATTCGATCAGTTGAGAAACACACTTCTTGAAAAACTTGGAACCCTTGTAAACGGTAAAACTTCTCAGGGTGTAAACAATGACCTTGATGAAGAAATCATCGGAAAAGGTGTGAAGTTTACTACGAAACTACTTCAGAGTGTTGAAGATTACGTGAATGTAAGCGGAGCAGACTGGACGGTAGATGCCGATAAAAATGAGTTGATCAAGCAGTTGATCCACAACTACAAGATTAAATTCAACGATATCCAGGGTGTTAAAAACCGCGAGAAATTTGCAATCTCAATCGGTGACGAACTTCCTGCAGGTATCATCAAGCTTGCTAAAGTTTACATCGCTAAGAAGCGTAAACTGAACGTAGGAGATAAGATGGCGGGTCGTCACGGTAACAAAGGTATTGTATCAAGAATCGTTCGCGAAGAAGATATGCCATTCCTTGAAGACGGTACACCTGTAGACATCGTGCTGAACCCACTTGGGGTACCTTCACGTATGAACATCGGTCAGATCTACGAAACCGTTCTTGGATGGGCAGGTCAGAAATTAGGATTGAAATTCGCAACGCCGATCTTCGATGGTGCGAATATCGACCAGATTACAAGCTACACAGAGCAGGCAGGTCTTCCGGAATTCGGTTCTACTTATCTGTATGATGGTGGTACCGGTGAAAGATTCTCCCAGCCGGCAACAGTAGGTGTGATTTACATGCTGAAACTTGGCCACATGGTAGATGATAAGATGCACGCACGTTCTATCGGGCCGTATTCATTGATCACGCAGCAGCCACTTGGTGGTAAAGCGCAGTTCGGTGGACAGCGTTTCGGTGAGATGGAGGTTTGGGCGCTTGAGGCATTTGGTGCTTCAAACATCCTGAGAGAGATCCTTACCGTGAAGTCTGATGACGTTATCGGTAGAGCTAAAACTTATGAAGCAATCGCAAAAGGCGAAGCAATGCCAGAACCTGGTATTCCGGAGTCCTTCAACGTATTGCTGCATGAGCTGCAGGGCCTTGGACTTGATATAAGACTGGAAGAATAGACAAGAGATTTTTAGACAGGAGACACAAGACCAAATATGGGTCAAGAGAAAAGCTCAAATCTCCAATCTTCAATCTCTCAATCTTTTAATCTAAACAAAAAAAAATGTCAAATAAAAATAAAACAAGTAATTTCAGTAAAATTACTATCGGTCTTGCTTCACCGGAATCCATCCTTCAGGATTCGCGCGGTGAGGTTTTAAAGCCCGAAACCATTAACTACAGAACCCACAAACCGGAACGTGACGGCTTGTTCTGCGAGAAAATCTTCGGTCCTGTGAAGGATTACGAATGTGCTTGCGGTAAATACAAGAGAATCCGATACAAAGGAATCGTTTGCGACCGTTGTGGTGTAGAAGTTACCGAGAAAAAAGTACGTAGAGAGCGTATCGGCCACATCGGCCTGGTAGTTCCTGTGGCTCATATCTGGTATTTCCGTTCTTTGCCGAACAAAATCGGTTATCTTTTGGGTCTTCCATCCAAGAAACTGGACATGATCATCTATTACGAAAGATATGTCGTGATTCAGGCCGGTATTGCCAAAAAAGCCGACGGTTCTGATTTTGAGGACAAAGAATTCCTTACTGAGGAAGAGTATCTTGATATTATGGATACGCTTCCGGCAGAAAACCAATATCTTGATGATTCTGACCCGAATAAATTCGTTGCCAAAATGGGTGCCGAAGCGGTAGAAGAATTATTGAGAAGAATTGATCTTGATACGTTGTCTTTTGACCTTCGTCACAAAGCACACAATGAATCTTCAAAACAAAGAAGAACTGAGGCACTAAAAAGACTGAATGTTGTTGAAGCCATCCGTGGTGCCAACACCAGGATGATCAACCGTCCGGAATGGATGATTATGCGTGTTCTTCCGGTTATCCCACCAGAATTGAGACCATTGGTTCCATTGGATGGAGGTAGATTCGCGACATCGGATCTTAATGACCTTTACAGAAGAGTAATCATCAGAAACAACCGTCTTAAGAGACTTTTAGAGATTAAAGCTCCGGAAGTAATCCTTAGAAACGAGAAGCGTATGCTTCAGGAATCTGTAGATTCACTATTCGATAATACAAGAAAATCATCAGCTGTAAAATCTGAATCGAACAGACCATTGAAATCACTTTCAGATTCATTGAAAGGTAAGCAGGGTCGTTTCCGTCAGAACTTACTGGGTAAGCGTGTGGATTATTCAGCGCGTTCGGTAATTGTTGTAGGTCCAAACCTTCAGCTTCACGAATGTGGTATCCCTAAAGATATGGCTGCCGAGCTTTACAAACCGTTTATCATCAGAAAACTGATTGAAAGAGGAATTGTAAAGACCGTAAAATCTGCAAAAAGAATCATCGACAGAAAAGAACCTGTTGTTTATGACATCCTGGAAGGCGTAATGAAAGGCCACCCGGTTCTTCTGAACAGGGCACCTACACTTCACCGACTGGGTATCCAGGCGTTCCAGCCAAAAATGATCGAAGGAAAAGCTATTCAGCTTCACCCATTGGTTACCACGGCATTCAACGCGGATTTCGATGGTGACCAGATGGCGGTACACTTACCTTTAGGCCCAGAGGCTATTCTTGAAGCTCAACTATTGATGTTAGGTTCTCAGAATATCCTTAACCCTGCGAACGGTTCCCCAATTACCGTACCTTCTCAGGACATGGTATTGGGTCTGTATTTTATGACTAAGCAGCTTGATTCTACAGATACTATGAAAGTGAAAGGTGAAGGTCTTGCCTTCTATTCACCGGAAGAAGTAGAAATTGCTTATGCAGAAGGACAGGTTTCCCTCAATGCGAAAATAAGATGTAGAGTACCGGTAAAAGAAGAGGGCGAAATTGTTGTTAAACTTACCGAAACTACTGTAGGAAGAGTATTGTTTAACCAGATTGTACCTAAAAAATCAGGATATGTAAATGAGCTGCTTACCAAAAAATCGTTGAGAAACGTTATTGGTAGAGTATTGGCAGATACAGATTTCCCTACGACAGTGAAGTTCCTTGATGATATGAAAGACTTAGGTTATTCAAATGCATTCAAAGGAGGACTTTCATTTAGTTTGGGAGATATCGTAATTCCGGCTGAAAAGAAAACCATGATCGCACAGGCGGTTGAGAACGTAGACGAAATCAAGGCCAACTATAACATGGGTCTTATTACCGATACAGAACGTTATAACCAGGTAATTGACGTTTGGACCAACACCAACGCGGGACTGACTGAAATGATCATGAGCAGAATGAAAACCGACCAGGGTGGGTTCAATTCTGTTTATATGATGCTTGATTCCGGTGCGAGGGGTTCCAAAGAACAGATCCGTCAGCTTTCAGGGATGCGTGGATTGATGGCGAAGCCACAAAAAGCGGGTTCTACAGGCGCGGAAATTATTGAAAACCCGATTGTAGCAAACTTTAAGGAAGGTCTTTCGATCCTTGAGTACTTTATCTCCACCCACGGTGCACGTAAAGGTCTTGCGGATACCGCTCTTAAGACGGCCGATGCTGGTTATTTGACCAGAAGATTGGTAGACGTTGCACAGGATGTCATCATTACAGAAGACGATTGTGGAACATTAAGAGGTACCGAAATTTCTCCGTTAAAGAAAAACGACGAAATCGTAGAGCGACTTGCCGAAAGAATCTTAGGTAGAGTTTCCCTGCACAATGTATACGATCCGGAAACTGACGAAGTTCTGGTAAATGCAGATGAACTCATCAATGAGGCACTGGCCAGAAAAATCGAAGGTGCAGGAATTGAAGTGGTAGAAGTTCGTTCACCATTGACGTGTGAGACCAAGAAAGGTATTTGCGCGAAATGTTACGGACGAAACCTTGCGACAGGTAAACCTATCCACATGGGTGAAGCTGTTGGGGTGATCGCCGCACAGTCTATTGGTGAACCGGGAACGCAGCTTACGCTGAGAACCTTCCATCAGGGTGGTACCGCGGGTAACATTTCAGAAAACCCATCGATCGTTGCAAGACGTGACGGTATCGTGGAAATGGATGAAGTGAGAACCGTAACCTCCGAAAACGACGAAGGCAAAAAAGCTGAAATCCTTGTTTCACGTTCTACGGAATTCCGTTTGGTTGCAGACAATGCAGCACGTACACCGCTTATGGTGGCTAACGTACCTTATGGTTCAGAGCTATTGGTAAAACCGGGTGATAAAGTGAAAAAAGGCGACACCATTGCGAAATGGGATCCGTATAACGCGGTAATCATTGCTGAATCTGCCGGTAAAGTAGAGTATGAAGACATCATCCAGGGTATTTCATTCGCACTGGAGATAGATGAGCAGACAGGTTTCGAGGAGAAAGTAATTTCAGAATCAAGAAACAAGAAAGCTGTACCTACACTTAGAGTAGTAGATTCTAAAGGTGTTGAGCAGAAATCATACAACCTTCCGGTTGGTGCCCACTTGATGGTAAACGATGGTGAAAAGATTAAGGCGGGTAAAGTCCTGATCAAGATCCCTCGTAAATCTGCAAAATCCGGGGATATCACGGGTGGTCTTCCGAGAGTTACCGAACTTTTCGAAGCACGTAACCCTTCAAACCCAGCTGTAGTAACAGAAATCGACGGTGTAGTTTCTTACGGAAAAATCAAGCGTGGTAACCGCGAATTGATCGTAGAAGCGAAAACTGGAGAAATCTCTAAATATTTAGTGAAACTTTCAAACCAAATCCTCGTTCAGGAAAACGACTTCGTAACAGCTGGTTCGCCGCTGTCTGACGGATCTATCACACCGGACGATATCCTGAAAATCAAAGGCCCAACAGCCGTTCAGGAATATTTGGTGAATGAGATTCAGGAAGTTTACCGTCTTCAGGGGGTAAAAATTGATGACAAGCACTTCGAAATCATCGTAAGACAGATGATGACGAAAGTATCTATCGTTGATGGTGGTGACACCCAGTTCCTTGAAGGTGCTCTGGAGCATAAATTCGATTTCCTTGAAGAAAACAACAGGGTATTTGGTCTAAAAGTAGTGACGGAAGCCGGAGATTCAAAAGCATTCTTGCCAGGCCAGATGATCACTGCCAGAGAACTGAGAGACGAAAACTCCAAACTGAAGCGTGAGGACCTTGCACTTGTAGAAGTGCGCGATGCCCTTCCTGCAACGGCGACACCTGTTTTACAGGGTATCACCAGAGCGGCGCTCCAAACCAAATCGTTCATGTCGGCAGCTTCCTTCCAGGAGACTACGAAAGTATTGAACGAGGCGGCAGTTTCCGGAAAAGTAGATTACCTGACCGGTCTGAAAGAAAACGTAATTGTAGGACACAGAATCCCTGCAGGTACAGGTCTTAAAGACTATCAGAACATCATCGTGGGTTCTAAGAAAGAATTCGAAGATATCAACTAAGTAATTTTGAATTGTAGATTATGGATTTTAAATTTTAATCCATAATCTATCATTCATAATCCAAAATTCATAATTCATAATTAAAAAAAAACATGGACAACAACCAAAACCAAAATCAGGATCCAAACAACATCAACATCAACCTGAACGAAATGATCGCTGCGGGAGTTTATTGCAACCTTGCGTTGGTAAACCACTCACCTTCAGAATTCGTAGTAGATTTCATCCAGCTTATGCCGGGTGTACAGCAGGCTAACGTGCGTTCTAGAGTGATCCTGGCGCCGCTTCACGCAAAGAGAGTTCTTTCTGCATTGCAGCAAAACGTAGCTAACTACGAGCAGCAGTTCGGCGAAATCAAAGAAGTAGAGCCTTTCGTAGTAGGACAGAACAATAACGTTCAGGCGTAAGTCCAAACGGTTTATTACAGTAATCCCGGTTCAGTAATGAACCGGGTTTTTTTATGCGTCATTATGAGGAGCGACCGCGGGGAGCGACGAAGCAGTCCGTTGTATCACTTCCCGCTCTTCCTTCGGTTATCGTTTTTGCATAGCATCATCAGGTTATCTTCTACCGTCAGGCCGCCGTCTTTCCACGGGATGATGTGGTCACCTTCCATTTCCTCAAACTCGTAATGCTTTTGGCAGACCGGACAAATGCCTTCCTGCTGCTGATACTTTTTGCGCTTGGTTTTCACATCGAAAGTTCTTAGATCCAGGTAGCGCCAGTCGCCGGTGAGGACATATTTGTAGATTCCTTTTTCGCTCTTCACCTCGTCGTCTTCTACCAGTTCGGCAATCTGTTTTTCGATGAGGTCGGTATCAAGCACTGCATCTTTGTAAGTATCGTACAGCGCGCCCCAGTCGATTCCTTTCATGCTGCTGCGGTAGTTCTTGTAGGTGTTTTTCTGCCACGTGATGATGGCTTCGAAATATTGCTTCAGCGCGTTGGCGTTCGCGTCATGTTGGTGGTCGCCCATGTATTTTTCGATATTGCCTTTAGAGATCCAGGTGAGGATGGTTTCCAGATAGTCCTGTCTTTTGGCTGAACCCGAAAGAAGGTTATGACCGCGGTTGAAGGCCGGCCCGTTGGGTTTGCTGAAGTATTTCTTCGCGTCGCTCAGCCACGGACCTGCGTAGGAGGCGTTGCGGAGTTCCTGCTTCGTAAGCACCGCACCGGCAATGTTGATGGTTTCAAACCATTCCAGCTTTTCGCTTGGCGTGCCTTCGCAGATGTAGATGAGGAGTTTATAATCGAGGATTTTCTGCTGCTCATCATCCTGAAGATTTTCATACGCCAGCATATTTCCGCGAACCTTTACCGAATAATCATTAGCCACATACTGGCAGATGGAAATGGTACGCTGCTGCCCGTCGATGATTTCATAATGGGTTGCTGAGCCTGCCGAAGCATCGCGCACCGCCCAGTACATCACGTTCAGCGGATGGCCTTTCATCACGGTATCTATTACCATGGCGCGCTGCTTATCATCGTACACAAACTCGCGCTGAAAGGGCGGCCTCACATCCAGCTTGCCGCCATAGGCGGTTACGCCGTCATCGCCTTTGTCGTCGTAACCTGCCGTCAGTTCACGGATCGTAATCTCATGTAATTTTATTTCCATCTATTGTAGTTTTGAGTATTATATTTTCTTTGCTTTTTTCAGTTTAAATTGTACGCTTCTTTTGCACGTCCATTTGTCATGCTGAAAGCATCTCTGCGTATTTGTCTCTAAAAGTATAACTTAAAGTGCTCATTTAAAAAATCCAGATTAGGATTTACATTGCGAATTAATTCAAGTTTTAGCGATC
Organism: Kaistella pullorum; assembly: GCF_014837035.1. Taxonomy (GTDB): domain Bacteria; phylum Bacteroidota; class Bacteroidia; order Flavobacteriales; family Weeksellaceae; genus Kaistella; species Kaistella rhinocerotis. Next base: position 248,471 of record NZ_JACSPS010000001.1, on the reverse strand, counting down.
TTCGAAGACTTTTAATTTCTTTTTCACGAGCAATTGCTTCTTGTATCCATGTGAATTTCTCGTAGTAAATTAGAAAGTGACATTTATATTTTGAAGTAAAACTCTTAGCATTCATATTTGAAGAATGTTGAAATAACCTAAGAGACAAATTATTTGTTACTCCCGTGTACAATACCGTTCTATTCTTATTCGTCAGAATGTAAACATAATAGGTATGCCAGCCGTTATCTCGTTCCATCTTATAAAAGTATTAAATGGTAAATACAATTTTTTTTTCGTTTTGAATGATAACCGTAACTTCCAATTGTTCTTCTTTTTCTTTTTTACATCCTTTTGTCATGCTGAAAGCATCTCTGCATTGAGATCCCTACGGGATGACAAATGTCCGGTTGTCTTGCGGGCTTTTGTCCTGCTGAAAGCATCTCTGCGGTTTATTTCCATCTATTGTAGTTTTTTGTTTTTAATTAAGAGTCTGGAATACATTCTTTTTCCATTCAAATAAGGTCTATCAAATTTTCCTGTATAACCATCAACTTTAACAAAATCTAATAGGCCTTCCTTTACATTGTAGTCGGAACCTACTATCTCAAACTGATCGGGATTGTATTTATCTAAAAAAGTAATCGGGTACGCCCATTATTCCCTCATAATCTCCCGGTATTTCGGCGACTTTATTTACATTAATGGCGTCATAATTATCAAATTTTGGATATTCTTCTGACGAATACCGTTTATATAAATCTAACTCCTCGTGTCGTTTGGAATGATCTAAATTCGTAAACCAACAAGTATTTCCTAAACTTCTCCAATTATTACCTTTATCATCACGCCAACTGCGAGTATCACGCATCTCGTATTCATCAGGAACTATAAAAGACATATCGCCAGCTTTATGCCCGAGCCAAATTTTATTTTCTTTAAAAAGTGAAAAAATTTCTTTCGTTGTAATACTGTTTTGCGTCCCTACAATAATAAACTTCTTATCGTATTCAATAAGCTGCGCCACGTATTCCCTGAACAACGAAAACGGTGGGTTGGTCACCACTATATCTGCCTGCTTCAGCAGCTCAATACGTTCTGCCGACCGGAAATCACCGTCGCTTTCAAGCTCGATGATGCCAATCTCTTCTGCATTGGGTGTTTTATCACCATTCTTATCCCCATTGTATTCCAGCATCACGGCTTTTTCGTTCTCGTGTTTGCTGAAAAGATCCATATCCTGATTCTTGTAGCAGGTGGTAATGAGTTTCTTTAAACCCAGAGATTCAAACCGATGGCTGAAATAATGGAAGAAGTTGGAGACGCGCGGATCGTCGCAGTTGCAGAAAACGGTTTTGCCTTTGAAGTGGTCTTTGTAGTGTTACAGTTCGTTCTCTATGTCTGCCAGCTGGGTATAGAAATATCTTTTTTGGCATTCTTGGCCTGATGAAGATTTTTATTGAGAGATTTTGCCATAGCGTAAATATAAATATTTGTCCTGCAGCTGCCAAATGCACTTCATCCATGCATTGATGAGGTTCTAAACCCTAAAAACCGGGTCCTGAACCCGGCCGTTCCGGTTCTGAACCCCAAACTTCCGGTCCCGAACCGCAAGCTTCCGGTCCGGAACCCCAAAAATGCGGTCGGGAACCCCGCGGTTGCGGTTCAGGACCCCAAAATACCAGTCGGGAACCGCAGGTGTAATTTCAGAAAATAAAAAAACCTGCGCAGGCGCAGGTCCGTAGTGCAATTTGTTTTTTAAGCTTCCGTCTCGCCCTCTGGCGGCGTACCCTTACCGGATCGGCGGCTGAAAAATTGTTTCAGTTCTGTCATCTTGGTTTCGTAGCCGGGTGCCTGCGAGCCTGCTTTGTAGCTCGTGTATGCATAATCTTCCAGAGTGGTTTGATAATTATCATAGTCGTGCAGTATTTTGGCGTTTTTCACCCGTTCCTGCAGTGCGCCCAAGCGGTTACTCAGGCTTTCGAGTAACAGCCGACTTTAATAATCGCTCTCGAACTCTTCCCAGTCAACATCGGGCACAGATAAGGTGGGTGCATCGCGGCGATAATCCCAAACTTTGTTCACAAGAAGCTTATTTTGCTCATTCACACTCCCGTAGGTTTGCCGCTCCTGCGGGGTGAGTGTAACATCAGTGTGGCAAGCGCTGTTTCCAGGGCGGTCATCGCACTTTTATCTCGGTAATCTGCGCTTCGGTGAGGTGCGCATTGTTTAGGTTGTTGATAGGCATAATTTGTGTTTTTATTTCTATTAAAATTAATATTTTTTCGAATACAAAAATCCCGATTCTCACGAACCGGGATTATTTTATCTTCAAAGCTGAAACTGAAATTAAAAAAAAGGCCTTTAAAACCGAGCTTTAAAATCTCACCTCTCATATCTCAGCATCTCAAATCTACCATCACAGCTGCACCATCTCCGTCACCTCCACATCATAGCCGCCAACAAGCGGTTTTTGGTTCACATTCTGCGTAATCACGCGGAATTTGGTGATGCCAAGATTCTTCAGGATCTGCGTTCCGATGCCGTAATCATGGTAATTTGAGGCTAACGTCGGGCGGTTTTCCTGCCCATCCTGGAAATCGAGGAATTGCTGAAGTTTTCTCAGCGTGTTTTCGGCATTTGAGACATTATTAATGAAAATCAAAGCGCCTTTGCCTTCCTCATTGATCATTTTGGTTACTTTTTCCAGCAGAGGTTTCTCCCCGGCCGTAAGCCTGTTCAGCACGTCGAAATAGGAGTTGGAAGCCTGCACACGCACCAACACCGGCTCGTCTACGACCCAGGAACCTTTGGTCAGCGCAAAATGGATCTGGTCTGTACTCGTTTCCTTGAACGCGAAAAAATCGAAATCACCATAGTGTGTTTTCACTTTCCGCTCTTCGATTCTTTCAATCAGGTCGCCTTTTTTAAGCTGATAATGGATCAGATCTTCAATTGAGATGATCTTCAGGTCGTGTTTTTTTGCCAGCTCCATCAGTTCTGGAAGCCTTGCCATCGAGCCGTCTTCATTCATGATCTCGCAGATCACGCCACCTTCTTTCAGGCCGGCAAGTTTTGTCAGATCTATCGCGGCTTCGGTGTGGCCGGCTCTTTTCAAAACGCCGCCTTTCTTTGCGCGGAGCGGGAAAATGTGTCCCGGACGCATAAAATCGGTAGGTTTTGTATTTTCGTCCATCAGCGCCAGAATTGTTTTGCTGCGGTCGCTCGCCGAGATTCCGGTAGAAACGCCGTCGCCCAGCAGGTCTACAGATACCGTAAAAGCAGTTTCTTTCGGATCGCTGCTGCGTGTTACCATAATATCGAGACCGAGTTCGTCGCAGCGTTTTTCGGGCAGCGGCGTACAGATCAAACCTCTTCCGTACAGCGTCATGAAATTGATGATTTCCGGCGTCGTAAGTTCGGCTGCAGACAGGAAATCACCTTCGTTTTCGCGGTTTTCGTCATCAACTACGATGATGATTTTTCCGTCCTTCAGGTCCTGTATCGCTTCAGGAATCGTATTAAGTTGTATATCTGGCATGTTGCTATTTTTCGGTGCTGCAAAGATACTTAGATTTAAATATTCACCAATCTTTATTTGGGCGTCTTCATCCGTCTTCCGCTCCCGCTTTTTTGCTCCGCTTCGCGTCACAAAAAGAGCTCCGCTCAAGCCGGGACGCGGGATTTTTGCTCCTTTCGAAACTGTTTTCTAATCCCAACACCGTTTATACAAACAAAACATCTGTGGCATTTCTGATGATTTCATAAGATTTCAGCCTCGCCGCATGATCATAGATTGCCGAGGTCACCATGATTTCATCTACTTTAAATTGCTTTTGGAAATCAGCGAACTGCTTTTTCACCGATTCTTCACTTCCGATGAAACTGTAGCGCAGCATATTCATTACGTGGGCTTTTTCCATCGCATTCCAAACCGAGTCTATGTCCTCTACAGGCGGTGAATACGGTTTTCTGTCGTTACGGATGATGTTGATGAACATCTGGTAGAGCGTACCCGAAAGCCACCGTGCTTCCTCATCGGTTTCGGCTGCAATGCCGTTGACACACGCGATGATGTAAGGTTTGGGGAATTCTTCGCTCGGTTTATAGTTTTCGCGGTAAATCTCGAAGGCGCTTTCCATCATCTGCGGTGCAAAATGTCCGGCAAAAGCATAGGGAAGCCCCATTTCTGCCGCGAGCCACGCGCTGTCGGTACTTGATCCGAGGATGTAAATCGGGATATCGCAACCTTCACCGGGAATAGCCCGCACCGCGCTGTTGGCATTTTCCACCGAAAAATACTGCTGAAGTTCGAGGATTTGTCTCGGGAACTGTTCATTGATGATCATTGGGTTTCTGCCAAGTGCTTTCGCGGTAAGACCGTCGGTGCCCGGCGCGCGGCCTACACCAAGGTCTATCCTTTTCGGGAAGAGACTTTCAAGCGTACCGAACTGTTCCGCGATCACGAGTGAACTGTGGTTCGGCAACATCACGCCACCGGAGCCTACACGAATTGTTTTGGTTCCGTTCGCAATGAAACCAATAAGAACCGAAGTTGCAGAACTGGCGATGCTGGCCATGTTGTGATGTTCGGCCAGCCAAAAGCGTTTGTAGCCGAGTTTTTCTACATGCCGCGCGAGATCGAGACTGTCATTGAAGGTGTCGTGTATTGTTTTATCTTGTTTTACTGGAGCTAAATCCAGTACAGATAGATCGAATCTTTTCATAATATTGTTTTAAGACGAATACAAAAATACGGAGATTAGAAAGGTTTGCAGAATCATTGCGATATTTAAAACTAATGACCATGATATAACCGGCTTATTAAAAGTAAAACAAAGCAAAATCTGTGTGTGGAGATTTCCAAATAATTCCTATATTTGCAAACCAAAATGGTTCTTTGGCCGAGTGGCTAGGCAATGGTCTGCAACACCATCTACAGCGGTTCGAATCCGCTAGGAACCTCAAGTAAAAGCAAATTTCTGATCTTCAGTAATTTGCTTTTTTGTTTTATAACATTTTCACAGTTTTAACGTTCTCTTAACATGTGGTTGGTTCCGTTTTGGTGTAACCCGTCCTAAGTAAACGAAAATCTTTAGTTATGAAAAATATAATCACCGCAGGTTTTATGTCCGTTGTTCTGCTGACAGCCTGTACAAAAGATAATACAGTGGCCGAAAAATCACTGGAGCAGCAAAAGATGGAATTTCAGGCTCGTCAGCTTGAGATAGAAAAGCAAAAATTAGCCATTGAAAAAGAGAAAATGGCTTATGAAACCCAGAAAAAAGCAGACAGTATTGAAGAAGAAAGAAAAGCGAAAGCTGCTGTAGCTGCTGCGCGCCCGCAGGTAATCCGCGAAACCAAAACAGTTTACGTAGATAACACACCGCGATATTCTTCAAGTGCAGGTTCAAGCGCCGGATCTAGCGCTGGTACTACACAAACAACCGCCCAAAGACAGGGGATGAGCAAAGCCGCTAAAGGTACAATCATCGGTACTGTGGGTGGAGCAGCGGCCGGAGCGCTGATTAATAAGAAAAACCGTGCGGCTGGTGCTGTAGTAGGTGGTATTATCGGTGGTGCGACAGGATATACCATCGGTAGAGCAGGTGACCGTAAAGACGGTCGGGTACAGCCACGAAACTAATTTCTTATCAAATATAGTTGCAAAGATTGCTTATTTTTAAGCAATCTTTTTTTATGCTGTATCTCCTGATTTCACTTCTGATTTTATTACCGGTATTCTCGGGATTCGGTGCAGCAGTGAACAGGTATATACACACTACCGTTACAGGAGTCGCAGCAAATGTATTAACCGGCATGCTGGGCCTGACGGTTACATTTACACTTTTGGCATTCTTTATTCCATTAAGTGTTTGGGTTGAAGTTTTCACGGTAATCATCGGCTTTTCGTTATTTTTATATCTAAAGGTTTACCGCGATATTATACTTTTTTTTAAAGTCCAAAACTTTTGGTTTTATCTTTTCAGCGTTTTAATTCTTTTTGCCGGAAGCGGTTTCCCATTCATTCTCGATCATTTCGGCTATTATGTTCCAACCTCAAAATGGCTCGCAGAAGTTGGCCTAGTCCGCGGAATTGCAAATTTGGATTTAGTGCTTGGTCAAATGTCTTTCTGGCACATCCTTCAGGCCGGATTTTCTCGTTTTACCGACCCGTTTATGCGGCTGAATTCGATAATGGCAATGGCTTACCTGATGTATGTTTTCGAAAAAAAAGCGTGGTCTCACCTGATTCTGTTTCCGGTTTTATTACTGTTTGTGCAGTCGCCGTCGCCGGATCTTCCGGCGGTGGTGCTTTCACTCGTAGTTTTGAACGAAATATTAAGTAAAAACAAGAGCCACGGCTGGCTCTTCACAGTTTCGGTGTTTGCGTTCGCCATCAAACCGACGTTAATATGGCTTCCTGTTTTTTCGCTGCTTTACATCGTTTCGGATTCCAGAAGAAATTTCAAAACCTTCTTTGGCGGCGCTGCGATAGGCTTACTGTTTATCGTAAAAAATTGCTGGACATTTGGTTTCCCGGTATTTCCGGTGCAGGCTTTCGATTTTGGATTCAGCTGGAAACCGCACCCTGATATCCTGCAGATCTCATCTGAAACTGCTTACCGAAAAACATTCGACATGCAGTTTTCGGTGGCTGAAATAAAAGGATTTACACTTACCCAACTGATGGCTGAATGGCTTTCATTGCCTTTTCCAAAAGGTCTCATCAATATCCTGTTTATTTTAGGATTGCTGATATTCCTGCTGTTCTGTGTTTTACAGAAACAGAAGGTTTACTGGCTGCTTTTCCTTTCTATTATCATTAAAACAGTTCTCGTACTGGCCTTTTCGGCGCAATACCGTTTTTTCCTCGAAGTCTTTTTTGTGCTGGCCGTCGTGTTTTTTTATAAAAAGGCAAATAATTCGCAGGTCTTTATTTTTAGTACAGCGCTTTCATTGATTATATTATTAATGATTTCCTTTCCCAAAACCTTACAAAAAACCCTGCCTAATTTCCGTAGTGGTACTTTCATGACTGGTCTTTCCGTAAAACAATTGATAAAACCTGCCACTTTTAAACTTGAAAGATTCCAAACGCATCAAATCGGAAACCTTAAGTTCAATATTGTAGAAGCTTATTTCTACAGTTTTGATACGCCTTTACCGGCGATCACACCTTATGCGATAAAAAAATATGATGAGGCCGGAATCTTTCCTCAACTGAAAGGGAAGACACTCAGCGAAGGTTTTGTATGGAAAAAACTTTCGAAAACGGACCAAAGGAAACTGAAGCAAATCATACAGAAAATGAACCTTGAAAAATATGGCCGGTGATCATGATTTTGTCTTCAGTCTCAATTTAAAACCAATCTTCTGCAACTGCGGAATGACCGTTGTTTGCCCACCCAAATTCATTAACTTTGTACTATGTTCACACTCGGTAATTTTCTTACGCTGTCCACCTTTGGTGAAAGTCATGGTTTAGCTTACGGCGGCATTATCACCAATTTTCCTGCGGGACTTGAGGTGGATTTTGAAAAGGTGCAGTACCAGCTTGACCGCCGGAAACCCGGTCAGTCGTCAATCGTCACACAGCGGAAGGAAAGTGACACTGTTGTTTTTCAGTCGGGAATTTTCGACGGGAAAACCACAGGTACGCCAATTGGTTTTATCATTAAAAATGAAAATCAAAAATCTCGGGATTACAGCCATATTGCCGATGCTTACAGGCCCAGCCATGCAGACTTTACCTACGACCAAAAGTTCGGCCTGCGCGATTACCGCGGCGGTGGCAAATCTTCGGCGCGTGAAACCGTGAATTGGGTGGCTGCCGGTGCTCTGGCGCGGCAAGTTCTGCCCGCGGATGTTGAAATAAGCGCATATGTTTCTTCTGTTGGTGAAATTTTCTGTGAAAAACCTTATCAGGATCTCGATTTGTCTAAAACTGACGAAAGTGATGTACGCTGTCCGGATCCGGCGACTGCGGAAAAAATGATTGCAAAAATCAAAGAGATAAAAAAAGAAGGCAACACGATTGGAGGAACCATTATGTGTGTGATTAAAAATCTGCCGGCGGGAATCGGTGAACCGGTGTTTGGCAAGTTACAGGCCGAACTCGCCAAAGCAATGCTTAATATCAATGCCGCAAAAGGCTTTGAATACGGCAGTGGTTTCTGCGGCGCAAAGATGACCGGAAAAGAACACAACGACCTTTTCAATAGTGATTTCAGTACCAAGACCAATTTGTCCGGCGGTATTCAGGGCGGTATATCAAACGGGATGGATGTATATTTCCGGGTCGCTTTCAAGCCGGTTGCTACTCTGTTGAGACCGCAGGAAAGTGTAGACCGTGACGGAAATATGGTTACTGTGGAAGGAAAAGGTCGTCACGATGCGTGCGTATTGCCGCGTGCGGTGCCCATCGTGGAAAATCTGGCCGCCTTTGTCCTCGCGGACCTTTATTTGATCAATAAACTTAGAAGACTTTAAAACAATATTATTTTAAAAAAGAATAAAATTATGGCTGATGATACTTTCAGTATTCAGCAATACTGGCAAACCGCACTGTCGTTCGAGGAATACATGGATGTGGCACAACGCCGCGTTACAGAAACGCCCAGTACGGACGATTATTTCCAATATTACGAACTCGGTTTACACCGCATGGAGCGCACGATGAAAACTTTTAAGTTGGATGAAGAGCTGCTCGAAAGTTTGAAAGCAAAAAATTTTAAAGGAAAGATCCTGATCATTTCCGAGCCCTGGTGTGGCGATGCAAGTGCCACTGTGCCTGCTGTTGCGCTGTTTTTCGAAGCAGCTGGCGTGGAGGTCCGTGTCTTCCTGCGAGATTCTGACACTACATTGATTGACCAGTTTCTGACGAACGGCACCCGATCAATTCCGAAAATTTTGGTGTTGGATGAATTCCTTGACGTAAAAGACACCTGGGGACCGCGTACGCAGTACGGAAATGAGCTACTCGCAAAATTCAAAGCAGACGAAAAGTCGTACCCGCGGGAAGAATTTTATAATGACCTGCAGGTTTACTATGCAAAAAACCGCGGTCAGGACGCCATTAATGAAATTTTAAAACTTGTTTAAATGACATTTTTAAGAAAGAATATTTTCTACATGATCGCGCTGGCCTTTGTCGCGGTGCTTTACCTTTTTCCATCGGTAAAACTGAAGATCAAAGACCTGTTTTTTCCGGTGGCAGCTATTGAAAATGCCGTGACACTGCAGGATGAGGATTATGATGTTCAGCTGAAAGGTCTTAATGTACCGAGCACAAACCTGAAGAACCTGAAAGGTGACAAACTGGTTTTCCTTAATTTTTGGGGTACGTGGTGCCCGCCTTGCCGAGAAGAATGGCCTACGATCGAGAAGCTTTATCAGTCACGAAAAGGCGAGGTAGATTTTGTGCTGATCGCGATGCAGGATAAAGAAGAGGATGTACTGAACTTCATGAAAGACAAAGGCTATACGGCGCCGGTTTACATCGCGCAAAGCCCGGTGTCAAAAAATATTTTACCAAAAGCATTTCCCACCACATTTTTGCTTGATAAAAATGGCAGGATACTGCTTAAAGAAGATGCGTCCAAGGATTGGAACAGTAAATCTGTGCACGAATTCATCGACAGTTTTACAAAGTAATTTAACATAATTTAGTAAAACGCGGTACAGAAGTTGCGATTATTTTCGGGTTTAAATATTAACACGAACGAATGAAACTATCAAAAATTGCTTTGGCAAAAGAGGCCTTCAGACACAAAGGCTTTATCGCTAAAATTCCTGTAATCATCCGGATGGTAAAATCTGTGATGTCGAAAAATGGTTACAAACCAAGTTATAAGAACGTCATATTGCCGGGGCTTGTTTTGGTTTACCTTATTTCGCCAATTGACGTCCTGCCAGACTGGATTCCTCTAATCGGCGTGATGGATGACCTCGCGCTATTGGCTTTCGCCATACCGATGCTGATCCGTGAAGCGGAGAAATTTGTGGCCTGGGAAACGGAGACTAAGGCGGGAAATAATATTTCCGACGCGGAGATTATTAGTTAAAATCACATTTAATAAAGAGAATGCACCTGTTTCCAGGTGCATTTTTTATTTTAAAACGTTTAGAAAGCGACGCGGCTATAGCATGTGGAAATTTTTGGTGAAATTTGCACCGTGAAAAATCTTATTTCCATCGTCGGAACCACCGGAATCGGCAAAACGGCGCTCGCCATCGAACTTGCCAAATTTTACGGGACCGAAATTGTATCCTGCGATTCGCGGCAGTTTTTCCGCGAGATGAAAATCGGTACGGCCCGTCCTTCTGGCGTGGAGTTGGCTTCCGTTCCCCATCATTTCATCGCGAATCTTTCCGTGCAGGATTATTATTCGGTCGGGCAGTTTGAAAAAGATGCGCTGGCGAAAATCGAAGATTTATTTACCAGGCACGATGTAGTCATATTGGTTGGTGGCAGCATGATGTATGAAAAAGCCGTAATTGAAGGATTGAACGACTTGCCCGAATCCAATCCCTCAAACCAGCAAAAACTTGAAAAAATATTTGCAGAAGAAGGCGTAGAAAAACTTCAGCAAATCCTGGTAGAGCTGGATCCGGTGTATTTTGAAATCGTGGACCGCAGCAATCCGCGGCGTCTTTTTCGGGCAATCGATATCATTTGGCAAACCGGAAAATCTTATACTGAAAATATAGCTGCTCACCTTCACAAACGTCCTTTCAGCGTTACGCGAATCGGCATTTCAGCACGGCGCGAGATCATTTACGAACGCATAAACCAACGCGTTGACGCAATGCTGGAGCAAGGCCTAGAAGAAGAAGTCCGTAATTTGATTCCTTTCAAAGACCTTGTTGCACTGCAGACGGTAGGCTACACCGAACTGTTTAAGTTTTTCGACGGAACCTGGGATTTTGATACCGCAGTGGAAGAAATCAAGAAAAACTCGCGTCGTTTTGCGAAGCGTCAGCTCACGTGGTATCGCAAGGAAACCAATATCCATTGGCTTGATTACCGCAAAGCCGTGGCAGAATCATTATCTTTGTTAAAGAATTTAAATATTTAAATAAAATGGCACAGACACCTTCAAATATGCTCGCGCTCGGAACGAAAGCGCCTTTTTTTGAACTCCCGAATCCTTCACACAGCAGCGAAATTCAGTCGCTCGAAGAACTGAAAGGCGAAAAGGGAACATTGGTGATTTTCATGTGTAATCACTGTCCGTTCGTGCTTCATGTGATCGATAAACTTGCTGAGCTTTACGAAGATTATCAGGACAAAGGCATCGAGTTTATCGCAATCAACGCGAATGATGTAGAAAAATATCCGGACGATTCGCCGGAAAAAATGATTGAGTTTCAGCTTGACAAAAAGTTTGATTTTCCATATCTGTTTGATGAGAGCCAGGCTGTGGCGAAAGCATACAACGCTGCCTGCACGCCGGATTTCTATTTTTTCGACGAAAAACTGGATCTGATTTACCGCGGCCAGATGGATGACTCACGTCCGGGCAACAACAAAGAAATTACCGGTGAAGATCTGATTATCGCTTTTGAAAACCTTCTTGCCGGTGCGCCGCAGGAGGAAATTCAGCGGCCAAGCATCGGTTGCGGAATCAAATGGAAGTAGAGGCTTTTTAAAGAGCCAGGTAAAAAGTAAAAAGAGCAAAGTAAGCGCTATAATTGCAGGATTTTGCTCTTTTGTTTTACTCAAAAATTGACTACTTGGCTCCTTTTACTTTTTACTTTTCTCTTACTTTAAGAAAGGATTATACTGTTTTTCGAAGCCAACGGTTGTAGGATTTCCGTGGCCATTATAAATTTTAGTCTCATCGTCCATCGTGAAGAGTTTCGTGCGGATACTGTCTAAAAGTTGCGCATGATCCCCTTTGTAAAGATCGGTGCGGCCGATGCTGCCTTCAAATAATACATCGCCGCAAACCGCGAATTTTTGGGATTTTGAGTAATAAGCCACGCTTCCCGGTGAATGACCCGGAACATGCAGAACCTGGAGATCGTCTTCATCGAGACTTACGGTGTCGTTTTCATTAAGATATTTGATTTCGCCTTCAAAAGGTTTTAAGAAAAACCCAAACTGTTGTGCGCTCATTGGGTTCCGTTCGAGAACTTCAAAGTCAAGTTCGTGCATCAAAACCGGAACTTTATACTTGTCAAACACCCACTGCAGGCCCAGAACGTGATCAATATGCGCGTGTGTAAGCAGGATATTCTTAATTTGAAGCTTGTTTTCGGCGATGAATTTTTCAAGTGATTCGGTCTCAACCTCACTGAAATTTCCGGGATCGACCAGAAAGGCGTTTTGCCTGTCATTAAACACAACATAGGTGTTTTCAGAAAATGGGTTGAACGCAAATGATTTTATATGCAGCATCATATTTAGGTTTAAATGTCGTCAAAAATACAGATTTTAAAACCTTATCACATTTGGCTTTACAACAAACTGCGTGATATTCCGTTATCTTTAGACGTATGAAACTGAAATTTTTACTCTTTTTACTTTTTAATATCACCTTATTTGCGCAGGATATCCGCAGTGTACAGCTGTTCAATCCGCAGACAAACGATGAGACGCCTGTCATCGGTTTTGATGAGGTTCTGATTCTCCGTTTCGATGACCTTTCGAATTCAAGTAATATCTACCGCTATACCATCCGCCATCTGGACCGGAACTGGAATGAAGACGGACTTTTTTTCACGGAATTTGCCACCGGCAGCCTGAACGGCATGATAGACGATTTTAAATATTCATTCAACACGCTGCAGCCGTACACGCATTACACGCTGACGTTTCCGAATGATAAGATCCGACCGAAGATTTCCGGAAATTTCGAGATGATCGTTTACAAAGATTCACCGTCCAAACCATTATTCACCAGAAGGTTTTCGATGATGGAAGACGGCGCGATCGTCGGTGTAAATTTAAGCCGAACCACGGACGCCAGGCGTCCCGGCGTCAACCAGCGTGTGGAAGTGCAGGCGCTCGGCAACAGTTCGGCGCTGATGCAGAACACTAATTCGGTAAGCCTGAATGTGGTGCAAAATAATAACTGGAACGTCGCGCTGTACGGTCTGCGGCCGAGTTCCACATTAGGAAACCGGTTGCTTTTTCAGCAGATGGACCTCGCTTTTCCGGGGAATAACGAGTTTTATTATTTTGACAACAAGAACATGAGTTACGCTTTCGATATGGTGGCGGGTGCCGAAACCGTGGAAAACGTGAATTATACCTATCTTCATCCTGTATGGGCTTTTCCGGGCAATTACCAGTTCCAGCCCGATGTGAACGGCGCTTTCTATTTTCGCCGCAATGATTTGGGCCTTGAGCGTGATCCCGATCGCGAAGCCGATTATTCCTGGGTTTATTTTGCGCTTGATTCGCACAAAACCGACAAAGAAATCTATGTGATGGGCGCTTTCAACAATTTTCAGGCGTCACCCGAAAACTTGATGTACTACGACGAAAACGCAAAAAAATACCTCGCAAAAATCTATCTTAAGCAAGGTTTTTATAATTACATTTTAGCCACAAAAAATGATGATGGCAGCCTGAATTTTGGTGAGATCAACGGAAATTTCTGGCAAACCGAAAACCTTTATCAGGCGTATCTCTATTACAAACCTTTTGGCAGCAACTACGACGGACTGTTGGGTTACGGCGAGTTTCGAACGCCGGTAAGGTAATTTTTTCAGGAGCTTTTTCCCGCTATCCGCTGTATCCCCTCGCCGCCTTACCAGGCGACGAGGGGGATGCCGCTTCTATCGGGGCTAGGGACCCCGCACCGGAAGAAGGTCTATTTAAACAAAATAAAAATCGTTCAGCTTTTCTTCGCAAAGCGTTTTTACCACTTTAATCCAGCGGTCTTCATCATTCAGACATGGGATGTAATGAAAGTTTTCGCCGCCCGCATGCAGGAACTCATCACGGCCTTCCACCGAGATTTCTTCAAGCGTTTCCAGGCAGTCAGACACAAAAGCAGGACACACAATTGCCAGATTTTTCACACCTTTTTTCGGTAATGCATCCAGCGTCTCATCAGTGTAAGGTTCCATCCATTTATCCTTTCCAAGCCGCGACTGAAAAGAAACAACCGTCTTTTCGCGCGGAATGTTCAGCTTTTCAGTGACAAGTTCGGTCGTTTTATAACACTGGTGTCTATAGCAAAACTGATGACTCGGGTTTTCGGCTCTTGAGCAGCAGTCGTTCAGGTTGCAGGTGTTGGTTGGGTCAGTTTTATAGATATGCCGCTCCGGCACACCGTGGTAGGAGAACTGCAGGGCATCGTAATTTTCAGGAAGTTTTTCGCGGATGCTTTCAGCCAGACAGTCGATATAGATATCTCGGTTGTAGAAAGGCTGCACGTAGCTGATTCTGACATTTGGGAAATGTTTTTTACGCACCTCTTCAGCTTTATCCACCACAGTTTCAGTTGTACTCATCGCATATTGCGGATACAATGGAAAGAGAACGATCTCCGTAACACCTTTTTCTGTAAGGCTGCGTATCCCACTTTCAATACTCGGTTCGGAGTAACGCATCCCTATTTCCACCGGAATATCTACAAGCTTTTGCAGCTTTTGCTGAATTTGCTTGGTAATGACAATTAGCGGAGAGCCTTCGTCGGTCCAGACAGTTTTATAAGCCTCTGCAGATTTCGCCGGACGCGTTCTCAAAATAATGCCCTGAACAAGCAGCGAACGGAAAAACCAGCGGTAATCGATCACTTTTTCGTCCATCAGAAACTCGTCGAGGTACTCCTTCACATCTTCAACACGCGTAGATTTCGGCGAACCGAGATTGACTAATAAAATTCCTTTCATATTTTTTTGAAATAAGTAATTGGCTGTCCAATAAGCACGGCATATGTTCAAACCAATTGCTGATATATTTATCCGTTTACCGCTTCCACGTGGTCTATAAGTTCGGGCACAAACTGCTTCAAAAGGTTTTCGATACCGCCTTTTAATGTCGCCGTAGAACTCGGACAGCCAGAACATGCGCCCTGCAGTAACATTCTCGCAGTTTTTGAGGTTTCATCGTACTCGATAAGTGAAATTTTGCCGCCGTCACCTGCTACTGCCGGCGCCACGTATTCGTCAAGAATATCCGAAATTTTCTGTTCGGTTTCGGTGTATTCGCGGTTAATGATATTTTCGGCAGGTTTCTCGTGTTTTTGTGCGGCAATGTTCGAGATTTTACCGCCTTCCTGCAAATAATTAGCGATGAAATCACGCACTTCAATCATCACCTCATGCCATTCAACAGACACATTTTTGGTAATCGCGACAAAGTTTTCAGAGATAAAGACTTCTTTTACAAAACCGAACTTAGCAAACAACGCGGCAGCAAGCGGAACATCTCCCGAATCTTCGAGCGATTTCACTTCCACAAAACCATCGATCAGCCTGTTGCTCGAAACGAATTTCATTACCATCGGGTTTGGTGTCATTTCACTGAAAATCTGGTGTGAATCCGCCATTTTCTGACGGTAGATGCGTGGATTTTCGTGAAGGGTTTCCTGCAGGATGTTTTTAAGGCTTTCGGCTACATGTTCCCATTCTACGCCGTCCTGTTTTGCCACGGCAATGAAGTTGGCGGTGATGAAAATCCGTTCCACGAAAGGATATTTGAAAAGTTCCTGAGCCAAAGGTATTTCCGAAATGTCAGAATCGCGGTCAAGCTCCACGGAACCGGGCAGCAAGGTATAATCTGCGACGAATTTCAGCACTTTCGGGTTTTCGGTAGGTTCTATAAGGATAGGTCTCATATTATTCATTAAATTTGAATGGCAAAAATACGGATTACAAAATTGGCAATCCGCTTTTATACTTCGATTTTATAAATACCGGTCATCCCCAAAAACCATCATTAAAACAGACAGCGCATGGCAATTATTAAGACACTTTTAGATAAAACTCCGCAAATTGGTGAAGGTACTTTTCTGGCTGAAACGGCCACGGTGATTGGTGATGTGACTATGGGCCGCGAGTGCAGCGTCTGGTACAACGCCGTGATCCGCGGTGACGTACATTTCATCACGCTTGGGAACAAGGTAAACGTGCAGGATAACGCGATGCTGCATTGTACATTTGAAAAGTTTCCGTTGATAATAGGGAATAACGTTTCGATCGGTCACAACGCCATCGTGCACGGCTGTACGATAAAAGACAACGTGTTGATCGGCATGGGCGCCATCGTGATGGACGACTGTACCGTAGAAAGTAACTCAATTGTCGGCGCAGGTTCCGTCGTTACGCAGGGCACGCACATCAAATCCGGTGAAGTTTGGGGTGGAATTCCGGCGCGGAAAATCAAAGATATCTCAGCGGAACTCCTCGAAGGTGAGGTGAACAGAATCGCCAACAACTATGTCAAATATTCCGGCTGGTACAAAGATTAATTACTGCACTTCGGCAACTTCACTGATCAGCACCGCCTTTCCGTCAACACATTTCATTCCGACGGGCGGCATCACCATTCGGCAGTCAGAGATCAGCTGATATTTCGTGTTAAATGTCGATTGCTTCCGGGTAAACAGATTGATCTTTTCTAAGATTTCCGTTTCCAGTGCGAGCGGATACGCAATATACGAACTCGGACCACCGCAGGGTTTAGCACCGATCGCTGCAAATTTCCATTCAGACGCGTCGCTGCAGGTTTTCGAAGTGGCGAATGTTTCAATTTCTTTGAGCATCAAACTCAGTTCTTCACGGTCCTGCTGCTGAATCAGATTATTGTCCGGTTTCAGCGAAATGTCCTTCGGCAGGTTTGCAGTGTCTGCATTTTGCCTCGATTTGCAGGCGGTAAAAGTAAGTGCGGAAGCTAAAATTAAGATGGCAGTCTTCGTCATGATGATATTTTTAAACCAAACCCTGCAAAAATATTACCTTTTCCTAAAATTAGGGTACTAAGATTATTTTTAAATATTTCATAGCCCGTCAAAAATTCAGTCTTCAATCAGCTTTTGCGGCTATTTTCCTTAAATTTGACCGATGAACGAATCGCTGTTTAGTTTAGCCGAACACACCCACCGCAGTATCTTCCTCACGGGGAAGGCGGGCACAGGAAAAACCACTTTCCTGAACCAGTTTGTGGCTAAAACCCGAAAAAAATTCATCGTGGTAGCACCCACCGGAATCGCAGCGATCAATGCCGGTGGAGTGACCATACACTCGATGTTTGGGCTGCCGTTACGCACATTTTTACCTACTACAGAACGCATAGATACAGATACTGCAAACAACATTGCCGATCTGATGCATCATTTCCGCTACCGGAAAGACAAGCTGAAACTGCTTCGCGAAATAGAAATCATCATCATCGATGAGGTTTCGATGCTCCGTGCGGATGTTCTTGATATGATGGATTTCTCGCTGCGGCACGTGCGCCGCAACCAGCAGAAGTTTGGTGGTGTGCAGATGCTTTTCATCGGCGATCTCTACCAGCTGCCGCCCGTGGTGCGAGATGAACATATCCTGAAACAATATTATAATTCGCCCTTCTTTTTCGACAGTTACGCGCTGAAGGAACTGCCGCTGATTACACTCGAACTGACGACGGTTTATCGCCAGAAGGATGAAAAATTCCTGGAGATCCTGAATGAAATCCGTGACGGTGAGATCCGTGATATCGATTTCGAAACGCTCAATGCCCGATATATTCCAGACTTTGAGCCGAAGGACGAGGCATACGTCTATTTGACCTCCCACAACCGCATGGCGGATGACATCAACCAGAAAAAACTGGCCGCACTTCCGGGAAAAGCGCATTTCTATAAGGCTGAGATCATTGGTGACTTTAATGAAAATCAGTATCCGAACGATGAGGTTCTGGAGCTAAAAGTAGGTGCGCAGATCATGTTCATCCGTAATGACGCGAGCGGAGAGCGGCGCTATTTCAATGGGAAACTGGCTGAAGTTGTCGGTCTTTCCGAAAAGGAAATCTCGGTGATCATCGATGGTGATGATGAGATATTTAAACTTAAAAAAGAGAATTGGGACCAGAAAAGATACTCGCTGGGTGAAGACAAAAGCGTGAAGGAGGAAGTCCTGGGCAGCTTTTCACAGTTTCCGGTACGGCTTGCCTGGGCGGTCACCATTCACAAATCTCAGGGACTTACTTTTGACAGGCTGATCATCGATGCCGGAAAATCTTTCGCGTCAGGTCAGGTTTATGTGGCGCTTTCGCGTTGCCGGACTTTGGAAGGCATTGTTTTAAAGTCTAAAATCACGCCTGAAGTCATTTATTCAGACCGCAGGGTTTCGAAGTTTCAGGATGAAACGCATGCGAATTCGAAAATTGAGGAAATATTAAATGCTGAAAAGTACGATTACAGCATCCAGAAAATCATCAGCAAACTCGAATGTTCGTGGATCGCGCCTACGATTGACGTCTGGTTTCAGAACGCGAAACAGGCAAAACTCACGGATAAGGATAAAGTGGTTTTTCTGCATCAGACACTCCGGCCGGAAGCTGAAAATTACCGCAAAGTCTTTGAAAAATTCCGCCGTGTCATCCAGCAGATGACGCATAGCTTCATCGAGGGAAAAACGACCTGGGACGAGATAGAAACAAAAGCGAAAGGTGCGGTAAACTTTTTTTTCACCAATGTAAATTCAAAGATATTCTCGCTGCTGAAGGAATTCTATGCCGAAACCAAAGGCGTAAAAGGTCTTAAACAGTACAACGAAGATTTTCGGGTGTTCCTTGATGACCTCGAAGATTACCTGAACGACCTTAAGAAAGTGCATCTGCTGGAGAAACCACTGTTTGATTCTAAAAATGAGGAAATCATAACGACTAAGATTGCGAAAATTCCGTCGCATATCCTTACGTTTCAGCTTTTTGAAGAAGGTAAATCGATACCCGAAATCGCGCGCGAACGCGGACTGGTGCCCGAAACCATTTACGGACATCTGGCGAAGTTCGCGGAAAGAGGTTTGCTAGACCTGAAGCGGATTTTCGACAAAGACAAAATCAAAACATTTGAAAAGGAATTCAAAAAAGACGACACCCACGAAACCTTAAGTGCCTGGAAACAGGTGCTGCCAAAAGATTTTGAGTTTAATGAAATCCGTGTTCTGCTCAATCACTATACTTTCGTGAAAGAAAGCAAGACGAAATAGTTTAAATATTTAAACTTAACGGCTACTTTTTCTGGTGGTTCTGGAACTTCTTGATCAAAGTGTAAAATACCAAAAAGCCGAGCACAAACACCATCATCCTCGAAATCAGGTCGCCGGCGCGGGTGTAAAACGTGGTATGGTCATACAGATTCACTTTCGCATAAAGAGTGGTTTTGTCGCCGTAAAGTGTATCTGCCATGATGTTTCCGCGGGCATCGATGTGCGCTGAAATCCCACTGTTCGCGGAACGCGCAATCTCACGTCTCGTCTCTATCGCGCGAAGTTTGGCATACGCCAGCAGCTGTTTGTGGCCCTGTGTAACGCCCCACCAGGAGTCGTTTGTCATAATCGCGAGAAAGTTCGCTCCTTTCTTAACGTAATCAGTAACAAACTCACCGTAGATGCTTTCATAGCAAATGATCGGCGCGAGTTTGCCCGCGTTGTACGGATTCGCAAAAACTTTGCGTTCATCATCCACCCCGAGGGACGCTACCGTACCGCCGAGGTCTATCATTGCATCGCCTAAGACTGGTTTCAGCACGTTGATGTAAGGGAAGATTTCAACGCCGGGAACCAACTTGCCTTTGTGATAAACTTCCACGTTGTGGTTCGGTATGATCTGCACGGCAGAATTGTAGCTGTCAACAAACGACCCTGAGGAAGTTTGATAAGCCGTGGAAGACTTTTCATTTTCGTCGCGGTAAAAGCGGTGCGATGAGATTCCGGTCGCGAATACTGATTTGGGATGTTTGCCTAAAAACTCTTTCACTGAATTCAGAAGCGTACTGTGTTCAAAGCCTGTTTCGGAAATAGAGCCGAACCCCGGCAGCGAGGTTTCCGGCCCGATGTAATAATCAATCTGGCCGGTCGAATTTTGTTCTGCAAGCGTCAGCAGGTCATTGAGTATGGTAAGGCTGTCTTTTGAATATTTTTCGGTGTATGGATCAAGCTCGGGCTGCAGCATTAACACACTGACAGAGCCGGTCGGTTTTAAGTCAAAATTTTCATATTTAACCACTGAAATCAGCATTGGTAACGCGATTCCGGCTAAGATTACTGCAGAATTGATGATCAAAGACCTGCGTTTTCGCGCGGCTTCCCAAATTCTTACCGTATAAAAGATATAGACGTTTACGAGCAGGATCCAGAAACTTCCGCCGGTGGCGCCCAGGGTATCATACCATTGGATGAGTTTCGGGTAATCTGCAAACGCGTTTCCAAGGTTTAGCCACGGCCAGGTAAGTTCCCAACTTAAATGGAATTTTTCCCAGCACATCCAGATCGCTACGAAGAACACGAGCCCGAAATAGGTTCCCTGCGCCTTCTTGTACCAGTGATAAAGTTGGAATAAAAGCGCGTAAAACAGCGAATTAAACACCACTGGCAAAACCACCGCCGCGACAGAATGTGTGCCGTCCGGGTTCTTTGAGCCATATAGCCAGCCTGTAGTGACGATGTTCCAGATGATGAAACACAGGTAGGCGAGACCAAAAACCGACCAACTTTTGTTTTTTAATTTCGAGAATTTGGTGATGTCGTGCTCCATCATGAGCAGCGGGACCAGTGCGAAAAAAAGAAAGAACGGAACGCCGTACGTAGGCCACGAGACGCTGAGTAAAACCGCCGAAAGCAGTGAAAGTATGATATATTTCATTGAATTTTTTAAAATTGAGCCGTGTGGAAGGTCGCCAGGACGGTCCTTACAAATTTAAGCAAATAAAAAAATGTAAGTGCTCAGGAGACAATACTATTCAAAGCGTTTTTCGAACTCCACGCTTACGCCGTGCATTTCGCCCGGCATGGGCGGATTGGTCTTGGTGATTTTACATTTAATGTGGCTCACAGACGCGAATGTTTTAGCGATCCTTTCCATGATTCTGCCTGCCACATGTTCCATGAGTTCTGAGGGAATCTTCATCTCCTCGTGGATGAGGGTGTTGATTTCAGCGTAATTCACCGTATCACTGAGGTTATCGGTTTGCGTGGCTTTCCAAAGATCTGCAGAGATTTCGGCGTTTACCAGATAGTAAGTTCCGAGTATTTTCTCTTCGGGCAGCACGCCGTGGTAAGCATAGATCTTTATGTCTTCCAGGAGAATTTTTGAGGTCATCTTTAATGAATTTAGTTTAAATTAAAGCTTTATTTCAGGATCTTAATGGTTTGGAAAAGGAACAGTATCTAATCATTTAAATAAAGCATTGCATGCCCGTAATAAAACATAAGTATCTTTTACCTAAAACATGCGGGTCTTTTATTAAAAACATACGGACGTTCTTCAAAAAACGTCCGTGTCTTTTTATGTAAGCTGTCTTCCCTTAAGTTTAAATGATAAAGGTACGCGCATCCGTAGAGTATTATCTTTGCGCGAAAGCTTGCTATTTGATCATTTTGCTCATATCGAGCATCGCCTCGATGGGTTTCAGCGCGCGCAGACGAAGGTCTTCATCCATCGTGATTTCCGGAAGTTCATATTTCATGCAGAGATAGAGCTTTTCCATGGTATTTCGCTTCATGTAGAAACATTCAGAACAGTTGCAGCTCTCATCAAACACAAGCGCCGGAATGAGTTGCTTATGAGGTGCGCGCTTGCGCATCTCGTGCAAAATTCCTTCTTCTGTAGCCACGATGAAAACGGTTGCCTCGTCTTTTTCTACATAATTGAGCAAAGCCGACGTAGAACCTACGAAGTGTGCGAGATCGAGGACCGCAGACTCGCTTTCAGGATGCGCGATGAGTTTAGCCTCCGGAACTGACGCCATTTGCTGCGCGATCCTTTCCATAGAAAACGCTTCGTGTACGATGCAGCTGCCATCCCAGAAGATCATGTCGCGGCCGGTCTTCTTCGCCAGATAACGGCCGAGGTTTTTATCTGGAGCGAATATGATGGGTCTGTCTTTCGGTAAAGATTCTATGATGGTTTCTGCGTTGGAACTCGTCACGATTATATCTGATTCTGCTTTGGTTTCCGCGTTACAGTTGATGTACGTGGCGATGATGGCGTTCGGATGTTTAGCTCGCATGGCACGCAAACCTTCGCCGCTGCAGCCGTCGGCCAGTGAACAGCCGGCCTGCGTATCCGGTAAAACGACTTTCTTTGTCGGGTTCAGTATTTTTGCGGCTTCAGCCATAAAGTGCACACCACAAAATGCGATCATGTTTGCATCGGTATCTTTGGCCTGTCTCGCCAGTTGCAGCGAATCACCTAGAAAGTCCGCGATGTCCTGAATAGCGGGCGGCTGATAGTAGTGTGCGAGAATAACCGCGTTTTTTTCTTTTTTGAGGTCGAGGATGGCCTGCACCAATTCTTCGCCCTTAGGAATGATGAGGTCGTCTATTTTTAAGAATCCTCTTACCGGAAGGTTTGATTTTGCTTTATCTAATGTCTCTGTGCTCATCGGCTGAAATATTGTGGGTTTGGATGGATAAATTTATAATTAAAATTCTGAATGAACTTTTCTGCGGAGATTATTCGGGCGCTCTTTCCGGTATTATCGCCGGGAATGTTCAGGATCTGGCCAATCGTAGGATGCTTTGGAGCTACTATGTTAAAAGTTTCCGCCTGCACATCTGACTTTAAAATCAAATGGACAGCGTGCACGATATCTTCGTAGTGGATGTGGTTGACGGCTTTATCGGCGTCAGCAGGTGCGCGGTTTTTGAAAAAGTTTGTGAGGTTCCGTTCATCGCCCATCAGTCCGGCCAGACGAAGAATATTGGTTTGCGGGAATTTTGTGCGGATGATTTCTTCTGAGGCGGCGAGATCTTCGCGCAGATTCTCATGCTGTTCTTCCGAAAAAATGCCTGCGCTTTGCGGGTAAATTCCGGTAGAGCTAAAGAAAACTGTTTTAGGAAAACTCAGATCAAGTGTTTGTAGTGCTGCGTGCCAGTTGTCTTTCGCAGCCGGCATGCTGAATATGGCCGCATCACAATCATTTAAAAAAGTAAAATCTGCCGTTTTCCCGAATTCGAGGAGGTGTGCTTCTGCACCGGTTGCTGAAATCTGTTTGAGCTTTTCAGGCGAAGTGGTGGTGGCGATAATCTGTTCGCCCTGTTTTACGAGGTATGCTGCAAGCCGTTCACCCAGCCAGCCGCAGCCAAGTACCGCCACTTTCATGACGCTAAAAAGTTTTCGATCAGTGTTTTTATTTCGGTTTTGGCCGCGTCTAGGTCATCGTTGATGACGGTTTTGTCAAATTCAGACTGGAAACCGATTTCCTCAGCGGCTTTTGCCACGCGCGTCCGAATGGTTTCGGCATCATCTGTAGCGCGCGAAGTGAGCCTGCGCTCCAATTCAGCGACAGACGGCGGCATGATGAAAATGGAAAGTGCTTTTTCACCGAAATATTTTTTCAGGGAGATTCCGCCTTTTACGTCCACGTCGAAAATTACAACACTGCCGCGGCTCCAGATATCTGCAACTTCAGATTTCAGTGTGCCGTAATATTTATCGGTATAGACTTCCTCAAATTCCACAAATGCCTCTTCAGCAATCCTCGCGCGGAACTGATCGGGCGTTAGAAAATGGTAGTCGATTCCGTCTTTTTCGCTTCCGCGCGGCGCGCGCGTAGTGCACGAAACGGAGAAAGCCAGTTGTGGAAAGGTTTCGAGGCAATATTTTACGAGTGTGGTTTTTCCGCTGCCGGAAGGAGCTGAAAATATGATGACTTTATTCATTGCGGATGATGGGTGATGAACGGTTGTTGGAACTACTTTACACTTTTTCCTGGCTCTTGATTCTTCTTACAAAACGTTCAGCGTCTGTTCTTTGATCTTTTCGAGGTCGTCTTTCATCATCACGACGAGTTTCTGTATCTCAGCGTGGTTGGCTTTGGAACCTAATGTATTGATTTCCCGACCCATCTCCTGCGAGATAAAACCAAGTTTCTTGCCGTTGTAATCTTCATTTTTCATTACGTCGGTGTAATATTTCAGGTGCTGCGCAAGGCGGACCTTCTCTTCAGAAATATCAAGTTTCTCAGTATAGTAGGCCATTTCCTGATAGAATCGTGTTTCATCGATCTGCGCAAACTCCTTCAGTGTGTTCTGATAGCGTTCTTTCACTGCTTCGAGGCGCACACCTTCATAAGGCACCACCATTGAAAGATAGGTTTCGATATTGTGGATGTTGCGTTTAAGTTCTTCATGCAGAATGTCGCCTTCGGTTTTTCTGAAAGTGTCGAATTTCTGCAACGCTTCCTTTACAAGACCTGCGAGGAAATTCCACTCCGCTTCGCTGAGGTCGTCCTGTTTTGCGGCCACTGCATCGGGCATTCTCACGGCCATTTTCAGGTATTCAAAGTCGGGTCCGTCCGCTGCTACTTTTTTCAGTTCGGTGATATAGGCACTGATCAGATTGTGGTTAATGCTCACTTCGCCGCCTTCCTGCAGGTTTTCAAGGTTGATGTAGCAATCTACTTTACCGCGCAGGATACCGTCGTTCAGTATCTTCCGGATTTCAAATTCTTTTTCCTTATACCGAACCGGCATTTTGATGTTGAGATCAAGTGATTTACTGTTGAGAGATTTAAGGTCAATGGTAATCTTTTTACCTTCAAAAACACCTTCACTTCTGCCGAAACCGGTCATGGATAGAATCATGCGTATATTTTATGCTGCAAAGATAGGGATTTCAGGAGCTATTTTTAATATTTCAGGCGATTGCCTGCCGCTTTTTAGGTCCTTTGATATTTAAATTTAAAGATTAAAGGTGCAGATTTTAAACTGATCCGAATTAAAGCCGGAGATCACAGATTATCCGGAATATATTAAGGCTTACGCTCAAGTTTACGCGCTCCGAAAAGATTATTTTATATATTTGCAAGTCTATATTTTAAAGATTTAAAAATATGCTTAAATCGCTTTTCCACTGGAAAGTACTTCTGAATATTCTGTTGGCCGCCGCAGTTTTCACCGGTCTGGTCTGGCTGACTTTCCGCTGGTTAGAGTTGCATACCAATCACGGTAAGGAAATTCCTGTTCCGAATGTGATGAACAAGTCGGTGCATGATGCAATCCGCATCCTCGATGATTCCGGACTTGATTATGAAGTAGACAGTTTTAAATTTGATCCTAAATTCCGGCCTTTTCAGGTGCTGCAGATTTATCCTGCACCGGGCTCACGCGTAAAGGACGGCCGTACCATTATCTTGAAAGTAAACCCACGGACCTGGGCACAGGTTTCAGTTCCCGATATCTTAGACCGTTACAAAGGTCTTGCCTTCCGCCAGCTAGAACAGGTTGGGCTCAAAGTCGGCGACACCATCTACGAACCGAGCATTCAGCGCGATGCGATCTTACGGATGACTTACAACGGAACTGCGCTGAAGCCGGGGACTTTGCTGCCGCGTTTTTCCACAATCGGAGTGGTGATCGGTGCCGGCCCGAAACGGAACATCACGGTGCCAAACCTGGTCGGTCTCACGGTACAGGAAGCTAAAGCTGTTATTGCACAGAATTTATTTGAGGTTGGGCTTGTAGAAAGTGAAGACGGCAAACAGGACGAGTCTGATATCGTGTATTATCAGGATCCCGCGGCCTTTGATGTACGAGACCAGGGTATGCAGATTGATATTTGGTCGAGTAAGAAAACACCGGCTGAAATGGGCGCGAAAATCTCACAGCTCAATTCCATTTACCGCATCAGGCTGGAGGAGGTTCCGCCAATGCCGAATTATGATGATGGGCCGGTTTACACAGAGCCTGCTCCGCGCACAGAACCGCGACAGGAGGCACCAAAAACGGAAACTCCAAGAACTGAGGCTCCGAAAACCGAAACGCCAAAACCTGCAACTAAAACGGATGCATCAAAACCAACTGCATCCAAAACTACCGCAGACCCAAAACCTAAAACACAGACAACCACAACGCCTGCGAAAACCGAGGAAAAACCCAAGGCGCGAAAAGTTGTTGTAGAATAAGTTTTATTTAAAAACAAAATACCTGAGCTTCAGCCTGCCTGAAGCTTTTTTTATCCAATGACCGATCCAGACGAAGATTTTTTAGATGAAGACCTGCTGAATGCAGATCCTGCTGACACGGAAGCTGCGGAACTCTTTGAGCATCTGAATATCACGGTTGACGGCAACCAGCAGCCGCTTCGCATCGACAAGTTTCTGCATATTTTCAGGCAAAATTCTACGCGCAACAAGATCTCGCAGACTTGCCGGGCCGGAAATGTAGTGGTGAACGGTAAAGCCGTGAAGCAGAATTATCGCGTAAAACCCGGCGACCAAATTTCGGTTTTGCTTAGCCGTCCGCCACGTGAAAATGTCATCATTCCACAAGATATTCCGATAAATATCGTTTACGAAGATGATGACCTGGTGGTTGTAGATAAAGATCCGGGCATGGTGGTGCACCCCGGACACGGAAACTGGGACGGCACATTGGTGAACGCTTTGGCTTATCATTTTGAGAAAAACGGTGCTAAATCCGATCTCGACAGGGTAGGTTTGGTACACCGCATTGATAAAGATACTTCCGGGCTGCTGGTGATTGCAAAGACAGAATATGCATTAAGTTTCCTCGCGAAACAGTTCTTCGACCGCAAAACGCGCCGCTTATACTGGGCTTTTGTATGGGGGAATATGGCAGATGATGAAGGTACAATTACCGGAAATATTGGCCGTCACCCGAAAAACCGTCTGCAAATGTCGGTTTATGAAGACGGCAGCGCCGGTAAGCATGCGGTGACGCATTACAAGGTTATTGAACGTTTTAAATACATGACCTGGGTAGAATGTAAGCTCGAAACAGGCCGGACTCACCAGATACGGGCGCATTTCAAGCATATCGGTCATACCCTTTTCAACGATGAAAGATACGAGGGTGAACAGATTTTGAAAGGCGTGAACCTTCCGAAATACCGGCAGTTCATCAAAAATGTTTTCGAAGTATTGCCGAGGCATGCACTGCATGCGCACACGCTCGGCTTTATTCATCCCACGACAAAGGAGGAAATGTACTTCGAGAGCCCAATGCCAGAGGATATGTCCGCGGCGGTGGAAAAATGGCGTAACTATCTTGAAAACAATTGAGTAAAAAGTTGGTATATTTGCAAAAATTTTGATTTGACCCACACTATGAGGAAATTTGGAGCCTTATTTTTTATATTTATCTGTATCAATTTCTTCAAAAGTCAGGAGACACTGCCGTTCTATCAGCAGTATCTGATGGACGGAGACTTTCTCTTCAACCCCGCACAGTACGGAAAAACCGATGATGTGGTACTCAATTTAAACTACCAGAAACAGTTTGCAAGCTTTGACCAGTCACCCAATGTGCAGTCTATCGGGTTGCATGCCAATGTTTTTGACCGGGTAGGGGCAGGTCTGAGTTTCTTTCGCGACCAGAACGGTCCGGTTTCGTCAAACGGAATTACCGGCGGTGCATCCTATTTCATCCCCATTGATGATGACGGCGAGCGCAAGAGCCAGTTTTCATTCGGTACTTCGGTAAGTTTATATAACATGAACATTGACCTGGCGATGCTGAATCCTCAGGATCCCGGTGATTACACACTTTCTGAAGACAACAACAGTATTTTTCTGGCTTACGCGAATCTTGGTATGGCTGCTACGTACAGGGGGCTTTTTGGTAGTGTGTCGGTGAATGATATTGCGATCACAAATGATATCCCCATTGTAAACGGTATAGAGCCTGAACCCACAAAATATATCTTCACACTTGGCTACGATTATTACCTGGCCGAAGGCTTTGCCTTAAGTCCGTCTGTGATGATGAACCTGAATACCAATTCAGCGCGGATCATGGATTTTAACCTGATGGCGACGGTTGGCGATGAAGACACCACGTTTTCCGGCGGCGCGAGTTTCCGTACGGCCAAGAACAAATTCGGAAGTCAGAACCTAGGTTTTTCACCGGTTATCCGGGCGAAAGTGAACAACTTCACGTTTGGTGCCACGTATAATTTTGGTCTGTCTGATGTACAGCAATACGCGGGCAGCAGTTTTATGCTGAGTGTAGGTTACAACCTCGAAAACTTTATCAATCAGCGCGGTTTCAGGTATTGATAAGGGGGAGAAGAGACAAGAGTCAAGAGCCAAGAGCCAAGAGCCGAGAGCCATGAACCAAGAGCCAATCCAACCTTAAGAATTCACAATCAAAAATCAGCACTTTCTAAGTCATGCTGTATATTCACATTCCGTTCTGCAAGCAGAAATGCAGCTACTGCAACTTCCATTTTTCCACTTCGTTGAAATACAAAGGCGAAATGTTGGCGGCCATCAAAAAGGAGATTGGTTTGCGGAGTCATGAACTTCAGGAGAAAGAACTGAAATCGCTCTATTTCGGTGGCGGAACGCCGTCTGTTTTGGAAGTTGACGAGCTTAAAATGCTTATCGATGAGGTTTTAAAATATTTCACCTTTGCGCCCGACATCGAAATTACGCTTGAAGCCAATCCCGATGATCTGAATTCGGCTTTTCTTAAAGACCTGCGCTCAACCGAAATCAACCGGCTTTCCATCGGGACCCAAAGTTTTTTTGATGACGATCTGGTCTTGATGAACCGTGCGCATTCAGCCGCAGAAGCTGAAAGTTCGATCAAGCGTGCGCAGGATTCCGGCTTCGAAAACTTAAGTATCGACCTGATTTACGGCTCGCCCACTTCCGATTTTTCGCTATGGAAAGAAAGTCTGAATAAAGCCGTGGCGCTTGAAGTGCCGCATATTTCAGCTTACGCCTTAACCGTAGAACCGAAAACTGCCCTCAACCAATGGATTGCGCAGAATAAAATTCAGCCACCCAAAGAGAGCGAACAGACCGAGGATTTCTATTATATGTCCGATTTCCTTAAGCTTAACGGTTTTCAGCATTATGAGATTTCAAACTTTGCCAAACCCGGCTTGGAGTCGCGGCACAACACGGCGTATTGGCAATACCGCGAGTATCTGGGCCTCGGGCCCTCGGCGCATTCTTACGACGGGCGCAGCGAAAGAAGCTGGAATGTGGCCAATAATCAGAAGTATATAAATGCATTAAACCAAAATATTTTAGCAAAAGAAACCGAATTTCTGTCCGAAAAAGACCGTTTCAATGAGATGCTCATGATCGGTTTGCGGACGGCGAAAGGCGTTGATCTCTCCGTTTTAAATCAAAGTTTTAGTGCTGAGATCCAAAACCATTTAGACAAAGAAACTTCAGGGAAACTTCAGCGCGGAACGCTTGTCATTGAAAATGGATTCCTGAAGATCCCGGAAGTGCACTGGTTCCTGGCAGACGGCATTGCGGCAGATCTTTTTTACCTCGGCGGGGACTAAACTCCGTATGCAGAGGCCGGCGAATGGTCAGCGCGTTTACAAATTCCGTATTTTTGCACAAACTTTAGGCAGTTGAAAAAGAAAAAACAGGATTTCAGCCATCTTTCGGCCACGCAGCCGATCGGTATTTTTGATTCGGGCGTGGGCGGACTTACCGTTGCACGCGAAATCAAGAAACTTTTGCCCCACGAAAATCTTATCTATTTCGGTGATACCAAGCATCTGCCGTACGGCGAAAAATCGCGCGAGGCCATCGTGGGATATTCCACCAAAATTGCCCGGTTCCTGCTCGAAAAAAACTGCAAAGCGATCGTGATTGCGTGTAATTCGGCCACCGCGAATGCACTAAAGGAAGTCCTCGATGAAGTGGCCGACCACGTTCCGGTGATCGACGTCATCAATCCTGTAGCCGAAAAAGTGGCCTACGAAATTCACAATAATGTAGGCGTTATCGCGACGAAAGCTACGGTAAGTTCGGGTCTTTACCGGAAATCAATCCGCAAGCACAACCGTTTCATCAAAGTGGACGAACTTGCTACGCCGCTGCTCGTGCCCGCGATTGAAGAAGGTTTTAAAAATCATCCAATAACGCATTCGATAGTTTACAATTATTTGAGTAACAGTAAATTAAAGAATATCGAGACGCTTATATTGGGATGTACACATTATCCTCTATTGATTGACGAGATCCGTCAGTATTACGGAAACCGCGTGCGTGTAATCGATTCGCCCGGTATCGTGGCCAATCAGCTTAAAATGATCCTTGATCAGCACGGCTTGCTCAATTCTAAAAATCCGGAGCCCACGTACGAATTCTACCTCTCTGACCTGACGAAAACTTTTGAGAAAATCTCTAAAAAATTCTTCGGAAACAGCATCCAGTTGCAACTGCAGACACTTTAGGTTAATGGTTAATTGTTAATGGATGATTGTTAATGGTTAATGGTTGATGGTGAATTATTAAGGGTTGGTGGTTAAGTTTTCCCCCGCAGTTTCCTCAGTTGCTTCCATGGTGGCGGAATAGAACGAGAAGCTCACATTACCGTATTTGCGTGTATCGAGCAGGTTGGGATGTTCAAATTTCTGGCGGCTCTGGTGTTCTAGGATAAAGATTCCACCGGGTTTTACGTAGGCGTTATTCAATACCCAATCGATAAGTTCCGCATATTTTTTTGCATCGGTATCGAAGGGCGGGTCAGCCATCACTATATCGTAAGATTTTCTGCCACGGTTTTTTTTCAGATAATCGAAAACGTCGCCACGCTGCACGTTTACCTGCAAAGCCATTTCAAGATCTGCGGCGGTAGTGCTGATGAAGGCCGCATGTTTGGCATTCAGTTCCACTGAGGTGACGTCCTGGCAGCCACGCGAGGCAAATTCAAGCGAAACGGAACCGATTCCCGCAAACAGGTCGAGTACGGAACTCGCCGTCATATCGATATTAAAACGGTTTTCGATGATGCTGAACAGCGCTTCTTTCGCGAAATCTGTTGTAGGACGCACGTTAAAGTTCTTCGGGGCTGATATTCTTTTGGACTTCCATCGTCCGGATATGATTCTGTACATGTTTATGCTGGGTGTATGGTGTAGGGTGTAGGGTGACAGATGTGATGCTGCTACTGATTTATAATATTATAATTTATTTTTAAAAGCGATTATGTGGTTGATGAGTCTGTATGATTCGCTGTATATTTCGCTAAAAGTTTCTTCCGGTATGTACTTTCTGTTTTTAGCTTTATACAGGCAAGTAACCACTTCTGCGATTGACCTAATTGAATAACTAAGAAATCTTTTAAATTCGGGATTGCTCTGCAGAATACTTCCTTCGGCGATATTCAGTGCAATGGAATCTGCTGCGCGTCGTATCTGCGAAGTGAGATTAAATTTTTCTTCAGCCGGGAAATTAGCGGAGACATTAAAAATAGTTTCGCCAAAGGTCATTGAATTCTGCCAGATTATCAGTTTTTCAAATTTAAAACTCATCGGTATTATTTTAGTTCAATATCCCGGTTCATCCATCGTCCAACATCCATCATCCATCATCCAACACCCATCATCCCGCCATCACAAAATTCTTCTTCGGCACGTTATCAAAAACAATCCTGATTTTCTTTACGAATTTTCGGAGTTCAGAGATGAATGTTTCATTTTCGGTGGTTTCGCCGTAAACAAAAAACGAGGTTTCAGCGATTCCAAATTCAATTTTACTTAAAGTGAACATGATGAAATAAAGAAAATCAACTTCCGAATTGACATCAAGGTTGTTGTACAGGATGACTTTTTTATGGTCAAGTGCTACAAATTCACACTGGTTATGGTAGAGATTGATGTGAATCTCTTTCTGGTTGCGCGCCTGGAGGCTGTTCAGAAACTTTTCGCCCGAAAAATTGAAAGTGGCCGGTATGTTGAGCCCTTTTATCATTGAATAAATCGCTTTAGGCATCGTATAATAAAACTGCACGCCAAACTTTTTATTCACCGAAAGCATCAGTTCTTCCTCATCTCGGTTCACCGGCGCATTAAAGGCAATCAAGTCATAACCAAGATCGTGTTGGGCAAAACCTTCAGGCATGAGCGTAAAATGGTTGAGCGCAGAAATCACCGAGATCTGACTGAACTTTTTAGTTTCTAAAAGTGTTTTGAGTTTTTCCTGAACTGAATTCTGCGCGGCGGCATCCTCAGCGTAAAAACCATGTTCCTCCAGAACGGTTTTGTTTTTCAGAATCTGGTACTGTAAACCGTCTTTGATGAAAAGCAGCGAAAGTTTTTGCATAATATTGAGGTCTGCGCAAATTTAATAAAAAATTAGCAGCCTTTTTTTTGGAACATATGACGGCAATCACACAAAAGGGATTTCAGAAGTTGTAATTTTGAATAAATTCAGGACACATGAAAAAATTAATTTATTTAATGATGATCTTGCTTGGCGTTGCTACACAGGCGCAGCAAAAAAAGGAGCAAGTTCAGGTAGTGGAAGCTTCCTGCGGGCAGTGCCAGTTCCATATGAAAGATAAAAAAGGCTGTGACCTTGCCGTGAAGATTGACGGGAAGACGTATTGGGTGGAAGGCAGCGGCATCGATGATCACGGTGATGCGCATAGCGGAATGGGTTTTTGCAATGCGGTCCGGAAAGCCGAAGTGAGCGGTAAAGTGAAAGGGAAGAAATTTTTGGCGACATCATTTAAACTGTTACCGGAAGGGAAATAGTTTTTCGTCCAATTGGGCTATAATAAAGGTCGCCCTTACGCGGTTTTCTAATTGCGCGATTTGCAGTTCAATTGCCTCATTCCCACATTTTCAAATTCTCAAATTTCAAATTATTCAAATTTCAATTTCCCTCACCTAAACCTCACCATCACGCTGCCGGTCTGGTGATAGAAAAAGTCGTGGTCTTCGAAATCGATGCCGGTCTGGCCGCGCAGGTAGTCGAAAACCATATTCTGCAGCACACCGTCACCGAGACCGTGGATGATCTCGAGTTTTTTAAGTTGGTTGCGCCGGCAGTAAGCCATCGCCTCTTCCAGTTTTTCCTTTTGAATTAACAGCCGCTCAAACGAGCTGTGTTCGGCAGGGTTTGATACTAAATTTTCGAAATGGAGATCCAGCACTTTATGTGTTTGCTGATGTTTCTTTGATCTTTTAACCGTCGGTTCGGCTTTTTTAATGACCGGCTTTCCTTCGTAGAGCGACGGGTTTCGGATCACCAGTTTGTTTTTAGGATATTCGTGCATAAAACCATGCGCATCACGGAACGTAACCGTTTCCCCTTTCACGGCCGTGACAGTTCCTTTTATATCATCATCGATAAGCGATATTCTGTCACCCGGTTTCATTTTAAATGCTTTTGGGCAAATTTAAATATTTTTAAAGGTTTCAGGCTCTTCGGAATTGCCGCTTTAAATCAAATGTAGCCGTGCAGGAGTTTACCGTTCCACTCTTCACGTTTGCCTGCCACCGGAATAAATTCCGTAAATTTGAAATTAACTATAAAAGATTAAAAAAAAGACAAGTATGGATCCAATATTCGGCCTGATAGAGCAGGAAAGACAAAGACAAACCCACGGACTCGAATTGATCGCTTCAGAAAATTTCGTGTCAGATCATGTGATGAAAGCCATGGGCAGCGTGCTCACCAACAAATACGCGGAAGGATATCCGGGCCGTCGCTATTATGGAGGTTGCGAAGTGGTGGACGAAGTGGAAACACTCGCCATTGACCGTGCGAAAGAACTGTTTGGTGCGTCGTATGCGAATGTTCAGCCGCATTCAGGTTCACAGGCCAATGCCGCGGTTTATCTGTCGGTGCTGAAACCCGGTGATAAGATTTTAGGTCTGGACCTTTCTATGGGCGGACACCTGACGCATGGTTCAGCCGTGAATTTTTCAGGAATCCAGTATGAAGCGCATTTTTACGGCGTTGACCGTGAAAGTGGTCTGATCGATTACGAAGCGATGCGCCAGAAAGCGCTTGAAGTGAGGCCAAAGATGCTGATCGCGGGTTATTCGGCTTATTCCAGGGATATCGATTTTAAAAAGTTCCGCGAAGTGGCCGATGAGGTGGGCGCTACGCTTTGGGCCGACATCGCGCACCCGGCCGGACTGATTGCGAAAGGACTTTTAAGTTCGCCATTCGAGCATTGCCACGTCGTGACGACCACCACACATAAAACTTTACGCGGGCCGCGTGGAGGACTGATCATGATGGGTAAAGATTTTGAAAATACCTACGGACACAAAACACCAAAGGGCGAGACCAAAATGATGAGCGCGGTGCTCGACAGCGCCGTTTTCCCGGGAATTCAGGGCGGACCGCTCGAACACGTGATCGCTGCGAAAGCGGTTGCATTCGCCGAAGCTATCGATCCAAAATTTGAAACCTACGCTAAACAGGTCATCGCGAACGCGCGGGCACTTGCAAAAGCCATGATCGGTCATGGCTTCGACATTGTGAGCGGAGGTACCGACAATCATCTGATGCTGGTTGACCTTAGAAATAAAAATGTAAACGGCAAAGAAACCGAAAAAGCACTTGTAAAAGCTGACATTACGTGCAACAAAAACATGGTGCCGTTCGACGATAAATCCGCCTTCACCACTTCGGGAATCCGTTTGGGTACGGCTGCTATCACTACGCGTGGCCTCAAAGAAAACGATATGGAAACCATCGCGGGGCTGATCAATGAGGTGGTTACGAACATCAAAGACGAATCGGTGGTTGCGAATGTTCGCAAGCAGGTGAATGAGTTGATGGACGCGCGGCCGCTGTTTGGGTTTTAAGTAGAGCCAAGAGTCAAGAGCCAAGAGCCAAGAGCCGAGAGCCAAGAGCGGAGACATGTGGGACACCAAATCTATAGTCGAAACCTGACTTCGGAGATTTTTGCGTTAAAAAATTATAGATAAATTGCGTTAAAAAATTCCCATTGTTTGCCTCCTTTATTTATTTTTTTTAAAGGAATCGGCGAATAATATTTGAGTGGCGGCAGTAATCTTCAACCGTAGCAAACATTTGCAATCCGCCCGAGTTTTGGGAATTTTAGCAAATTATTTATAATTTTAGCAAAAAGATCCAGTCTTGAACTTTTGGTTCTTTTACTCATCATTATTTTATTGTTTTTTTGGTATTCGTGATATGCTTCGCAGTTGTTTCAAGACAAAAGAACTATTTAGTGAATAAGTAATACAAAGATGGATCAGAAAAAATCCTATACTTTCCCCGAAATCAAACAGAAGATGGCCGCGTACTGCAGTTATCAGGACCGCTGTCACCAGGAAGTGGAGCAGAAAATGCGTGATTTCCTGCTGATTCCGGAGGCGAAAGACGAGATTTTGCTGTACCTGATGAGGGAGAACTACCTCAATGAGGAAAGATTCACGCGAAGCTATATTAGAGGAAAGTTTTATATTAAAAGTTGGGGCCGGAACAAGATCCGGCAGCACCTGAAATTTAAAGGCGTGCCTGAAAAGCTGATCAGCAAATGCTTCGATGAAATTGATGACGACGATTACGCGAAGACGATAGCCAAAATTTATGCTCAATATTTCGCGCGCCAGTCGGGGAAAGAATATCAGAAGAAATCAAAGACGGTGAAATACCTGTTGGGTCGGGGATTTGAGTATGAAGAAATTAATAAAGTGTCGGCTGGAGAGGACGAATAAGTGGCGTCGGATGTGCCTGTTGAGTTTATGGTTTAGGCATGAGGGGTTTAGGTGAGGAAAATATGCGCGAAAGCAGTCCAGCCTAAAGGCGTTAAATTTCCCTATTTAAAAATGTCCGAATCGGTGGTTTTCAGTATCTTTGTTAGCCCAGTTCAGCGCTTCCGGATTAATTGTGAAGGAAGTGGCTGAAGATCCTCCAAATCCTCTCTTTGGATGCGTTTCCGTTCCACGCAAATCCAACATTACAGCATCATTTCTGCATTGAATCTCCATTAAGTTATTGGAGAGATATTGCACTTATATTGCACTTATATTGGATTTAGGTAAGGGATGGCTGGTGTCGGGGCTGAAGCAATACACAGTGTGACCTATCGTAAAGTAGAAGGATTACTGTCAATACCGGATCCGGGCTATATCCAAAACATTAAACCCGTGGGCATTGTACACCATAGCAGTGTGCTTCCAATATCGCCTGCCTGTCTGTCAGGTTTTAATCCGTTCCTTTGACTTTAATTTATCAGATGCTGTCCTGATGCAGTAATCTGCCTTCTATTTGTGAGTGCAGATTTAGGATACTGTCATGCTGTGTAGGCGTGCAGACTCCCGTTTAAATTTGGCAATACTGTTTTCACTGTCGGATGATGAAAATCATAGACTTGAAAAGGCGCGCTGCATGCGGATTTTAAACATTTCATTTTTTTGGTAACACTAAGTTAATGCGCAATCTGTTGCGAACCTCACAAACAAACAGTACTTTTGGAACAAATATTTATTAAATGGTGAAAAATCTATTCTCTATTTCCCTGATTGACTGTCTGCCCGTCTGTGGCTCATCCTCTTAAGCATTTGTCGTGCTGATCAATTTTACAATTTAAATATCCCTTTCCGGCTGCGTTTCTGCAATTCCGGACTGTATACTTGTACTGTATAAAACCTTGAAATATTAAAAACCAAACAAAGATTATGAACAAAAAAAGACTTTTTATTTTTAAACAGGCCTTAGCGCTGTTTATGGTGCTCTGCTCCTTGTGGGGGTGGGGGCAAACCTACTATCCTATGTCTTCAGGAAATTACTCAGAAGATTTTAATGACATAACTAATACAACACAATGGCCAAATGGTATGGGTGTTTCTAATACAAGTTCCGCAGAATGGATAGGTTTGGCAGTCAATACAACAGGTACAATACCTAGTGGCACTAGAATCACGACGGCTAGTACAACTTTTCAATCAACAGGTACAAGCGGAGGCGTGCAAAGAGGTAATAGTACATTTGGTCCTACTGGAACAATTGTTTTGTTATCTACAGGTAGTAGTGATAACTCAACTTCTACAGCTGTAGAACTACACCTAAATTTTACAGGTAGAAACGCAGGTACATTATCTTTTGATTGGCAAACAGTGAATAATGGAACGGGTAATCGCACAGGTTCTTTACGAGTTTATACAAGTACCGATGGCAATACCTATACTGAGTTAGTAGCTGGACAGGTGTTAAATTTTGTTAATAACAATCTTACAAGTGGGTCAATTGCTACTGTGCAATTGCCAGCTAGCTTTAACAATAATCCAACGGCACGAATAAGGTTTTATTACCATAATGGTTCTGGAGGAACCACTGGAAATAGACCTAAGATTGCTCTTGATAATATTTTGGTTACTTCAACCGGCGCTTCTGCTTGTGATCCTGCGACCCTAACCGCTGGTACAACCAATGCCACCACCACTCAGGTTGCTTCAGGTGGTTCTACCAATCTTTCATTAACAGGCGCTTCCACCGGTTCAGGGCTTTCTTACCAGTGGCAAAGTTCACCGAACGGAGCGACCTGGACCAATATCAGCGGCGCGACGAATGCAACGTACAGCGCTACAAATATTACTGCTCTAACACACTACAGAGCACTGGTTACATGTGGTGCAACTACAGTTGAATCCGAACCAATTATTATTACTGTTACATATTGTACGCCTACTTACTCAACTGGCGGAACGAACGATAAAATCACTAATGTAACACTAGGAACATTAAATAATTCTGCATCCGGAGCTACCTCAGCACCTTTTTATACTTTTTACAATACCGTAACTATTCCCGATATTACGCAATCTCAGACAGCAAGTGTTTCTGTTACATTTGGAAGTGATACCAATCAGTATGGGGCGGTTTGGATAGATTTTAATCAGAATAATATTTTTGAAACTTCAGAGGGGGCAGTTTCAACGAATGCCGGTGCGAACGGAAACTATATATTTAATATTCCTGTACCATCAGGTGCAATATTAGGAAATACCCGAATGAGAATTCGTGGTGGAGATGATTCAGCACTGACCACTGGGGACGCATGTAGTACAAAAACGTACGGTGAGACCGAAGATTATATTGTAAACATTGTGGCACAAGGACCCACGGTTACTGCCGATGCAGGTTCATTAACTGCATTCACGTACGTGGAAGGATCCGGTCCTTCTGCAGAACAGAATTTCACGGTAACCGGCGTGAACTTGACCACAACTATTACAGCGGTTGCACCCACGAACTGGGAAGTTTCATCTACTTCAGGTACAGGCTTCGGTACAACGGCAGCTCTGCCTGCTGCAGGCGGAAAAATCTACACAAGACTGGTTGAAGGATTGCCCGCAAGTACTTCTTATTCCGGCAATATTTCCCTTGCAAGCACCGGTGCTACCACAGTGAATGTAACCGTGTCGGGTTCTGTGACAGCAAATACACCTAACCTCGTTCTGTCGGGAACGCCACTGAATCTAGGCAGTTCCTGTCCGGGAACCGTAGCAAATACCGTAACTTATACCATCACCAACAACGGTGGGGGAGCAGCCTCCAATGTGGTGGTCACCTCCGACAATACGCAGTTTGTGATGTCTAACCTCACGGCAACCGACATTGCGGCAGGCGACACGGCTATGTTTGATGTAACCTTTACCCCGAATGCTGCGGGCGCGCAAAATGCGACCATCACCGTATCCAGTACCGGCAGCAACAGCCCTACGCTCGCCCTTACGGGGACGGGAAATGCAACTGTAAATCCTGTGGTGACCACCCAGGCCGCATCGGCCCTGGCTGATACCGGTGCCACACTGAACGGCAATGTGACGTCTTTGGGAAGCTGTTTGGCGTCGGCTTTAACTGAAAGAGGCTTCGTGTACGGAACCGCATCAACACCCGAACTCAACAGCGGCACCTTTGCTGCAGTCGGTACGGTAGCCACCGGAGCCTACAATCTGGCGCTCACCACCCTGATGCCTGCCACACAGTACTACTATAAATCTTATGTGAAAGACGCTAGTGGCCAATACGTTTACGGAGCTGAACAAACCTTCACCACCGTGCTGAACGCGCCTGCGGCTACGGCTGCCACAAATGTGACGCCAGTTGGATTTACGGCCAACTGGAACGCAGTGAATGGAGCGGAAAGCTATGAATTGGATGTTTATGAGAAAGTAGAAAATATATCCCCTAATTTAGTAGTAAATCCCGGTTTTGAAAATTCAACTCTAGATCCTTGGACATTTGAACCAGGCATGAATCAAGTAATTTCCAACTCTCCAGTAAAGACCGGTACAGCATCACTGTATTCAACTGTTACAGCCACAAGAAATTTTAATCAAGATATTGCTGTAGAAAATGGTAAAGAATACAAACTGAAATTTAGTTATTATATTGACCCATCTTCTACTGGAACTGGCTTTAGAGTGTGGACAACTACAGGAGCAACGGTTCAATTGCCTTCTAGCTCGGCATATTATAACACTAAGGGATCCTGGATTGATGTTGAACATACTTTTACTGCTAGCGGGTCGAATCTTACTCTTAATTTAAGGCTATATAATGGCGTTAAGATCTATTTTGATGATTTTGACTTAAGAAATTCGGAATCAATTCTGACAAATAACTATATTTTAAATGCAACGAACGTAGGAAATGTAACTTCTTACGAAGTAACAGGTCTAAACCCCGAGTCAACATACTACTACGTTGTACGGGCAGTTTCGGGTTCAGTAACATCTGCATCGAGCAATACCATCGAAGTCACCACACAGGGGACTCCTACCTGGAACGGCACGGAATGGTCCAACACCACCGGTCCGGATGCTACAACACCGGCGATTATCGACGGCGATTATGAAGGTGCTGCAATCACAGCGCAATCGTTAACCATAAACGCAGGAAAAACCCTTACCGTAAACAACTACGTGTCTGTGGGTAACGTCACCAACAACGGAAACATCCTGGTGGCGGACGGAGCCAACTTTGTGCAGACCGGTACGTTCACGGCGGGTGCAGGGTCTTCATTCAAAGTGAGAAAAGACACCAAACCGGTGAAACGCCTGGCATATGTGAACTGGAGCAGCCCGATGGACGGTTCAGCGCAGACGCTGAAGGAATTCTCCTTTGGTAAAAAAGCAGACGGAACCAACCAGTCGGCTACCGGAACTGTCGATGGCCGTTTCTTTACATACAACAACAATGTGTTTGCAGTCGTTGCGCCGACGTCCACATTCCAGTCCGGCGCAGGTTATCAGATCCGTACGCCGAACGATTTCACGACGACACCTCAGGTTTTCCACGGACAGTTTGAAGGTACAACGCCAAATACGGGTGCGATCAGCGTAGATCACATCGATATTATTACGGGCGACTATGTGCTGCTGGGCAATCCGTACCCTTCTGCTATTTCAATCAATGATTTCCTAACCGCCAACCCGGACACTCAGAAAACCATCTATATCTGGAACAGTGAAGCCGAAATGATTGATAATACATACGGTGGAGGAAATTATAATACGTACGCGCCGAACACCGGTTCTGTCCCGGCAGGTGCAATCAACGGTTATATTCCGGTGGGTCAGGGCTTCTTTATCGAGCGCGGAACGGCAACAGCGCCTTTTGTTTTCGAGAACAGCATGCGACGCACAACAGAGGATGGCGTGTTCAGCAAGGCAGCCACCGCCGATAAATTCTGGCTGGAGCTTACCGTGCCTTCCGGCTCAAAACCTCAGATGCTGATCGGCTTCAATGCTGCAGCTACAGCAGATTATGATGCGGGATTCGATGGGGCTTTGTTCGGCACCAATGCAGATGCGCTCTATTCAGAAGTGAACGGTACCAAACTCGTTATCGATGCACACGGGACTTTCTCTTCAGATGATACATTTGCCTTAAAGGCTGATCTCAGCGCAGCCGGAAACTACACCATCGGCATTTTGAAGTCCGAAGGAGTATTTGCCAACGGCCAGCAGATCTGGCTGAAAGACCAGCTTACCGGAACCACGACTTTGATTTCGGAGCAGCCGTATGCATTCAGTGCAGATGCCGGAACCCTGGCCAACCGTTTCGTACTGCAGTTCAAGCCGGGTGGTGCATTAGCAACTGACAGCGCTGTCAAGTCTGACATCAGGATTTACAGTGCAGGTTCAGATGTTCATGCAAAGTCATCAGAGAACATCACGTCACTCCATGTCTATGATATGAGCGGCCGAATGATCGCAAAAGCACCGGCAGCACAGAAAGAAATCGTGCTGAATGTGGCGTACAAAGGTGTGGTGCTTGTAAAAGCGCAGCTTGCGAACGGAACCGTTAAAACAACTAAACTAATGCTTAAATAAAAGGTGATGAAGAACTTACTGATTATACTATGTTTTTTAATGGTGTCGGCCAATGCCTATGCGCAGTCTGATGCCAGATTCTACGACACCGAAGGAGAATATAAGAAAGGTGTCGAGGTAGCCAACAGTCCCGGTGACGGAAATCTGGGTGGAGATGATCCGGCGGCCGCGCCTATCGATGATTACTTACCTTTACTGGTAGTCGCTGCGCTTGGCATGGCGGTGTGGTATGCACGCCGGCCTCAGGTCAAGGCAGAATAAGTTGTAAAACTGTACTCTTGAAACTCCGCGTCAGCGGAGTTTTTTTTATTTTCAGTACAGTTGATTTCGCGACCGTCGAGCGGCGTCGTTTGTTTTTTCACTTCGCTGGGTTTGACTTCGTCGAACCGCTTCGCTGAGATTCTTCACTTCGCTGAGATTCTTCACTTCGCTCCGCTGCGTTCTGAATGACAAAATCCCGTCCTGAATGGTTGATTCGCGGTGACAGAGCTCGGCGGTTGGACAGCGGTTGTCATCTCGACTAAAAAGAGATTGACTCCGTCGAACCGCTTCGCTGGTTTCTTCAGAACTTCGTTCGTAATCTTCATTAAAAACTTACGTTTTTAATTCGATTATGCTGCTGAACTTCGTTCGCAGACCTTCAGTCTGTGTTCTGAAACCGCAGGTTCGGCGAGGCCAATGACAGCGCGGGTTGTCATCCCGACGAAGGAGGTAACTCTTTCTGAGAGTAATAAAGAGTCGTAAAGATTAACCTACTTGAACGTTGAGATTCTTCACTTCGCTTTCGCTTCGTTCTGAATG
Source organism: Kaistella pullorum (assembly GCF_014837035.1). Taxonomy (GTDB): domain Bacteria; phylum Bacteroidota; class Bacteroidia; order Flavobacteriales; family Weeksellaceae; genus Kaistella; species Kaistella rhinocerotis. Next base: position 206,473 of record NZ_JACSPS010000001.1, on the reverse strand, counting down.
ACAAAACTCCGTTCCACCAGGAAGCATCTAACATTTAACAAAAGTTCGCTTGTCATCCGGACGAAGGAGGGATCTCTTTCTGAGAGTAAAATAGGATTGTAAAGATAAATCTAGTCGAACGGTGAGATTGACTTCGTCGAACCACTTCGTTGGTTTCTTCACTTCGCTACGCTGTGTTCTGAATGACAAAATCCCGTCCTGAATCTAAGACTAAAAAGAGATTGACTCCGTGGAACCGCTTCGCTGGTTTCTTCACTCCGCTGCGCTCCATTCTGAATGACAATGCGCTGCTCCGTTCTGAATGACAGCGTTCCGTTCTGAAACCGAAGGTTCGGCGAGGCCAATGACAGCGTGGGGTTGTCAGGGGGGGGAGATCATTTGGCGCGAGTGGTGGAGAGTTTGAGTGCGGCCTGGATTTGCCGATCAATGGATTTTCAGTGTGTTAAATTATTAAACATGGCATTCGTTCGGTTTTTTATGCTGCGTATGAATGCGGTCAGGGCCGCGCATGCCGTTACCCTGAGCAGTTTAAACATCCCTTCAAAATCCGTCCAATCCGCGCAAAACAAATGAGAAACGGTCTAAAATGATTACCTTTGCAAAAATTTATTTTTACTCCCGATGAACAGACTCTTTCTTATTATATACGTCCTCTTTCTGCTCCTGGCCACTGCAGCCTGCAAACCCAAAGAGAACATGGTGTATATGGAATCCGACCGGTCGGCGGCGGAAGCAGAGGTAAAACAGGCAATTTACGAAGGTACTCACCTGCAGCCCGGCGACTTTCTCGATATCAAAGTGACCGCCTATGATGAATTTGCGGTGCGGCCATTCAATCTTCACTCAATGAACCAGCTCACCAACCCGGGCGAAGTTCAGGCAGGGCAGGCGGCGCAGACATCGCCTCAAGGCTATCTTGTCGATAATGAAGGCTATATCATTTTTCCGGTGCTCGGGAAGATTTTCGTCAAAGGCATGACGATGGGTCAGCTGCGCGCTGACCTTGAAAGCAAACTGCTTGAATACCTGTCGGATCCGCTGGTTTCAATCCGTCAGCTCAATTTTAACATCACCGTCCTGGGTGAGGTGAAGGCACCGGGCCGGTACACCAGTACTTCTGATAAAATCACCCTGCTGCAGGCGCTGGGTATGGCAGGGGATATGACCGACTATGGCGACAGGACCCGCGTAAAACTTGTGCGCAACGAGAACGGTATCGACCAAACCCACATTATCGATTTCACAGACCGGAATATCACCGGCTCACCTTATTACTACATGCAGCAAAATGATGTGCTGTATGTAGAACCGGATATTATTAAAAGAAAATCGGCCAATGTAGATCCGAACCGTAACCTGGCTTTCCAGATCGGCGGTGTGGTATTGGGACTTGCCGGAATATTGATTACCCTACTTAAATAATTCATGGAATTTACAGAGATTGCAACAGAGCAGCGAGACGGTGCCCAAATCAAAAGACAGGTGCAGCGGTATCTGCGGTACTGGCCCCTTTTTGTGGGCGGACTGCTCCTCGGACTTACATGCGCCTATTTATATCTGCGTTACGCCACGCCACAGTATATGAGCAAAGCTTCACTCTATGTGAAGAGTGCCGCGGCCAAAAGCGGAGAGATCATGGGCCTGCAGGATTTTCAGAACATGGCGCTGCCGTCCGGACTGATGTCTAATGAAGTGGACAATGAGATTTCCGTCGTACGGTCGAAGCCATTGCTTTACAACGTCGTGAAGAGTCTTAACCTCGAGGTCAAAGTGATCAATGAAGGGAACGTCAAACAGGTTGAACTCTATGAAAACAGTCCGTTTACCGGAAGTCTGCTCAGCTTAAAAAAGCCGCGTTCGTTCAATTCGGTCACGTATACCATTTCACCGATCGGGGCCAACAATTTTAAGCTCAAAAATGATTCGAAAGAAATTTCGGGTACATTTGGGGTGCCTGTGGTTACCGACTACGGCAGTTTTGTCCTGCAACGGAAAAATGGAGTCATCTTCGACAAGACGCTGACCTTAAGGATCGTCAATCCAAGGATTGTGGCGGACCAGCTGGAAGCGTCGATCAGTGTGGTGATCCCGCAGAAAAAATCGAGCATCATGGAGCTCAGCCGCGTCGGGACCGATCCGGTGCGTTCGGAGGACATCCTGAATGAACTCATCCGCCAGTATAATGCGGACGCTATTAACGACAAGAATGCCGAGGCCAAAAGCACGGCTGATTTTATCGACGAAAGACTGGACCTGATAACGAAAGAACTGGGTGGCATTGAGTCTCAGAAAGAAAATTTCAAGGAAGCCAACAAAATCTCGGACCTGCAGACGCAGGCGCAGCTTAATCTTGAGAATGCGAGTGAGAATACCAAGAAAATGATGGACATCGGCACCCAGCTCGAGATGGTCGATTCGGTGCTGCGTATTGCGAATACCTCAGCGAACGACCAGCTCTTGCCAACCAATGTCGGCATGCCGGCAGGTCTCGAAACCGTGATTCAGGAATACAACCAGCTTGTCCTCACGCGCAACCGTACGCTGAAGCAGGCCACACCTTCGAACCCGGCGGTGCAGCAGTTCAACCGCGATATCGCTTCAATGCGCGAACTCATCCGCGACAATCTGCGCAAATCGCGTTCAACATTGCAGATCGCGATGGGCCAGATACAGAACGAAATCAATAAATCGGGGTCGAGCCTGAGCAAGTTTCCGCAGCAGGAAAGGGTTTTCCGCAGCATCGAAAGACAGCAGAACCTGAAAGAATCGCTATTCCTCTATTTACTTCAGAAGAGAGAAGAGACTTCAATTGCGCTTTCAGTGAATACACCAAAAGCCAAGATCGTGAACCCTGCCTATACGATGGCCGCGCCTGTAGCACCCAAGAAAAATATTGTGTACCTCGCGGCAGCACTCTTAGGACTCCTGTTGCCGGGGGCATTTTTATACACGCGTTTTGCGCTTGATACGTACGTACACAGCCGCCGACAGATCCGCGAGGCCCTGCCGGAAGTAGCGGTGGTGGGTGAGATACCGAATGCAGGTGACGAAACAGCGCTGGTGAAGAGAAATGACTTCTCCTCTTTTGCCGAATCTTTCAGGATTATGCTGACGAATATGAATTTCGTACTCAAGGAAGCGCCGGAAGGAAAAGCCTCAGTCATTCTGATCTCCTCTTCGGTAAAAGGTGAAGGTAAGACCACGGTCAGCTTTAATACGGCACTTACCCTTGCCCAGAACCGTAAAGTACTCCTTATCGGTGCGGATATCCGGAATCCGCAGTTCAAGCGCTTTATGAAAGTGTCACCTCGCGGTCTGTCCGATTATCTGGCCTCACCTGACATGCAGACTTCAACGATCATAGAGACCTCCGAACTGCACAGTAACCTTGACGTGATCCCGAGTGGCAGCATTGCACCGAACCCTACTGAACTGCTGGCGAGTAAGAAGTTCAAAACCATGCTCGATGAACAGAAACCGTATTACGATTATATTGTGATCGACTCGGCGCCGATGCTGATGGTGAGCGATACCTTCAATCTGCTCGGTTATATGGATCTCCTACTTTACGTGATGCGCGCCGAACATACCGACAAGGAAATGTTCGAATTTGCGCGACAACTGATGCATGAAAATGCCAAGGGTAAATTTGCCATCGTGCTCAACGACGTCCGCAATATGCATCTGAGTTACGGCAATAAGTATGGCTACGGGTATTATACGGAGGAGAGGAAGAAGAAGTGGTATGAAATTTTTGGACGATGAAAAACGTTTTAATTACAGGTGGAGCCGGCTTTATCGGCTCAAATTTATGTGACCATTTTATCAGCAAAGACTATAAAGTGACCTGTCTTGATAATTTTGCGACCGGGCACCGGCACAATATCGAGCATTTACTGGATCATCCCAATTTCCGTCTGCTTGAAGGGGATATCCGGGATACTGAGATGTGCCGCACGGCCTGCGAAGGGCAGGATGCAGTACTTCATCAAGCTGCATTAGGGTCAGTTCCAAGGTCGATTAATGACCCCATCACCAGTAACGATGTGAACGTAGGCGGATTTCTCAATATGCTGGTGGCAGCGCGTGATGCCAAGGTAGAGCGCTTTGTCTATGCGGCCAGTTCAAGTACCTACGGCGATTCAAAGAGCCTTCCCAAAGTGGAAGAGGTGATCGGAAAGCCACTGTCGCCGTACGCGATAACTAAATATGTAAATGAACTGTACGCCGATGTCTTTGCGAAAACTTACGGTATGGAGTGCATCGGTCTGCGGTATTTCAATGTATTTGGCCGGCGCCAGGACCCTAAAGGCGCGTATGCGGCGGTAATTCCGAAATTTGTTATCCAGCTGATGAACCTCGAATCGCCTACCATCAATGGGGAGGGCGACTATTCACGGGATTTTACGTATATCGACAATGTGATCCAGATGAATGAACTCGCCATGCTGACCGATAATCCGGAGGCCGTCAATACGGTCTATAATACCGCGGTGGGCGACCGTACGACGATCAAAGATATGGCACAGCTGCTGAAAGAATATCTTTCTGCGTATGATGCCGAAATAAATGAAGTTGAGATACTGCATGGCCCTGTACGGGCAGGAGATGTACCCCATTCCAAGGCGAGCATCGATAAGGCCAAAACACTTTTGGGATACAAACCCAGTCATCAGTTTGCAGCCGGGCTGAAAGAAGCGGTGGACTGGTACTGGAAACACCTGGAGCGCTAATAAAGTATATGTTTATATTTAGAAACACAATGTCATTCCGAGCGAAGAAAGGAATCTCTTTTGCGAAGCAAAAGTCTCATCCTCAACCTCAACCTCAACCTCAACCTCAACACATGAATCATAAAATAGCAATCATCGGTCTCGGCTATGTAGGCCTTCCACTCGCAAGACTTTTCGCCACCCAATTTCCGGTTGTGGGTTTCGATATCAATACCAAAAGAGTTGCGGAACTCAATGCGGGCCACGATGATACGCTCGAGGTATCGGACGCACTGCTGCAGTCTGCACTGGTTCAGCAAAACCCTTTATGTGTCGCTGCGGGCGACGCGAACCCATCTCAAACCGTAGGTTTGTATTGTTCTGACCAATTGGAGGACATCACCGATGCCAATATCTACATCATCACCGTACCTACGCCGGTGGACAAGAATAACCGTCCTGTATTGACGCCTTTGATCAAGGCCAGTGAAACGGTGGGTAAGGTACTGAAGAAAGGCGATATCGTCATTTACGAATCCACCGTGTATCCGGGTGCGACGGAAGAAGACTGTATTCCGGTGGTGGAGCAAACTTCCGGTCTGAAATACAATGTAGATTTCTTTGCGGGCTACTCGCCGGAGCGGATTAATCCGGGTGACAAGGAACATACGGTAGAGAAGATCCTGAAAGTTACTTCCGGCTCAACTTCTGAAACGGGCAAAATTGTCAATGACCTGTACGCAGCCGTCATTACGGCCGGAACCCATTTGGCACCCACCATAAAAGTCGCGGAAGCGGCGAAGGTCATTGAAAACTCGCAGCGCGATATCAACATCGCGTTTGTGAACGAACTGGCGAAGATCTTCAACCTCATGGACATCGATACCCACGCCGTTCTTGAGGCCGCAGGCACGAAATGGAACTTCCTGCCGTTTAAACCAGGTCTGGTTGGGGGTCACTGTATAGGTGTTGATCCTTATTATCTCGCGCAGAAGGCGCAGGAATACGGATATCATCCCGAAATTATTCTGGCCGGAAGAAGACTGAATGATTCGATGGGCGAGTATGTGGCTTCGCAGATCATCAAGACCATGATCAAGAAAGGAATTAAGGTTAACGGTGCCGAAATTCTAATGCTTGGTATTACCTTTAAGGAAAACTGCCCGGACGTAAGAAATACAAAGATTGTGGATGTGATCAGGGCTTTAAAGGATTATTCAGTTACGGTTAAAGTTTATGACCCGTGGGCGAGCCCGGTGGAGGTCCTTCATGAATATGGTATTATTTGCAGTTCAAGAATTAGTGAATCAGAAAAATTTGATGCGGTTGTTCTTGGGGTTGCTCATAAAGAGTTTCTTAACCTGGACCTTAGCCTTAACCTTAAAGGTAGTTCTGTGGTATACGACGTAAAAGGCATTTTAGCGCACGCAGACAATAAATTGTAATGACCACAAAACATTTTATAATCTTTGGCACCCGACCTGAGGCCATTAAAATGGCACCGCTGGTCAGGGAATTTAAGAAACATCCGGAATTTAACACCAAAGTTTGCGTAACCGCGCAACACAGGGAAATGCTGGACCAGGTCCTCGATTTCTTCGAGATCACGCCCGATTTTGACCTGGATCTGATGAGGCCCAACCAGAATCTGTACACCCTTACCGCTGATATTATTACCGGACTTAAGCCAGTACTTGAAAATTTTCAGCCGGATTATGTGTATGTGCATGGAGACACCTCCACCTCATCGGTGGCTGCACTAGCTGCTTTTTACGCGGGGGCAAAAGTCTGCCATGTGGAGGCGGGCCTACGAACCCACGATAAGTGGTCGCCATTCCCGGAAGAAATGAACCGACAAATTACCGGTCGCCTCGCAGATTTTCATTTTGCACCTACGGCTGTCTCCAGAGAAAATCTTCTGCGTGAAAATGTAAACCCTGAACAGATACTTGAGACAGGAAATACGGTCATCGATGCACTGATTGAAAGTTCGGAGAAAGTTCAGACCCTGGACAATGAGGAGATTTCATTCCTAAAGACTCTCATCGATCCCGCTAAGAAACTTATCCTTGTGACCGGCCACCGCCGTGAAAATCATGGACAGGGGTTTATCAACATCTGCGAAGCACTCAAGGAAATCGCCCTGTCGAATCCTGAAGTGCAGATCATCTATCCGGTACACCTGAATCCGAATGTTCAAAAGCCAGTGTATGAAATACTTGGCGATACGGGGAATATTCATCTGATCGAGCCGCTTTCCTATCCGGCTTTCGTCTGGGCTATGAATCAATCATATCTCATTATCACGGACAGTGGTGGTGTGCAGGAAGAAGCGCCGAGCCTCGGGAAGCCTGTACTGGTTATGCGTGATACGACAGAGCGGCCTGAAGCGGTGGAAGCCGGCACTGTTGTACTGGTTGGCACCGACAAAGACAAGATCGTATCTGAAGCCAACAGTTTACTTACGGACAATGAGCGATATACGATGATGAGTGGTCTGCATAATCCTTATGGTGACGGTAAGGCCTGCGAGCGAATTGCCGCATTTATGAAGAGGGTTGGCCATTAAGGTTAAGGCTGAGGCTGAGGTACTCCCAACACGCAGGGATCCTTAGATGTCCCTTCGAGTACCTCAGGGACCGGACGGGTGGATGAGGCGCTCGAAGCCACAGGATAAATATAAAAATAACACAATACCGATCTGCGGATAAGCCGATCTCTATAAAAAAAGACAATGAAACAACCCAAAGTAGTCACCATTGGCCTAGGATATATAGGATTACCGACCTCGGCGTTAATTGCCGCTAACGAAATTCCGGTGCATGGCGTCGATATTTCACAGCATGTCGTAGATACCATTAATGCCGGAAAAATACACATCGTAGAACCCGACTTAGATCAGGCCGTAGCCTCGGCAGTAAAGGCCGGCTTTCTGAAGGCGGATACGAAGCCTGTTGAAGCTGACACCTATCTGGTGGTAGTGCCCACGCCTTTCAAAGGAAATTTTGAACCAGACATTTCGTATGTTCAGGCAGCTACCGAAGGAATCATTCCCCTGTTGAAAGAAGGGGATCTGTATATTATTGAGTCCACTTCGCCGGTGGGGACCACTGAAAAGATGATGGACCTCATCTTTAGCAAAAGACCTGAACTTAAGGATAAAATCTATCTTGCGTATTGCCCCGAGCGTGTACTGCCCGGTAATGTAATGTATGAACTCGTACACAACGACCGCGTGATTGGAGGTGTGAATGACCAGTCAACCGAAAAGGCCCTCGCTTTTTATGCGCATTTTGTCAAAGGAGAACTTCATGCCACGAATGCACGTACAGCAGAAATGTGCAAGCTCACCGAAAATGCGTCGCGCGACTCACAGATCGCCTTTGCAAATGAACTTTCACTAATCTGTGACAAGGCCGACATCAATGTCTGGGAGCTGATTAAGTTAGCCAACAAACACCCGCGCGTCAACATCCTGCAGCCCGGTTGCGGTGTAGGCGGACACTGTATCGCGGTGGATCCCTACTTCCTCACGGCAGACTTCCCGATGGAATCTCGGATGATAGCGCAGGCACGCGAAACCAATAACTATAAATCATTTTGGTGTGCGGACAAGATCCGGGAGGCAAGAAAAGAATTTAAACTGAAAAATAACCGTGAGCCAAAGATTGCTTTGATGGGTCTGGCGTTTAAACCCAATATCGATGACCTTCGTGAATCCCCGGCAAAATACATTGTGCAGCGCGTATTGCAGGATGCGAACGATGAAGAGTATTTTATTGTGGAACCTAATATTAAGGAGCATAATATCTTTAAACTCACAGACTATAAAGAAGCAGCGGAGAAAGCGGACATTATTGCGTTTTTAGTGGCCCATGACGAGTTTAAAGACATTGGAGCTTTGGAGGCTAAAACGGTGTTAGATTTTTGTGGAATAGTAAAATAATTAGCAGTGCTTGGTATAATAATACAGGCCCGTGTTGGGTCAACGCGACTACCGAACAAAATGATAAAGCCTTTTTATTATAATGAAGGTGTTTTGGAATTATTGCTTGGCCAACTAAACGAATCTTTTCCAGAAACCAAGATTATAGTTGCAACAACTAGCAATATATTGGATAATCAAATTGAAGAAATTTGTAAAAGGCAGGGTGTAAATTTTTATAGAGGGTCAGAAACGAATGTTTTACAGCGCTTCATTGACGTTGCAAATAAATACAATATCAAAAAAATCATTCGTGTATGTGCCGATAATCCTTTTTTAAACATTCCCGCACTAACACATTTAGTACAAGAAAGTACAAGGTCTAATGCAGACTACCTTTCCTTCATCACATCAGATGAAAAGCCATCGATACTTACACACTTTGGTTTCTGGGCTGAAATGGTAACTTTATCAGCATTAAATAGAGTAGCCGACAGTACAAAAGATAAAATTTACCTGGAGCACGTTACGAATTATATTTATTCGAATCCCACAATATTTAATCTCGAATTTATACCGATATCTCCTGATGTCGAGCGCTACAAGGGTATAAGGATGACCTTGGATACACAAGAAGATTTTGATCTTCTGCAGGATATTTATTCCAAGATTCCACAAAAAAATATTGAAATAGAAGATTTGCTGGCTTTTGTCATTGAGAACAAACAATGGCTTGGCAGCATGAAAAAACAAATTGAAAGTAATGGAAAATAAATTTAAAAGAACATATGTCATTGGCGAAATAGGTCAGAACCATAACGGTTCTATTGATATAGCTAAATTAATAGTAGATGTAGTATCACGGCCCATTCACGATAAATTATTCGGTACGGAGCTACCTATAATGGATGCAGTTAAATTAACCAAAAGAGATTTGAGCCAGGAGCTTTCTAAATCACAAATGGAAAGGTCATATGATAATCCGAATTCTTTTGGACGAACTTATGGCGAACATCGTGAATTTTTAGAACTAAGCGACGAACAACATTTCGAGGTGTATAAATATGCAAAAGCGAAAGGATTAGACTTTGTCGAAACACTGTGCGCGATTGGTTGTTTAAGCTTGCTCAAATTATTTACACCTGATAAATTGAAGGTTGCGTCGAGAGATTTGACCAATATTCCATTATTAGAAGCTTTGGCTGAAACCAAAATTCCAATTATTGTATCCACGGGAATGGCAGGTAAACCGGAATTGGATGATGCTCTTGATATTATTGCCAAATATCACAATGATATTTCAATTTTACATTGTGTTTCTGAGTATCCGACCAGATATGAAAATGTAAATCTTCGTACCATAACCTTTCTTCAGAAACAGTATCCCCAATATACAATCGGTTATTCGGACCATACCATAGGAATTGCCACTCCAATTGCTGCTGTCGGAATGGGTGCCCAAATTATTGAAAAGCACATAACGCTTGACCGGCAGATGAAGGGTACTGACCAGATTGGCTCCTTAGCCATCGACGGGATTTACCGAATGATGCGGGATATCCGCAATCTTGACAAATCTTTGGGTGTTGAAGAGATGTTTGTTGAGCCTTCTGTGAAATTGGCTAAAGATAAGTTAGAGCGTTCAATTGCGACAAATAAAGACTTGGTGAAAGGGGATGTAATAAGAGAAGAAGATATGCACATGTTAAGTCCAGGAGACGGTTTAAAATGGACGGAGAGAGACAAAATTATTGGGAAGACAGTTAAAGTGAACATTTCCGCAAATGAAATAATTTATTTGAACCATGTTGAATAAAGAAATTTTGCTTCCTAAACTTGTAATTACAGATATCGATGGTGTGTGGACTGACGGCGGAATGTATTATGACCAAATGGGAAATGAATGGAAGAAATTCAACACGGCGGACAGTGCGGGAGTTTTGTTTTTAAAATTATTAAACATACCAGTAGCGATTATTACAGGAGAAGATACAGAAATTGTTAGAAGAAGAGCAGAAAAACTGAATATTGAGCATCTTTATATGGGAGTCAAAGACAAGGTTTCGGTAGCAAGAAATCTTTGCGACAGTTTGAAAATATCGCTTCAGGATGTCGCTTACATTGGGGATGATTTAAACGATATGGCGCTTTTAAAACTTGTGGGACTTTCCGCAGCACCTGCAAATGCACCGTTTTATATTAAGTCGCTTGTTGATGTGGTTCTTGACACCAAGGGTGGTGATGGTGCATTTAGAGAATTTGTCGAACGGATTTTGCAAATGACTGCTAATTTAGATTTAGTACTATCAAAGTATAATGAAAATTATCACTTTTCTCAATAGGTTCTGATTAAATAATGTACAAAAAGCTAGCGTCACATACCTTAATTTATGGATTATCCCCTTATCTGCCAAGAATATTGGGGCTTTTCATACTTCCGATCATTACTAAGGATTTAACAACATTAGATTATGGTATTTATGGGGTTATTTTAGCTTATGTAGCTGCGATAGAAGTGTTGAAGGATTTAGGACTAAATATGATTTTGTATAATTCCTTTACCAAAATGCCACACCAGTTTAAATGGATGTGGCGTTCCATTTATGGGTTTTTAACCCTCTGGAACTTGGGTTATGCAGTTATTGCAGCAGCTTTAATTTATTGGATTGTACCTCCGGAGGCCTTCAAAAATGTCTGGATAATTATAGCTTTAAATCTTTTACCAATTGTCTTTTTCGGTCCTACGCAGTTAATAGGGAGAGTGTATTTCCAAATGAAAGAGAAACCGATGGAAATTGCTGTTCGTACGGTGATTTTTGGTGTGCTAACTATTGTATTGAATTTATATACCATTTCTTATCTGAAAATGGGTTATATGGGGTGGTTCTGGTCTAGTTGTATTGTCGGATTATTAACCAATATTTCTTTTTGGTATCCAGTCAACATCAAATATAAGTTAACACCCATTTTTAATTTTAAGTGGAAACAAATGAAAAGAAATCTATCAATATCTCTTCCAACAGTACCGCATTATTATTCCAGCTATATTATTCAGACCAGTGACAAAGCAATGTTAAGTGCAATGAATGTGAGCACAGGCGAGATTGGAGGATATAATTTTGCGGCGACTTTCGGTGGCTTATTTGGTCAATTAGGCAATGCTTTAGGTCAGGCAGTCCGGCCCCTGTTTAATATCTACTATAAGTCTAACAATTACCGAAAAGTACGGGAAATTATATTTGTAATGCAACTGCTGTTTTTTACGCTTACGTTCTTAGCTTCCCTTTGGCTAAAAGAAATTTTTTCAATTTTAGTTAAAAATAAGGAACTCGCGACCACTTATCCCATAGCAATTATTTTGATTATGGCGGTAAATTACCGCCCTATGTATTTTGGTTCTGTGAATGTTTTAATTTATGGTGAAAAGACAAAAAAACTACTTTATGTAACCTTCATAGCTTCCTTACTGTGCGTTGTTCTAAACTTTTCTCTCATTCCGGTTTGGGGGATATGGGCGGCGGTTTTTAGTACCTATATTTCCTTTTTGTATATGGGGTATTCTGGATATTTTCTTAAAGAATTTAAGGTTGTGGATGTTCCATTTTACCCGCTTGCATGGCTAGTAGCTACACTTGTCTTAACAGTATCGGCATACTTCGCAGTAGAACTTACTTTGATTTTTAAATTTGCGATTAGTCTAGGATTATTGTTCGTCGGTGTGTTTTTAACCAAGAAGTTAATCAATAAAAGAAAAAATGGATAAAATTTGGTATATCGTTTTTAAAGGGTTTTTTTTTTTAAAAGCAAAAATTAGAAAGAAACAAGCCATTTACTATAAAAAGCAAGTGGAGAATAATTGCAGAAAATTTACTGCTCCATTAAGGGTTAACGGACCTACTTATGTGTCTAAATATACGGAACTAGGGAAAAATGTTAGTTTCAACGGAATGACAATTGGGGGTAAAGGAGAGGTGATTATTGGTGATAATTTTCACAGTGGTGTCGGCTGTAAAATTTTAACACAGATTCATAATTATGAAGGCGATGCTCTACCTTACGATGATAAAATTATTCCCAAAAACACCGTGATTGGCGATAACGTTTGGTTTGGTGATGACGTTACAATTATTGGAGGTGTCAGTATTGGTAATGGGGTAATTATCCAAGCAGGAAGTGTAGTTGTAAGTAACATTCCGGATTATGCTATAGCAGGGGGACATCCTGCAAAAATTTTTAAGGAAAGAAATGTGGAGCATTATAATAAATTACTTAAAGAAAAGAAATTTCACTAAATGGGTTTATTAAATGACGCGATTGAGGCTAATTACTTATATAGAAAGGGATATTTGGATACACTTTCTCCCGATCGCAAAAAAAGCATAATCGGACGAAATATTATTCACAGAATATTTATGGTGCTGGTTGCAATAAGAAAAGAGTTTTCGAATTTATGGATAGATAACAGTAAGATTGATTTTGATAATAAGATAATCTGTGCAGTAAATTCTAAGAACAATGTAAATGCACTAAATTTTCTAGAACATTACAGCGACACTGTATTATTCTGTAAGTTTACTACGACTGGTTCAAAACTCGACAATATTGCGCATTACATATTTGTAAATAAATTCTTTTACAGCATTCTTTTTCTTTTTTTTCTTCCTGTTATTTTACTGTCTAAGGTAAATCGCGAAAACCTTGTCCATTTACATAAAGCTTTTGGAATAAAGCGCATGTTTAAGAAATTATTAAAAGTTCAACGCCCAAGGCGTATTGTGTTTGCCAACGACCATGTGCCGGAAATCCGATCTATGTTATTAGCTGCAAAAGAGTTGGGTGTGAAAACGGTTTATATTCAGCATGGCTCTGTGAGCAAATATTTCCCTCCCTTGATCTTTGATTATGCATTATTAGAAAGCCAGTATTCACTTGATATTTATAGTAATATCGGAATTTCGGCTCAAACGCGTATAGAACTTATTGGAATTCCACGTCTCGAGAATGCTCAAAAAATCGCAAGGAATAGGAGTGAAATTAGAAATATAGGTATTGCAGTAAATCAAAATGACTCTCTGGAAAAAGTTGACAAGCTTATTGCATTTTTAGTTTCAAAGAATTATACCATAACTTTAAGAAAACACCCTTCAGATGTGCGGATTTTTCAATTTTCGGAAAATGAAGTGATTAATGGTAACAACTATACCTTAACTGATTTTATAAATGAAGTGGATTTTTTGATTGCATCTGATTCTTCGATTCACGTAGAAGCGAACAGTCTCGGATGTAGATCACTATATTATATGTTACATGATAATTATGCTAAATATGATTATTATGGATATGTAAAAAATTTGTTTATAGATGAAGTAAAAACGCTGGAAGATCTTAGGAAATATTTATCAACCTTTGAATACAAAACTTTTGATTTTCATTCCAGCAAAATGAGCTATTATAATAGGTCGTTGATAAGTGGGTCGCTGCCAGCAATAGAAGAAATTAAAAAATACCTATGAAAGTACTGCTTTTTACGGTTCGCTACGAACCTTTTGAATCAATTGGTAGTAACCGGACTATCGCGCTTGTACGTTATCTAAAATCCCGAGGTATAGACTATAAGGTAATTACCGCATATGCTGGAAAGCACTCAAATGAAAATTTTACAGAGGATAATAATATAAAGTACTACAGTTACTTGAATTTATCTAATCTGCAAACGATAACAAATAACTTCTATAGTAAAAGAGAAAACTCAAAAACATTGGTGGTTTCCGAAAGATTTAAACCTTTTCGAATTTTCCGAAAATTTCTTAGGTCTGTTCTACAATCAATATCATATCCTGATCCATATTGGTTATGGGCATATCGTGTAATAAAGTCAGCAGAAGATGATATTCGTGCTTTTGCCCCGGACATTATTATCTCTTCTTCATATCCTTATTCTTCTCATTTTCCTGCATATCATTTTTCGAAAAGACTTAAAATTAAATGGTATGCGGAACTGCGAGACCCATGGGTAAATAATCATGTACAAAAAAGAAACTTTTTTATATCTTTTCTAGACAGGAATCTTTCCAAATTTATATTTAGAAAGGCTGAGAAATTAATTACGGTTACTGAGACTTGGCAGAGAGATTTTGAAAAACTGTATAATAAAGAAGTAGCTTTGGTGAGAAACGGTTTTCAGCTCGCAAACCTTACAGGTCCCGTTGACAGTGATATACAGCGGTTGATAGAAAATGAGAAACGCAAAATCATCCTTTACACGGGATTAGTATTTAAGGGAAATCAAAAAATAGAAGAATTTTTGTTACATTTCTCAAAGGATCGGGATTTAAGTAGTAAGTTCATTTTCTTGTATGTGGGAGGGTCGGCTAATGAAATACGGAGTATTATAAATCATCATGGTCTCAATAACGAAAACTTGTTTGTTTTAAATAAAGTTAGTCATAGCACGGCCTTATGGCTGCAGCGTAAAGCTAATTTTCTTCTTTTATTAAATTGGCACGGACAATCAGGCGGAATTATACCGGGTAAGTTCTACGAATATTTAGGTGTTAATAAGCCAATACTGTTGTGGAATGGAGGACTTAAAAATGAACTATTTCATATTTGCGAATCTTTAAATAATAAAAGTTCAAAATTAGATAAAGTACTAATTTTAAATGGTGATGAAAATGTGAATTTGTATCTGGAACAGTTTAGGTTTAATGATGACTTGTCCATAGTATTGGAATATTCCCGAGATTTTCAGTTTAAAAAATTAATTGATGAAGTTCTTAAGTAAAGATATTTATACCAACTTGTTAAACATCCTCGTAATTATTGTGATGTTCAATGTGAACGGCATTATATATCTCTTTACGGGTAACACTGGTTTTGTATCAGGAATTATACTTCTGCTTACTTTCTTTTTAATCATTTCGGCAAAAGTCTGGAAATTCTCCGGGTTGATGGAAATGTATACCATTTTTGTTTTTTTAAATTTAGCAGTTGGATCATTTTCTTTGCTTTATCATGAGAATTACGGTTCTAAATCAATGCAAACCATATTTGATATTCTAAAATCATACTTGTTGGTACTGGCAGTTTTTCTGGGATTTAGGTCTGCTATTAGTAATGGTAGATTTGATCCTATGACGGTCGTTGGTTACAGTATAATTGCATCTGTTGTGGTGAGTTACATTTTATATATCTTAGGAGTTACTGAAAATATTACCAGATACCGAACTGAAACAAGATTTTCTGGTATTTTTGCGAATCCTAATGAAATGGCTGCTCAAGCCCTTTTTTCAATAATTTTTTGTTGGCACTTCCTTGACAAATCAAGAGATAAGATCATTTATAAGATCCTGTTATATATTGCATTGCTGATTTCCTTTGTTTCTTTGGTACTTGCCTTTTCCCGATCAATTTTTTTGGCATTAATAATAGTTGCATTACTGAAATGGCTAATATTTATGAAATTAAATATAAAGAGCATCGCTAGTGCCTTTCTTGTTGTGCTAGGGCTTCTTTTCTTTGCACCAAAATATTACAATTCTCTTGATGTATCCGCCCAGAAGAGGATGGACGCAACACTCTCTCTCACTGAGGGAGATTTTGATGATACTGCTACAGGGGGACGCATAGGTTTGGCAGAGGAAGGCTTTGAATTGATTGCACAAAATCCTTTCATAGGTAATGGTATCGGAATCATGCAACATATGGATGGTGTTGGAGGAGTACACAATGCCTATCTGGCGTTGTGGGGGAATGCTGGCGCATTTGTATTACTTTATTTCGTGCTTTTTCTGGTATTAGTTCAACAGAAGTTATTTCTTCATGCAAAAATTTTTAGAGACCCCACTCTTTTGTGCTTAATGTTAGTTATTATCATAAATGGTTTAACTAAAACCGGCGTGTATGAATTTAAAATCAACAATATTATTTTGGCGTTGTGCCTCGCTGTTATTAGTGCCGGGTATCAACGTAAGTTTAACTACATATGAGTTACAAAATACTTTTTTTTATTGATAGTTTGGGTTCAGGAGGTGCTCAAAGACAGATCGTGGAGGTTGCAAAGACCTTTAAGCAATATGGACACCATTGCGAATTCTTGATTTATCATGAATCAATGTTTTTCGAGAAGGACTTAATTGAAGTTAAAATACCTATAAAAATACTCAAGACTCGAAGCTATTTGCAAAGAATAATTGCTTGCTGGTCTTACATAAGAAGTGGTGATTACGATTGTGTTATATCATTCCTGGATGTTCCCAATTTTATCAATGAGTTAACTTCATTTCCATTCAGAAGACATAAAATAATCGTTGGGGAGAGAAGTGCTGACAATAACATACTAACAAATAGAAAGAGAAGATTATTGAAATATTTTCACAGGTTCGCTAATTATGTAGTTTCTAATTCGTATTCTGCGAAAGCAATTATTGAACATATAAAACCCTCAATAAAGAATCAGAGGGTAATTTATAATATGTTGGATCTTGAAAAATGGACACCATCATATGGAAGTACTGGTACGCCAAAAATTAGGGTAATGTCGGCTGCGACGCATCGGCAGCTAAAAAATGCAAGAATCCTTATAGAAGCTGTGAACATGCTGACGCCCGAGGAACGGCAGCATGTTAAAATTGATTGGTATGGTAAACAGTCTGATGACAACAGCTATCACCAAAACTTGCAACTTATTAACAATTACTCCTTACAAGAAATAATCTCTTTTTATCCTCCTGTTACGGATTTAGAGGTTAAGATTAAAGATTACAATATAGTAGGTCTATATAGTACAACGGAGGGTTTACCTAATATTGTTTGTGAGGGTATGGCAGCCGGGAAGGTAGTTGTCGCATCTGCTGTATCTGATGTTCCGAAATTATTATCCCACTGTATGGAGTTTA
The DNA here is from genome assembly GCF_014837035.1 of Kaistella pullorum. Lineage (GTDB taxonomy): Bacteria > Bacteroidota > Bacteroidia > Flavobacteriales > Weeksellaceae > Kaistella > Kaistella rhinocerotis. The sequence continues at coordinate 188,939 of NZ_JACSPS010000001.1, read as the reverse complement.
CATTTAATCCATATAGGCCAGAGGAATTGGTGTACATTTTAAAAACACTTATTCATGACTATACGCCTGCGCAACTAGAAAATATCGGGCTGGAAAACAGAAAAAAAGCAATAACTCTATTCGATAAGAATAAAATCTATGAGAAGTACTTAGAACTGATACAATAGAAAGTGATGAAGAAAATACGTATTTTACAGTTTGCTGTTTTGCCTCCTCCAATCGGGGGAGTTTCAGTGCACGTCCAACGTTTAATTGATCGATGCAGCACAGACGATACTATATATTGTGAAATATACGACTATTCTCGGGATAAAAATCCCCTCAACTTTTTTTGGAAGTTGTATTGTGCTGATCTTATTCATATTCATCTAAGTAATAAAACCGTGCGCAAACAACTCGTACGGCTCCTGAAATTCTTTGGAAAGAAATCCATCACTACCTTTCACGGTCAGTATGACTTTGAAGATAAAAGGGATATTTATGCTCTTTTGCACTCTACCAAATCAATTGTTCTTAACTTGTTTTCAATTAATAATGCTAAAAAGGTAGGTATTACCAATGTGGTCCTTGGTGGCGCTTTTATTCCACCTTCTGAAAATAAAATCAAGCCTTTACGACAACAGGTTATGAACCAGGTAACTAATTTTAGTAGCAATTATGAACTTACTTTTTGTACAAATGCCAGCAGCTATGTTCTTGATGAGTTTGGAAAGGAAATTTATATGGGCACAGAATTATTGCGGTTTTTTAGGAATCATCCTCAGTGGGGACTTATCTTTTCTGATTCATCGGCCACGTATAAAGATTACTTTAATGAAAAAGGTGTGGACATTCCGGATAATGTGTTACTGATTAGCGAAAAACATGAATTTGTGAACATTATAAAATATTCTGATGCTTTTATCAGGGCCACTACTATGGATGGTGATTCTTTATCAGTTAAAGAAAGTCTTTATTATAAAGTTCCAGTTTTTGCTACAAATGTTGTGGACCGACCCGCTGGGACCATTGTCTTTGAGAATGTAGAAGAACTTGCAGATATTTTTAAAAATATTAATTGTTATAATTCACCGATTAATGAAATAAAGGACAATTACGACGCAATCAAGGATATATATATCAGTCTATTTAATTCTTATTGAATAAATAATTTAAATTAATGAGTAATGCTATAATACACGATTTATATCGGTACGGGAAACTTACTTCATTGTGGCATGGGTTTAAGTTGCCTGGTTTTGCATTTAAGTTTTTGTGGAAAAAGGCAAAGGAGACCACTAACCCCATATTCAGATTTATTTATCGGTTTATTTTGTGGCTATCAAGCTATAGATTTGGCTTTCAAATCCCCCTTAAGACGGAGATTGGTCATGGCTTCCTAATCGGTCGCTTTGGCTACGTAGTGATAAATGGAAATTGTGTGATCGGAAATTTCTGCAATATTGGTCATGGCGTTACATTAGGTCAAATTTCAAATGGTTATAAGAAGGGAGCTCCAAAATTATCTGAACGGGTTTGGGTAGGAACTGGAGCGGTGATAGTTGGCGGTATCAGGATAGGAAAAAATGTTTTAGTTGCTCCAAATGCATACGTGAACTTTGACGTACCTGATGATTCTGTCGTGATTGGCAATCCCGCGAAAATTATTCACAAAACTGATGCTACAAATGCATATATAAATAATATTTTAGCCATATAGTTCCACCATGAGTTTACCATCCTATTATTCGAAATCACCTGTTTTTATTCAGAATATTCTCCTAAATATTCAAGGTTATCTCACGCATAAACGCCGATTTGGTAAAGGCTTCACCAAGGAACTTGAATACTACATTGCTAGTAATCCGCAACAAATTGATGTGCGACGTCTACACGAATTTCTGGTTACAGCGCAACAAAGTAAGTTTTGGAGAAAACGTTTTAAAGAATTCGAAGTTAATTTGGAATCAGAGGACATATTAAACGAAATATCTAAATTACCAATATTAACAAAGAATGAAGTGATAGAAAATGCGGAGAATATCAAAATAAATTCGATTGCTTCTAAAATTTCTAAAGTAAATACCAGTGGCACTACAGGTGCTGGTTTAATATTCCAGCAAACTGCAGAGATGGAAAATCGACAATGGGCAATCTGGTGGAGATATCGAAAGCGGTTTGGGATTGGGCAGAATGAAATGATGGGCTGGTTTGGCGGGAGATCTATTGTTCCTATCGACCAAAAGAAGCCTCCATATTGGCGTAATAACTACTTTATGAAGCAATTAATGTTTAGCGCTCATCATCTTAATAGGAGTACAGTTGCAGACTATTATAATAAATTACTAACATCAAGAATACGGTGGCTTCACGGTTATCCCTCACAGTTGGCTTATTTTGCAGAGTTAATTCTTGAGGCAGATCTATCGCCTTCAAAGCAAATACAATACATAACGCTTGGGGCAGAAAACTTATTAGAACATCAAAAGGAAAAGATCCGTGCTGTATTCGGAGTTAATCCTATTCAACATTACGGTCTTGCAGAGGGAGTTGCCAATATTTCGGAACTTCCAAATGGATCTTTTGAATGTGATTTGGATTTCGCATATATGGAATTTATTCCCTCTCAAATTTCTCCCGACGTTTATCGCTTGATTGGTACAAATTATAATAATAGAAGCTTCCCCCTTATTAGATATGACACTAATGACTTAGTAACAGGGCATTTCCACAACCGAGATTTCAAGGTTATATCCATTGACGGGAGAAATGAAGATTTCGTAACTCTCCCAAGTGGTGTTAAATTGGGGCGCCTTGATCATATTTTTAAGGATGCTAATTATTTAAAGGAAGCACAGATCTATCAGCCTGCTATAAGTAAGATTGTTCTTCGTTTAGTTAAAGGCAAAACATATGACGAGAATTTGCATAATGACATTATTCTAAAGGAAGCACGTGAAAGGCTCGGTCAAGAGGTTGATATTAAACTAGAATTTATGACCGAAATCCCAAAGACCAACTCAGGTAAACTTAAATTTGTAATTTCTGATATTAAATAAATGAAACAAATCATCCAGTCCTTTAAAACAGGCGAAACCATATTAGAAGAAGTTCCGGCACCACAGGTGAGAAGAGGGGCGGTGCTTATTCAGACCACGCATTCCCTTGTTTCTTTAGGTACCGAAAGAATGCTAGTCGAATTCGGAAAATCGAACTTAATTTCGAAAGCCAGACAGCAGCCGGATAAGGTGAAGCAGGTCCTTGATAAGGTGAAAACCGAAGGCCTGATGCCCACTCTTGAAGCGGTTTTTAACAAGCTTGGTGAGCCTCTGCCACTAGGTTACTGTAACGTAGGAAAGGTGATCGCGGTTGGCGAAGGCGTGAACGATTTTAAAGTCGGCGACCGTGTGGCATCGAACGGCCAGCACGCGGAATTTGTCTGCGTGCCGAAAAATCTGGTGGCACATATTCCTGATGGGGTTTCAGATGAAGAAGCTGCGTTTACCGTGATCGGTTCGATTGGTCTGCAGGGCATCCGCCTGTTGAATCCAACCCTTGGTGAAACCGTAGTGGTGGTGGGCCTTGGCCTTATCGGACTGATCACAGCACAGTTGCTGGCAGCCAATGGTTGCAGGGTAATCGGGACCGATATCGACCCTGCGAAGCTGGCGATGGCCGAATCATGGGGAATAATCCCTTTTAACCCCATGCAGGGCGATGTGGTCAAGTTCGTAGAAGATGTGACAGATGGTGTGGGTGCCGATGGCGTTATTATTACGGCTTCTGCCAAGAACAACGATATTATTTCACAGGCCGCGAGAATGAGCCGTAAAAGAGGTCGCATTATTCTTGTAGGTGTAGTAGGTCTTGACATCAGCCGTGCAGAGTTCTACGAAAAAGAACTGACATTCCAGGTATCCTGTTCCTATGGTCCGGGAAGATACGACGAAGACTATGAGCAGAAAGGCATCGACTATCCTTTACCGTTTGTACGCTGGACCGAAAAAAGGAATTTTGAGACGATCCTTCAGGCTATAGCCACGGACAAGCTCAAAGTAAAGGAAATGGTCACGGAAGTGGTGCCATTGGAAGAGTACCAAAAGATTTATGGTGAGATCGGCAGCAGCCGTTCGATTGCCTCCATTCTAAAATATAATGAGGCTGCGCAACTGAACCCATCACGGAATGTGGTGCTCAAAAGCGGAAGCTTCGCAGGTTCCAAAGGAGTTCTTGGCATTGTGGGTGCCGGAAATTTTACCAAAATGACGATGCTGCCTGCCCTGAAGGATTCCGGTGCCCATTATAAATATATCGCGAGTAACGGTGGCGTGTCCGGAACAGCAATGGCCCAGAAGTACGGCATTGCCAATTCCACTACTGATTATAAACAGATCCTGGCGGACAGTGAAGTAGATCTCGTGCTGATCACCACCCGTCATAATCTCCATGCGCCGATGGTGATTGAGTCCCTTCAGGCCGGTAAAAATGTGTTTGTAGAAAAGCCTTTGGCACTGAACAGTGAAGAACTCAATCAGATTATCACAGCCCATCAACAGTCCGGAAAAACGCTTACTGTAGGGTTTAACCGACGCTTTTCGCCGCATGCTGAAAAGATGAAGCAGGTGGTAGGAAACGCACCTATGAACGTTATTGCCACGATGAATGCAGGAGCGATCCCCCCAAATGTCTGGGTACACGATATGAAAGTAGGCGGAGGCCGTATCGTCGGTGAGGCCTGCCATTTTATTGACCTGATCACTTACCTTACGGGAAGCAAAGTAAAATCGGTCTGTATAAACGCGATGGGCGTAAACCCTGAAGAGAATACAGACAATGCCACGATCCTCCTGAAATATGAAAACGGTTCTACGGGGGTGATCAATTATTTTGCAAACGGGTCGAAAGCGTACTCAAAAGAAAGGGTGGAGGTATACTCTCAGGAACGTACCCTGGTTATGGATAATTTCCGTCTGACGGAAGGGTTCGGAACAAAAGGTTTCACTAAACTGAAAACCTCACTGGATAAAGGACATAAAGCACAGTTTACGAGGCTCGTGGAAAGAATTCAGAAAGGCGGTGAGGCACTGATCCCGTTTGATGAAATCGTGAACACCACGAGGGCGTCGTTCGCGGCGATTGAAAGTCTGAAGACCAGAGGTTGGGTGGATGTAGAGTAGCTCCGGGAGCCACAGCTACCGAACTTCGAGGGCTTCGAGAGCCACAGCCACCGAAGGCACCGGAACAACGATAGGAGAATTATAATAAATTAAATAAAATAACCATTGAATCTTAAACTTGCTCTCCAGCTTTTTACCAATATGGGTTCACGATATACCGCGTACCGGGTAAAGCATGAGCTGGAGAAAAAAGCCGGACTTTTAAAAAAGAGGCATCCTGCAAATCCTCAGCCCAGGTTCTTTATTTCTTTAAGGGAGTGGCGAACGCAGGAGTCTGTCTTTTTGGTAAGCGAAAGGGAAACTTTGGATCCTGCTGCGCGGGAAACTAACCCAGCTTTAAAGGAAAAAGCCCAAAGGATTATTAACGGCGAAACGCTGTTTTTCAGTGCTGAATGGAAATCTCTTGGGAAAGAATATGACTGGCTTACCAATCCGACGACCGGTCACCGCTATGACGGTAAGGTGCACTGGTCAGAAGTTGCGGATATCAGCCAGGAAGCCGGTGACATCAAGTATGTTTGGGAAAGATCACGCTTCAGCTGGCTGCTTACGCTGATAAGGGATGATTATCACAATGGGACCGACCATGCTGAATATGTTTTTACGCAAGTTGACGACTGGATCGCCCGCAATCCGGTAAATCAGGGTCCCAACTGGCGATGCAGTCAGGAATCCTCGTTAAGGATCATGAACTGGTGCTATGCCTTACATTATTACAAAAATAGTGAGTTCCTTACGGAAGAGCGCTGGGCCAGAATACAGAATGTCATTTACTGGACGCTGCACCATGTCTATCATCATATCGATTTTTCGCGCATTGCTGTCCGTAACAACCACGCCGTTACAGAGACCATGTCCCTCGCCTTAAGCTGCATTCTTTTCCCGTTTATACCGGAAACTAAAAAATGGTCGGAGAGAGGTAAGAAGTGGTTTGAAGAGGAGGTGGATTACCAGATCTATGATGACGGTACTTTTCTGCAGTTTTCGATGAACTATCACCGCGTGATGATCCAGCTGTTTTCGTTCGGCCTCGCGCTTTCAGAAATAGATGGGGAAAGATTCTCTGATAAGGTGTACAGTAAGGCATATAAATCACTTGATTTTCTGTACCAATGCCTGCAGGAGGAAAACGGCTGGCTGCCCAATTATGGGTCTAATGACGGCGCATGGTTCTTTCCACTGTCGGATACCGACTACCGCGATTACCGTCCCCAACTGAATACCCTGAGCCAAATTCTAACCGGCAAGCCTATCTATACTGAATCTGCCCTAACTGAAGATGCTTTCTGGATGGTTCATCACCTGCCTCAAAAGGCTGAGTATATGGCGCCGCTCCTTAAGAAATCGGGAACACTTTCGTATCCGACAGGAGGCTTTTATCTACTCAGGACCCCGGACCATTTTACGATGATACGTTGTGGAAATCATAAAGACCGCCCCGCGCAGGCCGATAATTTACACATTGATGTCTGGGTGAAAGGGCAAAATATCCTGCGTGACAGCGGTACCTACCAGTACAATACAAGTCCGGAACTGCTGGATTACTTTATGGGCTCCGCCTCGCACAACACCGTGATGGTCGACGGGAAATCGCAGATGCTGAAAGGCAGCCGCTTTATCTGGTATTTTTGGACGCAGGCCAAAGCTGCCCAGTGGAAGGAGACACCTAGCCACTATGTATTTGAAGGTGAGGTGTCAGCATTCGCTTATTTAAACCCTAAAGCTTCACACTTCCGACGTGTGCTGATTTCTAAAACTTCACCCATCTGGACTGTGGAAGATCAGCTTAAAGAATTGCCGGAATACAGCAAAAAACAATTGTGGCACACCGCGGATAAAAATGCGGTAAAGTTCAGTGCGTTTGAGAAAGACATCATGATTACTCCAGCATATGAAAGGTCTTACGTATCTGATTATTACGGGCAGATGGAAGAGGCGGAAGCGGTAAGTTTTACTTTCCGGGAAAAAATCATAACCAAAATAGAATTAAACACTCAATGAAAATATTACTCCTTCATCAGTACTTTTTAGAAGAGGACGACTCCGGTGGGTCGCGCTGGAATGAAATTACGAAAGTATGGACCGATGCAGGACATGAAGTTACGGTGATTGCAGGCATGATGCACTATGCCTCAAATGAAAAAAGACGCGAATACAGAGGCCGCTATTTTAAAAAGAAAAAACAGGGTGCTGTAAATGTTCATAGAACGCATGTTTCTGAGGCTTACAACAAAGGCTTTCTAGGTCGTCTCTGGGCTTATTTTTCATTCATGTTCTCCTCCTTATGGGCCGGTATATTTTATGTGAAGGGTAATTACGACGTTATCATTGTTACATCCCCACCTTTATTTGTAGGTTTTTCCGGTTACCTCATTTCAAGACTGAAAAAGATTCCCATGGTATTTGAAGTCCGTGACCTGTGGCCGGAATCCGCAATAGACACCGGTGTTTTGACCAATAAAGCGATGATCAAATTCGCCTATGCGTTTGAAGATTTTCTCTACAGAAAGTCCTCACTCATCAATGTGCTGACACCTGCCTTTTTTCAGACGCTTCAATATAAAAAGAGAGTGCCGGTGAATAAACTCATCATGATCCCCAATGCAGCTGACTTCACGCTTTCGGAGGCTGTACTGAAAGATTTTGACCGCGATCAATTCCGGGAAGACCATGACCTTACCGGCCGGTTCATCATTACCTATGTCGGTGCCCATGGGGTAGCGAACCACCTCGATCAGATTCTTGAGGCCGGAAAGCTTCTTGAAGATACCAACGTGCTATTCCTGTTAATCGGTCAGGGCATGGCCAAAGAGGGACTTATTCAGAGGGCTGCGCAAATGCAGGTCAAAAATGTCAAATTTCTGGATCCCGTAGCGAAAAGCGAAGTCTTCAAGTATATTATCGCGTCCGAAATGGGGGCTTCTGTACTGAAGAAAGTTGATACTTTCAAGACCGTATATTCGAATAAGACGTTCGATTATTTTTCCTGTAAAAAACCGATACTCATGGCTATTGACGGCGTGTCCAGAAAACTGGTTGAGGACGCGCGTGCCGGAAGCTATGTAGAACCCGAGAATGCGCACGAATTTAACCGAATTATCAGGGCGTATCTGTCGGACCCAAAGCGTCTGAAGATGGAGGGAGAGAACGGTTTTCTTTTTGCAAAGGAAAACTTTGACAGGCAGGTTCTTGCAACGAGGTATCTGGAAGCACTGAAAGTATTGGGAAAGAAATCACGAGCTATTGATAATACTCATTAAGACATGTATCGAAATTTCATTAAACGCCTCATCGATATTACAGCTGCCTGCTTTGGCCTCCTGGTCCTGAGTCTTGTTCTGTTCGTGGTAACGCTTGCACTGACTGTAGCGAACAACGGCAAACCCTTCTTTTTCCAGCGCAGACCCGGGAAGAACGGAAAGATCTTCCGTATCGTAAAATTCAAAACGATGACGGATGCGAAGGATGCGGAAGGTCAACTGCTGCCGGATGCGGAGCGGCTGACGTCGATCGGCAGTTTTGTAAGGAAAACCTCGCTTGACGAGATCCCGCAGCTCATCAATGTTCTGAAAGGCGACATGTCGCTGATCGGTCCCAGGCCTTTGCTGCCGGAATACCTGGCGCTGTACAGCCCGGAGCAGGCGAGACGGCATGAGGTAAGGCCCGGAATCACCGGGTGGGCGCAGGTGAACGGTCGGAATGCGGTGAGCTGGGAAGATAAATTCAAGATGGATGTGTGGTATGTGGACCACCTCAACCTCAGCCTCGACCTCAGAATCCTGCTGCTGACCGTTCAGAAAGTTTTCAAGTCAGAAGGTATCAACGCGGAAGGTCAAGCTACTACAGAACGTTTTAAAGGAAATCAAATATTATGAAGAAGATAGCAATCATAGGTGTCGGCGGGTTCGGCAGGGAAGTGAAAATACTAATTGACCATATCAATGAGGTGGAGCCACAGTATGACATTGTCGGTTTTTATGATGACGGCGATGGTCTGAACAGCGAGTACAACGGTATTCCGTATATGGGCAAAATCGAGGAATTAAACCGCCTTCCTGAATCTATGGCGGTTGCGGTCGGCGTCGGTGATCCTCATACAAAGGCGAAAATCCTGAGCCAGATATCCAATCCGGATCTTTATTTTCCAGTTCTGATACATCCCTCAGTAATTATGGGGCAGGATGATATCACTATCGGTAAGGGTACCATTATCTGTGCGAATTCGATTTTGACCTGTAATATCCACATTGCAGAATTTGTCACTGTAAATTTATGCTGCACAATTGGGCATGATACCGAAGTCAGCAGGTTCTCATCATTTATGCCTGGTGTTAATATTTCAGGTGAGGTCGTAATACAGGAGAGGGTATACGTGGGAACCGGCGCTAAGATAATTAATCAGGTGGAAGTAGGAAAAAGTACCATCATAGGTGCTGGTGCAGTGGTTGCGAAATCATTGCCTGCGAACTGTACAGCGGTAGGGCTGCCCGCCAAGCCCATCAAATTTCACGATCCTGACCATTTTCAGCATTGACAATATATCGAAATACGTACAATTCTTATAAGTGGAAACCATTATTAAAAACCATTAGACACCTATTAGCAGTGCCAATGGTTTTTTGCTATGTTAACCTTTGTTTTTATCTATCGTAAATTCAAATTTATCTACTCCTACCTTGTTGATAATCCGAGACTTTTGCGTAAATTTGCACCCGTAATTATTATAGCAGTTCTTTAGTACAAGTGTAGCTTTTATATGCCTGTATTTAAAGCCGGAATTCACGATGTGGTTCAATGTTAGAATAATAATTCCGCGCTGAAAAGTGTATAAAAATTGTCCTTCACCCTTATCTAACGAAACTTCATGAAACCAAAAATATGGCTCTCCTCGCCCCACATGGGTGGCGCTGAAATAAAATATATTCAGGAAGCTTTTGACCAGAACTGGATCGCGCCGCTGGGCCCGAATGTTAATAATTTCGAGCTTGACCTCGAAAACTATCTCAACCACAATTCGAAGGTAACTGCACTCAGTTCAGGTACTTCCGCGCTGCATCTCGCGCTGATGATGTGCAACGTGAAGCGTGGTGAAGAAGTTTTCTGCCAGAGCATGACGTTTTCGGCGTCGGCCAATCCTATCACCTACGTGGGTGCCCACCCCGTGTTTATCGACAGTGAGCCTGATACGTGGAACATGTGTCCGGAGGCGCTGCGCGAAGCGCTGGAAGACCGGGCCGTTCGGGGGAAGCTTCCCAAAGCTGTGATCGTAGTGCATCTCTACGGAATGCCGGCAAAGATGGATGAGATCCTGCAGGTCTGCGAAGAATACGGCGTGACCCTGCTGGAGGATGCCGCTGAAGCCTTAGGCAGCACGTACAAGTCGCAGAAATGCGGAACTTTCGGACAGATGGCAATCCTGAGTTTCAACGGCAACAAGATCATTACCACTTCGGGTGGCGGTGCGCTGGTTTCCAAATCCTTTGCCCGCAAGAAGCGCGCGATATTTCTTTCCACACAGGCGCGCGAGGATGCGCCCCACTACGAACATGCAGAGATTGGATATAACTACCGTCTGAGTAATGTGTCGGCGGGTATCGGCCGGGGCCAGATGGAAGTTCTGGATGAACGCATCGAAGCACGCCGTGCCAACCACCGCTTCTATTCGGAGCTTTTCAGTGAAATCGACGGGGTAGAAGTACTGACGGAGCCTAACAGCGATTATTTCTCCAACCACTGGCTGACGGCCATCAACATTAATCCGGAGGTGGCGGGTTTCTCCCGTGAAGATTTACGCGTGCGTTTTGAGCGTGAGAATATCGAAAGCCGCCCGCTCTGGAAACCCATGCATATGCAGCCTGTCTTTGAGGAAGCCCACTATTTCGGGAGCGGTCATGTGGCAGAGAAATTATTTGACAACGGACTGTGCCTGCCTTCGGGCTCCAACTTGACCGACGCAGAAAGGGCGCGGATCGCTGAGGTTCTTAACAAGGTGTTGGTTTAATCGGACTTTTGTTTAAGGTTTGAGAGTTTGGGGGTTTCAGGGCTTCGAGGATTTAAGAATGGGTGTAAGCGTGTATGAGTGGTCAGGTGCACTTTTGCTTTGCGAATGAAGTCTCTTCTCAGCCGTGGCGGATTCGTGTGACAAGCGGGCGGAGCCAAGTGAAAGAGTTTTTTTAAAACCGGGCCTGATCTTTAGTGCGGTTGTCATCCCCACTGTATCAGTTGTCCTCCCGACGGAGGAGGGATCTCTGGAGATTGACTTCGTCGAACCGCTTCGCCGGTTTCTTCATTCCGCTGCGCTCCATTCTGAAACCGAAGGTTCGGCGTAGCCAATGACAAACGCTATTCCACCAAGAACTATCTAGCATTTAACAAAAGTCTTGTTGTCATGTCGACGGAGGAGGGATCTCCACTGGGCACGTCCGTTTACCCCAACCTAAAAGATAATCCGGCTGTTTTAATTTTGCGCCGGGGCGCTACTCTACGCAGAAAATCAGCAGAATGTGAAATAATTTTAATTAATTTGCAAAGATTTTAAGCGAACTAAAAGTCAATCACAATATCTGATGAAGAACCTTATCCCCGCGCTGGCTCTCCTTTTCTCTGTTCTTGCGCACGCGCAAAACTTCAAATACGGCGTCACCGGCAACTTTCACCGCGGCTCTATCGCCGGCGTACACGATTATTCGACCGGAAAATATGGCGGCGGACTGGGATTTTTCGCGCAGTGGTCACTCGTGGAAAACGACGTTTTCGATTCGGCCTGGCTCTACCTCACCCCGCAGATCGAGTACAACATGCAGGGTGAAAACGCCAAAGCGGACCGCGATATCTACGGTCTGCAGAAATACCACCACGATTATATCGCCATGCAGGTCTATCTCAAATGGTTCTTTCACCAGGGCAACATGAAGCGCGACGTCTTTCTTTTTGCGGGTCCGCGCATCGAGTATATGGTGAGGCAGGACGTTAACGTAGATCCGGCGTACAATGCGGTCTATTACCAGTACAACCTCGACGATGAGGTGAAAAAATTCGGTTATGGTGTTTCAATGGGTGTCGGTCTTAAAATAAACCAGCATCTTGAAAGTTTCCTGCGGTTTGACCGCGGTTTCAGCACCGTATATCCTAAAAACACATATAATAACACGTATAACCGCATGCTTGCGGTAGGTCTCAACTATTTTATCGACGAAAACTGGTGGTAAAAGGGCTAATCACCTCAAACCTAGAGCCGGTGAAAAACATTTATCTTTGCAGTTATCAATGACATCAATGAAAATATATTTTCCGGTTTTCTTCGTCCTCGCACTGCTGGTCACTTCATGTAAACCCAAACAGAATGTGGTTTATATGTCGAACAACAATTTCGAGCAGGAGGTTTCGCAGGCGCGTTTCAGCGGGCTTCATATCCAGGAGGGCGACAAACTTCAGATTACGGTATCGGCATTCGATGAACTGGCGGTGAGGCCGTTCAACCGAAGTTCGATGGCGGGAACCGGTAATGCCGCAGAGGGTTCTGCAGGTGCGGGTACGGCAGCCGGCAGCGAATATATCGTAGGGTCCGACGGAACGATTGCTTTTCCAGTGCTCGGACCGGTTTTCTGTAAAGGAATGACGAAGCAGCAGCTTGAGGATGACCTTGAAAGCCGGCTTAAGCGGTACATTACCGACCCGATGGTCACCATTACGCTGACCAATTTCCATATATTTGTACTCGGTGAGGTGAACGGTCCCGGTCTGAAGACCAGTCCGACCGAAAAACTCAATATTTTTCAGGCCATCGCACTGGCGGGTGACCTGTCTTATGACGCCAACCGTACCAATGTGAAACTCATCCGGCCTTCCGAAACTTCGGGTAAGGATGAAGTGGTATCGCTCGATCTGTCTGAAGCGTCCATCGTGAATTCGCCGTACTATTATCTGCAGCAAAACGATATTCTGTATGTAGAACCCGACCGCAACAAACAGATCGCGGTCAATTCAGATTCAGCTACCGACAAGTGGATCCGCTACGGCGGCGTGGCACTCGGTCTCATCACCCTCATTATCACACTCACCCGGTAACCCTCCGCCATGGAACTATTAGAAAATCCGGTGCCGGCACCGCGCACGAATCCGGTCAACCTCAAGAAAGAAATTGCGAAATACCTGCGGAAGTGGCCGTGGTTCCTGCTGAGTATGGTGCTCTTCTACGCCGCGGCGAAGCTATACCTCCGTTATACCGAACCGCTGTATTACTCAAAGACCTCACTCAAACTTCAGGAGTCTAAAGGGAAAAGCACCGCACTCAGTGACCTGAAAAATCTGGGTATGGGCGTGAGCGGTGACAACGAATTGCAGGGCGAAACCACCGTCGTCGTTTCCAAACCCATTTTGGGCGCTGTGGCTGAAAACCTTAATCTGGCGGTCACCTTCTACAGTATGGGCGCAATCAAGGAGGTTGAGCTTTACCGGGATTCGCCGGTTACCGGCAAGATCATCAGCATCAATCAACCCGATGCTTTTTGGGGTCAGGAAATGGTGATGTCGCCGGTAGGCAACAATTCATACAGGTTTTCCGGCTCGAAAGACATCTTCCGCTTTGGGTTGCCGGCCAAACTTTCTTTTGGTGTGGTACAGATCGATGCAAAACCGGGTGCGCGTCTGGGGACACCGGTGAAGGTGGTATTTAAAAATCCAAAAAACGTCGTCAGTTCACTCGAAAGCCAGATCAATGTTTCTCTGCCCGAAAACAAAGGTCTCCTGATGGAACTTTCCATGGTGGGTCCGGTTCCGAAAAAATCTGAGGACATCCTGAACGAACTTTCGAAACAGTATATCATCGACGGGATCAACGATAAAAACAAGGAAGCGCAAAACAGTCAGGATTTCATCGATGAGCGTTTGGCGATCATCAGCGAGGACCTTTCGGGCATCGAAGGGCAGAAAGAAAACTTCAAAAGATCCAACCAAATCGTGGACCTTGAATCCCAGGCCAGTCTGGCATTGAGTAAAGCCGATGAGAATACGAAATCTGTCGTGACCAACTCCATGCAGCTTGACCTGGTGAATTCTGTACTTTCAGCCACGTCCGGCGACCAGTTGCTGCCTTCAGGTCTGGGTCTGAATTCTGCGGCTGAGGCCGGTATTACCGAATACAACAGCCTGCTGCTTACGCGGAACCGGCTTCTCAAGCAGGCGACCTCCGAAAACCCGTCGGTTGTGGAAATGAACAAACAGTTGGCGGCCTTAAAGAATCTGATCCGTAAAAACCTGGTTGAAACCCGCGAAACCCTGCAGCTTCAGATCGGTCAGGCGAACGCCCAGCTGAATGTGGCGAAAGGGAATATCAGCCGCTATCCGACGCAGGAAAAGATGTTCCGAAGTATTGACCGTCAGCAGACACTCAAGGAGCAGCTTTACCTTTATCTGTTACAGAAACGCGAAGAAAACGCCATCACCCTGGCTGTCACGGCTCCGAAAGCCAAGATCGTGAATCCGGCATTTACTACCGGCATTGTAGAACCCAAATACTCACAGATCCTGTACGGGTCGGTGGCAGCAGGTTTTCTGCTGCCATTGCTGCTGTTTGTGGGTTTAAATCTGCTCGATACCAAAGTGCATACGAAGCAGCACATCCTTTCCCACCTGCCCGATGCCTCCGTGATCGCTGAGATTCCCGTCAATGCGGAGGAAAACGCCATCGTGCATCCGAACGATTTCTCGGTATTCGCCGAATCCTTCCGTATCCTGGGGTCCAACCTTAAATTCATGCTGAAAGCCAAAGAAAAAGGTAGCGGTGGCGTCATACTGGTGACTTCCTCGGTGAAAGGGGAGGGCAAGACTACCATTTCAATGAATGTAGCCCTTACGCTGGCCGGCAAAAGCCGTGTCATCATTGTGGGCGCGGATATCCGCAACCCACAGCTGCACCGCTTCGTGAACGGTAAGAATGTGGGTTTGACCGATTACCTCGTATCCGATGAGGAAAGCGCTGAAAGCTACATCATCCCTTCGGGCATCAATGACAATCTCGACGTGCTCTTCAGCGGTCAGATCGCGCCCAACCCGAATGACCTGCTCGACATGAAGAAGTTCAACGACCTCATCACCCACCTTAAAACGACTTACGACTATGTAGTGCTCGATTCCGCGCCAGTAATGCTCGTAAGCGACACGCTGCACCTCGTGGAAAATGCCGATGTGGTGTTGTACGTGGTAAAATCTGATTTTACCGAGAAAGAGATGATCGACTTCGCCGGCGGTTTCCGCCGCGAGAACCTGATCGGCAACATGGCATTTGTCCTCAACAGTGTAAAACCCGAAGACACGCGTTACGGCAACCGGTACGGTTACGGATACTACTCGTATACCAGCGACGTGAAGCGGAAGTGGTGGGATTTTAGGGGAAGAGTTTGAGTTTGAGGGTTTGAGGGTTTGAGAATTTGCTTTTGCTGCGCAAAAGAGATCCCGTCTCCGCCGCGGCGGATCGGGATGACAAGGGATTTGAAAATGTGGTAATTTGAGAATTTGAGAATGTGCAAAAGAGATCCCTCCTTCGTCGGGATGACAAGGACAATTTGAGAATTAGCAGCAGAGATCCCGTCTCCGCCGCGGCGGATCGGGATGGACCCATTAAGGTCTTACCCCGACCTTTCGACATCATTCCGGACAAGTAAAATTATTAAAATACAGTTCCAAAAGGCATCCTCATGGCCTTAGTAAGCGCCTTGTTCTTGGGTCAACGCAAAAATTATCGCTATCTTACACTCATAAACATTTTATTTATGAGAATACTTTTACTATTTCTTTCGTTTCTTACTTTTTCGTCATTTTCCAATGCTCAGACTGCAGGCTGCCTTACGGCACCGAACGGACAGTATCCTTCAGGTGTCTTTACGCCCAACTGTACCGGTACTACCGAACTTATCGTCGATTATGCCTTTACAGGTGAATATTCGGTGGTGAAACTTACCGCCGGCGTCACTTATGAGTTCATTGCCGATCCCATTGAAGGTGATGTTGTTTTCGTGACGGTAGCTACGGCAGACGGTACTACCGTGCTTAGTTCAGGTGCGGGTAAAGCCACGTGGACCGCAGCAGCTGACGGCAATGTGCGCTTCTACACCCACCGCAATGCCAGCTGCCTCAGCAGCGACTGGGAATTTACGGCCAGACGTATCAAGTGTACCCAAATTATCCGCGACTCCTATTGTGAGCCTTCACTCAACTGCAGTGACGGCGCCGTCATCCAAAGCGTGAAACTCGCAGACCTTGAAAGTCTGTCCGGTTGCAGCAGCAGCGGTTTTTCGGATTTCAGTGCGAAAACAGCCACGGTTTCCCGCGGAGGAACTTACACCCTCGAGGTCATCATCGGTTACGGTTGGTTTGAACAGTCGGTTTCCGTTTGGATTGATTATAACAAAAACTTCCTGTTCGATGCGAACGAATTCATTTATGTCGGTTCTACAGACCAGGGAACGCTGACTAAAACCATCACCATCCCTGCGAATGTCGCAGACGGTGACTACCGTATGCGGGTAAGGCTTTCAACAGTTGGTCCAGCAGGAGCGACAGCCGGTAAGGCCTGTGATGTGTCCGATACGTATGGCGAAACCGAAGACTATACGATCAAAGTTCAGGGAACCATGGGTGTAGGCCACAGTTCTGTCCAGGCAGTTCAGATCTACCCAAATCCGGCTAAAGACCTGGTCAATATCAATGCACAAAGTGCTGTCAGCGAAATTTTGCTGGCGGACAGTATGGGCCGTCCGATCGCGAGTTTTGGCGGTACAGAGAAAATCGATGTGCGTCATCTGAAAGCCGGCATGTATCTGATGACGGTCCGCCTCAAAGACGGCACGGCCATTACAAAAAAGCTTATCAAGCAATAATCATTTAATAATTTAAGTAAAAACCGCTCCGTTTACGGGCGGTTTTTTTGTGTTTTGCAGGCAACTGCTGTACAATGTATTTATGCACAAATGTTCGTTATTTTTATTAGTTCTAAATAAAATTTAATACTTTCGCAAACTCAATATCCTGACAAATGTTTTAACCGGATATCAGTCGCGTTGTGAAAAAGTATATTCTTCATCTGTTATTTTCTTTTTTTTCTTTGTCTGTCTTTGGGCAAAATACCCTCCGTCTGGAAGTAAATGTTCTTGACGGGAAAAAATCAGCAGTGGAGGATGCCACGGTTTCTATCCATCAAAAAACTTTTGTAACCAATTCTTCCGGACTCAGTATTTTCAATTTAGCTCCGGGAACTTACACCCTGCAGATAACGCATCCCAATTATCAGGAAAAGCAAATCAGTGTACATCTTACTAAAAATACCCAATTAGACATACAGCTTCAGTCCGAAACAAAATTGGAAGAAGTGTTTATCACCGCAAAGGAAAAAAAAGGATTAACGAGTACGTCCGTAATTGACCGAAAAGCGATGGAACATTTGCAGCCATCGAGTTTTACGGATTTACTGGAGCTGCTGCCCGGTGGTTTATCACGGGATCCCGATTTCACCTCGGTGAACAGGATTGCTTTGCGCGAAAGTGCAGGTGCCCCGAGTGACTATATTACTTCTGCACTGGGCACACAGTTTATGATGGATGACCATATTCTTAATTCGAATGCAAATCTGTTAACCTCCTCTGATCCAAGACATTTGTCAGAAAGGCCTCTTAACTTAAATTCTACACGAACGGGCGTAGATATGCGCACGATTTCAACCAATGATATTGAAAGAGTAGAGATAATAAGGGGAATCCCGACGGCAGCTTACGGAGATTTAACGTCCGGGTTAATCAAGATTGAAAGAAAGGTGGGCTTAACTCCGTTTCAGGCCCGTTTTAAAACCGATGGTTTCAGCAAGCAATATTATGTTGGAAAGGGATTTTCGATGACTGAAAACTGGCAGCTGAATGCGAATCTCGATTTGCTCGACTCCAAAAATGATCCTACGGATTCGTACGATAATTACCGGCGTATGACAGGTTCTGTCCGTTCCAGGTTACTGACCAGCCTCTGGAACAGCCCATTGGAATGGCGGAGTACAATCGACCTTGCATCCAATATTGATACAAAAGAAATTGATCCCGATACGGGCGTTACCGCGATTGATCAATATAAAAATACCAGCCTCAGAATAAGTTTTACCAATAATTTTGCCTATACTTTAAATCAGAATAATTTTTTCAACCGAATTGTGCTCAATACGGCCATCCGCCAGGGCTTTGACCAACTGAAGCAGTCAAAACTCATTAATTTAAGCGGACCCCGTTCACTTCCGTTATCATTTGAGGCGGGTGAAAACACAGGATTTTACCCTACTTTGCGTTACATCTCGGATTTCAGTACAGACAGCAACCCCATCGATCTGTCGGCGGCTTTGCAGGCGACCGGAAAGAAGAAATCAGGCGGTTTTCAGTTTCAGTACGAAGCCGGTTTAGACTTCAGATATTCTAAAAACAGAGGAAACGGTATGCAGTGGGATTTGGCCACACCACCCAACTCAGTGATGGGTTCCCGCCCGCGGACTTTTGATGATATACCCGCCTGGCAAAATGCAGCTGCTTTTGTGGGAAATGAACTTAATTACCAATTGGGTCAACACCGGTTCAATTTATACACGGGTTTGCGGCTTTCGAAACTGCTGGGTCTTGATCCCTCCTACAAAATCAGCGGTGAATCTTACCTGGAGCCCAGGGTGAATTTCCAGTATCAACTTCCTGATATTATGCTTAAGGAGAAGCCTCTGGCTATTGATCTTACAGTTGGATACGGAGAATTTTACAAAACCCCCACCATGGGAATGCTTTTTCCCAATCAAAAATACTGGGATTATGCGCAGCTCAACTATTTCCACAATGATGAAAACTACCGCTATGTAAACTTCATGACTTATATTGAAAATACGGAGAATAAAGATCTTACCGCAGCAAAAAACAGCAAGAAAGAAATCAGGCTTAATTTATCGTACAGAAGGCATAATCTGTTCGTCACCTACTTTAATGAAATCCTGAACAATGGTTTCAGATCCACTTTACAGACCAGGGTTCACGAGTTCAAGCAATATGACGCGGCTTATGTAAACCACGATGACTGGAATAACGGGCCCAATCTGGCGAACATTCCTTACACCTTAAAAAAAGAATTCGGAACGTATTCTACCACAGAAAACGGAAGTGCAACTTTGAAGAACGGTGTAGAATTTGGGTATTCTTCACCAAGATTAAAAGTCATCAATACAAGATTTACACTTACCGGCGCGTGGTTCAGAACAGAATACAGAAATACGGTTCCGGTCATTGAAAGCCCGGCCATCTCCTTGGGGGGCCAAAATTTTCCCTACTACGGGATTTATAAGAATGATCAGGGCTATATCAATGAAAGTATGAATTACAATCTAATGATTGATACTTATCTTCCACAATTGGGTTTAACGGTCTCTGCTTCTGTGCAGGGAAATCTTTATGATTATAAAAAAAGTGACCAGCGGGTACCCGAACCTGAGCAGTACTACGGTCTGGATAACGTGATCCATGATTTTCAACCCTCAGACGCGCAGGACGCTTACCTGCAGTGGCTGGTACGGGGTGTCAGTTCAGATCATATTTCCAGAAGGTTAACGCATACCGTTCAGGCCAATTTAAAGGTGACCAAAGTAATTTACCGTGGGATACGCTCTTCCATGTTCGTCAACAGAATCTTCAATTACCAGCATCCCTATACTTTCCTAGGCAACAGAATCTACCGAAAGGTGGGCAATACTCCTTATTTCGGAATGGAGTTAACCTACAATTTTTAACTAATTATTTAAAAATATAATACTATGAAAAAAAGATTATTAATCTTCGGATTGCTCGCAGCAATGGCAACTACAGTAACGGTTTCGTGTTCAAGAGATGATGACGGGTTCGGAAGCGGCGCGGTAGTGGCGCAGAAAAGCAACTTAACAGTGACCCTTTCCGGAAAAGATATCTCTTCTTACAAAAATGTGGCAGTCGAGATCCAGGAGGTGAATACAGGAGCCATCACCAAATATAATTTCGTCAACCAAAGTGCACATACTTTTGACCTTCCTTACGGCTCCTACAAGGTAGTTGCAAACGGAGAGGCCATTATGGTCAGTTTAGATGAGGTGCAGGTTGGCGGAACCGCAAATATTGATATCAATACGGCCACATCAAATGTTTTGGTCAACCTTCAGATCAAACAGTTCAGCCAGGATTTCCTTATTGAAGAGGTTTTCTTTACCGGGGTAAAAACTCCGGATAACAAGAACTACAATAATTCGCGTTATTTCAAGCTGGTCAACAATACCGACAAGGTATTATATGCGGATAATTTAATTATTTCGGGATCGGAATTTTTCACCACGGTAAAAAGAGTTATTACGCCATATAATGTGGAAGAATATTTCCCAATTTCCAATATGATGGTTCTTACAGGTTCAGGAACACAATATCCGGTGCAGCCCGGAGATTTTATTGTGGTTGCAGATAATGCTATTGATCACACAGCATCAAACGGTTTCGATCTCCGTAACGCCGATTTTGAATTTCCAAGTAACAATCCATCTTTGGGTCACGTGGATAATCCTGCTGTTCCCAATGCGGCAGTGGTGTATACCAAAATGTCCTTCAACATGATATTCCTCTACACTACAAGCCAGGAAGCTTACGTGATTGCCCGTTTTCCGGCCGGTGAAAATCCCGCTACCTTCATACAGAATTACAAATACACCTATTCTTACACCAACGCGGCAGGGAACACAACTACCGTAAATTCTTACAAAATTCCAAATTCCTGGATTGTAGATGCGGTAAATACCAGCAGAGATGCAGATTTCCTGCATATAATTACCGGTGCTTCATTGGATGCAGGCTATACCAGTGCATCGCCAGGCTACAGCGGGAAAACTGTGAGAAGAAAAGTTTTGGGCCAAACTGCAAACGGTAAAAATATCTACAAAGACACCAATAATTCTGCTTCCGATTTCACCAGAGATTCACAATCCAGTTTTATCAACGGAATTATAAGATAAACCAGGCTATCACCATGTTCAGTATTAAGAAATTTTTATCTCCCTGTCTGGTTGCACTCGGTTCAATACTTCATTCTCAATCGGTTGACAGCAGCCTTATTTTTAAAAAAAATGTACAGCAGTACAGTGAGGAACGGTTTCTTACCCAACAGTATTTCTATAATCCGGCCAACAGGTCGGATTATAGTTCTGTGTCATTTTCAGAGCTCAGCATTTCCTATCAGAACGAAAATAAGAACATTTACCGTCAGCAGTCAGGTTCCGGATCAGAGGGTTTTTCCGTCAGCGCCGCATCTTATAAAAAGACTAAAAAGAATAATTTCCTCTGGGGAAATGCCGGTTACACCAACATCAATCTGAAAAACATCAAATGGAATGAAGATTTAGACTATGAACGGGTGGCTCCATACATTTTATCCGATTCGGTAGGGGGAAACAAAAAGCTGGAAGTCTATCAGTTTGGCGGGGGATACGGCAGGCAGTTCAGCAGATTCAGTTATGGAATCGAAGCCCATTATACAGCACAGATGGCTTTCAGGAACAGAGATCCACGCAGTAAAAACACGACATCGGACCTTATTTTAAGAGCGGGTGCGAACTACGATATTTACAAAAAATTGCAGGTAGGTGCATTCGGAGAACTGAATTTATATACCCAAACCGGTTCTGTAAATTTTGTAAGTACCGTCAATAAACCCATAATTTACCAAATGGTAGGTTTCGGATTCAGCAATAATTTTTTTAGCAGCGAATATGCTTCCGTACTGTTTGAAGAAACAGGATACCAGGTTGGCGGTCATATTTCAGGCAGCAAAGGAAAAGATTTTTATATCAGGGGAAGTTTAAAAAGGTCGAATAATGTAAAGGGAATTAAACCTAAAAATGCCAATAATTTTCTGGATGCAAGTGATCTTGAAAATGATCTGTATGCTATCGAAGCGGCGAAGTTCTTCAGCTTCGGTAAGCACAGAACCGGTCTTGTGGTTTCGTATACATCCGATATTCACACAGGATATGAGTTCGGGTATACCCACAATACCGAAATGATTCAGCAGATCTACAAAAGGGCTGCGTACAAACGCGAAAATTACAATTCCACAGCGAAACTGTTTTATCAGTTCACGAATGAGGATTTTGTAATGACTTTAGTTCCGTTCTTTAATTACAGCGAAATAACCGACCGCAGGATCTATCCGTTTTCGGGACAAAAATATGATGCTTTCACTTTGGGCATGCATACTGCCTTTCAACTGGAACTTTCAGATAATCAGGTGCTTTCTTTTAAACCCCGGTTTTCTTTCCGGAAAGTGAATAATGCCGTCAATGCTTTGGACCTCAGTCTCCGGCCGTCCATTGCAGATTGGGTGCTGCACGATTACCGCTTTCTCACAAGCAATACATCAACTTATGGCGCCAGTGTGCGGTATGACATTAAATCAGAAAAACTACCTGCATTTTTTGTAAGCGGAGAATGGTTTGCGCAAAACATTCAGCAAAAGAACAATAATTTTGCAGGCGCAAGTTTTGGCATCACCTTTTAAACCGCTTTTTTATCAATAATCATTACATTCAAAAATGAAGAGATACATCACCGCATTTACCGTATTATCCGTTTTTTTCCTGTGGAGTTTTACGCCGAAAGTGAGCAATACGCTATCCAACATACAGGATCCAACCATTGATGATATCGTTAAAAGCTACAAAAAGGCAATTGCAGAGTGGCCCAAACCAACTATTGACAAGGGTGTGAAATGGTCTGAATTTTCTTCTGTTAAAAGAGATTCTCTGTATTTTGAGGCACAGGACAGACCCGAGGTTATTTTGGGAAAAATGCTGTTTTTTGACCCTAAGCTTTCAAAATCGAATCAGATTTCGTGCAGTACCTGCCATGACCCCGAAATGGGTTGGACAGACAGAAGACGCGTTTCCATCGGGAACAACCATCTTTCAGGGAACCGCAATACCATTTCCCTTTTCAACATAGCGGACCGGACCACATTTTTTTGGGACGGACGGGCAAAAACACTTGAAGAGCAGGTCGCCGGACCTTTGGGTGCGCATCATGAGATGGATATGGACGTGAAATCGCTGCCCGAAAAAATTAAGAAAATCAAAGGTTATCAGCCTTTATTTAAAGACGCTTTTGGAGATGACAAAATCACCTATCCGAAAATTGTGAAAGCCATCGCCGAATTCCAGAAAACAATTAAAAGTCAGCCCAGCCGTTTCGATCAGTTCATTGACGGGAATTACGATGCGCTTTCCGACCGGGAAATTTACGGCATGCACATCTTCCGCACCAAAGCAAGATGCATGAACTGCCATAACGGTAAAAACCTTACCGATGAATCTTTTCATAATATCGGTTTGACGTATTATAAAAGAGAATACGAGGATTTGGGACTCTACAGTGTAACCGGAAAACCGGAAGATGTGGGCAAATTTAAAACCCCGCAACTCCGCGATCTCCTGTTGACAAGACCATGGATGCACAATGGTTTATTTGATGATCTGGAAGGTATTGTCAACATGTACAATAGCGGAATGCACATGATCGATCCGAAACCCGATCAAAAACTGAAAGATCCCAATTATCCGGTGACAGATTCGCTGATGCAGCCTTTAAAGCTGACAAAAGATGAAAAAACGGCGCTCGTTCTATTTTTAGAATCGCTTACAGGAACCAAATTCAAAATGCGCCGACCGGAATTTCCTGTGAAGTAATGGCGGTAATACCGGTTTTTACAAGACCTGATTACAAAATTCAAAGTGTAAGAGGATGTTACTGAGAAAGTTCGTAAAGTAGATTGCTGATGACAGAGCGGTAATGTCGGAGTCATTGAGATTTTAATGATGTAAAACGGTCGCATTGAAGAGTGTCTTTGCGGGGATAGTTCCTTTACTCATTATTTATTAATTGTATTTTCTGGAATTCGTGATATGGTGCACATTTGCACTGCGCTTCGCTCCGTTCTGAAACCGTAGGTTCGGCGTAGCCAATGACAAACCGCGTTGATCTGACAACAGTTGTCATCCCGACGAAGGAGGGACCTCTGACAAAGAGATTCTTCACTACGCTGCGCTCCGTTCTGAATGACATAGCGCGGTTGTTATTCCGACGAAGGAGGAATCTCCACTGACTGGTGCTCAAAGTAAGAGGTTCAATTCGATTATGCTTCTGAACTTCGTTCGCAGACCTTCAGTCTGTGTTCTAAAACCGAAGGTTCGGCGCAGCTAATGACAAAGCGCGTTCATCTGACAACAGTTGTCATTCCGACGAAGGAGGGATCTCTTTCTGAGAGTAATATAGGGTTGTAAAGTTTAACCTAGTCGAACGTTGAGATTCTTCACCTCGCTTCTGAACTTCGTTCGCAGACCTTCTGTCTGTGTTCTGAACCGTAGATTCGGTGAGCCAATGACATAGCGCGGTTGTCATTCCGACAAAGGAGGGATCTCTACTGATTGGTTTGCGATCAAAATGAGAGATTCTTCACTCCGCTTCGCTGCGTTCTGAATGACAAAAGTCCGTTCCACCAGGAATGATCTAAAGTTTAACAAAGTTTGGTTGTCATGCCGACTGTACTGGTTGTCATCCCGACGAAGGAGGGATCTCTTACTGACCGATCTGCAGGCTTTATTAGATTGACTTCGCCGAACCGCTTCGCTGATTTCTTCACTCCTCTTCTGAACTACATTCGCAGACCTTCAGTCTGTGTTCTGAAACCGTAGGTTCGGCGCAGCCAATGACAAACGCATACTGCGGTATTTAAAAATGACTTAGGAGATTTTTGCGTTAAGAAAAATTTAAATTTCTTTATCTCAAAATGTCTAAATTTGAACCACTTAAAAATTCCCTTTGTCCGAAGCGCGACAATAAAGAAGGATCGAAGAAAAAATCTCCTGTCCGCGCAAGTTTGAAACCTAACGAAGTGGTTCTACGACTGTAAGGAGTCAAAATTTTCTTAAAGAAATTTTAATTTTTTAGCAAAAAGCGACGCAGGAGCTTCGCTAACTCCATTAAAAATCTAAAAGTTAGGCGGCAAAGATCCAGTCTTGATTTTTTGTTACTTTTGCATCAAGGCAAACCCAACGTAGTGGTTCGACGAAGTCAAAAGTAAATAAACTAAAAAATTTTGAATCCAAACACCGCCATCCGCGCCGTCAACATCTCCAAACAATACCGCCTCGGTGAAGTCGGTACCGGCACCCTGAGCCATGACCTGAACCGGGCCTGGGCGCGCCTCCGCGGCAAAGAAGACCCCTTCCTTAAGATCGGCGAAAGCAACGACCGCGCTACCAAAGGCGAAAGCGACTATGTATGGTCCTTAAAAGACATCAACTTCGAAATTGAAAAAGGCGATGCCGTAGGCATCATTGGGCGCAACGGTGCGGGCAAATCTACGCTGCTTAAACTGCTGAGCCGGGTAACCAAACCTACGACCGGACATTTCGAAGTGCAGGGCAGGATTGCTTCTTTGCTCGAAGTGGGAACCGGCTTTAACCCCGAGATGACAGGCCGCGAGAATATCTTTCTAAACGGCGCTATTTTAGGTATGAGGCGTAACGAGATCAAAAGAAAGTTTGATGAGATCGTGGATTTTGCGGGCGTGGAGCGGTATATCGACACGCCGGTGAAACGCTACTCTTCGGGGATGTATGTGAGGCTGGCCTTTGCGGTGGCCGCGCATCTGGAATCTGAGATTTTAATTGTGGATGAAGTATTAGCCGTGGGCGACGCGGAGTTTCAGAAAAAATGCCTGGGGAAGATGGGCGATGTGAGTAAGGGTGAGGGAAGGACGGTGCTGTTTGTGAGTCATAATATGGCGAGTGTGAAAACACTATGTGATAAGGGGATTTTGCTTAAAAATGGTAGAATTGATTTTTCGGGGGATATCCATCAGTGTGTAAATGCCTATCTGACAAATGGCGGGCACAATATTCACTTTCAATCTTATGAAAGAGGAACTGCAAATGTTGAATTAAAATCAATTGAGATCAAAAATCGCAATCGTACTTCCTCTGAGCCCCTGGATGAAAATGGTCTCATTGAATTGGTTACTGAAATTGAAATTAAATGTAGCGAACCTGAACGATATCACATTACTTATCATTTAATAAGCGAATTGGGGGAAGCTTTGTTCAGTTTTAACACCTCGGAAAGTCTCAAACTCCGGCAAGGAAAAAACACCGTTGTTTGCCTATTTCCTCCTAATTTCTTTCAAAGTGGCTCATACAGTTTAAAATTTATGTGTGTGGTTGACCGAAGCCGGGCAGAATTTTCGATTGCAAATGCATTCACCTTTACGGTTCAGGATGGAGAGCGCGACCTCGGCGTCTATATGGGGCGAGAGCCGGGATATATTAAGCCAAAATTTGAATGGGAGATTGTCGCCAATTAAGTAGTTCTTTAATAATATGAGCTTATATCCCAAAATCACTGTAATAACGATCACCCATTGTCATGCTGAATATATTACGGAAACTTTATCCAGTGTATTACTGCAGGAATATCCCGGCGAGATCGAATATATTATTGCTAACGATAGATCGCCGGACAATACAGACGAGATTGTGAAGGCTTTTTTAGCGAGCCGGCAAGTTCCGTCAAATTTTAAAATATTTTATACGAGACACGAGGAGAACAAAGGTATGTCCGGAAATATTAACTGGGCTTTGCAAAGAGCTGCCGGGAAATATATTGCCATTTGTGAAGGTGATGATTACTGGACGGATCCGCTAAAACTCCGGACACAGGTCGAGTTTTTAGAAGAAAACAAGGAGTATGCTCTGTGCTTTAGCAATATGAACGTCCTTAGGAATAATGTTTTAGAGCGGAGAAAAAATCTACTAAGCAAGACCTCTTTCAATAAATCTGAAACGCCTTTCATACATATCCCAACTCCAACGGCCCTTTTTAGAAATTTTATGAAAGATTTGCCTCCACAACTGGCCAGTTCATTAATTGACGCCTCACTTTGGCTTTT
The DNA here is from genome assembly GCF_014837035.1 of Kaistella pullorum. Lineage (GTDB taxonomy): Bacteria > Bacteroidota > Bacteroidia > Flavobacteriales > Weeksellaceae > Kaistella > Kaistella rhinocerotis. Next base: position 161,769 of record NZ_JACSPS010000001.1, on the reverse strand, counting down.
TCTGTCACAATATGGATCCTTTTACTATTCAGACAATGCACCGGTGGTCTATCGGGTGCATGACGGTGGAGCATGGAGCGGGAGTACAGATCTTGTAAATTTTACAAGAAGTACGAAGGTGCGGATTATTGCCTGGAAGCATCTTAAAAATATTGATAAGATAGCAGTAGCAAATGTTATACTTAATTGGATCAATTTAAAGAAGACAGCTGAGCAAAATAATCGGATGATATTTGCGTACTGTTTGTCGATTTATCAAAGATTTTATTTTATTTCGTACTTGTATATTCAAAAATTTAAAGAAAAACTGGATATGTTATCTAAAGCACCATCTTCAAAAAAAAACATGGTGTAATGAAAACCTATTTTCCGAACCTAAATACCCTACGGTTTATCGCTGCCACGACAGTCGTAATTTTTCACGTTGAGTTATATAAAAAAATTTTATGGATTACCGAATCTATACCAACTTGCTTTTTTTCAAATTATTGGTAAACTGGCGGTTGTGCTTTTTTTTGTTTTAAGTGGATTTTTAATTACAACACTATTGTTAAGAGAGCAGCAAATTCATCAGAAGATAAATTTCAGAAATTTTTACCTCCGAAGGATCTTCAGGATATGGCCGCTGTACTTTCTTATTTTAGTATTAGGATTTTTTATAATTCCGTATTTTTCCATGTGGTCTAATGTGCCCAGCCCTGCATTCAGGCCAATTGGATAAAATTTCTGGGAAAAGCTGCTGATGTATATCTTTATCCTGCCGAACTTGGCCGTCGCTTATTACGGTGAAGTTACGGGTGCGTCGCAAAGTTGGTCACTGGGGACAGAAGAGCAATTTTATATTTTTTGGCCACTGTTTATTGTCATTTTCAGAAGGAGATTAATTCAAGGAATGATACTACTCCTCATACTGTATTGGATGATCAAATTAGGATTAGGTAATATTGCAGGTGTTGATTGGCGGATAAGTAATTTCTGGTCACTTTTCAATATCAACTGTATGGCTATTGGCGGTATTTTCGCAGCCATACATTTTCACAGATACAAAAGAATATTACAAATTCTATATAATAAGATACTCTTATTATTCATCGTCGGCTTTTTATTGCTCAGTTTGTCTTGCGGAATTAAGTACGGTTTCTTTCATCTCGAAGTTTATTCTGTTTTATTTGGAATCATTATACTTAATTTAGCCTGTAATCCCAGCTACGAAAAAATCCTTGAATGTCGACCGCTCAATTATTTAGGATCTATTTCTTATGGGATTTACATGTATCATCCGGCAATAGTTCCCTTAGCCATTCTGGCAGGAAAATATTTTGACAGCAATCTGGTGATTTATACCATTACGCTTGGTGGCACATTCATTATTTCTGCCTTATCTTACGAATATTTCGAAAAATATTTTTTAAAATTAAAGGCTAAATTTGCGTAATTAAAAGCTTAATTGTTAAGAATAATGCAGCAGTCCCCTCTTTTCTCCATTTTAATCGCACAGTACAACAACGGCAAATACTTTAGGGATTGCTATGACAGCATTATCGCGCAAACCTACGATAACTGGGAGGTGGTCATTGTGGATGATGGCTCTACTGACGACTCTGTCGCGGTAATGAAAAACATGATTGCTGCTGACCCGCGTTTTAAGTTGGAGGTTAATGATAAGAACAAAGGTTGCGGGTTCACCAAACGACGACTTGCCGAACTTGCGGCAGGAGAAATATGCGGCTTTCTGGATCCGGATGATGCGATTACCGTAGATGCACTCAAGCTGATGGTGACCGAACATCAAAAATATCCCGAAGCTTCGATGATTTATTCCAAACCTTTTTGGTGTGATGAAAATCTGCGGATTCAGTTCGAACGAGATACAATACAAGTTGAAAATTATGTATCTGATTTTTTTGATTTTGACGGTTATCTCTTTGCATTTCTTTCTTACAAATCTCACTTTTATTGTAGGACAGAAGGCATTAGTTCCTATCTTCTACGCGCGGTAGACCGTGATTTAGTTTTGAAACTTTATGAAGCAGGTCCAGCAATGCTATTGAACCAACCTTTGTATTACTATAGGGCGCACTCAAATAGTATATCATTGAATTTAAACGCGGACAAAGCCTATTTCTGGTATTGGGTTGTTATCATAGATGCTGCAAGAAGAAGAAATGTAAATATTGAGGATCTCTATTTGCACTTTTCTCTATCAAGTCAAAAGCAAAAGGCTTTGCAGATAGAACTTAATGGCTATAATAAATCTATTGTGTTTAAAGTATTTAGAAAGCTAGGTTTATTTAAAATTTAAAGATATATTGTAACGAAATAATAGTGTGGTAAAAGGGTGAGTTTTATAATATATCAAATTAGGTTGCAAATAAATAAATGGCCTACGGTAAAGAAAGTAGGCTTACTACTGTTGAACCTGTTCTATGATCTATACATACCTGTAATAGCCCTTGTAACCAGATTTATTCCGTACATAAGGCACAGAAGAAAATCGAATGTTATTGCGAAGCCAGGGACATTATCGTTTGCAGGAGGACTTTATAACCCTGGAGCTCTAAAATTAGATCAGCAGAATATTATCCTTCTTGCCAAATCTCAAAAAATACCTTGGTTTAATGCGGTAAGAGCCAATAGTAAATATTATTTACAAGGAAGTCCTGTTGTATTTATATTAAACACAAACTCACTTGAATCGGCACAATCTGTTGTAATTAAGAACGTAATCACACATATTGATGCTGATGATTTTGCAATAGAAGATCTTAGGTTGTTCCGCTGGGGTGATAAAATAATGATAAACCATACTTTAATTAGTAAATTGCACGAAGGACAAACCGTTCATTTAAAATCGGTGTCCTCCGCAATATCGGTACTTAGTTTGTCGGAAAATTCTGTCACGATACTTGCGGTGCCACAAGTTGATTTTCCTCGCCGCGCTGTTGAAAAGAATTGGATTTACGCCGAACATCAATCAAATCTTCTGCTATTCTATTCAATAAATCCTTTTAAAGTTTTAATTTTAAAAGACAGAGATACTTTTAGTTTCGAAACGGTTATTAATAAAACATTATCTAAGCAGTTAACCGATCCTGGTGGCTTCGGCACCCTAGTATCATTTAGTACAAATCCGATTAATTTCGATGATAAATTCTGGTTGGTAATTATACACCAAATAAACAATAAGCTCACTGGCCGTTGCTATTATCATTGGGCAATACTAATTGATAAAAAATCTTTATTACCGGTATTGATGACCAAGGAGCCTATATTCAATGGAATGGGAGCAAGAGGTAGACGCCCCGGAATCAGATATATTTCGTCGGTAGTCAAGAACGGAGACGATATATTATTCTTTGCTGGCGAAGGAGACGTGTATGTTACCGTAACGAAAAAAAGGGTACAGGACTTACAGAAGATGTTTGTTCGAATTTTGTAAAATTTTCTGTAGTGGCGTATCAAGAAACAATCTCAGTAATTGTCCCGGTTTATAACGTAGAAAAATATCTTGTGAGATGTTTACAGTCTATTCTTAATCAAACATACTCAAATATTGAAGTAATCCTTATTAATGACGGCTCAACAGACGGCAGTCTTATAATCTGTCAAGAGTTTGCTATAGTAGATGAAAGGATTGTAGTAATTAATAAAAGCAATGGAGGTTCAAGTTCTGCAAGAAATGCTGGACTAGCTTTAGCGACCGGAGATTATATAAGTTTTGTCGACAGTGATGATTACATTTCTCCACAAATGTTGGAGATCCTCTTGAATAATCTCAGATTTGAAAATGCGGATATTTCGGAGTGTGGTGTTTATCACACGTCAACCAAAATCGCAAAGATGACTTCAAATAAGATATACACTGTTGATAAGGAATCTTGGTTGTTAAATGTCATAGAAAAAAGTGAATACGCTGTTTGGCGAAGATTATATAAAAAGGAAATCTTGGAAAACAAAAAATTTAAAGTAGGATTTATTTATGAAGATGTTTTCTTTCTTTATGATATTTTAGACCGGATAAATAAAATTGTAAAGACGAGCGAGAAACTATATTTTTATTGTGATGAAAATAGTAGTATAATGCGTTCTGATTTTTCAGAAAAAAACATTAATGTAATTGTGGCCTCAAAATACCAATATGATTTTGTGACCACTTCAAGATTTAAAAACAACATTAAGGTAATGGTTGGCGGTATTTACAAATCAGATTTAGCTAATACTTTCTGTAACCTGAGTTATTATCCAAATTATGACAGGAATAAGAAGGTTCGTAAAATAATTCGGAAGGAACTTAACACGCTGCCATACAGTGGTATCTTGACCTTTTTAATAAGAAAATTACCAGTGCGTTTATCTTCTTATTTTATAAATATCAGAAAACGTTTTAGACATTCAAAATTTAAACTTTCTTTTTAATTAAATATGTATTGAGGAATTATATATATAATTAAATAATATATCATAAATAAAAAACCATTTTAGACATTAAATCACTCCTTTTAATTTCCCACAAAATGAACCTCGGTGGTACCGAAAAGGCACTGCTTTCACTGCTTGAAGCTTTGAGGCATTACCAAGTAAGCGTCACCTTGCTGTTGCTCGAAAAAGGAGGTGTACTTGAAAACAAGATTCCTTCTTTCGTAGACGTGCAGTATCTGCATAATTTTTCGGACATTAAACCTATAATTGAAAATCCACCTCTATATACTATTGGCGCTTTCCTGAAAAACTTTCAAATTGGCAACGCAATACGCTTTGTGCTGCTTTACCTGAAGATCAAAGTTACCGGTGACTGGCATCACAATTACGACGCAGTTTTGAAAAACGATCCTCATTATGGTTCGTATGATATCGCAGTCGCATTTGCTGGTCCTTCAGACTTTATCACCTATTTTATTCATGAAAAGGTAAATGCGATAAAAAAAATACAATGGATACACTTTGATATTGAAAAAGTAGTTACCAATTTTAATTTCGGCAAAAAATATTATCCCGCTTTCAACCAAATTTGCTGCGTATCACAAAGTGCCAAAGATATATTTCTTAAGCATTTTCCCGAACTAAAGAACAAAACCATTGTCTTTCATAACATTATCCCTGTAAAAGAATTGAAACAGCAAGCGGCTGCGGGAGAAACTTTTGATGACTGGTTTGATGGAGTCCGTATCCTGACAGTGGCTAGATTCACAAAAGAAAAAGGACAACATTTAATTCCTGAAGCCGTGTCAAAACTAAAAGCTGATAATCTTCATTTTCGGTGGTATCTTATTGGGGACGGTTTGCAAAGGAACATAGTGCAGAAAGAAGCAGATGTGTTGGGAGTAAGTGATCACCTATTCTTTTTAGGTGAAAACGAAAATCCGTACCGATATATGCAGGATTGTAACATCTATGTTCAAACTTCTTTGCATGAGGGGTTTGGTCTTACGGTAGCAGAAGCACAGGTTTTTAACAAACCCATTGTGGTTACTGATTTTGCGAGTGCAAAAGATTTAGTCAATCAAAATGAAACCGGTATTATTACGGAGATTTCAAGTGATGGATTGTATCAAGCTGTCAAAAAACTACTACTGAACCTTTCCTTACAGAAAAAATTTGCAGAAAGCACGTTACATCGTTCTTACAATTTGCATCAGGATCTCGTCAAATTATTGAGCTAATGCCGAAGAAGATACTGTTTTTCATAGAATCCCTTGAAGTTGGTGGTGCCGAAAAAAGTCTTGCTACTCTTCTAAATACTTGTAAGTTTCAGGACTTTTCTGTTGACTTGATGCTGCTTACACCCGGTGCATTCTTGAATGAAATTCCATCTCACATCAATGTCATCGTATTAAAAAGGTTGAAAGCTTCCTTCTTAAAAAGATTAAAATTTTATATTTTGAAAAAAATAAATATCGGGGAACTTCATTCTTCCCAATTCTTCTGGAAAGTTTTTAAGAATGATTTTACGATGATAGATAAGCAGTATGATATTGCAATTGCTTACAGCCAAGGGTTTTCTACTTATTTTATCGCTGACAAAGTAAAAGCTCAAAGCAAATATTCCTGGGTTAATATTGATTATAAAAAGGCGGGGTACAATATGAAATTTGATTTTTCATTTTATAATAGGTATAACAAAGTCATCGCTGTTTCAGAGGATGTTAAGAAAGGCATTACTCAAGAATTAAGTAATATAGGAGAAAGTTTTCCTGTAGAGGTTATAAAGGATATTACCGATATCAATGTGGTTAGGAAAAAGGCGTTAAGTCAGTTAAAAGTAAACTTTGATCATAAAGCCATCAATATCGTGACAGTATGCAGATTAGAGAAACAAAAAGGGTTGTTTTTAGCAGTGGAGTCGTGTGCCTGGCTAAAGGAAAAAAAATATCCAATAAAATGGTATGTCATCGGGGAGGGTTCGGAGCGTAAAAATTTACAACAGCTAATAATGAAGAATAAACTGCACGATTCTTTTTTTCTTTTAGGAGCGGATTCAAACCCTTACCCCTATATGGAAGGTTGTAATATTTACGTGCAGACTTCTTTGTTTGAAGGCTTAGGATTAACGGTTGTAGAAGCATCATACTTGAACAAACCTATTGTGTGCACTAATTTTCCCACCGCTTTTGACATTTTGGAAGATGAAAAGACAGGACTTATTGCGAAAATGAATGCTGCAGATATTGCCTCGAAAGTAGAAAGATTGATTTTGGATAAAAGCTTTCGACTATCGCTTTCGAATAATCTTCGGAAAAAAGAAAATAGAGATCATGAGGTTTCGATTCAGCAAATAGAACAACTCTTGCGTTAAAATGAAACTCCTCTACATCACCAACAAACTTTTGGTATTAAGAACGTTAAGTTCAATAAACATTTAGCGGGCTATCTGATGATCACTCTCCAAAAATCCAATCAGCTTAAAAGCATAGCGATCCTGATGATGCTTTTTCTGCATCTTTTTAACCGCGACTATACTGGCCTCTTTGAACCTTGGATTTTTATAGGAAACATTCCCCTTAGCTATTACATCTCCCTTTTTTGTGACGCCTGCGTCCCGATTTTTGCGTTTGTAAGTGGTTATGGCCTGTATTTCAAATTCCTCCAGAATAGAAATAGGTATAAAAAGAATCATCAGACAAGGCTCAAAAAACTGTATTTAAATCTCTGGATCATCGTCATTCTGTTTGCGGTAGGTCTCGGTATCTTTATAGGTAAAGAAGGATATCCGGGCTCACTGCTAAAGCTGTTGCTTAATCTTACAGCATTAGATCCCTCCTATAATGGTGCCTGGTGGTTTCTGACGGTCTATATTCTATTTGCGTTTACTTCCAGCTTTTGGTTTAATCTGTTGGAGCGCATGAACCCGTATGTGTTCCTGCTTGCTCTGTTGCTAGTATATGCAGCCGCTTTCTATCTGAGGGTTTACCGAAATGATATTTTTGAAAACGGTATTGCAAAGTGGGTTCACCGGCAATCTGCCCTGTATTTCTGTACGCTTTTTCAGTTTATGCTGGGTGCATTTGCCCTGAAGTTTAACTGGCATCAAAAAATAAGGAGCTTATTTCAACGGGTTAAGTTTAAAAACATCGCAGCACTTGCCGGGATTGCCATTTTGATCATGTTCCACGCGGCTGTTCCTAATTTTATTATCGCCCCTTTTACCGGGCTTGGATTTATCTTTTTATTTTTACAGCTGCATTTGTCCGAATCCCTAAGTAAGATAATCGATTTTTTCACCCCGCACGCGACCAATATATGGTTGGTACACATGTTTTTTTATATGATCTACTTCCCCGCTTTTATTTACAGTCCTACGTATGTACTGCCCATTTTTGGTTTGCTGATTTTGTGCAGTCTGATCTCATCCTATCTTATAAAATTCATAGAAATACCACTTGTCGAACTTTTATTTACCCCTAAATCTCAAGCAATGCACTGAGCTGCCCGAAGTGTCACCCTTAACCTAACCTCGTCCTTATCCTCATGAAACTTCTCTACATCACCAACGGTATCACCGGCGCAGGCGGACTCGAAAGGGTGCTGTCCGTGAAAGCCTCTTGGCTTGCCGATCATCTTGGGTACGAGGTAGATATAATCAGTTTAAATGAAGAAGGGAAAAATTCCTTTTTTTCTTTTTCCGAAAAAGTACGCCTGCATTCCGTTGAGGTTTCAGGTAATCCAGTTCGTTATCTGTCCCGCTATTTAGAGGGTATTCAAAAAAAAGTCCTGGAGTTACAACCCGACATTATTTCCGTATGTGATGACGCATTAAAAGGCTTTTTGCTGCCCGCGATGATTAGGACTCGCGCAAAGTGGATCCATGAAAGCCACGCATCGGTGCAGCTCGGCGACCGCGGCGAAGGTGTGCCATTTCAAAAGAAGTTTCAGCATGTACTCAAACAGTACCTCGGCAGAGGTTTCGCGAGAGTTGTATTGCTGAGCGAACGGAATAAAAATGAATGGACATTGCCGCAACTGGAAGTCATTCCTAATCCGCTGCCCTTTCAAACAGATAAGCTTTCTACGCTTCAAAATAAACGCGTAATCGCTGTGGGTAGTTACAGTTTTAATAAAGGCTATGATCTTTTGTTGCAAATATGGACGAAGATTGAGCCGGAGTTTCCGGATTGGGAACTCAATATCTACGGGAAGTTAACGCACGACAATTTATTTGCGAAGGCCGAAAAACTTAACCTGAAGAATGTTCATTTCTTCGCACCCGCACCTGATATTCAGGAAAAATATGTGGACTCCTCCATCTTCGTTTTACCTTCGCGGTCAGAAGGCTTTGGCATGGTCATTATTGAGGCGATGAGCTGCGGTTTGCCGGTAGTGAGTTTCGACTGTCCTCACGGCCCGGGTGACATCATTACGGATGGACATGATGGCTTTTTGGTTGAAAACGGACACATTGAAATGTTTGCAGCGCGGCTGCAGGAACTGATGAGCAGCGAAGAATTGCGTCAGGAATTTGGCACTGCCGGCAGGGAAACCGCGAAAAAGTATATGCCTGAAAAAATTGTAAAACAGTGGGATGAGCTTTTTAGGAGCCTTGTAAGTAAGTGACTTCATTTCCGTGGCTCAAAGACAGCAAGTACTAGGAAGTTTACTGTGATGTTAGAGGGTCTTGGCAATGAGTTTTCTTGCGGGAGACTCCTCCGGAGTGACAAACGGGATGTTCACCTGTACCGCATTTTAACCGCTGCGCTTTGTCACGCTGGAAGCGTCTCAATGCAGTGCTGTTCATGCAAAAGACTCCTCCGGAGTGACAAACGCAGGGTTCATAGTGTAAAAAAGCTACTCGGTGATTTTTGCCCCGCTGGAAGCGCTCTCGTACAACTCACAAACTGCTCATTGAAAGCGCATTATTCCCTGTCATTCATTACTTTTGTGCATCTATGAAAATCCTCTACCTCACCGACCAGCTGTACCTTCATGGCGGCATCGAAAAAGTGCTGACGGAGAAGGTCAATTATCTGGCGGATATCGCTGGCGATGACGTGACCGTGCTGACTTACCGACAGCAGGGCCAGGCACCTGTCTATTCATTAAGTCCTAAAATCAGGCTGCTGGATCTTCACGTGAATTATGAAATTAACAAAAGTTACTTCAGTCCAATTAACCTTTTGAAAATGCCGGCCCACATTTGGGTACTCGTGCAGATTATTAAAGAAATGCAGCCCGAGGTGATCGTCAGCTGCAGCTTCGGGCCGGATTTCTATTTCCTGCCGTTTGTGTGCAGCAAGACGCCGGTCATCAAAGAGTTTCATGCTTCGCGTTATTTTAGTTTTCAGTCACCCTCCAGCGGTAAAGCGAGAATGTTGGATAAACTTTCCACATGGATTGAGAAAAAATACACGCAACTCGTGGTCCTGAACCCGGATGAGGTGCCGTTTTATCATTCAGACCACATTTCTGTGATTCCCAATCCGGCGGAAATCACAGAAGTCCGTGCAGGCCTTGAAAATAGGAAGATGCTTGCGGCAGGTCGGATCTCACCTGTAAAAAACTTCGCCGATCTTATCGAAGCTTTTTCCAGGCTGAATGCGCGGTTTCCCGACTGGGAGTTGCATATCTGGGGCGAAGATTATGTCGGAACGCGCGGAAAATTACAGGAGCAGATAGACGGTTTAGGTCTGGAAAAAAACATCCGCTTTATGGGAGTCACTCCGAGCCTTCAACATGAAATGCAGAATTACAGCATTTACGCCATGACCTCCGAGACCGAATGCTTCCCAATGGTCCTTCTGGAAGCACTCTCGGTCGGCTTACCTGTTATTTCGTGTGACGCGCCGACAGGTCCGAGACATATCATCACTGATGGCGAAGACGGCATTGTTGTGCCTTATAAGAATTTGGATATTTTTACACAAAAATTAGAACAGCTGATGACCGACGAAAATTTAAGACAGAAAATGGGTGCCAAAGGCCGCGAAAACGTGCAGCGGTTTGCGATTGATAAAGTAATGCAGCAGTGGCGCACGCTTTTTGCGCAAGTTATCGCAGAGCGCAACCCTCTACCTCAACCTCAACCTTAACCTCAACCTCAACCTCACCCATTGTTCGACTGGATCCCCACAAGCAGCTACACCGGCATCTACTACCACGTGATGCTTTTCATGATGTTGATCACGTGGCTTCACGGCTATAGTGCGGAGTTATTCAACGCGGGAACCAAAAACTTTGCGCGCGGTATGGGTTTTTTTCTGCTGGTGTTTATTATCCTCTATATGGGTACACGGCCGGTAAGTTGGGTATTCGGCGATATGCTGACCTACTCGAAATCCTATAAACTGCTGACGGGCGGTGAGAAAGCAGACGTAAAAGGTGACCTCATCTTCAACTATTTCATGATTTTCTGCGCGAAGATCATGAATGACCGCTCCTTTTTCTTTCTCTGTGCTTTGCTCTATACGGTTCCGTGTTACATTTTTTCCCGAAAATACTGCGGCTCCTACTGGTACTACATCTTTTTTATCTTTATAGGCTCCTTAATGTTCTGGCCCTTCGGTACCAACGGGATCCGCAACGGCATAGGAACTTCGCTTTTCATCCTGGCCCTGTGCTTTTATGACAGGAAGTACTTCATGTACGCGCTGATGGCACTGTCAGTCGGGATCCACAATTCACTGATTATCCCGATAGCCGGCTTTGTGGTGGCCGGTGTGTATAAAAACCCTAAACTCTATTATTATATCTGGCTCGCGGCCATCCCGCTTTCACTGATTGGCGGTGGTTTCTGGGAAAACCTGTTTGGCGGCATTGGTTTTGGCGGTGATACCAGGGCAGAAACTTACCTCACCAAGGGCAATGTGAACAATGATGTTTTTGCCTACAGCGGTTTCCGTTGGGATTTCCTGTTTTATTCCTCATTTGCGGTATTTGCAGGCTGGTATTTCATTTTTAAAAAGAACATCACCGATAAATTCTACATTCACCTCTGGGGAACCTACATGATCGCAAATGCCTTCTGGATCTTAGTCATCCGTGCCAATTTCTCCAACCGTTTCGCTTATTTGTCTTGGTTTCTGATGGCGGCGGTGATTGCCTACCCTTTGTTGCGCTATAAACTGTTTCCAAATCAATACCGGGTAATAGGTGTTGTAATAGCAGTTTATTATCTGTTTACTTATTTAATGTTTTTCAAAGGCTTATAAAGATTAAAATAAATTGCTCATTTTAATTTAAAAATCGTAATCAAAATATTATACCAGTTGGTAATATTACTGAGTTTCCAAGAAAATATGTCAACTTATAGAGAATGAAGAATTGAGAAAACTGATTGGCAGCAATGCAAAAAAAAATAGTTATCGATTTTATTCAGATAACGTAATTAATCAGTGGGAAGAACTATTCACGGAATTGCAACCCAAGGGCACGCACATCTACTGATTCCTTAGATCCACTCTTCCTATCTGAATTAACAATCTAATCATATGGAACCGCAAATATCTATTATCATTCCCGTTTATAATACGGGTAAGTATTTAAAAAAATGTTTACAAAGTGTAATCGAGCAAAAAATTGACGAAATCGAAATTATTATTGTTAATGATGCCTCGACGGATGACAGCATTAAAATAATTAAAAAATTTGCTGCTCACGACAAACGTTTTACCATCATTGACAAAAAGAAAAACGAAGGAGTAGAAGCAGCACGACTTACAGGTATTAATAGTGCAATTGGAACTTTTCTATGTTTTATGGATTCAGACGATTGGCTTCCCCGCAACGCATTGCGAATTTTACTCCAACATGCAAATAAAACTGAAGCAGATATTGTTGTAGGTCATCATACTAGAGTGTTAGACCGTTTTGGCTTGGTTAAAACGGTGGGCAAAAAGTTCTGCATGCAGCCCCTAATATTAGATTATGATAGTTTCATGCGGAACTATTATGTCAATTTTTTTGGAGTCAATATCTTCCCGGTTTCTATGTGCGGTAAACTTTACAGAAGAATACTCATTAATCGCAGTACAATCAATACACATGGTTATAATTTTGGCGAAGATTTAATGTTCAATATCCAGGTTTTTCCTGAAAGTAAAAAAACGGTTTTAGTACCCGATCTGGTTTATAATTATAGGTATGGAGGAATGACTTCAAAGTTCAATAGTCAGTTAATTCCTTCGCAACTTAGAATGTATAAACAAAAACAAGAGTTTGCGGTCAGGTATCATAATGACGCTTTAAACAAATTTTCTCGGATTGAATTAAAAAATTACCTTAAGACTTTTATAGAAATGTTACTTAAATTTAAGGGTGATGAACCTTCAGTTGTACACAAGAGGCAGATTGCAGAAGTTATTGCTACAGAGGAATTTGTTGATTTAAAGAATTATTATGCCTCACAAGAGTTACAGGGCTTTGAATTAGCATTAGCGAAAGGAGATATTGACGGTATGTACATGGAGATTATTGCAGAATACAAAAAGATTAAATTACTATATAAGTTGAAACGGCTATTGTCTTCTATTTTTAATTAGCAGATAAATTCGCTTAGTAAATTGATTCAATGGACCTAACATAAATTTTTTAATAAGTCACTATCATGGAGTTTGCATATAAGATATCCATCATCATTCCATGTTACAACGCGGAACCCTATATTGAGCAGTGTCTGGACAGTATTCTGTGCCAGACCTATATTGCCCTGGAGATCATCTGCATCGATGACGGCTCCACAGATTCGACGCTACAAATATTAAAAGAAAATGCTGAGAAAGATTCACGTCTGCAGCTCATTACCCAGAAAAACGCCGGTATTGCAGCCGCGCGAAATGCGGGATTAAAGATTGCATCAGGAAACTATATCGCCTTTGTGGATGCTGATGACTGGCTCGAAACCGATACCTTTGAAAAAGTGCTGGGGGACAATGGTGGTGATGTCATCTTTTTCTCCTATTACCGCAATTTCGGGAGTACGCAACTCACAAAAGATCTGGGTCTGAGCGGTAATTTTCCAGCCCTGTATGTCCAGAGAAGAATCGTTGGTCTGGTCGGACCTGAACTGAAAGACATCACCTCTTTTGATGCCCTCATGACCTGCTGGGGCAAACTGTACAAAAGAGAGCTGCTCACCGATTTACGCTTCAGGGACCTTAAAGACTTTGGAACCTGGGAAGACGGCATTTTTAATCTCGAAGTTCTGGAGAACGCTTCCACGGTGCGGATTATTAATAAACCTTATTATCACTACCGCAAGGCCCCGCAGGCGACCTATACCACTTCCTATAAACCCGACCTGTACCAGAGATGGCTGTATAAATTTGAATGGATTCGCGAGTTCATTGAACAACATCACAAGTCGGCGGAGTATTACACTGCGTTGCAAAACCGGATCGCTGTGACCACGTTAAATCTGGCTTTTAATGAAATGAACAGCAGAAAATCTTTTACGGAAAAGACGCAGGTTATCAGCCAAATTTTGAAACATCCGCTTTACATTAGTGCATTCGGAAACTTCCAATTTAAGCATGTACCGATGGTATGGAAAATATTTTATTATTTTGCCGCTCAACGAAACGCAGTTGCAGTGACCCTCATGGCAGATCTGATTTACAAATGGGCCAACCGAAAAAGTACGACATGAAACCAATCCGAGTCCTTCAGGTTTTCACCATTCTCAACCGCGGCGGCGCGGAAACCAATATCATGAACTATTACCGCCACCTGGACCGTTCTGCAGTTCACTTTGATTTTCTGGTGCACCGCGCAGAAGAAGGCGCTTATGAAGCGGAAATCCGTCAGCTCGGCGGTCAGATCTTTCGCCTGCCAGCTATTCATCCGCTGAAAATACATGCATATAAAGGAGCCGTTAAGAAGTTCTTTGCTGAACATACAGGCTATGACATCATCCACGGACAGAATTCCGAACTCGGTGTTTATATTTATGAAGAGGCCAAAAAACGCGGCATCCCCGTCATCATTGCCCATGCCCATAATGCACCCGCCCTGCGCGATTATGACCTTAAATTTATTTTCCGCGAATACTGGAAACGCCGGATGCGCGCCAGCATCACCCATGCATTTACCTGTGGGAAAGAGTCTGCGCAGTGGCTGTTTGGAAAAAAACTCGCTTCACGTGCTTTTTTGATGCCCAACGCCATAGATACTGAACAGTTTAAATACCAGCCTGCCACTGCAGAGCGCGTGCTGAACAACCTTGGAAAGGGGAACCAGCTAAATCTTATCCATGTCGGAAGGTTCAACAAACAGAAAAATCACCGGTTTCTGCTTGAAATTGTATCGGCGCTCCGTCATTTACAGCCCGATTTCCACCTTTATCTTGTCGGGGAGGGTGAACTGCTGCCTGAAATCACGGCGCAGATCAAAACGCTTGGGCTTGAAAACCACGTGACACTTTTGGGAAGCCGAAACGATATCCCGAGTCTGCTCCAGGCCATGGATGTGTTTTTGTTCCCATCGTTATATGAAGGTTTACCCGTTTCACTTGTTGAAGCCCAGGCATCTGGTATCCACTGTGTGATCTCCGACGGTATTCCGTCTGAAGCCGTGTTGGTCAATCAAAATGTCACCATAGTTTCCCTTGGTGAAAGCGCCTCCAACTGGGCCGAAAAAATTGCCGCACTGGATTTTTCAGAACGCAAAGACGTCTCCGAAATCATTAAAGTGAAAGGCTATGATATAAAAGAGAACGCCATCCAACTTCAAAATAAATACCTTGAACTGCTTGAAAACCATACCTGATCTCTTACCTGTCATCCTGATCTGCCACGGCGGAGAAAGACCTCTTCAGCGAAGCTAAAGCACTCAACCTTAACCTTAACCTTAACCTTAACCTCAACCTGAACCTCAACCTCAACCTCAACCTTGCAAACGCTAACCATCTTTACCCCCGCCTACAACCGCGCGCATCTGCTGCCGCGGCTCTATGAAAGCCTGAAAAACCAGACTTCCAAAGATTTTGTGTGGCTGATTATCGATGACGGATCAGTGGATAATACAGTAGAAGTGGTAGCGGGTTTTAAGGCTGAAAATCGGGTAGAGATAGAATACATCCGTCAGGAAAACCAGGGCATGCACGGCGCGCACAATACCGCCTACGCGAACATAACGACCGAACTCAACACCTGCATTGATTCTGATGACCTCATGCCGCATAATGCGGTGCAGCTTATCCTCGAAAAATGGTCCGCTGTCACGGACAAACATCTTTATGTCGGACTGGTAGGACTCGATGCAGATCTGCATGGCAATCTGCTGGGTACCGCCTTTACAACCCACACCACGACCCTTGAAAATTTCTATCTGCGCGGGGGACGGGGCGACAAAAAACTCGTCTACCGTACCGAAGTGATGCAGCAGTACCCGCCTTATCCGCTTTTCGAAGGTGAGAAATACGTCGGTCTGGGATATAAGTACCTGCTGGCGGATCAGGATTACGAACTCGTGACCCTGAACGAAATCCTGGTATTGGTCGATTATCAGCCCGGCGGTTCTTCAATGAACATGTTCCGGCAGTATCATAACAATCCCAAAGGATTTGCATTCATCAGAAAGCAGGGTATGCTGCTTTCAAAGTCACGGAAGCGCAGATTTGTAGAGGCTGTGCACTATGTGTCCAGCAGTCTGCTTTCAAAAAACCCGAGTTTCCTGGCTGAGTCGCCAAAGAAAATGTTAACCCTTTTGGCAATTCCATTTGGAATTGCACTGTGGATGGTGATTCTGTACAAAAACCGAAAAACGCTCAACTCGACAGAGCTTTAAGCATTTGCCGATAAGCCCATGCCTTCCGCAAATTTGCTGCAGATCACAGTACACACTGTTCCTTCCTCTGCAGGGACGTAAAGTTATATCTACGTATTGTCGAATTAGAGATACCTCCTGCGTAGGGTTGGCAAGCGGACTTTTGTTAGTTTTCATATGCTACCTGGTGGTATGGAGTTTTGTCATTGGCTGCGCCGAACCTACGGTTTCAGAATGTAGCGAAGCGAAGTGAAGAATCTCACCGTAGTGGTTCGACGCAGTCAATCTCACCGTTCGTCTAGACTAGTCTTTACAATCCTATATTACTCTCAGAAAGAGATTCCTCCTCCGTCAGGATGGCAGCCTTCATAAAACGGAGCCTTATCATTGGCTACGCCGAAGCTGCGGTTTCAGAACACAGACTGAAGGTCTGCGAACGAAGTTCAGGAGCGAAGTGAAGAAGCTCTAAATCAAAGATCCCTCCTGCGTCGGGAAGACAGCCGCACTAACGAACCCATCACCCGTTATCCAACACTCATCACCCAACCTCAACCTCCAACATCCAATATCCAACCCAACCTCCAAAATTCAAAATCCAAAATCCATAATCCATAATCCAAAATCCTACATCCATCATCCATCATCCATCACCCATCACCCAACATCCAACACGCATCACCCATTATTTTAAACAGTTAAATAAACAAACTAAATTTCCTAATTTTGCCAAAGTGCTGCGCGCACTCCAAACATGACGAAAATCTTCCGCATTGCCACAATTCCGTTGTCCCTTAATATCCTGCTTAACGGGCAGCTCCGGTTTCTGGCGACTTTCAGTGATATTACCGCCGTTTCCGGCGCCGGCTTCGATTTGGATAAAGTCGCGGAGCGCGAGGGTGTAAAAATACATGAGATCAGTATTGAACGTAAAATTTCAATCTTCAGGGACTTTGTTTCGCTGATCCGGCTTTACCGCTACTTTAAAAAGGAAAAACCCGACATTATCCATTCGATTACCCCGAAAGCAGGTCTGCTCTCCATGATCGCCGGAAAGTGGGCCGGCGTCCCCATACGGATCCATACATTTACCGGCTTGATTTTTCCTTACCGCCGGGGTCCGATGCGCCACTTACTGCTTTCTATGGACCGCGTCCTCTGCTGGCACGCTACACATATCTACCCGGAAGGGCAGGGCGTGAAAGATCAGCTGCAGAACTTCCGTGTTACAGCCAAACCGCTTAAAGTACTCGCGAACGGCAACGTTAACGGCATCGATACCCTCCATTTTTCACCCGACTCGGTGACCGCGGAAGCCAAACAGACGCTCCGCGATTCCCTTCAGATCAAACCCGGGGATTTCGTTTTTCTGTTTGTGGGCCGGCTGGTGCGCGACAAAGGAATTCGGGAACTTGTGAAAGCTTTCTGGGCGCTCGAAAAGCTGCTGACTGCTGATCCGGCGCTCACGGGAGAAGGATCTGAACCGGACGATGCCCTGTCCTCTCAAGCCGAACCGCGCCTGCACATCCGACCTAAGTTAATCCTTGTCGGACCGCTGGAACAGCATCTGAATCCGCTGCGTAAGGAAACGATGGCGCTGATCGAAAAGAACCCGAATATCATTACCACCGGTTTTCAGGATGATGTACGGCCCTATATGGCCATCAGCGACGCGTTTGTATTCCCAAGTTACCGTGAAGGTTTCCCCAACGTCGTCTTACAGGCCGGTGCGATGGAACTCCCTGCCATTGTAACCGATATCAACGGCAGCAACGAAATCGTACACAACCGGCAGAATGGCCTCGTAATTCCGGTCAAGGATGAAAACTCACTGCTTGCCGCGATGAATGAGATCGTGCGCGACAGCAATCTGCGCAGTGTACTGACGAAAAACCTGCGCGCCGAAATCGAAGAGAAATACAGCCAGCAAAAGGTGTGGGAAGCGCTGAGGGAAGAGTATGAGCGGCTGGCGCCATGAACAGTAAGTTATGGGTGATAGGTGCGTTTGCGTTGCCGACGAGGTCCCTTCTCCGCCGCGGCGAATCAGGAAGACCACAGTTCACCACTCCAAATAATCTCACACCACATTTTCAGATCCCTACATTCTCAAATTTTCAAATTGACACATTCTCAAATCACCTCATTCTCAAATTCTCAAATCATCAAATTCTCAAATTACACCGTATCCATAAAGTTCTTCTCCACCTTATTGAAGATCACCGTGCCGGTCACCAAAATGACGACAATGAACCCTGCGCTCCACAGCAGGTTGAACAGGTCAAAACTGCCCGAGCCCAGAAAGGCGTAGCGGAAACATTCAAAAATAGGGGAGAGCGGATTAAAATAGAGCAAAAAACGGTATTTTTCCGGTAAGGCCGACACCGGATAGACGACCGGCGTGATGTACATGAAAAGCTGCACCCCAAATGAAAGCAGGAAACTGAGATCTTTATACTTGGTGGTCAGCGACGAAAATATCATGCCGACACCCAGCGCAAACATCGCCATCAGCAGCACTAAAAACGGCGTAATCAGTACCCACGCATTCGGGGTGATGGTTTTGGTGAAAAAAACATAGTACAGCAGGATCAGGACGAAGATGCCAAACTGCACGGCGAACTTCATGAGCGAAGAAGCGACGATAGACAGCGGCATGATCAGCCGCGGAAAATAAACCTTGCCAAACATTCCGGCATTGGCGGTAAAGACGGTGGAGGTTTTGGTAAGGCTCTCCGAAAAGTAGTTCCAAATGGTGATGCCCGATAGGTAGAATAAAATCTGTGGCGTGCCGTCGGTGGACAGTTTCGCGATGTTGCCGAACAGTACCACGTAGATCGCGGTGGTTAGCAGTGGCTGTACCACAAACCAGAGCGGGCCCAGGATGGTCTGTTTGTAAAAGGTAATGAAATCACGCTTGACGAGCATCAGCAGCAGGTCGCGGTACTGCCAGACCTCACGCAGGTTAAGGTCGAAAACCGACTGTTTGGAAGAGATCTGATACGTGGTTTGCTTGTCTTGATTCATAGGGCGCAGGCTCTGATTTTGCGCCGCAATTTACCGATTTTCTTATTAAGACAACTGCGGAGCGCACCAGGGTAATCTTTCCTTAATGAGGTAATTTGAAAAATTTGAAAAATTTGAAAATTTGAAAATTGGTGAATGCCTGAACGTGAGCTTTTGCTGCGCAAAAGAGATCCCTCCTGACGTCGGGATGACAAGGGTAATTTGAGAATTTGAGAATTGGTGAATGCGTGAATGTGAACTTTTGCTGCGCAAAAAAGAGATCCCGTCTCCGCCGCGGCGGATCGCGATGACACGGGGCCGGATAAGAATTTGAAAATTTGAAAATGTGGTAATTTGAGAATTTGAAGATGTGCAGAAGAGATCCCTCCTTCGTCGGGATGACACCGCGCTCTGACAATCAGCGTGATCAGCGGCAACGGCGGGCATAATTCGAAGTACAAAATGTGTGGAAATATTACAAATCCGCGACATCGGGAATATTACAAATCCGCGACATCGGTTGTATGGTATCAATCGGGAGCCACAGGATGCAATCGTGCGGGAGCGGGGGAGCGATCTGGTACGGACCGATCTGCAGGTTTTATGAGATTGAGTCCATCGAACCGCTTTACTGAGATTGACTGCGTCGAACCGCTTCGCTGATTTCTTCACTACGCTGAGATTCTTCACTCCGCTACGCTCCGTTCTGAATGACAGAACTCCCTTCCACCAGGAATGATCTAAAGTTTAACAAAAGTTCGGTTGTCATCCCGACTGTATTGGTTGTCGTCCCGACGAAGGAGGGATCTCACCGGTTCACGTCATGTTCATGCGCTAAAAAGCAGCCGCAGGTCAGTCGCCTTTTTTGTGCTTATGCGGTTTTAAGGTCAGATCGTTCTTTGGCGCTTCCTTATTGTCGCGCTGACGTCTGTCCGGTTTGCCGGTAGATTCGGCAATCTTTTTTGGTCCTGGCTTAATTCCCATGGCTTGATATATTTAAATTAAACAAAATTGCGTGGAAGCTAACTTTGAATTTTGAAAATGTAAAAATGAGGTAATTTGAAAAATTTGAAAATTTGAAAATTCAAATACTCAAAAACTCAATCACTCCAACTCTCAACACATCCTTAAGTCATCAAAAACCTGTCGCGGCGAGATGGTATCAGAGATAGTAATCAGTTTCACATCTTCCGGCAGCACATTGTCTTTCAGGTTCTGCAGGAAAACATTAGATTTCGCACCGAATAACCGCAGGTCCACGATCACCGCCTTCAGGTCCGCACTCGAACAGATATTGAAGGCGCTTTCGGTTTCACTGGGTTTTACGATTTCGTATTTTTTCTGTTTCAGGAAATTTGAGATCCCGGAAAGTGAGTAAATTTTATTATCGAGGATGAGCACTTTGCTTTTCATAACCGTCATTTTCAGGTGCTTATGCAAACAGGGTGCCTTTTTTGAAAACGCTGGTCAAACTTTTTAAGTCGGCCTGTAGGAGAGATCCAACTGAAAAGCCGCCGCGGCGAGCGGGAATGGACGCAATTTGGTGTAACTGTACTTAAACGTTTAGTTTGAAACCAGTTTTTTGACGTCCTTTTTCTGGGAATAATTAATGATTTCCGAAATGTCATCCGCGGTGAATCTGCCCGATACATCTACGAAAACCAGTTCGTTACCTGATTTCACCGTGATCAGTAACTTGCGGATGGTGTCACCGTTCTGTTTCGCGCGGAAATCGATGGTTTCGGTCTCCTTCTTTACGGTCATCCATTCGGTGAAATTGTTCCTGGTAAGGTATTTCGTGAGGTCACCAAGCATCTGCGGATTTCCGTTTTCCACGGTCATCACTTTTATATCTGATATTTTTTTCACCAGGGCGATGAGTGCTTCACTGTCGGGTTCTTCGCGCAGGGCTTTCTTTACCATGGGTTTGGCCAAGAACATCGGTACATTCACGCTGGTAAATTTCGCGTCGCTGTAATCATGGTAGGGATTGTCGAAAAAGCCCATTTTCGGGGAACTGGAGACGATGCATGACTGCAGGATGAGAAGCGTAAAGCTCAGGAATAGGAGAGATAGTTTTTTCATGATGTAGGCGTTAATGAGTTAGGCAGGAGGCAGGAGGCAGGAGGCGGGAGGCAGGTAGCAGGGAGCCATCGGCTACATGGCACGGATGCTGCCGCCGCTTGATGTTTTGATATCCGAAACTGCTTTTGGTGCGCCTTTGTAGCGGACAGACGCTCCTGAACCCGCCTCGCCACGCAGTGAACCGGTCGTGTGCACTTTCAGGCTTGAGCCGGATGAAGCCGTCACTGCCGCTGAAGAAGTAATCAGGTCCTGTGCGTTGCAGCTCGCCGCGCTTGTCAGGTCAAAATTGGCCGTGTTGGCTTTGCCTGTAACGGTTGCGCTGGATCCGCTGGTGCCGCTGAAGGTAAAGTTTTCAGTGTCGATGCCCAATCTTGCGCTGGCCCCCGAGGTAAGTTTCAGCACGCCCGATTTCCGGGCGATGACGTCTGAGTTCAGGTTGGCGCCCGAGGATACTTCGGCTTCAAAACTGTCTTCCCGCACGGTATTTACGGTCATGAACGTCGCGCCGGAACTTGCGGCCACACTGCTCAGCCTTGGCGCTTCCACGGTGACGAGCAGTTTCTTAAAGTTGAGTTTCCGGTTGTTGCGGTTGTCGATACCGATGTGCAGGATGCCGTTTTTCACTTCGGTCACCACGTATTGTTGCAGGTCAGCGTCGGCATCAACGGTTACGCTTTGGTTATTACCCTGCGTGAAATTCACTTTCACGCCACTTGAGGCATTGATCCCAGTGAATTTTCCGACGTTGCGAACCTGTGTAGCTGAAGCTGCAGCTGATTTTTCAGGCGCTGCACTGGATTTGGAACCTGCATTTTGGGCTTCCGACACCATTTTATTCACGTCATCCATTGAAATCTTTCCATCGAGCATCATCAGTACGGTGTTGTCGCCGGAACTGATGTTTAAAAGCAGGTCGTCGAGGATTCCGTTGCTCGCATCGGTGGACAGGAACTTGATTTGGTTGTCTTTGCTGTTCACTGTGATCAGTTCCTCGTATTTCATGTTTTTGATCGAGGCAGCGATATCCGACTGTAAATTCTTAAAGCTCAGCGGCGTCATTTTCGTTTCAGAACCGGGTGTCGCAGCAGCCTCAGGTTTTTCTACGATCAGAATTTTAATGCCGTTGATCTTGCTTAAGATCGGTTTGATCTGATCGAGTTCCGAATCATTGATGTTGAGTTTATTCAGCATGCTGAACATCGGTTTGGCGATCTTTATCGAAGTTACGCCTTCTGTTTCCTGGTATTTTTCGAATAACTGGTCGAGTTTTTCTTTCTGCGCATTTACATTTAATAAAGAAAAGAAAAGGGCGAATATAAAGAGTAGCTTTTTCATGATATTTTAATTTTTTAAGGCTTGATTCTGTTATTAAATGAACTGAGCCGTTGATTGTAACGTTAATAGTCGCTGTAGTCGCCCAGCACATCGGTCTGTGCGACGGTTTTCGAAACATTCTCGGACAGGATGCGGAAGGAATATTTGGCCACATCGATGGCTTCCTGCTCATCCTCAATCCGCTGCCCGTTGATGATTACATAACTGCTGTTGTAATCCGGCACTGTTTCGGTATTTTTCTCTGCAGATTTTTCAGGCGCGCTGTTCTGTACATAGACAGGGCGCGTGTTCCGTTTGATCCGGCCTCTTTTGGGCAGTATTTTATCCATTATTTCGGCATCTGTGGTCACCGGAGTTTCGGCTTTAATGCTGTCGGTTTTTATGGAATCATTCTGCTGAAGGGCGGCGTACCCGATTTCAGGGTTTACTATTTCTTTCTGTTTAATGATTTCAGTCTTTACCAACTGGTCCTGTTCATCAATTCCGGTTTCATTTGAAAATTTAAGGAAAAATCCCAACGAGGCAAGCAGTACAACACTTGCCGCGAGCCAGTAAAACTTCGGAAAAGACGCGCTTTTCTTTTCGGAGATCTTAATGACCGGTGTTTCCTCTTTTTCAGCTTCCGCCAGGAAGTCTTCGAAATCCCAGTTCATCTTCTCTTCCCTGAGCTCCTGAAAGATTTCGGTGTACTTATCCTGAGATTTGTCGGTTTTCATAATTCATCAATTGGGTGATCTGTTCCTTAATTTTCTGTCTCGCACGCATCAGGTTGACCCTTACTGCGTTTTCTTCCATGTCCAGCGTTTCCGCTATCTCTGAAATGTCGTATTCTTCTACATCTCTGAGGTGAATGACGGCTTTCTGCTTTTCGGGCAACTGCCTGATGAAACCGAGAATATGCTCTTTCATATTATTGGTTTCCATCTGATAAAGCTCGCTTCTGTGAAGCTGAAAATCTGCAAAACCCATTTTCACGTCGTGATGCTTTAATCTGTTCAGGCACTCATTCTTCACCGAACGCATTGCATAAGATTTGATGTTTCCGAAGGTGGCCAACTCTTCTTTTTTCTGCCAGAACTTCATCATGAGGTCCTGCACCACATCTTCAGCCTCATCGCTGCTCATCACAAATCTTTTCGCAAAACGGTACATCTCATCCTTGAGACAGAATACCGTATCCTTAAAGATTGCATGAGTCATAGCTTAGTTTATAGGTAAGACAGTGAAGTTCGCGCTTTTGTTACATCTTTTTTAAAAAAATGTTTTTTAATTTTTTTTGGGGGAGCTGAAGACGCGGGTTTGCGCGGGGGTTTAGTTCTTTTGCCTTGATGCAAAAGAACAATCCGCCGCGGCGGACAAGACTTGGATCTTTTTGCTAAAATTATCAATGAGTTTCTAAAATTTCCTAAACTCGGGCGGAGACAATTGGTTTTCTTCGATTGAAATGGCTTGCCGCCACTCAGACAAAGGAAATTTTTTAACGAAACTCATTGATAATTTTTTAACGCAAAAATCTCCTAAGTCATTTTTCAACACCCTTAAATTCGCAAATCCTGCATGTCCTCTGTGAGTCCAGTGTTTCTCTGTGGTCAAATTGCAACCGATGTTTAGCCTCGCTTAGTGGTCTCTGTGCATCCACTTTTTCGCCGTGATTAAAGTTTTTATGGCGGCATTCAAAAAAGTGTTCGGGCAGCCAATTACTTAGCCACCCGAGTATTTATACATTCATACATTAAATTATTACCTAAAAGAGATTATAGCTCAGGATGAACGAAGTGTTTTTAAAATTACTCGTGTAACCTCTGTTTTCTGGGAAAAACGACCTGTCTGTGAAAACCCTGAACTCCGCGCCAAATTTATTGTTGAAACTGTAGCCTAAGCCGAATCCTGCCGCGGGCTCCACTCCTCCCTCGAAATCGGTTGACAGTAATAAAGAGGTGCCGCTGGTGATCGATGCATCAGCACCAACCGGGATATCAAATACATACAGTGCATTGACAAATAGCTTAGATTTGGGAGACAGATGCAGATAATACCGAATGCCGAATGGCAACTCGATGGTTTTGTAATCTACTGTGGAGTCTATCGGAGTGAAAATGTAACTATCGTTTCTGAACTGCGTTAAACTGCTTTTGTAATAGCGGTAATTGGGTTCCGCAACAATGGCCCATCTACTCTTTCCAAATGGAAGAATGTATTCAAGCTCGAGACCCAGACCAAAAGTCGTCTGGCTGCCAAAATCTGTGTCAACGTTATAACCAGCGTTTTGTGCTGTGAATGAACTGAAATTAACTCTTGGCCGGATATTCACATTGAACTGTTTGGTTTTGGTTTTTTCAGCCTCTACAAAGTCCGGGTCCAGGCAGCGGTTTTGTGCTAAAAATAAGTTCACCAGGGCTTTTTCCTCATGCCGGAGATTTGCAAAACTACTCTGCGTGTCGGTTTTGCATGTAAAACTTTCTTTGAGCTGTTTCTGGAAATCCATATTGTATGCCACCTGGTCATTGGAAACCAAATACGGTTTGTAAATCAGCACAGTGATTTCGCCGTCATTCATCTGGTAAAAATAGCGGTTGATGCCGCCGTCGCTGTATTTGAAAAGACGCGCCTTTCCGGCTACCAGTTCTTTCAGAAAAACCGTTTCACGCTTATAATCAGGTTCAGCTTTGTATGTCAAATCGCTTAACCGTTGGCTCGCACGGTCGATTTGTACGTTGGCGCGTACATATTTATCACCATTGTAGGCTTTGAATTCCTGCACGTCCTTGATGGTGGCGGTTTTCACTTCATCTGCTTCGGATAGTTTGTATTGGAATGAAACCGGATTGGCAATCCAATCAAGATCCCGTATCAGGACTTCTGTTTTTTCACCAGCATTGTTGATGTAATATCCGTTTTCGAATTTGATCTGTGAAGATAGAAATGCTGAAAACATCAGCATGCAAAGAAGTAAAGTTTGTTTCATGAAGAACTTATTGTCAATAATGTTAAAAAACGCTAAAACTAAACATTTTGAGTTATAAGTCAGTCACTTTCTTATCAATTTTATAGACCGTGCCGCGAAAACTAGCTACCAGAATATCATTTTGGTTACGGATTGAAATATCATAAACCCCGGTTTTTCGGGTATCGGAAATTAAAATAGATTCTGCAGTTAATGTATCACCCATTTTCACCGCTTTCGTAAAATTCATCGCGCAGTGCAAAGCTACTGAAGCGTCATTCGTGTTATTGCTTGAAAATGCGAGTGCTGAATCTGCCAGTGAAAACGTTATGCCCCCGTGAACAGTTCTTAAACCGTTGATCATTTCCTGTTTTACCGGCATTTCGATGCGGCAGTATTTTTCGCGGACTTCGATGAGTCGGATGCCCATCCATTGCGAAAAGTGATCCTGATCGAGCATGTATTGGGCGAGTTCGTGTGGCGACATATTTTTATTTGAGGATTGGAGAATGAGTTGATTTGAGGATTTGAGGATTTGAGGATTTGAAAATTTGAAAATGTGTTGATTTGAGAATGAGTTGATTTGAGAATTTGAGGATTTGAAGATGCGATAATTTCAGGATTTGGGATTGCGAGGATTTGAGGATTTGCCGCCGCGCCGTTCTACAAAGGTGTCTATACTGAGCGGTGCCTATTTTTAATTTTCAAATTTTCAAATTTCCTCATTTTCAAATTAATTTTCTAAGCAGCGGGCTTTGCCGGTAGCGTTCCTCCTGATATTCGCTGTAAAGATCCTGTAAAGTCGTGGAGACGGTTTCAAAGCCGATTTCTTTTCCCCACGCCAATAATCCTTTCGGATAGTTCACGCCTTTCTGCATCGCCATTTCGAGGTCTTCGTCACTTGCAATGCCGAGTCTTTTGGCTTCCACCGCTTCGTTGATGAGCATCGAAATGATTCTTAAAAATATTTCTTCGTAAAGCTTATCATCTTTGAGATCTTGAATCCTGGCTCCTGGCTCTTGGCTCTCGGCTCCCGGCTCCTGGCTCCTGACGCTTGGCTCCCGGCTCTGCGCAGAATAATCATAAAACCCTTTTCCGGTCTTCCTTCCGAGCAGTTTCGCCTCGTTCATCCGTTGCTGCAGCAGGCTTGGTTTGTATTTAGGGTCGTAAAAATAATCCTGATAAACAGTTTTGGTGACCGAAAAATTAACGTCGATTCCAATAAGGTCCATCAGCTCAAAAGGACCCATTTTGAAATTGCCCAAAGAGCGCATCGCGTCATCAACCTGTTCCGGCGTGGCGATATTTTCTTCAACAATCCTTAAAGCTTCGCCATAAAACGGCCTCGCAATACGGTTCACGATGAATCCGGGAACGTCTTTGGCAATCACCGGTGTTTTGCTCCAACTTTCCATTAAAGCATAGATCTCCTGAGCTAAATTGTCTTTGGTCAAAAGTCCCGGAATCACTTCCACCAAAGGCATCAGCGGTGCAGGATTGAAAAAATGGATGCCGATAAAACGCCCGGGATTTTTGAGTTCGGCCTGAAGTGACGTGATTGAAATCGAAGAAGTGTTACTTGAAATAATACAATCCTCTGATACAATTTCTTCTAATTGCTGAAAGACTTTTGTTTTAATTTCCTTATTCTCGATGATGGCTTCAATGACCAGATTGCAGTCTTTAAAACCTGAAAGTTCCGTGCACGACCTTATATTTCCGAAGATTTCCTGACTTTTCTGCGCTGAAATTTTATCTTTCGCAACCAGTTTATCCAGCGTTGTCTGTAGATTTACCAAAGATTTTTCGGTTTGTGCACTGTTTGCATCGTAAAGAAAAACTTCGCAACCGGCGGTGGCCGCAACCTGTGCAATGCCGATTCCCATGGTGCCGGAGCCGATAATTCCAACTTTTGTGATCTGAGATTTGAGATTTGAGATTTGAGATTCCTCACCCATGTTTGTACTTGATTCTTGCATCTTTTAGTCTATTTCCCGCGATAATTCGGTTTTCTTTTCGCTAAAAACGCCGTCACGCCTTCTATGAAATCTTCAGATTCGGCCGCTTCCTGCTGCAGGATTCCTTCAACGTCAAGCTGCTGCTTCAGCGTATTGTCATACGACTCATTAAAAGCTTTTTTTGTTAATGAAATGGCTTTTGTTGGCAGGTTTGAAAGCGTAGTGAGTACCTCCATCGATTCAGCTGCAAAATTTTCGTCTTTAAAAACATCTGCAATAAAGCCCATGCTTTTAGCTTCTGAAGCCGGAATTTTCTTTCCTGTAAAAGCCAGATAATTGGCCTGCTGCCGCGACATGATCTTCGGGAGCCAATAGGTTCCGCCCGTGTCGGGAATGAGCCCAATATTTACAAACGCCTGTGAAAAATATGAAGATTCTGTGGCCAGCGTGATGTCGCAGATCAGGGCCAGCATGGCGCCGGCGCCCACCGCAGGACCGTTCACCAACGAAACCACAGGCTTTCGGCAGGATGCGATTTCTTTGACCAACGGATTGTAATAATCGATCACCATTCGCTGTATCACGCGTTCTTCTTTTGTATCGCCCAGTGAAAGCGCTTCTTTAAGGTTTTGTCCGGAACAGAAGGCTTTACCGCGACCCGAAATGGCGATGCACCGCACCTCAGGGTTTTTGCTGCTCTCTTTCACGAAAGTGCGCAGCTCCGAAAGCAGCGTTTTGTTGAGGCTGTTAAAGGTTTCGGGCTGGTTGAGGTAGGCGATCTGAAGTCGGCCGTCAAGATGCAGTTCAATGTCGATTTGGGTATACATGGGCGGGTGAATTTGAAAATTTGAAAAATGGGTTAATTTGGAAATGAGTTAATTCAAAAAAGATTTGATTTAAAACTTTAAAAAGGTGCTTTTAACAAAGATAAAAATATACGCCGGATAAAGAAATTATCGGGTTTTTAAGTTCATCTGCATTTTAAAATTTCGGACTCATTTCATTTTCAAATTCTCAAATTTCCCCATTTCCTAATGACATTTAAAATAATCAAAAGGCTCGAGGCAATCGTTGCACTGGTAGCTGGCTTTGCAGAGTGTAGAACCGAAGCGGCTGATCTGTTTTGTGTTTTCTGAGCCGCAGCGCGGACATTTTTTTGCAATATTCAAATGATCAGCGTGATTTCCTTTTTCAGGTGGCGTAATTCCGTAAACGCGCAGTTTTTCGCGGGCTTCATCGGTGATCCAGTCGGTGGTCCAAACCGGAGCGATTTTAGTGATGACTTTCGCTGTAATTCCGTTTTCCTTAAATAGTTTAATAATGTCTTCTTCAATATTAAACATTGCCGGACAGGCCGAATACGTAGGCGTAATCACGATTTCAGCCTCGTTTTCAGCAACCATTTTCGCCTCGCGTACGATCCCAAGCTCAACGATATTGATGACCGGGATCTCGGGATCAGGAATTTGGGATAAAAGGCCGAGTAAGTCCTGCATTGGTTAATTTGAAAATTTGAAAATTTGGAAATGTGGTAATTTGAAAATTTGGAAATTTGAAAATGTGGCTATTGGCCTGGTTTTGAAAGTTTTTAGGAGGTTCAGTTTTCAAATTAGCACATTGGTTTACCACACGCAATTAGGATATGTCCGCTGCATATACTGCAGTTCACACAAAATGTAGCCGAAATATTCGGTGTGGTAACCTGTTCTCGAGCCTTTCTGCATAAACTGGCTCTCTGGAGTTTCAATGCCAAAGTTTCCGAAATCTTCTCTGATGACCTGATGCCAGATATCTTTTAGAAAACCGGCAGCAGGAACTACATCAAGCGCTGCCAATTCGCTTTCGCCCGGAGTTTCGGCAAACATTCCGCCCGTATACTCCCAAAGGTTATCCACCGCGTTTTTCACCCGTGACTTGCTTTCTTCGGTTCCGCCGGCGAACATTTTAATCCACGTGGAAGTGTGTGTATAATGATAGTTTACTTCTTTTAAAGATTTTTCCGCGATCGCGGCAAGCTGTTCATCGCTACTCTTCATCAGTTCTGTGTACAGAATCTTCTGGTAAACAGCGAAGAAATAGACTTTGAGAAGCGTGTTGGCATAATCTCCGTTCGGAAGTTCGGCCAGCTGACAGTTCAGATATTCTTTTTCAAGCCTAAGGAAAGCGAGATCGTCTTCGGTTTTCCCTTGATCCTGAATCTGCGCTGCGTATTTGTAGAGATTATTGCTTTGCCCTAGATAATCAAGCGCGATATTGGTAAGCGCGATGTCTTCTTCCAGATACGGACCCTGGCCGGTAAGTTCGCCCAGTCTTTGCCCGAAAATCAGGGTGTCATCGGCAAGTTTTAAGATATAATTAAATAGTGGATTCATTTTTTTTATTTTAAGAGCCAAGAGCCAAGAGCCAAGAGCCAAGAGCCGAGAGTCAAGAGCCAAGAGCCGAGAGGCAAGAGCCAAGAACCAAGAGTCAAGAGCCAAGAGTCAGGAGTCAGGAGTCAGGAGCCGAGAGGCAAGAACCGAGAACCGAGAGTCAAGAATCAAGAGCCGAGAGTCAAGATCCAAGAATTAACAACGGGGGAGAAGTCCTGTTTCCTGACTCTTGGATCCTGGTTCTACCAGTCTTATCTACATGTTTTTCACATCGTTCGGGATCTGGTAAAAAGTAGGGTGGCGGTACAGTTTATCGTCGGCCGGATCGAAGAATGCTTCTTTATCCACACCTTCAGAAGTCACCAGATATTTGCTGGGTACAACCCAAATTGATGTGCCTTCCATTCTTCTCGTGTAGACGTCGCGCGCGGCCTGAAGCGCCATTTCGGCGGTCGGTGCCTGCACCGTTCCCGCGTGTTTGTGGGATAATCCGGGTTTTGTCTGGATGAAAACTTCCCACATATCTAAGTTGCTCATTAAGATTAAAATTTATGGTTTTAAAGATAAATATTTTTAGTGAATCTTTTCGCCGCCGATGTAGACGTGCGACGCTCTGAGGCTTCCCTGCTGATACAGCACGTTCTGGAAATTGTCGGTTTTAAAAGTGACAAAATCGGCTTTTTTTCCTTTTTCGAGTCTTCCCCGGTCTTCCAGATTCAATGCGAAAGCCGACCGGAACGTAATTCCCGCCAAAACTTCAGCGGTTGAAAGTTTTTCAAATGTGGCTAAGATTGA
Source organism: Kaistella pullorum (assembly GCF_014837035.1). Lineage (GTDB taxonomy): Bacteria > Bacteroidota > Bacteroidia > Flavobacteriales > Weeksellaceae > Kaistella > Kaistella rhinocerotis. Next base: position 131,092 of record NZ_JACSPS010000001.1, on the reverse strand, counting down.
AGCTTGTGTGACCAAATTTCCCATTGGCGCCGAGCCCGGATTCCAGTCGCTTGCGATAGCGAGAATTCCGTTTGCATCAAGGATTTTTCTAGCCGGAGTGAACTTTTCGCCCAGACCCAGACTTGCGCCCGGAAGTGCAACCGCCACGGTGTCAGATTTTGCCAAAAATTCGATATCTGCATCAACCGTCGCTTCAAGATGGTCGGCAGATCTAGCACCGACTTCGACCGCAATTCTAGAACTTCCGGACGTAAACTGATCTGCGTGAACAGTGATCTCAAAATCCATTTCTTTGGCTCTTAGCAGAAAATTCCTGCTTTCTTCAGGCAGAAACGCAGATTTTTCGATGAAAATATCCACTCTTTCAGCGAGTTTTTCAGCTTTAACTTTAGGTAAAATCTCTTCGAGAATATAATTGAGATATTCTTCAGAAGTGCCTTCAAAATCGCGCGGTTTCAGATGCGCAGAAAGACAGGTCGGAACTAATGTCGCTTTTGTAAAAGTCTGTGCTTTTTTGATGACGCGCAGCATTTTAAGCTCATTTTCCACATCCAAACCATAACCGGATTTGATCTCAACCGTTGTAATTCCCTGAGAAATAAGTGTATTGATTCTTTCTAAAGTAGTTTTCAAAAGCTCTTGTTCGGACGCGTTTCGTGTGTGCTGCACAGAACTCCAGATTCCGCCGCCGCTTTCGGCGATTTCAAGATAGGTTTTGCCGGCGTTCCGCATCGCGAAATCATTCGCACGGTTTCCGCCGAAAACGATGTGCGTGTGGCAATCGGTAAATGCAGGTAGACAAACCTGTTCACCTTCAATTTTGTCAATGTCAGCCTCAGGGAATTCTGCTTTTAAATCATTAAAATCCTGAACTTTTTGAATAATTCCGTTTTCGAGAAGAATTCCTCCGTTTTTAATGATCTCCAGCTGCTCATCGACTAGTTTTCCACGTAACGGAAGATTGGCTAAAGTGATGATCTGTTGGAACGGACCGATTAATTTCATGTGAATTTTTAATTTGAATTCTTACTATAAGATTTGAATGCTAATTTAAACGGATTTTTTCAAATGGCTGAAAACCATTTTCGAAAGTGGAATGAACATAAAACCCGCGATTATAAACGTGATAAATGCTTTCTGTAAACCAAATGCGTGCGCCAGATAGCCGATAAGCGGCGGCCCCAGAAACATGCCCACGGTAGAGTAGGTGCTGATGATCGACATCACGATGGCTATCGAGTATTTTTTCGATTTCCCCGCCAGAATAAAGGTCATCGGATAAAGTCCCGACACTCCGAAACCAATCATGCAGAAACCGAGCAGTACCGGATAAAGCGTAGGGAAAACCACGGCGATCAGCACGCCCAGCATGACCATCAGCGAGCCCGTGATGTACAGTTTCTGCATCCCGAAACGTTCCATCAGTTTATCGATGGTCAGCCTCGAAACCGTCATGCAGATCATTAAAAGTAAATAACCATACGTGAAGACGTCCTGTTTGACCACTTCTTTCAGATATACGCCATTCCAGTCGTACATTCCGCCCTCGCAAATGGCCGCAAAAAAGACCATTAAACCTAAAAGTGTAATGTATCTTGAGGGTTTTCCGAGTTTAAATTTCGTGCCCACTTTTGCCCTGTCATTTTTAATGAGAAAAGGAAACATTGTGACGATAATCAGACAGCCAAAAAGCGCTACTGAGAGAAAATGCCAATAAATGGAGATGTTATATTTAAGCATTACCGTTGAGAAAAGCACGCCCAAAATACCGCCGATGCTCCAGAGACCGTGAAATGAACCCACGATTTTCTTTTCAAATTTTTCCTGAATCGCAAGCGACTGCGTGTTGATGGCAATATTAATAATCCGTAAAGCAACAGAAAAAAGCACGAGTGCGATGGCAATGCCGAAGATCGAGAGATTCCAGCTCAATGAAAAAAGTGAAATCAGGAAGGCTACACTCGCAATCTGCAACGGAGTTCTGGTGTCAAATTTCGCGACAAGCCAGCCCGAAAGCGGAATGCCGATAATGGCGCTGGCCGGCATGATCATCAGCAGGTTTCCCAGCTCTTCTTCAGAGAGATTGTAATTCGTTTTAAGTGTCGGAATTCTTGAGGCCCATGAAGAAAAGCAGATTCCGGATAACAAAAAGTACGCTGACAAAGCGATTCTTTGTTTTTGAGGTGTTGAAAGCATATCTGCGCAAATTTACGAATTTAGAAACCGCAATGCCGAAGCCGGCATGAACAATTTCGTGCGTTCAAATATTGCTGCTTTAGTTTCGGTATCTGCCTTAAATTTTCCTTTCCAAAATTTCTATCTTTGACTAAATTTAAATAAATGCCCGATTTTTTACGTCCAGACAAGGATAATTTCACGGATGACGAGCTGATGCAGGAGGAGAAGATTCGGCCGCAGAGTTTTCAGGATTTTGCGGGTCAGCGCAAGACTTTGGATAATCTTGAAGTTTTCGTGGCGGCGGCAAAAAACCGCGGTGGCGCGCTGGATCATGTGTTGCTGCACGGTCCGCCGGGATTGGGAAAGACCACTTTAGCCAATATCATCGCGAATGAGCTGGGTGTGGGCTGCAAGATAACGTCGGGTCCGGTTCTCGACAAGCCGGGAAGCCTAGCGGGTTTGCTCACCAATCTGGAAGAAAACGACGTGCTTTTTATCGATGAGATTCACCGGCTTTCGCCTATTGTGGAAGAATATCTCTATTCGGCGATGGAAGATTACAAGATCGACATTTTGCTGGAGACCGGCCCGAATGCGCGTTCTGTTCAGATTGGTTTGAATCCTTTTACTTTAGTTGGCGCCACCACGCGTTCGGGGATGCTCACCAAACCGATGCTCGCGAGATTCGGGATACAATCCAGATTAGAATATTATACAGTCGAACTTCTCGGCATGATCATCGAGCGAAGTGCCCGTGTTTTGGGAGTGAAAATCTACGAAGATGCCGCCCTCGAGATTGCGCGCCGAAGCCGCGGTACACCCAGAATTGCAAACGCTTTGCTGAGAAGGGTCCGTGATTTTGCTGAAATAAAAGGCAACGGAGAAATAGAGATCGGCATCACCAAATTTGCATTGAATTCTTTGAATGTCGATGAATTCGGCCTTGACGATATGGATAATAAGATCATGCGCGTGATGATCGAAAATTTCCGGGGGAAACCGGTCGGAATTTCGGCGCTGGCTACTTCGATCGGCGAAAATCCTGAAACGCTGGAAGAGGTGTACGAACCATTCCTGATCCAGGAAGGCTTTATCATCCGAACGCCGCGCGGCCGTGAGGTCACCGAAAAAGCCTATAAACATTTAAATATTACTGTTCCGAAAAGACCTGATACACTGTTTTAAAACATTTCTAAACGTATGAAGCAAGTTTTAGCTTTAATTTTATTGTTTGTGCTCGTTTCCTGCGCGTCACAGAAAGATTTAAAATATCTGGAGCAGGGAAAGACCGAGATGTCGAACCAACGGTTTGAGCAGGCTTTGGAACTGTTTACAAAGTCAATCAACCAAAATCCGGCGCGGGCCGAGGCTTATTTTGCGCGTGGATTATCCTACAATATGATGCAGAACTATGAGACGGCGGTGACAGACTTCAGCATGGCCGAAAAATTAGGCTACAGCGAGGCTAAGCTTTATTCATTGCGTTCATTCGCATACAGTATGACGGGTAAAAATGAACTGGCGCTGAAAGATTTGAATATAGCGATCAAAACTGATCCCGATTCGTACGCCGGAAATTACTACAACAGGGCGATGCTTTACAATACATTGCGAAAACCCGATTCGGCCGTGGCAGATTTAAACAAATACCTCGAGGTGGCGCAGGATCCGAATGCTTTTTTTCAAAGAGGGAAAATCGTCCTCACAAAAGGTGACCTGAAAAGCGCCTGCGAAGATTTTAAAAAAGCGGTTTCGCTCGGCAACACTGACGCTGAACTGCTTAAGATCTCTGAAGCCATCTGCAAATAGCACAGAATGTACATCCCGAAAATCTATAAAAGCGAAGACCGGCAGCTGATGAAAGAAATCATCACTGAAAATGCGTTTGCGCTTTTAATTTCCAACAAGGAAAAACTCTGGGCGACGCATTCTATGTTCATTCTTAACGGATCTGAGCCGGATTTTTTTCTCGAAACCCATGTTTCAAAAGGTAATCTGCAGGCTCATGTGTTGGAGGACGGCGATGAGGTGCTTTGTGATTTTCTGGGCGCGAATGCCTATATCTCGTCCTCGTGGTACGATCATATCAATGTTTCCACGTGGAATTATGAAGCTGTGCAGGTACGGGGAAAAATCAGGCTAATGACCGATGATGAACTTTACAATCATCTGTACAAACTCACGCACAAATACGAACAGAAACAGAAATGTCCGGTCTTTCCTGAAAAAATCGGTGAGGAAAATATCCGCCAGGAGATGAAAGGCGCTTTCGGCATCAATATTTACCCAACCGAAATCCACATCGCATCGAAACTTTCACAGAACCGGAAAGAGGCCGATTTTGATAATATCATTAAAGAACTGCAGGCGTCTCGCGATGAAAATTCAAATAAAGTAGCGGCGCGGATGAAAGATTCCCACGGAACTTGAGCCGAAATCTGTTCCCGGTAATGTTATCACCCGCAAAACGTCTTACCAAAACCATTTCTTAACATACGTCAAGGCGTTTACAGTTCAATCACGGTATTTTTGCCGCTTAAAATTATTAAACAGTTTAAAAAAATGAAAAAATTATCAATCCTTGCGCTATCCGTATTTATGTTGGCAGCATGTTCTGAATCTAAATCTGACACAGCTACTGTAGCAGGTGAGCAGGCAGTGGCTGCGCAGGCAGGTGAAACATTAAGCATAGATTCTGCAGCCAGCACTGTAAAATGGACGGCATATCACAAAGGCGGTTTGAACCCACGGTTCGGAACCACTTCCACTTCCGGAACGTTTTCGGTTCAGGATGGTAACCTGGTTTCAGGATCACTGGTTTCTGATATCAACTCCCTTACAACCGATCCTGCAGCAGTAGATCCTGCAATGAGCGACGGTAAAACTTCAGCAGACCTTGATGCCCACCTAAAAAGTGCAGATTTTTTCGATACTGAAAAATATCCCTCTGTGAAATTTGACATTACGAAAGTGGAAGATCTTCCGGCAGGAACGGCTTCTAAAACTGAAGGTGCCAACAAACTGGTTAGCGGAAACATGACCATCAAAGACAAAACGGTGAACGTAAGCTTCCCGGCGAAAGTGGATGTAGCTGTAGACGGCCTGAATATCGTTTCTAAATTCACCATCAACAGACAGGATTGGGGCTTGACTTACGGTACTGAAGGTGACCCGAAAGACTGGATGATCTCCCAGGATGTAGATCTTGAACTTAACCTTACCGCACGCAAATAATTAATTTAAATTTGAAAATTTGGCCACAACAGGCGTGTTTTCATCCTAAATTATTTAAATATACAAAGCCGCACCGCGCGGCTTTTTTCGTGCCCTGAACTTTGGGTCGAATTTTGTTACCTTGGGTTTCATTTTCAAAACAATGACGAACGCTACGATGATTCAGTTTTTCCATTGGTATTCGGATGGAGGATCACAACTGTATGAAGAGATCAAAAACAACACAGATTACCTTGCAGAACTCGGCATCACCGCAGTTTGGATGCCACCGGCGTATAAAGCAGCGGGCGGCGGTTTTTCAAATGGTTACGATCCCTATGACCTCTATGATTTGGGTGAATTTGACCAAAAAGGCACCGTAAACACCAAATACGGTTCGCGCGAACAGTATCTCGCGGCGTGCCGGAACTTACAGGAAAAAGGAGTCTCGGTCATCGCCGATATTGTGCTCAATCACAAAGCCGGCGGCGACGAGAAGGAGCGATTCCATGCAATCAGGGTCAATCCCGAAAACCGCCAGGAAAATATTTCCGAACCCTTTGAGATCGAAAGCTACACGAAATTTACTTTCCCGGGTAGAAACGGAAAATATTCAGAATTTGAATGGAATTTCACCTGTTTCTCAGGTGTTGATTATGCGGAAGGTGGGGAAGAAGGAATTTTTCAGATCATTCATGAGCATGGTGATGGCTGGGAAGAACTCATTGATGATGAAAAGGGAAACTATGATTATCTGATGTACAATGATATTGAGCACCGCAATCCGTTTGTACGTGCCGAGCTGAACGCGTGGGCGAAGTGGTATCATGACCAGGTTTCCTTTGACGGTGTTCGGCTTGATGCGGTGAAACACCAGTCGCCTGAATTTTACAAAGAATGGCTGCACATTCTGCGCGAAAACACAGGTAAGAATATTTTTGCGGTAGGTGAATACTGGGCACCGGGCGCGCTGGATCTGCTTCAAAAATACATCGCTGCTACCGAAGGTTGCATGAGCCTTTTTGATTCTTCGCTGCAACAAAATTTTCATCAGGCTTCCAATTCAGGTGCAGCATATGATCTTCGGACCATTTTTGATGATACGCTCACGCAGGTCAATCCGCTTTTGTCTGTCACCGTTGTTGACAATCACGACACGCAACCGCTGCAGGCTCTGGAAGCGCCGGTGGAATCCTGGTTTAAACCGCTCGCCTACGCGCTGATCCTTTTGCGGCAAGATGGTTACCCGTGCATTTTTTATCCGGATCTTTTCGGTGCGCATTACATTGATAAAGATAAAGAAGGCAACGACCAGGAAATATTTTTAGATAAAGTCGCAAAGATCGAGGAGTTGCTGAAGGCCCGAAAACATTTTGCGTACGGCGCGCAGCACGATTATTTCCAGGATGCCAACTGCATTGGTTGGGTTCGTGAAGGAAATGATATACATTCAGGCTGCGCGGTGACGATGAGCAACAGTGATGCGGGCGAAATCTCAATGGAGATGGGTGAACGTTATGCAGGACATGAATTTATTGATTTAATGGACTGGTTTCCGGAAGCTGTTTTATTAGATGAAAACGGCTGGGCAAATTTCCCGGTGCCGGCGGGAAATGTGAGTGTGTGGATATCGCGGGAGAGTTCGACGGTTTAATTGTTGAGTGGAGGCATGAAAACACTTGAGTATATGAGTGACTGGGATTAATTTTTTAGGTTTTTGACTTGAAAAATTTAATTATTTAAATGGTGTTATTTTATACTCAAATCGATCATGATTGAAAATTATTTTACTATTTTTGTATTTTGAATTTAACATAATCTAATGAATTTCGACCGCATTCAGGAGAAGCTTGAAATCCTCGCCGATGCTGCAAAATACGACGTATCCTGCTCATCGAGTGGCGGTTCTCGTAAAAACAAAGGCGGTCTCGGCAACAGCCAAGCGTCCGGAATTTGCCATACCTATACCGAAGACGGCCGGTGCGTGTCGCTGCTCAAGATTCTGTTGACCAATCACTGCATTTTCGATTGTGCTTATTGTGTCTCGCGCAAAACCAACGACGTAAAACGCGCAGCTTTCACTGTAGAGGAAGTGGTGGAGCTGACGATCAATTTTTACCGCAGAAATTATATTGAAGGTCTTTTTTTGAGTTCGGGTATTTTTAAAGATTCCGATACGACGATGGAAAGGCTGGTTCGTGTGGCTAAAAAACTGAGGCTTGAGCACAATTTCAATGGCTATATCCATCTCAAATCAATCCCCGGTGCGAGTGATGAACTGATGAAAGAGGCCGGACTTTATGCAGACAGGCTCTCCATCAATATCGAAATTCCGACCGAGCAGGGTTTGAAACTGCTTGCGCCGGACAAATCGCATTCGGAAATGATCAAGCCAATGAGTTTGGTGAAAAACGAGCTCATCCTGTACAAAGAGGAAAAGAAAATTTTCCGAAAAGTACCGAAGTTCGCGCCCGCAGGTCAGTCAACGCAGATGATTGTGGGCGCAACCAATGAAACTGACCTGAAAATCATTAAAGTTGCCGACCATTTTTATCAGAATTTTAATTTGAAGCGCGTGTACTATTCCGGCTATGTTCCGGTTTTAGAAGACAGCCGCCTGCCGTCAATCCATTCACAGGTACCGATGCAGCGCGAAAACCGATTATATCAGGCTGACTGGCTGATGAGGTTTTATGGTTTTGAAGCCAATGAGATCGTGGAGCCTTCAAATCCATTCCTGGATCTTGAGATCGATCCGAAACTGGCCTGGGCACTCAGAAACCGCGAGAGATTCCCGGTGAACATCAATATGGCGCCGAAAGAAATGATCCTGCGCGTGCCGGGCATCGGAACCAAATCTACCGGAAAGATTCTGATGGCAAGAAAATTCCAGAAACTTACACTTGAAAACCTTAAGAAGATGGGCGTGGCGGTGAACCGTGCGAAGTATTTCGTGTCGTTTGAAGGTACCAATGTCTTTAACCGTTTCATTGACGAGCAGAATTTCCGCAATATCATCCTGTCCGGTACGAAATCAAAATACCAAAATCCTTTCTCGCAGCAGCTGACGCTGTTCTAAACTTATGACGACGTTAGTTTTCGATGACACGTTTGAAGGTCTGATGACAGCGGTTTTTGAAGTTTTCGAATACCGTTTCGAACCCGCGGAGATCGTCAGTCAGCAGCATCATTTCAATGAAGCGCTGTTTGCAGACGTACATCACGTAGTGAGCGATGCCGCAAAGGCTGACCGTGTAATAAAAAAACTCGAAAAGTCGCTTGGCAAAAATGGAGTGAAACAAATGCTGCTCGTCTATCTTTCCGAACGTGCTGATGCCGCAAATCTTATACTTTCCGCAGTTCGCCAGGCTGTTCTGAATCCGGATAAGAATGTTTTGGAAAATTTTGGCAATCCTTCAATACTTGACATTGCCAAAATCTGCAAAAGCATGGGCCGCGAAATTCACCGCTTACACGCATTTGTAAGGTTTGAAAAACTGGAAGACGGCATGTTTTTCGCTAAAGTGGAGCCGGATTTCAATGTTTTGCCGGTGGGTTTTAAATTTTTTAAAGACAGATATGCCGACCAAAAATGGATGATTTATGATCTGAAAAGACGGTTTGGTGTCATCTACGATCTAAATGAAACGACGTTTTTTTATCCTGAACCTGAACAGGTTTACGCGCTGAATAATGCCTCCGCGATGCATCATGAGGAAGAACGCAAATACCAGACGCTGTGGCAGCGGTATTTTACCAAAACCAATATCAGCGAGCGCAAAAACATGAAACTCCACATTCAGCATGTACCCAAACGCTACTGGAAATATCTGACTGAAAAATTTTAACCACGTTATCCTTAAAAATTAGGAAAGCTTTAAGAGTGAGCGTGCGCGGCAATCGTTAATTTTGGACAATACATTTTTAATTATAATAACTACAAAAATATGAGTATTACCGTAAAAGCTTTCGGAACCGAAGCAAAGGACAAAGATCTGGAACTGATGCAGATCGAGCGCCGCGACGTTACCGCAACGGATATCGAAATTGAAATCTTATACTGCGGCGTCTGCCACAGCGACCTGCACACTGCACGTAACGATTGGGGCGGAACCAAATACCCTTCTGTTCCAGGTCACGAAATCATTGGCCGGATCACCAGAGTGGGTGAGAATGTAACTAAATTTAAAGTCGGCGATCTGGCCGGCGTTGGCTGTCTTGTAGATTCGTGCCGCGAGTGCGAAAGCTGTAAGAAAGACCTTGAACAATATTGTTTAAATGGTTCTGTGGGCACGTACAATGGTAAAGACCAGTTTCTTGGCGGACATACGTTCGGTGGTTATTCGGAAAAAGTGGTGGTGGACGAAGCTTTTGGTCTGCACATCCCCGAAAATTTAGATTTGAAAGCGGTGGCTCCATTGCTTTGCGCAGGCGTAACGACGTGGTCTCCGTTGAAACACTGGAGTGTGAAAGAAGGCAGCAAAGTGGCTGTAGTAGGGCTTGGCGGTCTCGGTCACATGGCCATCAAACTGGCAAAAGGTTTGGGTGCGGAAGTCACGTTGTTTTCCAGAAGTCCGGATAAAATTCAGGATGCACTTGATCTGGGCGCAAACGCGGTCATTATTTCAACCTATGAAAACGAAATGAAAGCGGCGAAAGGTAAATTCGACCTGATCATCGATACCGTTCCTTACGACCACGATATCAATCCGTACATCTCAACCCTTGCTGTGGACGGTACCCTCGTGTTGGTAGGCTATATCGGCAAGATGGAAGATGCGCTTTTCACTCCGCCAATGATCGGTGGACGGCGTTCCGTGGCAGGTTCGGTGATCGGCGGGATCAAAGAAACACAGGAAATGCTCGATTTCTGTGGGGAACACAATATTCTTCCGGAAATTGAAATGATTAAAATGCAGGACATCAACCAGGCCTACGAGCGTATGCTGAAAAGCGATGTGCGTTACCGTTTTGTAATCGATATGCAGAGCTTGAAAAATTAAAGTATAAAAATCCTAGTATACTATCCGGCAGAAAGCAATCTGCCGGATTTTTTATGCCTCAAAATCATTTTTTAATTAAATTTTTAAAATAAAGTCAAACTGTTAAAATGTCTTAATTATAGATAAAAAAACTACATTTGTGTAGATTTCGCCAAATTCATGAAAAAAATTTTACCATTTTTCCTGCTATTTTTATATACTGTTGTAAACGCCCAGCTCGACCGGGAGCATTGGTTTGCACCGATGGTGGACCGTGCTGCTCAGTCTACGCCGTACCAGTCAATATATATGTCAACGAGTGAGATAACTCCTTTTAAAGTTGACGTTTACAGTAATAACGTCGTTATAGGTTCGGTGATGATTAGTAAAAACAATCCAGGAAAGTTTAGTCTAAACCGTACTAGTATTATCACCACAAATCAATCCGATTTATTTAAACCAATTACAAAAGGTATTTATCTCAAGGGAGAAAAACCTTTTTTTTCTAATTTAAGGTTTTCGGTAAATCAGCATGCTGAAATTGTTACTTCTAAAGGAACTGCCGGAATTGGGCTCGAATTTTACACATCACCAGCACCGATCCTAGCAGGTCTCTCTAATGTTATGTTTATGACCTCTGTTATGGCTACAGAAGACAATACGGTGGTGACTGTAAACGGATTTAATCCCTCGGTAGTATTTTCGGACTTCATCCCTAGAACCAGTTTTAATTTTACATTAAATAAAGGTCAATCATATATTATTGATGGTCGTGCCTCAGATTCAAGTCAAAACTGGACAGGTTTTATTGGCGCTAAAATTACTTCAACCAAGCCTGTTACCGTAACAAATGGTAACTTCAACGGGCAATACACCTATACTGCAGCAAGCAGTACTGACATTTTGATGGATCAAAGCGTCCCAATAGATAAACTAGGAAAAGAATTTGCAATTGTAAAAGGAAACGGAACACTTTCTTCAGGGATGGAAGCTGCTTTTGTCATCGCCTCTGTAAATAACACCAATATTTATGTCAATAATGAAACAGTTCCCGTAAATCCTACTCCTCTTAATGCAGGACAGTATTTTGTAATACCTTCTTCAAAGTTTGTCAATCAGACCCTGAATCATTACAATATGTTCATTCGAAGTACTGAAAACATCTATGTCTTTCAGCTGCTTGCGGGTGCGAGCAATACAAATGAAATTGCATCTGGTGGGTATAACTACATTCCTCCTTTAAGTTGTTATCTTCCTAAAAAAATTGATGAAATTGCTTTAGTAGATCAAAATGAAGGGAATATCAATGGTGTCTACAGCGTCACCCGGCCAACTAAGCTTAACATCATTACGGAAGAGGGAGCTACTGTTGATGTTAAAAGAAACGGGACATCGATGATACTTAGTGCACTGAATGGCCCATTCAATGTTTCAGGTTCACCAAACTGGGTAACCTATTCCATTCCGGGGGTCTATGGTAATATCGCTGTGTTTTCTTCCAAAGCTGTCACTGCCGGAATTTCCGCAGGAAACGATGCTGTAGGTTACGGGGGTTATTTTGCCGGATTCTCATTTATCCCCGCGATCACAAAAACCGAAGGCGACTGTCTTCCGGGAGTAAAACTGGAAGTTACCGAAGGATTCGATTCTTATGAATGGCTCATTAAAAACCCCGACGGCACCTACAGCCCGGCGCCCGGAATCAATAATACTTATACCTACGAACCTCCACAAGCGGGGATTTATGCTGTAAAAGTAAAACAGGGATCCTGCGCTGAGATACAAACCCAGGATTTCAAATTCTACAACTGTACGACCTATACCAACTACGACTACGACAGCTGCGGAAACGAAACCATCACGCCAACTTTTGCTCTCAGCAGCCAGGCCGTGAATCCGTCCACTGTTCAGATTGTTACTCTTCCCACAAAAGGAACTGTAACCATCGCAGCAGACGGTAAGCTGACTTATACCGCCTATCCGAATGTCAGCGGAACGGATACTTTTAAATTCTCTTTCTGTGGCATCGGTGCAATCCCGGATTGCGAAACGGTGCAGATTACCATCAACATGATCGAAAAGTATGATGACAAAGTGCTTCAGGAGTGTTCCACAAACGGAATTGCGACCTATAATTTGAGCCTTGCGCCCGTTTCGCCGGATAATACGCTTGTCAAGAGTTATTTTAAAACATTCGACGGTGCGCAGAATGACATTCCGGGAGATGAAATCCTGAATTTTACGAGCTATACTTCCGGTGACGGCTTTATTTATATACGCCTGGTCAATTCCATAGGTTGTATTTCCGTCGCGAAGGTGGAGCTTAAATCTAAGTTAGCTCCTGAAGTTAAAGAGAACCTATACACCAAACTGCATTGTGATGAAGATGTAGACGGCAAGATCGACGGCACTTATAAGGTGGATTTAACTACGGTAACGCCGGTCGTATTGGTACAGGCATCAAATTTTGTCGTGAAATATTATGATACGCTGCCTAAAGCAACGGCAGGTCTGAATGATAACATCACGGGAAATTTCTCCTTCACTGGCGACACTTCTGTGTGGATCAGAGTTGACGCGCCTAACGGCTGTCCGACTATCATTAAAGAAATTCAGCTTAAAACCGGCACTAAATTTACAGTCGCGACTCCACAGTCAAAATTGATCTGTGACACCAACCAGGATAACACCGAAGATATCGATCTGAATGATTTTGTTTCAATGTTTACGGCAGATACATCCACAACGGTGAAATTCTTCCCGAATTTAACAGATGCTCAGAATAATACTCCTGCAATCGTAGCCAATCAGACCATCACGGCGGACAAAACATTCTACTACAGATTCTCACGGGCCGGATTGTGTGATGAAATTGGAGTTTTGAATATTATATTTAAAAAAGCCACGCCGTCACCCACACTTCCTGCAAATGTTTCCGTATGCCTGGGTTCTACCACAACTTTGGATATTGGATCAGGCTACACCGCAATTCTGTGGAGCACAGGAGCCACCACCCAAACAATTACAGCTGGTGCCGGCACCTACACGGTTGAGTTTACCAATGCTGATGGCTGCCGCTATCAACAGGCAGTGACAGTAACCGATTCGCCAAAACCGAAGTGGAATACCGCGGCGTACAATGCGGTGAATTGTGATGATGATTTCGACGGTTTCGTCAACGTGAAATTTTCGACCGTCACGCTATTGATTGTACAGAACTCCACGCTCTTTACCGTAGAATATTCCCTTTTCTCAGACTTCAGGACACTTTTGCCTGATGACTGGACATATTCTGCCGACACTACTGTTTATGTAAGAGCTTATTCATCGGTTTGTCCGGCCGAATTCAGGACGATCGATTTTAAAATCGGCAATTCCCTTTCACTTATCACAGCGACCGACACAGTAACAGTTTGCGACAATGACGCGAACGGTACAGAAAACATCAACCTGGCAGCTTACATCAACCGTTTCACTACAGATACTTTAGTGACATTAAGATATTTCGCTACATTACAGGCGGCACAGGCGAACACTCCCACGATTAATGCTGGACAGGCCATTACCGGCAACAAGACTTTTTACTACCGGTTTAAAAAAGCAGGTTTCTGTGACGTAATAGGAACTTTAAATGCAGTATTTAAAGCTTCTACACCTACTGCATTGCTCTATTCCTACCCGGTTTGTCAGGGTAGCTCAATTACCCTTACGGCTGAATCTACCTACACTTCCTGGCTTTGGAAAAATGGTGCGACGACCGTTTCTACCACACAGACTGCTGTTTTATCCGCCGGAGTTTACACGGTATCGTTTACAAATGCTTCGGGCTGCGTTTTCACAAAGACTATTACCGTAACAGATTCACCAAAACCTATCTGGAATGTTGCTGCCTATAGCGCAACCAACTGTGACGATGATTTCGACGGTTTCGTCAACGTGAAATTTTCGACCGTCACGCCGGTGATTGTACAGAACTCCACGCTCTTTACCGTAGAATATTCCCTTTTCTCAGACTTCAGAACACTTTTGCCTGATGACTGGACATATTCTGCCGACACTACTGTTTATGTAAGAGCTTATTCATCGGTTTGTCCGGCCGAAAAACAGCAGATTGATTTCAAAGTCGGAAATTCACTGGCGCTAGACCAAGCGAGCGCTACAGTAATAGAATGCGATGATGATTTCGATGCTGTGAAATCGGTTAATTTGGCGAATCACCTTAATGAATTTACCTCAGATCCGGGAGTTGTGGCCACTTACTATTCGACCTTGGCGGATGCCCAAAAGAAAATAAACAGTATTTCAAATCAGGTAAATGTTTCCGGAACAGGTGTTTACTATCTGCGATTACATAAAAACACTTATTGCGATGTGATCGGGAAGCTGACGGTGAATATTCAGATTCCAAAGAAATCTGAACAACTTTCCGATAAGCAGATCTGTCCTGAAGCGACAACGGTGCTCAATGCGGGATCGGGCTTCGACAAATATTTGTGGAGTACAGGTGCCACCACGACCTCAATTACAGTTCCAGTCGGTGAATATTGGGTTGATCTCACCTCGGGTACCTGCGTTTACAGACAAAACGTTTCGGTGACGGCGGTGTCGCTGCCTGAAATTGTGAGTGTCGAAATTGTGGGCAGCACGGTTACGGTTAACGTCACTGGCGGAACGTCACCTTATCAGTATGCCATCGATAACTTTAATTATCAGTCTTCCAATGTATTCAACAATGTTCCGGGTGGCGACCACACAGTGTACGTGATTTCAGCTGATAACTGCAAGCCTGTTTCTGTTGATTTTAATGTCATTCAGCGTTTTAACGTAATTACACCGAATGGCGACGGTAAGAACGATCTGCTCGATTATTCAGGATTGATGAAGAAATCTGAACCTTATCTGGTGATTTTTGACCGCCGCGGCCAGACTGTATTTACAGGGACCAACAACAACCGATTTAGCTGGGATGGGAAAATTTCCGGAAAATCAGTCGAGAGCGGCAGTTACTGGTATGTGATGAGATGGATAGAACCTGGATTTACCACAGTGACCGAATACACGGGCTGGGTTTTGGTGAAAAACAGAAATTAAAAGGTTTAAGAATTTTCCTGGTCGAAAGATGCGACAAGCTGTTTTAGAACAAGGTTTGTCGCATTTCGCAGCTCAGCAAAACCTTCGTTATTAAATATTACAAAATCTGCCATTGCAGCTTTTTCATTTTCAGGCATCTGTCTGTTGATAATGGCCTGCACTTGCCCGGTTGTTTTGTTGTCGCGTTCCATTACACGTCTTATGCGGATTTCATCATCGGCCGTGACCAGAATGGAGCGGTCGCAGGCTTCATGCAGCTTAAGTTCAAAAAGAAGCGCGGTTTCTTTGAACAGGAATGTTTCGTCCTGATCTTCCACCCAACGCTCAAAATCTTTCTTCACCGCAGGGTGAATCAGTGAATTTAGCTGATTTAACTGGTTAACATTATCAAAAACTTTTTGTGCCACGAACGCCCGATCGTACCTACCGGACGCATCATAAGCTTCATCTCCGAGCAGCGCGCGGATTTTTAACTGAAGTTCAGCATCATTATTTACGATTTCCTTTGCGAGGTTATCAGAATAATAGACCGGATAGCCGAATTCTTCGATGATTTCAGCGACCGTACTTTTTCCCGAACCAATACCACCGGTGATTCCGATTATTTTCTTCATGATTAACTGCTTCGAAGTTTAATAGCCGAAAATGTCGTTCAGCGAATAGGTCTCGTCGAGGCGTACGCCTTTTTCCGTCATTTTAAGGCTTGCCAGTTCGTGGTGCGCATCGTGCTCCAAAAACAGCAGATATTCATTATCGATGCACTGTTTCAGGAACTTTCCCTTTTCTTCCATCGTCAGCAGCGGCCGTGTGTCATAACCCATCACATACACCTGCGGAACATGTCCTGCGGTAGGAATCAGATCTGCGGCGAAAACCACTGTTTTGTCCTGATAGCGGATCACCGGCAGCATTTGTTTTTCGGTATGTCCGTCCACAAAGATCACGTCCATTTTCAGGTCTGGGGCAAAACCATAATTTCCCGTAATCGGTGTCGGTAAAAAATTCAGTTGGCCACTTTCCTGCATCGGCAGGATATTTTCTTTAAGGAAGCTCGCTTTTTCTCTTGGATTTGGTTCTGTAGCCCACTTCCAGTGTTCTTCATTGGTCCAGAACTGTGCATTTTTAAAGGCGGGCTGATAGCCTGTGCGGTCCGCATTCCACTCAATCGCACCACCGCAGTGATCGAAATGAAGATGCGTAAGGAAAACATCCGTGATGTCATCGCGTACGAAACCGAATTTTTTAAGGTTTTTATCTAAATTATCGTCGCCCCAAAGTGAATAATGGCCGAAAAACTTATCGTCCTGTTTGTTTCCAAGTCCACAATCGATCAGAATCAGTTTCTTGCCGTCTTCCATTAAAAGTGAACGGGTTCCGAGTTCGATCAGGTTTCTTTCATCCGCCGGATTCGTACGCTCCCAGAGACTTTTCGGGACAACACCGAACATGGCACCACCATCTAACTTGAATTTTCCGCACTGTATAGGATATAGCTTCATTTATTTTATTTTGTAATTTCTAAAGTACAAAATTTGTTGTTAACGGGAAAATTCGTTGGTCTTAGGTCTGAGATGGGCCTAATATCTGCATTTGTACAATTGACGACGAATCAAATCGATCCGATTCATCAACTACTTCGTCTGTCCGCATCAAAATTAAAAGCATTCAATCCTTAAACGGAATTTTCAGCTGCACTGAAACCTGCTTTTTGGCGTGTGTATTGAGGTTTGAGAGCGAAAGACCCAACAGCCGTACGGGTTTGTCAAAAGGCCGAAGTTGCCACAGTTTTTTTGCGGTGAGCCAGAAATCTTCCGCATTGTTGAAGTAGCCGTCCCAAGTGGTGCTGCGCGTGTACTGTGTAAAATCTTTATATTTAATTTTCAGCGTCAGCGTTTTACCTCTGATCTTTTTTTTGCCAAGCCGTGTGTCCAATTCTTCACTGATAATTTTCAGCTGCTCAAATACCGCCTCTTCATCCAGAAGATTTTCCCAGAACGTCTCTTCCACGGCGACACTTTTCTGTATCCGGTGCGGTTTCACTTCACTGTTGTGAATGCCGCGAACCACATTGTAGTAGTAATTCCCCGACTTTCCGAACAGACTGATCAGTTCCTCCAGCGTTTTCTTTTTTAAATCTGAACCTTTAAAAATATGCAGTTCGTGCATCCTGTTCGCGGTCACCTTGCCGATTCCATAGAATTTCTCGATCGGCAGGTCATCCATAAACTCCAGGACCTGCGTTGGATGGATGGTCTTCTGGCCGTTGGGCTTGTTGTAATCTGAGGCAACTTTAGCTAAAAATTTATTCACCGAAATTCCGGCTGAGGCTGTGAGGCCGGTTTGTTCAAAGATTTTTCGGCGGATTTCACGTGCAATATCATTCGCGGATTCGATGTTTTTTTTGTTTTCGGTGACGTCAAGGTAGGCTTCGTCCAACGAAAGCGGCTCTACCAGGTCTGTATATTCGTGAAAAATACTGCGTATTTGCTGTGAGATTTCCTTGTACCGCTGAAACTTGGGTTTCACCACGATGAGATGCGGACATTTCTCAAGTGCAAGCTTTCCGGGCATGGCGGAGCGTACACCAAATTTGCGGGCTTCGTAACTTGCCGCGGCCACCACGCCATACAGTCCGCCGCCTACTGCAAGCGGTTTTCCGCGAAGTTCAGGATTGTCGTGCTGTTCCACGGAAGCGTAAAACGCATCCATATCAACATGTATTATTTTGCGGTCTCCGAAATCCATTTTTTGGCGAATTTCGCTTCAGTTATTCCTGTTTTCAGCGTTTTTTCTGCACGTAATTTAAAATGAGTTCGTTGAATTCCTCCTTACGGTCGATGTTTACGTTGATAGGCCAGTAGTAAACCAGGTCGCGCAGATAATCAAAAGTCTTCAACCTTACATAATCTTTTTCTGTGGTGAGAATGAGTTTGTATTCGCCCAGTTTCTTGTATTCGTTCAGGATGTTTTTAATGTCCTGATCGCTGAAATTATGATGATCTTTAAATTTTAAATGTTTCACCCGCTGAGAAAATTTTGCCAAATGATTCAGCAGCGGTTTCGGGTTTGCTATCCCGGTGATCAAAAGGATGTCGTAATACGCTAGATTGTTGTCGGGCAAAGATTTGTCTTTGCTGAAGACATTTTCATCATATCCGATACTTGAAAAAAACACGTGCTGGTCGTGCTGGGGTTTAATCCTGGAAATGTAGTACTGTTTTTTCTCGTCGGTGAGGTCATCGGGGCATTTTGAAACCATGATGATCTGGGCGCGGCGCATTCCCTTGCGGCTTTCGCGCAAGTCACCTGCCGGCAGCACGAAATCTTTGAAATAAGGATCATTATAGTCGGTCATCAGAATGTTGAAGCCGGGTTTTATTTTACGGTGCTGGTACGCATCATCCAAAATCAGGACATCAAGATCCATGTCCTCGATCATTTTTTTCGCGCCGGGAACACGTTCTTCTGAAACACCGATTACGAAACGGTTCTTGAACCTTTCAAAAAGCTGCATCGCTTCGTCGCCGACGGTCTTGAAATTACTGTCATAATTGGTGATACCGTAGCCTTTTGAGATCCGGCCGTAACCGCGCGAAAGCACACCGGTTCGGTAATATTTAGACAGAAATTCGGCCAGATACATCACCATCGGCGATTTTCCGCTGCCACCTACGGAAAGATTTCCGACGTTGATTACCGGAGTTCTGAAGGAGGTCGATTTAAAAATTCCCCAGTTATACATCGTATTCCGCAGCGCGGTGACCAGATGAAAACCGATGGAAAAAGGGTAGAGATACCATCTTTTCATAGGCCGCAAAAATACATATTTCTGTCGGCAATTTAATAATTCATGAGCCGGTTGTTTGAATGTTTAATGATGATTTTCTGTCTGCGCGAAATGCTGATATTGCGCGCTCCGGGCCAGATTTGTAAACTATTTGTTTAAATTTGCTCAGCATACATTTATTACACTATGAAAAAGAAAAACGTCGCGGTAGTGATGGGCGGATATTCTGATGAATACGTAGTTTCACTTAAAAGTGGCCAGCTTATTTTTGATTCGCTGGACCGGGAACAGTATAATGTTTATAAAGTAGTCATCCTCAAAGATGAATGGTATTTTCTGGATGACCGCGACCAGAAAGTGCCGGTTAATAAAGCCGATTTTTCGATTAATCTCGACAGTGGTTTTGATGTGAAATTTGATGTATGCTTCAACATTATTCACGGCCGGCCGGGGGAGAACGGGGAACTGCAGGCTTATTGGGATATCATCGGACAAAAGTATACGGGCTGCGGATTTTACCAGAGCGCGCTTACATTCAACAAAAAAGACACCCTCGCAGTGCTTTCAAAATATGGAATTCCATCTGCAAAAAGCATCTACATCAAGCGTGGCGACAACATCGATGAAGGACAGATCATCGCAGAACTGGGCTTACCCGTTTTTGTAAAACCAAATCAATCGGGTTCTTCGCTGGGTATTTCTAAAGTGAAGGAAGCATCTGAACTCACCAAAGCCCTTGAATTCGCCTTTGCAGAAGACGATGAGGTTTTGATTGAGAGTTTCCTGGACGGAACAGAAGTGTCCGTGGGAGTGGTAGATTACAAAGGCGAAACCATCGTCCTGGGCATTACCGAAATCGTTTCGCATAATGAATTCTTTGATTATGAAGCGAAATACGAAGGCGCTTCCGAAGAAATTACACCAGCCAGACTGGACGAAGAAACACGTAAAACCGTAGAGCAGATCGCTAAAAAAGCCTACACTTCTCTGGGAATGAGTGGTTTTTCGCGCAGCGAATTTATCATCAAAGACGGCACGCCTTATATGCTCGAAATGAATACCAACCCTGGCTTTTCACCGGCTTCTATTTTGCCGCAGCAAGCAAAAATCTACGGAATTTCAATCAAGGATCTTTGCGGACACGAGGTGGAAAAAGCATTGAACAAGTAATTTGAAATATTTAAAAAAAGCAGAAGATTACTTCAAATGATCGGACGCCTGAAATTAAACTTAAATCCCAAAAAATATTCATGAGAGTCGCTGTTTTTCCCGGATCATTTGATCCAATTACGCTTGGTCACTATGATATTGTGGAAAGGGCCTCGCCACTTTTCGATAAGATCATCATCGCGATCGGCCAGAATTCGCAGAAGAAGTACATGTTTTCGCTGGAGCAACGGATAAATTTTATCAAAAAGACTTTTGAAAAGTTTCCGAATATAGAAGTTGATCATTTTGAAGGACTTACGATCGATTACTGCCGCAGCCGCGACGTAAAATTCATCCTGAGAGGGCTTCGCAATCCGTCAGACTTTGAGTTTGAAAAGGCCATCGCACAAACCAACCGCGAACTTACGCACAACAATAAAGTGGAAACGATATTTCTGCTCACTTCGGCCAGCAAAGCGTTTATCAGCAGCAGCATTGTGCGTGAGATCATTTCATTTAACGGTAACTATGAGTTGCTGGTGCCTGACTCGGTACGGGTCTGAGTGACAGTCAACCGGTAAAATCTAAACCGAAATCGGAATAATACATGATGCTTCAGGAAAATTTCACATTGCTTATTGAATTACTCGGCACCGTCGCCTTTGCGATGTCGGGAAGTTTTGCGGCGATGCAGAAAAGACTTGATCCGTTCGGGGTGCTGATCATCGCGTTCATTACATCGGTCGGGGGAGGAACGGTGCGCGATTTGCTGCTCGATGTGCCCGTGTTCTGGATGCACAATATGCTGATGTGCTCCGTGATTTTTGTGACCAGTATATTTTCGATGGTTTTCAAATCGCTGGAGAAAAAATTCAAGGTCACCCTGTTCATTTTCGACAGTTTCGGACTTGGGCTTTTTACGATTGTGGGTATCCAGAAAGGTCTCAGCGCAGACCTTCATCCGCTGATCTGCCTTACGCTCGGAACGATAACCGGCTGTTTTGGTGGAATTATCCGCGATATTCTGCTCAACCGAATACCCCTCATTTTCAGGAAAGAGATTTACGCAACAGCCTGCATTATTGGCGGCAGCGCTTTCCTTCTTCTGGTGAAATATTCGTCCTTAAAGTACGTAATTGTGCAGGTTTTTACCATTCTGCTCATCGTGGCAATAAGAACATTGGCCGTGAAGTATCACTGGCAAATGCCGAAATTTTATGATGCCGAGCAAAATGGGGAAATGTGATCCCGCTTTTATTCAGGCCAAATTGATTTTTAAAAGAATTTCCCGCGCTGACGCATGTTCGGGTTGTGCGCGTGCTTCTGCATGGACGGCATTTTCAGCTGGTCTTTCATCATTTTGATCTGGTCGGTCATCATTCCGGCGCTGTCGAGTCTTTTGGCTTCTTCCAGCAGTTTTGCGGCTTCCTGACGGCGGCCTTTCTGCAGTGC
The DNA here is from genome assembly GCF_014837035.1 of Kaistella pullorum. Lineage (GTDB taxonomy): Bacteria > Bacteroidota > Bacteroidia > Flavobacteriales > Weeksellaceae > Kaistella > Kaistella rhinocerotis. Next base: position 109,240 of record NZ_JACSPS010000001.1, on the reverse strand, counting down.
GCCTGCAGCAATATTCAAAGTCGCCATTGCGCGGTCATGCTTCATATTAAGACCAAAATCCAATGCTTTTTTCATTAGCGGTTCCACTTTCTGCGGATTGTCCTGCGCTAAGCATAAGCCCTGAAGATAATGGAAATAGCCATATTGTGAACGGTGAAGCTGCGACTCAAAATTCGTGATTTTATTCAGCCAGTTTGACGCCTTCACCATATTCTGCTTTCTTAAAAACCAAAACGCGAGCAGTATGTATTCATTCTTAAAAAACAAAAGTATAGGTATCGCAGAAAGGATAACCATCACGATGCCCCAGCCGATATTTCGGTTCATCATCAGATATACGCCGGCAGCGATCATCAGTGCTGCAATGAAGAATTTTATGTATTTGTTCATCTTAAATTTAAAAAATGCAAAGATAGATTTCCCGTTTTAAGCCTGCAATTTTATTTAAGGATTAAAAAGGCGGACTTTTTTATTTGTCCAAATTAAAGTTTAACTTTCCGTTCCCAACGTTCGAAACAGAAATCATAGGCGTGTTTTTCATCTTTTCCGATGCAGGTTTCAGAGGTTTTTAACCAGATCTTCGGATCAATCCCCGGGAAAAATACGTCGGCTTTGAGTTCTGCATTTACGCGGGTTACTTCCAAAACGTCCGTCGCATCAAGTGTTTGCTTATAAATGTCACCTCCGCCAATTATAAAAACGTTTTCATCGATTTTCTTCGCGAATTTTAAAGCTTCTTTTATGCTGCCCACGATCAGGATGCCTTCCTGAAACCAGTCGTTCCGTCTTGAAATTACGATATTGGTGCGGTTTGGCAGCGGTTTACCGATACTTTCGAAAGTTTTACGACCCATGATGATTGGATGGCCGGAAGTGATTTCCTTGAAATGTTTTAAATCTTTCGGCAGGTGCCAAAGTAGCTGATTGCCAGCGCCTATTTCATTTTTAAAACCCATTGCCACCACAATCGTTACCATTATCTCAGTTTTTCGCAAATTTAGCACTTAATTTGTATATTTGGGTGCCAATCATAAACATTAAAAAATTTAAACAATGAGAAACAGAGGGTGTATGAGCGCCGGAACTATCGGGATCGCGCTGGTTGTAATCGCCGTAGTTTTATTTTTCTGGGGCAAAAATGGCTATAATACCTTTACGGCCAAAGAACAGACTGTAAACACGAAATGGTCTAATGTGGAAACCGTTTATCAGAAACGTGCAAATCTGATCCCAAATCTTGAGAGAACCGTAAAATCTTACGCACAGTTCGAGAAAGAAACCTTGACGAACGTGGTGGAAGCCCGTTCCAAAGCGACTTCGATCAATATTGATCCAACCAACATGACCGAGGCTGACCTCGCAAAATTCCAGGCGGCGCAGGGTGAACTCAGCGGAGCACTCAGCAGGCTGATGGCCGTGGTAGAGAGTTATCCGAACCTGAAGGCTGACCAGCAGTACATCAATTTCCAGCGGGAATATACCGCGATTGAAAACAGCATCCGAAGCGAAACCGTTTATTTCAATGAAGCCGCGCAGGATTACAACACTTCCATTAAAACATTCCCGAACAATATCCTCGCGAATTTCACCAACTTTAAGGAAAAGCCATATTTCAAAGCTGCGGCAGGTGCTGAAAACGCGCCCGAAGTTTTCACTGAGTAATGAGCAACTTTCTCACAGAATATCAAATGGCTTCCCTTGTGGAAGCCATTCAGTCAGCGGAGGATCACTCTACCGGCGAGATTCGCGTGCACATAGATTCACACTCCGGGGGTAATAATGCGGAAATTGCATTCAATGTATTCAAATCTCTGTGCCAGAACAAGACAGCAGAAAAGAATGCGGTCTTATTCCATGTGAATTTTGAAGAGCATTATCTCACGATCATCGGTGATGAAGGAATTCATCAAAAAGTGCGGCAAACCTTCTGGGACCGGCTTCATGATGAAATTACGGCCGAATTTGCCAAAGGCAATTACCATGACGGATTGCGGAACGGAATCTTTAAAACAGGTTACGAGCTTAAAAAGCATTTCCCGGTGAGCGGCGAAAACTTTAACGAACTTTCTAATGAGATTACCTTCTCGAACTAAATTTATCACGCTTTTCTTTTTCTGCCTCACACTCACCGTGTGGGCGCAACTCGTGCCTAAAAAGCCGGCATTGCTTTATCCGATTTACGATGAAGCAGATCTGCTGAGTGCGCAGGAGGAAGATTTGCTGAACCAAAAACTGATCAAATTCTACGATTCGTCTTCCACAGAGATTTCCGTGATCATCATTCCTAGCACTAAAGGCGAAGATGTGAACTATCTCGCAACCATGTACGGCGAAAAATGGAAGATCGGCGAAAAAGAGCAGGATAACGGTATCGTCTTCCTAATCGCTGCGGAAGACCGAAGGTTTTCAATCCAGCAGGGACGCGGCGTTGAACGCTATCTTACCGCATCAGTCGCAGGACAAATCCTGGATTATATCGTAACGCCGAGTTTCAAACAGGGCAATTATTACCAGGGAATTGATGGTGGAACCACGGCGCTGATGGAAGTGGTAGAGGGCAAATTCAAACCGGTGGCGAAACCCGCTCAAAAGGCAGGCGCAAGTACTTTCCGCACTTTACTTGTCATATTTTTCATCATCATTTTCCTAAGTTTCTTTTTCCGAAACCGCGGTGGCGGAAGAAATGGTGACGATGATGATGTGATCCTTTCAAGGCGTGGCCGGCGCACCTATCCGGGCGGATTTTTCCCCTTCCCGGGAAGCTTTGGAGGTGGCGGATTCGGAGGTGGCGGTTTTGGCGGCGGTTCCGGCGGTGGGTTTGGTGGATTTGGTGGCGGCGGCAGTTTCGGCGGCGGCGGTGCGTCCGGTGGTTGGTAATCCGGTTGAATCACCTTCTTTTAATAGATATCAATATTTCGCGCGACGATGTAAGCTTTATAAAACTGCATTGTCGCGCGATTTTTTTGGTTTAAATATTTAAATCTAATTACTGAACAGAAATATTTCCGCCGCTGTTCTCATTCTGGCTGGCGACCTGCAGATTTCCTTTTTTCAGTACACTGATGCTGCCACCCGAGCTCGCTTCCGCATTCAGCACATCCGAAACACCGGCACGAACATTTCCGCCACTTGAAGCTTTTATTTCCGCATTTTGCGCAGTAAAATCTTTAGCTGCGATGGTACCTGAAGATGACGCGTGCAAATCTGCCAGTTTTGTCTTGCCTGAGATGTCTATTTTTCCGGATGAGCTGGCATCCGCTTCCAGGTTTACAGCCCAAACTTTTCCGGTGAAAGTTCCTGTGCTCGATGCTTCAATCGAAAGATCGTTCGCTTCAAGATCTCCGGTAATTTGAGCCGAACTTGAAACTTCAACTTCAGTTCTGTCCTGCGTGAATTTATCTTTGATTGTGATACGTGCCGAAGAATTGGCTTCTACTTTCGAGAAATCGCGGGCGAAAATCTTTGCAGCCACGTTGCGCCCCGACAGATTCAGGCCGGGTTTGAAATGTATATGAAGTTCACCTTTATCATTTTCGACCAAAATATCATCCAACATATTGGCGGGCGCTGTAATCACTACTTTTTCAACGTCGGATTTCACGATTTCTGCATTGATGGATTCCGAAACTTTAATCTCATCAAATTCCATATCGTGCTGTTGTGTACGTGCCGGCTTGTCGCTTTTCCCCGGATTCAGATTTATTGAAATGGGTGATTCATTCTTCGAATCGCAGGACAGTAGGAGGAGTGCAGCACAAAGCGGCAGGATCAGTGTTCTCATAGTTTTGTGGTTTTTAATTTTAGTTAAAATTAATATCTTTACCTTAATTAACCGTTTATAAATGAAAAATATTACTTCAGCCCTGCTGATTTCCTCTTTGGTTGTCACCTCGGCCTGTTCCACTATGAATAAGACTACTTCCGCAACCGAAATCCCCACACCGGACGCCAGCCTGGCCTCAAATCCTTTCATGAAGAAAAGTACACTGCAGTATCAGGCGCCGGAATTTGACAAGATCAAAGTTGAACATTTCAAACCCGCCTTTGATTACGGAATGAAAGTTCAGCTCGCAGAGATCGAACAAATTGCTAAAAACCCGGATACGCCTACTTTTGGCAACACAATTTTAGCCATTGAAAACAGCGGCGAGATCCTGAAGCGTGCGCAGATTGTCTTTTATAACCTGACAGGTTCAAACACCAATCCGGAACTGCAGAAACTGGAAGAAGAGTACGCACCGATTTTTTCAGGTCTTAGCGATAAGATCTTGCTCAATGAAGAACTTTACGCCAGAATAAAGGCCATTGATACAGCGCCATTGGGAGCTGAAGAGAAACGGATGGTTGAACTTTACAAAACCAATTTCGAAATCGCCGGTGCAAACCTTTCGCCTGAAAATAAAGCCAAGGTGAAGAAAATCAACGAAGAACTGGCGACGCTTTCTACGCAGTTTACAAGCCGCCTTTTGGACGCGAGGAAAAATGGCGCTGTGCTTATTTCTGATGTAAAGGAACTTGACGGACTGTCCGCGGACGAAATCGCTGCTGCGGCCGCAGATGCAAAAGATGCCGGCCATGAAGGAAAATATCTTTTGACATTATTAAATACTACACAGCAGCCACTTCTTCAGAATTTGAAAAACCGTGCGACGCGCGAAAAGTTGTTCAAAGCATCGTGGTACCGCGCAGAAAAAGGCAATGCTGATGACACGCGCGACATCATCGAAAGACAGGCACGGCTCCGACTGCAAAAAGCACAGCTTTCCGGTAAAAAATCGTTTGCAGAATGGAAACTTCAGGACCAAATGGCTAAAACACCGGAAAATGCAATGAAGCTTTTGGCGCAGTTGGCTACGCCGGCAGTTGCCACCGCAAAACGTGAGAGTGATGAGATTCAGGCGTTGATTGACCAACAGAAAGGCGGATTCAAAGTAGAGCCGTGGGACTGGAATTTCTATTCGGAGCAGGTAAGAAAAGCCAAGTATGATTTGGATGAGAATGAGATCAAACCTTATTTTGAAGTTTCCACCGTTCTGGAAAAAGGAGTTTTTTATGCCGCTGAAAAGTTCTACGGTATCACATTCAAAGAAAGAAAAGATCTGCCGGTTTATCATCCGGATGTAGTAGCGTACGAAGTTTTTGATAACGACGGAAAGTCAATGGCGCTTTATTACCTCGATTTCTATACACGCAGCAACAAAAACGGTGGTGCGTGGATGAGCAATTTCGTGGAGCAGTCGCATCTTTTAAACCAAAAACCGGTTATCGTAAACGTTTTCAATTACCAGAAACCGGCTGCGGGCAAACCTTCGCTGATTTCTTATGATGATGTCTCTACGATGTTCCACGAGTTTGGCCATACACTCCACGGGCTTTTCGCAGACCAGAAATACGTTTCAATCTCGGGAACCAACACGCCACGTGATTTTGTAGAATTCCCGTCGCAGATCAATGAATTCTTTGCGCTTGAACCTTCTGTCCTGAAGAATTATGCGATCCATTATCAGACAAAACAGCCGATGCCACAGGCTTTGGTAGATAAGATCAAGAAAGCAGCATCGTTTAACCAGGGATATTCTACAACAGAGTTGGTTTCTGCGGCTACAATCGATATGAACTGGCATTCGGTGACGGATGAATCACAGTTTAAGCCGACTTTGGAATTTGAGAAAAATGTTTTGGCTAAATATGGCTTCAACCTTAAAGAAGTGCCGCCAAGATACCATTCTCCGTATTTTGCGCACATTTGGGGCGGCGGATATTCGGCAGGTTATTATGCTTACATGTGGAGCGATTTGCTGAACGCAGATGCCTGGGACTGGATCACTACCAACGGCGGAATGACGCGCGAGAACGGCGACCGTTTCAGGAAACATATCCTTTCCGTCGGCAATTCTGTGGATCTGAATCAGGCGTATAAAGATTTCACGGGCAGAACTCCGGATATCAAACCGTTACTTAAAAACAAAGGATTTATAACTAAGTAATTCCAGTTAATTGCTCAGATAAAAAACAGCCACTTCAGTCTTTGGAGCGGCTGTTTTTATGGTAATTAATTAACATTCAGCCCCTTAAATGGTTCCGCGTACGGGTCGTAAGGTGAAACAAGTTTTTTAAAAATGATGGAAGAGTTACGAAGATTCACAACCAGAAGATTTAGTACTTCATGCTGCGCCACATAATAAGCCTTGATTCCGATGTGCTTTGTCTTTTTCTCGCCCATGAAAACGGCATCCTCCCTGCAACCAGACAGCACATAGGATGAAACCGCTTTGAATTTCCAGTTTTTGTCAAAAGTAAGCAGACGGAAGCCTTTGTCGGGCGGTGAGGCTCCGCAAAAACCCTGTTTGTTAAAATTTGAATCACGTTCAAATTGCAGCAGGACCCGATTTTCACGACTGTCTTCGTACGACGCAATGACCACGTTGCCGCCAAATTCATCTATTAGATTCCGAAGATTGTACTTTTTGCCATTTGGCAGTAATAGCCATTCATCACGTGGGGTTAGGTCTAAGGAAGAGTCTTTGATTGACACCGCATACTTTTTCCCATTCACCTGAAGTGTGCCGTTCTGGTAATTTTTATTGCTTTGAGCAATCTTAAAAAGTTCTTTTAAAGGTTTGTATGCCGGGCAGGGTGAAGTATAGCAGAACAATTCTTCAGCAAGCAGTTGCTTTGACAGTTGCGGATGGATTGCACCGAAATTGTAAAGCAGTAAATCACCATTATAAAATCCTGCGAGTGGAATCTTTTGTTTAAAAGTGTCGTAATAATAGTATCCCTGAACCGAATACACTTTATCATTCCAACCGGAATGCGTAGCGTATTCGAGATTTAAGGTGATTGGTTTGCCGGCTATACTCCCTTTGAAAATTTTCGAAGTTTTCCAGTCGCGCTTGAGGTGCACGCCTGCCTTGTTTTGCGCGCTTAGAAGTAAAGGCAAAAAAATGAGAAGAACTAATAAATGTCGTATCACCGTCTTTTGTGTTTAAATGCAATCAGTAATTTCTGTGCCAATTTTAAGATAATTTTAACAATTTTTTTAATTTTTACCAGGTGAGTTTTTAAGATTCAGGACCACCTACCGAAAGAGAATCACCCGTAATTTTAGCCCGGATCGCAGCGGAAATCCTTTTTTGCGAAGCAAAAAAGATTGCAGCAGAGAGCCGGTAGATCTTGCGGACAGGTTTCTGCTTTTGTAGCTCCTGAAAATTTGTCTAATTTTGTAAAAAAGTCGATTTATGCCAAATATATCACAGCGCGCGCAGAAAATGCCGGCTTCACCGGTTCGGAAACTGGTTCCTTATGCTCTGCTGGCCAAACAGAACGGAGTGAAAGTGTACCACCTGAACATTGGGCAACCGGATATTGCTACACCCGAAACCGCGCTGAACGCGATAAAAAATATTGACCTGAAAGTCATGGAATATGCGCTTTCTGAAGGAAACCTGGAATACCGCACTGCGCTGAAAGATTATTATCATACGCTCGGATTTAAGGATCTGGACACGAGCCATTTTATGGTGACCAACGGTGGATCTGAGGCTTTGAACTTTGCGATTTCCACACTTTGCGATGACGGTGATGAGGTGATCATTCCGGAGCCGTATTATGCAAATTATAACGGTTTCACAAGCACTTTCAACGTAAATGTAGTTGCAGTTCCTTCGACGATCGACACGGGTTTTGCGTTGCCGCCGATTGAAGATTTCGAAAAAAAAATTACCGATAAAACGCGGGCGATCATCATCTGTAACCCGGGGAACCCGAGCGGCTACCTTTACACGCGCGAGGAGTTGCAGAAACTGGCTGAAATAGCGCTGAGGCATGACATTGTAGTGATCTCTGACGAGGTTTACCGTGAATATGTGTATGACGGACAGCAGCCTGTTTCCATGCTTGAATTCAGGGAATTGGCTGAAAACTGTATTATAATTGATTCAGAATCTAAAAGATACTCAATGTGTGGTGCTCGGATAGGTTGCATGATCACACGTTCTAAAAAAATACGCGACGCTGCGATGCTTTTTGCGCAGGCAAGGCTCAGTCCGGTTCTTTTGGGCCAGATTGCAGCCACGGCGGCGCATCACAATGATACCGCGTACATCCTTCAGGTTCGCGAAGAATATACGAAGCGCCGAAATCTACTGGTAGAACTCCTAAACGGAATTCCGGGCGTGATCTGCCCGAAACCTAAAGGTGCGTTTTACTGCGTGGCGGAGCTTCCGGTTGATGACACTGATGATTTTGCGCAGTGGCTGCTCGAAAGCTATTCCAACAACAATGAAACCGTTATGGTAGCGCCAATGAGCGGGTTCTACAGCGATCCAAAGCTCGGGAAGAAACAGGTGCGCGTAGCGTATGTACTGAAAGAAGAGGACCTGCGGCGAAGCGTGGAACTGCTGAGCGATGCCTTACAAAAATATACAAGGCACGATTAGCACTTAATTCTAAAAAGCCACGAATTGTGCGTGGCTTTTTTGTGTAGTAAAAGTGCGTAAATTTGCGAAACATTTTTAATGAAAATCTACGAAAATTTTTCTTTAAAAGATTATAACACGTTCGGTGTGGACGTGGCTGCAAGGTATTTTGCAGCGGTTTCTTCGACGGATGAACTCATCGGAGTCCTGGAATCTGTCCGGCAGAAGGGTAATTTAGATATAAAGCCGCTTTTTCTTGGTGGTGGCAGCAATATCCTCTTTACAAAAGATTATGAAGGACTTGTCATTCACCTTATTTTAAAAGGAATATCCGAAGAAGCTGTAAGCGAAAATGAGGTGTTGGTGACCGCAGCCGCAGGTGAAAACTGGCATTCGTTCGTTCTGTTCTGTCTTGAACAGGGCTATGGTGGACTCGAGAATCTGTCGCTGATCCCCGGGAATGTTGGTACTTCGCCAATGCAGAATATCGGGGCGTATGGCGTTGAGATCAAAGATGTGTGCGAAAAGTGTACGGTGCTGAATCTGGAAACTTTAAAGACTGAAACTTTTGATAGTGCAGAATGTAAATTCGGTTACCGGGATTCCATTTTCAAAAACGAGGGAAAAGGAAAGTATGTGATTCTGGATGTGACGTTCAGACTCACGATGAAAAATCACGTGATCCGCATTGAATACGGTGCAATAAAATCAGAATTGGAGCGACAGAATATCACGGATCCGACGATTCGGGATGTTTCAGATGCAGTGATCAGTATCCGTCAAAGTAAGTTGCCGGATCCGAAACTGCTTGGTAATGCGGGGAGTTTCTTTAAAAATCCGACCATTTCAAAGTCTGCATTTGAGGCGCTGCAACAGAAATTTCCGGAGATTCCGGGTTATGCTGCCGGACAATGGGTAAAAGTACCCGCAGGTTGGCTGATAGAACAGTGCGGCTGGAAAGGGAAAGAGATTGGCAATGTAGCATCACATCATTTGCAGGCATTGGTCATCGTGAACAAAACTGGCCAGGCGGGCGGTGCCGAAATATTTGAATTCTCGCAGAAAATCATTGATTCTGTGGAAGATAAGTTTGGGATAACTCTGGAAAGAGAAGTTAATATCATTTAAGTTATTCAGTAAAGTGTTATCAAGCGCGGATGAATAATAGTGAACGTGTTTTCGGGAAAGTTTTAAAAATATTCTAAAGAATTAATTCATAAATATTTGTCTAACTAAATTTTTCTTCGTTATTTTGCACTCTCAAATATTTAGTAGTAAAAAAGAACATCGAGATATGTCAAGAATTTGCCAGATAACAGGAAAGCGTGCGATGGTTGGGAACAATGTTTCTCACGCTAATAACAAAACGAAGCGTCGTTTTGAAATCAACTTATTGGAGAAGAAATTTTACCTTCCGGAGCAGGAAAAGTCTGTTACACTGAAAGTTTCGGCGCACGGATTGAGAGTGATCAACAAGATCGGAATCGAGGAGGCGATTGAAAGAGCAGCAAGAAACGGATTTATAAAAAATAACAAGTAATGGCTAAAAAAGGTAACAGAGTACAGGTAATTCTGGAGTGCACGGAGCACAAAGAATCCGGTGTAGCAGGAATGTCAAGATACATTACGACTAAAAATAAGAAGAACACTACAGAAAGATTGGAGCTTAAAAAATTCAATCCGGTTCTGAAGAAATACACCCTTCACAAAGAGATTAAGTAATCTTTTAAAAAACGATTAAAAATGGCAAAGAAAGTAGTAGCATCCCTTCAGGGTGGCGCAGGTTCTAAGAAAATGACCAAAGTTGTGAAAATGGTGAAGTCGGCTAAATCTGGCGCATACGTTTTCGACGAGAAAGTAATGAACGCTGATGAGGTAGAAGCTTATTTGAAAAAATAAGTCCTGCCAACGCAGTTCACGATATACCGACTACCCAAATTTTGGGTAGTTTTTTTGTTATATTTGCGCTGATTAAAAAAACCTGATAACGTAACATGAGTTGGTTCAAGAAAATTTTCAAGAAGGAGGAAAAGGAGACTTTGGATAAAGGTCTGGAAAAATCCAGTCAGGGATTTTTCGAAAAGATTTCGAAGGCCGTTGTCGGTAAATCTAAAGTAGATGATGAGGTGCTTGATGATCTTGAAGAAGTGCTTATCGCCTCCGACGTAGGTGCCGGAACTACAATAAAGATCATCGAAAGGATAGAAAACCGTGTTGCAAAAGATAAATTTGTAAGCACTGACGAGCTCGATAAGATCCTGCGTGAGGAAATCTCCGGGTTGTTGCTTGAAAATCCACATGCGTCCACCGGAAATATTGATGAGTCAAAAAAACCTTACGTAATTATGGTGGTAGGCGTGAACGGTGTTGGTAAAACAACTACGATTGGTAAACTCGCGCACCAGTTTAAATCTGAAGGTAAAAGTGTGGTTTTAGGCGCGGCGGATACCTTCCGCGCGGCGGCGGTAGACCAGCTTGTGATTTGGAGCGAGCGTGTGGGTGTGCCCGTCGTGAAGCAGAGCATGGGTTCAGATCCGGCGTCTGTGGCATTCGATACTGTTCAGAGTGCGGTAGCAAATAATGCTGATGTGGTGATCATCGATACGGCGGGGAGACTGCATAACAAAATAAATTTAATGAACGAACTCACCAAAATTAAACGAGTGATGCAGAAGGTGATTCCGGATGCGCCACACGAAATTCTTTTGGTGCTTGACGGATCTACCGGACAGAACGCTTTCGAACAGGCGAAACACTTCACGGCGGCTACCGAAGTGAACGCGCTGGCAATCACAAAGTTGGACGGAACTGCGAAAGGTGGAGTGGTGATCGGTATTTCAGATCAGTTTCAAATACCCGTAAAGTATATCGGCGTCGGCGAGAAGATGACGGACCTGCAATTATTTAATGGAACAGAATTTGTAGATTCTTTTTTCAGAAAGAGGGCTTAGTTTTCGGCAACCTTTTTGATAAACTAAAAAAGAATAACATTTTTATTAACATTAAAATTTTAAAACTATGGGTATTTTAACTTGGATCATTTTTGGTCTTATCGCAGGTGCAATCGCTAAATTCATTATGCCTGGAAACCAGGGAATGGGTTGGATCTTAACAATCATTTTAGGAATCGTAGGTGCTTTTGTTGGCGGATGGATCGGTACCATGCTAGGTTGGGGAACTGTGAATGACTTCGACATCAAGAGTATGTTTCTTGCCGTTTTAGGAGCCTTACTGGTTCTCTGGATATACGGAATGGCGACGAGAAGAGCGTAAAACGTAATAACACAAAATAATCCCGAGCTGAATTTCAGTCCGGGATTTTTTTTGCTTTAATACTTAAAATTTAATCTGAAAAGGCATTTCCATTCGCACGCCTTCCCGGAATTTCGGATCTGCAAGTTGTTGGTAAATAAGAAACTGTTCATCTGAAAGTTTGCTCTTCAGCATCTTTGAGGTGATCTGCTCTTTATCCAAATCTTTAAAAAGCTGTTCAAATTGGGTGAGTTTCTTTGGATAGGAAGAAACATTAAAATCCGAAACCTTCGCTTTCATCGCTGCAAATTTCACAGCATCCTGCAATGTTCCGAGATCATCAACCAAGCCGAGATCTTTTGCGCGTACGCCGCTCCAAACGCGTCCGCCACCCACTTCGTCAATCTGTTCAAAAGACTTTTTACGGTTTTGCGTCACAAAATGGACGAATCTTTTGTACGTCATCTCCACACTTCGCTGCATCATTGCCGCACCTCCGGGTGTAAGACCGTTCAGTGAAGAAAACATGTTACTGTTTGCGTTCGTTGTCACCGCATGAGCTGTGAGACCGTTTCGGTTGGCTAGTTCTTTAAAGTAGGGAAAAACACCAAACACACCGATCGATCCGGTAAGCGTTCCCGGTTCAGAATATATCTTGTCTGCAGCCATCGCGATATAATAACCGCCGGACGCCGCATAATCACCAAATGAAACGATGAGCGGTTTTTTTGCTTTAAGTCTTTGAAGTTCAAACAGGATTTCATCTGAAGCATTGGCGCTGCCGCCGGGCGAGTTGATACGCAGCACTACCGCCTTCACTTTATCGTTTTCGGTAAGTTTTTTTATTTCCTTTACGAAATTGTCTGCGTAGATGGCGTCTGTTCCTTCGCCGTTGTAGATGGCCCCGGACGCGTAAAGTACGGCTACCTGATTATCTTTCTTTGTATTGTCTTCTTTGTAGGAGCCTATATATTTAGTAAAAGATATTTTACGGAGTTTTTCCTTTTTCTTTATGCTGAGTTTTTCCTTTAAAAGATCATCGTATTCAGATTTTTGGATCAGTTTATCAGCAAGGCCATATTGCAGGCTCATTTCCGGAATAGCGCCATATAGACTGTCTACCACCATGGCGAAACGGGCCGTGTCCATCTTTCTGGCGCCGGCCATATTTTGGGCGGTAGGAGACCAAATGTCATTTAGCAACGTTGAGAGCTGCTCACGGTTTTCGTCGGACATATCGTCGCGCATGAAAGGTTCTACAGCGGACTTATACTTTCCGTGTCTGATCACTTCAATCCCGATACCGTATTTCTCGGCAAAGCCTTTCATGTACAAAACTTCTGTCGCGAGACCTTTGAGGTCCACGCTTCCCGCCGGATGCAGATAATAACGGTCCGCTACAGAGCCCAGATAGTAAGCAGACTGCGAAACATTATTGCCATATGCATATAAGAACTTACCGCTTTTTTTAAATTCAAGCAGTGCCCGGCGAACATCTTCGATCTGCGTAAAGCCGGCCTGCAAGCCATCTGTCTCAATGCTGATGCCTTTTATATTGTCATCTGTGGCCGCTTTTTTTATCGCTTCCACCATGTCATAGATCAAAATATTATTTTCTTTTTCGGCAAATGCGAAAATATTGTCGCTGTCTTCCAGCGGACTATCTATAATGTTTGTTTTAAAGTCGAGCGTAAGCACAGAACCGGCGTGAATGGCAGATTTATTGCTGTCGGTGATTGCGCTGTAAGCAACCATCATTATTAGGAATAGAACAAAAAGCCCTGCGATGATCGCGATTGCTACGATATTTGCGAGGACGTTTTTTAGGAAACCTTTCATATTTAATAAAGTATAATTTAAGAGATATGTCGCACCACGAGGTGGTTTTGTTACTCGGCAGCAATTTAGGTAAACCCGAGCACAATATAGCGCTTGCCATAGCAAAAATTGAAGCAAGTCTGGGAAAAGTAGTCGCTACTACGCAGCCCTTGCGCACGGAACCCACTGAGTTTGTGAGTTCTAATTATTTTTGTAATATTGCATTACGTCTGAAGACGCGTTTATCCCCTGTCGGGCTCTTAAAGGAGATCAAAATCATAGAGCAAAGTATGGGGAGACTGGAAGACTCGATGATAACAAAAGAGTACGTGGATCGGGTGATTGATATCGACATTGTAAAGTTCGGTAACATCACATTCTCTTCTGCTTTTCTGCAGATACCGCACCACAAACATATGCAGGTACGTGACTTCTCGCGCCAACTTCTGGCCGACCTGAACGATACAGTAAACACACAAATATGAAATCAAATTTATTCTTAGCGTTATGCTTACCCGCAGCGGTTTTCGCCCAGGAAGCATCAAACACAGCAGGTTCTGAAGTGTATCCAAACACTTTCTCCAGCGGATCTGCCAAAATCTCACAGTTCAACAACAGCGCAAAGCGCTTCAATGACTGGGCAGTCTCTGTAGGAGGAGGTACGGCACTGATGAAAAAATCGGATCTTACTTCATTTTACGGTGACGAAGTAAACTGGGGATGGAATGCCTATGTAAGTCTGGACAAGCAACTCACGCATACTTTTGGTTTAAGCCTGATGTATTCAATGGGCCAAACGAATCAGCGCGGAATGCTGCCGGGTGTATGGGGCGCGACAGCCGGTGTCGCTGAAGCATGGACGAAGTATAAGCAAATAACAGTTTTAGGGGATATCAATTTTTCAAATCTTCTTAGGAGAGTAGATAACCATTCTCCATACCGCTGGGCGCTCCACGGGTATGCGGGATTAGGTACAATGGGATATGAGACGTTGTTGCTGGATAACAATCTGTCACGCTACGCGCCAAACACATTTCCTATCGCAGTTGACCAAAAGTTGGGATTTTCCTCCCTGTTTTTTCAGGGCGGTGCGGGACTTAAATATAAAGTTTCAGAGCTCATTGATATAGAAACACGGGTGATGTATGTGATGAGTGGCGATGATGAATTTGATGGCGGAGGTGACCTTTTTGATACCGGTCATCCCTCAATTAACTATAATATGATAAACCCATCGCGCAGTGATGATATGGTCACGATCAATCTGGGTTTAAGTTTCAAGATCGGAAAACATGATTCGCACCTCGCGTGGCATGATCCGATGCAAGAAATTTATTACAGAACTGCAGATTTAGAGCAGAATTCTAATGAATTGATTGTCTGCAAGAAAGGGGATCTGGATAACGACGCAGTGTGCGATGATTGGGATAGAGAGTTAAATTCTCCTGCCGGTGCACGCGTAGATGGCGCGGGAGTTGCTATCGACATGGACCTGGACGGTGTAATAGATTTGTATGACCGTTGTGTAACAGTTCCGGGTACCGCTGAAAACAATGGTTGCCCTCCAGGATCCAAATAATAGACAGACATCAAATAATAAACATTAACAATAAAAAATAAATTATGAAAGTACATTTAGCAAGTTTGGTTTTGGCTTTGGCTCTACCAGCAGGCGCTTTCGCGCAGGATTCTTTAGCAGTTGCAACCGAAGGATATCCTAATACCTTCAGTTCTGGTTCGGCCAATGTTGCGCCGTTTACGCAGGATTCAAAAAGATTTAATGACTGGGCAATTTCAGTAGGTGCCGGTGTTCCGTTACTTTACGGGTCAGATCTTTCGTCTATCAACAACGGAAACGGGAAGAATCTTTTCGGGTATTCAGCTTATCTTAGTGTGGATAAAGCGATCACTCATGCATTTGGTCTAAAATTGCAGTATGACCGTGGTGAAACCCGTCAGGGATGGTTTAATACCAAAACTGATGATGCAACCGGTGTTGGTTACCAGAATGTTGGGGCAAGAACCCAATATGATGCAGTTTCTCTTTTGGGAGATATCAATTTCTCAAGCCTTCTAAGACGTGTTGACAACAAGTCACCGTACAGATGGGCCTTGCACGGATATGCAGGTGTAGGTTCAATCGGTTACAGAGCTTATGTAGAAGATATTGCAGGTCAGCGGTTGGCAGCAGAAGTAAAACCTTCACTTGACAAATGGTCACTTTTTGGTCAGGCTGGTGCCGGATTGAAGTATAACGTAAGCCGCAGAGTAGATCTTGAAGGCCGTTTAATGTATGTTGTAACTACTGATGACAGCTTTGACGGTGCTGGTGCGCAGTACAATGTGAGAGAAGAACAAACTTCAGATAATTTCTTCAATGCGACTTTAGGACTTTCATTTAAATTAGGAAAACACCAGTCACATCTGATGTGGCATGATCCATTGCAGGAAATCTATTACAAACTGGATGTTTTGGCAGATCAGAATCAGGATATCGAAGTTTGCAAGAAAGGCGATGCTGATAATGACGGCGTATGCGATGATTGGGACAGACAGCTTGACACACCAGCAGGCGCAAGAGTTGATGGTGCAGGTGTAGCGTTAGATACTGACCTTGATGGCGTGATCGACCTTTATGATAAATGTGTAACAGTTCCTGGTCCGGTAGAAAATAACGGATGCCCAACAGGTATGACAATTTCTGATAACACTAGAGTACTGGAAGGTATTGAGTTCGACCTTGATTCAGACAGAATTCTTCCATCCAACACGCCAATCCTTAACAATGCTGTAAACTACATCAATACTTCAGGTGGTACTTACAATGTAGTAGGTGGAACAGATACCAGAGCTTCTGATGCTTACAACCAAAGATTATCAGAGCGCAGAGCAAATACTGTGAAGAATTATCTGATTCAAAACGGAGTAGAGTCTGGTAAACTGAACGCAATCGGTAGAGGTGAAAAAGACCTTAAGTACCCTGAATGCAACCCAGCTACTAAATGCCCTGAATGGAAAAACAGAGCAAACAGAAGAGTTTATTTCGAAGCGAGATAATCTTCGTTTAAATCTATATTTAAAGTCACGCCCAGCGTGACTTTTTTTGTGCGCCGGTTTTAGTTTCAGTATTTTTACCGGATGATTTCTTCGCAGGATTTTCAGCACCTTAAGCGTCAGACACTCGAGCATTTCTGGGGTCATTCTGCTTTTCGTGATTTGCAGGAGGATGTCATAGATGCCGTGATCTCTGGCAAAGACGCGCTGGCATTACTGCCCACAGGTGGTGGAAAATCACTGTGCTACCAGTTGCCGGCAATTATTTCGGAAGGTACCTGCTTAGTTGTCTCACCATTGCTGGCCTTGATGAAAGACCAGGTCTACCAACTCAAAAACAAAGGCATTGAAGCTGAATATCTTTCGTCTGAACTTGATGATTTTGAGGCCGAATCTGTCTTCCTCCGTTGCAAGGAAGGTCTGACAAAATTGCTGTATGTCTCGCCTGAGCGCTTGCTCAACCGTGTTTTCCTGCAGCATCTTGAAGAAATTAAGCTTTCTTTTATCGCCGTGGATGAGGCGCACTGCATCTCGGAGTGGGGGCAAGATTTTCGTCCGAGTTACCAGAACATTAAAAATTTTCGGCAGGAATTTAAAAATATTCCGTGTCTTGCACTTACGGCTACGGCTACGCCCAAAGTGCTTTCAGAAATCCAACAAAAGTTGGGACTGGACGGTTCGTTCGTATTTAAGAAAAGTTTTCGCCGAACCAACATCAAGATAATCTCCGATAAAGTTTCAGACAAATACCAGCGCGTTCTGGATTTGCTTAAATATAACTCGCAATCGGGGATAATCTACGTACGAACCCGGAAAGAAAGCGAAGAACTCACGCAGTTTCTGCACCGGAATAACATACAGAATGTGGATTACTTCCATGCGGGTTTGCCGGTGAAAGACAAGAACAGCCGCCAGAAACGCTGGGTAATGGGAAACAATCAAGTCCTTATTGCTACCAATGCGTTTGGGATGGGTATTGATAAAGATAACGTGCGTTTTGTAATGCATTTTTCACCTCCGCAATCACTTGAAAATTATTATCAGGAAATCGGTAGGGCTGGCAGAGACGGAGAAGATTCCAGTGCTTTTATGCTTTGGAATGAACAGGAACTGGAGAATTTCGACCAGATTTTGCGTAATCAGACTCCATCTAAAAGCGAGTTTTCCCGCATACTTTCTTACCTGTACTCGGTTTTTCAGGTTACCGAAGGTGAGTTGCCAGAAACTGTATTTCAGCTGCACCTGCACCGCGTACAGAACTTTGCGAAGACAAGCGGTGCCAAGATTCGCAATGTGCTCAATTTTTTGCACAACCAAGAAGTGATTTTTCATAACGCAAACCGGTCGCTTTCCTCCCTTACGTTAAAAATTTCACCGGATGAACTCGATCTGTTGCCGAAAAAAGACGGTTATCTTATCGAGCTCTTGCTCAGAAACTGTGCAGGCCTCTCCACTCACCGGATTTTGTTCAGTGAGCTGTCTCTGTCACGAAAACTGGAGGTAGAACCGCACGTCTTAAAAGAAAGGATCCGTGATCTGATGCAGAAAAACTATGTGGAATATATTGACGGCGCGCTTTCGAGCATAAAATTTTTAAAGCCGCGCGATGAACGCGCAAACAACGGCAAGTATTGGCATCTTTTCGAGCAGATCCAGAAAAATAAACTGCAGAAATGGGAGGAGATGAAGTATTTTGTTCAGAACAGCGACTTCTGCAAAATGAAGATGATACTTTCCTATTTTGGTGAAAAGAACGTGCGGAACTGCGGCAGCTGCTCGGTGTGCGAAAAACAGCGCGAGGCTGTTTTCGGGCGCGATATTAGTCAAGATATCATTCAAATATTAAAATCAAAACCTTCCAGCGTAGAAGAAATCGCAATCCGGCTGAATTATTACTCAAAAGATAATATTTTAGAAAATCTGATTTATCTTTTAGATTCAGGTAAGGTGAAAATGCTGAATTTCCGGACGTACGCATACAGCGGCGATTAATTTAAAAATTTAAAGTAAGAATACTATGAAGTCACTGAAAGTTGTCTTTTTTGGCACTCCCGAATTTGCGAAAGAATCATTAAGCGCCATCCATCAGTCTTTTCATGACGTTGTGGGCGTGGTTACTGTAGCGGATAAAGCGAGCGGCCGCGGCCAGAAGATTCAGCAGTCGCCGGTAAAAACGTATGCTGTGGAGAACGGTTTACCGGTTTTTCAGCCTGAAAAACTCCGCAATCCTGAGTTTCTGGAACAAATGCGCGCACTGAATGCTGACGTGTTCGTGGTGGTGGCTTTCCGAATGATGCCTAAAATCCTTTTTGAAATGCCGCGCCTCGGTACTTTCAATCTCCACGCTTCCCTGCTTCCTGATTACCGTGGGGCCGCACCGATAAATTACGCGATTATCAACGGTGAAAAGAAAACCGGTGCCACGACATTTTTTATCAATGAAAAAATCGACGAAGGAAATATCCTTTTGCAGGATGAAGTACGAATCTCAGCTGAAGACGATGCCGGCAGCCTGCATGACAAGTTGATGGACCTCGGGGCAAAGCTGGTCGTAGAAACGCTGGATGGGCTGGCGAACCATTCGCTTATGGAAAAACCGCAGCCGGAAGCCGAGTTTCAGAAAAATGCTTTTAAAATTTTTAAAGAAGATACGCGCATTAATTGGAATCAGACATCAGAATCAATTTACAATTTCGTGCGCGGAATGTCGCCGTATCCTGCTTCCTTCACCAGTATCAGGATAGGTGACGAACTGAAAACATTAAAGATTTATAAAGGCAGTTACGAAAAACAGGCGCATTCTCTAAAGCCTGGAACTCTGGAAATCAGTAAAAGTGGGTTTAGAATATATACGGCGGACGGTTTTTATTTGCCGCAGGAGATTCAGCTCGAAGGAAAAAAAAGGATGAATCTGAAAGATTTTTTAAACGGTTTCCGGGATTTTGAAGATATTTCGCCCGCGGACTAGTTTCTGTTTTTAAGCAAAACCCAACCGGTAAATGTAGCCGGCGTGGTGCTTACTGGCTCCGTCCAGGTCAAAATATACCAATAAGTACCTGTGGGCAGGGCGCGACCATCCAGTTTTCCGTCCCACAAGTAATTATCATTTGCGGACTGAAAAACTCTGGTTCCATTGCGCGAAAATATCATGATGGAGACGTTTTCTTTGATTTTTAGATCAGAATAATCCAACACATCATTGATGCCGTCGCCGTTTGGCGTGATTACGTTAATGAGATTCAGGATTAAAAACGGCTTCTGGCCAACTCCGCAGTTTAACGCATCTTTCACATAGGCGGTATGTGGCCCTCGCGGTACATTTGTAAATATGTTCGACGCCTGAAAGTTCACGCCATCTATCGAATACAGAAAAGGTGGTACGCCACCCGAAACATGGATTGTGATCTGGCTGCCCGCGACATCTACGTGCGAAATTACAGGCAGTGAACTCTCTGAAACTGTAACCTGCTGTATCAGTTTGCAGCCGTTTGGCGAGGTAAGTTCCACCGAGTATTCGCCCGCCCCAAGTGAGTTAATGGAACTTACCGCGGCACCTTCTCCAATGGTGGATCCGTCTTTTCGCAACCATTTATAATACTTAAACCCGCTTCCCGCATCAAGCGTGGTTGTAGCGCCCGGGCAGACCGTCTTATCACTTAAAATTGCAGATTTCTTTGGTGTAAGAAACTGTATTGAACCATTTACTTCTGTACATGTACCGCTTTTGATTGTATAATAAACCACGGTGTCCTGCGTGTAGCTCCATTGGTTAGGTAAAGCCACCTGATGCGCTGCATCCTGGAAATACTGTACCTGAAAATAAGGCTGGTAATTGGTAATGTAATCGGAATTAAGTTGCTGCAGTGCAACTGCGATAGGCTCGCCATTCTTGTAGTTGCAATAACTTTTTACAATGGTTAAAGGGATCTCGGCAAATTCGACGGTGCGCGAGCCTTTTAGCAGACAACCGCTCAATGCGATTTCCACCGAATATTTTCCGTTGTTGTTCTTATCACCGATAATTGTAATTGTAGAGGTATTTTCACCTGTGAGCAATATTCCGTCTTTGTACCATTGGTATGAAACTGCCGACGCTGTAGTGGCATCAAGCGTGATGTCAGTTCCTTCACACAGCGCGGTGTTGTCAGCAAACAGCAAATCAGGTCCTAAATCTTTCTTACCGGTAAAACTGCCCGCTTTCAGAAAAACAGCGGAGTCAAACCGGCCGGTTCGGTCGCCGCCAAATAGACGGTCAGCCACTACGAGTTTGATGTGATAAGTTTCGCCGGGTACCACATCTGCCGCGGCGGTTAAAACTTTAGTTTCGCCATTAAATGCTGTGGGACTGTCTAAATGTGAACGGTACGGATCGTTATTGAAGGTGCCAAAATACTGAACATTACTTTGGCAGCCCTGTGCGGCGTTGATGGTTTGGCTTGTGACAGGTTGTGTGGTGCCGGGAATCAAAGCGATGTTTTTGTAAGGATCACTGGTGCCGGCTTTTTTTATTAGAAAGACGAATGCATCCGGATAGTCGCAGTTTGTGTCATAATATTCTTCTGACAAAAACATGTATTCGAAACTGATACCTGTGGTGTTACTCGGTGTAAAATCAAATTCCAGCACTGAGGAATTAAGATAATAGCTTACATCCACGCCCAAAGCATCGGCAAGATCCGGGTCGCCGGGCCAGTTTATATCTGTATCATCTAGAACGTTGCTCGTCGGTCTGGAACTGTTCGGTCCGGGCACTTTGAAGAGATCACCGGTGCTCAGAATGATTCCTTTATCTATATCAAACGGCAAAGTTCCTTTTTCGAAGTATCCATAGCTCGTTGTGCTGCTGCCGAAATCCTGCCAGCCTGTGGCCGAAACATTAGACACGCTGATGCAGCTTGCGCTTTGGCTGCCGATCAAAACATCACGTACCAGTTGGTCTGGGGTTTTAGCGCTTACCGAAATATATTGCTGTGCGCTCAGGGCTGCGAATAAAAGCAGGGACCAAAAGCTCAGTATCTTTTTCAAACAGATAGAATTGTGGGTTGCAAAAGTACTGCTTTTTGTATAAAAAAAGTCTCTCCCGCGCAGCGGAAGAGACTGATATATGTCCGTTAAATTTTAGAATTTAAGCAAGGCTCACTCTGATGAAGCCTACAACTTTAAGATCATCATTTACAGATTTCACGTACTCAGCAACAGAAAGTCCGCTGTCTTTGATGAAAGACTGGTGAACAAGGGTGTTGTCTTTGTAGAAACGCTGCATTTTACCTTTAAGGATGTTATCAATGATGTTTGCAGGCTTACCTTCTTTTGTAAGGATTTCTCTTTCGATATCCAATTCTCTGTCGATAGTTTCCTGAGAAACCATAGTTTCGTCAAGTGCGATAGGGTTCATCGCCGCAACTTGCATTGAAACTGCTTTTGCAGCATCACCAGCACCGTCTACATCTGCAGAAAGAGACGTGATAGCCGCGATTTTGTTACCCGCGTGGATGTATGCACCAAGGAAAGGACCTTCGATAGACTCGAAAGTTCCTACTTCAATTTTCTCACCGATAACACCTGTCTGCTCGATCAGTTTTTCTGCAACTGTTGAACCACCGAATTCTGTAGCCAAAAATTCTTCTTTGGTTTTCCCTACAGCAAGTTCTGCCAACTCATGAGCTAATTTCACGAAATCGTCATTTTTCGCAACAAAGTCAGTTTCGCAGTTTAAAGCGATGATGGTTCCTTTGGTACGGTCTGCATTTACTTTCGCAATTACAGCACCTTCTGTAGATTCTCTGTCAGCTCTGTTTGCAGCCACTTTCTGGCCTTTTTTTCTTAAAACTTCGATTGCTTTATCGAAATCGCCTTCAGCTTCTACCAAAGCTTTTTTGCAGTCCATCATTCCTGCGCCTGTGATGTTTCTCAATTTAGCTACGTCTGCAGCACCTGGTGTATACATAAGTTTAGATTTTTATATTTAAAAAATTCCTATTTTTAGCTTAGTTTTTAAGCGATGCAAAGATAATAAATTCCGCATAAACTAAAAAGAAGATTTCTGCGTTATAGCTTAAATTTAAATACCTAAAAATCACAACTTTAATGGCTAAATACCTCTATTTTATATTTTTTCTGGCCTCGGTTTTCGTTAGCGGACAGTCTAAATATACTGCGGCACAGGTGGAGAAGAGCTCTGACCCGCAGGTGATTGCAAATTTCGTTAAATTCAACCCAAACCATCCGAAAACACCTGAGTTTAAACGTAAGCTGCTCGCGGTAATAAATAACGACAAGCCCAAAGCGGCCCAAGCGGCGGTTGCTAAACCAAGCGTAAAACCGATCAGCACGGCGAAACTGAAAACCGCGATAAAGAAGGATGTGGCGAAAGACGGCTCGAACGACAAAAACAAGAAAACTGCCGAGTTGCTCACGCATCTTTTCAATAACGACCCGAACAGCAAGAATGCTTATGTGCAGATTGTAAACAGGTCTAAATGTAACCTGATCGTGAAAATCAGCGGAAAGAAATTCTATAACCTGGATGTTCCGGCTAAAAACCAAAACTACATATTGGTTGACAAAGGCAATTATACGCTCACCACTTCGGTTTGTGACGCAAAATATTCTTCGGTAAAAAACATCAATAAAGATATTGTAGTGACGCTGAATGCGCCCAAATAGCCTCAGCCAAAGACGTGAAAATCTGCTGTTGCCTTTAAATATTGGTCCGAATAGACGCGTGGCGCTTTCTCGATTACAAAAGTTTCTTCTTTTAGCAACTCGCTTCCGGTTTTCGAGAATTCGAGGATTGCGCGCTTTGCGGGTGCATTTTCAATACCAAAAATCTGAACTTTTCTTACTAAAAACAATCCTTTTCGTTCAGCAATTACACTGAATTCTTCCACAGCTGACCACGGGATGATGACGCTCAGTCGTCCAGTTTCCGGCAACAGCGACGTGCTTTTCGAAATCAAATCCTCGAATGTAAGTTCCTGCTGTTGCCGCGCTACCACGTCTTTTGAAGAACTGTTTAGTTCAAAAAATGGTGGATTGGAAATGATAAGGTCGAATTTTTGATCGGATGTGAAAGTTTTGAAGTCCTGTCTAAGCGCAGAAAGTCTCGCAACAAACGGTGAAGCGGCAAAATTTTCTTGCGCGAGGTCAGCTGCCAGTTCGTTGAAATCAATTGTAGTAATTTCAGATTCCTTATTTCGCTGTGCAGTCATCAACGAAATAAGTCCGGTTCCGGTGCCTACTTCGAGTATGTTTCGGGCGCTTTCAACGCTTGCCAGTGCGCCAAGCAGTACGCCGTCGGTTCCTACTCGAAAGACTTCGGGACGCTGGTTTATTGTGAATTTTTGGAATTGGAATGGTTTCACACGGGCAAAATCAAATATTTGTAGGCATGTAAATGGTGAAGGTGCTGCCTTTTCCAACCTCAGATTTCACTGAGATTTCGCCCTGGTATTCTTCCACCATTTTTCTTACCATCGTAAGTCCAAGGCCTGTTCCGCCACTTTTGCTGGTGAAATTGGGCTCGAAAATCCTGTCGTAAAGTTCTTCCGCGATCCCTCCTCCGTTATCTTCCACACTGATGATGATCCTTTTTTGGCGTTGCTCCACATCTACATTGATGATACTTTCATTGCCTTCTACACGCGCCTGCCGCGCATTTGCAACTAAATTGGTAATGATTCTTGAGAGGTAAATCTTATCCATCTCGACCATGATTTCCGGCTTGTTACTGTGAAAATAGATGCTTTGGTCACTGAATACGTTAAGAATAATCTTGATTTCTTTATTAATGTCGAAAACCTCGTTGTTTTTTTCGGGCAATTGGGCGAACTGCGAGAACGCGTTGGCTACTTTCGCTACCAGATCAATCTGGTCAACCAGGGTGTTGCTTAATGCTTTTACCTTTTCGTATACATCCGGATCCTGCGGATTGAACTTACGTTCGAAGTTCTGAATCGTAAGTTTCATCGGTGTCAAGGGATTTTTCACTTCGTGCGCGACCTGTTTGGCCATTTCCCGCCAAGCTTCCTCTTTTTCTCTGAAACTGAGCCTTTCTTTCTGCTCTTTTATCTGCAAGATCATCTTATTGTAGGCTTTAACCAGCTGATTCAGCTCATCATTCTGGTAATACCGGATAGGTTGTGGATCATCTTCGAACAGCGTGATGCGGTTGATCATTTCCGAAAATTTGGTCACCGCGTTTGTGAGGTTTTTTGAAATAATCCAACTCAGCCAAACTGCTATTAAAATAATTAACAGATTGACAATCAGAATGTAATTCAGATATTTATTAAAAACACTAAAGTACGCGCTGTCATTATGATAATATGGGAAAAAGACGATGCCGATGGGTTGTAGCATGTTGTTTTTCAAAACCGTGTAAGATGAGGTGACGTTTGCGTCAATGGTCTGGTCGTAGGTATGTACATCAACGCGGCCGTCTTTCTGCAAGAGTTCATTCACCAAAGGAATTGAAAGCCTTTTCTCGGCAATGAGGTTGATGTCTTTATTTGAAATCAGGAAGTTGCCCGTCAAATCGTAAATGATGATATCCTGGTTGTTGATGTCGGCAATTTCAAAAATATCATTTGCCAAAACGGTGGGCAGATCCTGCGCTGAAACCTGCACATGGCTCACGGCATAATCCAGCGCGGACATCAGCGCTTCCGATTTTTTCTGAAGGTCTGTACGACTTTGTTCGGTAGCATTTTTTCTTAAAATAAAAAAGGATACAATGGATGAACTTACAATGCTAAGCAAGCAGATAATCAGGAAACCCCAAAAAACTTTTTTGCGTAAACTGTAACCTTTGTATTTAGAGAATGGCATTATTTTTCAGCAGTTTCGTTACATACTTCCCGATGATGTCGAATTCCAGATTTACAATTTCACCCACTTTCACATTTTTCATGTTCGTAAATTCCCATGTATAAGGAATTATGGCTACTGAAAATTCGCCGGCGTTGCTTGAGGCTACAGTAAGGCTGATGCCATTTACGGTGATTGAACCCTGTGCAACTGTGGTATAAACGCCTGTTTCGCTGAATTTTATGGTAATGAGATAACTTCCGTTCTGGTCTTCGATGTTTAGCACGGTGCCTGTTTGGTCTACATGTCCCTGCACAAGGTGCCCGTCGAGTCTTCCATCCATCTTCAAACAGCGTTCCAAATTGACTTCGGTGCCTTCTTTCCATTTGCCCAGATTGGTTTTCTCCAAAGTTTCGGCAATCGCTGACACGCGGTAGCTTTCACCGGAGATTTCTGTAACCGTAAGGCAACAGCCGTTATGCGCCAGACTTTGATCTATTTTTAATTCGGAGGTAAAAGGGCAGGTAAGGGTAAAATCAATATTATCGCCGCGGCGCTCCATTTTTTGCACTGTGCCCGTGGCTTCTATAATTCCGGTAAACATAGATTAAATTTTAGGTAGAAGTTATATCTGCTAAATTTCACATTCGGTAAAATCTATTTTCCTAAATTTGTGAAATTCTAATATTTTTCCAAAGATAATTAAAAATGAGTTCCAGAAGCCAGAAAGTGAGAGTAGGTATTTCTATTGGTGATTTCAATGGAATCGGCCCGGAGATCATCATGAAATCACTGAAAGACAAGAGCGTCACCGATTTTTTCACACCTGTCATTTTCGGTTCGGGCAAACTCTTCACTTATCAGAAAAATATTTTTAAACTTCAGCTCAATTTTCATTATGTTCCGGATGCATCACAAGCGCAGGCTGATAAGATTAATATGGTGAATCTGTCTAAAGACAACGTGACCGTGGAACTGGGCAAGCCTTCGGAGGAATCTACCCGAATGGCCATAGAATCCCTGGAAGCGGCTACCGAAGCTCTGATGAAAGGTGACATTGATGTTTTGGTGACAGCCCCAATCAACAAAGATGAAATGATGAAATACGGTTTTCAGCATGCTGGTCATACCGGTTTCTTTGAGGAAAAATTCCAGCGAAAAGGTCTCATGTTCTTGGTGACGGAAGATCTGAAAGTCGCAGTTTCTACACATCATATACCGCTTGCGAAAGTTTCAGAAAACATTTCAAAAGAAAAAATTAAAAAGCAAATCAAGATCCTAAATCAGTGCCTGATTGAAGATTTCCAGGTACGGTTGCCGAAGATTGCTGTTCTGGGACTCAACCCGCATGCAGGTGATGGAGGCGTGATTGGTAACGAAGAGATTGATGTCATCACCCCTGCAATCAGGGAAGTGTATGATAACGGAATTTTAGCATTCGGGCCTTATCCGGCAGACAGCTTTTTTCAGCCACAAAAGTACGGAGCGTTCGATGCGGTGTTAGCGATGTATCACGATCAGGGTCTGGCACCATTTAAGACGCTGGCTTATGAAGACGGTGTAAATTACACCGCAGGTTTACCTTTTATCCGCACGTCACCGGATCATGGTGTAGCCTACGATATTGCGGGGCAGAACCTGGCGGATGAGCGCAGTTTTATGGAAGCAATTTTCACTGCGCTGAAGATTTTCCGCAATCGTGAAGAATATAATGACCTGATGACTAACAGGCTGCGCCCGAAGCGTTCTGCTGTAAACAACGGCGTAGACGAGGATTTGCCGCAGGAGGATCATGCATAGCTTTGGCCGGAAACTGCTGAGGGTATTTTGTTTTTAATAATTATTTGTAATATTAAAA
The DNA here is from genome assembly GCF_014837035.1 of Kaistella pullorum. Taxonomy (GTDB): domain Bacteria; phylum Bacteroidota; class Bacteroidia; order Flavobacteriales; family Weeksellaceae; genus Kaistella; species Kaistella rhinocerotis. Next base: position 82,030 of record NZ_JACSPS010000001.1, on the reverse strand, counting down.
AAAATGCATATTTTTGCACACTCATTTTATGGACAGGCTAAGAAACTACGACATCGTGTTTTCGGGACAGAAAAACGGTCGGCACCAATTCCAGTTTGAGATAGATAAATCGTTCTTTCAACTTTTCGATACTGAACAGGAATTTTCAGAACCAAAAATTGTGGTGGATGTCTTAATGGACAAGCATACTACGTTTTTGGAAATGAACATTAAAACAAAAGGTACGGTAGCGCTCATTTGTGATATCACTACAGATGAATTTACTTACCCGGTAGAAAACGAATTAAATGTCCTGGTGAAATTCGGGGAAGAATATGACGACAGCGAGGAAGATGTAATAACGATTCCCGCGTCAGATCATGCCTTCAATGCCGCGCAGCTCATATATGAAAGTGTAGTGCTGGCGATTCCGATGAAGAAAATCTCACCGGATGTGTCCGAGGAAGATCTGCAGATCGTAGAAAGGTTCAGTCCGAAAGTAGAAGAGAAGGAAGAAGAAGTGGTAGACCCGCGATGGGCAGCCCTTAAGAAATTAAAAGATAAAAATTAAAAATAGTTTATTATGATGAGCTTGAGCAATCAAATCCTCATCGCTCATCAAACAAAATTATAAGAAAATGGCACATCCAAAGAGAAGACAATCGTCCACAAGAAGAGATAAGCGCAGAACTCACTACAAAGCAGTAGTTCCCCAGCTTGCAAAAGATGCCGCTTCCGGCGAAATTCACCTGTACCACCGTGCACACTGGCATGAAGGTAAACTTTACTACAGAGGTAAAGTAGTAATGGAAAAAGAAGTAGAAACCACAGAAGAAAACTAGAAGAGTAATTCTATAATTTCTTTATTTTTATACAAAAACCACTCATTTTTATTCAAATTGAGTGGTTTTTTGTTCATTTTTAATCATTTTTAGTATCTTTGGCATAACAATCAAACTCCACAATCATGGACATAAAAGACATCCAAAACCTTATTAAATTCGTTTCAAGAGCAGAAGTTTCTGAAGTAAAATACAAAACCAAAGATTTTGAAATTACCATCAAAACCCCACTTGGCGGGAATGAGATGAGTTATATGCCACAACCTGCCGTATATCATACCGCGCCACAGGCTCCAGGTCACGCGCCTCACGCACCGGCTGCCGCTGCTGCACCTTCACAACCGGCGGACAATGCATCAGATGAGGGCAATTTTGTGACGATCAAATCTCCGATGATTGGTACTTTCTACAGAAAACCTTCACCAGACAAAGACGTTTTCGTCAACGTGGGCGATGAAGTTTCTGTTGGCAAAGTGGTTTGCGTTATTGAAGCGATGAAATTATTTAACCAGATTGAGTCTGAAATTTCAGGTAAGATTGTTAAAATTTTGGTTGATGATGCCACTCCGGTTGAATATGACCAGCCATTATTCCTGGTAGATCCATCTTAAGAAATTTTAAATTAGAGATTATAGATTTTAGATGAAGCTCATCTAATAAAATTTAAAATTCAAAATTCAAAATTTAAAATTTCAAGTACGATGTTCAAAAAAATATTGATTGCAAACAGAGGCGAAATCGCCATGCGCATCCTGCGGACGTGCAAGGAAATGGGCATAAAGACGGTTGCCGTATATTCCACCGCTGACAAAGACAGCCTGCATGTGCGTTTTGCGGATGAAGCGGTTTGCATCGGGCCACCGATGAGTAAAGATTCATACTTAAAGATCTCTAATATCATCGCGGCAGCCGAAATTACAAATGCTGATGCGATACATCCGGGTTACGGTTTCCTGTCGGAAAATTCTAATTTTTCCAGAATTTGCCAGGAAAACGGAATTAAATTTATTGGCGCCACACCCGACCAGATCGACCGTATGGGCGATAAAGCCAACGCGAAAGCCACAATGAAGGAAGCCGGCGTACCATGTGTTCCGGGTTCAGAAGGCTTGATTGATTCTTATGAAACCGCTGCAAAACTTGCTGAAGAAATGGGTTACCCCGTGATGATCAAAGCAACTGCCGGTGGTGGCGGTAAAGGTATGCGTGCCGTTTGGAAAGCCGAAGACCTGCATGAACATTGGGATTCTGCGGTACAGGAAGCTACTGCCGCCTTTGGAAACGGAGGTATGTACATGGAGAAACTCATCGTTGAACCACGTCATATCGAGATTCAGATTGCAGGTGACCAATATGGCAAAGCATGTCATCTTTCAGAAAGAGACTGTTCCGTACAGAGAAGAAACCAGAAGCTGACGGAAGAAACACCGTCGCCGTTTATGACGGATGAACTTCGTGAAAAGATGGGTGCAGCAGCCGTGAAAGCCGCTGAATACATTAAATATGAAGGCGTTGGAACCATCGAATTCCTGGTTGATAAAGACCGAAACTTCTATTTCATGGAAATGAACACTCGGATCCAGGTAGAACACCCGATTACGGAGCAGGTTGTAGATTATGACCTGATTCGTGAGCAAATCTTACTTGCGTCTGGCAGCCCGATTTCCGGAAAGAACTACTACCCAAAGCTGCATTCCATAGAATGTAGAATCAACGCGGAAGATCCGTACAGTGATTTCCGTCCGTCGCCGGGCAAAATCACGGGTCTGAACATCCCCGGAGGTCACGGTATTCGTGTAGATACGCATGTTTACTCAGGTTATTCTATCCCTTCGAATTATGATTCGATGATCGCCAAACTTATCACCACCGCCCAGACGCGCGAAGAAGCCATTGCAAAAATGCGCCGCGCACTGGAGGAATTCTATATTGAAGGCGTGAAAACTACCATTCCGTTCCACCGTCAATTGATGGAAGACGAAGATTATCTGGCAGGAAACTACACCACCAAATTCATGGAGGATTTCAAAATGGACAAACGGTTCGAGAATAACTAAAAGCTTTTCCTTTAAATAGCTAAAAACACCAGCGTATCTACGCTGGTGTTTTTTTATCTAATTATCAATACGCTGCGTTTGCCGCATCCATCAAAAATTGAGTATTTTTGTAAGAATCATTGAGTCTTCAATGATTAAAAAATTGCGCTAAAAAAAGACGCACTTGAACCAAAATTTTAAAAAATAATGAACGCTACACAAAATCCCTCAAGCTATTATATCGAACTGGAAGACAAATACGGCGCACACAATTATCATCCGCTCCCGGTGGTTCTTGATCGTGGCGAAGGTGTTTTTGTGTGGGATGTTGAAGGTAAAAGATATTATGATTTTCTGTCGGCTTATTCGGCGGTGAACCAGGGGCATTCGCATCCAATAATCGTGAAAGCACTTACAGACCAGGCGCAGACCTTGGCTTTGACATCCAGAGCATTTCACAATTCCAAACTGGGCGAGTACGAAAAGAAGATCACGTCACTTTTCGGCTTCGATAAGGTTTTGCCGATGAATTCGGGTGCGGAAGCTGTAGAAACAGCTGTCAAACTTGCCCGAAAATGGAGCTATGAAGTGAAAGGAATTGCGGAAAACTCAGCAAAAATCATTGTTTGCGAGAACAATTTCCACGGACGCACGACGACTATTGTCTCATTTTCAAACGATCCGGATGCGAGCAAAAACTACGGTCCCTTCACACCGGGATTTATAAAGATTCCATACAATGATCTTGCAGCACTTGAGGATGTTTTGAAAAATGACGCGCAGAATATCGCTGCATTTTTAGTGGAACCTATCCAGGGCGAGGCCGGTGTGTATGTTCCGGACGAAGGGTTTTTGAAGCAGGCTTCAGCGTTGTGTAAACAGCACAACGTACTTTTTATCGCAGATGAGGTGCAGACCGGTATCGCCCGCACCGGGAGACTGATCGCGTGTCATCACGAGGACGTTCAGCCCGATATTCTGGTCTTGGGAAAAGCTTTGTCTGGCGGTATGTATCCCGTTTCGGCGGTGTTGGCCAATAACGAGATCATGAACGTGATTCAGCCGGGACAACACGGATCAACATTCGGAGGAAATCCACTCGCGTGCGCTGTTGCGATAGCCGCGTTGGATGTTGTAGCGGAAGAAAATCTGTCTGAACGAGCAGAAAATTTGGGACAGCTTTTCCGTGCTGAAATTCAAAAATTAATTGAGAAAACCGATTTGATCAGTGGAGTTCGGGGAAAAGGTTTGCTGAATGCAGTTCTAATAAATGACACACCCGAAAGCAAAACCGCATGGAACCTTTGTCTGAAACTGAAAGAAAACGGTCTTCTGGCGAAACCTACGCACGGAAACATCATCCGTTTGGCACCGCCGTTGGTAATTACTGAGGAGCAGATTTTGGATTGTGTTGAAATCATTTCAAAGACGATATCAGAATTTAACAAAGCTTAAATCTTGACGCCTAACGAAAAAATAAGCGGGTTAATTATCACGTATAACGAAGAAAAAAACATTCAGGAAGTTCTTGAATGTTTTGATTTTTGCGACGAAATCATCGTGGTAGATTCTTTCAGTACAGACAAAACGGTGGAGATTGCCTCAAAACATCCAAAAGTAAAAGTCATTCAGCATGTTTTTGAAGATTTCACCAAACAGCGAAATCTTGCGCTGCAGGCTTCCGCAAATGACTGGGTACTGTTCTTGGACGGTGATGAACGTATCACTACTAAACTGCGAGCTGAAATTATTAACGTTATCAATTCAGCCACCAAAAATGACGCGTACTATATGTACAGAAGCTTTTTTGTGGGACGGAAAAAAATCAGGTTTTCAGACACGCAGAATGATAAGAATTTCAGGCTTTTCCGCAAGAGCAAAGCGCATTATGTAGAACATAAAAGAGTACACGAAACGCTCGACGTGCAGGGAAGTACAGGTATTTTAAAGCACAAACTTCTGCATTATTCCTTTGAGAATTTTGAGCAGTTCAAATCTAAAATGTTGTCTTACGGCTCACTGAAAGGATCGGAATTGGCAGAAAGAGGGCAGCGATATTCAGTACTGACGCATTTCGGGAAGGTTGTATTCAAATTCGTTAAGACATATTTCCTGAAACTGGGTGTTCTGGATGGTGTAAACGGTTTGAAAATCAGTTACTTGCAAAGTCTTTACGTGCATGAAACTTTCCGCATATTAAAAATAAGGTCTGAAGTGTCTCTTAAGCGCTGATATTTTATTTCCGGATATAAACTGGCTTCAAATCTTCGTAAAAACTGTCTACAAACTTAGTCAGTTTACGTTGGGTGCTCGATTCCCGAACGCGGATGGGGATTTTTGTAAAATCCATTTCCTTCACTTCTTCGATGATTTTTTCTAAAGAATAGTGTTTCATGAACGCGACTTTAAGAAAGTTGCTGATGAGAGTATTCCATTGGTTTTTGTTTCCCCAATAATGTCCCACAACGTGGTCTGCCGGTTTAAGACTGGAGTACGCGTTTAGTCCCAATGAAAACGCGAACTGCTCAATCAGCCTGCGCGTGACACCGTCTGCGCACATCGCATCAGTGATATCTAAAGTAAGTTTGAGGCAGGCAAAGTTTTTATGTGAAATAGCGATCAGGCCTGCGTTCCACATCGCTGAGTTTTCGTCAATTTTAATCCCCGAATATGTTTTTCCCTGCATCTGCTGCCACATTTTACGTTCGGTTTTTGATTTTAACTTGGCCAGTTTACCTTCTTCGAGATGCATGAAGTTTTGGCCACTTTGCAGTTTAGCGCGCAACTCATCGGCATTTTCATAAAAAAACGTGTCACCATCAAGGTAAAGTAGGTCTTCATCCGGATACTTTTCCGCTACATGTTCAAGCGCTTTAATTTTCACCCGCCAAAAGAATTTGTGTTCGCCTTCCCATTCAGTGATTTTTTTACGGTCAATCGGGATAATCTCAATTCTTTCTCCAATCGAATTAAACAAATCTGGATTTTCCGCAACTACCAAGATGCGGTCATCACTCGATTTACGCGCCATCGCGGTGTGAATGGAGAAATAAACCTGCTGGTAATGATCTATTTTATCGCCGAAAACCAGATAAACAATATTCATTGATTCTTTTCTTTAAATTAGAAACGGAGTGTCATGCGCAAATGCCATCCAAAAGTAGTGTAAAAGCGCGGTTATCTAAAATTTGTGCGCCTTATTATTTTCCGTTAAATTGCATCATTAACCACCGCGAAAATCTTTATCTAAGGGAAAATCTCAACAATTATTTTTAATTAAAATTTACACCTTTTAATTTTTAAAAATTTCGTCAATCACCCTTGCATGGATAATTCTCCGCTGATCAGCCTTATCATCCCAATTTATAACGCCGCACACACGTTGGAACGGTGTCTCAGCAGTGTTGTCGGGCAAACCTACAACAACCTCGAAATTATTGTAGTTGATGATGGTTCGACTGATGAAGGCGCTGTAATTTATGAAGAATTCAGTTCAACTGACGGCAGAATAAAAATTCTCAGACAAACCAATTCAGGAGTTTCAAAAGCCCGGAATAGTGGCGTGGAAAGTGCGACAGGGAGCTACATTTGTTTCGTGGATTCCGATGATTGGGTGGAACCTAATTATTGCGAAAAACTGTTTTCGTTAATTCAAAATGAAGGTGCGGACATTGCGATTGTGGAAGCCGCCTACGAAGATGATGCCGGAAATGTCGTTTTCCAGAAACCGGTTTCGGACGAAAGTGTTTTTGACGGGCGAAGAGCGCTGTTGCTTTTACTGGAGGATGAGGTGATCCAAAGTCATCCGTGGGGCAAACTTTACCGGGCAGATTTGGTTCGTGACATTAAATTCCCGGAAGATCTGAAGTGTTTTGAAGATTATTCTACATTGTTTAAAATCTTCAATAAAGCGGTGAAAGTGGCAAAATCTAACGATCAGTTGTACCACTACATCCAGCATTCCGCCAGTCTCTCGCATAATCTTTCGCCCGAGACTGCCTACCAGTTTTATCTCGCGATCATGAAAGTGTACAGTTTTGGGAGATTCACGATGCCGCTGGAAGAAAAAAGTCCGGTTACCAAAAATATTATCCGCAAACTGCTGATGGTTTTGAAAAGAATCCTCAGAAATACAGACCATAATGAGATGGAGGCCGAAAAGGAAATCATCAGGAAATCTTTCCGCTCGTTTCTTCAGTATCCCATTACGGATATTGGTTTGGAATATTATTTTTATGTTCGGATGTATTATTTTTTCCCGGCGATCTATACAAAGTTGATTTCAAAAAAATGAAAGAAAAACCGCTCGTTTCCATCGTCGTACCGTGCTATAACGCCGCAAAATACCTCGCAGCGTGTGTAAATTCGGTGGTTGCGCAGGATTACGGGAACTGGGAATGCATTTTAATAAATGATGGCAGCAGGGATGAAACACTGGAAATCCTGATTGAGTTTGCAGCTCAAAATCCAAAATTAAAAGTTTTCACACAGGAAAACGCGGGTTTGTCTTCGACGCGAAACCGCGGAATCGAATCAGCAGCCGGAGATTTGTTGTTTTTTCTTGATTCTGATGATGTTTTAAGTACGGACGCGTTGCATATCTTGGTTTCTGCTTATGAAAATAACGATATTGTTTCCGGAATCACCGTCAATTCCACGTTTACGGATCATAAGATAACGAAGGTTTCGCACTTGCTGCATCCGAAAGAAGGCGATGTAACATTTATTAATGATGATTTCGAAGTTTTAATTCGCACGATGGAAAGCGGACTTTCGCCCGTAGCGCAAAACAGACTGTACCGCAAAGAATTTCTAGATAAGAACAATCTCCGTTTCAGGCCGGGCATTCTGCACGAAGATGAGCTTTGGTTTTTTGAAACAATGCTTGTGGCGCAAAATGTAAAGTTTGTCAATAAGGAAACCTATTTTTATAGGATTGACAATCAGGGTTCTATCACACAGAATGTCTCGGACAGGAATTTGGATTCATATATTAAGGTGATGGAAGAAATTGTTCAGAAGTACGCACGAAACCCGCGTTTTGGGACCGTCGCCGCGTGGTATGCCGTTTATATCAAAAAGATCTTCCTGGATTTTGCAATCCGTGAAGAATCGAAACTCAGTAGCGGAATATTTGAAAGGTTAGAATCTGCTTTGAAAGAGAGCTACGTAAGTTTGGATGGGAAAAATTTGCTTTCATTTAACAATTCGGTGTATTACCGCACGCTTAACACGCTGTCCCTGCAACCATTTCCAATTATTAAAAAATATTTCTTTAAAAATCCGGTGAACAGTTTGAGGAAGATAAAGCGTGTTCTTCAAATCCGCCAACTTCAAAAATGATGGAAAATCCCAAAAAATTTCTGCTGGTGATGCCCGATTATTCGGATTTTCCGGACCTTTTCATTAAGAATTTAAAGTTCTTAGGCTTTGAGACTCAGCTGATGACGGACAAGATTTCACCGTTTAAATATCAGCGTGCCGACAGGATCATCAATTTTTACCGTAAGACATTTTTAAAAGATAAGCACTTTAAAAAAAAGCTCGTGGCTGCTCAGGAAGAAAGAAAACTTTTGGAGTTGGCCAACCGCATACACGAAACATTTGATTATACATTGGTGATTCGGCCGGACGCTTTCCCGGTTTCGGTAATTAAAGAATTAAAATCTAAAAGCCGGAAATTCATCGCGTACCAATGGGATGGGATTGAAAAATTTCCTGAGGTAAAGAATTATTTTAAATTCTTCGATTCTTTTTTCTGCTTCGAAAATGTTCCCGGAGTGGCAAACATTCAAAAGACGACGAACTTTTACTTCGATTCTGATGGTTTTCAGGAAACTGATTTAATAGTTCAAAATCCGGAGCCCGTCTTCTATTTTGTAGGTCTCGATTGGGAAAACCGCCGCGAAAAGATCGATAAATTTGTAGAATTCGCGCTGTTGAACGGATTTAAACTCGATATTTATCTTCAGGAGTTTGATCCGAACCCGCTCAGAAATCCAAATATTAATTACATCGACCAGCGGATCACATTTGCAGAAAATATTGAGAATGTGAAGAAATCAGATGTTCTGCTCGATTTTATCGATCCACGGCATAATGGTCTGTCAATCAGGTTTTTCGAAGCGATGCGTTACCGCAAAAAAATAATTACAGACAATCCTGAAGTGCGCAATTACGATTTTTATTATCCCGATAATATTTTCATTCTCGAAAATGACAACCTCGCAGGAATCTCAGAATTTGTAAGTAAACCGTATTTCAATTTACCGGAAAACGTAGTGCGGAACTACAGTTTTTCTGAATGGATTAAACGGATTCTCGCCGATTAATGTTTTAAGTTTATCTAACCCAGGTTCGAAAGAAGTTCTGCAATATTTTCAGACTGATTTTCCGGTGTGAAATATTTTAATGCGCTGTGCGTGCCTTGATGCAGAATGTTCCAAAGATTTTCGTCTTCGTATAAGTGCAGGATATGCTTTGCGAAAGTTTCCGGATCTAAAACTTCAGCCACCAGCGCACTTACGCCTGACTCCAGTTTCATTCCTTCGATCCCAATGGTGGTGGAAATCACCGGCAGACCAAACTCCAGAGCCTGGCCAATTTTGCCCTTCACGCCGGCGCCGTAACGAAGCGGAGCAACCATGGCTTTAGCACTAAGGAAAAGATTGTCTATACTTTTTTGGTAACCTAAAATCACGAAATTCTCGGAATGTAAAGCTTCGAGTTCGGGCGGAACATTGTGTCCGACAATGAAAACTTTAATGCCGGAATTCTGCTTCCAAACCAACGGCATGATCTGATGGTAAAGGTACAAGACAGCATCAACATTGGGTTTATGGTTATATCCGCCAATGAAAATCAGCCCTTCGCGCTCGCTGAAAGCCTTCGTTCCAAGATGCGTCTTCAAAGAATGAATATTGCTCACCACGGCTATTTTCTCTGCATACAAACCGGTTTTTTCGAGTGTTTCTTTCTCCTTGTCGCTTATCGCAATTACCACATCGGCCGCTTTCAAGGCCGACTGTTCGAGTCGGCAAACCTTCTTTTCTTTCTTTAATGTCTTTTTGTCTTTGGTGAAATATTCTTTTTCCCGTTCAAATCTCAGATAGTGGAGATCAACTGTATCATAAATCACTTTTGCTTTGAAACCGACAGGTTTAATGAAATCTAAATAGTATTCGTAGCCTTCCGGACGGAAAATCCATATAAAATCCACTGTGTTTTTAATTTGTGAAAGTTGCGCAGACTTCCGCACGATCTTACCAGCCGGCGTGACGTAATCCTGTAAAAGCTCGACGCCTAAATCCTGAAACTGCTTAATGTATTCAGTATCACCTTCCCAAAATTCATTTTTTATCAGCAGATAAATTTTGTGATTATTTTTGACAAGGATTTTTACGATTTCGGTAAACCGGTTAGAACCCGAATCCTGATCGAATTTAGGCATGTATTCTTCCGTAATCAGGATGCTTTTGCAGTAAGCGGCATTATCGTTTACGCGATAAAATTTGTCGCCCGGCAGCCAGGTTTCTTCCAGCTTATTCTGCCATCTTTCGAAAAATATTGTGGAATTTCTCGCCATTAGGCTTTCCTTAGCAAGATTTGCGCTGCTGTAACTTACGTTTTCAAAATGAATCACTTCAGACCGCGGCTGATAATAAGTGTCAAGGACCTGTTCGTGCTTCAGCTTCATGCAGAAGTCATTCTCCTCGAAGTATGCCGGTGCATAGATTTCGTCATACAAATTCAGTTGGCCTGCTGCATTTAGTCTTTTAAAGAGTAAGCTGCATCCTGAGACATAATCTACCTTGCGTAAAAAATTAAACTGCGGAGCATCGATTGACTGTCCTGCGCCCCTGTTCACAATCATTTTATTTTTAAAGACAAGGCAGCCTGCTTCCTGAAGTTCATTATTGGGAAAGATTAGTTTTGAACCAACTGCTCCAACATTTTCATGGGTTTTAAATACATCAACTAAGGATTTCAGGTATCCTTCCTGCACTTTGGTGTCATTGTTAAGCACGTAGATAAAGTGTCCTGCAGCTTGCTTGATTGCCAGGTTCACGCTTTTCAGATAGCCGATGTTTTCGGTGTTTGAGATAAGCTTGACGCCTGATATCTGCGATAAAATTTGTCGGGTCTCATCTGTGCTGGCGTCATCTACAACGATGATTTCTTTCGCGATATCGTCTTCATGCTGGTAAATAGAGTAAAGGCAGTTGAGCGTGAAGGAAATCTGGTTGTACGCCGGAATGATGATACTCACTTCGGGGTTAGCTGTTTCGGGGAAAGAAGGCTGTTTATCCTGCAGAAACGCGGGGCTTTCTAATCGAGAAATAACCCGGCGTGCAGCTTTGATGAATTTTCTGTCGCGTTTATACTGCTTCAGTTTCTTTTTCAGATTTACAAACTTCATTGCAGTATCAGTGGTTTATATCCTTTTATAATCATCCTCAAGTCTCACGATATCATCTTCACCAAAATACGTACCCGTCTGTACTTCCACGAAAATCAGCAGGTCTGAGCCTGTGTTTTTTATCCGGTGGCGGGCGCCTTGAGGTATTGATATGCTTTCGCCATAAGAGAGACTGTGATCTTGGTCATCCAGTGTTACCACCGCGTTTCCCTGCACAACCGTCCAGTATTCCTGGCGGTGGTGGTGATATTGGTAAGATAATTTATGTCCAGGCTCTACTTCAATGCGTTTTAGTTTGTAGTGTGGCTCATCAGCCAAAACATAATATTTTCCCCACGGTCTGTCACCTACTTCAAGCATTTTTCACTAATTTAAATGCAAAACTAAATAAAATATCCCAACATTTTCAACCACTCAATTTTTACCTAAATTTGCACCTTAAATTTTCAGGTATGAACAAAGTAAGAGTGCGTTTTGCACCCAGCCCTACCGGGCCTCTGCATCTTGGTGGCGTGAGAACTGCCCTTTATGATTATCTTTTTGCTAAAAACCAGGGCGGCGAGTTCGTTTTGAGGATAGAAGATACAGATACGGCCAGATATGTGGAAGGTGCCGAAGATTACATCATGGAAGCGCTGGCATGGTGCGGAATTGTTCCTGATGAAAGCCCAAAACACGGCGGTCCCTATGCGCCGTACAGACAGTCTGAGCGCCGCGAGATTTACGATAGATATTTAGAACAAATCCTTAAAACAGATTACGCGTATCTGGCTTTTGATACGCCTGAAGAACTCGATGAGATCCGTAAAGAATATGAAGCAAAAGGTGATGTTTTCGCTTATAATTTCATCACGCGGAACCGGCTTAAAAATTCAATTACACTTTCCGAGGAAGAAGTGAAGCAACTTTTGGAGCAAAAAGTACCTTATGTTGTACGCTTTAAGATGCCTGAAAACAGAGTTTTAAATCTTGAAGACATCATCCGCGGCAGATTCTCCGTCAACACCGATACACTTGATGATAAAGTTTTGGTAAAGCAGGACGGAATGCCAACCTACCATTTTGCCAACATCATCGATGATCACGAAATGAAGATTTCTCATGTGATCCGCGGTGAAGAATGGTTGCCATCGCTCGGACTTCATTATCTTTTATATGAGGCAATGGGCTGGGAGAGACCTCAGTTTGCGCATTTGTCTTTAATTCTTAAACCTGAAGGTAAAGGCAAACTCAGCAAGCGTGATGGAGACAAATTCGGGTTTCCGGTATTTCCGTTAAATTTTAAAGATCCTGAAACCGGCAACGTTTCGAAAGGCTACCGCGAAGAAGGTTATCTTGCCGAAGCGTTTATCAACATGGTTGCGCTGCTTGGCTGGACGCCTGCAAATGACCGGGAAATCCTCTCGTTAGATGAAATGTCCGCAGAATTTGACCTGAATAAAGTTCACAAAGCAGGTGCGCGTTTCAATAAGGAAAAAGCAGAATGGTTTAACCATGAATATTTAAAACAAAAATCAGCTGAGGAAATCCTGCCTTTATTAAAGGAGGTTGAAGGTGCTGATTTCAGCAACTTCAGTGATGAAAAACTTCTCAATGTTATTTCTTTGATGAAAGACCGCGCTGTTTTCGTGAAAGATATTTACCGCGACGGAATTTTCTTTTTCGAAGCGCCTGTTTCCTATGACGAAAAAGCAGTGAAGAAAGCGTGGAACGCTGACGCAAAAGATGTTATGATGAAATTCGCGTCAGAGCTGGGAACCGTAGATTCTTTTGAGCACGACACACTTAAAAATAAAATTCAGACTTTCGCCGAGAGCAATGGTCTTGGAATGGGAAAGGTGATGATGCCGCTGCGTCTGGCAATCGTGGGCGAACTGAAAGGTCCCGATGTGCCGGAGATTCTGGAGGTTTTAGGTCTTGAAGAAAGCGTAGCAAGAATTCGAAATGCAGTGAATAATATCGGCTGATTTCTATAAATTTCCCTAAATTTGAAAGATTAATTCTTAACCGAAGCAATGGAATACCTAAATTTTGAACTTCCCATCAAAGACCTGATGGATCAGTACCAGACCTGTTCTTTGGTAGGTGAAGAAAGCGGCGTAGATGTAAAACTTGCCTGCTCTCAAATTGAAGATAAAATCACCGAGAAAAAGAAAGAAATATACGGCAACCTTACGCCGTGGCAGCGCGTGCAGCTATCGCGTCATCCGGATCGTCCTTATACGCTCGATTTCATTAAAGGAATCGTAGATAATGACAGTTTTCTTGAACTTCACGGTGACCGTAACTTTGCGGATGATCCGGCGATGATCGGCGGTTTGGCTACTATTGACGGTCAGCGCGTGATGATCATCGGGACGCAAAAAGGTCGTACTACCAAAGAAAGACAGCATCGCCGTTTTGGGATGAGTAATCCGGAAGGTTACCGCAAGGCACTTCGCCTGATGAAGTTGGCGGAAAAATTTAGAATTCCAGTAATATCATTGGTTGATACACCGGGAGCTTATCCAGGTCTTGAAGCAGAGGAACGCGGTCAGGGAGAGGCAATCGCAAGAAATATTTTTGAAATGACGATGCTTAAAACTCCGATTTTCGTGTACGTTATTGGCGAAGGAGCAAGTGGTGGTGCATTGGGAATTGGTGTTGGAAACAAGGTTTATATGTTAGAAAACACGTGGTACACCGTTATCGCACCTGAAAGTTGTTCGTCGATCCTATGGCGAAATTGGGATCATAAGGAAGATGCAGCTAACGCACTGAAACTGACTCCGCAAGATGCTTTGCGCGAAAAATTCATTGACGGGATCATTCCCGAGCCGCTTGGTGGAGCTCACTACGAACCTCAGGTGGCGTTTGATAACCTGAAAACTTCAATCCTTCAGAATATCAAAGCATTTTCGGCATTCAGCGGGAGAGAGCTCGAAACTCAGCGCCAGGACAAATTCATCGCGATGGGTCAGTTCAAAGGCTAAAGATTCGGTTTAGACAATACATAAAAAAATCCTGCAGAATTATTTTGCAGGATTTTTTATGTTTAATTATTTCCAGTTCTTTACTCGAAAAGTTCCATTGTATTCAGCACAGTCACTTTGCCGTCTTCACAGCGAATCGCTTCACCCGGGAAGTTTTGGATCATGTGATAGTCATGCGTCGCCATCACCACCGCCGAATTATTTTCAAATGCAACCTGCTTCAGCAGAGTCATGATTTCGTTGGATGTTTCCGGGTCGAGGTTTCCGGTCGGTTCATCGGCAAGAATAAGTTCAGGATGGTTCAGAAGCGCGCGTGCGATCGCGATACGCTGCTGTTCACCACCCGACAGTTCGTGTGGCATCTTGTGTTTTTTAGATTTCATTCCGACACTCGCCAACACCTCGTTGATACGGTCATCAATCTTTGTTTTGTCATTCCAGCCGGTAGCTTCAAGAACGAATCTGAGGTTTTTTTCCACTGATCTGTCCGTCAGCAGCTGAAAATCCTGGAATACGATGCCGAGTTTACGGCGCAGATTGGGTACGTCTGAGGCGCGAAGATTTTCAAGATTAAAACCTGCAACATGGCCCTGCCCGCCTGAAAGTGGGATGTGGCCGTAAAGTGTCTTGAGTAGTGAGCTTTTCCCCGAACCGGTTTTCCCGATGAGGTAGCAGAAGCGGCCCCGTTTTATATTAAGATTCACGGCATTGAGAACCGTGAAATTTTTCTGCGCTATTTTGGCGTTATTTAGCTGTATTACATCGTGACCTTCGTGAGAGGAGTGTGGCATAATGCTTCTTTATTATTTAAGTAAAAACCCGTAGAACCGGGCATTGTAATGATTAATGAATTACATTCAAAAATAAATAAAACTTTCCTGAAGAAAGCCTAATTGGCAAATTTTAACAACAAAAAATGCCTGAAAAATCACTTTTCAAGCATGTTTTTATATGATAATTTCTGAGGTTATCTCTTAGCGCGAACTCCGCTAATGCTTAAACTCTTTCTGCCTTTTGCTCTTCTCGCTGCCAGAACTCTTCTTCCGTTAGGCGTCGACATTCTCTCTCTGAAACCGTGTTTGTTTCTTCTTTTTCTTTCGGATGGTTGGAAGGTTCTTTTGCTCATTGCTAATATTTTTAAGTATAAACGCTGTCTTATTTTTCAGACTGCAAAGATAACGAAGTTTTTATTTTCTGCAAATATTAATCAATAATTTTTAAGACAATATTGATTTTCATTTCGTGTAAACGGTTTTCCCGCATCGTTGCGCTGGGTCCGTGCATTATTTACCAAGGCATCCGTCTTTGCGAGTGCAAATTTAAATTAAAATTTGTTTTAAATCTGGTTTTGAAATGTTCTTTCCTATGGAGGCTTGCATATTAAAAACTTATATTTGAAATCTCAAAAAAATAAATAAACACATGTTCACGTCTTCTGAGTTAGCCTCCATTAAAAATATACTTACACCGGACAAAAATATTGTCATTATTACGCATTATAATCCTGATGGTGACGCAATTGGCTCCAGTTTAGGCCTTAAACATTTTCTCCGTCAGTTAGGAATTGAAGCAGAAGTGATCGTGCCGAATGACTTTCCGAAGTTTCTTAAATGGATGCCGGAAGCCAAAAAAATTATCATTGCAGATTACAAACGCAAAGTTGCAGGCGAAGCTATATACAACGCCGATATTATTTTTATTTTGGATTTTAATGCCTCCCACCGCAGCGGAAATCTTGTAGGTCCGTGGCTTGAGAAGGCGCGCGCTACCAAAATTCTGATCGATCACCATCAGCAGCCCGACGATTTTGATTTTGTGTATTCGGATGTTACGGTTCCGGCCACCTCGCAGATGATCTATCATTTCATTCAGGCACTGGAAGAGGAAGATAAAGTGAATCAGGATATCGCAGAATGTCTTTATACCGGTATCATGACAGACACCGGCGGCTTCAGATTCCGCTCTACAAGCGCCACAACGCACCGGATTGTTGCTAATTTGATTGAAAAAGGTGCCGATCCCGCGATGATTACTTCAAATACCTGGGACACTAACACGGTTTCCAGACTGCATTTGCTGGCGCTGATTTTAGGCCGAATAGAAGTGGTGAAAGACGGTAAAGTAGCTGTTTTATATTTAAAAAGAGACGAACTGAAGCAGTATGGTTTCCAGAAAGGCGACACAGAAGGGTTTGTTAATTATGGTCTCAGCATTCTCGGGACACAGGTTTCGGCCTTTTTTATGGAAGATCTTTATGAAGATTTCATCAAGATCAGTTTCAGGTCCAAAGATCATGTGGACGTCAATCAGTTTTCAAGAAATCATTTCAATGGCGGCGGACATATCAACGCTGCGGGCGGAAAATACTTTAAAGATTTAGAAGGAACCATCGAAGATTTTAAAGAAAAAATCGAGGACGAAGATTTTTAGTAATCCGCCAACGAGGCGGCGTATACCAGCAGACTCACCGCCAAAACATACAGAAACGCGATAAAAGCAGTAAACTTCCAGAAGGTTTTTAGGCCCATTTTTGTCAAAAACGTTGTAGATTAAGGGGATTGGGATGAAAAATAGTGAAAGAAGCGCTGACAATATCAGAATGCCGATTCCCATTTAAAACACCAGGTTTTTAGGCAAATTGTGCAGAAGTTCTGTATTGATTATTTCGGCACAAATTGAAGGCTTTTCCCAGTGTCCGTTGTGTCCGCAATCGAGCAGATAAGATTTGATGTTGGTTTTGTCGGGCAACTGACGCAATATACTCTCGCTTTTCACTGCACCGTCATGCTTTCCGGCAAGTACAACAATTTTTCCCGGAAAAGACTGCAGTAGTTCCGATTTGTCGGTGCGCTCTATCATCCCTTTCACTGCGGCCAAAACGCCTTCTACGGGAGTAGTGAGCGCGATTTCTTTTGCCATTTCGATCTTGCCTTCTAAAATATCTTTTTCATTTTGGCTGAAAAGATTCGGTATTCCCGCCCTTGCGTAAGAAGGATAAGATTCTGCAATCACACGCAGACTTTTTCGCCGCTGTTCCTTTTTTTCATCATCGTCTGCCAGAAAGCTTGAGAAAAACAGCGTGAGCGATTTCAGCATTTCCGGATTTTTTTCGGCAAATGCCAGCGCGGTGTAGCCTCCCATAGAATGTCCAAGCAGATGGAAATTTGAAATACTTAAGCTGTCCAAAGTTTCTTTCACCTTTTCCGCCATCAGTTCCATGGTGTGTACTTTCGCATAAATTGGTGATTTTCCGTGGCCCGGAAGGTCGATTTTTATGAGCGTGAATTTTTCGGAAAGTCGGGGTTCCATTTCACTCCAGATGGTGCTGTTTTCCATAAAACCGTGGAGCATTACCAGTTTTTCTTTGCCGCTGCCGGCTATTTCGTAGTGAAGCATATCGTCTGAATTTATTTGAAGTAAATGTCGATGTAATCGATGAATCCGTCGGAATTTACCTTGTTTTGAAGTCGGTAAAAGTTGCCTGTTCCTTCGTTCAAGAATGTTGTCTTTTTATTCCGAACAAAAGTTTTGCCGTTAATTTTCTGCCTGATCTCCCCATCGAAATTTAAATGTCTCTCCGATACTTTAATAATTTCCCCGTTCACAGAAACTTTGTTCCTTCCTGCCGCCGCATTTCCTGAAACTGAATAGGTATCACGGTACGTTTTTTCAAATTTTATATTTCCGGAAAACGGTGCCACACCATCCGAACTGAATGTCAGGCGGTGGCTGCCGCTTTCGTCTTTGAAGATATTTTGCTGATTGCGGATCGCGATACTGTCATTCCACTTCCTGCGTTGTGCGTTGATGGAGTCAATCCGCAGCTGTTCAGCTGAAACGATCGTTTGAGAAGATTTTTCAGGTTTGCAACCAATAAGAAAACATGATAAGATCAGGAAGGAAAGAATTTTCATCCGCGTTTTTTTTAGTTAAAATCAAATATATTTAAAATTAACTTTCGCGGTGAGATTTCTGCTTTAATTTTTGGTTTTAGAATCCATCACGATCGTCACCGGACCGTCGTTGAGCAGTGAAACTTTCATGTCAGCGCCGAAAATTCCGCTTTCGGTTCTTAGGCCCGATTTCGTAATTTCTGTTTTGAAATATTCAAATAACGGCATCGCTTTGTCCGGTTTTGCCGCATTTATAAATGATGGGCGGTTGCCTTTTTTGTAATCTGCGATCAGCGTAAACTGGCTGATACAAAGTATTTCACCTTTAATATCCTTAACGGAAAGGTTGAGTTTGCCCTCATCGTCACCAAAAATCCTGAGGTTCAGAATTTTCTGCACGAGCCAGTCAATATCTGCAGTCGAATCGTTTTCATCGATCCCTACCAGCAGTAAAAGTCCGTAACCGATTTCACCGGCAACAATTCCGTCCACCGTCACATCCGCCTGTGAAACTCTTTGAATGACAGTTTTCATTAATTTTAATTAAAAATAGTAAGAATACCACTTGGATCGAGGTTGTAGCGATATGTTTTAGGTGAGATCTGCGCGTTTTTGATTGGTTCACCGGTGATTAGGATCCATTCGGCGCCATCTTGCGGACAAACAATGCGGATGCCGTTTTCTACCCGCAGCGTGGTGTCGTTTCCGGGGCAAAGGTGCGGTGCATTGCGGTCATAAATTTTGAATCCGTTGGTGGTCCGCACTACGATAAGGCCACGTGTCCCGGCCTGCTGTTCGTTTACATAAATCCATCCGTTCACATTTTGCAGCTCATAATAAGCGGGAAGATTGAGGTTCAGAATCACGTTTACCGGAACATCGGGAAAGCAGCGCACAGTTTCTTCCCTTTCGCGGCAAGATGATAGGATTAGTAGGCTGAAAATGAGTGCGATTGCAGAAATAGCGGACGAAATTTTCACCGTCATTCGAAATAAATTTATATATTTGTAAAACGAATTTACACAGAAATGATTGTCCGGCAAATGTCGGATTATTTTTTTATACTCACCTTAAACACATTTATTATGGCAAGTTATGTAACCAAAGATGGTTTAGATAAAATGAAGGCAGAACTGGAGCAGCTTGAAACCGTAGAGCGCCCAAAGATTACCCAGCAGATCGCTGAGGCGCGTGATAAAGGCGACCTTTCTGAAAACGCGGAGTATGATGCGGCGAAGGAAGCGCAGGGCATGCTTGAGATGAAAATTTCGAAGCTGAAAGACTTCATCGTGAATTCTAAGGTGATTGACGAGACACAACTTGATACCTCCAAAGTATCGATACTTACCACTGTTCGCTTACTAAACAGCGCTACAAAAACTGAGCAGAAATTTACACTGGTGCCTGATAACGAGAGCGACCTGAAATCGGGCAAAATCTCGGTTAACACACCGATTGCCAAAGGACTTTTAGGTAAGACCGTGGGTGAAACAGCAGACATCGTGCTGCCGAACGGAAATAAACTTTCGTTCGAAGTGCTCGAGATTTCACTTTAATTGTTTATTTAAACAGTACCGGCCATGAGTTCAATATTTTCCAAAATTATCGCAGGTGAGATTCCATCTTATAAGGTTGCCGAAGACGACCGCCATCTTGCGTTCCTGGATGCTATGCCCCTAGTTGAAGGGCACACGCTTGTCATTCCGAAGCAGGAAACCGATCTGATTTTTGATCTGGAAGCGGATGACTTTAAGGAACTTTGGGCTTTTGCACACTCGGTTGCCAACAAAATGAAGGTGGCTTATCCTGGCAAACGTATTGCTGTAGCTGTGGTGGGCCTAGAGGTGCCGCATGCGCACATTCACTTGATCCCGATCAGTTCAATGTCCGACATGAATTTTGCCAATCCGCGTCTTACTCTTTCAAAGGAGGAATACATGGCGATTCAGCAGCATATCGTCGGCGCTTAAAAATTTTTTAAGTTTTGCTTTTTAGCGGAACTACTTTATTAAACTCTACTATATTTTATGAATTCGAACCAATGTTCATTCTGCGGAAAGAAAAGAAAAGATGTACAAATCCTTATTTCCGGCAATGAAGGTTTCATATGCGAAAACTGCATTGAGCAGGCACACGCAATCATCAAAGAAAACACCGCGACAGATTCTTATTCTCCGGCGGACAGCATGGCTGAACTGAAAAAACCAAAAGAAATAAAAGCATTTCTCGATCAATATGTCATTGGTCAGGATCAGGCTAAAAAGCAACTCTCCATCGCTGTTTACAACCATTATAAAAGACTTCTTCACGCCAAAGACGAAAACCGCGAGATTGAGATTGAAAAATCTAACATCATCATGATTGGTGAAACCGGAACGGGAAAGACGCTTCTGGCTAAAACCATTGCGCGTGAACTGAATGTTCCGTTTTGTATTGTAGATGCCACCATTCTTACCGAAGCCGGTTATGTGGGCGAAGATGTGGAAAGCATACTTTCGCGCCTGCTGATGGTAGCGGATTATGACGTGGAAAAAGCTGAGCGGGGTATTGTATTTATTGATGAGATCGACAAAATCGCGCGCAAGTCAGATAATCCAAGTATCACACGTGATGTTTCGGGTGAAGGTGTTCAGCAGGGACTTTTGAAACTTTTAGAGGGAAGCATCGTAAATGTGCCGCCACAGGGTGGGCGCAAGCATCCTGACCAGAAATACATCCAGGTTAACACACAGAATATCCTGTTCATCGCGGGCGGTGCTTTTGATGGGATTAAAGAGATCATCGAGCGCAGACTCAATAAGCAGGCGATTGGTTTCAGTGCCGAAAAACTGGGTAAAACTGAAGATGAAGATTATATCTTAAGTCAACTGAATGCGATCGATCTGCGTAAATTCGGTTTGATTCCGGAGCTCTTAGGCCGTTTCCCGATCGTCACTTATCTTGAGAAGCTTACCAAAGAAACGATGGTACGCATCATGCGCGAACCTAAGAACTCAATCATCAATCAATTTGTAGAACTTTTCAAGATGGACGGTGTGAAACTGGTTTTCACTGATGAAGCCGTGGAAGCTATTGTGGCTGAAACCATGGACAAAGGTTTGGGTGCCCGTGGCCTGCGCGGAACTACGGAAAAGGTGCTCGAAGACTTTATGTTCGATATTGAAGCACAGGATGAGATTATTCTTGATTCCGAAACGATAACCCTGTAATCTTTTCATTTATTCTGTTGTGTTTGCCTGAAAATAAATATATTTGTATTGGGTAAGGTTTTCCTTGCTTAAACACAAACACAATAAGATGAAAAAAAATTTACTACTGATATCGTTTTTAACGATAAGCATTCCCGTATCAGCTCAGGTTCTGATGAACGTAAACAAGGATGCAGTAGTTTTCGTCGCCGAAAATACACTCGTGTATAACGGCGGTGGACTGCAGACCAGGGATACAGGGCTTTTTGATGTTCGGGGAAACGTGATGATCCAAGGCTCCGCTTCTGATGTCTTTAAAACACTGAATGCAGCGGGAACAGCTGACAAGACCGATGGCGGAAACTTTATTCTCCGGTTAAACAATCCCGTGAACCATTCTTCCACTTCAAGTCCTTCCACGTACGGGCAACTGCACATTCAGGGCCTTACGCAGGGTGCAAACTTGACTGCTGTGGTAGACAAAGAGTTCCGTACGTCCAAACACGGTACGTATCAGCAGATTTCATTGCCTTTCTACAATAAAGTGATTTCGTCACTGTCAGGTGCTACAAACGCAATCGGCACATTTGGGAAAACGTTTTCAAATAGTCGCTATAGCCAGGATGAAGTGCTTACCTGGAATAACGCCACTGTTGTATCTGCAAATCTTCCAGTCACTTCACTTACGCCGAAAAGTACAGCCTACTATATGTTTGGCTCAAAGAATTTCGATTCCGGAAATCCTCCTGCTGCAATGCCCGCCAATGCGCCCGTTGCAAATGGAAGTGTATACACCGTAAAAGGAGTTCCGATAGCAAACGGCGTGAATGAACTTCTGAAAGATGCTGCTTTGGGTGTTAATTTCGGCGTCGGCGGTAATGCGAGAAACGTCTATAACGAAAGGTACAGCTCCTATCTGCAGGATAACTGGGATTTTTCTACCAATTTGTGGACAGGGACATTTGGCCGCAATATGTATCAGTTTGGTAACCCATATCTCACAAACCTCGATTTAGGTATGATCGGCATTGTGGAAGCGGGTACCACTACGGACAACAACGCATTGTCGGCAATTCAGGGGATTCGCTATGATCCCGGTACGGTGCAGTCTACTCCTGGTGGCGCGACCTATTCTACGGGAGCTAAATTCATCAACTTTACTTCAGGCTCGCCCGTTCCGGTGGGTGACGTAGGTCTGATCATCAAACCCATGCAGACATTTGTCATTAAAATGAGAGATAATGCAGCTGAATCCGGCGGTAACCGCACTTTGTCTTTTGATAATTTAAGGAGGTTTAAAAATACGCCGCGTACATCCGGTAATTATTCAGTGAATGCCAGATCTTTAGGCGGTTCGGTAAAACAGTTGGGCGTCATTGCACTGGATGAATTCGGCGAAGAAATGTCACGAACTTATTATGCAGTGTATCCTACAGCGGTTTCAGGTCATACAACAGATGCTACCACGCAGTCTACACTTGGAAGTGACAATATTATCGGTACTTTCGAAGAGAACGCCACGACCGGTGGAATAGATCCGGCTTTTTCTAATGCATACTGGCTTTACATCAATGAAGCTAATGAAGCAAACTTTACAGGCAAAGCCGTTCCGCTAGCGCTGTACAGCACCGGAATTAAGTCCTTAAAATTTGAAATCAGAGAAAATACAGAGTTGCTTACGGACGGCACTCATGCACTCTCCACCGGTATCGGATTTTACTTCCGGGATATTAACGGTGTTGAATCTGAGATCTTTCAGAACCAAATTGTTCCCGTTACCGGTGACCAATACAGTTTATATTACGGCAAACCACAGCAGGTCCTGGGCGCCGGCGGCGCGGTGAAACCTTCACGCACCATGGTGGTCTTCAACAGGGCCGCTGATGCGTATGTAGTTCGTTTTGATCCGGCATGGAAGAGAGCTACCGTAAACGTTTACGACCTGAGCGGTAAACTGGTGATTTCGGGCAAAGATGTGAGCACAGCTGAAGATTTCAGGCTCGATCTTTCTAAAAACAGTTCAGGTTACATAGTGACGGCTGTTTCAGAAACCGGTGAAAAAATGAGTTCGAAAATCGTCAGATAAAACTAAAACACAAATTATGAAACTATTAAATAAAATATATTTATTCCTATTTACCGGAATAAATGCGGTGATGAACGCTGAGGTGCCTCCGGCTCCGCCGGGCGGTGGCGGCGGTGGAACCGGTCCGGGTGAACCGGCTTCTCCTATTGATCTGTATGTATATGTCTTAATTTTTATTGCCATATCCTTAATTCTACTTTTCCAGCATAAAATTCAACGCAAAACAGCTTGAGACAAAACTTTCGAAACCTCAAACTCACCGCTTTATCCGGTGAGTTTTTTTATATTTACGGTATGAAAAAAGTTTTTGCAATTGCAGGTCTGATGGCTGTAAGCAGCCTTTCAGCACAGTTTAAAATAAATATCGAATCCGCTGCTACTTTTACTCCAAAAGAAGTTTATCTCTATACTCTGAACGGTTCGAAGGATATGCTTTTCACCAAAGCAGTCCGCAAAGAAAATACGTGGCAAATCTCCGTTGATAAGCCATACAGCGGAATGATGAAACTGTATTTTCCTGAAGCGAATGCCTCGATCAATTTTATTTCTGAAAACCGTGATGTGAAGATGAAATTCGATGCTGACAAGGGAAAGATCAGCAACATCCAGTACCTTGATCAGAGCAACGCGCTGATGAACTCACTGCAGGATGCGCAGCAAAAACGTGAATATATACTTCCGGCGCTTCATCAGATTAAAGAATACTATCCGCCGTCGTCGGATTTCCGGAAAGCCCTGGAGACAGAGATTGCACAGCTTTCTATAAGTGCGCAAAGCATGGCGGCCAATCCGTTTGTGAGCTATTACCAGACGAATTATGCAAAATTTGTAGACAAGAAAAATGCTTCTTCACTGACGCATAGTGAGATTATAAATTTCCTCTCAAATACAAATGATCTCCTCGAAACATCATCGCTTCTGCGACCTGTTTTGATCTCATATTTAAATGTAAATCCGGGTGCAGATCTGAGTGCGGACGTGGATAAATTGCTAAAAGCCGTAAATACCGAAACACCGCGCGGGCAGACCGTTTTGTCTGAACTAATTGAGATTTTCGACATTTATGAAATGAAAGATCTGAAGGACAAATATCTTACAGAAGCCAAAAACCTGAAGTGTACGATCAATGAACGTTTGTCTAAAACCATCGCTACCAATGTGAATACAGAAGTCGGCGCTCAGTTTTCAAATTATGTCTTCAATCAAGCCACCAATACCACGGCAAAATCTGTTTATGATGTAAAAGCCGACCGGAAAGTTATTGTATTCTGGGCATCCACATGTTCTCATTGCGAGGCCGATTTACCGAAACTGATCGAGAAATATAATGCGATGAAAGCGAAGAAAATCGAAATTATTGCCTTTTCGCTTGATAATGACAGAGACGCATACAATAATAAAGTGAAAAGTCTTCCCTGGATTAATGATACTGAACTCAAAGGCTGGTACAGCACTGTAGCAGAAAAATATAATGTTCACGCCACGCCTACATACTTCGTGCTCGACGCTTCAAATAAAATCATCGCGAAGCCGAGCCATGCGGCAGATGTCATCAGTTATTTAAGTCTATAATTTGTTTGCTGAGTTCCAAATTATTTTTATCTTTGCACCACTTTAATCGGCGAGGCAGTTTGATATGGTTTTAAAACAGGAAAACTCTTCACGAAAAAGCTTTTGGCGAGGTAGCTCAGTTGGTTAGAGCGCAGGATTCATAACCCTGAGGTCACGGGTTCAATTCCCGTCTTCGCTACACTTTAAAGCCCAACATTTGTTGGGCTTTTTTGATATATGGATGAGTTTGTAGTTTATATTTTATACAGCACGAAATATGGTCGCACCTACGTGGGATTCACGCGCGATTTAATCAGTAGATTTCATTCGCACAATGAATTTTCGAAAAGAGGTTTTACCATAAAATACAGGCCTTGGGAAGTTATTCATGTCGAATTTTTCAATACAAAAGGCGCAGCAATATCCCGAGAAATTTGGCTGAAGTCCGGTGTTGGGAGGGATTTGATAAAACAAAATGTGAAATATTAGCGCAGCATTCATATCCGCCGCGGCGGACAGGGCTCAATTCCCGTCTTCGCTACACTTGAAAGCCCAACATTTGTTGGGCTTTTTTGATATATGGATGAGTTTGTAGTCTACATTTTATACAGCCGGAAATATGGTCGCACCTACGTGGGATTCACGCGCGATTTAATCAGTAGATTTCATTCGCACAATGAATTTTCGAAAA
>NZ_JACSPS010000001.1:0-56273 GCF_014837035.1 Kaistella pullorum | reverse complement strand
GAGGTTTTACCATAAAATACAGGCCTTGGGAAGTTATTCATGTCGAATTTTTCAATACAAAAGGCGCAGCAATGTCCCGAGAAATTTGGCTGAAGTCCGGTGTTGGGAGGGATTGGATAAAACAAAATGTGAAATAGTAGCGCAGGATTCATATCCGCCCCGGCGGACAGGGTTCAATTCCCGTCTTCGCTACACTTGAAAGCCCAACAGTTGTTGGGCTTTTTTGTTTTCTAGTTTGAACTTGTAAAAAATATTTTGAAGAAGTGGTTGTGCCTCAATCCGTTAAATAGAATACTTCGTTTTAATGAAGACATTTTTAATGTGAACTTGCGTGAAAAGTCAAAATTCACCTTAAAAGCCGTACTCAAATAAAATTTTTTTCAGAATTTTTAAATATTTTGAAATTTTATTAATCCGTACAATAATAATTTGCTGCTGAATATTTCCTATTTATAACCGAAATTCAATATAATCTGTTAAATGTTTGTTTAAAAAATTTAAAGAAAAGGCGTTTTCCCTAAACTCGTAATTTTAATTATTTTCCCTGGCTCAGAGTAAATTATTTGTTCATGTCAGACTTTTATTATACTTTTACACCGTCTTAATAAGGCTGTAAAGTTTTATTCAAGGCTAAATTTTTTTTCATCATTTGTGTTTTGAGTCGCATCGTAAGGTGCGATTCTTTTTTTTACCTATTCGGCACTTTCGTAACGGATAAGTAAATCTACAAAGTAAGAATACGTCACGCTTCCGTCCTGCTGATTGCTTTTAAGAAATAAATCATTAGTGATTCCAAAAAACACGTCGAGCGGACCTTTATGTTTGTTCCTGAAATTGATTTCGGCCTGTCTGTCACGCTTCATTTCCGCTGAGTATTGAGACAATACACTGTCTACAAATGGTTTGTGCTCCTCTAAAAGTGAATTTAGCAATGCCTTTAGCACCGCATATTCGGTGGAGTAGCGTAGTGCTGCATTTTCAGAATTTCGGCCCATCAGGTAACCGATGAAATTGGCTTCCTGCTCACGTGCAAAACCTAGCTGGTGTGCACTTTCGTGCGCAAGGGTAAACGGAATGTAGCTGGCGGGTAGCTGATCATTGTACTGCGCTTCTGCAGTGAATGGATTGTAATAACCTAATATTCCGGAATAACTTACGACCCCGCGATACAAACTGGGTTTGAAGGCATCGATTTTGGTCGCAGTCTTGGTTTTAAACTCCTCAGGCAACTCCTCCTGACGGTTTAAGATTTCTAACTTAATCAAGCTGGTCGGCTTGAATGTAAACACTCCGCGTTCATCTTCATCCACAAGTTTTCGGGTTTCACGGCATTTTTCAAGATACAGGAGAGCCAGAGCTTTGGTTCGGTCCGCAGTGATTTCGCGCTTGGGCAACTTTTCCGTAAGTGGCGCCTGAAAATACAGCATTCCCCACGAAAGTTGGTAAATGAAATAAAACAGATTAATGAAAATTAATAGTTGAACAAACGCTTTTCTCCGCGTAGCTTTATTGAAAATCTTAATTAAAAGCAGCAGTAAGAACACACCTACTACAATATAAAAAACATCTCCGAGCGAAAACGGTATGTAAGAGGCAAGTTTTTGATGAGCCACTTTCTTGTACTCGAACAGCGCGGCGGCCGCGTCCACAAAAAATTTTGTCCCGGAGAGGATATAGAACAAAACAAATTGGGCAAGTAATAAACCTGCCCAAAATCTTTTCATTATAAATATTTTCTTAGTGTCCACCTTTGTTGTTGAGTTGGTTCAGGTCAATGCCCTGAGCTTTCAGGATTCCGCTCACACGGATCGCGTAGAATACCAGATAAGCGAAACATAGTACGCCAATGATATAGCTGAAGTGAATATTCGTCATATCGGCCAACATACCTTGCAGCCATGAAACGATACCACCACCCATAATCATCATGATCAGGAAGCTGGAGCCCTGATTGGTGTGCTTGCCGAGACCGTTGATCGCAAGTGCAAAAATACACGGCCAAAGCGTTGAGCAGAACAGACCTACACTTGTAAAAGCATATACGGAAACCATTCCTGTTGTGGCCATACCGATGAGTAGCGCGAGGATGCCCAGCGACGAGAAAATAAGCAGCATTCTGGCCGGGTTGCCTTTACTCATGATATCTGCGAAAATCATTACCAAAATAATGAGACCATAGATGTAAAATGGACTTAAATCATGCTTCGCGATGGCATTTACCGCGAGAAACACTCCAAAAGCCAGGTAAGGAGCCAGGAAAGTCAGGATTTTCTTTGCACCGGCGGTCACATCAAATGCTTCTACTGCGCCTCCCCATCGGCCAATCATAAGTGAAGCCCAGTAAAGCGAAATGTAGGGAGCAATATCTTTGGTTTCAAAACCTAGATCATTCTCCATGTACGCCGGCAGGTTGCTCGCCGTTGCAACTTCCACGCCTACATAGACGAAAATGGCAATCATACCAAGTACAAGCTGCGGATATTGGAAAGCCGAAGTTCTGTGATGCCCATCGGGCGAATCATCTGTATCTTCTTTTACCACGTTTGTAATCTTCGGTAACTTGGAGAATTTAATCAGAATTGCTACGAGAATAAACGCGATTCCCAAGCCTAAATACGGAAGTTTTACGCTTTCAATACTCGCCTCGGTATTGGCTGCGCTTGCAGACCCGAAAATTGCGAAAGATACAATCAGTGGACCCACAGTTGTACCGAAATTATTGATCCCGCCGGCGAGCGTCAAGCGCTGAGAGCCCGTTTCTTTCGGTCCCAAAGCAATTGCAAGCGGGTTCGCCACGATCTGAAGTAATGAAAAACCAAGTCCGATTACGAAAAGTCCGCTGATCATCAGGATAAATGAACTGTTATTTGCTGCCGGAATGAAAAACAACGTACCAACCACCGAAATCAATAAGCCGTAGATGAGACCGTTCTTATACCCAATTTTATTCACCAAATCTCCGCGGAGGCTTTTTGAGATGAACAGGTAAATCAGTGAACCCACGGTGTACGCAATGTAGAACGCCACTGAAACTAGCTGACTTTGGCCTTGTGTAAGATTAAAGGCTTTTTTGAAAACAGGGATCAAAATATCATTGCTCGCGGCTACAAAGCCCCAGAAGAAAAAGACGGTTACCAATGGGATAAATTGCGCCCAATTGGTCTTTACGGTATTTGTACTCATGTTTTGTTAATGATTTCTTAAAAACAAATATAACCAATAAATATTTCAATTAGAGTTCAGCAGAACTTTTTTTATTTGTGAATAAGCCTCGTCTTTCAGTCCGTTTACGCCCATTTCAGGTGCCAAGATATCATTGAAAAATATCTTTATCCTGCCGGGTCGGCCTTTGGATGCATCAAACGGAAAAAATTCCTTCAGTCCTACAAACGTATACACAAGTAAAGGCGAATGATGCTTGTTCGCGAGTACAAAAGCGCCGTCTTTAAACTTGTCTAAAACCACGCTCGGGTCGTCGGAGACGCCACCTTCAGGGAAAATCACGATGCTCTGTCCCTCTTCCATCCGTTCGCTGCAGCGGCGGTAAACCTCTGCGCGGCTTCGGGCAGAATTGCGGTCCACCATCACGCAGATTCGTTTATAAATAGTACCGAAAACAGGAATTTTCACAAGCTCCTTCTTGCCAACATAGCACAGCGGATGGTGCGGCATCAGGATACACGGCAGCATCACATCCATGATGGACGTGTGGTTTGCGATGAAGACATACTGCGTCTTTGGGTCAATTTTTTTTTCGGTGAGAGCCGTGAGCGTATAGCGGAAACCCATGCCGTAGAACATACCGAAACACCAGATCCTGATGATTTTATAAGCGTACGGGTAATGTTCTTTCCTTATAGAGAGCAGCAAAACCGGAATTCCGAGCGTGAGCGTTAGCACAGCGCCGAGCAAAATCATCCAGCCACGCCACAAATAATTTAAAATCACTGTCATTAAGAATCTTTTTTAGGAGCAACGAGCCATCGTAATCTTTGCAGAGCATACCCGTTTTCACTACTCGCTTCCCGCAGGCAAGCTGCGGGAGAGCTCAAACAGGCCGTTCAACCGGGGCTAAAACTTCTGTCATTTATATTTGCGGCCGCGCACGTCCTGTATTTATCCGTTAAAGATAATATTCTTTTTCACGGTATAGTTCAGTACAGACACAAGAAGGATCGCTGAGACCTTACTCAGTATCTCGCGGCTGAAGACGAAGATGCCCGCATCGATATGTTCGAGGTAAAAGATGCGGAAGAAAATCTGGAAACATGCCAAACTGACGAATGTAGAAAGCACAGATATGCCCATAAAATAGGCGAATTCACGCTTTTTCGAGTGCTTGCCGCGTTGAAATACAAACCAGATGCTGAGGAAATAGTTGGTAAAAATTCCTACGCCGGTTGAAAAAATATTACTCAGCGGGAAGTGAATCCCGTAAAAATTATATTCACCCGGAAATATTTGCGGTAAAAACACACTGAATACTTTGAAGGAGCCGATCTCTGCGGCAGCACTCAGCGCGCCGGCCAGAATAAAAAATGCAATTTGTTTTTGCTTAATCAAAAGCTCCCTCATAGTTAAGTAAGTTGGCCGCAAATTTATAACTATATGTTAAACATTTAGAAATTCCTGTTAAAAATTTTTTTGATGGGCATATTATCTATACATTTATTTCTCGCAAATTTCAGATTCACAATCCTTTATAAACCAGAGTTTTATAAACACAAAAACCGTATAGAAGCTTTAGCCGTATGCCTACTGTTGTATAATCTCGCCAAAAAAATGTCTTCAATGAAACCAAAACGCCGTTACAGAAAATTTGATCCGCAAAAAGCACAGATTGAAGCATTGGAACAAAAAAGTGATCGTTTTCGCAGAATTTTTTCAGAATATGAACTGATGAGCGAAGAACTTTGGCACCTGCAAACCTGTGAGACCGCCAACGTTCCTGATGATTTCTTAGACGCGGTTACCGTTCAAACGCAATACCTCGAAGACGAAATCGGCACCTGGCTTATCGCCCCCGAAAATACTGCGTCTGCTTCCCAAACCGGCCCGCCTGCTATTTCTTCGTAAATTTCAGCAGCTTCACGCGCTGATCTTTTACAGATATTTTCAGATAATAGTTCCCGGCCTGAAGCACACTGACATTCAGTTTCCCTGTTTTGGTATCTGCGGCCAAACCTCTAATCAACCGCCCCGTCGAATCCAGAATTTCGATTTTATCTCCTTCAGTGAAGTTCTTAATGGTGAGTACATCCCTTACCGGATTTGGATAAATCATCAGTTCATCCAGATTGTGTTCATTGCTTCCCAATGGGGTCCGTACACCGAAAGCAGTGGTGTAGCTGTTCCCGCCAAAATTTGCCTGAATATTATATATGCCGGTTTCCCAGCTGGATGTGATGTTGAAAGTCCAGTAGGCCCAGGCAGTGGCATAAAATACACCCCAATCCTGAGTCCAGGTGTAATTTGATACGATATTCCCTGATGGTCCGGTAATTTTAATCGCCGTTACATCTCCGGGTTTGATGTCACGGTAATACAGCTTCAGCACCATCGGGTCTCCCGTGTCAAAATTGGTCTTTTCATAAGTGTTTTCTACCACCGGACAGGCAGTGTCATTGGTGCTTACGGAGTGCGTGGAAATCCTGTTAATTCGCGGAACATAGTAGGGTTCCTGTTGCATCCACCATGTTTGTGTGACAGTCGGATTGCAGTTTCCCTGATATGGATCTATCACATTGCTTTCGGCATCGCGTATCTCAAAATGCAGATGCGGAATAGTGCTGCTGCCTGAGCTGCCGGCTAAACCCAAAAATTCACCTGCGGTCACCGTATCACCTACTTCCTTGGCAGTCGCTGAATTTTTTTTAAAATGCATATAGATGGCAAAAGTGCCGTCTGCATGTTCTACTACGATACCGTTCCAGTTTGGGTTTCCATTGTTGGTACAGTTCAGATCTGCGAAACTGTTTCGCTTTTCCACGATGATTCCCGGTGCTGCAGCTACAATTTCCATCACGTTTTCCTGCATACGTTTCCAGGGATACGGCCAGAGGATGTAGTCGGTTCCCGCATGGTTGCCGTTGGCCCAGTCGTAGGTTCGCGTGCCGCAATTGTAGTCGAGCAGGTTGTTGTTCGGCGTCAGGTTGTGGTCAACCTGGTAATTCAGGGTATGATAGCCGTAATCATTAAAGCCTGCCTTTGGGCGAAACGGATTCTGGAAGAGACTAAGTTTCCTGATTTTCGAAAAAGCCTGCGCATCTTTAGCCACAATCCGTTTCCTGTTCTGCTGAATTTGATATTTCAGTTGCATAAGCTGCGCGTCGTTCAAACATTCACTCTTTGCGACTTTTACGCCGGTGAAACGGCTCTCATACGGACGCAAGGAATTTTCTGCGGCAAATTGATTAGCAATTGGGTAGCTCTCCTCACTGGCCTGTGCGAAAAGCACCACAGGCAGAAACAGACTGAAAAGTAAATTTTGCGTTTTCATCACTTGTGTTTTTTAATACTTAAAATTAATAATTAATCATCGGCAAATTAAATAGTTAGCATCTAAAACATATCTTTAAAGTATATTTTGGGTGTATTGGCCCGCGAGATCTCATAGTTTTCTACGGCGTACAGTTTCTGTATCTTTGCAAAAACTTAAAAACAGCTCTTACAACGCTGTTCCTTATTATGATCATTAATCTTACCCAGTCTAAAAATTTCAGGCTCTTTAAACTAGCGTCCGAGGTAGCGTCAGAAAATGGCCAAAGTATATATATTGTAGGCGGTTTCGTGCGGGATTTACTGCTGAAACGCGGCCAGTTGACGGATATAGATTTTGTGACTGAGGGCAGCGGAATTGCTTTAGCCAAAGCACTTGCAAACAAAATCAATCCCAATCTCAAAGTTTCGGTTTTCAAAAATTACGGCACGGCAATGTTTAAATACAACGGCCTTGAGATAGAATTTGTCGGGGCGCGGAAAGAAAGCTACGCTGAGAATTCACGCAAACCCGCGGTGGAAACCGGAACGCTGGAGGATGACCAAAAGCGCCGCGATTTTACCATAAATGCGCTGGCCATTTCGCTCAATAAGGAAAACTTCGGCGAACTGGTAGATCCCTTCAATGGCATTGAAGACCTTAAAAAGAAAATCCTGCGAACACCGCTCGATCCTGTTCAGACCTATTCTGACGATCCGCTCAGGATGATGCGCGCGGTGCGTTTTGCATCTACTTTAAATTTCACAATAGAAAAATCATCACTTGAAGCGATCAAAACTGAAAGTCAGCGGCTGAAAATAGTGTCGATGGAAAGAATCATGGTGGAATTCAATAAGATCATGATGTCTGCAAAACCTTCGCTCGGTCTCAGGATTTTGGAAGAAACATCGCTGCTGCCATTGATTATTCCCGAACTTACCGCGCTGCGCGGCATAGAGGAAGTGGAAGGTCAGACGCACAAAGACAATTTTTGGCACACGCTGGAAGTGGTAGATAATATCTCCCAGAACACCGACAATTTGTGGCTGCGCTGGGCTGCGCTGCTTCACGATATCGGGAAGGCTCCGACTAAAAAATTTGTGGAAGGTACCGGCTGGACATTTCACGGTCACGAATTTCTCGGTTCAAAAATGGTGAAATCTATTTTTCACCGGCTGAAACTGCCGCTTGGCCCGGACATGAAGTACGTACAGAAATTGGTGAAGCTTTCATCGCGGCCAATCGCGCTGATCGATGACGGAACTTCGGACGCGGCTTTGCGCAGACTGCTTTTCGACGCGGGTGATGACCTGGAGGATCTTTTCATCCTTAACAAAGCCGACATTACCACAAAAAATTCTTCCAAACAGGAAAAATTCAAGAAAAACTTTGAATATGTGGCGCAAAAAATACGTGAAGTTGAAGAAAAAGACCACATCCGAAATTTTCAGCCACCTATTTCGGGTGAGGAAATCATGAAACTTTTTAATATTAAGCCAGGCCGTGAGATCGGGATATTAAAAGAGAAAGTAAAAGAAGCAATCCTGGAAGGCGAAATCGAAAACGATCCTGTGCAGGCCCGAAATTTCGTGATCAACGAGGCAAAATCGCTCGGACTTATCCTTGCAGAATGAAATAAAACGCCCTTTTGAATTCATCAAAGGGCGTTTTTATTACACTCAAAAAAAATTTTCTAAAACCGATAGTTGACGCCGAGCATATAATTTCGGGGCTTCGTGGTATATCCGATCACATCAACGTATGATGTATTCAACACGTTTCCGATATTGAGGTAAGCATCAATTTTTGAATTTATTTTTTGGTTAATATTTAAATTAAATAAGTTAAAACTATCCAACATCACTTCTTCTACGAGGAAAGTGTTTTCGTTGTAAAAAGAATCAGCTCGTTTTGAGATAAACTGGTGGTTCACGGTAATTCGGGTTCCTGAAAACGGCTGAAATTCAGCATAAGAATTTACACGCTGTTTTGGCTGTCTCAGCATTGTCGCCTCGTCCTCTTTTTCCACAAAACTGAAGTTGCCTCCCAAGCGTAGCATCGGATGCAGACGGTAATTCACACCCAGTTCGAAACCTTTGGCTTTATTTTCGGCCACATTTAGGTACTGTCCGGCGTAAGTTTGAAAATCTACGATACCGTAAGTGAGGACATTTTTTTCATTTCTAAAGAAAAAGCTGGCATTAAACACGAGAGTGCGGTCTTTTTTGCCCAAGCTCAAATCGATTTCATGTGCAAAATTGGTTTCCGGCTCCAGTTCAAAATTCGCCAAAACGTAAGGTAATGAGCCGTAAGTCTGGTACAGCGTTGGCGCGATGAAAGCAGTGGAGTAGGAGTAGCCCACTTTAAGATAATATGTTTCAAGTTCCTTCAGGAGATACGGATTAAGGCTGTAAACCCAGTGTTGGCCGAACTTTGAGTTGTCTGTGAGGCGCGCACCGGCATCAAGATTCAAAATATTAAAACTGAAATTTGCATTGGCAAAAATATCGGTTGCATGAAGCTCAGTATCTTCAAGTTTTAGGACATCTTCCAGTTGCGTTTTTCCCCACGGAAGAGATTTTGCGCCCATTTTTTGATTTTCGAACTGTGCACCGACGGTGATATTCACATGCTCTGAAAATCTGTAATTATTAAATATTTCACTGAAGAAACTGCGTCCGGCGTAGGAGAAATCATCCTGATATGCGGAATTTACAAAGCTTTGACCCAAACGCTCGTTGCCCGAAAACCTTGTGTTAAAGGCAATTTCACCGTTTTTGTATTTAAAGTTTGCATTCGCGCCTACAAAATGCTGCCGGTCATCTGCGCGATAAACTCCGTCACTGAATGCACCACCGTCATAATCGAAAAGATGATGATTCCAACCGCCGTTTACATTCAGATTGAAATTCCCGAATGAATAGCCGACCATCGCGCTGATGTTTTGTTTTTCAAAGCCGTCTTTCTCGAAATTTTCGCCTTCAGCTGATGAAAGTCCGTCAGATTTTTCGTTGAATCCCGAAACGTGATAAGTCAAATCCTTGATTTTTCCTTTCAACAAAGCATTTTGCGCAAACGTAGAAAACGAACCTCCGCGCGCACCTAAAATGCCTTCTATACTGCGGGTTGCTGTTTTCTTGGTCTTGATATTAATCACCGAAACAGTGGCGTTGCTCCCATAAAGTACAGATGAGGCACCGTTCAGAATCTCGATGCTTTCTACACTTTCCTGTGACAGAAGCCGCAGATCCGAAACATTATAGTCGTTTCCGGTGACATCTTTCAGTGGCACGCCATCCATTAAAATCAATACGTTTGCACTCTTGCCACCGCGGATTTTCATGGCTTTGGGTTCCTGGCCATTGTTGAAATTGCTTACGATCTGGAAGCCGGCGACCTGGTTCAGCACCTCAGGTAAACTCTGGCCCTGATGTTTTTCAAGGTCCGCAGCACTGATCAGCTGCACGTTTTTGCCGGTTTTGTAAAGTTGTTGTTTCGTCTTTGAAGCGATCGTCACGGTTTCGATCTGCGTTTCATTCTCCTGTTGGGCAAAAATGTCTGATGATAGGACAAGCATTGCTCCAACAAAAAACAATCTTTTTTTCATTAAAGAATAATTTAAGTTAAAGATGTGCCTATCGGAAAAAATGTAGGGAAAACAGCCGAACAGAAACGTTCAGCTATTCACGACTCTTCCTCCGAAAGCGTTTGTTAATCATACTTTCGGCAAGGTCTCCTGACTTTCACATTGTTTCACCTTCCCGTTTCCAGTGGTTTTTTTTGAAACAATTCTTTGATGTGATTTACAGTTGCGGGGACAGTCCACGGTTTGCACGCGGTTCCCTTTTCCAAAAGTTTGGCGAAGATAATACAATTAAAACAGCAAAACCAGCTAGGAAAGCTAAGATTTGAGCGAAAGCTCTTTGAGATAGCGGTAAGTTTCAATTTGTGAACGGTATTCGACGCCGCCATTTTTCACATACTCATTGCGGAGTTTTTTGTCTAAAATTCGCGCTTTCACGTTGTCATTCAGCTGGATATCGAGGATGTCTTTTATTTCTTTCTTTAAATTTTTCTGGATTATCGGTACAGCGGCTTCTATGCGGTAATCGAGGTTTCGCGTCATCCAGTCAGCGGATGAAATATAGATGTCCTCATTGCCTTTTCCGTAAAAATACATCACCCGCGCATGTTCCAGATATTCATCCACAATACTGATGGCCTGAATCTTCCTCTTGAAACTTTTTTGGTTCACAGCACAGTAGATTCCGCGTACGATCAGTTTTACTGTAACACCGGCCTGCGCAGCATCGTAAAGTTTTGAAATAAGTTGGCGGTCGCTGAGCGAATTGGTTTTGATGATCATCTCTGCTTTCCTGCCCGCCTTGGCTTCCGCAATTTCACGGTCGATAAGCTCAGAAATGCGTTCCCGCATAAATTCTGGAGAAAGAAGCAGGCTTTTGCACGATTTCAGTACAGGCAAAAAATCGTGTTTAGGTTTGCGAAGTACATTAAAAACTTTATTGATATCTGCCATGATGCCGCGATCGGCGGTCATCAGCAGGTGGTCACCATAGATTTTAGCGGTTTTTTCGTTAAAGTTTCCGGTGCTTACAAAGCCATACTGCAGAGTCTTGTTGTGAACACGTTTTTTGATGACGCAAAGTTTCGCATGCACTTTCTTGTTCGGAATACCGAGCAGAACCTTTACGCCTTCCTGTTCGAAGATATCTTTCCATTCCAGATTGCTTTCTTCATCGAATCTGGCGCGCAGCTCAAGCATTACTGTGACATCTTTGCCGTTCCGTACCGCGTTAATCAGTGCGTTTGCTATTTTAGAGTGGCTCGCCAAACGGTAAGCGGTGATCTGTATCGAGCGTACATCAGGGTCCATTGCCGCCTCGCGGAGCAGATCGATGACAGGTGTATAGGCGTGGTAAGGAAAAGTGAGCAGTACGTCAGTTTTCAGTATCACATCTGTCACACGGTTATCTGCAAATACAGTATGGTCGAAAGACGTGCGTTCCAGCGGTGCGCTGTAGGCTTTGAAAACCTTTGGAAAGTCCATGAAATGCCGGAAATTGTGGATTTTCCCACCCGGAATTATGCTGTCTTTTTTCGAAAGATTAAGTTTCCGGATTAGAAATTCGAGCAAAGCTTTGTCCATCTCGCGGTCAAAAACGAAACGTGTGGGTTTCCCTTTGCGGCGCGATTTTATGCCCTTTTCGATCTTTTCGGCTAAGGTTGTTTTGATGTCGTTATCCAAATCAAACTCGGCATCTTTGGTAACTTTAAAGCAATGCGCCTGAAACTCATCGTACCCGAAATAAGAAAATATATGCGGAAGATTAAACGCAATCACATCTTCGAGCAACATCACGTTTTTCTCGTCATTTTCAGAGGGTAGCAAAACAAAACGTCCCACCGCGCGCGAGGGAATCTCAATAATCGCGTAGTTGCTGGCGTACTGAAAATCGCCGCGGCGCATCGCAACGCCCATGTAAAGGGACTTGTCTCGCAGATAGGGCATCGGTGAATTCTCATGAAGCAAAATGGGAATCACGTTGCTTTCCACGATCTCATCAAAATATCTCCACACGAAAACTTTTTGGTCTTCTGTGAGATTTTTGGTGGTTCTGATGAACACATTTTCAGAGGACATCTCCATCTGAATTTTCTTCCAGGTCTTGTCAAAATCCTGCTGCTGGCGCAAAACAATCTCGTTGATGGTTTGCAGGATCTTTGAAGGTGGCTGGTAAAAAGATTCGGTGATGAATTTGGTTTTAAAATCCATCGCACGTTTCAGTCCGGCGACACGAACGCGGAAAAATTCGTCGAGATTATTAGAGAAAATTCCAAGAAACCGGATCCGCAAGTGCAACGGAACCTTCGGATCCATCGCTTCCTGCAGCACTCTTTCATTAAAGGCGAGCCACGTAATATCGCGCGGATTAAATTCTGCCGGCATCTGTTGAACTGGTTTTTTTGGTTAGATTCAAAAATAGGATAAATATGTCGTAATTGTGTAAAAAGCCGGCGTTTGTGCCGAAAATTTTAACTAAATTTACGACAAATCCGATCTATGTTTACACGAGAAATGCTTGTACGCGGCAGAATTCCGGTCTTACAGCTGAAGCGGAAAGATGTACTTTTCCGGGAAGACCAGCGCGCCTCTTTCCTGTATTATCTGATGAAAGGCGAAGTGAAGATCTATAACACCGATTCTGAAGGCAAGGAGTTTCTGATAAACAAAGTGCTGGAACATCAGTTCCTTGGCGAACCGCCGTTTCTGCTTGCGGAAAGATATCCCGCCACAGCTGTAATAACAAGTGAAATTGCGGAAGTCTTCTACTTCAGCGACGATATTTTCCAAAATTTCATGGCTGAACATCCGCCGATGATGTTTGGTTTTACTAAAGAAATAGCGAAGAAAGCTTACGAAAAAACTTTAAGGCTAAAAAGCATCGTGCATCAGTGTCCGCACGAGCGTGTGCTGAGTTTCCTGAAAATCTACAAACGTGGTCTCGGCATAGAAGACGAGGAGAAAACCATCATCAATGTTACGCGGAAAGAAATGGCCAATTCTACCGGTTTAGCTGTAGAAACGGTGATCCGTACCGTAAAGAAGATGGAAAGAGAAAATAAGATAGAACTTGTAAACCATAAAATTTACTATTGATGCAACGGACGTTCTGGTTGAAATTTGCACTGTTTAATTTCGTGATCGTAGCGCTGCTCGGCGTGGTGATGAGGTATAAGATTCCGTATTCGCTGCCGTTCCTGGATCAGAAACATGTGCAGGAAGCGCATTCTCATTTTGCATTCTATGGCTGGATCACCAACATACTTTACGTATTGTTGACCGATTATCTGCTCAAAAATTTACCAAACCTTAATGTACGCAAGTACCGCTACCTTATCATTGCCAACCTCACAGCGTCTTTCGCCATGCTGGGACTGTTCATCTACGGAGGTTATTTTTGGGGTTCGATCGCGGCTTCGGCGGCGGCACTTTTTGTCAGTTTTGGATTTGCTTATTGTTTTTACATGGATTCCAGAAAACTGCAGGATACCTCAAAAATCTGGTTCCTTGGCGGATTGTTTTTTGCGGTGATTTCCTCGGCGGGCGTTTTCAATTTGGGTTACATGATGAGTTCTAATAATGTGACTCAGGATTGGTATCTCGGTTCAGAATATTATTACCTGCACTTTCAGTACAACGGATTTTTTATTTTCTCCTGCATCGGGCTGCTGCTCTACTCGCTGAAAGAAGCCGGTTCTTCAATTGGCGCCAGGGAAAACCGTCTGCTGTTTTGGCTAATGTTCATCGGATGTTTAATAGGTTTTGGGCTTTCGGTTCTCTGGTTAAAACTGCCGGTGTATATATTCGTGATTATCGTAATTGCTTCGCTGATGCAAACGGCGGGTGCCGTGATGCTTTATAATTTTGTAAAGAGAAGTTGGACACATTTGGTACTGAAGTGGTCGCCAATGCAGCGCTTCGTGCTGATCTTTGTCGGATTTGCCTTTGCGGTGAAAATAGCGCTGCAACTTGGTTCTAATATCCCTGCACTGAGCCAGTTTGCATTCGGTTTCAGAAACGTGGTCATCGCTTATCTTCATCTTGTTTTGCTGATGTGCATTGCAACGTTCCTTGTCAGTCAAATCCTTGCCACCAATTATTTTACCATCGGAAAGACACTTTTGCTCGGTCTGAAAATTTATCTGCTCGGCATTTTCCTGCAGGAAGCGTTACTCGGCATTATGGGAGTACTTTCAATCAAGTACATATCGCTGCCATTCTCACAACATTTACTTTTAGCGGTTGCGGTGCTGATTTTTATTGGATTGGTGATAATGTTCTTTAATTTAAAAAGGAAGAACACGCAGCAGATTTCAAAGATTTAAATAAAACAAAGCGGCTTACAGATAAATGTAAGCCGCGGTCTTAAAAACAA
The DNA here is from genome assembly GCF_014837035.1 of Kaistella pullorum. Taxonomy (GTDB): domain Bacteria; phylum Bacteroidota; class Bacteroidia; order Flavobacteriales; family Weeksellaceae; genus Kaistella; species Kaistella rhinocerotis. The sequence continues at coordinate 41,837 of NZ_JACSPS010000001.1, read as the reverse complement.
TTAAATTAAAAAAAGCTGCATTATTTTTCCGGAAGCAAAACTTCGTCGATTGCGTAAACCACGCCATTTGAGGCCGGAACTGTAGCGACGATCTTCGCTTTTCCATTGATCACCGGTTTGCCGTCTACCATTGTTATTTTAATATTTTTTCCGTTTACCATGCCTAAAGACTGGCCGTCTGACATCTGATCTTCCTTGATGACACCTACGTAAGTGTGATAACTCAGAATATCTGAAAGCGCATCTGCCTGATCGGGTTTCATGAGGCCGTCTACCGTGCCTGCAGGCAACTTATCGAAGGCCGAATTGAGCGGTGCAAATACCGTAAAAGGCCCGGTGCTGCTGAGCGGCGCTTCGAGGCTGGCGGCCTGCACAGCTTTCACGAGCGTGGACAGGTCCGGATTTTTCACCGCGAGCTGCACGATATTCGGATTTGAATCATCATCCTGAATGCCATCCTGACCGTGACCTACTGATTCAGTTGTTGCATCTGTGTTCGCAGCGGTTACCGTGTCGGTTTTCTGGCAGGATGCAAGGATCAGCAGCGAAGCTCCTACAATAAAAACAGTCTTTTTCATTTGATTTAATTTTATATAAAAATACACTGAAAATCAAGTTAATAAGTATGACTGCGATCATAAAGTAGATCTTTGCTCGGTGACTTTTGTCAGTGCTACAAATCTTTCTTATTAAAATTAATCAGTGAAATCAAAAACGGAAAAGCAGCCCAAAGCAGCAGTACGACAAGCGAGATTCCCATGCCGCCGCCCGAGCCGAAAACCTGCGCGAATACAGCGCCGGCATAACCCAGCATTGCTGAAATATCAAGTTGCAGCAACACGAATATCCGTGAAAGACCCACAGGATTGAGTCCTGCAAGTGTTGCCATAATGCCTTCGATGGGGTAGTCTGCAAACTGGAACATTAAGACGAGCAGAATTCCGTCATAAATAATGCTGAAAAACATCCAGATAAAAATTGAAATTCCAATTCCTTTCGCGCGGTCACGTGTGAGCACTGCCGCAAGCATCGCAAATGACGTGAAAATGACTGAAAGCATAATACCGATGATAATGAGCGAAAAACCCGTTTCAATAGATGAATAGAGCAGTATCGGCAGTCCGCAACCTACAAGAAATGCCAGGATAAGAGCCGTGGCAAGCCCCAGGAAAATATTAAACCAAACTTTTGCCCGCGCAACTGGCTGGCTGAGCAACAGCTCAATGAACTGGCTGCTGTTGTAAACATAAATGGTAGAAAATATGATGCTTACGAGCGGCACTACGAGTAAAACTACATTAAGCAAGCTAAGCGTAGCTTTCGTGTAATTGCCTTCGAGGCCCAGGACAGACCACGAAATGATGAACAGCAAAACCGTGTAGAAAATGACGATCTTGTTTTTTAAAATATCAAAAAGTATAAAGCGGGCTATCTTGTTCATTTCTTCATTTCTTTTAAAATACTGATGATAGATTCTGATATTTTTTCGGTTTTATGCTCGGTCATAAGATCTTCCACAGACTGTTGCACGATGATCCTGCCTTCATTCATGAAAACCACCTCACTGATGATCTCATCGAGTTCGCTCAGCAGATGTGAGGTGATGATGATTAGTTTTCCTTTGTTTTTTTCTTTAATGATTTTCTTTTTGAGGATTTCGGATGATAAAGGATCGAGGCCTGCGGTGGGTTCATCGAGAATGATGATTTTGGGGTTGAACATGAAGGCCAGCACGGCGCTTACTTTTTGTGTGGTACCGCCCGAAAGTGTGCGCATTTTTTTGTGGTAAAGATTTTCAAGAGCAAAATCCTGAAGCAATTCGGTATCAAGTTCGCTTGCCGGTATTTTTCGGGTGTCTTTGATCATTTGTATGGTCTGCCCGATAGTCATGTTTTCTGGGTATCGGCCGATCTGTGGCATATAACCGATGTTCTCACGATACCGGAAATCTTCCTTCACACTTTTTCCGTCCACCAGGATATCACCGGTTTCTATCACATTCAGACCTAAAATACATTTAATAAGTGTCGTTTTTCCGCAGCCGTTCGGGCCGATCAGTGCAATAGATTTACTGTCGGTGAACTGCAGGTTCAGGTCATCCAGCGCTGTGAACTTATTGAATTTCTTGGTGAGTTTCTTTACGTCTATCATTTTAATTTCAGGGTGTCTGAGGGTGGATGTTTGAGGAGGTTTAAAGTATTTTTAAATCTCCACTTTTTTCATTAACGGTTCGGCATCCACAAAGTTTTCTGGTGTCAGGCTCGGAAGAATTTTCTCCGTACGGTCGAGTAAATCCACGAAGAAAGTACGGAACAAGAGCATGATCGATGGATTGTTTTCCACCAATACGGCGTAGAGGCTCAATGGATGGAAGGGGATGTCGCCTATTTTATCTTTGTCCAGATCATAGCCTTCATATTTGTCCCAGTAGTTCCGTTTAAAATCGTTCATTGCCATCGTTCCACTTGTGCTTACATCAAAGGTATTATTGATGAAATTATTGTTGATGACCCTGTTTTCCATGCAGTTTGAATTGATTTTCATGGCCCAACCGTTATTTTCGATCTTATTTTTGAAGAAATCGATTTTTGTAGCACCATCCATGAATATCGCGATGGTATTGTTTGAGAACCGGTTGTGTTTTATTTTGCTGAAACTGATGTCTTTCAGCAGCAGTCCATAATTGGCATCTCCCCAGTTATTGATAAAACTGTTGCCCACCATACCGACATTATTGCTGTACATCACGGCTACGCCGGCGTTGTTGTTATCGAAAACATTGTTCACATACACGTCGTCATTAGAGTTCATGAAATGCAGACCGTAGCGCAGGTTTTTGGTGGAATAGTTCCGGTAAATGTAGGAGTTGATCACTTTTTCGAGGTAGATGCCGTCTTTATGACCTTCTATGTGGTTGTTTTTGATCCAAAGTTCATCGCTAACCCATCCGTGGATGCCATCGCCCACGCCTTCCTGCGATTTTGACCGCGATGTGATGATTCTGTTATTGGCAATAAGGCAGCGAAAACCGCGTTGGATATAGATTCCGAAATAGTTGTTCTCGAAAATGTTATTCGTTATCGTAGAATATTGGCTGTTATAAAGCCGTACAGCGCCTATGTTTTTTATTTCGTCTTCGCCGGAATTGATGATTCTGAAACCGCTGATGTGGATGTTGTTGGCACGCATGGAAATAATTTCGTACTTCATTTCGCCGTCCAAGATGGGTCTGCCAACGCCGATCAGTGAAAGTGGATGCGTAATGCTGATGTTGCCTTCGCGGTAGTGGCCGCTGTGTACTAAAATACTGTCGCCACTTTTCGATGCGGCGACAGCTTGTTTTAATGTTTTAAATTGTTCGTTTTTGCCGACTTTAAGTACATTCGAAAATGTAAATAGCGGCATCAACAGTAACAAAAATCTGATCATGATTTATTATTTGGTGAGACTTGCCCCCATGTTGGCTGCAGCTTTTTCGGCTGCTGCACGGGTTTGGTAGGCCTGAGTATTACCACCCATCGGCGATTTTATTTTTCCACCTTTGATTAAGGTCGCTTTGGCTTTTTCGAGGAATTTGCCGGAAGGATAATCTACTACATATAGTTTAGCATTTTTAGCTTTGTCAGGATTTGAGTTTTCGTACATCGTCATGCACATGATGTCGTCAAATTTATACGCACGTCCTTTCTCGGTTATCAGCTCTGTGGCGTAGCCAAGTTGACTGATTGTCATCCGGCAGTTATCACACTGGTCTTTGCCAAGCGCGATTTCTTTTGGTCCACTTTTTTGGCAGGAAAGCATCGCGATCACGGAAAATGCAAGAATTAGAAGTTTTGGAAATTTCATTCGGATTTTATTTAATTATTAAGACATTATTTTAGGAAAGGACACGTTCAGATGTGGGTTTCCGGTATTCTATTACAGCTAAGATAGCCAAAATACCAGCAACCGCAAACATGATTCCTCCCCCAATATTTGGGTATGAATACGCGCCGAAATTGAGTAACTGCTTAAAGCCGATCAATGGCGGCTGGTATGACATGCCCGGTACTACGATGGCAGCATTTGGATCTAAATTATGGCCATAATCATATTCCCACAGCCAAAAGTCAACCATAAACGCAACCCCAAAGACAAGGAACAGCACTGTGGTGACATACAACCACGATTTTCTATTAAGTATTGCCGCCAAAAAACAAAGCAGTGCGAAAAATCCCAGTGCGTACGGTAAAACTTCAAACTCCCAGAAATCTTCAGGATGGATGGTTTTCATACCGATATAGTGATTCAGTCCATTGATTATCTCATATTCGCCGGTGATCTTATTTGCCCAGAGAAACATCGAAAGTCCCTCAGGGTACTGCGGCGCCTCCAGATAGATGGACCACAGCGGAACAAATATTGAAATGACCAGCGCGATTCCACATACGGCTAACAGAATGCGTGTAAACTTAGATAGGCCAGTATTTTTCATGTCGGATTAAATTAAAAAAGGGCAGAAAACTCTGCCCTTTGTTACTAAACTGTTATTTAGTTTCTCCTGATTTTACAGGGCTTTGTGCGTTGTCTTTTTTATTGTTCAGCGAGTAGATCAGCGGAGTGTTGCTTCCCGCGGGCGAAACTCTCACATAACCCTGCATTTCCTGGTGCAGCGCGCTGCAGAAGTCTGTACAGTACATCGGGAACATTCCTGCTTTCTTCGGAACCCATTTCAGCGTGCAGGTTTCACCCGGCATGATGAGGAGTTCTGCATTCTCGTTTCCTAAGATCGCGAAACCGTGCGGCACATCCCAATCCTGTTCAAGGTTCGTGACATGGAAGTAAACTTCATCACCAACACGAATACCTTCAATGTTATCAGGTGCAAAGTGAGAACGGATGGAAGTCATGTACACATGCACTTTATTTCCTTCCCGTACCACCTTACTTTCTGCTTCGCCTTTGGTGGCATATGGATGGTTGTTCTCTGCTATCTTAAAGAATTTGACCTGATTTTTAGAGATCATCTCGCCCGGTAATGCCTGCGCGTAGTGTGGCTCGCCGAAGGTTGGGAAATCCAGCAACAACTGCATCTTATCACCGCTGATGTCATAAAGCTGAGCTGATTGTGCCAATTCCGGACCGGTGGGCAGATAGCGATCTTTCGTGATCTTGTTGTAAGCTACAAGATATTTCCCGAAAGGTTTGCCAGAATCGCCACCAGGGATCATCAGGTGACCTACGGAGTAGAATGTTGGTGTTCTGTCTAAAACTTTAAGGTCTTTAATATTCCATTTCACTACTTCAGAAGATACGAACATCGAGGTGTACGCGTTTCCTTTTCCGTCAAATTCAGTATGGAGCGGACCTAAGCCCGGTTTCTGAACCTCACCGTAAAGTGCTGCTTCATATTTGATTACCTGTACGCCGTCATATTCTCCTGCAAATGCTTTATCCGCGATCGCTTTCTGGATTTTGTCAAAACTAAAGACAGGGATCAGTGCGGCAAGTTTTCCGGAACCGATGATATATTCACCTGTTGGGTCTACATCGCATCCGTGTGGAGATTTCGGACACGGAATCATATACATTGCATCCTTCATGTCCTCCACAGAAAGTACAGTGACTTCTTTCTTCATGGTTGAAGTGGCGCTGTGCGTGCTCTCATCCCACTTGTTGTGTGCATAGTTGGTGGCTACCTTTCTTCCTTTGCCTGCTTTCACCAGCTCTGCCGCTTTTCTCCAGTTTACTGCCATGATGAAGTCTTTGTCGTTTTGCGACGCATTCACCTCCAGCAGTGTATTTGCTTTTTCAGAGTTGTAGCACGAAAAGAAGAACCAGTCTTTTGATTTGCCTTTTCCGGCGTGTGACAGGTCAAAGTTGATACCCGGCGCTTCGATCTGGAAAGTTAGATCCATATCACCGGTTTGCTGATCAATTCCGATAAATGAAAGTACGCCTTTAAAATTTTCTTTGAACGTATCAATCGGTACGTCACCGCTCACGTCATCCATCGGCACGGCGAAACGTGTTCCTGCAACTACAAACTCCGTGTTTTCTGTAAGGAATGGTGAAGAGTGGTTACCGGCGGAATTCGGAAGTTCAAGGATCTCAACAGTCTTGAAGGTTTTGAGGTCTAGTCTTGCGACGCGTGGCGTGTTGTTCGCGTTCGCAAAAAGCCATCTTCCGTCCACTTCCGCATTGGTCTGCGACAGGGAAAGGTGATGCTGGTCATCCCACGGAATGAAGCCGTGTGAAGTCTGCAGCATAGGTTTGGTTTCTTCGCTGTAGCCGTAGCCATTCTCCGGATTTTGTGAGAATACCGGCAAAACTTTCAGCAGTCGGCCACTCGGCAATCCGTAGACGTTCACCTGACCGTTGAAACCACCACTCACAAAGTTGTAGAACTCATCGTACTTGCCTGGAGCTACATACACTTTCTGAGCTGCGTCGCCGCTTACCGCAGTTTCTGTACCTTTTGGTTTGCATCCTGTGAGCGCACTTAAAGCCACTACGGATGCCAGTCCAAATAATTTAAGACTTTTCATTATGTATCTGTTTATGTTTTTTTTAAGTACCTGGATAGTTACTTCGCGCCGTCAATTTCGCGCATGTATTCCAGAATTTCGCGGGCTTCGCTGTCAGCAAGACCTTGGTTAGGCATTCTTACCAGACAAAGCTCAAGTTGTTTCTGAAGTTCCGGGTCCACGTCGATCATTGGATCTGGGTTGCTGATGAAGTTCATGATCCATTCCGGAGTCTGCCTTTGGGTTACGCCTTTCCAGCCTGGACCCACAAGTTTTTCGTCGGTAGGTTTGTGACATGATGTACATTTCACATCAGCGATTTTTTTACCCGCTGCAGCCATTGCAGGATCGAATTTACTTACGTCTACATTTTCATGTGGACCCAGACCACGTTTAGGGTCATAGGCAGACGCATCAGCACCGCCAGCAGGCGCTTCAGTAGCTGCCGGAGTGTCTGTGTTTGAGGCTGTTGGGATTGAATCTGATTTCTGGTCGCCGCCGCACGAGAACAATGCAAAGGCGAAGGTTGCTAAAGCAACTGTTTTTAATGAATTCATAATTTAATTATTTTTATACCTCAAAAGTAGAAAGTTTTATGCCCAAGCGCGTATGACTCAGATCATATGTTTGGTATGATATTTATCGTCATATTTGCTTGTTACCTTTATAGAAAACAAATAAGTTTGCATTAAATAATATAACTATGAATAAATATTTTGCGATTGGAATTTTAATGATGGCTTTTTCCTGCGGGAAGGATACAGTAGACTCCGGGAAAGAAAGTGATGTGATGATGGAGGAGCCGAACATTGCTGTTGTAGATTCGGCAGCTGCCGGAAAACATGAAGGTTTGGCGCTTATTGAGGGGGCAGACTGTCTTACCTGTCATAAAGTAGATGCGCGGATAGTAGGCCCATCTTATCAGGAAGTTGCTGATAAATATACAGAGGCAGATATCGATATGCTGGCAACTAAGATTATCGAAGGTGGTAAAGGAAACTGGGGTGAGATCCCGATGACGCCGCACACTGGTATGAGTCCGGAAAACGCCAAAAAGATGGTTGAATATATCCTGACATTAAAGAAGTAACAATATAGGTTTACGCTGAACTCCGCCTCTGGGCGGAGTTTTTTTATGACCATTGTCATCATGACAAATGACAGTTTAGCGTTTCCGGGTTGCTAATTGCCTTAATTTTGACACAGTGAAACTGCTGTTCTCCATATTGTTTTCTTCGCTGGTGTTTTTTTCCGGCACAAAGAATCTGATTTTTCTGCTGGATTATAATCTGAACGCAGATTATTACGAGAATGTCTGCGAAAACCGCAGCCGCCCGGAGATGGAATGCCACGGCAAATGTCAGATAACAAAAGATGCGCAGAAAAATCCCAAAAGTCTAAGTTTTAATCATTTCAGTTTTGATTTCTATCCGCTGGAAGGCATTAAACTGTCCGTTCCGCACCGCGGATTTGTTACTGAAATTGCTGCCGTACGCCATACATTTATCCGTTGGAGTGCAGTATCGCTCAATGTTCCGAACCCACCTCCCAATTGCTGGAATTTAAATTCTTGATGTTCTGAAATGTACTGCCAAAGTCTGGCGGTGCACATCTTTAAATTAAATTCCAAAATTCTATGTTATTCAATTATAATCCGGCTACCGGCGGGCTGAAGTTTCGTGCCGTGTTTGCCGCGCTCATATTGTCGTCTGCAGCTAAGGCGCAGACGGAATCCCAAGACAGCCTCGGCTACCGAAATATTGAAGTGGTGAAAATCATCAAAATCGGCGCGGGAGACAAAAACAAATCCCGTATTACTACTTCAAACACAGATCTTCTGAATCATGACGCGGGCAAATTCCTTAGCTCAATTCCTGAGATTTCCGGTATCAAGAAAGCCGGCAGCTACGCGACAGACCCGGTTTTGCGAGGTTTTAAATATGAGCAGCTAAACATTGTGATCGACGGTGCAGCCCATGCGGCAAATGCGTGCCCGAGCCGTATGGATCCGCCGGTGAGTCACGTCAATATGAACATGGTGCAGGAAGCCGAAATCTTCAAAGGGCCATACCACTTCAGACACGGCAACAGTTTTGGTGGTACGGTAAATTTTGTCACGCTGAAACCTAAATTTTCAGATGAACCTGAGTTCGGAGGACGTGTATCCACCGGCTTCGAAAGCAACGGTTCGGTTTTCCGGAACGAAGCGTTTACAGAACTTACTTCAAAGAAAATGGTCTGGAATCTTTTCGGTTCATATCAAAAAGGCGATCGTTACAAAGACGGTAATGGCGATGAGGTCCGCTCTGCGTTTCTGCGGTACAATATCGGCACCAAAGCAAGTTTTAAATGGAATGAAAACCACCTTACCACACTGCAGGTAAACACAAACCAAGGCCGTGATGTGGAATTTGCTGCGCTGACGATGGACCTTATTTATGACAAAGCGTGGATGTTCCAACTCAAACATTTGGCGGAATTTCAGCACTCTTTTTTCAATCAATTTGATTTCAATTCTTTTTATTCGGTGGTCGATCACTCCATGGGCAGCCCGGACCACACGATGGTCTCTGACGTAAGGTCTGTGACACTTGGCGGTCGCGGCGAACTGAAGAAAAGCTGGCAAAACAATGTCCTTTTTACAGGCGTCGATTACCGGCACGAGGCCGCCGAAAACATCAGCATGGTAATGCCGATGATGCCGGGCATGCCGATGAAAGACGGCACTGCGTGGCAGGATGCGGAAATCCGACAGTTGGGGTGGTTTGCAGAATACCAGCATCTGATGCCTTCTGCGAAACTCACGGTTTCCACACGGCTTGATGTGAATACTGGCGAGGCGAAAGCACCATCAAAGCTTTTCGGAATGTTATATGGTGAAGCCAAGGCGAGCGATATCAACGCAAACATCAGCGTCGGTTACAGCCGCAATTTCGGTCAGCATTTCCAGGTGGCGCTCTGGGCGGGCCGTGCACAGCGCAGCGGCAGCCTTACCGAAAGATTTATCAATCTGTTTCCGGTTGGAAATGACAATTATGAGATTCTCGGAAACCCAAATGTAAAACCGGAAATAAATAATCAAGCCGACCTGATCTTCACCTTTAGCCGTGAGAAAGTCTTTTTCCAGACCAATGTTTTCTACGCTTTCCTGCACGATTATATTTCCGGTATCATCCGGCCAAACATTATGCCTTCGTCCATGAAAAGTCCCGGTGTGCGGCAGATACAAAATCTGGAGCGTGCGATGAAAGCCGGTTTTGAATCCAGATTCAACTGGAAGTTTTTACCTCAACTTAGATCTGAAATGGCTGTATCGTTTACCTATGCCGAAGATCTGGATACCAAAAAACCTTTGCCCGAGATCTTCCCGCTCGATTTCCGCTGGAAAATGCAGGCCGACCTGTCGCCCGTCATTTTTTCGGTAAATTATCGCTATGCCGCCGCTCAAAACAGAGTCGATCCAGGCTTTGGCGAACTTCAGACACCGGCATTTTCGGTGGTGGACCTGCATGGTAAGTACGAAGTTTTCCGCAATGCCTTCATCGATGCGGAGGTCAGCAACCTGTTTGATAATGCTTATGCAGAACACCTGAACCGCACGCTTACCGGCAACCGCAGTGTGCGCATCCTGGAGCGTGGCCGCAGTTTCAATCTGGGCTTTACCTATTCGTTTTGATTTTAAATTTAATGTTTACAAAAACACTTCTGCACGAAGTGTTTTTTTTTATTAAATCTGTCAGCTGACATACCGGGACTTCTGAAAACGGAATATTGGGTTGCAGAAATGGCATTTTGGCTTGCAGAAATGATATATCAGGGTGCAGAAATGGGATATCACCGTGCAGAAATGGGATATCAGCGCACAGAAATGGAATATCAGCGTACGGAAATGCTATATCAGCGAATAGATATGATATATCAACGTACAGATATGATAAAACGTTAATGCGATTCCATTTCCTGCATTGATAATCCATATAATTCAACTAAAAAAAAGTATTTGTATTAAATAGTTATACTAAACATTATCAATAATGCAAAAAAAAGATATTGAGTATTTTATCTGGACTTGTGTTAGTCCTTAAGACGGCGATGAGACGGTACAAAAAGATTTATAAGTAAAAAAAGGTCAATTTGTCACACTTTTTTGCTTGGTATAAAATTGGAGAAAGGGTGTTTAAATAAAAATTTAAAAGCAAAAAATACATACTATGAGCAAAATAATCGGAATTGATTTAGGTACAACGAACTCCTGCGTTGCCGTTATGGAAGGTAAGGATGCCGTTGTAATCCCAAATGCGGAAGGTAAAAGAACTACACCTTCCATCGTAGCCTTCACCGAAGACGGTGAAAGAAAAGTAGGTGACCCTGCAAAAAGACAGGCGGTTACCAACCCTGAAAAGACAGTTTATTCAATCAAAAGATTCATCGGTACTCACTTCAAGGATGATGCAAGCGAGATCAGCAGAGTTCCGTATAAAGTGGTAGCAGGTCCGAATGATACGGTAAAAGTGAAGATTGACGACAGAGAATATACGCCACAGGAAATCTCTGCAATGACGCTTCAGAAAATGAAGAAAACGGCTGAAGATTACCTTGGTCAGGAAGTGACAAGAGCGGTAATCACTGTTCCAGCTTACTTCAACGATGCTCAAAGACAGGCGACAAAAGAAGCCGGTGAAATCGCGGGTCTGACCGTTGAAAGAATCATCAACGAGCCTACAGCAGCTGCTTTGGCTTACGGAATGGATAAGGCGCACAAAGACCAGAAAATCGCAGTGTACGATTTAGGTGGTGGTACTTTTGACGTATCGATCCTTGACCTTGGTGACGGTGTTTTCGAAGTACTTTCTACAAATGGTGATACTCACCTTGGTGGTGATGACTTCGATGATGTGATCATCAACTGGATGGCAGACGAATTCAAAACTGACGAAGGAGTTGACCTTAAGGCCGACGCAATCGCGCTTCAGCGTTTGAAAGAAGCAGCTGAAAAAGCGAAAATCGAGCTTTCGTCTTCAACTCAAACGGAAATTAACCTTCCATATATTACAGCTACGGCAACAGGTCCTAAGCACCTTGTGAAAACTTTGACTAAAGCTAAATTTGAGCAGCTTTCTGCCGATTTGGTGAGAAGATCAATGGAGCCTTGTAAAAAAGCACTTTCTGATGCCGGACTTTCTGTTTCAGATATCGATGAGGTAATTTTGGTTGGTGGTTCTACCAGAATCCCGATCATTCAGGAAGAAGTAGAGAAATTCTTCGGTAAAAAGCCTTCGAAAGGTGTGAACCCGGATGAAGTGGTGGCAATTGGTGCTGCTATTCAGGGTGGTGTATTGACAGGTGATGTGAAGGATGTGCTTCTTCTGGACGTTACTCCGCTTTCATTGGGTATCGAGACAATGGGTTCTGTTTTCACAAAACTTATCGATGCAAACACCACAATCCCGACGAAAAAATCTGAGACTTTCTCTACCGCAAGCGACAATCAGCCTGCTGTATCGATCAGAGTAGGGCAGGGTGAAAGACCAATGTTCAACGATAATAAGGAAATCGGACGTTTTGATCTTACAGACATTCCGCCAGCACCAAGAGGTGTTCCGCAGATTGAAGTAACATTTGATATTGACGCGAACGGTATCCTTCACGTTTCTGCGAAAGACAAAGGTACCGGTAAAGAACAGTCAATCAAGATTCAGGCGAGTTCAGGACTTTCAGATGATGAGATCCAAAGAATGAAGCGTGAAGCGGAAGAAAATGCTTCTGCGGATGCTAAGAAAAAAGAAGAAGTTGAAGTATTCAACAAAGCCGATGGCTTGATCTTCCAAACTGAGAAGCAACTGAAAGAATTTGGTGACAAACTTTCTGCTGATAAGAAAGCAGCTGTAGAATCTGCGGCGGCGGAACTGAAAACAGCTTTCGAAGCTAAAGATCTTGAAGCAACCAAGACCAAAACTGAAGCTCTAGATGCTGCTTGGATGGCTGCTTCCGAAGAGATGTACGCTGCAGGACAGCAAGGTCAGCCGGGTGCAGATATGGGTGGAAACCCAAATGCAGGCGGTGGCGCTGATGACGTTCAGGATGCAGATTTTGAAGAGGTAAAATAATACCCGATAAATATTTGATAATGACGGACGCTGTTGACATTTGTTGACAGCGTCTTTTTTTTAAGCTGAATTTTTAAATTTATTTTAAAAATTTCATGCTCAAATGCTTAAATAACCGGTTTTTTTGCAAATACCAGACCGAATGTAACTTATGTTACTGTGTAGGTGCGCCGAACGTATGATATTTGCACCATAAATTAGAAAACTATAAAAAATACTGATATGTTTTTTGAACACATTTTTGATAAGACGCTCGCACAGTCAAGTTATCTCGTAGGCTGCCAGGCATCAGGCGAAGCCATCGTAATCGATGCGCAGCGCGATACCGATGTATATCTTGATATTGCAAAGAAAAATAATCTGAAAATCACGCACATTACAGAAACGCATATCCATGCAGATTTTCTTGCAGGTTCACGCGAACTCGCGGCTGTGACTGGTGCTAAACTTTATCTGTCTGATGAAGGCGGTGAAGATTGGCAGTATGAATTTGCTCATCAAGGTCTCCGCGATGGTGATGTAATCCGTGTGGGAAATCTTACGTTCAAAGTGATGCACACACCGGGACATACGCCCGAAAGCATCACTTTTTTGCTGACAGATCATCCTGCAACCGATGAACCGGTGATGGTTTTCACAGGAGATTTCGTTTTCGTGGGAGATATCGGCCGTCCAGATTTGCTTGAAAAAGCCGCCGGAATTACGGGAACCAAAGAAGAAGGCGCACATCAGATGTTCGCTTCACTGAAGAAATTTGCTGATCTGCCGGAATTCGTCCAGGTTTGGTCAGGTCACGGTGCCGGTTCTGCCTGTGGAAAAGCGTTGGGCGCGGTTCCAAGTTCTACGGTTGGGTATGAATTGGTTCGCAACTGGGCATTTAAATATGGCGAAGATGAAAATGCTTTCACAAATGAACTTTTGAATGGCCAGCCTGAACCGCCAAAATATTTTGCAATGATGAAAAAACTCAACAAAGTCGACCGGCCGTTACTTGTTGAAGTTCCGAAACATCCGAAACTGTCTGTTGATGAGTTTATAGCAGCGTACAATAAAGGCATCAAGATAATCGATACGAGGAATAAATTGGAATACAACAAAGGTTTTGTGCCGGGTTCACTTAATATTCAGGGAACAAATTCATTCGCGACGTGGATGGGCTGGCAGATGAATTACAAAGAGCAATTCATTCTGATCGCGGATGAAAATGCTTTCGAAGACCTCACCCGTAAACTGATGCGAATCGGGATGGACAATATCTATGGCCTCTTCACTTCTGTGAATGACCTTCCGCTTGAACTGCAACAAGCGGATATCGTCTCGGTTGAAGAATTTGAGCAGATTGCAAAAAGTGGTGATGCACAGGTTATTGATGTGCGAAATGAATCTGAATATAAAGCCGGACATGTTGAAGGCGCTGTGAATTTGTTTTACGGAACCATTCAGGATGATTTAGATAAAGTGAGCAAAGACCGTGAAGTGGTGATCTATTGCCAGGCTGGTGACCGCGCCGCCATTGCACAGTCTGTACTGCACAGAAACGGTTTCAATGTGAAAACTTTCTCGGGCAGCATGAAAGAATGGAAAGCAGCCGGAAAACCGGTCGTACAGTGATTTGAATAAAAACAAGGTGATCCCGAAGGCAAATTAAAACTAAACAACAAGCGGCAGATTACCGTGTAAACAGAGAGTTTGCTGCTCGTTTCTACATTAAAACACACAATGAATTTACTTAAGAACTGGCATCTGATGCGCATCCTGCGGTTTTCGCTTGGTGTGCTGATGGTCGGGGAAAGCGTTCGCTCACAGCAGTGGTTTTTACTCGGATTTGGCGTGTTTTTCACGTATATGGCGCTCGCAAATAAAGGCTGTGGCCTTGCGTGCGAAACCAAACCTTCCGTCACAGGAAATGAAAAAGAAATAGAATATGAAGAAGTTCGTTAATAGAAACTTTCTGACGATTATCGGAGTTTTTGCAGGCGCACTGGCCAGCTATCTATACTGGCATTTTATTGGCTGCAATACCGGTACATGTGCGATCACCTCCAAACCGATCAACAGTACGGTATATGGCGCCATGATGGGCGGCCTGCTGTTGTCGACGTTCAAGAAGCAGGTGAAAGAAGTTTAATTTTAAATTTTATTAAAATGACATTTAAAGAAATAATCAGTCAGGATAAACCTGTTTTAGTGGATTTTTTTGCTGAATGGTGCGGCCCGTGCAAGATGATGGCGCCTATTCTTGAAGATTTAAAGAAGAAAGTAGGTGAAGATGCCGGAATACTAAAAATTGATATTGATAAGAATCCGCAGGTTGCAGCCGCATTCCAGGTCCGCAGCGTTCCGACTTTGATCCTGTTCAAAAATGGCGAGCAGGTGTGGAAACAGGCTGGCGTGATGTCTGCAGATCAGCTCGCAACGGTTATCACTCAGCACAAATAAATTTCAATTTTAGTTTGAAAAAGGAACCCTCTGAATTTATTTTCGGAGGTTTTTTTTTGTTAAATATTCGCCGCGTCAGTTTACGCGGAAAATTTCGGAATGCCGGACTTTTAAAATTATCTTTGCATCCCTAAAATTTTACTTCATGATCTCCAAAATAATTGTACATAAAGTCGGTAACCGTATTAATCAGGAATCGCTGATCCTTTCGCAGCAACCTTTGGATCTCGCAGAAGAAATGACAGAACTGCTTGAGGATTTTTTCCTTAAATCATTTAAATCTGAAGAACAGTACCGTTTTTACAGTGAAACTTATCTTGTTAATAATACGGTATTTGGGGCGGTTTCAGAGATTTTCGGGAATCCAACGAAATTTGTAGAAGAAGCCGAAAATATCGCGCAGCATCTATACGATATCACGGAAAACCCACGTGTAAAAAGCGGCGAACTCTTCATCGTTTATTTTGAGGGCGAAGAAAATGCGGACGGGCATAAAATAGATTCAATCGGGATATTTAAAACCGAAAACAAAAATCCTTTCCTGAAGATTTTTCCGCAGGGGGAAACCTTTGACATTGAAAAAGATTACGGCATCGGGCTTTCTAAATTGGATAAAGGCGCTTTAATCTATAACAGTTCGAAAGAGTCCGGTTACGCAGTTTCGGTGGTTGATAACAACAAAAATGGTGATGCTGATTATTGGTTTGAAAATTTCTTGAAAGTAAAACAGCGCGATGACGAATATTTTCACACGCAGGAAACGCTGTCGGTTTACAAAGAATTCATCACGAAGCAGCTACCCCAGGAATTTGAAGTCTCAAAGGCAGATCAGGCCGATTTTCTGAACAAATCAATCAATTTTTTCAAGGAAAAAGAAAGCTTCGATTATGAAGAATTCACACAGGAAGTGCTGGAAGACAAAAACGTGATCGAAAGTTTCAGCAATTTTAAATCTGATTATGAACAGGAAATGCAGGTCTCGATCTCAGAGGACTTTGCCATCAGCGAGGCGGCGGTGAAAAAGCAAAGCCGCGGTTTTAAAAGTGTAATTAAATTGGATAAAAACTTCCATATTTATGTTCACGGCGACCGCAAAATGATAGAAACAGGCCAGGACGAGAGGGGAAAATACTACAGATTGTACTTTGAAGAAGAGAAGTAAAAAAAAATCTTAAATTTGTTGACGGAGCTTTTATTATTTCTTTTTTTATGAACTTAGTCGATTGCCACGAGGAGAAGATCCACATTTCCGGTCATATACAGGATTTCGGCTACATAATTGGTTTAGATCCTTCAACGAAAACTATTTCCTTTTTCAGCCAGAATATTTCAGAGATTTTTAATGCAGACGAAAATGTTCTGGGCGAAACTTTAGAGCAGAATTCACATGCCTTTGCGCCACTTCTTGAATCTGTGGTGCTGGGTAATCTGGAATTTGAAAATCTAAAGGACGTAGATGTTTTCCTGGACAAGATTTCGATCAACGATGTAAATTATCACCTCACCATTTATAGATACGAGGGAGTGGTCTTTCTTGAAATAGAGAAAGTGATCGAACATTTCCACACGCGAACCTTCGTCAGCAAAAAGTATGAGAGCATCAGCAACGCCACCACCTCAGCGGAAATCTGGGAACAACTGTTGAATTCTATCGCCGAGGCTATAGATTATGATCGTGTGATGGTGTACCGTTTCCTGGAAGACGGAAGCGGAAAAGTAATCGCAGAAAAACTGAAAAACGATGTTGAGAGCTATCTGAACCTCCATTATCCGGAAAGTGATATTCCGCGTCAGGCCCGTGACCTGTATCTTAAAAAACGGAAAAGGATATTCAGTAATGTAAGTTCTGCACCGGTTCCTATTATTTCTAAACTTCAGGAGCCTGTGAACCTTACCTATTCTACGCTGCGCGCTATGTCGCCAGTGCATGGGCAATACCTTAAAAATGCCGGTGCAGAGTCCAGTTTCAGTACGTCTATCGTCATAGACAATAAGCTTTGGGGAATGGTGACCTGCCAGAATACTAAAGCTAAACATATCGATCTGGTGAACAGAATACGGTCTGAAGTATTCACGGTAATCGCGGCGAACGCCTACGCGTCTTACAAAACGCGCCAGATATTGAATGACAGTATTGAACTTGAAAGCCATATTAAAAAATTAAAAACCGCACTGCTGCAGCACAATTCGGTGGAATCTTCGCTTTTTGCGAATATAGAAAGCATGCGGGATTATCCCGCTGCTGACGGTTTGGCCGTTGTGGTAGGTCAAAATATTCGCACCTCCGGCTTTGTGCCCTCGGATGAGGATATCCTTCAGATCGTGCAGTATGCCCGTGAAAATCCATTGAAGAATTTTTATTCTACCAATGACTTCAGCAACGCGCTGGAAGGTAATATGGGTCAGATGGTGAATGCGGCCGGCGTGATGTTTGGCTTTACCGATGATGAGCGTAACGAACTGATGATTTGGTTCCGCCGGCAAATTGATACCCAGCTTCTTTGGGCCGGAAATCCATCAAAAGATACTACGGAGACGGTGCTGAACGGCGACCAGCAATATGTGATCTCGCCGCGGAAATCTTTTGCTACCTATATTGAAAACATAAAAGGAAAGGCTACGCCGTGGAAAAACCGGGATGTCATAGCAGCAAAGAGAGTGGTAGCCGCCATTCTGGAAACCACCTACAGCCAGTTCCGCAAAGTACAGGAACTGAATGATGAACTGAGAAATCTCAACGAAGAACTCGACAGTTTTTCCTACACCATCTCTCACGATCTGGGTACTCCGCTTACGGTGATGAAACTTAATGCGCAACTGCTTGAACGTGCTCATCACGACAATCCGGAAGTCCGAAAAAGAGTGGGCAGTATTTTAGCCGAAATTCTAGGAATGGAAAGCATGATGCGCGGCGTGTTGCAGCTCAGCAAAGCTAAATCTACCGAAATAGAGCTCAAAGAACTCGAAACTGCATCTACAATAAGAAAAATTTGCCTTGATGCACAGCTTACCATCAGTGAAACTACCGAAGTAGTCATCGGTAAAACACCAAATGTTCTTGCGGACGAAACGATGATGAGACAGGTCTTCCTTAATATTATCGGTAACGCGGTGAAATACTCAAGCAAAAGTGCGAATCCAAAAATTGAGATTCACGGTCGCGAAGAAGGTGATAAAGTGATATACAGCGTGAAGGACAACGGGATCGGTATTCCGGCGAAAGATCAGGCAAAAATGTTCAAGATTTTCAGCCGTATGGAAAATGCCAAGGGCTTCCAGGGCAACGGCGTCGGCCTTTCTATTGTTTTCCGCATTATGAAGCGTCTTGGCGGCGATATTTCGTATGAAAGTACTGCTGAGAAAGAAACCGTCTTCAAACTTACTTTCCAAAATCCAAGAACGGTTTGATGATTTCCGAAAAACTTAAGTCCGGCACACGGCATCTGCACGATCTTACCGAAAAGAAATTCAATTCATCAAAAATATTTGAAGGCGGATTTGATATCGAAGATTACCGAAAACTGCTTCTATACAATTATGAGATGCTGAGTGCGTTCGAAAATGTTGTATTCAGCCTGATTCCTGATGAAGCTGCGGCAGATTTACACTTAGAAAAGCGACGTAAAATCAAACTGGCAGAAGAAGATATGCTGGCGTTGGGTGCCAACCTACCAAAAGTACAAGTTTTAAGTTCCGTAGACTGTGTGGCGGAAGCATGGGGAATTTTCTATGTAATGGAGGGTTCCACATTAGGCGGAAATATGATTGCCAAACAACTTTCGAAACTTAATGAGTTTAAAGATGCGCCGTTTCACTACTTCCGTTGCTACGGTCCGCACACCGGCTCGTACTGGAAGACTTTTAAGGAAGTTTTGGACCGCGAAATAAATCCTGCGGATGAAGAAGACTGCCTGAAAGGTGCTGAAAATGCCTACCGTTTCCTGCTGAATTTGCCCGATTGATCGGTTTCGTGGTTTCATTTTTGATGGCTTTAAAGCAAAACGCTTATGAAACGCTTCCAGACTTATTCGCCCGGGATGGACGCCCTTACCAAGGCAGAGGAAAAACTCCTTGCTGAGGATTTGCCGTTGATCGAAAAAGCCGTGCAGGTTTCGGCTAAAGTCAACAAAACCAAGCATGCAACGCGAAACGCTCACGCAAAATCTTTCGGATTTGTTCGCGGACATTTTATTCCGGTAAAAAATGATGCGGTGGATATCGCGCGGCTTTTGGGCGGCGCAAATTTAGGAATCATCATGCGCTACTCGCATCCCAATTTTTTTGTGACCAAAGGAGTTTGGGAATATCCTATTTACGGTTGTTCTCTGAAGATTTACAATAAAAGTGAACCCAAAAGTGCCAAGTTTCCGCTGGTTAATTTTCCTGTTTTTGTGACCAATTCAGTCAGCAAATTCCTTAAAATCCATATCAGGGCCAACCGTTTTTTCATCGCTTTGCGCCGAAATTATATTCTTGCGGCTCTCAAGGCTCCATCGCTTTTGTGGTCCGGCATGAGTCTTTTCTTTGATTTTCAGTTGCCAGGAATCTTGCGGAATGTGCTTAAATTTTTCGATATTGAAAGACAGTTTTTGCCAACATACGACTTTCATTCCGTGGGGTGTTTCCGGTTCGGCGAAAGGGTAGCGAAGGTGCGTCTGAAACCGAATTTTACGCTTCCGGTACAAAAAGGTAATGATCTGGACCAGGCTGAGCTTCTAAAAGATTTCTTCTCGAAAAATGAACTGTCGCTCGATTTTCAGGTGCAACTGGCGGTGAATAAATCTAAAACACCGGTCAACAACCTTCTCAAGCACTGGCGTGAAAAACATTCAGAGCTTATTACGGTCGGTAAGATTATCCTTTCACAGCAAGATTTATCTGCGTACGAAAATTTAGACTACGAGAATATTTCATTCAATCCGTTTGAAAATATTCCCGAACTTCAACCGGTCGGACGGATGCAGCAGGTCCGCCGCAAAATATACGATATGTCTGTGAAAACGCGCCAAACATTAAATCAAAAAAAATATGCCTGAAGGACCTACAATTCTCAATCTGAAGAATAAACTGAACCGCTACAAGGGAAAAAACGTGGTAGAGGCAACTGGCTACGCAGAGGTAGATAAAACGCTGATTAAAGATGTGAAACTTCTGGATGTGGATGCCTACGGCAAGAATTTCATATTTGTTTTTAAAGATTTCTTTGTGACCGTGCATTTGGGCCTCTTCGGTAGCATGCTGATCAACAAGCGAAAAAAGGTGAATGCCAGTTTCGCCCTCCAGTTTGAGGAAGCGGAAATCAATTTTTATATTTCTAAAGCCAAGATTATTCCGGGCAAGCCACAGGATCACTTTAATTATAAGACCGATATCCTGAAAGATGAATTCGACGGAGAATATGTGCTGTCTACCGTGCAGGAAAAATACGCAGACAAGATGATAGGCGATGTATTGATGGAGCAGGATTTGTTCACGGGTGTGGGAAACATCATTCGCATTGAGGCTCTGTACCGCGCGAAGATCCATCCCGAAACCATTGTAAAGAATATTCCGGAAAAGAAACTAATGTTCCTTATTGAATCAGTTGTCAATTATGCCTACGAATTTTTAGAACAGTCGAAAAAAGATGAGGTGAAAGAGAAAACACTGATTTACGGCAAGAAAATCTGCCCGAAAGATAAGCGGGAACTGATCATTGAGGAAATGGGAAAGGTGAAACGCAAGACCTACGTTTGTCCGAAGTGCCAGAAAAAATATGAATAAGAAAATCCTGCCGTTTGGCAGGATTTAATTTTAATAAGTGAACTCATTTTCTTCATAAAGCCCATCCACAGACCAATATCTTTCCCCGGTGTCATAGTTGAAAGTAAGGATTTTCGATCCGTCCGGGATTTCTGCCAGTTTTTTATTGATGGCCGCCAGCGATGCACCTGTTGATATTCCGGCTAAAATTCCTTCTTCGCGCGCTAATCTTTTAGTGAATTCGTAGGCTTCTTCTTTTTCTACTTGAATAGTTCCGTCTAGGATTTCTGTATTCAGAACTTTTGGGATGAATCCGGCACCAATTCCCTGCAGCGGGTGCGGGCCGGGGTCCCCGCCCGAAATTACGGGTGAATCTTTGGGTTCTACAGCGAAACTTTGCAGTGCTGGGAATTTCTGTTTCAGAATTTCACTTACGCCGGTGATATGTCCGCCAGTTCCTACGCCGGTAATCAGGTAATCAAAACCCTCAGGGAAATCGGTGAGAATTTCCTGCGCCGTCGTATTTCGGTGAATTTCGAGGTTGGCTTCGTTTTCAAACTGCTGCGGAATCCACACGTTGTCAAGTTCTTCGGCCATTTCCATTGCTTTTTTCACCGCCCCGGAAGTGCCGAGTTCACGCGGTGTCAGCACGAATTTGGCTCCATAAGAGGACATGAGTTTCCGTCTTTCAACGCTCATGCTCTCCGGCATTACAAGCACCAGCTGGTAACCTTTCACTGCACAAACCATGGCGAGGCCAACGCCCGTGTTGCCTGAAGTAGGTTCTACGATCAGTGTGTCTTTTGTGATTTTACCTTCGCGCTCGGCTTTTTCTATCATAGACAAAGCAATGCGGTCTTTGATGCTTCCGCCGGGATTTTGCCGCTCAAGTTTCATCCAAACTTCAAGATTTCGGTCGAAAAGTTTATTAATTCTGACTGTGGGCGTATTGCCAATGGCTTCTAATACGGTATTCAGTTTCATATTTTAGTATTTGTAATGTTTAATTTTTTATTAGTTCCTTTCGAGGTAAATTTTAAATAATAAAATTAATCGGTTCCTGCCCCGGAAATTTGTTTTTCACAGTGACCTGCCCTTTGTGAAAAACCACCGAATCAGCCGCGACGCTTTCGGTAATCCAAACATTACCGCCAATAAGCGAGCCATCACCAATCACTGTTTCGCCACCGAGTATCGTAGCGTTTGCGTAAATCACCACATTGTCTTTGATGGTTGGGTGCCTTTTTTTATGCTGCAATTCTTTGGCCACAGACAGCGCGCCCAGCGTAACGCCCTGGTAAAGGCGAACGTAGTTGCCGATGACGGTGGTTTCGCCGATCACGATTCCCGTGCCGTGATCGATAAAAAAGGGTGAGCCGATCTGTGCGCCCGGATGGATGTCTATGCCCGTTCTGCTGTGTGCAAATTCTGTCCAAATCCTTGGTATAAGCGGGATTTTTTTTTTCTCGAGCTCATGTGCGAGGCGATAAACAGCAATTGCGAAAAATCCAGGGTAAGAAAATATGATTTCTTCTACATTTTTAGCGGCAGGATCATTCTCAAACATATAGCGTGCATCCGCTTCAAGTGTGTTGTAAACTTTCGGAAATTCGGAAAAAAAATATTCTGCATCAGCCTCTGCGCTGTCTTTGCTTACAGAATTTAAGATTTCGGTAAATTCATCTTTAAACTGCTGCAGACGTGTTTCTATGTCGGGCAGTTTGGTGCATCGCTGCACTTCGAGAAAGAACACGAACCTGAAAAACCGGTCGATAAAATCTTCGGTCTTTTTCCTGTCGATATCTATCGAGCGGTGGGTGTAGCCGTGCGTAAGGTGCTGTGCAAAACTCATATTAAAAATATTTTGAATAACAAATTTAGTTAAGATAAAGTTCTGAATTATTGATGCATGGTAAGTTTAATGTGGCTGTACGGTGCGCTGAATTTGGTCAAAAATCATCTGGCAATCAGTTGGTCAACGGTTCATATTTGCTTAAATTTGTGCTGCAGACAGGCAAATAGGTGGCAGCGTTGCATTTG
Source organism: Kaistella pullorum (assembly GCF_014837035.1). Lineage (GTDB taxonomy): Bacteria > Bacteroidota > Bacteroidia > Flavobacteriales > Weeksellaceae > Kaistella > Kaistella rhinocerotis. Next base: position 19,003 of record NZ_JACSPS010000001.1, on the reverse strand, counting down.
ATTATTAAGTATATTTAAATATGACCTCTGCAGAATTTGGCCGGAGCAATTGGAAAGATTTAACAGACAAACCATATGGGAGCGCAGTTGCCATATGACGAATAAATATAAATAATTAAAACATATGAAAGTTACCGTAGTAGGAGCAGGTGCAGTAGGCGCGAGTTGCGCAGAGTATATTGCAATGAAAAATTTTGCCTCAGAAGTAGTTTTAGTAGACATCAAGGAGGGTTTTGCAGAAGGTAAGGCCATGGATCTGATGCAGACCGCGTCACTGAACGGTTTTGATACCAAGGTGACTGGTACTACCGCCGACTACAGCAAAACTGCAGGTTCCAAAGTGGCCGTGATCACTTCCGGTATCCCAAGAAAACCGGGCATGACCAGAGAAGAGCTGATCGGCATCAATGCGGGCATCGTGAAAGAGGTTACAGAAAACCTTGTGAAACATTCGCCGGACGTGATCATCATCGTGGTTTCAAACCCGATGGATACCATGGCTTACCTTGTACACAAAACTTCTGGATTAGCGAAAAACAAAATTATCGGTATGGGCGGCGCGCTTGATTCTGCACGTTTCAAATACAGACTGGCTGAAGCTTTGGAATGCCCGATCTCCGATGTTGACGGAATGGTGATCGCCGCACACAGTGATACCGGAATGTTGCCGCTGATGAGCAAAGCAACCCGTAACGGTGTTCCTGTAACTGAATTTTTAGATGCTGAAAAGCAGGCTTATGTGGAAGAAGAAACCAAGGTAGGCGGCGCAACGCTGACCAAACTTTTAGGAACTTCTGCCTGGTATGCACCGGGAGCGGCAGTTTCAGTAATGGTACAGTCTATCCTTTGCGACCACAAAAAAATGATTCCATGTTCATTAATGCTTGACGGTGAATACGGCGAAAGCGATATCTGCTTAGGCGTTCCGGCAATCATCGGCAAAGATGGCGTTGAAAAAATCGTGGAGATCAGCCTGACCGATGCAGAAAAAGAAAAATTTGCAACAGCTGCGAAAGCAGTGAGAGAAGTAAACGGGGATTTGAAATTCTAAAAAACCGATTTTATATAAAGAAAACCTTCCGGAAGCGGAAGGTTTTTTTTGTTTTTATATTGAAAACGACTTAAAAACGTACGTACGGAAAATATTTTCGTACGTACGGACCATTCAGTTCGTACGTACAGAAAAAAATTCCTTAATTACGAATATAGAAAAGGGCAATAAAGCAGTGAAATAATGTTCCTCAGAAACGAAAGATCATGAAAAGTTACTGAAATTTAACTGTCAGGCAGCTGAAAACAGGCAGCAAAAGAACACCGAGCCGCTGAGGAAGGCTCTAGAAGAGACTGACGAAGCCACAGAACTGGCAGCGAAGGCGGGGCAACCCGAAACGTTTTTACCCCTTGATTAAAGGGCGATCGCTCCCGGTATCCCCGGTGTCCCTACGCGAGATCCGAATGCGGTGTCGCTTTCATTTTTTCCTACTGCGGAAGAGTATTACGAAAAAAACGCAACCGTATTAAAATAATCACAAATAAAAATAAATGCCCCGAAGTTCGGGGCGTTTTGCTTTCTCTGCGGAGCTGTCTTAAAACTTATTCTCCACCTCGGCAACCTTCAGCAGAAAGGTATGCATATCGGTGTTTTTCATAAAAGATTTCATCTTTTCGCTGCCCGGCCCGAACATGGCCACCTCGCTGTAATCGGCCGAATGGTCCATACTGATCCAACCCACGGATGTGTACTCCTGCTGGATCTGCGACAATAATTTAAAGGGCAGATGCCGCGGGTTGTATACGCCGTCTTCCATTTGGGCTTTGGCATAATACGACTGGATTTCTTTTGCCTGATCATCCGAAATCATAATGCCCGCATTGGCCTGAGAGATCCGTTCTTTGATCTTGGCTGTGCTGTCGCCGCTGCTGATTCCCTGCAGGATCCATTCGTTGGTCTGCGAGAATTTCTGGATGCGGTCGAAATTTTCATCCACCTTCTTGCCATAAATAAGTCCGGGATTCGCATTGCCATGATCAGTGGTGATTACCACAAGCGTATTTCCGTCTTTTTTAGCGAAATCGACCGCCACTTTCACGGCATCATCGAAGGCGAGCTGGTCGTAAATCAAGCCTGAAATATCATTACCGTGTGCGGCCCAGTCCACTTTTCCGGCTTCCACCTGCATTACGAAACCGTTTTTGTCATCCTTCAGCTGTCCGATGGCTTTTGACGTCATTTCCGCCAGTGTCGGGATGTTGTTCTTCATAAAGCTGCTGCTGAGATGATCGGTAGAATAGGGCAGCGCATCTTCGTCAAACGTGGCGAGCAGTGGTTTATTGGCGGGTGCCGCATTCATTTCTGCTTTATTGCGTGCTACGGAATAACCTTTGTTCCTGAAAACCGTGTACATGTCTTTTTTATCTTTTCGCTGAGCGGCGTCAAAATATTTATTTCCGCCGCCCATGATTACCTCAAAACCCAGCCCTGAGTAAACCGACGCGATCTCTTCCTGTGAATTCCGGCTTTTGCTGTAAACGGAAAAGCCCGCGGGCGTGGCGTGCGTTACAGGAACCGTGGTCACCAGACCAATCTTTTTACCTGCTTTTTTAAATTTCTGAAGGATGGGCAGGTATTCTTCGCCGTTCACGCCAATATTCAGACTGCCGTTTGTCACGCGGTGTCCGCCGCCCCAGGACGAACTCGCGGCTGCCGAATCAGTAACAACAGAACTGGCTGAAGCCATATCCATCAGTCCGCGCTGTACGAGGTTTTGTTCATATAAAGAGAGCCAGTGTGAAGGTCGTCCCAGTTTGCGGCGGCTGTACATATCGGCCATTTGGAGCGTGCCTATACTCATACCGTCGCTCACCATAAATATAATATTCTTTGCTTTTTTACCGTCGAATTCTTCTTTGAAGATATTCGCTTTTGCAGTAAAAGGTGTAAGAAACAGTCCGCCCAGTGCCAGTGAACCGTTCTTTAGTAATTCCCTTCTTTTCATTGATCCTATTTTTTTCAAATTTACGGAAGATCATTTAAACCGCAGACGCTTCTGTGCAAGACTGCGGAATAATTAACATTACAGAATAAGAAATAAAAAAACCGCCGAAACAGCGGTTTTAAAAGTATATTTAAATAATTATCTGCCTTTTTGCGGCGGGTAATTTGCCATGATCTCAGCTACGATTTCCGGGATCTGCTTTTGTTTGGATTTAGGAGAATCCACGGAAATTCCGCTGCCTATTCCCTGCCACACCAGTTTTTGGGTTCTCGCGTCGATAAGGTCGAGCGTCAAACCTCCCTGGTTGTAGTTCGAAGTCCAGGTTCTGTTCATTCCCACACCCCAACCGAATGGGCCGCCCCAGCCGTACATGCCAATCGGGCGCGTACTTTGGATATCCTGAATTTTCTTGTGATTGGCTTTTACATTCACGATGAGGTCCGGATTGTCGGAAACGCTCATCCCTTTAGTCTGCAACTGACGCGAAACCTCGTTCAGCACGCGGTCTTTATCGATGTCGTTGAGTTTCAGGTCATCAATTCTCAGTTTATACGTTTTGTATGCGTTGAAATTTGCGGTCTCTGCATAGTCAGATTTTACCTGGAACGGGCTGCAGGAAGTGAAGGCCAGGGATCCTGAAGCTAAAAGCAGAAAAATATATTTTTTCATTGGTAGATTTATTTTTTAATCGGTTTTATAAAACGGTCGGTCTTTTTATCATATCCGTATGGGCAGTGTTTGCAGCCGCTTTTGCAGCAATAGCCGCGTTTTAGGTGATATTTTTCGGTGAAAACCCTGTATCCCTGTTCGTTATAGTAAAAGTCTTCGTTTTCTTTGATACTGTTTTGATTCATGGGTTAAATGTAAACGGCCGAAAATTTTATCTTTGTTTGATGATTATTATCGCACGGTCACTTCTCAAAAATACAAAAATTTCCGCGATCGCCCTTTTTCCGGTTGTTTTGGTTCGGTCATCGGCCCTGCGCGAAAATGCGGTGCTTATCAATCACGAGAAAATACATCTTCGGCAGCAACTTGAGATGTTGGTTATTTTTTTCTATTTGTGGTATGTAATCGAGTATTATTATCTGTTTTTCAAACTCAAAGATCCGTATCAGGCGTACAAATCCATTTCGTTTGAACGCGAAGCGTATGCGATGGAAAATAACTCGGATTATTTGAAGACAAGAAAATTCTGGAGCTTCTGGAAATACCGTTACTGATTTTTATTTGGGCGCCATTTCCGGCTTTCACTACTCGCTTTTTTATTCCGCTGCGCTACATAAAAAGCGCTCAAACAGGCCGTTCAATCCGGGGCGCGGAGCGTTTCGGCCAGAATTTTTAATCATTAACAGACTAAATCTTCTCTCAAAACTTTTTTCGAACTTTACCTCATGCAAATGCCAACGCACGAAGTTCCGCTCACGGAGATTCATTTAAACAGAAACATCCGGCTTTTCATTAAAAGAGATGACCAGATTCACCCCGAAATTTCGGGTAATAAATTCTGGAAACTGTTCTATAATATCAATCAGTATCTGGCTCAGGAAATCGAAAACCCGGTGCTCATCACATTTGGCGGCGCCTTCTCAAATCATATCGCGGCCGTCGCTGCGCTCGGCCGCGAACTTGGTATCGCCACGCTCGGCCTCATCCGCGGTGAAGAACTCGAACAGAAATGGCACGAAAACGAAACGTTAACGAAAGCATCTGCGGACGGAATGCGTTTCCGTTTCGTGAACCGCCAGACGTTCCGTGACAAAGATTCTTTAACCCAAAATCTACAGAAAGAATTTCGCCAGGCCCTGATAATTCCGGAAGGCGGCACTAATCAGGTTGCTGTGAATGGCATTCAACACATGCTTGGAAATGCTACAAAAAGTTTTAATTATCTTTGCACTGCGGTTGGCACAGGTGGAACTGTCGCGGGAATCTCGCGCTTTGCCGAGGAAAACCAGAAAGTTTTAGGTTTTAAGGTCGTCAAAGATTCTTCCCTGGAAGCGAAGGTTTCAGAACTTTCCGGCAAAGAAAATTTTGAACTGATAGACGCTGCTGATGGTGGTTACGGCAAAATAACCGACGGAAATAACCGTTTTATCAACAGTTTTTACGATAAATACGGAGTGCCGCTGGATCCCGTGTATACCGGAAAGATGATGAGGAAGCTTTTTGAACTTATCGAACAGAATTTTTTTGCGGAAGGATGCACTATCCTCGCGTTTCATACCGGCGGACTTCAGGGAATAAAAGGCGCCAACGAAATGCTTAAAAAAAATGAGCGACCTCTGATAAAGACGACAGTTAAATAAAAATAATATGGGAATGAGGAAAACACTGTTGATATTTTCATTGATTATTCTGGCGAATTTTAAGGCACAGACCTGGAAAAACGACGAGCAGTACATTCAGAAATTTGCTGCTTATGCTGTAGAAGAGATGGAAAAATACAAGATTCCTGCTTCAATTACCCTCGCACAGGGACTTCTGGAAACCGGTGGAGGACAAAGCCGCCTCGCGCAGATCGGGAAAAATCATTTCGGAATTAAATGTAAAGAAGACTGGACGGGCAAGACAATGACGCATACAGACGATGCCCCGAATGAATGTTTCCGCGTGTACGACGATCCCCGCGAGTCTTACGAAGACCATTCAAAATTCCTGGCTTACCGGAAATATTACACAAACCTCTTCAAGCTCGATATCAAAGATTACAAAGCCTGGGCACATGGACTGAAAAAAGCAGGTTACGCCACCAATCCGCGCTATGCTTACATATTGATTGATAAAATTGAGAAAAACAGACTTTACGAATTCGATAATACCAGTTCAAAAGAAGTTCTCTACACGGTTCTGAAACTCTATCCGGGTCTGCGCGAAGATAAGATCTTCATGGCACAACTCGATCAGAATAAAGCCTCGTCCAGACCAATCACCGTTACGGTTCCTTATGAGCAGACGTCTTACGCGAAACAGCAACAGAAAGTGGATGCCATTAAAACACGTGCAGAAATCTTGAGTACGATTTTGGTAAAAAACCATCCAAATGGCGGTAAAAAGTTCGTGGTGATTCCGGAAGACACCGAACTCGGACTTATATCCAAAAAATTCGGAATCTCAGAAAGCAAACTGATGAAGTGGAACGAACTTGACGGCACGAATTTAAAAAGAAACGATATCATTTTCCTCGAGGGTAAATCTTCGACCGGAAATGTAGCGACTTATAAACCAAAAGTGGGCGAGTCAATGCACGAAATTTCCCAGAAATTCGGAATCAAGCTGAGTAAACTGTACGATAAAAACCGGATGGCATACGGCGAACAGCCCAAGACCGGGCAGACACTTTATCTTAAAGACAAAAAGCCGCGCAGCTAAGCATTTTGGTTACTGCGAAAACCATCATCCATCACCCAACAACCCACAACTATGTTATATCAAAGAAGTTCTGCACTATTCGATGAAGCCTACAAATATATTCCGGGCGGCGTAAACTCCCCGGTTCGGGCATTCAAATCGGTGGGCGGCGTGCCCGTTTTTATGAAATCGGCGAAAGGTGCCTTCATGACGGATGCGGATGACAATACCTACATTGATTATATTAACTCCTGGGGCCCAGCTATTTTAGGGCACACGCATCCGGAAGTACTTGAAGCAATTAAAAAACAGGCTGAAAACGGTTTTTCGTATGGAACTCCTTCAGAACTCGAAACCGAGATTGCTAAACTTATCGTAGAAAATGTTCCGAATATCGACCAGATAAGAATGGTTTCTTCCGGAACAGAAGCGTGTATGAGCGCGATCCGTTTAGCGCGCGGTTTTACGGGACGAGATAAATTCATCAAATTCGAAGGTTGCTACCACGGACATTCCGATTCTTTTCTTATTAAAGCCGGAAGCGGTGCCGCCACGTTTGGTAATCCAAATTCTCCTGGTGTTACGGCGGGAACTGCAAAAGATACTTTGCTTGCCAGATACAATGATATCGAACAAGTTAAAGATTTATTCAGACATAACGAGGGCCAAATTGCCGCAATCATCGTAGAACCCGTTGCCGGAAATATGGGTTGCGTGCTGCCGGAAAGCAATTTCCTTCAGAACTTGAGAAGGCTTTGCGACGAAAATGGCGCTTTGCTGATTTTTGATGAAGTGATGACCGGATTCCGTCTCGGTTTTGGTGGCGCACAGGAAGTTTTCAATGTGAAAGCTGATTTGGTGACTTACGGAAAAGTAATTGGTGGCGGACTACCGGTGGGAGCCTTTGCCGGACGAAACGAAATTATGGATCACCTCGCGCCGAAAGGTGCGGTGTACCAAGCCGGAACTTTAAGCGGCAATCCTTTAGCGATGCGTGCCGGACTTACCACATTGGAACTGATCAGAAAAGACGAAAACTTCTATCAGAACATCAATAAAACGACAGAAACCCTCGATTTTGAGATCGGGAAAATATTGAATTCTAAAGACATTCAGCACCGGATTAACCGGAAAGGTTCGATGATGAGCATCTTTTTCCACATTAACGCAGTTTCGAATTTTGATGAAGCGGCGCATGCGAACCATTCGCTGTTCAATAATTTCTTCCATTTCTTACTGAAGAATGGCATTTACCTGCCGCCAAGCGGCTACGAAACCTGGTTTATTTCGGATGCCATTAAGCAAAAAGAAATCGACAGAACGCTGGAAGTCATCAGCCAGTTTCAATATTCTTAAAAAACAAAAAAAGCCAACTGATTGAAGTTGGCTTTCTTATTTTAAAGGCAAATTAAGGCCTGGCTCTTTCGTATTGGTGAGGGAAAAAACAGTTGTCGTTGTTCTTAAATGAACCGCGAACCGGCAGATAAGGATTTCGGAGAATTTCACGCGCGACAAAAATTAAGTCCGCCTGTTCATTCTGCAAAATTTCTTCTGCCTGTTTTGCGGTTTTTATCAGACCTACAGCGCCGGTTGCAATTTCCGCGTCTTTCTTTACGGCCGCGGCCAGCGGAACCTGGTAGCCATCAAATAAAGAAATCTTTGCGCCGTGGATATTTCCGCCGCTTGAAACATCGATAAGGTCTACACCTTTTTCCTTTAAGATTTTGGCTAATGCTACGCTGTCTTTGATGTTCCAGCCCTTTGTCGCATACTCCGTACCTGAAATTCTTACGAATAATGGGTGGTTTTCATCTAGAAGTTCGTTCACTGCATCTACGATTTCGAGTAGGAAACGGCATCTGTTTTCGAAACTGCCGCCGTATTCGTCTGTTCTTACATTCGATAATGGTGACAGAAACTGGTGAATCAGGTAGCCGTGCGCGGCGTGGATTTCAATTAAATCAAAACCAGCATCCAAAGATCTTTGGGCAGCAGTTTTAAAATTTTCAACCAAATCTTTTATTTCTTCAGCAGAAAGTTCGTGTGGAACTCTTTCAGATTCAAGGTAAGGAATTGGCGAGGGCGCCACGGTTTCCCAACCATCTTCTTCCATCGAGGTTTGTTTGCCGTTCCAGGTCGATGCTTTTCTTCCAGCATGCGCAAGCTGAATTCCGATCTTACTTTCAGACTGGCTATGGACTATATCGACAATTTTCTTAAGCTGTTGCGCCTGTTCATCATTCCAGATTCCCATGCATTTGCTGGTGATCCGGCCTTCGGGCACTACGCCGGTCGCTTCCACGATGATGAGGCCGGTTCCTCCTTGCGCGCGGCTTCCGTAATGTAACAAATGGAAATCGTTTGCAAGTCCGTTCTCACAGGAATACATACACATCGGTGACATAACCCAACGGTTTTTGATTTCTAAATTTCTGAATTTTATTGGTGTATAAAGCATATTCAATAATTATTTTGAGGATGCAAAATTAGCGAATTTAAACGGAAGTTTAATTTTTAAAGACATTGACAAATAAAAGGAGGCTCCCAAATCGGGAGCCTCATTATATATAAGGAGTGGTTTTAGGCTGGAAGTGGTTTCATTTCGCGGTCCCAAAAACGGTGAAGGATGATGGATCCTGCAAAAAGATCCAGATCGCCTTCAGTGACGATTCCGTCAGCAGGTAAAGTAAGATCCGGAATTGCTTTCTTCAAAAGATCTGCGCCGTTTCCATCTGCCCCGAACGGTTTACAGTGTTTATAGGCCTCCGCTACGAAATGAATGGCGCCCGCATGTTCCATAAGGGTTTTTACACTTTCGCCGCCCGGAATGTAGACCGCATCGAAAACTACCGATGCCGTGGTGAGTAAACTGTCGTCCACCTGATATTGATCACCAGATTCTGTCGTTACAAAACCATGTCTCGGCGCAATGATTTGAACCAGCGCATCCATTTCGCAAAGGACTTTCTTTACTTTCGTGAATGCTTCGTCGCTTACGCCATCGGCTGTTAAAATAGCGATTCTTCTGGCTTTGATGTTGGTCGGAAGTTTATTCGCCATACTTACAGAGGGCGCCTCGCTAATCGGTAATTCAGCCTTGAAAGAATGATAATCCTCGAGTTTACCATCCGCAGGAATGCTGTCCGTTATTGGTTGAGGCAGTCTTTCAGGAACCAGACCCAGGTGATCACCGACTTTATTTGCGAGTTCTATATCTACTTCAAGCAGCATATTCACCATTCTTTGGCGAATTGGAACCAGTTTCACTTTACCCAATTCAAAAGAAAACGCATTTTGCACATGACGTTTTTCATGATCGGTCAAACTGTTATAAAACAACGTAGGCTGGCTGAAATGATCGAAGAAACTTCTGCTTCGGCTGCGGATTTTTCTGGAATCAATGCGTTCTTCAAATGAGGTGAAGCCGCCTTCTTTCATCATGGCCTGAAACGGGCAGCCCTGCGCCATCGAATTCGGGTGGTAAGAAACTTTTCCTTTCGGGATCTGCATACGGTGAATCCCGTCTCGTTGGTTGTTTGTGACATCCGGAATTGAGCGGTTAATTGGTATTTCATGGAAATTCGGTCCGCCCAAACGGGAAAGTTGAGTGTCTGTATAAGAGAAAAGTCGTCCCTGAAGCAGTGGATCGTTGGTGAAATCGATGCCGGGAACGATATGTCCGGGGTGGAATGCGATCTGTTCGGTTTCTGCGAAGAAGTTGTCAGGATTTTTATTTAAAGTCATTTTCCCAATGATCTCCACCGGAACCATTTCTTCGGGAATCAGTTTGGTAGGGTCCAACAGATCGAAGGGGAATTTATGTTCATCCTCCTGCGGAACGATCTGTACGCCCAGTTCCCACTCAGGGTACATTCCCTTGTCAATTGCTTCCCATAAGTCTCTCCGGTGAAAATCGGTATCTTTTCCGGCAAGTCGCTGGGCTTCATCCCAGGCCAGTCCCAAGACGCCCTGCAGCGGTTTCCAGTGGAACTTCACGAAGTGTGATTGTCCTTCCTCATTGATAAACCGGAAAGTGTGGATTCCGAATCCTTCCATGGAGCGTAGCGTACGTGGTATACCACGGTCACTCATCTTCCAGATTACGTTGTGCATCGTCTCGGGCATGAGCGAAACAAAATCCCAAAAGGTATCGTGCGCTGAAGCAGCCTGCGGAATTTCATTGTGAGGCTCGGGTTTAACAGCATGTACAAGATCCGGAAATTTCATTGCGTCCTGAATAAAGAAAACCGGCATATTGTTACCAACCAAGTCATAATTGCCTTCCTGAGTGTAGAATTTCACTGCAAAACCGCGTACATCACGTGGTATATCTGTCGAGCCGCGGCTTCCCTGAACAGTCGAAAATCTTACAAAAACCGGCGTTTTAATGCTTGTGTCATTTAAAAATTTGGCTTTCGTGTATTTAGCCATCGATTTGTACAATTGAAAATACCCGTGTGCACCGGATCCGCGCGCGTGCACGATCCTTTCCGGAATACGTTCATGATCGAAATGCGTCATTTTTTCCCTGAAGATAAAATCTTCGAGTAGGGAAGGTCCGCGTTCGCCGCCGAGAAGTGAATTCTGGTCATCGTTCACTTTCACTCCATGATTTGTGGTCATGAATTCGCCATGGTCACTGTTTTTATATTTGCCGAGTTGTTCTATTTTCGGATTTGCGCCGTTTGCAAAGGGCTCCTGTTCGTTTACTTTCATAATTTAGGTTGCTTAAAAGTTATACGGCTTTAAAATCTTTAGACTGATGCATGCCGCCGGCAGCCTGTGAATTCAACTCTGTATCTGCTATGGTGGTAAGCAGACAGTCTGATTTCTTTTCTTCACCCAATGTGCGAAGCAGCAAATCAAGGACTTCTCGCTCATTCAGAACTTTTGCGTGAGCTGCGAGGGTTCCGTAAGCAGCCATCTCGTAATGCTCCACTTTCTGGGAACTGCCGATGATTGCGGCATCGCGAACAGGTCCTTCTGCGGCTGAGCTTACAGTTTCGCGGCCTTCAGCGATAATGCCTTCAATTGCCTGGCATTTTTTGGCTTCTGCTTTCATACCAAGCAGTTCAAAGGACTTTTCAAGTCGGACTACCTGCATTTCTGTCTGTAAGATGTGGTCTTTTATCGCCGTTTTCAGTTTTACATCGGTGGCTTTCTCGTACATTTCAGGAAGTGCTTTCAGAAGCGCGTTTTCAGCATAGTAAATGTCTTTCAACCCGGTGATAAAGAGGTCTCGGAGTGAGCCGGCCTCTGCAGCTTGCTCTGTTTTTTTTGATTTTGTTTTGTTGGTTTCCATATGTTAATATTTAATGTGTGTGATTTTTTAAAAGTTCAAAGACGTCTGGTGCAAAGCAGTCGGAAATGATTGTTTGTCACCTGTTGACGTGAAAGTGGGGTTTGAAAAAGGTTATTAATTCGGGACAATTTGAATCAAATGTTAAACCAAAATATTAGGCCCCTCCGTTAAAATTGTCACAACATTTGCATCTTTTCAAAACACTGATTTTTACCCGACAATGGGTTTGACGTCGAATTTATTAGGTATATTTACTCCCCAATTTTCAAAAATGGTAAAAGAACTTAAAATTAATTTTTACGCGATCCCCAATTATGAAATGCTCGACGACACGGAGAAGAAACTCTTTGATGCAGCCAAAAAAATCCGGGAGAAAGCGTACGCCCAATATTCTCACTTCACGGTAGGCTGCGCACTGTTGCTCGAAAGCGGCGAGATCATTACCGGCAGTAATCAGGAAAATGCCGCATATCCGTCAGGTCTTTGCGCCGAAAGAACCACGATTTTCTGGACAGCCGCGAACTTTCCAGGTGAAAAGATCAAGAAATTATTCGTCATTGGTGCGCCGGAAACCGCTTTGTCTTCAACTCCAATTCCACCCTGCGGAGCTTGCCGACAGTCTATCCTGGAATATGAAGCCAACCAAAAAGAGGGAATTGAAATTTATTTTGCTTCGCTGGACGGGGAAATTTTCAAAACCAACTCGGTTCGCGATCTTTTGCCCTTTTCATTTGATGCATCCTTCCTTTAAAATTGCTATTTGAATTAAATAGTTGATTGGAAAAAATTAACACAAATTATTTCTGAACATGATCATCGCAGCAATAGATATCGGCAGCAACGCGGCGCGTCTGCTGATTTCCGAAGTAAAGGCAGTAAAGAATGGCAAGGCCGAATTCACGAAACTGAATCTTCTGCGTATACCGCTGCGGCTGGGTTTTGACGTTTTTGCCAAAGGTGAGATAGGCGAGGAAAGGAAGGAAATGCTCACAGGAAGTATGCGCATCTTCAGTGGTATGATGAAGGTTTACAAGGTAGAGCATTACCGCGCCTGCGCCACGAGTGCTATGCGGGACGCGAGAAACGGCCGCGACATCATTAAGCAGGTAAAAGAGGAATCCGGAATCGATATTGAAATAATAAGTGGTGACGCGGAAGCGGCCCTGGTTTTTGAAAATCATATTGCAGAAGGGCTTGATAAAGATTTTGCTTATCTCTACATCGATGTGGGTGGCGGAAGTACGGAACTTACTTTTTTCGAAAACGGCCAGCGAAAATATTCGCGTTCATTTGACATCGGAACGATACGTTTGCTGAATAACCAGGTAAATGAAGATCACTGGAAAGAGATGAAAGAGGAGATCCGGCGAAATATCAACAGTAAAAAACCATTGGTTGCGATTGGCTCCGGAGGAAACATCAACAAAATCTTCTCGATGAGCAAGACGAAAGACGGAAATCCGCTGGTACTTTCGGGTCTGAAAACCTGGTATAAAAATTTATATAAATTGTCGGTTCCTGAGCGGATGGCCAAACATAATCTTCGGGAAGACCGCGCAGATGTGCTGGTGCCGGCGCTTCAGATTTTTACGAAAGTGATGGAATGGGGTGATATAAACAAAATATTTGTACCAAAAATTTCAGTTGCAGACGGTTTGGTACACAGTATCTATGATTCGGTCACGAAAAAAAAATAGCTATTCGTTACCATTTATATTTAAAGCAAACCTACCTGGTACCTAATTCAATCACTTCAAGATTTTCAATCTGATCACCATTGATCTGAAACCGCATCATCGTCCGCATTTTGTGCCAGCCCGATCTGCCGCAGGCGCCGGGATTAAGATGCAACAAACTGTTTTTCTGGTCATACATCGCTTTCAGGATGTGCGAATGGCCGGAAACAAAGAGTTTAGGTGCCTGTTTTTGAATTTCAGTTTTCGCGAGTGGTGAATATTTCCCGGGATAGCCGCCAATGTGGATCATCAGAACTTCCACATTCTCGCATGTAAACCGTAAAACTTCCGGAAACGACGCGCGAATCGTATAGCTGTCTATATTTCCATAGACGCCACGCAGCGGCTTTATTTTTTCTAACTGCTGCACTATTTCCATATTACCAAAATCGCCGCAATGCCAGATTTCATCGACCTGCTGCGCATATTCCAGTATTCTTTCATCCAAGTGCGAATGCGTGTCCGAAAGCAGCAAAATGTTTTTCATACCTCACAAATTACTATATTTTTATCTAATTTTTACCGATATATTTTAGGAAATTTGCCCTCATGCGATATTTTATAGAATTTGCTTACCACGGCAAAAATTATTTCGGCTATCAAATTCAACCAGGACAAATCACCGTTCAGGAAGTCTTTGAAAAAGCCCTGTCGACCATACTTCGCAGCGATATCAAAATAACCGGAGCGGGCCGCACTGATTCGGGTGTGCATGCTAAAAAGATTTTCGCACATTTTGATCTAGATTCAGATATTCCGCAAAATCTCGTATATCGCCTCAATAGTTTTTTGCCCAATGATATTGCTGCGAAAAATGTCTTTAAAGTAACTAATGATGCGCATGCCAGATTTGATGCGACTTTCCGAACCTACGAGTACATCGTTTCGCTGGAAAAAAATCCGTTCCTGAATGATTTTTCGTGGCAAATCATCAATCGTACGCTTGACTTGGAGAGAATGAATGAGGCATGCCAAATCCTTTCAGAGTATGAAGACTTCACCAGTTTTTCCAAACTGCACACCGATAACAAAACCAACAACTGCAAAATCTATCTCGCAGAATGGACCAAAACCGGCACTGAACTTAAATTTACTGTTTCTGCAGACCGCTTTTTGCGCAATATGGTCCGCGCCATTGTCGGCACGATGATTGAAATTGGCAACGGCAAAATTTCAATCGAAGACTTCAGAGATATCATTGAAGCAAAAGACCGCGGCAAAGCGGGAACATCGGCACCGCCTCAAGGTCTTTTTTTGGTGGACGTAGGTTATGATTTTGAGCGAATACTATTTGATTAGCATTTTCTGCCGGTAATCTGTAAAGGCTCCATCAATACTAAATCACTAAATTTGCACAGAATTTTAAGCGAATATGAAGAAACAATCAACCTGGGATATTATTAAAAGACTGTTCAGAATTGGGATGAAGTTCCGGTCCTGGTTCATCATTACGCTTATTATCTCTATTTTGCTTTCGGTAATTTCTACTTACCGGCCTTACCTCACCATGCAGATTGTGGATACAGACATCATTCAGCTCAAAGACAAAGAGCTGATGATGAAGCATATTTACATACTGGTTGCGCTGGTTTTCGGAGAAACAATCCTTAACTTTTTCCTCGTCTACTTTTCAAATTTCATCTCACAAAACGTAATCCGCGATATCCGCGAACGTCTTTACCATAAATTAATCTATTTCCGGACGTCATTTTTTGATAAAACGGCTTTGGGGCAGCTAGTTACGCGCGCTGTAGGTGATGTAGAAACCATCGCGACGGTTTATACGGACGGTTTCCTGATGGTTTTCGGGGATATTCTGCGCATTGTGTTTGTTCTCATCATGATGTTTCAGGTTGACGTTCACCTCAGTTACATCTCACTTGCGATTTTGCCGCTAATGGTGGTGATCACAAGATTTTTTCAGAAGAGACTCAAAAAAGCCTTCGGTGACGAGAGAACGTGGACTGCAAACCAAAACTCTTTCGTGCAGGAAAGGCTTTCAGGTATGTCCATAATCCAGGTATTTAACCGGGAGGCAGCCGAATTTCAGAAGTTTGATTCCATCAACATCACACTGAAAGCAGCGTTGCTCCGAACGGTTTTCATTTTTTCGCTTTTCTTTCCCGTTGTTGAACTTATTTCCTCACTATTCATCGGTTTCATTTTGTTTTATGGGGGTTACATCACCATTTCGGCGGGGGTGGTGATTGCGTTTATCCAATATATTTCGATGCTGATCAGGCCTTTAAGACAAATCGCGGACAGATTTAATAATATCCAGCGTGGAATAGTAGGCGCAGAGCGGGTTTTAGGAGTTATGGATGAAGATTTTGCGCTGCCCAATGAGGGGAAAATCATTAAAGATAAATATGACGGAAGAATTGAGTTCCGCAATGTGCATTTTTCCTATGATGAAAAGCAGGAGGTACTGAAAGGGATCAGTTTTAAAGTAGAACCGGGACAGACAGTCGCGATCGTAGGAGCTACAGGTGCGGGAAAATCTACGATCATCAGTTTGATCACGCGTTTGTATGACATCAATTCCGGTAAGATTTTGCTTGATGATGTAGATCTAAAAGATTACGAACTGTACAACCTTCGCAGCCATATCGGCGTCGTATTGCAGGATGTGTTCCTTTTCCACGGTACTATTTTCGAGAATCTGGCGTTCGGTGACGAGACGGTGACTTTAGAGAAAATCAAACAGGTAGCGAAGGACATTGAAGTGGATGATTTTATTGAATCCCTGCCGGGCGGTTACGATTATGTGGTGCGCGAACGCGGATCCTCAATTTCATTAGGTCAAAGACAGCTGTTATCATTTCTAAGAGCTTATCTTTCGGATCCGAAAATTTTGATCCTCGACGAAGCGACTTCTTCCATCGACCACGAAAGTGAGAAACTGATTCAGCGCGCTACCGAAAAAATTACAAAAAACCGAACTTCAATTATCATCGCGCACAGGCTTTCAACAATCGAAAAAGCCGATAAGATCATCGTGATGGAGCACGGGAAAATTGTAGAAGAAGGTAAACATCTCGAATTGCTCAATAAAAATGGCTACTACGCAACGTTGTATAAAGCCCAGCTGAAACACGAAGTAGAAGAGAGTGCAAAATAAAAAACCCTGAATAAATCAGAGTTTGTGGAAAATTGTCTTCGTGAGAACTGATCTAATGACCGACGATAGTTTTTGCGGTTACAAATTCTTTCAGCGCGATAAGCGAAAGTTCGGTCCCGTACCCGGATGATTTTGCACCACCAAAAGGCAATCTTGGGTCGGAACTTGTTTCTTTGTTTAAGCTCACCGTTCCCGATTCAAGATTTTCGATAAAGAACTGTTGACGTTTCTTATCTTTGGTCCAAACCGAATTTCCAAGCCCAAACGGAATGTCATTCGCCAGTTCCAGCGCTTCAACATCATTTTTGGCAACCATCACAATACCCAGCGGACCAAAAAGTTCTTCCTGCAAAACCGGATTGCCTTTTTTCACCATCATCAGTCCGGGATTAAATTCGTAATCTGAAATCCTTTCGAGCGGTAATATAACTTCCGCACCGTTTTTCAAAGACTTTTTATATTGCTTTTCAAGTTCGTCGGCAAGATCCGGACGCGCCATTCCTGTAAGTTTGGTGTCCTTTTCCATTGGGTCTGCGGGGACGTATTTCTGATATTCTTTAATGAAGATGGGCAAAAATTCTTTCAGCACATTTTTTTGAATGATGAACCGTTTGCCGGCGTTACAGGCCTGTCCGCAATTTTGGAGTCTTGCTTTGGCAGCACTTTTTGCGGCTTTCTTCAGATCTGCATCATCCAAAATGATGAACGCATCGCTTCCGCCAAGCTCCAACAAAGATTTTTTAATGTTTTTTCCGGCTATCGAAGCCACTTCTGCGCCGGCCTTTTCACTTCCCGTAAGACTTACAGCCCTCACGATGGGATTTTCAAGCACAGTCTTTACTTCAGAATGTCCAATTTCAAGATTTTGAAAGACGCCTTTTGGGAAACCTGCATCCAGAAACAGTTTTTCAATCAGTTTTCCGCTGCCAAAACAGATTGAAGCATGCTTCAATACGACCGCGTTACCCGCCAATATGGCCGGCACCGCAAACCGGAGGACTTGCCAAAACGGAAAATTCCAGGGCATCACACCTAAAACTACGCCCAGGGGCGCGTAATGAATTTCTGAAACGCGGAATTCGGTTTCAATCTTTTCAGGGGCAAGTACGTTTTTTGCGTTTGCATAGTATCTGGTCATCAGTGCGCACTTCTCTACCTCTGCAATAGATTGAGAAATGGGCTTCTTCATCTCCTTTGTGATGTTTTCCGCGTATGATTTTTTGTTTTTGTCGAGAGTCTTTGCCAGTTTCAGCAGTAGTTTCTGTTTCTGTACAAACGGAACCGCTCTCCAGTTTCTGAAAGATTTGTCGGCGGCCTCTAATTTCTTTTGTAAAGTCATCTTTTATATTTTTAATAATGGCTGCAGCAGCTCATACTTCTACAAAGATATCGATTATAGACGTGCTGTACGGTAAAAGCAATTCAGATCTACATATAATAAAGTCTCTAAAGACTACCCGTATGGTATTTTTTAATTATTTTTGAAGAATTAAATTAAAGAAAATGAACACACCGTCTGAATTAAGGTACACCAAAGAGCATGAATGGATTAGAATCGAAGGTAACATCGCTACCATCGGAATTACAGATTTTGCCCAGGGCGAATTGGGTGATATAGTTTTTGTAGATGTGGACACCGTGGGTGACGAACTGGCGGAGAACGATGTTTTTGGCAGCGTAGAAGCTGTAAAGACAGTTTCAGACCTGTTTTTACCATTGCCTGGAAAGGTGGCAGAGTTTAATGAAGAACTTGAAAGTCAGCCCGAACTGTTGAATACCGATCCTTACGGTAATGGGTGGATCATCAAGTTGGAGTTGGCAGAAGATGTAGATGCCTCGGAATTGCTTACGGCCGAGCAATATCAGGAATCTCTTGGATAAGATTTCAAAACTTTTTAAAAAGATTTTGCCCATTTATTGGGCATTTCTTACATATATGCTTCTGCGGCCGGGAGTTGAAAACCTTGAATATCCATTTATGTTTTCGGGGATTGATAAGCTGTTGCACCTAAGTATCTTTGGTTTGCTCGGCTTCTGTTTTATGGCCGCATACCCAAAAACCAGGTTTACTATATATATACAGGTGATGCTCATCTATTCTATACTTACAGAAATTTTGCAGGATGTGATGGGCTTTGGCCGTTCCCTGGAAGGGCTTGACCTCGTTGCAGACACTGTGGGTGTTCTGGCTGGATACTATATATTTATAAAGTTAAGGTCGTATAATATATAAGTATAAAATCTTTTTGAAGATATACCTTTCCCGCCTCGGCGGGATTTTTTATGTCCTGCCGTGGCAGGGGCGGGTTAATCGTTACTATTGGGAAACTTCCGGCAAAATTTTTCCCCCGCATAATCAGTGAGTTGTGGAATGTGGAAAAAATTTTCCGGGGTTTGGTTTGGATTATTGGGCAGAGTGCGTATCTTTGCAGTCCCAAATCGAGAGAAGGGGGAGCGCAGAAGAGCATTATTTTTAAGGGCGAAAATGTTGATAGAT
>NZ_JACSPS010000019.1 GCF_014837035.1 Kaistella pullorum | reverse complement strand
ATTACAAAAACGGATTTTGGACCGGCGGAAGGTAGTATGGGCGGTAACGGTTGGGTATTTCTGTTGGCGGGGATTATAATAACTAGTTTTTGTAAATACAACAAAAAGAACAGTTAGCGAAAATCTTTATGATGTAAACTTCAACCCCGCTAATAGAAATACTATGTTATAGGCAGTTTCTTTAATTCAATTTTTCGGGCTCAACAATAAATCCTTTTTCTCTTAATTGATTTATTATTCCTTCTTTATACATCAGGTGCATAAATCCAACTGCGATAAAGGCGTTTTTTTGTTCTAATTGTGGAAGTAACTCATTCATCCAATTATTATTTCTTTCGGTAACTAATATTTTTAAATTCGCTGACCTGGTAAATTGATAGTCCAAGTCAAAATTCCTATACTTTTCTGAAAATCCGCATAAATTTTCTTTATCGTTAGTGTTTGGTTTTGGAGATGTAATATGCTCTAGATAAAATAAAATAGATTTCTTTTGATTTTTCCAATTAGTATCTTGGTATTGCTTATTAAGCAATTTTATTTGTTGCTCTAATGTTTCAAATCCTTTTTTAGTTATCTTATGTTTGTCAGAAAGCTTAATTAAATACGCATCGAAATGGTCATTCTTTTCATGTATTTCTACTGTTTTACATACGACCTTTGTATATTTTTGTTGTAGTTTAAATTTTAATTCAATTGGTGTTAATTTATAAAGATTTAGCTCGCTTTTTTCTGTGTAAATTTTGAGTTTTTCAACTTGTTCTTTATTAAAATATTTTTCAAGATTATTATTAATTGTACGTGAATTAATTAATTTGTTAGTTGCTAGAGAATCTATCGTTAAACTTTCAAATAACGCTATTTCCGAATTTGAAAGAATTTTCTCAATTTTTGGAAATCTATTGACAAAATTTTCACCATACTGATGTAATGTTCCTACTAAATATGAAGTTTTTTCACTTTTAGGGTTCGTGATTTTCCACAAAATTGTATTTTGAGCATTTAACAAATTACAAAAAATAATAAAAATAAAAATTGTAATCTTTTCTTTCATTTGACGATCTTTTGGTGAAATTGCCTATAACGTTTTCGGGCTTTGCGTTCGGGCGGGTTTCGGAGCACAAAGTTTCAATTTATTACAAAAGTTCAATAGTAGCACAAAGTTCCAAGCTTGTACGTCAGCCCGCCTGACGCAAAACCCGTGTTAGTGGCTGCCGTTCTTGTCTCCATTTACTTGTTGTTTATAAAATATTCTCCAAGTTCAACTACTTTTTTGTCGAGAGAGTCGGTCGCTTGGTTTTCAAAATCGGTTAATATTTTTCTTGTTTCTTCAGTGTCGAATGCTGTCAATGCTTCATAAGCGTCTGCTCTAAAAACTTCTAATTCGCTTTTGTCAAGCAATATTTTTGTCAGCGTTGGTGTCGCTGGTTTGTATTTTATTTTTTCAAGTCCACCAATTGCGTAACGTCTATATTTCATTTCCTTGTCCGCAATATTTTCTGTTATGATTGGTCCAATTTGATAACCTGCTTCAAGTATTGGTCTGTCGATATACTCTTCTGAAACAGACTGGTTATGAAAAACAGAATAATAATGAAAAGCACATTTTTTATCAACTACTTGTCCAACGAAGAAATAAAATGAAATTGTCAAAAGTGCACTAATAGCAGTCGTCTTATAATTCTTTCGCATTAATTGTCTAACAGTAAAAACCGTCACGTTTGCGATAACTAACCAAAAAAGTGTCTTGTAATAAAAAATTGAAATAAGAGCAATTTCAAGCATTAACAATTCTTTTCCAACTGGGTTCCAAGCATAGTTGTTTGTCCACGTCAAAACCCACCAAAGCCCAACCACAAAAATTGAGGTCAAAAAGTAGGGTAATATTTTCTTGATTGTAGTCGTCATACGGTTGCCACTAACGTCCGGCGTATATGGAGGGTTGCGGCTGCTGCCCCAGATCTCCGTACAAAATCCGGACTTTAAACTTAGCGA
>NZ_JACSPS010000018.1 GCF_014837035.1 Kaistella pullorum | reverse complement strand
GCGGATTGCGGAAGTCTGCTTTTGTATCAGAATTTTCGCTAAGTTTAAAGTCCGGATTTTGTACGAAGATCTGGGGCGGCAGCCGCAACCCTCCATATACGCCGGACGTTGTACGACATTTTATAAAGTAATCGTCTAAAATTAATTCTAAGATATAATGAGAAAAATTTTATTTCTGTTTGTTACAAACTTATATTTTGCTCAAACAAATGAAACGTTAAAAGATTTTAAAATTGATGAGATCAAAATGGGTGAAACAGTTGCATCCACCAATGCTGAACAAAAAATTGGACTTGCTGAAAATATTTTCTTTAAAGAGTTGACATATAAAACTAATAAAGATATTAAAGTAAATCAGATTCAGTTAAGATTCACGAAAGATAAAGTTTTAAATAAAAATAAATATGAAATACTTGATATTCTGAAAAAAAATTTCGGAGACTATTATTATACATTCGATAACTATTATTTTTATCGAAAAAATTTACAAAAAGCTCTTGCGGTAATTGACTATGTTGGAGGAGTTAAAGATTCACAGATAGTTTTTCATAAATATGAACCAGAAGTTTCAGAGAAAATTGACGAATTTACTGATACGAAATATATTTCTGTTCAAACGTCAGGTTGGGATGATGTTTATATAAATATGAATAATTATTACAGAATAGGTTTTAAAGGAGTAGAATCAAAAGAGCTTCGAGGAATATTTATGACAATTTCAACCAAAAATGATGATTGGAAATTTATTGAAAATCTAATATTTTTAAATGACGGTGAGACGTTTGAACTTGCGGCAAAATCAGATAGAGAAGTGACAAAAGATGGTAAAACAAAAGAATTTTCTGTCGTACTACTTACAAAAGAACAAATAGACATAATTCTAAAATCAAATGTGAGTAAATTGAGAATTTCAGGAAAAAGCAATGACGATGTTGTATTAACTACTTTCGTTAAAGAATCATTAAGGGTTTTGAATGAATATATGAATAAGTAAAAACGTCGTACAACAAGGTATTTCTATTAGCGGGGTTGAAGTTTACATCATAAATATTTTCGCTACTTGTTCATTTGTTATATCTACAGAAACTAGTTATCACAATCCCCGCCAACAGAAATACCCAACCGTTAGCACCAATTGTATGACGACACTACAAACATTGACATTTATATTGACACTTGGACTTTTCTCTTGCAATGGAAAGACTGAAAATTCTGCGACAAAAAATGAAAATGTTTTATCGGACATACAAGTAGTGGTTTCAATTCCTGACACAATTAAGAAATTTGTAGTTGACGATTATCCTGTAACAAATGAAATGCTTGCCGACAAGACAAGCAGTAATTCATCTTACAAAAAACAAAGCGGACAGACATTTTCATACGACAAGGCGTGGTTCAGCAACGACACGCTAAAACAGACTTTAGTTTTTGAACTTTACACCGACTATCACAGATTAGTGACATACCATTTTTTAGACAATGACATTCCAACAGACTTAATCAACAGAATGGAACTCCACATAGACGGTTGAGAACTTGCTTCTGACAAACAAAAATTAAAAGACTTTAGTGGCTTTCTAAAACAGACGACAAAGATTAATTCTTCATACTTTATTACGGACAAGGGTCTTAGACTTGGTGACACAAAACAAAAAGCAGTTGAAACTTACGGCAACCCAGACAAACAAACAATTACAGACGGAATTGAAAAACTTGAATGGTTATTTATTGGAGACACTTCTTATGACGGCAAAACTGATTTAAAAGGAAAGCCACTTGCAGACAATAGTTTTGGACATCAAATTTTAATGTATTTTAGGAACGGAAAATTAATAGGACAAATTTTGCACAATGACATACCTTGACGAAAAAACAACTGGTGCTAACACGGGTTTTGCGTCAGGCGGGCTGACATGCAAACTTGGAGCTTTGTGCTTCTATTCAAGTTCAGTGCTTATTGACAGCTCTGTGCTCCGAAACCCGCCCGAACGCAAAGCCCGAAAACGTTACCGCCCATACTACCTTCCGCCGGTCCAAGATCCGTTTTTGTAATTAATTCAGCATTGGAAATCCGGGCT
>NZ_JACSPS010000017.1 GCF_014837035.1 Kaistella pullorum | reverse complement strand
GCTAAGTTTAAAGTCCGGATTTTGTACGGAGATCTGGGGCAGCAGCCGCAACCCTCCATATACGCCGGACGTTAGCGGTCAGTTTTGAGCGACGGAGAACCGAAAGAAAGTTAAACTAAAATGGAGAAAATACAACTACACTCAAAATTAACTTTTATAAGAAAATATATTATTCCCATTTGGATGATATTTGTAGGATCATTTATTCTTTACTCAACAATTATAGAAAAAAATTGGATTGCCTTAATAATAGTTGCACTTGTATTAAATGGGATGATCTATACAATCAGAAAATTTTTATTTCCTTTAAAAAATGTTTTCCTTGATAAAGAAAACAAAAAAATTATTGTTGAATACAGAAATGAAATCGTTGAAATTCCTGTTACAGAAATTGTAGAAGTAGACGAACAAAGCAGACTCGGAAAAATTATTAATGTAAAACTAAACTCGAAAATGAATTTCGGTTCTGAATTCATATTTGTTCCGAAAAATAAAAATGTATTTCGTGAAATAATGGAATTGAGAAGATAACTAAATAAAACCGAACCGCTAACAGCGTTTAACCGCAATCGCGGAAATTTCGGTAACAGGAAATCATTAGTTCACGAATAATATTTATCTTCGGCAGAGAGAACTCAGTTCGCTTCAATCCGCGACTGTCGGTTACACGCGAAACGTTACCTGCAATTTTAAAAAATGACCGTTAAATATTAAAAGATGAATTTAGACAATCAATTACTCTATATATATCTTGGCGGAATTACTCATATTACTTTATGGCTTTTTTATAAAAAACTGAAAAATACCCCAACATACTTGGTTTTATTAATTCTTACAATTTTCATTGCAATGTTTGGATTTTTTAATTTGGATAGAGAATCATTAAAAATGAAAAATGGGAATGCTGCAGAGTGGACTTTTTTTCCTCTACTTTTTATGATTTATTATTTGATTCTAAGACAAATATTTTTAAGAATCTATGGAAATGAACCGCTTATGACAGGTTATATGCAATCCAGTTGGGAACAAGGAGAATATCGGAAACTACATATAGGTGATGCATTTTTTACGATTCTGACATTAATATTACCTTTTTTGACAACACTAATGTTCAACTAAATCAAAAAAAACTGCAGGTAACAAGCTATTTCTATTAGCGGCGTTGAAGTTTACATCATAGAGATTTTCGCTAGTTGTTCTTTTTGTTATATTTACAAACACCAGTTATAATAATCCCCGCCAACAGAAATACCCAAACGTTACCGCCCATACTACCTTCCGCCGGTCCAAGATCCGTTTTTGTAATTAATTCAGCATTGGAAATCCGGGCTTTTTCCGAGAGCAGGACAACGGGTTCCGGCATTTCGTGATCACTAAGTCGCCCCGGTATTATGTTCCTCGCGCGTACGGGCGGTAACATCGTATATGGCGGATTGCGGAAGTCTGCTTTTGTATCAGAATTTTCGCTAAGTTTAAAGTCCGGATTTTGTACGGAGATCTGGGGCAGCAGCCGCAACCCTCCATATACGCCGGACGTTACCAGAAAGCGCCCATCGACCGGAAGTTTGGAACCTTGAAACAATCATCATGGAAAAAGAAAAGAAAGCTGAAAAAATGTGTGAAGCAGATTGGTTATATGACAATTCAAAGCCAATGAAAGTTCAGATTTTCAAACTTAATTATGATTTTTTCTCTGATCAAGATGAAGGTTTTCATAATGAAGATGAAACTCCAGAACTTAATGAAAATGAGGAGCAATATGTATTGCTGAATAATGAGTCCGAGTTTGATTTTCGAAACTCATCACCTTGGCATACTTCAACAAGTTTATTGGAAGCAAAAAAATACGCTGAAGAAATTCTACAGCAGAAACTAGAATGGCGATATATTAAGTGACTTTGAGAACTGATCGCGAATAGCGCCATCTGGTAACAATGGCTAAGCTCCATTGCTGCATTTTTGCAAGCCGGAACACTTCCCTTCCATTTAAAATTTTAACTTGCAGAAAATACTCAGCTAACCAGGCCGCAACGCGAGCCTAGCCGAAACCGTTGTACGACATTCTATGAAAATCAAATGTATATTTTTTATACCATTAATTTTACTAGCATTAATTTCTTGCGTCA
>NZ_JACSPS010000016.1 GCF_014837035.1 Kaistella pullorum | reverse complement strand
AAAGCACGGATTTCCAATGCTGAATTAATTACAAAAACGGATTTTGGACCGGCGGAAGGTAGTATGGGCGGTAACGTTTGGGTATTTCTGTTGGCGGGAACTTTTATAACAAGTCTTTGTAAATATAACAAAAAGAACAATTAGCGAAAATCTCTATGATGTAAAATTCAACCCCGCTAATAGAAATACACTGTTACCTGCACCCGCATTTTTAAAGTGTTATTCAATTTTATTAATATGATAATCAGTTAAGTTAAGATTTTTGTCTATTATGATTTTATGAATTTCACCTGGATGAATTGTTGGAATTTTTATTTTTAGGTAATTATCATAAGTTGTTTGAAGCAGGAGATAATTCTGATTCATACCTGCAAGTTGTTTTTCATTATAAGTTCCATAGTCCGGGTGAAAATAAATTATTTGACTTTTTTTATTACGTAATTTTGAAAAGAAATGATGTTCGTCCGGTTCCTCAATCTGAACATCCTGAAAATTAATTCCTGATTCGTTCACCAACTCAATATATCCCCTGCTTGAAATATTTGCGTGAAGTTTAGTAATCTCAAGAATTACCGGAATTGAGAGGAAAATTATTAAAAGGACAAAGACGGATTTTTTTATTTGTTTTTGTGTGAAAATTGAGATAAGTGTTGAAATAATTCCTGTTAAAACTAATAAAGAACTCAATAATAAAAATAGAAACCCAATCCCATCAACATTAATGTCCAGAGCGAAAACTTCTCTTGATCCATAAAAAAGTAGAAATAGAAAAGTCACTCCAAAAATTGGAATCATACCAATCCAAAAACCAGTTTTCAAAAAGTTAACTTTCATTTTGTGGTGTCATCTTGCGGTTGCAGGTAACGTCCGGCGTATATGGAGGGTTGCGGCTGCTGCCCCAGATCTTCGTACAAAATCCGGACTTTAAACTTAGCGAAAATTCTGATACAAAAGCAGACTTCCGCAATCCGCCATATACGATGTTACCGCCCGTACGCGCGAGGAACATAATACCGGGGCGACTTAGTGATCACGAAATGCCGGAACCCGTTGTCCTGCTCTCGGAAAAAGCACGGATTTCCAATGCTGAATTAATTACAAAAACGGATTTTGGACCGGCCGAAGGTAGTATGGGCGGTAACGGTTGGGTATTTCTGTTGGCGGGGATTATAATAACTGGTTTTTGTAAATATAACAAAAAGAACAATTTGCGAAGATCTTCATAATGTAAACTTCAACCCCGCTAATAGAAATAGCTTGTTAGCTGAAGCCGTTATTTTTGAAGCTTTTATTTTTATAATAGTATGCTGAAATGATAATAATAAAAGTCAATATAATTGTCAAAATAATTAGGATGTCTACATTTTTAAAAAATCCTTTTCCATTTCGGGGATCTAATCCATAATAAATATCTACACCAATATTTACAATAAAATATAAAATTATTGCTCTAAAATAATTTAATTGATTTCCAAATTTTAATATTAGAATTAAGACTAAAGAAATTACAAATGAAATTCCAGAACTTAAAAGATATGCAATTGGTAACATTCCAATTTCTCCTCCTGAATAATTAGTAGTTTTTAAAACTCCAATTAATAAGAAATAATTGATAAAAATTATTCCCAAATAAATTCCAGCTATTTTAAATATTTGATTCAACGTAATATTTTTTAACGGTTTCAGCTAACGAAAAAGTATTTGCGAAGAACGGGCTGCTGCAAACCAAAAGTGGTAAGGAAAACCGCCTGGAGCAAAATGCTTTTTCAGATTTCTAAATTAGTGAAAATTGAAAGATGAAAAGCATTTTTGCGTGTTTTATGAAATCAATTCCCGAAAGTAACCGTCAACCCCGTTTTTTGCAAATACACTGTTAGCTGTAGTGCCTACTCAATAATTATTAGATCTTTGAATTCCTTATTCAAGCTTTTTAAAGAATCTTTTTTAATTAAATACTTTTCTGTGATTAAATTTTGAGACTTATTTTCAATTTTATTTTCCAAGACTAAAGTATCATTTAATATTTTATAGTCTCCTGATTTATAGCATTGACCGTGAGGATATCCGGTTTTTAATTGATACGTATTATTTGAATATAGAATTAGTTCAGGTCGTTCAAAATCTGATTGCAGTTTAATTTTAAATTTTTGAATTTTAAAATTCGGTAAAACGCCGATAAGTAAATTAATTATTAGGGTTGACAAGCAGAATATTAAGAGAGTATTTGTCGTTTTAAATTTTCTTTTTTTTGAATCAATTAGATAAAGAATAGCAATATTTACTAAAATAATAATTGATAATAATGGAAGTAAAAAAAATTGCGAGAATACATCAAGGCAATAATTTCCATAATATTTTGTAAGATAAATTAAGATTCCAAATAAAAATATTATTGTAAAATATTTTATAAAAAATTTCAGAAATTTCATTGTGCGCTTTGGTTGCATTACAGCTAACGGTTGGGTATTTCTGCAGGCGGGCTAAAAATACGAAAACTTTCTACTTGCTAAAAACTGAATTAATCGCTGAA
>NZ_JACSPS010000015.1 GCF_014837035.1 Kaistella pullorum | reverse complement strand
AAAAGCACGGATTTCCAATGCTGAATTAATTACAAAAACGGATCTTGGACCGGCGGAAGGTAGTATGGGCGGTAACGGTTGGGTATTTCTGCAGGCGGGCTAAAAATACGGAAACTTTCTACTTGCTGAAAACTTAATTGACCGCTAAAATCTTCGATGTAAACTTCAACCCCGCTAATAGAAATAGCTTGTTAGCTGCTGCTGTCTTTCAATTCCGATATAATTCTGTTTGTTAATTTCTTGGTAGAATAATAACATCCATATTTTGGATCTCTATAATTTTTGTGCTGTACGTTAAAATAAATTCCCTTATCGTTATAATAGAAGAACAATTCTTTGTTTCCAAATAAAATCTTCTTTGTATCGAACATTATAATATTATCTCTTATTTCGTATGGATAAGTAAACAAATTAAACTTCTTTGCGAGATCATAAACTCTTTTTCTATTATTTTCTCTTCCATCATTATTTATTATTGAGTGAATTTGTGTCAAGTTTGGAATTCTCAAGAAACCAACTATACCAAAATAAACACAATATGTTGCCAGAAGTAAAGTAGATATAAATAGTCCCAAACTCAGCTGATTTGACCAATCAGTTAGCAAAGATTCATAAATAAGAAACAGTCCGCAGCTTAGAATCAAAACCGCAAGTATATAATCAAGAACTTTATCGAACAGATACTCTTGATCTAAATATTTCTTAAATTGTAATAAAGTCATTTTGTCAGATAGCAGCTAACGTCCGGCGTATATGGAGGGTTGCGGCTGCTGCCCCAGATCTTCGTACAAAATCCGGACTTTAAACTTAGCGAAAATTCTGATACAAAAGCAGACTTCCGCAATCCGCCATATACGATGTTACCGCCCGTACGCGCGAGGAACATAATACCGGAGCGACTTAGTGATCACGAAATGCCGGAACCCGTTGTCATGCTCTCGGAAAAAGCCCGGATTTCCAATGCTGAATTAATTACAAAAACGGATTTTGGACCGGCGGAAGGTAGTATGGGCGGTAACGGTTGGGTATTTCTGCAGGCGGGCTAAAAATACGAAAACATTCTACTTGCTAAAAACTTCATTAATCGCTAAAATCTTCGATGAAAACTTCATACCCGCTTGTAGAAATACTCCGTTAGCAGAAGTACTTGTTAACGATATATTTCATAATTTGATTGTTTGTTTGCACAATTTTTATTGGGATTCACATAAAACAATGAATCGTTGCGGAACTTAAATTTTTCATTTTGGAAGATGGTATAAAATCTCGTGTAATTTTTAGGTTGGCAATTTTCTATTGTTGTTTCTATTTTTTCCCTTGTGACAATATATTTGTCTTCGCAATAAGGTTTAAAGCTATTCATGTACAAGCATTCATTGTGCATTTTCGAATTTAGATATATTGTATCATCTTTCATTTTCCAAACTCCATTTGAAAATGTCTCACTTAAATGACTTCTTTCCGTGAAGTGAAATGTTTTATTTTCATTTAATACTAGTTGACCACTTGTATATGGATCCCGTTTTATATTCCAATTATTCACAACGTTTATCTCGTCAATATTTTCCTTTTGACAAGAAGTAAAAATGATTGAAATAATTAAAAATATGAATTTGTAGCGCAATGTTTCTGTATTTCTGCTAACGTTTTCGGGCTTGGCGAAGGTGGCGATTTTCACCACAAAAGTTGATGCGGAGAACCGAACTTTGATTAACCACAAATGTGTCTGCGGAGCACTGAACCGCCACTTTTGCCAAACCCGTGTTACAAGCAGGTTTTTTCATTCTTCAATAATTGGTCTTACAAATTCTATTAAGGAAACTCGCCCTTGAATGTCCTTTACAGTCACTTGCATAATCATACCATCGCAATCTTCTAAGTCCATAGGAACATTTACTTTAAATGCCGCTGGTTGGGAAAGACCACCATTAATTGCAATATTGTCTGCGTATAAGTAAGTTCTGTCGGAGGTGTCTAAAATTGGATTTAGTCGACCTTTTAGTCCTGGTATATATCCTGTACTATTACAAATTACCGAACCAATATTTTCTGATGAATGAACTGAAATTTCAAAATCATTCTCGGGGTCAATTTTTTCAACCATATAAGCTGGATAGTTAGCATTAGCAAAATAAAGTTTATAATTTCTCCTTGTATTTATTGCGAATGTAGCTTTCCCTTCATTATTTGTCTTGTTGTTTAGGTGAGTATCATTATCAGCGATTAAGAATAGGTCAGCACCAATAAATGGTTCTCCTTTTTCATTCTTTACTGTTACCGAAAAAATAGCAGGGTCTATTTTGGGAATTTTGACAAGCGGTGATAGACTTTTCCTAACTTGCTCACTAGGAATTGTCCGCCCGCTTAAAACAAGTTTTTTGAAAATGATTTCACAAAAGTCACTAGCACTTTTGTCGTTCAATGGTATATAACCGATTGTTGGAAGTAAACCCGGAATTTCTGTTTCGTCAAACCTTGCAGGTAATATATATTCTTGGTTCTCTTGAAATGCACGGCTCTGCATTGCCTGTCTTTCGTGGTTTGTCCACAACTTTTTATTGTAGTTGTCAGATACAAACATTATTGTATAAAGTGCTTTATTTCTGTATATGTCACTCAGATAGTCATAAAGGTTTTTGCCCCATAAATTAGCTTCTTCAAATTTGTCATAAAACACACTTATTCCTTTCGACTTAAGAATATGTGCTACTTGGTCAACATAATTTCTGTCTTCTCCTGCGAATGATAATGCTATGTCAAATTCTACTTGTCGTGTCATTTCGTGTCATTTTAAACTTGCTTGTAACGTCCGGCGTATATGGAGGGTTGCGGCTGCTGCCCCAGATCTCCGTACAAAAACCGGACTTTAAACTTAGCGA
>NZ_JACSPS010000014.1 GCF_014837035.1 Kaistella pullorum | reverse complement strand
TGACGCAAGAAATTAATGCTAGTAAAATTAATGGTATAAAAAATATACATTTGATTTTCATAGAATGTCGTACAACGTTTTGGCGCTTGGCGAAGAAGCGGATTTCGAAGCACAAAACTGTCTGCTAGCACTAAACTTGATACGAAGCCAAACTTCATTTAAGTATTGAACCCGCTTTTTTGCCAAATGCCTGTCATAGCCAGTTTTTCTTGTCAGCTTCATTTAATTCTTCAAAGTTGTTAAACCATTCTCGTCCATTGTCGCCAAGCCCATAGTGTCCAAGTTGTAGTTGTTTTGCTGTCTGTTCATTTTCAATTACTAATAACTCGTTTGTAAACTCTGTATTTACTTCTCCGTTATTTATTTCAATTGATGATATTAGAAAAAAAGCGTTTTCTGTCTTAATCACAAATTCTTGAGGATAATAACCAACAGCACCGTCCCACGGAATTTTCATCCAATAAATGTCAACGCTTTTTATTGTCTGCCCAATGATTTTTGTGTCAAATATTATTGGTTTTTTTTCTTCTTCTATAAATTCAAATTCGGTTGTTCGTCCTTCAGAAATTGTCAGTCCGTAATGAATGTCTGTGAACCTGCAACCAATTGAGAAGTATATGTTGTCAGATTTAATGTCTATGCCATTATGAAGGCTTTTGCCATATGAATTTTCAACCTCTGAAAAGTCCTTGTCGGTGTCTTCAAGATAGAAAACTATTTCGTCAATGCGTTTTCCAACAAGTCTATTAAGATTGTCGAACTGTTGTGAATATAATTTTGCGCTGTCTGTTGTCAATGTTGTGTCGTCCTTTAAAATTGGCTATAACGTTTTGCGGCTTTGCGATGGTGCGGCTTAATATGACAAATCTTTCTATAATAAATTAAACTTCAAAATATCTAAAATCTTTAAACTTGCCAAAATCTCGCACTATTGCAAAACCGCTGTTATCTGCTGATTTCTTATTATTCTATTTGAGTTACAATAGGAAATCTAAAACTTGATTTAATATTTTTTCCCTCTTTTTGTGCCGGAATCCAATTTCCTTCAGTTTTATAAAGTGCGATTTTGGATAATGTGTTGAAAGCATCATTTTCACCAACTGCTTCGACATTCTTGATTTTTCCGTTTTCGTCAATGACAAATTTTAGTTCAGATTTCAATGTCATTCCAACTAAATTTGGAAGAAAGGGATGCTCAAACAAGTCGATGTTATTAAACATGTCTTTTCTATATCTGCCAATTCCTCCATTTTTATACTCAATTATTTTATCTTCTTCTTGTGATTTATATTCAGGAAGTTCTTTTAAATCGTTTTCATAAGCATTTTTCAATATTTTATCATATTCTGATATTCTTTGCTTGTTAATTTCCGTCGCAACTTTCCAATATTTTTTTGAAGTTTTATTTTTTACGGGAATTTGTGCAGTTTTTACGTCATAAATACTATCAATTTTTTTGATTTCTTCAATTTGCGAAAAGCAAAATGAAAATGATAAAATTAAAGTTAATAATGTGATTTTTTTTATTGTCATAGTCTTTCCTTTCATTTTAGGCGTGATTTTTTAATATAGCAGATAACGGTTGGGTATTTCTGTTGGAGGGGATTATTATAACAGGTTTTTGTAAATATAACAAGAAGAACAACTAGCGAAATCTTTATGATGTAAACTTCAACCCCGCTAATAGAAATATTTTGTTATGCGTTCGTGCTACAGTTCATTACTTAGTTCTTCTAATATTTTTCTTAACTTCAGAACTCCTACGGAGTCACAAAAGTAGAGTTGATTATTACTCGGGTGAAGCCGTCCAATTTCCAAACAATTTTGCCTAATTTCCTCAAGTTTAGGATTCAAGATTTTTTGATTAAAGGCAAGGTCTGCACTATCTGAATATGTTATTTCAGGGTATCGCCCTTCTGACAAAGCGATGATAAATTTTAGCTCTTTTGTCAATTTTATTTTTGTGACAGGTAGAGGGATTTCAGTCATAGGGCCGAAAAGAAAAGAAAGCACTAAAAATAGCACAATCAATCCAACTAGTATTAAAATTAACCACAATAACACAAGAATCCTTCTTTAAAGTTGTATTAAATAACTCATTTAACGGTGTTTATTTCGCATGACGCATAACGGTTGGGTATTTCTGTTGGCGGGGACTTTTTAAACCAAGTTTTTGTAAATGTAACAAAATGAACAACTAGCGAAAATCTTCATGATGGAAACTTCAAACCCGCTAATAGAAATACACTGTTAGCAGAAGTGTTATCTTTTTTCCAGTTTTTGAATAAATTGTCTATTTATTCGAGTTTTGCTCTTCTGTTTGAATAAGTTGTATAATTTCGAAGTTAGTTCTATTTCTTTGTTGGAATTCGTTCCTTCAGAACCGCCAATCGAATAGATTCGATTATCTTTTAATACAATTACCGTATTAGTACTCGCGCCATCAATTACAGGATATTTTTTTTCATCCTCTTTAAAGTCATTCTCCGTGAAAGATGTGATGATTTTTTGAATGGCTTTTATCTCATCTTCATTTAGTTCTAAATATTCAGGTTCCAACTTTGGATTATCGTCTATGAATTGTTGATGTTCAATTCTCCGATTATCTAATTCCTTGTCATTTGCATGTTTTGGTGGTGGAGGCGGTGGAATCAAATATTGAGAGGGATTATAAAATATGAGAAATTTGTCACTCAGATTAGCGATGATTTCAAAATGCTGAATAAAGGGTGGATAATATCCAAACTTTACAAACTTTGCCTCGTTAGAATTAATTTTCTTTTCACAACCTACGGTTGTGAAAATCAGAAGAATTATTGCGAAAACATATTTCATGCGGAACTGGTTTCTTACATTTCTGCTAACGTCCGGCGTATATGGAGGGTTGCGGCGGCTGCCCCAGATCTCCGTACAAAAACCGGACTTTAAACTTAGCGAAAATTCTGATACAAAAGCAGACTTCCGCAATC
>NZ_JACSPS010000013.1 GCF_014837035.1 Kaistella pullorum | reverse complement strand
CGGTTTTTGTACGGAGATCTGGGGCAGCAGCCGCAACCCTCCATATATGCCGGACGTTAGCAACAATTTGAACAAAACAAGAAAATGGGAATATTTGACTTATTTAAGAAAGACAAAGAAAGTATAGATTGTAATACGATTAAAGATTCAACGGACTTATATCCGCAGAATTCCATTTCAGTTGTTATGGTTCAAACGGACTCTGGAAAACCAGCAACCGGGTGGGTCGACTTGGCTTATGTCGATTATAAATACAAAAAATGCTGTCCTTTTAATTTGCAATTCAATATTGAGATTTCTGACAATCAAGTAGAATCGGATGAATTAGACTTTGGAACCATAGAAGACTACTTTATAAATGAACTAAAAAAGGGTTGTATTACTCATCCTGTTGCAAGAGTTGCAACGGACTTTGGATTTATTATGGATATGTATGTGGACAATGCCGAATTTGCATCACAAAAACTTGCTGAAATGTATGAAGACCCAAATAAACTGGTTGAATTTGGATGCGGATTTAATAATGACCCGAAATGGAAAGAATATAATAGAATAACTAAACTAACGAAATAAAAACTGTTGCTAACAGCAGCTACCCAAAAGTGGCGGTTCAGTGGTTAAACCAAGCATTGTGCTTATATCAAAGTTTCTGCTTGGTTGAAAGTGAATCGCTTCGAAATCGCCACCTTCGGGTAGCTGCAAAACGTTATCTGTAATATCACCGAGAAACCGCCAATGAAATTTATAGCAATTTTCCTCCAATTTTTAGCAACATACTTTTTGATGCTATCATTTATGACATTTGGATTTTTGCAAAATAAAAAAATGGCAGAAATTTTTGTGGGAAACCGAAATTTTGACGACATAAAAACACATTTCAGAATTCAACATTTTGGAGGAATTGAATTAAGTAATTTCGCTTCAACATCACATTTTATGGGACTTTTAGGAATCCTAATTTCTCTCACTATTTGTTTTTTAATTCTCCGGAATGTGGGGAAAAAGTGGATTTTTATTATGATTATATTTCTGACTAATGTATTTGTTTTATATCAAAAAAAGTTCGCTAAACCTACTGAATTGTTAGATTGTAATCCATTGAATATTGGTATTGTTCCAAATGTATTAATAACAGGAATTTTGCTATTTTCTATTGCGACTATATTATTTTACGCAAGCAAAAAATCATTGAAATACATGAAAAAATAATTGCTACTACAGATAACAAGCTATTTCTATTAGCGGGGTTGAAGTTTACATTATAAAGATTCTCGCTGGTTGTACATTTCGTTATATTTACAGAAACCCGTTATAATAAGCCCCGCCAACAGAAATACCCAACCGTTAGCAGAAATTTTATCCAAACAAACTTCGAATATTGAATTTCAAACAAATTTTAACTTCAAATTTTCTTTTATTTTGTTCATTGATATTTGGACAACAAAACATTCATTATCAAAACGGAGAGAAAATTATCAATGAAAAGATTGAAAAATATCACAAAATAGATACACTAGATTATTATTCTCCCGTTAAAGCAACTCTAGAAAACAGGACTTTAGATTTTGAAGTATATAGAAATGAAGGTGAAATGACAGTACGAAATGTCGAAAAGCAAACTTTTGGAAATGGCGGAATGAGTGTTTACAAATTTGTAAATAAGGAAACAAAAAAACTGCTAAAAATTGAATATTATCAGACTAAACATTTATACTCAGATCAAAATCTCAAGAGATATTTAAATTCTGAAATTCAAAAAATTTCAATATTTTTTGATGAAAATAACAAACCTGATTTTGCAAAAATTTTGGAAAATCAATACACTTCTGAAAAAGTAATTTCAAGTCAAATTTATTATTTGAATCTATCGGAAGAAAATGCTTATTACAAAAGTTCAGAATCAGAAAAACTGATTAAATATATCTTTCAAATTGTTACTGATTACAAATAAAAAAACTTCTGCTAACAAGGGTTTTGCAATAGTGGGGCGAAACTGTAAATTTCAACGGCAGTTCTTCGGTTCAATTTCTGTGCAAAATTGAAGATTTGTACTTCGATTGCCCCACCATCGCAAAGCCCCGAACGTTACCGCCCATACTACCTTCCGCCGGTCCAAAATCCGTTTTTGTAATTAATTCAGCATTGGAAATCCGGGCTTTTTCCGAGAGCATGACAACGGGTTCCGGCATTTCGTGATCACTAAGTCGCCCCGGTATTATGTTCCTCGCGCGTACGGGCGGTAACATCGTATATGGCGGATTGCGGAAGTCTGCTTTTGTATCAGAATTTTCGCTAAGTTTAAAGTCCGGATTTTGTACGGAGATCTGGGGCAGCAGCCGCAACCCTCCATATACGCCGGACGTTATCTGTAATTGCACAACGAAGATCCCGTATAGAAAATGAGTGAGAAAGAGAGCAAATTAGTTTCAATAATTATGTTTGCATTTTTTATAATGATTGTGGTTATGTATCATAAACAAAAAGATAATTCATTAATAAAAAATAGAAAATATACAATTGTAAAAATATTGAATTCAGAAGTTTTTGGGAAAAATTTCACAAAATATGAATTCTATTTCGAAGGAAAATATAGAAATAACACTTCAAACAGATTTCTTTACAAAAGTGAAAGAGATTCAATTATCGGAAAAAAAGTATTAATCGAATATGATAGTTTAGATTTAGACAATTCAGAAATAATATTTGGATATCAGATTCCTCAAAATATGTCTGAACCAAAAAATGGATGGAAAACAATTCCTAAAAACATAAAAAAAATCTATTAGAAATGTTTGATATTTTTACTGAACCAGCAAAACCATTTACATTATTTAGTTATTCTGATTTCGCTATGCTTGTTATTTTCAATATCCTACTCTATTTATTTTTAAGATGGAAAATGATAATTCTGAATAAGAAATTGAAAATAGCATTTATTCTTTTGTTCTTTCTAGTTTTTCCTTTCATTTCAAACAAAATAGAAATAAATAATGTTTACAAAAAATTCAAAATTGTTGATGCTTTTAATTTACTATATACATTGTTAAAAATTCCAATTTGGTGGCTTATTGGAATCCTGAATTATTATGCTATCAAAAAAATTAAAATCTAACATATTGCAACTACAGATAACATAGTATTTCTATTAGCGGGGGTTGAAGTTTACATCATGAAGATTTTAGGTAGTTGTTTATTTTGTTACATTTACAAAAAGTAGTTATAATAATCCCCGCCAACAGAAATACCCAACCGTTATAAGCCATTTTAATGACAACCATCGATACCAAAAGACATATCGAAATTAACGAAGGCT
>NZ_JACSPS010000012.1 GCF_014837035.1 Kaistella pullorum | reverse complement strand
TAAGTTTAAAGTCCGGATTTTGTACGAAGATCTGGGGCAGCAGCCGCAACCCTCCATATACGCCGGACGTTATCTGCTATCTCATAAAAATTGTACGCTTGAAGTTATGAAGAAATCAACATTTTTAATTTTGACTATTTTATTAAATTATTCCTGTTCAAAAAAACATGAAGAACATGGAAATAAATTAGAAAAAAAGGCAGAAATATATATGACAAAGGAACTTCAAAAGAATGATGAATATAAAAAACTTAATTCAATAAAAGTTTTTAAAATTGACACTCTAACTGAAAAATCACAAGCCGAATATTATTATAACTATTTATACTCAAAAGTTGAAACTTTTATTGAAACTGGAACGAATTATAGTAATGTAGCGAAATTAGAAGTAGAGAAAAGTAATTATGGAGATGTAAGTGACAAGAACATTGCTAAAAATAACTTAGAATTATCCTATAAATATGTGGATTCAGCAGAGATTTTTGAGCAAAAAAGACAATACCTCTCGCAAGTTCACCATAAATTTGATAGCTTGACACCTAAGTTTTTGGAAGTCAGTTTTGCTATGGATATTGAAACAAAAAATAGAAGTATAATAAAAGACACAGCGTTCTTGTTGTTTGACCTGAATTCAAATATTATTGACAACAAAACTTTCATACAGACAATTGAGAACAAACTGAATATAAAAAGAGACAGCAGATAACAGTGTATTTCTATTAGCGGTGTTGAAGTTTACATCATAAAGATTTTCGCGAGTTGTTCTTTATGTTATATTTACCAAAAGCAGTTATAATAATCCCCGCCAACAGAAATACCCGAAACGTTATCTGTAATTGTAAAAAATATTGCGTTAAAATGAAATACAAATTAACATTTTTAATAATTTTTTTTAATTTCCTTGCTTTTTCCCAAATTATTGAATGGAGTCCAAATTCAAAACTTACTAGAAATGATTTTCAAGGAATAATACCGGGAAACACAATTAATCACGCTGGAACTTCTTACAACGTTAGTTACGAAATCATGTCGACTTCTATTTGGACAGGAAAAATTCAAATTAGAACATATGCAATATTTAACAGGGAAGAATCTTGGTTAAACGAAACTTATTATACTGATGGATTATTAAATCATGAACAAGGACATTTTGATATTGCGCAAATTTTCGCATACAAATTGCAAAGACTGATAAATAAGGAAATTAAAAATTCTAAAGATTTTAATTCGAAAATTTCAGATTTAATTAAAATAATTGGAGATGAATGTATAGCATTTCAGGAGAAATATGATCTAGTCACAGATCACGGAACTATTTTGGAAAAGCAAAAGGAATATGACGAAATAATTGAAGAATACTTGCGCAGTAACAACTACAGATAACAGCGGTTTTGCAATAGTGCGGGATTTTCGCAAGTTTAAAAATTTTAGATTTTAAAAAAATTAGTTTATAGAAAGATTTGGCATTTAAACCGCACCATCGCAAAGCCGCAAAACGTTACCGCCCATACTACCTTCCGCCGGTCCAAAATCCGTTTTTGTAATTAATTCAGCATTGGAAATCCGGGCTTTTTCCGAGAGCATGACAACGGGTTCCGGCATTTCGTGATCACTAAGTCGCTCCGGTATTATGTTCCTCGCGCGTACGGGCGGTAACATCGTATATGGCGGATTGCGGAAGTCTGCTTTTGTATCAGAATTTTCGCTAAGTTTAAAGTCCGGTTTTTGTACGAAGATCTCGGGCAGCAGCCGCAACCCTCCATATACGCCGGACGTTACAGGCAATGTTACCAAACCGACCGTATGATAAAGAAAGAAATTGACAACATCAAAAGATCAAAAAAACATTCATTTACATTATGGAATTTTATTGAAAGATATCTCTTGGTAATTTTTCCGTTTGCAATATCTGTAGTTTCACTTTCTGCTATAAAATCAGGTGTTATAAATAATAATATAGAGTTGCAAACTATCGGTTGGATTACGTTTATAGCAAGTTTTACATTAATTTTTATATTATCAATAAAACTTTACAATAATCAATTTTTTCAATCTTACAAAATTCAAAATCTGACAATTGAGAATATTGAAAACTCATTAAAAAAAAGTGGATTTGACGATTTTGAATATAATAAAATAGGTTTCTTCGAAGTGTCCACGGGAATTACGTGGTTTTCTTGGGGTGGTACTTTGACTCTAATTCAAACGGAAAACGAATTACTCCTAAATTATAGAACTAAAGGTTTGAATGGGGTTATTTTGCCATTTACCAGTCCAATAATTAAAAAAAAGATTAAAAAATTTATTCAAGAGTTACAGAGTAGATAAAAAACACTGCCTGTAACATCGTATTGGCAATAGTGCGGAGGAATCGCAAGTTTAACGATTTCAGATGTTTCGAAGATTAATTAATAACAAGAAAGTTTCCGCGTTAAAGCCGCACCATCGCCAATACGCGAAACGTTATGCGACATTTTAACAACCACTGTTATCTCAAATAAAATTTGAAAAATTGAAAATAAAACTTGAAATATTTATATTGGTTTTTTTCTGTATTTTTAACAATCAATGTAGTGAAAATGTTGACATATTCGAAAATTCAAAATATAGAAACTCTTTGAATCTGCCTAAAACAAAAGAGACTCGAAGTTTTAACCAACTTGAAAATTTGTATAAAATATCGACTACCAAAGATTCATTAATAGTGAATGGTGACGGTTATTCTGGTTATCAATTTTTAATATTTCACAAATCTCTGGAAAAAGGCTATTTGTTTATAAAAGCCTTTGAAATGACGACCAATACTCCACTTTCTGTGGAAGAGAACTTTAAAGAAAAAACTACAGTCAATATTGATTCAATTTCAAATAAAACAAAAATGTTTCAACGAACTGCTATAATTTATGAAGGGAGAATGGGCAAATTTTATCCTGCAAGATTTGAATTATGGTTTAAGTCGAAAAAAAAGGAAATTAAATTGTTAGACAAAGAATATATGATTGATGGTTGGGACAGATAAAAAACGCCGCATAACAGGATATTTCGACAAGCGGGTATGAAGTTTTCATCGAAGATTATCTCGGTTAATTCAGTTTTCAGCAAGTATAAAGTTTTTGTATTTTTAGCCCGCCTGCAGAAATACCCGGACGTTAGGCGATATTTTATGACAACAACGTGGAATCAAGAGGAAATCAATGAATATCAAAATATTTTTGATTTAACAAATAGCTTTATTGGAAAACAAATTAATCAACTAATTTTCTTTTTAGATGATAAAGATATTGATTATAATGAACAGGAAAACATTTACGGTAAAAGCTTACTAAATGGCGTTGAAATAATATTAAATAACGAAAAATATTACTTAGGAAATTACTTTTTTGCAACACATTATAATGGTTTAAATTTAAAAAAAGGAAATATTACTGAATTTGAATTTATTGAAAATAAAAACCCCAAAAATTATCCCTCAAAATTTCTAAATGAAACAATAATTGATGCAAAAATTTATTGACATAAAGCATTTGTAGGTAAATATTTTGTTCCAATTGAAATAGCTTTTAAAACGGATAAGCATTTTATACAATTTTCAGCTATTGAAGTAAATTTCGGAGAAGTAAATACTGAATTAACAGACGAAATACTAGTTATTGAAGACAAATTAATTGCAAAAAAATTAAGCTTAGGCGAATTTGGAATTGAAAATAATGGACGATTTTTTTTTAGAAATATTAAGGAAATAAAAGAAGCCGAAAAAAACATCGCCTAACAAGGGTTTTGCAATAGTGGGGCGAAATTGCAAAGTTCAACGGAATTTCTTTTATTCAACTTTTGTGAAAAATTGAAGATTTGTGCTTCGATTGCCCCACCATCGCAAAGCCCCAATACGTTAACGCCCATACTACCTTCCGCCGGTCCAAAATCCGTTTTTGTAATTAATTCAGCATTGGAAATCCGGGCTTTTTCCGAGAGCAGGACAACGGGTTCCGGCATTTCGTGATCACTAAGTCGCCCCGGTATTATGTTCCTCGCGCGTACGGGCGGTAACATCGTATATGGCGGATTGCGGAAGTCTGCTTTTGTATCAGAATTTTCGCTAAGTTTAAAGTCCGGTTTTTGTACGAAGATCTGGGGCAGCAGCCGCAACCCTCCATATACGCCGGACGTTACCAGCAATGTTAAAATGCTCGCGAAATTAAAAATGATGTAATTTATGGCTAAAAATTTTTTACGAATATTATTTTCATTTTTCATCGTATCAACTTTAATGACAAGTTGTTCAAAAAACACCAACGACCCAAATGAAACTTTTAAATATTGGTCTGGATTTGTCGCACCAAAAAATATTAAACTTTTAAAAGGACAATATTGGCAATCTTCACATTTTTCCAAGGAATATATCATGTATTTAAAATTTAAACCAACAAAAAAATTTTGGAATGAATATATAGAAATTAATGGAATGTCAGAAGAGAAAAACGAATGGACAATTCCGGCGGATGCACCACAGTGGTTTAAACCGTCTGAAAATTCAAAGCGTTATTATCGAAATGAAGAATTTGACCAAGGTTCTCGCTATTTTTATGACACAAAAACAAACATTTGTTATATTTACGAAATACAATTATAACCTTTTGGCCGAATAAAAACACTGCTGGTAACAAGGTATTTCTACAAGCGGGTATGAAGTTTTCATCGAAGAGTTTGCGATTAATTCAATTTTTAGCAATTAGAAAGTTTTCGTATTTTTAGCCCGCCTGCAGAAATACCCAACCGTTACCGCCCATACTACCTTCCGCCGGTCCAAAATCCG
>NZ_JACSPS010000011.1 GCF_014837035.1 Kaistella pullorum | reverse complement strand
AGCCCGGATTTCCAATGCTGAATTAATTACAAAAACGGATCTTGGACCGGCGGAAGGTAGTATGGGCGGTAACGTTTCGAGGCTTGGCGATAGTGCGGCTTAATATGACAAATCTTTCTATTATAACTAAACTTTGAAATATCTAAAATCTTCACACTTGTAAAAATTTCGCACTATTGCAAAACCGCTGTTAGCAGAAGTGATTAAAGTTTGAATGTTGATTTTCTAAATGCAGATATTAATGCTTGACCTTTTTCTTTATCTTGATCTACAACTTGTACATTTAGTATTTTACCATTAATGATTGCGCTGAAACATTTCATATTCATATTTTTATTGTCGCCAGTTATATTTACATCAAAAACCTCAAATTTAATGTTACTTATTACTTCTGTTGAATAGGAATGAGTGATTACTGAATTTGGTAATTCAATCTTCAAAGTTTCGTACAGAACTTCTGACATCTGCTTAAAAGATTCAGTAAAATTTTTCTTTGATTTAATTGGCTGATAATTTACAACCAGTTGATTGTAATTTCCACTCTTGAAACCGTAAATTTTAATTGACTTATTTACCAGTTCTTTACCAATTTTTTGTTCCAATACTTTTTTACCTAAAAGTTGGTTTTTCTCAGATTCATTTGGACTGACATTTTCAAAATAGTCAGGAATTGAAAAAGTCCATTTAAATAGTTCATTGTATATTTTTATCTCATTTGATTGAGAGTAAATATTCTGCAAGGGAAAAATTAGAAATAATATAAAGTATATTTTTAATTTCATATTGTATTTATGTATGTTTCGGATCATTTCTGCTAACGGTTGGGTATTTCTGTTGGCGGGGATTATTACAACTGGTTACTGTAAATATAACAAAATGAACAATTAGCGAAAATCTTCATGATGTTAACTTCGACCCCGCTAATAGAAATACTTTGTTACCAGCAGTTTTTTTATTCGATATTTTCATCTTTCCAAACGTCTTCATAACCTTTATTATCGACCAGAAATCTGAAACCGATTTCTAAACCTAAATATTTAATAATCTCAGGTCTAATTTGCAATAAATGTTCGGCACAAATTGGCTTAAAAAAATCGTTATTATCAGAATATTCTCCAGACCAAATAAACCATCCTGTTGTTCCTTCTTGTTGTGAATGACGAAGTCCATTTATCGGATTTTCATTCCAATTGTCAGAAATTCCAATCTTAAATTTCTTATTTATAGGTTTCCAAAGTGAATTATATTTTTCGCATATATTTTTTTGCGGTTCAATATGTACATTCCAACTGTTATGCTCCAAAAGTTTATTTTCATCAGTTTGAAGCCATTTTTTCCAAAGTTTTACATTCACTTCGTTAATTTCATAATTAATGATTTCATTATCCCATTCAAATATAATAGCTGCAACAATTTCGTCTTCAAAATCGTCATCCATATAAATCATTTCAGAAGCAAAATTTTCAACATCAATTTTATCAATCTTATTTTTTATAAAATCATCGCAAACTTTGATTAAATCACTTCGGGTTATTTTCATACGGTGTCTGTAAAATTGCTGGTAACGTCCGGCGTATATGGAGGGTTGCGGCGGCTGCCCCAGATCTCCGTACAAAATCCGGACTTTAAACTTAGCGAAAATTCTGATACAAAAGCAGACTTCCGCAATCCGCCATATACGATGTTACCGCCCGTACGCGCGAGGAACATAATACCGGGGCGACTTAGTGATCACGAAATGCCGGAACCCGTTGTCATGCTCTCGGAAAAAGCCCGGATTTCCAATGCTGAATTAATTACAAAAACGGATTTTGGACCGGCCGAAGGTAGTATGGGCGGTAACGGTCTCTGGCTAGGCCTTCGTTGCGGCCAAAGTGCCTGCGTACTTTCCGCAAGATAATGTTTCTTGGTTAGATTTTACATCCGGCTAAACGCCTGCAGCAATGAGGCTTAGCCAGTGTTAGCCGAAGGTCGTGGCTATTTGCTTCAAGAAAACTTTCACATTTGGATATAATGTGTTTAACTCTTTTAAATCGGTTTTATCAATTTCATTGCAAACTGTTTTAGATAAAAATAATTTCATTCCTAAATTGTTAAAATTTATTTCTGCTTTATCTTCATTGTTTGCTCTGCACATTTCAGTTATAAAATCTAAAACAGGTTTGCGATCATACGCAGGGAAAGTCCTTTTTCTTCTATCTGCGGCTTTTATTTGATTAAACTTTTCCTTTCTTAAAAGTTTTCCTACCGCTTTAAAAAGTAGTTCAGGATAGATAAAATCCTCGAGTTCTATATCGTTGTGTGTTCCACCATCGTATCGGATAATATATTCACATTTTACTTCGATATTTCTATAAGTTTTTGATCGTAAAGAATTGTATTCGCTTCTCCCGGCGGGATCCTTATCAAATAAAGCTAGTACTTTTGGTTTGTATTCTAGCTCCGAACAGTAATCGTTGACGAATTGTAGATAGCCAGGATATTTATTGACGCCGCCTGCTATTAAGATATTTGGTATTGGAATTTGAAACGCTTTCATTAGACTAATAAGTAAATCCTTATCTTCTTGTCCTTCGACCAAAATATTGAAGGGCATGATTTCCCACGAATCGTTTCTACCTATTCCAAAATTTTCTTTTATTTTTTGAGCCTTTTCAAATGCGGAACCTACAAAAATGTTAGTGTTTAATTTGTAAAATAAAAATCCGGCTTTTCTGGAATACTCTTTTAATTCTTTTGTTCCTTCAAATAAAAATGTATTACTTAGATCATCAACATTAATAAAAAAGTGTGAGTGAGTAGTGATAATTATTTGATTCTTCTCAGACTGTTCAAGTAAATTAGAATACAGGCTTTTCTGCAAGCCAGCTTGTAGAAAGGCTTCCGGTTCATCTATAGCCCAAATTACATCTTTCCGCGTTTTAGAATTTACGTATTGAATCAATGATAACAAAATAGTACGTTGAATACCACTTCCTTTTGTTTCAAGCTTTCTTTCATTGGTATCAAATAAGGTAAATTCGATCATATTCGAAATGGCCTCTCTTAAATATAAATATTCCGGAAATTTAAT
The DNA here is from genome assembly GCF_014837035.1 of Kaistella pullorum. Lineage (GTDB taxonomy): Bacteria > Bacteroidota > Bacteroidia > Flavobacteriales > Weeksellaceae > Kaistella > Kaistella rhinocerotis. The sequence continues at coordinate 1,949 of NZ_JACSPS010000011.1, read as the reverse complement.
TTTTAGCTTCCAATCATTCGAGTCAATGGAATCTACGTTTTGTAAAAGTCCCTTGAATATTTTGGTTAGCTGCAGTTCAATTTTTTCTACAGCAATTTTAGATTGTGAAATGAACTCATTTAATTTTTCTAAAGAATCCTTTTGATCTCTACCACGGCGTTGATCTAATCCTAGTGGGAGAATCTCCTCGTTTACGATTTCGGAGACTAATTTTGGAATATTTACATTACTAGCTTCAACCAAGAAAAATTTGAAATTTTTTTGTAAAAATGTTCTAATTTCCTTTTCAGTTAAATTTTCCGTTCCTTTCTTACCTTTTAAAGAAATTTCTTTTACACCTAACTTCTCCGTAAAACTCTGGGTGATTATATATTCTTGACCTGATTCTAATTCGCGTATCCGACCTTTGAGCGTTATTGCATATCCTTGTCCACGCGAGCCTTCAGAAATATGATAGGGAATGTCACTTTCAGCATCGAAGTTTTCTACTTCAGGATTGAAGAAAAGCCGCAGCGCTCGAAGGAAGTTAGTTTTGCCTACATTGTTTGATCCACAAATCGTCATAAAGTTATTCGATCCTGGGGTAACTTTCAAAATCGAAATCGACCGATAATTGGTAATATTAAATTCAACAATCTTATATTTCATATATTCTTGATTACGAGTTCTATCGACCTTAGGCTAACGGTTGGGTATTTCTGTTGGCGGGGATTTTTATAACTACGTTTTGTAAATATAACAAAATGAACAATTAGCGAAAATTTTTATGATGTAAACTTCAACCCCGCTAATAGAAATAGCGTGTTGTATGACGTTTTTTTAATCGTCCTTCTGTTCGTTGTAGATATTAAAAATAACAGAATAACCATATTTATCTAGTTCATCAAAATATTGTTGATAGTCTTCAGGTAAATCTTCTCTCGTCTCAAAAGTGAAGTATTCCTCATCGAACTCTATAAAGTCCCAATTTTCTTTATTAACGTAATATTTTGATAATTCTAATGCTCCATCATAGTCCTTATAATCCAGTAAAATTGAAGCGTAAGCTCCTATCACCTTTCCAAAATAATCCTCGTTATTAATGTTTGGTTTACAATGAATGACAATGTGAAACATTTCTATCTTAGTTTTAATTTATTCAATGAGGCGATATAAAATGGCATACAACGGTTGGGTATTTCTGTTGGCGGGGACTATTATAACAACTTTTTGTAAATATAACGAAATGAACAACTAGCGAAAACCTTCATGATGTAAACTTCAACCCCGCTAATAGAAATACACTGTTATGTGTAGTGCTAATTTTCAAGTTTTAACAATTCAGTTTTTTGCCTTCTCTCAAAATCTTTATAGATTACTTTCAGTGTTTGTGTATCCACTAATTCAATAATTGCATTAGGAGGACTGCTATCCATATCCAACAGAATGGTTCCTAAGTTTTTCTCAAAAACACCGTGATCTTCATTCACTTTATATAAACAACATCTTGCCAGAAATCCCTTATACTCTGGGTACAGTATTATTCCGTCTTTTCTATATTCACTAAAAGTTGGATACAATGGTTTTATTAGAGTTCCACCCAAAAGCGCTAATAAAATCCCGCCAAATAAATAAAAGAACCCAAATAGTATCATTGTAAGGGGAAAAATTGAAAAATATATGTTCTTAAATTTAAAAGGCTTAATATTTTTAAAGAATACTATCATGCCTGATAAATATAATGCGATATTTAAAGTGTATTTAATTTCATATTTTAATTCATAATGCAGAAAATAAAATGTCAGAAGATTCAATATTATTAAAATTAATATTGCAAAATGAACTTTTCTAAGTATTTTCAATTTGATACAGGATTTTTGATAGCATTACGCATAACGTCCGGCGTATATGGAGGGTTGCGGCTGCTGCCCCAGATCTTCGTACAAAAACCGGACTTTAAACTTAGCGAA
>NZ_JACSPS010000010.1 GCF_014837035.1 Kaistella pullorum | reverse complement strand
AGCCTTCGTTAATTTCGATATGTCTTTTGGTATCGATGGTTGTCATTAAAATGGCTTATAACGGTTGGGTATTTCTGCAGGCGGGATAAAAATACGAAAACTTTCTACTTGCTAAAATCTTAATTAACCGCTAAAATCTTCGATGAAAAACTTCATACCCGCTTGTAGAAATACCTTGTTAGCAGAAGTTTTTATTTGATTTTATTTTGTATTGGGATAATTTTATTCCCAAAAGAGTAAGATAAACTACATTTATTTTTTAAGCATTTGTATATTTGAAACGAATTTGAAAATTCAGTTTTAATTTGAAATAGCACTTCTGTATTGTTTTTAATAAAAAGAGGTGTAGAAATTTGCAGAGTATATTTTGATGGCGAATATTTTACGGATTTTATATTATATTCTCGCCAATCCAGTATTTTTGATCTATGAGATTTGTCGAAATATAGATTGAAATCCTTTTCATTAACTTCTTTCATAGTGTATTTGAAATTCTCATCTTTTTTTAATTCATTATTTAATTCTGGTATAAAACTTTTTGGGTTTAGTACAAGACCTAAATATGGCTGATCAGAAATAATCTCATTGATTAAATTTTCAGTTATAATTTTAGTTTGAGAATTTAATTTCGTGAAATTTAAAAAGATAAATAGGATCGGAAGTATAAATTTCATATTTCGTTTTTTGAACACAGTCGTTTTAAAATTTCTGCTAACGTTTTCGGGCTTTGCGTTCGGGCGGGTTTCGGAGTACAAAACTATCAACCAGCACTAAACTTGATACGAAGCGCAAAGCTTCATTTAACCACTGAACCGCCAATTTCTTGTAGGTGCTGTTATATGCCGCTTTTCTTTCTGTCATTGTGCTTTCAGTATTTTGTCCGCAATGGTCAAACAGTTTTCAATTGTTCCACTCATTCCCATATTTTCCATTTCAAGTTTGTGAAGTCTGTTAGCAATTTCTTGTCTGTCTGCTTTTGCTTTTACAAGTCCGAAGATTTCAGGAACGTAACCTTGATATTCGTCTCTTGGTGCAATGTCGTTAATGCCAATTGGGTCCCAGTCAAACCAAAGTATGTCGTCAATTTTTTTGTAAAGCAGAAAGTCTTTGGCTGCTGTTAAATTGTCTTTGAACTTCTTGTTGCGATTGAATAATAGAATTGTAGATTTCACTTCTTCTTCTTCAAGTCTATTGTCGTCAAAATATTCTGTCGCTTTAAGAGCCAAACTTGCAATATAGTGTCCGCTGTCGCTGTCAAACGGTGCTGGTTCGCCTGAAGCATTGTAAGTTACTTTTGCAACAAGTTCTGCAAGTCTCAAATAATTTTCTGGCTTGTAGTTTTTATTTTCAAGTCCAAACACTCTGATTTTGGTGAATTGTTCGTGTGCTTCTTTCCAACGGTCTTTGTCGTCTATGATTTGATATAGTTCACTAATTGAAGTCGGAATGTTTTTTATGTAATGGTCAAAACGAGACAAAAAAGTCCTGCCCAACCTGGTCTAATGTCGTTAGGTATGTTCTCAAAAATCTCTTGCCCGATATTGATATTAGTTTTTATATCGTATTGTTCTGTCGTCATAAAGTGGCATATAACGGTTGGGTATTTCTGCAGGCGGGCTGAAAATACGAAGTCTTTATACTTGCTTAAATCTTTATTAATCGCTCAAATCTTCAAGTGAAAACTTCCTGCCCGCTTGTAGAAATATCTTGTTGTACGCAGTTTTTTTTTAGAAGTAATAAGCATAATTCCCGGCAAAATCTGCAATAAAGTATGCTCCGTCTGATAAAAATTTCAGTCTAAATACATTTAGTTTTGTTTCATCTAATTTGTTTTTTAATGATGAGGGAACATCCCCCAAAAACTTATACCCTCTTTCATATACAACCACAAGTCCTGTATTTGTGATACTTGCTGCCCATAATTCACCGTATTTTTGTTCGCCTTCGCTTATCCAATCAATTATTTTGCTACTTGACGCTGAAAATTTTGTTTTACTTATCACAACCCAATCTCCATTATCATTAAAAGTTATTGAGTAAATCATTTCTCCATTGTCATTCCATTCAGTTAATTTACTATCTAATGAAGTTGGTGTACCATACGAACTTATTCCATTATTTCCCCATAAAATTAGCCAACGACCGTTTTCAGTGAGCACAATGTCGTCAATCAGTTCGTTATTTTCGTTTAGAGAAGATAATTTATTTGTTAATGATTTTGGAACTCCTGATGCAGCCCATCCATTTTTACCTTTTAGAGCAATATCTCCACCTGTTAGAGTCATTGCTACATTTTTGCATTCGCCCCATTCTCTAATTTTGTCTTTTAAAAATTTTCGTCCTTGTCCATAGGAAAAAGTTGACAGAATTAGGAAAATAAATAGTAAATTTCGTTTCATACACTTTGTTTTTAATATGTTTTTCTCTAAGATTGCGTACAACGTTCCGGGGCTTGGCGATGGCGGGCATTTCGAAGCCGAAACTTTCAACTAACATACAATTTTCTACCGAAGTACAAATCTTCAATTGAAAACTTTCCGCCCGCTATTGCCAAACCCTTGTTAGCCGTAGTTTTTATTGCAGTTTTTTAATAATTCCATACGCAACTTGATTTTCTTCAATTTTTATGTATAGGTATTCATCACCTTCAATTTTTAGAACTCTTGTGTAAAATTTTGGATTTTTATCCAATTCTTTTTCTGTTTTCTCATCAGCGATAATTGTATAATCTCCATCTCCCAGCCAAACTAGTTTTCCACTATAAATTTTTCCTTCATATTTTTCAAACTGAATGTCATTTTTTCGTTCAATTTCATATTTGTAGAAACTATTATCTAAAAACATCAGTTCATACTTACCAGTTCGAAAATTTTGAATATTTAATTTAGGATTGAAGCGAAGGCATTTTTCAGCATATAATTGTTTTGCGTGGTTAAAATTCAAATAAATTGATTCAATTAAGGATTTGCAACCCTGCTCTTCTTGATTCATAATTATCTCCGAAAAGCCTTTGAAATAGTATGGTGCAGGATTTTTAGAGTCTAATTCAATAGATTTTTCCAAATTTATTTTAGCAGATTTAAAATCTTCTTTTTTTATATCGTCCAAGGCCTTACGCATATAAAAACTCCAATCATTATCTTGTTGTGAGAATAAAAATATTGGAATGAATAATATAAGATTCAAAATTTTCACCGTCTATTTTTTAAAATTACGGCTAACGTTTCGGGGCTTGGCGATGGCGGGCAAATCGAAGCCGAAACTTTCAACTAAAATACAAATTACAACCGAAGCGCAAAATGTGAACTGATGACTTTCTGCCCGCTATTGCCAAACCCTTGTTAGCAGCAGGTTTTTTATTTCAAAATAAATCAAGAACATCAATAAATTTTTTCAGCACAGCTTTGTTAATGGTTTTGTGAGGACATTTTTCATACATATATTTTGGAGCATAATAATCATAAGTGTTCTGTTTATTATTTTGAATGAAAGTAAGTTTATACCCATTTACATCAGAAATATAACAAGGTGGTGGTATATTTTCATTAACTTTTATTTTGAAATCTTCTTGATTATACTTTAATAAATCGGAAAGTTGTTTTGATTTGATAAGTTGAATAATTTTTTCTTTTCTATCTTGAGTGAGTTTAATCTTTTTTACAGTTCTTTTTAATTTCTCATTTTTTAGATATGCTTTTGGTTTTTCTTCAGAGTATGAATCTAAGATTCCGTTACTGCTAATAAAATAATAATTTACATAATCATATGCAGACCAACCTCCGTTAGTTTCATAAATAATTGCAATATCATTTGTTTTCATTTTTTGCGGAAGTTCGAAATCTTTAGAAATTGGATTTTTCAAATTCAAATTTTGGCAAAAAGCAAAAACGCAGAAATTCAGAACAAGAAAACTTAATATTTTTTTCATTTTTGCGGGATTTTGGATAAACTTGCTGCTAACGTTTCGGGGCTTTGCGATGGTGGGGCAATCGAAGCACAAATCTTCAATTTTGCAGTAAAGTTCAATCGGAGAACTACCGTTGACCTTTGCAGTTTCGCCCCACTATTGCAAACCCTTGTTAGCAGCTGTATTTCTTCAATTATATGTTCTTTCCAGTTTTTGCATATCTCAGGAAATATTCACCACTTTGAAACAGATAACATTCAAAGTATTCTTCAATATCCCCAATCTGCAACTTAAACCCTTTTTCAATTTCATCTTCTATGTATTCTAAATAGGTCTTGTTATAAGTAACCATAAAGGCTGGATATGTTGTTTTTTGAGTTTTAAAGTCGAAAATATATTCATTCGGTGGCGAATCATTATAAAACTTTAGATATTCGAAAGCCCAATCAATAGAATTGTGAAATTCTAAGCTTTCTTCATTGTGAATTGTGATGCATAATAAAAAGATGAATTGTTCTATGTTTATGTAAGGATAATTATCAAAATCATCAAGTAATTGTTTTGTTAGATTAACATCTGGCAAACTTCCAAGATTCTTCCATAAGTCTAATAGACTATCAAGTGTATTTAAATTTGTTATTGTTTTATACTCTACTTTTATAAAAGCGTCAATGTCGTTTAAAATGTCTGTAATTTTTTTAGAATTAACTTTATCAAATTTCTTGCTTGTAAAAATTGAAGTATCAAGCGAATTTTTCGGGATATTTAAGTAGAAGTTATCACTTCTAATTTGCCATTTCTGAATATCTTCTTTAGTAAAAATAAATAGTGTGTCATCATTGTCATAGTTATCATCTTTGAGATAAAGGAAAAGCAGAAAACTATCCTTTACATAACTTGTATGAATTTTTACATTTGAATTGTTGTCCGTAATATTTCGTCCTTTAGATTGACAAGTTATTATTTTATGTAAACCGTCTGCTAATTCTTCTTCTATAAAAAAGTCTCCACCATTTTTGTCAAAGTTGGGATGACTAAATTTATAGCCATATTTTGATACTTTAAAAGTCGCACAACTTAAAGCTTCTTGTTCAAGTGGTTTATTATCTCTCATTTGTCTTGTGTAAGTACGATGTCGTTTAATATAGCTGCTAACGTCCGGCGTATATGGAGGGTTGCGGCTGCTGCCCCAGATCTCCGTACAAAATCCGGACTTTAAACTTAGCG